>NZ_JBBOPF010000003.1:0-158436 GCF_038003485.1 Paenibacillus sp. FSL H7-0703 | reverse complement strand
AATATTTACGCGAAGCCATTACGATGGTGTACAATAATATCGAAATCTTGGGAGCCATCACCAAAACATTATATCCGGCAATCGCCGAAAAGTTCAAAACGACGGCATCTCGCGTAGAACGCGCAATTCGTCATGCTATCGAGGTAGCATGGACCCGTGGAAATATCGACAGCATTTCACACCTGTTCGGTTACACCATTAATATCAGTAAGTCCAAACCAACCAATAGTGAATTCATAGCGATGGTAGCAGATAAGCTGAGAATTGAGAACAAGGTGTCCTGAAAGGGTCAGAATGATTGAGAAAGCAAGGGATTTTTGTGGTTTTACGTTTATCAATGATAATTGCAGGGATGGCTACTAATTTCCAAAACTGCCGACCCGATCCGATAAACTTCTGAATAGTAAACAACTAATACCGCCTATTTATTGGTTCTTCCAAGAACCAGTAAAGGAGCGGTATTTTTTATGAACGATTTTGAATTTCAATTGGACAATTTAAAGTTTTCTTCAATTATCATCATTTTCATGCTATCAGTGGTCGTTCTATTAAGGTAGAAAGTTGTTAAAATACAAAATACTGAATGATATCGGTCTGCTATCCCGTAGTATTTATCCCTAATTGGAAGGTGGAAAGAAAATGAATTCAATAGAGTATAAAGAGTTTTATAATAAGAGTGGAAAAATCAACGGCTGGAATTTCAGCCATGTGAAATGTATCTCCAAAGGAGTAAAATGGGACTTCTACAATGAAGTGGCGAAGACATGCAAGAAGTCGGATATATTGCTTGATATCGGTACTGGCGGCGGGGAAGCAATTTTATCAATAGCAGATTCTGCATTACTTCTAGTTGGGATTGACCATTCCACCGGAATGATTGAAACAGCAACCAAGAATTCTGCTGAATCAGACATAGCAAATGTTCGTTTTCTCCAGATGGATGCTGAAAATCTAAATTTTCCTGAGAACTTCTTTAATGTAATCTCTTCTCGACATTCATGTTTTTATGCAAAAGAAATAGCAAAGGTGTTAGTAAAGGGTGGTATGTTCCTGACACAGCAAGTAAGCGAAAACGACAAATTAAATATTAAAGAAGCGTTTGGAAGGGGACAGGCATGGGGTGCTAAGAAAGATTCGTTAAAAGCTCAATATATTACCGAATTAAGTGATGCGGGCTTTAACGATATACAGTCATTTGAATTCAATGCAACCGAATATTATCAGACTCCTGCAGACTTAATATCTCTCTTGAAACGCACACCAATTATTCCCAACTTCGGAGAAGAAGAAATTGATTTTCAAATACTCCAACAATTTATTTTGGACAATCAAACCGAATTAGGAATAAGGACAAATTCAGAACGATTTATGGTGATTGCTAGGAAGTAAAACATAAAGGGATACCCGTTTTTGGGTATCCTTTTTTTAAAGTTTGATGGAATGAGTGAATAAAGATTTTCAGCATCGCCCTCGCTAAATGGCAGAACCATTGGGAATTATGAGACATAATACCCTTCACACTGTTTATAAAATAAACCTGAATCAGTTGCACTAACTTTCACAATGAAAAATTTTCCTTTAGTAAACAGTTCTGAAATTCTCTTTACATTTGATATAAACAATGTGTCGTTTCTTGTCGATATAGTATCTAATATAAAGAGAACTGAGGAGCGAATATATGAAATTTAACATCCGAACAAAATTGATATTGGGTTTTCTTGCGGTAATAATCCTGCTGATCGTAATTAGTACAGTATCTATCTCAAAAATGAAAAACCTAGGCGACACTTCGATGGAAATTGATAGCCATTGGATGCCTAGTGTGACCATCCTGGGAACACTAAATGGTGATGTATCTGATGTTGAACGGCTCTCATTAAATATTATTGTAGAACGTGACCCAGAGGAAATGGAGAAGGTTCAGGGTGAATATGATAAGGTTTTAAAAAAGGTTGAGGAAGGCCGAAAAACATACGAAAAATTAATTGCTACCCCTAAAGAACGCGAAATGTACGAAGAATTCTCCAAAAATTATACGGAGTATTTGGCTAAGTTGCCAGAAGTGATTGAAGCGGGGAAAGCTAATGATTACACTCAATCAAGCATCCTTCATCAGGAGTCCTATAAGTTGTGGTATAGTTCAAACGATATGATCAGTCAGCTCATTAAATTGAATGCAGATGGATCTAAACAGACTACGAAGGAAGCTGTTGACAACTTTATTTCAGGTAGACAATTGGTCATCGTTTTGAGTATAGCAGCCGTTATATTGGCATTGATCATGGCAATCATCATAGCTCAAATTATTTCTAAACCTATCTTGCGAATCAGTCGTGCCGCTGAAAGTATCGCATCGGGTGATCTTACAAGTGAAGCTATCATTGTGAAGGGCAAGGACGAGATCAGTACGTTGGCACATTCCTTCAATGTCATGGTTGAGAACCTTCGCCAACTGATTCAATCAGTGAGTAAAACGACTGAGTTGGTAACCACTTCCTCAGAAGAATTGACGGCCAGCGCAGAGCAAAATAGCCAAGCTTCTGCACAAATAACCGAAACGGTGCAAGAAGTAGCTACTGGAACAGGAGATCAGGTAGATATGGTGACGAAATCGTCCCAAGCTATTGAAGAAATGTCTATCGGTGTTGAGCAAATCGCCATCCGCGCGCAAAATGTATTCGCATCTGCGCAAGATGCGGCCCATAAATCGGCTGAAGGTAACCAGATGATTCAACAGGCAGTTACGCAGATGAATGCCGTAAATGATTCGATGAATGGATTGGCAGATCTCATGGCTGGATTGGGAGAGCGCTCAGACGAAATTGGCAAGATCATTGATGTTATCACCAATATTTCTAGTCAGACCAACCTTCTTGCCTTGAACGCTGCGATCGAAGCGGCCCGTGCAGGAGAACATGGTCGCGGATTTGCTGTAGTTGCAGGCGAAGTTCGCAAGTTGGCTGAACAATCGGCTCATTCTGCTCAACAAATTACGGAGCTTGTGGGATTGATTCAAAAGGATACTACCCATGCTATTGAAGCGGTAGCGTCCAACGGGAAGGATGTCATGACAGGTCGTGAAGTTGTACAAAATGCAGGCGCATCCTTTGAACTCATTCAGGAAACTGTAAATAAAGTGGCCAGTGAAATTGAAGAGATTTCTGCCGGATCAGAACAAATGTCTGCAAGTACTGATGAGATTGTTGGTTTTGTCAGACAAATTTCAGCGATTGCTGAAGAAGCCGCAGCAGGGACACAACACGTATCTGCCGCAACTCAGGAACAGCTGGCATCTATGGAGGAAATTGCTTCTTCTGCAAGAAATCTGTCCCAAATGGCGGAAGACCTGCAAGGGCAAATTGGTAAATTCAAAGTATAATTCGTATACTGCTTTTTATGTTTCAGAGGAACTAGCTGCTCTATTGTGAGCGGCTTTTTTCTTTTTTTATTAATATATTGTGATTAAAGGGTGGAGATATGAGGAATCTGTAATTGGAAAGATATGATATAATGGTGGGAACTTCTTTGGGTTGGAGTGACATGATGGACAATAAGACTGAACTTAAAGCAAATGACCTACGTCAGTTAGCGATAGAAAAAATCATAGCTACACCATTTTTGAATGATTTTAAATATCTGAAAAGCAGAAAAGTTTTGAAAAAAGAAACCAAGGAATTTATATTTGAAATTAGTTTTGGTGCGACGAAATATGGTGCATTAAAAGTTTATATTATCGTAGAATCCAAAAGAATAAAAAAGAAGTATAATACTGGCGCTTGTTTTCACAGTGAGTTGATTGCTCTCACCAAGAAATATACGGAAAACAGGGATTACCTTGTGTCCACAGAAGCTGAAAGAGAACGGGTGATCCAAGAGATTATTGAAGATATTTACACTTTCGCGTTGCCCTTTTTCAAGCGATTTGAACATGTAGAAACACTAGCAGAACAAGTACATAAGTCAGGCTTTTTACCGCACCGCAAACGCTTTGATAAGTTTAATCCGTTGACGAAAAGATTCATTGATTTTTATTATCAAGGGGAGTAATGTAGCCATCTGGGCCATTTTTATTCTCACCATTGGGCTATGATAAGGAGAACGATCTTCATAGAAGGGTATTATCGTTTTTCAAAAGGATGATGTACAATTTGTAAAACGGGTCAATGTACTCCTCAGGAAAAGATGATTTACCTAATATGCTCAGTTTCTTGCTTAGAGACGAGTCGGAGTTGCACGGGAGGGTACGATTTTTATATGGAGACAATCGGATGAACAGCACAGAGGCTGTATACACGGGTATATTTCAATGAATAAAGCTATAGGCTAAGTCATCGCATTGAACGGGCTAGTGGTATTAACCCAATTGATTCTAAAGCAAAGGCGGGGATGAGAGTATGTGGGATAGTCTGACTTGGATATTCTTCGGCGTGTTGTTGGTGGCGTTGGGTTGGATTATTAAAGTAAGGCGTAGTCGCAGCAGCAACAAACAAGTGAATGAACAGCGGGACAGTAATGTCGTTGAATTTCGTCCTCGTAAGTCCGCTCGACAATCCCGCACCGGTAATGAATCTAAGTCTAAAGTGTCTTCCGGTCCACGCACGAATGCAAAAGCAGCAGGTATTCAGGCCCAAACTGGGTTTGGACTGTCTGACTCTATCCAGGGCACAGGCAAGCAAAAATGCTCCTTTTGTAAAAAAGAAGACAAATTAACCTTCTATGCGGATGACAATGGATCGCTGTATGGGGTATGCAAAGAGTGTAAGCATAAGGCGGAAAGACAGGATATGTTGCCACTTTAGTCTATACAGACGATTGATGACCATCATTAAAGAATTCTTTTATTTAATAAAAACTCCCAACCGATGTAGTAAATTGGTTAGGAGTTTTTTGTTTGGCTTTACATCGTTATCTAATTTGCCTGTCAATCAGTTCCTCGAGCGCATCTGCTATGTGATCGGGTCCATAGGAGAGCTCTTCCCGGCTTAAACTCAACCAGGCATGACGCTCATCCATATCAAATGCAGTCTCAAGCCAACCAGATAACCCTCTTCCCCTGCGGTCTACTTCTACAAGCACATGCACACCCTCGGGTTCCAACTGCATAATCAGCTCTAGCTCCTCGATATCACGTGCATATTCTGATCCGGGCGTAAATTCAAATTCCTGTACGTACGGAACGCCGCGTCCCAGCTTAGGATGACGTTCGCAGGTGGAGGAGCGGAATCGGAAGCCCAGCAGGTTAACCGCCTCAAACACTGTATTCATATAGGGATGTGGCTCGATTTTGAGTGAATCACGATCGGTCGGGTCCAAAGCCATGCCAATATCTAATGCTGTTTCCAGCCAGACGGGCTGTTTGGCGTGAGTAACAGGAGTTTCCAACGGCAATCTGAAGGAAAAAGGAATTTCAAGCTCCTGTCCTTGTTCTAGATGAAAGCCGTCAGATACCTTAATCCGTGCAATGCAGCAGGTGCTGATAGTTTTTTTATCATCGTGCTCCACGATATATTCAGTCTTGAGCTCGATGTCAATTTTGCCGATTTCCTGATCAATTTTGCCGCCTTTGATGCGCATGATCCCACTAAGTTCTTCCCCAGGCACATATACGGCTTGATCTACCAGTGTATCGACTTTAGCTGAACCGATTCCTGCGCTTGCTAAGATTTTGTTGAAAAAACTCATTATTCCGTCCCCCCAGATAACCTCATGGTCATGATATACAAACGAAAACTAAAAACTTGTACAGCTTAACCGGATATACGGGGCAATGGTTCGATTCGTTCCAAAAAAATGCAAGAAAAAAGTCACTGGTACTCACGTAGGCATATTGCAGCTTGTCGAGCTATCTGTCCACTAATCGCAGTTCACTTTATGAGGAGGTATAAAGCACTTTCGACAACGAGGCTCATAAGCCTCAGAGTCGCCGATCATCACAATAGGTCCCACAGTGGAAGGTTTACCATTTACCATACGTTGCGTAAATACTGCTTCCGAGCTACCGCATACGGCGCAAAAGGAAGTCAGCTTCTCGATGTCATCCGCCATGGCGAGCAGACCACCGACATAGCCGAACTCCTTGCCTCGATAATCCAGATTCAGCCCATCGGCAATTACATGCTTGCCGCAATAAGCTAGCTCTTGTACAAGCGACATAATATGACGACTGAAAAACTGGACTTCGTCAAAGGCAACCACGTCGGCATCTTTTGTTTCTTGCAAAATACGCTGAACGAGCTCATCTGTAAGTTTTCTTGGGATAGAGATAGCGGGCAGCCGATATCCGATCCGGCTTACTATTTCGTCCTCGGCATAGCGGTTATCTTCAGCGGGTTTGTAAGCTACCACTTTACGATGCCCGTATTGGATTAGTTTTTGACAGCGGCGAATCAATTCGCCGGATTTTTCACTGAACATGGGGCCTGTAATAATCGTAATTCGTCCTGTAGGCAAAGCGAATTCCCCTCTCTGTAACATGTACATAACACTGTAAATCTTCTTCTCCGAAAGAAAACGCCATTATAGATTACCATAACCAGCCGTATACAGACTAGAGAAAATATATTGATTTTCGACATGTTTTTGTATGTCCATTCCTAAAACGTAAATGTGGTCGTCATTGCTCTGCCGCCGCGGGCATGATATGGTGAAGCGTAGTGGAATGAAGGGAAGAGTGAAAGGCATGGACGAAAAAAATACGGATTATAGTGCCAAAAAAGGAGCATTACTGGAGCAAGGGCTGATCAGTCCGCAAGCTCTAGAACTCATCACTGAGCTGGAGACAGAGCTGAACTTTCTGCGCAAGCAAAATGAATCATTTCGCAAGGCGCTGCGAGCCAAATCAGCACAAAGTCCAAGGATGTCTACCAAATTACGAGATGCGCTGTATGAATGATATGGAAAGATATCTGGATTAAAGGGTTAGCTTTTTTGTAGCCTATGCCTAAACGCTATATTTTGTACAGTGAAATAAAGAGAGTACAATAAGCTATATATAATCAATTGTTAATGGAGGAGAAACATGACTATACATTGTGATGTCGCTATTTTGGGTGGAGGAACCGGGGGGTATGTAGCAGCCATTCGTGCCGCCCAGCTAGGCAAAGAAGTGGTTATCATCGAAAAGGACAAGCTTGGCGGAACCTGTCTGCACCGTGGTTGCATTCCGAGTAAGGCCTTGCTACGCAGTGCGGAAGTATATGCCACGATTAAAGAAAGTGCACAATACGGTATCGAGACATCGGGAGCACAGCTTGTATTTCCCAAGGTTCAGGAACGTAAGGAAGCCGTTGTGGAACAGCTGCATCAGGGCGTTCAATTTTTGATGCGTAAAAATAAAATTACGGTACTGAGCGGTAAGGGGCGCGTGATTGGTCCGTCTATATTTTCTCCAAAAAGCGGGGCAGTTGCCGTGGAACTAGAAGATGGTGAGATGGAAACGATTGTTCCTGCACATCTCATTATTGCAACAGGATCACGCCCGCGTGTGCTGTCCGGACTAGAGCCAGATGGCGAATTTATTCTGAGCAGTGACGAAGCGTTAACTATGGAGGAGTTGCCAGCATCCCTGATTATCGTGGGCGGTGGTGTTATTGGCGTGGAGTGGGCTTCCATGCTAAATGATTTTGGCGTGGAGGTTACGGTGGTTGAAGCTGCGAATCGACTTATTCCCACTGAAGACGAAGACGTTTCGCGTGAAATGCAGCGCTTGTTAACCAAGCGTGGTGTCAAGGTGCTGACGGGTTCACAAGTGCTGGCTAAAACATACGGCAAAGATGAGGAAGGTGTGCAGATTGACGTGCAAAAAGGGGAAGAAACCGAAACCCTCAGCGCTTCCAAACTGCTCATTTCTGTAGGGCGTCAGGCAAATGTGGAAAATATAGGGCTGGAAAATACGGATATCCGCGTAGAGCGTGGCTTTATCTCAGTTAATGAACATTTGCAGACGAATGAACCACATATTTACGCCATTGGGGATTGCATCGGCGGCTTACAACTAGCGCATGCAGCGAGCCATGAAGGTTTGCAGGCGGTTCATCATCTGGCGGGCGAAGATTTTCACAGTGTACCTAACCATCTGATTCCGCGGTGTATTTATACACGTCCTGAAGCCGCAAGCGTCGGCTTAACGGAGCAAGAAGCCCGCGAGCGTGGACATCAGGTGAAGACAGGGAAGTTCCCTTTTCAAGCTATCGGAAAATCGCTAGTATACGGCAGTCGGGACGGCTTCGTCAAAGTAGTGGCCGACGAGAAGACCAATGATATTCTCGGTGTACATATGATCGGTACGCATGTGACGGACCTGATCAGCGAGGCGGCTCTTGCGCAACTGCTGGATGCTACGCCGTGGGAAGTCGGACAGCTTATTCATCCGCATCCGACGCTGTCGGAGATTTTGGGAGAAGCGATGCTGGCCGTTGATGGACAGGCGATTGGCATATAAACGTTTCAAATAAATCGGTGCTTTTCTTTTTGGGGAGAAAAGGATTATAATGGGGTTAGTCAGAGTTTAGTACCAGGTTTTAAGACAAGATGGTACTAGGTAATGGAAGTAGAATGTTTGACACTTAAGGGAGGTGCCTCAATGAGTTCTAAAGGCGCTGTAGACGCTGGCTTCAGACATGAACAGCTGGGACTTACTCACGGACAAGTTATTGATATGTACAGATATATGTTGCTCGCAAGAAGATTTGACGAGCGCAACATGCTCCTGCAACGGGCAGGGAAAATTAATTTCCACGTTTCCGGCATTGGACAGGAGGCGGCACAAGTAGGTGCGGCTTTCGGCCTTGACCGGGAAAAGGACTATTTTCTTCCCTATTATCGGGATTATGGATTCGTGCTAGCGGTAGGAATGACGCCGCGCGAACTGATGCTGTCGGCATTTGCCAAGGCAGATGATCCCAATAGCGGTGGTCGCCAGATGCCAGGACATTTTGGTAGTAAACGGTTGCGTATTGTGACTGGCTCCAGCCCAGTAACAACACAGGTTCCGCATGCAGTAGGTGTAGCTTTGGCTGCCAAAATGCAGAAAAAGGATTTTGTATCGTTTGTTACGTTTGGAGAAGGCTCCAGCAATCAGGGAGATTTTCACGAAGGCTGTAACTTTGCTGGTGTGCAAAAGCTGCCAGTCATTATTATGTGCGAAAACAATCAATATGCGATATCGGTTCCGATTCATAAACAGTTGGCAGGCAAGGTAAGCGACCGTGCTTTGGGATATGGATTTCCAGGTATTCGAGTCGATGGTAATGATGCATTGGCGGTATATGCGGCGGTGAAGGAAGCACGCGAACGTGCTGTCCGCGGTGAAGGTCCTACGCTGATCGAAGCCATGATGTACCGGCTGTCTCCTCACTCCACCTCGGATAATGATCTGGCTTACCGGACCAAGGAGGAAGTGGAACAGAACTGGGCCAAGGATGGCGTAGCCCGTATGAAAAGCTACTTGATCGAATGCGGCATTTGGGATGAGGCCAAGGATGCGGATCTGTCGGCTGAGCTGCTGCTCGAAGTCAAGGAAGCAATTGAATATGCAGATAAAGCGCCTTTTCCAAAGCCCGAAGATACGCTGCTGCATGTGTATGCAGATAGCGATGGGGAGGGCCGGTAACGATGGCGATTATGGAATATATTGATGCGATTCGTCTTGCCATGAAAGAAGAGATGGAGCAGGATGAAACGGTTTTTGTATTAGGTGAGGATGTCGGAGTGAAGGGCGGTGTCTTTACAACGACAAAGGGGCTTATGGACCAATTCGGTGAGCAACGTGTCATGGATACGCCATTGGCTGAGTCGGCTATTGCCGGGGTTGCGATTGGTGCGGCCATGTACGGAATGAAGCCAATTGCCGAAATGCAATATTCGGACTTCATGCTTCCGGCGACCAATCAGATTATTAGTGAGGCTGCTAAAATCCGCTACCGCTCTAACAACGATTGGAACTGTCCTGTGGTAATCCGCGCGCCAATCGGTGGTGGGATCTTTGGCGGTTTGTATCACTCTCAGTGTCCAGAATCTATCTTTTTTGGTACGCCGGGTTTGAAAATTGTTGCTCCATTTACCCCTTATGACGCAAAAGGATTGCTGAAAGCAGCCATTCGTGACCCTGATCCGGTGCTGTTTTTTGAAAATAAAAAATCCTACAAGCTGATCAAGGGTGAAGTGCCTGAGGATGATTATATCGTTCCGATTGGCAAGGCTAATCTATTACGTGAGGGTGACGATATTACGGTCATCGGTTATAGCCAGCCTTTGCATTTTGTCATGCAGGCTGCTGAGGAATTGGAGAAAGAAGAGGGCATTACCGCACATGTTGTGGATTTGCGCACACTTCAACCGCTGGACCGCGAAGCCATTGTAGAGGCTGCACGACTTACAGGTAAGGTATTAATCGTGCATGAGGACAACAAAACGGGCGGCATCGGTGCCGAGGTATCGGCTATTATTAATGAGGAGTGTCTGTTCGAGCTGGATGCGCCGATTGAGCGTCTATGTGCTCCTGATGTACCAGCCATGCCGATCAGTCCACCGATGGAGAAGTTTTATATGTTAAACAAGGATAAAGTTAAGGAAGCCATGCGCCGTCTTGCAATGTATTAATATAGGGCAGATTGGACGAAAGCATTCCAAAAGTATAGCGGGGGTAGCGGTAAAACGCGCCCTCCTATGATGTTAAGGAGTTGAAAAAATGTCAGACCAAACACAATGGAACGACGTGACCATGCCACAATTGGCAGAATCGCTCGTATCGGCGACAATTGCCAAATGGCTCAAACAACCTGGTGAAACGGTAGAGCAATTCGAGCCGATTTGCGAGGTTATTACAGATAAAGTGAATGCAGAAATCCCATCCACATTGGACGGCATTATGGGTGATTTGTTGGCAGAGGAAGGTCAGACAGTAGCGGTAGGCGAGTTAATTTGCCGTATCCAGACGAAGTCGGCTGCACCTGCGGCGGCATCAGGGGCGACACCTGTTGCACCAGCATCTCAAAGTACTGTACAAACACAATCTCAGCAGAGTGCTGGATCGGATCAGTCCATGAGAGGACGTTTTTCCCCAGCGGTACAAACCCTGGCTGCTGAGCATAATGTGGACTTAAGCCAAGTACCAGGCACGGGCATGGGGGGAAGAATTACCCGCAAAGACGTGCTGAATTATGTGCAGCAGGGCGGTTCTGCTCCCACTGGAGTATCTGGACAGCCGACTGCGACGACATCAGGACAAGGCTCTCCTTTTGCAGGAAGACAGCAGCAGTCTGCTACTCAGCACAGTGCACCGATTCAAAATATGGACCCTACTATTCCGGTTCGTAACAGTGGGATTCATTTGACGGAGGCTCCAAAAGCTCCTGTGATCGAAGTTGAGGGTGGCAACAATAACAGATCCGAGTATTTTATTGATGTTACACCCATTCGCAGTGCAATTGCTCGCAATATGCGACAAAGCGTTTCCGAAATTCCACATGCTTGGACGACGATTGAGGTGGATGTGACCAACCTGGTGATGCTCCGCAACAAGATCAAAAACGAATTTAAGCAACAAGAAGGAATTAATATTACGTATTTGGCTTTCCTCATGAAAGCAGTCGTGAATGCAATCAAGGAATATCCGATTATGAATTCGGTGTGGGCAGTGGACAAAATTATCGTCAAAAGAGACATCAATATTTCGCTAGCCGTGGGTACAGAGGACTCCGTTCTTACCCCTGTTATTAAAAAAGCGGATCAGAAAAATATTGCTGGATTAGCTCGTGAAATTGACGGTTTGGCACGTAAAACCCGGGAAGGCACGCTCAAGCTGGACGACATGCAAGGCGGAACGTTCACTGTAAACAACACAGGCTCCTTTGGTTCAATTTTATCTTATCCGGTGATTAACTATCCGCAGGCTGCAATTCTTACCTTTGAATCCATTGTCAAAAGACCCGTGGTTATTGATGATATGATTGCGGTCCGCTCGATGGCTAATTTGTGCTTGTCGCTGGATCATCGCATTTTGGACGGAGTGATTTGCGGACGATTCTTGCAACGGGTTAAAGAAAATCTAGAAGGCTACACTTTAGATACGAAGCTGTACTAATCATCCGAACGGTGGGGGAAATGTACGGAGAGGAAGTGACAGGCCGTGAACAGACGACCGCTTGATGTAACCTATACGAATAGGATGGAATATGCCCATGCATGGGATGTCCAGAAGGAGATTGTGGGAAAGCTGGATGCGGGAGAGGCAAGAGAAACGCTTATGCTTCTCCAGCATCCGCCGACCTATACGATTGGTTCTCAGCGGCATCCTGAACATTTGCTCCTCACACCAGAGCAACTGAAGGAGCAGGGAATCAGCGTCTTTCAGATTGACCGTGGGGGAGACATTACATATCATGGGCCGGGGCAGCTTGTCGGATATCCTCTCCTTATGCTCGGCAACCGGGAGGCGCTAAATCTGCACGGATACCTTCGAAGTCTGGAAGAAGTGATCATCCGGTTGTTGGCATCTTATGGAGTTGAGGGAAGCCGTAAGCCTGAATATACGGGGGTATGGATCGGGAATCTTAAAATTGCGGCCATTGGCGTCAAATTCAACAAGTGTAAGCACCGTCGGGGCTTCGTAACCAGCCATGGCTTTGCCTTTAACATCAAATCAGGGATACAGCATGAGGGCTTTGAGGGTATTGTCCCGTGCGGAATTCAGGAATACGGTGTGACATCATTGGAGGACTGTATACAGAAGCCTATATCGGTGGAGCAGATTGCGAAGGAAATTGTACCGTACTTTGAACAGCAATTTTCATTTGTTGCGCAATGGCAAACGCATTCTTTCCAATAAAGTAAGGCGGGCTTGTGTATCTACACGGAAGCCCGCCTGTTTGCTTTACGTAACAGCTCGTCCACTTCAAGGCTTCAATAGTGCCTTAGAGCAGCCGGATACCTTGAGTGGGATTTTATTATAGTGGCATAATAAACGGCTCAATTACCATGAACAGCGTAGAACCAATCATAGCTGCGAGCATAATGTAGACGAAAAAACGAACCCATTTTTTGTTCGACATGTGTAACTCCTTTAGGATAGGTTTAAGTCATAGATAAGAACATCTATCCGTATTGTAGCGTAATCGGGAAAGAGAGGAAAGTTTAATGACAGTAAAAGTAGTAAAAGACCGAATCGTACAGGAATTTATGGAACTTGTACAGGTGGATAGCGAAACGAAAAATGAGCAGGAAATATCACGTGTTCTAAAAGAAAAGTTTAATGCACTCGGGCTGGAAGTAATGGAAGACGATTCTCGTGAAAGAACCGGACATGGTTCAGGCAATCTGATCGTCACCTGGAAAGCGGAAGGTGTGGAGCAAGCACCCAAATTGTTTTTTACCTGCCACATGGATACCGTTACTCCGGGTAAAGGCATTAAGCCGCAGTTGGGTGAGGATGGCTGGATTCGTAGTGACGGTTCAACGATTCTGGGGTCTGACGACAAGGCGGGAATTGCTGCTTTGTTTGAGGCGATTCGTGTCGTGCGCGAACAGAATATTCCCCATGGTCAAATCCAGTTCGTGATTACGGCTGGCGAGGAATCTGGTTTGATGGGTGCACGGGCGATGAAGCCGGAAGTGCTAGATTCTGATTTCGGATATGCTTTGGATTCAAATGGTGAGGTCGGCTCTATTTGTATAGCTGCCCCAACGCAGGCACGTATTGAAATGAAGATAACTGGGAAGTCCGCTCATGCGGGGGTAAATCCCGAAGATGGCATTAGTGCCATTCAGGTCGCTTCTAAAGCAATTTCTAAAATGAAACTAGGACGGATTGATAAGGAAACGACCGCTAACATTGGCAGTTTCGAGGGCGGCGGCGCGACAAATGTGGTATGCGATTTTGTATTGATCCGTGCAGAGGCACGTAGTATTGTGCAAGAAAAGGTTAATCATCAAATCCAGCATATGCGTGAAGCGTTGGAAACCACCACACGTGAATTTGGTGCACAGGGAGAGTTCCGCAGTGAAGTCATCTATCCGGCATTCAGCTTTACGGAGCATGATGAAGTTGTACAGGTTGCTCAGCGTGCGATTCAAAGACTGGGACTGGCAACACCAACCTTCCATTCCGGTGGTGGCTCAGATGCTAATGTATTCAACGGGCTTGGAATTCCAACGGTGAATTTGGCTGTGGGCTACCAGAACATCCATACAACAGAGGAAAAGATTAAGGTTGATGACCTGGTGAAGGTTGCTGAAGTAGTCGTAGCTCTGATTCAAGAAACCACAAAATAAATTTGTATTATACACTTGCAACATACTGAAAAAAGGTTCAGGTTAAAGACAGGAACAGCGTTCCTTCGTCTTTAGACCTGAACCTTTTTTGGAACAGCTAGCGAAGCGATGGTGGCTGTAGGTCCATGTTCCTTTTGCCATTGACGCAAGAGTGCTTGAATCTGCCAGGCTTTACCAACGATATGGAGGGTGCTTTCAGTACGGTAGCTTTTCATTTCTGCATCTCCTCAGGACAGGAAGTTTGTTATTCTACCACCAGCATATGTACAAAGTGGACAAGTTAGACTAACTTTGGTGATAATTAACAAAGAAAGATAGATATGAAGGAGGAAACTTACCGATGAACGAGCAAACGAACGGACAATTGAACAATCCAACAAACGATGCACATCGCAAGCCTTATTCCAATCCTGCGCTGGAGGAAAAGACCGTGTCCACACAGCCTATCTTTGAGGGAAAGGTCATTACATTACAGGTAGACACGGTAGAGCTTCCCGACGGCTCCACTGGCAAGCGTGAGATCGTAAAGCATCCAGGTGCGGTGGCTGTTTTGGCACTACATGAAGGGAAAATGCTGGTCGTGGACCAGTACAGACAGGCGATGGGGCGCTGTGAGGTAGAAATTCCTGCAGGTAAGCTAGAGCGGGGTGAAGACCCGATGGAAGCAGCGGGGCGTGAGCTGAGAGAAGAGACAGGTTATACTGCTAAGTCGTTGAAGCTGCTGCACTCCTTTTACACCTCTCCTGGCTTTGCGGATGAAATCATTCATCTGTATGTGGCCGAAGAACTGGAGTTAGGTGAGATGGAACCGGATGAGGATGAATTTCTGGAGCTGTTTGAGGTGACGCTGGAAGAAGCACAGACGCTGATTCGTGAAGGACGGATTAGTGATGCTAAAACGATTCTGGCCGTCTATGCATGGCAACTCCGCCAACTTACAGGGAGCTTCTGAGCGTATGGATGAAAATATAGTAGAACTTAGCGACTACTTTGCAGACTTGCATATTCATATTGGCAGGACAGAGAAGGGAAATCCGGTCAAAATTAGTGGCAGCCGCGATCTGACCTTTGCCAACATAGCTAAGGAAGCCTCCGGTCGCAAAGGAATTGGGCTGATCGGTATCATTGACTGCCATGCACCTAATGTACAGGAGGATATTCGTACCTATTTACATACGGGTGAAATGAAGGAAATCAGCGGCGGAGGTATCGCATACCGGGATACGGTCATTCTCCTTGGCACGGAGCTGGAAATACGTGCTGAAGGTCGTCCTGAGGCGCACGTACTGGCCTATTTTCCAGATCTGGCGGCGATGGAGGATTTTACCCAATGGCTGGCCCGGCATATGAAAAATGTTAATCTCAGCTCACAACGAATCTATGCACCGCCACGTGAGTTGCAGCAGCAAATTTACGGACGTGGAGGCATTATGGTGCCTGCACACGTCTTTACTCCTCATAAGGGCATATACGGCAGTTCAGCGGCTCGTATGGAGGAACTGCTGGATATGGAGCTCATCAGTGGGGTGGAGCTGGGGCTGAGCGCAGATTCATCTATGGCCGGTTTGATTTCGGAACTGGATCGCTTCAGCTTTCTCACGAATTCAGATGCCCATTCACTTGGGAAAATCGGACGAGAATACAATAAATTATCACTGGCAAAGCCGTGTTTTGATGAATTCAGAATGGCTTTGGAGCGGCGGGAAGGACGACGGGTGCGTGCCAATTACGGATTAAATCCGAAACTGGGCAAATACCATCGTTCTTACTGTCAAAGCTGCGGTACGATTATTGACGAGCAACAGATGGCGGATGAACGTTGTCCTGACTGTGGTCATACCAAGCTTGTGCGAGGTGTGTTGGATCGAATATGGAGCATTGCCGACCGCGAGCAACCCATGATTCCGTCCCATCGTCCGCCGTACATTTACCAGATTCCACTGGAGTTTATTCCAGGTCTGGGCAAAGCCAAGCTGAACCAGCTATTGGCTGCATTTGGAACAGAAATGAATATTTTACATGAGGTTACACAGGAGCAGTTAGCAGCAGTCGTCGGAAAAGTGCTAGCAGAGCAAATTGTGCTTTCACGCGAGGGACGACTGTCGCTTGTGTCCGGTGGTGGTGGAACATACGGAAAAATAGCTAAGTCCTAGTAAAGTCTTGTCCCACTAAAGGCATATCAGCGTCTGCTTGTTCATAACCATAAATTATCTATGCCGCTGGCCTGGCACATCATTC
Organism: Paenibacillus sp. FSL H7-0703; assembly: GCF_038003485.1. Classification (NCBI taxonomy): domain Bacteria; kingdom Bacillati; phylum Bacillota; class Bacilli; order Caryophanales; family Paenibacillaceae; genus Paenibacillus; species Paenibacillus sp. FSL H7-0703. Next base: position 141,930 of record NZ_JBBOPF010000003.1, on the reverse strand, counting down.
GTGATGTTTGATCTGCAGCGAAAGCTGCCCCATTTCTAGCCATCAGCCGTCGGATTACGGTTGTTTTTTGGACAAACAAGCAGATGAAAGGGGCAGGACGCCGATGCAATGGTTTCGTCATACGTTAAAGGATCAGACGCCGTATTATGTTTTCTTGGCTGTGCTGTTTCTGGTGGGAGTCGTCTTTGGCGCACTTATGGTAAACGCACTCTCGCTGGAGCAGTTACAGGATTTGTCCCGTTACCTGAAGGATTTTTTTGTAACGGTCAATCAAAACGAACAGGGCTTCGCTGATTCGCAGGCGGCCTCGACCTTTTGGGATAGCGTATCTTTACATCTGAAATGGGTCGGCCTAATTTGGGTGTGTGGCCTTTCGGTTATTGGTCTACCGGGCATTCTTGTATTAAATTTCCTCAAGGGTGTGCTAATCGGATTTTCAGTAGGTTATATGGTGGGGCAATATTCGTGGAAAGGACTGCTATTTTCTTTGGTTTCAGTTGCTCCCCATAACCTGCTCGTGATTCCGGTACTGCTCGTCTGCAGCGTGGCTGCGATGACTTTTTCCATCCATATGATCAAAACCAAAATACTCGCTACCCGGCCGTCAGACGGAATGCTGCGTCCGTTGCTGTCTTACGCAGGATTGACTGCTGTGATGATGGTGCTTCTTATTGGTAGCGCGTCCTTTGAAACTTGGATCACCCCGGTTATGATGCAATGGGTCACTCCTATGCTGACAGCTTCCGTGTCATCTTGATCCGTTTCAAAATGTTTGACTTTATTTGTATAGACCCCCTATAATAATAGGAGTGAAAAAAGTGCAGTAGGCAGTAGCTTTGCAGGGGGAGGGAGACACATGGAAGCACGGATCGAAAAAATTAAGCAGCAACTGCAATCCCAGGGCTACAAACTAACGCCTCAGCGGGAAGCCACCGTCAGAGTTTTACTTGAGAACGAAGATGATCATCTGAGTGCGGAAGATGTATTTATGCTCGTCAAAGAGAAAGCTCCCGAAATCGGTCTGGCAACCGTATACCGTACCCTAGAACTGCTAAGTGAACTGCATGTCGTGGAGAAAATTAATTTTGGTGATGGCGTTGCGCGTTATGATTTGCGCGGCGATACAACCAAACATCACCATCACCATTTGATATGTGTGCAGTGTGGCAGTGTAGATGAAATACTGGAAGATTGGCTTGGACCATTGGAGGAGCGCCTGGAACGGGAATATAATTTTACCGTAGTGGATCATCGTTTGGACTTCCACGGTATTTGTTATCGTTGTAAGGCGAAGAACGATACGACCGCTCAGAAATCTTTGGGCAAATCCAGAAAAAACAAATCTCAGGACTAAAAGCTGACTACCCAAGCTCTCACCGACGAAGATGCGTTCGGGAGAGCTTTTTTGGTTCGGGATTAAGCGGTATAAAAAGGAATAGCTTGTCATACCCTTCCATAGAGAGTCCTAATTAGGGCCATATTCTGGGGAAAAGGCGGCTGATTCACATGGTACTATCGTTGCGGAGAGGACTAAAATGGCTGCGTTTGGTAATCTTGTTCGGGGTGTTGGCATGTATGTTCTTTTTTAGCCTCAGGCTGTTTACAGATTGGATAACACCTGTAGATCATTACCGAATACCGGAAGGACATGCAGTTAAGGTATTTGGCGGACAAAAAGTAAATGAAGGGTCCGAGCATCGAATAGCAGTGTTGGAACGTTTACGTTTCTTTTACTGGTATGGTGAATAGTCTAAGTAATCGGTCTTGATGAGCTTATGAAATGAAGGCAGTACACGAAGAAGCAGACGCTGAGACTGAACCGCTGTATGCAGAACAAGGAGACTTTTGGAACTCATGAAAATGTACATTCAACCTTTCGCTCAATATATGGAAGAGGAAAAGGGTTTGTCGCGCAGCACTTTGGAAGCGTATCAACGAGACGTACAGCAGTTTGTCGAGTTCGCAGAAAGCTGTGGTATTGAGCAGCCGGATAATGTCCAACGGTCACATCTGGTACTGTATTTGGGCCATTTGAAGGAACAGGGAAAAGCTGCGGCGACGATATCACGTAGCGTCGCCTCCATTCGCTCCTTTTTTCATTTTCTTATTCGGGAGGGAATTACGATCCATGATCCGTCCGTTCTGCTGGAGTTGCCTAAAGCGACTAAAAAGAAGCCCTCGGTGCTAACGCAGGATGAGATAGAGCGTTTGCTGGCCGCGCCAGATGTGACTGCCCCGCAAGGGGTGCGAGACAAGGCGATGCTGGAGTTGTTATATGCGACGGGCATTCGCGTATCGGAGCTGATTGCCCTTAACGTGCGTGATGTGCGCACCGATCTGCGCTTTGTGCACTGTGGCGGCGAGGCAGGCAAGGAGCGTGTTGTACCGATCAGCCGTGAGGCATCACAGTGGGCACAAGCCTACATGGACGAGCAGCGTCTATTATTGCTGAGATCCGGGCAAGGTGAAGAAGCTCAGGTAGAGCAGGAAGCCATGTTCCTGAACGTATCTGGACAGCGTCTCAGTAGACAGGGCTTCTGGAAAATGATTAAGAAGTACGGCCAGGAAGCAGGCATAAGCGAGGATATCACGCCCCACACGCTGCGGCATTCCTTTGCGGTACATATGCTGGAGGGCGGAGCGGACTTACGCTCTGTACAGGAAATGCTGGGTCATGCTGATCTGTCAACGACGCAGGTATATGCGCAGACGGCAAGACGGAATATGAAGGAAGTATATGAAAAGCATCACCCGCACGGCGGCAACCGCACTTCTCATGAAAGCGAAGATCGAACGTAACGATACTTTACTTTCATAGAAAATGTGTTTATGACTATAACTTTACGATTGTACAAGTCAGGAGAGATACTAATGTCAACAGCCAACCAAGCTACAATTCAGGAAGCAGCAGAATATATCCGTGCCAAAAGCGGAATACGTCCAGAGATTGGTCTTATTCTGGGATCGGGTCTCGGTATTCTGGCCGATTTAATTCAGGATGGAATTAGTATTCCTTATCAGGATATTCCCCATTTTCCTGTATCGACGGTAGAAGGTCATGAGGGAGAATTACTGTTAGGCACGATTGAAGGTCGCGCTGTCGTCATGATGAAAGGGCGCTTCCATATGTATGAGGGCTATGGCCCGCAACTGACGGCTTTCCCAGTTCGGGTGATGAAGCAATTGGGGATTCAAAGTCTGCTGGTGACGAATGCAGCAGGTGGTGTAAATACTTCCTACGAAGCAGGCGATCTGATGGTCATCTCGGATCATCTTAATCTGACAGGACAAAATCCGCTGATCGGACCGAACGATGCCGGTCTGGGCGTTCGTTTTCCAGACATGTCGGAGGCGTACAGCCGCCGCTTGCGTGAAATTGCCAAGCAAACGGCTAACCAACAGGGCTTCAGCCTGCAAGAAGGTGTATATGCTGGATTGCTGGGCCCTAACTATGAAACGCCTGCTGAAATCGTTATGCTGCGTACACTGGGCGCAGATGCGGTGGGTATGTCGACCGTATCTGAGGTTATTGTAGCCCGTCATGCAGGTATTGAGGTACTGGGCTTCTCCTGTATCACGAATATGGCCGCAGGCATTCTGGATCAGCCTTTGTCCCATGGTGAAGTGATGGAGACGGCAGAGAAGGTACGTGAGCAATTTTTAAAACTTGTGCTAGCGATTATTCCACAAATGTAGATTGGAGATCATGTTCAACCGAAGCGGTGGACATATACCCCAAGAACCCCGTATCCGAACGCCTTTTGTTGGCGTGGGTACGGGGTTCTTTTTCACATACAGCGGTTGAGCTGAGTATGATCTCCTAATGAAGAGGCTGTCTGCTCAATGCAGTTGAATTCGCTTTTTCTGCTACAGCCAGTTTATGTCGTTCTTGCACCTTGATCACAATAACCATAAAAATAATCCAGTAAATAGATAGCGAGTTCAGGAAACGGCTGTCCGTTATATTGTTCAATACGATAAAAAGGAAAAAAACCGCTGCCGTCAGCCATGTATACATATCTGCTTTACCAATTCTGAATTTAAATAAAGTGGTGATGGCAAGTGTAATGGTTGCCAGTAGTCCTGTAAGGCCCACATCGATCCACAGATCTCGGAAACCGCTATGGCTGCTTGTCAGATCAAATCGAATTCCATTCGCATAGATACTGGGCCGGGCTGCCCAGTAGGAGCCGTAACCATGTCCGAACCAGTAATGGCTCTGAATAGCACCACCAATCCCCTGCCAGATTTCCGTTCTTCCAGTTAAGGTCGTTGTTTTTCCAAATTCCGACGCAATCGCATCTCCATAAGTAAAGATGAATACCAAACCCAAAAGAACGAACAAGCAGGAACAGCTAATGAAGAAACCGCGTAATGCAATGCTTCGGATTCTCTTGAATAGCAATATAAACAATATAAATACGAAGAGCGAAGATGTCAGCACCAAAGAGGTGGTAGATTGGCACTCGATGAGCAATAAGGCATTGAGTAAGATGAAGCCAATATGCAAAACTTTATGTTTACCCCTGAAAAAGTAAATAACATGTGAAACAAAACTTAACAGAGAGAGAGTTCCAAGTGTATTTTTATGACCAGAGATGCCCTTCCATAGCCCAGTATGTTCTACGCCACCATGAATAGCAAAGGAGGGAACGAGCAAAACGGCGAGTAGATTGAGTATGCTCAAAATACTTAACGTAACGACTAAGAGGCGAATGCAGCCCTGTGTTGTATAATGGGTGACCAAATAGAGTCCAAAGGTAGAGAAGGCAAGAAATTTGAGAACCATCAGCAAGGAAGAGGTCTGCTCTTGTTCAGCCCATAAACAGGAGGCAGCGATGTACAGCATGAGTAAAGTCAGCAACGGATTTTCGACTAAGGTTGCGATCAATGACTTGAGTGAAGGTAGTAACATGGTATAGCTGAACAACAGAATAAGCAGGGAAATCGTGATAACTCTGGGGGACAAACCCTGACAAGCATAAGGAATCGAAAAAGCCAGTAAACCAGCTACGGTAAGTACATGTTTCACGATTTCACCACCTAGATACATTATGTATCTATAATATACAAAACGTATCTTCTTGTACAATAATAATAAAATATTTATTTTCATTTTTCTCAAGCCTAGAGCAAGCCTTATTGTGCATATACTCAGTCCATGCTAAGAAAATGAAGAATTCTTCGGCTTGGTTAAAAAGGAACTTTTTACGTTTTTAAACATGGGGGTGTTCGGGTGGAGGATCATTTTACAGACCGTTTGAAGTTGAATTTGAGTGGTACAGGCAAAGACTTAACGCCGCAGCAATTAAATGAAAATTTTAAAACCATTGAAAAAGAATTCATTGAACGCAGTGTAAACGTAAGTTGGTTTGGAGCTGCTGGTGATGGTATTCAGGATGACACGGCAGCTTTGCAGGAGTTGATTAATAAGACCCCCGATTATTCCATTCTTCACATCCCCAGTGGACGATACAAAATAACCTCCACCCTACAGATTCGCAAGCAGGGTATACGCATTTTTGGCATTCATAAGGGCAGATACCGACAAGGCAAAGGTGTTACGTCGATTGAATATTATGGTACGGGTCCTTGTTTTCAAATTGGAGATGAAAGTCTACCATCGTTTAGCGGATTTCAAAATGTGCAGTTTCATGACTTATCGATTCGGTACGAGGGGGCTGACAGATCCACATTAAATAATCCGTTTTCGCAGTCAGTGAAGCGTGGATATTATGGCAAAGGTACTTTAGGTATTCAGGATTGGAAGGGCGGCGGAGTTGCCCTAGATAACGTCCTAATTGAGCATTTTGAAACGGCTTTTTGGGGCTACGAAAGTGATGTGAATTTATTTAAATGCACGGAGATTAATTACAATAAAACAGGGATTCACTTGCAGAATAGAAGTTCACAGTTTACTAGCATAGCGCTTTTTACATTGGGGAACGATACGGCATTGGATCTGAACAGCTCCAACGGAGCCAGATTTTTGGCTAGCCAGCACATTAAGGATGGAAGTTCCAATGATATTCCCATTCTAATTAATGATTTTATGAACGCTGAATTTATAGGCTGCTGGTTTGAGGGACTAAGTAGAGAGCATAAGATGACAGTGCCTTCTTTTATTCAAATTGGTGCTACCAAAGAAACGAAAAATGTGGCCTTGCGTGACTCCATTTTAGCGATAGCGGACAAATTCGATGACACCCAATCCGTATGTAACTATTTTGTGGATGTGGTCATTGGCAAAAAAGTTTTGGTGGACGAGGTGGGAGGGTATCCCCGTAATCTAAAGCAGCTTATTTCTTTCTCTGGTAGCTCTTCCACACAGCAGGTGACACTTCGCTCACATTTGGATTTTAGCTATAGCAATAATCGTTATGACGAGAATAATGGGACAGGGCAGGCTTTGCTGCTGGTCGAGAAATACTCGAACAACGGGATTGAGCATTTGGACGAAACCTTTGTTAAAGCCTACCTGGGATTGAGGCAAAATCTCCCCGCAGGTAGCTGGCAGAAGGTGAAGTTCAATCAAATCAACAATGATGAGCTGATCGAATTCGATGCGGTGAATAGCCGATGGCGAGCCAAGCGAGCTGGGAAATACAGAATACAAGTTTACATTTCGACCGATCCCCAAGTGGACGGCAACCGCACACGGCTGGCACTTCATCTGAATGATGAACAAGTAGCCGGGAGTTCAGCCTATGCTTATCTCGATGATAGGGTAATTGGTGGACTGAACTATAGTGCATTGAGTGGAGCAATGGAACTTAGACTGGAAGCGAATTCTTTTATTGATATACGGGTGTTCAGTCAAAATACAATGGATATTCTACCGGGTGGAGGAATCACATATCTCACCGTAAGCCGAATTTAAACCATTATTTCACAGACGATAGATGTGTTCTGTCTTTTTATATATTGGAAAATGCGCACCATGCTGACTCAGCTTGGTGCTATTTGATGTTTTTATTCATATGGAATATTTTTCTTTCATTCTGACGACAATGGTTAGCAGCACGCGAATAGGCCGGAGGGTTAAGTAAATGGGCTCCGGTGCTTTACGCCAATATGTTGAGGAGGGAACCGATTGTGAAGAAAAAAGTGGTGGCGTTCATCCTGGCTTGCCTGGTAGCCTTGACTGCCGTCCCTGTCGGCGGTTGGGCCGAAGAAAGCATACCTGAAAGCAAAACCAAAGAGGGATCAGCGGCTGAGCTAGCTCCCCAGGCTCTCTCGGCGATCCTGATGGATGCAGATACGGGCACAGTCATCTATGAAAAAAACAGTCGTGAAAAGCTTCCTCCAGCGAGCATCACCAAGATTATGACGATGTTGCTGACCATGGAGGCCATTCAGGATGGCAAGCTTAAGCTGACCGATAAAGTTCGTGCCAGCGAATATGCATCTTCAATGGGGGGCTCGCAAATTTTCTTGGAGCCGGGAGAGGAAATGACGGTTGATGAGATGCTGAAGGGAATCGCGATGGCTTCCGGCAACGATGCTTCTGTGGCGATGGCTGAGAAAATTGCAGGGTCTGAGCAGGCTTTTGTCGACATGATGAACGCCAAGGTGCAGCAGCTCGGGCTCAAGGATACCCATTTTGCCAATTGCAACGGTTTGCCTGTCGAGAATCACTATTCTTCTGCGCATGATATTGCGGTTATGAGCCGGGAGTTGTTGAAATACCCGCAAATTACGAAATATACGGGAGCCTATCAGGACTATTTGCGCAAATCCTCGGTAAAACCCTTTTGGCTGGTGAATACGAATAAGCTTGTCCGTTTCTATACTGGAGCAGACGGGCTGAAAACAGGCTATACGGGAGAAGCAAAGTTCTGTCTTTCCGCTACTGCGAAGCGTGATGGCTTGCGTGTCGTAGCTGTCGTGCTTGGGGAGCCGAATACGAAGATACGCAACAATGAAGTATCTTCCATGTTCGACTATGCGTTTTCTCAATATACTATGAAATCCATATACAAGCCGGGTGAATTGCTGGGTAGTGTAAAAGTTGAAAAAGGCGTATTGCCAGAGCTGAAAATTCAGGCTGAGCGTTCTTACAGCGTGTTGGTGAAAAAAGGTGGCAACAAACAAACGTTGCGTCATGAATTACAACTGGCCCCAAGCCTCAAAGCTCCTGTCCGGGCTGGTGATCCAATCGGTAAGCTGGTCGTCTATCAGGATGGACAACGTCTTAAGGAGTTTAATATCACTTCGCCTGTGGCTATCGAAAAGGCCGGATGGTGGAAATTGTTTAAACGTACCATGTCGAACCTATTTTCTTTGTAGATTTTACGGGGTTTTCTTCTAGTTTTGTCGGAGGGCAGGAATCGTCTGCGGCTACGTAGAAATCCTTGTCCAAGACCGGGAGGAGAGTGAGTAAGCATGAACCTGCAAATTGAAATGGAGCATCACCGGGGGGTACTGATTGTAAGGCTGTCTGGTGAGCTTGATCACCATACGTCGGACATGGTCCGTATGCAAATGGATGAGGCGATTCAGCGTCGGCAATGCGAGCATATTGTGCTCAGCCTGAAGAATCTTCAGTTTATGGATAGCTCCGGCCTTGGCGTTATCTTGGGACGGTACAAACTGATCAAGCAAAAGGGCGGGAAAATGGCAGTCTGTGATGTCAATCCGCCAGTACACCGACTGCTGGATATGTCAGGGCTGTTCAAAATCATGCCCATATATGACAATGAGGGAAATGCGCTCACGGAACTGGAGGTAGTGTCATGAGAGAAGGCACGGGTAACAATTTCATGAGCTTGCAGTTTGCTGCCAAATCGGAGAATGAGGCATTTGCTCGTGTGGCTGTCGCGGCATTTATTTCCAGGCTTGATCCCACAATGGATGAGCTAAGTGATTTGAAAACCGTGGTGTCTGAAGCGGTGACAAACAGTATTATTCACGGTTATGACAGCGACCCGTCAGGTGTCGTAACGATCAAAGTCGGGATTGAAGCGGACGTGATTACGTTGGTTATTGAGGACGCAGGCCGAGGAATTGAGGATCTGGAACTTGCCAAGCAACCTCTATATACGTCCAAACCTGAATTGGAACGCTCCGGCATGGGCTTTACGATTATGGAAAATTTCATGGATGAGTTTGAAGCAGTCAGTGAGCCGGGCGGAGGCACGTCGGTCCGGATGAAGAAAAGGATTGAATCCAAGAAAGCTTTATATAATTAGGAGTTGATCCTATGGAAGCAGGAGGAAAAAAAACTTCGCACAGCTATTTGGAGGATGCGGAAGTCAAGCGGCTTATTGCACTGAGTCAATCCGGTGATAATGAGGCTCGTGAGACACTGGTCAATAGTAATATCCGGCTCGTCTGGTCTGTCGTGCAGCGCTTTATGAACCGGGGGTATGAACCTGACGATCTTTTTCAAATTGGTTGCATCGGCTTGTTAAAATCGGTGGATAAATTCGATCTCAGCTACGAAGTCAAATTTTCAACATATGCAGTACCGATGATTATCGGTGAGATTCAACGGTTCCTGCGTGATGACGGTACACTCAAAGTTAGCCGTTCCTTGAAGGAAACGGCTAATAAGGTCCGTAAAATGAAAGATGAGCTATCCAAACGGCTCAACCGTCTGCCTACAGTCAAGGAAGTTGCTGATGAGCTGGGAGTGACACCGGAGGATGTTGTTTTTGCGCAGGAGGCCAATAAGCCGCCTACCTCCATTCACGAAACGGTGTTCGAAAATGACGGTGATCCGATTACACTTATGGATCAGATTGCTGACGAATCACAGGAAAGGTGGTTCGACAAGCTGGCACTCAATGAAGCCATTGGCGGACTATCTGAGCGGGAGCGGTTGATTGTGTACCTGCGCTATTACCGGGATCAGACTCAATCAGAAGTTGCAAGTCGGCTTGGTATTTCTCAGGTACAGGTATCACGGCTGGAAAAAAAGATTTTACAACTGATCCGCGATCAGATTGCCCAATAATAACAGTCAGGATCTTAGTGAAATCCTTATGCTTACGTATTTATAAAGGGTATTCCAAAGCCATTTTAATGGCCAGGGGTACTCTTTTTTGCGTGGGATAAAAGACAATACACAGAATAGGTTTCCTCGCTTCGTTCCATACTAATCGATAATTACGAGGATAAGGAGGGGATCGGATGACTCATAGTCCGGCTCCTACAGTAGCTCCTATTGTCTACTTGCGGCTCCGTAGCCGTGTCCGCATGATACAAGGGCAGGATTTACATTTGGGTGATGTAGCCCATCTGCTGACTAATCCTGAATGGGAAAAGGATCTGCTTGAGCTTGTTCTCAAGCGCCCGCAGCACCAGGACGGTAATCTGATACTGATAGACATGCTGCAGATCATAGCAAAAATTAGAGATCATATTCCGGGGGTCGTAGTTGAATCTCTCGGAAAGCCACATGTACTTGTGGAACTCGTGGAGAAACCCCGTAAGCCGTCCAAAATACTGTTTGTTTTGGTATGGGTGCTTCTGTTTTTTGGCTCTGCGCTGACAATTATGAATTTTCATGCCGACGTTAGCATGATGGAGGTACAGGTTCGGATTGTGGAGATGATTACGGGACATAAAGATGAACATCCGTACCTGTTTCAAATTGCTTACTCGATCGGCATCGGCTTTGGCATGATCGTTTTTTTTAATCACTTGTTCAAGAAACATTGGAACGAGGAGCCGACGCCGCTGGAGGTGGAAATGTATCTGTACCAGGAAAATGTGGATCAGTATGTTGTGGCAGAGGAGTATGAAAAGATGGCCCGTTTGCACACAAAGGATAAGAAACCATGATATTTGTACAGGCTGCACTTCAGATTATTTTAGGTATTGCTGGGGGCCTTGCGGTGGGTAGCGGTGTAATTGCTTTTTTTATTGTGCTGGATATCATGCCGCGATTAGCACAACTCACCCGTACGTATAAAAAATCACGTGCATACGAAAAGGCAATGATTATAGGTTCAGTGCTGGGGACTGTGGTCGATTTTTGGAACATCTGCTTGCCACTACCGGGCATATTTACATGGATACCTGGGTTATTTTGCGGAGTGTTTATTGGTTTGCTCGCCGCGGCTTTAACGGAGGTATTGAATCTCCTGCCTATACTCGCCAAGCGACTCCACATGACCGTGTATATGTTCGGCCTATTAATGGCAATGGTGCTTGGAAAGGTGACGGGTTCCTTATTTGACTGGTTTGTATACAACCGTTAACAACGAAAGCGAAGGGGGCAAGGAATATGGATCACAGAGCGGATCAAGAGCAACATCAAGAAGACGGGGGAATCGGAAAGGAATATCATACTGACGGAGAAGAGTTGAGTCCATGGAAGGAAAAGCAGGCGCAGGAATCTGCACGTTTTAAACACAAAAAAGAGAGTGAGCGGTCTGATAACGTAGAGGAGTCCGTTCGCTACTGGCAGGCCGAAGATGATATATCGCCGAGGATGAAGGATAATAAGAATACACTTGAAACAGTATTAGGTTTGGGGGAGACCTTTGATGTTGTATTCAGGGAAATGACACTGGGTGGGCGTCATACCGGATATCTGTTCCTAAATACCTTTGCGAAGGATCAGATCATGCTTGAAGTGCTAAAGCGTCTCACCTATCTGACGCCGGATAATCTCTCTTCGGATGGACTACAAGCGTATTTCGAAAATTTTATTCCACATATTCAGGTGGAGAAGACAGATAAGATGTCTGTCGTCATTAACAAGGTGCTGACGGGGATGAGTGCCTTTTTCATGGAAGGAGAGCGTTTTTCCCTTATTCTGGATACCCGTAATTATCCGGTGCGTAGTCCGGAGGAACCCTCTTTGGAACGGGTTGTGCGCGGTGCCCGCGACGGGTTTACTGAAACAATGCTTACAAATGTAGGTCTGGTGCGCCGGCGTTTGCGGGACCCAGGACTTAAATTTGAGGCTATGCAGGTCGGTCGTCGAACTCGAACAGACGTTTGTTTGGGTTACATTGACGATATTGTGGATAAGGTGATGGTGGATACTGTACGAGACAAAATTAAAAATGTTAATTTGGATGGTATTCCGCTGGCCGACAAGCAATTAGAGGAGACGATTATCAATAAAGGTTGGAATCCATATCCATTAGTACGATATTCGGAGCGACCAGATGTCGTGGCATCGCATATTATGGAAGGAAGGCTCGTTATTTTCGTCGATACCTCACCCAGCGTGATGATCTTGCCTACTACTTTTTTTGACTTGTGTCAGCATGCAGAAGAGAATCGGCAAACCGCTTTTATGGGAAGTTATTTGCGCTGGGTACGTTTTATAGGTATATTCGCCTCGATGTTTCTGCTTCCGATGTGGCTGCTAATGGTCATCAATCCCGAATTAAAACCTGCGTTTCTTGATTTTATTGGTCCTCAAAAGGAAGCACATCTTCCGCTGATTGCCCAGTTTATCATTGTAGAACTTGGGGTCGATCTTATGCGAATGGCGGCTGTGCATACTCCGACACCACTGGCTTCCGCTATGGGCTTGATCGCAGCCATTATGGTCGGCGATATTGCGGTTCAGACGGGACTTTTCGTGAACGAGGTCGTGCTGTACATGGCTGTCGCTGCGATAGGAATGTTCGCAACACCGAGCTACGAGCTGGGTCTGGCGAATAGACTGATCCGACTATTCCTACTGATTGCTGTAGCTATTTTCCACGTACCGGGCTTTGTCGTGGGTACGACACTGATCATTTTGATGCTGACGCTGCATCGGTCATACAATTCTTCGTATTTGTGGCCGTTCATTCCTTTTAATGCCAAAGCGTTAGCTTCCATCTTGTTCCGTATGCCTGTACTAGATGCACCTAACCGCCCGTCATCTAACAAAACGAGGGACAATACGCGTATGCCCCATACGGATGCCGACACAGATTCGAACTCAGGCAATGGACAGGAGCATTAATATAAATGATCTGCATAAAAATCCATTGTTCTTGATGTTTTTTTTGCTATACTGGTGTAAACATTCGATGGAATATGACTAGCTTGTTCCAGAAAGAGAGGCGCCAGAACATGTATTTGCATGGAAGCAGTAAAATTAACAGCAATGGACATTTGGAAATCGGCGGTTGTGATACAACACTTTTGAAAGAGCGTTTTGGGACACCGCTATATATTGTAGACGAACAGTTAGTCCGCCGGCGCTGCCGGGAGTATATAGAAGCTTTTCGTGAAACCGGATTGAAGTTTCAAGTCGCTTATGCAAGCAAAGCGTTTTGTGTTATGGCGATGTGCGCTTTAGCTGCTGAAGAAGGGATGTCGCTTGACGTAGTTTCCAGTGGAGAATTGTTTACTGCGCTACAAGCAGGGTTCCCGGCAGAGCGAATCCATTTCCACGGCAATAACAAAACACCGGAAGAAATTGAAATGGCGTTAGATGCGCAAATTGGCTGCTTCGTCGTCGATAGCGAAATGGAGTTGCATTTGTTGCAGGCCCTTGCCTCCGAGAAAGAACAGCAGGTGAATATCTTACTGCGGGTTACACCAGGGGTTGAGGCGCATACGCATGAATATATGGCCACAGGTCAAGAAGATTCGAAATTTGGCTTTGACATTGGAAACGGTACAGCACGCCAAGCAGTGGAACAGGCTATCAAGCTAGACCATCTTAACCTGCTGGGGGTACATTCTCATATCGGCTCGCAAATATTCGAAGTGAATGGCTTCCAAATGGCTGCTGAACGGGTTGCAGCTTTTTCCAGAGAAATTAAGGAACAGCTTCAGTTTTCTTTCAAAGTGATTAATCTGGGTGGGGGATTTGGCATTCGCTACACAGAAGAGGACACACCACTGAAAGTATCAACCTATGTACAGGCTATCGGCGAAGCAGTGAAAACTTATTTTTCAGGACTTTACGATGAACTTCCAGAAATTTGGATTGAGCCGGGACGCAGTATTGTAGGCGATTCAGGCACGACCTTATATACGGTAGGAAGCATCAAGGATATTCCGCAGGTACGTAAATATGTCTCGGTAGATGGCGGGATGACAGATAATCCACGCCCTGCACTGTATCAGGCCAAGTATGAAGCGATGCTGGCTAACCGAGCGCAGGATACGAACGAAGAGACGGTGTCCATTGCGGGCAAATGCTGTGAAAGCGGCGATATGCTGATTTGGGATGTAGAGCTGCCTCGTATAAATAGCGGCGATTTGCTCGCTGTTGCCTCAACCGGAGCCTACAATTACTCCATGGCGAGTAATTATAACCGAATACGTCGACCAGCAGTTGTATTTGTCAACAACGGTGAGGCCGAGTTGGTAGTGCGTCGGGAAACCTACGAAGATATCGTACGCAACGATGTTGTGCCACAGCGCTTGATTCGTGATCAAGCTAGTCCAGTGGTTCAGCCCAACGCCAAGATTACCGTTTCGTCCTGATTTTAGACTTGTAAGATCAAGCAGGCCATTGAGTCGGTAATAATACACCGGGGACAATGGCTCTTTTTTTGGACAAGACTTTGCTAAGCGCGGCAATTCATAGTAAACTGGAACTTGATGTTATTTAGTTCTCAAAACAGGTTGAAAAGGAGATACAAACAATGAAAAAAGGTAGAATAGATCTTGAAAACGGCGGTATCGTTGAAATTGACTTTTTCCCAGAAGAAGCTCCAAACACCGTTGCTAACTTTGAAAAGCTGGCAAACAGCGGTTACTACAACGGTTTGAGCTTCCACCGTGTCATTCCGGGCTTTGTTGCTCAAGGTGGTTGTCCAATCGGTAACGGTACAGGCGGTCCTGGTTACACGATTGACTGTGAAACAGCTACGAATACAACAAAGCATGCCAAAGGCGTTCTGTCCATGGCTCATGCAGGTCGCAACACAGGTGGTAGCCAATTCTTTATCTGCTACGCTCCACAACCACATTTAGATGGAGTACATACTGTATTTGGTAAAGTAACCAAAGGTATGGAATTCATTGATGCTGTAAAACAAGGCGACAAAATGAAAGAGGTTAAAGTATTTGACGTGTAATTTTACCGTTAATTACATGATCTTTTTCAAATAGCGTTGCACCTAAGCCGTTCTGTCTTTGGACAGGGCGGCTTTTGTTGTCTTTTGTTTGACGGTTTATTGATTTTCGCAATCACGTAGGCATTACAGTGCGTAAGATCACATTCGAAAAGTAAGTGTTGTGATAGCCTTTCGATAAGAATGCATTTTCCATTTATTTTATATGAGTATTCAAACTCAGTAAGGATTGGAAAAGAAGGGGGCTTATCACATTGTCTATTTTAACGCGCACAAATCGACTCGGATTTTTTGAAATCCGGCTGGAATCCATTGGTGGACTCGGCGCTAATCTGGCTGGCAAAATGTTGGCCGAAACCGGGGTGCTTGGTCTGGGGCTGAATGCTTCAAATTTTTCGTCCTACGGTTCGGAAAAAAAGGGAACTCCGGTTAAAAGCTTCGTCCGCTTCTGTGAGCCGGAGGTCGATATTCGGGATCACAGTCCGATTGAGCAACCGCATGTGGTAGGCATTTTCCATGAAACGTTATACAAAACGGTAAATGTAATCAGCGGACTGCCAGCGGATGGGATTGTAGTGGTTAATTCCACGCGTCCAGCAGAAGAAATACGGGCTGATTTGGGACTGGTATCCGGTACACTAGCGGTGGTGGATGCGATGGGCATCGCACTGGAAGAGCGAACCAAACTAAATACGTCCATGCTCGGTGCCTTGTTCCGTGTCTGTGATTTCCTGGACCCGGAAGCGATGAGATCGGTTATACGCAGTACCTTTGAAAAGAAAAATCCACTGTTAGTGGAACCTAATCTCCGTACGTTTAACCGTGGTTATGAGGAAATGGAACTGCACGTATATCCAGTTACTGATGACGCAGAGGATCGGGTTTATGAACGTCCGCAGCCATTGCTGGGATACGAAACGCAACTACTGGGGGGCGTTATTGCGACTCAGGGAAACAGCATGACGAG
Organism: Paenibacillus sp. FSL H7-0703; assembly: GCF_038003485.1. Lineage (NCBI taxonomy): Bacteria > Bacillati > Bacillota > Bacilli > Caryophanales > Paenibacillaceae > Paenibacillus > Paenibacillus sp. FSL H7-0703. The sequence continues at coordinate 125,973 of NZ_JBBOPF010000003.1, read as the reverse complement.
AGATGTTAGTGGTTCACGTCAGGGGTATGTGCCTGAATATGAAGCTGATAAATGTACCCATTGTGCCAAGTGTGATTCGATTTGCCCGGATTACTGTTTTGTATGGGAAGAGCAAGCAGACAAACGCGGAAGAGTGATGCCATTTTTGCAAGGGATTGATTACCAGTATTGCAAAGGATGTCTGAAATGTGTAGATATTTGCCCATCGGGGGCATTAAGCTCGCGTCGTGAGCAATGGGGATGGGCGGAACAGAATCGAGTTGCCCACCAATTTCCGGTATATGAAGGAGGGCGTGCGTAATGGCAAAACTGGAGGAAGAACTCAAACAGACAGGCGCCGCGCAAGTGACAACGTTCGAATCCGGTAATGAAATGGCAGCTACGGCGGCTGCGCAAATTAATTATCATATGATGGGATATTTCCCGATTACTCCCTCTACTGAGGTAGCGCAGTATTTGGATCAGATGAGAACGAGAGGTCAGCATAATATTAAGCTGGTTGCAGCAGACGGAGAACACGGATCGGCAGGGATTTGTTATGGAGCTGCCGCAGCCGGAGCGAGGGTTGTGAACGCCACTAGTTCGCAAGGTTTCCTGTACATGCTGGAGCAGTTACCTGTTCAGTCAGGTACCCGTTTTCCAATGGTTATGAATCTGGTGACACGAGCTGTCAGTGGTCCCCTGGATATTCGCGGGGATCATTCGGACCTGTACTATGGTTTGAATACAGGCTGGGTCATTTTGACGGCAAGTACACCACAGGCTGTGTATGATATGAACATCATGGCACTAAAAATCGCAGAGCATAGCGATGTTCGGCTGCCTGTAATGGTCGCATATGACGGTTTTTATACGTCCCATCAAAAACGTAAAGTGCAATATTTTGCCGATGCTGAGACCGTGCGCGGTTTTGTAGGTCCTAACCCGAACTTAAATTATCCGAATATTACGGATTTTGATCATCCTGTTACCGTAGGTGCGCATATGAACGGCGATGACCTGACGAATAATCATGTTCAGCTGTCCGAAGCACTAAAGCTGTCAGAAGGAGTATATGAGCAGGTAGCAGCAGAGTATGCCGCTTTATCCGGTCGGGAATACCCAATTTTAGATCTGTATCAAATGGAGGATGCTGAGGTCGCGGTATTCCTGTTGAATTCGGCGGCTGAATCGGCTAAGGATGTGGCGGATCAACTCCGTGCGCGCGGGATTAAAGCTGGTGTGATACGTCCGAATATCATCCGACCGTTCCCAGCCGCACAACTGCGGGAAGCCTTACGTGATGTCAAGGCGCTGTTGGTAGGTGAACGTGCAGATTCGTATGGGGCAGACGGCGGGAATTTAACGCATGAAATTAAGGCGGCCTTGCAGGAGGACCCGCTGAATCGGACACTCGTGTTGAGCCGTATCTTTGGCTTGGGCGGCAAGGATTTTTATGCGGAAGATGCAGAGGCGTTCTTCCAGCTTGCGATTGAGGCGGCCGAGGCCGGCCGAGCGGAGAAGCCCTTTGATTATTACGGTATTAATCCGGGTTCACCGGACAAAGTGATGCTGCAAGTTATGCAGCCGCCACGTGGCAATGCATACCGTACGGGCATGATTCAAGTTACGCCGGACGAGGCGACCGGGAAGCTCAAAGTCAAGGTGCCACCCCTGCGGTCGTTGACAACCAAACCACGCCGTCTTACACCAGGTCACGGGGCTTGCCCAGGATGTGGGGCATTATCTGCGCTGGAACTGTTTTTCAAAGGTATTGAAGGGGATATTGTCGTGCTGTTCCAGACAGGCTGCGTATATGTGACGACGACAGGGTATCCATATACATCACATAAACAACCGATGATCCACAATCTTTTTCAAAACGGGGCCGCTACACTTTCAGGAGCGCTGGAAGCTTATATGGAAATGAAGCGCCGTAATGAAATTGAAATGTCAGACGATCCGACTTTTATCATGATCAGTGGTGACGGTGGGATGGATATAGGTATGGGTTCTGCGATTGGTGCGGCTCTGCGTAATCATAAGCTGATCATGCTGGAATATGATAACGAAGGGTACATGAATACAGGTTCACAGCAATCATACTCCACTCCGGTTGGTCACATGACTAGTACGTCAGGTGTAGGGAAAATGCAAAAAGGAAAGCAAGGACATCACAAGGATACCGTGCAAATCATGGCTGCTTGTAACATTCCGTATGCTTTTACAGCAGCTGAAAGTCATCCGCAGGATATGCTGCGCAAAGCAGCCAAGGCTCAATGGTATGCGAACAACGTGGGTACGGCCTATGGTAAGATCCTGTGCGCCTGCCCACTGAATTGGAAATCGGAAGACAGACTGGGCACCAGCATTGTGGGCGCTGCAGTCGAGTCTTGTTTCTTTCCTTTGTACGAAATAGAGCAAGGCAGTACGACAATTACGTACAATCCGGAAGACAAGGGAAAACGGATTCCAGCTGCTGAATGGTTGAAATTAATGGGTAAAACGAAGCATCTTCTCAAGGAGGAGGCTACGCTGGCTACCTTTGAGCAGGAGATTGAGCGTCGCTGGACTATCCTGAAAAAGAAACATGAAATTTCAGAGCTATAATTCCGTTTTTTGCATAATCATCGATTAACATTGTTAGCCGCTGTTACTGTAGTGGTTCAATCAAGATTCTTTGCGTTTATTGCGCAAAGAATCTTTTTTATCGTTTATGGGTTGAAGCATAAAAAAACAGGTAATGATTTCCGATATAGGAGTGGAGGCCTATAAGAGGCACGTTAAAAAGTTTTCTTCTGAATTTTAAGATGCAATGAGGTGCAGGAAATGATTAAGCTGAATACAGTTGAAATAATCGAAATTATAAAGAAGCAGATCCCTAAGGTTATGAACATCAAGCCAGTGGAGCTAAAGTTTACGGATGATTTTGGACGGGCATCGCTGGCAGCGACAGAACACAAATTCACGCTGACGAACCAGCATTATTCTGCCAAGGTGATGGATTGCGTGTTAGAAACACAGGTACGCCCCATTTTAATGTGCGAAATTATTTATTTTCTGAAATGCGAGTTTATTGACGGACATGTTGATGTGCGACTGGATTATGAAGCATGTTCTGAGGAAGGACGGGGACCGGTTGCTTCAGCCGTAATTACCTTTGATCATGCAACAGAGTTGGGAGTCGAGGAACTGGCCGATCTGATTGACTTGGCGCTTCATATGAATGATAAAACCTGGTTTGAAGAACTCTCCAGCCAATATGTCAAAACCAAAGCAGGAGCTTCTATTAGATAACTTGCTTTTTTTAGAAGTCGGTGCTAATATACGTAACAAGTTTAATGTTAATTCAATTAAATAAGAGCAAGATCCTTCGGGGCGGGGCGAAATTCCCCACCGGCGGTGATGACATGTTTGTGGACCGTTTTTGTGAGAAACAGCATGGCTTAGTCCGTGACCCGGATGCTGAATGATCGGCAGAAGGTGGACCTGGTGCAAATCCGGGACCGACAGTATAGTCTGGATGGGAGAAGGATACGAAGCGCATGTGCATGACGTGACATGTGCCAATTTTTAGCATACCCAATTGTGCGTACGGCTTATTTCGTTGTAGGACAGCATCGGGCGATAGCTTGCTTAAGCTTTCTTTTTGATGGTGTTCAGAGCGTATTTGGTTGTATCCTCAGTCATGCTTTCTATTGGCAAACCTATGATTTCATGTCGTCTTAAGATGCATATGAACTGCGCTTGTATACTACAAATGTGACTCTCATCACCCCCATGACGGATTGAATCCGAACTGGGGGTTTTTTGCGCTTATAGCTGATGAATTAGGGATAAACTGAATGTAGTGGAAAGGAGTGAAGGCATGTTTACCGGATTGGTCGAGGAAGTGGGTCGCATTCAAACTATTTCCAAAAGCGGTGAAGCGATGGTGCTGGGGATTTCGGGTTCCGTGGTGTTGGGCGATTTGAAAATAGGAGACAGTGTCTCAGTGAATGGCGTTTGCCTGACGGCGATACAGATCGGTACGAAAGACTTTAAGGTTGATGTGATGCCGGAAACCTTTCGCAGCAGTAATCTGAAAGAGTTGAGATCAGGCAGCCGAGTCAACCTGGAGCGAGCGATGGCGGCGAGCGGAAGGTTCGGAGGACATATCGTGCAAGGACATGTGGACGGGACGGGAACGATTCGCGGGGTAACATCAGATCAGAATGCAGTTGTGTTCGAAATTGAGCCTAAAAATCAAACATTATTTAAATATATTCTTCTCAAAGGGTCAATCACAATTGATGGTATCAGCCTCACAGTCGCACAGCGTACGAGAGATACCTTTGCCGTATCCATTATTCCCCACACCTTATCCGAAACGGCCTTACAAGCCAAACGTGAGGGAGATACCGTCAATATCGAATGCGATATTTTGGGCAAATATGTAGAACAGCTTTTAAATTACAGAGGTGCAGCGGAGGCGGAGAGAGTAGAAGAAGCTCCTCTCAGTTTGGACTATTTGGCGAAACACGGCTTTGCCTGATATTGAAGGGTAAGCCTGTTTAGGAGCATTCGTGGCACAAGACATAAGGAGGAAAGTGTTATGGATAGAGGTAGCCAAACAAGTGCAATGGCAAACGTCATAGAGCATGGCGAGTTGGAACATGACGAAGAGATTCGTTTGGATTCCATCGAAGCAGCGTTGGAGGACTTAAAAAACGGTAAAGTTGTTATTGTGGTGGATGATGAACAGCGCGAAAATGAAGGCGATTTTATCGCTTTGGCTGAAAAAGCGTCGCCTGAGGTCATTAATTTCATGATTACAGAAGGTCGCGGGTTGGTCTGTGTGCCAATTACACGACAAAGAGCCGAGGCCTTGGAATTGCATCCTATGGTAGAGCAAAATACAGATTTCCACGGTACTGCCTTTACGGTATCGGTAGATCATATGGAGACAACAACGGGTATTTCAGCGGCCGAGCGTTCCTTGACTGTACGCGCCTTGGCAGACGAAGCAGTCACAGGCAGTGATTTCCGCAAGCCTGGTCACATGTTCCCGCTGATTGCTCGCGATGGTGGTGTCTTGCAGCGTGCTGGTCACACTGAAGCGGCTGTTGATCTGGCCCGACTCAGTGGCTTCAAGCCTGCTGGGGTCATTTGCGAAATTATAAAGGAAGATGGCTCAATGGCCCGCCTGCCTGATCTGGCAGTGGTCGCCAAGCGACATCAATTGAAGCTGATCAGTATTCAGCATTTGGTGGACTACCGTCGTCGTTTGTCATTGTAAAAATACATCTCGGTTCCAAGTAAATCTGAAGTATTGTCCGAAGTCCCTAAATAATTAAACTAAGAGAGGTTGATTAAACATGGCACGTTTTATAGAAGGTAATCTCGTATCGAACGGTTTAAAATATGGTATTGTGGTGGGCAGATTTAATGAGTTTATTACGAGCAAGCTGTTAAGCGGCGCAATTGACGCACTTCAACGACATGGTGCACAGGAAGATGAAATTGATGTAGCCTGGGTTCCGGGTGCATTTGAAATTTCACTGATTGCACAAAAAATGGCTGCAAGCGGCAAATATGATGCCGTAATTACGCTGGGTACGGTCATCCGTGGTTCTACTTCTCATTATGATATCGTCTGCAATGAAGTGGCCAAGGGTGTGGCAGCGAGCAGCCTGAAAACGGGAGTGCCCGTTATTTTTGGTGTAGTGACTACAGAAAACATTGAACAGGCTATTGAACGAGCAGGTACGAAGGCTGGTAATAAAGGTTGGGATTCTGCATTGGCTGCGATTGAAATGGCCAATCTCGGCAAGCAATTTTAATTATAGGAATAGCTGAATAGAACGCTATAAACTGCAAGGTGAAAAAGGGATTGGATTGTTAAGCAAGGCGATGACGTATATACTACAGAAAGAGGGATTGATAACGTAGAGCATAAGTGCTATAGGGAAAGGTATTGTTGAATGATGATTGGAGTAAGGCAGGGGGAAGCACATTGACAGTCGTAAATTACAAGCTGGAAACATTCGAGGGTCCGCTGGATCTACTGTTGCATCTGATTGATAAAGCCGAGATCGACATTCAGGATATCCCGATTAGCGATATTACTGATCAGTATATGGCTTTTTTGCACAGTATGCAGGAGCTGGAACTGGACATTACGAGCGAGTTTCTGGTGATGGCGGCGACGCTCTTATCTATTAAGAGTAAATTGTTGCTTCCCAAGCCACCTGTGATGGAATATGACGATTTGGATTTTTATGAGGAAGAGGATTATGATCCACGTGAGGAACTGGTCCGCAAGCTGGTGGAGTATCGTAAATATAAAGGGATTGCTCGCCATCTAAGTGAACGTGAGTGGGAGCGGAGTCTAATTTATGGCAAGGAGCCAGAAGATCTAAGCGCATTCCTGCCTACTGAACCCGTAAATCCGGTACATGGGCTGCATGCAAGCGATTTGGTCGCGGCCTTTCAGCGTGCTTTGCGCAAAGCAGAACGACGTACGACGGTAACTCGTGTTCATCGGGACGAAATTTCAGTCAAGGACCGTATTCGGCAAGTTATCGGAGCTTTAGAGATGGTGGGGAATGGAGGACGGCTGCTGTTCTCTAAGCTGATGCATGAGGATATGTATCGACATGAAGTGGTTGTGACCTTTTTGGCTATCCTTGAACTGATGAAAATGAAACAAATTTTCTGTTATCAGGAGAAGCTTTTCGATGATATTGTAATGGAGTGGAGAGGGGATTTACGGGTTAATGGATTATCTGAAGCTGAAATCAATTATTGAGGGACTGCTGTTTCTCGCAGGAGAGGAAGGGTTGTCCACCAAGCAGATCGCCGACATTGTAGAGCAGCAGCAAGAGCTGGTTGAACAGTGCCTGGAAGATATGAAGCAGGACATGGAGCAGGGAGGAAGAGGCCTGCAACTTGTCCGTATTGCCGGTCATTATCAGCTTGCAACTTTATCCGAACATGCACCTTACTTTGAAAAGCTCGCATACTCTCCGGCACGTGCCTCACTGTCTCAAGCTGCTTTGGAGACGCTGGCCATTGTGGCCTACCGCCAGCCCATTACAAGAGTTGAAATCGAAGAGATTCGGGGTGTCAAATCCGAGCGGGCCATACATACACTGGTCAACAAGGAGCTCATTGAAGAGAAAGGTCGAGCTGAAGCCATCGGACGGCCAATATTGTACGGAACGACGAAATCATTTTTGGATTATTTCGGTCTGGGCTCTTTGGCAGATCTACCACAACCGGAGTTGTTCGAAGATTCGGACAATTTGGAGGAAGAGACTCAATTATTGTTCGAGCGTCTGGAGAGCAGCCAGCCTGCAGCCAACGATCTGGATCTTGAATCCCAATAAAGTTCATCCGGATCTTGCAGCTCACTTATGTAAAATATCAAATAGACAGCCAGTCCTCAAGTAGTTAGGGGCTGGCTGTTGGTATTTTAAGATGCATGATTTTCCGGCGAACGGTCATACTATTTTTGCCATGATATTTATAGCAAAAAGGTAGGGAGGACTCGCCAGTGTGGAAATGGATCAGTATCGCCATCATCGTCGTTATATTACTTGTGCTGGCTATTTTGCTCTCTCGTATTCGATTGAAGCTGGATATTGCCAAACATGACAATGATGATCGGGCGCATCTAGAGATCAGATTTCTATACGGGATGATTAAAATAAATTACGATGTTCCGGCCATTCTCATAACAGGTTTGAAAAAAGGGCTTCTCTATCGGCTTGATCGCAACAAAAACATACATAAAACGGATGCCTCCGTGGATAGCGGTAATATTGATACAGAAAAAATCAAGCAATTTATATATGATATACGGGTTTTGCTCAAGGGAACGAAATCCTTCAATCGATGGTTGCGATATACATTGGCACATGTGACGATGTCCAAAATGGAGTGGTCCACTAATATTAGTCTTGCTGACGCGGCTTATACAGCTACCTCAACCGGTATTTTGTGGGGATTAAAAACGACCTTGATCGGTTTTGCTTCCAGCTTTGTGCGCATGGATTGTACCCCTAAGCTGTATGTTGTGCCGTATTGGGTGGATCGCTTGCGTTTTACCACCACTTTGAACTGTGAAGCAAACGTATCGCTCGGCTATTTAATTTTCTCCATGTTCATCTTATCTTACCGCATATGGCGCGTTCCGGGTGGACCCGAGGCATGGAAGCGGGTTTTTTTCAAAAAAAATGAAGATCTTCAAGCTAACAATGAAAGATAAACAATGAAGTGTGGTGAAACTTAATCTTTCTAAACTTTGGGATTTCAGTGTCCTCCAGATTAATGCATAGCCGAATCGAATGACATACATATTTCCTTGAACTCCTGCGCACAATAGCGAAAGAAAAGGCAGTCTACGCTTGAGATAAGCAGAGGAGGAATTAATCATGTCAGATCACCCGATTCAAGGGCTCATGCAAACCGCAATGGAAAACATTAAAGCCATGGTAGACGTGAATACGATTGTGGGAGACGCGGTGGAAACACCCGATGGTTCCGTTATTTTACCAATCAGTAAGGTAGGATTTGGTTTCGCTGCCGGGGGAAGTGATTTTAACGTAGACGAAGAGGCACTTCATACTTCCTCGGCTTCGGGTAATCATAGCGGGAAGGAAGGTCATCCTTTTGGTGGCGGTAGCGGTGGTGGTGTATCTATTCATCCCATTGCTTTTCTGGTTGTTGGCAAACAGGGGGCACAAATCGTTCCATTGGACAATCAAACGCATCTGATTGAGAAACTCATTGACTCCACCCCATACCTGATTGATAAGGTTCAGTCTATCTTCCGGAATGCAGGCGGCAACGTGCAGACTCCACCCCCACAGGTACCTGTAGATATTAATATTGATCAGAGTAATTCTGGACCGGCTTACTTGTAAAAGTCATTGGAAATGAAAAGCGTTCTCTCAGGAAGGTATCCCAAAGCCGAGTATAGGCTAAGGAATACCTTCTTTTTTGCTTACACTTGGCCCTATCCCCGAATATACTGCCTTCCCCCAATGACAGCATGTATACGGTGACTGTATTCCTGGTGATACAAAGTAGGCAGCGACAATTCATTTTTTCGATTTCCTTCGGTAGCGAACTGCGATAAGTAGATGAAGTCCGGATAGACCACTTCATTCGTCAAATAAGCAGATACCGTGGCTTCCGGCCGACGATGTTGATTCAGGGAATCGATAATACCCTTCGCCGGCAAGATGCCAATCCCATGTCCATAAAACAAGTCTTCCTTCAGCTTAACGACATTTTCTCCTTTCCATTCCAATGTTTCAGATGACACATCCGGATTGTTGAAATACAGAATATCGCCAGGAGCTGCTTTATGACTCCCTTGCTGCTGTATGAGCCTGAGGTCACTGTCATAATGCCAGTCATACAGCAGCATACCTGCAAAAATCCGATTAAACTCACTTTCCAGAATGGAATCCAGCACTCCTTTGTACAGCACAATAACCATAGCTGTTGCACATTCAAAAGCGTATTGATGACCGTTTAAAAAAATGTCTCTGATCCCCTCTGCCGGAGTGACACCTGCTTTAATCTGAAAACCACCCTTTTCCGTTAAATCCCAAAATTGCTGGTTGCAACGTGCGGTAGCAAAAGTGGCAAAGGATACACCGCTTCGATGCAATGCTTCTGCGGACTCTACAATCCGTGATCTTAAAATCATTTCAAACTGGAGACGCAGCATGATGTAACCCCCAAATCCATATTTAACTTTGGTAACTAATATATATGTACTCGGGAGGGCAAGTTGCTTGGTTTATGCAGAAAGAAAGCAAAAAGAGAGCAGCTAATGGCTGTACCGTAAAGGAATTTTCTGTTATAAAGGTGGACATACTTTGAACAGCTTGGACATATACTGGTACAAGACTTGCTCAAAACCGGAGGAATCCAAATGTTTAAAAAAAAGCAACACATTCACGCGGACCACAGCCATTTCTTGAACAAGGCACGCGCATTTGTTTTGCCGCTGGTGGTTCTACTTATTTTGTCATTGCCGCTTACGTTGCTGAGTCCACAGCCCGTTCGGGGAGCGATAAAAACAGAAGCAGCGCCGCCCGCATTAGGAACCCATGCACAGGCTGCTTCTTTAATTGATGTCACATCAGGAAGAATCATTTATTCTACCGAGGGTGACCGGGAGCTACGTATTGCCAGCCTGACCAAGATTATGACTGCAATCGTGGCCATTGAACATGGACGCTTGCAGGACCGGGTAAAGGTGAGTCCAACCGCGTATGCCAAAGAAGGGTCCTCGCTTTTTCTGCAAATGGGTGAACAAATGTCGCTGGAAAATATGCTGTACGGCTTAATGCTCCGTTCTGGAAATGATGCCGCTTCTGCCATTGCTGAGCATGTGGGGGGGACGGAAGAGGGATTTGTCCATTTGATGAATGACAAGGCGGTTCAGCTTGGGCTAAGCCACACACATTTTGCTAATCCTCACGGGCTGGATGCCGAGGGACACTATTCCTCAGCCAATGATATGGCCCGACTTACTGCTTATGCGCTGCATAATCCAACTTTTGCCCGTATCGTAAAAACAGAACTGAAAAAAGCACCGAATCCCAACGATTCTTGGGACTACTCATGGCACAACAAAAACAAAATGCTGCGGCTGTATGAGGGAGCTGACGGTGTGAAAACAGGCTTTACCAAAAAAGCGTTTCGCTGTCTGGTCAGCTCTGCCACACGGGACGGCCGCCAGCTCGCTGCCGTTACCTTGAATGACGGGGACGATTGGAACGATCATGCACGTATGCTTGATTACGGATTCCGATATTATCCGCTCATTCCGATTACGGACAAGCAGCAACCTATCGATGGTTACCCACTATTAACAGGTACAAGCTTTGCCTATCCTTTACATGATGGTGAGAAGACCCAGTTGCACAAAAGACTGGTGTTGTATAAAAATTCTGCTTCTGCAGACAGAGCGGACGTATCTTTTGGCTTACGAGGGCGGGTCGAATTCCTTATAGAAGGTAAACTTATCGGTTCTGTTCCTGTGTATGAAAAAGGTAGTAAGCTGCCTGCTCAAAGTACCGTACAGCCACAGCAAGAGGCTCCAACTGCACAAGATCCTGCGAACAATACTCAGCAACAAGGTTGGACGAGCAGATGGAACGAAATCCTAAAAAATTTGTTTGGAGCCTAGGGCAAGCAGGAAATTAGAGCTGGGACGTGTCACATCATTGGGAAAAGGAGGAATCAGCCATGATTCATCTCATATGGGTGGCTTTGATTTGTATTGGATTTGTATTTGCTGCCGCGCAGGGAAATATTGAGGTGGTGACGAAAGCAGCTTTTGACGGGGCAACTACGGGGGTTACAGTGTGCTTTGGACTGATAAGTGTGCTGGTGTTTTGGATGGGCATGATGAGGCTGGCTGAAGATGGTGGGCTCTTACAGAAAATATCCAAGTTGCTTTCTCCTTTGGTTGCCTTTCTCTTCCCTGATGTTCCACGTAATCATCCCGCTATGGGTTACATTTTGTCCAATATGAGCGCCAATCTGCTGGGCCTGGGGAATGCAGCCACACCGATGGGAATCAAGGCTATGCAAGAGTTGCAGACGCTCAATCCAGATAAGCAAACCGCCACACCAGCCATGTGTACGCTGCTCGCCCTGAATACAGCCAGTATTACGCTTATTCCTACGACGTTGATCGCGATACGGCTTAATTTTCATTCCGCACATCCGGCAGAAATCGTCGGTACGACGCTGGTAGCGACCGCAATAGCCACCTTTGCTGCTATTGCGGCGGATCGTTGGTACCGTAGTCGAGAATTGCGCCGCCGTCCTCCAGCGATTCCGCCGTCCCAGACATCCTTGGCACCACTCACCTCATCAGCACCAACATCTGCTGCCTCTTCAACGACGCTGCCCGTATCTTCACCTGCCGTTCCGCGAACGGGAATCACGGCTGCCAAGGGCAGGGACACCACTTGGAAAGGATGAGGGAGGCATGCTTAATTTTATAAACCTCGTATCGACTTGGGCCATTCCGGTTATTCTCGCTTTTATTCCTTTATATGCATATGCTAAAAAGGTACCTGTCTACGATTCTTTTGTGGATGGAGCCAAAGACGGCTTTTCTACCGCCATCAGCATTATTCCTCATCTCGTAGGCATGATGGTGGCGATTAGCATTTTTCGAGCATCCGGCGCTTTAGACTATTTGATCTCCTGGGTAACCCCATGGATTAAACACTGGGGTGTACCCGGTGAGGTACTGCCTTTAGGCTTGCTTCGTCCATTGACGGGCACCGGTTCACTTGCGTTCACGACGGATCTAATTCGCACTTATGGCCCGGATTCCATGATCGGTCGGATCGCCTCAACGATTCAGGGCAGCACAGACACGACGCTATATGTGCTAACTGTATATTTTGGTGCGGTAGGTATCCGCAATGGACGGTATGCTTTGAAGGTAGGACTATTTTCAGATGTGGTTGGTTTTGTGGCAGCCATTGCCATTTGCCTGCTTGTATTTTAATTTCTGCATCGTTTTTTGAACGGGGGTTGTGATTTTGCTCATGGATGGGTATCATTAGCATGAGGTGAATTAGCGAACATGGAAAGATTGCAGAAAATATTGGCCCAAGCTGGTGTAGCTTCCAGACGTAAATGTGAAGAGCTTATTCAGTCGGGCAGCGTGGAAGTGAACGGGGTTGTCGTAACTGAACTGGGAACGAAGGCAGACCCTGATCAAGATATGATTACGGTAAAGGGACGCCCGATCAAAACCGAGAAAAAAATCTATCTGATGATGAACAAACCTAAAGGAGTCATTACGAGTGCTTCCGATCCGGAAGGCCGTAAAATCGTGTCAGACTATCTGAAAGGCGTTAAGGAACGCGTATATCCGGTAGGGCGTCTCGATTACGACACCGAAGGACTGCTGTTGCTTACCAATGATGGCGAGTTCGCCAATCTGCTCACCCATCCCAAGCATCATGTGCCCAAGACATATGTGGCAACAGTCAAAGGCGTTCCGCATGGTACTGAGCTGGACAAGCTGAAAAAAGGAATCGTGCTGGAAGATGGCATTACTGCACCAGCCGAGGTAGAATATAAAGATGTAGATCCGAATGGTAAGGAGTCTGTGATCCAGATTACCATTTATGAAGGCAGAAATCGCCAGGTAAGACGGATGTTTGAGGCCATTTCACACCCGGTCATCAGACTCAAGCGAATTGCCTTCGGTGATCTTTTGCTACAAAACTTGAAGCGCGGTCTGACCAGACCCTTAACCAAGGACGAAATCAACCGTCTCATTCAACTTGCCAAATCAGACAACACGAAAAAGAAACGGACAGGACGGGGGTCATAACCCCGGCCTTTTTGGTGTAAAGAGACTGTTGGATGAGAGTAAAGTTTGACCAAGCACGGGAAAATAGTAAAATAGAGAGAATGGTTTTTTTAGCGAAGGGGCTGGGAATATGTCAGAACAAAGCAACCGCATATTAATTGTAGATGATGAAGAACGCATTCGCCGCCTTCTGCGGATGTATCTGGAAAAAGAAGGATATGCAATTGACGAAGCTGAGGATGGTGAGATTGCCCTCCAAAAAGCGACTGCAAGCGATTACAGCATTATTTTACTGGATGTAATGCTTCCGGGGATGGATGGGATTGAGGTGTGTACACGGCTGCGTCAGACCAAAGCTACACCTGTGATTATGCTGACTGCCAAAGGTGAGGAAGTGAACCGTGTACAAGGCTTTGAAGTCGGAGCCGATGATTATGTAGTTAAGCCCTTTAGCCCGCGAGAAGTCATTTACCGGGTGAAGGCGATTTTACGCCGTTCGTCGGAAACTGCCTTTTTAACGAAAGAGGCGGTACCAAGCAATAGTATTGTTTTTCCGAATCTTATCATTGAGCATGATGCGCACCGGGTAACTGCGGGCGGGATTGAAATCAGTCTCACACCTAAAGAGTACGAGCTGTTGCACTATTTGGCGGTGTCGCCAGATAAAGTCTTCTCGCGTGAGGAACTGCTGAAAGACGTTTGGAATTACGAATTTTTTGGTGATCTGCGCACTGTGGATACGCATGTGAAACGGCTTCGTGAAAAGCTGAATAAAGTATCGCCAGAGGCAGCGGCTATGATTACGACCGTGTGGGGCGTAGGTTATAAGCTGGAGGTTCCAAAATAACGTGAACTTCTGGAGATCGCTGGTAGGCAAGCTGTGGATCACCATCATTTGTCTTGTAGGCTCTGTGCTTATTTTTCTAGGGCTTTTTTTATTGCCGTACATCAACAGAAATTTTGCGGCGTATGAATCGACGGAAATCAAGCATTTGTTCACCTATACATGCATTGTCGGATTTTTATTGACGACCTTTTTTGCCTTATTCCTTTTTACTAAAATCACACAGCCTATGCAGCTGTTGATTCAGGCGGCGAATGCGATTCGTGAGGGAAGGTATGATACTCGGCTTTCGTTGGTGACCAGTGACGAAATTGGAGAACTGGCGAAAACTTTTAATCATATGTCTACGGAACTGGAAGCAACGATCCGCAGTCTGAATGAGGAGAAAAACCATTTATCCAGCGTACTGCGAAGCATGTCTGATGCCGTAATCACCTTTGACAGAAGCGGACAAATCATCTTGACGAATCCGCCGGCACAAAGTCTGTTGGATATCTGGAAAAAGCTGGAGTGGCAGGAGCGTGATCTGGAGGAGTTTGGAGCTTCTGTACCTGAGCCTTTGCAGTCTCTGTTCCATACCGTTATGGACAGGGGAGAGGATGTCGGAGACTATATCCATGTCAAGAAGGGCTCCTGGTCGGTGCAGATGGCGCCTCTGTATACGGATAATGCAATCCGCGGTGCAGTAGCTGTGCTTAGAGATATCACGGAAGAAGTGAAGCTTGAGAAGATGCGGAGCGATTTTGTGGCCAACGTCTCTCATGAAATCCGTACACCTTTATCTATGATGCAGGGCTACAGCGAGGCGTTGCTGGATGGTATGGCGGGTTCACCTGAAGAATCCGAGGAGCTGGTACAGGTCATCCATGATGAATCATTACGCATGGGAAGATTAGTCAAGGATCTGCTTGATCTGGCCCGAATGGAGGCTGGTCATACAGACATGCACCGACAGGAAGTGGATGTGAATGAGCTAATCGAGCGTGTTCACCGTAAATTTACGGTACGTTCGAAGGAACAGGGACTGACACTCGATTACCATGAGCAAGGCCAACGTTTGCTGCTGCCTGAGGCAGATGAAGATCGACTGGAGCAGGTATTGACCAATTTGCTGGATAATGCATTCAGACATACACCCGGCGGGAAAAAGGTTACTATTGCGGCGGATCGAATTTTGGGAGAACGGCATGAGTTAATCCGTATTCGGATTAAGGATGAAGGTGTAGGCATTGCCAGCGAGGATCTACCTTATATTTTCGACCGCTTCTACAAGGCAGATAAGGCCAGAGTACGTGGTGAGGATAAAGGGACTGGTTTGGGGCTTGCTATTGTCAAGAACATTGTAGAGGCACACGGAGGCTCTGTCTCTGCTGCCAGCGTATTGGGGGAAGGGACGGAATTTACTATTTTGCTGCCCATCTCCAACAAAACAAAGCTGGGTCTGTAACAGAATTATAAGCCCCAGCTGATATACCCCGGTTTGCAGGCATCCTCGGAAGAGGGTGCTTTTTGTTGAAAAATCAACATTTATCTTGTTCAACGTGGAACATCCTGTTTCATGCATGATGATTGCTCTCATGACAGATAACGGTATAAGAGAAAAAGACGCCTGGGTAGCCAGGCGCCTCTCTTTATTATAAAACCATGGACTTCTCTATTCTCTGGAACTAATTTAACACTACTTCTTGGGCAGTATTTAGTTCTGGCAAACCAACGAGTTGAATCAGCACGTCTTTTGGTACAGCTTTATCAACGGTCAGGATCATGATGGCTTCACCGCCGACAATTTTACGCCCTACTTGCATGGAAGCGATATTGACGCCGTTCTCCCCAAGCAAGGTGCCGACACGACCGATAATGCCTGGTTTATCATTGTGGGAGATGAGCAGGAAATGAGCTTCCGGTGCCACATCTACCGGGAACTGGTTCAACCGAACGATACGTTCGCCATAACCTGCCAGCAGGGTGCCAGATACACGTTGCTCTTCGCCGCTCTGGGTTTTGAGTGTAACGGTAATCAGGTTGGTAAATCCCTTGGTGGCGGGCGCCTGAGACACGACAAGATGGATGTCACGTGTTTTGGCCAGATGTACTGAGTTTACAATGTTCACATCGCTGCCCAGATGACGGCTAAGTACACCTTTCAAAATATAACGTGTCAGCGGCTGTGTATCCACAGAGGACAAATCACCAGCGTAATCTACCTGAATTTCACGTACAGCCTGATTCGTGATCTGAGCGGCAAAGCTGCCCAGCTTCTCTCCAAGCGAGAAATATGGCTGCAATTGCGTCATGACGTTGGAGGGTACTGGAGGCATGTTGACCGCATTTTTAAAAGGCTCATCACGCAAAATATGCAGCACTTGCTCGGACACATCGATAGCTACATTCTCCTGAGCTTCGACAGTCGAGGCACCCAGATGTGGTGTGACGATAATTTTCGGATGACTCAGGAATGGGTGATCCTGTGCTGGCGGCTCTGACTCGAATACGTCAAAGGCTGCACCGGCAACGATACCTTCATCAATGGCTTCAACAAGAGCCATTTCATCGATAACTCCGCCCCGGGCACAGTTAATGATGCGCATTCCTTTTTTCATCACTTCAAACTGTGGACGAGCAATCATATGTTTCGTTTCCGGTGTTAATGGTGTGTGTACGGTCATAAAATCTGCGTTGCGGATAATTTCGTCCACGCTCGCCAGCTTAATGCCCAGCTTCTCAGCGCGTTCTTCCGTTAGAAATGGATCATATCCGAGGATGCTCATGCCAAATGCTTTAGCACGTTTAGCCACCTCACTGCCGATACGTCCCATGCCGAGGACTCCAAGTGTTTTGTTACGCAGTTCGACACCGAGGAATGTTTTACGATCCCATGTACCGCCAATGGTTTTGGCATATGCCTGTGGAATATGACGTGCTAGAGCCATCATCATCGCAAAAGTGTGCTCACATGTCGTAATCGTGTTGCCGTCAGGAGCGTTAATAACGATAATCCCGCGTTGTGTTGCTGCTTCGAGGTCGATGTTGTCCACTCCAACCCCAGCTCGCCCTACAACCTTGAGGTTCTTACCTGCCGTCATGATGCGTTCGGTTACCCGAGTTTGGCTTCGAACGAGTAATGCGTCATAGTCACCAATAATTTGAACCAATTCATCCTCGCTGAGACCTGTGTTCTTGTCCACCGTGACATCGTCTGCATCCATCAGTTGCTGGATGCCCAGGTCACTGATCGGATCGGATACTAACACTTTAAACATTTGGTTTCCTCCTCAAAGTTAACTTCTTTTATGGACAGGATGCACTTCAAACTGAAATACATTCCATAAAGAACATGAAAAAACTTGAAATGCTTCTAAAAGTACAGGAGAGCGGTGTAAAATACTAGTGTGATAACGCATTGACGCAGAAAAGGGATAGTATAGCAGTATGCACCAAACTAACGACCGAAAGTCTTATGCAGAGACGCTTTGCGGTTTTCGGGCATCAAAAAAACTCCCGAATCACATACTATCTCCATAGTAAGGGACGAGAGTTATCGTGGTACCACCCTAATTCGCAGCCATTTCGCAATGGACTGCCTTCAGCGGTCATAAAATGACCGAAAGGATAACGGTTTTCTGCCGATTGCATCTAATGCCGGGAAATATTCCACAGACCTCGGTGCAATAACTCAGGAGCGCTGAAAGTAGTTACTTCGTCACCGGCTTCCACCCAAGCACCGGTTCTCTGAGGACGAAATCAATACCTTTTCTCCATCATTGTTGTTGTCGCTAATAATTTTTTCATAATGTATCATGGCTTACATGGGCATGTCAATAGGACATGCGACATGTGTGGATAGCCGGCTAGATATATAGCTACAGAATGCGGAAAATTAAGATTTAAGTCTTCTTGAATCCGCCCGACTTTTTGGCTATGATGCTAAAGAAGACTATGCAGAGGACTAACTAACTATGAAAAAGCTTAAAGTGAAATGGAAAAGAGCGCAAATTCATGAATTGAACGACCGCTTGCTGCTTTACAATTTGTATCTAACTCAGGGGCTGACCCTGCTGATTGGCGCAATCTGGATTATTTTTCAGAAAAGAAATGTGTTAGAACTATTTGCATTGCCGAACACTCTGCACGTCTTATGGTGGGGATTGGGATTGGCCGCCGCTATGTTACTTGTGGATCTGTTGTTATCCCGGATTATGCCTGAGGATGCTATGGATGACGGCGGTATTAACCAAATGCTGTTTCAAAATCGTCCGGTTTGGCATATTATTTGTATAGCAGCTATCGTCTCCATCTGTGAGGAACTCTTGTTCAGAGGTGCGATTCAGTACAGCTTTGGTCCTTATTGGACAAGCATTTTGTTTGCGGTGATTCATATCCGATATTTACGGCATTGGATTCCCACTGGCTGGGTTTTTCTTAGCAGTTATGGATTGGGCTACATATATGTGCAGACCGGTAGTCTGTGGGCACCGATCATTTGTCATTTTGTGATTGACCTTATATCTGGTTTAGCGTTACGTTTTCGGAGGTATGAAGAATGAATCAGGAACTTAGCAGAGTGCAGACCTATGGTAGCCGCCGAAATGGTCGCAAAGGCAAGGAGGAGGACAGGTCAAAATCTAAACCAGTTCGCTCCCGTGCTTCACGGCCCGTGCCAGAATTGGCTCACGTTGCCGCTGTACCAGAAGTTGCTGTGACGATGGAGGATGATACTCCTGCCAGTGAGTACCGAACGCGGGCAGAAATGTTTCCGTCCCGCCGTATTCGGGTAAGCAAGTGGTTTTTAAATTTTTTGAGTACTCTTTTTGTGCTGATTACTGCAGCGTTACTGTGGTGGGGCATCAAGGGTGCACCACCCATCAGTGAAATGCTTTGGTAATATAAAGTAAGTATGGACGTCTGTGCTTAGGTCAAGGCGCGTAATGATACGGTAAAAAGGCCTCCATCTCCGCATGAATAGCGGAGAGTGGAGGCCTTTATTGCATCATCTACAGTTAAGACTGAGTATACGCAAGTGTCTATTTGCTGGCAGGAACCTCAATGCTTTGAGGATCAACAAATTGGTAACCCTTTTGCTCGAGGCGTGTCAATAGACTGTCCAGAGCCTCAGCTGTCCATGGCAGTTCATGCATCAAAATATTGCTGCCTGGATGAAGTTGTTCCGTTACGTTTTTGAGAAGTGCCTCCGTTTTATTAGGCTGATTCTTTTTCATTGTCCAGTCCAGAGAACCGACGGACCATGTCATGTATAGGAGACCGTTTTCCTTAGCGACCTTGCGACCTACGTCTCCGCCGGCACCATGAGGGGGACGGAAGAATACGGGGGCTTGTCCTGTAATGTCCTTAACAACTTTTTGTACCGATTCAATCTGTTTTTTGACCTCAGGCTCAGATTTATTCTTCAGCACGATGTGATCCCAGCTATGGTTGCCGATGGGCTGTTCACGGTCATGGATAAGCTTAAGCAACTCAGGATGCTCTTTTACACGGTAACCGTTTACGAAGAAAATCGCTTTCGCTTTGTGTTTATCCAATACATCTATGATTTTGTTGATCATGGCTGCTTCCTTAGGACCATCATCAAAGGTCAGTAACACGACTTTTTTTTCGGTGCCTTGTTGGTTAGGAATTACATTGTAGGCTTTGTTCAAGTGATACATTTTGTTATTGGTAGTTGCAGATGTCGCAGCTCCTGTTTCGTTGCTTTCGCTGGTTTTATCATTTTGTGCATTGGTTTTACCCGCTGAATTATGATCATCACTGCCTGCTTGCTTACTGCTGCTTTTTGGGGAAGAGACGCTGCACTGATCTTTGGCGCTGTTACCTGAGTCAGACGCTACCGAATCCTGCTGGTTGCTTGTTGCCGCAGATTCCGGCTTGGTTGCAGTGCAAGCACTAAGCAGCAGACATGCTGTGAACAAAATGGCTGCTGTTTTTGTACCCATTATTTCATCTCACCTTCCTGTATTTTATACCGTATGAGTTTGTCACTACTGACGAACACTATGCTTGATTCTACCACAAAGGGAGGTTCTAATTGTGAAAACATCTTCATTTTTCCTGGGAATCGTCTTGGGCGCTGTAGCAAGCTCTTTGATCTCCCGCAACCGCGACATGTTGGGCTTATCCATGGACATGGGTGGGAAAAAAAGCGGCAATTTAGTGCAGAAAGCCCGTACTAAAATGATGGACGCGGCATTCCCCGGAATGGGCGAGATAACGCTCAATAAAGAAGACACCCATAAGGATCAAGACCATCATTCACAAACAGATAAAACCGCTCATAACGCCCATACTGCCAAGAACAAAGAAGAAAATATGAAGTTGATTAAAGACTTCATCAGCACAAGTCCCGATGTTAAACGTGAGGTCGAGCAAATTTTGAAAGAAACTCATACAGCCGTACCGGGATTGTAAACCAGAAACCTTTATTCCGAATCATTTTGCGGCTTTTTTGTAAAAGCCGTTCAAATGATTCTTTTTTTTATCTTTTTATTGCGTGCATTTACGATTATAAAATGATAACATGATTACATAGAACCATTTTCATCACAGGCATCATAATTGCATCATAATCTGTTAATAACACTCGGCTGCCAGGAGGAGGGTCCAGTATGAAAATAGAAAGATTAAGTCAGGACAAGATACGGATTTTCCTTACCTTTGACGATTTGAGCGAACGCGGTATTCAAAAAGACGATATGTGGCAAGAAATTCCAAGGGTTCATGAGCTGTTTACCGAAATGATGGATCAGGCATACAGCGAACTGGGCTTCGACGCCACGGGACCGTTAGCTGTCGAAGTCTTTGCGCTTCCTGCTCAAGGAATGGTTGTTATCGTCACCCGGGGAAAATACGACCATCAACAGTATGGTTCGGGTCCCGATGAGGAGCTTCCAGAGGAAGTCTACGAAATGGAAGTCACGCTGGAGCATAGCGATTCCATCGTTTACGCGTTTAGCGATTTCGAAGTACTCATAGAAGCGGCTCATATGCTTCGTAGTAACACTACGGAAGCAGGTAAGCTGTATCATTATAGAGGAAAATGGATTCTGCACTTGGAACCAGAAGAAGTAGAGGAGTCCAAGCTTGCGGCTTTAATCGCGGTTCTTGCTGAATTTGGAGAAGGCTCATCCGTTACACCAGCTATGTTGGAAGAGTACGGCAAACTGGTCATTCCTGAGCAGGCAGTTGCTGTCATCTGCACTCATTTTGACAGCCGTTCTTGATTCGTTTTATCGAAAGTGATATCGAAGTGAATTTGTCGGCTCTGCGCTGAAAGCAGGGCCGACTCATTTTTATGGAGGGATGATCGGTGCTTCTGTTTTCGGTTTTAGCGGCAGCCACAGCGCCGGGTCTCGCCTTATTGATGTATTTTTACTTGAAGGAC
Source organism: Paenibacillus sp. FSL H7-0703 (assembly GCF_038003485.1). Lineage (NCBI taxonomy): Bacteria > Bacillati > Bacillota > Bacilli > Caryophanales > Paenibacillaceae > Paenibacillus > Paenibacillus sp. FSL H7-0703. The sequence goes on along the minus strand of NZ_JBBOPF010000003.1, from coordinate 104,406 downwards.
AGGTATGATTCGGAGCCACTGCACATGGTTATTAGAGTGTTTTTGCTCGGCTTTTTGGTGGTTCTTCCTGTCATGATTTTTCAACGCGGGCTGCTGCTTTGGCTAGGGGATCACACGTTAATCCAGGTGTTCGGCATTTCAGCCGGAGTGGAAGAGTTTTTTAAATGGTTTCTGTTGTATCACATCATCTATAATCATACCGAGTTCGACGAGCCTTATGATGGTATTTTGTATGCGGCCGCAGTCTCACTCGGATTTGCAACGGTTGAAAATCTGTTATATGCCTGGGCGGGTCATGCTTCGATTAGCTTGATGCTGATGAGATCATTGCTACCGGTATCCGGTCATGCGATGTTTGGCGTAATGATGGGCTACTACATGGGGAAGGCCAAGTTTTCAGAGGGCTTGAGGAGCAAATACATGTTGCTGCTGTCATTGGTGCTTCCATGGTTCTGGCACGGAGTATACGATTTGATTTTAACGAAATTTTCACATGACTGGATCTGGTTTATCATTCCACTTATGGCATTTCTATGGTATGGAGGAATGGCGAAGATCAGTCGAGCTAATAACCGTTCTCCTTTTCGTTTGTTAAAACGGGAAGAAAAGGTTAATATGTAACGAAATGGGACACACTGATCTGACAAACCTGTTAGAGAAAGAGGTGTCTTTTTTTTGCGTATAAAAGTAAGAATTCATTGTAAAAGATGTGGGGAACGTTTTGTGCTGAGAGGACGTATAGAGCAAGGACAGATTCAGACCGGCTTTAAACGCTGCATTTGCGATAACTGTGAGTTTATTGTTGAAGTCATGGAAAACCATGCATAAGAGAGCATTCTTCTTGTCACACTATCGGTAGTGTACTTGAAGAAAGGAGACTCCCAATATGTATAAGCGACTTAGTGCCGTATTGTTCCCGGTGGTTACCCTGATGATGATAGGAGCATTTGTGTGGGGTTATCAGCAAAGCCAGATGAGAAAAGAGGTGTCTCTTCAGGCAAATAGCATGTCGATAAAAGCGGAAAATCAATACCAGCGTGCGTTTCACGATTTGTCGTTTCATATGGATCAGCTGCATTCTCAACTCGGGAACGCGGTTGCTGTCCATAATACTTCACACGCGATGCACCGCAAATGTTTGATGAACGTGTGGAGGATTGCAAGTGAGGCCCAAAATGAGGTTAATCAGTTGCCTCTGAATGTAATGCCTTTTAATCATGCCAAGGATTTACTGTCACATCTATCCGCGTTTTCGTATCAGACCGCTGTCCGTGATCTGGATCACGAGCCTTTAAACGAGAAAGAAATTTCGAACCTGAAAACGCTATATAACAATTCCAAAGAAATTTCGAAAAACATGCAGGAAGTGCAGCAAAAGGTCCTTAGCAAAAATTTGCGATGGATGGATGTAGATATGGCGGCAGGTTCGCAAACTGGGCCGAAGGACAATACCATTATTGATGGCTTTAAAACCGTGGACAAAAAGGTGGAAAACTACAAGGAGCTGGATTGGGGACCGTCTGTAGCCAGCATCTATGATAAACGCTCTGTGAAAAAATTGAGTCTCCCGGCAGTGAATGCAGAACAAATTAAACGAAATGCCGCTGAATTTACAGGAAAACCGGAAAGTCAGATCCGTGTGAACGAAAACGGTAAAGGAACGGAATGGGCATCTTATACAGCTACCCTGCTAAATAAGAAGCAACCCGTGGCCAGTATGGATTTCACGAAAAAAGGCGGCAAGCTTATTTCTTATCATGACATGAGGGCAGTAGGTCCTAAAAAAGCAACACGTAATGAAGCGATTCGCTATGCTAGTGAATACCTTGAACAAAAAGGTTACAAAGGAATGAAGCCAGTTGCGTATGATGAGAGCGGGAATTTAGCTAATATTACATTTGCGAGCCAACAAGGGGACGTGATTATCTATCCAGAAAAAATCACAGTCAGATCAGGCCTTGATAACGGACAAGTGATCGGTTTTCAATCCAGTGATTATGTGTATGAGCATAGTCATCTCCGCCGCATTCCGCAAGCAAAATTGAATTTGAATGCAGCACGAGCAAAATTGAATCCTGAGTTTCGTGAAACTTACCACCGTAAAGCCTTAATTGAAAATGAACTTTCGAATGAAGTTCTATGTTATGAATTTGGTGGTAAAATCAATGGTTCCGTTTACCGGATATATATTAACGCCAATACGGGGATGGAAGAAACGATTGAAGAGGTTAAAGATTCAGATGAACCTCAGGTTACTGCAAGTAATGCGTAGTTGATTACATGAAAATGAATCAATAGTCACTCTAAACCTCCTTCATGAAGGAGGTTTTTTGTGCTTTAGTCATAGATAGAACAAATAAAATGCTTAATATAGGCATAAAGTCGTGGTATTATATACCTTAATTAGAGCTTTTAATGGACAAGGATGGTGGATCATTTGTTTCCTAAAATTAATGATGTGTTATACATACAAGTGGCTGGTACTGACCATAAGGACGAGATTTTTGAATTTAAGTCTCGTATTGCAGAAGAGGAGTCACAGAACTTTTTAATTGAAATTCCTATGTCACAAACAAGTGGGCATTTGAAAAAATTGTTTCTAGGGGAAGAACTGTCTATATTTTTTATGAGCGAGGGTGGGATTAAAAATTATTTTAATACCCACGTTACGGGTTTTAAAGAGGATATCCTCCGGATGGTTCGTATCCACAAACCTGCTCCAGACAGCATCAGCAAAATTCAGCGCCGCAACTTTCTTCGGGTTAAGGCCAACTTGGAAATTGCAGTAAAGCATGGTGCGAACGAGTCCAGATTTGTAGCAGAGACACATGATGTAGGAGGCGGGGGTGTTTCTTTTCACACCCAGGGAACTCATCATCTTGAAGAAGGAGAATCATTGTCTTGCTGGATTTTAGTTCCATATAAAAACGGTACTCAGGAGCATGTTCCGTTCCAATCTGAAATTGTGCGCATTCAGCAGATGGAAAACGGTCGCAAACTCATTATGCTGAAATATGAGGAAATCGCTGATCAGGAGCGCCAAAAACTGATTAAATATTGCTTTGAAAGACAGCTGGAATTCCGGGGGAAATCTTAATCATCCGAAATTTTTCTTTTTTAGTAAACCTGTCGCTTATTTTGCATCGCCTATAAATGTGTGGTATAATTTTCACGTCGCAGGCAATGCCTGCTTTTTTCTTGAGGTTAGGTTAGGAGGAATTCCCTGTTGGCAAGGCAACATGTATCTTCAAGTAACAAAATAAATGTAGCCATTGATGGACCTGCTGGTGCAGGGAAAAGTACAGTGGCCCGCCTGGTGGCGAAAGCACTTTCTTATGTATATGTAGATACTGGAGCCATGTACCGAGCAGCAACCTGGTACATGATGCGTAAGGAAATTCCTGCAGAAGATGTACAAAAAGTGCTTCAACATGTACCTGAGCTGGTGATTGAATTAGTACCGGACCCCACAGGCCAAAAGGTTTATTGTAACGGGGAAGATGTAACCACTGTGATCCGTTCGATGGAAGTGACTAGCAACGTGTCACAGTATTCAAGTATTGCTGGTTTACGTACACGTTTGACTGAAAACCAGCGTGAGATGGCTGCACGCAAGGGTGTCGTTATGGATGGTCGCGATATTGGAACAACTGTACTTCCCGATGCGGAAGTCAAGGTGTTCATGACCGCAAGTGTTCAGGAACGTGCCTCCCGCCGTTTTAAAGAACTGAGCGAAACTGATGATATCACTCTGGAGCAACTGGAACGTGACATTGCGGCACGTGACAAGCTTGACGAGGAGAGGGAGGTATCCCCGCTTCGTTGCAGTGAGGACGCCATCGTGCTCGATACGACCCATATGGGCATTCAGGATGTCGTTGATACGATCGTATCTTATTGCTTAACGGAGAAGGATGGAGAGATCAGCCAATGATATATACTGTATGCGCCAGTATTTTGCGTCTTATTTACCGCGTTCTGTTTAGACTTGAGGCGGTAGGCAGGGAAAATGTTCCTGCCGAGGGCGGAGTGCTGTTGTGTTCTAATCATATTAGTAATCTTGACCCTCCTACAGTCGGTATTTTGCTGAAGCGAAAGGTTCACTTTATGGCAAAAGCCGAGCTGTTTAATGTTCCTGTACTGGGTCCACTAATTGGGAAACTGGGAGCTTTTCCAGTCAAACGCGGCGGTGTAAGTAAGGAATCCATTAAGCTGGCATTGAACATTTTGCGTGATGGTAAGGTTATGGGGATCTTTCCCGAAGGCTCCAGAGGAGCTGGGGGGATCGGTAAAAAGGGTGCTGCAAGCTTTGCGCTACGCAGTGGAGCGGCTGCCGTTCCGGTCGCCATTATTGGTGATTACAAGCTTTTCCGTAAAACGAAAGTGTTATACGGTAAACCTGTCAATTTGGACGCTTACCAAAAGGGTGCCGATATCGAAGGAGATCCGCTTGAACTTGCAACAGAAGCAATTATGTCTCGTATTCGCACGATGAAGGAAACGGGTAAGCCTACGAATAACTGAAAGGCTTGCATGAATTGTGTCTAAGCTCGGAAAACTAGAACAAAAGTTTATTTATGTTTTGAACTCTGCCATGCGCAGGTTTAAATAAATGGTTTTTTTTGAATTGAGGAGGGTATTGACATGTCGGAAGAAATTAAAAATCAAGAAGCTGCTGAAGCGGCAAATCAAGACGAGCTCGATCAAATCGTCTCCCTGAAAAAAGGTGACACCGTTAAGGGTACAATCGTGAAATTGGAAGATAACCAAGCGGTAGTAAGCATTGGATATAAATACGATGGAGTTATTCCAATTCGCGAGTTGTCTTCTGGTTTGGATAACGCAGAAGAAGCAGTACAAGTAGGCCAAGAGGTTGAAGCTAGAATTATCAGCATTGACGATGGCAAGGAAAAACTTGTTCTGTCCAAACGTGCAATCGACAGTGAAAATGCTTGGGAAAAGTTGGAGCAACTGTTCGAAAGCAAAGAAGTATTTGAAGTTGTTGTGAATGATGTCGTTAAAGGCGGCATCGTGGTAGACGTGGGTCTGCGCGGATTCATCCCTGCATCCATGGTAGAACGCCACTTCGTTGAAGATTTCAGTGATTACAAAGGCCGCACATTGCGTGTTGTTGTAAAAGAACTGGATCGTGAAAATAACAAAGTGATCCTTTCTCAAAAAGACGTTCTGGAAGCAGAATTCGAAGCCAACAAGCTTAAAGTAATGGCTGAGCTGAAAGAAGGCCAAGAAATCGTAGGTACGGTTCAACGTCTTACTCAGTTCGGTGCTTTCGTAGATGTTGGCGGCGTGGACGGTCTGGTTCACGTATCTGAAATTGCTTGGACTCATGTCGATAAGCCTTCTGATGCAGTTTCTGAAGGAGATCAAGTGAAAGTGAAAGTCTTGAAAGTAGATCCTGAAAAAGGGAAAATCAGCCTGAGCATGAAAGCTGCACAGCCTGGTCCTTGGGAATCGGCTGCTGGACAATTCAACAACAATGACATCGTAACAGGTGTTGTAAAACGTCTGGTTAACTTCGGTGCATTCGTTGAAATCGCTCCTGGCGTGGAAGGTTTGGTTCATATTTCCCAAATTTCCCACAAACACATTGGAACTCCACAAGAAGTTCTGGAAGAAGGACAAGAAGTGAAAGTTAAAATTCTTGAAATGAATCCTTCCGAAAAACGTGTTAGCCTGAGCATTAAAGAAACTGAGGAAGCTCCTGAAGCTGCTCCTAAAGCAGAAAGAGCACCACGTGCATCTCGTGCACCTCGTGAGGAACTGAATAATCCTAACGTTTCCCTCAATAATTCCGGTCTGAGCATTACGCTCGGCGAGCGTTTTGGCGATAAGCTGAACAAATTTAAATGAGTTTAAATCAATACATTTTATAATAAGCATAACGTACACCATCGGCGGACCCAGAGGGTTCGCCGATTGTTGTTACGTGACCATATCGCCAATAGGTATGTTTTTTGCTATGATGATAGCGGAAGAATTGACAGGAGGAGTGAATTTATGGCAAGACCCGTTGTGGCTATCGTTGGTCGTCCGAATGTGGGTAAGTCCACTATTTTTAATCGGATTATCGGGGATCGTTTGTCCATCGTGGAAGATAAACCCGGAATCACTCGTGACCGTATATACGGTATATCGGAGTGGAATGGTAAATCCTTCAGTATTATTGACACCGGCGGCATTGAGATTGATGGTGAGGATGTCATTTTAAAATCCATCCGTATGCAGGCCGAACTTGCAATAGAAGAAGCAGATGTAATTGTATTCATGAGTGATGCGAAAGCAGGAATTACACAGTCAGATGAAGAGGTAGCTCAAATGTTATATCGTTCGGGTAAACCGATCATCGTAGCTGTCAATAAGGTGGACAACCTCAGTCGCGCCGATCTGATTTATGAGTTTTATTCTTATGGATTTGGTGATCCAATTGCTGTTTCTGGTAGTCATGGAACAGGGATAGGCGACCTGCTAGATGCCATTACGTCCAATTTGCCTGAGCTGGAAGAAGATCACTATGATGAAGACGTTATTCGTGTTGCCTTGATCGGCCGCCCGAATGTAGGTAAATCTTCACTGGTTAACGCCATTCTGGGAGAAGAACGGGTTATCGTTAGTGACATTGCGGGCACGACGCGTGATGCAATTGATACACCTTTTGAAAAAGACGGTCAAAAGTATGTGCTGATTGATACGGCAGGTATGCGTAAACGTGGCAAAGTATATGAAACGACCGAAAAATATAGTGTAATGCGTGCCATGCGTGCCATTGAGCGTGCAGATGTTGTACTGGTCGTTATTAACGGCGAGGAAGGCATTATTGAGCAGGATAAGCACATTGCTGGCTATGCCTATGAAGCGGGTAAAGCGTCGCTGTTTGTCGTTAACAAATGGGATGTCGTGGACAAGGACGATAAAACGATGCACCAGTTTGAAACGAAAATTCGCGATCACTTTCTGTTTATGACATATGCTCCGATTGTGTTCTTGTCTGCAAAAACGAAGCAACGCCTGCAAAAGCTGCTTCCTGTTGTACAGCATGTGGCACAGCAGCATGTATTGCGTATTCAGACACATTTGCTGAATGATGTAATTTCCGACGCGGTTGCCATCAATCCTCCACCAACAGACAAGGGACGTCGTCTGCGTATTAACTATGTGACCCAGGTTGCTGTTAAGCCGCCAACGATGGTTGTATTCGTAAACGATCCAGAAATAATGCACTTCTCGTATGAGCGTTATCTGGAGAACAAAATTCGCGCCGCCTTCAATTTTGAAGGAACTCCAATTCGTATCTTTACACGGCGCAAGTCTGACGAAAGTTAGGAGCGAATAGGTTGATTTTACAAATCGTTGCCATCGTACTCAGTTACTTGCTTGGCTCTGTCAGCTTTAGTTTGCTGTATGGAAAATTAAAAGGAATCGACATTCGCCAGCATGGAAGCGGCAATGCCGGTGCGACGAATACGCTGCGTGTGCTTGGAAAAGGCCCAGCTATTCTGGTACTGCTGCTGGACGTACTTAAAGGGGTTATTGCAGTGCTAATAGGTCACTGGTTAGGTGGAGAATCATCCTGGGTATCGGGTTTGTGCGGCATTGCAGCGATTGCGGGCCATAACTGGCCGATATATTTTCACTTCCGTGGAGGAAAAGGTATTGCGACTGCTATTGGTGTATTGGCATCGCTTGCCTTACTGCCCGCACTATATGCCGGAATCATTGCGATACTTGCAATCGTAATGACGCGTTACGTATCCTTGGGATCGCTCATATTTGTCATTTTGACTCCCTGGATATTACTCGTTCTTGGTTATGCATGGCCGTTATTCTGGACGGCTCTAATCATTTGTCTGTTCGCTGTGTGGAGACACCGTACCAACATAGTCAAGCTGGTACGTGGGAATGAGAACAAGCTTGGCTCCAAAGGAGGAGATCGTCTTGTCTGAGAAAATAGCTGTGCTGGTCGCGGGGAGTTGGGGAACAGCCCTGGCTTCCGTTCTTGCGGCCAATAACAACGATGTCTCTGTCTGGACGAGAAACGAGCAGCAAGCAGCTGAAATCAATGAGAAGCATACGAATGAGCATTATTTACCAGGCTCCATTTTGTCTGACCGCATTTCAGCTACAACTGATATGCAGACTGCGGTATCTGGTGCTAAAGCAGTGATTATCGTATCTCCTTCGGCTGCTGCTCGTCAGGTGGCACGTAGTCTGAAAGCTCATTTTAGCAAGGATATGCTGGTAGTGCATGCCATTAAAGGTTTTGAAACTGAAACGCTTAAACGTATGTCCACGGTGATCTCGGAAGAACTGGAAGTCGCTGAGGGTGATATTGCTGTGCTGTCTGGTCCGAGTCATGCGGAAGAAGTGGTGAGGAAATGTCCTACAACGGTCGTTGTAGCTTCCTCCAATGAGAAGGCTGCACAAGCCGCACAGGGGCTGTTTATGAACTCCTATTTCCGCGTCTATACAAACCGTGATTTGCTCGGCGTGGAACTGTCCGGGGCGCTAAAAAACATTATCGCATTGGGTGCGGGAATGTCAGATGGACTTGGTTTCGGTGATAATGCCAAAGCGGCTTTATTGACCCGTGGATTGGCTGAAATTACCCGTGCCGGAGTTGAGATGGGCGCTAACCCACTAACCTTTGCCGGCCTGGCTGGTATTGGCGATCTAGTGGTCACTGCAACGAGTCGTCACAGTCGCAACTGGCGTGCAGGGTCACTATTGGGACAGGGCCAACAGCTTGATGCTGTGCTGGAATCTATGGGCATGGTCGTAGAAGGTATTCGAACGACAAAAGCGGCATACGCCATCTCTCAAAAATTAGGTGTTCAGATGCCTATTACAGAGGTGCTGTATGGAGTACTGTTTGAAGGACGTGATGTCCGTAAGGCCGTTGAGGCGCTGATGGGTCGCGATCCTAAGACCGAGATGGAAGTCATGCCACTTCAAACTTGGGAGCAATGGCATTCTTAAGGGCTCGGATGAGCTTTAATAATATAAAAGCTGTCTCATGGTAGATTTTTTCTATAATGAGATAGCCTTTTTTAGTTAGGCGTTTGGCATGTCTTATGTATGCTTAATCACCTTTTGTCTCTGCCACTCATAGACTGAGTTGAGCAATGGCGGAGGAGGGGAGATTGTGAATAAAAACTTTCCGAAAGATGCATTGAAGGCCATTAACAAAAAAGGCGGCAAAAACATATCCGAAAATGCAGTGAAAAAGCTGGCAGGCACGGTAAAGGCGGACACGCTTCAAAGCGAAGCGCAACTGCGTCAGCTTATCAAGCAGGTGTCTGCGATGGCCAACATTCCGGTGTCGGAAGATACAGTAAGGGATATTGTTGGTGCCGTCAAAAAGAGCGGAATGAATCCTTCCAATATGGAAGCGTTGATGAAAATGATGATGAAAAAATAGACCGCTGGTCGCACGCCAGTTAGTATTATTCACCGTGAACCGGGAAGGTTCGCGGTTTTTTTTGTATTTTGGAGTAGGTAACCTCTTTTTCAGTACACAAAATATCGAACTGCCCTGTCGAACATGTTATAATGATGCCCATCAGGAAACGGAAGGAAAGACGGAAAAGGAGGCAATAATGTTGAAGGAGGCAATATCATCAGTGTTAGTAGACAGGCTTCCTCACAATCTGGCAGTTGCGCTGAGTAGCTTGGCAGAGAGCTGGTCAACAGTGTCGGTTCCGTGGATGCTGGGCGGGAGCTGTTCACTGCTTGTGCAAGAAGTTGAACTGGATCGCCTGCCTCGGGACATTGATATTTATGCGGATATTCATGCCGCAAAGCAGCTTCATTCGCACCCCCTGGGTATGAGTATAGATCGACAGCAGGTTGACCGTAGCGGCTCTTACGTTTCATTGCTGAGCCACTATGATCTGGAGGGATTTCCAGTCGAGTTGGTGGGAGGATTTGAGGTATTATGTGGCGGAGCGTTATACCGCTTAGAGATCGAGCGACTACTTTGGTCGACTGGTGTTCAGCTTGAGCTGGGGAGTGCTTCACTGCGTCTGATGCCGCTCAGTCATGAACTTTTATTCAATATATTGCGAAATCGACCCGACCGGTACAAAGCGATTGCCGATGTCATGAAGCGCGACCCGCGACGTCATATCATTGTACTGAAGCAGTTACTAGTCAGTAATATTTTTAATGAGGAGCAATTGGACAAGCTTGCAGAACTTCTGCCTTGGCCAGAGTTGCACTCTGTCATCCAGAAGGGCAATGAAGTATAAGCTGTGTGTATTAGGAGAAAGACGACTGGAGGACCGTTCATGAATGTGCAGATTACGTTTAAGCCGTCAGGCAGGCGCGTACAGGTCGGTCAGGGTACGTCATTGCTTCAGGCTGCTCGTAAAGCGGGCGTATATATTCCCACTCGTTGTGACGGAAAAGCAGCCTGTCTGATGTGTAAAGTACAAATATCACCGGAATGGGCTGAATTGGCAGGTCAACCCAGCGATGCAGAGCAGCGGAAGCTGGGACCTTTACTGGATGAAGGAATACGCTTATCCTGCCAGGCCCGTGTCCAAGGCGATATGGAGGTAACCATACCGGAGGATAAGCTCAAGGCGGCTATCAGGCGGCAACTGGAGCGTCAGGCGATGGATGATGAACTGTGGTAATGCCGATTATGTCAGGAGAATAAAAAAAGGATGGTTTCCGACGACTCTAAACGGTCAGGAGAAACATCCTTTTTTTATTTAGTCTAGCGACGAAGTCATGGGAGAGTCTTGCCCCGCATATATTAGGTGAGTGGACCCAAACGTAAAATATCGTTTCTGCAATGATCGCTCTGTCGTAATCTATTTTTTAAAAAACTAAACATATTTTACGGAGGGGATACATATGATGGTATCAGTCCAAATGCATGTACGAGTTTACGCCGTTTCGCCGATTCCATCAGTCTCCTGAATCTCGGCGGCGGACGACTTCCGGGCATTTTAAAGGCTGTTCTGCCGCATCTGGGATCAAGCAGTTGGTTGAACACGAAGCGGATGCTCTTTAAGCATTTTTCCTTCGGAGACTTTTGAGGAGGGGATTTCATTGGAGAAAGTGGACATTTTTAAAGACATTGCCGAACGCACCGGAGGAGACATTTATCTTGGGGTCGTCGGCGCAGTCCGAACAGGAAAATCAACGTTTATCAAGCGGTTTATGGAGACGATTGTTCTGCCGAACATTACAAGTGAGGCGGACCGTGCCCGCGCCGTAGACGAGTTGCCGCAAAGTGCGGCAGGCAAGACGATCATGACGACGGAGCCTAAATTTGTACCGAATAATGCCGTCCAGATCAAAGTAACGGAAGGACTGGACGTGAATGTACGTCTGGTTGACTGTGTAGGATATGCAGTAGAAGGAGCAAAAGGGTACGAGGATGAAAATGGTCCGAGGATGATTTCCACACCATGGTTCGAAGAACCCATTCCTTTTCAGGAAGCGGCGGAGATTGGTACACGCAAGGTTATTCAGGAGCATTCGACGCTCGGTGTGGTAGTCACTACAGACGGCACGATTGCGGAAATCCCGCGCAGCTCTTATGTAGAGTCGGAGGAACGCGTCATTGAGGAGTTGAAGGAAGTTGGCAAGCCATTTGTTTTGGTTATCAACTCCACGCATCCGCGCAGTGATGAAACACTCCAGCTTCGCAGTGAGCTGGCTGCCAAGTACGATATACCAGTTATGACACTCAGCGCGGCGACTATGACGGAAGATGATGTTACAGGCGTACTTCGTGAAGTATTGTATGAATTTCCGGTGCATGAGGTGAATGTAAACCTGCCGAGCTGGGTCATGGTACTGAACGAAGAGCACTGGCTGCGTAGCAATTATGAAAATTCCGTTCGCGATACGGTTAAAGATATTCGACGTCTGCGTGATGTAGATCGAGTGGTTGGCCAGTTTATGGAATATGAATTCATCGACAGGGCCGGATTGAGCGGGATGAATATGGGGCAGGGCGTAGCTGAAATTGATCTGTATGCTCCCGATGAGCTATATGACCAGATTTTGGTCGAAGTCGTCGGGGTAGAGATTCGCGGCAAGGATCATTTGCTGCAAATGATGCAGGATTTTGCCCATGCCAAACGGGAGTACGACCGCTTCGCCGAGGCGCTGGAAATGGTCAAGACAACGGGATATGGCATTGCAGCGCCGTCATTGTCCGAAATGGCACTAGACGATCCGCAGTTGATTCGTCAGGGCACAAGGTTTGGTGTGCGGCTTAAGGCAACAGCACCTTCCATACACATGATCCGTGTGGATGTGGAATCGGAATTTGCTCCGATTATCGGAACAGAGAAGCAAAGTGAGGAGCTTATGCGCTATCTGATGCAGGATTTTGAGAATGACCCAATCAAAATTTGGGAGTCAGATATTTTCGGACGTTCGCTGCATTCCATTGTACGGGAAGGCATTCAGGGTAAAATCGCTATGATGCCGGACAATGCACGCTATAAGCTGCAGGAAACGCTGGGTCGTATCATTAATGAAGGCTCCGGCGGTCTCATTGCTATTATTCTTTAAGGCTAAGCCACACCCAAAAAAATGTATAAGAGAAATACCGTGGAGAGCAATTGGCTCTCTATGGTTCGCAAAAACAAAATATTAGACTGACCTCTAAAACCAGACAGGGGTAGCCATGGACGAGAAAATAAAGTCCTAGACTACCTCTGTTTTTATTGAGCTTTTCGTTTCTCCTAGCGGAATTTAGGTTCAAATGTAACAATCCGATTAATGAGTTTCACAACGTGATTACCCTGGTAGTCATTTTCATATTTGGTCTCTTTCAACGTAGCACCGAGGCTTATTTAATTTGCAATGAACGATTCTTATAATCGATATAGCAATTGACTGGCTATTTATTAAAAGCGTTGTTCTGGCATTCGGCAGGACACCCCAAATATTCAAATACTCTGCGTCCAGGTTCGTCAATCGGTAAGTACACTTCAATTCCAGGATACATGTGGCTGCTTACAGAAAGATGAATTTGCTTGTAGCGAATGGGGGCTAAATCGGCCATGGCTCCCATTCTGGCCAAAATGATTTTAGAGTGCTCAACTTCATTTGATGAGTCCTTTGGCTGCATACTCCAATATTTATTAAGATCGTCGTATTTTCGAAATCTGTCAATTAACTTTTTATACCAATGGTCGTATCGGGAAAACATGTTATATCTTTTGAAAGCTTGTATCCCGTAAATAGCATGAGACTCCCACTCTTCGAACGACTCAGCATCGAAGGTAGAACGGGGACGAATGGAAAAATCGGAGTTAAAATGAAAATCAACTTTATTCAGTTTTCCATTCATAAAAGAATCGGAGGGGATATCAAATAAATGGCGAAACGGCTCATTTAACCCCTTGATATCTAAGGTATGAGTAACGATCATTGCCGGAAATGGCAAATTACTCATGATCTGCTGCGCTTGCTCCAGAGCCAGCTCCAGAGACCGTCCCTCCAATTCGTAATGGATCGGAAGATAATCAGCGGCGAGGAGAAGATCATTGCGCTCATCTGAAGTGCACTCCAGATACTCAGCAATATGGATCATCGTTTGCCGATCCGGTATTCGACGAGACCGTCCAACCAATAGATTTTTATACGTAGGACATGCCTCATCATTAAGCTCCTGCTGAGTAAATCGTTTCAATAACGGGTGAGATAGCTCAGTATATTCCCGTTGACGTTTCATGCGAACAGCTTCAATCTCTCCCAATACGATTTTTAATGTTTTATATTGGAAGTCCTCGTCCTTGTGCATGGTCATCCTTTTTCAATCCTTTTCATAATGAGGTGTAGTTCTACACTTGGTGCAGATGATTCCCTACAGTATACTACATTGTGAAAAAGGTGAGCTATTTACAAGAGGTTCTCAATGATAATCATGGAGGAGATCGTATGGTTCGTGCAATTGTAACAGATCCGTTTGCTTCAGGATTTTTCGCGATAAAGGAAGTAGCCGCCCCACAGGCCCAGCCTTGGGAAGCGATCGTTCAAGTACAGGCCTTCTCTCTTAATCGGGGTGAAGTTGTAGATGCAAGGAATAATGGAAGACAGATCAGACCAGGCTGGGATTTTGCTGGGATCGTCATCGAGCAGGCCAAAGATGGCACGGGTCCGAAACAAGGAAGCCGTGTGGTAGGCCTTCTCCAAATGGGAGCATGGGCCGAACAAGTTGCTGCCCCTACTTCATTACTGGCTGAATTTCCCGATGATATTACCTTCGCCCAGGCTGCTACTTTACCGGTAGCCGGTCTGTCAGCGCTCTATACGCTTAGAAAAGGAGGAATGCTGCTCGGTAAGCGGATATTGGTAACTGGCTCGACTGGCGGAGTGGGGATTTTTGCACACCAGCTAGCAGCGCAATCAGGAGCTTTTACAGTAGGGGTAGCCAGAACCAAGGAAAAAGCTCTACTTGTTCAAGAGGCTGGTGCTAATGAGGTTGTCGTTGGAGATACGGCGATTTTATCGGTTGATACATTTGGACCTTATCATCTAATTTTGGATTCAGTAGGTGGTGATACGCTAGCTTCATTACTACCTCAGCTTGTGCCAAAGGGGATATGTGTATCTATGGGACATTCGTCCTCACCTTACGCAACGATTAATATCAGAGGCTTAGGGGGTAGGACCTTGTATAGCTTCTTTCTAGGAGAGGAGATAAATCGCTATTCGCCAGCGGAAGATCTGAAATTACTAGGTGAGCTTGTTTCAAAAGGCCAGTTAGTACCAAGGATCGAAGTGGAGGCATCGTGGAAGGAAATTGGAACTATTACCCAACAACTGATAGATCGGAAGTTTTCTGGTAAAGCAGTGCTCCAAATAAGTTAGATGGGAGCGTCCTCATATTGAAAATGACAAGGAGATTGTATCTCCAGGCTAGTCTCCGCTCATGATGTTCACATTTTAAGCATAAGCAAAAATCGACCCTGTGGCGTACCCTGTCAAGTAGAGAACTAAAAAGACACCTCTATGCAGCAACCGTTCCCCGTTATTCAATCGGGGGCGGTTGTTTAATTTTTTTGTGGAATTGTCGTATTTTGTCATATGTAGTCGGAATTTTTTCTATATTTCATAAAACCTATTTACATACTTGGTTTAAAGCGATATATTAAGTATCAAATTTGAATCATTTTGTGGATTGAACGAGGGGGAAATGAAATCATGAATATCCAAAAAGAGCTCCAAAGAAACAAAAAGCTAGGGCTAGGGGCTATCATGCTACTGGTGCTGGTTTTGCTGGTTACTGCATGCGGCGTGCCGAAGACAGAGAGCGGCACTCAAGGGACAAGCACTGCAGGATCGAATACAACAAACGGAAAAACGGACAATTTAAATCTAAAGGGTAAACGGGTTGCGTTGATCATGGAGTTTAACACGGGCACATTTTCGCAACAATATGTTCAAGGTGTGGAAGAGGAAGTTAAGAAATTTGGCGGTGCGCTGACTAAGTTTGTGGCAGATAACGATAAGGCTAAAATGGCTTCTCTGCTTGATAGTGCGATTAACCAGCAATTTGATGTCATTTTGACTGATCACGGTGATGCATTGCTGGAGACAGGGCTGAAAAAGGCAATTTCCCGCAATATTCCGGTTATCGTGTTTGATGCTGCCGTCAATGTTCCGGGTGCGGTAGTGCTCTCACAGGATGACCAAAGCATGGCTGAGCTGACGCTGGAGCAAATGAAAAAGGATATCGGTGGCAAAGGCAACATTGTGAAAGTATGGGTTGCCGGATTTGCACCGATGGAACGTCGTCAGGTTGCTTATGGTGCATTTTTGAAATCCAATCCAGATATTAAAGAAATTGCGACTTTTGGTTCGGCTCAGAATCCTGCGTTGGATACGCAAGCCAAAATGGAAGCTGTATTAAAGCAATATCCTAAGGGCGAAATTACAGCCGTCTGGGCGGCGTGGGATGAGTTTGCCAAAGGTGCAGCCCGTGCCATCCAACAAGCGGGACGTACGGAAATTAAAGTCTACGGCATTGACATGAGCGACGAGGACTTGCAAATGATCCAGGACCCGAAAAATCCTTGGGTGGCCTCGGCAGCCGTAGATCCAACAGATATCGGGCGCGTACAAGTGCGCTATGCATATCAGAAGTTGCATGGGGATAATCCGGAGGAGAAAGTTGTACTGAAGGCTGTATATGTGCAACGCGAAGCGCTGCCAGATAAGCAAATTTCCACATCCGAGCTGTCCCAATATGTGGAGGGATGGGGCCAAAGTGAGCAGGGCTATAAGGATTGGATGAAGGAATATGAAACGTCCAAATAAAAAGTTTGCATCATGCAAAAGGCGCGCTTCGGCGCGCTTTTATCATAAGCAGGCGTGAGGGGGCACCATGAGTTCACAAGTATATACATTGGAGATGAAGAAAATCAGCAAACAGTTTGCTGGTGTAGATGCGCTGCGAGCCGTGGATTTTACGGTGCAGGGTGGCGAAATTCACGCTCTGCTGGGCGCCAACGGGGCAGGGAAAAGCACATTGATGAAGATTTTGTCCGGTGCGTATTGTTCCGATCAGGGAGTTATCGTAGTTGGTGGCAAGGAACTAAACATTAGTTCACCCTGGGAGGCCAAAAGGGCGGGAATCCACTGTGTGTATCAGGAGGTTGATTCAGCGCTTGTGCCTCAGTTAACCGTCGCTGAAAACATTGTAATGGACGATTTGTCTGCACCTGATGGTCGATGGTGGGCTGCGCCGGGGGCTATGCGCAGACGAGCGCGTGAGGCATTAGCACGTCTAGAGGTAGATATTGACGTTCGACGATATGTGTCTGAACTGACATTGGCAGAAAAACAACTTGTACTTATCGCACGTATTCTGACACAGCAAGCAAATACCATCATTTTTGATGAGCCTACGGCGCCGCTCAGCGAAGAAGAAACGCGACGTTTGTTCCGTACAATCCATACACTCAAGGATGAGGGAGTTGCATGTATTCTCATCACACACCGATTGCCGGAGGTTATCGAACACAGTGACCGTGTTACGGTGATGCGTGATGGCGAGCGCGTGTTCACGGGACCTGCTTCTGATTTAAGTGTAGGCGACATCGTTACGCATATGCTTGGAAAAACATTTGAAGAGGAATTCCCAAAAACAGAGGTACCGATTGGTGAAACGATATTGGAAGCAAAAGGGCTTCACAAAGGATTACGAGTGCACGGCGTTGATTTACAGGCCCGACGTGGTGAAATTCTCTCTATAGTGGGTTTGGTTGGTGCAGGCAAGACAGAGCTGTCACGGCTTCTTACAGGAGCAGACAAGCCGGATAAGGGAGAACTGACCTTTAAAGGTCGCTCCATTCGATTGAGAGAGCCAGCGGATGCGATAGCTCGAGGAATTGTGTCCATACCCGAGGAGCGACGTAAGCAGGGGGTGTTGATTGAGGAGAGTGTAGAAAGAAACCTCAGCCTTCCGCTATTGGGGAAGCTGAGTGTCCTTGGTTTCATCAGTCGGCGTAAAGAACGAAATAACGGTAATGGGATTGTCGCCTCTCTCGGTATTAAGACGCCGTCACTCCGCCAGAATGTTAAATATTTGAGTGGCGGGAATCAGCAAAAAGTTGCGATTGGCAAATGGCTGCATTCGGGAGCGGATGTATTTGTTTTTGACGAGCCAACCAAGGGTGTGGATATAGGGGCAAAAAGTGATATTTTCCGTATTATTGGCCAGTTGGCGGAGCAAGGAAAAGCGATCATCTATCTAACCTGTGAATTTGCTGAAGGGATTGGCATTGGTGATCGGATTGCAGTGATGTATGATGGCAAAATTATAAAGGAATTTGCGCGGGGCGAAGTGGAACAGGAACAGCTTCTGTTGTATGCCAGCGGCGGTGAAGAGGTGCATTCATGAAGGAAAAATGGTTAAACGTGTCATTTCGTTACGGTGCCGTAGTTGTCATTATAGGTGTATTGGCGTTTTTTTCATCTACATTACCTTATTTCTGGACTTATGATAATTTAATGGATATTCTAGGTTCGATTGCCATTGTTACTTTCATTGCCATTGGTGTGACGTTGTCCCTTATCGTGGACGGTTTTGACCTGTCGGTGGGAGCTACAGTATCTTTGACAACGGTCGTTTCAGCTTCTTTGATGGTCTGGTATGAGCAGCCTGTTGCGGTGGTCATTATTGTGTCTCTGATTGTCGGCGCTTTGGTAGGACTGTTAAATTCATTATTGATCATTAAATTGCGTATTCCTGATTTGCTCGCAACCCTTGCAATCATGTATATTGTAAGCGGGATTCACAAAACGTACGCTCAGGGCTATACCATATACAATCATATGCAGTTTCCCGATGGCAGCAAGGCGCCGGGGGAGATATCTCCTGCATTTCTTTTGCTGGGGCAAGGTAAATGGTTGGGTATCCCGATTTCGGTTATTTTACTGTTACTGGCTGTGGCGGCGGTGCATGTTTTCTTGACCTATACAAAGCATGGGCGTCAAATGTATGTAACGGGTGGAAATGAGGAAGCTGCTCGTCTGTCGGGCATACGGGTAAAAAAAGTCCGTACTCTGGCCTATGTTGCTTCAGGCGTATTTGCGGCGATTGCCGGTATTTTGTATGCCTCGCGAGTAGGCTCAGGCCAAATTGACGCGGGTTCCCCTTTGCTCATGGAGGCGGTAGCTGCAGTATTCGTCGGTTTTTCGGTCTTTGGTGCTGGTAAACCCAATGTCATTGGTACATTTATTGGTGCGGTATTGATCGGTGTGTTGGTTAATGGACTAACGATGATGAATGTGCAATATTTTGCCCATGATATTGTCAAAGGAGTAGTGCTGGTACTTGCGCTGGCCGTTACTTTTTACGTGTTAAACCGTCGTCGTACTTGAAATTGTCTGTGGACTGTATTACTATAAACCTTGTTCCACGCAAGAAGGGTGCCATAAAACGCCAGTTTCGGCCTATATTGCGGAGGTTAGGTATATTCTATGTATATTTAACGACGAAACGGAAACAGATGATAACATTATGGAAGGCAGTACGCCGCCCGGGTTATTTTATACAGGCGACCTCATATCGGTCATTAACACCGATAACCTTAATGCTGGACTACACTTGAATTGGGAGGTGAATATTATGAATAAAACGGATTTGATCAATCAGGTTTCTGAAAGCACTGAATTGTCCAAAAAGGACGTAACCAAAGCAATCGATGCAGTATTTGAGGCGATCTCTGGAGCGCTGCAAAGCGGAGATAAGGTGCAGCTGGTAGGTTTTGGGAACTTTGAGGTTCGTGAACGTTCCGCACGTAAAGGACGTAACCCGCAAACAGGAGAAGAAATCGAAATCCCTGCGAGCAAAATTCCGGCATTTAAACCGGGTAAAGCGCTCAAAGACGGAATTAAATAAGATTTCTTACATATTCCCAATGCGCTGAAAAGACCGTGAATTTGATTCACGGCCTTTTCTTTTTGCCCTGTTTACTTCGTGGTAGATGTGCTATGGTCTGAAGAAGAGGAAGCTGTTCTGGCGTTTCGCGAGGCATAAGCGATCAGCACCAGGGGTTCACCCGTTAGCTCAGCAAATTCATGCTCTAGCTGTTGAAGCCGTTCGATTTGGGCAGGGCTGAGATTGGCGGGAAGATAGTTTTTCATCAGATCCGTTCCTTTCTTTAATGGATGGGACTGCACGGATAGTATGGCTCGGGACACGCTAATTGTTGCAGGTAGCTCGGGAAGCATGTAGTTGACAAAACTAGCTTGAATCTCCATCATAAAAAGTATAGCTTCGGCTCTCAGGGAGGAAAAGGACATGGAAGATAACGTGACGGGTAGCAGTGAGTACGTCGTAATTAAAGCGAAAAGCAACGGATGTCAGGTTTTTGGTCTGACTAGAGGTCAGGATACACGCTTGCATCATTCAGAAAAATTGGACAAGGGCGAGGTACTGATCGTCCAATTTACGGATCATACTTCTGCTATTAAAATTCGAGGCAAAGCCGTTGTGATGACTAAGCACGGGGTAGTAGATACGGAGGATTAAAATGCAGGCATAGCCTGCTTTTTTTTGTTGTAGAATGAGAGTGAGGACCTTTACCGTAGCAAACCCACATTATGAGGTAGAGGTCAGGGGAGGCTCTGATGAAACCTTGGATTGTATTCGGTGGCTCCATTCTCATAACCATCGCAGCAGCTGTGTTGCTACCGTCCTTACAGGTGCTGGACTCAGGAACCGCAGCAGTTCGTGAGACACAGGCGACGATTTCGCCTCAGCAACGGGTGCTGCTGTCGGATGACAATCTGGTGGATACGCTGAACGAGCTGCCGTTGACCACACCGATTGCAAGCGCAAGCTGGGAACATTCAGTCCTGACCCTGGATGTCAAGCTGTCAAAGGAAGAAACTGCCCCACTAGAGATTTATCAAAACATGGCGGAGCTTGCCGCTTTTAGCTTTTACGGAACGACGAATGTACGGCAATTGCTGCTTCGGGTGGTGACGCAGGACGAATGGTCAGGAGAACGTCATTTGCTGCTTGCATCAGATATACGCCGGAACGAGTGGACGAACGAGGCATTGGAACAGCTGAGAAGCCGGGAAGGCGCGGAATTGCCAGAGGAATTGAAATCCCGTTTCCGCATTACAGTAACGCCCATGTGGCAAAACAGGTTTAACGGTGTATATACAGATTAGATGTTTCTGCCGGTGGACCTACAGTACTTTAGTCGCGAATCATTTTAAATTGTGATATAATATAAGGCATTGCAATTATTTGAGTATAGCAGAAAGTCATGTCTCGGAGGCTTAGGATGAAACCGTATCGCGTACCCCAATTAGCAAGGAAATATGTGGAATACGACATGATTCAACAACATACGGAAATGCCGGCTTTTCCTGACAGCCGTACCCGTTTGATGTTTGTGTTTTTGAACCGGAATGCGCAGGAGCTGCATGCCAGTGAGGACGAACTGTACGCATTGGTAACCTCACTTGTGCA
This sequence comes from Paenibacillus sp. FSL H7-0703, assembly GCF_038003485.1. Taxonomy (NCBI): domain Bacteria; kingdom Bacillati; phylum Bacillota; class Bacilli; order Caryophanales; family Paenibacillaceae; genus Paenibacillus; species Paenibacillus sp. FSL H7-0703. The sequence goes on along the minus strand of NZ_JBBOPF010000003.1, from coordinate 83,420 downwards.
GATGGGGCTGGATACGCATGATATGATTGATACTTTATCCGGTATACGGAGCCCGGAGGAGATGCGTTCCAGACAGCTGAAAGTGTTAGCAGGGGACTATTTTAGCAGTCGTTTTTACCAGCTGCTTGCACTGGCAGGCCGCATCACGGCCATTTCGAAGCTGAGTGATGCTGTATGTGAAGTGAACGCAGGGAAAATGAGTCTGTACTGGGGAATGAAGCAATTCCGATTGGATGCAACTCAGTATTTAACTCAGATGGTTCGTTTCAAAAAGGAGCTTTTTTTATCATTCACTTCACTTGTAGCAGAACAGGATCAGGAAATTTGGAAGCAGCTTCTCAACAAATTTGCTCTCTGTGATACCTTGGTGGAGGAATGGGGCAAGCGGGCAGAACCGGACAAGTCCCGATTCGGATATATGTTCTGGCATATTTATGGTAACGGGGACCGGAACGAGCAGGCATTGCTTTCAGGGAATGGTACTGACACTGAAGCATGGCGTAAGCTGGTTCTGAAATACAAAGCCGAGGATGCGATACTGGACAAGCTTCGCACGGCTGTTACACACATCAGGCATATCCTGTCAGATGATCAAAATACAGGGATCGAGGAATTTGAACGCATGCTTGAGCCTTTCCAGAAGCTGCTAAATAGTCCGCACCCAGTTGTGAGGGAAGGTTAGGTGAACGTGATGGGATCAAGCGACACCAAGCCGAAAGAGCAATTCGTTCATGGTGTGTTTGAAAGCATAGCAGGTAAATACGATTTGATGAACGATATACTGAGCTTTCGCAGACATAAGGCTTGGCGGAAATTTACGATGAAAAAAATGAACATGCATCGCGGCGATACGGCAATCGATCTTTGCTGTGGCACATGTGACTGGACGCTTGCGATGGCGCGTGCAAGTGAAAGTGGTCACATCGTAGGACTGGATTTTAGTCAGAACATGCTCAATGTTGGCGAGCGTAAGATTACATCAGAATCCCGTGAAAAGCAAATTAAGCTTGTTCAGGGCAACGCGATGGAACTACCTTTTGAAGATAATTCATTTGATTATGCGACGATTGGTTTCGGTCTGCGCAACGTGCCTGACCTGCGCCAAGTGTTACAGGAGATGCAACGAGTCGTCAAACCTGGCGGGCAGGTCGTATGTCTGGAATTGTCCAAACCTACTTGGCAGCCGTTCAAGGGGATTTACTACACATATTTTCAACACATCTTGCCCATGCTCGGCAAATTGTTCGCCAAACGTTATGAGCAGTATAAATGGCTCCCTGATTCGTTGGCGCTTTTTCCAGGAAGGGATGAGTTGGCTGGCATCTTCCGTGAAGTCGGATTGAAGGATGTCCAGGCTCATTCTCTCACCGGAGGCATTGCGGCATTGCACATTGGAATCAAGGAGAGTCAGCATGTTTAAGAAAATTGCTATTTTTTTGGAAATGATTAAAATTGAACATACGTTATTTGCGCTCCCATTTGCATTCATGGGGGCTGTATTGGGGTCTGTTATCGTGACAGGCAACCTTCCCTCCTGGCCGCAGATCGGCTGGATCCTGCTAGCTATGGTTGGCGCACGTAGCGCGGCTTTTGGCTTCAATCGTATGATTGACCGGGTGATTGACGGAAAAAATCCGCGCACAGCAGGACGCGCTATCCCGGCGGGGTTGCTCAAATCGAGCGAAGTGGTGATTTTCATTATCGTCAGTTTGGTGTTGTTATTCTGGGCATCATTCAAGTTAAGTCCGCTGGCGTTCAAGCTGTTCCCGCTGGCCTTTTTTATGCTCGTTTTTTATTCTTACACCAAGCGTTTCACTTGGCTTTGCCATATTGTACTTGGTCTGACCATTGGTTTGGCGCCACTCGGCGCGTGGGTTGCAGTAACGGGACAAATAGATTTGACCGCTATCGTACTATATCTCACGATTGCATTTTGGACGGCGGGATTTGATGTAATTTATGCTTGTCAGGATATAGATTTTGACCAAAACGAAGGAGTTTATTCTATTCCTGCCCGTTTTGGTGTAGCAGGTGCGTTGAACATCGCTCGGGCATTCCACGTCATTACGGCAATCGGATTTATTGTATTGTTCTTTATTGCAGATTTAAGCTGGTGGTATCTGGCGGGCATGATTATTTCGTACATTATTTTATTTTATGAACACTATATCGTATCTCCAAAAGATTTGAGTCGATTGCAGACGGCATTCTTTACTATGAACGGTGTACTTAGCACTGTCGTATTTGCCTTTACACTGATTGATTTGGTGGTGCGTCAGTACTAATGAATAATCAGGTGAGCGGACATCAAGGCAAACGAATCGTTATTGGCATTACAGGCGCGAGCGGAAGCATTTATGGTGTGCGACTGGTAGAGACTCTGCTGGACTTGCAATACACAGTTCACCTGATCGTTTCCAATGCTGGCTGGCGGGTGTTGAAAGAGGAGTTGGGCTGGAATGTGACTGACCGGGAAGGGGCTTTGAATGAACAATTCGGAGGCCGTCCCGGTTCTCTTGTATACCATCCGTTCACAGATATTGGAGCTTCGATTGCGAGCGGCTCTTATTTGGTGGATGCGATGATTATCATGCCATGCTCGATGGGGACGTTGTCAGCAGTAGCACACGGTTCGTCCGATAATCTCATGGCGAGGGCAGCGGACGTGATGATGAAGGAAGGTCGGCCGCTGATCCTTGTGCCTCGTGAGACGCCTCTACATGCCATTCATTTGGAAAACATGCTTAAGCTTGCGAGACTCGGCGTCAAAATGATTCCGGCTATGCCGGCTTTTTACTTTCATCCCAAGACGCTGGATGATATTGTGCTGTTCCTCGTAGGCAAAGTATTGGACAGCTTGCGTATAGAACATCAACTGTTTACGAGATGGGGGGATTCCGATGCCGACACCGGACACCAAGACAATCACAATCGGAAAAATTAAATATACAAACGCTTGGCCTATTTTTCATTTTTTTAATCCTTCTAAGCTTCTCCATTCGGCGGAGATGGTTTCTAAAGTTCCGGCTGAATTGAATCGAGGTATGCTGACTGGGAGTTTGGATATCAGTGCGATGTCCTCCTTTGCGTATGCATCGGGTGCTGAGGAAATGCTATTGTTGCCAGATTTATCCGTCAGTGCAGATGGTCCTGTGCAATCCATTTTACTATTTTCACGCAAGCCGCTGGACGAAATCAAAAACGGAACCATTGCACTTACGAATACGTCTGCTACATCCGTGAATTTGTTGAAAATTTTGATGCAAAAGGCATGGGAAGGCCATCCTTCCTATTTTGACTGTGAACCGGATCTTGACTTGATGCTGGAACAGGCAGATGCAGGGCTATTGATTGGAGATCACGCGATTAAGGCATCTTGGCGAAGTGAAGATCTGTATGTTACGGACCTCGGAGAAGAGTGGAAGCGCTGGACGGGCTACAGTATGACTTTTGCTGTATGGGCAGTACGACGTGCTGTTGCTGCTCAGAATCCTGCCGCGGTGGCTGAAATTGCGAGTGCGTTCCGCGCAAGCAAGCAGCGTAGTCTGTCGGACCTGACGCCTGTTATTTCTGAAGCATGCGAGGAAATTGGAGGTCTGCGAGATTATTGGGAGCGCTACTTTACTAATCTGTGTTATGATTTTGGAGAGAAGCAACAACAAGGTTTAGAGCTTTATTTTCAGTATGCGCATGAACTGGGGCTGCTTGACCGACGAGTGAAGCCGCTTCTCTGGAGTGACAATACGCTGACACGGGTGAAAGAATGAAACGATTGGATTTGTTTGGTTTATTAAAGAAGGATATGAACTTTATAGAAGAAGAGTTGTACCGCAGTATCGACAGTACGGAGCCGTTGATTAATGATACGTCGCTTCATCTGCTTAAAGCAGGGGGCAAGCGTTTGCGTCCCGTATTTGTATTGCTGGGAGGCAAGTTTGGAGAATATGATCTGGACAAGCTCAAGCGTATAGCGGTACCTCTAGAACTGATTCATTCTGCCTCTCTCGTTCACGACGATGTGATTGACGATGCGGAAATGAGACGCGGTCAACCCACGGTGAAGTCCAAATGGGACAATCGGGTGGCTATGTACACCGGAGACTACATATATGCACGTGCGCTGTCTATTGCTGCTGGACTGCCGAATCCCGACATTCACCGGGTTCTGTCTAAAGCGCTGGTGCAGATGTCCATTGGTGAAATGGAACAGATTCGTGATTTTTTTAATGTGGATCAGAGTGTGCGTAATTATTTGCTTCGCATACGTCGCAAAACAGCATTGTTGATTGCGGTTAGCTGCCAGTTGGGAGCTATGGCTGCAGGGGCACGGGAAGGTATCAATTCCCTGCTGTACAGCTATGGCTATAACGTAGGTATGGCTTTTCAAATTCAGGATGATCTGCTCGATCTGTGTGGCACGGAAAAAAAGATTGGCAAGCCGCCGGGCAGCGATATGAGACAGGGGAATATTACGCTTCCAGTGATTTATGCGCTCGAACAGCCTGAGCTGCGTGCAGATCTACTGGCTGAAATCCGCCGCATTCAGGATGGGGATGGGCAAGGAGATGCACGCAAAGCGGTGGATATGATCAAAAAAAGTGAAGGAATCGCTAAAGCTGAAATTCTCGCCGACCGATATATTAATAAAGCGCTAAACGCGCTGGACTTACTACCGGATGTCAAAACAAAAAAGACGCTACGCGATATTGCTCATTTTGTAACACGCCGCTCCTACTAAAGTTGTGTTTTGGGTTTGCTGTGACAAAATGCTTTAACCGTTTCCAAGCTTTCTGTTACAATACAGTTTAGTACTGTATAAATACATTAGATTGGATTGGGAGTGAGCCGATGGATCGTACTTTTTTGATGGTTAAACCGGATGGTGTACAACGTGGACTGATTGGACGTATCATCAGTCGTCTGGAAGACAAAGGCTTCAAAATGGCGGCTGGCAAGCTTGTGCAAGTATCAAGAGAACAGGCAGAACGGCATTATGCAGAGCATGTGGGCAAGCCTTTTTTTGAAGAACTTGTAGGCTTTATAACATCAGGCCCTGTGTTTGCTATGGTATGGGAAGGGGATAACATCGTTACGCTCTCCCGCTTGTTGATTGGTAAAACACAAGTAACCGAAGCTCTTCCGGGCACAATTCGTGGAGACTTTGCAGCACATACACCGTTTAACCTCATTCATGGTTCAGATTCACCGGAGAGCGCAGAGCGCGAGATTGCAAATTTTTTCCTGCCGGAAGAATCCGTTCGGTATGAAAAAAGTGTGGCGACCTGGGTATAAGTTTAATTACGTATGAAGAAGGATGGTAGCATGACGGATATGGAACTGGGTCAGACGGACCCCGATTACACAGCGTTTATCCGCAAAATCAAGGACAGCACAGGTATTGATCTTGCACAATACAAAGAAGCACAGATGAAAAGGCGGTTAACTACGCTTCGCAACAAAAACGGGTTTCCCAGTTTTGTTTCTTTTTATGATGCCATGATGAAGGAAAAACCTCTATTCTATGAATTTCTGGATCGGATGACGATCAATGTTTCGGAATTTTGGCGAAATCCCAATCGGTGGGAAGTGCTGCGGGATACAATCTTGCCACAACTGCTTGTGGGAAAGCAGAAGCTTAAGCTGTGGAGTGCGGCCTGCTCGACTGGTGAAGAGCCTTATAGCTTGGCTATGGTTCTCGACGGTAAAGGGATTTTAGGAAATTGCTCCATTACAGCTTCCGACATTGATGATGGTGCATTGGCAAAAGCCAAGGAAGGTAAATATTTGGAGCGTTCGCTCAAGGATGTACCTGAGCAGGTAGCTAGAAAATATTTCAAGCCGGATGGTGCGATGTATCGAATTGATGACCGTTTAAAACAAGCCGTGAAATTTCAAAAGCAAAACTTGCTGCTGGATCGGTTTGAGGATGGCTATGATCTCATCATCTGTCGAAATGTAATGATTTATTTTACAGAAGAGGCCAAACATACGTTGTATCAAAAGTTTGCAGCCAGTCTTCGTCCCGGCGGTGTGTTATTTGTCGGTAGCACAGAGCAAATCTTTTCTCCTAACCAATATGGTCTGGAATCGACGGAAACCTTTTTTTATCGCAAAAAAGCATAAGCCTGCGTATATCATCCAAAGTTTTGTAGGAACTTATTTATATCTTTGAGTAATTGATGGTTGGCTTATCAGCAAAGCACGTCCTTTAGCCCCTTTGGCTAAGAGGCGTGTTTTTGTTTATCTGCATACACGTGGCTTTTCTTGTCAAAGAAAGGTGCGTATACTATAATGAAGCACAGTTAAAGATTTTAGCGATGCACAGTTTAACAGTTTAAAGGGGGAACGCGTCATGAGTTTACGTTATTTAACCGCGGGGGAAACGCATGGTCCCCAGCTAACTGCCATTGTAGAGGGTATGCCGAGCAATTTAAAATTGGATTTTGAGGAATTGAATTTTCAGCTGCACCGTCGTCAGAAAGGATATGGACGGGGTCGGCGTATGCAGATTGAAAAAGATACGGCGAAAATTGCCGGAGGCGTACGTCACGGCTACACCACGGGTGCACCGATTGCGCTGGTTGTAGAAAATAACGATTGGAAGCACTGGCAGAACATTATGAATATTGAGCCTATTGAAGGCAGTGATGAAGAAAAACGTCGGGTTCACCGACCACGTCCGGGTCATGCGGATTTGAATGGCGGAATGAAATACAACCTGAAGGATCTTCGTAACGTGCTGGAGCGCTCCAGTGCACGCGAAACAGCAATTCGTGTGGCATGCGGCGGTTTGGCCCGTCAATTGCTGGCTGAGTTCGGAATCAAGGTGGCAGGTCAGGTCATCCGTATTGGGGAAATCGAAGCTCCTTACCGTGATTTGCCGATTGATGAGCTGATTGCCGTGACAGAAGCCTCCTCGGTGAGAGTAACCGATCCAGAAACCGAAAAGAAAATGGAAGCATACATTGATCTGATCAAGCAAGAAGGTGATTCAGTCGGTGGGGTAGTGGAATGTATTGTAGAAGGTGTTCCGATTGGTCTGGGCAGTCATGTACAGTATGATCGGAAACTGGATGCACGTATCGCACAAGGCGTCATGTCGATTAATGCATTTAAAGGCGTGGAAATCGGCATTGGCTTTGAAGCAGGTGAATTGCGCGGTTCACAGGTGCATGACGAGATCCTATATGATGAGGAACGTGGATATCACCGTCGTACCAATCGTTTGGGTGGTTTTGAGGGTGGCATGACGAATGGAATGCCAGTTGTGGTTCGTGGCGTAATGAAGCCGATCCCTACACTCTACAAGCCTCTGCAAAGCGTCGACATTGATACAAAGGAAGCGTTCACTGCACAGGTTGAGCGTTCAGATGCATGTGCAGTACCCGCGGCTAGCGTAGTTATGGAGCATGTGGTAACTTGGGAGATTGCGAAAGCTTTGCTAGAAAAATTCGGCGGGGATTCGATTGAAGAGATTCGCGCGAATATTGCATCCTACGAAGAACAACTGGGGCGGTACTAAGATGAGTACGCTGACGGTACAGCTTGGGGAACGTTCTTATCCTATTCATATCGGACGAGGGCTGTTACATCGAGCCGGAGAGTTGTTGAAGGAACGAGGAATTGCGCAAAAAAGCCCGTTGTTGATTGTTTCTGACGAAAATGTAGCGGGATTCTACTTGGCAACATTGGAGAGCAATCTTCAGGCATCTGGCTACAAGACAGTGTCCTTTGTCGTTAAACCAGGTGAAACCTCCAAGTCGCTTGCTGTATTTGAGCAGGTCATAACAGCAGCCATTGAGGGCGGCTTGGATCGCAATTCAGCCGTTATTGCACTTGGTGGTGGTGTGGTGGGCGATTTGGCTGGATTTGTGGCGGCTTCTTATATGAGAGGTGTCAAGTTTGTACAGATCCCCACTACGATCCTTGCCCATGACAGCAGCGTGGGCGGTAAGGTTGGCATCAATCATCCTTTGGCGAAAAATATGATAGGAGCCTTCCACCAACCGGAACTTGTGTTATATGACGTAGATACGTTGTCAACATTACCTCCTCGTGAGGTATCTGCGGGGCTTGCTGAAATGATCAAGCATGGCTTGATCTGGGATGCTGATTTCGCCCAGTGGTGCCGTGACCATGCGACTGATTTACTTGCGCTGGATGCGACAGCTCTGGAGTACGGTCTGGAAAAGGGATGTTCCGTAAAAGCCGAAGTGGTGTCGCGCGATGAACGAGAAAATGATTTGCGCGCTATTCTAAACCTAGGTCATACGATTGGTCATGCAATTGAAGCCATTGCGGGATACGGTGAGTTTTTACACGGGGAAGCCATTTCTATTGGTATGGTCGGCTCCGCACTTTTGGGCGTGAAGCTGGGGGCAGATCCTTCTTTGGTAGATGAAACGAAGGAGATGTTGTCTTCGCTACGGCTACCGACCTCCCTTCCGTCACATCTCGATACAGATCGGCTGCTGGACGCGATGATGCATGACAAAAAGTTCAAAGAAGGCAGCATTACTTTTGTCGTCCCACGTAGCATCGGGCACGTGGAGGTTGTGAAGGATATTTCCGTCTCTTACATCCGACAAGTTATTGAACAGTTAAAAGAGGGGGCGTAACGATGTACAATCGGGGAATTCGTGGCGCGACGACCGTAGTGAATAATGAAGAAAACGAAATTTTGGAAGCAACATGCCAACTACTGGAGGAAATTGTATCCTACAATGAAATTCAGCCGGAGGATATTAGTAACGTATGGATTACGGTGACCCATGACCTGGATACTGCCTTTCCAGCCAAGGCCATTCGTCAGCTTGATGGCTGGGATATGGTTCCGCTCATGTGTGCATTAGAAATTCCTGTGGCAGGCAGTTTACCCAAGTGCATCCGTTTGATGGTACAGGTGAACACCGATAAATCCCAGCGGGAAATTAAACATGTATATTTGAACGGAGCACAGGCGTTAAGACCGGATCTGGCTTCCCAAGGGAAATAAGTGCCCGTTTTTAAAGTTGATGGTTGCCAAAGTAACATTCCATGAGATATAGTGTGTGTAGCAGAGTTAAGTAGAGTAGAGTTAGCCAGAGACAGAGTTGAGATGAGAAGAGTGCAGCCTTAGTCAATTCCATATGAGATTACAGAGACCGGCGGTAGCAGGTAAGCTTTTGTCTATGAAGAGATATTCTTCTACAGAGAAGCTTATTTGAGGCAACCTGCGCGGTTAGACAAAAGGGATGAGTGTATACTTATCTATTTGCTGTAGTCATTTACATATGGAGCATTCTTATAATTTCAATAACTGACAGCCTCTACCTTACCGGTAGAGGCTTTTTTATATTCTCTCCTTTGGTTCTGCGCCAATTTGGAAAGGAAGTGATCTCATGTTAACGCCGCATGTGGAGCAAGTGATAACGATGGCGAATGAATTTAACCTGATTCCTGTGTACAAAAAAGTGCTGGCTGATATGGAGACGCCGATTCGGATTTTCCGTCGGTATGCCGAGCGGGACCGTGCCTTTCTGCTAGAGAGTGTAGAGGGAGGCGAACAGTGGGCGCGACATTCATTCATCGGTACAGATCCGTTTCTAATGGTCTCGGGTAAAAAAGGACGTTTGATATTGGAACAACACGGTAAACGGCAAATATTAAACGACAAGCCGATTGAAGCGCTCAAAGCATTGCTTCGTAAATACCGTAGTCCGAAACTGAAAGAAATGCCTCCATTTACAGGCGGGGCTATCGGATTTTTTGGATATGACTTGCTTCAATACTATGAAAAGCTGCCAGAGCATTCGGTAGATGATTTGAATATGGATGATATTCGTTTTATGTTCTGCGATCAAGTCATTGTTTTTGATCATGTGAAGCAGCAAATTTTGCTGGTCGGCAATGTTCATATAGGCGAAGGGTTTCGCGATGAGGACATTCGTGCTGCTTATGCTGATGTGGAACGCAGGTTGGAGGAAACGGCGCAGTATCTGCGCAAGCAGACCCCGCCTGAGCGATTAGGATCGGCTTCCATTCCTGATGATGTGGAACTAGGTGAGATCCAATCCAATATGACGAAGGAACAGTTTATATCAAACGTAGAGCAGGCGAAGGAGTATATCCGCTCCGGTGATATTTTTCAGGTTGTACTATCCCAGCGTTTTCACATTGATACAGAGGCCTCTCCTTTACAGGTATACCGCGTGCTGCGCACGATGAACCCGTCGCCATATATGTATTATTTGAAAATGGATGACGAGATCATCGTAGGCACCTCGCCTGAGGCACTCGTCAAGGTGGAAAACGGCCGGGTAGAAACCCGTCCTATTGCAGGAACGAGACCGCGTGGGGTAACGGAGACAGAAGATGCGGCACTTGCTGAAGAACTGTTAAACGATGAAAAAGAACGTGCAGAACATCTGATGCTGGTCGATTTGGGAAGAAATGATTTGGGCCGTGTATCACAGTTTGGCACAGTCAAATGCGATACGTTCATGGAGATTGAACGCTATTCCCATGTCATGCACATTGTATCCAATGTGTCAGGTGAGCTACGGGAGGACAAAGATTTTTTCGATGCTTTCCTGTCTTGTCTGCCAGCCGGCACCGTATCGGGGGCTCCGAAACTACGAGCCATGGAGATTATTGCTGAGTTGGAGCGGGAAGCACGCGGACCCTATGCAGGGGCGATTGGATATTTAGGCTTCTCAGGCAATATGGACGCTTGCATTACGATTCGCACGATTGTGTTTAAAAAGAACCGGGCCTATGTCCAGGCAGGCGCTGGAATTGTGTGGGACTCGGTTCCGGAAAGCGAGTATCAGGAGACGGTGAACAAAGCGAAGGCATTGCTGAAGGCAATCCGTACGGCAGAAGTGATGTTCCCGGCAACGACACAGCCCTATAACAGCGTCATCAACCAGGATTATTTGTACACTCCGTAACACACAAAAATCTGATTTTGAGGAGGAGACGACAATGGAACGACATGACATGATGCAAGTGGGGTTAAGCCGGATCATTGAGGGACAGCACCTTTCGCGTACGGAGGCCCGTAGCGTAATGGAACAGATTATGAGTGGAAGTGCTACACAGGCGCAAATTGGCGGGCTGCTGACGGCTCTTCGCCTCAAAGGGGAAACGGTAGATGAAATCACTGGTTTTGCCGAGGCTATGCGTAGCTACGCTAGTCCAGTGCAAGCTGAAGAAGGCAGCGGTCGTCTGCTGGACACATGTGGAACCGGAGGTTCAGGGATTCACAAGTTTAATATTTCCACGATATCCGCGATCATCGCAGCTTCGGTGTCTGTACGGGTAGCAAAGCATGGCAATCGTTCTGCAAGTGGCCGTGCCGGGAGCGCTGATGTCCTGGAGGCATTGGGAGTCAACATTCATTTGACGAGTGATCAGGCTAGGTCTTGCCTGGACCGAATCGGCATCTGCTTTTTATTCGCACAGCTGTATCATCCGTCTATGAAGCATGCCGCCGCGCCGCGCCGCGAGCTGGGTGTGCGGACGGTATTCAATATGCTAGGTCCTTTGACGAATCCGGCTGGTGCGGATCGGCAGCTGTTGGGCATTTATGACGCCAACAAAACGGAAGTCATTGCCGAGGTATTGAACCAGCTCGGCTCCAAACGGGCCATGGTTGTCAGTAGTCTGGATGGGCTAGATGAAATTAGTATTTCAGCTGCGACACGAGTATCCGAACTGAAGGACGGCAAGGTTCACACGTTCGAGCTTCATCCGTCGGATCTGGGCTTGCAGACGCATTCTCTTGATCAGGTGCTGGGCGGCGACGCACAGGTTAACGCAGATATCATACGACGAATTTTAAACGGAGAGCATGGAGCTTATCGGGATGTTGTGCTAGCGAATGCAGGAGCGTGCATTTATGTATCAGGTGCAGCGGCTACCTTGACGGACGGAGTAGCACGAGCGGCAGAAGCCATTGACTCGGGACTGGCACTTTCCAAGCTGGATCAATTAATACAGGCAACGGGGGAATATCAATATGTATCTTGACAAAATTGTGGTGACGAAGCGACAAGAAGTGGAGCAGCTTAAGGAGCATTTTCAAATAAGTAAAGCTGAACGATTAATTGCTGATTTACCTGCAACGAGAGGATTCGAAAATGCGATCGCGAGCAGACGCAATCGTCCGCTCGGACTGATTGCTGAGGTGAAGAAGGCTTCCCCATCCAAAGGGCTGATTCGACCGGATTTCCATCCGGTGGACATTGCACGTGCATATGAGGGAGCAGGAGCGGATTGCATTTCTGTACTGACAGATGTGACGTATTTTCAGGGGAGCCCTGAATATTTACAGCAAATTCGCGATCAGGTGAAGATTCCGCTGCTGCGAAAGGATTTTATCATTGATGAACGGCAAATATATGAAGCTCGTCTGCTGGGAGCGGATGCGGTGCTATTGATTGCCGCTATCCTGGAACCCCGTGTATTAGGGTCTTTTTTACAGATTGCCAAGGACCTCGGGCTGGACGCGTTGGTAGAGGTGCATGACAGTGAGGAGCTTAAAGCGGTGCTGGAGCTGGGGACAGCAACCTTAATTGGCGTAAATAACCGAAATCTGCGGACATTCGAGACTCGTCTCCAGACGACAGAGGAGCTGATCTCACTAATTCCTAAAGGGGTTACGTTCATCAGTGAGAGCGGAATTGCGGGACCGGAAGATGTTAATTATCTGCATTCGGTAGGTGCACACGGTATCTTGGTGGGGGAGCATCTGATGCGCAAGGAAGATGTAGGACAGGCTGTAGCCGAATTGATGGACGGGGTTAAAGCATGAACAAAACGGGCGTAAAAATTTGTGGACTTCAAAGCGTTGAAGTGCTAAAATCTATGGTAAACTTACCGGTCGATTATATAGGTTTTGTGTTTGCTGACAGCAAGCGCCGGATTGACGGCGTACAGGCTGGAAAGCTGCTTCGCGTATTAGATGAATGGACCTCAGGCAGCAGACCGCGCAGCGTGGGTGTATTTGTGAACCCTGGTGATGCACTGTTAAATGATGTGATGGAGAAAGCACCCTTGGATGTCATACAGCTGCATGGACAGGAGAGTCCGCAGCGCTGCCGGGAGATCAGGGAGCGTTTTGGTATACAGGTATTCAAGGCATGGTCTGTGGACAGTCAAGGGCAGCTAGAACGCTCGGCGGACGAATTGGATGCCTATGTCGGGACAATTGACGCTTTACTGCTGGATACATACGATCCCCTGTATGGTGGCGGCTCCGGAAAAACGTTTGCGTGGGATCGAATTCCTGCCTATCAGGCTTGGACTCATCAACATGGAATTCCTTTGTTTGTAGCCGGCGGGCTGACTGCCGATAATGCGGAAAAGCTAGTTCATGAGTATCATCCCGATGGGCTGGATGTATCCAGCGGTGTAGAGACGAACGGAGTCAAGGACATTGCAAAAATCACAGCATTCGTAGAAAGGGTGAAGCAGGCATGACACAATTACCTGATAACAACGGACGTTTTGGAACATTTGGAGGACGTTTTGTACCGGAAACGTTGATGAACGCACTGATTGAATTGGAGGAATCCTACCGTAAGTACGCGGATGATCCCGAGTTTAAAGCAGAGTTGAACGGGCTCCTAAAGGACTATTCTGGTCGGGAAACGCCACTTTATCATGCGGAGCGTCTGAGTCAGCATTTGGGCGGAGCTAAAATTTACTTGAAGCGCGAAGATTTAAATCATACCGGTGCCCACAAAATCAATAATGCATTAGCTCAGGGATTGCTGGCGAAGCGTATGGGGAAACAGAAGGTCATTGCTGAAACAGGCGCGGGACAGCATGGTGTCGCGACAGCGACTGTGGCTGCGTTGCTCGGATTGGAATGCAAGGTGTTTATGGGCGAAGAGGATACTGTGCGCCAGCAGCTGAACGTCTTTCGGATGCAGCTTTTGGGTGCAGAGGTCATTCCGGTGACATCAGGTACACGTACACTTAAGGATGCCGGGAATGAAGCTTTGCGTTACTGGGTCAGCCATGTCCATGATACGTTCTATATTTTGGGTTCAGCTGTCGGCCCGCATCCTTATCCGATGATGGTGCGGGACTTCCAGCGTGTGATTGGTGATGAAACACGTCGCCAGATCCTAGAGAAGGAAGGCAGACTTCCGGATGTCATCGTGGCAGCGATCGGTGGCGGAAGCAATGCCATCGGCATGTTTTATCCTTTTATTGAGGATCAGGGTGTCGCTTTGATTGGCGTGGAGGCCGCTGGAAAAGGTGTCGAAACGGAATTCCATGCAGCTACGATGACCAAGGGAACACAAGGGGTCTTCCAAGGCTCTATGAGTTATCTGCTTCAGGATGAGTACGGACAAGTGCAGCCTGCGCATTCCATCTCGGCTGGACTGGATTATCCAGGTGTTGGACCGGAGCATTCATACCTGAAAGATATTGAGCGGGCCAAGTATGTTCCGATTACCGATCAGGAAGCGCTGGATGCGCTTCAGCTTCTCTGCCGTACCGAAGGAATACTTCCTGCATTAGAGTCGGCACATGCAGTTGCACAGGTCGTCAAGCTGGCACCTACGTTGACGGCAGATGATATTATCGTCATATGTTTGTCTGGACGCGGGGATAAAGATGTGGACTCCATTATCAAGTATTTGGGAGGAAATCCGTCATGAATTTAATTGATCAGGCGTTTGGTCGCCTTAAAAATGAAGGCAAAACGGCATTAATTCCTTTTCTGACGGTAGGCGACCCGGATGTGGATACTACAATAGAGATCATTAGGCAGTTAGAGTCGGCCGGAGCTGACATATTGGAACTGGGTGTACCCTATTCCGACCCATTGGCTGACGGTCCTGTAATTCAGCGCGCGTCTGAGCGTGCACTGAAACGGCAAATTTCCATCCGCACGTGCATGGAGACAGCTTCTCTGGCTAGGGCGGCAGGTTCAAGCCTGCCTTTTATTCTGTTCACGTATTATAACCCTGTATTACAGATGGGTATGGATGCTTTCTTCGCAGGCTTGCAGGAGCACGGTATCAGTGGTCTGATTATTCCGGACCTTCCGCTTGAGGAAGCGGAGGAGCTGGGAGGACGGGCAGCAGAGGTGGGTGTGCATCTGATTCCTCTGGTGGCTCCAACTTCTGAACAGCGGATCGAGCGAATTGTCCGTCAGGCCCGAGGATTTGTATACTGTGTATCCTCGCTGGGTGTAACCGGGGAAAGAGCTTCCTTTTTTGAAGGGATAGAGGGTTTTATCGCGCAGGTCAAACGGCATACGGATATTCCGGTAGCGGTCGGTTTTGGGATCTCTACTCAAGAGCAGGTGGCCCGGTTTTCAAACATTTGCGATGGAGTTGTGGTCGGCAGTGCTATTGTACGTCAGGTGGAAGAAGCCATTCCATTGCTGAATGATTCTGCGCGCAGGCAAGAAGGTCTTTTGCAAATTCATAATTTTGTGGCACAATTAAAGCAGTAATGGCTGTCAAAATAGAAAGTAATAAATATGTTCTGATTGGATAGAGGAGGTAGGGGTATGCAACCTAAACCGCATATTGTACATTTGCCAGTATATCAGCCCGGTAAACCGATTGAAGACGTAAAACGTGAGCTGGGACTCGATGAAGTCATCAAGCTCGCCTCGAACGAAAATCCGTATGGTAGCTCTCCCAAAGTGTTACAGGCCATTCAGCAGGAGTTTGCTAACATTAGTGTATATCCTGACGGAAGTGCGGTAGCTTTGACACAGGCACTAGCTAAACGGACGGGTTTAAAAGAAGAACAGTTTATCTATGGCTGCGGATCTGACGAAATAATTGCGTTGATTACGCGTGCTTTTCTCCTTCCCGGGGAAGAAAGCATTATGGCCGATCAGACATTTTCCGTATACAAAAGTAATGTGGAAATTGAGGGAGCGGTTGCAGTTGAGGTGCCTTTGCGTGACGGTGTACATGATCTGGATGCTATGCTGTCCCACATCAATGACCGTACAAAAATTATTTGGATCTGTAATCCAAATAACCCGACGGGCACGATTGTACCCGAAGCAGAGCTGATTGCGTTTTTGGACCAAGTACCAAAGCATATCATGGTTGTACTGGATGAAGCCTACGCCGAGTTTGTGACAGATCGCTCGTATCCCGACGGCATTGGTTTGTTGCCAGCGTATGAAAACCTGGTTGTACTACGCACCTTCTCCAAAATCTATGGGCTTGCTTCGCTGCGCATTGGTTATGGTATGGGAGCTGAGTCAATCATTCGCTTGATAAATCAGGTTCGTGAACCGTTTAATACATCACGGGTAGCACAGGCTGCGGCCATTGCTGCCTTGGAAGATCAGGAATTTGTTCAAGAATGCCGGGATCGTAATGCAGAGGGCAGAGCTTATTTGCAAAATGAACTCAAGCGTCTGGGGCTGGAGTCTTTCCCGGCACATGGTAATTTTATTATGCTGGATGTACGTCGTCCATCCGGTGAGGTATTCCAGGAGTTGCTTCGTAAAGGTGTGATTATTCGCGCAGGTCATCATAAATATCCGACATATATTAGGGTGTCGGTTGGATCACAGCCGCAAAATGAGTTGTTTATTCGTGTGCTGGAACAGGTCCTGGGGGCGGAAGCGGCGAAAGTACGCCTATAATTTCCGCAGATGGGATTTGATAATTGATGAAGATTGCCATTTTCGGCGTGGGACTGATTGGTGGGTCCCTCGCACTTTGTTTTAAAGGGAAGCCGGATATTACTGTTGTCGGCCATGCCCATCTCCCTGAACTGATGGAACCGATGTTAAGCCGTGGTGTCGTGGACACCGCGACTCTTTCGGTTGAAGAAGCGGCAGAGGATGCCGATTTTATTTTTTTATGCGTACCTGTGGGCTTATTGGAACATTATCTCGAACTGTTAAGCAAGCTACCGCTTAAAACGGGTTGTATTATTACTGATGTAGGCAGCACGAAATCGGCAATTGCCAAAAAAGCATCAGAAATTTCTTTGCGCAACGCTTACTTTATCGGTGGTCATCCGATGGCCGGTTCGGAGCGTTCCGGTGTAAAGGCAGCTTCCGCATTGTTATTTGAAAACGCATATTATGTGCTTTCCCCGGCAGAGGGTGTGCCTGAGGAAGCATACAGTTCACTGGAACGTTTATTAAAATATACTAGTGCTCATGTTGTGCGTGTCCAACCTGATATGCATGATGATATTGTCGGTGCGATTAGCCATCTTCCGCACATTATTGCAGCGGCGCTGGTGAATCAGGTGCGAAAGCACAATGATGAAAATCCGTTGTACCGTACATTGGCTGCGGGCGGGTTCCGTGATATTACACGGATAGCCTCTAGTGATCCGGTTGTGTGGCGGGACATCTTACTGAGCAATCGTGAAGTTTTACTAGGCCTGTTGGAAGAATGGAACGAACAGATTGAGCGTTTTACCCATTTACTGAGAATACAAGACGGTGAGGGAATAGCTGACGAGTTTTTGACAGCTGGGCACTTCCGCAGTGAACTGCCAGAGCGTCGCAAAGGAGTCATCGTCTCCACGTTTGATCTGTATATTGATGTACCGGATACCCCAGGGATTATCGGGCGAATTGCTATGGAACTCGGTAATCACAGCATTAATCTGAGCAATATGCAAATCATTGAAAGCCGGGAGGATGTCCCAGGCATCATGCGGCTTTCCTTCCGTCAAGAGCAGGATTGGGAGCGTGCCAAGATTCTGCTGGATTCGATGGGGTATAAAGTGGTGGTATAGGAAGGAAAGTGAGATGTTCGTTAAGGAGGCCGCTTCGCGATTCATTTGATCTTACGATCGCTCTTGCCGCCGGATTTTTTTCGATCAGATTCTTTAATGGGAAAATCCGGCGGCAAAGGCGAACGCTACGCTTCTCCAGATTCAAATGAACCTCTACGCTATGGACCGCCTTAAAAGCACCACACTTTCTGGGAGTGAAGTAGTAAGAAAAGATCTAAAGCGGGTGAAGGTTCTCTTCGCTCGCTTTTTTGTTACTTGAAGAGGTAGTGGAGCTACGCGTTATTTTGTAATTACTATCTTTCTATACATACCGTTGAACATTATAGGTGCATCCTCTTTGATCCGCAGTTTTGTTTTTTGGGTTTCAAGCAGTTCTTCAAAATTCAACCCTATATCGGTTCCTAACACCTTAATAACGGGCCTTATCGTTTTTTTGAATAATGAGGGCTTTTTTCCTTTAGGAGAAAACTTATCGAAAATAATAATTTCCCCGTCTTTTTTCAAAACCCGCACCATCTCATCGAAGCATTTATTTGCGTTAGGTACTACTGAGAGAATTAAACTTCCTACTACTATATCAAATTGCTCATCCATAAAATTCATTTGTTGAGCGTCCATTTCCAAGAATTTTATGGATTTGTTGGTAAATTTACCCTTTTCTTTGTTAAGCATTTCAGGTGAATAATCTATGGCAGTAATATCCAGCCCGTAGTGATTTATTAATTCTAAATCTGCTCCAGTTCCTACACCTACAAAAAGTATTTTTTGCTCGCTATTAAATGACTTTTCTTGAAATATGATCTTTCTAGAATTGAGGAAGCTACCTGAATTGAAAAAGTTATCATAAATTGGAGACCAAATCTTATATACAGCCTTGTTCCACTTATTATTCATTTCCTGCCCCCTATCTATTGAAAAAATTAATTATATAATAATGTGTTTTAATGGGACAACCAAATAATTGGTAAAATATTGATGTATTTTATCAACCTACATATGGGGTAGGTGAGTAAGGTAAAGAGGAGTATTGGAAAACAAAAAAAGACCACCCGGGTAAAGCCCCGGGTGGTAGCTACTTTTAGTGAAGTAGCTGAGTAGGATAGGAGTGGAGAGAAACCATACTGTACTTTTATTATATGTATACGTTTTCATTTTGTCAATATTTTTTTAAAAGCGTTTTCTTTATGTGTATTTATCCTTATTGATGCATTTGAATAGAACACTTTCAATGGGTTTGTCATTTAATCTTGAAAAAATCTAAAATCCCCTGAAAAGCTGTATAAATGAATCAGGTACCAGCGTTAGGGAGGCATTGATAGAAATCGTGGGGATTTTGGACTTTTTTACTGATGGACATTTTGTGGTACAATGGGTAAGTCCATTTTGGATGTTGAATATTGTTGGGGATAGCACCGTTAATGTTGGCACTACATAGGGTAAGAAAATAATAAATGTTCCATGATGCTGTTTCATCCATTTGCGCAGAGGGCGCAACTTTTTTTGACCTGTTCGGTATATATAGACAGAATCGAACGGGAAAACAGCACATGTATGGGCGAGGAGGGTCTCACTCGGATGATGACAGATTCCCAGATGATTCAGGAAATCAAACAAGGTAATGTTGAGGTTTATTCAGAATTAATGAGGCGGCACCAACGTAAAATTTTAGCTTTTGTTTATCATATGCTGAAAAGTTCGAACCTGGAAATGATTGCTGAGGACTTGTGCTCAGAAACGTTTTATAAAGCGTATCGGAGCCTGCATTCTTTTCGCGAGGTAGACGCATCGTTTTCCACTTGGTTATATACGATTGCACGTAATACGGTGCTAAGTGAGCTTCGCAAGCACCGTAGCGGTCAGGTTCCATTGGAGGAGAGCGGTTATGTACCAGTAGCTCCATCGGATGTAATTCCGGAGCAGGCTGTCCTTCGCGGCGAGAAGGTAGAAATGGTTCGTGAAGCGATCAATAGATTGCCTGAGAAGCAGCGATCTGCACTGATATTGCGTGAATATGAGCAATTGGATTATCAGGAGATTGCGACTATTTTAGGACAGACGGTCAGTGCAGTGAAGTCATTGCTTTTCCGGGCAAGATCCAGTGTGAAGACGCAGTTGGAGCCTTATTTTTTTGAGCCTCTCTATGAGGAAAACGAAGGGATGAGCAGCCAATGAAATCCAGGGACACTGAGGATTTGTTCGCTACAGGCAAAAATGTATCGAAACAAGACTCGGAGCGCAGACGGGCCAAAAGCTCGTCTGCTGGGTGGGAGCATGGTTCGGAAGAAAAAGAGTGGAATTTGTCAAAAGAAAATCGGTCCGCCATTCGTGATATTTCCTTTGAAATAACAGATGATAAGCTAGAGGCAATGAATCGCAGAGTCATGGATCGAATTTATGAAGAATCACCGTGGCTTGTTCCGGGCGAGCATCGACGTGCGCGTGTGAACCCAGCAGCCCGTAAGTATATGTCTGTATGGATCGCCGGCTTCTTGGCCGTATTTTTATGTAGCTTTTTGTTTTTGAACTGGAACGGAAGCTCCTCTCAGGAAAATCCCCCTCAAGCAGCTCCTGTCATGGACACAGGTATTTTACCGACAGGCCTGTTGGAAACTACAAGTACATCTCCACAATATCAATACCACATTAAAGATGTGAATAGTGGCATTATGGACCCGCTGGTTGCTAGCATTGTTCCTACTTATCCGCAATACTGGATGTTGTTGTCTGTATTGGCACTTGCGCTTGCTTTATTTTCTCTGGGCTGGATCCATCGGGCGAGAAGGGTCAGAAATTAGCAGGACAGCTGGGCTCCAATATGAATTCATAACAATGCCTGAATAACAAAACAGCGGAGGAAACGACACGATGCTTATTGGCTTGATCAGACATGGATTGACGGATTGGAATGCGGTAGGGAAAATCCAGGGTCACAGTGATATTCCGTTGAATGAGGAAGGGCGTCGGCAGGCACGCTTGCTGGCAGAACGATTAAAGGAAGAACCTTATCATTGGGACGGGCTTATTACAAGTAGTCTCTCCAGAGCGAAAGAGACCGGGGAGATTATTGCTTCTGCTCTGCATCTCCCGTTGTTAGAGCCTGATGATCGACTAAGAGAACGTGCTTATGGTCAGGTCGAGGGCATGACCCAGGCCGAGCGTGAAGAGAAGTGGGGAGTCGACTGGCATCTGCTGGATCTAGGGCAGGAAAGCGATGCGGATCTTCAGCTTCGCGGACTAGCTTTTATGGAAGCCATTTGGACGGAAAATCGGGACAAGAATCTGCTGGTCGTTTCCCACGGCGGTTTTTTGGCTAATTTGTATAAGGCTCTGTATCAGGAAAAATTCACGGAACGAATCGGCAATTTGTCACTTAGTGTACTCCAGCGTGAGGATATGGATTGGGCACCACTTTTGTATAATTGCACGAAGCATTTGCAAGAGAAAAGTGACTGTAACTCAAAAAGTTAGTAAAAGACCAAGGCTTCTACTTATCGTAGGAGTCGTGGTCTTTTTTGTTTTTTAATTATACCTTTGCAAAAAAGAGGTTTAGAGTCTGAACAATCCGTCAAAGCTGTGGGTACAACAGGTAAGAATCAATTCCGGATGACAGTCCAGTGACGAGGCGATGGAACAATGAATCTGGCGGATATGCTGACATTTGCGGATATTGTGCATTTGAACAGAATCGCGGTGTATTACGATTGTGACTGTAAACCTAATTCCAAACATGAGTTGATCCAGGGGATTTTGACGAAGCTCGGCAGCAGTAGTTTTTTTGAGACGCAGGTCAAGGAGCTGAGGTTGTCAGAGGTAAGGTTTTTGAACGCGTTGCTGTTCGATGACCGACCGTATTTCAGCATGGAGGAATTGATTGCAATAGCCAAACAGTCTGTTGAGGAGGACGAGAATCCTGGTGAGCGGCCAAGGGATATTGTGACCCGTCTGCGTTCTAGTGGCTGGTTGTTCAACGGTTCGACGCACAATACGAGGTATTTGTTCCAAATTCCGTTGGATATGAAGGAGCGCTTTCGACGTGTTATGGTACATGACTTCCAAAACGGAATGACCCGGGTAAGCGAACCGCCGTCGTACCGGGATGAAGGGCATCTGCTGGCAGAGGATTTACGGCTTTTCCTTCAATACATGGGGCAGCATGAGGTTCCGCTAAATCCCGAGGGAGCTTGGTATCGTCGCAATCAGCAGCAGCTGATGGAACATTTGCACATTGCGGAGCCGCTTTTGGGTAAGGGAGGATGGCGTTTCGGGTATGGCTCCTCTTTTAAGTTTTATCCAGACCGAATGGCACTACTTTATGATTATGCCCGTCACTCCAAGTACATTGAGGAGAAAGGGGACCAAGTTGTGCTGACGGCAAAGGGAGAAGCGCATCAGGAGCATACAATTGAGGAAGAAATGATACAGCTATTCAGGTTTTGGTTAAGATTGTATAAAGGAGCCGTTCCTAATTTGCTGTCTCTAGTCTATTGGATTGGAGAATGTGCCAGGCCCTGGACGTCCTCAGAGTCGCTTTTTGTACATATCGGCCCACTGATTCGACCGTTTTACTATGATACGCCCCGTTCGGTCTTTGATCAGAGGATTATACGAATGATGCTTCACTTGGGTATGCTTCGTCAGGGTGAACATTCGACGGGACCATCTGTACAGATGACGGCCTGGGGGCTGAAGTTGGCGGGAGAGTGCCGCATTGGGCGGAACGACTCGGGTATACGGCTCCATTGACAAGCAGCACACATGTTGATAGAATTTCACCCAAAATGAGAGGGTGAAGTTGTTGCTGATTCACTATAACGGAAACATGCCACAGCTCCATTCATCTGTCTATATGGCAGAAGGAGCAAAAATTGTCGGAAAAGTAACGATCGGTCAAGATTCCTCTGTATGGTTTAATGCCGTACTGCGCGGAGATATGGCGCCTATCATCATCGGTGAACGCTGCAATATTCAGGACGGTGTCGTGGGACATGTGAACACGGATCAGCCCCTGTTGCTGGCGGATGATATTTCGGTAGGTCATGCTGCAATAATCCACGGTTGTACGGTAGGCAAAGGCACTTTAATCGGTATGGGGGCCATTGTACTCAACGGAGCGGAGCTTGGTGAATATGCTTTAATAGGAGCAGGGTCGGTCGTTACGGAAAATACCAAAATACCACCCTATACTCTTTCTCTCGGTACACCTGCCAAAGTGGTGCGCGAATTGACAGATGCAGATTTGCAGCGGATGTCACGAACGGCACTCAGCTATGTGGCGAAAGGAAAAGAATATAGGATCTCTTAAACTCATGTTGGAGGTGCATCCTATGGATAAAATGAAGGTTACTTATGAAGTAATGTTGGGCCTGTCTGCTGAAATGGTTTTGGACGAGGCATTACGTAAACACCGGAGTGAAAAACTCTACAAGGATATTGATGAGGCGCTAGCCTCCGGAGATGAAGTAGCTTTTCGTCATCTTACGGATGAGCTGAAAGCAATGAGTTAGAACAATCTTAGGAATCCTAAGTTGGATTTCAGACGAATCTTTAGTTCAAGATTATGATCATCAAACCTGACTGTAGCGGCGGTCAGGTTTTTTTGATACGCTTGGATATGATATAGTCTTTGTAGGATGGGACCTGTACAAGGCAACTGTCGTATGAACGGAGGATGAAGGACGTGTCGTTACCTTATTTGTGGAGCCGGTCGTTCTTGACGAGCCGGCCTTTTTTGTGGCTGCTGTTCTGGTGTAATCTGGTTGGAACGGTGTATGGGTACATATGGTATGGGGGGCAGTTGGAATATACACTAAATTATCACCCAATGTGGCAGATTGTATTTGTGCCTGATAGTCCAACGGCGAGTCTGTTTTTTACGATCTCTATAGCATTTTTGCTCTATTCTCCGCGTCTCAAGAGTTTGAAGGTCATTCGCCAGATCATCGAGGCGTTGGCTGTTGTCACGAGTGTAAAATATGGCATCTGGGCTTCAGCTATTATTTTTTGGGGAGTTGCGCAGGGGGGACATATGATATGGCAGGATTGGATGCTGGTGGCATCTCACACGGCAATGGCGGTCGAAGCACTGCTGTTCGTGCGTTTTTTCACCTGCAAATGGACTGCTTTATGCCTAGCCACACTCTGGACATTGTTAAATGATACAATGGATTATACATTTGGTATATATCCGTATCTTCCGAAGACGCTAACGGATGATGTACCACAAGTGCGTGCTTTTACCTATATGCTGACCCTTGTCAGTATTATAGCGGCATGGCTTGCCATGTTTGCGCGCAATCGAATGGGAGTAGAAGTGGAGAAATAAAGATGAACATTGTTATAAACCAAAAAGAATATATATTTAAAAAAGGAACCGTGATGATCATAAAATAAGAAAGAGCTTTAATCATTTAGCCAAACAAAGTTTTGGCTTTGATTTTGAAGCTTGGTATCAATTGGGCTTTTGGAATGATAAATATATCCCTTACGTACGGCAGGGCAACTGTGATGCTATGTATTTGTTCGCAATGATAGGGTGAAGAATTTTCATCCTAAATTCGGGTTTGTTTTGGCACAAGAATATCAATTAAACCGGAAAGTAACCGCAAACAACGTAGACATTAAAGTTGAGAAATTGAACATAGAGGAGCAGTCGGATTTAAATTTACTGAAAAATAAAAGCGCTAGATTAAATCCGTATTCACTTTTTGCTGCGAAAAGTAGTGATTGGCTGGTTTTATTCTATGGCATCTCGTTTTTTAAAGATAAATTTATGTATATACCTCAATATGACACGATTGTGGTTGCAGATTTTGAGGGGGATACCATTTGTCCTAAAGCAAGTTCTAGTCTCGGTAACCTTGCCATACAGTAAGGTGAGGAGGGATGTCCCATGATTAGGGGTCAGGCGTTTCAAATTATGATACGTATTGTTTCGAGTGTTGTTTTATCTATGGTCCTGCTGCTGTCCGTCTGCGTCCCTCCAGGTGTGGCAGAAGCGCGTGATCAGTCAAAACCCGTAGGAAATACAAAAGAGATTGAGGAACTGGATCATGCAGCTGCGATACTGTACCGAGATGTGATGGACGGGAACATTGAAAAAGCGCGCGCGGATGTAGCCGAAGTGAGTCGATGGTTTGGCACTGGACAGGTGCAAGCAGCGTTATCTGTAGAGGCCATTCATGCTTTGTCTGGCAGCATCCTTGAGGTGCAGCAAGCTACACAGTCCGTCCAAGCATCACCGGATGAATGGGTGAAGGCTGCGGCCAATTTACGACTTGCGACAGATGCGCTTGCACATCCGCGTCAGCCCTTATGGCAGCAGTATTATAAGATTTTAAAAGAAGATGTTAGTGGCTTGAACAGCCAGTTTGCTAAAGGCAACATGAAGGGTTTCAAAGCTGGAGCCGCGGTGCTGGAGGACCACTATGAGACGATCCGTACAGCAGCATTGATTCATGGCAGAACAAGTGAAGTTGTCCGGGCTGATTCATGGATTTCCTACGTCAAAGGATTGGGGGATCAGCAAAATGCAGATGCCTCAGCGATTAGAGGGGCGTTGGATCAGGGAAATCCGACGTTTAATGCCTTGTTTGGACGTGAAAAAGACGCTTCTGCCCTGGCGCCATTTATCCCGCGTGAAAGTGAGCGCCGGGCAGAATTGGCAATCGGCATGATTGTTCTGCTGGCGCTGGCCTATGCAGGTTATCGTAAATATCGAGCTGGTTTCTCTGGATAACGATGCAAAATTCGAATATTCGCGTCGTTGGCTGCTGAGCCATCCATATAGGTTAGCCCATCGCCCGGATTTCCGGGCTATTCCTCTTTGAACCCCTCTCCATGTACATCATGCACATCCTGTATGATAATAAACGCCCGTGGATCAACCGATTTAACAATTTGGTGCAAACGTCGTATTTCCTGACGAGGCACGACACAATAGGCAACATGCTTGGCCTGCTTGGAAAATGCACCTACAGCCGGAATAATAGTAACTCCACGATCCATGTCCCTAATAATAATATCCGCAATGTCCATCGTGTGGTCGCTGATAATCATAAAGGCTTTGGCAGAATAGGCCCCTTCTTGTATAAAATCAATAATCTTGGACGCGATGAACACGGCGACTAATGTATATAGAATTTTTTCTTTTGGTATGTAAAGTAGTGAAGCACCGATAATGACGATATCAATGACCAGCAGAATCCTTCCCATACTCCAGCCAAACTTCCGGTTTAGAATACGAGCGATTATATCCGAGCCGCCCGTGGTGCCGCCAAAGCGGAACACAATACCTAATCCGGCCCCAAGCGTAACCCCCGCATATAATGAAGAAAGTATAAAATCGTGTTCAGTTTGAAATGTTCCCATCCATCCGAAATGAATCATTTTTTCATACAACCACAGAAAAAAAGTGAGCGACCCGATACCTACCCCTGTATATAGAATTTGCTTGCCCCCAAGCATTTTCCACCCAATTAAAAATAAAGGAATGTTCAGCAGCAATGTGGAGAGAGAGGGTGAAATCGAAAAAGCATAATTGAGCAGCAGGGTGATCCCTGTAATACCACCTTCCATCAGTTTACTGGGTATTATAAAATAAAGCAGACCGAATGCATAGATGGCGGTCCCGAGCACAATGGGTAAAATCAGTTTAAGCTGTTCCATGGACTTGGATATCTTCATATGATCCCTCGCAGTAGCAGTTTAAGGAAGAACGACATCATGCTGATTTTGCTAAATCGCAGTTCCTTATATGTAGTATACCTTTTTACGGTAGCTTTAAAAGACTGATGACTGTAAGTTGGGATCATAAGTACACAATTAAAAAAAATTTGTTTTAAAATGTGCTTTACGATAACATATGAATAAACCTGCACATGGGGGGATTGCGTGTTTCATGGAAAAATCATTAGATGAAATTCAACGTGAGGTAGACCAGTATATATCTCAATTTAAGGAAGGGTATTTTAGCCCTTTGGCGATGTTGGCCCGGATGTCTGAGGAAGTCGGGGAACTGGCGAGGGAAGTCAATCACTCCTTTGGTGAGAAACCGAAAAAAACGGATGAGGCGGACAATTCGATTGAGCTGGAGCTGGGAGACATTTTGTTCATCACAGTTTGCTTTGCGAACTCGCTAGGTATAAATTTGACCGAGGCTCATGATAAGGTCATACAAAAATTTAACACGCGTGACGCGAATCGCTGGACCAAAAAGGACACCGATTAGGCGTTTTGTACATATGCTGTACCAAACCGGTTACCCGGAGGTGCAGTGTCATGAAGGCGGAGGAATACGTTCAGAAAGCTTATCAGTGCATTTTGCAGAACGATTTTGAGCAGGCCGTGGAATGGTTTGAAAAAGCAATTTCAGCCCAGCCTGATCATGCGGAGCATTATTTCCGGTGCTCGGTTACCTATGCTCGTAGTGGTCGTTTGGAGCAGGCTCTCGCATATGCAGAGCATGCGGTTCGTCTCGCTCCACAGCAGGATGAATATGTTCTCCATCTGCATGCGCAGGAAGCCAGGCAGCATACGGAGAAGGCCAGAAAAATGCTGGATGTCGACAGAGCTACGCCACAGGTGCGTCAGGATGCGATTTTGCTACTGGAACGAGCAATAGCCCTCGATCCGTTATGTGGGGATGCTTTTTTGCTGCTCGCATTGATTTATGATGAATTGAATGAGTATAAGCTAGCTGTGCAGGCTGCTCGCGAGGCGGCTGCACTGTTTCCTCACAATGTGCAGCTTGCCAACCTCATGAAGAAGTTATGCCAGCAGATGAATGAACAGATCTAACACAAATGGATGCATAAGGAGTTGTAGGGATATGTCAGAACCAATAAAAGTGGCTGTTGTAGGAGCAGCAGGGCGTATGGGCCGTGAAGTTGTCAAATTGGTTCTTCAGGATGAGGAACTACAGCTTGTGGCCGCAGTGAACAGAACACATGCCGGCAGTGATGCCGGCCTTCTCGTCGGATTACCGGAAGCGGGTATCGCTATTGTGGAGGACGTGGAGCAGGCTTTACTGGATAGTAGAGCGGATGTCATGGTCGATTTTACGGGGCCGCGTTTTGCGTACGCACATACAGCGCTTGCTATCAAGTATGGAGTACGTCCGGTTATCGGAACGACAGGGTTTACCCCCGAACAGATTAATGAACTGGACAAGCAGTGTCGTGAGCAGCAAATTGGTGGTCTGATCGCGCCGAACTTTTCGATTGGAGTCATTTTGATGATGCGGTTTGCGGCTCAGGCAGCGAAATACTTCCCACATCTGGAAATCATCGAGTATCATGGTGACCAAAAATTGGACGCGCCATCGGGCACAGCTATTAAGACCGCAGAGCTGATCGCCGAACAGCGTGAAGAGCTACGACAGGGTAACCCGGAAGAGGAAGAAACGTTAGAAGGATCACGGGGGGGGTACTATCAAGGGTTCCGTGTTCACAGTGTCCGTCTTCCCGGTGTGTTCGCACAGCAAGAAGTAATCTTCGGAGGGTTTGGACAATCTCTGAAAATTCGTCAGGATTCTTATGAACGAGCGGGCTATATGCCGGGTGTTAAAATCGGTATTCAGAAGGTCATGGAGCAGCCAGGGCTTGTGTATGGATTTGAGCATTACATCGATTAAGAATACGCGAATGATTTGACGAACGAAATTATAGAATGAGGCAGGAGGAACTTTGAATGTTAAAGATTGCATTTATAGCGCATGACCGAAAAAAGGATGAAATGGTAAATTTCATAACGGCCTATGAGCATGTTTTTACAGATCACCAGTTATTTTCAACAGGTACAACAGGTCTGCGCATTATGGAGCAAACCAAGCTTCAAATTCACCGTTTCATGTCCGGTCCGCTTGGAGGAGATCAGCAAATCGGGGCTATGGTTGCACAAAATGACATGGACTTGATTATATTCTTGCGTGATCCGCTTATGGCCCAGCCGCATGAGCCGGATATTAGCGCCCTGTTACGTCTGTGTGATGTACAAGGGATTCCTCTGGCAACCAATGTTGCAACTGCTGAAATACTGGTTAAGGCGCTAGACCGTGGCGATTTTGCTTGGCGTGAGCTGGTACATAAATATAAACCGGGGATTGACCAGCAAGGTGATATAAAATGACACTGGACATCTTGATTTTCGGAGCTCATGCCGACGATGCAGAAATAGGAATGGGAGGCACGATTGCCAAGCATACAGCCGCTGGTTTAAAGGTGGGCGTGTGCGATTTGACGCGGGCTGAAATGTCATCCAATGGTGATGTGGATACTCGTATGGCAGAGGCAGAACACGCTGCAAAAGTACTCGGACTTGCCGTGCGGACGAATCTAGGTCTGCCGGATCGTGGATTATATGTAACTCCAGAACATGTAGCTGCAGTTACAGCAGAAATACGGCGCCATGCACCGAAAGTCGTATTTGCTCCTTATTGGGAGGATCGGCATCCAGACCATGTCATGTGCAGTAAGTTAGTAGAGGAAGCGGTATTTAACGCCAAGTTGCGACGTTTTATGCCAGAAAATCCTGCGGTACAGGTAGAGCAATTATATTTTTATTTTATTAATGATATTGGCAGAACGGATTTAATTGTGGATATCACCGAGCATTATGAAGCCAAAGAACGGTCTTTGTTGAGTTATGCTTCGCAATTTCAGGCAGCACCTGGAAAGGATACAGTATCCACACCCTTAAATCAGGGATATGTGGAACGCGTAAAAGCTCGCGACTCATTGTTGGGTCAACGAAAACTGATTTCGTATGCAGAAGGCTTTGCGTCCAAAACGCCATATCTGGTTAAGCTATTCACATAAGAATTCTATACTTGAGCATTTTGCAGAATGTTAAAATAAATCGGCAGGAAAGTTATCACTGATGAGCGGAAGGAGGCAGCTTAGCTTGAATGATAAATTGAAAATTGGAATTACCTGTTATCCGTCGTTGGGTGGCTCCGGCGTAGTGGCTACTGAGTTGGGTAAGTTGCTGGCAGAAAAAGGGCATGAGGTCCATTTCATTGCCAATAGCATTCCGTTCAGATTAGGCGGGGCGTTTCAGAAAAATATTTTTTATCATGAGGTTGAAGTTAACGATTATTACGTGTTTAGATATCCACCCTATGATTTGTCACTGGCGACCAAAATGGCCCAAGTCGCACAAATGAAGAATTTGGACGTACTCCATGTTCATTATGCGGTACCCCATGCAGTATGCGCTTACTTGGCGAAGGAAATGGTGGGTGATCATCTGAAGGTGGTAACCACCTTGCACGGTACTGACATTACAGTGTTGGCACAGGATGAGTCGTTGAAGGACCTGATTCGGCTGGCTATTAACAAAAGTGACGCTGTGACAGCGGTTTCCAAGGATTTGATTCGGGAGACGATAGATGCGTTGGAAATTACACGACCTATTGATTTAACCTACAATTTTGTAGATAAACGGGTATATTATCCACGAGATGCCGCGGCGCTTAGAAGAGATTTTGCCCAACCGCATGAAAAAATAATGATGCATATTTCCAATTTCCGTCCTGTCAAAAGGGTGGGAGATGTGCTGGATATATTTGAAAAAGTGCAACGTAAAGTACCTGCGAAGCTGCTGTTGGTGGGAGAAGGACCGGATCTTCCAAAAATCCGTTGCAAAATCGAGAATTTAGGTCTGCAAGATAAGGTCTTCTTTTTAGGTAAGCAGGATCAGATCGCAGAAGTGATTTCTATGGCGGATGTGCTGCTGCTTCCCTCGGAAAAAGAAAGTTTTGGTCTGGTTGCACTGGAAGCAATGGCCTGTGGAGTGCCGACAATCGGTTCTCAGGCAGGGGGAGTACCTGAACTGGTTGTGCATGGAAGTACGGGGTATCTTGCTGAAATCGGTAATACTGAGGCAATGGCTGATTATGCAGTAGAGCTGTTGTCCGATGAAGCGATGGCGGAACGTTTCCGTGAAGCGTGTCTGACCCGCGCCCGTACCGTTTTTTGTGATGAGCTGATTACCCGTCAATATGAAGAGATATATTACCGTGTGTTGGGACGCGAGGTGCCGGATCTTAAACCGATCAGCGTTTAAGAGGGCGGACTCGCGTCCGTTTTTTATATTGAATACTTGCAAAGGGGGAAACCCTATGAATACAAATACTTGGCATTATGCTGACCAAGAGATGGCATTTCATGGCAGAGAGGTCATACATGCACTAACCGCAGCAGGCCACGAAGCCTACTGGGTCGGTGGCTGTGTGCGGGATGAGCTATTAGGAAGAGCCATTCATGATATGGACTTGACTACTTCGGCTGAGCCTGAACAGGTCATAGCGCTATTCCCTCACGTCATTCCGACAGGAATTCAGCATGGGACGGTTACGGTCATGCAGGGTGGCCATGCGTTCGAGGTAACCACTTTTCGTACGGAAAGTGGTTATGCCGATCACCGCCGTCCAACGGAAGTTGCCTTCGTAAAGGATATCCGTGAGGATCTGATGCGACGGGATTTTACTATGAATGCGATTGCGATGGCAGAACACGGAGAGCGGGTGGACCCATTTGGAGGAGAAGCCGATTTACGAGCCGCTCTCGTTCGTTGTGTAGGCCGAGCCGAGGAACGTTTTGAAGAGGACGGGTTACGAATGCTGCGATGCATCCGTTTTGCCTCTGTGTTTCGGTTCCGTGTTGCTTACAACACCTGGAAAGGCATGATTCGGCGCAAAGAGGGACTTCGTTACATAGCCATGGAACGTGTGCGGGTCGAGCTGGAAAAGATGCTAGCGGGCCCTGACCCTTTACGTGGGTTGGAGATGCTGAGCCGTAGCGGATTGCTCGGTTGTACGAAGGTTCCGGTTCCTTGGGAACAATGTGAAGCATGGGCGCTCAAGGGGATCGTTCAACTGCAAGAAGAACTGCGGTGGGGCCTGCTCTTAATGTCTTGTAGACTTACCTCAGAGGCAGCGGACGAGCTACTAAGAGCTTGGACCTTTTCCAACGCGGTACGACTTCGGCTGGTTCATCTGCTGGAATGGGAGACCGAATTAATCTACAGTGCTGGTGCCATAGCTGGCGATTCCGATCCGGGGGAGTCTGGCATTGTCAACGATGAGGCGCTGCGTCGTAGCTGGATTCGTCTGCTAATTAGACTGGGAAAAGATACAGCTTCAGACTGGCTTGATCTTTACAAGACACTGCCTGCTTCATTCCGCGGATTACCGCCGTGGGTAGAAAAGCATGTGGCGAAAACAGCCGAACTGGCAAGCTCGTGGACAAAGCAGGCTGTAGTCGTTCGTATCAAAGATTTAAATATTACAGGAAATGAACTGGTTCAGGCGATGAATCGACCAGGCGGCCCTTGGCTGGGTCAGATGATGGAACAGCTTTTACAAGCTGTTGCCTGCGGAGATATTCCGAATGAAACAGAAACATTGCTTCAGGAAGCGAAACGGGTGATGAGTAGTGAATAATCATGAAAGATTGTTAGGCATACTGGAGGAAGGTACATCCGATTACGTATCAGGGGAGGAAATCAGCCGACGCCTCTCGGTTAGCCGAACAGCAGTATGGAAGCAGATCAACAAACTGCGTGAGTTGGGCTACAACATTGATGCCTCCTCGCGTCGGGGCTATCAATTGATATCCCGACCGGATCGGCTGCAAGTCTCCAAATTGGCCGATATGTTAAATACTCAATCGTTTGGCCAGCGTATTGTTGTACTGGATTCGACGGTTTCCACTCAGCAAGATGCCATGCGTTTGGCAGAAGAGGGCGCGCCAGAGGGGACAGTAGTGCTTGCAGAGGAACAAACGGCAGGTCGGGGACGTTTGGGACGGAAGTGGTATTCCCCTCGTGGCAAAGGAGTCTGGATGAGCATTGTGTTGCGTCCTACCCAGCCCTTGGCTTTTACCCCCCAGCTAACGCTACTTACAGGTGTAGCAGTGTGCAGGGCCATTCGTCGGCTGACGGGTGTGGAGGCTGGTATCAAATGGCCAAACGATCTGCTGATTCATGGTCGCAAAATATCCGGTATTTTGCTGGAATCTGCAACAGAGGATCAACGGGTTCGATACTGTATTGCAGGGATTGGCATTGATGTGAATTTAAATAAAGAAGATTACCCGGAAGAGTTATCGCAGGTGGGAACGTCCTTGAAAATAGAAGCAGGGCGTGAAATTGACCGTACTGTGCTGATCGCCTCAGTGCTGGAAGAGATGGAACAGCTAAGTAAGTTGTATGCCGAGCAGGGGTTTCAGCCTATAGCCATGCTGTGGGAGGCTTTGTCCGTGACTATGAACCGTAGCATACGGGCACATACCGGACAAGGGGTAACTGTAGAAGGTACAGCTGTTGGCTTGGACCCTTCCGGGGCACTCGTAGTAGAAACGGATCAGGGAGAGCGAATTCAGGTCATTTCAGGGGATATACAATTGTAGAAGCAACCCTAGCTATGAAAACGACCAAAATCGTTCTATTCCCTGTGCAAAACTTCACGTGAAAAAGCTGATGTTTTTTGTTATACTGTGCAGGAGGCGGCATCGGACGGTCCGAGCTGCACTCCAGGGGCACATGCTCTACTTTAGCAAGTTTGTAAGACCATCATAACTTCATTTGAAGGTTACGTTGGATTCTGCTCTGAGCCGAACAGGACCGAGACAGAAGGGACGATCTCAAAATGAGTGTCTTTTTTGGCTGTTCGGACCTTTTGATGACGCAGATGTACAGGCGTTCATAAAAGGTTATTTTTTGTGCCAAAAAAAGATGGAAGGGAGCCATTTACAATGGCAGGAAAACAAGCACTGAATATTGTGAAAATGAAAAAAATGAAGCAAGAGGGCATTCCGCTCAGTATGCTGACCGCCTATGATTATCCATCGGCTAAAATAGCCGAGGAGGCGGGAATTGACATGATTCTCGTGGGTGACTCGCTGGGTAACGTAGTTCTTGGTTACGATTCAACCATCCCTGTAACCTTGGATGATATCGTGTACCATTCCCGGGCAGTCGCAAGAGGCGCGGAACATACATTTATCGTAGCGGACATGCCTTTTATGACATATCACAGCAGCGTATCAGAAAGTCTTCAGGGCATCCGCCGTCTGATGCAGGAAGGACATGTGCATGCTGTTAAATTGGAGGGCGGAGCTGAAATTGCTGATGTTGTAAAAGCAACTGTTCAGGCAGGTGTGCCTGTATTGGGACATATCGGGCTTACTCCGCAATCGGTTAATCAAATTGGCGGCTATCGCATTCAAGGCAAGGACGAAGCGGACGCACGCCGGTTAATGGCGGACGCCAAGGCGCTGGAGCAGGCGGGTGCTTTTGGCGTTGTATTGGAACTGGTAACTGAGGAAGTGGCAACAGCGATTTCTAAAGAGCTTTCCATTCCAACCATTGGAATTGGTGCTGGACGTGGATGTGACGGTCAGGTACTCGTTTATCACGATCTGATTCAGTATGCATCGCCTTATTTTAGCAAACGCTTTGTTAAAACCTATGCCGATGTAGGCGGCTTGATCCGCAGCAGCATTGAGCAATATGTGAGTGATGTGAAAGGGCGGGCATTTCCGGCCGCAGAGCATGTGTTCAGCGCGGATGACCGCGTTGTGGAATCCCTGTACGGTAAGGCAAAAGGACAGATACAGGAACAAGCTAAGGAAAAGGTGGAATCACGATCATGATCATCGTAAGAGAAGTGGCTCAGCTGCGCAAGATTATTGCTGAACGTCGGCAGCTTGGGACAAGCGGAACAAAAAGGGTACACGGTTCTACCTCTTTACAGCAACATAAAGTCGGCTTTGTACCAACAATGGGATACCTACATGAAGGGCATGCGAGCTTGATGCACAAGGCGCGTGAAATGGCGGATACGGTGGTGCTTAGCATTTTCGTAAATCCGATTCAATTTGGACCGAATGAAGATCTAGACAGCTATCCTCGCGATGAAGCTCGTGATTTGGAGGTAGCGCGGCGCGAAGGCGTGGATATTGTTTTTTTACCAACTGTAGCAGAAATGTATCCACAACCAACCCAAACCAAAATTCGTGTATCCGCTTTGACAGATCGTTTGTGCGGTGCTTCCCGTCCTGGCCATTTTGATGGTGTGACTACGGTGGTAGCCAAGCTTTTTAACATGATAGGTCCTGATTTGGCTTTCTTTGGAATGAAGGACGCGCAGCAGGTTGCTGTGCTCCAGCAGATGGTGACTGATCTCAATATGAACGTGACTATCGTACCTTGTCCCATCGTCAGAGAGGCGGATGGTTTGGCCCTCAGCTCCCGTAATGTGTATTTAAGTGCAGAACAGCGCGAGCAGGCGTTGGTGCTGTCTCAGTCACTGCGTAAGGTGCAAGAAGTGAGCGAAGATATAGTAACAAACACAATTACGATTCGTCAGCTACATCAAATGGTGGAGTCCACCATTACTTCCTCTCCTTTAGCAGACATTGATTACATTGAAATATTAACTTTTCCCGGTCTGGAGCCCCTTCTTCCCGAGCAGCGGCTATGTGATGTTCAGGAAGACGTCATCGTAGCGCTGGCTGTGAAATTTGGCAATACCCGACTGATTGACAATATAAGAATACAGAAGGCGGAGGTGCTTTCCCATGTTTAGAACTATGATGAAATCCAAAATTCACCGTGCTACGGTTACGGAAGCTAACCTGAACTATGTGGGGAGTATCACTATAGATGAAGATCTCATGGAGACATCGGATTTGTTGGAGAATGAAAAGGTTCAAATTGTAAACAATAACAATGGAGCTCGACTGGAAACCTATGTTATCCCCGGACCGCGTGGGAGCGGCGTAATCTGTCTCAATGGTGCGGCAGCCCGTTTGGTGCAGCCTGGTGATACAGTCATTATTATTTCCTATGCTTCCATGTCGAATGAAGAGGCCAAAACATACAAACCAACAGTGGTATTTGTTGATGAACATAATAAACCAGCCCAAACGATGAACAAAGAAGTACACGCGACGATCATGTAATGAATGGGAGTGCGGATGAAACCCGTCTTTTAAGCGAAAAATGTGAGTGTATTAATCCATCTTTCATAAGGGCGGGATGCACATGTTCCAGCATGTATTCGCAGAAATGAACAGCATGTTAGATGATATCGTGAAGCATTACCCATCAGCCCAGGGCTCCCGCAGGCAGGAGCTGCTACAGCACTGGAGTCTGCTGCGGAGAATGAGTGACGGAATTATGGATGAGTGGCTGGCCTTTGAGGAAAAAATGGTTTGCCTGCGTGCGGCCGGGTTTTCCGCGGAGACCGATATGTCTGACACGGAGCTGCCTGAAAAAGAGCTGCCAGCTTTTAATCGGGGGCAAGGGTATTATCGATTACTCATGTACCCTGAGGCGATCCAACAATTTGAGCAGGTACTACAGCATTTTCCGAACAGCTGGCAGAGTCGCATGTATATGGGAATGGCCTATTTTCAACTAGATGATCCAGCAGAGGCTGTATGCCATTTTCAGAAGGTGCTGGACCTGACTGAGCAGGCAGGACTGAAGGCGGTCATCTATAATGCGCTAGGCTGTCTGTTGGCAAAGCAGGCTGACGTAGAGGAGGCGCAAAAATGTTTTGCTCTCGCACATCAGTTCGATCCTGCGTTACCCGAGCCGCTGCACAATATGGAAGCCTGTCTGTCCGGTACCGAAAAGCTTCGATACGACAGCTCCATGATGACCTGGATGTAGTTGTCAGACACCGAGCAAGACGATGCATGCCCACCTCTCAGGCGGCGTGTGCATCGTCTTTTTTGGCTGTCTTAATTTCCAAACAGGCGATCTTCTGCTATGCTAATATACAGAGTTATTATTTTTGTAAGTGTCATAAGAAAGGATTAGCCCGAATGAAATTTGCGGTATTGGATTTTGAAACGACAGGCACCCAGTCCGCGGATGACATCATTCAAGTCGGACTTGCAATTATAGATCATGATAACAGCATTTCCCGTGTTTACGGCTCTTATGTAAACCCTGGCAGATCTATTCCCCCTTTTATCACCGGGTTGACCGGAATTACAGACGATGACGTCAAGGATGCTCCTGCACTTGAAGAAATGATGATGGAGCTCGTGCCTATGCTGGACGATGTTGTACTGGTCGGTCATAATGTGGCGTTTGATTTTAATTTTTTGCAAAACGCTCTGGATCGGTGCGGATATTTGCCGTTTAGCGGAAGAATCTTGGATACAATGGATTTTCTGAAAATTATGTTTCCATCGCTATCTTCTTATCAGTTGGGTTTTGTGTCTTCTGAGTTTGGGTTAGCGCATGATCGCCCTCACCAAGCAGACAGCGACGCGTTGGCTACGGCTGAGGTGTTTTTAAAGTGTCTGGGTGAGCTTCAAGCATTACCTTTGATAACGATACAGCGGCTTAGCGATTTGTTTGCAGAGGAAGACAGTGACCTTGGATGGTTTCTTGATGGGGTGCGTGAAGAGAAAGAGCTTGATCCTATTCAGGATCTGGAGGGACATCAGTTTTTTCGTCAGCTTGCGCTAAAAGTGGAAGATTGGACGGAGCTAGCTGCTCCGCGTAGAGAAGATGACCCGAATCCACTGTCAGGTGTTTCCTTTGAGGAGTACATGGATGATGTGCGGGACAATTTGCGTTCATCCTTGAGCCAATATGAGGAGCGCGAGGCGCAGATACAGATGATTGAGGGTGTAAATCAGGCACTGAGTGAAGACAAGCACCTACTGATCGAAGCAGGTACAGGAACAGGGAAGTCCCTCGGCTATTTGCTCCCATCGCTGTATCACAGTGTGAAAAAAGGACAGCGAGTTATGGTAAGTACACATACGATCAACCTGCAGGAGCAATTACGCGAGCGCGACATTCCGATGCTGACTAAGGTGATTCCGTTTCCGTTCCGGGCTGCTATTTTCAAGGGTCGGGGACATTATTTGTGTCTGCGTAAGTTTGAACATAAAATAAACAGAAGAGACTTCGCGACACCGAAGGAAGATTTAATTACAGCTGCTCAGATGATCGTCTGGTTGACGCTAACAGAAACCGGTGATGATGAAGAACTGAATCTGAGCAACCGTGGTGGAGATTTCTGGGAAACGGTGGCGAGTGATTCAGAGTCCTGTCTTGGTCGTTCTTGCCCATGGTTCCGCAAATGCTATTATCATCGTGCACGCCATGAAGCAGGGATAGCGGATGTTGTTATTACGAATCACTCTAAGTTGTTTACAGACGTCAAAGCTAGTCACCAGTTGTTGCCGAGCTATGAACATCTGGTGATTGATGAAGCCCATCACCTGGAGGAAGTAGCTGGTAAGCACCTAGGTATGCATATGAAATATTTCACACTCGTGCATACACTGACGCGACTTTTCAAAGACAGCAAGAATGGACAACTGCCCTCACTTCGTCAACAGTTGGCGAAATCGGGGCACGAGAAGTCGACGGATTGGGCCTCAACCATCGATCAGATGTATCCGCTCGTGTTAGAGGTTAAGGAAACTTGGGACCTGCTAAGCGACAAGCTGTTTGGCATGTTGCCAGAGCGAAGCGATGCGACACCGGGTGAAACAGGACAGTTTTCTTCCCGTCTCAAACCTTCAGCCAAGCCTGCAAAGTGGGATCAGGCGGGGGCTTTGGAAAATCAGTTATATGTAACGATGAGTGAAATTTTGCGCAAGGGCGACAAGCTGATGCTGGACGTCAAGGAAGAACATGACGATTATGCGGCGGATAGCCTTATTACAGATATCACGGGCTTGCTCAAGGATCTGGCGGGGATTCGAGAAAATTTGCGCTTTTTTATGCGACTCGATGATGAAACAACCGTATACTGGCTCGAAGCGAGTGGGCAATTCCGCAGTAAATCATTACAATTTTATGCAGTGCCCGTCGATGTGAGCCGCCAGTTGAAAGAAATGTTTTTTGACAAAAAAAGAAGCATCATTCTGACGTCTGCTACCTTATCGGTAGATAAGTCGTTTCAGTACATGATCGATCAGCTTGGCTTGCAGGAGGCCGCAGATCAAGAGCGGCTGATGACTTCGCAGCTCCCGTCACCCTTTAATTACAGGGATCAGGTGTTGCTGGTCATTCCACGGGATTTCCCAAGCGTGAAGGGCAGTGTAGGAGATGCACACTTTGTAGATATGCTCGTTAGCTCTCTAGGAGCGACTGCTCAGGCGACGCGGGGGAGAATGCTCGTTCTGTTTACTTCCTATCGGATGCTCCGGCAAGTGTATGAGCCGCTCAAAGAGGCCTTAGCATCCAGCGAAATTACTGTGCTGGGACAAGGAGTGGACAGTGGGAGTCGCAGCAAGCTAACCCGCCGTTTTCAGGAAGCCAAAGCTTCTGTATTGCTGGGAACCAGCAGCTTCTGGGAAGGCGTCGATATTCCGGGGAAGGCTCTGACTTGTCTAGCCATTGTTCGCTTGCCATTTCAACCGCCGAATCACCCGTTGCTGGAGGCAAAAAGCGAGCTGCTCCAGCAGCAGAAGAAGAATCCATTTATGAAGCTGTCTGTACCACAAGCGGTCATTCGCTTCAAACAGGGATTTGGTCGGTTGGTTCGTACAGCGAGCGACCACGGGGTCGTTATCGTTTACGATACGCGTGTGATCGAATCCTATTACGGAAAGCACTTTTTGTACTCGTTACCGGGACCAAAAATGGAGCATATGCCATCGGAGCAAATGGTGCCCCGCATCGCCGAATGGCTCCAATCCGCCCCGGAGACCGAGGCATAACGGACGGACACTAAGTATGTTCGTTACAATTAGGGGGAGCAAGTATGAAATCAGATAAAATTTCAGAGGCTGTCGTACGGAGGTTACCCGTATATTTACGTTATCTGAATGCACTTCACAAACGGGAGGTGGCTACGGTCTCTTCTCAAGAGTTGGGACAGAGGCTAGATTTGAACCCGGCCCAAATCCGTAAAGATCTCGCCTATTTTGGAGATTTTGGTCGGAAGGGTATCGGTTATGATGTTTCTTATCTAATTGAGAAAATACGCCATATCCTGAAAATCGATCAGCAAATTAATGTAGTATTGGTCGGAGCGGGTAATCTGGGGCAAGCCCTTTCGAATTATAACGCTTATTTAAAAGACAATATGAAGATTGTAGCGGTATTTGATGCGTTTCCGGATAAGGTAGGGACCAAGATCAATACATTGGTCGTGCAACCGATGGATGAACTGGAAGCGACTGTGAGAGAAAAAAACATTCGAATCGGGATTATTACCGTACCTGATTTTGAAGCACAGCACGTGGCTGACAGGCTTATTGAGAGTGGAATTGGAGCGATCCTGAACTTTGCACCGACTACTCTCAAGGCACCGGCC
Source organism: Paenibacillus sp. FSL H7-0703 (assembly GCF_038003485.1). Lineage (NCBI taxonomy): Bacteria > Bacillati > Bacillota > Bacilli > Caryophanales > Paenibacillaceae > Paenibacillus > Paenibacillus sp. FSL H7-0703. Next base: position 43,384 of record NZ_JBBOPF010000003.1, on the reverse strand, counting down.
AACATTCGGATTCATGCCACAGACTTTACAACTGATTTGCTTAGCCTCGCTTATTATTTGGAGGACGGAAAGGAAGAAACACAATATGACAGTGAATAAATGGATGATTAAAAACGGCTCTTTTGCCGTAAATGGACCAGAAGCTGGGGTAATCCATGGTTTTATGATTGTGGAAGATAGCCGCATTACTTACATTGGCGAGACTTTGCCTTCGGGTGAGGAAGAGACGGAAGCGATCGATGGTAAGGGGCTTTTGTTTTTACCTGGTCTGATTAATACTCATGGTCATGCGGCGATGTCTCTGCTGCGTGGGCATGGAGATGACTTGGCACTTCAAGTATGGCTTCAGGAAAAAATGTGGCCTATGGAAGCCAAGTTTACATCTACGGACGTGTACTGGGGTACGTCGTTGTCTGTGCTGGAAATGCTGAAAGGTGGAACAACGACCTTCCTGGACATGTACGATCATATGGATGAGGTGGCTCGTGTGGCTGAAGAGTCAGGTATTCGTGCAAGTCTGATGCGTGGAGCAATTGGACTATGTTCGGAGGAAGAACAGCGAATCAAGCTGGCTGAGGCCGTAACTTTTGCGCGTAACTGGCATGGTAAAGCAGACGGGCGTATTACAACGATGATGTCACCGCATGCGCCATACACCTGTCCACCTGCGTTTATTGAAAAATTCGTACAAGCTGCGCATGATCTGGATTTGCCGCTGCATACGCACATGTCTGAGACGATCGCCGAAGTGGAGCAAAACGTACGTGACTACGGTTTGCGTCCAGTTGCACACTTGGATAAGCTTGGCTTTTTCTCCCGTCCTTCGCTTGTTGCCCATGGCGTTCATTTGAATGACGAAGAAATAGCTTTACTGGCTGAACGTGGTGTAGCGGTTTCGCACAACCCAGGTAGCAACTTGAAGCTGGCAAGTGGTGTAGCAAGAGTGCCTGAATTGCTGCGTGCAGGGGTTACCGTTTCTCTCGGAACGGATGGTCCTGCCAGCAATAATAACCTGGATATGTTCGAGGAAATGCGTCTGGCAGCACTTATTCACAAGGGTGTATCTGGTGACCCTACGGCAGTTCCTGCGAGTGAAGCGCTGCGTCTGGCAACAGAATACGGTGCAAAGTCAATTGGTTTAAAAGAAGTAGGAGCGTTGGCAGCAGGCAACAAGGCTGACTTTATCGCGCTGGATCTGAATCAGGCACATTTCTTGCCGCGTACAGATCTTATTTCCCATGCGGTATACTCAGCAAGCGCCAAAGACGTGGTTCACGTATGGGTAGACGGTCGTCAGGTTGTGAAAAACGGCGAATGCCTGACTATGGACGAGGAACGCATCAAACATGAGGCACAAGCCGCCTTTGAAGGGCTGCTGTCGCGCTAATTCAGGTGTCACATCCCCTTAGAGAGGAAGCACGGGTTTGAAAAATAAGAAAAAGTGGATAGCGGTCGCCATTTTGGCCGTAATACTGATCCTGGTCAGCATTTTCTGGTATTATTCCTATGTTACTCAAGACCAGGTGGCTGAGAAAAATGCCGCTATCATTAAGGCCAAGCAATCAGGTGGTCTGGTTAGCACGACTCAAACATGGAAGTCTGTGTGGGATCAGGTATATTGGGTGGTTCAAGGGAAAAATGCACAGAATGAAAATATAATGGTGTGGGTTCCTTTTCAAAAAGTGGAAGGACAACCTAACGTACCTGCCGCAGATAATAGCGGTGTTCACACTGAGTTGCTGAAGAACGGAGTCGATGAGCAAAAAATGACGGCAATAATTCAACAGCAGCTTCCAGGTGCAAAAATTGTAAGGCTTCAGCCGAGTGTGTTCAATGGCGAATATGTGTGGCAGTTGTTTTACGATGATGGAAGTCATCATTACTACACCTTTTATCGTTTCTCAGATGGGGTAGCGACGGGTGTAAAATATACTTTGCCCAATAACTGAGCTGGTTGAGGATTAGCAGATGTGGAATGAATGACTAGTAAATAATTGAAAGCTCAAGAAAAAGACGTAAATGCGATGGAAATCGTATTTACGTCTTTTAGTCTTGCTATGCCGTAAAATGGGCTGAAAACCAGTGAAGCATCTTTACCTATCCATTTTCTCTCCTAGGGCAAATTCATCTTTATGGCGGGCAGTACGGAGTGGAGGATTTGAATCTGGAGAAGCGGAGCGTTCGCCTTTGCCGCCGGATTTTCTCAGTAAGAATAAAATCGAGAAAAATCGGGTGGCAACAGCGATCGTAAGATCAAATCCTACGCTCAGCGTTTCGCCTCCACCTTAACCAAAGATTTTGCCTCATCACAACTCCTCCACACATTGCCTTCGATATTAGATATACGTTATGATATACTATATTTTATAAGTGATAGACAAAAATGATAGAAAAAAGAATTGCTGATCGCTGTAAGATCATGCAATTTGGTTGTTTGTTGACATTCGTCCCGTTTCTTCTGTGTTTTACATTTTGAGAGGAGGATGTTGTTTGAAATTGCGTGCAGTTCCTATCGTTGTGGCGGCAGTTTTGGCAGCTTTGCTGCTATTTGGGGGATGGTTCATTTACCGTCAGGTTACAATGCAAAGCCCTCTGGAAAAACTGGTTTCTCAATATCCAGGCGTGACAAGCGCTCAAATAGATATTAAACAGGATCAGGTTGTATTGAAACTAGATCTCAAACCGCAGGCGGATGTGGCCGGATTAGTCGATGTGGTTAAGCAAAAAGGGCAAACCATCATTGGCAGCCGTACCATTAAGCTGGATATTGAAGATCGTTCCAATTCAGCACTGAATCAATGGTGGTCTGAGGCCATGTTTCCTGTAGCCGAAGCGATGGAAAATAAAAAGTATACTCAAATTTCATCTACAGTTGAGCAGATGAAAAAGAAAAAGACGGGTATCAAAGCTGATACCGACATGGATTCGAACAATGTCTATATCCGACTCAGCGAAGGTAAAGCGACCAAGTTTATCGTATTGCCACGTCAATCTCAGCAAATGGGGGTATGGCCTAATGCCTAGATGGATCAAGGAAACATTAATCGGCATAGTGCCGGTGACTATTATATTTCTCGTTTTTATTGGGGTGAATATTATCCCTCTTCTAGTTGCTGGCGTGATGCTCAGCGGCTTGTTAATGCTCATGCATGCGCGTGGTGGCTTGGCCGTAGGTGCTGGGCAAGAACGTAAACGCAAAAAAAGTGGTCCGGACAAACTGACTTTTGAGGAAATCGGTGGGCAGGAAAGCGCTAAGCAGGAGCTGCGTGAGGCCCTGGACTTTTTGAATCGACATGATGAAATTTCTAAGTTTGGTATCCGTCCATTAAAAGGTGTTCTGCTCACAGGTCCTCCGGGAACAGGGAAAACACTGATGGCGAAAGCAGCCGCACACTATACTAATTCTGTATTTGTTGCAGCCTCAGGTAGTGAATTTGTTGAAATGTACGTTGGTGTTGGCGCGGGTCGTGTTCGTGAGTTGTTTCGGGAGGCACGTACTCGTGCAGCCAAGGAAAAGAAGGAAAATGCGATTATTTTTATTGACGAGATCGACGTAATTGGTGGTAAACGTGAGGGTGGACAGCAACGAGAATATGATCAGACTTTGAATCAGTTGCTGACAGAAATGGATGGCATTTATTCGGCAGATACACCGCGGATTTTGATCATTGCAGCAACAAACCGTAAAGAAATGCTGGACAGTGCCTTAACGCGTCCAGGGCGTTTTGACCGTCATATTCAAGTGGATTTGCCTGACAAGAAGGGCCGTCTTCATATTCTTAAAATTCATGCCAAAAACAAACCGATTCAGGAAGATGCGAATCTGGACAAAATTGCTGAGGAATCTTACGGGTTTTCCGGCGCACAGCTGGAGAGCGTGATGAATGAAGCGGCAATCTATGCGATGAGACAGGATCAGAAAATGATTGCGCAGAAGCATCTGTCGATGGCAATTGACAAAGTAATGATGGGTGAAAAGACAGATCGAGAATCGACGTTGGAAGAGAAAAAACGTGTAGCGATTCATGAACTGGGACATGCTATTATGGCCGAAATTGTTCGTCCCGGTAGCGTAAGCCAGGTAGCACTTAGCCCACGTGGGAAAGCGCTTGGCTATGTGCGCCACAATCCACAGCAAGAGCATTATTTATACACCAAGCAGTTCCTGGAGGAGCAGATCATGATCTCGCTCGCAGGGGCCACGGCGGAAGAAATGTACTATGGCGGTCGCAGTACCGGCTCAAGTAATGATTTTGAGCAGGCGCTGAACATCGTCCATACGATGATGACTTCCGGTTTGACTTCACTTGGCATTATTAACATGGAAATGGTAACCAAAGAAGAACTTATGCGGGAAAATGGCGAGATTATGGCTGACCTGCATACCCGAACTTTGGAGTTGCTGGAAAAGCATCGTCCTGTGTTCGACAACTCACTTGACATCCTGATGAAGGAAGAAACTCTGTCTGGAGATCAATTTAGATGTCAATTTAGTGAAAATGCTTTATTACCAGCATAATTTTTTATGCTGGTTATTTTTTTTTACTTTTAGTCCGTGCTAAGATATTATTATCTATTGGGACATAAACATGTATTTTTCGACAAAGAAGGATACAATATATGAGAGTGACCAGGAAAGGGTGGAGTAAAGAATCATGCAATTTAAAAAAATCGGCGTCATCGGCGGCGGCACCATGGGACAGGGGATTTCTGAAATGCTCGCGTCCAAAGGAATCGATGTGCTGCTGGTAGAGCAGACACCAGAGAAACTAGACTACGCCTACAATATGATTGAAACGAGTCTGGACAAACAACTGGAAAAGTGGGCAATTACTCAGGCTGAGAAAAAATTGATCTTATCCCGTATTCAAAAAGTAATCCATTTGGCGGAGCTCGGCAGCTGCGATATGGTCATTGAGACTATTACAGAGAATCTGGACGAGAAGAAAGCAGTGTTCCAAGAGCTAGACTATGTGTGTCCAAGCAATATTATTCTTGCAAGTAATACATCCACGCTGAGCCTGACCGAGCTTGCTAGCTCGACCAAGTATCCTGAGCGTGTTATTGGTATGCACTTTATTTATCCAGTATCCCGTATTGATCTTGTAGAAATTATTCGTGGTTTGAAAACTTCGGACGATACATTTGAACACACTAAAATGTTCGTGGAAGAAATAGTGGAGAAAAAAGGAGTCATGATTTATGAATCTCCTGGATTCGTAACAAGCCGGATTATCTGTCTGCTGATTAACGAAGCGGCCCATGTACTTCAAGAGGGCGTGGCTTCCGCTGAAGATATTGATGACGCTATGCGAATCGGCTATAACTTCCAAAGCGGTCCTTTGGAAATGGCTGACCGCTTTGGTCTAGATTCCGTTTTGGCTGCTCTGGAGCGTATGTTCCGTGAATTCGGCGAATTGAAATATCGTCCGTCCATCGTACTGAAGAAAATGGTGCGTGCAGGTAATCTGGGCGTGAAATCGGGCGAAGGCTTCTTTAAGTACGACAAGGATGGTGACCGGATATGAAAATTCTCGTAATCAATGCAGGGAGTTCTTCCCTGAAATACCAATTGTATGATATGACGGACGAGTCCGTTCTGGCAAAAGGATTGGTAGAGCGCATCGGTATGGATTCCTCCATTCTGACGCATAAGCCAACCAATAAAGAAGAATACACCGAAGTTAGCGAAATTTTGGAACATACTACAGCCATCCGTAAAGTGCTGAACGCACTCACAGATGCTGAACATGGTGTAATCTCCAGTACTAGTGAAATTCAGGCTGTAGGCCACCGTGTGGTTCATGGAGGCGAAATCTTCAAACAGTCAGCAGTTGTAACGCCTGAAGCGAAGAGTGAAATCCGCCGCTTGTTTGACCTGGCACCACTGCATAACCCTGCTTCCATGATGGGGATTAAAGCGGCTGAATTGAATATGCCAGATGTACCGCAGGTTGTGGTATTTGATACCTCGTTCCATCAAACCATGCCTGAAAAAGCTTATATGTACGCCATTCCAAGAGTGTTGTACAATAAGTATAAGGTTCGTCGTTACGGTGCCCACGGCACTTCCCATGATTTTGTAAGTAAGGAAGCTGCCAAATTCCTTGGTCGTCCTTTGGAAGACCTGAAGATTATCACTTGTCATATCGGTAATGGTGGTAGCGTAACAGCAGTTCAAGGCGGTTTGTCTGTTGATACTTCCATGGGTATGACTCCACTGGAAGGTCTTATGATGGGTACTCGTAGTGGTGATTTGGACCCAGCAATCGTACCTTATGTCATGAACAAAGAAGAATTGACTGTCAATGAAGTCAATTCCATGCTGAACAAGCATAGTGGACTTTTAGCTATTTCGGGTATCAGCAGTGACATGCGTGAAATCACAGAAGGTATGGAAAAAGGCGAAGCTAATTCTACATTGGCATTCGAAATGTATGAATACCGTCTGCGCAAATACATTGGATCGTATGCTGCCGCAATGAACGGGGTAGACGTAATTGCATTTACAGCAGGTGTAGGCGAGAACTCCATCGTTCTGCGTAAGAGAGTGTTGGAGCAATTGACATTCCTCGGTATCGAGCTGGATGAATCGTTGAATGCTATTCGTTCTGGCGAGCCTCGCCGGATTACAACTGCAAATTCAAAGGTAGAAGTACTGATCATTCCAACGAACGAAGAACTGGTTATTGCCCGTGACACGTTCCGTCTGGTTCAGTAGTTCGGTTCGAAAGTGTAAACTTTATGCATGCGGACTATTGTTTGAGTTCCGCATGCACCAAACAGCGAGAGCAAACAGCCTGACCCAGGGGGAAGGGCTGTTTGATTTTCGGTTAAGAGGAGAGAGACGGTCATGACGAATAAAAGTACGATTGCCCAAGTGGGCCGCCATGTAGGGGGAACGGTTACAATCGGTGCTTGGGTAAACAATAAACGATCTAGTGGTAAAATTCAGTTCCTGCAACTGCGCGATGGTAGCGGGTATATTCAAGGGGTTATCGTGAAAAGCGAAGTGTCCGAGGATATTTGGAATGACGCCAAATCCTTGACTCAAGAGAGCTCCCTTTACGTTACAGGAGTGGTGCGTGAAGAACCGCGTAGCCAATCGGGCTTTGAATTAACGGTTACAGGCATTGAAATAATTCATTTGACCGAAAACTACCCGATTACACCCAAAGAGCATGGTGTAGATTTCCTGATGGATCATCGTCACTTATGGCTGCGTTCCGCCAAGCAACGTGCTGTTCTGATCGTACGGGCGGAAATTATCCGTGCGGTACAGGAATTCTTTAACGGCAACGGCTTTACGAAGGTGGATCCACCCATTTTGACTCCTTCCTCTGCAGAAGGCACAACAGAATTGTTCCACATTAAATATTTTGATGAAGATGCGTATTTGACACAAAGCGGACAGTTGTATATGGAAGCCGCGGCAATGGCGCTGGGCAAAGTATATTCCTTTGGTCCAACTTTCCGTGCGGAAAAGTCTAAAACACGTCGTCACCTGATTGAGTTCTGGATGATCGAGCCTGAGATGGCTTTTGTGGATCATGAAGAATCCTTGCGCGTTCAGGAGCAGTTTGTAAGTCATATCGTGCAGTCTGTTCTCAAAAACTGTGCGAAGGAGCTTGAAACAATCGGACGCGATGTTTCGAAGCTGGAGCAAATTCAAGGCGAATTCCCACGTATTACGTATGATGAGGCGATTGCCTTCCTTCAAGGTGAAGGTTTCGATATTCCATGGGGAGAAGACTTTGGTGCTCCTCATGAAACGGCGATTGCTGAAAGATATAACAAGCCTGTGTTCATTACACATTGGCCGACTCACATTAAGGCATTCTATATGAAACCAGATCCGACCCGTCCAGAGGTTGTTTTGTGTGCCGATATGATCGCTCCTGAAGGCTACGGCGAAATTATCGGGGGTTCCCAACGGATTGATGATCCAGCATTGATGGAAGAACGTTTTAACGAGCATAACTTGGCTCGTGAAGCCTACCAATGGTATATGGATTTACGCACCTATGGTACCGTTCCGCATTCCGGCTTTGGACTGGGCCTGGAGCGTACAGTAGCATGGATTTGTGGACTCGATCATGTACGTGAAACGATTCCGTTCCCACGTATGCTGTATCGTTTGTATCCGTAACCGATGACCGGATCATTCGACAAGACGTCAGCGGCAGAATGGGCGGAGGGAGTAGCCTTTGCTATGGAAGCCGGAATGGTCCAGATTCCCTACGCCCTGCTCAAGCATTATCGGACACTTCGGCTGACGGATGGTGAAATGCTGCTACTGATGCAGTTGCTTGCCTTTAAACAAGCAGAACGTAATGAATTTCCAACATGGGAACAATTGCAGTCACGTATCGGATGCACTGCGAACGAAATCGCACTCTATTTCAGTAAGCTCATGAAAGAAGGATTTTTGAGAATCGATTCCGTAGAAGACCGCAGCTCATCCGTACAATTCGAACGTTACAATTTGACGGGGCTGTACCGTAAGTTGGCAGAATGTATGATCGCTGAGCGTAATGAGCAGCATGATGAAGATGACATTTTGTTTGCCGGAAAGCCGGATTTACTGAATGGAATATCAGAATCCTCGCTTACAGAAGAACGGAATTTGTTCACGATTTTTGAGAAAGAATTCGGGCGCCCATTGTCACCGATGGAATACGAGACGATCACCAGCTGGGTGGATCAGGATCGGTATCCCGAGGAGCTGATTTTGCTGGCTTTGAAGGAAGCGGTATTTGCAGGGAAAGTACATTTCCGGTATATAGACCGTATTTTGCTGGAGTGGAGCCGAAACCGTGTTCGTAATGCACAGGATGCCAAAGAATACGCCCAGCGATTCCGTGGTGGCGGACGCAATTGATATATCGGTCTAAATAGGCTTTAATGATAGAGGACACACCATTCCGTCAGGAGGGTGTGTCCTTTTTTAAATATTTTTTTTCGAGATATGCAGGGGAAGGAAATTTCCTGGCGTCTATAGTATTGGGAAGGGGGAGAGCGTCATTGATATAGAGAGAATCATTGAACGAATACGGTCCGGTGACCGGCAGGCGTTCCGTGAGATCGTAGAGCTGTACAGCAAGCATGTATTTCATATCGCCTACTCGGTACTGCATGACAGCAAGGAAGCCGAAGATGCCGCGCAGGAGGCGTTCGTTCAGGTGTACAAGTCTCTCCCCCAGTACCGGAACGAAGGATTTAAAACGTGGCTGAGCCGAATTGCGCTCCACAAAGCGCTGGATATTAAGCGCAAACAGGACAGACGACCCGCAGAGCTTATAGACGTGGCACAATCCCTTGTACAGCTCCCTTCCCGGGATGAGGATGTGCTGGCCCGTCTCATCCGCGAGGAGCAAACTGTAGAACTATCGCAAAAAATTGCCCAGTTGCCCCAGCAACATCGGGATATTATTCAAGCCTATTATATGCAGGGCAAAACTTACGATCAAATTGCAGAAGAGACGCAGGTAGCTTTAAAAACAGTAGAGTCGAGACTTTATCGGGCGCGGCTATGGATTCGAAATCACTGGAAGGAGGAGGAATGGCAATGACTGACCAACAAGATAAACCGTGGATTGAAGGGAAATCGAATGACTGGCATGCTTACATTGCAGGAACTTGCACGATAGAAGAATCTGCCCGGCTGGAAAAGCTACTGCTGGAAGACGAACAGGCGCTGATGTTATATCTTGTTGCACTGGAGCAACTGGAGTCAACTTTAAAAGATTATTCTGCCTGGATGGATACGGAGCGCTTCATAGATCAGGTAATGGCCGTTCTTCCCGAGATAGAAGCTGAACCGAGTCAAGTTATGTTTAAAAAACGCCGCTGGTTTGAAAAACCTGTGTTTCATTATGTTGTCGCCGCAAGCCTAACGTTGATCTTGTTGTCCAGTGGAGCCTTTGACAAAATGATGCCGCAAATAGACGGAAAGCCGATTCCTCCAAAAGAACGCGTTTCTTACAGTGAAGAGGTCATGCGAGCTACAACAACCTGGCTCGATAAATTAAAGCCCTAAATCATCGGATAAAGGCTGAGATGAAAAAACTCAAAAATAACAACCTTCAATTGGGAACTTTATCAAAATCCCATAAATAGAAAGGAAGTGTAGCGATGCCTTATACGGAAAGAAGCAAGCTCTTGGCATTTCTATTGAACATCATTCCCGGTGTGGGACACTATTACTGGACCCGAAAAGCCAATGCGTTTGTATACACCATTTTGTTTTTCGGATGTCTGGCGGGAGGATTATTTTTTTCAGTGATATCAAGTGACGAAATGCCTTTATTGGCCAGTATGTTTGTTGCCGCCCTTTTCTGGGGACTCAGCACGCTGCATATTATTATTAGCTTGTTGCGTTATGATCCTCGTACAGTCGCTGCTCCATACCCCCCTCATGCAGGGCTCAATCCATATGATTTTTACTCGCAAAATGGACCTTATGGACAGGCTGGTTTAACAGGGGAGGTACCGGAGGGGGCAACACACGCAGATACGGATGTACCGGGAGCAGGAATGGGATATGGCCCGGGCTATAATAACCATTATCAACAAGGACACTATGGTATGGCAGGATCACCTGCTTTTCAAAGAGGATCGGAGAATGAACGCTTTTTTACGATTTTGCTGTCGTTCATTCCTGGATTGGGACACCTCCATTTGGGGCTGATGCAGCGTGGTTTGTCTTTTTTACTGTCCTTCTTTGGCTTTGGTGCGATTCTTATCTTTATTACTAGCATTACTAACGAATCCGGATTTTTGGCCTTTGCGGGCGTGTTGCCGATTATTTGGCTGTATTGCATGTTTGATGCGGTGCAGCATGTACATCGCAAACAAGCTGGAGAAATTCTTCAGGACCGGACTTTGTTTGAGGAACTGGAGCATGGAAGAATCGAGGGACGCCGAAGTAAAATGCTGGCTACCATTTTATCGGTATTTCCCGGTGCCGGACATATGTATATAGGTTTGCAAAAGCGTGGACTCCAACTCATGCTTTTGTTTTTAGGAGGCATCTATGTACTGGACGTGCTGCATCTTTCACTCTTTTTGTTCCTGCTTCCGGTGGTTTGGTTTTACAGTTTTTTTGATGCATTGCAGCAAGTAAGCCGTTATGGACGGGAGCCGCTGATCGACAAACCTGTGATCGGTATGTTTGCACAATATCACCGCTGGGTAGGCTTGGGGTTACTATTGCTGGGCGCCTATTACATCTTAATTAACGTACTAGTTCCTACTCTGGATCGTCTGTTTCCAAACGGAGAGATTTATAATTTGGTTGACATGTATCTACGGACGATTATCGTATCCTTATTGTTGATCGGCGGTGGTATTTGGATGATGATTGGGAATTCCAAATCTAAACGAGTAAAGGAGAAGCAATAGAATGGATACTGAATTTTCAAAGAGTGAGGCTCCCTTAAAGGGAGTCCATCATCCTCATAGCGATGGAGGAGGTGCCACAGGTATATTGGGTACATCATCTAACAAAAATAGCTCCTCTAAAGCGTCAAACACTCCGGCAGGGGTGTGGAAAGTTGGAAGGCTGTCAATGGGACTTTTCCTTGTCCTGCTGGGGGGCGTAACGTTTGCCTCCAAGTTTTGGGGAGCGGGCATTCTGGACCAGGCATTAACCTGGTGGCCTGTCGTTTTTGTTTTGCTGGGATTGGAAATTTTAATGTATACTGCTTGGAAAGGGACGCGTGAGCGCATTGGTTATGATTTGTTCAGTATGTTTATTACGGCGGTATTGGTTTTTTGCTGTATCGGATTTGCCTTGGTCAGTTCATTGGGAATCACTCCACAAGTCAGAGAAATAATGAGTTCGGTTCAGGAAACAAGGGTTCTCCCAGACTGGCATGAAAAACTACCTGCCGGAGTGAACAAGGTGATTGTACAGGGGGAAGATCCTTATGCGGTCAAAATTGACGCAACCACCTCACCGGAAGTGCATGTGTTCGGAAGTTATGTATACACAGGCAAAGAGGACGAATTAAAAGGACAAGATTTATATCAAACCAAGCAAATCGGCGATACCTTGTATGTATTACTGGGTCAAATTCCGACACGTTTTATGCAGACTCAGCAGCAGCTTGATGTTACGATTGCTGTACCTGAGGGAACTACGGTTACTGTGCGCGATAGCCGAGGAAATATAATTGAAAAATAGGGAGATCTTCCGGCTCCAACTTTACATTTCGTATCATTCACGCGATACTGGAAGGGAGGCCTGAGATGTCATCCATGTCGCTAGCTAATGGTGTATTTGCTTATCAGGCGAAACTTGATGATGTGCAGTCGAATAGCGATTGTGATCGGAAATGAGGGAGAAAAATGATTTCGTTGAATCCTGATACGCTTACAGGGCGTGAAAATTATAAGCTGTTGACTGGAAGTATTATCCCAAGGCCGGTAGCCTTTGTAACGACTTTGAGCAGCGAAGGGGTGCTAAATGGTGCGCCGTTCAGTTATTTTTCCATCGTAGCCTCTGAACCGCCACTGCTGTCTGTATCCGTACAACGTGTTGATGGAGTACCCAAAGATACAGCACGTAATGCGATGGAGCACAAGGCATTTGTCGTACATATCACAGACGAGGACAATGTGGGAGCAGTGAATGTGACGGCTTCCCGCCTGTTGCCGCAGGAGAGTGAGGTTGCACTGGCAGGCCTTACCCCGGTCAAAAGTACAAAAATCGAAGTTCCCGGTGTGGCAGAAGCGAAAATACGCATGGAATGTATTCTGGAACAAGTTATACCGCTGGGAGGCAAGGAGGACTCACCTGCCTGTGATCTGTTAATCGGACGCGTAGTGGAGTATCATTTGTCCGAGGAAGCGTATCAAAATACGTATGTGATTGCTAAGGAGTTGCGTCCAGTAAGTCGGTTGGCTGGGAACAACTATGCGAAGCTAGGAGAGCAATTCACGCTGGAGCGTCCCCAATAGGGGGCGTTTTTTTACAGCATGCCTAAGATTTTATGTGGCTAGTAGAATAGAATACCCTAATTATAAAAAAGAGAACGTTCCTGTGCTATCGCTTAGGCTCCGTTCTCGATATTCAATGGCCACTTTTACAAATAATGATAATCATCTTTGATATTTATGAGTTTATTTACTTCAAAGTTTTCAGCAGCAGGGAGCGATAGGTCGTTTCAAACAAAAATTCAAACGCCTCCAAATGCTTTTTAGCCTCAAATACATCACGGCCCCACGCATAAATGCCGTGGTTACGCAATAAAATTCCAGGCACCTGATCATTTAGTACACCGGGCACCAGCTTGGCAATCGAGGCAATATCTGCGTAATTAGGCAGTACAGGAATATCGATCGCAGCATTTTCGCACCAAATGTTAAAAGCCTTGATCAGCTCAATACCTTGGATAGGTACAGCGCCTTGCTCACCGTAATATTCGGAAATCAGATTATTAAACACGGTATGCACATGAAAAACGGCTCCGCAGCCTGTCAGGCGGTAAATTTCGCAATGTATAAGCGTCTCTGCGCTTGGCTTGAGGTTTGTCGCTTCTGCCGCTTTTCCGTACTGGTCTACGAACAGAAAATCTTCCGGAGTACGCTTGGTTTTATCCTTACCGCTGGCGGTGACTGCAAAATAAAATTGTTCGGGATGAAAGTCACCGATTCGGATCGACAAATTGCCGCTCGTGCCTGGGAACCAGTTGCGAGATGCGAATAGTTCTTTGACATCAGCGAGTTCTTCCAGTGCGCGGCGTTTTTCTTCCAATGAAATGTCTGCCAAGTTAAAACTCATTTACAGCACCCCTTGCTCCTGTTTTTGCTTTAAATCCTCGATAATGTCATCAAATGTTTCAAAGGGTACATGTGGTACGCCAAGCTCTTGACACTTTAAAGTCAGATGCGAACGGGAGTACACAAGATCGGCAATTTTAGCTCCTTCAAAATCGGTCAGGCTGTCGCCGATCAAAATCCGTTCGTATTGTCCGGAAGGATATTGACGAATTACAGTCGTTTTACACATGCCACAATCATTTGTACACGGTTCCTCACATGGATGCGGCCACGTAATCTGGATGCGCTCCCCGGAAAAATCCGCTCCGTTGCAATAGACGTGGTCGTGTGGAATGTCAAAGGGTTTTAGCAATGGATCAATAAAAAAATCAATGCCGCCACTGGTGACGAAAAATTGAATCTGCTGCTCTCGTACATAGTCCAAAAAGCGTGCAAAGCCCTCGCGTATACCAGCTTGTCCAAGTACATATGAGATAATTTCGTCCTTTTGTTCCGAAGGCATCAGGGCGAACATCGCACCTACGCCTTCACGAATGGATGTATGCCCATTTACGATTTGATGCATGATGGGCTCACAGCCTGTAGGCTGAAAATGCTTCATAATGGCGACAATATTGTCGCTGTTCGTAATTGTCCCGTCAAAATCGCAAAAAATGACGGGCTTCTTTACTATGCTCATCGTTCGCCTCCCCATGTGTCGAGCGCAGATTGCAGCTCGGGGTGAGTATGGGCGTATTCTGCCAGGGGGACATTCTGCTGTAACGCTTCAATCGCCTGCACAAAGGCGCGCCCACCAGCTTCTGTACCCAGCGGATGACCGTGAATTCCACCCCCGGCGTTGACCACGACGTCGGTACCAAAGTCACGTACAATGAGCGGCACGAGGCCCGGATGAATTCCTGCGGAAGGGACAGGCATGCTGGCCTTCAGCGGTAGATCAGGGTTGATCAGCTCATCGCGGATTGCCATGTTTTCGTCACGCGGCATCGTCACTGAGCCGTAGGGAGAAGGGAAGAGGACGAGGTCAGCGCCAGCCAGCCGCATAAGCTGACCGAGTAGGACGGACGCCGATATACCATAATGCGGCGATGGATAAACAGCACCCGCTAACGAAGGATGGGCTGCAATCGGCACCGAGACGGCGGGATCGCTGCTAAGTTCATGTAGCACATCGTAACCGTAGGCCAACACGTTAAACAGTAACGCGTTGGCACCCGCATCAATGGCCTTGAGAGCTTGCGTCTTAAGCTGCGAGGTCGGTCCCGTTAAATTAGCGGCATACAGCAGCTTTTTACCGGTTTCACGCTCAGCCGCTTTGGCGGCTTTGATGCAGGCTTCGACACGTTTTTCAATCGGCGTCAGCGCGTTTTCAAATAAGATCTCGTCGTCCTTGATCAGATCAACACCACCGAGAGCCTGCCGGGTAAACTGTTCACGAAGTTCGTCCAAATTGAGGCCAATTACAGATTTGAAAATGCTCATGAGCAGGGGGCGATCATACACGCCAAGCTGCTCGCGCAAGCCGCTGATACCGAATTTCGGTCCTGGAAAAGCAGAGCGGAATGCTTCCGAGAAACCCAGCTTCGTTAGCTTAATTCGGCCGTCCATTGAAATTTTGCCGAAGACCGTGACCAGCAGAGCGGGAATGTCTCGGCTGAAGTTGACATCCGGGTAAGCGATGGTCAGGTCCGCGTACCGTTCACCGGGACCTCCATCGTGAATATCCACAGAATGAACCGAGCCAAGATGCTTTTGCATCGCGTCCCGTTTGGCTTGCGGGAGCTCAGTCCAGCTGCCCACCGTCATGCCGATGGCAATAGATTGGGCCTTTTGGTTAAAATCGGCTTTGTCATCGTATACCCGGTAGGTCGCCAAGCAATAGCTCATTCAATTCCCTCCTTGAGTACAGCTCCCATCTCGCGGGATCGTTCAGCGCACCGCTGTACCGCCGCAATTACTGTTTCGTAGAAGTCACCTTTGTCCAGCATTTCCAATGCAGCTACCGTAGAGCCATTAGGAGACATAATTTTGTGGCGAAGGGCAGAAGGCTCCTCTCCGGTTTGCTGCACCATACGTGCCGCTCCAAGCGCGGTTTGCACCGTTAGTTCGTGCGCTTGCTCAGGGGTCAAGCCACCACGGATTCCTCCGGCAATCATGGCTTCCATCAGGTAGTAGACATACGCAGGGCCGCTTCCAGATATCCCGGTCAAAACATCCATTTTCTCTTCTTCTATAACCGTTACCGTACCTACAGATTCGAACATTGTAAGCACGTTTTTACGCTGGATTTCGCTGATCTCCTTGGAAAAGCTAATACCTGTGGCTCCCAGCCCAATTGAGCTGGATGTATTGGGCATCGTCCGTGCGATCGGCTGCTTGCGACCCAGCAACGTTTGCATCGTACGAATAGACAATCCGGCGATTACCGAAATGATCAGCTGCTCATCAGACAGAAGTGGGCCGAGCTGTCCAAGTGCTTGTGCAGCATCCTTGGGCTTCATGGCAAGCACAATGACCGGAGAACGACGCAGAAGCTCGGTTTTGGCGGCATCCTCGGTTTGGAACAAGACTCCATATTGCTTTTGAAGTTCCTCAAGGCGAGCCTGATTACTGCGGTTGATGACGGTAATACCACTAGGTTTGACAACAGAACGAGCCGTCATTCCGCGAATAATAGCCTCTGCCATTGATCCTGCCCCGAAAAATGTAATTTGCTCATTAATTAAAACCTTTGTTTGTGATTCACACATAGATTCATAACCTCCAAGGATACAGATTGATTTAAGTTATTATTCCCTGATTTGTCCAGTACCGTACACGCGATATTTGGTTGAAGTCAAGGCAGGCAATCCCATTGGACCGCGGGCATGTAATTTTTGTGTGCTGATTCCGATCTCGGCACCAAACCCAAATTCGAAGCCATCCGTGAAGCGAGTGGATGCATTGTGGTACACGGCTGCCGCGTCCACTTCTTGCAGAAAACGATCGACATGTGCTTTGTCCTCGGTGACAATACACTCTGAATGCATCGTACCGTAACGGGCAATATGCTCCAGTACTTCGTCCAGATTGTCCACGACCTTTACGTTCATAATGTAATCATTATACTCGGTGCCATAATCCTCTTCTGTAGCAGGAACAGCCCAAGGAACCAATTCTCGTGTGCGTGCACAGCCGCGTAGCTCAACCCCCGCATCACGAAAGCGTTCTGCCAATCCTGTTAAATGTGCTTTTGCATAATCCGAGTGTACGAGCAATGTTTCCATCGAGTTACACACGGACGGTCTTTGCACCTTGGCATTCAGTGTAATCGCTTCGGCCATTGCGGTATCCGCTGTAGCATCCAAAAAGGTATGGCATACACCAGCTCCGGTTTCGATGACAGGTACGGTAGCGTTCTGAACAACATTTTGAATGAGTGAACGCCCGCCGCGTGGAATAATTACATCCAGCAAGCCGTTCAAGGTGAGCATTTCGTTGACCGAGGCACGGTCTGAATCTTCAATAAGTTGAAGCGCCTCGCGTGGCACAGCTGTTGCGTCTAGTGCCTGCTGGAGTACTTCGATAATCTTGCGGTTGGAGAAGAGGGCGGCCGAACCACCGCGTAGCACAACCGGATTGCCTGTTTTCAAGCACAGGCCCGCGGCATCCACGGTTACATTTGGACGCGCTTCATATATGATGCCGATGACACCCAGCGGTACACGTATCTTCTCAATTCGCAGGCCGTTTGGACGTTCAATTTGCTCAAGGGTGTCGCCGACCGGGTCAGGCAGTGCCACAATTTGGCGTAATCCTTCGGCAATAGCTCCGATTCGGTCCTCGGTCAGCTTGAGGCGGTCGAGCAGAGATTCTGATGTTCCCTGTTCCCGTCCACGTTTCAGGTCATTATGGTTTGCTGCAATCAGCTCTTCAGTATGATTTACTAGAGCTTCAGCCATAGCAAGCAATGCTTCGTTTTTCTGTGCTGTAGTCAGGCGGTTCATGACCCCGGCACTTTTTTTAGCAAGATTCGCTTTGGTTCGTACTTCGCTAAACTGGTTCTCCTCGGTTGCAGCTGTGTTAGTCGTTAAATCACTCATGTTACGGCCTCCCTACATACATAATGTAATCCATTCATCCCTGTGGATCACCTCAAGCCGGTGAATGGGACCAATTTTGCCCACAACCTCGCCGCTGGGTAATCCTTGTACATTTCGGAGCTGTTCATCGTCATAATTGACGATGCCGCGTCCTAACACTTTATTTTCCGGTCCGAGCACCTCAACGACATCTCCGGCATGAAAGCTGCCCTCGACACGTCGTACGCCAACCGGAAGTAGACTGTGTCCTCCGTGAACCAACGCTTCCTCAGCCCCTTCGTCTACATGCACTGCGCCCAGAGGGGTGGACATAAATCCAAGCCACTGTTTTTTCATCGGAAGTGAAGAGAGGTGGGTGTTAAAATAAGTTCCCGGTCCGTGTCCTTCGACGGCTGCGTCTAGATCACCATTCGCGCTTACGCGTCCCACATATACAGGTACACCGCCGCGTGTAGCGACTTTGGCAGCTTCGATCTTGGATCGCATGCCGCCAGTACCTACAGACGATCCAGAACCTCCAGCTAATGCATAAATCTCCTCTGTAATTTCTTCGATACGTTCAAAACGTACGGCATTCGGATGCTTGCGCGGATCTGCCGTATATACGCCATCGGTGTCCGTAATGATAATCAGATGCTGAGCTTTGACCAGATTGGCAACCAGCGCGGACAGCATATCGTTATCGCCGAATTTCAATTCGTCAATCGATACAGTATCATTTTCGTTAAAGATCGGGATAACCTGCTGGCGCAGCAATTCTTCTACGGTCATTCCGGCATTATTCATCCGTTTGCGGCTCAAAAAGTCACTACGGGTTAGCAGAACCTGCGCGATCACTAGGTCAAAATCTTTAAAAGCCTGCTCATAGGCCTGCATGAGAAGAGCTTGGCCAACAGCTGCTGCCGCCTGCTTTTCATGCAGTAGCTTAGGGCGAAACGGGTACCCAATCTCCCTGAATCCGGCGGCTACTGCGCCTGATGTAACCAGCAGCACTTCATGACCTTTTGCACGAAGCAAGCTGATTTCCCGGGCAAAATAAGCGATGGCTTCCCGATTCAAGCCACCTTCCACTCCAGTCAGAGAGCTGCTTCCGATTTTAATGACGATTCGTGTTGACAAGACGTCCACTTCCTTAATTTTACTCTTTTTAATGCAAAAAAACTTCCATCCTTTGTATGCAAAGGACGAAAGTTTGTGCTTCCGCGGTACCACCTTCATTGATGATTCATGATCATCCCACTTGAAACCTGTTAACGGCAGGGACCGCCTGATTGCGCAGGGCGCTCGGGGATAGGAGTTGGGAGAGAGTCCAGGTAAATTCTTGCAGCCTATCGGAATTTACTCTCTGAACAGGACCGAGTCTCTCTTAATAGTCCCTTCAACGCGCTAAATGATATTGGATACAGAATACCACGAAAAGACCAGGTTTGGCAAAGAAGTTGTAGCTGGAAAATACGGCTTAACCAAACAGGTTTAGCTTGCCAATTCGATCAGCCGCCTCGGTCAGTCGAGTTTCTGAGCTCAGCAGCCCCGCTCGCACATATCCTTCGCCGCCGCTCCCGAAGCCGATCCCTGGAGCGACAGCCACCTTGGCTTCCCGCAACAGCAGATCGGCAAAAGAAGCCGAAGTATAGCCCTGCGGCACAGGCAGCCAACTGAAAAAGGAGCCGCTTGGGCGCGTCGCCTTCCAGCCTATTTGCCCAAGTGCATCATAAAAAGCGTTACGGCGTGATTCATAGCGGGCTACCAGCTCGCCTACGCAGTTCTGCGAGGCCGTCAGGGCTGTCGCCGCTGCTGCCTGAATGCCGCCAAACAAGCTTACATAAATATGATCCTGTAACAGATTAATCATCGAGATGATTTCGGCATTACCGAGCGCGAAACCAACACGCCAGCCCGCCATATTGTACGTTTTGGACAAGGTATAGAACTCAATCCCCACGTCTTTAGCACCCTCTGCCTGGAGGAAGCTCACCGGACGTTCGCCATCAAATCCAATAGCGCCATAGGCGAAATCACTGGCAACCACAATACCGTTACGTTGCGCGAATTCAACCGTATCCTCGTAAAAAGAAAGTGGAGCCGTTGCCGAGGTTGGATTATTCGGATAGTTAAGGAACATTAACTTGGCGCGGCGGCGGTCTTCCACGGAAATGGCTTCATAATCGGGCAGAAAACGGTTCTCTTCCTTTAATGGGAGAAAAGACATTTCCGCTTTAGCCAAGGCTACACCAGACCAGTAGTCCGGGTAGCCGGGATCAGGGACGAGACACACATCGCCGGGATTGAGTAAGACTTGCGGCAGCTGAACCAAACCTGTTTTTCCGCCAAACAGGATGGCGACCTCGGTTTCAGGGTTGAGCGTCACACCGTAATCCGCCTGATAGCGCTGGGCAACGGCTTCCTTGAGAAAGCTGTAACCGCGAAATGGCGAATATTTATGATACAGCGGGTTATCCGCTGATTCCTGCAAAGCTTTTACAATATGAGAAGGAGTGGGAGTGTCGGGGTTCCCCTGTCCGAGGTTAATGACATCATGTCCCGCCGCAATTTCACGGTTTACATTTTGTACAAGTGTGGCAAAAAATTGAGTAGGTAACTGTTTCATGACGTCAGCGGAGGGAATAGAAAAATGAGTCATCAATACACACGACCTTTTGGAATAGTTTAAGAAATAATCTATCACGATTTTACCGAGTTGTATAGGAGGAATTAAACTTGCATAGTTGCGTAATCCAGACTGATCGGGCTATGATGGGAGAAAATACCGGATAATGGGTCGCGGGAAGCTCCGGCTCACAAGGAGGATGAAGGATTTTGAAGTATCAGGAAGCTCAGCCGTTCAGTGTTGCACTCATACAAGCTTATATAGAGATAGGAAATCCCCCGGAAAACCGCAGTCATATCCGAGCTTTAATGGAACAAGCGATGAAAACCGAACTGAAGCCGGATCTGATTGTCCTGCCGGAAATGTGGAATACGGGCTATGCCTTGGATCGCATTCATGAGCTGGCGGATAAGGAAGGGACGGAGACTCGGGCATGGATAGCAGCGTTCGCAGCCACCCATCAAGTGAACGTAGTAGCTGGGTCAATCGCAGAGAAAAAGAGCGACGGTCATGTGTATAATACGATGCTCGTTTTTGACCGCACAGGCATAGAGGTTGCTTCGTATTCCAAAATTCATCTATTCCGACTTATGGATGAAGAAAAATATTTGCAGCCTGGCGAAGAAAAGGTTTTATTCGCACTGGATGGCGGTATTCAGGCAGGTGCGTCAATCTGCTATGATATCCGTTTTCCTGAACTAGCCCGAAGTTTGGCCTTGTCGGGCGCAAATTTGCTGATCGTACCCGCGGAATGGCCTCATCCCCGGCTTCATCACTGGCGTACCTTGCTGACCGCACGTGCTATAGAAAATCAAATGTATGTCATTGCTTGTAACCGGGTAGGTCGCAGCGGAGAAACTGATTTCTTCGGGCATTCGCTCATAATTGATCCATGGGGAGAAATCATTGCCGAGGGTGGAGAGCAGGAGGAGATTCTCACAGGAACGATTGAGTCTGCCTTGGTGCAGGACGTGCGTGGTCGTATTCCGGTGTTTGAAGATCGGCGTCCCTCACTGTATGACCGATAATCAGTGTAGAAAGGAATACTCCATGCTTAAGGAACGTATTGAATTTTTGTGTAAAAAGAAAAACTTGTCCCGTAAAGAGCTGGTAGACGGGTTGGTTACACCTGCACATTTTGCAAATATACTGGCTGACCGTTACCCTTTGGCAGAGGATTTGGCCGAGCAAATTGCTGGGCGTTTAGGTGTAAAACCATCCTACCTCTTGCGTGCAGCGGCAGAGGATGAGGAGACGCTGGCTACAGCGGATAAGATTTTCACAGAGCTGTCCAAGCTGGCTAATCCTGCCACGGAAAGCTATGTGGATCAGCTGGAGGATCGCAACGATTCGCTTGTGGTGGAAATGACGACTTATTTGATGAAGGCCGTATATTACCAGCAATTAAATGACCCAACGGCCTATGAATATTTACATCAGACCTATTTAAATTTTTATTTGGAGAAGTTTGGCCGTTCGGATGAGGTGGAGCTGCCCGCACCGCTAAAAAAAGCAATTTTATTTTATAAAATCCAGTTTTTCCGCTCTAAAAATCATTATTATGATGTGCTGAATAACGTTACGCAGCTAAGACGTCTGGTGGAAGAGGGGACGGAAAACTGGCTGAATGCGCAAAACATTATGATGGAGGCCTGTATTCAGGTCAAGCAATTTGATCAGGCGAAGCAGGTATTCGAGCAGACGATGCGCAGGGTATATGATGATCGGCTTTTTCACCGTTTGACGGGCCTGTATGTGGCTTACAGCGGATATTGTTTCGCCATGGGTTCTGTACAGGAAGCACTGTTAACGTTGTCTATGGCTGAGGCCAATTTGGTGTATTTGGAAAATGCACCAGATATGCTCACGACTATCCTGAACAACCGGATTATTATGCTAACATCGATTGGCGAGCTGGATAAGGCTTTGGAGGAAGTAGCACGTTTTGAAGCGCTGGTGAGCCGGGAGCGGGAGGAAATGCAGCAGATGATGCTGCCCGTTACGCTGATATATCGTTGTGAAATCGCATTTAACCGGAAAAACTGGGGGCTGCTGTCACAGCATTTGGATCAGCTTCGCCAAACCAATCTGACAATAGGTCAGCAAATGGGGCTTGATTTTTATGAAAGCCAGCTTGCGCTTGCGCAAGGGAATCAGGGCGCCTTTTGGACGCATGCCTTGCAATGCTTGCCTTATTTTGAAGCTCTCCAGCATCCAGCGCGGCTTGAACAGTTATATGAAACGCTGGCAGTTGTGTCCGAGGACAGTCGTCGTTATAAAGAATCATCGGCGTATTATCGCAAATTGGTCTATCTTTTGCGTAAAAAATAGCCTGAATTCACTCGTTTTTCACAAAACTATCGGATGATCGTGCGAAAGAATACTCCAAAGTGTGCAAAATTTTGTGTAAACCGTCCCAGAGTTCAAAATAAACCGGAAAAGTACAGGTTAAAGCTCCTGTTTTTTCGGTTTTTTTGTATGCGCCAAAACGTATTGTGGTGCCATATACCCTCTTTTATACTGAATTCATAGGGAACGACAATACAAAATACGAGGTGCAACCACATGATGAACTTTTTCGGTAAAAAGAAAAAACAGCAGGATGCGATAGAACAAGCAGATCAACTGATGAATAAGGGTTTGTCCGGATTATTTATGAAAGGTTTGGTACCCAAAGAGCATCGGGAACAGATCAACCAAAGCCTAAACTCGGCAAGACAAGCTCAAACGGCAGCTAACAGTAGTTTGTCGATGGCGGCGACTGCGGTTGTTATTTCGGTAACAGATACCGGGAAGCTCGTGAATTTTGATCCGATCGTGGTGCTAGTGCTAGATGTGACGGAAGTAAACGGTAATCGATACCCAAAAACGCTGGAAACGCTCGTATCCAAGCTGCAAATTCCGCGGCCTGGAGATACGGTGGGTCTGGGGAGCAATCCGGTAAATCCATCGGAGCTGATTTATATGGGACTGGTGACAGCGTAAATGAGTAGATCGTTTGAACAAATGATTGAAAAAGGGGCTTTGGAGGATGAAAGGATTTTTGAGTATGATCGGGGTACTTTTGGTGTTTGGTGTAGGCTTCTCACCATTTTTGGCTAACTATTTATGGGATGATCCATTTGTGATTATGGATGCCCCGTGGTATAGGCCGTTAATTTATATAGGCTTTGCACTGATTTTTCTACCAGGCATTTTAGGTGTGTTTTTTGGAGGCGGTAAGGTCAAGAAGGGTGTTCCTGGGGTTGGGATCATTACAAGTGTTCAGCAAACAGGGACTTATGTAAACAATCAGCCGCAGGTAAAGCTCGGGTTAACCGTAACCAAACATGGAGAAGACAAATATGCTACTGCGTTGACGACGATTATTCCGTTGACTTCCATGGCTCAATTTCAGCCAGGCTCAATCATTCCGTTGGTCGTATCGGAGAAAGACAAAATGAAAGTAGGACTTGACCTGAAAGGACAGGTGTCGCAAACGGATTTACAAGCGTTAATGAATGAGCAAATGGTTAAGCAGGGCGTATCGCCTGAACTGTTGGAAGTTGCCAAAACCGGTGAGCAGGCATATGCGAAGGTGCTGGATGTCACACCCATGGGGGAAGCAGGACCTAATAAAATTAAGCTTCAGTTTAAGCTGAGTGTAACGAAAAACAACGGCGATACATTTAATGTAACCACGCAAAAGGATGTTTTTTCTTCCCAACTATCCAAACTGCAGCAGGGAAGTATTATAGAGGTCATTTATTCACCTCAAGATCCTTCAAAATTAGTCTTTAAAACACAAGTGAGTGAAGCCGAGGTACAGCAAGCATTTGGTTCTTCTCGATAATAAAAAAGTTTTTCGATACCTGTTTCAGATACAGCCCATAGGTGTATTATAATAGTATCCCGACACCAGGAGGTTGATAACGATGGATAACCAAAGTAGATCCGAACTGGCGAATAGGGATGGCCTGTCACGGCCGAGAGGCTTAAATAGACAGGTTGTCGGAAACAATTATGAAATGGGCTATGATCAGGATAAAAGTCCACCAGATTTAGGGAGACCCTGATCACAAAAAGGCGAGGACAGGCACTTTGGGATCACACAGCACATTGGAACTGAGGTAGGACACTCTTGGGAGACCAAGGCTAGAGACCTTAAGGAAAGAAGTGATGCGGGATGGATAAAGTGGAGTTTCCGAGCAAGCGTAAAGTAATCAGGCGAGGCTGACATGAAATTCAAATGAACATGAAATGTGGTTCGTTGAAGACAGATGGAAGCAACATCGCAACAGTGTAATCGAACCCGTAAAGTAAATGAAGTATTGAAAGTATAGGGGGGAAGCCCCGGGACCGCCTTCTTCTCTGGCTTTGGCTAGGGAGGAAGACGGTCCTTTTCACATTGGAAGCTACTTTTGAGAAAGTTGCTCGACCGTTTCTCGGAAGGTATCAATAAAGGCTTCGGCGGCTTTAGACAAATAACGTCCGTTTCGGTAAGCAATGGCCAGGGTACGGCTAGGGGTAGGTTCGGCGAGTGGCAATAATGCTGGAACAAACTCGCTGCTGGCGGCCCGGGCGATAAAACGGGGGACGAGTGTCACTCCCATACCTGTCGCTACGAGCGATTGGAGCGTCTCCATATTAGTGCTCTCAAACACCACATTAGGTTCAAAGCCCGCTTGATGACACAAATCCATCGTCAGCTTGCGAAAGCCTTGCCCTTTTTTCAGCACGACAAAAGGCTCATCTTTCAGTTCTTCCATATGCACAGGCTGCGGATGGCCTCCTTTTTTACGCAGGGCTAGGGGGTGACCTGGAGGAACGGCAAGATCAATCCACTCTTCACCGATGGGCACATAGGAAAGTGTAGGTTCAACTAATGGAAGAGATAGCAGGCTGAGATCTGTATCCCCACTGGCAGTTTTTTTCTCCAGATTCATGGATGAATCCTCGACTAACACGATTTCAATGTCCGGATGAGCTTTCTTGAATACAGGCAGCACATGCGGCAGCAAATGAGAACCTGTGATAGGCATACTGCCAACCACAACCTTCCCTTTTCGCAGTTGAGAAATGTCGTCCATTTCCTGCCGGAGCTGCTCGACTGCATCGACTATTTTTTTTGCCTTTTCTACAAAGCTTGCTCCTGCATGTGTTAATTCCACCGTGCTGGTGTTGCGTTGAAATAAAAGTACCCCAAGTTCTTTTTCCAGTTTGGATAATTGTTGGCTCAAAGAGGGCTGAGCAATATGCAGTTTTTCTGCTGCGCGTGAGAAGTTTTTTTCCGCTGCAATTTGCAGGGTGTACTGAAGCTGTCTGAATTCCATCGAATTTTGCGCCCCTTGTCTTATAAGCTTTACCTATTACATCATAGACTGATTATACAATAATAAAAAGAAATTCCCAATCTTAACGAATCCCATGTGTCACAAGTTTTATATAGATGAAGCGTTTTTATACAAATAGAGTCTTTTAATACAGATAAGCAATTCATTTAACATTCTCCTGATAAAACGTGATTAATCTTAGTTCTGGTTGTACAAAAAAGTGTCTGGGGGGAAAATGAATGCTAAAATGTTGGGGGATACATACGAAAAAATCGGTGGCTGCACTCGTAGCGACTATGATGCTAGCAGTAAGCGGTGGGACGGCGATGGCAGTCGAAAAGGACACGTCGATTAAAAACGTAATTATTTTGATTCCAGACGGTATGGCTAATGACGCCACTGCACTGGCTAGATGGTACAAAGGCTCCTCCTTAACGTTAGACAGCATGGCAAGCGGCATGGTGCGTACGCATTCTGCGGATGCTCCAATTGCCGATTCTGCTCCAGCGGGTACTGCTTTTGCCACAGGACATAAATCACATACTGGGTATGTAGGTGTCCTTCCTGATGAAGCGACAATGCCTGGACAACAACCCATTGCAGCGGGTGACGCCAAAAAGCCTGTAGCTTCCATTCTTGAGGCTTCCAAGCTGGCAGGGAAATCGACCGGAATTATTGCGACTTCCGAGATTATGCATGCGACACCAGCTGATTTTACCGCACATTATCCTGATCGTAAAAATTATGATGCACTCAGCATGCAGCAAGCCTACAACGGGGTTGACGTAGTGTTAGGTGGAGGCGGCAAGTTTTTGGAGGCAGCAGGCCGTAAAGATGGCCAAGATTTGGTAGCCCAAATTAAAGACCAGGGTTATGACTTTGTCACGACACCTGAAGGGTTGAAAAAATCGACCTCCAGCAAGCTCTGGGGCAGCTTTTCTCCCGAAGCCCTTGAGTATAACCTGGATCGCGATGTATCCAAGGAACCTAGTCTGGCGGAAATGACATCGAAAGCAATTGATGTGTTGTCCAAAAACGATAAAGGCTTCTTCTTAATGGTAGAAGGCAGTAAAGTGGATTGGGCCGCCCATGCAAATGATCCAACCGGAATTATCAGTGACGTGCTTTCATTTGACGATGCAGTGAAAGTTGCTGTGGATTACGCCAAACAAAACCAAAATACAGTCGTCGTAGCAGTGACAGACCACGGAAATGGTGGATTGACGATTGGTAGCAGCGATACAACTAGCAATTATGATAAAACACCTTTAGCTTCTTTTATAGACCCGCTGAAAAAAGCGAAGCTGACGGGTGAAGGCTTGGAAGCCAAGCTGAATGCAGATCGCAGCAATATTAAAGAGGTGCTTTCCACATATTTTGGCATCACCGATTTGACAGACGAAGAAGTAAAAACCATTAAAGATGCCAAAGAAGGCAGCATGAACTATGCTGTCGGACCGATCATTAGCAAACGTGCGAATATTGGCTGGACTACAGGCGGACATACAGGAGGCGATGTCGTGTTGTACACGTATGCGCCGAACGGAGACCGTCCAACCGGTGTAATTGACAATACAGATGTCAATAAATATATGACACGTGTGCTTGGACTGGATTTGGATACGGTCAGCAAGCAGTTGTTTGTTCCTGCAAAAGCCGCTTTTGAAGCTAAAGGAGCCAAGTTTACTGCGGACACGAAAGTCATTACAGTGACCAAAGGCAGTAACAAGTTGGAGCTTCCAGTATACAAAAATATAGCTACGCTGAATGGTAAAAATACCACGCTCAACGGTGTAGTTGTATTTAACGGCGTTGATTATTTTGTACCCCAGCAGGCGATTGATTTGATTCAGTAGTAAGCAGAACCATCGACAAGGGCTGTTTCTTCCATTAGAGGAAGAGACAGCTTTTTTGTGTGTTGATATAAATGTGTATTTTTTGGGGCAGAAGTTGGAGGCGGTTTTTATAAAATGGGATTTTTTGTGAAACTAATCACGTTATAAGCTCTCCGATATTGCTAGAATAATACATGTACGGTACAAGCCGCTGATGATGTGAAGTCCGGATGGACGAGGGAAGAAGGGATGAGTCACGGACGAATTATTACTGCGTCTAGCTGACGGCAAGGAATGGACGCATACGGAAATGATGGAGCTGCTGACACGTCTGGATGATGAGCCGACGCTGCGGGCTCAACTGAGACACCTGGCAGCTCGCACCAAATTGGAGCGCTATGGCAAAGGTGTTTTTTTACGGGGATTAATTGAATTCTCCAGTATATGTCGTCAGGACTGCATGTACTGTGGGCTGCGCGCTTCGAATAAACAGGCAGATCGTTACCGTTTGCAGCCAGAAGAAATTCTGGCCTGTTGTGCGGAGGGGTATGAACTCGGTTATCGGACCTTTGTGCTGCAAAGTGGGGAAGATTACTGGTTTACAGCAGCCCGGCTGACGAAATTGATTCGGGAAATTAAAAGCCGTTTTGCGGATGTGGCGGTTACACTGTCCATCGGTGAACGGGATGATGAAACTTATGAGCAATTATACGAGGCTGGCGCGGATCGTTTTTTGCTGCGGCATGAGACAGCTTCTCCCCATTTGTACGCCAAGCTGCATCCGACGATGACGATGGAAAGCAGGCGCAGCCGTCTGCTGGCTTTGCAACGAATCGGTTTTCAGATCGGGGCCGGATGTATGGTGGGGTTACCAGGACAAACGAATAGTGAATTAGCAGACGATTTGGTCTATCTACACAGCCTATCACCAGATATGATCGGGATTGGTCCCTTTTTACCGCATAGCAACACGCCGCTTCGGGATGCCAGTCAGGGGAGCATGGAAAAGGCACTTGATATTATTTCGTTATCCCGATTGGTCGTTCCAGATGCACTTATTCCGGCGTCTACGGCAATGGGAACGATTCATCCCCAAGGCAGGGAGAAGGCGCTTCAGGCGGGAGCGAATGTGGTGATGCCCAATTTGTCGCCACTGGCGGTGAGACCTAAGTACGCGATTTATGAGAATAAAATATGTTTGGGCGATGAGTCTGCCCAATGTCGACATTGCCTGGAACTGCGGATTCGCGGAGCGGGATTTGAAGTCGATATGGGGCGCGGCGATAGTTTGAGGGTGCAACGACAGCTTATGAGACAGGAAACTTTGTGAGGCCATAACGGAAACATTGCAGTAACCATAAATAAGGAGATGGGTATACGTGAGTGGAGTACGAGAGAAAGTGTCGGCGGATTTTATTAATGAAGCAGAGATTATGGCGGCAGTGGAGCAGGGGAAACAAGAGGCAACAGATCGACACCGTATTTTAGAAATTTTAGAAAAGGGGAGAGCCTGCCGGGGACTGAGTGCGAGTGAAGCGGCGGCTCTTTTGCATGTGGATGATCCTGAATTATTGGAAGAGATGTTCAAATCTTCGAGAGCAGTCAAAGAACAAATTTATGGCAACCGGATTGTGCTGTTCGCCCCTTTATATGTAAGCAACCACTGCGTGAATAACTGTGAATATTGTGGTTATAAACATACCAATGACAGCTTTACTCGTAGCCGTCTGACACCGGAGGAATTGGTGGAGGAGGTTAGAGTGCTTCAAGAACTGGGACACAAGCGGCTCGTGCTGGAAGCGGGGGAAGACCCAGTCCATTGTCCCATTGACTATATCGTCGATTGTCTGCGTCAGATCTATGAGGTCAAGGTAGATAACGGCAGCATACGGCGGATCAATGTGAATATTGCATCCACAACCGAGGAGGACTATCGGAAGCTGGCAGAGGTGGGCATTGGTACGTATATTTTATTTCAGGAAACGTACCATCGGGAAAGCTATCGTAAATTCCACCTACAGGGACCAAAGCGGGACTTTGATTGGCACACCACCGCAATGGACAGAGCCATGCGTGCGGGTATAGATGATGTGGGGATCGGTGTGTTGTACGGCTTGTATGATTTCCGCTATGAGACCGTAGCGATGCTGAAACATGCCGAACACTTGGAAGAAGCCTTTGGCTGTGGCCCTCATACGGTTTCAGTTCCACGATTGCGTCCGGCTGAAAATGTAGATCTGGAGCGATATCCGTACCTGGTCAACGATGAGGATTTTATGAAAATTGTATCCGTTCTTCGACTGGCTGTTCCTTATGCTGGCATGATCCTGTCCACTCGCGAGGAGCCAGAATATAGGGACCGCGTCATTGGTCTAGGCGTGTCGCAGATTAGTGCAGGTTCAGCTACAGGCGTAGGTGCATATGCAAAACAGGAAACTGATGATAAACCTCAATTTGAGGTGGGGGATCATCGCTCACCATCGGAAATTATTAAAAGTTTGTGCCGTGGCGGATATATGCCGAGCTACTGCACAGCTTGCTACCGTGAGGGGCGAACTGGGGATCGTTTCATGGAGCTTGCCAAATCAGGACAAATTCATAATGTGTGCCAGCCGAATTCGCTGCTGACCTTCCAAGAATATCTGCTGGATTATGGGGATGAGGAGGCGCGTGAACTGGGAGCTGCCGCTCTGCGAGAGAATCTGGAGCGTATACCACGTGAATCGACGCGCCGTTTGACGCTTGACAGACTGGAACGACTGGAAGCAGGCGAACGTGATTTGTATTTTTAGTAATTTATATTATTCGTAGTATCATTTCACGCTATGAAAATTCTCATGATTTATAATAGAACTTGAAAATGAAAAGCAGTCGCGTTGGAATCAGCGCGACTGCTTTTGTGTGTCTGGAAAAAAATATTAATGATGAGATGAGGTCTTTTAGGAATAACTGCCGGCTTCTACAGCTTGCTCCCATGCCAGCATAGCAGATGGGAAGCATTCAATAGCACGGGGAAAGACCCCCTGTACATAAGCGATGAAAATACCATAATTCACAATCGGCACCCCGGCAGCTTTTGTTTCCGACATTCGATGAAGCATCGTACGCCGATTGAGCATGCATGCACCGCAATGAATAACCAGTGCGTATTCGCTCAGATCATCAGGGAAGCTGGAGCCGGATGCATGCTCGATGATGAGACGTTTGCCTATCGTTTGGCGGAGCCAGCGGGGAATTTTCACTCGACCAATATCGTCAGATTGGCATTGGTGAGTGCAGGCTTCGGCAATGAGTACACGGTCTCCATCCTTGAGGCGATCAATGGCTCTTGCACCTCGTACCAGTTCGTCCAGATCGCCTTTATGACGGGCAAACAGGATGGAAAAAGAGGTAAGAGGCACATCCTTGGGTGTGTCGGCCGCTACTTTCATAAAAACCTGTGAATCGGTAATGACCAAGCGAGGCTTACGTCCCAATCTCTCCAGCGTCAATCGTAGTTCATGTTCTTTGGTCACTACAGCGATGGCATCACTCTCTAGTGTATCGCGGATTGTTTGCTGCTGTGGCAGGATCAATCGGCCTTTTGGTGCAGCTTTGTCGATGGGAACGACCAGCACAACAACATCGCCGGGTGACAACAGGTCACCGACGATACGGAAACGATCCTCGTTTTGAGGGAGCGTATTAGTAATAGCCTTCTTCAGTTCCGTGTCTCCCCAAAGCAAAGATGCACTGAATGGAATCAGGGTGAGATCCAGTTCAGTTGCCAGCTTTGTAGCCGTTTTATTTGATTCAGTAAGGGTATCTATTTTATTCAATACCCCAATAACAGGAATCTTTTTGGTGCGGAGCTTTTCGAGTAGCTCATGCTCGAATGGTCCGACACCAACGGTGGCGTCGATAACGAGCAGGGCCAAGTCTGTACTATTAAGTATTTCGAGCGTTTTGTTGCGGCGCAGCTCTCCGATCTCACCCTCATCGTCCAGTCCGGCGGTATCCACCAGAACAATGGGACCCGCAGGGAGCAGCTCCATTGGTTTGAAAACGGGGTCCGTGGTCGTACCACCTACAGGAGATACCACAGCGGCGGGCTGACCGGTCAGGGTGTTCAGAATGCTGGATTTGCCTGCGTTGCGGCGACCGAGCAGGACGATATGTGGTCGGTTGCTACGAGGGGTATCATTCATTCCCATGATGAGTTCCTTCTTCCTGTCCCGGAATTCCGGGCTTGGTTACTGTATAGGGATGGCATAATTGCTCAATCCGCGAACGGGTCAGTAGGCCGCGATCTTCTACAATATCCTCTGGTGCGCGACCTTGCACAATGGCTGCAGATGCAATAGAGGCAGCTTCATCATAGCCAAGCTCCGCGACCAGCGCAGAAGCCATCACGGCTGAGTTACGCAGATTTGTAGTACAGCGTTCCTCACGCACGATCAGGCCGCGCACACATCGCTCCTCGAATAGTCGAACCGCGCTGTTCAGAATATGTAGCGATTCCAGCAGCGATTCGGCAATCAGCGGCAGGAATGCGTTTAGCTCCAGCTGACCGGAGGCAGCGGCCATAGTGATAGCCGCATCTTCGGCTATCACACGCATGGCTGTGAGTCCTGCCATTTCAGCTATTACCGGATTGACCTTGCCAGGCATAATAGAGGATCCCGCCTGAACTGGAGGCAGCGTGTATTCGCCAAAACCACCGAAAGGACCAGAGGCCAGTAGGCGAAAATCGCCAGATATTTTGTACAGATTCACGGCGGCTGATTTGAGTAGACCGGACACCTCCACAAAGACATCCATATTTTGAATCGGGTCCATTGGGTGGTCACTGCGACTCAGTCCAAAGCCAGTCTCATCCGCCAGCTTTTCGACCATCCGATAGCTGTATGCGCGGGGCGCGTTCATACCTGTGCCAATCGCCGTGCCCCCAATAGGGATTTCCCGTAGCCGCTCTTCAGCTTTATAGAGACGCCAGCGGTCGCGCGCTATAGCCTTTGCGTAGGCACCAAAGCCCTGCCCGGCCATCATGGGCAGGGCATCCATTAGCTGAGTGCGGCCTAGCTTGAGCAAGTCGGCATATTCTGTTTCTTTGTGCTGTAAAGCATCCTGTAACGAAGACATCGTGTCACATAAAGGCCGAAGCAGCCGTATCGCTGCAATTCGTAGCGCTGTCGGATAGACATCATTCGTAGACTGGCAGCAGTTCACATCATCTAGCGGATGTAAAATCTCATACTGCCCTGGTCTGCCTCCCAGCTGTACGATGGCCAAATTAGCAATGACCTCATTTACATTCATATGGGTACTGGTGCCTGCGCCGCCTTGCATGGCATCCACGGTAAACATATGTTGATGCCTCCCGGCGAGTATTTCGTCGCAGGCATTTACAATGGCAGAGGCCCGTTGGGCAGGAATTCGTTTCTGCTCACCATTTACTTGAGCGGCTACTTTTTTTACCAACACAAGAGCGTGGATCAAGTTTTGGTTCACGGGCCTGCCACTGACCGCAAAATTGTTCATCGCGCGTGCAGTGTGAATACCGTAAAAGGCATCTGCGGGAATTTCCATCTCTCCTAGCGCATCCCGCTCGGTTCGCATATTTGTAGGCAGAGGGAAACCTTCGGTCATAGACCCGTTGCCGGAATGCGTGTCATATGCAGTAGCTGACGTGCACTTGCAGCGCGTTTTTCCTCTACCCGGGCATGAACCAGATCTGGCTCGACCAGCTTGAGGGCTTGTGTTGGACATTTACCAATACAGGCCGGACCGCCGTTCACGCCTTCGCACAAATCACATTTACTGGCAATCATGCGTTCTTTGGGTTGCAAACGACCTGACATATTGGTATACAATCCGTCCTGCACTACAGGCTGCCCGTTTCGATACTCGGGTACCATGGTAATCGCGCCGTAAGGGCAGGCGATCATGCAGGTTTTACAGCCAATGCAGCTTTCACTATTAATGAGAATGCAGCCATCTGCATTCGTAATGGAGCCGTTCGGACAAGCGTTGGCGCATGGGGCATCCTCACAGTGACGACACTGAACGGGTGCAGTGACTCCAAATGATTTGATAACCTTCAGACGAGGGTGAAAATGAAACTCATCATCCGGCGAGATAAAAGGGTTCTCCGCTGAATGTGCGATGACACATGCGATTTCACAGGTACGACAGCCGATACACTGATCGGGATCAGCTAAAACAAAACGGTTCATACAATTCGACTCCTCTCTAACTAACGACAAATATAATGTATACAGCATAAAAATAACTTAACGTATTAATGAATGGAGTAACCCGTATCCCCTTTGGTGGAAATAGTGCTACTGCGGCTTTGCTTGCCGGGCCCCCGTTGTTGGAAGGTCGTGTGCAGCAGATGATGCGACACATGACCCAGCGGCTCACCTAAAAATTCATCATAAAGTTTGATGATGTGAGGGTTCTCATGCGATTTTCGTACCTGGTGTGCAGCATCATGTCCATAGATGGAGGATTTACGTGCCCGATAAGCTTCAATTCGTTGCTTTTCTAACATGAGCTTGGGTTGTCCCCCTCCGCTGATACATCCAGCAGGGCAGCCCATCACCTCAATAAAATGATAATCACATTCGCCCGCCTGGACACGATCCAATAGCTGATAGGCATGTTGTAGCCCGGCGACGACAGCTACCTTGAGCTGGAGCTTGCCTACCTGAACCTCAGCTACTCGAATGCCTTCCTCACCACGAACAAAATCGAGTTGGAGCTTCGGCAGTTTTTCATTTGTCAGCAGCTCGTAACCTGTACGGATGGCAGCTTCCATGACTCCTCCGGTGACTCCAAAAATGGAGCCTGCACCTGAATATTGTCCTAACGGTGAATCGAATTCTTCATCAGGCAGGTTCGCAAAATCAATTCCGCGTTGCTTGATCCAGTATGCAAGTTCACGCGTGGTCAATACCTCATCCACATCACGATAACCGTCAGATTCCATTTCGGGACGATCGCACTCAAATTGTTTACAGGTACATGGCATGATGGCAACGCTGTATATATTCGCAGGTTCCACCTTGTCTAGTTGTGCGCCATAAGATTTGATTAGCGCTCCTAACATTTGCATCGGAGATTTGCAGCTGGATAGATGGTCTAGCAGATCGGGATATTCTATTTCTGCAAATCGGACCCATGCTGGACAGCAGGATGTGAACATGGGTAAGGGACCGCCTTCGGTCACGCGACGAATCAATTCAGTGCCTTCCTCCATGATGGTCACGTCAGCTCCAAAGTTGGTGTCGTATACTCGATCGAAGCCAAGGCGGCGCAAAGCAGCAGCCATTTTCCCAGGCGTCAAGGTGCCGAACGGCATTCCGAATTCCTCCGCGAGTGAAACACGAATGGCAGGAGCACATTGGACGATCCGAAACTGTCCAGGTTTGGTCATCATATCGGCTACCTTATTCAAGTTGTAGCTATAATAGGCAGCGAATAGCGGCTCTCTGATGTCGGCAGGCATATCGCGTTCTTGGATACGTTCCAGCCGTCTAGCGGCGCCTTCCTGCGGAGATGAACCTGCCCAGTCAGATGCGTATACGCTGCATATTTGTACACATTGACCGCAAATAACACATCGGTCTGCATTAACGGTTTGCGGTTCTCCGGGCAGTCCCTCTATGGCATCTACTGGACAAACCCCAGCACAACGTCTGCATCCCGTGCAGAGCGTAGGGTCAATATGAATGACAGGGTCTGTGCAATCAGTCGTCTTCATACAAGGAGGTGAAGAGATCTTGTCTATTGTGGTTGACATGTTTTTCTACCTTTCTGCGGCTGATTTTGACCTTATAGGCGTGGGAAAAAGACTTCCCGCCGAGGCTCTGGAGGTGAGTCGGATATACCTTTGGCCAGCCGTAGGACATGATTCGGGCAGGCCTCTACACATGCAGGCTGTCCGTTCTCTGTTTCCGCGCACAGATCGCATTTGCTTGCCGCGGTGCGGGGAAGGGCGACTCGATTTGCACGGTGAGTCAGGCCGGACTGCGTTACAACGTGTCCTGCCCGGTAGACCGGAGACACCTCAATTGCCCCGAAGGGGCAGGCCAAAACACAGGAGGTACAGCCGATACATCGTTCCTCATCTATCATAACGACGCCGTCCTCCTGACGAATGGCCTGTACCGGACAGGCATGTGCGCAGGGGGCATTTTCGCAATGCCGGCATTGCACCGGCACATACATATCCCCTGTACGTACAACATACACCTTGGGTACAACAGGTACGCTGACGGTTCCGACCGAAGCTCCTATACCGTTAGCCTGACTGTGAACGGCGAAGCACGCCAGTTCACAGGCTTTGCAGCCGATGCACTGCCCGGCGTCTGCGACTACAAAAGAAGAAGCAACAGCGCTTGTTCTACTGGCTGCTCCCATTCTACTCGTCGAAGCTGACCGGTTATCTGTCGGACGGTGCATCATATTCCCTGTGCCGCTCATCTCGTCACCTTATCAGCCAAAACAGCTTCCTGGACGTTCATCTGTCTGCGAATCCGTTGGTACGATTCATGTACATCACGTTCGGCCTGCGCTTGGTCGGCGATCCGTTCCAGACGGATGGCGCAGTATTTTAATTCCGGGGTTTTGGATACCGGATCGAGAAAATCAGCGGTCAGCTCGTTACATGCTCCAACCCACCAGTGATAGGTCATGTAGGTCGCACCTTGTTGCACACGGTCACTGATTTGTGCCCGTGCCATGATGCGTCCCCGACGGGAGGATATGGCAACAATTTCGCCATCCCGAATATTCAGATCTGCTCCGTCTTCTGGGCTAATCTGAATAAAGCCAGGCTCATCAGACAACTGGCGCAGCGCGCGGCAATTGCCTGTCATAGTTCGCACGGAATAGTGACCTACCTCACGGACTGTGGACAAGACAAGCGGGTATTTTGCATCCGGTTGTTCTTGTGGCGGACGCCATTCGCAGGCGAATAATCTGCCTTTGCCACTAGGTGTCGAGAATTGATTTCCCTTATACAAATACGGTGTACCTGGATGATCCTCGGTAGGGCAAGGCCATTGAACGCCGCCTTGCTGCTCCATTTTTTGGTAGCTGGCACCCGAGAATAATGGGCTGAGGCTGCGCATTTCATCCCAAATTTCCTCTGTGTTTGCATAGGACATAGGGTAGCCCATGGCGGTAGCAACCTCGCTAATAATGGCCCAGTCTGGCTTAACATCACCCTGTGGCTCAACGGCTTTACGGATGCGCTGAAAGCCCCGATCTGCCGAAGAATATACACCGTCATGCTCGCCCCAAGCAGTAGAAGGGAGGATGACATCGGCGTGCAGCGCTGTTTTGTTCATGAAAATATCCTGAACCACGACAAATTCCAATTGGTCTAGGGCTTCACGCAACTCGGCGGCGTTCGGATCACTTTGTACAGGGTCCTCTCCGAAAATGTAATAAGCTTTCAGCTTGTTCTCCTTCAGGATGAGGTGCGGTACCTCTGTAAGTGGATAGCCTTTTTTACGCGGCAGCTCAACACCCCATGCTTTTTCAAACTTTTTGCGGACTGTGTTGTCTGTTACATCCTGATAGCCAGGATACACATTCGGCAAAGCGCCCATATCGCAGGAACCCTGTACATTGTTTTGTCCCCGTACTGGTCCGATACCGACATTCGGCTTGCCCAGATTTCCCGTCAACAGTGCAAGGGAAGCGAGCCCCTTTACCACATCAACGGCCTGTGAAAATTGACATACGCCCATTCCGTACAAAATTGTAGCGGTAGGGGCCTTTGCATATTCCCTCATAGCCGCGCGGATATCGGCCGCCTTGACCCCCGTAATGCCTTCCGCATATTCGGGAGTATATTTTTTAATGCTGTCTACGTATTCGGCAAAGCCTTCTGTGTTTGCTTCCACATATCGTTTGTCGTACAGTCCTTCATGCACAAGTACATGACCAAAAGCGTTCACCAAAGCCATGTTTGAACCGCCCTTTAGGGGTAGCCACATATTCGAAATACGAGCTGTTTCGGTCATGCGCGGATCGCATACAATAATCTTGGCGCCTCTTTGCTTGGCAGCTACAATGCGTCTTGCGACGATTGGATGTGTTTCGGGTGCATTATATCCAAACACGAAAATGAGATCAGAGTGTTCAATTTCAGGAATAGAGTTGGACATAGCTCCATCTCCGAGCGAGTAAGTCAAACCTGCCACAGAAGGGCCGTGGCATACACGAGCGCAATGGTCAATATTGTTCGTGCCAATGACCGCCCGCATGAACTTTTGCATGACATAATTGGCTTCATTTCCCGGACCGCGTGCGGAGCCCGTTCCCATAATGGAGTCGGGTCCGTATTTTTCCTTAATTGCTGACAGCCGTTCGGCAGTATATTGAATGGCTTCCTTCCACTCCACTTCCTCCATAACTCCATTTTTGCGAATCATGGGCTTGCGCAAGCGTGCAGTCAGAATTTGTGGGTCATTCAAAAAATCCCATCCATAGTGTCCTTTCAGACACAACGTTCCTTCATTCGTACGACCACCAGCCGGCTCTGCGCCAATTACCTGTCCTTTTTCCACCAGCAAATGAAGCTGACAACCGCTCCCGCAGTAGGGACATACGGTCAATACCTTGTCTGCCATAAGTGCAGCACCTCTTTTATATGAAATAGATGAAACTCGTAACATAAAAAAAGCCAATACAAAAATGCCGCTTTACGCTGCATCCTGTACTGGCTTATCCGCGAGCGAGGAGACAAGCTCCTTCCCGCTAATCCAACCGGTGTATGTGTTGTAGTTCTAGAGAAATGATAATGTGTCCGTCTCCATGGACGGAGGGGCAGACCTCCCAAGTATAAGTGAAGGGACTGCCGAGTGTTTTTTCGGCTTCGTTCATAAACTCCTTTTCCAGATAGGGACGAAGGACGTTCCAATATTCCCTGACCTTGTCCTCGGCCCCTTCATGAACGAGAATTTCGGACAAATTAGACAATGTACCTCGAATTTCTACCGTAATCCGGAGCGGCGAATCCAGTGAAACCTTGACGTTGTCCGGTCCTTTTCCACGGTAGTGCTTGACAATACATACGGCCAACTTCCTGATGCGCTCACGGTATTCCAATTCGGTATTCAACATCTGGACACTCCGCTTCGAATCAAAATAAAGGCGTACTTGCCGCGCATGCCAGACAGCCTGTGTAGCTGGTTTTAGAACAAAACGTAACCGTCCCGACCCAAGTGGTCTGCCCAGCACGGCGTATCACCCTTCTATGGTAGAACAGGTTGACTCGGAAAGATGTGAAATTCATTACACTGAACCAAAAATTTACATAGATTAGACCGCTCTTGAAGTAGCTATACTTCTATCGTTTGTATGATGCTCCTCATTCCGTCGTGTTGTTTGTACAGTTCCAATACAAAAGCAGTTGAATGACATACTATGGGCTGAGATTAGTAAATGGCATTCTCAAAGCCCTCTATACTGAAATAGCTCAGTGCGAATCTCAGAGATTTATAGTAAATTATTCATTTATATGATTTGCAATATCAATTTTTATTTTTCACATTGGACGGAAATGCTAGTCGAACTCCAGAAGGCATAGATATGTTATCCAAAATGGTGGTAAAGTACGGGTTCAAGATGTAGAATCTATGCGATATTCAGTTTGTAGAAGGGCAACGCCAAGGTCGCCAAATGAAGACTTAGTAGGAATTACTGCAACGTGTGGCTGAACATGAAGCCGCAAGTCAAGCCACGTTAGAATAAAGAGAAGAGGTCCGTGCTAAAATGCATGGACCTCTTCAAACTTGTAATAATTGATTTTTTATGAAACTTTACTGTTTAACCAGAACGGATAAATCGCCTTCAAAAACTTGCTCCTCTTTGTTGTTGAAAGTCGACAGCAATACAGTAACGAGTCCTGTTCCATTCCTCATCTCTTTTACTCCAATCACTTCAACAATGGTGTACAATTCGTCGCCTGGATATACTGGTTTAATAAATTTAATATTATTCATAGCAGTTCCAGCAATAACCTCATCACCGTAACTGCCTGTTTCAACCCAAAGCTTAAAAGAAACAGCTAATGTTTGAATTCCTGAAGCGATAATTCCATTAAATCTACCTTGTAATGCTTTCTCTTCATCTAAATGCATATATTGCGGGTCAAACTCCCTTGCAAATCTGGTAATATCCTCTTTAGTTAATTTTAAAGACTTGGTTTTAAATACTTGTCCGATATAAAATTCATGAAACCGCATTATTACACCTCTTGATTAAATTATTTGCTTATTTATAGAGTAGCATAATATCACCAATCATTTGTAGTCCCACTCAGCAAGTAACCCTCCGTACTTTTGTACAGTCAGATCAATGTAAGTGTCTGCTTTTTGAAGGATTATATTTCCATTAACATAAGTCTCACCGGTAACAGTGGCAGGGTTATTTGACTTCAATGCAGAGTGACTCTTTGGAACTGCTTATTTTATATACTTCGACATTCGATGCAAATAAATAAAAATTATTGACAACTGTTAAATTATGGACAACAATAGAATGCAATAATATATAAATATTGGTACTTCTGTATGGAGGGTGGTTTATCTATGAAAGTTACACCCACGATTAGAGCAGAATTGGAACAATATCTAAAACAAGAAGGTTTGAGCATGATGGAGTTTGGGCATATAGCGGGCATGAATAGGGGGATAGTAAGTAGCATAGTGTCAGGCAATAAATCTATGTCTGTTAACCAGATAGATCGCATTACCGAGGCTATGGGGTTACCGGAAGGTCACTTTTATGACTTGTTCATAGAAAACTACATCATCGACCATCCTCCGAATATGAGACGAATCGAGCCATTTTTGTTTCGCTGTGCGGAGTTGGACAAGTTGGATGCAATCCGTCGAGTGGTGGGAGCCATCATGGACAATCTACTGTATTCGCCCAAACTGTTTGACATTGCGGAAACCCTATTCGCTCAAGGACGCCATGCTGCGGCGTTGCTGCTCTATGAGGGGGTAGCTGAAGCGGAGAAATATCAACATTCAGAACGATTGGCAGTCTGTCAATATCGTATATTCACGATTCAGATTGGTGACGACCAAAGCCGCAACCACAAGGCAGCTATACTATTTGAGCCTTATGTCGAGCGCCTAGATGATTTAGAACAACTTGATGCGTTAAAGGATTTGGCTAATGTGTACAGGTCTTTGCGTAAGTGGGACAAGGTTGAGGAAATGGCAAGGCAAATGAGAGGGAAAGCTGAAGTACAATATTCTATAAAGCATCAGCAGAAGAATCGAAAGAACAGGGAGCATGAAAAGGAAACCAGAAATCCGTTATTTGGATACATTGCTTACGCCGATTTGTTGTGTGCTAGTGTTTGTGAAGCCCAAGGCGATTATCAACAAGCTCTACTATATACATACGCCTATGCGAATTTAGATTGGGTTAAAGAGACTGATGAAGATACTCAACACTGGGTAAACTTGTTCAGTCAGTGGGCAGAAGGTAACACGTACGTCAATAAACTCCTGTCTGGAGATGTTAGCGTGCTGCCAGACTATGTTGAATATATAGCGGCAACATCAACCGCTAACGAAAATGAGAAACTCTCAAAGCTGTTGAACGTTATGATAGCGGCTAACCGATATGAAATAGATGTGGATGATGTCCTTTCACGTTTTGAAACAAATATTAATTCATTTGCTCAACTCCCAACATCATCTGATATATATACCCAACAAGTAATACCAGACTATTTCGCATGGTTTGCTTACGAAATGGCTCATTATTATTTACATCGGGTGAAATACAGTGATGGCTTTAAATACTTGATGTATGCAATGGCAAAGTCACATATAATAACTAATGAAACAAACTTTATAAATTGTATTGGTCTGTTTATGCGTTTTCAAGTCCATGCGACTCCTGAAATCAAAACAGAGCTCTCCAATCTAATTGAAAAGGTGTGGTTAAGTAATGTTGAAAAAAATGGCATTGTTAATTGTTGCGAGTAGCTTTTTGTTTTTTATAACTGTACCGGCTCACAATCATGAGCAGCTTATTCAGACCCTTGTACAAATTGGGGGATTCTAAAGCTAAAGAAAGCTCTGCCGACCATAAGGTTAGCAGAGCTTTCTTCAATGCAGGAATTACCACAGAATTCACCGAAGTAGTTGAATTTAGAGTAGATATGAAAAGAACTACCAGATTGTAGTCGGAAGTCTCTTTCAGGTAGACCAAATCAAAAAAAAATAGGAGGGGAATTTATGAAGAAAAGAATATTTCTTTTCTCGATTTTATCTTTAGCTATAGCAACTACGGTAGGGGTTGCTTCAGCTTCAGTAAGTACAACTAGCGAAAACACCATAATTTCTCAAAGATCGGGTGGAAGCGCAACTGTAGGAGAATCCTTTAATGTCCCTAAAGGATGGGGTCATGTTAAACTTCGTATGAAGAATCACTCTGATCATCCAGTAAAGGTGAGTTTAATTCACGACGGTTCAAACAAACTATATATTGATGCATTAGTAATCACTCCTCACGACACAGTTACTTGGAAATCTACTGATGAAGGTATCACCAACGGTTTGCGTTCTGGATACTACACACTTCAGTGGAGAGGCAGCGATTATAAAGTTAATGGGGAAACATAGGGAGTGGCTGGTTCACAGCCTGGAGACATCTAACTTGTCCAAGCTAAGCGACGTTATTGGGTGGGTGGATGATGCGTCGTTCAAGATAGTAAGGGAATTAGTCTCTTAATTGGTTTGTGGGAATTTCTTTATTATCGAGCAGTTTGAATTTAGAGTAGATGTAAAGATGGGCTCGGCTGGATTGATTTTGAGGGTTCTTTTCCCACAGGAACAGGCTTTGCAAATGCAAGTAGTGACGTGGCTAATCCAAAAGGTGTTATAACTCCACAAGCTTACACAGAGCATGTCATTAATTATGCAAGAAACAAGCAATTTAAAACTTGGGCAAATGATTAGGAAGACTATGCAGCTACAGGAGTAGGTTATTAGGACTTGAACTTCCTAAATGGGTATAGGCACGATTCAATCTCTATTAGTTATACCGACTCCACATGCGAATTATTAGCAGGATGCACCCGTTACAAAATTCAAACTTATAATTATTCCACATATTAATAGACCATCGGTAGCAAGCCAATAAGCAGTAGCTGAGTATACACTGGAGTTTCCGAGTTCGCGCTATCCAGAAATGGGAGCACACAACAAAGATGCTATAGCAGCCGGCCATTCTGCTGTATGTACTATTGAACGGGACGGAGCTGAAGAAACTCGGAAGAGTCTTTAAAAGATGTTCCTACAAAAAAAGTGATTTGACCGCGACGAGTGACCGATGGCGATGTGCGCTGAAGGTGGCGCAGGTGCTGATATCCGATACATAACCCTTAGTACAACAGGGGAACAGGATCTTGGGTAAGTAGTCAGTTAAATAAGTATAATGATGGTACAAAGGTGAGTTTTATTGTGAAATAAGGATGAGAGACGCTACTGGTTATCAGCCGATAGAGTCTTTTTTTATACCCATTAAAAAATAAATATGCAAATATTTAGATTATATTTATAGATTAGCAAGTTTATGTTTAGACACAATTCCTCAATTAAATTATTCTTAGTTCTATTAAACCTATTGGAGGATTATTTAATGAAGAAAGCATGTATAACAATTTTATTTTTAGTTCTTTTATCTCTTCCCTTATCCAATGTTTTTGCAGCCGAAGCAGAGTATTCAGAAAATCTA
>NZ_JBBOPF010000002.1:0-261722 GCF_038003485.1 Paenibacillus sp. FSL H7-0703 | reverse complement strand
CCGCGGATGAATCGACTTCAGCATGTAGCCTTCTGCCCCGCGCTCCAATGCAGTTGCTGCCTGCAAGGAATCCTTAAACGTTGTCATGAATACAACCTTCATATCAGGCCATCGTTGTTTCATCTCAACTAAAGCTTCAATCCCGCCCATTCCTTGCATACGAATATCCATTAGCACGATATCTGGTTGGGAGCGATCACAATGTTCTAATGCTTCGCGCCCGTCCCTGGCTGTACCAACGACGTTAAAATCAGCATGCTGATCCAAAATTTGCTTCAAGCTGTCGGTAATGATCAACTGGTCATCAACGATCAGCAGACGGATCGCATCATGTGCAGGCTCTGTCTGCAACGGAATATTACATATGACGAAAGTTCCTTGTCCTGATTCAGAATGCACGGACAACGTGCCGTGAAATAGTTCAAGTCGTTCCTTCATTCCATTGAGCCCAGATCCAAATTGGATTTCTTCCATTCCGATGCCGTTATCTTCGATCTGTAATCGAAGCTGCTGACTATTGAAATGTAACTGAACGGATATCATGCTCGCCTTGCCGTGCCGAACCACGTTGGTTAGAGATTCTTGCAGGCAACGATATAAACAAATGTTTATTTTTTGCATAACGAGAGTCTCACTACCGATCACACGGAATTTGACCGTTATACCTGTTGACTTCATAAAATCTTCAGTTAATTGCCGCAGCGATTCACTTAACGAATGGTTCAACGGAGTATGAGAGAGCTGATGCAGATGCTTTCGGATATCAACCAGACTGTGTTGGGCGATTCCGACAAGCGAATTGATCCTCTCTATTTGCGCATCTGGTACGGACGAACGCAGTGATTCGACGCCGACGATGAGCGAGGTAAGCGTATGGCCAATCGTGTCATTCAGCTCATGTGACAGCCGGCTGCGCTCCTCCATCAGCGTAAGTTCCTCAATCCGCTTAATATGCTGCTCCAGCAACAGCTTTTGCTCTTGAATAATTCGGGCTTGCTTATGGGACTGAATTAAAATATTAAACGCGAAGC
Organism: Paenibacillus sp. FSL H7-0703; assembly: GCF_038003485.1. Classification (NCBI taxonomy): domain Bacteria; kingdom Bacillati; phylum Bacillota; class Bacilli; order Caryophanales; family Paenibacillaceae; genus Paenibacillus; species Paenibacillus sp. FSL H7-0703. The sequence goes on along the minus strand of NZ_JBBOPF010000002.1, from coordinate 260,691 downwards.
CGATGGCAAAACCAAGGCTGCAGCTAACGATAAACTCATACGGGAGACGATCAGCAATCCAACCGTTCAATGCCGGGAATACGATTCCGCTAAGGATACCTGTCCACACATAGGTTCTTCGACTGCTCGTCAAGCCGATAGTTATCACGAGTAAAACAAAAGACCAAAGCAATCCCGGGGCTGCGTAGGCTAAATAAAGATAAAAAAAGCCCGTTACCGTGACTTCGATTGTGAGATACCAGTCTTCTTTCCTATAGAGGATGATTAATGGAACGAGATAAACGACGAAAGCGAGAGAAAGTACAACCCAAAGCGACACAACGGTCAATGACGGATCGACAAAACCAGCGCTTGCGATAATGACCAGCCAAAGCGTTCGTATGGCCACAAGTATCCAATCATACCAGACCCTTTTTTTCATTATCGAGAACACGAATTACGCACACCTTCTTATATTTTTTTGTAAATCAAATTCCGAATGATTCAGACCTATCATGCAATATAACTTCCCGATCCGTCAAGCGAAAGAGGGTGGGGTAACAGCGGTTAGAACGTAGCTTAGCAAGCACGTCATATAAGACAGTTGACAGTTTGTCATGCGGTATATGTGACAGGTCCAAGTACGATGTCATCAAAAGCTTGGCGGTTTTATCACTGTTCGATTTAACAATATCAGAGGTAAGGTGAGGGGGTAAAGCAGAACAACATTCAAAATAATAGGAGCGATGCGTTATGAAATCATTCACCATTCGAAAAGGAGTTGCACTTACTTTAATAGCCATATTGGCGGGTACAATGGCTTATGGAACTGTCCACGCAGAGGGTCAGACGGAAACTTATCAAGCTATCGATAAAGCAGCCAATACCGACAATATTTTATCGTCGGAATTCGCAAAAGAACCCAAAAAAGAACTCAACGAGAAAGAAAAGAAAAGAAAGCATCGGGAAGAAGTCAAACGCGTCATGGATCAAGTAGTTACCAACAAAAGAGTTCCAAGTGTCGTGGCAGGCGGGCTACAGGATGGGGAACGCTGGTCCTACGCTACGGGTACAGCCAGTTTCGAAGTACCACGCCCGGTGGAGCCGGATTTTTCATTCCGTATTGGAAGCATCACGAAAACATTCACTGCTACCGTTGTATTGCAGTTGGCTCAGGAGAAAAAATTGAACCTGGATGATTCGGTCGAAAAATGGCTGCCGGGGGTCATAAAGGGTAATGGGTATGACGGCAATAAAATTACAATTCGTCAGTTATTGAACCATACAAGCGGGCTTGCGAGCTATACTGATCTTGATTTTCGAGATATTACCTTGCCTCAAAATCCATTCCGTTACTATTCGTCCGACGAGCTTATCAGCATGGGACTAGCAAAGCCGCCTGTATATGCGCCAGGGAAGGGCTGGAACTATTCGAACATGAATACTATACTAGCCGGTCAAATTATTCAGAAGGTAACAGGAGATACGTATGCGGAGCAGATCAGGAAACGGTTGATCGAACCGCTCGGGATGACAGGGACATTTGTAATGGAAAATAGTCACGATATTCCAGGTAAGCATGCCACAGGATATAATATGGACAGATCGGGTCATTTGTATGATTTAACAGAAATGAATCAATCATGGGCAAATGCAGCCGGAGATATAGTCTCAACAACCAAAGATTTGACCACCTTCTTCAGTTCGCTGTTGGGCGGAAAGCTTCTAAATCAAGAGATAATGAACCAGATGCTCACGACAGTAGATTCACCTATAGGTAAAGTCGGACTAGGGATTTATGAAATAAAAACAGCTGACGGGCAATCATACTGGGGGCATGCCGGCGGTACTTTCGGATTTGAATCGAGAGCCTTCGGATCTCTAGGCGGGCAGCATATTTTGGTAACGTGCATCAACTCGGTAGCTCCGGAAGTGGAGCCGGCTCACAATAAAATAATCAATAAGGAGTTTGGCCGTTAAGTTTAAAGCCGACATCGCGCCCTTTATTTGAGGGCGGATGTCGGTTTCTGCTGTGATTAACCGTCGTTTCATGCAATCGAGACACATATGTCAGCATTCAGAATAAAACGACATCAAAATAGATAAGATGCACGAGAGGCATAACGACGGCGTATTTTATATTCGGTCAGTCAAGCTCTACTATCAACTTCTTTACCACTTCCGCCAACAGATTGTTTACCGCCGAAATCGGTAAAATAGGTTAGACGCAAATTCGAAATAGAGAATAAGAAAATATATATAAATTTTTAGAAATATAGTAGGTATAGACGACGTAATATTACTAACCTACACATTGCACCAGCCTACAATTTCTATTTAAAAAAGACTTCAAGGAAAATCAAACATTAAGACTGTTGTACAAAAATATCAGAATTTCGTATATGTTATTCCGCTAACGGGATACGTTAGTTCAATGGAACAGCGACAGTCTAGGACTTTATCTTCTCGTCCTTAGTTGTCGCTGTTCCAATTTCTAAGTCCGTCTAAAACTTATTTTATGAAGTCTAGCGGTATGACAATTCGAAAGGTCGCATGGAATAAAGACACTCAGTCAAATACTTTGGTTTCTGCTGACAGTAGATTAAAACCCCGGATTGCTCAGGGGTTGTTTTTTATCTGATCGTATATTCGTAAACTTTATCCTGAATCTTTATCTCTGCTTTTAATGGCTTATCACTTTTAGCCACCTCATTGGGGATCTCTGAAAGATAGTACAGTGTTCCCGTTTTAAGTGGGTCTACGCTAGTTATGTTGGTGTAAGTAAAGTCTTCACCACCACGTTCCTCAATAGTACTGAATGTATCATAATCATATTTGTTATCAAATTTTAGGTTTACTTCCGCTATTTTATCCGCTTTAATACCTTCTGTCCCAAGATTTTTGGCTTTAATGATTAGAGCAAAGAAGGTGGAGTCTGTTTCTTTGGATTTGTATAGTGTGTGGAAGTCTCCCGGTTTAGAGGGTTCGATTTTTTTCGAAATCTTATTTCCCGTTACTGTTATATCAGCGAAATCTTGTATTGTAACTGTCTCGCCCTTTTTAATAGGTGTAACCGTATCTTCTTGCTTTTGTTCCACTGGTGCTGCTGGTGCGGCAGTATTCGTTGGCGTAGTAGCTGGTTTAGTGTCATTTGTTGTGGCAGTTTGTTTAGGCGAGCAAGCTGCAAGCGTTAGAAACGCGGCAGCCACCAATATACCTGTTACAATTTTCATATTATCCCCCTGATTTTGTATTTTCGTGTAGTCTATCAGACCTAGGAATATTTTTCTAGGACAAAAGTTTTGGATTCGGCATACAAAAAGCCTTGTCTAGAACGTATGTTCGGAATATGATTTCTACATAACACATCAGGAGGCTGTATACATGGGAAAGAAACTTGAGGGCAATGGATTATGGGAAAGCAGTCGGATAATCATCCCTAAACATAAGGAAGCATGCCTGAAGCTTATGAAAGATCGCCAACGGCGTGGTAAGCCTGAACTTGATGATCAAGAAGTGCAGCTAATTGAGCAGGCGATCATAGTCTCTTACAACACACGTCAACCTATATCGATAGTGGTTTTTAGCCCGTTCGATGACGAAGAACTCACAGGTGTAATCATGTCTATAAATACTGCTCGCAGGGAAGTGAAACTGTTTCGTGGCGAGGATGATTTTAGTTGGAACAAGTTGGAGGATATCATTTCAGCAAGTATCTAGCAAAAATCTAAGGGGAGTAAATATTCTACTGACGTTATCCAACAAACAAGAAATATTTTCAACCGCCTTACCTACGACATTTCAAGTCGAAGTCTTTCTAGGAGCATTTGACGCTAGTGTTTTAGCTGATTAACTAAAAAAGCAGATCCTCATATCGCAATCGAAGACTTCCTGATGATGATGCGTTACACCCGCATCAAGTTAAAGAAAGAGGCTTACAGAGTGGTACAAGACTATTACGGAGAAGCTCACTTTTACAGAAAAAGCCTGATGAGCTACAATGACATCGCGCTGGGCCAAGGTAACTTTTTCTTCGCTAGCGGTCCATTCGTTGTGCGAAAAATGGACCGCTGGCGAAGAAAGGTATCAATTTAGGTTAATGAAGCAATTCTATAGGCTCTTGCTTGTCGTGGCTGGAAAATTAACAAATGAGGCAGGAGGATCCCTGCCTTCGGCGTTTTATAATTCTACGTGTGAGAAAAGCGGAGTGGATAAATAACGCTCACCTGTATCAGGTAATATGACCACGATCATCTTGCCTTTGTTTTCTGGAAGTTTCGCAATTTGTGTTGCTGCATAAACCGCAGCCCCAGAAGAAATACCAACAAGCAGCCCTTCTGTTTTGGCAAGCAGGCGTGCAGTTTCAAACGCATCTTCGTTTTTAACTTTGAAAACCTCATCCACATATTCTTCATTAAAGTTATTTGGAATGAAACCAGCACCGAGTCCTTGTAGTTGATGTGAACCTGGAGTACCGCCAGACAGCACTGGTGAATCGAACGGTTCGACGGCTATCACTTTTACAGAAGGTTTTCGTTCCTTCAATACTTGGCCAACGCCCGAAATAGTTCCACCTGTACCTACGCCCGCGATAAAAATATCTACACCGCCGTCTGTATCCTGCCAGATTTCCTCCGCTGTAGTTTTGCGATGAATTTCTGGATTGGCAGGATTGCTGAATTGCTGTGGTATGAAAGAGTTCGGTATTTCGGCAGCTAAGAGCTCAGCACGCTTGATAGCGCCTCTCATCCCCTCGGATCCCGGTGTTAACACAAGCTCAGCACCGAACGCAGTCAAAAGCTTACGACGTTCGATACTAAACGTTTCAGGAAGTGTAATTATAAGTTTATATCCAAGAGACGCAGCTGCAAATGCAAGTCCGATTCCAGTATTTCCACTTGTCGGCTCGATAATAACGGAGTCTTTATTGATTAAGCCCTTCTCCTCAGCGTCTTTAATCATAGCATATCCAATGCGGTCCTTAACGCTACCAGCCGGATTTAAATATTCCAACTTTGCTACCACGCTTGCCTCAATATTTTGGATTTGGCTGTAGTTCAACAGTGCTAACAAAGGAGTATTTCCAATTAATTCTGTCAACTTTTGGTGAATTTTAGTCAAAATTATCCCTCCAAACAATTAATTCATATCTACTTACTATGACATAGATATTATCACGAATTTTTCTTCATAACCATGTCCTGTTAATTCATAGTGAGGAGCGGGAACGGATGGAATAGTTTAAGCCTAAGGTACTACTCATAAAAAAGTAGTCCAAGCTTATTCAGAACCAGAGAGTCATTAAGAATGTATACTGTGTATCATTTTTTAATTTCGGAATAATTATCACGGTTTATAATAAACTGGCTTTTTCCTAGGATGCGTTGGAGGATAGAAATTAGATTACAGTGTACAAAAAACGATAGTGTGCATGAGGTAAGACAACACATACGGCAAAAGATACTACCCGCTAACCTAGTGGTCGGCGGATAATGATTTTGTATTTAGTAGAAGGCAAAAAGAGCAGTAAGGAATTAATCCCTTCTGCTCTTTTTATTGGGGACAGACTGTAGTATTTTGTGTAGAATACAGTCCAAATGAGAACATATACGAACACACAAAAGCCTTGAGAATGCTGGATTTTGGAACTGTATGCCAGTACAGTATATTGAAAACTCATGTTTTAAAATCCTGCGGTAGGTGACTACCGTACCGGTTCGATCCCGGTCCTCGGCATTCTTGAATTACCATGGACACATCAAAGTTAAATGAACGAAAAATAACGCGAGGTTCTGTGTACCTGCGGAAAACTTCGTAACAGGAACACAGAACCAACAAAAACGTCTCACCGTTAACATACGGAGAGGCGTTTTTTTGTTTTGGCAAGATTTAGCGATCTTGTAACAGAGAGTCGGAGCCTTTCTATTGCATCAATTGTTATAATCGTAGGTACCACGAAATGGGGGCTTTATAATTGAGTGTAAATTATCTCCAAAAATGAAGGGGTAAAAATCCTTCAAACAGAATGTTGTTGTTTTTAATTAACTATTGGGAAGGTGGTTCAGTGAAGCTGATATGAATCTGACTTATCATATGGAACAGTTAAGAGTTTGTTTTATGAATTTCATTAACTATGTATATTTTGTAATGGATGAGAAAACAAGAGACATAGCTATTGTTGACCCATCATGGGATTTATTGAAAGTAGAATCCTATCTTCAACAATTGAATGGCGATCTCAAAGCGATACTATTAACTCACTCACATTGGGATCATATTAATTTGGTAAATCCACTCCTAGAAAAATATAACCCGCAAGTATTCATGTCAACAAACGAAATCGATTTTTATAATTTTAGATGTAGAAATTTACATTCAATTAAAGACAAGGATTCAATCAAGGTTGGTGAAACGGAAATTAAAAGTCTTTTGACCCCCGGACATACCGTGGGAAGTGTATGCTATCTGTTGTCAGATCGCTTATTTACTGGGGATACAATTTTCATTGAAGGTTGTGGCTTTTGTGACCCAAATGGAGGAGATCCAGTAGAATTATATAATAGCGTTCAAAAAATAAAGCGAGAAATTGATGACTCTATTCAAATTTATCCTGCTCATTCATTTGGTAAAGCGCCTGGTTTTACACTCAATCACCTCATGGATGAAAATATTTATTTTCAATTTACGAGTAAGGAATCTTTTATTAAATTTAGAATGCGTCCGAACCAAAAGGGCCTGTTCGATTTCAAATGAGTCTGTATTGTGGCCCAGTTCTAATGGTGAGAGAAAATATTGAATATAAAAAATAGTACATAACGATCTATCGCTTGTGCATGCCTCAGATGCTCAAGTTCACTAGTATAAAGCACCCAGATCAGTCTTTTTATGAGCCGCTAGAAACATAAAAGCTGTACTCGAAAGATAATAATGACCTCAAATTGAGCTATTTTCAGAAAGGTTTGCGAATCCAATGATGAACTTGGCCGTTCCCAATCAACTGTGAATTGACAGGGTTTGAGTAGAGGATTATAATGGAAAAACATTATTCCAATTATATGATTATATGAAAAATAAAGGAACTTGTCTGTGGTTAATCGCTGGCGGGTCACGTTAACCATTAATGAGGGATATATCGTGAGAGATTGTAGCTTATCAAGTAGGATAAGTGAAAGGGCGAAGCTATGTATATGGGTAGTAGACATTATAGAAGATGATTTGGCAGTACGTTTTTATAGGAGATGAGTTAAGTGAGCTGGTACGTGTTTTTTGTGCGAACGGGTAGGGAAGAACAGGTCAAGCAGCTTATTAATGAGTGGTTAGATTCTGAAGTCTACAAACCCTTTATACCTCTCCAAGAGAGACTTTTTAAAGTAGCAGGAATAGTAAAGAAAGAATGGGCTCCTTTGTTCCCAAGCTATGTATTTATTGAGTCGAATTTACCTGACTTGCAGTTCGTAACCAGTACAAATTCAATGATTTGTACTTCTAGTGATATCATTCGTTTATTGAGATACTCGAAGTTTGAAGCTTCAATGAGAGATTCGGAGAAACAAATGTTAGAGAGTCTATGCAATGATAGCTATTGTATAGAATCATCAACTGGAATTATTGAAGGAGACAATATACGTATCCTAGATGGCCCTCTTAAAGGAAGGGGGAGTATAGTCAAGAAAATAGATAGACATAAAAGACAAGCAATCATCCAGTTAGAATTTATGGGTGATATTAGGTTAGTGAGAGTAGCGTTGGAAATTATAAGTAAGGTTTAAAATGGAGAACTTATGACGAGTTCATACTCCATGAGGAAGCTTTCAGAACCCATAAGGGATTTGAAGGCCTTTTTTGATTTGGACTGCGAAGGTAGTAGTTTACTAGGGGGGATATGCGTAGCCTCGTATGCAGAACAACTAATATTGAAGCGGGAAGATGCCGTGATGAAGGCGGCCGTCAGTTTTGTCCATGCAGATTATAATGCAGACGCTCCCCTTGATCGGGAAGTTTTCCATTCGGATGAGTGTAGTTACTTCGAGAGTTTGGTATTCCATCGGCGGAAATCCAACTTTGTGCTTGGCAGGCTAAGTGCGAAACAAGCGGTTTCGGTGCTGTTAAGCGAGCCAAACCTGCGCAACGTAAGTGTGGAGACGGGTGTCTTCGGCCAGCCCATGCTTCGAATCAATGGTGTCCACAGCTATCAGGTGAGCATTGCCCACTGCGACTATATCGGAGCGGCTGTTGTTTTTCCCGAAGCACATCCCATGGGTATTGATATTGAGAGGATTGATTCAAAGCGAAATAAGACAATAGAAAGCCAACTGACGACGGAAGAAAAGGAAAGAATCTCTGTCGTGCGGGGAGTAGGGGAGTACTCAGCTTTATTGACGGTTTTTTGGACAGTGAAGGAGGCCTTGTCGAAAATATTGCGCACAGGTTTTACAACATCGCTGCATGTACTTGAAATGAATGAGACCAGATTGGTGGATGGATACTTCCAAAGTACATTTTCACATTTTCCACAATATGCTGCCCAGTCTTACCAGTTAGGTGACTATATCTGCACGATTGTAGCACCGAGGAAGACGGAATGGAGTATGAATACTTCTCGGATTTATGAGAAATTCAATACAATTTTTCATCGAAATCCGTTTGTAGGTCATGCTTATTGAATACCGGGTTGTTGAGTTTTAAAACATTTATCTTTTAGGAGGATACCCATGCATAAGGAAGAAGTATTCGATATTGTTAAACGTTGTATTCGTGAAGTGCTTCCTGAATTACAAGATCACACGTTCGAGTATAGCGATCGATTGGTGGATTTGGGTGCAGATTCAGTAGATCGGGCCGAAATTGTAAACAAGACGATGGAAACATTATCTCTTCATATGCCGCGTGTCGAATTGTCTGGCGTGAAAAATATAGGGGAATTGACAGATGCGCTTTATGCGAAATTATGAAAAATTATGAAAAGTCTGAGTTAGTCGTTACGGGGATTGGCGTGACTTCGGCGATTGGGCAGGGGAAGGCTGCTTTTGCCTCGGCGTTGTTCAAAGGGCAGCATGCATTTGGCGTCATGCAGCGCCCTGGCAGAAGAGGCGAAGCTTCATTTATAGGTGCGGAGCTGCCACCCTTGTCTTATCCGAATGCATTATCCAAACGAATGTTACGTACAGCATCATTTTCGGGGCAGGTGGCCATGGTAACCCTTCAAGAAGCGTGGGATGATGCCCAATTGGATAACGTTGATCCTAGCCGTATTGGACTGGTGGTTGGAGGCTCCAATTTTCAGCAACGGGAGCTATTTCAGACCTATGAGGCCTATCGGGAAAAAATGTGCTTTGTACCGCCGACCTATGGGGTTTCCTTTATGGATACTGATTTGTGCGGACTATGTACCGAACAGTTCGGCATTCAGGGGTTAGCTTATACCGTCGGTGGTGCATCCGCGAGTGGACAAGTCGCAATCATTCAAGCAATTGAGGCAATTCAGGCAGATCGTGTTGATGTTTGTATTGCAATGGGGGCATTGATGGATATTTCGTATATGGAATGCCAGGCATTGCGGTCCTTGGGAGCGATGGGAAGCGACCGATATGCCGATGAACCTGCAATGGCGTGTCGACCATTTGATCAGTCGCGGGACGGGTTCATCTATGGGGAATCTTGCGGGGTTGTAGTCATAGAACGGGCCGATTCTGCCGTGAGGCGTCGGGAGAAACCATATGCCAAACTTGCAGGATGGGATATGGGAATGGATCGAAACCGGAATCCCAATCCCTCTTACGAAGGCGAAGCCCGAGTGATTAGAAGAGCTTTGGAGAAAGCAAAGCTAATGCCGGAAGAGATTGATTATATTAATCCCCATGGGACAGGCTCAGTCGTTGGAGACGAGATAGAAATAAAGGCACTACAGGATTGTAAATTGTCACATGCCTATATCAATGCAACCAAATCCATTATCGGTCATGGATTGAGCGCGGCAGGAACGGTTGAAATTGTGGCTACTCTTTTACAAATGAAAGAGTCGAGACTTCACCCTACCCGTAATTTGGAGGAGCCTATCCATTTGGACTGCAATTGGGTGAAGAATGAGTCTGTACCAGCAATTATTCACAATACCATGAATCTGAGCATGGGATTTGGTGGAATCAATACTGCCATTTGTATGCAAAAATGTGAGACGCGTATTTGAGAGAGGGGGACGATTATGGTTGTCGTGGGAATTGAGGCAATGAACGTTTTTGGTGGCTCTGCCTATCTGGATGTTATGCAATTAGCCCAACACAGGCAATTGGATCCTACAAGGTTCGAAAATTTATTAATGAAAGAAAAGGCGGTTGCCCTGCCTTATGAAGATCCAGTTACCTTTGGAGTAAATGCGGCAAAACCGCTGGTGGACGCTCTTTCAGAAGCGGAAAAAAACCGAATCGAAATGCTTATCACCTGTACAGAATCAGGTATTGATTTTGGGAAATCAATCAGTACATATATTCACCACTATTTGGGGCTGAATCGGAATTGCAGATTATTTGAGCTCAAGCAAGCCTGCTATTCCGGTACTGCAGGACTCCAAATGGCGGTGAATTTTATTCTTTCTCAGGTCTCGCCAGGAGCAAAAGCGCTTGTAATTGCCAGTGATATTTCACGATTTATTGCTGCTGAAGGCGGGGATGTCTTGAGTGAGGATTGGTCTTATGCTGAGCCCAGTGGAGGCGCAGGGGCCGTGGCAATGCTCATTAGTGAAAATCCTCATGTTTTTCAAATCGATGCAGGCGCTAATGGATATTACGGCTATGAGGTGATGGATACTTGTCGGCCGATTCCAGATAGCGAGGCTGGGGATGCAGACTTGTCTTTAATGTCCTATCTGGATTGTTGCGAGCAAGCGTTTTTGGAATATCAAAAACGGGTGAAAGGAGTGGATTATAAAGATACCTTTCAGTATCTTGCCTTTCATACTCCTTTTGGCGGAATGGTAAAAGGAGCGCATCGCACGATGATGCGAAGGTTGACTCAATCCAAACCAAATGAGATTGAGGCAGATTATTTACAACGTGTTAAGCCTGGATTAGCGTATTGCCAACGGGTCGGAAATATTATGGGGGCAACTTTGTACCTCTCCTTGGCAGGTACGATTGATCAGGGTACATTCGATGCTCCAAAGCGAATCGGCTGTTTTTCCTACGGGTCAGGCTGCTGCTCTGAATTTTATAGCGGGGTTGTTATGCCGCAAAGCCAGGAACATCTACGGCGATTTGAAATTGAGCGTAATTTGAATGATCGCTATCAGTTATCTATGGATGAATATGAATCCCTGCTAAAAGGCAGTGGCGCCGTACGATTTGGAACCCGCAACGCCAAGCTGGATTTTCAATTGATTCCGGGGGTCATAGCTTCCGGGAAAGGGAGACAGCGGTTGTATTTGGAAGAAATCTATGAATTCCACCGTAAATACAGGTGGGAATCATGAGTTATCAAACGATTCAGGTTCGCTTTCAAGAATCGATTTGTTATATTCGGTTTTACCGACCTGAGGCAAACAATACGATTAATAATATCCTCATCGAGGAGTGCTTGCATGTGCTGGCACTGTGTGAAGAGTCGGTTACGATCGTAGTTTTGGAGGGTCTGCCAGAGGTGTTCTGTTTTGGGGCGGATTTTGAGGGAATGCGTGAAAAAGTGGAAAGTGGACAAGAACATGCAATGAGTCCAGAGCCTATGTATGATCTGTGGTTAAAACTAGCAACTGGGCCTTATATCACGATTTCTCATGTGCGAGGAAAAGCAAACGCTGGTGGCGTCGGATTTATTGCTGCCAGCGATATTGTGATAGCTAACGAGACGGCACAGTTCAGCTTATCAGAATTGCTATTCGGACTTTTCCCTGCTTGCGTTCTACCCTTTTTAGTCCGCAGGATTGGATTCCAAAAAGCGCATTATTTAACACTAATGACGCAGCCCGTTTCGGTTCAACAGGCCCATGTATGGGGATTGGTTGATGCGTACGATGTTCAGAGCGAGATGGTGCTACGCAAACATTTATTACGCCTCAGACGATTGACCAAGAAGGGGATCTTACGCTACAAGCGCTTTATGGATGAACTCAACGATTTGCGTCAATGTAAACCATTAGCGTTGGCGTCCAATCAAGAGGTGTTTTCAGATTCTCAAAATCTTAAGGGGATTTTCCGGTACGTTGAAACGGGGCAATTTCCGTGGATGGACTGATGGCGTGCGCCACAAGATGGGGATGCAGGGGGGAAGAAGATCATAATGTCACAATCCGTGGTTGAATTACTTGAAATCGAACGAGGTATTATTCAAGTGAAAATGCAAGATAGAGTTCATAAAAATACATTTACGCTTGAAATGACCCATGGACTAAGACAAGCGTTCAAGACGATCCAAGAAGATTCAACCTGCAAAGTCGTAATTCTAACAGGATACGATAATTACTTTGCCACGGGTGGGACGCAAGAGGGATTGTTGGCTTTACATGAAGGAATCTCGAAGTTTACCGATGAAAATATTTACTCACTTGCATTGGGCTGCAAAGTTCCAGTGATAGCTGCCATGCAGGGACATGCGGTGGGCGGTGGCTTTGTAATGGGGTTATTTGCTGATTTTGTAGTCCTAAGCAAGGAAAGTGTGTACACAACTAATTTTATGAGATACGGATTCACACCGGGAATGGGTGCCACGTATATTATTCCTAAAAAACTAGGGTTCAGCTTGGGAGAAGAGTTATTGTTAAATGGGGGCAATTATCGAGGCGTTGAACTGGAGAAACGGGGAGTTCCGTTTCCGACCCTGCCCCGCAAAGAAGTGATGGGCTATGTAATGGATCTTGCCCGGCAGCTAGCCGAGAAACCCAGATTTTCTTTAATCACGCTAAAGGATCATTTGGTTGCTCCACTCCGGGAACAGCTTCCCAAAATCGTAGAACAAGAGCTTATCATGCATGAGAAGACCTTTCATCAAGCGGAGGTTAAAGAACGAATTATCAACTTGTTTGGAAAATAACCAAATAGAGATTTGTTGAACGCCTTTGCGGTTGTTCATGCGAACCAGTAACGAGTGTGAAAGAAGCATATAGCCTTCCTCATCACTCGTTTTTTCTTTGATATTTTTAGCAGGCAACTCCAGGCAATGCTTCAAACGTGAATAATAGCTCAAAATGGACAGGGTGATAAGCCTTTAGCTCATGTTATATAAACTTTGTGTTTTGAGGAGTTGGTGGAGAATGATGCGAAAACATGACCAAACATGGAACCTTGATATTCCGATCGCTTCTTTTATTGAAACTTGCCGGAAATTTCCTGAAAAAGAGTTATTTACGTTTGAGAAAGAAGGCCAGAGTCCTCAAATTCTTTCCGGAAATACGCTTCTACATCAAATACAGGCTTTGGGCAGCATCCTATTGAAAGAACTGGCTGAGCAGGAACGAGCACTTCTTGTATTTCCTCAGGGCCTGGAATATATCAGCAGCATGCTGGCATGTTTTTATGCAAATATCGTGGCCATACCTACACCTATTACAGATTCGGAGCCGGATGAAAAAATCTTTGAGAAGATGATGCCTATTTATAGGGATTCCCAAGCCGTATGTATCATAACTAATACGGACTTCAAAGCATTTCTCCAAACACGGGAGGAGTTTAATTCAATCCGTATCCTGAATATTGATGAAATCTTTCAAGAAGACGCCGTTGACGTTGACATAGAAATGAGAATGCCAGCGCCGCAGGATACTGCTCTTTTGATGTATACATCGGGCTCAACATCCTTACCAAAAGGTGTAATCCTTAGTCACAGCTGCTTGATGAATCAGGCCAAGGCTGAGCAATGGAGAATTGACCGGAATAGTCGTGTTGTTTCCTGGACGCCGCAATTTCATGCTTTTGGACTGCATAACAATATTTTAGTCCCACTTTTAAACGGGGCATCGAGCATTATTCTCCCGCCAGAAAGCTTCGCTAAAAATCCGGAAAATTGGATTCATATGATTGACAAGTATCAGGCTACCCATACGGCAGCGCCAAATTTTGCGTTCGATTATTGCTGCTCCACACTGGACATCGCTTCAATTAAGCAATATTCACTTCGCCATCTCCAAGCGATTATATGTGCAGGTGAGCCCATTCGGAAGGAAACTTACGAGAACTTCATCCATAAATTCCGGGCATTAGGGCTACGAGAGGATATATTTTGTCCCCTCCTTGGCTTATCGGAGCTGTGCCCCGTCGCCAGTATAAAACCAGGTCAGTCGATGAGATTCCTTAATTTAGATATCCCTAGCTTGGAGCAACGAAGAGTCCAATACACGGATGAGAAGAACAAATCGAAGTCCGTAGTGAGCTGTGGGGAGATTGAAGATCCGACGCAAATACGAATTGTTCATCCTGAAAGACATACACAATGCTTACCGGAGGAAGTCGGCGAGATTTGGATTAAATCTGCACGGATGGCAGAGGGATATTTAAACAGGAAGGAAGAAACGAATAGCACTTTTGAGGTAGCCCTTTCCGATACAAAAGAAGGCGGCTTTTTTCGTTCCGGGGACCTTGGCTTCATTGCGGATAATCATATCTATGTCATCGGCAGAGAGAAGGAAGTCATCATTATTCGCGGCAAAAATCATCATCCCGTCGATATTGAATGGACCATTCAAAAGAATATGCCAGAGTTGACCTTGCCCATCGCTGTATTTTCCTCTGAAATCAATGGTCAGGAAAAAGTAATCGTCGTACAGGAAATTGAAGCGCCCCTTCATGAGCAGGAATACAAACGGTTGGTCGAAAACATACTGAATGCCGTATCCAATACGCATCAACTTGAAATTTACGATATCTATTTGCTGCTTAAGGGAAGTATACCCAAAACGGGAAGTGGGAAAATCCAAAGAAAGATCTGCCGCAATGCTTATATCAAACAAGAGCTTCAAGCACTTTATCAATATCGGAGTGCGTTCTCACCATCACATTCGAATATGGAAGAAACCGCTGCAGAAAACCATGACGCTACCATAAATGCCATTTCGTTGGTTCAGTCGAAGATTCAGGAGTATATAGTGCAATTTTTGTGTTGGGAACTGAATCTCAAGCACGAGGAAATGAATTTGAATACAAATCTTCATGATTATGGTATCGATTCTATTCTTGTCATGAAGCTTATACGCGGCCTTGAGAAGTCCTATCCGATCAAGGTTAAAGCAAGAGAAATTTTAGAGAACCCGACGATTCAACTATTATCGGCATATTTAGCCCAAAAGGTTGAAGAAGATAAATCCACTGTACAGGTCAATACTGAGAAAAATTCGCTCAGTTTCCGAAGGAATCCGCTTTCTGAAGTTCAGAAAGGGTTGTGGCTATTACATAAAATGTCCCCTGAGATGAATGCTTACAATATACCAATATGCCTCCGGTTTAATACGAAGATTGAGATTGAGAGCATTAAACGGGCTTTTCACATCGTTTTAGAACAGTATCCTATTTTAAAAAGTGTGATTGAAGAGGAAAATGGGATACCTTATCAAAAGCTGCAGCTCACGCAGCCGCTTCATGTGCAAGTGGAGGATATTTCAGCCTTGGAAGCAGATGAGGTTATTCCATTTATTAGGAATAAAGTAAAGCAACCATTCATGCTGGAACAGGATCCTTTGATGCGTATTTATGTTATGTCCAGATCTGAACAGGAACATTTCATACTGGTTGTCATCCACCATATTATTTTTGATGGAAGTTCTTTCGGCATGTTTATACAAAGCTTTTTAGATGCCTATAAGAACGTGGTACAGGGAAAGACATCGACAGTGTTGCCACCCGCAGCGAGCTACGGCGATTTTGTTAAATGGGAGCAAACGATGTTAGCGAGTGCAGAAGGGGAGAAGTATCGTTCCTACTGGACACAACAGCTGTCAGGTGCTTTACCGACCCTGGAGCTGCCATATGACCGCTCTGGTTTTCCGGCTCAAAGCATGGAAGCACAAACATATTCTAAACCGCTTCCGCTTAAATGGGTCAAACGGGTAAAGTCTTTTGCCCAAGCGCAATATACGAGCTTGTCTACAGTCTTGTTAGGTATATATACGGTATTGCTTAACCAGTATTCGGGACAGGAAGATATCATTGTTGGAATGCCAGTTATGGTGCGCCCGGAGCAGCGTTTTGATAAATTAATCGGCTATTTTGTCAATATGCTTCCAATCCGGAGTCAGATATCGGAAACAGAAACATTCTTGGAGTTCATGAAAAAATTGCAGTTGACAGTAGTCGATGGAATGGATCATGCCTCGTATCCTTTTCCGACTCTGGTCCGAGAATTGAATGTGCCGCGGATGCAGACGAGCTCTCCTGTTTTCCAAGCAGCCTTTTCTTATCAAAACTTCCTTCCAACTTCAAGCTTTCGGCAGCTTTGCGAGCCATATAAAGATATCTTTTTCGTCGAATTGGTTGAAGAAATTCACCAGGAAGGCGAATACGAGTTGGTATTGGAACTGCAAGAGCAGGAAGAGGAAATGATATTAAATATCAAATATCGCTCCAATTTGTTCGATTATTCAAGCATCATACAGATGGCAGAGCGTTATATAGAATTAGCGGAAGCACTTATGGAGAATCCCACTTGGCCCTTGGAGGAGCATTCGTTACTTTTACCAGAGGAAAAGGACATCATCCTTAATGACTGGAATGCTACCGGAACAAGTTATCCTGATAAGTGCTTCCCTGAATTATTTGCAAAACAGGCAAGAAAAACACCTGAGGCTATTGCAGTTGTATATGAAAAGGAATCGCTTACCTATGGGGAACTAAAAGAAAAGAGCACTTTGCTGGCCTTATATTTGCAGAAACATGGGGTAACTCCTGATACTCTTGTGGGGATTTGCATGGAACGTTCTTTAGATATGGTGATTGGGCTGTTAGGAATCCTGATGGCCGGTGGAGCCTACGTGCCGCTCGATCCGGAATATCCGGAGGACCGATTGGAGTATATGCTTCAGGATTCCAAAGTTTCACTGGTCATTACGCAATCGGGGTTGTTGGAGAAAGTGTCACGTTTGGAAGGGAACAACGTTAGCTGTATTGTCCTTGATAGAGATTGGGATCATCTGAAAAGTGATGTGAAGGGTAGAAAGACAATCAAACGGGAAGTACAACCTCACCATTTGGCATATGTGATATATACCTCTGGAAGTACAGGGAAACCCAAGGGGGTCATGATTCCACATAAAGCGTTGACCAACTTTCTTATTTCCATGGGAGAGCAGCCCGGTTTAACAGCGCAGGACAAACTACTTGCAGTGACAACGTATTGCTTTGATATAGCGGGACTGGAATTATATCTGCCTTTGATTAAGGGGGCTCAATGCTATATTTGCAGTTCCAAAAATATAAAGGATGCCGAAAGACTTAAGCAGGAAATTCAAAGAATAAAACCGACAATCATGCAAGCCACTCCTGTGGCTTGGACCCTGCTCTTTCAAGCCGGCTGGAAGAACGAAGAGAACATGAAAGTTCTCTGTGGAGGGGAAGCCCTTTCGGAAACGTTGAAATCTTATTTTGTTCATAACAGCTGTGATGCATGGAATATGTTCGGTCCGACCGAAACCACAATTTGGTCTACAATTCAAAAGATCGACGCAGATAAGCCTGTTTCGATCGGTAAGCCTATCGCAAACACCCAGATTTACATTTTGGACAAACATCTTAGACCTGTGCCTGTCGGTCTTCCGGGAGAGCTTTTTATTTCGGGTAGCGGATTGGCCAGAGGTTATTGGAACCAGCCAGAGCTTACGGCTGAAAAGTTCATAGACAACCCATTCAATCCGGAAACCAAGCTCTACAGAACTGGAGATTTATGCAGGTGGCTTTCGGACGGCTCTATTGAGTATGTGGGACGGATGGATTATCAAGTGAAAATTCGCGGGTTTCGGATCGAGCTGAGTGAAGTTGAAGGTCAGGTCAGAACATATCCAGGAATCGATGATTGTGTCGTGATTGCCAAGGAACAGGGGGGGGATAAGCAGCTTGTTGCCTACTGTTTGCTGAACAATTCCGAGTCCGGTAAGCCTCCTCTCGATCCGAAGGAAGTGCGAAACTATTTAAAAACTTTCTTGCCCTATTATATGATACCCGCATTTTTTATAGAGCTAGATAAGCTGCCTTTGACCCCTAATGGGAAAATAGATCGAAAAGAATTAATGAATCGCAGGATCGAGTTAGCAACAACAAGAAAGATCCACTTACCACAATCGGATGTTGAACATCAAGTGCTAACGGTATGGAAAAAACTTCTGAATGTTGATGATCTAAGTACAGATGATGCTTTCTTTGACGTAGGTGGGAATTCTTTTTCAGCAGCAGAGATGATCGGAAGGGTCAAGGAATTGTTGGAATGCGATATTTCGGTGACAGCATTGTTCAAGTATC
Organism: Paenibacillus sp. FSL H7-0703; assembly: GCF_038003485.1. Lineage (NCBI taxonomy): Bacteria > Bacillati > Bacillota > Bacilli > Caryophanales > Paenibacillaceae > Paenibacillus > Paenibacillus sp. FSL H7-0703. The sequence goes on along the minus strand of NZ_JBBOPF010000002.1, from coordinate 242,290 downwards.
CGACAGTTAAGGAACTCAGTGCCTACATTACAGAAACAAGAAGTGAGAATGTTGATTCTCAAACGGAACAATCACATACACCGGAACAAACAGATACAGCTGAGAATACAGCCTTACCGAAAATGGATTCAGGCGAAGACGACCTCAAGCCACCCTACCCAGATTATTTTGAGGATAGTCTCGCAATTATAGGGATTTCATGTCATTTTCCAGGGGCCAAAAACCATGCCGAGTTTTGGAGCAATTTGAGGGCAGGGGTAGAGAGTGTTCGCTTCTTTTCCGAGGAAGAATTGGTTAGATTAGGGCTAGAAAAAGAAATCGTCGGGAATCGAGGCTATGTTCCCGGACGATGCACAATTGAAGGAAAAGAGTATTTCGACCCTGAGTTTTTCAGTTTATCACAGAAAAATGCAGAGTTTATGGATCCTCAAATGAAATTGCTGTTGCAGCATTCATGGAAAGCCGTTGAGGATGCTGGCTATATTAGCAAAGAAATTCCTGATACCAGTGTGTTTATGTCGGCAAGCAGTAGCTTCTATCAAGCATTTATTCCCAATTTAGCATCGCAATCGCCTAATGTCCTGAAGAACGCGGATGAATATGTAACCTGGATCTTAGCACAGGGTGGGACAATTCCTACCATGATCTCTCATAAATTAGGATTTAAAGGTCCGAGTCTGTTTGTGCACTCGAACTGCTCTTCCTCATTAGTCGGATTGCGTCTGGCTTCGCAAAGCCTGCTATCCGGTGAAGCCAAATACGCTTTAGTCGGAGCATCCACGATCTTTCCTTTCACCAGTTTAGGCTATGTGCATCAACCCGGCTTGAATTTTTCCAGTGACGGACATATTAAAGCCTTTGACGAGTCGGCAGATGGAATGATTGGCGGAGAAGGGGTTGGGGTTGTTCTACTGAAGAAAGCTCCAGATGCCGTTAGAGATGGTGACCATATTTATGCGCTTTTACGGGGAGTAGGTGTGAACAACGATGGAACCGACAAATTAGGGTTTTATGCCCCAAGTGTCAAAGGTCAGGCTGAGGTTATTCAGAAGACGATAGAATCAACCCGAATTCATCCCGAATCTATCAGTTATATCGAGACGCATGGAACCGGAACAAAATTGGGCGATCCTGTTGAATTTGCTGCCTTAAATGAAACGTACAGGCAGTATACGACCAAAAAACAATTTTGCGGTATTGGATCGGTCAAAACCAATATCGGGCATCTGGATACTGCAGCAGGTTTGGCGGGGTGCATTAAAGTTGCTTTAAGCTTATACCATAATGAGATTCCCCCTTCGCTTAATTACGAAAAACCAAACTCTGATATCCATTTGCCCGATTCACCCTTTTATGTTGTTGATAGCCTCCAAAAATGGGAAAAGGCGTCAGCTCCTCACCGGGCGGCGTTAAGCTCCTTTGGAATAGGCGGAACTAACGCTCATGCCATTTTCGAACAATTTGTAGTCAATGCTGAATCAGAACGATTTAAAGATAGTTCTATGAACGAAGATGCTGTCTATCTGATTCCGTTATCTGCAAGGCATCATCATCGGCTTAAAGTGTATGCACAAGAGCTTTCAGATTTTTTGATAGCTTCTGAAGACATTAATTTGTCGGATGTATCCTTTACGCTTCAGACAGGACGAATGGCAATGAAAAACCGGGTAGCTTTTATCGTAAAGAATACGAGCGAGCTGGTACAAAAGCTCCAATCGTTCACGAATGAACAAGAACCTATCGAGAACTGCTGGAGGGGAGAAAACAATCAGTCAAAAGATTCAGTGCAATTATTTGAACAGGAAGAAGTTTTCAAGGAATTAATGAGCAAATGGATTGCAAATCGTGAAATGAACAAGCTGGCAGAGTTGTGGGCCAAAGGCTTCTATATAGATTGGCGATTGCTATATTCCAATGTCATACCCAAAAGAATAAGTCTACCTACGTATCCTTTTGCACAGGAGCGTTGTTGGGCTCCAGAGGTTGAGGCTAGAGCAGTAAGAACCGAAACAGCGAAAGCGCCAGCGGTTACGAGTAGCTGTACACTGCTATTTGAGCCTGTCTGGAAGAAGCAGGACATACCGCTGGAAGCCGAAGCCCCTGCCTATGATTGGCGAATGGTCTTGCTTTGTGAGCCGGAAGAAGTTTTGCACGAGAAACTCGAAGCGAGCTTGAATGGAGCTGCGCAGGTGCTTGCCTTTCAATCCGGAAAAGGCCGGGTCGATGAGCGGTTCCAGGCTTATGCTGTTCAGGCCTTTGAGAGCATCCAAAGTATGCTCAAAGACAAGCCGAAGGGAAGAGTACTGGTCCAGATTGTGGTACGGAACTCTGGGGAAGGACGACTCTTTTCGGGACTTTCGGGACTGTTGAAGACAGCCCGGCTGGAAAATCCAAAATTCATCGGGCAGCTGATTGAAGTGGATCAGGGAGAACAGGCGGAAGGCATCCTGGCGAAGCTGGAGGACAACAGTCGAAGCCCGATGGATGGCTGGATTCGCTATGAGGAAGGTCAACGGAAAACCGCTTGCTGGAGCAGGCTTGAAACATCTGGGCAAAAAGAGGAGCTTCCATGGAGAGATAGTGGGGTCTATCTGATCACCGGCGGCTCCGGCAGTCTGGGGCTGCTGGTTGCAGAAGAGATTACGCGGCAGACGCAAGCAGCGACTTTCATTTTGACGGGGCGGTCGCCGCTGGACCGAGATAAGCAGACGAAGCTGCAGGAGCTGGAAGCTTCAGGGGCCAGCGTGGTGTACAGGCAAGGCGATATCACCGACAGGAAGACGGTTATCGATTTACTGGACAGCATCGAGCAGGAATATGGACGTGTCCATGGGATTATCCACTGTGCAGGGGTGATTCAAGATAACTTCATCATCAAGAAAACAAGGGAAGAATTTATAGAGGTGCTGGGACCGAAGGTGAGCGGACTAGCCCATCTGGATGAGGCGAGCAGCGGTCAGGACCTGGACTTCTTCGTGCTCTTTTCTTCCATATCGGGCAGCCTGGGCAATCCTGGACAGGCTGATTATGCAACCGCCAATGCCTTTATGGACGCATACGCCGAATATCGGAATGCCCTGGTAGGGGCCAAGCAACGGCGGGGGCAGACGTTATCCATCTGCTGGCCGCTATGGAAAGAGGGCGGAATGCGGATCGATGCGGATTCGGAACAGATCATGACGCAAAACATGGGCATTACAGCCATGCAGACTCGGTCGGGAATGAGGGCGTTGTACCAAAGCTTGGCCTCCGGTAAGGAGCAGGTAATGGTCTTGGAGGGGGAACCTGAGAATATTGAGGCCTACCTGGCGAAAGCCGTTTCACAAGCCGGTGTCCGTGCCATTCAGGCAGTACCTAACCAAGCAAGCGTACCTATGCTGGATGCAGGCTTGCTCTACGACAAAACCTTGCATAGTCTCAAGGTACTGTTTGGAGAGGTGACCCGGCTGAGCGTCGGCAGCATTGAAACCAATGAACCGCTGGAAACCTATGGAATCGACTCGATCATGATTACCCAGCTGAATGCCAAGCTGGCGGGCTTTTTTGGAGAACTGTCCCAGACGCTGTTTTATGAGTACCAGAACTTGCGCGCCTTGACGGAATATTTTGTGGCAGAATACCCGCAGGAGTGTATGCAGTGGGCCGGGATGAGCCATGACATACAGCCTGCGGAGGAAACAGTTGCGGCACCGCTGTATGTCGAAGAAGAAGCCGTGCCATCTGCGGCAAAGGCGGAAGCGAAGCCTGTCCGAAGCTTAGCCGGGTCTGTCCCTGCGGAAATGCGTGAACCGATAGCGATCATTGGGATGGCTGGAAAGTATCCCTGGTCCAGAGACATGAACGAATATTGGGAAAATCTAAAAGCAGGGAAGGACTGTGTCACCGAAATCCCGCGTGAGCGCTGGACGCTGGAAGGGTTCTTCCATCCTGATCCACAGGAAGCGGTGGTGAATGCAAAAAGCTACAGCAAATGGGGAAGTTTTATCGAAGGATTTGCAGAATTCGATCCGCTGTTTTTCAATATTTCGCCACGGGAAGCACTCGGTATGGACCCGCAGGAAAGGCTGTTCATTGAAGCCTGCTGGGAAGCACTGGAGGACGCGGGCTATACTCGGGAACAGCTTGCGGTGCGGCATAACCGCCGGGTAGGCGTATTTGCCGGAATTACTAAGACGGGCTACGAGCTCTATGGGCCGGAATTATGGAAGAAGGGAGCGCAAATATTTCCCCAAATATCCTTTAGTTCAGTAGCGAATAGGATTTCGTACCTCTTTAATTTGCAAGGGCCAAGCATGCCGATCGATACGATGTGTTCGTCCTCGTTGACCGCGATTCATGAAGCTTGTGAGCATCTGTACCGTGGAGAATGCGAAATGGCTATTGCAGGCGGAGTAAATCTGTATCTCCATCCGCTCAGCTATGTCGGACTTTGCGCCAACCACATGCTGTCAGCAGACGGGCAATGCAAGAGCTTCGGCAAAGGAGGCAATGGATTTGTCCCTGGAGAAGGCGCGGGGGTCGTCCTATTAAAGCCGCTGTCCAAGGCGATCGCTGATGGGGACCTCATCCATGCGGTGATCCGGGGGACAAGCATCAACCATGGGGGTAAGACCAACGGCTATACAGTGCCGAACCCGACAGCCCAAGGGGAACTGATTCGGACGGCATTGGAGCGAGCGGGGGTCCACGCGCGGACGGTCAGCTATATTGAAGCTCACGGGACAGGCACGGAGCTGGGAGACCCGATTGAAGTGACGGGTCTGACTCAGGCATTCAGGAAGGATACGCCGGATACGGGATTCTGCGCCATAGGCTCTGTGAAGTCCAACATCGGACATCTAGAGGCGGCAGCGGGCATCGCCGGGGTTGGGAAAATCATCTTGCAGATGAAAAACCAGACGCTGGTTCCCAGCCTGCATGCCCAAGAATTGAATCCGAACATCCATTTCGGTCAGACGCCGTTCGTCGTCCAGCAGGAGCTGGGAGAATGGAAGCGGCCGGTGGTTGAGATCGATGGAGAGACGTGGGAATACCCGAGGATTGCTGGGATTTCATCGTTTGGAGCGGGAGGCTCCAATGCACATGTCATCATCGAAGAGTACATTGCGGAAGAGAAGGTGCCGATGAGCGTTACGGCTCAAAAGCCTGCGATCATCGTATTGTCAGCCAAAAATGAAGAACGACTGAAAAAGCAGGCCGAGAGAATGCTAGCCGTTATGCGGGAAGGACAGCTCAGCGAAAGCAGTCTGGCCGATGTGGCCTACACGCTGCAGGTGGGACGCGAAGCCATGGAAGAACGGCTGGCAGTGATTGCAGGGTCTATGCAGGAACTGGTGGATAAGCTGGAAGGATTCCTGGAAGGACGAGATGGAATCCCTGAGTTATACCGGGGTCAGGTCAAACGGAATAAGGAGGCGCTGACGGCGCTGGTAGAAGATGAAGACATGGAGAGAATGATTGCTGCCTGGATAGGGAAAAGGAAATATTCGAAGGTTGTTGATCTCTGGGTCAAGGGACTGGCAATGGATTGGAACCTGCTTTATGGGGATGCCAAGCCGCGGCGAATCAGCCTGCCGGCCTATCCTTTTGCGAGGGAGCGGTACTGGATCACGGATATTAAAACTAAATCGGCTTCCATTGAATCTGCAGATGCTGTAAAGCCAACAGATTCGTTCATTGCCCAAAAGGCACTTGCCAAAACGGCAAATGTTTCGGAAATGAATAAGGAAGACATCGATGCTTCAAATCTCGAAGCTATTCCTTCGTATATCCAAAACATCCAGAGTCATATTTCTGCCAGTGTAAAAATAAAGAAGATGCCGGATCTTTCTTATCTAGTGGCTGCATACGAGACAATGTCCTCGACTACAGTCGACAGCAAAGCTTACTCGCAACAGGATGGAGCGACACGAGGGACTGAACGGGAATGGAGGCTTACAGATGAAGGAAATGAATGATATCTTATGCAGGCTGTTATGGAGTCATTTGCGCTTGATGGGATTATGTCCATATGCGCAAATGGAAAAGAAAGCTATGATCGCGGATTTTAAAACAAAAAACGGCTTACTGAATTTATACGATCGTTGGCTAGAAGAAAGCATAGAGATTTTGGTACGGAATCAGTATTTGTACTGCAATGGAGAGTCATATAGCGTAGCGGGTACTGCTTCGGTCGATTTGCAGGCTGTATGGAAGGAGTGGGAATGGAAGAAAGGGGCATGGCTGAAAAATCCGGATCTCTCAGCCTGGGTATTTTTGGTAGAATCGACCTTGCGCAAGCTGCCAGAAATTTTAACCGGGAAGATACCAGCCACCGATATCATTTTTCCTAATTCCTCCATGAAACTGGTAGAAGGTATATATAAGAACAGTCCTGCAGCGGATTACTTTAATGAAGTGCTGGGAGATATCGTAGTTTCCTATCTAAATGAGCGGATCAAGCATAACCCGTCGGTACCGATTCGAATCATTGAAATTGGTGCAGGCACTGGAGGTACTAGCGCTTTGGTCTTCCAGAAGCTCGAACCTTATCGGGAGCATATTCAAGAATATTGCTATACCGACAAATCCAGAGCATTTTTATTACATGCACAAAAAGAGTACGGTCCGAAAAATCCTTACCTGACTTATCAGATTTTTAATGTGGAAGAGTCGGCTCAGGGACAAGATATTGATACAGGTGGATATGATATTGCGATTGCCACCAATGTATTGCACGCCACACGGAACATTCGCCAAACGTTACGCAATGTCAAAGCGGCGCTGCGAGAAAACGGTCTGATTCTTATAAATGAAATCAGCGGTAACTCTCTGTTAAACCATCTATCCTTTGGCCTTTTAGAGGGATGGTGGCTTTATAATGACCCGGAGCTGCGCATTCCAGGCTCTCCCGGGTTATATCCCGAAAGTTGGCAAAAGGTATTGGAGATGGAGGGTTTCCGGTCCGTTTTCTTCCCTGCTCAGGAAGCGCATGATATAGGTCAACAAATTATTGTGGCGGAAAGCGATGGTATGATTCTGAACAAACAGGAGCCTGAACACGACAAATCTCAAATGAAACAGCGTGACGAAGGAATTCGATCAGATATTGATGTAACAAGCGAGATGGCTGAAGAGTATGTCAAGGAGCTTATCGTAGGGAAGCTGGTAGAGGCTTTGAATGTGGACTTTACTATGATTGATATTCATGAGTCATTCGCAGATTATGGGCTGGACTCCATTCTTGGCGTCAACTTTGTGCAGGCTGTCAATCAGGGGCTGGGAATTCATTTGCAAACTACCGATATCTTCGATTACAGTTCGGTAAAACAACTGACGCGATACATTTTAAGCCAATATGGAGATAAAGTTTCACAAGTCTTGGACCAGAGCGCTAATCCAATAGACAACATGGAAGATGCAAGTCGCGACATCCAAAAACCTAAAGACACGGATCATATTCTTCATCCCGTTGAAACGGCAAGTATATCCTTTGAGCAGGACAGACCCAATAAGAAGGATAAAGAGAAAGCTTTAACACTAAGGGAGCCCATTGCGATTATTGGAATGAGCGGGCGGTTTGCTGGATCTGATAATGTACATGAGCTTTGGAATCACCTTAAGAACGGTGACGATTTAGTGGAAGAGGTAACCCGGTGGGATCTTTCGAAATATCAGGAAAAACATGCAAGTTACTGCAATCACGGCAGTTTTTTGGGGGATATTGATAAGTTTGATCCACTTTTTTTCAATATCTCAGGATTGGAAGCGACCTATATGGATCCGCAGCAGCGATTGTTCCTGGAGGAAGCGTGGCATGCTCTGGAGGATGCTGGCTATGCGGGGACAGGGATGGAGGGTCGCCGTTGTGGAGTGTATGTGGGCTGTGCCGAGGGAGATTACCAACAATTGCTGGGTGAAGACCTGCCTCCCCAAGCGCTTTGGGGTCATATGGGTTCCGTGATACCCGCTAGAATCTCCTACTACTTGAATCTTCACGGACCAGCAATAGCTGTAGATACAGCTTGTTCCAGTTCGTTAGTTGCAGTTCATCTGGCCTGCCAAAGCTTATGGACCGGAGAAACGGATATGGCTTTAGCTGGTGGTGTCTATATTCATACGACTCCTCGCTGCTATTTATATGGTGACCGGGCAGGAATGCTGTCTCGCTCGGGACGCTGCTATACCTTTGATGATAGGGCAGATGGAATGGTTCCGGGAGAAGCGCTTGGCGCGATTGTGCTCAAGCGACTTCATGAAGCTGTTGCTGATGGAGACCACATCTATGGAGTGATTTTAGGCTCAGCGATCAACCAGGACGGCACCACGAATGGACTTACTGCGCCAAGTCAGAAATCTCAGGAGCGACTCGAGCAAAATGTATACGATACATTTCATATCCACCCAGAGCAAATCCAGATGATGGAAGCACATGGAACTGGCACCAAATTGGGAGATCCCATTGAATATCAGGCACTGACTCGAACCTTTAGAAAGTATACCGACAAGAAGGAATATTGCGCCATAGGGTCCATTAAGACGAATATTGGCCATACGCAAATTGCGGCAGGAATTACGGGAATGATCAAACTGTTATTGTCATTAAAGAATAAGCAAATTCCTCCTACACTTCATTTCCGGTCGGGCAATTCAAACATTCAGTTTGCGGATAGTCCTTTTTATGTTAATACGTATCTGCAGGACTGGGAAGTTGAGCCTGGAGTCAGACGCTGTGCAGCGGTCAGCTCCTTTGGTGCCAGCGGTACGAATGCTCATATGGTCATAGAAGAGGCTCCACAGACGGAACGGAGACATTCCGAAAAGCCAGGTTATTTCATTCCGCTGTCGGCACGAACTTCAAAACAATTGCGCCAGCAGGTAGAGCAACTGCTCGCTTATTGTGAACAGGAGCCTATGGCGGATTGCGGTAATATGAGCTATACATTATTGCTTGGGAGAAAGCACTGTAATCATCGGCTTGCATGTGTTGCCCGTAATCAAGGCGAGCTTGTCATGTCCCTTAAAAAGTGGCTGGAAAAAGGCAGTGCTTCTCAAGTTTATCATTCTGAACTGCATGAAAAAGATCAACGCATACAAACATCTTTGAAAAGATACGGGGATGAATGTATTTACAATTGTCAAAACGCAAGCGATACCCGCGAGTATTTGGAGCTTTTGACTACGATTGCAGATCTGTATGTTCAGGGATATTCGTTAGACTTTGAGTGCTTGTTTTCAAATGAACAGTATTCTAGGATTCCGTTGCCAACTTATCCTTTTGCAAAAGAGCAGTATTGGGCGCCTAGGAGTGAGGACAAAATTACAGGCGGCAGAGCGGCAGAGGGTGAACCAAAATTTAGCGTCGCCAGAGCTGCGGAAGCGTCTGCCGTTACGAGTAGCCGTACACTGCTATTTGAGCCTACATGGAAAAAGCAGGATGTACCGCTGGAAGCCGAAGTCCCTGCCTATGATCGGCGAATGGTCTTGCTTTGTGAGCCAGACGAAGCTTTGCACGAGCGGCTCGAAGCGAGTTTGAACGGAGCTGTGCAGGTGCTTGCCTTTCGATCCGGGAAGAGCCGGATTGATGAGCGGTTCCAGGCCTATGCTATTCAGGCCTTTGAGAGCATTCAAAGCATACTCAAAGACAAGCCTGAGGGGAGGGTGCTGGTCCAAATTGTGGTGCGGAACGCCGGGGAAGGACGGCTCTTTTCGGGACTTTCGGGACTGTTGAAGACAGCCCGGCTGGAAAACCCGAAATTCATCGGGCAGCTGATCGAAGTGGAACAGGGAGAACAGGCGGAAGGCATCCTGGCGAAGCTGGAGGATAACAGCCGTAGCCCGATGGATGGCTGGATTCGCTATGAGAACGGACAACGGACAATCGCTTGCTGGAGCAGGCTTGAAACATCTGGGCAAGAAGAGGGGCTTCCATGGAGAGACGGTGGGGTCTATCTGATCACCGGCGGCTCCGGCAGTCTGGGACTGCTGGTTGCAGAAGAGATTGCCCGGCAGACGCAAGCAGCGACCTTCATTTTGACGGGGCGGTCGCCGCTGGACCGAGACAAGCAGATGAAGCTGCAGGAGCTGGAGTCTTCAGGCGCCAGCGTGGTGTACAGGCAAGCGGATATCACCCACAGAAACACCGTTATCGGTTTGTTGGACAGCATGCAGCAGGAATTTGGACGTGTCCATGGGATCATCCACTGCGCAGGGGTGATTCACGATAATTTCATCATTAAAAAAACTAGTGAAGAATTTTTGGAGGTGCTGGGACCGAAGGTGAGCGGACTGGTCCATCTGGATGAGGCAAGCAGCGGCCAGAACCTAGACTTCTTTGTGCTCTTTTCTTCCATATCGGGCAGCCTGGGCAATCCTGGACAGGCTGACTATTCGACGGCCAATGCCTTTATGGACGCATACGCCGAATACCGGAATGCCCTGGTAGGGGCCAAGCAACGGCGGGGGCAGACGTTATCCATCCGCTGGCCGCTATGGAAAGAGGGCGGAATGCGGATCGATGCGGACACGGAACAGATCATGACGCAAAACATGGGTATTACAACCATGCAGACCCGGTCGGGAATGAGGGCGTTGTATCAAAGCTTGGCCTCCGGCAAGGAGCAGGTGATGGTCATGGAAGGGGAGCCTGAGAAAATCGAGGCCTACTTGGCGAAAGGCGTCTCACAAGCCGGCGTCCGTGCCATCCAAGTAGCTATTTCTAATCAGGTAACCCCTAAGCTGGATGCAGGCCAGCTCTACGATAAAACCTTATATCGACTCAAGGTGCTTTTGGGAGAGGTGACTCGGCTGAGCGTCAGCAGCATCGAAGCCCATGAGCCGCTGGAGAGGTATGGAATCGACTCGATCATGATTACCCAGCTTAATGCCAAGCTGGCGGGCTTCTTTGGAGAGCTGTCCCAGACGTTGTTTTATGAGTACCAGACCTTGCACGCCTTGACGGAATATTTTGTGGCGGAATACCCGCAGGAGTGCATGCAGTGGACCGGAATAAGCCATGACATGCAGCCTGTAGAGGAAATACTTGCGGCACCGTTGTGCGCCGAGGAAGAAGCCGTGCCGGCTGCGGCAAAGGCGGCAGCGAAGCCTGTCCGAAGCTTGGCTGGGTCTGCCCCTGCGGAAATGCGTGAGCCGATAGCGATCATTGGGATGGCTGGAAAGTATCCCTGGTCCAGGGACATGAACGAATATTGGGAAAATCTAAAAGCAGGGAAGGACTGTGTCACCGAAATCCCAAGTGAGCGTTGGACGCTGGAAGGGTTCTTTCATCCTGATTCACAGGAAGCGGTGGCGAATGGAAAAAGCTACAGCAAGTGGGGTGGCTTTATCGAAGGATTTGCGGATTTCGATCCGCGCTTTTTCAATATTGCGCCACGGGAAGCACTCGGTATGGACCCGCAGGAAAGGCTGTTCATTGAAGCCTGCTGGGAAGCGTTGGAGGACGCGGGTTACACCCGGGAACAGCTTGCGGTGCGGCATAACCGCCGGGTAGGCGTATTTGCCGGAATTACCAAAACGGGCTTCGATCTATACGGACTGGATTTATGGAGAAAAGGAACGCAAATATACCCTCACACATCCTTTAGTTCAGTGGCCAACAGGATTTCGTATCTCTTTAATTTGCAAGGGCCAAGCATGCCGATCGATACGATGTGTTCGTCCTCGTTGACCGCGATTCATGAAGCCTGTGAGCATCTGTACCGCGGAGAATGCGAAATGGCTATTGCAGGCGGAGTAAATCTGTATCTCCATCCGCTCAGTTATGTGGGACTTTGCGCCAACCACATGCTGTCAGCAGACGGGCAATGCAAGAGCTTCGGCAAAGGAGGCAATGGGTTTGTCCCTGGAGAAGGCGCGGGGGTCGTCCTATTAAAGCCGCTGTCCAAGGCGATCGCTGATGGGGACCTTATCCATGCGGTGATTCGGGGGACGAGCATTAACCATGGAGGTAAGACCAACGGCTATACGGTGCCGAACCCGACAGCCCAAGGAGAACTGATCCGGGCGGCCCTGGAGCGAGCGGGGGTACATGCGCGGACGGTCAGCTATATTGAAGCCCACGGGACAGGCACGGAGCTGGGAGACCCGATTGAAGTGACGGGCCTGACCCAGGCATTCAGGAAGGATACGCCGGATACGGGATTCTGCGCCATAGGCTCTGTGAAGTCCAACATCGGACATCTGGAGGCAGCAGCGGGCATCGCCGGGGTGGAGAAAATCATCTTGCAGATGAAAAACCAGACGCTGGTTCCCAGCCTGCATGCCCAAGAATTGAATCCGAACATCCATTTCGGTCAGACGCCGTTCGTCGTCCAGCAGGAGTTGGGGGAATGGAAGCGGCCAGTGGTTGAGATCGATGGAGAGACGCGGGAATATCCGAGGATTGCTGGGATTTCATCGTTTGGAGCGGGAGGCTCCAATGCACATGTCATCATCGAAGAGTACATTGCGGAAGAGAAGATGCCGATGAGCGTTACGGCTCAAAAGCCTGCGATCATCGTATTGTCGGCCAAAAATGAAGAACGACTGAAAAAGCAGGCCGAGAGATTGCTAGCTGCTATGCGGGAAGGACAGCAAAGCGAAAGCAGTCTGGCCGATGTGGCCTACACGCTGCAGGTGGGACGCGAGGCCATGGAAGAGCGGCTGGCAGTGATTGCAGGGTCTATGCAGGAGCTGGTGGACAAGCTGGAAGGATTCCTGGAAGGACGGGACGGAATCCCTGAGTTATACCGGGGCCAGGTCAAACGGAATAAGGAGGCGCTGACGGCGCTGGTAGAAGATGAAGACATGGACAAAACGATCGCTGCCTGGATAGGGAAAAGGAAATATTCGAAGGTTGTTGATCTCTGGGTCAAGGGATTGTCGATGGATTGGAACATGCTTTATGGGGATGCCAAGCCGCGGCGAATTAGCCTGCCGGCCTATCCTTTTGCGAGGGAGCGGTACTGGATCACGGATATTATGAGTCCCTCTGTAGAAAGAGTCTCTTCTGTAGAAAGAGCCGTTACGGAAGCTCAGGAAAAGGCAATTCCCGTCCAGACTCATGCGATGCAGCCAACAGCCCTAATGCAATCCGTTTTTTTGAATAGTTCTGAAAAACCAAGCGCTATATCCTTACCGAATTTGTTGGACCGTCAGCCGCATCTAAGCAAGTCTGCCAACCAGGAGGGGACAACGATCATGTTAACTTCACTGGAGGAGACATCGCACACATTAGAGGATGAGAAGAAGACGGAAGCGCTGTCGTCTATTCCTTCTACAATATCAGTGGAAATATTGCAGGAGGAGCTGACAACAAGCCTGGCGCAGGCTTTATATATAGATCGGAGCGATATCGATTCGGATAAGAACTTTGTTGATCTTGGATTGGATTCCATTATAGGCGTAGAGTGGGTTCGTAGCATTAATAAGCATTACAATACATCCATAACAGCGACAAAAGTCTACGATTATCCAACCATCCGGGATTTTAGCAATTTTGTAGAGAAGGAATTGTTGAGCAAATCAATTGCGCCATTCTCTACCCAGTCTATTTCGGATCATTCTCCAGCAGAGTATTCACCGTCATCCGTTGCATTAGAGCCGGAGAAATCGGCAGAGGCTTCCATTCAGGTGAATTTGATGCCGATTTCGTTTGAAAAGCAGGCGCAGGCCAGCATGGCTGAGTGTAGCGCCTCTGCAGAGCTGTTGCAGGAAGAACTGACGGTAAGCCTGGCAGAGGCTTTGTACATGGAACGGAGCGAGATCGAGGCGGATAAAAACTTTATAGATACCGGACTAGATTCCATTATAGGCGTAGAGTGGGTTCGAAACATAAATAAACGATATGGCACATCCATAGCAGCGACCAAGGTCTACGACTATCCGACCATTCGCCAATTCGCTACATTTTTGGCACAAGAAATCAATAAGCATGGAGGAAGCTTCAATCAACAGTCCTTGAACGCAGTCCCGGACACGGACAAGCCTATTGCGAAAGTCCATTCGAAGAGACCTGACACGATGCAATGTTCCCCAAGGCTATCTCCTAAGGAGGATTCCGAGCCATTCCACCTGGTAAAGGTAGCAGAGGATTCATCGCCTTTACCTTCGGAAAATAAAGACGTAATTGCAATTGTCGGGATTTCGGGAAGATATCCTGGTGCGGAAGATGTGCAGCAATATTGGGATAATCTCTCTCTAGGCAAAAATTCCATTATTGAAATCCCGAAGGACCGTTGGGATGTAAGCCAATATTATGATCCTCGTCCAGCGCAAGAGGGGAAAATCAATTGCAAGTGGCTGGGTGCTTTAGAGGATATGGAATATTTCGATCCGTTATTTTTCAATATTTCTCCTACCGAGGCGGAAGGGATGGATCCTCAGCAGCGCATCTTTATGCAGGAAGCATATAAGGCAATTGAGGATGCAGGCTATAGTGGCTCACAGTTGGGAAATAAAAAATGCGGGGTATACCTTGGAATTTTAAATAATGAATATAGTATGCTGCGGTACAAGCATCAAGCGCAGTTCACCAATACTACCGGGAACAGTAACGCTATTGCTGCGGCTCGCATCTCTTATTTCCTCAATCTGAAAGGTCCGGCCATATCCGTAGATACGGCATGCTCCTCATCGCTGGTGGCAACCCATCTGGCATGCCAGGCGTTATCTAACGGAGAGATAGAAATGGCGTTGGTTGGCGGGGTGTCGTTATATCTGACTCCTGAATCGTATGTAGGTATGTCTGCATCCGGAATGTTGTCGCCAGATGGTCGGTGTAAAGCGTTTGACAATAGCGCCAACGGCTTTGTTCCAGGGGAAGGAGTAGGGGCGCTGGTTCTGAAGCGGCTGAAGGATGCTGAAGCTGATCGGGATCATATATACGGAGTTATTATCGGGTCCGGAATCAATCAAGATGGAAAAACCAACGGGATTACCGCTCCAAGCACTAACAGCCAAATTGAGCTGGAGCGGGAAATATACAACAAATATCAGATTGAGCCTGAAAGCATTAGCTATGTTGAAATGCATGGGACAGGAACCAAGCTGGGCGACCCTATTGAACTGGAAGCTTTATCAACCGCTTTTAAAGAAAAAACCGATCAGAAGAACTACTGTGCCATAGGTTCGGTAAAAAGCAATATCGGGCATACTTCTGCAGCAGCGGGCATAGCAAGCGTGCAAAAGGTGTTGCTATGCATGAAGCATAGAAAACTAGTACCGACACTGAATTTCAAGAACCCGAATGAGCATTTTGATTTTGATAATTCTCCTTTTTATGTCAATACAGAATTGAACGCGTGGAAACCTTCCCGCGGGGACAAAAGGCGCGCCGCTGTGAGCTCTTTCGGTTTTAGTGGTACGAACGCCCATCTTATTATTGAAGAATATCGTCCCGGGACGGGAACATCTGCGACATCACCAACAGCCGCCGATATCCATAATCCCGTTCTCTTCGTTTTGTCTGCCAAAGGTGAAAAGCAACTAAAAACGTATGCCGAAAGAATGAGGAGCTTTATTGCATCCCAGGAAAATCTTAACCTCTCGGATATGGGGTATACGCTGCAAGTGAGCCGCGAGCCGATGGATTACCGGCTGGCTTTTGTGGCAGATTCAAAAGAGGCAATGCTAAAAGCGTTGGAAGGATTTGTGAATCATGATCCGCTTGCTGGCGTCCTAACGGCTCAGGTGAAAAAGAGCAAAGACGGGATTGTGATGTTTGAGGCGGATGAAGATGCCAAATCGTTGCTTGAAACCTGGATCAAGAAGAGAAAACTAACAAAAATAGCGGAGTTGTGGGTAAAGGGGCTAACTATTGACTGGAACAAGCTGTACGGGGATATCAAACCTTACCGGATCAGTCTACCGACCTATCCTTTTGCGAGAGAACGCTGTTGGGCGCCTGAGCTTGACAGCAAGGCAGGCAAAGGCATGACTTCTGTCACTGCTTCGCTCCATCCTTTACTGCATCTAAACACCTCCGATTTCTCGGAACAGCGGTTCAGTTCGACTTTTACAGGCCAGGAGTTTTTCTTGAAGGATCATGTGGTGAATGGACGCAAAGTTCTATCCGGGGCTGCTTGCCTTGAAATGGTCCGGGCGGCCGTGGATCAGGCAACAGGATCTGATGAGGGCGGGCCAACCGGAATTTGCCTTAAAAACGTGGTTTGGGCACGGCCTATTATCGTAGAGCATGGGCCACTACAGTTACACATCGGACTTTTCCTGGATGATCATCAAGAGATTTCCTATGAAATATATGGGGAGAGCGAAGAAGCTGATGCAGGGATTGTGATATATAGCTACGGCAGTGCTGCACGAAGATCGGCTGCGGAAGTCCCAGCACTGAATATTAAAGACTTGCAGAATGTATGTAGTCGGAACTTCGATCCCACACAACTGTATAGAGTTTTCAGGGATATGGGAATGGATTATGGCCCTGGACATCAAGGGATTGAGATGGTGTATGCGGGAGAGGGTCAAGTGCTGGCTAAGTTATGCTTGCCGTCTTCCGTTTCTGACAACCAAAGCCAATTTGTCCTGCATCCAAGTATGATAGATTCGGCCTTGCAGGCAACCATAGGCTTGACGCTGGGGTCTAGCGAGATCAAACCTTCTCTGCCTTACGCCATTCAAGAAGTTGAAATTATAAAAAATTGCAGTTCCATCATGTGGGCGTTGATTCGTTATAATGCAGACGGTATAGCTGAGGAAAAGGCACAGAAGCTGGATATTGACCTGAGCGACGAAACCGGAGCCATCTGTGTCAGGATAAAAGGATATTCATCAAGAATCCTGAATAGGGACTCGATTTCCTCGGATGTTCAGTCTAATTCTAGTAACTTGATGCTTGAACCCGTATGGAAAGAGCAAGGGATTGCTCTAGAGGCCGAAATGCCTGCATATGATCGCCATGTCGTGTTACTCTGCCAGCCGTCCGGGATTTCCCGTGAACAAGTTGAAGCTCGGATGGACGGCGTGCAATGCATTGTACTGCAACCCGACCGAAACGGAATCGCGGAACAGTTCCAGCGTTACGCCGTCCAGGTGGTTGAAGAGATTCAAAGCATTTTCAGGGAAAAACCCAATGGTAAGGTGCTGATCCAGATTGCCATAAGCGGACAGGAGGAGCAGCAGCTTTTCTCGGGACTTTCCGGTCTTTTAAAAACGGCCCGGCTTGAGCATTCAAAACTGGTAGGTCAGTTAATAGAACTGGGACAGGATGAGGACTGGGGAGCAATCATAGACATTTTAAAAGAAAACAGCCGTAGCCTCGAGGATATCCAGATTCGGTACGAGAAAGGCACACGGTGGGTTTCCTGCTGGAACGAAGTTCACATCTCTCAGGAAGCAACGGGTAACCCGTGGAAGGATGGCGGAGTGTACCTGATTACCGGCGGTGCCGGTGGATTGGGACTCATTTTTGCCAGAGAGATTACGGATAAAGTTCATAAAGCCGTCTTGATTTTAACGGGGCGTTCCACGCTGGATGAGGGCAAACGGGCTGAGATAAAGAAAATGGAGGCATTAGGGGCACGAATCATATACAGACAGGTCGATGTGACTCAGGAGCAGGCGGTGACCGATTTAATCCAGGAAATTCAGGAGGAATTCGGAAACATCAATGGCATCATTCATAGTGCAGGAGTCATTCGCGACAACCGCATACTCCAAAAAAATAGCGAGGAGATACTGCGGGTTCTCGCTCCCAAAGTATTAGGGACAGTGAATCTGGATCAGGCGAGCAAGAACTTGCCGCTTGACTTCTTTATTCTATTTTCGTCTGTAGCCGGAGGATTAGGTAATCAGGGACAGGCAGACTATTCTGCAGCTAATGCGTTTATGGATGCTTATGCCGGATACCGGAACACTCTGATAGCATCTAAGCAGCGACAGGGTCAAACGCTATCCATCAATTGGCCGCTATGGAAAGAGGGTGGGATGCGTATTGATGAGGAGACGGAGAAGCTGGTAAGGCAGCGTACAGGCATGAGCGGCATGTCAACCTCTTCCGGCATTCAGGCCTTGTACCGTGGCATGACCGCAGGCGTTGATCAGGTTATGGTGATGGAAGGCAATCTTGCAAAAATGAAGAAAACCATGGGTTTAATCACGACTCCAGAGACTAGGCAGCCTGAAAAGGTGACAGGAATTTCAGAAGCTTCCTCTGAAAGCAATGCCGTACCAGATCTGCTGGACAAGGTGCAGGCCGCTATGATACAGGCCGTGTCAAAATTGCTGAAAGTCAAACTTGAAGATATTGATGAACATGTAGAACTGAGTGAGTATGGCTTCGATTCCATTCTGCTCACACAATTTACCAACAACATCAATCACTTATACCGGCTTGAGCTGACGCCGGACATATTTTTTGAATACACAACGATTCATGACTTCACCAGGTATTTGGTGGACGAATATGATGCCGTGCTTGGCGAGCAGTTTGCCGTGCATGCCCGGACTGAGCCTGCTGTGCAGGCCGTGGAGGATGGTAGGGAAGACAGTACCCGCGGTAGACGGCAGCGTTTCCGGTTTGCAGGCGGGAATGTGTTGTCCAATCCGCAACTGACTCAGGCTGCTCCTGAACCCATTGCCATCGTGGGAATGAGCGGTGTATTTCCCATGGCCCGGGATGTGGATGAGTTTTGGAAAAATCTTGAGGAAGGCAGGGACTGCATCACTGAAATCCCTGAAGATCGCTGGGATTGGAAGACGTATTACGGTGACCCTGAGCAGGAGGCCAATAAAACAAACATCAAGTGGGGCGGGTTTAT
Organism: Paenibacillus sp. FSL H7-0703; assembly: GCF_038003485.1. NCBI lineage: Bacteria > Bacillati > Bacillota > Bacilli > Caryophanales > Paenibacillaceae > Paenibacillus > Paenibacillus sp. FSL H7-0703. The sequence goes on along the minus strand of NZ_JBBOPF010000002.1, from coordinate 223,538 downwards.
TGACGGGATCTATGAGTTTGACCCGCTATTCTTTGGAATTTCACCGCGGGAAGCCGCACTCATGGACCCGCAGCAACGTCTGTTGATGACCTATATCTGGAAGGCGATTGAAGATGCAGGCATTCAGGCTGGGAGTCTGTCGGGAACCCGCACAGGAATCTTTGTAGGTACCGCGAACAGTGGCTACAGCGGTATGATCTATCAGGGAAATATGGGTGTCGAGGCGTATTCCTCCAGCGGTATGGCACCGTCTGTTGGGCCCAATCGAATGAGCTATTTCCTTAATATTCATGGTCCGAGCGAGCCTGTCGAAACGGCTTGCTCCAGTTCACTGGTGGCCATTCACCGAGCCGTTAGGGCCATAGAGGATGGAAGCTGCGAGATGGCGATTGCGGGCGGTGTTAATGTGATTATCACACCTGAACTCCATATCAGCTTCAACAAAGCAGGAATGCTGTGTGAGGACGGTCGATGCAAAACCTTCTCCAATAAGGCCAATGGCTACGTGCGTGGTGAAGGGGCCGGCATGCTTTTCCTGAAAAAGCTGAAGGATGCAGAGAAGGATGGAGACCATATTTATGGTGTGATTCGGGGTACTGCCGTCAATCACGGAGGCCGGGCCAATTCCCTGACAGCTCCTAATCCGAGGGCTCAGGCGGATGTGTTGGTAAATGCATATACAAAGGCCGGAATCGATCCAAGGACTGTCTCTTACATTGAGGCCCACGGGACAGGCACCGAGCTGGGCGATCCGATTGAAATTAACGGGCTGAAAGCAGCTTTCAAAGAGCTTTATGAGAACACAGAGGGGCCCGGAATCACAGAATCCCATTGCGGATTGGGCTCGGTGAAGACCAATATCGGACATCTGGAACTGGCTTCTGGAATCGCGGGTGTCATAAAAGTACTGCTTCAGTTAAAGCATAAAAAGCTGGTCAAAAGCCTTCATTGTGATGCAATTAATCCTTATATAAAACTTGAAGGCAGTCCGTTCTATATCGTTCAGGAGGCGCAGGAGTGGAAGCCACAGCGGGATATTCTAGGGGAAGATATTCCTCGGAGAGCAGGTGTTAGCTCCTTTGGATTCGGGGGTGCCAATGCCCATTTGGTAATCGAAGAATATATTCCTGGAAAGCAGGAGCAGAATTCTATTACCCTTACCACTCCAAAATCGGCTATTGTGGTGTTGTCAGCCAAGAGTGAAGGACAACTGCAAGAGCAAGCGCAGCTATTACTAGCTGCAATCGGGGAGCATCCGTTCACAGACAGCAGTCTGGTAGATATAGCGTATACCCTTCAGGTGGGGCGCGAAGCGATGGAAGAACGTTTGGCTTTCGTTGCAGGCTCTCTCCGGGAGCTAGAAGAGAAATTAAAAGGATTTGTGGAAGGCCGGGATGGTATCCACGGCTTATACGTGGGACACGCCAAACGCCATAGAGAAGAAAATAGAGCTCGTGAAGACGGAGAGGGTGCGGGCACGGCGATTGATGTGTTAGTTAGCGAAGGCAGCTATGGCAAAATCGCAGACCTTTGGGTAAAAGGAGCCGTTATTGACTGGGCCCTGTTGTACGGAGAGGCTAAACCAAACCGTATCAGTCTGCCAACCTATCCCTTTGCCAAAGAACGATATTGTATAACCGATATCAATAAACGGACGGGAGCAAGCGGTGTTGTGTTGGAACGGGAGACAGCAGTCGGCATTCATCCCTTACTTCAGCGTAATACGTCCGATATTTATGGACTGCAGTTCAGCTCCATTTTTACGGGGAAGGAATTTTTCCTGTCTCACCATGTGATAAGGGGGCAGAAGCTCTTGCCTGGAGTGGCCTACCTTGAAATGGCGCGGGCGGCAGTAGAGCAGGTTGCAGGATCTCCAGAAGACAAGTGGACGTCCATCCGGTTAAAAGATGTGGATTGGATCCGGCCTGTTGTGGTTGGGGAGGAGTCGGTGGACGTCAGTATTGGGCTCTATCCGCAAGATGGCGGGGAGATCGCCTATGAAATTTACAGCAAGTCTGGAGCAACGGACACGGAGCTGGTGGTGCATAGTGAAGGCAGGGCAGTAATTGTTCCGGTGGCAGAGATCCCCGCTATAGATATTGAAACCTTGCTGGAGCAGTGCAGTCTGGGCTCCTTCTCATCCCGTCAGTGCTATGAGGCGTTTGCAGCGATGCAGGTTTCCTATGGGCCGGGACACCAGGGAATTGAGAAAATATATATCGGGGTGGGTCAAGCGCTTGCCAAGTTGTCCTTGCCTTCTTCCGTCTACCCTACGATGGAACAGTTTGTGATGCACCCTAGCTTGATGGATTCTGCTCTTCAGGCGACGATAGGCTTGATTATGAGTACAGGTGATCGCAAAGCTTCCATTAAGCCAGCTTTACCATTTGCATTGGAAGAGCTTGAGGTGTTTAACGGATGCACATCAGAGATGTGGGCCTGGATTCGTAATAGTGAAGACAGCAGGCAGGATGGCCCGCTGCAAAAGTTAGATATCGATTTGTGTGACGAGCAGGGGAATGTTTGTGTGAGGATGAAGGGATTTTTATCACGAGTTGCTGAAAGAGGGACAGGGGCACCAGAGGAATGGACTGCACCTGAGACTTTGATGCTTGAGCCTGTGTGGGAAGAACAAGCGATTGCTCTGGAAGGAACAGCATCTGACTATCAACAGCATCTGGTAATTCTATGTGAACCGGGATATATTTCCGGGGAAATTATTGAATCGCAGATGAACGGGGTGCAGTGCCTCATTCTCCAATCCGAAGAGAAGAGCATTGATGCACGGTTTAGGACTTATGCGACACAGGTGTTTGAGGCAATTCAACATATTCTTAAAACGGAATCCAAAGGCAAAACATTGGTTCAGCTTGTCGTTCCGGTGCAGGATCACCAACAGGTATTCTCGGGACTTTCCGGACTCTTAAAAACAGCATGGCTGGAGAATCCAGTACTGGTTGGCCAACTGATAGAAATGGATGTGGAGCAGGATTCAGCAGGTCTGATAAATATCTTGCAAGAAAACAGTCGCAGCTATATAGAACCACATATCCGCTATCAATCGGGTAGACGACATGTTGCTGTATGGACGGAAATTAAAGATTCTCTGGAAGCGATCAGCATTCCGTGGAAGGACAGGGGAGTATATTTGATTACCGGCGGAACCGGAAGTCTCGGTTTGATTTTTGCCGAAGAAATTACACGACAGGCCAGAGATACTACTTTAATTCTTGTCGGACGCTCCCCGCTTCGAGGTGACACCAAAGCAAGGATTGAGGAGATAGAGGCTTTAGGTGCAAGAGTAGTATTCCGGCAAGTCGATGTCGCCGATAAAAGGGCGGTTGAAGTTTTGATTCGGGATATTCAGGAAGAGTTTGGGAAGCTGGACGGAATTGTGCATAGCGCAGGAATGGTTAGCGATAATTTCATTATTAAAAAAACACGGGAGGAATTGCAAAACGTTTTGGCACCAAAGGTTACGGGCTTGGTGAATCTGGATCAGGCTTGTAAGGAAATTCCGCTGGACTTCTTCATCCTTTTTTCATCCGTTGCAGGGAGTCTCGGGAATATAGGACAGGCTGACTATGCTGCTGCCAATGCCTTTATGGACGCCTATGCCAAGTACCGCAGTACGCTGGTAGAGCGAGCACAACGCCAGGGGCGGACGATTTCAGTCAATTGGCCGCTCTGGAAAGAAGGCGGAATGCGTATTGATGGGGAAACAGAAAAGATCATGGAAGGGATGGGGATATTTGCAATGGAGACTGGTGCAGGAATTCGGGCTTTGTATCAGAGCCTGGCTTCCGAAAAGAATCAAGTCATGGTGTTGGAAGGGCATGCCAGTCAGCTAAGAGAAACGCTCCTGCAGCAACCGTCCCTGGATCAGGCTGGAGATGCCTCCTCTATGATAAGGGAAAGCGAGATGGGTTCGGTCATCGGACAAGACCTGCTTGCCGAAAAAGCGGCAAATTATTTAAAGCAATTGCTCGCTACATCCATCAGGCTGCCAGCAAGGCAGATTGAAACCGATGCCCCTATGGAGAAGTATGGCATTGATTCCATTATGATTAAACAGCTAACCCGTGAGTTGGAGAAAACGTTTGGAACACTGCCCAAAACTTTATTTTTTGAATACCAGAATATCCGGGAATTGACCCAATATTTCCTCAAAGTCCACCAGAAGCAGCTGATTAAATTACTTGGAATCGAGACAGAGGACGCTACGAAAGATTTCAAGCCTTCGTCGGTGGAAAACGACCCGGTAAGGTCACTTTCTGATAGTCGGAAGCAATCGCGTTTCATGCCAGTTCAGGCAAGTTTCCAACCGCAACCGGAAAGAGCAGGCGGACCGGAGGAAATTGCCATTATCGGCTTGTCGGGCATGTATCCCGAGGCAGAAAACATACGGGAATTCTGGAACAATTTGCGCGATGGGAAGGATTGCATTACGGAAATCCCCAAAGATCGCTGGGATCACAGTATGCACTTTGACGAGGACAGGGACCAGTCCGGGAAAACTTACAGCAAGTGGGGAGGCTTTATTAAAGGTGTGGATCAGTTTGATCCCATGTTTTTCAATATCTCTCCTAGAGAAGCACAGATCATCGATCCTCAGGAGCGTCTATTTCTGAAATGTGTCTATGAAACGATAGAGGATGCAGGCTATACACGGGAATCGATTGGATTGGAGCGGGGCCTTGGGCTGGATAGGAATGTGGGCGTTTTTGTCGGGGTCATGTATGAAGAATACCAGCTTTATGGGGCGCAGGAACAAGCTAGGGGCAGAATGATTGCCGTTCCTGGCAATCCGGCTTCCATCGCAAATCGGGTATCTTATTTCTGTAACTTCCACGGTCCGAGCATGGCTGTGGACACCATGTGTTCTTCTTCATTGACGACCATTCATCTGGCCTGCCAAAGCTTGCAACAAGGCGAGTGTGAGCTTGCCATTGCTGGCGGCGTCAATGTATCCATTCATCCGAACAAATACCTGATGCTTGGGCAAGGCAGGTTTGTATCGAGTAAAGGACGGTGCGAAAGCTTTGGACAAGGCGGAGATGGATATGTGCCGGGAGAAGGCGTAGGAGCCGTACTGCTCAAACCACTGGCCAAAGCTATTGCAGATGGCGACCATATATATGGGGTCGTAAAGGGGACCTCGGTGAATCATGGAGGAAAGACAAACGGATTCTCAGTTCCGAATCCCCATGCGCAGGCCAGTGTCATTGGAAGGGCCTTTAAGAAAGCAGGAATTAACCCCAGAACCATTAGTTACATCGAAGCGCATGGCACTGGGACATCCTTAGGTGACCCCATTGAAATCGCCGGATTGCAAAAAGTGTTCCAGGAATACACGGAGGACAAGCAGTTTTGCGCAATCGGATCGGCAAAATCAAATATTGGGCATTGTGAGAGCGCGGCAGGGATTGCCGGAGTTACAAAGGTGCTCCTTCAGCTCAAATACGGACAAATCGTGCCTTCGCTGCATTCAAAAACACTAAACCCGAATATCAATTTTAGCGATAGTCCTTTTATAGTTCAGCAGGAGCTGGGGGAGTGGAAAAGACCCGTCGTCACAATGAATGGGAAGACGGTTGAATACCCAAGAATCGCAGGTATTTCCTCCTTTGGCGCCGGAGGCTCCAACGCACATGTGCTCATTGAGGAATATATCCCTGAGGAGCAGGAGACTAGACAGGCTGCCACTTCACTGCAAAATCCGGTAATGATCGTGCTGTCGGCGAGGAATAAAGAGCGACTGGATGAACAGGTACACAGGCTGCTGGCTGAACTCAAAGAGCCGGAATACTCGCAAACCAGCCTGGAGGATATAGCATTTACTCTGCAGGTGGGACGGGAAGCCATGGAAGAACGGTTAGCAGTCATAGTTAAGTCTACTCGTGAGCTTACAGAAAAGCTGGAGAGCTTTTTAGCGGGGAATGAGGATATCGACGGGCTATATTTGGGTCAGGCAAAGAAGAATAAAGACATCCTAGCTGTTCTTGAGGCGGACGAAGACATGGCAAAAATGGTGGATAGTTGGATAAGCAAGGGTAAGTATACAAAGCTGGCGGAGCTTTGGGTTAAGGGGCTGCTCTTCGATTGGACTAGACTTTATGAGAATACCAGCCCTCGTCGGATTAGTCTGCCTACGTATCCATTTGCCAAGGAGAGCTATTGGATCTTCGCGCGTGGGGGCGAATCCCGGGACGTCGAGGCGGAATCTCTTGTAGCCGAGGTGTCGGTACAAGAGCTCGTTTCCAGCCCTCCTGCAGTTAACCATAGCAACGATAATGTGCAGAGACAGACTTTGGCGAAAGTACCTGAAAAACCGCAGGGCATTTTGCTGAGCTCCGTTTCCAACATCCAGATGGTAGCAGATAAGCCAGAAAAGTCAGCCGCGCTGGCAGAATCCAAGCCTGCCCCGCCGCAACCTGAGGCCAAGCCTTCTTCGCCGCCGCCCGCTGCCAGGGATGAGGCAAAGCGTTCGACATATGCGCCAACGGCTGTACGGATAGAAGCATTGGAGAAGGAACTGGTAGAAAGTCTTGCGAAATCCTTGAGTATGAATGAAATGGATATTGGCCGGGATGATCAATTTATTGATATGGGACTGGACTCCATTATAGGCGTAGAGTGGGTACAGGCTGTGAATAAACGTTTTGGAACAGCTATTCCAGCAACCAGAGTGTACGACTATCCTAACATTAAAGAATTTTCCAAATTTTTGGCAAAGGAATTGAACAAGTCGGCGGGAGATACGAATCAGGCTCCTACAGAGCCGAAGCCTAAGCAGCCCATGCAAGCCTTGTTACAGAAAGTACTGCAGGGTGAGTTGGATTTTGAACAGGCCGACCAGTTATTCAACCAATTACACTCGTAGACAGCCAACACGGTATTTGTCCTATTTCATACAGCTAGGAGGACATGTTTATGGATTCAAAAGATATTTTTCGTGCGGTGCAAGCAGGGGAAATAAATTATGAAGATGCTGAAAAACAATTGCTTCAATTTATTGGCGAGCTCCCGGATGAATCATTGGAAGCCAGTCCACAGGAATTACCAGAAGGACTGGCTTTCACGTTGCAACCATTGGACAGCTTCCACACGCCGGAGGATGGGCAGGAGATAAGCGCCCCCCAAATAAAGGTACAGTCTGTGGTTGAATTGCAGGAATTTGAGCACGGGATTGTCTTGTTGAAAATGAAGGACACGGCGCACAAAAATACATTTTCCGATGAACTGATTATTGGCCTGAATCAGGCGTTTGAGACAGTGCAGGCTAACGAGAATTATAAAGTTGTGATTCTGACGGGATATGACACCTACTTTGCCACAGGAGGCACCCAAGAGGGATTGCTGGCTATCCATGAGGGAAAGGCGAAATATAGCGATACCAATGTTTACAAGATTGCTTTGGATTGCAAACTGCCCGTCATCGCTGCTATGCAGGGACATGGGATTGGTGCTGGCTGGTGCATGGGGATGTTTTGCGATTTTATCGTGATGAGTCGGGAAAGCATCTATACTACTAACTTTATGAAGTACGGCTTTACCCCCGGAGCGGGTTCAACCCTGATTTTCCCTGAGAAATTCGGGGTTAGTATGGCACAGGAAATTTTATTTACAGGTACTAGATATAGCGGTTCGGAACTGGAAACCAAAGGGGTTCCTTTTCCAGTTGTACCGAGGAATGAAGTGGTGCCGTACGCCATGCAGCTGGCAAGAAAATTGTCCGAGTCTCCCAGGGAGTCATTAATTGAGCTGAAAAACCATATGGCTCAATCGATAAGAGAAAAGCTGGCGGCTACTATTGAAAAAGAAATAAAAATGCAGGATAAAACGTTTGTGAATCAGCAAGAAGTTAAAGAACGGATTCAATTCGCCTATGGACAGCTGCCGAATAGCAATGATTCCCACAAAACGGTCAAGCATATTGATTCTAAAAAAGCTATGCCAGATATGCCGCGCGGTCAGGAACATAAGGAGTCTATCGCGATTATTGGTATGGCAGGGCAATTCCCCGAATCCAGGACTTTGGCTGAATTTTGGGACAATCTAGCTCAGGGAAGGGATTGTATATCGGAAATCCCTTCAACGCGATGGTCAATCGATGAATATTACGATACCGATCCCAAGGCTCAGGGAAAAACCTATAGCAAATGGATGGGTGTTTTAGAGGATGTAGATAAATTTGACCCGTTGTTCTTTAATATATCCCCTGCAGAAGCAGAGATGATGGACCCTCAACAGCGCCTGTTTCTTGAAAGCAGCTGGAAATGCATTGAAGATGCCGGATTAAATCCAGCCTCACTGTCGGAGAGCCGATGCGGTGTTTTTGTAGGTTGTGCAGCCAGTGATTATGGGAGGTCCATGAGTGGGCAGGGGTTAAATGCGCAGGTTCTCATGGGAGGGTCTCCTTCAATTCTATCCGCTCGGATTTCGTATCTGCTAAATTTGAAAGGTCCTTCTTTGGCTATTGATACCGCGTGCTCTTCCTCTCTGGTGGCCATTGCTGAAGCCTGCAACAGTCTCCTTTTAGAAACAAGTGACCTTGCTTTGGCAGGCGGAGTCATGATTATGGCTGGTCCGGGAATGCATGTTATGACTAGCAAGGCAGGAATGCTGTCCAAGGATGGACGGTGCTTTACCTTTGATGCCCGTGCAAACGGGTTTGTCCCCGGAGAAGGAGTTGGGGTCATTTTATTAAAGCGGCTCTCTGATGCAGTCAGAGACAAGGACTCCATATATGGAGTTATTCGGGGATGGGGAATGAATCAGGATGGAAAAACCAACGGAATAACTGCCCCAAGTGTAAATTCACAAATCTCGCTGGAAAAAGACGTATATCGACGGTTTAACATTCATCCCGAAACCATCTCCATGGTCGAGACCCACGGGACAGGAACAAAGCTGGGTGATCCTATCGAGGTGGAGGGACTTACGGAATCATTCCGATCCTATACAAGCAAGAAGGGCTATTGCGCATTGGGGTCACTGAAAAGCAATATGGGTCATATGATGACTGCGGCCGGGGTGGCCAGTGTGATGAAAGTGCTGCTGGCCATGAAGCATCGCCAATTGCCGCCTACCATCCATTTCGAATCCTTAAATGAGCATATTTCTCTGGAGAATAGCCCGTTCTACATTAACACCGGTCTACAAAGCTGGGAGCCCGAACCGGGAGTACCCCGGCGTGCGGGCGTAAGTTCCTTCGGATTTAGCGGCACTAACGCTCATATGGTTATTGAAGAATATGTTCCTGTAGTCTCTGCGGTGAATCTACCCCCAGTGGGTAAAGCCAACCCGGGACTATTTGTGCTGTCCGCTAAAAGTGAACAATCCTTGAAAACCTATGCAGCAGATATGATGAATTTTGTTAAGTTGCACGAAAGCGTTAATCTGACGGACCTGACCTATACCTTGCAAGTGGGAAGAGAGGCTATGGACTGGCGTCTCGCGTTTTTGACGGATTCAAGAGAAAATCTGATAGATGAACTTGAACTTTTTATTAACGGAAGCTCGTCGGAAAAAGTGCTGATCGGCCGTGTGAACTATGCAGGTAGCGGAATCGAACTCTTGGATTCGGACGAAGACACCGGAACCCTGGTTCGGGCCTGGACTGAGAAAAAAAGACTTGATAAGGTAGCCAAATTGTGGGCCAATGGCGCAAGCATTGAATGGGACACACTTTATGGAGATACCAAGCCCAGACGAATCAGTCTGCCGACCTATCCTTTTGAAAGGGCACGCTATTGGTTATCCGAAACAGACACTGGACAAGGCAGTGTAAATCCAGCTATGACTGCCCAAATTCATCCTTTGTTGCATCAGAATATTTCCGACCTCTCCGGACAACGTTATAGCTCTACTTTTACGGGCCGGGAATTTTTCCTGTCAGACCACAGAATCAAGGGTCAACAAACATTACCCGGGGTGGCTTACCTCGAAATGGTGCGAGCAGCTGTAGAAGAGGCAGTGGGGGCTGTAGTAGAAGGCGAGACCCATATTCGGCTAAAAAATATCGTATGGGCCCGGCCTGTGGTTGTAGCAGACGGACCGGTGAGGGTACTCATCAGTCTATATCCCCAGGACAATGGAGAGATTGCGTTTGAAATATGCAGCGGGATGGAAGGAGCCGATGCTGAGGGCATTATACACAGTCAGGGAGTCGCTGTGTTGGAGAGGGCGGGCGAGCTACAGTATCTGGACCTGAATGTCTTACGGGCAGAATGTACCCGTACACCACTTTCTTCAAGCCAATGCTATGAAGCTTTCAGAGCCATGGGGATAGACTATGGACCGGCACACCGTGGTATTGAGGCAATCTTCCGAGGAAAGGATTACGTGCTGGCCAAGCTGTCCTTACCATCCTCTGTACTCCATACTCAAACTGAATTTGTTCTGCATCCGTCTTTGATGGATTCAACTTTGCAGGCCACAATCGGCTTGGTAATGGGTTCGGAAGAAAATTTGCCTGTAGGCAAGCCTGCGTTACCCTTTGCTTTGGAGGAACTGAAGATATCCGAAAAATGCACTCCAGAGATGTGGGCCCGGATCTCTCACGATGGGAGTGAAGAGACGTCGAATGGATTAAGTAAGGTGGATATTGATCTGTGCGATGAGAACGGAAAGATTTGCGTGCAGCTCAAAGGACTTTTATCCAGAGCGTTGGAAGGAGATGTGGGGCAAGCCAGCATCACTGAGGATATGGGTACACTGATGCTTGAACCTGTCTGGCAGGAGATGCCTGTCACCGCAGGGGTGAACGCAAACGAAGATATCCGGTATGTTGTGATCCTGTGTGAAGTGGATGGTATCGCCGGGGAGGATATTGAAGCCCACATGGATGGTACTCGCTGCCTTGTTTTACAGTCTTCCAGCGCGGATATGGACGGTCGGTTTGAAGATTATACCATTCAGATATTTGAAGAATTGCAAAGTATCCTGCTAGACATACCCAAACAGAAAGTTTTGATACAGCTGGCAACCCACGCTCGGAAGGACCAACAGGTTTATTCCGGGCTTTTTGCAATGCTGAAAACCGCTCAAAAAGAAAATCCGAATGTCATGGGTCAGTTGCTTGAGCTTGATGTGGAGGATGATGTCGAAGGAATCATTGAGAAACTACAAGGGAACCAGAGTGGCCGGTATAACGAACGGATACGGTACCAAGGGGACAAACGACAGGCTTTAATATGGCAAGAAATTGAAGCCTTACGTGAAGATGCAGACCTGCCGTGGAGAGATGGTGGGATCTATCTCATTACTGGTGGCTTAGGCGGTCTAGGGCTTATTTTTGCCAGAGACATTGTGCGCAATGTGAAAAACTCCACCGTCGTATTGGTGGGTCGGTCATCACTTTCTGCGGACCAAAAGGCTCTGTTAAACGAACTGAGAGCGCTGGGTGGTCATATAGAGTACCAACAGGCGGATGTGGGCCACAACGAATCGGTTACCGGGCTAATTCATGGCATCGTCGAGCAATTTGGCGGCCTTAACGGTATTTTGCACACAGCCGGAGTGATTCGGGACAACTTCATCATCAAGAAGACTAAAGAAGAGGTTAGAGAAGTGCTGACTCCGAAGGTCTCAGGGGTGATGAATCTGGACCAGGCCAGCAGAGACCTGCCCCTGGATTTCTTTATCTTATTTTCTTCGGGCGCAGGAAGCCTTGGCAATGTAGGACAGGTTGACTACTCCGCTGCTAATGGCTTTATGGATGCCTATGCCTCCTATCGAAATGCTTTGGTGACAGCAAAGCAGCGCCAGGGGCAAACGCTGTCGATAAACTGGCCTCTGTGGAAGGATGGAGGTATGCATGTCGACCTGGAAACGGAAAGGGCGATGCAAGGCCTAGGCATGATTGCCATGCAAACGGAGAGTGGAATCAAAGCTTTGTATCAAAGCCTGTCTTCCGGCAGAAGTCAGGTTATGGTGATCGAAGGATATCCCCAAAGGATTAAAGCGGCAATTCTAGGCCAGCTCTCGGAAACTGATGTCTCAGGCCGATCTGTAATGGAAAGCGAGGGAGCACCGCTTATCGGAGAAGAATGGCTAAGGGAAAAAGCGGAGGGTTATTTGAAAACGGTACTTTCAACCGTGATCAAGCTGCCCGCTGAAAGTATAGATGTAAATGCACCAATGGACAGGTATGGGATTGACTCCATACTGGTTATGCAGCTTACCAATGAATTGGAAAAGACTTTCGGCTCACTACCGAAAACATTATTTTTTGAATACCAAAATCTCCGGTCATTGACGGATTATTTCCTTAAAACGTATCGCGGTCGGCTGATTGATGCTGTAGAAGCGACAGAGAAGAATATGGCTCCTGATGCAGGCCCGAAAGCACCTATAAAAGCAACCATAGAGCCTTTGACTTCGATATCGACTAATCGTAGGCGCCCATGGCTTCTCCCGACAGGTATACAGCCACATCAGGAGAAGAAGGCACTAGACATTGCAATTATCGGCGTGTCAGGAAGATATCCGGGAGCACTAGGTATCCGAGAGTTTTGGGAAAACCTAAGGGATGGAAAGGATTGCATTACAGAGATTCCCAAGGGGCGCTGGGATCACAGTCTGTACTTTAATGAAAACAGAGGCAAGCCTGGGAAAACCTACAGCAAGTGGGGAGGGTTCATCGATGGAGTGGACTGGTTTGACCCGTTGTTTTTCAATATTTCGCCAAGGGAAGCGGAAACGATGGACCCGCAGGAGCGCTTATTCCTGGAATGCGTTTATGAAACGATAGAGGATGCAGGTTATACGAGAGAAACCCTTTGTGCAGAGCGGGAGCTTGGCGGCATAGAAGGCAATGTCGGGGTTTACGTCGGAGTGATGTACCATGAGTATCAACTCTATGGAGCCCAGGAACAAGCCAAGGGAAGGATGATTGGACTTCTCGGGAATGCCTCGGCGGTTGCCAACCGGGTATCGTATTTTTGTAATTTTCAAGGGCCAAGTATCGCTGTAGATACTATGTGCTCCTCGTCACTGACATCAATTCATATGGCCTGTCATGGACTACAGCATGGAGAATGCGAACTGGCAGTAGCAGGAGGGGTTAACGTCTCCATCCATCCTAACAAATACCTATTGTTGGGACAGGGAAGTTTTGCATCAAGCAATGGGAGATGTGAAAGCTTCGGACAGGGAGACGGATATGTACCGGGAGAAGGAGTCGGGGCTTTGCTGCTCAAGCCATTAGCCAAAGCCATAGCAGACGGAGACCGCATATATGGAGTTATCAAAGGAACTGCAGTGAACCACGGGGGAAAAACCAACGGCTATACCGTACCTAACCCCAACGCACAGGCCCGTGTGATTGGTCAGGCAATTAAGGAGGCAGGAATCAACCCCAGAACCATCAGTTATATAGAAGCCCATGGAACAGGAACTCCACTGGGAGACCCGATTGAAATTGCAGGCTTACAGAAGGCCTTCCGGAAATATACCGGGGATAAGCAGTTCTGTTCAATCGGGTCGGCGAAGTCTAATATCGGGCATTGTGAGAGTGCTGCTGGTATCGCCGCGGTGACAAAGGTGCTGTTGCAGTTGAAATATAAACAAATCGTGCCTTCGCTACATGCAAGTACCTTAAATCCCAATATCGACTTCAGCGATAGTCCCTTTAAAGTTCAGCAGGGGTTAGAAGAGTGGAAAAGACCAGTAGTTGCTATCAACGGTGAAACCAGAGAATACCCAAGGGCAGCAGGAGTATCAGCCTTTGGTGCTGGGGGCTCTAACGCTCATGTGGTCATCGAAGAATATATTCCAGAAGAAGCTAGTCAGCAGCAAGCTGATCCTACATCCCTGAATCCTGTCATGGTCGTGTTGTCGGCCAAAAATAAGGAAAGGCTGGACGAGCAGGTGCAAAGATTGCTGTCTGCAATCAGAGAGCTGAATGACCCGCATACAAGTCTCTCAGATATCGCCTACACGCTGCAAATTGGGCGGGAAGCGATGGACGAACGTCTGGCGATCATTGCAAAATCCATCCAAGAGCTTGATTGGAAATTGGAAGGCTTCCTGCAAAAAAAGGAAGGCGTAGAAGAGCTGTATAGAGGACAGGTAAAGCGTAATAGAGGAGGGCTTGTCACTCAGGAAGTCGATGAAGATATGGCTAAAATGATTGATGCATGGGTGGACAAAGGGAAGTATGGAAAGCTCGCTGAACTTTGGGTTACGGGACTGATTTTGGATTGGAACAAGCTTTATGAGGATGTGAAGCCTCGCAGGATGAGTCTGCCAACCTATCCTTTTGCCAGAGAAAGCTATTGGATACCCGTACATGAGGGAAAGAGCGCCGCAATAACAGAAGCCGCTTCGTCCCAATCTTCCTTTTTGACACCTTTACTGCATCAGAACACTTCAGACTTTCTGGAGCAGCGGTTCAGTTCAACGTTTACAGGCGAGGAATTTTTCCTCAAGGATCATGTTGTGAAAGGCCAAAAGGTTCTGCCTGGCGTAGCCTATCTTGAGATGGTACGAGCGGCTGTAGAACGTTCCACAGGAGATATGGACAACAGCACAACAGGAATCCGTTTGAAAAATGTAAACTGGATTCGGCCCATTGTGGTGGACAACCAGCCAGTTCCTGTACACACCAGGCTATCCCTGGAAGACACCGGAAAAATCAGCTTTGAAGTGTATAGCGGGCAAGTAGGAAGCGAAAGAGGGCATACCGTGCATAGCCAAGGTGATGCGGTGCAGGTTTGCGTAGAGCAAAAACCGAGACTAAACCTTAAGGCGTTACAGGCAGATTTTGGTCAACACAGGTTTAACGGATCGCAATGTTACGAAATCTTCGAGGAAATGGGAATGGATTATGGCCCGGCATACAGATGTGTGGAGAAGGTATATACACATCCGGGCAGGGTGCTAGCCGAGCTGGCATTGCCTTCCTTCATTTCTAATATGGCGGACAGCTTGGTCCTTCACCCCAGCTTGCTGGATTCGGCCTTGCATGCATCCATCGGGCTAATCATGGGCCAAGAGAAAGAAGGGCTACCGGGTAGCGCTGTACCAGCTACGCCTCATATGCCGTTTGCCCTCCAAGAGATTGAGATTTATGGGGCATGCACCCCGACCATGTGGTCGTTGATTCAATACAGCGAGGGCAGCAAGAAAGAAGACAAGGTACAGAAGCTTAATATTGACTTGTGTGATGAGGAAGGAACTATTTGCGTCAGAATAACAGGATTATCCACCCGGGCGCTGGACGGAGAAGTCGTCATTGAAAATGCACAAGGCGCAGCAGAAGGAGAAAGTGCCGCCGACCCGCTTGTAGGATCCGTAATGCTCATCCCGAAATGGGACCCGGCTGCTGTAAAAAAAGATGTCGTTTCCCCCTCACCGACAGACCGATTGGTCATTGTGGGTGGTACTGACAAAGACAGACAGGCCATCCGGGAGTATTATCCTAGGGCGCATTTCTTGGAGCTTCAAGCGCACGATTCCATTGAAACAGTTGCCTCAAAGGTAGAAGAATATGGAGCCGTTGACCATATTCTGTGGATTGCACCCTGTGCTCCCGTCGAATCGGTGATTGCCGAATCTTTGATCAAGGAACAGGAGCAGGGAGTCCTACTCTTCTTTAGAATGGTCAAAGCGATGCTTTTATTGGGATACGGGACGAAAAAGCTAGGCTGGACAACGATAACCAATCAAGCTCAGTCGATGGATCAGAACGATATAGTCAACCCGACTCACGCAAGTCTTCATGGGCTGGTAGGCACCATGGCCAAAGAATATCCGAACTGGAAAATCCGTATCCTTGACCTGCAATCCGATGATGACTGGCCACTATCCGATATAATTACGCTGCCTTCGGACCGGCAAGGACGGATGTGGGTTTTCAGAAATGGGCAGTGGTATCGGCAGCAATTGATTCCATTCAAACAGACTTCAGGTTTAAAAGGACAGACGCTATACAAAGCCAGAGGCGTCTATGTGGTCATCGGGGGCGCCGGCACTATCGGAGAGGCTTGGAGCAAGTATATGGCCTGTACCTACCAGGCCCAGACGGTGTGGCTAGGCAGAAGGCAAAAGGATGCTTCTATCCAGGCCAAACTGGACGGATTTGAAGGCCTGGGACCTGTTCCATGCTATATCACGGCGGATGTAGCAGACGAAAGGGAGCTGCAGCGGGCATATGAGGAAATAAAACAGCGGTACTCCAACATAAACGGTGTGGTCCACTCAGCCATTTCATTTTTGGAGAAGGGCTTGGAAGATTTGACGGAGGAAGAGTTCCGGTCAGGGCTTTCAGCAAAGGTTGATGTCAGTGTACGCATGGCTCAGGTCTTCCAAAATGAGCCGTTGGATTTCGTATTGTTCTTCTCTTCCATGATTACCTATGTAAAGAATCAGGGACAAAGTAGCTATGCTGCCGGAAGTACCTTTAAAGACGCGTTTGCGCATCGTCTTTCGCAGGAATGGCGTTGTCCAGTGAAGGTCATGAACTGGGGATACTGGGGGAGCGGCGAAAACAATGCCTCCCAAAATGGAGGGCAGGAGGTAGAAAACTACTCCAGACTGGCGCAAATAGGTGTTGGGCTCATTGACCCGCAGGAGGGGATGGAGGCGCTTGAGACGCTTCTTGCCTCACCGATAGACCAAATGGGGCTTATGAAAACAACAAGACACCTGGAGATGGAAGGGACTAATCCGACGGAAGAGATTGATCTCTACTCGCCTAATTCGGCTCCGAATCTCAGGGATATACAGGAAAATATTGCTACAGCAATACAATCAAGAAGCCATTTTATTGAAAACTATGCCGCAGACGATATGGGCGACCTCCAGGAAAGGGAGATGGAACATCTCCTACACAGGTTGTTACGGGAGCAGCTCTTGTCCATGGGGTTATCAGGGACAGATCGTCAGTCTGTCGACGAGTTCAAAAATAAACTCGGACTTCCTGAGCTATATGGCAAATGGCTGAAAGAGAGCATGGAGATTTTGGCACAGATGGATAACGACCTATCAGGTAGAAACTCCAGCTTGACGGATCGAGATGATGTCTGGCAGGAATGGGAAGAGCGCAAGCGTACTTGGCTGCAATATCCGCAGATGAGAGCAAGGGTCAATTTGGTTGAGACAACGCTACGAGCTTTACCGGAAGTGCTTACCGGAAAATCGCCTGCGACCGAAATCATCTTCCCCAATTCCTCAATGGAACTAGTGGAAGGAATTTATAAGAACAATCTGGTTGTGGACTACTTTAATGAGGTACTTGCCGATACTACTGCCGCTTATATCCAGGAGAGGATTATGGCCGACGCCGCTGCAGAAATCAGAATTCTGGAAATCGGCGCGGGCACCGGAGGGACCAGTGCTACGCTATTCCTGAAATTACGCCCATATCGCAAACACATTCAGGAATATTGCTATACCGATATTTCTAAAGCCTTTTTGATGCACGCGGAAAAAGAGTATGGGCCGCATAATCCGTATCTCAGCTATCAGATTTTTAACGTTGAAGAACCTATTGCAGGGCAAGGTATTGAGACGGGGAAATATGATATTGTCATTGCCGCTAATGTGCTTCATACCGCAAAAGACATCCGTCAGGCATTACGTAATGCAAAAGCGGTTTTGAAAAGCAACGGCTTGCTCCTGCTCAATGAAATCACAGGTAGTAGCGTGTTTACCCACCTTACCTTCGGATTGCTAGATGGCTGGTGGGCGTATGAGGATCCGGAATGGCGTATTCCTGGATGCCCAGGGCTCCACCCTCAAATATGGGAAACCGTATTGGACAAAGAAGGTTTCCATGCAGCGTTCTTCCCGGCGCAAGAGGCGCATGATTGGGGCCAGCAGATTGTTGCAGCCCAAAGCGATGGCTTGGTTCGGCAAAAGCGACAGCACAAACGAAGATCAATATTGATAGAGAAAAGAACCGTAGAAACGGTATCAGTGAAACAACGAACTCAACCCCAAATAGAGGTAGCACAAGCAGAGGTAGAACATGTGCTGCGTGAAAAAAGTACGGCGTACTTTAAACATTTGCTTGGTGAGACGCTAAAAATGGAACCGGGAAGTATCGACTCAACGGTAGCCCTGGAAGAGTATGGAATTGACTCGATATTGGTAGTGCAAATCACAAATGTTTTGCGTGAAGTCATCGAGGATTTTGCCAGCACGCTGTTTTTTGAGTACAACACCATAGATGATCTAGTAGCATACCTTCTTCAAACGCAAAAGGACTCGTTAAAGAAGCTGGTAGGAATGAAGGAACAGGAGTTGATCGAAGAGACTTCCAGAGTTGAAGAGGGCCCTGCTTCGCAATTACTCGCTACTGTCCCGATGAGGTTTGACCGGGGAGGGCGTTTCCTTAAGCCTTCTGACAGCACAATGGAAAAGCCAACGACACGATCCTCCAATATCAGGGATGTTGCGATTGTTGGGATGTCAGGACGCTATCCGGGAGCTCGTAATATAGAGGAATATTGGAACAATCTAAGAGAAGGTAAAAATTGCATAACTGAAATTCCGAAAGACCGTTGGGATTGGAAGACCTACTTTGACCAAGAAAAAGGGAAAAGGGGCACAATCTATACGAAATCGGGTGGTTTTATCGAAGGCATTGATTTATTCGATCCGCTATTTTTCAAAATTTCTCCCGCAGAAGCCGAAACAATGGACCCGCAGGAAAGACTGTTCCTGGAAGCAGCATATGCAAGCATAGAGGATGCTGGGTATACCCCTGCCAATCTTTGTGAGAGTAGAAGAGTCGGTGTATTTGCAGGTGTTATGAACGGAAATTACGGTTTGGGACCTCAATATAATTCCATCTCGAACCGGGTTTCCTATCATTTGGATTTCCAAGGTCCGAGTATGTCCTTAGATACCGCTTGCTCTTCCTCATTGACGGCGATCCATTTGGCTTTGGAAAGTCTGTATAGCGGTACAAGCGAGTGTGCCATTGCCGGGGGAGTCAACTTAATTGTAGATCCTATCCACTATATCAAGCTGTCGGCTATGACGATGCTTTCTAAAACGGGTGAATGTAAGTCATTCGGAGACCAGGCAGATGGATTTGTCGACGGAGAGGGTGTCGGCGCGATTGTGTTGAAGCCGCTGGAGAAGGCCATTGCAGATGGCGACCATATTTATGGAGTTATCAAAGGGAGCATGCTAAATGCTTCAGGTAAAACCAGCGGTTATACAGTACCTAGCCCTCAAGCTCAATCCTGGTTGATTGAAGAAGCGCTCCAGCGTGCGGATGTCGATGCAAGGACAGTTAGTTATATTGAAGCCCACGGAACCGGTACAGCTCTGGGAGATCCTATTGAAATTGCAGGATTGACAAGAGCATTCGAAAAATTCACAAAGGATAAGCAGTTTTGCGCCATAGGGGCGGTCAAATCGAATATAGGCCATTGTGAGAGTGCAGCAGGCATTGCAGGAGTGACTAAAATATTGTTGCAGCTTAAGCACAGCCAGCTAGTACCATCCTTACATTCAAGGAAGTTGAACCCTGAAATTAATTTCAACAATACTCCTTTTATCGTTCAGCAAAGCCTGGAGGAATGGAAGAGACCGGTAATTACAAGCAATGGAATCACAAAAGAATATCCAAGACGAGCTGGAATATCTTCTTTTGGTGCAGGCGGGGCAAACGCCCATATCGTGATTGAAGAGTATATTCCCGAGTATCAAGAACAGTCTGGAACAGAATCCGACTCTCAGGGACCTGCTATGATCGTATTGTCAGCCAAGAGCGAGGAGCAGCTTAAGGAAAAGGGACGGCAGCTGCTGAATGCTCTTCAGGGTCAGCTATTCTCCGCAAGCCTATCGGATATTGCTTACACGCTTCAGGTAGGGCGCGAGTCGATGGAGGAGCGTTTAGCCGTACTTGTGGAATCTACCGCAGAGCTTGAGGAAAAATTAAAGAGTTTTGTGGATGGACGTCATAACATGCTCAACCTATATAGGGGACAGGCTAAACGCAACAGAGAATCGTTGTCTATTTTTTCGGGGGACGAAGACTTGCAACAAATGATCGATCTTTGGATTTCCAAAAAGAAATATACCAAGCTTTTGGAGCTGTGGGCTAAAGGGATAAATTTGGATTGGAAAAAACTTTACACAGGGAAGATGCCTCACCGTATCAGCCTGCCTACCTACCCTTTTGCTAAAGAGCATTACTGGACTTCTGAAAGCAAGGATCAAGTAAAAGCCTATGCATTATTTTCGCAAGGTGAGAGCGATGTAGACTTTGATGATATATTGTGCGGCAGACTCTTGGATGAAATGATGAACGATACCCTGTCTGTTGATGAGGCTGCCAGTGAAATCCTCAATATATGTATACGTAAATGAGAAGTTTCTACGTGCTGGGAGGCAAAAGAAGATGAAGGACTTTTTTCAATATATTCTAGGCGAGGTAAAAAGCGGACGGATACAGAAAGAGGATGCCATTGTAAAAATACGCCAATTTCAAGCTCAAATGGCTTCGCATGAGGCCCCGCAAAGCGGAACAAGGACTGCGGGGTCCCTGGCGGATAGGGGAGTCCTTATGCTTGAGCCTTTCTGGAAAGAGAAAGTTGTTGCTCTTCAGAAAGTGGCACGCCCTGAATTTAGCCAGCATCTAGTGGTACTTTGCGAACTGGATCATTTCGCGGAGCGAAGCATTGAATTGCTCATGAAAGGAACCCGTTGCATCAAGCTGCATGCCAGCCAAAGCAGCATGGATGAACGCTTTCAGGCGTATGCCCTCCAGCTGCTCACGGAAGTGCAAATGGTTCTCACAGAGGAATCCAAGGGTAGCGTACTGATACAGATTGCAGTTTCCGCACAAAGCGCACAGCAACCTTTCGCAGGACTATTGGGATTACTGCAGACAGCTGAGAAAGAAAACCCGAAAATCGTAGGGCAGTTCGTAGAATTGGAATCTGTAGGTCTGGAAGAGGTGATTGAGAAATTAAAAGAGAACAGTCAATATCCAAAGGATAAAAGGATACGGTATGAGGATGGCAAACGTCTGGTCCTCGGCTGGAACGAGATGAAACCCACCGAGACAATGGGAAGAGTGCCCTGGAAGGATCGGGGGACTTATTTGATTATAGGCGGTGCAGGAGGTTTAGGACTTATTTTTGCGGAGGATATCGCGCAGCGAGTCAGGGAAGCCACGCTAGTTCTTGTAGGCCGTTCAAATCTGGACGAAGGTAGACAGGCCATATTGGAGAAGTTGAAGGCGCTGGGGGCGCGCGTTGAGTACAGACAGGTAGATGTAGCACGGAAGGAAGAAGTCTCCAAATTGATCCTTGAGATCAGGGAAGAGTATGGAGGCCTTGATGGTATCCTTCATAGTGCTGGAGTAATACAGGATCGTTTTATCGTGAATAAATCACAGGAAGAGTTCGCGGGAGTAATGGCACCAAAGGTTGCCGGACTGGTGAACTTAGATCAGGCGACCAAGGAGCTACATCTTGATTTCTTTATTCTCTTCTCCTCAATAGCTGGGATTATGGGGAACCCCGGTCAAGCCGACTATTCTGCCGCAAATGCCTTTATGGATGCCTATGCCGCGTATCGAAACAGCCTTGTATCCTCAAAGGAGCGCAAAGGGCAGACGCTATCTGTCAATTGGCCTCTCTGGAAGGACGGAGGGATGCATGTGGACGATGACACGGAGAGGGCTTGGCAAAGTATTGGCATGGTAGCTATGCAAGCTTCAAACGGTATCCAGGCTTTATATAACGGTCTGGCCGCTGGTCTAAATCAGTTATTGGTCATAGAAGGTGAGCAATCCAGATTGCAAAAGTATTTCTTGGAGTCCCAATCGCAGGAGAAAGAATATGTTGAAGAGTCAGCTTCTTCAGAGGTGAATCTTGAACTGCTTCTGGAAAAAACCTTACATCAGCTAAAACTGTTGTTTGGAGAAGTTACCAAGCTGAGCATTGACAAGATTGATGTCAGCGAGCCTTTGGAGAGCTATGGCATAGACTCCATCATGATTACAAGGCTTAATCAAAAGCTGCAGGGGATTTTTGGAGAAATATCAATGACCTTGTTTTATGAATATCAGACGTTGGAAGCAGTGGCCGAATATTTTATTGCTGATTATCACAAGGAATGCGTACGGTGGACAGGACTCGGAAGCCCGATGAAGACGGAAGAGAAATCCGTCTCCATTTCCGCAACCTTGCATGCTGCCAGCGAGATTTCTTTGTCACCCCTGCCAAAGGAAGCAAACAATCGTATCTGCAACACGGCTACTAACAGAGACCGTGTGAAACACGAGCAAATAGCGATTATTGGTATAAGCGGACGATATCCGCAGGCCAAAAATATGGAAGAGTACTGGAGTAATCTGGAACAGGGCAAAGACTGTATAACAGAAATTCCTGCGGAACGCTGGAAGAGGGAAGGTTTCTACTGTTCCGACATCAAAGAAGCGGTTGAGAAGGGCAAAAGCTATAGTAAATATGGAGGATTTGTGGAGGATTTTGCGGATTTTGATCCTCTCTTCTTTAATATATCTCCCCGGGAAGCGATGAGTATGGATCCTCAGGAGCGAATATTCCTGGAAGAATGCTGGAAGGTTTTCGAGGATGCAGGATATAGTAGGGAACAGCTCGCCGAACAGTATAATGGCCGGATTGGCGTCTTTGCAGGAATCACCGGAACGGGGTTCAATCTATATGGACCAAAGCTGTGGGAACAAGGACAACCCGTCTTTCCGCGAACCTCCTTCAGCTCGGTAGCCAACAGAATATCCTATTTCTTGAACTTAAAGGGGCCCAGTATCCCGGTTGATACCATGTGCTCTTCCTCATTAACTGCAATCCACGAGGCCTGTGAGCATATCTTTAACGGTGAATGCGAAATGGCTGTTGCTGGAGGAGTCAACTTATATCTTCATCCTTCAAGCTATATCTTTCTCAGTACGATGAGAATGCTATCGCCTGAGGGACGGTGTAAAAGCTTTGGGGAAGGCGGGAATGGATTTGTCCCTGGCGAAGGTGCAGGGGTCGTGCTGCTCAAACCTTTATCACGAGCCATTGCAGACAAGGACCATATCTATGCCGTTATTCGGGGAACCCGTATCAACCATGGAGGAAAAACAAACGGGTATACCGTGCCTAACCCGGTAGCACAGGGTGAACTGATTAGAGAAGCTTTTGATAAAGCAGGCGTAAATGCCCGGGCAGTCAGTTATATTGAGGCCCACGGTACTGGAACGGAGCTCGGCGATCCTATTGAAATCACCGGGCTTACCCAGGCATTTAAGAAAGATACGCAGGACACGGGGTTTTGCGCTATCGGCTCGGTAAAATCAAACATAGGCCATTTAGAGGCGGCCGCAGGGATTGCAGGCATCGCTAAAATCATCTTGCAAATGAAAAACCAGAAAATTGCCCCTAGCCTGCATTCCCAGGAACTGAACCCTAATATAAACTTTTCCAAAACGCCATTTGTAGTCCAACAGGGGCTTTCTGAATGGGAGCGTCCGATAGTGGAGGAGGACGGCGAACAACGGGAATACCCGAGGATCGCCGGGATATCTTCCTTTGGAGCCGGTGGGGCTAATGCCCATATCGTCCTTGAGGAATACCTCCCTGCGGAACAGGATGACTTTCAAAATGCCTTTACTCCTCCAAGACCAGTCGTCGTAGTTCTGTCGGCAAAAAGTGATGGAGCATTGAAGGAGCAGGTAAGCCAATTGGCTACTGTAATGGATCGGAATGAGTTTTCCGATCATGATCTGGTGAATGTGGCTTATACCTTGCAGACAGGACGTGAGGCGATGGAAGAGCGCCTCGCTGTGGTCGTTGAGTCAGTGGAGGAACTTAGAAACAAGTTACGGGGCTTTATTGGAGGAAGACAGAGTATTGCACAGCTTTACCGGGGACAGGCCAAGCGAGACAAGGAGAGCTTGAACATGGCCTCAGAGGAGAAAACGCTCGATGAAACGGTTGATTTACAGATTCTAGCGGAAAAGTACGGCAGAATCTCAGACTTGTGGGTCAAGGGTGTCCATATGGACTGGAGCAGACTTTACGGTAATGTCCAGCCCCGGCGTATCCCTTTACCCACATATCCTTTTGCCAGAGAACGATATTGGATACATGTAGATGAAGAAAAGCCTGTCGCCAATACGGCTGCACATCTACATCCATTACTGCATCAAAACACCTCCGTACTTTCTGAGCAAAGATTTAGTTCAACCTTTAGCGGCCAGGAGTTTTATCTGAAAAACTCCGTAATTGACAGAAAGCTTGTCCTGTCAGAAGCGGCATGCCTTGAAATGGTGCGGGCAGCGGTTGAGCAGTCGTTAACAGTACAGGAGAAGGGGCAGGCAAACATCATTATTAAAGATATTGTATGGACACATGCTCCCGCTATAGGAGATCAGCCGTTAGAAATACATATAGGGCTCTTTCCGGGAGATCAAGGAGCGATTGGCTTCAAAATCTACAGCAGATTAACAGAAGTCGGGGACCCTGTCTTACACAGCCAGGGTAATGCCGAATTGGAGATGTTGAATGCAGCGGAAACGTGGGATATACAGGCTTTGCAGATGGAATGCTTTCAGCATGTTTCGCCTGGGATAGACGACGAAGCAGTGTGGGACATGGGAGCCGACGACAGTCTGGGGCATCAGGCCAATGAACAAGTGCATATAGGACAGGGGTTAGTGCTGGCCAAGCTATCGTTGCCTTCCGGTATTAGGAATACTGAGGGCTTATTTGTTTTGCATCCCTTTATAATAAACGCTGCTTTGCAAATGCCGCCGGCATACTTGTTTTCGAATGATGAAAATATCATGTGGCCTTCAGGCATTGATCCTCTACAGAAAATACGGCCGACTGCCATTGAGGGACTCGAAATATTTCGGGAATGTCCCTGTGAAATGTGGGCGTTGATCCGGTATAGCAGAGGAAGCGGGGCTGGTCATAATACGCAGAAGTATGACATTGATTTGTGTGATGAGGCAGGCCAGGTCTGCGTGCGTATAAAAGGATGCTCCTATAAGGTAGTGGGCGCATGTGAGAAAACACCTGGTGCAATGATGCTCCAACCCTTCTGGAAAGAACAGGCGGTTGTTGCGGAGGACACGGAGGTTCCCATTTACGAACGACATGTAGTAATGCTTTGCGAAATAGATACCATTGCTGCAGGAGATATCGAGTCCTCCTTGGCAGGAGTGGAATGTATCACTCTGCAATCCGGTATGGAGGAGGTCGATCGCCGCTTCGAAATGTATGCTGTCCAGGTTTTTGAAAAAATAAAAAGTATCCTGAATGACAAACCCAAAGGCAAGGTGCTGGTGCAGATTGTAACGATGCCTCAACATGAAAAGCTGCTCTTCGCTGGGCTGTGCGGCATACTCAAAACTGCGCAAAAGGAAAATCCAAAGATCCATGGTCAGTTAATTGAAGTTGAGGGTACAGAAAAAATGGAAGGGCTCATCGAAATACTAAAGACGAGCAGCCGACACCCTGCGGATAGCCGCATCCGGTTTGCAGAAGGCAAACGTTGGGTTCCTGTCTGGAGTAAAGCAGAAATGCCGTCAGAGACACCGGATATTCCATGGAAAGACCGCGGGGTTTATTTGATTACTGGAGGAGCAAAGGGTTTAGGTCTTATTTTTGCTAAAGATATTGCGCGTCAGGCCAAGGAAGCGACTTTGATTCTTAGTGGACGTTCCCTACTGGACCAGGACAAGCAGACCTCATTGGAGGAATTGAAGGCATTGGGCGCCCGGGTGGAATACAGACAGGTGGATGTCACGCGGAAGGAAGCTGTGGTTGGCTTAATTGAAGATATCAAACAGACATACGGCGGAATCAACGGCATCCTACACAGTGCTGGAATAATCCAGGATAACTACATTATTAAAAAGACTAGCCTGGAATTCAGGGCAGTGCTGGCGCCCAAGGTTGCGGGACTGGTAAATCTGGACCAAGCCAGTAAGGACATTGCTCTTGACTTCTTTATCCTTTTTTCGTCAGGTTCGGGAGTAGGTGGTAATGCAGGTCAGTCTGACTATGCTGCCGCGAATGCTTTTATGGACGCATATGCCTGGTACCGCAATACCTTGGTATCCTCCATGGAGCGTACAGGCAAAACGCTGTCCATCAATTGGCCGTTATGGAAAGAAGGCGGAATGCGCCCTGACCAAGAGACGGAGAAGGCCATGCAGAAGGTGGGTATGTATGCAATGAGGACAGAGACAGGCATGAGCGCCCTGTACCAAAGCATAGCCTGCATACCGGATCAGGTCATGGTGATCGAAGGAGACGTAGAGCTAATCAGCAACATGATGATCATGGAGGGACAGCTTGAAGAAAGCGGCAAAGCATCCCGGGATCAGGCGCTCGGATCAGAAGCTGAGGCATACATCGTTTCCTCCACAGCAAACAAGACAGGGTCCGGCCGTGAAGGAGACCTGTTGCGTGAAAAGACGGTCCATTACTTGAAGACCCTGCTTTCATCGTCCATCGGCCTGCCCGTATATCGAATCGAAGAGGATACACCTTTTGAAAATTATGGGGTTGATTCTATAAAGTCTATGGAGTTGACCGACCAGCTGGAGAAAACATTCGATCAGGTGTCGAGGACTCTATTTTTTGAATATCCGAATATCCGGAGTTTAACGGAATATTTTGTAGAAGCCTATCGAGACCAATTGATTGCTTTGTTTGGTATAGATCAGGTAGCGGTGGCAGGCGCGAAAGCTGACACAACCTTTGCAGCAAACAAGGAAGTGTCCGGCAGAGCAGAGGACCTGCTGCGTGAAAAGACAGTCCATTACTTGAAGACCCTGCTTTCATCGTCCATCGAACTGCCAATATATCGAATCGAAGAGGATACACCATTTGAAAATTATGGGGTTGACTCTATAAAGTCTATGGAGTTGACCGACCAACTGGAGAAAACATTCGATCAGGTGTCGAGGACTCTATTTTTTGAATATCCAGATATTAGGAGTTTGACGGAATATTTTATGGAAGCCTATCGAGACCAATTGATCGCTTTGTTTGGTATAGATCAGGCAGCAGCTGCCGGTGCAAAAGCCGACACAACTTCTATAACAAATAAGGCAGTGTCCAGCCAGGAAGAAGAGCTACTACGTGAAAAAATGATAAGTTACCTAAAGCGCCTGCTCTCTTCGTCCACTGGACTGCCGGAACACCGCATTGAAGAGGACAAAAATCTGGAAAACTACGGTGTTGACTCCATAAAGTCAATGGAATTAACCGATGAGCTGGAAAAAAACTTCGGACCGCTATCGAGGACCTTACTTTTTGAATATCCGAATATTCAGAGTTTAATAGAATATTTCCTGGAATCGCATCGAGGCGAATTAATTGAATGGTTTGGTATGCAGCAGGTAAAAGCCCCTTCTCCGATATTCCGTCATCCCCAATTTTCGGCAACTGAGGGAGAGCCTCCAGAGGAGAAGAAACAAGAAACAGGAGCGATGGACATTGCTGTCATCGGGATGTCCGGGAAATATCCAAGTGCGGAAAATCTTCAGGAGTTCTGGAGCAATCTCCAAGAAAGCAAGGACTGCATTACCGAAGTTCCAAAAGATCGTTGGGAGCATGATCTTTATTTTGACAAGGAGAGAAATAAGCCGGGAAAAACCTACTGCAAGTGGGGCGGTTTCATGGAACGAATAAGCCTGTCAGAGCCAGCATTCTTTCATCTCACCCCCTATGAGATCAGTTTAATGGACCCGATGGAGCAACTCTTCCTGGGGATAATATGGAATTTGCTTGAAAGTGCAGGATATACGCGAGAGGCATTACAGAAGAAACACCAGAACAAGGTTGGCGTCTATGTGGGCGCTACGTATCACAAATACTGCTCCTGTGATACCGAACCGGACTCTGCTCAACGGGTAACATCATTTGGGTCTGTTGCAGTCGCAAACCCCATGTCGCATTATTTCAATTTCCAGGGACCGAGCATATCCATTGATACGATGAGCTCTTCCTCAGCTGTAGCTGTCCATATGGCATGTGAAAGCCTGATCAGGGGAGAGTGTCAAATAGCGGTAGCTGGCGGGGGGAATCTATTAACCAGTCCCAAAAAATATATTGAATCCAGCCAAAATCAGTTGATTGGAAGTCATGAAGATAGCAGAAGCTTTGCAGATGGGGATGGGTACCTTCCAGCGGAAGGAGTTGGAGCGGTACTCTTAAAACCGCTTCATAAGGCTGTACAGGATGGAGATTGCATTTTAGCGGTTATTAAATCCACGGCAACCAATCATGGGGGACATAGCAATGGATATACAATCCCTAACCCCAATGCGCAGGCGCAACTAGTCGAAGAAAACTTTTTGAAAGCCGGTATAGACCCCCGGACGATCAGTTATGTAGAGGCAGCCGCAAATGGGTCTACATTGGGAGACCCTATTGAACTCGCTGCTTTGAATAAAGCATTCCAGAAATTCACGACCGAGCAGCAATTTTGTGCCATTGGCTCAGTCAAATCCAATATTGGGCATGCAGAAGCGGCTTCGGGGATATCACAGCTAACCAAGGTCATATTGCAATTATGGCATCGAAAACTGGTTCCTACCATTAAGGCCGAGAAGCTTAACCCTAATATTAATTTCAGTAATACTCCATTTTATTTGCAGCGGGAAGTTCAGGAATGGGAGCGGCCTGTGATTGAGATGCAGGGAGAAAAACGGGAGTTCCCGTTGCGGGCAACCGTAAGCTCCTTTGGTGCAGGAGGCTCTAATGTGCATTTCATTCTGGAAGAATATATCCCTTCAGAAAAAGACAACATTCATTTACGAGTGGCAGATCAGCCCCAAGTGGTGATTCTCTCGGACATAAATCGTGAGAGACTGATGGCGCTTGCCAATCAATTACTGGGATATCTGGAGCAGCAGAGCGATGATGCCTTACAAGATATTGCCTTTACACTTCAGACAGGCCGGGAAGCGATGACATGCCGGGCGGCAATCGTAGCGAGTACGCGGCAGGATCTACTCACGGGTCTTAGGGAACTTCTCGAAATAGCCGATAGCGGCAACGGGCCCGAAGGGGCATCTATTCCTTTATTTATAGGAGAAAGTGCAGAAGACTCAAACACGAGTGCGCTTCTCTCAGGGAAAATAGGAGAAACTGTTTCTCAATTGCTGCTAGAGGAGAAAAACATGGAGAATATAGCGATGTATTGGACCCAGGGGGGCAGGATTTCATGGGAGGCACTCCATAAGGATAAAGATGTCCGCAGGATCCCCCTACCGATAACCCAGTTTTAAACATAAACAGGGAACCGATCACTATCAGATGGAAAATACAAAATATTCTGGAGGTAAATCATGAGGGAATTTAAAGATAAGATAGCCGTAGTTACGGGAGCCGCCAGTGGGATTGGCCGTGCTATTGCGGACCGATGTGTAAATGAGGGTATGAAGGTCGTCCTCGCGGATATTGAGGAGGAGGCCCTTCTAAGGGCCGAAAAACAATTGAAAGACATGGGTGCAGAAACGTTATCCGTGGTGACGGATATTTCCAAAGAAGCTGATATACGTGCATTAGCGCAAAAAACGGTTCAGACATTTGGAGCTGTGCATCTTTTGTTCAACAATGCAGGGGTGGACGCCGGCACGGGCTGCTTATTGTGGGAAAATACGGTGGCAGATTGGCAGTGGGTAATAAACGTAAACATATGGGGGATTCTCTTTGCAACTGAAGTTTTTGTTCCTATTATGCTGAAACAGAAAACCGCATGTCATATTGTGAATACAGCATCCATCGCCGGACTATTGTCCGGCCCCGGTAATGGAATATATAGCGCGTCAAAACATGCCGTTTTAAGCTTGTCTGAAACGCTACACCAAGAACTCAGATTGATAGGTTCCAATGTAGGAGTTTCGGTTGTCTGCCCTGGGTTCGTACGTACCCAAATTATGGATGCGGACCGGAACCGACCGACGGAGCTGGGTAAGCAGACCGGACTAGGAAATCTTCCCCCGGAAAGACAAGTCATTAATCAATTGGCCCGCAAGGCTGTCCAGAATGGAATACTTCCAGAGGATGTAGCAAATCAGATGTTTGAGGGAATCAAAAAAGGGCAGCTATATATCATAACAGAGCCGAAATTCAAACCTGCAATAAGACAACATATGGAGAATGTTCTTAACGAAAGCAATCCTACACCTTCCCAAATGCAATTAGTTCGCAATTTACTGTGAAATATTTATTTTAAATGGTTTTATTAGGATTTTATCAATGAGTATGTTGTGGGAGGTTAGAATGGACAGATCTGTGATTTTTATGTTTTCAGGCCAAGGCTCACAATACTACGGCATGGGAAGAGAATTATATAGGTTAAATTCAGTTTTTCGGAAATGGATGACCAAGCTGGATGAGATTCATACGGATATTACAGGCAGGTCCGTATTAAAAATGCTGTACGACGACAACCGTGGGAGGGGGGACGTGTTTGATAGCCTGTTATATACTCACCCTGCAATTTTCATGGTGGAGTATGCCCTCACACAGGTATTACTGGAAAAGGGGATTTATCCTGATTATATTTTGGGTTCCAGCCTCGGTGAATTTGCATCTGTTGCTGTGGCTGGCTGTATGAGTTATGAAGATACTCTTCAATGCCTTGTCAAGCAAGCACAAATGGTAGAAAACTACTGTCCAAAGGGTGGCATGCTGGCCGTAATTGGCGACCTCAGTTTGTATGACCAAATATCCGTATTGAATGCCAGCTCAGAGTTAGCATCAATCAACTACGACTCGCATTTTGTCATTTCTGGCAGCTGTGAGGAACTGGAAAAAATTGAACGCTACTTGATAGCTAATGAGATTATATGTCAAAGACTGCCGGTCCAGTTTGCTTTTCACTCTTCCTTAATGGACCCTATAGCCTTGAAATATACAGCGTTTTTAAAGCTTAAAACTCTAAGAAATCCGACCATAAATATGGTCTCATCTATGTTCGGAGGCAAGGCGACATCCCTTGACAACCGTTTTCTTTGGGATGTTGCTAGAAAACCTATCCGTTTTCGGAACGCTTTAAAATGTCTGGGAGACGGGGAAGGGATTATCTATATTGACCTTGGCCCCTCAGGCACTCTTGCTAATTTTGTGAAGTACAATTTTGGTATCAAGAAAATGGCAAGTATTTGTTCTATTCTTTCACCTTTTCAAAACGATATGAAAAATTTGGATCGTCTATTTGAAATATTCGACTAATATGCATTTACTAGCAAAAAGGAGGACACAAATGATCGCATATCTGTTCCCTGGACAAGGGGCTCAAGCCAAAGGCATGGGAGTAGGACTATTTGACGAATTTCAGGAATTGGTTGCAAAAGCGGATGCTATTCTTGGTTATTCTATTAAGAAACTGTGTCTTGAAGATCCTGCCAATCAACTAGGACAAACGGATTTTACCCAACCGGCGCTATTTGTCGTAAACGCTTTGAGTTATCTTAATACATTAAAAGAGACTGGAAGAAAACCCGATTATGTTGCAGGACATAGCCTAGGTGAATACAATGCCTTATTTGCCGCAGAGGCATTTGACTTTGAAACGGGCTTGAAGCTGGTTAAAAAAAGAGGAGAACTGATGGTCAAGGCTGCCGGTGGTGGTATGGCAGCGGTCATAGGCTTGAACGAGGAAGTATTTAGAGAAGTTATCGAGAAAAATAATTTAAGGGAGATTGATGTTGCTAATTTTAATTCGCCAAGCCAGATTGTCATCTCAGGACCGAAGGACATGATTGAGCAGGCGCAGCCAATTTTTGAGGATGCAGGAGCCACAAACTATGTGATTTTAAATGTAAGTGGAGCATTTCACTCCAGGTATTTGGAAGATGCCAGACAGAGATTTGAGGCCTATGCGTCACAGTTCGAATTCTCAAAATTGAAAATACCAGTCATTTCAAATATCTATGCCAGACCCTACAGGCAGCAAGATGTAAGGAGTACGCTGATCAACCAGATCGTAAGTCCAGTCAAATGGTCGGAAAGTATAAGATATCTAATGGGTAAAAATGTAACCCAGTTCATACAGGTTGGGCCTGGAAAAGTCATAACAGGGTTGGTTAACGCAATACAACGAGACGCAGAACCGCTGATTGTGAGGGAGGATGAGGAACGTAGCGAGCAGGTACAGGAAGTAAAGTCGAAGAATAGTATATCCGGCCAACGATTTACGGCAGAGTCTCTTGGTCATAGCGAATTCAAACAATATTATGGACTTAAATACGCGTATCTTATGGGTTCGATGTATAAGGGAATATCTTCAAAAGAGATGGTCGTAAAAGCAGGTAAGGCAGGAATGATGGGATTCTTTGGGGCAGGGGGAGTCAAGATTGGGGCCCTTGAGGAAGCTATAAAGTATATTCAGCAAGAATTGAACCAAGGCGAAGCCTATGGAATGAATCTTATTCATGTTCCCGATCACCTGGAAATAGAAAATAACATCGTTGATTTGTACATAAAATACGGTGTTAGAACTATTGAAGCCTCTGCTTTTATGAGTATAACGCCTTCTTTGGTAAGGTACAGATTGAAAGGTTTGAAACGAAATGAAAAGGGTATCGTAACACCGCAGAACAGGATTATAGCGAAAGTATCAAGACCCGAGGTTGTGGAGGCATTCTTAAGTCCTGCGCCTCAGAATATCGTAAATAAACTGCTCGAGGAAAATAGGATAAGCCGGGATGAGGCCCGGATGGCGATGGAAATTTCTATGGTAGACGATCTGTGCGTCGAGGCTGATTCAGGCGGGCATACGGATCATGCGGTTGCATATGTACTGGTTCCGTTAATGCTTAAAATGAGGGATGAAGCGTTACTTAAGTATAAATACAATAAAAGTATAAGGGTAGGGGCAGCCGGGGGGATAGGGACTCCACAAGCAGCTGCGGCAGCGTTTATACTGGGTGCGGATTTTATCATGACAGGCTCAATCAACCAATGTACGGTTGAAGCAGGGACAAGTGATGATGTAAAAGATTTGCTCCAGCAGTTAAATATACAGGATACAGACTACGCTCCTGCAGGGGATATGTTTGAAATAGGAGCGAAAATTCAGGTTATGAAAAAAGGAGTTTTTTTCCCGGCCAGGGCGAATAAATTATATGATCTTTACCGTAATTATAACTCCATAGATGAAATTGATAGCGGAACCAAAAAATATATTGAAGAAAAGTATTTTAAGAAGAGTATTGAACAAGTATATGAAGATATTAAAGCTTATTACCCGGCTGAGATCATTGAAAAAGCTGAAAGAATTCCTAAACGTAAGATGGCGTTGATATTTAGATGGTACTTTACTTATTCTACACGACTTGCAATGAATGGAGACAAACACAGTAAGGTTGATTATCAAGTACACTGCGGACCAGCACTCGGCGCTTTTAACCAATGGGTTAAGGGAACAGTCTTTGAGAATTGGAAGAACAGGCATGTTGACGAAATAGGACAAAAAATAATGGTTGAAACTGCGGAATACCTGAATGAGAGGTATAAAGCTTTAACGATAATGTGAGTATATGTGTGGAGAAAAATAGAAATCATTAAGATGATAGGGAAAAAAAGAAAGTGGGGTTTTTCATGCATAGTTATAGGACTCATAACTGTGGAGAATTGGATCAAAAACATGTCGGTGAAGTAGTGAGAATTGCAGGATGGATAAAAAATATGCGTGACCATGGCGGGGTTATTTTTATTGACCTTAGGGATCATTATGGAGTAACGCAGATTGTTGTTTCTGATAATAACGAATTGAAAGATTTTGTATCAAAGATCACCAGAGAGTCAACTATTTCTGTTACAGGTACTGTATGTAACAGATCTGAAAATACGATTAGTCCCACTATGAAAACCGGGCATATTGAGTTAGCTGCTAATGAGATAAAAGTTTTAGGGAAGGTAGTGAATCCATTACCTTTTGAAGTATCTTTAGCAAATGAAGCTCGGGAGGATTTAAGATTAAAGTATCGTTTCTTGGATCTACGGAATGAAAAAATACACAATAATATTATACTTCGTTCTAAAGTAATTCAAAGTATCAGAAGAAAGATGATCGATTTGAATTTTTTAGAGATCCAGACACCTATCCTGACAAGTTCATCTCCAGAGGGCGCCAGAGACTATCTAGTTCCTAGTAGAGTACATCCAGGCCAATTTTATGCATTGCCTCAGGCACCTCAACAATTTAAACAATTATTAATGGTTTCGGGCTTTGATAAATATTTTCAAATTGCTCCTTGCTTTAGAGATGAGGATGCAAGGGCAGACAGATCACCCGGCGAGTTTTATCAGCTGGATTTGGAAATGGCTTTTGCAACACAGGAAGATGTCTTTAATGTAGTTGAAAATATGCTATATGAAGTTTTCTCTGAATTTACAGATTTTAAAATTTCAAAGCCTTTTACCAGGATTCCATATCAAGAAGCCATGCTCAAATACGGGAGCGATAAACCTGATTTAAGGAATCCATTAATTATCCATGATGTTACAGAGCTGTTTACAGAGACTGATTTTAAAGTATTTAAAAATAAAACGATAAGAGTTATTGCTGTTCCTGGTTGTGGAGCACAGCAAAGAAGCTTTTATGACGATATAGTAAACTTTGCTGTTGAGGCTGGAGCGAAAGGCCTCTCATGGATTAAGTTCAATGATGATATGTCTCTTAGTGGCTCTATTGCAAAATTCATTTCTGAAGAGGTGAAAAACGAATTAATACATGTTACGCAAGCTAGTTCAGGATATGCACTGTTTTTTGCTGCTGACCAACTTAAAAATGTCGAAAAAATAGCCGGTGCTGTCAGAAATCAATTAGGAAAAAGACTGGATTTGCTGGAAAAGGATATATATAAATTTTGCTGGATAGTTGATTTTCCTATGTTTGAATTGGATCCTGATACTCATAAAATTGGGTTTAGTCATAATCCTTTTTCGATGCCACAAGGTGGTATGGATGCGCTACTGAATATGAATCCTCTTGATATCCTTGCGTACCAATATGATATTGTATGTAATGGGATTGAACTGTCCTCGGGTGCTGTCCGGAATCATGATACGGAGATTATGGTAAAAGCCTTTGAGATTGCAGGTTATACATATGGAGACATCAAGAGTAAATTTCCTGCACTCTTTAATGCTTTTCAATTTGGGCCGCCGCCTCATGCAGGTATAGCACCTGGAATTGATAGGATTGTTATGATCATTGCAAATGAATCGAATATCCGCGAGGTTATTGCTTTTCCAATGAATAGCAAAGCGCAGGATCTATTAATGGGAGCACCTTCGGAGGTTACTGAAAAACAATTGAGAGATGTTCATATAAAATTGGTAAATACTCAGCCAGAAACAGAATAAACAGATTCAACAACATACTGAAAGCAAAGGCTCAATCCGGCACGTATTTAAATCTCATTGAGTGTGTTAAAAACTCTCCCTGCTAGATGCAGAGGAGAGTTTTTTATTTAGCTCAGATTGGGGTTGTTCACTATGCAATCTTCATCGGTACACTGGAAGGTATAGCAGGCTTATCGAGTGGAGCTATACCAAAAAGTAGAAATTATAGGAATACAGGAAAATCGAAATAGCTAGAAACGAAAGAATCAGCGTCGCGGTGTATACCTTTCTTAACAATGTAGTTTGGGTAACACTGCATCTTCTTACAGCAAGATAGGTGGCCGGTACAAAGGCAAGCCCCAGTACCCAGAAAAAGATAATATTCAAATTGAAATTGGACATAGGCTGAAAGGGGTCGCCTATCAATTGGATGCTGGAAGCAATGAGATTGACGATCACAAGCAGACCCAGCAATGGTATTACGGTTACACTGTCAGGCAAGGGAAGCCGCGAAGTACTCTTCTGCTTTCTTGCGTCCTTGAGCTTCCGCAGCCATCCAATAATACCGAAAATAGAACCAAGCGCAAACCAAATACCGCATCCCCCGACCAGAATATAACTAAAAATGGATGTTTGCAGGAAGGATATCGGCAATTGGTCATCGATCACTCCATATGACAACTGCGTCACTTTACCATCGGCATTGGTTAAGAAAAAAAGACGGCTGATATTTAGGCCCGCATGATCATAAGGAGTGCTCCCGGGAGTCACGCGTTCAAAAAAATAGGGTTTGGTTTCTACATAATCAACATTAATATTCATGGATGGAATACTCAGAGTGATTCCGCCATTGCCGTTGGCTGTGACTACTTCTTCCGCATTGGATAATACGGGTATAAGCTTCAATATACCAGATGATACTGCGCGAGCAGAACGGTATTTTCCCGCCACATCCCCGCTATGCTTCAACGTGCTGTCCGCTTGCGGAGTAGCGTGGGAACCCCCGACAAACAGGTCAATGAGTTCGCTTCTCGCCCCGGACATTTCATTTTCCACATTAGTCAGAATACTGATCCCAAAGTTTTGATCCGGCACGATAGAGACCAGAGAGGAGAATGAATCTGTATTTCCACCGTGCTCGATAACACGATAATCTCCCGCGAACCGTTCCCAAAAGCCATGGGCATTCCCCGGAAGCTCGGGATAGTGGGTATACGAAGCCTCATGCATTTCTCGCAAGGTTTCATTCTTGTTGAACAGCGAATGTTTTAAGGAATGGTCCATGTTCAGATGAGCAAGCATAAAATGAGCCATGTCCTCCGAAGTAATGTTTAACGCACCAGCCGGCACATCATTAAAGAAAACATTCGGCTTTGCCACCCAGTTTCCATCCTTCTTGGAGTAGCCTGTTGCTTTATGTTCGATAACCTCTGGGATAAGATCATACCGTTGTGTAAAGTAAGAATGTTTCATGTCTAGAGGCTCAAATATATGTTTCTGAATATAGGTTTCAAAAGGTATTCCGGATACACGTTCTATAATATAACCGGCCAGGTTGGTCCCATAGTTGGAATAAGCAATCACTGTTCCAGGCTCATAAATCTGTTGAGGCTGATTTCCGGGTGCGATATGCTCCTTGAGAGGCCTAAGATCAGCAGCGTCATGAACCAAAAGTTTTTCCAGGCGCTCCTCAAAACCTGCCGTGTGGCTCATCAATGATTTCAGGGTAATAGGCTTATCAAAAGAAGGCTTGAGAAAGCCGTCAGGCAAGTATGTGCGGATGTCCGTATTCAAATCCAGCTTTCCTTGCTCAACCAGTTGCATTACTGCCGTCCAGGTGAACAATTTCGATACGGAACCGGCCTCCATATAGGTTGTTTCCGTACTCATGGGTGTTTGTTTCTCGATGTTTGCGTATCCGTAACCTTTTGAAAAAACAATTTTTCCGTCCTTTACTATGGAAACCGCAGCACCAGGAATCGCTGTTCCTATATATTTTTTCATAATTTGATCTGTTCTGTTTTCGATTTCGGAAATCGGAATTCCAGAGGGAGTGGTTGGAACGGACCCAGAAGCATATGCCTGGACCGGGATAAATGCCATCAATGCCAACAGGAACAAAGAGGCAAATCGTTTTTTCAATTTCATATCAAGTCTCCTTTTTGCTGCGCTTGAATCTTTAAGAGCAGTCTGTTTTTTGGAACATTTTTAGTGTAGCAGTCAAGTCTTTCTTATTTCTCTCCTGTTCCTTACTTTTTTCTTTCTCAAATGAAGCTTCAACTCTCAAATGATTTACCGAAAAAAAGCAATATTTACGTTGGTACAGCTTTATATGTATGTTGACTACCTATAAAATAAAGACAAGAAGAATCCTCATAGTTGAAAAAAATAGGAGATGACAATAAATGAAAGCCTGTGAACCTCTGACTATTTCATCTGAAAGCGGATACAATCTTCAAACTGATGAAAGTGTGCCAATTGCCCACGCCTGGAACATGATTGTGCGAGATCATAAGCAAGTGTTTGGCTGCGAGCCATTGCTAACAGAAGTAGAGCCCTCGATCATTATCCGTTATGCGCAGGAAGGAGATAGCTGTCCGCATTGGCCAGAGGGCTATTGTCTGCGTTTTGTTGCTGGTAGCAAGGGAACGGTACTCCATATTATTGGCCGTGATGAATTAGGAATTATTTATGGACTGCTTCATTACAGCCGTTTCGCTCTGGGTGTGGAGCCGTTCTGGTTCTGGGCGGAGATTCTACCGCCTAAGCGGGATACCATAGTTTTGCCGAGTCAGAATGTTGACAGTATACCGTCCAAGGTCCGATATCGGGGATGGTTTGTCAATGATGAGGTATGCTTGATTGGCTGGAAGGATGATTATCCACCGACGGAGCAGGTGTGGCAGCCCGTTTTTGAAGCGTTACTGCGCTGTGGTGGAAATATGGTGATTCCCGGAACCGATTTACCACGCACAGGTATCCATCATAAGCTTGCAGCAGACATGGGCTTATGGATCACACATCATCATGCTGAACCGTTGGGGGCGGAGATGTTTTTGCGCGCCTTTCCGGGTAAACAAGCTAGCTACAGAGAGCATCCCGAGCTGTTTGAACAGCTGTGGCAGGAAGCGATTGAACGGCAAAAGGAAGAGAAGATTGTATGGGTATTATCTTTTCGCGGGCAGGGTGACAAGCCTTTTTGGGAAGATGATCCTTCCTTTAATACGCCGGACAAACGTGGACAATTAATCTCATATGTGGTTCGCAAGCAGTACCATATGATCTGTGAATTTGTGGAGCATCCCGTGTGCTGCATGGCGATGTATGGTGAGATTGCCGAGTTATACAAGCAGGGGCATATTGAAGTACCCGAAGGGGTGATCAAAATATGGGCGGACAATGGTTACGGTAAAATGGTATCTCGGCGCCATGGGAATCTTAATTATCGTGTACCAGCATTGCCTGAGGCGCAGGATGGGGGCAAGAATGGAGTATATTACCATGTGACTTTCCACGACTTGCAAGCGTCAAACCATCTTACCCAATTTCCCTCCTCAGCCAGCTTGATTGTAGAGGAATTAACAGCAGCGTTTACTACAGGGGCGGACGAGTACCTGCTGGTCAATTCAGGTAATATTTTGCCACATGTATATACGCTGGATTTAGTAGCAAATTTATGGACGAAGGGTGAAGTGGATGCTGAAGAGCAGCTTACTGATTTTATCGGACGGCTGTACAGTAGTCAGCATCAAGAGATTTCCGATTTATACCGGGATTATTCCCGTTATACGATCGTTTATGGCCCGCATAAGGATGATCGGGCAGGGGAGGAGTTTTATCACCATCCGGCTCGGCAGATTATGGGGTATTGGCTACAAGGCAAAGAAGGCAGTGATGAACGACTGTACTGGGCCACTGGAGAAAGGGCTTTTCCTGAACAGGTACGCTGGTTCAAGGAAAAAGCCGAGTCGGTAATCCCGGACTGGGTTGAACTGCGAGAGCGGTGTCTACGAATCATGAAGCAGTTGTCAAAAGATGAATGTCGAAGGCTGTATAATCAACTGCTTGTGCAGATTGAACTGCATCTAAGTGGCTCACGTGGACTGGCAAGCTTATGTAGCGCTTATGGGCTGTTCCTTGAAAAAGATTATCCACGAGCATTTATACAAGCTTCTCATACCGTTTGGAGCTATCGAATGGGTAAAGAAGCTTTATCGCTCGCAGGAACTGGAAGATGGGAGCATTTCTACCGGGCAGATTGGTTAACCAATCTAGATAACACTATTTCTCATGCGGACACTTTGCGGAGATTTCTTCGTCTTCAGGGAGACAGTCCGGATATGTTCCTGTGGTCCAAACAATATTTAATGCCAGAAACAGAGAAATATATCTACCTAGAGAATACGCATCGCAAGCCCCTTCCCGATGATGAGTTGGCACGCAGTCTGGAGAAGGTATTATATTAAAAAGGAAGGCATGTAGCATAAGAAGCAACAGCGTCTGCCTGCAACCTTTCCAGCTTATACTACGTCAATGAAGTTGTTAATGGCCAAGCGGCCTAATTCAACTACAAGGTGGAACTTAACATGAGTATGAGAAAAAGTGCATTCGCAGCCATTACAACTGTAGCCATTTTGTCCTTCTCCATTGGAGGTCAAATGTCTGCGGCAGACAGTCAATTCAAGGATTTGAACAACGTAAGCGGCAAAGAAAAAATCATATCCCTTAAAGATCAGGGTCTACTCAAAGGTGTCTCTGACACGCAGTTTCTTCCGTCATCTAAAGTGACCGCTGCCCAAGGCATTCAGTTGATCTCCGGCGGACTCCAGCTCAGTTTGGCCGCGATTGATTTTAATAAAGCGCCACAGGCCAGTGGACTGTTCACCCATGTTAGGGATACCGCATGGTACGCTGAAGCCTTTATCAACGCTCATTATAATGGTGTGGTTATTCCAAAGGATATTGATCCTGCCAAAGCTCTGACTAAGGAACAGTTCACCCACATGCTGATTCAGGGCATGGAAAAAGCAGGCGCTCTTCCGATGATTAAAATCGCACCTGCGAATATTGCGGATGACAGCGAACTGGAGCCTTCTTACCAAGGTAGCATTCAACGCTCGCTAGTCTACAAGGTCAATACCTTGGATGCAAATGAAAAGTTTCATCCAAAAAAAGAGATTACACGTGCCGAAGCTGCTGTTATGTTATATAATGCATTGGAATACCTGAATGCTCATACAAAATCGTAATAAATACAGCAATAAAGAGCTTTTCTTCTGAGGGAATTAAGCTTTCAGTTACTTGACATCATTATCGTTAATGTTATAATAAGGAAATCGAATTTAGACCTGCGGTAGCTGATTACCGTAAGGATATTTTCCTGGTCCTTCGGCATATAACACAGGTAACGAATAAATAAGCTGGCTCCGGATGAGGAGTTCAGCTTATTTTTTTGGATCAAAAAGCTTACCGTTTTCACAGATCTACATATTGAGAGGAGACAGGGGTATGTTTGGGAATGACTGGGATGATGTACTACGAGAAGAGGTCGAAAAGCCATACTTTAATGAATTAAGGTATACGTTAGCCCGAGAGTACAAGTTACATAAGGTATATCCTCCAAAAGAAGACTTGTTTTCCGCACTTAAATTAACGCCATTTCATCTGACCAAAGCGGTTATATTGGGACAGGATCCATATCATGGAGAGGGACAAGCTCACGGTTTGAGCTTTTCTGTTAGACCTGGTGTGCGAACACCGCCATCTCTACTAAATATATATAAGGAGCTTCGCGATGATATCGGTACTCCCATTCCGAATCAGGGATACCTCGTTCCTTGGGCTGAGCAAGGCGTGCTGCTGCTAAACAACGTGTTAACCGTACGTGAAGGACAACCGCAATCTCACCAGGGAATAGGTTGGGAACGTTTCACGGATGCTGTCATTGAAGCGATTAATGAGCGCGAGCAGCCAGCAGTGTTTATTTTGTGGGGGAGCCATGCTCAGAAAAAAGCAAGCTTCGTGAATACCAGCAAGCATTTGGTGCTGAAATCCGTTCATCCGAGTCCATTGGCGGCTCACAGAGGCTTTTTTGGCAGCAAGCCTTTTTCGCGTACCAATGCATTTTTGCAGGAGCATGGAATGGAGCCGATTCGGTGGGAGATTCCTAACCGCTAGCACTGGAGGTGAGGACATGCGTCAATGGAAGGGACGTCAGGTCATTTTATATCACGGCAACAACGATCATACCCAGAAGGTGCGCGGCACGCTTGAAAAATGGGATGATATACGAAAGTGCGTTATTTTAGGCCCGAAAATGCTGGCTATTCCTTTTGAAAATATTACGTATATTACCATGCTACCTCCGGGGCGTGAGCGTAGAAGCCGCCATCCGGCGAAGCTCAACGCTATCGGTTATGTAATGAGTGTTCCGTTACAGTTTGATAATGCCATTCATTTTCAGTCGGCGGTGACGATTTGGAGAGAAGATCAGCTGATTGCTTATAATGTAAAGCTGGTTAGTCACTCGGCACACAATGTAATCCTTGAAGATGGACAAACCTTATCTAAAGAAGAGCATTTGTTTGTGGTAAGGTCACTGCGTGGAGAACTTTAACTGTAATTATTCACCTTTTTTTGATGAAGGGTTCAATTTAGTAAGCTGCTAACCGATAAAAGTAATGGGATTGTTAATTATATCCTATTTTATAGAGATGAAACTAAGGGAGAGAAACGAATGGAGCGTATGAAACGTATGAGCAAACGGAGTACCTTCTTACTTGCTTTGCTGATGTTTGTATTTGCAGCATGGCCAGCGGGTTTGATCCGGGCTGAGGAGAGCACGACCTCCACGGTACAGTGGGACAGTCAAAATCCGACTACATTGAATCTGGGTGGAAGCCCCGCTCAATTAAAAGTGTGGTCATTGACTGAAAAGGGCAAAGAAGATGTTACCCAAAAGGCAGAATGGATCTCTGGGGATTCAAGCATTTTAAAGGTTGATAAGGGGCTCATTACTCCTGTGTCAAAAGGGCAGATTAAGGTTGTTGCCACATATGAGCAGCAAACGGTAAGTACAACGATTACAGTAAAATCGCCTTACAGCAAGCTGCAATTAAATCCGTCTAGTCCCATTAATTTGACGATTGGCGGAGAATCAAAGCAATTGACTGCTCAAGGTGTACTTACTGGAGGTGGGACGGAAAATGTATCCGGTGTCGAATGGACTTCTTCGAATGCGGCTGTTGCTACCGTTGAAGATGGTCTTGTTCGTCCACTTGCCAAAGGCGTGACTTACATTAAAGCGAGCAAAGATGAACTTAAAGCACAAACGATTGTGTATGTGCGTTCTTCTTCTCAGGCGTTAGTATTGAGTGCAACTGGGGCCAAATCGGTCTTTCTGGGTAGCTCCCCAATTCAGGTTAGTGCAACCGATGTCAACCTGACTGGCGGCAAAACAGATGTAACCAACACGGCAGAATGGACTTCCTCCAATCCGCTGGTTGCCACAGTCGAGCAAGGTAAAATCACACCAATGGATGCAGGCAATTCGACGATTACAGCGTCCTATCACGGTTTGAGCAAGACTCTGAAGATTAATGTACTTCCAACGGTTGAAAAACTGGTTTCGAGCAAAGCCAGTCTGACTCTCGAAACAGGAGGCAAAACTTCTCTTCCGAGTATATCTGCTTATTTGGTCAATGGGGCAAAAAAAGCAGTTCAATCCGATGTAAAATGGAGCTTAAGCAGTGAAAGTGCAGTTAAAATAGCAAATGGTAAGCTAGTTGCAGTGAACCCAGGCAGTGCAACATTGACAGCAACGGTAGGTGCGCTCAAACTGGATATTCCAGTGACTGTGCAATACAAAGTGCTCAAGCTGACCGCTTCTGAGAAAAAATATGTATTGGTTGCAGGCCAAGAAGCAAGTATTCCGACAGTAAAAGCACACATGGCTGGTGGTGGAATCCTGGATGTTACCAATCAGGTAAGCTGGGTAGGTACAACAGCCGCAGTTACAGTAGCAAATGGTAAAGTAAAAGCGGTGAATGGCGGTAACTCTGGAATCAAGGCTATGTATATGAACAAATATGTGAAAGTACCTGTCATTGTGGAAGGAGCCATCTCTACATTGACACCAAGCTTTTCGAGTGCTGATATGAATTTGAAAGGAAGTAAGTCCATCAAAGTCATCGGCATATATACGGATGGTAAAAAAGCTACGCTGAGCAGTAAAGTGAAATGGACAACATCGAATGCTTCCGTAGCGATCGTAAAAGGCTCTTCCATTAAAGCCGTTGGAATTGGAAACGCAACGATTACGGGCACATATCAGGATAAGTCGTTTAACGTTGAGATCAAGGTCACACCTAAGCTGCTCAAACTGGTATTGAGCAATAAAAACCTGAAATTGCCTAAAGGCTCCTCTCAAGTGCTTAGTGTGAATGCAGTTTATGATTCAGGTGCAACTACCAATGTGACAAGCTCAGCGGTATGGACATCTTCCAAACCGTCGATCGTACAGGTTACTGGCGGTCAGGTGAAGGCGATTGATACCGGAAGTTCCAGTATCAAAGTAGTCTATGGTGGTAAGACTGTAGCGACATCGGCCAGAGTGTTAAAATAGTCTACGCATATTGCCTCATCCACTTATACAAAATAACCCCCGGTCCAAAGACCGGGGGTTATTTTCAGCTTATTCTACGCCGTCCTGATAATGATTTTTCCAGTGCTTATCGCCTTTGTGTGCGAAGTCTTCAACTGTCTTTTCCAAAGTAGCTACCAGTTGGGCTTTAATCTCAGAAATTGTGTCTCGGAACAGTCTTTCTTCCGTACCATTAATTTTTTCACCATATAGAGCCTGAGCGGCTATAAATTGACGATGTTGCTCCACAAAACTGTCAATCGAATGCAATGCATGCTCCACGTATTGGGAAATGCTATGATGCTCGTTAGGCAGTTGCAATTTTAATTCATGAACTCTGTTTAATAATGCCATGATGATCACCTCGTGCGTTTTGTTATGTCAATAATTATACATCATTTTCGGAAAATTTTCATTAAATTTTGATTAAAATGTGACTTTTATTATGTCATGATTGCATTTTCACTGGTGATCAGGCATAATTTTCGGAATTATTTCATTATTTCCTTTGTGTCATGATTTTAAAATTTAATATATATGATACGAAGATGATATAAGAGCAAGCTGCGACAGCTGTCTTTCTGACATGTTATAATGGGGAAAAAGCCCAGTCGAAAGGTTGTCAGTATGGTATGAAGCTTTTTAAAGGTTTATTTTGGGGGATTCTGATCAGTCTTCTCCTGTGGTGTGCTTTGTTCGGGCTTGTCCACTGGATGTCTCATTAAGTCGCTTCCTGTATCTTATACAATAACTCTTGCGACTGTATCCACATCATTAACGGAAATCGTATATACGTGTTCGTCATCATAGAGCTTGAATTGCTGAGTTTCTTGGTCAGATAGGAGCTTAGGCCAGCCAATTACGGTACTTCCATTCAGTAACCGGATAACAACGGCTTGCATTTGGCTCACGGCCAGTTTGATCTCATCGTTCATTCGTACAACCTC
Organism: Paenibacillus sp. FSL H7-0703; assembly: GCF_038003485.1. Taxonomy (NCBI): domain Bacteria; kingdom Bacillati; phylum Bacillota; class Bacilli; order Caryophanales; family Paenibacillaceae; genus Paenibacillus; species Paenibacillus sp. FSL H7-0703. The sequence continues at coordinate 178,632 of NZ_JBBOPF010000002.1, read as the reverse complement.
CTCTCTATACTATTTGTCGTCGAATATTCAACCTTTTTTTATAGTCAGTAAGGGGTTACAAAAAATAAAATCCGGGGATTACCTTAGTTGAAGGCATCTACTGGAATAGCTTGAAGGGAAGAGGGAAATTGAAGAAAAAATTGCTAAGTTTTATAGCTTTAGTACTGCTAGCTGCGGGCGCGTACTGGTTTGAAGGAGGCAATCTTCTTACGAAAACGACAGGAGAGAACCCGCCTTCATCGGCTCAGGTTACGCTGCAATTCCCGTCAGGTCGTTACCCTGAAACGGCGCAGCATATTAAGGAAGCCATTCAGGCGGGAAAATCACCGGTATGCACAATTGACCGTGAAGGAGCCGAGCAAAATCGCAAGCATTCACTTGCAGGTGTTCCCACTCGTAAAGGATACGATCGTGACGAATGGCCGATGGCTATGTGCTCAGAAGGTGGCAAAGGTGCAAATATCAAATACATAGCCCCTAAGGATAATCGTGGGGCAGGATCATGGGTCAGTCACCAATTGGATGAGTATGAGGATGGAACTCGTGTGAAATTTGTTGTGAAATAGTGCTATTACTTTTTATTACCTTGGGCTGTTTCCTGTCTGGCCTTAATCAACGCCAGAAAATCAAAAAAATCACCTAGTGTATTGAAGCCGGCACCTAAAATGGCCAAGTCTTCAGCGGATAGTTGGTTAAACCATTCCATTTGCTTAGCATCAAACATATTATCACCGCCAACCATTGATAATGTATAGTATGTACTGACGGCAACGAAGGTCAGGGCTCTGGCATACCATTTAAGTATGCCTGTTTTTTGTGCAGAGGATGTGTAGAACTCATGTTTAAATTTAATTTTTATACTAAAATCGTTTCCATCGTTATCGTATTGCTTATACCTGTGCTGATCCTGTATGTCTATTCTAATCAGACAACAACAGGCGTATTACGTGAGGAGCTGAATCAATCTAATTATAATCAGCTGACTTTTTTTCAAGACCAGGTGAATACGAATATTGAAATGATTTCCTCCTGGCCGCATCTGCTGATTCATGATCCCGATGTAGCCAGTTTTCAAGCGATTTTTTTGAAGGACAAGGTTCTCAATCTGGATGGAATTAACCTTGTCAAACGGATTCAAACCAAGCTTGGGCTTCAGGAAAGCTCTTCTAATTGGAGAACCGGGCTGAGTATCTATTCTCCTTCGCTTGGACGGGTTGTATCGGAGAATGGAGCAGGTTTATATGACCAGAAAAAACTAAATCAGCTGATAAAAGACGGCTGGCAGGTATCCAAAAAAAGATCATACGGGAAAGACCAATTTATATTTTCATTGTATACATTATCCCCGTTTTCTTCGCTTGGTAATCCAGAAACCGCTAACACGATTATTAAAGTTGAATTTGACAGCAGTAATATTCAGGATATGCTTGACCGCTTCAAAGGTGATGGTCGAAAGGAGCCTTTTTATTATAAAAAAGGCGTAGGAGCGATCTATAATCGTACTGCCAATGAAGAGCTGTCTGGACAGCTGATTTCAAAATTAGAAAAAATGGGGCTCCATGAAGTTGATAATCTGACTGTGAAAATTGGAGAAGAAAGCTACCTGGTTCATGCCGTTCTTTCGCAAACGACGGGGTGGTATTTGATTGATTATATGCCTTTGTCCGATATGATGTCTCCGATTTACTCATCGAATCGACTGTTTTATATAACTGTTGTTGGCTCGCTGCTGGTAGGCTTGATTGGCGCTTACTTGCTTCATTCACAGGTACAAGTGCCGATTCTTCAGCTTGTGCGGGCATTTCGGAGACTAAAGGATGGAGACTATGCTGTTCGATTAAGTCTAAGAGGGAGTCACGAGTTTGCTTTCCTGTCTAGTCAATTTAATCTGATGGTCGAACAGATTCAGGAGCTATTTGAGAAGGTGTATGTTGAGCAGCTGCATGTCAAGGAAGCGCGACTAAAGCAGCTACAGTCACAAATCAATCCGCATTTTTTTTATAATTGTTTTTCGTTTATTACAAGTATGGCGAAGCTGCGCAATCATGAGGCGGTCGTGGCCATGGCTCATAATTTATCCAGGTATTATCGATATACAACCAGACAGGAGCGGGATTTGGTTCCATTGTCAGAGGAAGTCGAATTTGTTCAATATTATTTGAACATACAGCAGATGCGTATGCCAAGGCTAACGTTCTTAATTCATGTTTCTTCACAGGCTAGCAGTCTGCTGATTCCGCCGCTTGTAGTGCAGCCACTGGTGGAAAATGCGGTGCTGCATGGGATAGAGCCTCAAGCGGAGGATGGTGTAATTCATATTTTAACCGAGCGTGTTGGCTCGTATATGTACCTGATTGTGGATGATAACGGACTCGGTTTGAGTAGAGAGGCTATAACTGCCCTGACATCAACGCTTGACAAGCCAGTGGAAGAGGAACATGGATATGGTCTATGGAATGTGCATCAACGCATGCGATTACATTTTGGGGAAGATGCAGGACTGGAATTCTCTTTGTCTCCATTGGGAGGATTGCGTGCAGTTTTAAAATGGTCGATCTCAACAGAAGGAGAGCATGCGAATGGTTTAATTGAGCCTTCGCCAAATTCGAATATAGTTAAAACGGAGGGAACAGATGGTTCAGATATTACTAGTAGATGATGAGAGTTATGTAACAGAAAGTCTGGCAGCTACCATTCCGTGGGAGACGCTAGGCATCGAGAGGGTTCATCAAGCGGCTTCCGCATTAGCAGCAGTGGATGTGCTGGAAGCGTACGATATTGATATTCTGGTTACGGATATTCGTATGCCTGGTATGACGGGACTGGAGTTGATTGTTGAAGTAAACGAGCGATGGCCGCATATCCGAAGTTTGTTACTGACAGGCTATGCCGATTTTGAATATGCTAAAAAAGCGCTTCAGCTTAAGGCTTTTGATTACATTTTAAAGCCGGTGGATGATGAAGAGTTTATCAAATGTGTGTCAGCCGCCATGGATTCGCTAAAGGAAGAATGGGAAGCATTTGACAAGGTTCATCAATTACAATATAGCCGCAGAAACGATTTTGGTGTACTGCGGACCCATTTGATGCATGATTTACTACTCGGGCGTGATTTACCAGTACCCAAAATAGAGAGCAAAATGTCCGAGTACGAAATCAAGCTACGCACGGGACATCCTGCCAGTATGCTGCTTATTCAGCTAGGAAAGCATTTTTCTGATATGGACTATCATTCAGTCTCCTTAATTGAGTATGCGATTGGAAATATTGCCGAAGAAGTGTTCGCACCTGATTTTCACGTTTGGCATTGCAAAGCGCCGCATGACTGCTTAATTGTATTAATAGAAGGGAATTGGAATTCATTCCCTGAACGGAGCGCGGATGAGCAGAATCGTTTTTTGAGTGCGGCGATTGAGACCTTTCGAAAAAATGTGAGCAATTACTTGAAAGGGGAAATTTACGTTGCATTGACCGGATGGTTTAAGTTTCCAGAGGAGCTATCTAAGCTATATCAGAAAGCGATTAGATCCTTATACTGGAACCATCAGGAGGAGACGGATACACTGCTATTCATAGAAGAGCAGACAGAACAGCCACACAGCTCAGTTAAGTCACTGGAGGGGCTTTATATGCACCCAACGCTTACTCATCTGCTTGAATCCAGGCAATGGGACGAGGCCGAAGCGAAAGTGAGCCGTGTATTTGGAAAAATGGAAGAGGTGGGATATACACGCGAGCATTTATATGAGCTGTTTATTTCGGTGACGAGCGCCTTTATGTATACAGCGCACAAACAAGGACGTTTCATTACACAGATGGATCAAGTAGGCTTCGATCCGTTACATGCGCAGAAAATGGTTCATTCGTTCCCCCACCTCAAAGAGTGGATATTTTCCATGATGAACAAACTTAAATCTGAATGGTCCGCAAGCGAGCAAAGCGCTAAAAGCTATGTGGTCAAGCAGGTTCAGGAGCTCATCTCCCAGGATAGAGGCCAGGAGCTGTCTGTTAAGACGATTGCTGATCAGGTCTATCTTCATCCAGTCTATCTGTCTAAAATTTATAAAGCTGAAACCGGAGAAGGTCTGGGTGACTATATTATCCGAATGAGAATGGAGCGGGCTCTTTATTTGCTCAAATATTCCAACAAAAAAATATACGAAATTACGACGGAACTAGGCTACCAGAATCCCCAATATTTCAGTAAGATGTTCAAAAAGCATTACGGAATGACTCCGCATGAATTTCGGGACCAGTAAGGACGAAACCAGCAAAGATCAGTTGGGAAAGGTGCAGAAATATTTATTTTGTGACATAGGCTGTGAAGAAAAGCCCTCTTATAATAAAAGAGTAGAAAATGATTTTTAGAGGGGGAACAATATGCGAGTTCATTCGAAGAAAAAGCTGTTGTCGTTGCTCGCCGCAACTATGGTATTAGGAGTGGGCCTTGTGGGCTGCTCAGGTACGGGGAATGATGGAAATGGGGACAGCACAGCTAAAACTGAAAACGTATACAAAGAAAAATACAATCCAGAAGTCACAATTTCCACGGTATGGGGTGTAGATCCCGCCTTAAAATTTAAAAATGGTGAATCTATCGAAAATAACATTGCGACCAAATGGGCTAAAGAGAAATTCGGTATTAATATCAAATCACTCTGGTCCGTCACGGATACGAATGGCGCATTTGCTACAAAGCTGCGTTTGGCTATGTCCTCCGGTCAGGAGATGCCGGACGTCGTTGTACTGGGGACGGAGAATGAGCAACTGGCACAAGACATGATCGATTCTGGTATGTTTGCAGAGGTGGGTCCGTTGTTTGACAAGTACGCTTCGGATTCCTGGAAGCAGGCGATGAATCAGGATACAAACGTATGGAATCAGTATAGCCGAGATGACAAAAAAATGGGTATTCCTGTGCTTGATTTCGCCTATAACCATGATTATGTATTGTGGGTACGACAAGATTGGTTGGATAAGCTGGGTATGAAGGCTCCAGAGACGATGGATGATCTGGAAAAAGTGATGGATGCCTTTAAAAATAAAAATCCGGACGGACTGGCTCCGAACAAAGTGATTCCGCTCAGCATCGGTTTTAAAACATCCATGAACACTTGGATGGGTGACCCATCCTGGATTTTCGGGGCATATGGCACTCTACCTCAGCAGTGGAACAAAGGCACAAATGGCAGTTTGGAATATGGCTCCGTGCAGCCTGGCATGAAGCCGGGTTTGCAAAAGCTGAGCGAGTGGCTCAAAAAGGGATATATTCCTCAGGAAGCAGCATTGTGGGATGAAAATAAAACGTCAGAACCTACAGTCGCAGGAACAGCCGGTATGATTCCTGGACCATATTGGATGAGCGGCTGGCCGCTTCAGGATACAGTCAAAAATGCGCCGGGTGCCGTGTGGAAGCCGATCAAGATTCCAGCAGGTCCTGACAATAAAGCCATGCGTCACGGAACGCAATATACCAATGGTGTTGTATTAATCAACAAACAAATGCAGCATCCTGAAGCTTTTTTCACTTATCAAAATTATTTGTTTGACCATTATGCTAATGCCAAACAAGACGGCGATTTGTCGAATGGGCTGTTTAAGGGCTACGATTATGATTTGGATGCGGGCGGAAAGCTAATGTCTATCGATAAAATACCAGGCGGTTATGTAAACTCTTTTCGTTATTTGCTGGTTCGTGATGGTGCGCGTATACCTGATGCCCAAATGAAGGCTTTGTTAAGTTTAGCTAACGGCGCAGAACCGAAGACCCGTCTGGAGAAAGATGTAATGGTGAACTACGGGAAAGATACTCCCGCAGCTGCCAAAGTGCTTATGGAACAGAAGGATATCTCCATGAAAGATCAGTTCACAGGCCCTACTACGCCAACCATGAAGGCTAAAAAGGACTATCTGGATAAGATTGAAAGTCAGACCTTCAATGAAATTATTTATGGCAAGCAGCCGATCTCTGCTTTTGATACCTTTGTACAGACGTGGAAAACAGCTGGTGGCGAACAAATTACAAATGAAGTAAACGAATGGTATAAAAGTGTCGAAAAGTAAAATCATGATGTTGTAATAGTTAGGAGGGCTGTCCCGAGGTGGGCAGCCTTTTTACTACAGCTTCACCCGTATCGAGTGGAAATGAATGCGCTATCATTGTGTGTTTGAAAAAAAGTTTTATTCGTTTGGCGAGCTTGAAAAATGATTGCTTTTGTGCCATGTATGTTGGTTTTTTGAACTGTTGGGACAGCGAAAACGCTTTTATAATTGAAGTATACCATGAGAGTTACAGGAGGAACTGCAATGAGAAGTCTGCAACGTACGTGGCCATTTCATATCATGCTGCTGCCAGCCATCATTTTCTTAATTGTATTCAGCTACATTCCGATGGGCGGCATCGTGATGGCCTTTCAAAATTACAAGCCTTGGCTAGGCATAACTGGTTCCGAGTGGGTTGGACTGGATAACTTCCGCTTTTTGTTTCAACGGGAGGACAGTCTACAAGTCGTCTGGAATACGCTGATTATTGCTGTGTTAAAGATGTTTTTCAATCTGGTGGTTCCGTTTGTTTTTGCTATACTGCTGAATGAAATTCGTAAGGTCGGACTACAGCGATCCATTCAGACACTGGTTTATCTGCCACACTTTCTGTCGTGGGTCATCTTGGGCGGAATTCTGATTGACCTGTTGGCTTCAGATGGATTTATGAACCGTATTCTCGGTAGTTTCGGGATTCAGCCTATCTTTTTTCTGGGAGATAATAACTGGTTTCGGTTTACTGTCATTGTATCGGATATATGGAAGGAGTTCGGCTACAACACCATCGTATTTCTTGCCGCACTGGCGGGAATTAATCCTTCGTTGTATGAGGCTTCTGAAATGGATGGAGCGAGCCGCTGGAGACAGACGCTACACATCACTGTACCTTCGTTAATTCCGATGGTAGTCGTTGTTGGAACGCTTGCACTTGGCAATGTACTGAATGCCGGTTTTGACCAGATTTTCAACCTTTATAATCCACTGGTTTACCAAAAAGGCGATATTATTGATACATTCGTCTACCGGACAGCGTTAATCAATGGAGAAATGGGCTTTGCTACTGCTATCGGCTTGTTCAAATCCGTTATCAGCATGATTCTCATTCTGATATCTTATCGACTTGCTTACAAATGGGCAGGTTACCGCATATTTTGATTCCACGAGGCTGAAAGAGGGAGAGTCATGTATCATAAAACAACGCCATATCGCATCTTCAATGTGTTTAACATTTGCTTGCTTGTGATTTTGTCCATCATGTGTATCGTTCCGCTGATTCATGTGTTGGCGGTATCATTTAGTGCTAAATCAGCAGCAGATGCCAATCTGGTTGGACTGTGGCCGGTGCAATTTTCATTAGAAGCCTATAAGAAGACGATGAATAACCCGATTTTTCTGCACTCCATCTGGATTTCTGTCTGTCGGACTGTATTGGGAACCGGCTTGACACTGCTTATTACCTTTTTAGCTGCTTATCCACTTTCAAAGGAAACATCTGTGTTCCGTAGCAGAAACGTATATTCATGGTTGTTCGTATTCAGCATGATTTTTAACGGTGGTCTGGTTCCATTCTATATGGTTATTCAAAAGATCCATCTTATGGACAGCTTCTGGGTACTTGTTTTGCCAGGAGCGGTCAATACATTTCTGGTCATCCTTATGTTGAACTTTTTTAGAGGAATTCCCAAAGAGATGGAAGAGGCCGCATTGATCGACGGAGCAGGACATTTTCGGACATTGTTTAGTATCTTTTTACCGATATCCCTGCCTTCCATTGCCACGATTGCGCTGTTTAGTATGGTATTTCATTGGAACTCCTGGTTTGACGGTCTGCTCTATTTGAGCAATGCAAAGGACTATCCGCTGGCGACGTTCCTGCAAACTGTAATTATTCAGAAGGACATGAGTTCTATGAGCATGAGTCCCAAAGAGATGGAATCACTTTCTCAAACGACGGTTAATGCTGCGCAAATTTTCATTGGTGCAGCGCCTATTCTCATTGTATATCCATTTTTACAAAAGTATTTTGTTAAAGGTATGACGCTAGGTTCCGTCAAAGAGTAACAGAATTAATTGAAGGAGATGATTTGTAGTGACGAAGCAAAACATAATCAAGTACCCTCCCATTAGTGAGCGAGTTCCACGTATGCTGCATGGAGCGGACTATAACCCGGAGCAATGGCAGCATTACCCTGAGGTGTTAGCGGAGGATATCCGTCTAATGAAACTAGCCAAATGTAACGTGATGTCTGTCGGTATTTTCTCATGGGTTTCATTGGAGCCTGAGGAAGGCGTATTTACGTTTGAGTGGCTGGATCGTATTCTGGATTCGTTTGCTGAGAACGGAATCTATGCATTTTTGGCCACTCCTAGTGGAGCAAGACCAGCCTGGATGTCACAAAAATATCCTGAGGTGCTGCGTGTGGAGGCTAACCGTGTCCGTAATCTGCACGGGTTTCGCCATAATCACTGTGCTACGTCGCCTGTTTACCGGGAAAAAGTACGTATCATGAATACGAAGCTAGCCGAGCGTTATGCTAACCATCCGGCTGTTATTGGCTGGCATATTTCCAATGAATTTGGTGGAGATTGCCACTGTGATTATTGTCAGGAGGCATTTCGCGCTTGGGTCCAGGATAAATATGGTACGCTGGACAAGCTTAATCACGCATGGTGGACGACCTTTTGGAGTCATACAGTTACAGATTGGAGCCAAATTGAGTCTCCGGCACCTCATGGTGAGACACAGGTTCATGCTATGAATTTGGACTGGAGACGGTTTGTGACCGATCAGACCGCAGATTTTATCAAACATGAGATTGTGCCGCTCAAGGCTGCAAATCCAGCCATTCCGGTCACAACCAATTTAATGGAGTTTTTTGAAGGATTGAATTACTGGAAGTTTGCTGATCTGCTCGATGTTATATCCTGGGATAGTTACCCGACGTGGCATGACCGTGAGGGAGATGATAGCCGTCAAGCTGCGAAAGTGGCTATGATGCACGATATTATTCGTTCAATCAAGGGAGGCAAGCCTTGGATGCTCATGGAGAGTACGCCGAGTTTGACAAACTGGCAAGACGTCAGCAAGCTGAAGCGGCCGGGAATGCATCTGCTATCGTCTTTACAGGCTGTAGCACACGGGTCAGACACCGTTCAATATTTTCAGTGGCGGAAAAGTCGGGGTTCGAGTGAAAAGCTGCACGGTGCGGTCGTCGATCATGTCGGACATGAGCACACTCGGGTATTCGGGGATGTGACCCATGTCGGTAATGCGCTGGAAAAACTGGAGGAGGTTATCGGTACAACTGTACCGGCGGAGGCCGCAGTCATTTTTGACTGGGAGAACCGTTGGGGAATCAACGATTCACAGGGACCGCGGAACAAAGGTGTGAAATATGAGGAGACAGCTGAAGCGCATTATTTGGCACTTTGGGAGCAGGGTGTGCCTGTAGATGTCATTCATATGGATGCAGATTTCTCCAAATACAAACTTTTGGTAGCTCCGATGTTGTATATGGTCCGCAGTGGTGTGGGGGAGCGTATACAGAAATTTGTTGAAAATGGCGGCGTTTTCGTAGCAACCTATTGGTCTGGTATCGTAGATGAACATGATTTGTGCTTCCTTGGAGGCTTTCCGGGCCCGCTTCGTAAGACGCTGGGGATCTGGTCGGAAGAGATTGACGGATTGCATGATCATGATCGTAATCACATTTTGCCGGTTGAAGGCAATGAGCTGGATCTGCAAGGGGAGTATGAAGCTGTAGAATTGTGTGATCTCATTCATACGGAGGGTGCAGAGGTACTGGCTGTGTACGGGTCAGACTTTTATGCAGGACGCCCGGCTTTGACGGTGAACCGTTTGGGAGAAGGAAAGGCTTATTACATCGCGTCACGCAACACCGGACTGTTCCACAGTCATTTTTACAGAAGTTTAATTGATGATGCAGGAATCAGTAAAGCACTCAATGTGAAGTTGCCTCATGGAGTGAATACGGCGATTCGTACCGATGGGGTTCATGATTATATTTTTATACTAAATTTCACGCATGAGTCGCAAAAGATTACGTTGGATGGACGAACTTATACGGATATGCTTGAAAATCATGCGATAGAAGATGGTAGCGTTCAATTGGATGCCTACACTGTTAAGGTTTTAAAGACAGAGCGCAATAAATAGAACATGATATTAAAGTGTGATCTCTGTCGTTTTCCCGAGTGAGGGAACTGGTAGATTGGTCAGAGGCAATGAGAAGTATACAATTCGGATGGGAGATGACTTATGAAAACAGGTAACCGCACGATGATATTTGCGATGTTGATCTTGCTATCCAGCTTATTGTATCCGTTCGGCTCTGTAGGGTTGGGTGCGGCTTCGGCCGCCCCTGCTTTCGCCAAAGGAGCAGATATAAGCTGGGTAGCAGGAATGGAAGCGCAAGGTATGACTTGGAAGGATAAAAAGGGTGTTCGTCGAGATATACTGCAAATTTTGCGAGATGACTATCAGATCAACTCGGTACGTATCCGTGTGTGGGTAAACCCTGACATGAAAGATTATGCAAGCGGATACATGAATGCCGAAAAGGCAGCAGAACTGGCGCAGCGAGCTAAAAAATTGGGTATGAGCGTTATGCTGACTCTACATTATAGTGATTCCTGGGCAGATCCAGGGCAACAGAACAAACCTTATGCGTGGCGCAATTTCACATTTACACAACTCATGGATGCAGTCTGGTCTCATACGGTCTATATTATGAACACGATGAAAAGCAAGGGGGTAACACCGGACTGGGTGCAGATCGGTAATGAGACGAACAATGGAATGCTCTGGGAAGACGGCAAAGCTTCGGTGAACATGAAAAACTATGCCTGGCTCGTCAATACAGGTAATAATGCTGTAAAATCGGTAAGCAGCAGTACCAAAACGATCGTACATTTAGCCAACGGGGATAACGGTTCCATGTTGAACTGGAATATCGGCGGACTGATTGATAATGGAGCTCAGTTTGACCTCATCGGGCTGTCTTTGTATCCGTCTCCTACTGACTGGCAGGGCAAGGTGGATCAGACGATTACCAATGCCAATAACCTAATTGCCAAATACGGTAAAGGCATTGTCATCAGTGAAATCGGGATGGAATATAACGAACCTGCAGCTTCCAAGGCATTTATTTCTGCAATCAAAACAAAGGTTCGGAACATTGGAGGCGGCAAGGGAACAGGGGTATTTTATTGGGAGCCGGCTGCAACCCCAGGTTATAATCAAGGTTATAACAAAGGTGCTTGGCAGGCTGACGGTAAGCCAACCTCAGCTTTGGAAGGATTTATAAATTAAGAAGTACGTAAGAGTATATCAAAGAACCTCTAGTTCGCATTCTATGCAGACTAGAGGTTCTTTATTGTTATCTTGAGTTACTTGGAGGTTATAAAATTAGGCTTCCCGGTTCACCTTGAAGAACGAAATGAGCTCTTCCAGCTCCCCGGACATCAATGTAAGCTTGTCAGAAGCTTGGACAATAGAAGCCATAGACTCAGCCTGTTCTCCAATGGTATGCTCGATTTGTTTGCTGCTGTCGACTGTTTTGCTAACTGTCGAAGAGAGCTCGTCAGAGGTAGCTGACATTTCCTGCGTGCTGGCTGAAATCTGCTCCGTTGCGCTGGATACCTCTTGAATTTGTGACGACACTTTATTAGACGCATCTAAAATTTCAGAGAACATTTCGCCTGTTTGCTTCGTAACTTCTAGCCCAATGTGAACTTCTTTTGTACCAAGGCTGATGCCTTTTACAGTCTGCTCAATTTCTTTTTGGATTTCTTCAATAAGCTCTGCAATTTGTTTGGCAGACTCTTGAGACTGTTCAGCCAAATTACGCACCTCTCCCGCTACGACTGCAAAACCTTTGCCCTCTTCACCGACTCTGGCAGCTTCAATAGAAGCGTTCAGTGCAAGCAGATTCGTTTGACTGGCAATGCCTGTAATGATGCTGACGATATTGCTGATTTCGTTAGAACGGTTCTGCAGCGCATTAACGGAATCAGCTGTACTTTCCATTGTAGTGGAGATGGAGTCCATTTGAGCGGAAAGCTTTTGGGCTACCTGATTGCCTTCAACGGAGCGTTTTTCCATAGAATAAGCTTGATCGGCTACGGAAGAGGAGCTTTCGGCAATCGTTTGGATAACTGTCGACATTTCATTCATAGCTCTGGAGCTTTCAAGTGCTGCGTGATCCTGAGCTTCAAGCCCCTGGGTTATTTCCTGAATATTGCTGTTAATGACGTTCGTATTCGTACTGTTTTTCTCGCTAATGCTTAACAATTCCTGGGCAGATCCCGTAACTTCTTGCGTCGTATCCTGTACTTTCACCATGGTATCGTTAAGGCGTTTGATCATAGAATTAAATTTTTGATTGATAATGCCAAGGTCGTCCTCACCTGTCTTGATTTTTACATTCAGATTCCCCTCGCTGACTTCTTCAATGCCCTTCATCAGGCTACGAATTGGGGAGAGGGTACGTTTTACCAGTAAATATTGGACCGTTAAGAAGATCGCAAGGAACAGAATGAGCAATGAAACACCATATACAAGCAATTTATGAAGTCCGTTAGGTACAGAGCTCGCGTCTACGTCAAAGTATATCGCACTTGTGATTTTACCGCTTTCATCTGTAATTGGGTAAACAATGGTCGTCCATGTGCCAAAATCGTCAGTATAAAAGCTGCTAAACGCTGAGTCTTTAGATTGAAGCATTTTATTTACACCTTGTACATTTTCGTCTGGAAGAGTATACATATCCCCAATGTTCATCTTTGAGTCTTGGAAAGCTTGGACTAAATTTGTAGGAACGCCAATAATGGAGGTTTGATTTCCTTCTGCTAGTTCTGTGCCAAATATGTAAGCTTGGGCAACATTAGGATAAAATGTGTGGATAGAATCTAGGAATTTGCGTAAATCCTGTTGAGCAGAACCGTTATAATCTTTTTCGCTTAATGCTTGTTGTACTTTTGTTTTGTCAACATCTTCTGCCCATTTTTTAGTCAATACTTTAACTTGGTCTTGCAGCTGCGTGGTGAGAATGTTCTTTTGAAGTATATAGCTGGATGTGATGAGAATAGCACCTATTAATACGATGTTAAGAAAAGAGATTAATAGATTTTTACCAAAAAAGGACATAGTTCTCCACTTCAAGTTTTTCACGTTTTCTTCTCCTTTGAATTAGCATTTTAGTTTCATATACAACCTACCCCATATATATTTCGACAATTTGCTTTCTAAATGTTAGGTATTTATTAAAAGGGAGAGTAGAAGGTTATTCAAAAAGAACGGCGGCCCCTAGTAAATGAAACGATGGGACCGCCGCTTGTCGGCAAAACTGGATTTTATGTTGTTTTTCCAACTCAATTCTTACTAAATCACTTTATTGTTCAAACAATATTTAAAAAATAAGATAAATGAGAGCAAACGGGTATACTTTATACCTATAAATACCTGGATTGCATTGAGGGTTCTTAAGTTTCTGTCCCTATAAAAGAAGTGAAATGAGTAAGGGTAGTGAAATGAGCGATAAGACTGAGCTAATAACAAATGCAGATGCAGCTTCCGTTTCCAGTGTTTCATAACGGGTAGCAATCATAGCGGCCACAGCCGAGCCGGGAAAAGCGACAAGCAATACGGCCTTGGTTACATCTTCATGGGATAGTCCTATCAGAACAGCAATACCGAGCATAACCATAGGCATCACGATGGCTTTCAGCACAGCGATGCTAAGTGCTTTTGGACTGAACGTAATCTTTTTGATACCAATGGTTACCCCGATGGCAAATAGGGCTGTACCAGCAGTAATATTGCCGATTTGATCAAACATGGATTGCAAAAGTTTCGGAGCGTGGAATCCACATAGAGTCAATACGACACCAAACAAGGGTACGCAGGCAAGCGGCTCGCTGAGTCCATGAAGGACTGATTTCATAGTGACTTTAAATAAGTTGCCTTTAGTGCCGTCGGATTCTGTTGTTTTGCGCTGACCGACCGTTCCCAAAATACTTGCAAGCGGATCAAGAATGGCATTAACGACGATCCCAGTAATCGCAATCGGGATGGCGACTGCCGCACTTCCGAACAAGCTGCCCAGAACCGGAATTCCCATGAATGCAAAAGAAGGCTGTGTCGAATTCAATGCGAACATGGAGGATTCAGTCAGGCCTTTTTTGGCAATTAAGCGATAAACAATGAGCAATACAATATAAAAGCCGATTACACCAAGTAGCAAAGCCACAAGAAAGGGCCACTTTTGAATCAACGTCTCTCTGGGTGTCGTCGTAATACCAATAAACAAGTGTGCAGGTAGAGCAAACTTCGTCACGAGTGTATTTAATCCCTTAGAAGAAGCAGGGTTAAAGGCCTTAAACAATCCTGCGAAATAACCAATTAAAATGACAAAGAAAATAGGAATTAAGATAATAAAAATATGACCTGTAGCCATGATGTCGCCTCCAATGAAGATGTCCGCCAAAAATGGCGGACATCAGTTAAATAATCACTTTGCATATGCAAGTACACATTTGATGTTGTTCGCTATTTTTTAAACCAGAACCGTTTCCTGACCATATTGTTTGATGGGTTTATATTTGCAGTCCCACATCGCATCTCGAACTGCTTGTGCGATATCGTCCGGTTGATGACGCGCTACTCCATCCTGAACTGCTGCCTTAGCTACAGCCACGGCTACCGCTTCAGATACTTCTCGTAGCTCGTTGATTTTTGGCAGCAGGGAAGCACCAGGCTGCGACAAATCAACCATTTGAGCTACTGCATGGGCAGCTGCTGCAAACATGCTATCTGTTATAATTTTGGATTTTACCACGATTGCGCCGAGACCCAGACCCGGGAATACGAAAGCATTGTTGGATTGCCCAATTTCAAACTTAATATTGTTATAGATCACTGGCTCAAAAGGACTTCCTGTTGCAATGAGGGCTTTTCCTTCGGTCCAGTGGATCAAATCTTGCGGAGTTGCTTCTGCCAGTGGAGTCGGGTTGGACATAGGCATAATAATAGGACGTTCTGTATGTTTGGCCATTTCTTTAACGATTTCCTCACTAAATGCCCCAGTAACACCGGAAGTACCGATCATAATCGTCGGTTTCACGCGGCGAATGACTTCAAGCAAAGGGATTTTGCCATCCTCAGCATGTTCCCAGTCACGGCATTCTGCAACATCACGCACATAAGGGACCTGGAATGGAAAAAGTCCTTCTGTTTCGTTGGTGAGCAGGCCGCGGTAATCATAAGCCCAGAAGTTACGTCTTGCTTCTGCTTCTGACAGTCCTTCCAGCATCATGGCGGCGCTAATTTGGTCTGCATTGCCGATTCCGGCAGCTCCTGGACCAAAGACTAGCACCCGATGCTTGCTCAGTGGGATTCCGGACAATTGAACACCAGACATCACACCCGCGAGCGTAACCGCTCCAGTACCTTGAATATCGTCATTGAAAGTCAGAATACTATTACCGTATTTATTGATAATGTTCCGTGCGTTGACATTGCCCAGATCTTCCCAGTGCAGCAGGGCATTCGGGAAAAAGGAAAGTGCAGCTTGAACATAAGTGTCAATAAATTGGTCATATTGTTCTCCACGTACACGTTTATGACGATTCCCCATGTATAAAGGATCTTCCAATAGCTTCTCGTTGTTTGTACCTGCATCAAGAACAACTGCCAGCACCCGGCTAGGATCTATACCAGCAGCAGCTGTATACACAGCAAGCTTACCAATAGAGATATTAATACCTCCGACTCCCCAGTCCCCGATTCCCAAAATACTCTCGGAATCTGTGGCTACGATCAGGTCGATATCATCAGGGTCTAGGTTCAAATTCTTAAAAGCCTCTCCAATACCCGCAAGATTATCGATAGATAAATACATACCACCAGGCTTGTGATATTCATGACTGTATTCCTGTATAGCCTGGCCTACTGTTGGTGTATAAACAATCGGGAGCATTTCGCTTAGGTGCTCAGAGAGCAAACGATAATAAAGAACGGTATTCCGATTAAAAAGATCATTTAACGCAACATTTTTACGCAAATTATCCGGTTGGCTCTGAAATTGCTCGTAAACCCGCTGAACCTGCTCCTCAATAGTTAATATCGTAGGAGGAAGGAGACCATCAAGTCCAAGCTGTTTCCGTTCTTCCAGGGTAAAAGCCACTCCTTTATTTAGCAGGGGGTTGGCAAGTAGATCTTTTCCGGTTAATTTAGTTTCGATAGATCCGTCTTCCGTAAAATGAAAAGCACGCATTTTCAATTCCTTCTTTCTAAAAAATTACATTTTGTTAATCCTTGAACAATTCGTGAACAAGTATACGCCTTATTTTAAACCAAGTGAACAAGTATGTTGTGTGAAAAATGGTTATATAAGTGTTTACATAAGAAAAATTATGAAAATGAAAGCGAATTTCAATGTTTTTCGAAAGAAAATTTCATTTAATTTTCATAATATTTTCGGAAAATATTGATCTGATATGATAATTATCATAGTTTTTATAGGTGCGATTCGATTGAGTGTGCATGAAAAATAGCTTAACTTCATTTTATATAAACGAAGTTAAGCTATTTTTTTGGCTATAGGGATGGCTGAGGGACAATTCAATGCTTCGCAGCTCTATGTTTAATGAACATCAGGCATTTAATTCTCCGATGCGCTTGACGGCTTCATCAGTAACTGTAGCAGAGCGTCGCATCCAGCTGTTACGCCATTTCAATTGCATTATGATGACGAGGGTAAAGGCACAGAACGTGATTAGGCTCAGAGAGATGAAGCCCGGCATATAGGAACCCGTTGATTTGTACAGATGACCCAGTATAAGGGGAAGGAAGTACCCGCCTATGCCACCAGCAGCGCCGACGATACCGGTCATGAGCCCGATTTCGTTGCCGAACCGCTGCGGAACGAGCTGGAATACGGAGCCGTTGCCAGCGCCAAGGCACATCATGCCTACGAACAGCAGCACAACTACCACGGCAAGTGGCGGTAAAAACGCAATGCCGGCGAGCATAATCCCGGCTCCCGCATACAAGTACATTAACATGCGTGAACCACCAATCCGATCAGACAAAAAGCCACCTACAGGACGAAAGAAGCTTCCGGCAATCACACAAATGGTCGCAAAATCGGCGGCATGTACCGCGGAGAGGCCATATTGGGTATTGAAGAAAATAGTCAAATAATTAGAAAGGCCAACGAATCCGCCAAACGTCACGCAGTAAAAGGCACAGAATACCCAGGCATCCCTCTGTTTGAGCACCGAAGCATAATGCGACAGACTTTTTGGTGCTGGGCGGTGAGGGCTGTTGCGGGCAAAAATACTGAACAGAACGAAGACGGTTAAGATGGGGAGGATGGCCAATCCGAAAACGGCTTCCCAACTACCAAAATGTTGAGCAATGCGGTTGGCGAACAATGTCGCAAGGACGGTACCGCTATTCCCGGCACCGGCAATTCCCATAGCCAAGCCTTGATGCTCTTTGGGGTACCATTGACTGGCCAACGGCAGCGCAGCTGCAAATGATGCTCCGGCTACGCCCAGGAGCAGGGCAACAACGTACATGTGCTCTAGCGAATCAACCCACAGCCAGCCGAGCAAGAGAGGGATTATCGTGACAAGCATACCAATCTGTCCCGTGAGCTTCGGACCGATATAATCCGACATGAATCCGAGCACGAGCCGCAGCAGGGAACCACCAAGTATAGGTAGGGCGACAAGATTGGCTTTTTGTACAGGGTCCATTGGATAATCATTAGCAATTACAACGGCCAATGGGCCGATCATTCCCCAGATCATAAAACTGATATCAAAATACAGAAAGGAGCCAAATAGGGTGGGCTTGTGTCCGCTTTTCCAGAAACTTTTTTTGTTCATTCTCCATCTCTCCTGTTCTCATTGTTGTTCTTTGTCTGAAAAATGTAATTTGAACATGAAAAAGCCGCAAATCGCCCCTACATGGTATCTAGGAAACGGTTTGCGGCCTCATTGCCGTGGTTGACACACCTCATTGTGAGTCGACTTGGTATGATCACGTTGGAGTGATTTTAATCAAATTATAAAAAAGGATCTGTTTTATGTCAATATACATAACACAAAATCGTAAAAAAATTAAATATAAGGTGAAAATATAGCTTTCATGTATTAAATATTGACATGACATTCACAATTCAGTAATCTTAGATACATATCGGCACAACGATGTGCTGACATTTACGGCAACGGTGCCCTTTTCCATTGAATGGAGAAGGGCTTTTTCTGTCTTATTTTATTCGGAGAATGGGGCTGGTTTAATATGATGAAAAAACTGGTCGTCGTCGGCAACGGTATGGCAGGCATTAAATGTGTGGAGGAAATACTTGATCTGGAGCCAGAGCGGTTCCAAATCACGATATTTGGTGCAGAGCCCCGTCCCGGGTACAACCGAGTGCTCCTGTCCAAAATGCTTCAGGAGGAGAGCTCATTTAAGCACATCGTTACCCATGACTGGGACTGGTATGAAGAGAACGGGGTAAAGTTGTACGCGGGTGAACGCGTCTGTCGTATTGATGTTGCAGCCGGGATGGTGGAAACGGAATCCGGCATCAAAGAACCTTATGACATACTCATATTGGCAACGGGCTCATTGCCTTTCATGCCGCCCATTCCCGGAGCTCGAAAACAGGGGGTAATCGCTTTTCGTGATGTGAATGATTGTGAAACCATGGCAAGATATGCCAAAACATACCGTAAGGCCACAGTTATCGGAGGGGGGCTGTTAGGACTTGAAGCCGCTCAAGGCCTGTTGAATCTAGGGATGGAAACTGAGGTTGTTCATAATGCGCAGTATCTTATGAACCGTCAGCTTGATCGGACGGCGGCTGTGCTTCTGCAGCGAAAGCTGGAACAACAGGGCATGAGGTTTCATTTGGCGAAGGAAACGGTCAACATCATAGGCCGAAACAGGGCGCAAGGATTGATATTTGCGGACGGGAACAGGTTGGAAACGGATTTGGTTGTGCTGGCGGTTGGTATCCGACCGAATATCGAATTAGCTCAGGACAGCGGTCTGACCGTAAACCGTGCCATTGTCGTGGATGATTATATGCGCACGAGTATTCCCGGTATTTATGCCGTCGGCGAATGTGCTGAGCATCGCGGGATTTCATACGGGCTAGTGGCGCCGCTATATGAGCAGGGCAAAGTGCTGGCAAAAGTTATTTGTGGTCGTGAAACGGCTCCCTATGAAGGGACGGTTCCGTATGCGCAGCTCAAGGTAGCAGGGATTCATCTGTTTTCCGTAGGAGACATTCGCGAAGAGGGAAGCGAGATAGCGGTCATGGAGTATAACGGGATGCAGGAGGTTTACAAAAAAGTGATGATGCATGCCGGTGCTGTCACTGGTGCCATTTTATTCGGAGATACGGCGGAAAGTAACTCCCTGCTCGGTATGGTACGGCGCGGCGCGTCGGCTACAGAGCTTGCATCCCAGGATAACAGCGAGAGCAGAGCAGAGGATGCGGTAGCCGCACTGCCGGAAGAGGAGACGGTATGTGCATGCAACGGCGTAAGTAAGGGGGCTATTTTGCGAGCGATTGCTACGGATAAGCTGAAGACGGTGGAAGAAGTGAAAAGCCGGACCAAAGCATCTGGTTCCTGTGGGGGCTGTCGGCCGCTGGTGGCTGCACTGGTCAAAAATAGTTTGTCCCGATCGACAGTTTCCGGGCCTGTAGTTACTCCGACCGCCCAAGAAGTTGTCCCTGTGTGTGGATGTACGCACTACGATCATGATTCGCTTAAGACAGCTATGGTGGACGCAGCCTGTCAGACACCAAAGGAAGTAGTGTCCCGTCTCGGTTGGACCAGACAGCAGGGGTGTGAATTATGTCGTCCGGCTGTACTTTATTATTTGGAATCTCTCGGGTTGCGAGACAGATCTGCGACAAATCCATTAGGCGCTGGCGTTGCGGTTCAGGTCGCCGCGCAGTGCGGAGGAGAAGCGCCCTCTGCGGGTCTGCGCTTTACGAACCTAAATGCCGAGAATCAGGCTTTTGTTAAGTCGGACCTGATGGATCAGGCATTTGTAGAAGTAGCCTGGCTAAGAGAGCGGTTGGCAACTTTATGGGGAAGTCTCGCATTGCCCTCGTTGGTTACAGTTACTGTTTGTCCAGGATCGGAGTATCCCGGAGGTGTACTTGTCCACGATATTGGAATATCCCGATCTCCAGCAGGCTGGGAGGTTTATGCCGGTGGTCATGCTGAGCATCCGGTTCGCCAGGGGCAGCTGCTTGGATTGGAGGAGGACCCGACAGAAGCAGTCCTGCTGGCTGCAGTTTGCTTGCGAATATACCGACATAGTGCCCGGTACGGGGAGAAAATGTGGGAGTGGATTGAAAGGACTGGTGTTATGGCACTACGGGAAAGTGTGCTTGATACTGCTCTTCGAAGTGAACTGGCAGGCAGCCTACGGACCACAATGCTGACAGGATGACGGGTTGAGTTGGAGTTGTGGCGATATATCTAGCGTGTGCAGACAATAAAATTACGAAAAATGGCGAAGGGGAGGTGACTTTGATGTGTCAGTCAGGAGAAAGCAAACCGGAAGCTGGGCTACATGTATCGTCAGTAATGGATACGCAGTGCCCGTTTTGCAGCGTGCAATGTAAGATGACCGTTAGCACGGGTACAGAGACACTCGCGGGTATCATCCGTACAGTGTATAAGGCGGAAGGGAAGCCTAATGCAGCCTCGCAGGGTAGGCTGTGCATCAAGGGAATGAATGCGCATCAGCATGCGACTCATGCGGAAAGGCTGGTACAGCCTCTCATACGCAAAGAGGGCAAACTTGTTCCCGTCAAGTGGGAGGAGGCATTGGATACTATAGGTAGCAGTTTCTCTACGCTACTGTCCACACAGGGTGCCGATGCAATCGGAATTTACGGTGGAGGTTCACTCTCCAATGAAACGGCCTATTTACTCGGTAAATTTGCAAGAGTGGCTGTAGGTACGCGATATATCGATTATAACGGGCGCTTCTGCATGTCGGCAGCGGCATCCGCTGGCAGTAAAGTGTTTGGCGTTGATCGCGGACTGACCTGCAGATTGGCTGATATTCCATTAGCTCGTTGTATTGTACTCGCAGGTACAAATATCGCTGAATGCCAGCCGACGTTAATGCCTTATTTTCACGAGGCGAAGGAAAACGGCGCGTTTATCATCGTGATTGACCCGCGCGCGACACCAACGGCGGCGGCCGCCGATTTGCACCTGCAAATCAAGCCGGGTACGGATGCTGTGCTGGCCAATGCCATGCTAAAGGTCATCGTGGATGAAGGATTTGCGAATGAAGAGTTTATCCGCAAGCGGACCAACGGCTATGACCAGCTGTTGATTCATTTGAAGGGTGTGGATCTGAGCGAATCAGCTGCGTTGTGCGGAATTGAGGTAGAAATGATCCGGCAGGCAGCACGTGCCTTTGGTAGTGTGGAGACTGGCATCGTTTTTACGGCCAGAGGTGTCGAACAGCAGACAGATGGACATATGGCGGTGCGTGCATTTCTTAATCTGGTGCTGGCCACTGGCAAGATAGGAAGGGAAGGATGTGGTTATGGGGCTATCACAGGACAAGGAAACGGGCAAGGGGGGAGAGAGCACGGCCAAAAGGCTGACCAGCTTCCTGGCTACAGATCGATTGAGAATGAAGAAGATCGATTCTATGTGGCGTCCGTGTGGGGAGTTGAACCAAGCAGTTTGCCGGGAAAAGGGGTGTCCGCATATGAAATGATGGAGCTTGTTCATCAGCGAGAAATCCAAGCTCTGTTCGTGATGGGCTCTAATCCTGTTGTATCTAACCCGAATGTCCGGCTGGTGGAGGAAGCCCTCAAAAAGCTGAATCTGCTGGTTGTGGCGGATATGTTTCTCACTGAAACCGCGCGGATGGCCGACGTTGTTTTACCTGTGACGTCTTATTTGGAGAATACGGGGACGATGACCAATCTGGAGGGCCGCGTTCTGTTACGGGAAGCGGCGAGGCCCGCACCGGGCGAGGCTAGAGATGACTGGAACATTTTGTGTCAGTTGGCTGCAAAGCTAAACAAGGGCACCTATTTCTCTTACAGGGATGCTGAGCATATCTTTGAAGAACTGCGGCTCGCCAGCCGGGGCGGTCCTGCCGATTATTATGGGATCACATATGACAGGCTGCGTCGTGAAGAAGGAGTATATTGGCCATGCCCGTCTACGGACAGAGCCGGTATGGATATGATGTTTCGGGAAACCTTTGCCCATTCCGATCAAAAGGCTGTTTTTACGGTGGTTGAAAGCTGTGGAGCAGGAGAGGAGATATCAGAGGAGTACCCGCTTATTTTGACGAACGGCCGTGTACTGGCTCATTATTTGACCGGTGCACAAACGCGCAGAAGTCCGTCGCTGGCCGCGCGAGAGATTGAAAATTATGTGGAAATTCATCCGCGGACAGCGAGACGCTGGCATATCAGGGACGGGGAGTGGGTAGAAATAGCATCACAGCGCGGCAACTTCACTGTCCGCAGCCGAATCAAACCACATATCCGCGAAGACACGCTTTTCGTACCCATGCATTGGGGTGGGATACAAAATGTAAATCGGGCGACCCGACCCGATCTTGATCCGTTCTGCCGGATGCCTGGCTTCAAAACGGCAGCTGTACGTATTCGTCCCCTTCATCTGGCTGCAGTTGCAACAAGTGCAGATAATGGGGAATGGTCTGAGTTCTAGAGCAGGACGAAGTAAGTGACTTTTTCTTTGCATAAAAGACCAGCCCTCATTGTATGAATGAGGGCTGGCCTTTTTGGGTTGGACAGTTAATGGCCTGCAATCACAGACTGCGTGAGGCCGATATTATAATTGCAATCGGGTTTCGGATATGTTTGCTCCCGTTTTTATTTCTGTTCTGAGCATAGCTTCCCGCCATTGTTTATACAAATTCCAGGCGTCCCCGTTTTCTAGCAGCGGTTTGCAGGTATACAAACCTTCCTCTATGGAGTCGACTCGTCCTGCAACGAACAGTCGGACCGCACTGTTGAGTAACACTTGATTCGAAAAGGCTATAGAAGCTGTACCTTGTAGCACTTCCTCCGTAATGCGCAGCTGTCCAGCGGGGGTCCAGTTATGCTCTGGTACCACCGAATCCAGCCCGTACATTTCTGGATCAATAACCTGTAGTGACACCTCGCCGTTAGCAAGCAGGTAAGTCCGGGTCGGCCGATCGATGAACAGGTCCTCGGATCCTTCGCTCCCCTGGACGATCAGAGCCCTGCGGTAATTGAGATTTTGCATGAGTTTCGCCGTCTTCTCGAACACAGTATTGTGGAAAACGCCGAATACAATATAGGGGGATGAACCGTAATCAACCAGTTTCTCGGCAGTATTCAGCACCGTGCGAAGCCCCAGCTCTTCGCGAATGGACCGCAGATCTCGCAGGGGCGCGCACCACTGTTCGGAGGCTATGAATAGTACACCAGCCAGCTTCGCGGCATGAATGGCGGTTTCGCGTGTCATGTTCCCGGACGTAACCCCCATTTCCTGCAGTAAAAGCGGTAGCGTAACCCCCCATTTGGGAGGGAGAGGTGCGCTGCCATGCATCGTTACAGGTATTCCGCATGAGGCGAGTACGAAGGCTGTTGCGAAGGTGGCGATAAACGATGACTTCCTGCCATCGTACGGACCGGCAAAATCAATACCTTCCTGCATCGGGAAGCGATGGGTATATTTACGGCAAACGTTTACGAATGCTTCCAGCTCGGCAACGCTCTCCATTTTAATGCGCTCCGCGGCAAAGAAAGCTCCAATTTGAGCAGGGGTTGCCGACTGGGTCATAATAAGCTCGGCAGCAGCTTCGGCTTCGGCATAATTCAGATCTCGGGCGCCTCTTTTGCCGCGACCCACTTCTTTTAATATTTCAATGATATTCATGTTCAGGCCCCTTTCAGATTTATGCTTTTAGCATTTGCTGTGCTTTGACGATGGAGATGGCCACATCAACGATACGTTTGCGTTCGTTCATTGCTTTTTTGCGTAGCACATCGTATGCTTCCGCTTCCGGGATGCCGTTTACTTCCCCCAGTATTCCTTTGGCCATATCAATCCATTTGCGTTCTTCCAGTCGAGCGGTCAGTTGCTTGCGTTCACTTTGCCAATGCTGGCGTTCAAAAAAGCGTTTGGCACTAAAATGAAGAGCCCAATTCAGCTCATGGGCTGCCATTGAAGGGGTTAGAATGCCATCGACAGTGACATCAGCTTCACAAGCCTCTGTCGATGATAGCGCTGATTCTGCGCTGCACCACCAGAGCAATGGGACCGCTTTGGCTTGCTCCAGCCTGTCACTCCATATGCTGATAGTGCCGACAGGTATGTTTAGTACCGCCGCATCTGCATTAAGGATTAGCTGTTTGATTTCGGATTCATTGCGGCAGGGCAGAGTTAGGTATCCGTTGGACTCTAAAAGGTACTCAGGTCCTGCCTGCCATGAGGAAACGGCGTGTGTCTGCTCAGATACATGGTCAGAATGTAAGTGAATTACCAACAAGGAACGCAAGCGGGCTCCTCCTCTCTGTAACATGAAGGGTAGTTAGGGATGGGGATGGTATTCATTGATAACAAATATGACATGAAATTTTATCTGTTTGCTTATTTTTTTCACCATCATCAAATTAAAACGGACTTTTAAACCATTTTGGCGTGTTTTGGTCTGAAAATCAATCCTAATTTTGTAGGAGAGTGATATTTTATACGTCATAGATATGTTACATGGTGATAAAATATAATTTTTTATAAGATATTGCGTAAGGAATGTTGACATATCATTTGAACCATTATATATTAGCTACAGTACTTTTTAATTCCATACTCTGATGGATACAACGGCGTATTCGATGAAACGGCAATGGAGCCTGTTTTCTCATGTGAGGGATATTTTGAATCCCCATATGTGAAGCAGGCTTTTTATGTTTTAAGGATACAAATGGAAGGGGAGTGACCTGATGAACGATATCCAAAAGTTAGTGTTGATCGGCAACGGAATGGCGGGAATACGCACTCTCGAACATTTGCTGAAGCTTGCACCAGGTAGCTATGAAATTACGGTATTCGGGGCAGAGCCCCATCCAAACTATAACCGGATTATGCTGTCCTCCGTTCTGGCGGGAGGGGCTGGTTTGCAGGATATTGTCATCAACGACTGGAGTTGGTATGAAGACAACAATATTCGATTGTATACCGATGATCCTGTCACAGCTATCGATACGGAAAAGCAGCAGGTGACGTCGCGCTCCGGCGTATGCATCTCTTATGATTTGTTGTTGTTGGCAACAGGTTCTAAAGCCTTTATTCTGCCGCTTCCAGGAGCCGACAAGGAAGGTGTTATCGGTTTTCGGGATATTCGTGACTGTGAAACGATGATGGAGACCGCAAAGACGCACAAAAAAGCAGCCGTCATCGGCGGCGGATTGCTTGGGCTGGAGGCAGCTAGGGGGCTGCTTAACTTGGGGATGGACGTCACGGTTATTCATATTAACGGATATATTATGGATCGGCAGCTGGATGAGGCTGCTTCCCTTATGCTACGGCGCGAGCTGGAGGAGCAGGGAATGACTTTTCTGGTCAATAAGCGGACGGCGGCTATTACGGGGCGTCGCCGCGTGGAAGGGTTGAAATTTGCCGATGGCAGCGAGCTGGAAGCAGATCTGATCGTTATGGCGGTAGGCATCAAACCAGACATTGAACTGGCGCTGTCGGCGGGAATCCCTGTAAACCGCGGCATCATCGTAAATGATTACATGGAAACGAATATCCCCGGAATCTACGCCGTTGGAGAATGCGCAGAACACCGGGGAATCACTTACGGGCTGGTTGCTCCATTATATGAGCAAGGTGGTGTACTGGCTCAGCGGCTCGCGGGAATGGAGATTCCCGGCTACAGTGGTTCTGTTACCTCGACAAGGTTGAAGGTATCGGGTGTCGACGTGTTTTCAGCAGGGGATTACAAGGATGAACCGGGAACACGTTCCCTGCGGTATCAGGATGATATTGGCGGCGTCTACAAAAAAATCGTGATCAAGGAAGAAAAACTGATCGGAGCTGTTCTGTTTGGGGATACGTCTGACGGAGCCATGCTGTTTTCTTTGATCAAAAGTGGCGAGTCGGTGGTCGGCCGAGAGAAAGAGTTATTACTAGGCTTCAATCCCGGTCAACCTGAAGCTAGTGGCGCCATGATGCTAGAGCAGATGCCTGATGACGAAATTGTATGCGGATGTAATGGTGTATCCAAGGGTGACATTGGAGAGGCGGTTGCGGCTGGCTGCCGGAGTGTCGGGGAGGTTAAGGCATGCACAAAGGCATCGGCATCATGTGGCGGCTGCAAGCCATTAGTGGAGGGACTCTTACAGCTATACGCAGGCGCAGAAGCCGGAGAAACGATGAAAGAGGGAATTTGTAGTTGTACGACGCTTGACCGGGAAGCGATCATTGATAGCATTCGGGAGATGGGATTGAAGAGCGTCAAAGAAGTGATGAATGTGCTGGGCTGGAACGAGACAGAAGGATGTACCAAATGCCGGCCGGCCCTCAATTATTATCTAGGTATGCTATGGCCGCTGGATTATGAGGATGAGAAGGAATCCAGATTCACGAATGAACGGTACCATGCCAATATACAGAAAGATGGCACCTATTCTGTCGTGCCCCGCATTTATGGAGGAGTTACTTCACCTGCCGACCTGAAGAAAATTGCTGCTGTCGCAGAGAAATACAATGTGCCTCTGGTGAAATTTACGGGTGGCCAACGTCTTGACCTGCTTGGTGTGAAGAAGGAGGATTTGCCGGGGATCTGGGCCGAGTTGGATATGCCTTCTGGATATGCCTATGGAAAGACGCTGCGAACGGTTAAGACGTGCGTAGGTAACACCTTTTGTCGCTTTGGCACTCAGGATGCTATGGGTATGGGCATCCGGTTGGAAAAGGCATTTGAACGTCTGAATGCGCCATCCAAAGTCAAACTGGCTGTATCTGGTTGCCCGCGTAACTGCGCTGAAGCGACGATCAAGGATTTGGGCGTCGTTGCTATTGACGGTGGCTGGGGGATCTACGTTGGAGGTAACGGCGGTATTAAGGTTCGGGCAGCTGAACTGCTTTGTACCGTTAAAACTGAGGATGAAGTGATGGAATGGACCGGTGCCTATCTGCAGTATTATCGCGAGCAGGCCAATTGGAACGAACGCACAGCCCATTGGGTGGAACGGGTCGGAGTTGAATCCATCAAACACGCACTCGCGAATGCAGAGACGAGGAAGCAACTGGTGACCAGAATTGAGGAGACGTTAAGCACGACGACTGATCCGTGGCACGAAATTATTCACAACGAAGAGCTGCGCAAAAATTTTGTGCAACTGCCGGAACTTAAGCCAGTAATGGAATAGGGGGCTGACAAAATGGAGACTAATACGACAACCAACAGAATCAGAATAGCTGATCTGAACGAAATTGACCGACGTGGAGCAAGGGCAGTTCGCATTCATAATACAGAGATAGCTGTATTCCGTCTGAGCGATGGCAGCGTGCATGCGCTTGAGAATCGTTGTCCGCACAAAGGGGGGCGGTTATCCGAAGGAATGATATGTGGCTCATCGGTCCATTGTCCGCTCCATGACTGGAAAGTCGACCTTTCCACTGGCCGGGTGCAAGAGCCGGATACTGGATGTGTGACTGCTTACCCCACGGAGATTGACAGTGAGAGCGGGGAGGTTTATATCGTAATCTAAGAGTTCTATGCGTATTGTGCTGGAGGTTCTGCTTTTTTTTCTTCTATATAATAGAAGGATCAAGGTGAAAGGCTTTGTTGAAGAAGTAGGCATCATTTTGATTGAAAAATAGGTTATTGACTAAATCTTAGTCAATAACCTATTTTCTTTTCACAGGATAACTGGATTTATCTCGAGACAAACAAAAAAGCCTTGAGTATCAAGGCTTTTGACGAATAGGACGGATGGGGATCGAACCCATGACCCTTACCCTGTCAAGATAATGCTCTCCCGCTGAGCTACCGTCCTGCGGTTACTAGATAATATCATGTATTAACCATATATGTAAAGTGGAAAAATAGAAGTCAGCCTGTACTTCATGAGCATTTATATATATAATTCGAATTTAGTGAGTTTGCAATCTGGAATTAATGATAGGGGGAACAGATGATGGCCGCAGAAATTATAAGTGTAACAACAGAGGAGCAGCTACAGGAGGCAATATCGATCCGTACCAAAGTGTTTGTCGAAGAGCAAAAAGTTCCTCTCGATTTAGAAGTTGATCATTATGACAAGCTGGGAGATACGGCCCATCATTTGCTAATTTGTGAACATGGTGAAATGGTGGCCACTGGTCGGTTGACATACTATGAGGAAGATACAGCTAAAATGCAACGTATTGCCGTTCTCAAGGAGCATCGTGCCGCAGGCTATGGACGTGTATTACTGCTAGCACTGGAGGAACGTGCACGTGAATTGGGGCTAAGATACTCGCTGCTAGATGCCCAATGTCAAGCCGAGAAGTTTTACGAAAAGCTCGGTTATGAGACGATCTCTGATGAACCTTTTGACGATGCGGGAATACCGCATGTACGTATGCGCAAAAAGTTGTAGTCGACAGCGTAAGGTGCATACAAATCTGTACAATGTGCATGCTAGTAAAAGTTCCTCCACTATACTATGGATAAGGAGCGATACAGCATGGCTAATACAGAACGGGAGCAAATTACAGCAGTACGTAAAAACGGGGATGGCGACCTTACGTCTTTTCAGACATCTACCGGTCGGATTTTAGATTATAGCCAAGCATTGAACGAGATTGAGGCAGGCTCAATTGCAGGCGTTAACGTGTTCAAGGCCAAGGATGGAAGCAAACGAATTCGGGGAGATGCCGATGGAGATCCTTCTAACAACCTGGATCAACTGCCATTGTTCTGACCTTAATTCGCAACATTAGAATGCAAGTTCATCATTATATTCAAGAACAGCAAGCCGCCTGGCTATCCTTTGTAGGAAAGCTAGGCGGCTTTTGTTAATTGTTCAAGCTGTATTTAGTATGCTACTCTGCACGTTCCAACTCTGTAAGTTGATATACTCGTTGCTGCTCCAGAAAGGACATGACCCCTGCCTTCTCCCTGAACTGTTCCATATCATCACTATAGTGCATTAGATGAATCCGTTCTTGAAGAGATGGCGCCAAGCTTAGCAGCTCGTCCAATGTCGTATGGACTTCTCCAGCGCCTTGTAATTGAACCTCATGGAGAATACTCCGACATCCTCGTTCATGCACCAGATGATGAAGCAAATCAGGGTCAAAAACCATATCTGCACTATAAAAAAGGCGGTCATTAATGAATATGGAATAACTGTTTTTACCAGGAATATGCCTTGTAGGGATTAGCTCCACCTGAATACCGGATACTAATGTAGTGGGTGCACCAGGCGTTATTACGTTTACCTCGAATACATCTTCAAGCTTGTCAATCATACCCTGCTGTGACATTCCGCCCTTGAGTGTATGCTCCCATAAAGGGTAGATTAGTGGTTCGGCGATATAAAGTAGAGGCTTGCGACGATGAAGAATGTTCATTTGAAAACCGAATTCCTCCAAACCTCCGACATGATCTGCGTGAATATGTGTGATTAAAATTGCGTCAATATCAGGCAGAGGGACGCCCATTTGGTGTAATGCTAAAGAAGCGGTTGTACCGCAATCGATCAGCAGTTTGCCTTCTCCGCTGTCCAGCAGCGCGTTGTTGTTGTAATAATGCTTGGCAAAGGCACTGCCTGTGCCAAGCATTTGTATCGTTAGGCTCATTATGGATTTATCCTCCAGACTTTGTGTACTAGGACTTCTACAGTCGTATTTTATCACCTATGCTACCGGAACTAAAGATTTGGCTCCTTATGTAAAAACTTTGGACAATTTGTGAAACACAGCGCAACTTGTGCGGCTGAGCTAGGTATAAATGTACGACAGAAGGTTTTAAACAGATGACGATGGAGGGATTAGTAGTTATGAAATGGAGAAGAGTGATGGCCCTGATGATGGCCTTTTCAATAATGGGAGGGACCGCCATTTCGGCGGAATCCGCCAAGGACCAAGTGCAGTTGATTATTAATGGAGAAGTGTCAAAAGATGGTGCAGTTGTCATTGATGGGAAAACCTATGTGCCCATCCGTGATTTTAATGGACTTGTCAATTTTGATCCATCCGGTGGAAAAGTTGTTTTCGACCAGCCGAACGTGCATATGTTCCTGTTCAAGGGAGATACTGTGTTTGGTAACGTGAATAAAGGCAATAAAGTGAAATTTAATGTATTTAGTCAAATTGATACCTTGAAAACAGATATCTCCGGAGTGAAGGTAGCGATCACCGACCCTTCGGGCAACGTGAAGGATATTCAGTCTCAAGATATCAAAGGAGCGCAAAAGGATAACTTCTGGTTCCGTACGAACGACTTTACGTATGATTTCAAAACAGCAGGGAATTACCGGGTTGGTTTCTATATTAAAGAGAGCAAAGACGGCAGCTATACCTTGGTGTCCGAAAAAGTCATTACAGCGATAAATTAGGCATACCACAAATTGACCTGCACCCTTGATCATGTTACGATACGGGGGAAAATAAAACAATTTGAAGGTAGGTATTTCCATGAGTGATCACAAACATGAACACGGTGAAGCCTGCAACCACGATCATGACCACGAACATGAAGAAATGGTTCTTACGCTAACTGATGAAAATGGTAAAGATGTAGAAATGGTGCTGGTAGAGACCTTTGACGTAGAGGATCACATTTATGCTCTTCTGCTTGAGCGAGGCAATCCCGAAGCGGATGGCATTATTCTTCGTATGGAAGAAGAAAACGAAGAAATGGTGCTTTACAATATTGAGGACGAAGATGAGTGGAAACGTGTAGAAGCTGCATATAGCGAGCTTGTTGCGCAATACGAATAGAATTGGATGTAGCAGCTGTATAGCTCTTTAAGAAAAAAAGCCCCCGAATGGGGGCTTTTTTTCTTGACTATCAACATGTTTTTTAAGCATGTATTGACAGTTCAATATTATGAAATAGCGTCAGTTTCGACGATAACCTTCACCTGATGTACTGTTCGGTCCTCAGGTCCTTTAACAGGCAGGCCTACTTCTACATGATCAACAATATAATCAATATTGTCCTGCGAAATAACTTCTCCTGGCAGTAAGATTGGAATACCAGGTGGATACACATAGATGAATTCTGCAATAATGCGACCTGCAGATTCCTTGAAAGGCACGATTTCCGTATCTCCATAAAAAGCGTCTCTTGGAATGAGGGAGAGCTGAGGGATATCCGGTATCTTTACAACTAGCTCATGCTCCTGACCTGTGGAATAGTGCAGAGAAGCCAGCTCACGCAGAGCTTTCAACAAAATTTCAATTTCCTCTTTGGTATCACCGGGGGTCACCAAACAGAGAATATTGTACATATCGCTAAGCTCAACCTCGATATTGTAGTGATCTCTCAGCCAATTTTCCACATCGTATCCGGTAAGGCCCAAATGGCGGATATGAACCGTAATTTTGGTTGGATCATAATCATAGGTAGCTTCCGTGCCAAGAATTTCGCTGCCAAAGCAATATAGCCCTTCAATCTTGTTGACCTCTGAACGACAATATTCAGCCAATTCCAGAGCACGTTGTGCTATTTCATGACCGTTAAGGGCTAGATTACGTCGGGATGTGTCCAACGAAGCCAGCAGAATATACGAAGTCGACGTTGTTGTCAGCATACTGAAAATCGTTTGTACACGCTGTGGGTTAACGTATCCGTTTTTCGTATTTACATTCAGAATTGAGCTTTGAGTCAAGGAACCACCCAGCTTGTGAACGCTTGTAGCTGACATGTCTGCTCCCGCCTCCATGGCGGACATCGGTAGATCAGAGTGAAAATGAATCAGTACTCCATGAGCCTCATCGACCAGGACCGGCACATTATAGCTGTGAGCGAGATCTACAATTTCCTTCAAATCGGCGCACACACCGTAATATGTCGGGTTGATAACAAGGACGCCCTTGGCGTCAGGGTGACGTTCCAATGCCCGGCGTACGGACTTGGTTGTAACCCCGTGGTGAATACCGAGATTCTCATCACTGACTGGAGAAATAAATACTGGTTTTGCACCAGCAAAGATAATGGCAGACATTATAGATTTGTGTACGTTTCTGGGTACAATAATTTTATCACCTGGCAAGCAAATGGACATAATCATGGTGATGATGGCTCCGCTTGTCCCCTGTACACTGTAATACGTATAATCAGCTCCGAAGGCCTCTGCTGCAAGCTTTTGAGCTTCTTCGATGACGCCTGATGGCTGATGCAGATCGTCCAATGGAGCGATGTTGATCATATCTATGGAAAAGGCATTATCCCCCATAAATTCGCGAAATTCCGAATCTGCTCCCACTCCCTTTTTATGACCTGGGATGTGAAATTGAACCGGGTTGCTCTGAGCATGCTTTTTCAAAGCAGTAAAAAGCGGGGTGTTGCTTTGATTCATTAGTGTTGTCACAACCTTTCGTGCAGGATTTCGACAATCCTGTGCAAGTGATAATAGAACAAAATTGAGTATAGCAGTTTGAAGTAGGAATGCAAGCGATTGAGGGCGCATTTATTTGCGAAAGAGTGGAGTAGGCTGAGAACCCGGTCTATACAGCCAAAAAACGAAGGTGGAGGATGTGGATTAGATGAGGCAAAATGGACGAAAAAAAGCTCCAAAGCGGCTGTGGACTCCTTTTTTTAGCAAATTGTGGGTATTGGTATTTCTGGTCGAATTTATGAAAGGATCTCTTCTGGTATCCATCCTGCCGGTATATATGGGAGAAACGCTTGGTTTGTCGGCCGGGATTATTGGTTTGGCCTTTTCGCTTCAGTATTTTGGAGACAATGCGTTTCGGGCACCGGCGGGTTGGATGGCTGAACGGCTCGGCTACCGTGGAACGATGTCGACCGCACTGTTGTTTACGCTTGTAGCGATTATTATGCTGAGCGTATTGACAGAGCCCGTGTGGCTCGTCGTTGCGTGTCTGCTGCTCGGTCTGGGTACTTCTCCGCTCTGGCCTTGTGTTATGACCGGAACGACCGAAATGTCCGGGCCTAATAACAGCAATGGCGCGGCGATGGGCACACTGGAAATTGCGTCTATGGGTGGAACGGGATTGGGTCCGCTCATTATGAACTTTGCCATATCCCACTATGGGCATTCTTACGGCATGGTGTTCATGATTTTGATAGGATGCAGTATTGTATTGTTGTTGGTTGCTCTTATGCTGCCAGGACCGAAAAGGTCTCCTGATAAAGGTGACCTCGAACAGAGCGCTCTAGTGTCGTCTGATGGGTACACAAAGCAGAAACAGCAAATTCTGAAAGGAATCCAGGAGACGATCGGTGTGCTCAAAACAAAGCTTAACGTCAATCCGTTAATTTACCCGGCGCTATTTTTGCAGTCTTTTGTTATCGGTTTGATCAGCCCCGTACTGACGCTGTACGCTCGGACGGACCTCGGGATTTCACCAAACCTGTACAGCGTGCTTCTGATTGCAGGCGGTGGGGTGACTGTGCTGGCACTGATCCCTTGTGGCAAGTTGGTCGACAGACTTGGAACGGAGTATTTTCTACATGTTGGCTTTTTGCTAGCCGGAATTACGCTGTTTTTCTTCTCAATCGTTCGATCTATTCCGCTGGTGTTTGTATCCGTGGCGCTTATTGGTTTGGGATATGCGCTCATTTTGCCTGCATGGAACACCTTTCTTGCCCGATTGATTCCGGAAAGCGAGCGAGCAACGGTGTGGGGCTTTTTTTTAACACTTCAAGGCTCCGGCATGGTTATAGGCCCGCTCGTTTCAGGAGTGCTATGGGACCGTGTCGGACACACCGCTCCATTTATCATCAGTGGGGTCGTGATGCTGCTCATGTTTGGCTGCCACCTGGCTCTGGCGCGCAATCCACGCAGGAAGAATGTGGAGGCCTGAACAGCGCCTTGAAAAGCGGCGAGGGCTACTCTTTCGAGAAAGACATTCGGTACAGCGGCAGCAAATGCTCAAAGGTAGAACGCACTGCCTGTAATAATGCAGCCCCGTCGCTGGCAAGTGGATCTTCTCGGTCAATACGGATTCCACACATGACCTCCGCTTTTTTTACCTGTTGCAGCTTATGGATGATCGTTTGAAAATCTTCATTATCCATATGTTGTTGTTCTGTGCCTTCCGGAGCCATATGATCCATGGACCAGTAAAAATGATCAGGCAGGTTAGAGCGCACATCGCTCAGATTGGCTTCGAGTGCCTGGGCAAATGTAGCTTTGTTAGGACTTTCATAAATAATTGCAAAAATAACGAATAGGTGGGAAGCGAACATACCTACCTCAAAATGCGGCAGCGCCTTGTACCCGCGCTTATTTGCCGCCCAGGCTACCCAAGTATCTTTGGGGGGATTGACTTTGCGTCGTGCATGCTTGGCGACGTGAACGTGCATAGGCTCTCCACATAAGTCCGTCAGAAATGGGGCTAATTCCTCGCCAATTGCCTCCAGCTTGGGCCGAACCTGCTGAATCAGCACTTCCATACGAGGCTCCAATCCCGGTATTTCAAAAACATCGAAGTCCTTTGCAGTAAATCCACTAAATGTCATTCCTTTTCCTCCTGTAACTGGGTTAAGCCATAACGTGTGGCGTAATATGTCCAATTATAGCATAATGCCGCCGGGCTTGGCCGACTTTAGACTAGGTTTGAAACAAGCATATAAGGCAAAAGTAGGATTGTTCGCTGTTACTCATAAAAATAGGTCAAATAACCAAGTACCCTTACATAAAATGAAGTATAAAATAGAGCAAGGGAAGATCAAGCGGGAAAGCCGCAGGCTTGCTGTAGCCGGACTTCTTGAATCGGACTTGAAAAAGGAGGGAATGCCGTGAACAAGGGCTGTGAGGTAGAATATTGCAATCTAGAGCTCCGGTTTAGCCGTCGGCATATCCATAATCTGATCAAGGATTTGATATCGGAAGGGTATTCGCTGTACTGGAGCGAGGATGAGTCGTACCTGGTTTTGTCGGTGAGAACCGGGCGTAAGCTGGTGAAGCTCCGTTTTCAACAGCTGCGCACAGGACACTACAAGTTGGCTGGAGATTATGTAATCCGCGATGCCAAGCTGGCTGAGTGGTTGGAGAAGCTGATTGGAAGCACCCGAGGTCATGCCATTGTCAAAAGAGTCAAGGATCATCATATTTTGGTAGAAAATATTTTGTTTGGTGAGGTCATTCGTCTGGTCGAGGTTACAGGCTTTAAGCAGCGTGTCATTTATCAGAAGGGACCGGTGCTGTCCGCACAGGAAATGGAGGATATGTACGCTTCCAATGAAGGAGAAACCCGACTGCTGCTGCTTAAAATGGAAGTGGACGATGAATTGGAGAAGCTGTTCATAGCGATGACAGACGGAGATAAGGCTAAAATCGGGAATTGCCATGAACGCCTGCAAACGCTATCCCACCAACTGCTGATGATGGAAGCGTAGTACATCTGAACACCTCATGTAAATGGGGTGTTTTGATCTGTGAATAGACAGGGGTTCACTTCTTACATCAAAAACGTTAAAATAGAAGTGCACGTGTTCCGATTCACATAAAGTGTAATGCGGTAAAGCGGCGATATAGAAGACAAAATATGTTGCAAAGGATGAGGAACCAGATGGCAAAACAGCAAATTGGTGTGATCGGCCTGGCGGTAATGGGTAAGAATTTAGCCCTTAACATTGAGAGCAGAGGCTTCACCGTCTCGGTTTTTAACCGCTCTCCAGAAAAAACGCACGATCTTATCAAAGAAGCAGAAGGTAAAAAACTGACGGGTACTTTCTCTATTGAAGAATTTGTGAACTCATTGGAATCCCCCCGTAAAATCCTGATCATGGTTCAAGCTGGTAAAGCAACAGATGCCACGATTGAACAGCTTGTGCCTCATCTGGACAAGGGCGACATTATTATAGACGGAGGCAATGCCTACTTCCCTGATACACAGCGCCGTAGCAAGGAGCTGGAGGAAAAAGGACTTCGCTTTATTGGTACAGGCGTATCCGGTGGTGAAGAAGGTGCCTTGAATGGTCCTGCTATCATGCCGGGTGGACAGGAAAGTGCCTATAAACTGGTAGAGCCGATTCTAACGGCAATCTCTGCTAAAGTGGAAGGCGACCCTTGCTGTACATATATCGGTCCTGACGGTGCTGGTCACTATGTAAAAATGGTGCATAACGGTATCGAGTACGGCGACATGCAATTGATCGGTGAAGCGTATCACTTGTTGAAATCAGTCCTGAATGTGAATGCGGAAGAGCTTCATGAAATCTTCACGGAATGGAATAAAGGGGAACTGGACAGCTACCTGATTGAAATTACAGCTGACATTTTTTCCCAGTATGATGCTGAAACAGGCAAGCCAATGGTAGACGTTATCTTGGATGCTGCTGGTCAAAAAGGTACAGGTAAATGGACAAGCCAAAGCGCGCTGGATCTGGGTGTGCCATTGTCCATGATTACCGAATCCGTATTCTCCCGCTTCTTGTCTGCTATGAAAGACGAGCGCATTGCGGCAAGTAAAGTGCTGAGCGGTCCTAATGCTGAGTCCTTCAGCGGCGACAAAAAAGAATTTATCGAAAGTGTACGTAAAGCACTGTTTGCAAGTAAAATCGTGTCCTATGCTCAAGGTTTCGCTCAAATGCGTGCAGCTTCCGATGAATATGATTGGGATTTGAAATACGGAAAAATCGCTATGATCTTCCGCGGCGGTTGCATTATCCGCTCGCAATTCCTGCAAAACATCAAGGATGCATATGACCGCGATCCTGCCTTGAAAAACCTGTTGCTGGATTCTTACTTCAAAAATGTAGTTGAAACGTATCAAGATGCATGGCGTCAAGTGATTTCCGTGGCTGTATCCCAAGGTATTCCAGTGCCTGGCTTCTCCAGCGCGCTTGCATACTATGACAGCTACCGCACTGAGCGTTTGCCAGCAAATCTGCTGCAAGCACAACGTGACTACTTCGGTGCCCATACGTTCAAACGTGTGGACAAAGAAGGCGTATTCCATCATCAATGGTTCTAATGAACGGACGGATATGCATGAATAGCATTATGTAATACAACGGAAGCTTTTTCGCCCTATGGGTAGAAGAAGCTTCCGTTTTTTAATTTATAATTATGGACACGATTATGATGGCAGTAGAGGATTGTGTAATCTTTTGAGGCTATGGTATGATAGGGACAAAATATTTTAATGCATTACCGCGTCTAAGCTTTGAGTCAAAACAAAAAAGACGGGAAGTTCCCGTCTCTTTTGTTAAGTAGGTTTTCTATTGCTCCTGTGACCATTGCAGCATGCCGCCAGTCATGTTAGTACAGCCTTCATAACCTAGCTGCTGTAGATATTCGCAGGCTCGTTCACTGCGGTAACCGCTCCGGCAAATAAAGATAATTTCACCGGTGCGTTCAATTTCTTCAAGACGACCCGGAAGCTGTCCGAGCGGAATGTGCTTGGCACCTTCAATCATGCCTTCCGCTACTTCTTCCGCTTCGCGGACGTCGATTAATTGCAATTGCTCTCCTGCTTGCAGACGTGCGCGCAACTCAGAAGGTTCAATCAGGGCGATTTGCGTCATGGCCGGACCTCTTTTCTGATATATATTGGGTGCTACGTATGTTTTTGACGTGTGCAAAATGTCACACACACTCTATGTATGATAGCTAAGCTATCTCTAGGCTGTCAATCGACTTAATCCTAAAGGCAGATAAAGATTAATTAACCGACGGAATTCAACTTGAGGGACTTAGATTAATATTTCTTATTTTTTGGGTGGAGAAATGAATGCTACAACTTGTATAATTAACGTAAAATAGGATGGTTTGAACCGAAAAGGAGCATGTACATTATGGATGTTATCGTTAGACCTACCCCTTCCTTGCAAGGAGAGATTGGGGCCCTGTCCTCCAAAAACTACACTACTCGTTATCTGCTCACTGCGGCACTTGCTGAAGGACAAAGTACCATTTATTATCCAGCTCATAGTGAAGATAGTGATGCTATGCGCCGTTGTATCGCCGATCTGGGTGCAGTACTGGAAGAGGATGATGAAAAAATAGTGATTACAGGTTTTGGTAGCCATCCTCAAGCTGTGAAGGAATTGAATGTGGGAAACGCAGGAGCGGTGCTCCGTTTTTTGATGGGTATTGCATCTCTATGTCCGGATGTTACATTTGTTAATACATATCCCGACTCATTGGGCAAGAGACCACATGATGATTTAATCGATGCACTGGGGCAACTGGGCGTGAAAGTAGATCATCGTGAAGGTAAGTTGCCAA
This sequence comes from Paenibacillus sp. FSL H7-0703, assembly GCF_038003485.1. Classification (NCBI taxonomy): domain Bacteria; kingdom Bacillati; phylum Bacillota; class Bacilli; order Caryophanales; family Paenibacillaceae; genus Paenibacillus; species Paenibacillus sp. FSL H7-0703. The sequence continues at coordinate 140,131 of NZ_JBBOPF010000002.1, read as the reverse complement.
TTCGTATTCAGGGTGGTCAGGCGAAGGGCGGTAAAATTCAGGTGTCCGGCTCGGTTAGCTCACAATATTTGAGCGCCCTGTTATTCCTTACGCCTTTACTGGAGGAAGACAGTGAAATCGAAGTGCTGCATGATTTGAAATCTAAGGTGGTCATTGGGCAGACTCTGGAGGTATTGCAAGAGGCTGGTATTATCATTCATGCAAGCGATGATTACATGTCTTTCCGTGTCCCGGGGCGGCAATCCTACCAGCCACGTACGTATACGGTACAGGGAGACTATCCAGGGAGTGCAGCGGTGCTGGCGGCGGCTGCAGTAACGAATTCCGATGTTACCATCCATCGTCTTAAAGAGCAGAGCAAACAGGGAGAACGCGCTATCGTAGATGTGCTGCGTATGATGGAAGTGCCACTGACACATGAGAACGATACCGTCGTTGTGAAGGGCAATGGCCGATTGAAAGCTGTTGAGTTTGACGGTGATGCTGCAACAGACGCTGTGCTTGCAATGGTGGCTGCGGCTGTATTTGCTGAAGGCACGTCCCGTTTTTATAACGTGGAGAATTTACGGTATAAGGAATGTGACCGCATTACCGATTATTTGAATGAGCTGACCAAGGCTGGTGCTCGGGTAGAAGAACGTCAAGCAGAAATTATCGTACATGGCAGACCGGAGGGTGTCGAAGGTGGCGTGGAAATTAACGCGCACTTTGATCACCGTGTTATTATGGCCTTGACGATTGTAGGTTTGCGCGCACAGAAGCCGCTAGTAATCAAGGATGCACATCATGTCGCCAAATCGTATCCGCAGTATTTTGACCATCTAATGACGCTTGGTGCTTCTGTAGAATGGGTAAAATAAAAACAAACGAAGATGCGAATAGGAGGGAACAGAATGGCTTTTGAAAATCCGTCGAGAGAAGAGATTAAAAGCATTTTGGAACAAGTAGGCAATATTGCGGTTGTTGGTTTGTCTGATAAATCAGACCGTACTTCATACATGGTTTCTTATGCCATGCAGAAGCGGGGATACCGGATTATTCCGGTTAACCCTGCGGTGGCAGGGCAAACGATTCTTGGGGAGACTTGTTATGCCAGTCTTGCTGAAGTACCTGAGCCTGTGGAGCTGGTCAATGTATTCCGCCGCAGTGAATACTGTGCAGAGGTTGCGCGTGAAGCAGCTGCTATTGGAGCTAAGATTTTGTGGCTTCAACAGGGAATTATAAGCCAGGAAGCCGCTGACATTGCGCAGGAGCATGGAATGACAGTTATTATGGATCGTTGCATTAAGGTGGAGGACTCAGTGACCCAAGCTGTACGTAAAGGATAAACATGGATCAGTGATCTGTGCTATACGCAGATGAATAAAAACCTTCTTCCCTTGCTTCACAGGGTTGAAGGTTTTTGGTGCGAAACGAGGAATATGGTACAGTATATTATACTTTCAGGAATCCATATAATGTATGTATGTCTTGATAATGAAATTGCTCTAAACGGATTCATAGTGTTATCTGTTGTGATGATAAATTTTTTGACCTGTAGTAGCGTAAATAAATATTTTGGCAGATGGAATCATTGCTTTGACAAAAGTATTTATTCGGCTTACCATCAGGGATAGAAAGGAGAGGAATGCCATGAATTGGCTCGGATCCTTACAACAGCTCGGTCGTGCTGTCATGCTCCCGACGATGGTGCTACCAGCCGCTGCAATATTGCTAAGTCTCGGCAGCCTTCCTTGGTCCACATGGGGATTCCCTATGGTGTCTGATATGGCAAATGCGGCTGGACACGGGATTTTTTATTTTTTGCCATATTTATTTGCGGTTGGTGTTGCCCTGGGTATGTCGAATCAGGCAGGTCAGGCGGGACTGGCAGCATTGGCTGGTATGGCTATATACGATCAGGTCACATTGAGATTTGGAAACGGACTCATTCAACCGGCGACGCTCATTGGTATCATTTTGGGGGTCATTTCAGGGGTGGCCTATAATCGCTTCAAAAGCATCAAATTGCCCGAGGTGTTTCAATTTTTTGGAGGTACCCGATTTGTTCTGCTGCTTATTGGCCTCTTCTCGGCTGTGTTTGCAGGACTCATGCTAATTATTGCCCCACTCATACAGAGAGGGCTGCAATTTATAGTAGGTCTGGAATCAAGCTTGGGCGGCTTTGGACTGTTTATCTACGGTATTCTATACCGGTTGCTGGCGGCCTTTGGTCTGCACCATCTGCTTAATAATATTTTTTGGTTTCAACTGGGTACATATAAAACGCCGTCTGGCAACGTTGTGCAGGGCGATTTACCCCGGTTTTTTGCTGGCGATCCGACAGCGGGCTATTTCATGTCCGGGTTGTTCCCCATTATGATGTTTGCCATCCCTGCCATTGCGCTAGCGATCATTCAGGAAGCGCGTGAAGATTTGAAGCCAAAGGTGCAAAAAACATTTTTGACAGCTGCGCTTGTTTGCTTTTTTACTGGAGTGTCGGAACAGATTGAGTTTGCATTTTTGTTTGCTGCTCCTTATTTGTTCCTCGTTCATGCAGTTATGTCTGGGCTGGCCATGTGGCTTACCTTTGAGCTGGATATTCATCACGGATTTTCCTATTCGGCGGGTTTTATAGATTATGTCCTTAATTTTCATCTCTCACATAACGCCTGGTTGTTAATTCCAGTGGGGGTGGCGTACGGGCTTGTGTATTATGTACTGTTTCGATGGGCTATCCGGCGGTTCCGTATTCCAACTCCTGGGCGCGAGGAAGGTTCGGTTCTGGAGGATTGGGCCGGCAATATTCCTTATAGTGCTCCGCTTATTTTGGAAGCACTTGGCGGGAAGGAAAATATTGTGCAGGTAGAGGCCTGCATCACACGTTTGCGGCTGACCGTCCACAATGACAGGCTGATTGATACCGGAGCGATGAAGGCTTTGGGATCGGCCGGGCTTATCAATCTGGGTGGGGGTAATTTGCAGGTTGTATTCGGAACGTATTCAGAACTGATTCGTGAGGAAATCGCGAAGCTGATGGAGCGTGATCTCCCTCAAATTTTGTTCAACGCTCCTGTACATGGAAAAATGCTACCGATTCATGAAGTGCCTGACAAAATTTTTGCGACGAAGCTGGTTGGGGACGGTGTTGCTTTTGTTCCTGAACGCGGTGAACTTGTTTCTCCGGTGTATGGTACTGTGATGCACTTGTATCCGACTATGCACGCTTTAGGCATCTCCACACGAGAGGGACTTGAAGTTCTACTTCACATCGGGATTGATACTTCACAGCTAAAAGGGAATTTTACTGCTATGGTAGAAGCAGGCGATACGGTGGAACCGGGGCAATTGCTGATCAAATTTGATTTGCAGGCGCTGCGAGAGCAAGCTCCATCGCTGGTGACTCCTATGGTCATCACGAATCCGGATCGCGTCAAGTCGTGGAGCTTTGCTCCGTTTAAAACAGTGAAAAAAGGTCAGGCCTCGGTAATGTCCGTTGTGCTGCATGACAGGAATGTTGGAGGGGTAGAAACATGATAGAAGGCATCGGCGCCGCAGCAGGTGTGGCAATCGGGAAGGCATTTGTCCTGCCGAGCTGGGAGTGGGATTTACCTGATCAAAAAATGGATGCGGTAGATCTTGCAAAGGAATTTGAACGTTTGTATGAAGGGATACGCACATCCAAAAGTGAAATCCAGTTTATTAAGGATGAGTTTCGAGAGATGGTGGGGCCAGAAGAATCCAGCATCTTTGATGCTCATCTTGCGATATTGGAAGATCCGGAATTCATGAATGAAATTCGTGGAATTATTGAGCGTCAGTACAAGGCGGCCGAGGTGGCCGTGAAGGAAGCCATTGATCATTTTGTGACAATGTTTGATTTACTGGACGATGAATATATGAAGGAGCGGGCAATCGATATCAAAGATGTGGGGAACCGGCTGCTCAAGCATCTGCTGGGTGCACCGGAGGTGACTCTTCCCAAGGACACACAGCCCTATATTCTGGTAGCCAAGGAGCTCTCACCTTCCCAATCGGCACACTTGAATCCTAGCTATGTTTTAGGGATTGTAACTATGAATGGTGGTAAAACTTCGCATTCTGCGATCATGGCCCGTGCACTTGGTATTCCACTTGTTTCAGGACTAGAGAGCAATCTGAATTTGCCCGTTCAAACGGGAGACATGATGGTTGTGGACGGAGACCTGGGCAAAGTTTATGTGAATCCGGAAAAAACGGTAACTGATCATTATAAAATTTTGCGCGACGAGCAGCGACGCAGAAAAGAGCAGCTTCAGGTACTTGCTTCTGTAGATGCCGTGACCAAGGATGGAACCACCCTGAGGCTGGCGGCCAATATTAGTTCGATTAAAGAGCTGGAGGCAGCTTTGAAGCATGGCGCTCAAGGTGTAGGACTGTTCCGCACGGAATTTTTATACATGGATCGCAAATCTGCTCCAGATGAAGAGGAACAGTATGAAGTATATCGGCTGATAGCGGAAAAGGCAGGAAACCACTCCGTAGTCATCCGTACATTGGATATCGGTGGAGATAAGCCGTTGGACTATCTTCAACTACCAGAGGAAGAAAATCCTTTTCTAGGTTACCGTGCTATACGGATCAGTCTGGATTGGAAGGAATTGTTTAAAACCCAGTTGACTGCAATTTTGCGAGCCAGTGCAATGGGAAATATCAAGGTAATGTATCCGATGATTTCATCCGTGGAGGAGGTCCGCCAGGCAGATGCTCTTTTGAAGGAGGCTATGGCGGATTTGGATGCAAGAGGGCTTGCCTATAATCCGAACATTCAGCGAGGAATTATGATTGAGGTACCGGCTGCGGCGATGATCGCTGATCTATTGGCAGCTGAAACAGATTTTTTTAGTATCGGAACGAATGATCTGGTTCAGTATGTGCTGGCTGTAGACCGTATGAATGAGCAGATTGCACATATGTACCATCCATACCATCCAGCTGTACTTCGAATGCTGCGCATGACTGCACAAGCGGCACATCAAGCAGGAATTGATGTGAGTGTATGTGGTGAGATGGCTGGAGATGAACGGTCCGTTCCTCTTTGGCTGGAACTGGGGATACATCAACTCAGCATGTCTCCCCAATCTTTATTGCGGGTCAAACATCGTGTGCTGAATACGACTGCATCTGAGGCAAAGACAGTCGCTCAGGTTTGCTTTGGCATGTCCACTGGTGCAGCGATCGAAGACAAGCTCACCGCAGCTAATGTCAGCTGCACTCCGGCCGGGCCTGGACGGCAGTAATATCTAATGTCCGTATACATCTTCAGGAGGAACCGAACTCCGTACTGTTAGGTTTGTCGTAGCAAACCTTAATGGCGTAGCATGGTTTAGATGAAAAAGAACCTTCAACACCACTTTATTCATGGTTTTGAAGGTTCTTTTTTTCATCTTGTTGACAACCTCTTGTGATTATGAAAAATTCATAATTAGCAATTATCCTCATTCCATTAGATTGGGTTATTCAAGCCCTGAGTGTCAGGACTTATTCTCTTATTTCCGGGTGTTATCTGCTAACAAATCGCAGAATGCTTTTCCGTAAGGTGGAAGATCAGGCGGCCGACGAGCAGATACAATATGTCCATCCGTTACAACTGCCTCATCCTTCCAAATAGCTCCTGCATTCTCCATATCATCACGAATACCTGGTGTGGAGGTTACCGTAACACCATCCAAAATTTTAGCAGAGATCAGTACCCAGCCTGCATGGCAGATTTGTCCAATTGGCTTATGAGCAGCATGAAACTCCTGTACGAGTTGAATTACTTTGGGATAGCGGCGCAGTTTATCAGGTGCCCAACCCCCAGGGACGAGAATCCCGTCATAATCGCTGCTATTCAGTTCCTCAAAGGCATATTCCGCTTCAGCAGGTACGCCATATTTTCCAATATATTTTTTACCCTTTTCCGCACCGCCTAAATGCACTTCTGCGCCTTCTTCACGAACACGGTAAATCGGATACCACAGCTCCAGATCCTCGAATTCCTCATCCACTAGGGCGATAACCTTTTTTCCGGCAAGTCTTGACATCCAACCATCCTTTCGTGCGTCACATGATGACACCTCTGTTTTGTAATCTGTACTTTTACATCTTAAGAAAAAGAACGCCCAAAGTCCATTCCTTCGCAGATTCTTATGTTAGTAGTCTGCTTTTTGACAGCAATTGTCGTCATTTTCTGACCCGCCAAAGCTTTGGTAATTTGTTCATAGCTGCAATCTGTGGAAGGATTTGAGGTCCCAAAGTCGAAATAAAACTAAGGTATGATAGATTTAATGGAGTTAACAAATATTTATTAGACTAGTAGATAGATATATTTGGATTCTGACGAGGTCCTCGTATAGTTTGATCCTACGTAATGAGGTGGTTAAATGCATAAGCAATGTCAATGTGGCAAACCGATGGGGCTGGAACTGCGAAAGGTAATCTATGCGGGCAAGGTTGAAATTTTGCACGTCCCTGTATTCTCATGCTCGTCATGTTTTTCCAGTGAGGTTTTGCATCATGTGACGAAAGACATTAAGGCACTATTACAAAGTCTAGGGAGCAAACCTACGGCACGGAGAATATCTTTTGCTCGCAACAATGAACTGGCAGAAATCATTCGCAAGCTTGTACTGGAGGAAGCGGACAATCCCAATGTGGATTGGCAATCTGCTTTGGAGGAGCGGATGGAGCTTCGAATTAATCTCTTATTGGATCTTTATCGATATGCGAGAAGTCTGGGAGACGAAGATTGGATGAATGATGTAGAGAAAAAATTGGTTCAATTATCCGGTTTTACCAGTAAATCGGTATTTACGAATACAAAAAACTAAAAAATATGAAAATTTTCATGGTCACCATTGGATTTTACATGTTCTTTTTGTTACGATGAGAATAGGCCATACGACAAGACACAGAAAGGAATGTATATCCAATGGCGACGATGACAAAAATGACTACTGTTCAACAATTAAATACGGCTCTGGAAGCGTCATCAGACAAGCCGTTGCTTCTCTTTAAACATAGCACACGTTGTCCGATAAGTGCAGGCGCATATCAGGAAGTGGAGTCCTATTTGCATGGCGCTCCCAACGAAAATATTGAATACGGTATCATTTATGTAGTAGAAGATCGGCCGGTGTCCAATGAAACCGCGGACAGGCTTCAGGTGAAGCATGAATCCCCGCAGGCCATTTTAATCAAGGACGGAGAGGCTGTTTGGCATACATCCCATTCGAATATTACAGCCCGTGCACTCCACGATCATCTCACATAGATAGAATGTGTGCTGTCGTTGCATAAAGTAGTATTTTGTCGTATCATGGTTCTAATTAGTTGATCTAGGATTCGGTTGAAAATTTATTGGCAATGGAGAGAAGGAATGTGACGGTAACGATCTATGATGTAGCTCGCGAAGCTGGCGTCTCAATGGCCACAGTGTCCCGCGTAGTTAACAATAATCCTAATGTGAAACCTCAGACCCGCAAGAAAGTGTACGAAGCGATTGAACAATTGGGATATCGTCCAAATGCGGTCGCTAGAGGTCTGGCCAGCAAGAAGACAACGACCGTCGGCGTGGTTATACCGGATATATCGAACTCAATTTTTGCAGAAATTGCGCGCGGTATTGAGGATATAGCGAATATGTATCACTATAATATTATTTTGTGTAATGCCGACAAAAGAAAAGAAAAAGAGATTCGTGTCATCAACACATTGCTTGAAAAGCAAGTGGATGGTCTTCTGTTCATGGGGGGTACAGTAACGGACGAGCATATTCAGGCGTTCCATACAGCTGCGGTCCCTATTGTTCTATGTGCAACGAGTGATGAAAAAGGAAGCTATCCTTCGGTCGATATCGACCATGAAGCCGCTGCTTATGATGCAGTAAACACGTTGATCCGCCATGGACACCGTCAAATCGCAATGATCAGTGGTACGCTTCAAGACCCTGCAAACGGCTATGCACGTTTCCAAGGTTACAAGAGAGCACTGGAAACAGCCGGAATTGATTATCAGGAGGATCTCGTGCGAATCGGGAACTACCGTTATGAATCCGGTGTCGAAGCAATGAAATATTTTCTCGGCCTAAAGAAGAAGCCAAGTGCGATTTTTGCTGCTACGGATGAAATGGCAATTGGTGCGATCCACAGTATTCAGGATGAGGGATTGAAAGTTCCTGATGATTTTTCGGTAATCAGTGTCGACAATATTCGTATGGCCTCTATGGTTCGTCCTCAGCTGACAACCGTCGCGCAACCGATGTACGATTTGGGTGCGGTAGCGATGCGTTTGCTGACCAAGCTGATGAAAAAGGAAAACGTGGAGAACCCTCGCGTTATTTTGCCGCATGAAACTATTTTGCGGTTGTCAGTTAATTATTTAGACTAGACGCAGTGCTGAATAGGATATACCTTCGATGAAAGCTCCTTTGATGGAGCTTTTTTCGCGGATATAAAGCTTCTTATGGACATCATCATCAAACCAAGAATAGAGGGATGCGTAATGAGCCGACTTTACGGATTAATGGGTGCTATGGATGAAGAAATTGAATTGCTGCTGGCAGCGATGACGGAAGCAAGCAAGACGGTCAAGGCTGGAATCACGTACACTACAGGAATCATTCACGGGCAAAGAGTCGTTGTCTGCAAATCCGGTGTAGGCAAGGTTAATGCTGCGGTAACAACACAAATCCTGATTGATCATTTTGGTGTAGAACAGATTATATTTACGGGAGTGGCAGGTGCCGTTCATCCCGATTTAAACATTGGGGATATTGTCATCTCATCAACATGTATGCAGCATGATATGGATGTAACGCCTTTAGGTTATGCCAGAGGGGTCATTCCTTATCAGGACACCTCAGAGTTTGTGGCTGATCCCGAGCTTGTAAGTCTAGCTGAGCAAGCCTGCAAATCATTTGGCGATCGTTATATTGTCGGCAAGGTACTTTCTGGCGATCAATTTGTTGCAAGTCGTGAGTTAGTGACTGCATTGCATCAGGAAATGGACGGTGCTTGTACCGAAATGGAAGGTGCAGCTGTGGCTCAGACAGCTCATATGAACGCTGTGCCTTATGTTGTCCTACGGTCTATGTCAGATAAGGCTGATGGATCGGCTCACGTTAATTATGCTGAATTTACGGTAGAAGCTTCACATCGTTCGCATCGTATTGTGGAGTTCATGCTCAAGCATTTGGGCTAATGGCATAATTTTTTAATACATGAATCTTCGGACAAACCGGATATGGTCAAACTGCTCTTGTGATGCAAGGGGCACATCCTTTCCCATTCGTACCATCAGACAGTTAGCAGGATGTGAGCATATTTCAGGATCATCCGTGGCGTACCAGACCATATCTACAGTTTTCATCAGACGTTCCATCATGCGGCGGTATTCCCATACGGAGAGACCGCTGCCTTTTAAATCCCAATGCCAATAGTATTCGGTCGTAAAAATAATATAGGATTCAAGCTGGCCGTCCTCAAAGGCAATCCGAATCATTCGGCTACCCAGGCCCAGACCACGATAGTCATCGGCTACCTCAACAGCTCCAAGTTCCAGTAAATCCTTCATGCCAGCTTCCGACCAGCGCTCCATCTCATCTGGGTAATGAAAAGTAACATATCCCAGGAGAGTTTCCCCGTTGTGGGCAATGATAATTCTGCCTTCTGGCAGTTCCGAAATATCCACTAATGCATCGAACTGTTCCTTTGGTTTGCGAAAGGCATCTAATTGCTTGTGCATTTGAAATGAACGCAGTTGATCCGCGGATACGGGGCCTTCTACATAGATTGTTTGTCCGTTATGATCCAGCGTATCCAAGTGGTACAGTTTTAAATGCTGCATGCGTACGCCCTCCTTGTTCGCCATAAGCTCGTTCCTCATATCCCCTACTTATAGCAAAAAAACAATTAAATGAAAAGGATGGTCGTCACATCCTGACCTATGATATACTGTTTTAGACATAAAATGTTCACAATTTAAATCAATCAGTAAACCAAAGGACTTCATCTGCTTTATTGATTTTGTAAGCGTTATCTTGTTCTGTGTGATTCTCATTAATCCATTGTGAGGAGGCTGAACGTATGAAGATTGAAGAACTCCAGACTGTAGTTCCCACATCCAACATGGGCCCGTATGAACAAGCTTACAACAACTTTCAGTGGGAGGATGCAGAGCGTCATTTTACGTGGTATGAAACAGGCAAGGTAAATATGGCACATGAAGCCATTGATCGACATGTACAGGAAGGACGAGGGGAGAAAGCGGCACTATTGTATTGTGACGCAAACCGTCATGAAACCTACACCTTCTCTCAGCTTCGTGCTAGCTCTAACAGGTTCGGAAATGTGCTTCGCAAATACGGTATTGGTAAAGGGGAGCGGGTGTTTATTTTCATGCCGCGTTCACCCGAGCTGGTTATTAGTTTACTTGGTGTTCTAAAGGTAGGGGCTGTTGTCGGTCCATTGTTTGAGGCGTTTATGGAAACTGCGGTTAAGGATCGATTGGAGGATAGTGGGGCAGTAGCATTAGTGACCACACCTGCGCTTCTGTCACGGGTAAAACGTGAGGAGCTTCCTGAGCTGCGACATATTTTTGTGGTTGGTGATATGGATGAACGCGAGCAGGGAATTATCGATTTTGAGACAGAAATGCTCACATCCTCAGAGGAACTTGAGCCAGAATGGTTGAATCGTGAAGATGGATTAATTATTCACTATACATCAGGCTCAACAGGCAAGCCCAAAGGCGTGTATCATGTGCAAAATGCAATGATTCAGCATTACTATACTGGGAAAATGGTGCTGGATTTGCGGGAAGATGATGTGTATTGGTGTACTGCTGATCCTGGCTGGGTCACGGGAACATCATACGGTATTTTTGCTCCATGGCTAAATGGAGCGACGAATGTCATTCGTGGGGGGCGTTTCAGCCCGGAAGACTGGTACCGCACGATTGAGCGTCACGAAGTGACCATATGGTATAGTGCTCCTACAGCGTTTCGGATGCTGATGAGCGCAGGGGAGCAGGTTGTTTCCAAATATGATCTTAGCAGTCTGCGGCATGTTTTATCCGTTGGGGAACCGCTGAATCCAGAAGTGGTGCGATGGGGATGGCAAGTGTATACACAGCGCATTCATGATACTTGGTGGATGACAGAAACAGGAGCACAGTTGATCTGTAATTACCCTGAGCTGCCGATTAAGCCGGGTTCGATGGGAAAGCCACTCCCAGGTATCCAGGCTGCTATTTTGGACGACAGAGGGCAGGTGTTGCCTCCTAACCGGATGGGCCACTTGGCGATCCGTACACCATGGCCATCCATGATGAATCGTATATGGAACAATCCGAACAAGTTTCAGGAATATTTCCGCTTTCCCGGTTGGTATGTATCGGGTGATTCAGCTTACATGGATGAGGACGGATATTTCTGGTTTCAGGGTAGGATTGATGATGTCATTAACTCCTCCGGGGAACGAATCGGCCCTTTTGAGGTGGAGAGCAAGCTTCTGGAGCATCCTGCTGTAGCGGAAGCCGGAGTTATTGGAAAACCAGATACCGTGCGGGGAGAGATTATCAAAGCTTTTGTTGCACTGCGTGAAGGCTATGCACCGTCTGAAGCTTTAAAGCAGGACATCTATCGCTTCGTTAAGGAAGGGCTGTCTGCTCATGCTGCTCCACGCGAAATTGAGTTTAAGGAAAGGTTACCCAAAACCCGTTCCGGTAAAATTATGAGACGCGTGTTGAAAGCCTGGGAGCTTAACCTTCCTGCAGGTGACTTATCCACCATAGAGGATTGAAGTGCTCTGCATATAAGAATTAAAAAAGGGAGTCTCCAAAGCCTTAATGGCTAAGGGAACTCCCTTTTTGTTAGGGCGAATCTCATCTTCACCCAACCTATGACTTTCTGCTTTTGTCTTCAGTTATGGACGGACGGCTCCGGAAGGAGCCGATTCCCCCATGGCATTCATGGAAGTGACACGAAACCAGCCTTTTGGCTTTTTCCCCGACTTATATTCAAAGCTGGTAGATGCGGTAGAGCCTATGTTTGTAAAAGGCTCCGCACCGTTTTCGCTGTAATACACGTTATAGCCTGTAATAGCGTCCGCAGACTTACCTGCGCTCCATTGGAGCGCTACGGATGAGCCAGCGGCTTTAGCTTGAGGCTGTCCAGGGGCAGTAGGAACCTCTGTAGGCTGCGCACCTGTTCCATCTCCCTCGCCCGGAACGTTTGGAGACTCAGAATCTGCAGGTGGCACCACAGGTGCTGCGCTTGCTTTCGTGCTTGGCCCTGACTCATGACCGCCCACATCAACGGCAGTCACGTAGTAGCTGGAGCTGCTGCCTCCAGGGCTGTCAGAGAACACCTTGGAGCCGTCAGCCATAACGACCCTGCCAAGCCGTTGGAAGCTACCCCCATCTGTAGAACGATACAGACGGTATCCTACGACGTCGCTGTTTCCGCTTGGGCTAAAGCTGATTATGGCTTTACCGTCACTATAGCTTACGTTGACGCTAGATGGAGCGTTAGGGGCTGCTCCATCGTCCTTGCGTGGATCAATCTGAGTAGGAGCTTCCTTATCTGCATCCTGAGGCAGATAATAGGACAACGAGTTATGTCGTCTCATCACCTTAAAGGCTTGCTGAAGCTCTTTAACCAATTCTGAGATTGACTTTTCCCGTTTTCTAACGGTCCGTTCATATAACATATCATCCGGTGTACCATCGCGTGGAATATAATTCACACCTTGGTAGGTAATATATTTCGCACGGCTCACACCATTTTCACTGTTTTTAGGTGGATACTTACTGTTATAAATGTCCGAACCATACGCGGATGCTGTACGGCTTACAATGCCGTCAGGTCTCTTGAAGCTGTCCGTTTGGAACAGCTGAGCATCTTTAGCTGTTACTTCATTCATGATCAGAGCCCATAAGCGGCGAGCCCGCTCTTTTTGGACTTTCGTTTCAAGCTTATTGACAGGTTGCTTGTAACCAACCCATACACCCAGTGTGACGTCAGGCGTAAAGCCCTCGAACCAAACATCAGTGTAGGATTGCGTAGTGCCTGTCTTGCCGGCAATCGGAATCTTACCGGATTGATCAAAGTTCCGCTTCACCAGTCTGCCTGTGCCTTCCGACACGGCTGTACGCAACATATCTGTCATCAGGTAGGCGGTTTGCGGTGAGAAGGCCTGCACAGGATTAGACTGATGCTTATATACAATATTGCCTTGCGAATCCACAATCTTTTCGATCATATAGGCATCATTAAACACACCGCCATTTGGAATGGCTCCATATGCATTCGTGAGTTCCTCGACGGTCACCCCGTGGGCTAAGCCGCCAAGTACACCCGTTTGGGCGTTGTTATCACTGGATTCCAAGGTGGTGATACCCAGTTTTTTAGCAAAAGCCCAAGCATTGCTAATCCCTACTTTTTCGTTAAACAGCTTGAGTGCTATCGTATTTAGCGATTGATTCAGTGCATAACGCGCCGTGACCAATCCTTGATAGCGGTTGTTAGAATTTTTCGGAATGTGATATCCATTACTGCCATCTTTCAAAATAATAGGGGCATCATCCACGATACTACCAGGCTGCACAAGACCGCTGTCCAATGCAGGGAGATAGGCAGCAATCGGTTTCATTGCCGAACCCGGCTGACGTACCATCTGGGTGGCATAATTCATCTGCTCCTTTTGGAAGTCCCGACCTTCCATCATTCCAAGAATGGCGCCTGTTTTATGCTGAATCAGAATAGCCGCTGCTTGTTCGTCACCCTTGGTTTTACTAGTGGCAGAGAAGTTGTCTTTATTTTCTGCAATTTGACGCATAGATTTGTATACGCTCTTATCAATGGTGGTGTACACCATATAACCGCCTGTGCGAAGCTGCTGTTCGGCTTCTTTGAGTAAATCGTTATCATCCTTGGTCTTGGTATCTGCACTGGCATTAGCTGCTTGACCCGGATTGGTGACAGACATGAGTGCCTGCGCAGCTTGTCGTTCTGTTTCCATCATAAGGTATGGATAGGTGTTATAAGCTTTAACAGTGCGTGGTGCGAGAGATTTTTTAATATCAAAAGCCATCGCTTCATCATACTGTGCTTTATTGATTTTGTTCTCCTCCAGCATTCGACTGAGTACCAGGTGCTGGCGGTTGATGGCTCTTTTAAAGCCAGCTTCATTAAACTCACCCTTACCGTTGAAAGCAGAATAAGAAGAAGGAAGCTGTGGCAAACCTGCTAGATAGGCAGCCTGGGCTATATTAAGCTCGTTCAGATCATTCTCATTAAAGATACCTTTGGCCGCTGCTTTAATGCCAAAGACGTTGTAACCGCTTGAACCATTACCAAAAGGTACTTTATTGAGATAGGCCGTAATAATTTGTTGCTTGCTTAGGAAGCGCTCAAGGCGCAGAGACAGCAAAATTTCTTTGACCTTGCGGTCATCCGTGCGATCGAGATTTAGAAAGACACGACGTGCAAGCTGCTGGGTGAGGGTACTACCCCCGGTTTGTACGGATTCATGCAGCGCCTTTTGCTTCACAGCACGCAGCGTTCCCGACAGATCGACACCTTTATGCTCGTAAAAATGATTATCTTCAATGGCAATGACTGCGTCAATGACGAGTTGTGGAATCTCCTTAAACGTGACAGGTCTTCGATCTTCTTCTGTCCGAAGTTGTCCGATGGGAGAGCCATCATTGAAATAAGCGAAGCCTGTGATTGCATTCTTATCTACTTCCTGTAGGATCATGGATCTGGAACGCACGGGTTCGCTTTTTACAATAGAAGCAACATAGCCGGCGGCGGCTCCTCCTGCAAATAGTGCCCCCATAAAACCGATGATGACGACCCACTTTATGACACGGCCGAGCCTTCGCATGGTTGTCCGCAAGCGGGAAGGCTTTGGCTCTGATACATTGTTTTTTTCTTCAACCATTAAGTCTTCCTCCTTTATAACAGCCATTATTATAGCATAAAATTACAAAATGAACCCATATGCTAAAAAGCCTGTCTTTTGGTGTCGTTGACTACATAAAAGCAGTGTGTTATAAATAGGTCAAAGTAAATATCGTGAAAAGCAGAGAAAGACTTCAGTAGAAGGCGGATTCACGTTGTACAGAGAGCCGATGGGTGGTGTGAATCGGTAGCGTCCCTCCTTTGAATTACCGTCTGGAGCTGTCTGGATGAATGGAAAGCATTTGCAGATTTGCGAAGCTGCCATAGTAATCCAGTACCGGGTGTAGGCCCGTTATAGGAATGAAGTGAAAGAAATGTCTGTCTTTGACATGCGTTTCTTTAATTAGGGTGGTAACGCGAGCAGCTCCTTCTCGTCCCTTGGGATGAAAGGGGCTTTTTGGTTTGTCTAATATGTAATATTTTGGATGAAAAATAGGAGGTATACAGCATGAAGTGGGAAGAATTGAAGCCGGAGCAACAGGTAGAGGTCGAGCGACAGTTAGAGATGATACAGCGGGGTGTGGCGGAAATTGTACCGGAGGATGAGCTGAAGCGTAAGGTTATCAAATCAGTCGTTAGCGGCGAGCCACTCAAAATTAAGCTGGGTCTTGATCCATCTGCGCCTGACATTCACATCGGACATACGGTTGTTATGCACAAACTGCGCCAGTTCCAGGAATTAGGCCATCAAGTGCAACTGATTATCGGAGATTTTACAGGCAGAATTGGTGATCCGACAGGTAAATCGGAGACTCGTAAGCAACTGACTGAGGAAGATGTACAGCGTAATGCTCAAACGTACAAGGAACAAATTTTTAAAATTCTCGATCCTGAAAAAACAAAGGTATTCTACAATTCCGAATGGTTAGGGCCAATGTCTTTTGCTGATGTAGTAACCCTGTCGGCCAAAGTAACGGTTGCCCGTATGTTGGAACGGGATGATTTTACAAAAAGGTACCAAAACGGATTGCCGATCAGCATCCATGAGTTCTTTTACCCGCTGATGCAGGGCATGGATTCCGTGGCTCTCCAAAGCGATATTGAATTGGGGGGGACGGATCAGAAGTTTAATCTGCTAATGGGCAGAACCCTGCAAAAAGAATACGGAGTTGAGCCGCAGGCTACGATTACATTACCATTGCTTGAAGGGCTGGATGGCGTCCAGAAGATGAGCAAAAGTTTGGGGAACTACATTGGTGTTGATGAGGAGCCGAACGAAATATACGGGAAGTCCATGTCCGTTCCTGACGAGCTGATGCTGAAATATTTTGAGCTTGCAACGGATATCAACAACGAGGAGCTGTCAGAGCTGGCGAAAGGTGTTAAGGACGGCTCAGTGCATCCACGTGATGCCAAAATGAAGCTGGCTGGAACGTTAGTGCGCATGTACCATGGTGAAGAAGCAGAGGAAGCAGCGAAGCAGCATTTTGTGACCGTATTCCAGCAACGTGCGCTGCCTGACGATATTGAAGAGTTCACCTTGACGGCTGATCAGTTAGAAGAAGGTGGCATTCGTGTGATCCAGTTGCTGACTCATCTGGGCTTTGCAGCATCTAACGGTGAAGCCAAGCGCAGTATTCAGCAGGGTTCGGTCAAAATTAACGAAGAGAAATGGACGGATGTGAACGAAGCATACACGCCGAAGGAAGGCGACATTGTGCAGGTAGGTAAACGGAAATTTGCTAAAATCAAGCTTGGATAATGAAAATATATTCAAAAGCAGCGCTGAGATTGTATCGATCTCAGCGCTGCTTTTTTATTTCTGCAAAGTGAAAAGTCATGGTAAACTTAGCACAAATAATCAAACATGTAGGTAAAGAGTTATACATAATGAAAACGTGGGTTGCACAATTTGGGTGTAGGATCGATAACCAAAACAATTACAAGTGCGGGGAAGGATTATATGGACTACTTTAAACGAATTCAGTGTGCGATTGAGTTTATTGAATTGAATCTCCGGGAGGATCTAAAAATTGCCGATATTGCTTCACAGGCATGCTTTTCAGCTTTTCATTTCCAGCGGGTTTTTCAGGCCATTTCGGGTTTTACGGTTCAACAATATATAAGAAGGAGAAGATTGTCCGAGGCGGCTGAACAGCTAAAACAATCCAATCAAAAAGTGTTGGACGTTGCTATTGAGTATCAGTACAACTCACAAGAGGCTTTTACCCGCGCTTTTGAAAAGAATTTTGGGATCACCCCTGGGAAGTATCGTAACGGTGATATTGAGCTTCCTTGGCAAAGTAAAATCAATTTTCTGGATTACCAAAAAAATACGATGGGGGATTTGGATGTGAATAAGCCGGTGATATTGCAGCTCGAAACGGTCAAAATTGTAGGATATGAATATAAAACAAATCTGAATAATGAGCAGCACTATAAAGAAATCCCAGGATTTTATGGACACTTTGGAGCAAATGAATATTTTATGTGTATCCCGAACAAAATTGCACCGGGAATGTCATATGGGGTTGCCTGTCAATTTGAAGACAACGGTGCATTTTCATTTGTGGTGGGCGAGGCAGTTGAAAAAGAGTCAAAAGAACTGGCAGAGGGTTTCATATATATGGAGATTCCAGCAGGGAAGTATGCTGAGTTTGACGCTTCGGGTTCAGATGGACGGGTTCAGAATATACGAGACTTTATCTATGGCACATGGCTTCCTAATTCTAATTTTGAACGGAGGGAGGGGCCTGATTTTGAAATTACGGACGTGATGAATTCCTCCTATCCAGATCATTTGAGTATGAAGGTATACATCCCCATTGAATAAAAACCCTCAGGCTCGATGCACAGAGAATATAAAAAAGCACCCGAATAAATTCGGGTGCTTTTTGGTGCTAATGCAAGGATTAGCGGTTGTAGAATTCGACGATTTGTTTTTCATCGATATCTTGGGACAATTCGCCACGCTCAGGCAAACGAATGAATTTACCTTCCAGAGCTGCGTCATTGTACTCCAGGTAAGCTGCCAAGTGGTTGCGGTTTTCCAAAGCTTCTTTGATGGAAGACAGGGAACGACTTCTTTCACGAAGACCGATCACGTCGCCAGGGCTTACTTGGTAAGAAGCGATGTCAACTTTTTTACCGTTCACAGTAACGTGACCGTGAGCTACCAATTGACGTGCGCCTGCACGGGAATTAGCAAAGCCAAGACGGAATACAAGGTTGTCCAGACGGCTTTCCAGCAAGAACATAAAGTTTTCACCAGCGATACCGTGCATGTGTTGAGCTTTGTTGAACAGGGTACGGAATTGTTTTTCACCCAAGCCGTACATGTGACGCAGCTTTTGTTTCTCTTGAAGCTGCATACCGTAGTTGCTGATTTTTCTCCGTTGGTTTGCACCATGTTGTCCCGGAGGGAAAGGGCGTTTCAATTCTTTACCTGTGCCGCTCAGGGAAATACCGAGACGACGGCTCAATTTAAATTTAGGACCAGTGTAACGTGCCATTATAGAGTTAACTCCTTCATAATTAAAATTTGAGTTGGGGCTCTCTTTGCGCTCCAATTTGTTCGGCGCTACCTATTAAGGTAAGACGCACTACTGACAGAAAAGTTCAGCCGCTGTCCTGTCAGCAACAAAAAAGATGAGGGTGACACAAACTGTTACGCCCAAAATTTAAGATCCGCACAGTAGATAGTTCTGCCGTACAGTCTTTTTCAATAATATATACTATATGTAAGAGTAGGTCAATGTCAAGAAGAGAAAAAGAATGAAAACGTCAAAATTTGTCGATAGGGCTTTAGAACTAAAAAAGTGGGACGAATTTCTGAAAAATGGATGCAAATTTCTAAAGTTGAGAGTAAAATAGATCATATTATGAGCTATAGTGGTGTATAGCCGCTGTCTTGGTACAGCTAACTTTGCTGTGAAGGAGCGCCTTAATATGTCGGAATTTTCAACAACGGATCAGCAAATGCTTGACAGTAAAACAGTCCAGGCTAGCGGTGCTCCGCTGTTTGATGATAAAGGATATACGTCTTTTGCCTGGCTCCAGAACATGGATATGACACCCTATGATTTCCCCTATATTAATCAGCTTCTTGTCCAAGGATATCGGAGTTGGTTACAGCAGAGCAATGGTATATCCTGGATTAACGAAGAGTATACTGCTGTTTTTAATTTTATAGGTGTTCGTGTTGCTGGTAGGGAAGAAGATGATGACGAGGATTTGGACTTGGTCGAACGTTGTTGCATATCTAGAGAGGTGGAAGTGAGCCAGCGCAAACTTCGTGATGGAAGCCTTGCGTTTGTGTATATGGTTCCCATACTATGCCGTAATTATAAGAGGGAGCCCTTTGCCGCTCTTCGTTTTACACGGCCTGCTCAACATTCTGTCTCAAATCAGGACACATTGTTAGTAGCTGCTTTACATTTTAAATCCTGCTTTTACTCGAAGTTTGAGTACATATTTATGGAAGATATCCTTGGGATGCAGAATCGAAGCGATCGTGAAGGTAGACGCCGTTCTATTTTATTTCAGATTGTAAAACGGATGCATGACAAAATTGACGTGGAAGGCGTGCTGGATGAGGTATTCGGGAGCATCGCCTATTTGTTTCCCCATGTAGATATCACCTTGTACATGAGTCAGGATCGACACAGTCGCAATCCGCAGGTCAAACCTTTGCTGCTGCATGAACGGGATGAAGATGTATGCGTCCGTGCATTTATGAAAGGGCAAATGGCTGTGAACGAGCCTGTCGGTACACAAGATGAAATAACTGAAATCGCCATCCCATTACGTGGCAAGCAGGGTGTATACGGTGTTTTCCATATGATTCTTCCATCGGGTGCGGACAGTATGAAAAAAGTGGATGTAGAGCTGATTGCCATGATGGCGGATACGGCTGGTACTGCATTTGAAAATGCGAAGCTGCTTGAGCAATCGAATGTACTTATCCATGAATTGCGTCTCATTAATGAACTGGTTCAGCGCTTGAATCAGAGCCTGAAGTTAAATGAAATATTTGAATTTGCTGTGCAGGAGTTATTAAAAATGTTCATGGCGGACTTTTGTTGTATTGTACAGCTTGATCAGGATGGAAACTGTTTTAAAGTCATGTCGAGTAATGTGGAAAGTTTAAGACTGGAAAGTTACCCTCTTGAAGATGGATTTGCTGGGCTGATACGCTTAACAGGAGAACCAGTGATTGTGTCGGACTATAGAAAGGATGGAAAGATATCCTCTCATTTTATGGATGCGACAGACTCCCAGTCTTTGATGGCTGTACCTATGAAGACCAGCGGTACTCCTAAAGGGGTTATACTATTGTCCAGCAAGCTTCCACACTCTTTCTCTTACGATAATTACAAAATGCTGCAAATGCTAGCCCCTCATATCGGATTGGCGGTAACCAATGCTATGCTGCACGCTGAAGTGCGGCGGTTGGCTAATATGGATATGTTAACAGGTCTGTATGTACGTCACTATGTGGACCAAATCATTCAGCAACATCAGGAAAAGGATTTCTGTGGATCTCTTATTTTGGTAGATATTGATCAATTCAAACAGGTGAATGATACGCATGGGCATCAGACGGGTGACGAAATTTTGAAAAGCGTCAGCAATATCGTTCGTTCGGCGACTCGCGATGAGGATGTATGTGCAAGATGGGGCGGCGAGGAGCTTGCCATTTATTTACCGCAGCTGGGGGTTCAGCAGGCGCTCGAATATGCAGAAAAAATACGTTACCGTGTGCAGCATGAAACCGAGCCTCAGGTGACGGTTTCTTGCGGGATTGCTGAATGGAACTGGCTGGATGAGCAGATCAGTATTGAATCTTTATTTTATAGGGCTGATATGGCCTTGTACGAAGCGAAAAATGAAGGACGCAATCGAATAGTTGTTGATCATGTAGCCAATGTGTAGAGAATATTCCATAGGGAATGTTCTCTTTTTGTCTTGCATAACCCATTGCAGACAGGTAATCCTAAACGTAGCTATATCGTGTGTATGATTGAATTATAGGGAAAACACGATAAAGTGAACCAGGTAGCATAACTACTTTGAAGCAGGCTTATTGCTCATGAGTACAGTTATGTTCAGGATAGGACGGATGATGGATGCATTGGAGAAAGCAATGGGTGATGCAGGTTTGTGTGTTCCTTGTAATAGGTGTGTTAAGTGGTTGTGCACTGGATCGACAATATACTCCTGAGCAGATTTTTAAGAGAGCTGTTGCAGGAATGGCCGGCAAAGAGATGGTAACGTTTACTGGACGGACTGCAATTAGAGCTGACAGTGGTCTGCCGACGAATAAGCAGTTTGAATATCGCGGTAGGCTAAGAAATCACGATGAATTGACCATGCACTGGGGCTCTGCAGTGGCTTTTCGTAAGCAAGGTGGCTACGCAGCTCTGCAACAAGGTAAGTCCGAGCATGATGTTACACAAGAACGTTTTCTTCGTCAGAGTGGAAAATGGGTTGCGCTGACATCCGATTATCCCCCTCTGGTTGGAAATGGTATGTTAAATCGCTTCAATCCGATTCAGGAGCTTGAGGAATTAAATACACTGAATAAGAGCATTCGTATGGAAACGGGAGCTGCCCGGGGAACTTGGGTGTTGAGGATTGAACCGGAATCTGCTTCGGCAAAGCGCTGGTTGAAAGATCGTTTAATAAAAGAAATGAATACTTTAAACCCTCAAATCGGGATATTAAAAACGCAGCATACAGGAACGAATCGAGAACTGCAAAAGAAGTTGAGCCAAATATGGGCACAAAGTTGTGAGGATATGAGCAACCAGCTGGAGCAATCCATTGTGCGTACTGTGTATCATCTGACTATAGATCGCCAAACAGGTTTACCCTTAAAGCTTTCATCGGAATGCAGGATTTCCCGACAGGGAGCGAATGAAGAACTGCATCAAGAGGCTTTGATAACCAGAGTTACTTTTAAGGACTACAAGTAACGTGGCGGGCGTGATACAATGAATTTTGAATTAACCATTGTTCAAAAAGAATGAAATAGAGAAGGAGAGACACTACATGAAAGATCCTAGAATACTTAAGCTGGCGGAAAATCTGGTCGGTTACTCTGTTGAAGTGCAGCCTGGAGAAAATGTATTGATCGAAATGATTGGTACAGAGCGCGACTTGCTTAACGCCATCATTCATGAAGTTGGTAAAAAAGGTGGAAATGTTTTTGTACAACTTACAGACCGTAAGGTACAGAGCGCTATGCTTCGTCACGCGACAAAGGAGATGCTGGAGACTTGGGCTGAGATTGACCTTAACCGGATGAAGCAAATGCACTGCTACATCGGAATTCGTGCAGGTGAAAATGTAAATGATCTGTCAGATGTGCCGGAAGATAAAATGAAAATGTATAATTCCATTTATCAGCATGCGGTACATAGCGAACAACGGGTGAAACACACTAAATGGGTAGTGCTGCGTTATCCGAATGACAGCATGGCTCAATTGGCAAATATCAGCACAGAAGCGTTCGAAGATTTTTATTTCGATGTGTGTAATCTGGATTATGCAAAAATGGACAAAGCTCAAGATGCATTGGCAGACCTGATGAATCGGACGGACAAGGTACGGATCAGCGGACCGGGTACGGATTTGAATTTCTCTATTAAGCAAATCGGAGCTATCAAGTGTTCAGGTCAATGCAATATCCCGGATGGCGAAGTATACAGCGCGCCTGTACGTGATTCCGTTAACGGAACTATCAGCTACAATGCACAAACCTTGTATAATGGTATTACTTTTGAAAATGTTAAATTCCGTTTTGAAAATGGTAAGATTGTGGAAGCGACGAGTAACGATACGAAGCGGCTGAATGATATTCTCGATTCTGACGAGGGAGCACGTTATATTGGCGAGTTTGCCATCGGGTTTAATCCGCACATTTTACATCCAATGAAGGATATTTTGTTTGACGAGAAAATCGCCGGCAGCTTGCATTTTACACCGGGTCAAGCTTATGAAACAGCGGATAACGGTAATCGTTCATCGATCCACTGGGATTTGGTGTTGATTCAGCGTCCAGAATATGGCGGTGGTGAAATTTATTTTGACGATGTTTTGATTCGTAAAGACGGCATCTTTGTACTGCCTGAGCTGGAGCCATTAAACCCTGAGAATTTAAAATAACGATATCCGTTCTTGCTGAGAAAGCGATTTCAATGTATTATTATGGGTGAGTAACGATACATGACAATTCAGTAAAGCGAGGGATCTCTATGTCCAATAATAACGCGGCGGTTGTTGAAATTGCACAGACGGCGAGCAAGTTCACCTCTTCCATCGTCCTTCATTCCGAAAATAAGTATATTGATGTGAAAAGTATACTGGGCTTGTTTACGACCCTAGTCAGCAGCCATAGCTATGAACTACACGTTCATGGACCAGATGCGGAGGAAGCTAAGAAAGCGATCATCGAGGTATTCGAGAAGCACGGACTTCATATTTCAGTAGCCAGCTAACTTTATTCTTGAAGCAAAAGCATCCCTACCTGTAACTGTAGGGATGCTTTTTTTGTCAGGTTCTTGTATTAGCCTGCAATTTGGTCTAATATTAAGGATAGGACGTCTTGTGCGACATTGAGACATAGGGGGGAAGAATCCATGACTTCATCTGATTTGCAGGAACAATTGAATATCAAGGCTATTAATCTGCTTCAGGAAGATGCAGATAAAATAAAGAAGCTTATTGAAGTACAGATGGAGAATCTGGCAACCCGTTATTGCCCTCTCTATGAGGAAGTGCTGGATACTCAGATGTACGGATTTTCCAAGGAAGTGGATTTTGCGGTTCGCGCTGGACTACTTCCGGAAATGGTAGGTAAACAGCTGGTCAGTGAGCTGGAACGCAATCTGGCTATTCTATATGAGGCCATGAATAATAAGGCCAATTAGGAAGACGGTTGAATTGATGAGAGCATGCGGAGTTTGAGAGCATGCTTTTTTTGATGCCTTTTTTTAAAAAAAGTTCCTTTAGGATGGCAAAAGCGCCTCGCCCTTCGACCATCCTAATGCACATTTTAAACCTTAAAAGCTACACAAGGAAGAAGGATACACCTAACAATACATACACTACCAGTAGCATGAGTCCCTCATACCAGTTGGTTGAGCCGTCCTGGGTGATGGATTTGGCGATAAATACAGCGACAGCAATGGCGACCAACTCAATAGTGGTGAAAACAATATTCATCGTGTTTCCCATAAAGTAACTGACAAAAATCAGCACAGGGGCAACAAATAGTGCAATTTGCAAACTGCTGCCGACAGCTATTTCGACCGATGCACCAATTTTGTTTTTCATCGCCAGTAAAATAGCAGCGCTATGTTCGGCTGCATTACCAATAATAGCGACGAGGAAGGCACCTACGAACAATTCGCTGAGCCCAAATTGGGTCGTAAACACCTCAAGTGTACCTACCAGCCATTCGCTGACAAAAGCGACCATGACGGTAGCGAGTACCAAATAGGCAATGGATTTGTTTCTGGACCACACAGGGGCATGCTCATGTGGCAATTCTTCATCTTTTTGTTCGGTCACGTCAGCTAAATAGTCCTTATGCGTAATCATAGAAAAAATAAGCCACGCAATATACGCGACAATGAGCGTGCCTGCGACAATCAGGCTGAGCGTATCTGATTCGCTATCTGTGATAACGTGTGTGTTCAGAAAGACAGCTGGAACGAACAAGGCAATAACAGCCACAATCATCAGAGAACCACTTAATCCAGCCAGCGATACATTGAAATTTTGCACTTTGTACTTCAAACCGCCAGCGAACAGACTTGCTCCGAGCACCAGCAGCAGATTACCGATGATGGAACCGGTAAGACTGGCCTTTACCATATCGTAAAGACCTTCTTTAACGAGAAAGATGGCGATGATCAGTTCGGCTGCGTTACCAAAGGTGGCATTTAAGAACCCACCTAGACGTTGGCCAGCATAATGCGCGACACTTTCGGTCGCCCTGCCGAGAAAACCGGCTACGAATACAACAGAAATTGCACAAATGACAAATTGGGCTATAGCATTCCAATGGGTGTAATGAGCGACTGCGCTAAGAGCAAATGTCGCTATGAGCAAAGCGGGAGATAACCATTTTTTCAATGAAGAGCACCTCGATATCAATAGATGTGTACAAGTTTGGCGAAAGCTGTCACTTGTATGGATTTTCTAAATTAATATACCCAAAATGATATAGGTTGTAAACGAAAGTTGTTTTTCATACGTAGGGTTTGCATTTGGAGTGGCTGAGGCTTTACAATACAAATAAAGGATGGATGAAGGGGGACATAGGTCATGGCAGAGCAAATTCAACAACTGGAAGCAGGAAACATCAAGATTTCCAACGATGTCGTAGGTAAAATTGCCGGGATGGCCGCATTAGAGACACCGGGCATTGCTGCAATGTCAGGCGGTTTATCGGAAGGCTGGGCCAAAAGGCTGAGCGGTAAAAATGTACAAAAAGGCGTATCAGTGGAGGTTGGACAGCTGGAAGCTGCCATTGATCTACGTATTATCGTGCTCTACGAAACACCTATTCATGAGGTGTCCCGAATTCTTCAGCAAAATGTGCGAGAAGCCGTCGAAAGTATGACGGGTTTGCGGGTCGTGGAAGTGAACGTAAAAGTGGAAGGTGTTGCGTTCAAGGACGACGCAGTGTAAAAGAATCAGGAACCGACAAATTGACATTTTTAGCCAATTGTATACATGTCGGGAAATTCCGTGGGATAACCCGAATAAAAACACGAAAACTGGGGGTTATAGAATCGCCAGTTTTCGTTTTGTGAATCAACAGTATAGCCATTTTGCAGAGGGCTCTCGTATTTTATACATAACCAAAAGAACTTCCAAAGCCACCGTTGTAAGTGGTCCTTGGAAGTTCTTTTTTTAGCGAAAACGGTTGGTTCTACGAGTTTGAAAGCGATTGGGTACTTCATTACGGACAGCTACCCCTGTGGTGCGTTCCTGCACCGCTTGTTTGGTGTTCTCACGAGAGATACTGAGCATAATGCCCATGGAAAACATCATGACAAGTAGGGAGGAGCCACCAAAGCTGATAAATGGAAGCGTTACGCCAGTGATTGGAATCGTTTGGGTTACACCGCCGATATTAATGAAGGCCTGAATGGCGATCAAACCCATGATGCCGGTGCCTACCAACGTTCCGAACGGATCATGGCAACGAAGAGCAATGATCATGCCTCGCCAAATGAAATACAAATATAGCATCAGGAATATGGCTGTTCCGATAAATCCGAATTCTTCACCGATTACGGAAAAGATAAAATCATTAAATGAATTAGGAAGATAGTGAAGCTTGATAATACCTTTACCAAAGCCTGACCCGTTTAAGCCGCCTTCACCTATTGCTTGCAAGGACTGTACCAGATTGTATCCCGTTCCTTGTCTATATTTCTCGGGATTAAGAAAGGCTTGAAAGCGCCCGATTTTATAATCTTGCTGGGCAGCAGCTTGTCCATCTGTGGTTCCAGAATCTCCTCCAAACAACGACCCAATACCAAATACGATGGAAGCGCCTAGCACGAGCAGAACAATGGATGCTGTAATATGCTTGACACTGGCTCCCCCGGCATAAATAATCAGACCACTGGTGGCAACCAAAATGAAGCAGGAGCCTAAATCAGGTTGAAGCATGATGAGTCCTGCAACACAGCCTACAATGACTGTTACAGGTATGTAGCCAGTCCGCAGATCTCTAAAGCGATCTCCTTTTTTGACGATCAGTGCGGATAAGTAAAGGATGATGGAAATTTTCGCAAGCTCCGTTGGCTGGAAGCCAACACTACCAAACCTGAGCCAGCTTTTTGCGCCGTTAAGTGAGCCTGTAAAAAGAACGATGATTAGCAGTAATATAGTTATGAAAAATAAAGGTACAAAAAGCTTTTTATATTTTTCCATCTTAATATTCATAGCTACCAACATAATAAAAAGTCCAAGTACAGCAAATGCAGATTGGCGCTTCACAAAATATAAAGAGTCAAAATTGTATTCTTTATTCAGCAGAGCTACGCTGGAGCTGGAGCTAAATACCATAATTACACCGAATCCAACCAGTAACAAAGTGAGGATCAGCAATTGGAAATCCGGTGTGCCTCTTCTTCGAGTCTCCGGCTTCGTATTTCTCATATCAGCTTCCCCCGGTATTCGCCACAAGGTATATTCCTCGCAGACGGTTATCATTTTATCGTTTATCCATTTTATCATATTATGTTTGATGGGCTTCTGCAAGCTCCCTGGAGCAACAGATATCGCAACAATTCCATATCTGCTACAATAGGATAAAAATGAAGACTTGAGAGCAGCGGTGCATACGTGGTGACGCTGCATGATTAATCGGGAACTTGCCCGATGCTTTAAAAGGAGAGGTGGAGCAGAATGACACAACATGTGATAGACGAGACCTGGTTTGATCGTTTGCAAGAAAACATGGTGGAATGGCGTAGACATTTACATAAGAATCCCGAAATTTCCTTTCAAGAAAGCAAAACCGCAGCTTTTGTAGCGGATAAGTTGGAGAGTTGGGGAATCGAGATTCGCCGTCAGGTAGGGGGACACGGTGTTGTAGGTACCATTCGTGGTGCTAAACCTGGGCCTGTCGTCTTACTGCGTGCCGATATGGATGCTCTTCCTATTCAGGATGAAAAGGAATGTGAATATCGCTCCAGCGTGGACGGAGCCATGCATGCTTGCGGCCATGACGGACATACATCCGCGTTGCTTGGAACGGCTTACTATTTTAGTCTGAACCGGGACGAGCTGCAAGGAGAAATTCGGTTGTTGTTCCAACCTGCGGAGGAATTGCTGCCTGGCGGAGCGGTCAGTGTGATAAAGGATGGTGTATTGGAAGGTGTGGATGTCATTTATGGCATCCATTTATGGACACCTTTTCCGGTCGGGACGGCCGCGAGTTGCGCAGGGCCGCTGATGGCGGCGGCAGACGATTTTTATATTGAAATCACAGGTAAGGGTGGGCATGGTGGCATGCCTCAGTCCACTAATGATAGTGTCGTGGCGGGTTCAGCTCTTGTTATGCAACTGCAAAGTATCGTAAGCCGTTCAGTCGACCCTTTGCGACCTGCTGTGCTGACGGTGGGAACCATCCAAGGGGGCTCTGCGCAAAATGTGATCGCAGAAACGTGTCGCTTGAGTGGGACGATTCGTACGTTTGATGAGGAGACACGAACGGTAATGAAGGAGCGACTGCATGAGGTGACAGAGCTTACAGCCGCAACATACGGTACAACAGCACAGGTTCGCTATATTATGGGATACCCACCAGTTGTCAATGACGCACATGAAGCACATCGTTTCTTTAATGAAGCAAAATCTGTTTTTGGGGAGGAGAATGTACAGGAAGCGTCGAAGCTGATGCCTGCTGAAGATTTTGCGTATTATTTGGAACGTGTGCCAGGTTGCTTCATGTTCGTAGGAGCGGGTAACCCAGTTAAAGGAGCGGTTTATCCACACCATCATCCGAAATTTGATTTTGATGAGGATGCTATGATTAACGCGGTTCGTTTGTTTATTGCGATGTCTACGGGATACGCTGCGGAACGAAAGGCAGGGGCAATTAAGGGCTAAAATGAGTTGAATTGGGAACGGTTCAATCTGGAGTATGAGCTGAATGAAATGGGGTACCCTACTCTTGAAAAGGAGGGAGTACCCATGAAAAAAGTTCAGGAAGTTATGACTAAAAAATGCGTAACGGTTACCCCGCAGGACAATATTTATGAAATTGCGGTCAAAATGAAGGACAATGATACTGGTTTTATTCCGGTTGTGGAAAGCGAAGGCAGTGATAAGTTGATCGGTGTAGTAACGGACCGTGATCTTGTCGTTCGCGGCTATGCGGCTAAAAATTCGGGTTCGGGTTCGGTCGATACGGTTATGACGACAGGTATTCGTACAGCTAGTGCGGACATGTCGGTGGACCAAGCAGCTGAGCTGATGGCAGAGCAGCAAATCCGTCGTTTGCCCGTGACGGAAGGAGACCGTCTGATCGGGATTGTCTCGATCGGGGATTTGGCTGTTCGTAATATTTTTGCAGACAACGCTGGAGAGGCGCTTAGTCATATTTCCGAGCAGGTCCACTAGAAGAATAATTAAGGTAGGCATTGGTTTGGGGAGGTCTTTTACCCCGAGCTTCTAATCAGGAGTTCAACCCGAATATGGGTTGAACTCCTTGCTGTTCTGGTTGATATGCGAATAAACGGATAAGCTATTTATTATATAACTTAAAATGATGTATGGTTAGATTATCAGGAGGTAGTTATGAATCCAGAACATCCTTGTATTGTACAACGTGATTTTACCGTTCTGCTGGAAATGGGCTTGCCCGGTTCAGAACGGGCTCGTTCACAGTTG
This sequence comes from Paenibacillus sp. FSL H7-0703, assembly GCF_038003485.1. Lineage (NCBI taxonomy): Bacteria > Bacillati > Bacillota > Bacilli > Caryophanales > Paenibacillaceae > Paenibacillus > Paenibacillus sp. FSL H7-0703. The sequence goes on along the minus strand of NZ_JBBOPF010000002.1, from coordinate 110,799 downwards.
CAGATTTATGCGGAGCTGGTTAAAAGCCCGTCCGCTTTTCATACATATCACCTCACCCCACTGTCTTTGTGGAACGCAGCTGCCCTCGGATGGAGTGCTGAGGACATTCAAAATAGTTTGAACTCCATGTCCCGTTGGGATATTCCACGTGATTTGTTGAAGGATATTGAACAGCTCGTTTCTCGTTATGGGACGTTGACGCTTTCAAGGGAGGGTACGGAAGAAGAGCGAACTTATAGCACAGATACGATTGGCGCATACCGTGCTGAACATGAGCCAGACGGAGGTATAAAGACAGGGAAAGCCAACAGCTATACAATAGGTGATCGCTTGATCTTGGGAGCAGAGACCCCCGCTTTACTGGATGAGCTACTGACCAAGCAAGAGCTAAAACAGCTTGGTTTACTTCGCGTTGACGAGGTAAGCGCATCGGTCCCGCCCGAAAATCGGGGCTTGCTCAAGCAGGAATTAACGCGCTTGGGATATCCCGTTGTGGATACGGCAGGCTATCTTGAAGGGAATCAGCTTAGTTTTACCTTGGGAAAGGGACAAACGAAGTTGCAGCTTCGTGATTATCAAGTAAAGGCCGCTGATGCGTTTGAAGGAGCGGACGGCTTAGGGGGTAGTGGTGTACTGGTGCTTCCATGCGGAGCCGGAAAAACAGTGATAGGTATGGCGGTAATGAATCGGTTTCAGTGCGAGGTGCTTATTCTAACATCTAATACTACTTCTGTACGGCAATGGATAGAAGAGTTAAAGCAAAAGACGGATATTCCTGCTGATTCCATCGGGGAATATAGTGGCCAGAAAAAAGAGGTGAGACCAATTACGGTGGCAACCTACCAAATTTTGACACACCGTCGTACCAAAGATGGGGATTTTGAGCATATGAAACTGCTAAGTGAGCGGAAGTGGGGACTCATTATATATGATGAGGTTCATTTGCTGCCCGCGCCAGTATTTCGGGCGACGGCTGACATTCAGGCTACTCGCCGTTTGGGGTTAACAGCCACGCTGGTTCGCGAGGATGGTTGTGAACGAGATGTGTTTTCTTTAATTGGACCCAAACGGTATGATATGCCGTGGAAGGAACTGGAGCGGCAGGGCTGGATCGCTCAGGTCGATTGTGTGGAGCTACGGCTTCCAATGACAGCTGAACTCTTGGAGCGCAGTATGCGTGCGGAGGGCAGACAGCAGTACCGAATTGCAGCCGAAAATCCGGTCAAACTGGAGGCGGTGCGTAGCCTGATGCAGCAACACAGCGGCTTGCCCACGCTTATTATTGGTCAATATTTGGACCAATTGCGTATATTGGCTCAGGAGCTGAGCGTCCCACTGATTACGGGTTCAATGAGCCAGACCGAGCGGGTGCGTTGGTTCGATGCGTTCCGGAAGGGTACAATTCAGACCCTATTGGTGTCCAAGGTTGCAAACTTTGCGGTGGATTTGCCAGATGCGGCAGTAGCCATAGAGGTATCGGGTAGCTTTGGCTCTCGCCAGGAAGAAGCGCAGCGACTGGGCCGTATTTTGCGACCAAAGTCGGGCGAGAATAAAGCTTATTTTTATGCGCTAGTGACGGAGAATAGCAAGGAGACGGATTTTGCAGCTCGTCGTCAGCTGTTTCTGATCGAGCAAGGCTATGAATATGCGGTTCGCAGATTTAGTGTGACAGAGGCTAACGGAGGCCGGAATGCTAAGCCTGATCGTGGGAAGAAAAAGGAGGCCTAATTAAGAATGGGCGTAACGAACACGCAAGACAGCTGGAATGAGCTTTCATCGGATGAGCTACTGGTGCTTAGACGATGCTTTATCTGGTACGCGGGACAGCCCATGAAGGAAGAAGAACCTATACATCTTACCCGGGGAGTGTTAAGCGGAGTCGAAACGAAACTGGCACTACGTGGATTACGTGCCCGAGGCTGGCTGGAGGCTGTTACCAAATCGTGGGGCGAACGAATTTTATATATTCCGGTTCATCGGCTACCTGATCTGTACGATATGTTGTTAGAGCAAAATCCAATGAACATGATGCAATCAGATCATCCGATAACGGTACATGAATCAATGACAGGCCTGGAGTCGGAATTGCTGCATGCGTTGTCACGTATTGCGGTACAAGGTGTCCCTTTGACGGCCAAAGGAACCATACATAAGCGATCATTGCAAAAATTGAATGAACTGACCCCCTTTCGCCCAGATGGCCTGATGGGTCTTGGGTTGCATTATGCGCATGCAGAGCTGTATCCAGTGCAAACGGTGGTAATGATGGATTTGCTACTCAGTTTGGGGCTGTTAGTGAAAGAAACTGTATCTTTTCGCATTCAGGAAACGGAACTGGCGACTTGGATTCGTTTGTCTGCTTGGCAAATGCGCAAGCATATTTTTGCTACACTCATGGAAAGATACGGCAAGGCCGAAGCGTCTATGCAGCATTTTCGCTATATGCTGTGTGCCGTCTCCCAGTATGTAGGAACAGAAGGGTGGATATCTATCAAGTTTCTGCTGCAATGGATGCTTCAGGTAGGCCTAATCCAACATGAGAGTACGAGCAGAGCGGATTCCAAGAATGGTGCCCTTTTAGACCTTGTTCCTACAATCTCAAATCCGGAAGGGTTTGCGGGAGAAACGGTATCTGATTTTAATTTCAATGAACCTTTCATGGAGGAATTGAAGGGTTGGCTTAAGGCCCTGACTGCTTTTGGAATGGGTGATTGGGGCCAGACTGTATCGGGTGAACTGTGTTTTCGCTGGAATGTATCTGTGATAGAAATGCTTCGTCCCAATAATTACGAGGATACACATCAAGAGCAAGGTGCTTTTTATGTACAACCTGATTTTGAAATATTGGTTCCACCAGATGTGGCATATGATGTGCGCTGGCGACTGGAATGCTGCTGTGAACGTGTGACAGGAGATCGGATGGTAGTATACCGGATCACCAGAGAAAGTGTTACAGAGGCAATCGAGTTAGGGATGGAAGCCCAAGCAATTCCTGCTCTTCTGGGTAAATACAGCCGAACAGGTGTGCCTGATCATGTACGTATGACGGTAGAACAGTGGGCAGGTGATGTCGGACGGACCGCTTTTGCAAAGGTAACACTTTTGCGATGTGGCACACAGGAGGATGCAGACATAGTTGCAAGGCATCCCGCGCTGGAAGGATTACTGGAACGGCTGGGCGATAGGGACTTTATTATTCCGGCAAGCTCTGCTGTCAAAATACGAAAAACGCTTGCTGCAATTGGATTAGGTCCACGTCGTGAACCGGAAGGTGTGGACGAGCCAACTCATCATTACCCATTGATTTCGGAAACAGAGAACATAAGTTCAGGCAGTCCCAACAGTGAAATGGAGTCCGACCCGATTCAGGCCCGTCCTATCTTTTCCCAAGAGGGAAGAGCAGGTTTGGTTTATACAGGGCGCACGCTGCATTTTTACGAACAAGAGCACATGTTGCCTGATCCGTCTGACTATTTTCCGGAAAGATCTACAGTCCCCTCCTCATGGACAAAAGAATGGAGGAGTTACCATACTTCCACTGCCCGGCAGTTGATCGAGCAAGCGATACGTTGGCAGGCCGCTGTGGGACTGCGAATCGGTGGGAAAGAGGTTAAATGGATACCGGAGGCGGTGGTTCCCGGTGCACCATGGAGTGTCACAGGCTGGTATGCCTCAGGAATGGATGACGAAACACCTTCTCCTGCGACTTTACAGCCAAGTGAATGGTCAGACATGCGGCTGCTGGTTCCTTTTACATAGTAGAGCCAGGAAGTGCATGAAACTCCTTCTTCTCAAAAGAAGGATGTGGTATGATAAATGAGTCTACTTTTACTGGGTAGAACTTTATATAAAGTGAGATGAACATTCATGAGCGTAGCCGAATTGAATACGGTCAATATGGCAGAAGTGCTTATTAACGCCTATGAATTGGGCGATATGGTCAACCGATCCTTTGAGGTATCGGATTATTTATATTGGAAACAGCGTGTGGAATTGAATCCGTCTATTCAGGCGTGTGTACGCAAGCTGGATGCCAAAAAGGAGCTATTCGCGGAAACGGAGCGTTTTGGGCATTTTCATCCGAACTATCATGAAGCGAAGGATGCAGTGCAGGTCGTTGAGCTGGAACTGGAACAATTCGTGGATGTTAAGGAGTTCAAACGAGCCGAAAAGGCGCTGGATGATATGCTTCATGCCATGTCTGAAACGATTGCATATTCCGTATCCGAGACCATTAAGGTGCCGAGCAATGATCCGAATGTGAAAAAGGGCGGATGTGGCAGCGGAGGGAAATGCTCCTGTGGATAGGTCATAGGAATGATACCGAGTGGAGGGGAGATGAAGCGAATGTTTGCCGAGCGGACAGGGTACATCATTTGGGTAAGCGATATCAAGGCTGCCCGCAATCTGGAGAAATACGGAAATGTCCACTTTATTTCAAAGCGTATGCATTATGTAGTTATATATATGAATGCGGATCGGGCAGAAGACACCGTTAAAAATATTCGCAGACTTTCCTATGTGCGTAAGGTCGAGCGCTCTTTTCGAAATGAGATTAGGACGGAGTACAACGACGATAAGGAAAAGATGAAAGAATATGAAATATAAGTTTCTAATATCTATAAATTGTAAAATATTTTTAAAAGGTCAGCCTGCGGGCTGGCTTTTTTTTGTAAAGTCAGGACTTTTGCATAATGGTCTTAATGCTGTTAGACCTAAAAAATCTTTAAAAACCGCCTATAAACTTCAATTTTGTAACTTGTAGTCCCGGGTCTGTTGAGGTAACATATGAATATATTGGTAGATATAAAGACCTATCTGGTGGGGAGAGTGATCCCGTGCGTGACAAAGCAATGCAGCGATGGAGTACATACGAACCGTTCTACGTGGAGATGGGCGATAAAAAAGTCGCCGATATCGTGATTACAAATCATGCGAAAACTCGCTACTTAGATCGGATAGAGCAGAAACAGTCCGAGACGAATCATATCGCCGCCTGGCTTTGGGAATGCCTGAAGCAAAACAGGATGGAGTCCTACTATCATAACGAAGAGGATGTATATTTAATTGATGGTGATCTGGTCGTCGTGGCCGAATTTGGAGAGTTGCCCGGCGAGATGGATATTGCGGGGAATCCGCTTCACAAGATGATTGTCATTACCTTTTTGGGTCGAATGTCGGAGACCATTGAATTAAGGGATTTGAAGTCATACTATTCATGGCTACGCCATTCGCGACGCATGACACTGATGAAAAGCACTCGTAAGCAAAAATAGACGGTGATTGGGCGGTCGGCTCTAGATGAAAAAATCTCCCAACTTATGATTACCGTCAATTTTGAGTAGAAAGTATGCAGTTATCAGCTGCATGCTTTTTTTATTTCCAGCAATAAAACTCCCCTAATTCAGTAAGTTTACTTGGAAATGCTTCGACAGATGTTTTTCTTATGGTAAAATAGAGAGATCAGAGGGGAGAGTGCTGTCAGTATGAACTTTCATCAGTTGCACATTTTTTATACCGTAGCGGAGCGTGGGAGCTTTTCGGCGGCGGCACAAGCGCTGCATATGACACAACCTGCGGTGACGATGCAAATTCAGTCTTTGGAAGATTATTTCGGCACGAAGCTGCTGCAACGTTCGACTAAAAAAATCGAGCTTTCAGAGGCGGGAGCGACACTACTACCTTTTGCGAAAAAAAGCATGCAACTGATTAGGGAAGCTGACGAGGCGATGTCTGCTTTTACTCACATGCTGGAGGGAAGATTGCATATTGGGGCCAGCCTAACGATTGGTGAGTATATTGTACCAAGAATGTTGGGGCCGTTTGGCCAGGAATACCCTCATATACGCATGGCAATGAATGTGATGAATACGACTCAAATTATGGATGATATACTAAAACATCAGTTGAATTTAGGACTGATTGAGGCCCCAGTCCAGCATCCGGATATCGTGGTAGAACCTGTAATGCAGGACGAACTGAAACTGATTGTGCCTTCAGGACATGCGCTAGCCAAGGCTAAAAAAGTGGTTCTGGAAGATGTGTTTAAGCATCCCTTTGTAGCCAGAGAAAAGGGATCTGGTACACGTCAAGTGATAGAAAATGAGCTGAAAAGTCATGGTGTGGATGCCTCTCGACTTGGGATTGTAATGGAGATGGGGAGCACTGGAGCGGTTAAATCGGCGGTGGAGGCTGGACTGGGAATTACCATGCTATCACCTTCTTCGGTGAAGCATGAAGTTGCACTCGGTTTGTTGAAAATTGTGAACATTTCAGATATCACGTTCAAACGAGAATTTTATGCAATTCATTTGAAGTCGGCGTTGTTGCCGATTCCGGTAGTCACCTTCCTGTCTTACTTGCGTCGTCATGATCAGGGAGCGGACGTGCTGAGGGACTCGCAGGACGAGCTGGCAAAGGTGAAAGAGAAGGAGGATATATAATGAGGGAGCAGATTAATGTAAAACGATATGATTTACATACACACACCCAAGCATCTGACGGCATGCAGCCACCCGCAGATAATGTGCGCTGGGCCAAGGAAAAAGGACTGGCAGGTGTGGCCATTACAGATCATGATACGGTAGCTGGTCTGGAGGAAGCTCTGAAGGAAGGAAAACGCATAGGAATTACCGTGGTGCCAGGAGTGGAAATTAGTACTCGAGCTGGCGGTAAGGATATTCATATACTCGGTTATTTTATGGATTACCGCAATAAAGTGTTTTTGGAGCGGTTGGAAAAGCTTCGCCAGGCGCGGGATACCCGTAATGATTTGATTTTGAGTCAATTGCGTAGTCTGGGCGTGGAAATCACACTGGATGAAGTGGTGGCTACGATGGGCAGACCGCTGGCACCAGATGAAAGCATTGGACGTCCACATATGGCAGATACGCTGGTTCAAAAGGGATATGCGAAGGATATGCGGGATGCGTTTGACCGTTACTTGGCGGAAGGAGCACCCGGATATGTGTCTGTACCCCGTGTAGAGCCTGCGGAGGCCATAAACTGGATTCGTGAAGCAGGAGGGGTTCCTGTGGTGGCTCACCCTGGCTTATACGGAAATGATGAGCTGGTTCGCTCTATTATAGAGGAGGCGAAGCCTGTGGGCTTGGAGGTGCGACATTCGGACCATGATGCTGAGGCTGAGAGCCGATATACTGCGATGGCGGCACAATATGGGCTCATTGCAACTGGCGGCTCGGATTTTCACGGTGCACGCCAAGGTGTTATTTTCCACGGTGATCTGGGTAGCCGTAGTGTGGAAGATCAGGTTGTCGAGGAATTGAGGAAGGCTGCTGTTGGACAAAAGTAAATAAAAAGCCCCTTGCCTAATGCATGGAACACAAGAAGTGTATCGTGCAAAGAACAAAGGGCTTTTTTTGTGGATTCAATAGGCCGGTGGGACTTAGCCGTTTTTGATGCGATTCGGCAGCTTTTTGACCAGTTCCTCATCGGGTGTAATGAAGAGCGTACGCTGATGGTCGTAGATGACAAAGCCGGGCTTGGCTCCGCTGGGCTTACGTACATGCCGAATCAGGGTGGCGTCCACAGGCACACTGCTGGACTGCTTGGCCTGGCTAAAGTAGGCGGCGAGTTGAGCTGCTTCCTCCAGCGTCGTATCCCCGAATTGCTCAGCACGAATAACGACGTGTGACCCCGGAATATCCTTTGTGTGCAGCCAGGTGTCATTTGGTCCGGCCAGTCGATTTGTCACATATTCATTTTGCAAGTTGTTTTTGCCGACCAGTAACTCGATACCTTCGGATGATGTATAGACGTGCAGGGTTGGACGGTCGTTTTTCTTCTTTTTCTTTCCTTTTTTGACCCGATCTCTGAGATAGCCCTGCTGAACCAGTTCTTCACGTATTTCCTCAATGTCATTCATAGAGGCGTGGGCTAGCTGCTGAAGAAGATTGTCCATATAACGGATTTCTTCGTGCGTTTTCTCCAGTTGTTCGTCAATGACAGCCAAGCTGTTTTTATATTTGTTGTATTTTTTAAAATACCGTTGTGCATTATCCGATGGGTTGAGTAGCGGGTCCAGTGGGATGGTCATTGGACGCTGTTCCTCATCATAAAAGTTGGTGAGCGTCACTTCTTTGTCCCCTTTTTTCACCTCATGCAGCGAAGCGAATAGCAGCTCTCCATAAACGCGAAATTGATCCGCATCTTCCGCCTCGGCCAAATCCTGATGGAGATAGTCGAGTTTTTTTACGTTTTTACTCCGCTCGTTTTGTAGAAACCGCAGTAGGTCACTGACCTTTTGCTTAACTGTATCCCGTTCTGCTTTTTCACCGAAGAAGTCCTCCATACACTCACTGATAGTAGCGTACTCCTTACGTTCTTCTTGGATCAACGTCAGTGGAATGGCTGAGAATATCACTTTATCTTGTGCGTTTAGTCCAGATACTGGCTGAAAACGATGATTCCGCACGTCATCCATGATGTGACTGAATGTACTCCATAGTGAACGATCACTATCACCAGATACTTCATTAGTTACTCGAGTTAGTATCTCTTCAGCAATGAGGGGACTGAGTCCAGTAAAAGTGTTCACGATCCAGCGTTTGGGAGCTTCTTCGGCCTCGATCGCTGTTTGATACGAGTATACGAAGGCTGCCTCTTCTGTTTCTAGGGGATTCAGCTTGTTTTGTGCAGGAGGTTCCGTGTATTGAAAGCCGGGCATAATGACCCGATAGCTGCTGATAGACGGTGTGACATGATGAATGCCATCCAGCATCACGCCTGTTTCCGGGTCAAGCAAAATAATGTTGCTGTGTCTACCCATCAGTTCAATGATAATTCGTTTGAGTGAAATATCTCCCAGTTCATCACGTTGACGAATATCCATGTGAATAATACGCTCCATGCCCACCTGCGTGATTTTCTCAATAACGCCCCCTTCGCAATGCTTGCGAAGGAGCATACAAAACATAGGGGCTTCTGTCGGATTAAGAAAGCTTTGTTCTGTAAAGTGTACACGCGGGAAGGTCGGATTAGCCGACAGCAGCAGCTTTACGCTTCCGCCTTGTGCCCGCAGATTCAGCACGATATCGCGATCATTTGGCTGATGTATTTTATTAATGCGCCCGCCCCGGATGCCTTGCAGTTCGTGTACGATAGCGCGGGTTACGATTCCGTCCAATGCCATAATTATGTTCTCCTTTGAAGCAAATGTATTTTTGCCTTCCTTCTATGATACATAACTTTGGGACAAAACTTAAGCGGCTTTGTGATATTTCTGGTCCTGTCCGAATAGATTGAATCTAGAAAGTCTGTCCAGCTTATCAGCAATCGCGGCACAAAAATATAATAACGGGCAGCCATCCTACGCACAACCGACGGAAACGGACTATCTGACCGGGAGGGAATTGGGGAGAATGGAACAAGCACACTGGCACCAATTAAGCAATGAACAGCTTTCAACAAGTCTGGAAGTCGACCCGAAGCAGGGTCTTTCGGAGGAACAGCTTGCGGAACGAAGAGAAAGGTCAGGATGGAATGAGCTGAGCGAGGGGAAGCGAGTTTCGGCAATCTTGCTGCTGCTCAATCAGTTCAAGGATTTTATGATGCTTGTATTGATGGGAGCGACCCTGATATCCGGACTGCTTGGCGAATATTTGGACGCGATTACCATTATTGCTATTGTTGTACTGAATGGAATTCTCGGCTTTGTACAAGAATTCAGAGCTGAGCGTTCATTGCGAGCTTTGAGACAACTGTCGGCCCCAACCGCCAAAGTGTTGCGGGGCGGCAAACGAATTCAAGTTCAGGCCAGAGAACTGGTGCCGGGTGATATTGTGCTGCTGGAAAGTGGTGATCGCATTCCCGCAGATGTAAGGTGGTTGAGTACGAATGGCTGTGATGTAGAGGAGTCCGCCCTGACAGGTGAATCGGTTCCGGTGAGTAAGCATTGCCGCCCTATTCATGCCGCCGAAGTACCACTCGGGGATCAAAAAAACATCGGTTTTATGGGCACGATGATGACTAGAGGAACCGCACAAGGAATGGTTATACGTACCGGTATGAGTACCGAAATGGGTAAGATCGCAGACTTGATTGAAAATACGGAGTCGCAGGAGACACCGTTGCAGCACAGATTGGAGCAATTGGGCAAAATTTTGATTATCGTAGCGTTGGCGCTAACGGTGCTCGTTGTCGTAGCAGGCATTTTACATGGACAGCCAGCCATGAGCATGTTCTTGGCTGGAGTGAGTTTGGCTGTGGCGGCTATACCGGAAGGGTTGCCAGCTATTGTGACGATTGCGCTCGCATTGGGTGTGCAGCGTATGATTAAACGAAAGGCGATTGTACGTAAGCTGCCTTCTGTTGAAACGCTCGGCTGTGCATCTGTCATTTGTTCCGACAAAACGGGTACTCTGACCCAAAATAAAATGACAGTCACCAAGCTGTGGCTGGACGGTCGTTTCTGGGGAGTTACGGGAGAGGGCTATGACCCACACGGGCATATTATGGATAGAGACCTTCCTGCCGATCTTAAAAACGGACAATCTCTGCGTAGACTGCTGCAAGCCAGTGTGCTTTGCAACAATGCGGAAATTGTTCAAGCCGATACAGAGGAGCTACGTTCGAAAAAGAAAACCAAAGAGCCGACGCCGTCCGCCGTTTGGGAACTGAAGGGTGATCCGACGGAAGGAGCGCTGATCACGTTAGCTGCCAAGGGCGGAGTCACGCGACAAGGGCTATATGAGCTGTACACAAGGGAGCGAGAATTTCCCTTTGACTCGGATCGGAAGCGAATGTCGGTACTCGTACGCCACCAGGGAGGACACATTGTCTTTGCCAAAGGTGCCCCGGATGTACTGCTGGGTCAGTGTTCCTATATTTTATGGGAAGGAAATGTCGTTCCGTTAACGGGTACGCTGCGCCAAAAGGTACTGGCGGCTAACGAAGGAATGGCCTCGGAGGCGCTACGTGTACTTGGTGTCGCTTACCGTGATATCCGCTCGCATGAGCGTGTCTCCACGGTTGAGGAGGCTGAAGCACAGCTGATCTTTATTGGGCTGACAGGCATGATTGATCCGCCACGTCGTGAGGTTCGCGAAGCCATTGGCAAGTGCCGTCGTGCTGGCATTCGCACTGTGATGATTACCGGAGATCACGGTACAACTGCAGAGGCCATTGCACAGCAGCTGGGCATTCTTCAGCGCGGATCCCATGTGTTGACAGGGCAGGAATTGTCTGCGATGGATGATGCGGCGCTGGACAAAGCCGTTGATACCGTCTCTGTGTATGCACGAGTTTCGCCGGAGCACAAGCTACGGATCGTTAAGTCGCTGCAAAGACGCGGACATGTCGTAGCCATGACCGGAGATGGTGTCAATGACGCTCCAGCGATAAAGGCGTCGGACATCGGTATTGCCATGGGCATTACGGGGACGGACGTGACCAAAGAAGCGGCTGCGCTTGTTCTGAGTGATGATAATTTCTCAACCATTGTAGCCGCAATTGAGGAAGGACGGAATATTTACGAGAATATCCGTAAATTTATCCGTTATCTACTCGCCTCCAATGTTGGTGAGATTTTGACGATGTTTTTTGCCATGATGGCCGGGCTGCCATTACCTTTGTTACCGATCCAGATTTTATGGGTGAATCTGGTGACAGATGGCCTACCAGCGATGGCTCTGGGGGTGGACCAGCCAGAAAAGGATCTTATGGAGCACAAACCTCGTGGCGCAAAGGAAAATATTTTTGCTCGTCGATTGGGCTGGAAAATCATTAGTCGTGGCTTGTTGATTGGTTTATGTACGCTAGCGGCCTTCTGGTTGACATTACGTATTGCACCGGATGACGCAGGACAATTGATCAAAGCACAGTCCGTTGCCTTTGCTACGCTAGTCTTGGCACAGTTAATTCATGTATTTGATTGCCGCAGTTCCCGTTCTATTTTCCATCGTAATCCGTTTCAAAATAGTTATCTCGTGCTTGCCGTGCTCTCCTCCGTAGTGCTAATGCTGGTGGTTATGTACGTGCCTGTGCTGCAACCTATTTTCAAAACGGTACCGCTTGGATTGCGTGAGTGGGCGCTATCCATTGTGGCAGCCGGGATTCCTACGTTTCTTATGGGAGCGGGAAGTGTATGGGGCGGTCGACGCAACCGTCGTCGCGGCGGAAATACACACTTTTCAGCAGGACGTACGAAGTTTTCAGCCTAGTAATCGGGTCATGCATACCGCATCGCTTTCCCACTATTGCCCTGTATGATATCATGGGATCAAAGCTTCATGAGGAACATGATATCAGCAGCAACGGCGGAGGTAAGCTATGGAATTCACAAAAATGAACGGTCTAGGTAATGATTTTATCGTTTGGTTTGGGCATCAGGATTTGCCGTCTGACGCCTCGAAATTAGCTGTTCGGCTATGTGATCGACATTTTGGTGTTGGCGCCGATGGGTTGGTATATATATTGCCGTCAGAGAAAGCGGATTTCTGCATGCGCATCATTAACTCGGACGGCTCGGAGGCCGAGCAATGTGGTAATGCTATCCGTTGTGCTGCCAAGTACGTATATGACCGTAAACATATCAACCGTGAACAGATCACGATCGAGACCCTGGGTGCAGGTGTGCAGCAGGTGGAACTAACTGTAGAGAACGGACTTGTTCGTATGGTGAAGGTAGATATGGGAGAGCCGATTCTTGAGGGTTTGAAAATTCCAACTACACTAGAGCGGACTAGCGTAATTAACGAGCCTATTGAAGCTGGAGGAAGTGGTTTTCGCTTTACGGCTGTATCTATGGGGAATCCGCACTGTGTCATTTATGTGGAGGATGCGCCAAGCTTTGATCTGGAAGCCTGGGGGCCGAAGCTGGAATGCCATCCGTTGTTCCCTAAAAAAACAAATGTTGAGTTCGCCACGGTACGTAGCCGGAAGCATATAGATATGAGAGTATGGGAGAGGGGAGCCGGACCAACGCTAGCTTGTGGAACCGGAGCCTGTGCTACGCTTGTTGCTTCTGTACTAAACGGATACAGCGACCGTCACGCCATTGTAAGTCTGAAGGGCGGCGATCTGGATATCGAATGGAGCGAGGAAGATAATCACATATATATGACGGGCCCGGCTGAGATCGTGTACGAAGGTCGTCTGTTCTGAATCATGTGAATTATAAAGGTAGCGTGTAACTGGCCTATGAATCGTATAGAAGTGAGTGAAAAGAAGACCTTAGAGGTCTTCTTTTTTTGGACTTACATGCCCCTGTATACAAGGAATACGATGAAGAAGGCAATATTCTGTCTTTTTTTGGCGCCTGAACGATGTATAATATAGAAAATGAAAAAACAATAAGGAGGCCGTTCATAGTGCGGAAATTTCGTTGGATTTCAGCAGTTGCAGTCCTCATATTTGTAGCCACCGCGCTTCCGGTTCAGGCGGCGACCATTCCTGCTGCCGCGGAAACGACGGATAAGCAGGTTGGCTCGCTAACTCCGACAGTGGTAAGCCGTTTAGAAAAAGCGGTGCAAGAACTCATTGGTTCAAAGACAGCATTTCAATTTGACGATGTGACAGATATGGGGAAAACCTGGATTGTAGAGGGCGAACTGGAAGACGGAACTGCTACGTTGCAGACAGAATATAATAAAGAAAAAAACAGAGTGGATTCTACAACCATACGATATAAAATAAGCAGCTTGGGAAAGGCGATGAACGCGCCACTCAAGACGAAAGTGCTAAACAGCGCCAAAGCGTTTGACAGCAAGCGTCCTCTGCAATTTGAAGCATTTTGGCGGGTCAAATCCCCTTATCAGTCCAACAAGCCTTCAAATTACTGGGTGTTTTGGGGTGCAGGAGAACAGGCTTCCTCGTTGTATGTGGATGTGGATCGAGGTAACGCTATTACCATCAACGCGGACTATGCCCTGAAGCAGGTGGACCCTGTGTTACTGAACCGTGCAATGAACACATTTAAGCGTGTGAGTGGACAGCGAATCAAGGTACAGCACGCTTCACGGTACAAGGACGAGACGAAGGGACTTTCATACTGGTCGTTTGAGGATGCAAACGAGGCGAGTGAGGTCAAAATTAGCGCGGTAACCGGTAAAGTGCTGGCCGTATCCACCTATGGGGTAGACTGGAACGATGACGCAGATTTCAAAAAAACATTTGCAAGCCCGAAATATACTGCCTCAGAAGCTTTGAAGCTAGTCAAGCCCAAGGCTCAGATGTTGTTTAATATCAATTTGACCGGTTATAAAGTGAAAGTTCAAGGGAATCAATATACGTTCTCCAAGCAGCAAAAGGGAACGGATTCTATTGTGGCTAAAGTGAATAAAAAAGGGACTTTTTACGCTTACTCTCTCCATTCTTCCGATGGGAAAATGTAGTAGGAAATAGAAAAGATAAATTAAGCCGCTTCACTCCTGATATCATATTGTCGGGGAGTGGGGCGGCTTTTTTTGTTTTTGGCTTATGTTTGTAGTCTCTTTATGTTACATTAGTATGAAAATAAAGAGCGGGGTGGAGCAGAGGACATGAAACCGGATTTGCGTACTGTGCTGAATCGTGAAATTATTGTCGGAGACGGCGCAATGGGGACTTTTTTATACCAGCTAGGATTTCCAGTAAATACGTCTTTTGAAGAACTGAACATCACTTCGCCTGACGTTATATCAGACGTGCATGGTCAATATTTAAGTGCAGGAGCTCGATTGCTGGAGACTAATACATTTTCTGCAAATGATTATAAGTTAGCCCGGTTTGGATTGGAATCTAAGGTAGAAGAGATCAATCGTGCCGGTGTGAGAATTGCCAGAGCTGCGGCCGGACCTGAACATTATGTGGTAGGTGCGGTGGGTTCCATATGTGGGGGCAAACGGCTTAACATATCAAAGCTGGAGCTGGCAAGAAACTATGAGCAGCAAATTGATGCCCTTCTCTCCGAAGGAGTCGACGGCATTTTGTGCGAAACGTTTTATTCACTGGATGAAATACGCATTGCGCTTCACAGTGTACGTAAATACAGTGACATTCCGATAATTTGTCAGTTTGCAGTTGATCAGGTTGGTCGTACCCAGGATGGTTTTTTGGTGGCGGAAGCTTTTTCGGTGCTGCGTAATGAGGGGGCAGACATCCTTGGATTTAACTGTCACTCGGGTCCGCAGGGAATTATGAGTGTAATGGAGCAGCTGGACGGCCCTTTGTCTGTACCGCTGTCCGTATATCCGAATGCAGGACTAGCAGATTATGTGGACGGTCACTATGTATACGGTGCATCACCTGAATATTTTGGAGAATGTGCCAAATCCTTTGTAGACCTGGGGACGAGGCTGCTCGGTGGTTGCTGCGGAACTACACCGGACCATATTGCAGCTATCTCCAAAGCCTTGAACCGTTTGCAACCGCCTCCGCTGGCTTCAAAAGAAGCTTTGTCGAAAGAGTCCTTTCAAGTGGTAGAGCAGATTGCAGATGAAGAGGAACGAGGAAATGGCAGACATACCAGCGAGCCCAATATTGTGGATCTGGTTAAGGAACGACATACGGTCATTGTAGAACTGGATCCTCCGCGCGATCTGGACATTACAAGGTTTATGCAAGGTGCTCATGCATTGAAGAAAGCAGGGGCCGACGCGCTTACACTAGCTGACAATTCGCTTGCAGTCACTCGCATGAGCAACATGGCGCTTGGACATTTGGTCAGTATTGAAACAGGCTTGCGCCCATTAATTCATATAGCATGTCGTGATCGCAATCTGATTGGTACTCAATCCCACATGATGGGTTTTGACGCGCTTGGTATTGACCATGTACTGGCGGTTACTGGAGATCCGGCGCGGTTCGGTGATTTGCCAGGCGCCAGTTCGGTGTATGATATGACCTCTTTTGAAATCATACGCATGATCAAGCAATTAAATGATGGTGTCGCATTTTCCGGTAAGCCACTGAAGCAGAAAGCTAATTTTGTGGTAGGTGCCGCATTTAATCCTAATGTCAAGCATTTGGGTAAAGCCGTACAGCGGTTGGAGAAGAAGATTGCCTCCGGAGCCGATTATGTTATGACTCAGCCCGTATACGACCACGAGTTGATTGCAGCCATCGCGGAAGCGACACGACATTTGGAAGTACCGATTTTTATCGGTATTATGCCGCTGGCTAGTGGGCGCAATGCAGAATACTTGCACAATGAAGTACCGGGGATTCAGTTATCCGATGAGGTACGTGCACGTATGTCTGGTCTTGAGGGTCCGGAAGGACGAGCAATGGGCGTGTCTATTGCCAAGGAGTTACTTGATACGGCAATGGAACATTTTAATGGTATCTATTTTATGACTCCATTTATGTTCTATGAAATGACAGCTGAATTGACTTCTTACGTATGGCAAAAATCAGGCCGCATACAGGCCCCCTTGTTTCGACTATAATAATCAATTACAATAGTATAATGGATGTGATGCCGATGTCATTGAGTATGACCGGATACGGTCAAGCCATCCTTCATTATGAGGGCTATAAAGTACGCTTGGAATTGAAATCGGTGAATCACCGCTATTGCGAAGTGATGATGAGAATTCCGCGCGAATGGACTCGATACGAAGATGGCTTGAGAAGAACGGTTCAACAGCAGATTAAACGCGGTCGTATCGATGTCTTCATCCACAGGGAACGTGATGAAGAACAGATGCCCGCCGCGCGGTTGAATGACACTGTGGTGCAGGCTTACCTGCATGCAGCGGAGCAGCTGGCGGATCGTTATGGAGTGAAAGGAACGTTAGGGATAAGCGATATTCTTGCTTTGCCTGACGTTCTGGGTGTGCCTGGAGAGGCTTGCCATGGAGATGAAGAGGACTGGGAAGAGCAACTACAGCGGGCTTTGAATGAAGCTTTGCAAGGTTTATTGGAGATGAGAAGGCGAGAAGGCGGGCATTTGGCGCAAGATGTGGAATCCCGTATTTTACGTCTGGAATCTCTGCATCATGAAATGACGGTGCTGGCTCCTCATGTTGTGAGCGACTACCGTAACAGGCTGAAACACAGGCTTAAAGAGCTTCAGGACGGTTCATTTACGCTTGATGAACATAAGTTCGGAATGGAGATTGCGTTATTCGCGGATCGCAGCAATATTGACGAGGAACTTACCCGGCTTCAAAGTCACTTTGGACAGTGCAAGGGATTGCTGCTGTCAGACGAGCCGGCCGGTCGCAAATTAGATTTTTTAATCCAGGAAATGAACAGGGAAGTCAACACGATCGGCTCCAAGGCCAATCATCTCACATTGGTTAATTTGGTCGTTGAGATGAAAGCAGAGCTCGAGAAAATTCGTGAGCAGGCTGCAAATATTGAGTAGCTACCTGGTAGCGGCACGGCTGCAAGAGTCACATGTATAGGGGGAAAGACCTGAATATGGCAATCAAATTGATCAATATTGGTTTCGGCAATATCGTGTCGGCCAACCGAATTATCTCCATCGTCAGTCCGGAGTCTGCTCCGATCAAGCGGATTATACAGGAAGCCAGGGACCGTCATATGCTAATTGATGCTACCTATGGCCGCCGGACGCGGGCTGTTATTATTACAGACAGTGATCATGTAATCCTGTCTGCGGTGCAGCCGGAGACGGTCGCTCATCGCCTATCCACTAAAGATGATGACAATGACGAATAAAAATGGAGTGTACTATGGCTAAGGGATTATTATTTGTAATATCCGGACCTTCGGGTGTCGGTAAAGGGACGGTAGGCAACGCATTGCGTGAGAAGCTACCAGAGATAACATACTCCGTTTCTGCTACAACTCGAACACCTCGTTCAGGCGAACAGGATGGAGTGACCTATTTTTTTAAAACGCGTGAAGAATTTTTGGGTATGATTGAACGAGATGAAATGCTGGAGTATGCTGAGTATGTAGGGAACTATTATGGTACTCCACGTGATTTTGTAGATCAGACCCTTGCGCAGGGAAAAGATATTTTTCTGGAGATTGAAGTTCAGGGAGCGCTAAAGGTTAAAGAAAAATTTCCAGAAGGCATATTCATTTTTCTGCTTCCGCCTTCGCTAGACGAATTAAAGGATAGAATCCGGGGACGGGGCACAGAAACTCAAGCGACCATAGACCACCGTATGTCGGTAGCTGTGGATGAAATGAATTTGTTGCGTCACTATGATTATGCGGTCGTCAATGATGAGATTGATTTCGCTTGTAAACGAATAGAATCCATTATTATCGCCGAACATTGTAAGGTTCATCCTTAAACGAGGGCTTTACATATGCCAAGCGTACTTAAAGAGAAATAATACTGTATAAGCTGAGCTTGAAGGTGTACACTGGAGTTCAGCTTATACAGTCCCAAAACTACATGAAGAGGTGTCTATTCGTGCTGTATCCTTCCATTGATGAAATGATGAAAAAGGCAGATAGTAAGTATTCGTTG
This sequence comes from Paenibacillus sp. FSL H7-0703, assembly GCF_038003485.1. Lineage (NCBI taxonomy): Bacteria > Bacillati > Bacillota > Bacilli > Caryophanales > Paenibacillaceae > Paenibacillus > Paenibacillus sp. FSL H7-0703. Next base: position 92,408 of record NZ_JBBOPF010000002.1, on the reverse strand, counting down.
GTTGTAGCGGCTTCACGTCGTGCCAGACAGTTGCGCGAGGGTGAAAAGACGACTCTCAAGAATCCTAAATCCCACAAACAGGTTGGAGTGGCGTTGGAAGAGATTTACGCGGATCATCTGCGTCTTGAAAGCGGCGAAGACGAGTAAGAATTATACACAACTATTATAACCGGGCGCAATGCCAATTCCTTTGACAACCGCAAGGTTGTTATTTTTTTAGGTCAGGGGGAGTTAACGATGTTGAAGGGAAAAGTTATTATTCTTGGTATAACTGGCGGAATTGCTGCTTACAAAGGGGCAGCGCTGTGTAGTAGGTTGACGCAAAAGGGCGCCGATGTTCATGTGATTATGACGGCCTCTGCCAAGGAGTTTATTACCGAACTTACGCTGCAATCGCTCTCTCGTAATCCGGTGTACAGTGACACATTTGATGAAAGAGAGCCATCAGTCGTATCCCATATTCATCTGGCGGATGCGGCTGATTTGGTGCTTGTTGCTCCTGCAACTGCGAATATTATCGGGAAAATGGCGCATGGTCTTGCTGATGATATGCTGTCTACAACGTTGTTGGCTACAACAGCGCCTATTATGGTGGCACCTGCGATGAATGTACATATGTACACTCATCCCGCAGTCATGCAAAATATGGAGACGCTTGTATCACGTGGCGTGAAGATGATTGAGCCTGGTGAAGGATTACTGGCTTGCGGTTACGTTGGCAAAGGACGTTTGGAAGAGCCGGACACAATTGTGCAAACCATAGAGCGTTTTTTTGATCAGCAAGCTCAGGAACAAAAAACCACCATCAAGTCTGAACCACGATGGTTTGGTGACGAATCTATGGAGGCTCAAATGCCTGAGTCACTTGTGAATGAGAATGAATCGGTGCTTTCAGGCAAAAAAGTCATTGTAACGGCTGGAGGCACGATCGAGCGAATTGATCCAGTACGTTATATCACAAATGATTCATCTGGCAAAATGGGCTTTGCCATTGCAAAAGTGGCTCAGGAGATGGGTGCAGAGGTGCACTTGATTGCTGCCAATACCAGCGCGGAACCGCCTACTGGTATTATGCTTGAAAGAGTCCAGTCAGCTGAAGACATGTACGACGCTGTATTAAAGCAATGGGAAACGAGCGATATGGTCGTTATGGCTGCTGCAGTTGCAGATTATCGACCACGTGAGATTGCACAGACCAAGATCAAGAAAAAAGATAGTGTATTTACGCTAGAGCTAGTGAAGAACGTCGATATTTTAGAATCACTCGGACGGAGTAAGAAACATCAATTTTTAATTGGCTTTGCAGCTGAAACCGAACATTTGGAGACGTATGCGATAGATAAATTAGAACGTAAAAATTGTGATTTGATCGCGGCAAACGATGTAACTGTGAATGGTGCTGGTTTTGGCGTCGATACGAATGCTGTTCAAATTTATGACCGAAGCGGGATCGTAGAGCGTATTCCTGTACAGTCAAAGGAAGAAGTCGCGCGTAAGTTGCTTACTATAGCCGCGGGACGCATGGGTGGGGTGCTGCATTAATGGAGACGGGCAATTTAGTTGCCAAGGTCATTGTCGATGTACCTGCCAAGGATACGGACCGCACCTTCGATTATCTGATACCAGACTCAATGAGACCTTGGATTGAGCCGGGTAGTCGGGTAGCTGTGCCATTTGGCAAACGGACGGTGCAGGCTTTTGTCATCTCGGTAGTCCCAGCTGATGATCCACCGAAATACAGAATGAGAGCGATCCAGGAACTGCTGGATTTGGTACCACCCTTATCTGCCGACCTAGTCGAACTGGGCAAATGGATGAGCGAACGTTATGCTTGTAATCAAATTATGGCACTGCAAGTGATGATTCCTACCGCGCTCAAGGGCAAAGCAGAACGTTATATCTCAATTGCGGAACAGCATGAGTTAACGCATCCACAACGTACTATACAACCGAATCAGGGCGATGAACTAGAATGGGCACTTCTGACCGACGATGGTATGAGTGATCCGACGGAGCGTCGGATTGTTAGCTTCATTCAGGAGAAGGAGCAAGTCCCATTGCAGCAACTCAGTCGACGTTTCCCGGAGGAAGCGGAGGTTATTAAATCCCTGTTACGCCGGGGTGTGCTTCAGGAAAGTCAAGTTATTAAAGACAAACTTGGCAAAAAGACCATGAAATCCGTTGATCTGGCTATTGGCATAGACGAGGCATCAACGGCGCTGGAGCAATTTTCTGCCAAAGCGCAGCGTCAGCGGGAGGTACTTGCTTTTTTGCTGGAACGTAGCGAGTTTCTGCCTTTGTCACTGAAGGAAGTCATGACCTCACTGAGTGTCTCGGCTGCAACGGTTAAGGCGCTGGAAGATAAGGGCTATGTGTTGCTGGAGGATGTCGAAGTGTTCCGCGACCCCTACCGGGGCAGACACTTCAAGCCTACAGAGCCACTCCCTCTCACAGCAGAGCAGCAGTCAGTATATGAACGAATTATTCGCCAGCTGGACACACGTGAGCAAGGAGCTTATTTGTTGCATGGAGTCACAGGGAGCGGTAAGACGGAAATTTATCTACAGACGATTCAGCGTTGTATCGAGCAGAATCGGCAGGCCATTGTGCTGGTACCTGAAATATCATTAACCCCACAAATGGTTGAGCGTTTTAAAGGCCGGTTTGGCGATCAGGTAGCAGTGATGCACAGTAGGTTGTCCGGGGGGGAACGGTACGATGAGTGGCGCAAAATACGCGAAGGCCGTGTGAAAGTGGCGATTGGTGCTCGCTCGGCAGTATTTGCGCCTTTTCGTGAGTTAGGTCTTATTATTATGGATGAGGAGCACGAAACGTCCTATAAGCAGGAAGAGACACCTAAATATCATGCGCGTGATGTCGCCATTCGCAGAGCCCATCAGCATGGGGCTGTTGTTATTCTCGGCTCGGCTACACCGTCGCTGGAAAGCTACTATGCAGCTCGCTCACAAAGCAACGACGAGTTTGCGCCGTTGCTGCTTGAAATGCCAACTCGCGCATTGGGGAACACGTTACCCGAAGTACATATCATGGATATGCGTGAGGAACTGCGTGCTGGCAACCGCTCTATGTTCAGCCGTGCGTTGCATAATGGAATTGCAGAGCGGTTAGAGCGTAAGGAGCAGACGGTACTCCTGTTGAATCGGCGTGGGCACTCCACGTTCGTCATGTGCCGTAGCTGTGGCTATGTCGCGGGTTGTCCGCATTGTGATATTTCGCTTACGTATCATCAGCGGTCGAACAATTTACGTTGCCATTACTGTGGCTATTCCGAGCCCGTGCCTGAGACTTGCCCTGAGTGCGGTAGTGAGCATATTCGCTATTTCGGTACAGGTACCCAGCGAGTAGAGGAAGAGCTGGCGAAGCTATTCCCCGGTATACGTGTTGTTCGAATGGATGTTGATACAACAACAGAAAAAAATGCCCACGAAAAGCTCCTCAAGCAATTTCGTGATAAAAAAGCGGACGTGCTGCTCGGTACTCAAATGGTTGCCAAAGGCCTGGACTTTCCCGATGTGACACTGGTTGGTGTCATTACTGCGGATTCGGCTCTCAATTTACCGGATTTTCGGGCCGCGGAAAAGACTTTTCAGCTGTTAACACAAGTAGCTGGACGTGCTGGGAGACATCAATTGCCAGGGGAAGTATTTGTACAATCCTATACTCCAGAGCATTATTCGGTGATTCACGCAAGTCGCCATGATTATGCTTCTTTTGTGAGGGAAGAATTGAAACACCGCCGCAATTTGCACTATCCACCATATTGTCGTCTTATTTTGGTGACCTTTTCTCATGAACAACTCCCGGTGCTGGTCCGACTGGCTGAGAATTATTCAGCAACACTACAGGGACGGGCCAGACAACGGGGCTGGTTCGGGAATATGGATCGTCTTACATCGGATGTACTCGACATTTTGGGACCAGTAGCTTCACCCATTTCGAGAATCAAGAATAGATACCGATTTCAATGTATGATAAAATGGCGTGGAAATATCGATGCGATTAGTTTGGCTCAGCAAGTAGCTGATGAAATGGCCGAATCCGCACAGGCACAAAAGTTGCTGATTAGTCTGGATGTTGATCCGCAAATGCTTATGTAGAGTGTTCCACAAAAGTTATTAGCACAATTAATGCGGACAATCCGTCCGTACATAGGATAATGTAGCAGTCGCGTTTGTGATGAATACAGTTAGGCCTAAATGAAGCATAAAGAGGAAGGTGTTCTGTTGTCATGTCAATTAGAATTATAGTGTTGGAGCCGGATGACGTATTGCACAAAGTAGCAAAGGAAGTCACTAAAATTACGCCTAACGTGCAAAAGCTGCTCGACGATATGGCAGATACGATGTATGAAGCGGAGGGAGTAGGTCTTGCTGCTCCGCAAGTAGGTATTTTGAAGCGTCTCATCGTTGTAGATGCTGGAGATGAGCATGGTTTGATTAAAATGATCAACCCAGAGATCGTGGCCGAAGAAGGGGAGGAATTGGGTCCTGAAGGCTGTCTGAGTATACCGGGGTTGAACGGGGATGTGCGTCGTGCCGAGAAGGTTACAGTCAAGGGACTGGATCGCGAGGGTAAAACCATTACCGTTACAGCGACAGGGTTGCTTTCTCGTGCTTTTCAGCATGAAATTGACCATTTAAATGGAATTTTGTTCACGGATATTGCAGAAAAAGTATATGAGGTTGCGCTGGAACAGCCAGGACCGAACCGTCAGATAGGAGAGTGAGGTTCGATGAGTCAAGACATTCGTATTATCTTTATGGGTACGCCTGAGTTTGCAGTGCCATCGCTGAACATGTTACTGGATAACGGTTATAACGTGGTTGGTGTGATTACACAGCCCGATAAGCCACAGGGACGAAAAAAAATATTGACGCCTACACCAGTCAAGGAAGCGGCAGAAAAACGAGGATTACCTGTACTGCAACCGACCCGCCTGCGCCAGCCAGAAGCGGTGGCTCAGGTGGCAGAGCTACGTCCTGATCTGATCGTAACCGCAGCCTATGGGCAAATTTTGCCTAAGTCTGTACTAGACCTGCCTCGGTTCGGCTGTCTGAATGTGCATGGTTCGTTACTTCCCCGTTATCGGGGAGGTGCACCGATCCAGCGTGCGATTATTAATGGTGAAACTGTGACGGGTGTGACGCTGATGTATATGGCGGAAGGACTGGACACTGGCGATATGATATCGCGAGTTGAGGTTGCTATAGAGCCGGAGGATACCTCGGGTACGATTTTTGAGAAGCTAAGCGTAGCTGGAGCAAAGCTTTTGCAGGACGAGCTGCCTAAGTTGCTGGCAGGCCAATCAGACCGTACGCCGCAAAACGAGGACGAGGCAACTTATGCCCCGAACCTGAACCGCGAGGATGAGCGTGTTTCGTGGAGTGACAATGCTCAGCAGATATACAACCGGATTCGCGGCCTGGTTCCTTTTTCCGGTGCGTTTACGCTTTGGGAGGAAAATGTTTTTAAAATTTGGGCTGCTGAGCAGCCTTTCATAAACAGTGAAGTGAGTGGCTCAAATGTTCCAGCACCCGGAACGGTTCTTCAATTGACCGCTCGTGGCATTGAGGTGCAGACAGGCGAAGGAACTCTCTGGCTAACTCAGGTTCAACCGGCTGGCAAAAAGGTTATGGATGCCGGAACCTTTGCACGCGGCGGACAGATGAAGCCAGGCACGGTGCTCGGATGAGCGGGAGTCACTCCCGCCAGGGAGGCCAAGGCAAGGCAGTGGGTGCCAGATCCGGCAAGACTCGCAATCAGACGGCGCGGGAAGTTGCACTTGATGTGTTGACCGGTGTGGAGCAAGAGGGTGCATATAGCAATCTTGAGCTAAATCGTCGGCTTCAGCAGGCAGGTTTATCTGCAAGTGACGCTGGTTTGGCGACGGAACTTGTATATGGTACAATCGCACGCCGAAATACACTAGATTATTTCCTGAATAAATTTGTTCAAAAAGGAACGGCCAAGCTTCAGGCTTGGGTACGTTCGTTGCTGCGGATGAGTGTGTATCAGGTGGTGTATCTGGATCGAGTTCCGGATCATGCAGTCGTTAGTGAAGCGGTGACCATTGCCAAGCGTCGTGGGCATCAGGGGATTTCCGGTATGGTTAACGGTGTGCTCCGCAGCATGTTGCGTGAGCCGGACAAGCTGCGTATTCCTGACGATTTGTCACCGGAGGAACGGATTTCATTAGAACATTCTCATCCACAGTGGCTGGTTAAGCGCTGGATTAAGCAATACGGTGCAGATACTGCTGAGGCTATCTGTCAGGCTAATAATGAGCCCCCTGCGGTCAGCGTACGGGTGAATACGACAATGACCAGCCGTGATCAGCTGCTGGACGAGATGCGCTCAAAAGGGCTTGATGCCGTTCCTTCCGCAGTTAGTCCCTATGGGATTGTTGTTCGTAGCGGTGGAAATATGGCGCTTACCTCGTGGTATACGGACGGCTTGCTGTCCGTACAGGATGAGAGCTCCATGCTCGTTGCCGAAGCAGTCGCTCCTGAGCCTGGCATGCTGGTACTGGATTGCTGTGCCGCTCCAGGTGGAAAAACAGCTCATATGGCCGAGCTGATGAAGGATCAAGGCCGGATAGTTGCGAATGATCTGCATGCCCATAAGCATCAATTAATCCGTGAACAGGCTAATCGACTTGGCCTGGATGCTGTGGAAACAGTCACTGGTGATGCGCTAGAACTGAAGGAACGCTATGCTCCAGCTTCTTTTGACCGTATTTTGCTGGATGCGCCATGCTCTGGCTTTGGAGTAATTCGTCGTAAACCGGACCTGCGTTGGAGCAAAACTGCGCAGGATGTTCGCGACATTACACAGCTTCAGCATGAGTTGCTGGATAGTGTGGCGGGATTGTTGAAGCCAGGTGGGATTCTGGTATACAGCACATGCACGATTGAACCGGACGAAAATGAAGGACAATTGACTCAGTTTTTAAGCGAACATCCAGAGTATGAATTGGCAGAGGGGCATTCCTTCCCGGACGTGAGCCACGAAAAGGATAGTATACAGGGAGGCTCGGTACAGCTGTTACCGCAGCATTTCCACAGCGACGGATTTTATATTGCGCGCCTGCGTCGGGTGAAATAGCGCGGAAGAGAATTCCAGGCAGCTGTCCACCAGTGTTTCCACATTCCGCCGGAACATTTCCGGCGGTTTTTTTGCATGAAGACGAAAAATTTTTACCCCCTTAGGGATTTGTGCTAAAATAGGAAGAATGAAAAATACGATCTGCGATCGAACAGAACTTAATGAAGAAGGAACGGGTGCAAACATTGATGAAACCTTTTATATATGATTTAACTCTGGAGGAGCTTCAGGACTGGGCCAAGAACAATGGTGAGCCTGCTTTTCGTGGAGGACAAATTTTTGACTGGCTGTATGTGAAACGGGTCAATGATTTCAGCGAGATGACGAATTTGTCCAAGGCGCTGAGAGAGAAGCTTGAGGAGCAATTTAGTTTTGTGACGCTTAGTGAAATTACAAAGTTGGAATCAAAGGACGGTACAGTAAAATTCCTGTTCGGTTTGCACGATGATCATGCCATTGAAACGGTCATTATGAGACACAATTACGGAAACAGTATTTGTGTAACGACTCAAGTGGGTTGCCGGATTGGTTGTACTTTCTGCGCTTCGACGCTTGGAGGCCTCAAACGGAACCTGACGGCTGGTGAAATTACTGCACAGGTGGTGCAAGCTCAGAAAATTTTGGATAAAACCAATGAACGAGTGAGCAGCATCGTGATTATGGGCTCGGGCGAACCTTTTGAAAACTATGAAGCGACCATGACGTTTTTACGTACAATGGTTCATGAAAAAGGTCTGAACATTGGTCAACGTCATATCACGGTGTCGACTAGCGGTATTGTACCGAATATTTATAAATTTGCCGACGAGGATACCCAGATTAATCTGGCAATATCCATTCATGCGCCTAATGATGCGCTTCGTTCGAAGCTGATGCCTGTAAATCGGCGTTATCCCTTTAAAGATGTTATGGATTCTCTACGTTACTATCTTGCTAAGACGGGGCGGAGAATTTCGTTTGAATATGCCCTGATTGGCGGGGTAAACGATCAGGCAGAACATGCTGAAGAGCTAGCGGATGTGTTAAAGGACATGCTGTGTCACGTCAATTTGATTCCAGTCAATCATGTGCCTGAGCGCAAGTATGTGCGCACATCACGCAGCGATATTTTTAATTTCCAACGTATTCTTGCCGAAAAAGGCGTCAATGTGACGATCCGGCGTGAACAGGGTCACGATATTGCCGCTGCTTGCGGTCAGTTGCGTGCAAAGCATATGGAGTTGGGGTGAAACCATTTGATCAAAACAGTTCATGTCAGCCATGTCGGACGTGTACGTTCGGTGAATGAGGATTCTGCCTGGATCAGGCACTTGGAGCAAGGCTATATTCTTGGGATTGTTGCCGATGGTATGGGGGGGCATTTGGCCGGTGATACGGCCAGCCGCCTTGCGGTAGAGACACTTGCCGCTGATTTGGCGACGCTGGAGAGCGGATTATCCGCACATTCTTTGACGGCGGCGCTCAGCGACGCTATTTTGCATGCCAATGAAGTCATCTTCCAGACGGCTGCACGCGATGAAAAGTATCATAATATGGGAACGACAGTTGTTGCGGTTTTATTAAACGACGCATCCGGAATTATCGGACATATCGGTGACAGTCGTGCCTATGTCATTTCCAAAGGAGCGGTACGTCAGCTTACAGAAGACCATACTTTGGTTAATGAGCTGTTCAAAAACGGTCAGATCAGTAAGGAAGAACGGGAGAACCATCCCCGTCGCAATGTGCTGACTCGGGCGCTGGGCACTGATTCTGAGGTGAAAGTGGATATTGACTCCATTGCGCTGGAAAAAGGCGATGTACTGTTACTGTGTAGCGACGGATTAAGCAATCTGGTAACGGAAGAACAAATCAGTAAAGTAGTAGGTGCCGCAGAGAATCCTTTGGAGGAGCGTGCGGATCGTCTGCTACATCTGGCGCTGCTTGCGGGAGGAGACGATAACATTACTGTGGCTTTGTTTGAATTGCCCGACGACACGGTTTCATTGAGTGAAAAGGGGTGTGACGCATGATCGGGCACCTGCTAGGGGGAAGATACGAAATTATTGAGCGTATCGGTGGCGGCGGTATGGCGCTGGTGTATAAGGCTCAAGACATTTTGCTGAATCGCAATGTCGCAGTTAAAGTGTTGCGCCAGCAATTTGTTCATGATGAGGAATTTATTCGCCGGTTTCGGCGTGAGGCGCAGTCTGCGGCCTCGCTTTCGCATTCGAACGTGGTCAGTATTTATGATGTCGGTCAAGAGGATGAAATCCATTATATTGTAATGGAGTGCATCGAAGGTAAAAATTTGAATGAGATTATTAAAGAACGTGCTCCATTGCAAGTGGATGAAGCAGTACGGATTGCTTCCCAGATTTGTGATGCGCTGGAGCATGCCCACCAAAATCAGATCATTCACCGAGACATTAAGCCTCATAATATATTAATTGGACGTAATGGACGGGTTAAGGTAACTGATTTTGGGATTGCTAGAGCTGTTACGTCAACGACCATTACCCAGACGGGTTCTGTTGTGGGTTCTGTTCATTATTTTTCACCTGAGCATGCAAAGGGTGTCGTCACCGGCGAAAAATCGGACTTATATTCTTTAGGTATTGTCTTATATCAAATGCTGACGGCGCAGCTCCCTTTCCTGGGAGAAAGTCCAATTAGTGTAGCGCTCAAGCATTTGCAAGAGGAATTTGAGGAACCGCGTAAAATTAATCCGTTGATTCCGCAAAGTGTGGAAAATGTCATTCTAAAATCCATGCGCAAAAATCCAGAAGAGCGTTATCAATCGGCAGACGAAATGCTAAAAGATTTGGAAACCTGTTTGCTGCCGGGACGGCGTAATGAATCCAAGCTGGAATTTACACATTTGGATGATGAGGATCAAACACGGGTTATTCCGGCTATTAAGCCTCAACAATTAGGGATGTCTTCTAGCGGGGATGATGTACCTGCTCAATCGCGTGAGTCTGAACAGCTTCCGAGCAAGCAATCGTCCAAAAATAATAGAAAAAAAGCGATCTTGTGGGTAACACTAGTGTTGGTGTTACTTCTGTGCATGGGCGGAGTGGTGTACTATGTGCAAAGTGTACTTGTCGTGCCTGAGGTAAAAGTACCAGGTGTATTGACACAAACAGAAGACCAAGCGAAGGTTAATCTCAGTAAAGCGGGATTACTCATTGAGGAGCCAATCCAACATGAATACAAAGAGGGAATCGCGCCTGGAGTTGTATTTTATCAAAGCTATCCTGCAGATTCTTTAGTCAAGGAAGGAACCAAGATTAGTCTGAAAGTCGGGATTGCCAAGCCGCTCACCCCGATGCCGGATGTCAAAGGCCAAAGCTACGAGAATGCTGTTAAGCTGCTGACCGCCCAGCAAATTAAGGAGACGCAGATTCAGCAAAATGAGCAGTTCAGTGATCAGGCCGCGGGGACCGTCCTTAGTCAGACACCCGCTGCAAATGAGCCATTTGATAAGGACTCAGTCCAGGTTGTGCTCACAGTCAGCAAGGGCGCTGATACTGTGAAAATGCCAAGCCTGGTAGGGAAGACGCAGAACCAAGCAGAAAATGAGGTTAAAAAGGCAGGGCTGAAGGTTGGCTCGATTAAAGAAGAATTTAGCTATGAGCAGGAAAAAGGAAGAGTAACCAAACAGTGGCCGTCAGAGGCAGGCAGTGAGTTGCCACCAAATACGGAAATTACGTTTTATGTAAGCACGGGTTACCCGCCAGAAGCGATTACACTACCATTTAATGTGCCTGTTGCGCCGAAGGAAGAGGGCAAAAACAGCAAAATTCGTATCACTTATACGGATGCACGTGGAGAAAATCAGGAATGGGGAAGCCGTACGATTAATACGACACAGGTGTTCACTATCAATCTGCTAATGGCTCCGAACAAAGACAGTGTTGTCTCAGTATTTAGAGATGGTGACTTTATTGATACGTATCCAGTCTCTTATATTGAGGCGAAAAATGGAACGGTGACGATGCCCCAAATTGCTCCGCCTGCTGGAACTTCACCAACGGATACACCTGATGGTACTTCCTCGCAGAATGGAAGTGGAAACGGCGAGGAAGGTGATAGCGGGGGAGCTTCTAATGATAGTGGTAATAGTGGAGGAGACTTGAACAATCAGGAGGGCACGGGAAGTAATGGTGACCCTTCCGCCTTTGTTCCTGGAACGAATTCCACGGGGGAGACGCGCAGTGAGTTGGCGGTTAGTTATAAAAACAACCCAGGCCACGCTTCCCACAAAAAGAAGGAAAAAGTGATTGAGGCTGTTCAGCATCAGTAAACTTGCAATAGGAAGATGCTCAACCTGCTATACGCAATGAAACTTGAACATTATGAAGGAGGACATCTTACACATGCCTGAAGGTCTGATCGTCAAGGCGCTTAGCGGATATTATTATGTCTCCAGCCTGGATCAGGATGGGCGTCCGGTATCTGGCGAAGCTACGGTACAATGCAGAGCACGCGGCATTTTTAAGAAAAAAGAGATTACGCCTCTTGTTGGTGATCGGGTCGTTTACGAACTGACTGAAAACGGGGAAGGTATGGTCAAGGAGATTAGAAAGCGTACGACGGAGCTAATACGTCCTCCGGTAGCAAATACCACGCTTGCCGTGCTGCTGTTTTCCTTGCGTGAGCCGGATTTAAACCTGCCTTTACTGGACAAATTTTTAGTCCATATTGAGCACGCCGGGCTGGATACAATTATCTGTCTGACTAAGCGCGATTTGTATGAAGGCAGCCCTTCAGAGGATGACACCGTACTGGCCGTTCAGGAGATGTACCGGAAGATCGGTTATAAGGTGCTGGTAACCAGTGCCCGTACCGGAGAAGGGACGGCTGAGCTTAAGAAGCTATTGGCTGGTCAAATCAGCGTGTTTTCCGGGCAGTCAGGTGTAGGAAAGTCTTCCATGCTTAATGCTCTAGAGCCTGGGTTAACGCTGGAGACGAGCGCCATAAGCAATAAGCTGGGCCGAGGAAAACATACGACTCGTCATGTGGAGCTGATTCCTCTAGACAACGGAGGATTTGTAGCAGATACACCGGGGTTTAGCCAGCTGGATTTTCTGGAGCTGGGTGTGGATGAGCTATCTCCCTGTTTTCGTGAATTCCAGCAGTATGCGGAAGGATGTAAATTTCGGGGTTGTACCCATATTCACGAGCCTGGTTGTAAAGTAAGAGAGGCCCTGGAAGAAGGACATATTTCACAGGGACGGTATGATAGCTATTTGCAGTTCTATCAGGAATTAAAAGAAAAAAAGCGGAGGTACTGAGTATATGTTAAAAATAGCACCGTCGATTTTATCCGCTGATTTTGCTCGCTTGGGCAGTGAAGTTGCGGAAGCTGAGGCAGGAGGGGCAGACTGGATTCATGTGGACGTAATGGATGGACATTTTGTATCCAATATTACACTGGGCCCACCTATCGTTCAGGCTATTCGTCCGCACACGACTCTTCCCTTGGATGTTCATCTGATGATTGAGCATCCCGAACGCTATATTGGCGATTTCGTAAAAGCAGGAGCCGATATCATCACTGTTCATGCTGAGGCCTGTGTTCATTTGCATGGTGTCCTTCACTTGATCAAGCAGCAAGGCGCTCTGGCTGGAGTGGCTCTCAATCCGGGTACTTCACCATATGCGATCAAGGAAGTGCTGCCAAATGTGGATATGATTCTGGTAATGACGGTCAATCCTGGCTTTGGAGGTCAGTCCTTCATTCCAGAGACGTTAAATAAAATCAGACAAATTCGTGCTTGGTTGAACGAACTGGGTCGTCCAGACGTACATATCGAGGTAGACGGAGGTATTGCGGAGGAGACGGCACCAGCCGTATTTGAAGCGGGGGCTGACGTGCTGGTGGCTGGTAGTGCGGTATTCGGCAGAACAGACCGCACTGCGGCTATTGCTGCGATTCGGGACAGTGCAGCACGTTTGTCCAAGTGAAGCTGACCGAAGCATTGTGGATGACTGTAGCGAGCATGGCGACGGGGTTGACCCTTAGCTGTTTCTCGCTAGTGAAGGCTCCTTGGAATGCTGTTCTTTCACTTTTGGCTGTTCTAATTGTACTGTTTTATTTTCGAAAAAATGAACGGCGTGGTTTACGAATAGGTTTTGTGGTGTGCAGCGTACTTTATTATATCCTGTTTATTTTCATACTCTCAGCATATCTCTATGTTCGCGGACTTGTCTGATGGTATAGCCTGGGATAGTTGTGCATAAATATGGTTACATGAGCGGGATTCTCATGTAGCCTTTTTTTGTGGGGCAACAACCCTTGATAGGTTGCATAAACTACAGAGAACGGATGCAGGAGGATGATGGGGAGGGTGAGGCATGAAGTTTTACACAATCAAGCTGCCAAAATTTCTGGGTGGATTCGTTAAAGCCATTTTGAATACATTCCAGAAAAACTGAATTCAACGTAATGTAAACACAGGATGTAGGATGAAAGCTAGAGGTACACAGGGCACGCTTCCCGGGCATAACAGATAGGCAGCTCGGTAGTAAAAGATTGGAACGCACGGGAAGGTGCCTGACATTTTGTTTTCCTGAACCAGATGGATAATACTTTTCGAATAACCAAAAAAGCACCCGTTTAAAACGAGGTGCCTTTTGTTTATAACGATATTTTTTTACGACTACACGCGAGTCACTTTACCGGCTTTCAATGCACGAGTGCTGACATAAACGCGTTTCGGCTTACCGTTAACGAGAATGCGAACTTTTTGTACGTTGACGCCCCAAGTACGGCGATTACGGTTGTTAGCGTGAGATACGTGGTTACCGCTGCCAGGCTTTTTGCCTGTTACAGAACATTTACGAGACATGATTCCACCTCCTATTCTGAAAATAACCAAATTCCATATGGAACGGGTCTCTCTTCAGGCCGACTGGGTCAGCCGGACTTTGTAAGTCACTAACCTGAACAAAACAATACTTAAATATAATATCATAGTCAAAAAAGCTCCGTCAACTGATTCAAAAACTTTATTTATTTCTCTTTCGCATTATAGTACAATATGGGATAGTTATTGCTGCGATTATTTTGTATTTAAATGGAATGTGAATTCTTATTCCAGTCATGCCGGCGGTTCAGAGGCGGGACTATAGTTATCATTCCAGCCGATGATTTATGTTGGGTAGTTGACTGGTTTTTCATTTTATATGACCTGTAGAAGAGCGACCAGACGTGAGTACAAGAGCTTATGAAAGTGTGACATTCGTATTCGTCGTCTGGCTTTAGTATAATTTAATTGAACCTGTAGGCACAGCTGGATAAGGTGTGGTGAAGGTTGATAGTAAAACAAGTGTATTAAGCTAGGAAGGGGAATTCTCTTGAGTAATCGTTCTTTGAATGGAACAGATTTTACCGCAATGGTTTTAGCCGGGGCGGAACAATTACAGCAGCATGCGGAACATGTCAATTCACTAAATGTATTCCCGGTGCCAGACGGTGATACGGGAACCAACATGAATTTGACGATGAGCGCGGGCGTAACGGAATTAAAGAGGGGGGATTCTTCCTCCATCGGTGTCATGTCCGGCATATTATCCAAAGGTTTGCTGATGGGAGCCCGCGGCAATTCAGGGGTTATCCTGTCACAGTTGTTTCGTGGCTTCAGCCGTTACGCTGCCCCATACGAGGAATTGAATACCCTTCAGTTCGCATCGGCATTGCAGAGCGGGGTGGATGCGGCCTACAAGGCGGTGGTTAAGCCGGTGGAGGGTACAATTCTTACCGTGGCGAAGGAAGCGGCCAAGCATGCTGTATTTTTCTCGCGCCGGACGAACGACATCACGGAATTGATGGAAGAAGTGCTTGCCAAAGCGAAGGAAACGCTTGCCATGACGCAGGACATGCTCCCTGTACTGAAGCAAGTAGGAGTTGTAGATTCGGGTGGGCAAGGCCTTGTGTATATTTATGAAGGCTTTATGCAACATCTTGGAAGCGGCTTGGTGACGTCTCCAACTGCAAAAAGTGATAATGTACGCCCGGTTTTTGCTCCTCACGTATCGGAGAGACCTACTGCTACTGCAGTTGTTCCTTCCCCAGATGCGCCGATTTCTGCGCAAGCGAAGCTCGAAACGGATAATATTGAATTTTTGTATGATATGGAGTTTTTTATTAATCGACAATTGGGCGAAGCGCAAGGTACCGATTTTGATGAAGAAGCCTTCCGAAAAGCGTTATCCGTAGATGGTGATTCTATTATCGTAATTTCAGACGATGATGTCATCAAGGTTCACGTGCATTCTAAGGCTCCTGGTGAAGTGCTGAATTTGGCACTGCGTTACGGAGAAATTACACAGATTCGTATTTTAAATATGCGCGAGCAGCATCGTGATTTGTTGTCTGCGGGTATGGATGTTGCTCCTGAGCCTGAGTGGTTTGCTGAAATACCAACAGAGCCTGTACGTGAGGAAGAGCCGTCTGAGCCCCCCGCTCATGAACTGGCATCCTTTGGTTTTATAGCTGTGGCTTCTGGTGAAGGAATTGCTGATATTTTCAGAAGTTTAGGCGTCGATGTTGTCCTTTCTGGCGGCCAGACAATGAATCCGAGCACAGAGGACTTCGTTAATGCGGCGCGCTCGATTGCGGCTCAACATATTTTTATTCTTCCGAATAATTCCAATATTATTTTGGCGGCAGAACAAGCGCGTGAACTGCTAGAGATGGAACGTATGGTGTCGGTTATTCCGAGCAAAACAATTCCTCAGGGCATTGCGGCAGCATTTGCCTTCCAGGAGGAAGAGGCTTTTGAGGTAAATCAGGACAATATGCGTGACGCAGTCACCCGGGTGAAGTCTGGGCAAGTGACCTACGCGGTACGGGATACGACGCTTGATGACCTGCATATTACAGCCGGGCACTACATCGGTATTCAGGATTCCAAAATTGTAGCGACCGAGGAACACTTAATGGCAACGTCCCGTCTTTTGCTAGCGAAAATGCTGGTGAATGGCGATGAAATTGTTACGATTCTCACAGGTTCAGACGCAAATCAAGAAGACACAGATCAGCTTGTTGCATGGCTTGAAGAAAATTATGCGGATGCTGAAGTGGAAGTTCATGAAGGTGGTCAGCCGATTTATCCTTATTTGTTCTCAGTGGAAACCTGATGTGCTTTAGCACGCCCATGGAAGTCCACAACAAAAGGAGGTCTGACTGATGAGCAGTACCATCATTTTGACGGATAGCACGGCTGATATTCCACAAGAATTAGCAGACCGTCTCGGTATAGTTGTTGTACCCTTGACAGTGATGTTCGGCAGCACAGCTTACCTGGACGGCATTGAGATGTCAGCGTCGCAGTTTTACAGCGAACTAGTACGGGCTGATGAGCTGCCTACGACGTCACAGCCTTCACCAGCCCGTTTTTTGGAGACATACACGACGCTGTTAGAACAATACCCCGAGAGCCAGGTTATCTCTATCCATTTATCCTCGGGTGTGAGCGGAACGTATCAGTCTGCTCTGCTGGGCAAATCCATGCTGGAGAAGCATGAACATAGAGTGACTGTGGTGGATTCCAAATCAGCTTCATACGGATACGGTATGCTAGTGGTTTATGCGGCAGAGCTGGCGGCTGCCGGACACTCCCCGGCTGATATTGTTCGGGCTGTGGAACGTCGTGGGGAGCGCCGTTGTTTATATTTCCTGGTGGATACCCTGGAATACTTACAAAAAGGCGGACGTATTGGCAAGGCAGCGGCAATGGTTGGTACGTTGCTTAACATTAAGCCGATTCTTTCGATTGACAAAGAAGGCATTATTTATTCGGTTGATAAGGCGAGAGGGCATAAAAAAGCGACAGCACGAATTATTGAACTACTGGAGCGGGATTTAAAAGGCCAAAAAATTAATATTGCTGTGGGTCATACGGCAGATCGCTCAGCGGCAGAAGCGTTCGTGGTTCAGCTGGCAGAGCATTTTGAGCTGGGGGATCGAATATATACTGAACTTGGTGCTGTGATTGGGACCCATGTAGGGCCAGGAACGATTGGCATTTTTGTATGGCCGGCCGGAGATGAGAGGTAATATGCTGCAATTGGATCAAATACCTTTAAAACAAATACATGGCGTGAGTGCTCTCAAAGAGGGAGAGCTTCACGCTTTTGGCATTTCTAACATACAGGACATGCTGGAATATTACCCGTTTCGGTATGAAGATTACCGACTGCGCTCGCTAAGCGAAGTGAAGGACGGAGATAAGATTACGGTACAGGCCAAAATTATGGGCATTCCGGTGCTTCAGCGTTACGGGCGCAAATCAAGGTTGACTTGTAAATTGATGGCCGAGGATTGGATGTTTACCGCGACATGGTTTAATCGGCATTTCATGAAGGAGCAGCTAACCTCTGGTCGTGAAATTGTGGTGACTGGTAAATGGGACCTCAAACGTATGCAGATGACTGTTGCAGATTCTGAGTTTCCTGATAAAGGAGTAGCCCGCTCGGGGACGCTTCAACCGGTGTACTCTATAGGCGGCAAGATTACGCAAAGCTGGATGCGAAAAACGATGAATCAGACGCTCCAGCAGTTTGGCGAAATGATCCCCGAAATATTGCCTGAGTTGCTTGTACGCAAATATAGTATGATGCCGCGCAAGCAGGCTATCGCGGGTATACACCAGCCTCAGGACAACCGCGAGGGGCAAGAGGCTCGTCGGCGGATGGTGTATGAGGAGCTATTTTTATTTCAGCTGAAAATGCAGGCATTCCGGGCGCTAAATCGTGGTCGAGCGGACGGTGTGGTACATACGGTGGATAATACCACGATTCGTGAATTTGTAAGGGCTTTGCCTTTTGAATTAACGGATGCACAGAAGAAGGTAGAGCTTGAAATACTGCACGATCTACGCTCACCTTATTGTATGAACCGTCTGCTTCAGGGAGATGTTGGGTCAGGTAAAACAGTTGTTGCTGCCATCGGTTTATTTGCCACAGTACGTTCTGGTTTTCAGGGAGCGCTGATGGTGCCAACCGAAATATTGGCCGAGCAGCATATGCGGTCGCTTCACAAGCTGTTTGAGCCCTTTGGAATCAGTGTGGGCCTACTGACTGGGAGTACAACCGGGAAGAAGCGTAAGGAGCTACTAGCTGCTCTCCAAATGGGTCTGCTGGACATTGTAGTAGGCACCCATGCTCTCATTCAGGAAGATGTATATTTTCGCCAGCTTGGGCTTGTTGTAACGGATGAGCAGCATAGATTCGGAGTGAACCAACGTAGTGTACTGCGTCGCAAAGGCTATAATCCCGATGTGCTGACGATGACGGCCACACCGATCCCTCGTACGCTGGCCATCACTGCGTTTGGCGATATGGATGTTTCTACGTTGTCAGAGCGGCCGAAGGGGCGTATTCCAATTTCCACCTATTGGGTGAAGCACGAACTGATGGATCGGGTACTTGGTTTTATTTCCCGCGAGGTAGATCAGGGACGGCAGGCTTATCTGATTTGCCCGTTGATTGAAGAGTCGGAGAAGCTGGACGTACAGAATGCCATTGATTTGCATATTCAAATGCAACAGGCTTTTCCACATTACCGCGTTGGGCTATTACATGGACGAATGACTCCCGCAGAAAAGGAAGAAGTTATGCGTTCTTTCTATGCGAATGAGGTTCAGTTGCTCGTTTCAACGACGGTTGTGGAGGTGGGGGTAGACGTCCCCAATGCGACGCTAATGATCATTATGGATGCGGATCGTTTTGGGCTGTCCCAGTTACATCAATTACGTGGACGTGTCGGACGGGGAGCACATGCCTCGTATTGTGTACTGATCGCTGATCCTAAGTCGGAGGTTGGTCAGGAGCGGATGAAGGTTATGACCGATACGGACGATGGTTTTGAGGTGGCTAGACGCGATCTGGATTTGAGAGGGCCGGGTGACTTTTTTGGCACCAAGCAGAGTGGGCTACCCGAGTTTCGTTTAGCAGATATGGTAGCGGATTTTAAGGTGCTGGAAAAGGCGCGTGAGGATGCAACTGATCTGATCAAGGATGCGTCCTTTTGGACATCTCCGCAGTATGAAGCACTGCGCGGTTATTTGCAAAAAGAGCAGATTTTCCAGGGAGATCTCATCGACTAATCCACCATGAATCATGAGGTTGTTCTAAACGTTTTAAACAGATAGGCACAATGGACAGGCTGGCCGTCATATATTTGGGAATGACCGAATGATATGGGAGGTGTGGCAACATTGAGCTATCAGCAATATGGAATCAGTCCGCAACTGGTGGAGCGGATTAAGTTGAAAATGAAGAATCGTGCGCTCAAGGATCGGGTTAAGCAGCAGATCGAAGGTGTGACTAAAGCGGACCTGCAAAATAAAGCTAAGGTGCGTCATCTTGTGAAGACTACTTCTGCTATTTTAAACGAGCGTTTGACGGCTGCGCAGGAGGAGCAATTGACCGCCTTCGTATTGGCACAAAAAATTGATCCGTCCAATACATTCCATCTAATCAAGCTGTGGGGAATGTTCCGTTGATTGCTATTTGAAGAGGTGCTTCGAAGCGCTCTCCATGTTTTTTTTTGAAGCACAGATAAAAAAAGGATTGCCTGATATCAGGCGATCCTTTTTGGTTTGTTTTAGTTAGTTCATTCCCCGGGCAATAGCTAGTGTGAGCTTATCATGAGATTTTTTATTTGTAATGACCGCCAATTTTGATAGACCGTTCCATGGCCTGCCCGGCATCTGTTAACGACGATGCGCGCATGATGATGGACTGACCGTACCGATCCTTTAAAGTGTCCGTCACCTTTTCCAAAGCACGGGATCGCTCCTGATCCTCAAAAAAATCCAGTTGATACAGTTGATCATCCACCAATCCGCTTAAAGTAACTCCTGCGCGCTTCACAGGCATATGATTCCAAAAAGTATAAAAGATTTTTTTAACGGTTTCATATACCTTTTGGGTATGGTTTGTAGGATCGGGTATCTTCATTTGTCGGGAGAATCCGGTTGGTGCCTCGTAGGGACTGCATATACAATGAACAGTCACAACCGAGCCCATATATCCTTTGCGGCGGGCGTCCCGACACACCTCCTCTGTTAGTTCAAGCAGGATGGTTTCCACTTCCGCAGGCTGGAGATAGTCTCGAGGAAGAGTCATCATATGACCGATGGATTTGGGAGGTGTATTAAATGTTTCCGGCTTGACCGGGCTGTGATCGATCCCGTTAGCAGTTCGCCATATTACCTCTGCCTGAATATCGGACTGCTTACCGAAATGAGACCGGAATCTGTCCTGTAGCCGAGGTAAGGGAGTACGTGCGATATCTCCAATGGTGTGTAGTCCAAGCTTCTCCAAATGCCGTTCCATTCGTGAACCGATGCCGAACATAAGACGTACTGGCTGGGGCCATAGCAACGCTGTAATATCGGATGCAGACAACAAGAAAATGCCACTGTCATTTTTTTTAGCCCATATATCTGTTGCGGTTTTAGCCAGCATTTTGTTGGAGCCGATACCAATTCGAATCCATACTCCTGTTTGTGCCAGTACCTTTTGCTGAATTTCACTTGCAATACTCACCGGATCCCCGAACAGAGAGAGGCTTCCGCTCATATCCAGAAACTGTTCATCAATGCTGAAAACCTCAACCAAATCCGTATATTCATTATAAATTTCTGTTATTTTTAATGAGACATCGATATAATGCTGCATACGCGGACGTACAATGATAAGGTCAGGACATTTTTTCACCGCTTCTCCCAGACGTTCTGCTGTAGATATACCGTATTTTTTGGCCAGCGGACACGCAGCTAAAATAATGCCTGAACGAAGTGCAGGGTCACCGGCCACAACGAGTGGCTTATGTTGGTATTTAGGATCATCTGCTTTTTCGATGCTAGTATAAAAACTTTGGCAGTCCGATAAGAATATGGTTCTATTTCTGCGTTCCTCCAAAAATACGACCTCCTTTCCTGATATGTGTGGATCATCCTTCCAAAATATTCTTGAATGTATACTCTTATAGTAGTATTATATACAGAACAAGTGTTCCTAATACAAATGTATTTTTTGGAACGTTACAGTTTACGGAAAACCTAACATGGCGTATCATAATATCTTGAGCAAAAACAAGTGGAAATGAATGAATATTGAGGGGAGAAAACCATTTTTATGAACCCAAAACGTCGACCATCATCTCAAAAACGCAGTAGGTGGCGTATTTTTGGCAGAGTTTTGCTGATTAATATCAAGTGGTTCTCGTTTGCGGGTGTACTTGGAGTGCTATTTGCTGGAGGTCTTATATCCGGTTATGTAGCGGCACTGGTTCATGATGAACCTGTACGATCACGTCAGTTGATATATGAAAAGGTAAATGAGAACGCTCTGACCAGCTTTGTATTTTTTAACGATCAGGTAACTCCGGTTGGAAGAATGCGCATGGAGGAGGATCGACAGCTCGTTGATCTGAAGGATGTCCCTCAGTCTATTGTGGACGCCCTCATTTCAACGGAAGACAGCCAATTTTATGAGCATCGTGGTGTGGATTTAAAGGGAACAGCTCGTGCTGTTAAGCAGAAGCTTTTGAATGAAAACCGCCAAACAGGCGGCAGCACACTGACGCAGCAGGTAGCCCGAAGGGTTTTTCTCAGTCTGGATAAGACGGACAGTCGCAAGGTGAAGGAAATGCTGCTGGCATTGCGTATGGAGCGTTTTATGGGTAAGGATAAAATATTAACGGCTTACTTAAACAAAATGCCCTTTGGTAATGGTTCCGCTGGTTACAATTTATATGGAATCAAGTCTGCTTCGTTAGGGATTTTCAATGTAAGTGATCTACATAAGCTTCATATTGCTCAGGCGGCTTATTTGGCAGGTCTTCCCCAACTGCCATCTGTTTATTCCGCTTTTGATGGTAAAGGGAACTTTGATGAAGAAGGCTTCAATAAAGCGATGGAGCGCCAACGTGTCGTGTTGGGAAGAATGCTGGCAACAGGTAAACTTACGCTATCCGAATATAACGAGGCGCTTCAATTTGATGTGAAAGCCACTCTTGCGCCACATCGCGAAAAAAGTTATAACACATTCCCTTATTTAATGCTGGAGACAGAGCGGGAAGCCGCCCAATTGTTAGCGCTCCAGCAAAATCCGGATATCACGGCATCCGAGATTTCCAAGCCTGAGCATGCCGAGCTTCTTCAAAATACGCGAGAAGAGTTGCAACGGTCCGGATATCGAATTTATACAACGATAAATAAGAAAATTTATAACAATATGCGGCAGATTGCAGCCAATCCACAAAACTTTTCTCCATACAGTAAGAAGAAGGGATTAGAGCAGATTGCAGCAATCATGATTGATCATAAAACAGGGGCTATACTCGGTATGATCGAGGGCAGGGATTTTAATACCGAGCAAATGAACTATGCAACTCAAATGACACGTCAGCCCGGTTCTGCCATGAAGCCTATTGCTGCTTATTTACCTGCTTTGGAAAAGGGCTACACTCAGCCAGCCGGTCTTATTGATGATTCACAAATCATATTGAAAGACGGGCGTAAAGGTTATCATATTCCTAAAAATTATAACAGACGGTACGAGGGGCTTATGACAGCCCGTGAAGCACTCAATCGGTCAATCAATATCCCTGCACTGAGGCTGTTCTTATATGAAGTTAAAATTCCAAACGCTTGGAATTTTGTTCGTTCTCTTGGAATTACGACGATTCAGCCGCAGGATGAACATGCTCAGACAGGGGTTCTGGGTGGACTAAGCAAAGGGGTATCCGTCGAGGAACTGACCGCAGCATATGGAACGATTCCCAATATGGGTGTATATAATGCACCTCATCTGATTAGCAAAATTACGGATGCCAACGGGAAGATCATATATGAATTTAAACCGCAGACGAAGCGTGTATATTCGCAGCAAACCGCATTTTTGATGACGGATATGCTTAAAACTGTTATATCAGATCCGAGGGGAACTGGTAAACGCCTGCAAAATGCTTTTAAAAGCTACGGTGCCATTGATATCGCCGGTAAAACCGGTACAACACAAAACTTTGGTGATGTGTGGTTTATGGGGTACACACCTGACGTTACACTAGGCGTCTGGGCTGGTTATCGCCAACAGGTTAATACATTATCTCAAGAAGGCCATTCCAGAGCACAGTCAGTGTGGGCACTGATCATGAATGAGGCGGTCAAGGACCAGCCTGAACTTTTTAAGAATAAGCACTTTATACGGCCGGAAGGTGTTGTAAGAGTTACGGTTTCTAGCCTTACAGGTAAGCTGCCAGGGCGTTATTCCCGTCAATCGGGTCAACTTGTGACTGACTGGTTTAATCAAAAGTATGTGCCTACTGAAGTTGGAAGAGAACGACTTCCGCGTTCTGCTAGACCAGTGGTCCCGTCCAAACCAGATATCAAGGAAAAAGAAGTCCCAGAGGTTGAGGTACCTGCAATAGATCAAGAGAAAATTCCACCAGAGGAAACGGATCCTCCCGTTCCTGACGCAGACACAGAGATAGAAATGCCTGATGAGAATAACGATGTGCCATCAACAGATACTTCGCAACCTTCTGTTGAAAACGAACAGGGGACTCCTTCTGAATCGGAAAGCCAGAGTGATGAGACTCCAAAAACCCAATCTGATGAAGTTATTTATCCAGAAATAATATCTGATCAACCCAAAAACTAAACGACAGGAACGGCTTAGTTTAAAATGCCGTTCCCGACAATGTCTACAGTGACCTGCTGATGAAAACGGACATTGGGATATTCTTTATTCCAATCTACACTTTTCCATACTGCTGGATGATGAGCGATCAACTGTCTGCCTACGCCAAAGGCATCACATCCATTTTCCTGAAGTGTACGGATAATTTGTTCCGCATCCTGGGTCATGATTTCGGAAAGTTGACGGTTTAGACGCCGTACGTTAGCTTTATCTTGAAGATGATTTCGTGCATATAATATCGACAGGCAATTTCAGGTTAAGCTCCACATCAATTTGTCCATCGCGCTGAACTTTCACTTTAAGGCTACGTTTGATATTCTGAATGTTAGCCTGATACGTAATAAAGTTTTGCAATCACCGACAGATCCTGGATGTATCCTTTTTACAAAGCGAGCTGTATTTTTCCACTTTCCAGTCATCAGGACATATAACACACCTTGCTCATTACTTAGGCTTCCTGTGAATTTTTGTCCGTGAAATAAGGCAATTCCACGTGCTGTAATATCTTCTCCTTCTTTGGAAAGATAGGGAAGCACAAAATCTTGACCCGGATCAAGCATTGGGGGGAGCAGTGTCTCCAGTGTCATTTCCGGGAACATACACATTTCCTCAAGGCTTCTGATTTTTTTGGTTATAAATTCGCCAATTAAGAGGTTACCTATGCCTTTTTGATCTATTATTTCTCCAGCTAATGCTCACGATACAGCACATCCAGATAGGGATATAGATCTTTTCGGGCCAAGCTTGTACCATACAGAATAACTCCATATTTGAAAAGGCGGATATCCCCGGTTACTTTGGCTCGGATTTTCTCTGTACTTTGTCGAACGGAATGGCCGGTGCCTGAGTGAATTTCATTGGTGCTTTTACCTTGATTGCTTTGAGAATCGTCTACAACTTCTAGCGTTTGCAACAACATACCTTCAGAAGTGAGATCATAAGCCGATGCATTTGCCAATCGGGCATCCTTCAAATTGTCCTGATCCCAGCAGCCTGTTATAAAAATGAGTAGAGTTAGCATTCCAAGCGCTCTGCTCTTTTTTTCATGTTTCAGGTCCCTCCTTTTTTTTGAAGAGATAGGATAGGATCAGCAGCAGAAAAGGGAATACAATTAGGAAAATATAAGCAGAATTATTGGCTATGGAACCAATAAGCTCGAAATCTTCTCTTCGTTGAGGCAAATAGGCAATACAACATGAGGCGAGCACAACAAAGGGAACCGCCTTTTTATGGCTCTTTTGCTTGAATAGATAGCTTATTCCGTAAGACGCCGCATAATAATAACCACTTATAGCGCCAAAGATCGAAATGAGCCAAATTGGCAGAAAAATAAAATCGACCCGATCCATCGTTCCCAGTGGAATGGATCTGAGCAAATAAATGACTGGCTCCGGCATTAATTCAAGCTGTTGGGGGCTGAATACGGTTGTACAGGTAAATACAGTAAAACAATACAATAGTACCACGATCGCGTTAGCTGCCAAAATTGACTTGAGCTTGCCTATACTTTTGCCCTCAACCATGGGAAAGACGACAAGAATGAACTCAAAACCAAACATAGCTAGGAGCGTTTCTTTTGAACCGACAATAATACGGGGCCATCCCGCCTAAGTCAGAGGTAGCAGATAAAGCGGGGTGGACTGCTTTATACCATAGCTAATTAATAGCATCATGGGAAAAATCAGAAATGAAATTAAAACAAGCACTCGAGCAATTGTTCTTAAATTTTCGCGAACCAGATATATGCTACTGAACAAAAACAGGGAAGTATAGCCCAACGGGGAGTATATTGCAGCATCCAGCGATTGATGACGTCATATGCGTTCACAAGAACGGAGGTACCCATAAGCAGATAGTAAGCAATGTAAGCTACAGTCAATGCTTTTCCAATCCAGCAACCAGTAATTTGGGTTAATATTTGATAAATCGAAGAGGAGGGAAAACGTCTTAGCAGAAGCCAGCACATCAAAATAATGAGTTGAATCAAAAGGCCGCCAATAATGACAGATATCCAACCCCCTCCTTTAGCTGAAAGGTGCATCGGATAGGGAAGTGACAAAATGTCTACGCCAATCTCAAACTTGATGATGAGAAAAAAAATTGACCCGATGCAATGGTACTTTCTTTATTCACGTCGTTTCCAGCTCCTAGAGTCGTTCTGCTGCTTCAATTTTTGGGCTTGGGAATCATATGGTCGCTGATGAAATGTCCAAATCGGAAGGCGGATAAAAACATCTTTCATATCACCGAGCCGGAATGGTGCAAGAGGAGCAAAGTAGGGCGTACCAAAGGTCTCCAGCTTGCAAAGGTGGATAGTAAGAAAAAGTAAACCGAAAGCAATGCCAATGTATCCAAACAAGGCTGCAGCAATCATCATCGGAAAACGAAGGATACGAACCGCTGAGCTCATTTCATGAGAAGGCACTAAAAAAGAAGAAATGGCTGTTAACGAGACGACGATGATCATCGTATTACGACACGAGACCAGCCCGAACGATAGCATCTCCGATGACGAGACCACCAACGATTCCAATAGTTTGGCCAACCCGACTGGGTAGACGAACCCCGGCTTCTCGTAGCACCTCAAAGATCAATTCAAGCAGCATAGCCTCCACAATCGCTGGGAATGGAACATTTTCCAGTGATTTTTTAATGGTATGCGCCAACTCTAGTGGCAAAATAGCTGGATGAAAAGCAATCGTCGCAATGTAAATGGCAGGCAGCGTAAAAGCGATCAAAAAGCTCATCATTCGAATCGTTCTTAGAAATGAACTAATAATCCAACGGCCGTGATAATCATCTGGACTTTGGTAAAATGCAAAAAAAGAGACGGGAGCTATTAGAGCAGTAGGGCTACCTTC
The DNA here is from genome assembly GCF_038003485.1 of Paenibacillus sp. FSL H7-0703. NCBI lineage: Bacteria > Bacillati > Bacillota > Bacilli > Caryophanales > Paenibacillaceae > Paenibacillus > Paenibacillus sp. FSL H7-0703. The sequence goes on along the minus strand of NZ_JBBOPF010000002.1, from coordinate 65,718 downwards.
AGCCAAAATCGCTATCCGTCCCTCCATTAGATTGGCGGTCACACGATCCGGTCGTTCCGTGCTGAGCTGTTGAGGGAAGAGGGAAAAAGGGTTGTCCTCAATAAACTCTTGAATAAAACCGGGGGGGAGCACCATATCGGAGGAGATCGCTTTAATTCTCGTTTTCACTGCTTCCACTAGCTCAGGATTAGCTAAGTCTTGAACATAGACAATAGCGATTTTAGTCCGGGTTTTAGATCCTACATAAAAGTAGCGTACAACCAGCGACGGTGTGACAATTTGTTTGCGAATCAGATTCAGATTGATGGATAACTGCTCAATGAATCCATTGTGCGGTCCGCGAATAACCCCTTCGTTTTCTGGTTCGTCCGTACTGCGAGTATATGTCTTTTCGGAAGAAAGGATAAAAAATTCTTCCGCCCCATTTATCATAAAAATGCAATATCCCTGAATAAGCGAATCAGCAGCATTTTGAAGGTCGGTGTCTTTTTGACTGCTTAAGGTGGTGAACATTTGATGAGAGACTGCATCGATTTTCTCATATAAGGCACTCAGGATATGAGTTTGAATCATCTCCTGATCTACGAGCGAATCAATATAGAGCAGCAACCGTCTTTGCCGTCAACGGAAATTGCCTGTTTTTTTAAATCATCCGTATAAAAAAAGGGCTTGCTCAATAAAGGAAACATTTCTGTTTAATTCAACGGAAGCTGCGTCATGTCCAGCCAAGAGAGCCCTCCTTTTTGGATGAGATAGGCATAATGTGTGCCATATGGATTGAATTTATCCATGATCTGGTGACTTATCCATTCTTGAATCACCTTCACTTCGCGTAATGCAATAGTTTTATACTAGAATTTAGGTTGAAAATAGGAAATAGGTTGGTTATTTTTGCAAGGAATGAAATTTAATCGTGCAAGAACTAGAGACTAGATTACAAGGGGGCTTAATCTTGCGTCGGATCAATTCCTAGATAGTGTCCCAGTTTCCGCCGGACCTCGCTGCGGGCAAAGGATGAAAGCATGAAAAATCGTCTTTGATAGCCGCGGCATATATACAAAACCTCTACGCCTTCATGATTTCGGATTTCGCTGTATATTTTAACCCCTAGTATTTTCATTCGCGCCTTTGTCTCTGCTAATTGAACAGCTACACGCTGTTGTACTCCAGTCAGGCTACGAACATACAAATCAGGCATTTTTAGAGGGGAGGTATGTATAATACGAATGTCTCGTTCCAGCACATCCAGCACAAGAGTCAGAAGTACACAGATCTTGACTAGCCCTGCGTCTTCTTCAGAAGGCAAAGGAGCTTTATTCTTGTGGTTCAGTGTCTTTTGGCTTGGCATAAAAATCTCCTTTACTCCGAGTAAGAATACAATATATAATCATTATATAGAACGTGTGTTCTGTTTATACCTCATCATAGGGATTTTTCCAAGGCTAAAGCAATCCTCAATTATTGGAAAAGTGGTAGAGAGCGATACCCATGTGCCATTGTGTAAAGAATTCTTGCGTTTATCGCCAATGACAGTCAAGCAGAGTTTATGTTAAGCTAATGGATAAAAACTTACATAAAAGGGGAGATCGTTCTGACTGCGGTCAGCCTCTACTATTTAACTTAAGAAAGTCGAGAAAGAAGGTATACATATTGTCACGTTCGTTATATGCAGCTTTATTATTGTTGAGCCTCATTTGGGGCGGTTCGTTTATGTTTATCAAGGTGTTGTTGCTACATCAAGTAGGACCGTGGACTATTGTATTTCTTAGATCCAGCTTTGGACTTATTTTTATCGTCTTATTAATGCTACTTATGCGCAGGCCGTTTAAAATTAAAAGCATTCCGTGGAAATCGGTTACTCTGGTAGCTTTGGTCAACATGGTTTTGCCATGGACATTGATCGGTTTTAGCGAGACCAAAATAGCTAGCAGCATGGCTTCTGTATTGAATGCCACCACGCCAATATGGACCATGTTGGTGGGGCTTGTTTTTTTCGGGGCTATTTTTCATCGGATGCAGTGGTTAGGAATGGGGCTCGCTTTTGTAGGAATTATTATTTTATTGGGTATTAATCCTGCATCTATTATTTCTGTTGACCCTGTGGGTTTTGGGTGTATGCTGCTTGCGACTCTCTGCTATGGATTTGGAACACAGCTCTCCAAACGTTTTCTCTCCAATCTTTCCATGTATCAGGCTACCTTTGCGACACTGTTTGGTGCGGCGGTAGGGGGTGGTATTATGATGGCAATTGTGGAGAGACCTGATTTGTCGATTGTTTCTGATCCAGGTGTATTGGGTTCCCTTATAGGGCTGGGAGTTTTGGGATCAGGAGTAGCATATATTTTGTTCAATTACATGATTTTGCGGGGGAGCGCGGAATTTGCTTCTTCGGTGACGTATTTTGTTCCAGTAAGTGCCATTGTATGGGGCTTTTTGCTCCTGAATGAACATATCGGCTGGAATGTTCTTACCGGACTGGTCCTTATACTTGGAGGGGTGTTTATGGCCAACCAGCGTAGAACCGCCAAATTAAGTGGATAATAATCTAAACAGAAATAAAATACGCTTTGGGCTATTTAAATGTACATTCGCCAAACCTTCGGTATAATACGTTAATTCGCACATACAATAAAGCATGCTCACACATAAAATAAAATATGGTGCAGCAAAAAAGCAAGCTGTTTAGCAGGTGACAAGGTGTGGTATAATAAATTATAGAATTATATGCACCACAGAAATGTCGGAGTTTTATTCCACAAAAGAAAGGATCAGGATACCATGTGTCCCCGAAGGATACTTCCCCAAAGGACGATTTGGAAACGATTTGATCTGTCTTATACTTAGCTTTTCCGCGGAGTAACGTCAAGTTGCGAAAGCCAACTCTGCGGAAGAGGGGATTGTACATGCGAAGGACCAAGTCCTCCAGGCACATCTTATCCGGTAGCTTCCGTAAGAGTGGGTTCATCCACATCAAACTTACGAGAAACCGAGGGAGCCTGTATGAGGAAAACTTACGAATCTATCGTGAACAATGGAGCATTGAGACAGATTGCTGTCATGTTGCTCGGAACATGCATTTTAGCTTTTACGTACTATCACATTAATGCTCAGAATCATTTGTCAGAAGGCGGATTTGCAGGCTTGGCCCTGCTGGGACATTACGCGTTTGGCATATCTCCAGCATGGAGTATGTTGCTGCTTGATATTCCCGTCATATTGCTGGCATGGGTACTGAAGGGCAGAAGATTTATGCTGCTTGCGTTAATCGGAGCCGTTGCTTTTTCACTGTTTTATGCAGGATTTGAGAAGTATTCGACTCTGGTTATAGATCTACATGGAAATCTGCTGATAGCTGCTCTACTTTGTGGGGTGCTTACAGGTTTGGGAGCCGGAATCGTACTGCGATTCGGTGGAGCAACCGGGGGCGATGATATCTTATCTCTGCTGATCAGTGAGTGGCGCGGGTGGAAAATCGGCAACGTGTTTATTGTCAGTGACATCATCGTATTGGGATTATCACTGTTGTATCTGCCTATGAAGGAAACAATGTTTACAATACTGGCTGTGTGGCTTGCCGGAAAAATAATTACATGGACGACCACGTTCCAACTGCACCGACCTGTGAAAAAGGTACTGCCAGCGGCTATTCCCGCTAAAAAGGTAGTTGCCAAAACAGTGCCGGTCGTCCACAGCCTTCGTCAATAAGGAAAGGGTGTTACGTCAGGAGAGAAATCTTCTTTCGTAACACCCTTTCGCTGTATTCAGCTTCTATCAGGAAGGTTTTAAAGTAGAATGGATGCGTCCATCCCGGTCATGAATAATTGCAGAAATCTGTTGGCGTTCTACAAAACTTTGAGCCTCATCAATCGCCTCATTTTTGTGTTTAAAGGTTGAAATGGGCTGGTTGTGTCCCTCTTCTTTGATTGCCCAGCGATCCTCGTACGGCACTACATGAATGGGTTCCTTCTCATCGGAAGAAGCGGAATGATGGTCGTGTACATTTTCGCTTGAATGCTGTTTTTCATGTTTTTTAGGTTTCTCATCTTGCTCGGCTGGATGATTATCGTTCCATTCCTCGGCTTGGGAAGTGGCAATCGCAATCGAGCGTCCTTCTTCATAGCCGTCACGGAGTAGAGCGTTAGCAATATCAACGGCTTTTTCTCGCACCCGAGGTTCCAGGTTTTTCATGGATGGAGGGTAATCATGTTTGTTCCAAGGCATAGTTGCACACTCCTTATAGCGGATGATGTATTATGTATTACCCGTTGTCGGCTTAAACAAACGGAAATCAAAGAAATGAATATATTGTAAAATGTATATTGAAAAAAAGCGTATAATGGTGTGCAGAATACGAGGAAAAGGAGTGAAGCATTTGCTTGCCTGGGGTTTTGTTTTTTTGCTGACTATCATCATTCATACTACAGATAGCTTGTCCTATGCTCTCCGGCTTGGTGGTTTGCGAGCGCGTCGGATTGGATTGGCGTTAACCGTTGCGGGAATGCTGCTGTTGGTTTCACGCACCTCTAACATGGCGCAGGGGCCTTTGCTCGGGGGGATGGTCGATCAGGCTAAGGCTGCAGCACAAGTGGGCGGAACGGATATTAGATTGGAACTATATATGCATGGGGTACTGCTGGCAGCAACCGTTGGAACTATGCTTGCTATATTACTGTATCCAACAGTGGTACGCATGTCAGCCAGATGGATTGTGCATTTGGAGCATACCGGATCTATTCCGGCTTTGGTGCGTCATTTAATGCTGCGAAGTCGCTGGAAGCATGCAGGCTACTACATAAAGCGCCCCACCTGGTCAATGCTTACTTCACTGATTAGTGGAGCGATACCCAAGCGTCTAATTATTCTGAATATAGCCGTTACTGCGATTTATACAACTGGAGTAGTATCTGCTTTATATGCATCATTTCTGTGGCCTGCTCAAGGTACAGCCATGTCAATGTCGTCAGGTCTAATCAATGGCGTCGCAACGGTATTACTGACCTTGTTAATTGATCCAAGATTGGCGGTTTTGTCGGAGAAAACGCTACGAGGGGAGCTACCCTTAACTCGGATGAACAGCATGTACGGTTGGATGATCATCTCGCGTTTGGCAGGTACTTTATTAGCTCAGCTATTGCTAGTACCGCTAGCCATTTGGCTTGGATGGGTAATGAGTTAAATTGCTAGCTTACGTAATGATGTGCGGCCATATCCCAAAAAAGGCTGGCCCGTGATCATCTATTAAAGATAGATCGCGGGTCAGCCCCAATGATTCTATGGTTATTTACTTTTCAAATAATGACTTATATGCTCCGTATCCTTCACGTTCCAAATCTTCTTGAGGCACAAAGCGGAGCGCGGCAGAATTGATGCAATAACGCAAACCATCTGGACCTGGACCATCATCGAATACATGCCCTAAATGAGAGTCAGCTTCACGACTTCGCACCTCTGTACGGATCATAAAATGGCTGAGATCGGTTTTTTCTTTGACATTGTAGCTGCGCAGCGGACGGGTAAAGCTGGGCCAACCGCAACCTGCATCATATTTGTCCAATGAACTGAACAAGGGCTCTCCTGATACGATATCCACGTAAATGCCTTCACCCTCATGATCCCAAAACTCATTTTGAAAAGGGCGCTCGGTCGCGTTTTTTTGTGTTACTTCGTATTGAATAGGCGTCAGCCGATCTTTAAGATCGGATTTATCAATCTTGCCAGACCAATTTTGCTCGATAAAATCTTCACGTCCCGAACCTTTGCGGTAGCGTTTGTAATGAGCGGGGTTCTTCTTATGATAGTCCTGATGATATTCTTCTGCTTCATAAAAAGTGGCCGCAGGCAGAATCGGTGTAGCAATCGGCTTGTCGAAGCGGCCACTTTGAGCCAAAGCTTCTTTAGAAGCTTCTGCCTTGATTCGCTGCTCTTCATTATGATAGAAAATAGCCGTTTGGTAGGATGAACCTCTATCGTGAAACTGTCCACCTTCATCCGTCGGATCAATCTGCTGCCAGAAGAGCTCCAACAGTTTTTCATACGGGAATACTTGTGGGTCAAATGTAATCTGTACGGCTTCCACATGTCCCGTTGTTTCAGAACACACCTCTTCATAGGTAGGATTTTCGGTATGTCCCCCTGTGTATCCAGATCTAACCTTCAAAATACCGGGTAATTCCTCAAAAGGGGAAACCATGCACCAGAAGCAGCCACCTGCAAAAGTTGCTTTTTCTACCGTGTGTGGATTGTTGGTGCTCATATTTGTCACTCCAATCTGAGAATGTTTAATTAGTTGTTATTTAAATAGCTTACAATTAAATTATATACGAGATTTTTGCAAAATCCAACGAAAGGTCAGAAACCAATCCGTAGTGTAAATGGCTATGTCCTAAAAATCGCAATGAAACTTCCTACAGAGACGGTGGCAAACTCATCGCATTATGTTCTGTTGTCGCGTTAAAGCCTTTTTCGGTAGAGTATAAAGGCGCCGCCCACCAGTGCAGTATATAGCACCAAAATGAGCAAACCGGTGATTGGGTGTTCTGCAAAGGTGCCGCCAGCATAAGCATACACCGCAATTGCGGGAAGCTTGCCAATAGCTGTACCTAGGATAAAGCTCCAGAACGGAAACCCTGCTACTCCAGCGTATACATTTACCGCTGCTTGGGGGATGACTGGAATCAGGCGAGCCAGCAGAACAGCAGCAAAAGGTTCCCTCTCCATGACTCGATTGAAGCGCTCCAATGCGGGAACCCGCTTCAAATAGGCACGTCCTTTGTCACGGAACAGGGTACGTACTGCAGTGAAAACGACCAACGCAGCCAATGTAGTGCCAAGCCAGCAGATCAGAGCACCTTGCCAGGGGCCTGCGGCATAAGCAATGGAGGCGATAATCAGCTTGTAAGGCACAAACGGAATTAGCGCGAATAAAAATGCGAGTAGTAGCAGAACTGGAAAGGAGGTCTGCTTGTCCGCCCAGGCAAGCCAATCATATCTGTAGATAAACGCGATGCAAAGCAGCGAAACATAAGCCGCGACGAGTAGCCATTTTTTCATTTACATACCTCTTTCAATATCCCTGTTCGGCTTATCGCTTATACAGAAAAAAATAGGGTTCACATTCCCAATAATGTGTGCTATACTGCCACTAACAGAATAGTTCCCAAAGGGGAGTAGCTCAACGAGTAAAGTCGTCATTACGGGATTTTTAATCCCCGGCTTTATTGGCAACGTAATGTTGTAAGCGAGACCTTTGCCAGGATTTTAGGAATCCGGGTAAATGGTCTTTTTTTGATGCCAAATTTGGGTCAAGCGCCGTTTCCGGATTCCGTGAAATGGCGCTTTTTTAGTATAAAGCGCTGAACTATGTACAGTATAACAAATAAATAAAAAAGGTGGGAGAAACGTATGGATTTTTTGTCAATTGAGTTTTTAACCGCATTAGTATCCATCATTATCATTGATCTGGTGCTAGCTGGTGACAATGCGATCGTAATCGGTTTGGCGGCTCGCAATGTTGATAAGGCCAATCAAAAGAAGGTCATTATTTGGGGGACGGTCGGAGCGGTCATCATTCGGGTGATTGCTACAGTGCTGGTCACGTATTTATTGCAAATTTATGGATTGCGTTTGATTGGGGGACTCGCACTTATCTATATTGCCTATAAGCTGCTGGTCGAAGAGAAAAAACATGAAATTTCAGCTACGAATCAAATGTGGGCAGCGATCCGCACGATTATTATCGCGGATACGATGATGGGCCTCGACAATGTACTTGCTGTTGCGGGAGCAGCTCATGGAAACATGCTGCTTGTTATACTGGGTCTGGCAATCTCCGTTCCAATCATGGTGTGGGGAAGTACGATTATCTTGAAGCTGACTGAACGTTACCCAGTAGTTATTACGATTGGTGCTGCTGTACTGGCTTATACTGCTGCCAAAATGGTGGTGGCGGAACCGCTGATTGCGCACTGGTTTATGAACGGGGTCGTTAAATACGGTTTTGAGGTTCTGGTTGTGGTTCTGGTTGTAGCCATTGGGATGCGTGTTAAAAAAATTAAAAGTGAAAAAACAAGAAAGCAAGCACAGCACGCCTAAGCTAACTTACACTGAAGTAAACTTAGCTGAAGCTGAACGTTCATGCCATAGAGGTTGTTCCGTTAGGTCCTCCAACTGGACCGGGAGCAGTCTCTTTTCTTTGCTTGTCAGCAGACTTCCATGTAAACTAGACAACAGATGAATGAGTGATTAGAGGTGGGAACGATATGGACAAGCAAACGAAGACAAGAGTAGCTATTGCAGGACTGGGTGGTATTGCTCGAAAAGTATACTTACCGTTACTGGCAGCACACCAAGGTGTAGATATTGTAGGTGTCATGAACCGTTCACAGGAGCCGGTGAGTTCCATTATGGAGCAATATAGGTTGCCAAGAGGAACGACAGATGTGAAGGAGCTGCTAGCATGGGAACCGGAAGCTGTATTTATACATGCCGCGACCGAAGCTCATTTTGATCTGGTTATGGCGTGTATTGAAAAAGGGATTGCCGTGTATGTGGATAAACCGTTGTCCTATGATGTTCGTCAGAATCTGGAAATGACCGCTTTTGCGGAAGCGCAGGCCGTGCTGCTGGCGGTGGGCTTTAATCGACGTTTTGCCCCGCATTATGTAGCTGCTAAAGCATGGTTAGAGGAAGCAGGTGGATTTAGTCAATGTGCGGCCATTAAACACCGTACTGGATATGACCGAAGACCGGCGGCACAGACGGTTTATGATGATTTAATTCACATGCTTGATTTGCTTTTGTGGCTGGGTGGCGATGATTATGAGCTGCTGCATAGTAGTCTGAATACGACGAGTGAAGGATATATGGATGCTGCGTTCGGGACCGTACGTTTGGGGAATGCTACCGGAAGCTATAGTATGAGTAGACAGGCAGGAGCTGACATAGAGAAGCTGGAGCTTCACGGGGCAGGACGGTCTGTTGAAGTAACAAATATGGAACAGGCTGTTTTTATGCAAAAAAATCATTCACCACTAACGCAAGCTTTTGGAAGCTGGGATACGATTTTGGAAAGACGGGGATTCACCGGAGTCGTAAATCATTTTCTGGAGCATATTCATCGTCCAGAGGAGTGTGCTGTACGGGCTGGAAAAGTATTGGATAGCCATATGCTGGCTGACGAGCTGATCAGCCGTTTGAGTAATTAATATGGAACATCCGAACGTGATCTTAACAGTCCAGACAGACATCAAGAATTAGGTTGAAGGAGAAATGAATGAATGGAAGAAGATAACCGTGGTAAGCAGCTAGAAGAAGCCATCATTGAAAATTATAAGCAAGAAGAAGATATGATGATCCTTGTGTTTGCGCAATGGTGTATCAATCACGGGTTGGAGCCAGAGGAACTATATAGTGAAGCGTATCCGCATCAGGATAGCAATGAGCGTCTGCTACGAGTACGCAAGTTGACTGTATCGCGTGAAGAAGCGGGTGATATTCCGCTGGATACGGTATTAGGGGTACTGTCCATGTTCGGAAATGAGGACTTGGCGATGGTCGTATCTGAGGCGGCTGCGGACCTTCCGTCTGAACGGAAATAGGGCTAGCCAGAATAGAGAATATACTGTTATCATTTATGGCATCATGGACTCAACTATATTTACTTAAGACATTGTTGATGGGGAGGGTAAGCTTACGATGGAAGGTATACCTGTGCCAAGTACCTGTAAAGGCTGTGAAAGAGATATCTCGATATCGGAAGAGCAAATTACCAGAATTCTAACCAACATGAGACCCAAAATGGAATGTGTAAATGATGAAGTGTACGAAGCCAGACTGTTGGCCTGCTCACAATGTGAAGAGTTAATGTCCGGGCATACATGTGGTATCAGCGGAAGTATTGTTCGTGTACGTGCTTTGGCGGCAGCTCAAAATTGTCCAAGTTACCATGGTTCACGCTGGATAGGAACAGCCTAAAAGATATAATGCTCAGGCTCAGCTGAACCTGGATTACGGGTTAAAATAGTCATACCTTGGTCTGCCTTAATGGCAGACTTTTTGGTTTGATTGGACCTTTTCTTAACGATTGACAAAAAGTAGACAATAAAATATATTAAACACGTGAAATGTTTTTGTTTAATTATTAATATTTATATTAATGTTTGCTGGGTGTGATGGTGCGTAAAAATTAAGATCGAAAGAAGATCGATGGTATGAGTGATATTTAGACTAAAATGAAAGCGCAAACATTTGTGCGGGTGTTCCAACAATCTTAATATTTTTGGGGAGGGTTTGTTGTGAAGGGTTCTATTGTTGTTAATACCGATTGGAAACAAGGCATTATTAATAAAAATATTTATGGACAATTTGCTGAGCATCTTGGACGTTGCATTTATGAAGGCATATGGGTTGGAGAGGACTCACCGATTCCAAACACAGACGGAATTCGAAATGATGTGGTGGAAGCTCTGAAAAAGCTGAATATTCCTGTGCTGCGCTGGCCGGGAGGCTGTTTTGCCGATGAATACCATTGGAAAGATGGTATCGGACCAAAAGAAAACCGTAAGAGAATGGTAAATACGCATTGGGGCGGTGTGGTTGAAAATAATCATTTTGGCACACATGAGTTTTTTCAATTGTGCGAACTGTTAGATGCAGAGCCTTATATTTGTGGAAATGTCGGCAGTGGTACAGTTCAGGAAATGTCGGAATGGGTAGAGTACATGACCTTCGATGGAGAGTCGCCTATGGCTGCATGGCGTCAGGAAAACGGTCGTGAGAAACCATGGAAGCTCAAATATTTTGGAGTGGGTAACGAAAACTGGGGTTGTGGCGGTAACATGCGCCCAGAATATTATGCCGACCTGTATCGCCGCTATCAGACATATGTCCGTAACTATGGCGAGAACCGCATTTATCGGATTGCAGGTGGGGCGAATGTGGATGATTATCGTTGGACCGAAGTGTTGATGCGTGAAGCTGGGCATCTTATGGACGGTTTGAGCCTGCATAACTATACGATCCCGGGAAACTGGGAAGGGAAACGGCACGCACTCGGCTTTGATGAAGCGGAATGGTTCGAGACGATGAAAAAATCATTGCATATGGATGAATTGATTACTCGTCATTCTGCCATTATGGACCGATATGATCCTGACAAAAGGGTCGGACTGATCGTCGATGAATGGGGAACCTGGTTCCTTACTGAGCCGGGGACCAATCCCGGCTTCCTGTATCAGCAAAACACGATGCGCGATGCGCTGGTAGCTGGGCTGCACCTACACATTTTCCATAATCACCATGACCGAGTACAGATGACGAATATCGCTCAAATGGTCAATGTTTTACAGGCGATGATTCTGACCGAAGGCCCTGCTATGCTGTTGACGCCGACATACCATATATTTGAAATGTTTAAGGTGCATCAGGATGCACAAGCACTGGCTGTTCATGTAAAGGTGGGCGATTATGAATATGATGGGGATTCCATCCCACAAGTAAGCGTGTCCGCCTCCAAGGCGCAGGATGACAATATTCATATTAGCTTTTGCAACGTCCATCCGGGCGAGTCGGCAAACTTAAATTTGGAGCTAAGAGGACTGGAAGAGGTTAAAAAGATCAGCGGTGTTGTCCTTGCCAGCGACGATATGCAGGCACATAATACGTTTGATCAGCCAGAGCGTTTGAAAAAGGAAGCTTTCACATCCTATCAGCTGCAAGGTCAGCATTTGGATGTTACACTGCCACCAATGTCGGTAGTAATGCTGACAATTGCTCCGTAAAAAAACTGGGTCGTGGTATGTAAGCAGTATTCACTATTATTGGTTATGGACAAAGAGAGCGTTCAGGTGAACGCTCTCTTTGTCCTACAATTGCTCACGGTGAATCACCCTGAATTCCTTGGGCGACATACCGAAGCGGGAACGAAATACACGGTGAAAATACGTGTAATTTGCAAATCCTGACGATTCGGCGGCTTGTTCCAGTGACATGGGACTGAAAATGATTCGTTCTCTCGCCATGTTGAGCCTGATGTCCAGCGTGTACTGCATAATGCTCGTATCGAATGTTTCCTTAAACAGATGTACTGCTCGGGATACGCTGATACCGACGTGTGAAGACACGTCATCCAGTTTGAAGTTAGAGGATGCGTTTTCTTCAATATAATTTTTAATCTGATACGCAAGATAGTTATGATGAGTAGCGATAGGATGATCGGATAGCATACGGTCAAACTCCAAACATAAAATGCGTATGTAATAACTTGATATTTCCGGGTAAGGATTAGAAATACGTCGTTGCTCCATCACAAGCTGACGAAATAGGCCAAGCAGGGCTTCTGTGAGCTGAACCTTAATTCTGTTGGGTCGTTTATGATGGTTCCACCACTCATCTACCCAGGAACCACCGAAAAAAATGTGATAATCTCCACTTTCCACGACCTGCTCTCCCATGGGATTCAACTCACTATGAATATCCAGTTCATAAGGCTCGGTAGGATTGAATAGCAGTAGGTCACCCGCCTCAATACGTGTCATTTCCCCGTTAATGCGGGCCTGGCAGCGTCCATCTGTTTGCAAACGGAATAAATAATTTTTGATCCCATCAGGCTGGTTCGAATAAAAGGGCTTTCGATGGAAGGAATAGCCTGCGGTAAGAACCTGACAAGGCTCGATGATAGACATGACGATGACTCCTTTGGGCATATGGCTGTTTCAAATATTGACCAGATTGTTCATGTTTTAATCATATTATTCATTTTAAACGAAACAGAAATAGAATACTATGTGAACTGTAAAGCTTACATGTTAGATGAGAAAGTACATGTTGGAGGCTAAGGAGTGTGACGACGTGGAACGAATGAAGGCCGGGATTATCGGATGCGGTACTATTAGCTCGGTATATCTTGAAAATCTCCAAAAGAGCCCACTTATTGAAGTGGTGGCCGTCGCTGATTTACTAGATGAGAGGGCCAAGGAGAGGGCCGATGAATTCAACATTGAAAACGTATACAAGGTGGATGAATTGCTTCGTCAGCCTGAGATTGAGCTTGTATTTAATCTGACCGTGCCTGGCAGCCATGCACGGTCAGATGTGGCGATACTAGAGGCAGGCAAGCATGTGTACAGTGAAAAGCCTTTGGCGCATTGAAATTCACGGACCATCGTGTCAATACTGAGCTGGCCTACCATGTGTTAGAAGCCATGCATGCTTTTCGGTGCTCATCTTGGAAGGGAAGCACATGACGATGAAAGCACGTTCAAACCGGACGAGGATTTGTATTATGGAACAGATATAATGGAAAACTCATCCTAATTAAAGAGGTGAAGGGGAATGGCTAAAGTAGGATTGCAATTGTACACAGTAAGGGAAGAGCTTGAACAGGATTTTGAAGGTACATTGCGCAAGGTAGCTGAGCTTGGCTATAAAGGGGTAGAATTTCATACCTTTTTCGGACGCAATGCCAAGGATGTCAGAGCGCTTTTGGATGAGCTGAATCTGGAAGTTGTCGGAACTCATATACAATATTCTCGTTTGCTGGATCATTTGGATGAGGAGATTGCATACCACAAAGAATTGGGAAATAAATACCTAATCGTTCCTTATTTAACCGAAGAACAGCGACAGTGGGATGAACTTTTTGCTAATTTGGATCGTATTGGTGAAAAAGTGAAAGAACAGGGCTTGGTACTGGCTTATCATAATCATGATTTTGAATTGACAGAAAAAATCAATGATCGCCCGGTATTCGATGCTTTATATGATGCGGTTTCCGATGATTTGTTACAGGTCGAAATGGATACTTGTTGGGTATACTATGGGGGCTATGATCCAGTGGAATACATCGGACGTTATAATGGACGCCTGCCTATCATTCACTTAAAGGATATGGCACGTGACGAGCAACAAAAAGCAGTGACTGTAGAGCTTGGCAAAGGCGAAGTGCAGCTTCAGGCCATTACAGACGCCGCTATTCAGGCAGGTGTGGATTGGATCGTCGTAGAACAGGATTTCTGCTCAAACCCTCCAATCGAAAGCATTGAAACCAGCATTAAATGGCTCCAACAATACGCAGCTCAGGGAGGAAATATTCATGTCTAAAACACTCAAAATCGGGATTATTGGTTGTGGAGGGATTGCCAACGGCAAACACTTGCCGAGTCTTGCCAAGCAGAAGCGTGCAGAAATCGTTGCATTCTGTGACATCATTCAGGAGCGCGCTGAAGAGGCAGCAGAAAAGTTTGGAGTTGAAGGCTCGCAAGTTTATAGCGATTACCGTAAGCTGTTAGAAAATAAAGACATTGAAGTCGTACATGTATGTACACCCAACGACTCGCACTCGGAAATTACCGTAGCGGCGCTTGAGGCAGGTAAGCATGTGCTGTGTGAAAAACCGATGGCTAAAACTGCAGAGCAGGCACGGGAAATGCTCGATGCGGCCAACCGTACAGGTAAGAAGCTGTCTATTGCGTATCAAAACCGTTATCGTGATGATAGTTTGTATCTGAAGCACTTGGTCGAACAAGGAGAGCTTGGAGACATTTATCTGGGCAAAGCCATTGCTCTACGCCGTCGCGCAGTTCCGACCTGGGGAGTATTCTTGGATGAAGAGAAGCAGGGCGGTGGTCCCCTTATTGATATTGGCACGCATGCACTCGACCTGACACTCTGGCTGATGGATAATTACAAGCCTAAAAGCGTACTAGGTTCAACCTTCCATAAGCTAGGGGATCGTAAAGATGCAGCAAATGCCTTTGGACCTTGGAATCCTGAGGAATTTAAGGTAGAGGACTCAGCTTTTGGTTTTATTACGATGCAAAATGGAGCTACTATTGTACTAGAGTCCAGCTGGGCATTGAACGTTGTAGAGTTTGGCGAAGCGAAGACGCTGTTATGCGGTACCGAAGGCGGAGCCGATATGCAGGATGGATTGCGCATTAACGGGGAAAAGAACAGCCGCTTGTTTGATACGAAAATAGATCTGGATGCAGGCGGTGTTGCCTTTTACTCTGGAGAAACGGAAAATGAAGCAGACCGCGAAGCCCGTCTATGGATCGAATCTATTCTGGACGACAAAGAACCTCTTGTGAAGCCGGAACAGGCACTGGTTGTTACTGAAATTTTGGAAGCTATCTATGAATCGGCTCGTACGGGGAAAGCTGTCTATTTTGACTAAGCCCGTAATCCCGAATAGACCATCATTATAATGAAAGCAGCTTTTTTCACATATGATACAGGGAGGGATTTCTTTTGAAACTTGGAGTATTTATGGTGTTGTTTGGCGGACGTTCGCTGGAGGAGGCGCTGGATTATGTGGCTTCTCAAGGATTGGATGCTGTAGAAATCGGTACAGGTGGCAACCCTGGAGATAAGCATTGTAAGCCGGATGAGTTGCTGGAGAATGATACAGCGCTCAAAAATTTCAAAAAGGCAGTAGAGTCCCGCGGACTAACGATTAGTGCGCTTAGCTGTCACGGCAATCCTCTCCATCCGCAAAAGCATTTGGCCCAGGCTGATCATGATACGTTTCTTAAAACCGTTCGATTGGCAGAAAAGCTGGAAGTTCCAGTTGTGAACACTTTCTCTGGCTGTCCGGGTGATCACGAGGATGCGAAATATCCAAACTGGCCTGTGGCTCCGTGGCCTAATGATTTTCAGGAAGTGTTGAAGTGGCAATGGGAGAATAAAATTATTCCTTACTGGACCGAGACGGGGAAATTTGCAGCAGATCATCATGTTAAAATTGGGCTGGAGCTACACGGGGGCTTCTCCGTTCATACACCAGCGACCTTGCTGCGTTTGCGTGAAGTTGCGGGAGAGGTCATTGGTGCTAATCTGGATCCGAGCCATATGTGGTGGCAGGGAATTGACCCAGTGCAGGCGGTTCAAATTTTGGGCCGAGAGGGAGCCATTCACCATTTTCATGC
Source organism: Paenibacillus sp. FSL H7-0703 (assembly GCF_038003485.1). Taxonomy (NCBI): domain Bacteria; kingdom Bacillati; phylum Bacillota; class Bacilli; order Caryophanales; family Paenibacillaceae; genus Paenibacillus; species Paenibacillus sp. FSL H7-0703. The sequence continues at coordinate 49,795 of NZ_JBBOPF010000002.1, read as the reverse complement.
CAAGGATACGACGATTGATCCGATCAATGTAAATAAATATGGACTTACCGATATGCAGGAATATACGAAAATGCTAGATCGTGCTTGGCAGTTCCGAACTGTGGGCTATGGGCATGATGTAAAAACCTGGGCAGATATTATCAGTGCCCTGCGTCTGGTGGGATACGATTATGTAGTGAGTATTGAGCATGAAGATGGTCTGATGTCCGTGGAGGAAGGCTTTACTAAGGCCGTCCACAATCTTCGCCAGGTACTGATTGAAGAACCGCTGAGCGAGATGTGGTGGGTCTAACCTAATAGGGGGAAATGTTGATGATTAACGTCACCATTTGGAATGAATTTTTGAACGAAAAGTTGAATGATGAAGCCAAACAGATATATCCTGATGGGATACACAAAGCGTTGGCTGACGGCCTGGCAGGAGAGGGATTTGCCATTCGAACAGCTACTCTGCGTGATGATGCCGAGCATGGTTTGGGAGAAGATATTCTGAATTCCACAGATGTGCTGCTGTGGTGGGGGCATAAAGCCCACGATCAGGTGAGCGATGAAGTTACGGCGCGTGTTGTCAAGCGAGTGCAGGAAGGAATGGGGTTGATCGTGCTGCACTCAGGCCATTTTTCCAAGCCATTCAAAGCCCTAATGGGCACGAGCTGTGACCTGAAATGGAGGGTAGCAGGTGAACAGGAGATTATTTGGTCGGTGAATCCGTCACATCCCATTGCAGAAGGCATAGATGCCAAAATTTTGTTAAAGCAGGAAGAGATGTATGGCGAGTTCTTTGATATTCCTACGCCGGATGAACTGGTATTTGTTAGTAACTTTGAAGGCGGCGAAGTATTTAGAACCGGATGTACCTTCCGCCGAGGTAGCGGTAAGATATTCTATTTCCGCCCAGGTCATGAGACCTATCCGACTTATTACCAGCCTGATATTTTGAAAGTTATCGCCAACAGCATTCGTTGGACTTCTCCGACAAGTATTAACAAACCAATATATGGTAGGAGTGAACCTGTAAGACCTCTCGGTGGAGTGTTGGTATAATGACAATCATCACATATGGATGAGCTGTATAATGAACAGACTGATAGGCGGAACCTCTTGGGATTCCGCCTTTTTGTATTTAACGATTTAGACATATACCTGCTGTGTTGGTTTGTTGTATAATCAGTTTTGGTCATGGCAACTTTATCGGCGCAGGTATTTAATTTAAGAAGAAAGTGTTTTCTTTCGGGATAAAGTATGCTAAAATGATATATACTAACAAAAGGAAAGCTTTATCAAACCGAAATGCAAAAGAAGGTGAAAAATTTGGAGAGTCAACCGCAATGTGCAAAAATGTGTCCGCGTTTTGAAACCGCCTTTTCATGTTTGGGCAAGCGTTGGAATGGATTAATTATTCAATCCATGATGAGCGGTCCTAAGCGGTTTAAGGATATTTCCAATCTGATTCCCACAATGAGTGACAAAATGTTATCAGAGCGGATGAAAGATTTGGAAAATGAAGGAATTCTTACACGTCATGTATATCCGGAAACTCCTGTCCGCATTGAATACGAGCTAACAACCAAAGGCCGTGCACTTCAGCCGGTTATGGAACAGATTCAATTTTGGGCTGAGGAATGGATTAGATGAGCACCAAACTAAATAAGCGTTTCTCATAGCAAAACAGCCTTTTCCTAGGAAAAAGGCTGTTTTTTTATTTTGTGTATAGGACTACTTATCCATATCACAGAAATGATGTGCATAGGTAGCACGGCTAATAGCCTTTGACGCGCCCTGCAACTGAGAATAATGCTGCTGTTGTACGGCGGGGCACACGGGTTTGAATATCCAGCGCGGCCGAACGGAATGTACCCAGACAGGAATGGCAAAGTCTTCCTGCATAAATAGGGGAACGGCAGGACTCACAAGGATAATCGAGCTGACTGTATGTGGAGGGAAACTTGCCTGCTCTTACCCAGTCTGTGAGTAATTCTATAGGTGTGCCGGTTACATCACTGAGCTGGCGGGTATGAGTAGAAGGATGCTTCCATAGATAGTTAGAACAGCGGTCTAAGAATATATTTTCTTCCTGAATACAAGTACTACACAGGTTTCTAAGGTTCTGACGAAAAACGGAACCACATTTTGGGCAATTAGAATTATGCATCTCCATAGAAACCAGTCCTTTGTATCGAAGTATAGTGAAATTTTGAAATTTATTAGTTACATATTACTATGACCTTATACCTATATCAATCTTTATTTATGGAATCACTGATCTAAGTGTATGTTGGAGTCTGTGTTGACATAACTCTGTTACTTATGTACTATTACTTACATAAAGTTACTTAATGAATAAAATAAATTATTGATGACAAGGGGATATTTATATGATGCCATCTTTATTTTTGGCCCACGGCTCACCGATGCTTGCTATTGAACAGACAGACTATACTTCATTTTTAGAGCAACTGGGGAAAAGCATTCGTCCTAAAGCGGTTGTTATCTTTACTGCTCATTGGGAAGCGCAAACGTTAACGATCAGTTCGATGGATGACGTGTACGATACCATTTATGATTTTGGTGGTTTCCCACCGGAACTGTACGCGGTGAAATATCCAGCACATGGTTCTGTCGAACTGGCCAATAAGTTGGAAAAATTATATGAACAAAAGGGTATTGACGTACAAACTGATCGGGTGAGGGGACTGGATCATGGATCCTGGACATTGTTGCATCGTATGTATCCTGAGGCAGACATTCCGATAGTTCAGATCTCTGTAAATCCATATCTCTCGCCCAAAGCACAATATGTCATTGGTGAAGTGCTACGTGGACTGGGAGAACAGGATATTCTGGTCATTGGCAGTGGAGTGACTGTTCATAATCTGCGTATCGTCAAATGGGGGGAAACGAAAACAGAACCTTGGGCTATAGATTTTGATAATTGGATTATTGAAAAAGTGCAAAGTAGAGATATAGAGGCTTTGGATCACTATGAAAGTGAAGCACCGTATGCTCGTCAGGCCGTACCAAGAGCAGAGCACTTTGTACCGTTGTTTATTGCGATGGGGAGTGGAAATCCTGCAAACAAAGCCAAGGTCATCCATAGAAGCTATGAGATGGGGAATTTAAGTTATCTATGCTTACAGTTTTAGAAAGTTTGTTGCCAGAAGAAGGACTATTGTTAAAATGCTTCGCTACTGCTCCTGTATAAGTAGGGGAGTGGAAATAAATTAGGGAGTGTTATAAGCTATAATGGCTTATAACACTCCCTTTTACATAAAAAACAATTTATTATATCCGGCAAATCTCACGAGGGCACAATTCACAATGACATACGCCTTGCAGCATTTCCAAATCCTTGACAACAATCATGCCATTATCGTATTCTACTGCATTTTTCTTACGTAGATCACTAAGCATCCGGTTTACGCTTTCCCGGGTCGCACCGATCATATTAGATAAGTCAGTATGAGTAATTTTCTTATGAATCAGGATATGTTCGCCGTGAGGCTCACCATAGGTATTGCATAGACGGATGAGTGTCGAACATAAAGCGCCTGGCTTGCCGTACATCATCAAATCGCGGAACTTAGTCTGAGTAATGCGGTGATGCGAACCCATCCATTTCATAAAATCAATCGCAAAATCACAATGTTGGCAAATAAGCAGCTCCAGATCTGTATGATCGATTACGCCAATATCACTGTCTTCCAGAACCTCAGCAGAAAAGGAATGCTTGGTGCCGAAAAATGGATCAGCTTGACCAACAAGATCGCCGCTTTGATACATATATAGAATAAGTTCCTTACCCTCATCCGTTGTTTTGGTTACTTTCACGCGTCCGCGCTTAATATAAAACAGCTTATCCGCTGTATCTCCTTCCCAGAACAGATGCGAGCTTTCTGGCATAACTCGATCTTTCATCATCACTTGCAATCGGTTGAAGCTGGCCTCCGAGAAGCAACAGGTGTTGCCGCGGGCTTCCATTACATTTGTAGGGTTTCTCATCGTCCATTTCCCCTTTGTATCCTATGTTTTTTATCTGCAACTTGATCAATTCAAATTCATTATATACCTGTGCAATGAGTTTTTGGGGCAAGAAGAGGGGGTAAAAGTGGCAGAATTCCAAACTTTGTGATTTAATTCACTTCATAAAATAAAATTTTAAATAGATTGTGAAAAAAATCACAATATATCTTGAAAAGCTGTGTTACGATCAGTGCGTGAACAAGAGATAGTACACGAGATAACAGGAGGATGAGGGAAATGGCTGTTAAAAACGAGGTTATCCAAAAAGAGCAAAGCGCAGAGCAGTATATTCAAACGCTGATTGACCGGGGAAACCGGGCACAGCAAGCTTTCATGAGTATGAATCAGGAACAGATTGACGAAATCGTACAAGCTATGGCACTTGCAGGGATGGATAAACACATGTACCTGGCGAAGATGGCTGTTGAAGAAACAGGACGCGGTGTGTACGAGGACAAAATCACCAAAAACATGTTTGCAACAGAATATGTCTATCATAGTATCAAAAATGAAAAAACCGTCGGTGTCATTGAGGACAATGATTTTGAGAGTTTTCAAAAGATAGCAGAGCCAGTCGGAATTATCATGGGGATCACTCCAGTGACAAACCCGACTTCGACTACGATGTTCAAAGCGTTGATTGCCATTAAAACACGTAACCCAATCATTTTCGGTTTCCATCCATCTGCTCAATCGTGTAGTGCGGAAGCAGCCCGCGTCTTGCTCGAAGCAGCTGTTAAACATGGTGCTCCAGCTGATTGTATTCAATGGATTGAAGCACCTTCGATGGATAAGACCAATGTACTGATGAACCACCCTGATGTGGCGCTGATTCTGGCAACTGGTGGATCAGGCATGGTTAAGGCGGCATATAGCTGCGGTAAACCTGCTCTGGGTGTAGGCCCAGGTAACGTGCCTTGCTTTATTGAAAAAACAGCAGACATCAAGCAGGCTGTGAACGATCTCATCCTCTCTAAATCTTTCGACAACGGTATGATTTGTGCTTCCGAGCAAGCGGTTATTATCGAAGAGCCAATCTTCGAACAAGTGAAAAAATTGATGATCGCTAACGGCTGCTATTTTGTAAATAAAGAAGAAGCAGCTAAGCTCACTCAAGGAGCTATGAATGTCGAGAAATGTGCAGTGAACCCAGCTATCGTCGGGCAGTCTGCTGTGAAAATTGCTGAAATGAGTGGTATCACAGTACCAGCAGGAACTAAAATTTTGGTCGCTGAGATTGAAGGGGTAGGAACAAAATTCCCATTGTCTGCGGAAAAATTGAGTCCTGTATTGGCTTGCTATAAAGTAAAAAATGCAGAACAAGGTATTCAACGCGCTGCTGAAGTCGTGGAATTCGGGGGCATGGGCCACTCGTCCGCTATTCATTCGAACGATGAGGACGTTATCGCTCGCTTCGCAAACCGTCTGCAAACAGGACGTATCATTGTAAATGCACCTTCCACACATGGTGCGATTGGCGACATTTACAACACCAACCTTCCTTCGTTGACACTCGGTTGCGGTTCGTACGGTCGTAACTCGACTTCGTCGAACGTATCGGCAGTCAATTTGATTAATGTGAAAAGGGTGGCGAAACGGACGGTGAATATGCAATGGTTCAAAGTACCTTCCAAAATCTATTTTGAGAAAAATTCGACACAGTATCTTGCTAAAATGCCTGATATCACACGTGTAGCCATTATCACGGACCCTATGATGGTACAACTGGGATATGTAGATCGTGTTATTCATTATCTGCATCAACGCCAAACACCAGTAGCTATCGAAGTGTTCTCTGAAGTAGAGCCAGATCCATCGACAGTTACGGTAGAACGTGGTACTGAAATGATGAGACGTTTCCAACCGGATTGCATCATCGCACTGGGCGGCGGTTCGCCAATGGATGCGGCTAAAGGCATGTGGATGTTCTATGAATATCCAGATACTGATTTCAATAACTTAAAACAAAAATTCATGGATATCCGTAAACGGATTTACAAGTACCCACGTTTGGGTCAAAAAGCACAATTTGTAGCTATCCCTACAACCTCGGGTACAGGGTCCGAAGTTACATCGTTCGCAGTAATTACGGACAAAAACCTGGGCAACACGAAGTACCCGCTGGCTGACTATGAGTTGACTCCTGATGTGGCAATTATTGACCCAGTGTTTGTATATTCGCTGCCTAAAACAGCTGTAGCGGACACAGGTATGGACGTTCTGACACATGCTATCGAGGCTTACGTGTCCGTAATGGCTAATGACTACACAGACGGTCTGGCGATTAAAGCCATTCAATTGGTATTCCAATACCTGGAACAATCGGCTCTGACCGGTGATAAGCTGGCTCGTGAAAAAATGCATAATGCTTCCACACTTGCTGGTATGGCGTTTGCTAATGCATTCTTGGGCATTAACCACAGTCTTGCACATAAATGGGGTGGACAATACCACACAGCGCATGGCCGCACGAATGCCATTTTGATGCCGCACGTCATTCGCTATAATGCGAAAAAACCGACAAAATTTGCTTCGTTCCCTAAATATTCGCACTTTGTTGCGGATGAGCGTTATGCAGAAATTGCGCGCATACTGGGACTGCCTGCACGTACCACCGAAGAAGGGGTTAACAGCTTGATCGAAGCGATCCGTAAGATGAACAAAACACTTGGTATCGAGGAATCGTTCCAACAAATCGGTTTCGATGCGAAGGATTTCGAATCACGTGTAGACTATCTGGCTGACCGCGCTTTTGAAGATCAATGTACAACTGCGAATCCGAAGTTGCCGCTGGTTACTGAGTTGGCTGATGTCTATCGCAATGCCTTCTACGGACGTTTTGACCAATAATATAATAGGTACGAAGAGGCTTGTGAAAAAGCATTTTCTCGTTCAATACCGATGCAGGCTCTCTATATAGAGGGCCTGTTGGTTTGGGAAGGGAGGTGAACGGCAAGGCTAAGGATATAGGCGTGAAGCTAGGGAAAATAAAGTGATAAAAATCACTCATATTGTGATTTTTATCACATACTACACTCTATCATTATTCTACAATAAGGGTGTAAGAAAGGTCCCGACACTGAGCGTAAGGCATCGGTGAACAGGCCGGGCTCAAGAAATAGCTTTATCGTGAAAAAAATCACAAGTCCGGAAGACCAAACAATTTGGAGGGATTTACATGTCGGTGATTGAGAGAGAATTACAAGAGCAACAATCTGGCTGGAGAGGTTTTAAAAAAGGCAAATGGACTAAAGAAGTTAACGTCAACGATTTTATTGAAACTAATATCTTACCTTATGTTGGCAATGAAGAATTTTTGGTTGGTCCTACCGCCAACACAACTGCATTGTGGGATATTGTATCCGATCTTACCAAAAAAGAGTTGGCAAACGGCGGCGTGCTTGATGTAGACGTGAATACGCCATCCACTATTATTTCACATAAACCGGGTTATCTAGACCGGGATAAAGAGCAAATTGTCGGTGTACAAACAGATGCTCCATTCAAACGCTCTTTGCAGCCGTTTGGTGGAATTCGGATGATGATCGACGCTTGTAAAGCCTATGGGTTTGAAGTACCAGAAAGTATCATTGATATTTTCACTCATATTCGTAAAACTCACAACCAAGGTGTATTTGATGCTTATACAGATGAAATGAGAGCAGCCCGTAAAGCTGGTATCATTACTGGTCTGCCTGATGCATACGGTCGTGGTCGTATTATCGGTGACTATCGTCGTGTAGCTTTGTATGGTGCAGACTTCTTGATCCAAGATAAAAAGCTGCAACTGAAAAGCCTTGAAGTTGATTCCATGGAAGAAGACGTAATTCGTCTGCGTGAGGAAATTTCCGAACAAATTCGTGCTTTGAATGAACTGAAACAAATGGCTGCTGAGCACGGTTTTGATATTTCAAAACCTGCTAACAATGCGAAAGAAGCTTTCCAATGGGTATATTTTGGATATCTTGCAGCAATCAAAGAACAAAATGGTGCAGCAATGTCCTTAGGACGTGTATCTTCCTTCCTTGATATTTACTCTCAACGTGATATGGAAGAGGGTACAATGACAGAAGAACAAGCTCAAGAACTGGTCGATCATTTTGTTATGAAATTGCGTATTGTTAAGTTCTTGCGCACACCTGACTATAATGAACTATTCAGTGGAGATCCAACTTGGGTTACTGAGTCCATTGGTGGTATGTCCGTAACTGGAGAAACACGGGTAACTAAAAACAGCTTCCGTTTCCTGCACACCCTCTACAATCTGGGACCTGCACCGGAGCCGAACCTGACTGTACTGTGGTCGGAAAAATTGCCTGAAGGCTTCAAAAAATATTGTGCGAAAGTTTCTATTGAAACTAGCTCCATTCAGTACGAAAATGACGATCTGATGCGTCCAATTTATGGAGACGATTATGGTATTGCTTGTTGTGTATCGGCAATGAAAATCGGTAAGCAAATGCAATTCTTTGGTGCTCGTGCCAACTTGGCTAAAGCTCTGCTGTATGCAATTAACGGTGGTAAAGATGAAAAATCTGGCGTTCAAGTAGGGCCTGAATTCCCAGCCATTACAGGTGAAGTTCTGGATTATGAAGAAGTGTTGAGCCGCTTCAAACCTATGATGGAATGGTTGGCAAAACTGTACATGAACACTTTGAATGTTATTCACTACATGCATGATAAATATAGCTACGAACGCATTGAAATGGCGTTGCATGATCGTGATATTCTCCGTACCATGGCTTGTGGTATTGCGGGTCTGTCAGTTGCTACCGACTCCTTGAGTGCCATTAAATTTGCAAAAGTTAAACCAATCCGTAACGAAAAAGGGATTGCCGTTGACTTTGAAATCGAAGGCGAATATCCTTGCTATGGTAACAACGATGACCGTGTAGATAACATCGCTGTGGAACTGGTAGAAAGCTTCATGAGCATGATTCGCAAGCATAAAGCTTATCGTAATGCGGTTCCTACTCAATCTGTACTGACTATTACTTCCAACGTGGTGTACGGTAAGAAAACAGGTACAACACCAGATGGACGTAAAGCAGGCGAACCGTTTGCACCAGGGGCAAACCCAATGCACGGCCGTGATAAAAAAGGTGCTTTGGCATCTCTGAGTTCCGTAGCCAAATTGCCTTATGAACACAGTCTGGATGGTATCTCGAACACCTTCTCCATCGTGCCTAAAGCACTGGGTAAAGAAGAAGAAACACGCAAAACAAACCTTGTTTCGATGATGGATGGCTACTTTGGAAGCCACGCACATCATCTGAATGTCAATGTGTTTGCTCGCGAACAACTGTTGGATGCAATGGAGCACCCAGAAAACTATCCACAGCTTACGATTCGTGTTTCCGGCTATGCCGTTAACTTTATCAAGCTGACTCGTGAACAACAATTGGATGTTATTAACCGTACTTTCCACGGTACAATGTAAATAAGTATTACAATGACGCACGCATAGCGGATGCGGGAAGGATGATGCAACATGTTGAAAGGTCACATACACTCATTGGAAACCTTCGGGACCGTCGATGGTCCCGGCATCCGCTTCGTGCTCTTTATGCAAGGATGCTTGTTGAAATGTCAATATTGCCATAACCCGGACACTTGGGCCTTGAATGAAGGTAATCCGATGACGTTGGAGGAGGTATTGGCTGAGATTGAGCCGTATTTAGCCTATTACCGTTCTTCAGGAGGCGGATTGACCGTATCCGGTGGAGAACCGACGCTGCAAGCTCATTTTGTCGCAGAGCTGTTCAAAGAAGTGAAACGTCGGTGGAATTTGCACACGACACTGGACAGTAACGGATTTAATGACGCGGGCCGTATCCATGAACTGCTGGACGTAACAGACTTGGTGCTACTGGATATTAAGCATATTGACAATGACAAGCATATTAAGCTTACAGGCAAGTCTAACGACCGTATGCTAAGTACGGCTCGCTGGTTGTCTGAGCAAGGGCGCAAAATGTGGATTAGACACGTATTTGTACCGGGTATTCATGATGACGAGCAAGATTTATTGAATTTGGGACGGTTTATCGGAACGTTGAACGGAGTCGAGAAATTCGAAATTTTACCTTACCATCAAATGGGTGTTTACAAATGGGAAATGCTTGGTAAGGAGTATCCGTTAGAGGGAGTTCCATCTCCTACAGATGAAGAAGTTCAACGTGCATACCGACTCATTGAAGAGGGGCGTCTGGAGACTGCAGGAAAGAATGCTGTCTGTCGTCCATCATAATGTAAATGGCTCAAAGCTATTTCCTAGTAATGAAGCCGCCGCCACATCAGGTCAGATGGGCGGCGGTTTTTTGTTGTTGAATTTTTTGCAGTCACAGGAGAAAGTTCCCTTTTTTTCATGATCAGCAAAATTTCCAGAAACTTTTTAACAACTGACGCGTCTAATAGTATGACTTTTTACGGGAATGATAATAATTTGGTGATAGAAGGAGACAGACAATGAATTTCAAGAAATGGACCATGCTCACCGCCCTTGCGGTAGCTCAGGTGGCCGCAGTAGCCCCTGTAGGAGCAGAAGCAGCATCAACAACCGTTCAATCCACCGATTCGGTTAGCGCACAGCAGGCTCAGGCCAATGTTGCTGATTCAGGCGTTCAGAATAGCATCGGAGATCAAGATGGAACTAGCACACAAACTGACACGGTGACACCTAATAACACAGGCGTATCCAATGATCCATTGACTGGCCTGCCTACGGATACAACCAACGGATCGAACGTATCCAATGATGTATACGGTGGAGACGGAACGATCACCAATCCTGGTGGAGCTCCAACATCCATGGGTGCTAATCAATTGATTTTGTACTTAAACAGCGCGAAAATGGAACAAAACGGACAGGTGTACACAGCAACTCAGCCGATGACCGTGAAGGACGGAGTTTCCTATGTAGCTATCCGTTCACTTGTCAGCCGTGTCGGATTGCAGTTTAGTTATGACACTGCCACCAAAGAAACCGTAATCACACAAGGAATAAATGTCATGCGCTTCAAAACAGACAGCAAGGTTTATACGGTTAACGGTGAAGCCAGACAAATGAAGGGACCTGCTTTTCAGCAAAAGAACGTATTTATGGTGCCATTGACCTCGATTACACAGGCCTTAAATATTCCTTATACTGTGAATAATACGACTAAACAAGTTATCATGGATTTGAATCAGAAACCTAAAGCTTCCTTCACGGTTCAACAAAAAGATATCTATGCGGGCGAAACCCAAGTTACGTATTTGACGAAGGAATCTTCTCCTACAGGTCTTCCGATTGTGAACCAACGTTGGGAAGGTAAGCAGGACATATTTCAGGAGCCGGGTACATATGTAGTTACCTATTCTGTTCTTGACTCTGCTGGGAACTGGAGTGATCCTTACTCAGTTACAATTACAGTAAGGCCACCAAATCAGCCGCCAGTGGCTCTGTTTACAACTGATAAAAAAGAGTACAAAATGGGTGAGAAAATCACCATTACCGACCTGAGTACAGATGATGAGAATGCTATCACTAAGCGTGATTGGGAGAATAAGAAACTTGCCTTCTTCCAACCAGGTGATGTAACAATCACACTCACCGTGACTGATAAGCACGGCGTAACAGGTACCAAAAGTGAAACAATTAAAATTACGAATGAATTGCTGTACAACGAAGATGATTTCAATAAAATCTTCACACCATATGGTGATAAATATACAGTAGACGGCAGTCAGGTGCCTACCATGGCTACCATTCCTTTGACTAGTACATCTTCTCCGCGTCTTTTGATCCGTGCTAACAGCCCGGAACGTGTATTTCAGGATGGAATTGTGTATCAGGAAACCGGATCAGGCAGCACGCGCATACTCGTCCATCATGTGAATGAAACGGGTCGAGATGTGAAAATGTACGTGATTGCGACCAACAACAATATTACTGCTACCAACCTGAATGTCGAAAATTCCGGTTTTGCTGGACCATCTGAATTTGCAACGGCAGCGGGTAAAGTTTCAATTCAAAAATATTTTCAATCTATGATAGATGGAAGCAAACGTTCTAGTACGGTTCTGAATCCGGGTGAAAGCCGTATTATTTTGCAGGATTTGAACGAGAAAAAAATGAAGCAAAAGCAGGTCATTTCTCTATTGTCCGATCTATACACGGATCAACCAATCCAATATACGGTTATTATGGTGGATGCGAATGCAGATCCTATGACCGTACTGCCTACTCTGGCAAAACTTCCGAAAGACGGAATTCACAACCGTGGAACGTACGCTAATGCTGATATCTCGCTCAATTATACCGAAGAGGTTGGTAAAACAGCTCAACGTATCGTTCTTGGTGATAATAAGGTAGATCCGAACCTGATTGGTACGGACGGTCTGGACGGCTCTTCTGCTTCCAATGCCGGTAATTTTGGTGTTGTATATAAAGTTAAATTGGATCATGTAGCGCCGTATTCACTGATTACGTTCAACCCGCGTGGAGGCGAATATTCCGGCTATGCGATGGTAAACAATCAGGTTGTGGGTATCCCGACGAACGGCGCAGTATGGGCTCCAAATGAGATGAGTGTGCTGTATCGCACAGGGCATATCGAGGAAAGTGTAGAGATGTATTTCACTGCTGCTGCAGGAAGTAACTTGCCGGTTTCCGTAGTAGTTATGCCTTTGCCAGCTATTAAAAATTAATATGAAATAACCGGTGCTGTTTACCGGCTTAGACCTTGGGTCTCGTCATTCACCGTTTAAAAGTCGATGTCACTTGCAGAATATAGGCGTTCTCCTGCTGCGAATTTAATCGTAGCGCCGGAGAGCGTCTTTTTCTTATGTCTAGATCCGAATATCTCTTATAATATTGACTTTAATCGTGGTATAATAAATAGATGCAAGCCTAAGCCTGCATCAGAAAACCTGAAACTACAGACAGGGGAGGGTGAAACGCATGCTGACAAAGGATGAGATTATTGCAACAATGTCCGCTCAGGGTCTGCGTATTACAGATCAGCGCAAGACGTTGGCCACGTTATTTTCCGAGAATGAAGGGTATCTGTCCCCCAAAGACGTTTATGAATATATGGGTAAGAAGTACAGTGGACTTAGCTTTGATACGGTTTATCGTAATCTGCGTGTAATGCAGGAATTGGGTGTGTTGGAACAGGTATCTTTTGAGGATGGAATGAAGTTTAAGGTGAGCTGTAATGAGCATCATCACCATCACCATATGATTTGCTTGAGCTGTCAGAAAACATTACCGATTTCTTTTTGCCCAATGCAAATGACAGATACAACGGATCAATTCCAAATCGTCGAGCACAAGTTTGAAATTTTTGGTTATTGCAAAGATTGTCAACAGAAGAATGGGCATACTGATAGTAATTCGGATGGGGGATTCAGACAGACGAGCAGTCACACTCACAGCCACGGGGGCTACTGAAATGAAAATCACCACACGCAGAGTGGCACAGGCTCCGATTAAGTTTTATCGTTCCTATATCTCACCGTTAAAGCCGGCTACCTGCCGATTCTATCCAACGTGTTCGGCGTACGCGTTGGAGGCGGTAGAGGTGCATGGTGCACTCAAAGGTTCATGGCTTGCTGCTAAGCGTATAGCCAAGTGCCATCCCTTTCATCCGGGCGGCGTAGATTTGGTCCCTCCTGCAAAAAAGGGAACAGATAGGTCTAGCGAAGATCGTTTGGCTACCCACTCCAAGAAGGGTCTGACTTGACAGCGCTATGCGGATTTGGTTATATTTTGGTTAATATTGTTTTCCTGCGAAGGGATGAGTAGGGTAAACCGTCCAGTACAGAGAGCCGGGGTTAGCTGCAAACCGGTCTGGAGCGAAGCCTGAATATGGTCCTGGAGGAACCTTTTTCGAGCGTATTTGCCACAGTTATTAGTGCTTAGGAGGCAAGCGTAAGGGGGAGGCGTGTTCCAGCGTTAATGGGCGGTCAGATGTGACCGGTGAAGCCTGTAGTCTGCGAGGATACAGGAAAATTGGGTGGTAACGCGTGAGGTGACTCTCGTCCCATAGGGGCGGGGGTCTTTTTTGTGCCCAATTTGTGCCAAATTCATGAATTGGAGTACCATCATGTCAGCAGATCTTATCGAGCTGCCGTGAACAAAACAGGAGGCAACACACATGTCCAATGAGAACACATTTTACATTACGACACCGATCTATTATCCGAGCGACAAGCTACATATAGGTCATGCTTACACGACGGTTGCGGGAGATGCAATGGCCCGTTACAAGCGGCTACGTGGTTATGAAGTGCGCTATTTGACAGGAACGGATGAGCATGGTCAGAAGATTGAGCAGAAAGCGAGTGCAGCAGGCAAAACGCCGCAACGTTTCGTAGATGATATTGTGGCAGGTATTCAAGAACTGTGGCGGAAGCTCGACATTTCCAATGACGATTTTATCCGTACTACGGAGGAACGTCATAAGGCTGTCGTACAGGAAATTTTTGATCGTTTGCTGAAGCAAGGCGATATTTACAAGGGAGAATACGAAGGCTGGTACAGCATCCCTGACGAGACGTATTACACAGAAACTCAGCTGGTTGACGTGGTGAAGGACGCCGAAGGCAATGTGGCTGGAGGAAAAAGCCCGGATAGTGGACACCCTGTAGAACTGGTCAAGGAAGAGTGTTACTTTTTCCGTATGAGCAAGTATGCTGATCGGTTGCTGCAATTTTATGAAGAGAACCCACAGTTTATCCAGCCGGAATCACGTAAAAAAGAGATGATCAATAACTTCATCAAGCCGGGTCTGGAGGATTTGGCAGTATCACGTACTACCTTCGATTGGGGCATTAAGGTGAAGGGGGATCCGAAGCATGTCGTGTATGTTTGGATTGACGCACTTTCCAACTACATCACAGCCTTGGGTTATGGCTCTTCCAATACCGAGTTGTATGATAAATTCTGGCCTGCAAATGTGCATATCGTAGGTAAAGAGATTGTAAGGTTCCACACGATATATTGGCCGATCATGCTGATGGCGCTGGATCTTCCGTTGCCTAAAAAAGTATTTGCACATGGTTGGCTGCTCATGAAAGACGGTAAAATGTCGAAATCTAAAGGCAATGTTGTAGACCCGGTGACGTTGATTGACCGTTATGGTCTGGACCAACTTCGTTACTACTTACTGCGCGAGGTGCCTTTTGGGGCAGACGGAACATTTACACCAGAAAGTTTTGTAGATCGAGTTAATTCGGATTTGGCAAATGATCTGGGCAACTTGTTGAATCGTACCGTGGCGATGGTAGATAAATATTTTGATGGCAAGGTTCCGGCTTATGAAGCGAATGTAACAGCATTCGACGGAGCTTTGGAAGACATGGCAACATCGACTTATAGCAAAGTAGAAGAAGCCATGGAAAACATGGAGTTTTCCGTGGCATTAACGGCGATTAGCCAATTTATTAGCCGTAGCAACAAGTATATTGACGAGACGCAACCATGGAATTTGGCTAAGGATGAGGCAAAACGTCGCGAATTGTCATCTGTTATGTTGCATTTGGTAGAAAGCTTGCGCATCGCTTCCATCTTACTCCAGCCATTCTTAACCCGTGCTCCTCATAAAATTTGGGAACAGCTCGGTATTAGCCAAGGTGAGCTGACTACATGGGATAGCGGCAAGCAGTTTGGTCGTATTCCGGAAGGAACGCAGCTGGTCAAAGGTAATCCGATCTTCCCACGTCTGGATTCAGAGCAAGAGGTTGCTTTTATCGTGGAAGCAATGACTGGGGGGAAGAAACCGGAAGAAGCTACAGCACAAGTTCAACCGCAAAATGCATCTGAGGCGAGCCAGGAAGCCCCGGAGGCAAAGGAAGAGATTGGCATTGAGGATTTTGCCAAGGTAGAACTGCGCGTTGCTCAGGTCGTCGCCTGCGAGCCAGTGAAGAAGGCCGATAAACTGTTGAAGCTCCAACTTGATCTTGGTTATGAGCAGCGGCAGGTAGTATCAGGGATTGCGAAGTTTTATACACCTGAAGATATCATTGGACGCAAGGTGATCTGTGTGACCAATCTTAAGCCAGTAAAACTTCGGGGAGAGCTGTCGCAAGGTATGATTTTGGCAGCATCACATGGAGATCAGCTTACGCTGGCCACCGTACCGGAAGGTATGCCGAATGGTGCAGTTGTAAAGTAGTACGCTATGTAAAAATAAAAGAACGTAATGAGCGTATGTCCGGGAATCATTCTTCCTGGGCATGCGCTTTTTGGCTTGCATCATATTTTGCTCCCGCTACACGTATGTTTTAGTAGGCAGGGCTTGTTTGTTCGTGTTCACTTAAGACAGGTGGGAGGGAATATGATGACAAATATCAACGCCGGGTTGGCGATCGTAGCCGGACTGGTTTCTTTTTTTTCACCGTGTTGTTTACCGCTGTATCCATCTTATTTATCGTATATGACAGGGATGTCTGCACGTGAACTGGCTGAAGGGCGGCACAAGGCCGAGGTTCGTTATCGTACGATGGGACATACACTTGCTTTTGTATTGGGCTTTTCGGTCGTTTTCTATTCACTGGGTGCAAGTGTCGGGTTGCTTGGAGAATGGTTTGCTAATTATGGGGATACGCTAAGAGTGGTAGCAGGGTTACTTATTTTACTAATGGGACTGGTATCTCTTGGTGTGGTGCGTCCTTTGATTCTAATGAGGGAGCATAAGCTTCGCTGGACATGGAAGCCTGCCGGGTACGCCGGTTCCTTTGTGATCGGAATTGGGTTTGCGGCAGGCTGGTCGCCCTGTATCGGTCCCATGCTAACAGCTATTATCGCTTTGGCGGCAGTAGAGCATCACATTTGGTTCAAGCTGATTACAGGCTATGCGCTTGGCTTTGCGATTCCATTTTTTGTATTAGCTTTGCTGGCAGGCTCTGTTCGACTATCCTCTCGCTATACCTCCATCCTAATCAAAACAGGTGGCATACTACTTGTTATCACTGGCATTTTACTGGTAACGGATCATATGACTGACGTAACGCTATTTTTACAACGGATTACCCCAGATTGGATGCTAGTTATGTGAAATATTCAATACGACTTAAAGGGAAATGTTCAAAAATGCGCTCTGTGATAAACTCTCGTAGTGCATTTTGCTGTTCATCGGGATAAACATATTTGTTTTGTCCCCAGCGGCCCCATTTTTTCTTGCGTTTCTCTATGTCCATTTCCAGCTTGGTTTTCGGATAACGTTTCTCGATGACAGCTTTGGATGTTTTGGTGAAGCGATGCTGAATTAATTCGAACGTCAAATTTTTTGTAGCATGCTGGGGCAAGGTTTCTCCCAATTTACGCAGCAACTCGCCGTAGCCTTCTTCCCAGCCGTCATACCAGATGATGGGTGCAATGATGAACCCCAATGGATAACCGGCTCGTGCGATTTTGCCCGCGGCTTCAATACGTTCCTCGAAGCGTGAAGTTGCAGGTTCAAACTGTTTAATTACATAATCGGAATTAATGCTAAAGCGGATGCGAGTATGACCATTATGTTTAATATCCAGCAATGGATCAACATGATGATATTTAGTAACAAAACGCAGACGACCAAATTCCTCATCTGCCATGAAACGAATCAAGTCTCCAAGCGTTCCGGTGATATGCTCCAAACCAACCGGATCGGAGGTACAAGCTGCTTCAAAACGGGTAATTTCAGGCGCACGCTCCTCGATATAAGCTTTAGCTGCTGATAAGATATCGTCAGTGTTGACATATACACGAATATACGGTTTTGCTCCCAAGGTTGTTTGTAAATAACAGTAGTGACAGTGCCCCATGCAACCAGTCGAAATGGGGATAGCGTATTCGGCAGAGGGTTTGGATTGGTCAAAAGTCAACGTTTTACGGATACCGACTACCAAAGTTTTTTTTGCCATTCGGTACTTTTCAACTTCAGTTTCACCTGGTAAATTGGTAATTCGGTTGTGAGAGGTAGTCATCCGATACGGAATATCCTTGGCTTTAACCCAATCCATAATACGCTGGCCCTTGGGATAATTCAGTGCGTCTGGCTCAAAAAACACCAGGTCAGGCAAAAATGGCTTGGTTCCTCTGGTTTGGACAGGAGTACGCTCAAGCGTAGACATGGCTAACGCTCCTTTCGAAATAAATCCACAGTGCTCTGGTGTCCAACTTTAACATTTTGCCGCAGAAATAAACCGATACAGAACGACGATATTAGTATGCCCGGCTTAAATTGAACAAATCGTGGCAATAGCTGTGAGTGAAGGGATGAGACTTGCCAATGGGCAATGATAACATGTATCATTACATAGTAGGTTTAACGCAGGAAATGAAGGCGGTAAGCGCCCGTTCAATAACAGAAAAGAGGGAAACAAGTGCCAACGCCAAGCATGGAAGATTATTTGGAACGCATTTACCAACTGATTGATGAGAAGGGCTATGCTCGTGTCTCGGATATCGCAGAGGGGTTAGAGGTGCATCCTTCGTCTGTCACCAAAATGATTCAGAAGTTGGATAAGGACGATTATCTTGTATATGAGAAGTATCGGGGACTGATTTTGACACCGAAAGGGAAAAAGGTCGGCAAACGGTTGGTTGATCGCCATCAGTTATTAGAGCAATTTCTGGATATGATTGGGGTTGACAAGGACCTGATATATAAAGATGTGGAAGGTATTGAGCATCATCTGAGCTGGGATTCCATCACCCGTATCGAAACATTGGTCGAATATTTTCGCCGGGATGAAGATCGCTTGCGCCAGCTTCATGACATACACAAGGAATTGAGTGGAGATTCCTAAAAGCATCTGTCCTTACGGACGATGCTTTTTTATTTGTCCCGACCGCAACAAATATCCGGTTATTAGCGTCTATCCATTATATAGCAGGACAAGATAGGGGTTAAAATTAACAGGGTTAGCGGAGGATTGTAATAATATGAATCGAAAGAAAATAGTGGCGTTGGCTGCAGGTCTACTCTTAGCAGTGCAGACTGCCATCGTTCCTGGAGTTCAAGCAGCTCCAACTGGTGATATTGAAATTATATTGGACGGACAGTCCCTGCAAAGTGACGCGTCACCGTATATTGTACAGGGAGCCAATGTTACGATGGTTCCTTTGCGAGTGATTAGTGAGGGATTGGGCGCTCAGGTCAACTGGTCGGAATCGTCCGGTACGGTAACGATTACAGCACAGAACAAAAATATATCTATGGAGAACGGTGCACAAAGCGCTACAGTGAATGGCAAGTCAGTTCGACTGGATGCATCTGCCCGTATGACAAGCGGGAGAGTCATGGTGCCACTGCGTTTTGTTGGGGAAGAGTTGGGATTAAAAGTAGATTGGCAAGCTTCAGAGCGAGTCATTACGTTAAGCAGTGGTAAGGAAGGTGTCTCTACTGGCGGGGACACTTCTGCCGGAAGCAGCGGCTCCATATCAGATACGTCTGCATCAAGCAATCAGAACAGTGTAAGTAGAAATCAGGGAGCTATCGATGATGAGCAGGCGGTTGTCACTTCACCGTCAACGTCTACTAGTGAGGAGGGTTCAAGTTCTTCGCAGGCAAATGTTGTTCAGGTAAAGGCTTCAACTTCTATGCGTGGAGCATGGATTTCTACCATTAATGGAGATTGGCCTTCTTCCGCTGCCCGAAGCAGCTCCGAGAAGCAAAAGCAGGAGTTTACTAAAATGCTCGATGATTTGCAGGGGATGGGCATCAATGCGGTATTTGTTCAGGTTCGTGCCAGCGGTGATGCGCTCTATCCCTCAAGTCTCGTACCATGGAGCAAGTATTTGACCAACACCCAAGGTAAAAATCCAGGCTATGATCCCTTGAAATTTATGATTAGCGAATCGCATAAGCGAGGGATGGAATTTCATGCTTGGTTTAATCCATTCCGTGCGAATTCCACAGGAACAACCAGCGGTTTGGCTGCAAACCATGTGGCTAATCAACACCCGGACTGGATTGTTAAGAATGGTAGCCAATTGTACATCAATCCAGGAATTCCGGCTGCACGTCAGCATGTCATTGCGGCGATTATGGAGGTCGTGAACGGATATGATATTGACGGTGTGCATTTGGACGATTATTTTTATCCTTACAGCGGGACTTTTGATGATGATGCGACCTTCAAAGTATATAATGCCAACAAAATCTCTAACAAGGGCGACTGGCGGAGAGATAATGTGAACAGTTTTGTCCGCGATTTGGGCAAAAGTATTCATGGCAGCAAGTCTAAAGTTCAATTTGGAATTAGTCCTTTTGGGGTATGGCGTAACAAATCTCAGGATTTAACGGGTTCAGACACGAAGGCAGGCGTTACAGCGTACGATACGACGTTTGCGGATGTAAGAACCTGGATTAACAAAGAATGGATTGATTATATAGCTCCACAAATTTACTGGAGTATCGGTTTCCCGGCGGCGGGATATGACAAGCTTGTCGCATGGTGGTCCAATGAGGTCAAAAACACAGATGTTAAGCTGTATATCGGTCATTCTCCGTATAAGATCGGTACCCCTGAAAAGGGCTGGCAAACGGCTCAAGAGCTAATTAAGCAGCTTGAACTGAACGAAAATTATAAACAGGTCAGAGGCGATATTTACTTTAGTGCACAGCATTTGCGTAAAAATCCATACGGACTCATTCAGCTTCTTCAAAATTATTATCAAATGTGATATAAATTGGATCATATAGGTTCTATTTGGGCCTCCGTTCTCATACATAAGCAGTAGAACTGCTTACTCCCAAGAGAACGGAGGTTTTTTGATCTATGCTGATCAATGCTGTGTTCCAGGGTGGAGGGGTTAAGGGAATTTCGCTGGCGGGTGCAGTTAAGGCTGCAGAGGAGCATGGAATTGTATTCAATCGTTTGGCAGGTACATCATCAGGTTCTATTGTAGCTGCTTTATTGGCGGCGGGATACTCTGCGGATGAAATGAAAGCCGTAATTGAGAAAACCCCCTTGGTCAAGTTGTTACGACGTTCTCCAGTGTTCAATATTAAGTGGGTTGGACCAGCAGCTCGTATCTTTCTTAAAAAAGGGCTCTACTCAGGGGAGGCACTGGAGCACTGGGTACGTGAGCTGTTACGAGCTAAGGGAGTGCGTACGTTCGCGGATTTACCTCCTGGCAAATTGCGCATTATAGCATCAGATATCACGAATGGACGCATTCTGGTGCTTCCTGAGGATATCAAACGTTTTGGTATCAATCCATCTTCACTGGAGGTAGCTAAAGCCATTCGGATGAGCACAAGTATCCCTTATTTTTTTGATCCCGTTATGTTAAGGCTTGATTCTGCAATTGCCAAGGGAAAGACTTTTTCTCAGCAATTTGTATTTGTAGTTGATGGGGCTTTACTAAGCAATTTGCCTTTGTGGCTTTTTGATGAGCCTGTAAATGAACGTGAGGCCAAAACGATCCCAACGGTAGGGTTTCAAATGGTGGGCAAAACGGGTACGGAGACCAAAGTTTCTTATATACGGGGTCCATTGACCATGCTGCAGGCTATTTTTGATACCATGCTATCAGCACACGATGAGCGATATATTGAGCAGGAGAATCGGTATCGGACGATTAAGATTCCAACATTGGGTATCCGCACTGCACAATTTAATATTTCTACAGAGCAAAGTGATTTGTTGTATGCTTCCGGTGTGCAGGCAGGGGATGCTTTTTTCCACAAATGGAGCATCACTTCTTACCAGCAGCAGTATAGCAAATATCAATTGATGAAGGATACCCTGTACGCTATGAAATAAACACTTACTTGCAGTTAAAGTTAATTTAAAAGGGTGTAAAAAAGGAGCATCTTCCCCGTCATATTTGAATACGCGGGTGATGGCTCCTTTGTGCTACATTTTAAAGGATGATTATCATTAATGATATTTAGGTTGTTCTTCTTCATTCTTTCCCTTGGAACCCTCAATTACATGAAAAGGATACGCTTTGCGCTTGCCTGTAGTTTGCTGCTTACGTGCGTTGGCTGTTTTGGCCATGGTACGCACAGAGGGTTTGATTTTGGGAGTACGGCTACGTTGTCCTGGCAGGTATTTGTATAGCAGAAATATAACTGCAAAAACAAGGACGGGAATTAGTAAACTTATGAGAAAGCCCCAGCTTCCTCTCCATAGCATATCCACAATCCCATATGCACCCAAAGCAAGGGTAAGCCAGAAAATAACGGCATGTCTGTTCATTATTCACTCATCCTTTCACAGGATCAAGGACCGGACTGTTGAAGGTCTCCTTTACAGGTACATTTTCCAACTCAGCATCCAATTCAAGCATACGCTTAAATGAGGCAATAGATACCTCAACTTGATCATCAGTCGGTTCTTTGGTGGTAAGTAGTTGCAGCCACAGACCGGGGTAACCTAAATAACGAAGTACCGGAATTTCACGAAGGGCATTGGTTAGCTTGAGGAATTCAAAAGAAAGCCCCAGTACGATCGGAAGTAGTAAAAGCCGTTGCCCCATACGTTCCCACAGACTATCGTAGGTAAATAAGGAATAGACAAGCACTCCGATGATCACAGTCAGCATAATAAAGCTACTACCACAGCGGTAATGTAGACGACTGTATTTCTGTACATTGGCCGGAGTTAGTTCTTCCCCAGCTTCGAATGCAGTAATTACTTTATGCTCTGCACCATGATATTGAAACAATCGTTTAATTAACGGAGTTTGGGAAATACCCCACAAATAAGCCAGTAACAGAATCAGCTTAATAGCTCCTTCTGCGAGGTTATGCAAAATTTGGCTGTGAAACAAGCTACCGAACAGGAAATTCTCTACAATAACCGGAACGAGAGTCAATACAATTTTGCCAAACAGGAATGACAAAATACCGACCGCCGCCACACCGATCATCATACTCAGACTCCAGCGAGATTCTTCTTTTTTCTTTTGCTCAGCGCGTTCTTCCGGATCTACTTCATCATCAGCATACGCATCGGCCGAATAGTTTAAATGCTTGGTACCTTTGGCGCTGGAGTCGATGATGCTTACAATCCCCCGCAATAAAGGAATTCTGCGGAATTTGGATACCCAGGATTGCTCCTTGCGTGGTACTTCCAAATATGTGATTTCGCCAGTTTTGCGGCGAACTGCCGTGACATTGACACGCTTGCCGCCGAACATGACACCTTCAATGACTGCCTGACCGCCGTAGCTCACAGGCTTGGATGCTTGTGACAACCGTCTCACCTCTCTTAATACATGCTTTTTTGTATATTGTATCGAATTTGGAAGGGAATATCTAGTTAGTTGAAACTGGTGTAACCACAGGCTTATAAAAAAAGCATTTATGGAGCGTCAGACTGCTCACATAAATGCTAATCATTATAAAACCGAATGAATATTTGGAAAACAACTTATTTTGTAATCGCCCCAACAACCTGGTCAACCAGTCCTTTTGATGAGAGAGGACCGCCAAATGTCCATGTCGTACCGCTCAGTGAATAGGTACGTTTTTCTTTAACGAAATTCAGACCGTTCCAAACCGAATTATTTTTCATAGGTGCACCGAAAACATTATCGTCCGGCTGCACAATATAGATAAAGTTGCTATCCTGAACGGCAGACAGAGCTTCAATGCCTGCAGTTGAAAAGCCATACTGTTCAACTTTGCTCGGTTTCCAATCATTAATCATACCGATCTTCGCCAGTGTTGCCACGACGACTGAATTATCCGAAAACATACGGAGGCTGGCCGCATTTTGCGAAGTGAAAGCCTGTGTCAGTATATAATGATAATCCGACTTGCCAGCAGCGGTGAGCTTTTCTTTGGCTTCAGCATAATGCTGATCCAGTTCGGCAAGCACCTGCTTAGCTTTGTCTTCTTTTCCAAGAGCGACTGCGATGCTATTAAAAATTTCTACCATTTTATCATGATCGTAGCCGTTACCATCGTTCAGATTATATTCGATCGTCGGAGCGATGGCCTTGAGTTGATCATAGATAGCTTCATTCCCATCAACATTGGAAATGATCAGATCCGGCTTCAATGCAGCAATCGCCTCCAGGTTCGGCTCGTTACGCGTACCGACATCGACCACGCTGCTGTCCAGAGCCGCCTCCGGTGTCACATACACCTTGTAGTTGGCATTGTCAGCATTACCAACCGGCTGAACGCCCAATGCAATCAAATCCTCTGTAAATGTCCATTCCAGTACTACGACACGCTGTGCGGGCTTGTCGAGCGTGATCTCACCACGATTATGCTTTACCGTCACAGGACCGGTCGCTGTGTCAGTCGGTTTGCTACCCGACGTGGGTGCCTGATCTTTATCCGATGCTTTGTCGGCTGCTCCGCAACCTGCCAAAGTGAGCGTAAAAACCATTAATAATAAAATGCCAATGAGTCCCTTTTTCATAGAAGCATTCTCCCGTATATATGTTTTTAGAAAATGATAATGATTATCATTTTCATCATTATATTATGATAGAGGATTGAAATTTTGTCAATGCAAAAAACGGGTCCGAACGCTTAATTGGTAAGCTGCTATTATTCAGCATTCCGGTTCATTGTTAAACGATCCTCCTTTTGAGCATACTACCTAGCAAAATAGGAATACAAAATCCGATGAAAGTACATGCATTTCCGATTGCAATAGTCTTTACCACGAAAAAAGTTTGCATATTGAAAGGGGATTAAACAACATGAGTGAAACCTACTCTATACCCAAGATAGGCCATGAACAGGAGCAGTCTCGCGAATCTCAGGATCAACGTAATCATAACGACAGTGGTAGAGGCAGGCAGCAGTCAGGCAAAATACATACGCCTCTCATTCCTTTTGCACTTGAGTTGGGTTTTTTTGCGGGTTTGCTCTGGGGATTGCTGCGCTGGCTGTTTTATAAGTTGCACTTTACGGTAGTAGCGCCTGGCTTTCTCTCAGAGCCTTTTTTCAAGCATTCGTTTATGAACACCATGGCGGGGCATCTGGTAGGGCTACTGTTTTTTATTGCATTATCCGTCGTAGCTTCACTGGTGTACACTCTGTTGCTGCGCAGATTTAAGGGTCCTTTACCCGGAATTGTATATGGCCTGATTTGGTGGGTTGTTTTATTTGTATTAACAGGTCCTAAGCTAGGGATGATGAATCCTCCTAATCGGTTAACATGGAATTCCTTATATACGGAAATTTGTGTGTTTATGCTGTGGGGACTATTTATCGGATATACTGTTGCTGTCGAGTATACGGATGAAAGAAAGCGCGAGCCTGAGAAAGCTGAGGGCTGAACGTAACAAAAACTTCTCAAGCGCCTATTCCCTGTGTTAAAATAGCATTTGGTTATTTGACAGAGGGGAGCGGAATGAAAGATGAAGAATGACCGGGTGTTAAAGCTGCGGCAGGCGCTGGGCGAGCATAATCTGCGGGCTATGCTAATTACTAGCCCTGTCAATCGTCGATATTTGACAGGCTTCACAGGTTCGGCGGGTTATGTGCTGATTACGGAATCCCATAGCTATTTGCTGACTGACTTTCGCTATATGACGCAAGCGACCGAACAAGCTGAAGGCTTCACGGTGGTGCAGCACGCTGCACAGGTCATGGAAACGGTGAAAGAATTGCTGTCTTCCCATCAGATCAGCGAAACAGGCTTCGAGCAAGATGCTGTAACTGTTGCGACGCATAAAGCTTATAGCGAAGATTTGTCACCTATTTCACTGGTTCCGGTGTCGGGCATTGTGGAGAAGTTAAGAGTGTACAAGGATGCAGAAGAGCTGGAAGTGATGCAGCGGGCAGCGGATTTGGCAGATGCTACATTTGCACACATTTTACCTTACATCAAGCCAGGTGTCAGCGAGCGTGAGCTGGATCTGGAAATGGAATTCTTCATGCGCAAGCAGGGAGCTACGTCCTCTTCATTTGACACAATTGTGGCTTCCGGGGTTCGTTCGGCATTGCCTCATGGCGTAGCCAGTGCTAAGTTAGTACAAGCAGGCGAGCTGATTACGTTTGATTTTGGTGCGTTGCTGGATGGCTATTGCTCTGATTTGACACGTACAGTGGCTACACAAGGGGATTTGGCGCCCCAGTTGCGCGAAATCTACGATATTGTACTTAAGGCGCAGCTTCACGCACTCGAACATATTAAGCCGGGCATGACAGGCCGTGAAGCGGATGCACTGACCCGGGATATTATTGCGAGCCATGGCTATGGAGACAATTTCGGGCACAGTACAGGTCATGGTCTGGGTCTTGAAGTACATGAATCTACACGTCTGTCGAAGGCGAGTGATGATATTCTGGAGCCGGGTATGGTGGTAACGGTCGAGCCAGGTATCTATGTCCCTGGATTGGGCGGTGTACGGATCGAGGATGATATCGTTATTACAGATAGCGGCATCAAAGTATTAACACATTCGAGCAAAGAATTTACAGTCGTTTAATAACGATAACAGTCCTGTAGGAGGGGTATTTTAGTGATTAACGTAAATGATTTTAAAACAGGTTTGACCGTCGAGGTAGACGGAGATATTTTTACGGTGCTGGATTTCCAACACGTAAAACCGGGTAAAGGTGCTGCATTCGTACGCTCAAAGTTGAAAAACTTGCGTAACGGTAACACCGTTGAACGTACATTCCGTGCGGGTGAAACGATCGGTCGGGCGCAAATCGAAAATCGTGGTGTGTCCTATCTGTACGCTAGTGCAGACGACCATACATTCATGGATAATGAAACATATGATCAATTTACATTGTCCAGCGATCAACTGAAATGGGAGCTTAACTTCCTGAAAGAAAACATGAATGTAAATATCGTCAGCTATAACGGCGAAATTCTGGGTATTAACCTGCCTACAAGCGTGGAACTGAAAGTAATCGAAACAGAGCCAGGCATTAAAGGTAATACAGCTACAGGTGCTACCAAAAATGCCAAACTGGAAACGGGTTTGAATGTTCAAGTTCCTTTGTTCATTAACCAAGATGACGTATTGTTGATTGATACACGTGACGGCAAATACATGTCTCGCGCATAAAATTTGCAACTTTTAGATTTCCTCTGTCCTTGTTAAGGGCAGGGGATATTTTTATAAGCACTAATATTAAAAAACATTGGCTCCACACAGCACTTTCGTATTATACTGTACTAAAGTTATGCCGCAGGATGTCACGTTCAGTCGTTTGGTGCCATCTCAAGGTTACATACTGTTGAGTCTGAGGGAGTGAATAACGTTGTCTTTGTATGTCATGAAATTCGGAGGCAGTTCCGTCGGTGACACGGAGCGCATGAAGCGCGTGGCAAAACGCGTTGTTGAGAAACAGAGTGAAGGGCATCAATGTGTAGTGGTCGTTTCCGCAATGGGAGACACGACAGACGAACTGATTGACCAGGCCAAATTGTTGAATGAGCAGTTGCCTGCACGTGAGTTGGATATGTTGATGACGACAGGTGAGCAAATTTCAATCGCCTTATTGTCGATGGCTATTCAGCAGTTGGGTCATGAAGCGGTATCGTTTACGGGATGGCAGGCTGGTTTTCGTACTGAATCTGACTTTGGTCGAGCACGGATTACGGACATTCAACCTCAGCGTGTGCTTGATGCACTGAGCAGCAACAAGATCGTTGTTGTAGCTGGTTTCCAAGGGATGTCTGCAGAGGGAGACATTACGACGCTGGGACGTGGTGGCTCTGATACGACGGCCGTTGCGCTGGCGGCGGCGATTCAAGCGGATGCCTGCGAAATTTACACGGATGTGGACGGTATATATTCAACAGATCCACGGATCGTGAAGGTTGCTCGTAAGCTAAAAGAAATTTCTTATGATGAAATGCTGGAATTAGCCAATCTGGGTGCAGCTGTATTGCATCCTCGTGCGGTAGAATATGCCAAACATAACCGGGTACCGCTGATTGTGCGGTCCAGTTTTAACCATAATGAAGGAACGGTCGTAAAGGAGGATGCAGTAATGGAACAGGGCGTTGTAGTCAGTGGGATTGCATATGATAAAAATGTAGCAAGAATCAGTATTTTGGGCGTCGCCGATATCCCCGGTGTACTGGCGAAAGTATTCGGAACACTGGCGGCAGCTAAAATTGATGTAGACATTATTGTACAGAGCGGGGTCGAAGCTGGTAAAGCAGATTTCTCCTTTACAGTAGCTCTGACGGATCGTGAAGCAGCATTGAAGACGCTGGAAGGTATTCGTGGAGAGCTTCCGTACCGTGAAGTAACGTCTGAGGAAAATCTGGTGAAGGTATCCATTGTAGGTGCAGGAATGGTTAGCCATCCAGGTGTTGCTGCGCAAATGTTTGCCGTACTGGCAGAGCAAGGCGTTAGCATTAAAATGGTAAGCACATCTGAAATCAAAGTATCGTGTGTAATTGAAGCGGGTAAGCTTCATGAGGTTATTCAGGCGTTGCATACAGCTTATAACCTGGACACCGAGGAGCAAGCGTTTGTGGGTGGACCGCAAGACCGTCGTTAATAACTGCAACGTGATCTAGACATGAATATGTCTAATGTGAACGATGCTATGACAGGTAAAGGTTGATACATTATAAGTCCTCTATTTATAGTTTGATAAATCATAGAATACAGCAGTAGGTTAAGAGGTTGTTCCATCAGTGAGAGTTAAACTGAGGGGCAGCCTCTTTTTTGCTGAATCTATCTTTTCTACCCAAGGCATCCCTTAGCCGACAAGGCTTTGAGAGGCCCTTTTTTATTTGTGCGAATTAGAGAATGGTGCTTTAACAAGCGGGGGAAAGGTCTGTTGAGCGTTGATAGGAGTTAGCAAAAGTTTGCCTAGGTTTTCAATATATTTTCGGCATAAAAAGCGAGAGTCAACCATAGACTTGTCTTAAAGAAAAAGGACAACTGTGAGGGGGCGGCATCGGTATGGAATGGCTGGAGTTATTTCCCGAACCGTTGCACGGTATACTCGGAAGGCTTCCGGAAACGGTATTTAAGCAACTGGAAGAAATCCGGGTCAGGGAAGGAAGGCCGTTGGAAATTAATGCAAATGGTGATCATCATTTTGTAACGTCTGCGGGTCGGCTGACTTTGAACCATGTAGAAGCCTATAAGCCTGACCGTGAGGATGCCCACCGACTGCTGGATTTTATCAGCAATCATTCCCTGTATACCATGGAAGAGGAGCTTCGTAAAGGGTTTATTACGATCCCTGGCGGTCATCGTATTGGCTTGGCAGGGAGAACCGTGCTCAACCGAGGACGAGTGGAACATTTGAGGGATATAAGCAGCTTTAATGTAAGAATTGCTCGTGCAATTCCCGGCATAGCTGATCGGATATTGCCTTATGTAGCAGATCGAATGTCCGGGAAAATCCGGCACACCCTCATTTTGTCCCCTCCTCAGCATGGCAAAACGACACTGCTTAGGGACTTGGCTCGGCAACTCAGTTACGGAGGGATGGAAAGCAATGGGGGGCGACGGAATGGACTCAAGGTAGGCATTATAGACGAACGCTCTGAGATCGCTGGCAGTCACAAAGGTATCCCCGGTTTTGATGTCGGACCTCGCACCGATGTATTGGACGGATGTCCGAAAGCAGAAGGCATGATGATGATGATCCGCTCGATGTCACCGGATGTCCTCATTGTTGATGAAATCGGACGACCGGAAGATGCGGAGGCGGTGCGCGAAGCGCTTCATGCAGGCATTGCAGTCATTGCTTCCGCACATGGTCGCGATGTGGCTGAAATGGCGACCCGGCCTGCTTTTGCTGGATTAACTACAGGGCAAGAGCTGTTTCAACTCTACGTCATGCTGGAGCGGACGAGCCGGGGCGTCTCATTCCGGCTGGCAGATGCCAAGCAACGCAGGATTACACTGCCTGGAGAAGGGCAGAATGGGGGCATCTCCTATGCTTAAGTTGCTGGGTGCCGCCTTGGTTATACTGGCCGCTACGCTGGCAGGCTGGCAGCGAGCAAGGCAGTTTGCGATGAGGCCGCGGCAAATCAGGGAGTTGATTCTTGCGCTGCAAAGACTGACCACCGAGGTTTCCTACGGGGTGTCTCCGCTACCAGATGCTTTCGCCAAGACAGGAGAGCCCTTGCGAGAGCCGCTGCGCACTCTGTTTCAGCAAGCCTCACGCTGGATGCACCCCTCTTTTGGCCTGACTGCCAGAGAAAGCTTGCATAAAGCCATTGAAGACTCGTGGAGCCGTTCCTCTATGAAGCAAGCCGAGAAGGAAGCGATGCGGCAGCTTGCTTACAGTCTTGGAACCAGCGACCGTGAAGACCAGATCAAGCACATTGCGCTGACCATCCAGCAGTTATCCCATGAGGAAGCGCAGGCGCAGGCAGATCAGGTGAGGTACGAGCGTATGAGCAGGAGCCTGGGACTGCTGATCGGAGCATTGATCGTCATTTTGATCTATTAGCGGGGTGCTCGAATGAATTTAGAAGTGAATGCGATTTTCCAGATTGCCGGAATTGGCATTATTATCGCTATGATTCATACCGTATTAAAGCAAATGGGCAAAGAAGACATGGCCCACTGGGTAACGGTCATCGGTTTCGTCGTGGTCCTGTTCATGGTGGTGCGAATGCTGGATAACCTTCTGCAAGAGATCAAATCTATCTTTCTTTTTCAGTAGGTGGACACATGGAAATCATTCAGGTGGTGGGCTTCGCCCTCATTGCCACAGTCCTCATTTTAGTCATTAAGGAACAGAAGCCGATGTTTGCCTTTTTGATTGCAACAGCTGCGGGAATCGTCATTTTTTTGCTGCTGATTGGCAAGATCGGATCTGTGGTTTCTGTACTGGAGCGACTGGCTCGGTCTTCAGGCATGGATATGATCTATTTTAAAACCGTATTGAAAATAATCGGTATCGCTTATATTGCTGAATTTGGAGCGCAAATCGTTCGGGATGCAGGACAAGATGGGATTGCTTCCAAAATTGAGCTTACCGGAAAGGTACTCATTATGGTGCTCGCAATCCCGATTATCAGCATTATTATTGATACCATTCTGAAGCTGATGCCCGCCTGAGGGGGTGATGCCATGAAAAGGCTAGGGGGCATGCCGAATCTCAAAGTAATTGCGATGTTGTTGCTATGTCTTTGGTGTGCCTCAGCTGCGGTCCTCTTTGCAGATACACCGACTAACGAATGGATCAGACAGCAGGCGGAGCAAATGCCCAAAGATGAAGTAGAACATTATTGGGACGGGCTCATGCAGGAATACGGCGGATTTTTCCCTGATCAGAAAACGCCTTCCTTCATGGACATGCTGCTTCCAGGCGGTGAAGGATTCAGCATAAAGGGTGTATTGAGCGCTATAGCTGATTTTTTCATCCATGAAATCCGAGTAAATGCCAAGTTGCTCGTCACCATCGTCATGCTCAGCATTATGAGTATGGTGCTGGAAACGCTGCAAAGCGCTTTTGAAAGCAAACAGGTCAGCAAAGTGGCCTACGCTATCGTATACATGGTCATTATCATTCTGGCGATTAATAGCTTTAGTGTAGCGATTGGTTATGCCAAAGAAGCGATTGATAGCATGATTCACTTCATGATGGCAATGTTGCCCTTGTTGTTTACCATGTTAGCCTCGATGGGGAACGTCGTAACAGTTTCGGTGACCCACCCGCTGATTGTATTTATGATCAACACAGTCGGAACAGTCATTCATACGCTGGTTTTCCCGCTACTGTTCTTCTCGGCTGTGCTGTACTTGGTCAACTCGCTGACGGGCAAATACAAACTGACCCAGCTAGCCGATCTGATGCGGAACGCTGGAGTAGCAGTGCTGGGAGTGCTGCTGACCATATTTCTGGGAGTCATTTCGGTACAAGGCTTGACTTCGTCAGTTACTGACGGATTAACGATCCGCACAGCCAAATATATTACGGGTAGCTTTGTTCCGGTGGTCGGCAAGGCGTTGGCAGATGCGACAGATACAGTCATTTCGGCTTCGCTGCTCGTTAAAAATGCCATTGGTCTGGTAGGAGTCATTATTATATTGTTCCTGTGCGCCTTTCCCGCCCTCAAGATTCTGACACTGGCTCTCATTTATAAAGTGACAGCAGCGATCATGCAGCCTTTGGGTGATACGCCTATCGTGGAATGTCTGGATGCAATCGGCAAGAGCATGATTTATGTTTTCGCGGCGCTGGCGGCAGTGGGATTAATGTCTTTCCTTGCGATTACAGTCATGCTCGCAGCAGGCAATATGACGGTCATGATGAGGTGAACCAATGCATGTAAACCAACAAGGGGGGAGGGGAGTGAAGTGACCTGGCTGGGAGGCTGGCTTAAGGAACTGGTGCTAATCGTGTTGCTGGCTTCTTTTGTCGATATGATCTTACCGAGCCGATCTATGGAAAGGTATGTCAAACTCGTTCTCAGCCTGCTTATTTTGCTGACGTTGCTGTCTCCGGTCGTGCGCTTACTGAGTAGCAGCCCCTCCGAGGTTCTAGGGCGAGCATTGGATCTTCAACGTCAGGCTGAGACAGGCAAGAGGGAACCGACATTGGAGGAGATTTTAGCAAAAGGCAGCCAGTTGAAGCAACAGCAAGAACAAAGCTCCATGCAATGGGCCGGCAAAGAGGTAGCTAAGGAAATGAAAGGACAGTTGGAACAATATACTGGGTTAGCAATTCAGTCGGTCCAGGTTACCCTTGCAAAGATTCAACAGAAGGAATCGGAGCTGGAGGCAGGAACGGGTGTCCAGTCGGTAGTGGTCAAATTGGCAGAGCAGCAGCCAGAAAAAGAAAAGAACAACACAGAGGGCTCGCCTGGTGCAGATGCCAAGCCGATAATGGTGGAGCCTGTAGCCGAAAAGACAGTGAATATTCGTGTGGAACCGACACATACAAAAAATTCAGAACTTAATGAAGGAACACGAGAAGATGATCGTAATCCTGATAAAACTGCTGAGGACGGAAAGCCAACGGATACGAAAGCTTTTGGCCTAATTACAGGACTTCTACGTGAAAAATGGGGGATAGACAGCAAAAATGTTCAGGTGGTTTCTTCGCAGGATGGAACACATGAATGGTAACAGGAGGTGAGCAGAAATGAGCAAATGGCTGAAAAAGCTGGAGCAATGGCTGGGTGGAGGGGCGGATGGGGCGAAAAGATTCAACTCATTTCGTTGGCTGCTTATACTTGGCCTTATCGGTGTAGCGATCATGCTTTTTAATTCATTCGTTAATGTGAAAAAGGTTGATCCAGAAAACGTAGGCCGTGAGCCGCCTGGCGTGATGAAAAATGAGCCTACGTTAGAGACAACAACAGGTGAAGAAAGTTCCTTTGCCGGGATCGAGAAGGTTTTTGAGGACAATATGAAACAGATGCTGGAGCAGATTGTTGGCGTAGGAACCGTCGATGTCATGGTTACGGTAGATTCCACCGAAGAAGTTATCGTTCAACGCAATGTAAAGGACATGCAAGAAGAGAACAACGAGACGGACGCCAATGGCGGACAACGGCACACTACTCAATATACACGTGATGGCGAGATTGTCACCTATGAGTCATCAGGTGGCCAGCACACCCCGATTGTGACAAAAAAAGTAAAACCGCAGGTGAGGGGAGTGCTTGTTGTGGCTATGGGGGCAGAAAACCCTACAGTGAAGCAGCTAATTGTCGATGCTGTACAGAAGGGACTAAATGTACCTTCCTACAAAATTTCAGTCGTACCGCGCAAACAGGGGTAATTTGGAATTTAAGAGCAAAGAAGTTTATATTTTAAACCATTAATGAATATGGAGGACGGAACATGAATAACAAAAGACAAACCGTTTGGCTGGTGTCCATGCTGAGTTTAATGGTCGTGCTGTCTGCGTATTATTTGTTTACGGAGGACTCAAGCCCTGCCAATCCACCAGTAGCCGATAGTGAGCAAGTGAGCAAGGTTAAGCAGGATGCCGCACAGGAAGCAACGACGAAGGCAGAGGAACAATTGAAAGAACTGAAGGTAAATGAAGTAGTGACGAATGGAGAAGTAACTGATGGAGCATCAGCAACTTCCACAAAATCGGATACGGCTTCCACAACTGACCCAGCAACAGAAAACTCAAAAGGCGATAAAGATACGGCAGTTACCCCTACTACTGAACCAGCGACATCCGATCAAAACACAACTGCGACTAAGACGGACGCGACAGCACAAAGTGACGACAAAGCAGCCTCTACAGCCAAAACCGACCAGCAGGTACTGGATCAAGTGGCAACCGATCAAGCTGCCCAACCTACAGCAGCAGCTGTGATTGACAACTATTTGCTGGAACGGGACGTGGAAAATCAGAAGAAAAATGATGAACTGACTACCGCAATGAACGACAGCACACCAAAGAAAGCCGCGGAGGCTCAAAAGGAATTACATGTACTTGAAGATAAGCAGGCTAAAATTACTGGAATCGAAGAAGAGCTTCAGCAGCAGTTCGCCAATGCGGTCGTCCGTGAGGAAGATGCTGATAAATACAAAGTAGTGGTTCTGAGTGAAAAATTGGATGCTAAGCAAGCGGTAACAATTGTTGATAAAGTCATGAAGGAACTGAACGTATCGCAGGATAAGATCAGTGTCCAGTATGTTACACAATAAGACAAAAAACGCGAAAAAGCCCGGATTTCTGCATTATTCCGGGCTCTTTCTATTTTTAATGATTGTGATATAATACATAAAGCTGTTTCAACAATGTAATCAGCAACCGGCAAAATGCTGAAGGAGTGATTAATAGAGATGTTTAAATTAAGCGAGATTAAGGAATTGATCAAGCTGGTGGATGAAACGTCTGTGCATGAGCTTGAAATTGAAAATGAAGGAACTCGCCTGTTGATCCGAAAACCTGGCAAAAGCGAGATCGTTACGGTACAGGCTCCTGTGGCAACACCTACTTATGCAGTGGCACCACAAGCTGTTATTCCAAATCCACAAGTACAGTCCGATGTTGGACCTGCAACTGCTGGGGAACCGAGGGAATATGCAAGCAATCTACATAAAATCGTATCTCCGATGGTAGGCACTTTCTATAGTTCTTCATCCCCGGATACGGCTCCGTATGTGAGTATTGGCAGCAAAGTGGGCGAAAAAACAACGGTATGTATCATTGAAGCGATGAAGCTGATGAATGAGCTGGAAGCTGAAGTGAAGGGCGAAATTGTGGAAATTTTGGCCGAAAACGGACAGTTGGTCGAGTATGGCCAGCCATTGTTCCTTGTGAAACCGGAGTAAAGAGCTTGTTTGAACCCTCTTTTGAGGGTTCGGCAAGACTGCTCCCAGGGAGGTAAAGTCATGACATTTCAAAAAGTATTGATTGCAAATCGTGGAGAAATTGCGGTTCGTATCATTCGCGCTTGCCGCGAGATGAATATTTCGACAGTTGCCGTATATTCGGAAGCTGACAAGGATTCGTTACATGTGCGTCTCGCAGATGAGGCTTACTGTATCGGACCGACGCTATCTAAGGACAGCTACCTTAATTTTACGAACCTGATGAGCGTTGCTACATTGACTGAATGTGATGCCATTCATCCAGGTTACGGATTTTTGGCGGAAAACGCAGACTTCGCTGAAATTTGCGAATCGTGTAATATTACGTTTATTGGTCCTTCTCCTGAAGCCATTAACAAAATGGGAGATAAGGCCGTAGCCAAGCAGACCATGAAGGATGCCGGAGTTCCGGTTATTCCGGGTTCAGACGGGCTGGTTGAGGATTTGCAGGATGCGATCAGCATCGCACGTGATATTGGATATCCGGTAATTATCAAGGCCACAGCAGGTGGTGGAGGTAAAGGTATTCGTATCGCCGAAGATGAGGATAACCTTATTCAGCAAATTACTACCGCTCAGCAGGAGGCGCAAAAAGCATTTGGCAACGCGGGTGTGTACCTAGAAAAATATTTGACCGGTATGAAACATGTGGAAATACAGATCATAGCGGACAAGCATGGTAATGTTGCCCATTTGGGCGAACGGGACTGCTCTGTTCAGCGTCGTCGTCAGAAGTTGTTGGAGGAAGCACCATGTCCTGTACTATCGCAGGATGTCCGTGAAGAAATGGGTCAGGCAGCTGTTCGCGCAGCTTTGGCCGTTCAATACTCTGGTGCAGGTACTCTCGAATTTTTGCTCGGCCCGGACAATAATTTCTATTTCATGGAAATGAATACACGTATTCAGGTAGAACATCCCGTAACAGAAATGATTACCGGTGTAGACCTGATTAAGGAAATGATTTCTGTCGCTGAAGGACATCCGCTTTCCTTTACGCAGGAAGAAGTCACCATCAATGGTTGGGCGATAGAATGCCGTATTAACGCTGAGGACCCGGATCGCAATTTTATGCCTGCACCGGGTAAAATCGGATTTTATCTGCCTCCAGGCGGTCCTGGAGTACGGGTAGACAGCGCAGCATATCCAGGTTATAGCATTCCTCCTTATTATGACTCTATGATCGCCAAGCTGATTGTGTGGGCACCTACACGGCAAGATGCAATTGCCAAAATGAAGCGGGCTTTGTCTGAGTTTGCTATTGAGGGCATACCCACAACGATTTCTTTTCATCAGCGCTTGCTAGAGCATCCGACCTTTATTAGAGGCGATTTTGATATTAAATTTTTGGAGGAAAACGAAGTTTAATCGGTATATTTCCTCAGTTTGTCATAATGAACGCCAAATGATATAGTATGGATAATAAGTGAGCATGTCTGCTTTGAAATCCAAAGCTGGAATGAAACTTATTTTGACCGAAAGGTGTTGAAGGTATGAGCACAGTGCCAACCGAATTCGAACGTACAGAAATTGGGGAGATTCAAATCGCCCCAGAAGTTATTGAAGTCATTGCCGGACTGGCTACCGTTGAGGTACCAGGCGTAGCGGGAATGAGTGGCGGATTTGCTGGTGGGTTTGCCGAACTGCTAGGCCGCAAAAATTTATCTAAAGGTGTAAAAGTGGAAGTCGGACAGCGTGAAGCTGCTGTAGACGTCTCCGTCATTATTGAGTACGGTAACCGTCTGCCTGAGGTGGCTGCTGCTATTCAGCATAATGTTAAGCGTTCGATTGAGAACATGACAGGTCTTAACGTTGTTGAAGTGAACGTGCAAATTCATGATGTTCAATTCAAAAATGCTGAAAAAGTAGAAGAGCCGGAAGTGCTGGGCGCCGGACGGGTTAAATAGAGCGATACTTTGTACAAACCCCCGACCCTTATGGGTCGAGGGTTTACTCTAATTTAAGGAGGCTGTGCGTTTCGTGGCTAAAGTTATGGACAGACTTCTGCTGTTCTTGTACAGCTTAAGTATCGGAATTATTTCCATTCTCGCCATCCTCCTCCTGAGCGGGGCCATTCCGTATGTTTTAAGTATTGAGGATGAGCGAGTGGTGTGGTTCACCAGCCTGATTATTGCAGGGGTTCTGTTGTTATTGAGTCTTCGTTTTTTTTATATCTCTATTCGACGGAACCAAACCGTACAGCATTCTATTGATCAACGAACGGAATATGGTGACATTCAGATTTCAGTGGACACCATTGAAAATCTGTGCCTCAAAGCAGCTTCCCGATTTCGCGGGATGCAGGATTTGAAAGCACGCGTTCGCGTGTTGGAATCGGGACTTGATATTACGATTCGGGCGGTTGTAGACGGGGAAAGCTCCATTCCGGTGTTAACCTCCGAGGTACAAAAGGGGGTACACGATCATGTGGAAGAAATTACAGGAATTCCTGTGTCCAATGTGTCGGTGTACATCGCTAATGTTTCTCAGTCACCCAGCTTTAAGAGTCGTGTGGAATAGAGGTGATTTTCCCTGATGCCCTGGAAAGAAATATGGGGAAGTTACAAGGGCCGGATCATGGGGATCACGGCTGGTATTTTTTTCGGTTTTATTTATTTGTGGGCAGGCTTTTGGAATATGTTGTTCTTTGCATTGATGGTGTTCATCGGATATACGCTAGGAAGACGTAGCGATTCAGCGCTTGGTTCATTTCTCCCTTGGAAGGAATGGGGCGATTGGTTGTCGCAGCGTTGGCGTCCTTTTAAATGAACCCTGTGATACGTGTTCTCCAAAATAGAGCTGTAGCTTCTTTGCGCCCAACGTTTTGGAGGATGCGTTCACAGGTTTTTT
The DNA here is from genome assembly GCF_038003485.1 of Paenibacillus sp. FSL H7-0703. Lineage (NCBI taxonomy): Bacteria > Bacillati > Bacillota > Bacilli > Caryophanales > Paenibacillaceae > Paenibacillus > Paenibacillus sp. FSL H7-0703. The sequence goes on along the minus strand of NZ_JBBOPF010000002.1, from coordinate 11,748 downwards.
TGTGGAAATTGGTTAGAATGAAAAATAGATATAGGCAAGCGTAGGAGGCAGGGCATGAAAAGACGTCTGGCGAGGGAATTAGCGGTACAGAGTATGTACCATATGGAAATGAATGAAGTGGATGCGGCAGCAGCCGTGGACATGTTGCTTCAAGAAGCCGCTGAGGAAAACGAAGCGGAAGTTGTCGTTAAAGACGCGGCAGTGTTAAGAGCGTATGTTTTAGAGCATGTGCGGGGTACGTGGGAGCACAAGGAAGCCATTGATGGGCTGTTGGTGGATTATCTTAAAGGCTGGCAGATCAGCAGACTTTCACGTGTAGATCGTCAAATTTTGAGACTTGCGGCATATGAGATGATTTTCCGTGAGGATGTTCCAGCCAAGGTAGCTGTTAATGAAGCGATTGAGTTGTCGAAGCACTTTGGTACCGAGGAATCCGGTAAATTTGTTAATGGTGTACTGGGACGAGTGATTCAAGAACTGGAGCAATTGAAAACACGTTTTTAAGTAGAGACTACTGAATCAGGTTGGAGAGTGGTTAAACATGTCAGCACCGATCATTGATGGTAAACAAATCTCTCAGGATATTCGCGCAAGCATTCAGCAAGAGGTCATTCGTCTGAAAGAGCACCGCTTTCAACCGGGACTGGCTGTTGTATTGGTAGGCGAAGATCCGGCTTCACAGGTGTATGTTAAAAACAAGGAAAAGGCGTGCCATGATCTCGGCTATTACTCAGAGGTTCACCGGTTGGCAGCAGATACTTCTCAGGAAGCATTACTGAAACTAGTGGACAAGCTGAACCATCAAAGTACTATCCATGGGATTTTGGTTCAACTGCCGTTGCCAAAGCATATTCATGAAAAAGCTGTCATTGACGCGATTGCAGTGGAGAAGGATGTGGATGGATTCCATCCGGTGAACGTAGGGAATTTGGTCATCGGTGACGATAGTCTATTGCCTTGTACTCCTGCTGGAGTCATTGAGTTAATCAAGCGTGCTGGAGTGGAGATTGCTGGTAAACATGCGGTAGTTATTGGTCGCAGTAATATCGTAGGCAAGCCAGTGTCTTTATTGTTGCAACGTGAAAATGCTACGGTTACGATGTGCCACTCCCGTACAGCGAATATCGGGGATCTAAGTCGACAAGCGGATATCTTAGTCGTTGCGATCGGCAAAGCCAACTTTATTGATGCTTCGTTCGTGAAGCCCGGAGCGGTTGTGATAGATGTGGGGATGAACCGTCTGGAGAACGGAAAGCTGGCGGGGGACGTTGATTTTGAGAGCGTGAAGCAAGTGTCTGGTCCGATTACGCCTGTTCCCGGCGGAGTAGGCCCGATGACGATTACGATGCTGATGCAAAATACGCTTGTAGCGGCCAAGCGGTCGCACGGTTTGGCATAAGGGCAGCTGCCTATGGCTGAACAACGTATTTACTCTATAAAGGACCTGAATCGTTATATCCGGATGAAACTGGAATCGGATCAGGTGCTGTCTGATGTATGGATACGCGGGGAAATTTCTAATTTTACGCATCATTCGAGTGGTCACATGTACTTTACGCTCAAGGATGAGGGGAGCCGCATACGTTCGATTATGTTTGCAACCCATAATCAGCGGCTTCCCTTCGTACCGAAAGAAGGTACGCGTGTTATTGCCCGGGGAAACGTATCCGTGTACGAACGAGATGGACAATATCAGTTTTATGCGACTCAAATGCAGCCTGATGGTATAGGAAGCCTTTATTTGGCTTACGAACAGCTCAAGCAAAAGCTGGATGCAGAGGGACTGTTTGATACTGCTCGTAAGCGTAATCTCCCTGCCCATCCGGCAACCATTGGCGTGATTACGTCACCGACCGGAGCGGCTGTGCGTGATATTATTACGACCCTTCAACGGCGATACCCGCAGGCTGGAATTGTGTTGTATCCTGTGCTTGTACAAGGAAAAGGTGCCGCACCCTCGATTGTCAAGGCAATTGAAGCTATGAATCGTATGCAAGAGGTTCAGGTGATGATCGTCGGACGGGGAGGTGGCTCGTTGGAAGAACTGTGGGCGTTTAATGAGGAAGCGGTTGCGCGCGCCATTTACGCATCGGTCATTCCGGTTATTTCGGCAGTTGGACACGAAACGGATTTTACCATTGCCGATTTTGTGGCTGACTTGCGTGCAGCAACGCCAACCGCAGCAGCTGAGTTGGCTGTGCCTAATCAGGCAGAGCTACGGGATCAGCTGCTCCAGCGTGAGCAACGCCTGCGCAACGCCCTCCGGCAGCGGCTGGAAACCAGCCGTGAACGCTTGGTGAGGCTTCAGCGTTCACCAGTCCTGCTGCACCCACGCCGCTATATGCTACAGCATGCAGAGCGAATGGACATGCTGCATCAGCGGCTAATCCGCGCAGTGGGTAACCGTTCACGCTTAAACGCAGAAAAGAATGCACGTATGCGTCAGGTACTAGAGCGGTTTAATCCACGTGAACAAATTCGTTCGGCACGCAAGCAGGCGGATATGGCGCAACGTCAGCTGGAGTCTGCGATGCGTGCTATTACGAAAACGGGACGGCAGCAGTTGCACACGGGAATTCGTCAGCTGGATGCGCTGAGCCCACTCAAAGTCATGGCCCGAGGCTATAGCTTGGTATACGATGAGCAGGAGAAACGGCTGATTAAGTCGCTCAAAGACGTACAGCCGGGAGATTCCATCAAGATTAAAGTGAGTGATGGGCAGTTGGACTGCCAAGTATGGGGAATGAAGGAGGACGCGAAGCACGGTGGCGAATGAAACGGAATTGAATTTTGAAGCGGCTATGGCCGCTCTTGAAGAAATTGTCGGACAACTGGAGCATGGAGACGTTCCTCTGGAGCAAGCCATTGATTTGTTCCAGCGGGGGATGAAGCTGTCTCAGCTTTGCAGTCAAAAGCTGGAGCAGGTTGAACGTAAAATTGAAATGATCGTGGAAGAGGATGGAGATTTGCGCAAGAAGCCTTTTGGCGGCGGATTAGATGAAAACGGCGGTGAAGGGCTTGAATAGACCGTCGTTCAAGGAATATTTGACCGGAACGGCGGATGCGGTTTCGTCTGCACTGACCGAGCAGTTCCCGGCCGATTGGAACATTCCCGATGTTCTTCGAGAATCTATGAATTATTCACTCACCGCAGGCGGAAAACGGCTGCGGCCTCTGCTTGTGATCGCTGCTGCTGAAGCATTCGGTGGAAGCAGGGAAGCTGCGCTGCCAGTGGCATGTGCGGTAGAAATGGTACATACGTACTCCCTCATTCATGACGACTTGCCAGCCATGGATGATGATGATTATCGGCGAGGTAAGCTGACGAATCATAAGGTATACGGCGAGGCGGTTGCCGTCCTTGCGGGTGATGCTCTGTTGACCCATGCCTTTTACAGCATTGTGCAAGCGGGACGGCGTCACGGTGTTTCATCCGATTCGCTATTGTCTATTGTTGAGGATTTGTCCGAAATGAGTGGCGCGCGGGGCATGGTAGGTGGACAGGTCGCCGATATGTCAGGCGAGCAAGGAATAACGGGGATCGAGGAACTGGAATATATCCATCTTCATAAAACTGCTGATTTGATTATTTTCTCGCTCTTGGCAGGTGGACGGATTGGTGGGGCGAACAAGAGTCAATTAGAGGCGCTTCGCCGCTTTGGACGAGACTTGGGGCTGGCTTTTCAGATACAGGACGATATACTGGACCTCATAGGCGATGAGAGCAAAATGGGTAAGAAAACGCAAAGTGATGTTGAGCAGGAGAAGGTTACCTATCCGTATTTCATTGGTATGGACGCATCTTTGCGGCAGGTGGAGGAACTCACCGCATCTGCTAAAAAAGTGATAACAGAGAGCGGTATTCCCGATTCTTCTCGTTTGCTGGAGATAGCGGATTACCTGATGAAGCGTGATCATTAGTTGCGTTAGAGCTGTTTTGACTTGTCTGCGTTTAAGCACAGTTAAAAAGTGTGATATAATACTTGTTAACTTTACACACAAACTTGAAGGAAAGCGGGGAGATATGCGTGCTGCTTCCACACATAAAGCAACCAGGCGATCTGAAATCACTGTCGGTTGAGGAGTTGGCTTCTCTAGCCGAGGAAATCAGGAGCTTTTTGATTGAGAAGCTGTCCGTGACTGGGGGGCATCTGGCATCGAATCTGGGAGTGGTTGAGCTCACGATCGCCCTGCATTATTGCTATAACAGTCCAAAGGACAAGATGATTTATGACGTTGGGCACCAAGCCTACGTACACAAAATATTGACAGGGCGAATGGACCGTTTTGATACACTTCGTCAGCGTGATGGACTTTGTGGTTTTGTAAAAAGAAGTGAGAGCGAGCATGATGTTTGGGAAGCCGGTCATAGCAGCACTTCTCTGTCGGCGGCAATAGGAATGGCCTTGGCTCGAGATTTGAAGGGCGAGGACAATAAAGTCATTGCAATGATCGGAGACGGCGCGTTGACTGGGGGGATGGCCTTCGAAGCGTTGAATCATATCGGTCATGAGCGCAAAAATTTAATGGTCATTCTGAATGACAACGAAATGTCCATAGCACCTAATGTAGGGGCCATGCATAATTATTTGAGCAAAATTCGCTCGGACCGTCATTATTTGCGAGCAAAAGATGAGCTGGAAGTTTTGCTGAAAAAAATACCCGCGATCGGCGGTAAACTTGCCAAATCGGCTGGCCGTGTCAAGGACAGTCTTAAATATATGATGGTGCCTGGTGTACTGTTTGAGGAACTGGGACTTACGTATCTCGGTCCAGTGGACGGACATGATTTGCCGAAGCTAATCGAAACCTTCCAGCAGGCTGATAATGTCACTGGCCCTGTATTGGTGCATGTCGTAACCACCAAAGGCAAGGGCTATAAACCTGCGGAAGCAGATTCACACAAATGGCATGGAATCAGTCCCTACAAAATTGAATCGGGTCAGGTACTCAAAGCTGTAGGTAATCCGATGTATACGGAAATTTTCGGTCGAACGTTGATTGAGCTGGCTGAGCAGGATGAGCGCATCGTTGCGGTCACCCCCGCTATGCCTGGCGGATCAGGATTGGTACCGTTTAGTAAAGAGTTTCCTAGCCGTATGATTGACGTCGGCATTGCTGAACAGCATGCAGCTACCATGTGTGCTGCGTTGGCAATGGAAGGGATGAAGCCGGTGTTTGCGGTGTATTCCACTTTTATGCAGCGTGCTTATGATCAGATTGTGCATGATATCTGTCGTCATAATGCGAACGTAATGTTCGCGATTGACCGTGCAGGTTTTGTTGGGGCTGACGGGGAAACTCATCATGGCGTGTTTGATGTGGCATTCTTGCGTCATATCCCGAATCTTGTGCTTATGATGCCAAAGGATGAGAACGAGCTACGCCATATGATGAAAACAGCGCTCGACTATGAAGATGGTCCAATTGCTTATCGTTACCCGCGTGTTAATGTGGTTGGCGTGCCGATGGATAAAGAATTACAGGCTATTCCCATCGGCAGTTGGGAGCTCCTGCGTAAAGGCGAGGGCTTTGCTGTAATCGCTTCAGGACCGATGCTCCAGGTGGCGACAGAGGCTGCGGAGGCGATGAAACGGGAAGGTTTGCAAGTGGGCGTCGTGAATGCCCGTTTCCTGAAGCCTTTGGACGAGGATATGTTGCGTGAGCTGGCTCGTCAGCATACGAAGCTGATCGTATTGGAAGAAGCTTCTGAAGCAGGAAGCTTGGGTAGCGCTGTACTGGAATTTTACGCTAAAGCCGAAATACAAGAGGCACAGGTGCGCCTAATGGGGATTCCCGATCTGTTCGTGGAGCATGGCTCCATCAAAGAGCAGCGTGCTGAAGTAGGTCTTACCATTGAAGATGTATGCTTAAAGCTGCGTAAATGGGCTGCTGAGCCAGCATATGGCATGGGACAATCCGTATAGGGTAACTTGAAGGAAGACCATGACGTTTATAAAAAGTATGACAAGAGCAGCCTGGCTGCCTAAAGGGAGATTAACATGTCTGTTCCGAAGGAACGCATTGATGTATTACTTGTAGAACAAGGCTTTTTTGAAAGCCGTGAAAAAGCTAAAGCTGCGATTATGGCTGGGCTAGTGCTGGCGGACAGCGAACGGATCGAGAAGGCGGGGATGAAGGTACCACGCGCCAGCGAGCTTAAAGTTAAGGGTTCGGTGCATCCGTATGTAAGCCGTGGAGGATTGAAGCTGGAGAAGGCCATCCGTCAATTTGAGCTGGATATGAAGGGCAGGACAATGCTGGATATTGGCTCGTCCACTGGAGGTTTTACGGATTGTGCGCTTCAGCATGGAGCTGAATACGTATACGCCATTGATGTGGGTTATAATCAGCTGGATTGGTCCCTTCGTAATGATGAACGAGTATGCGTAATGGAGAAAACGAATTTCAGATATATGACACCCGCGGATTTGAATGGTTCCGTGCCGAATTTCGCTAGTATTGACGTTTCCTTTATTTCATTACGTATTATTTTGCCCCCGTTGCTTGCCTTGTTGCATCAACCTGCTGATATTGTAGCTCTAATCAAGCCGCAATTCGAAGCTGGACGCGAAAAGGTCGGAAAATCCGGTGTGGTCCGTGATCCTGCTACGCATAAAGAAGTGTTGCAGACCATTCTGATGTTTGCACATGAGCTTGGACTTACGCTGCAAGGTTTGGCTTATTCGCCTATTACAGGTGGAGAAGGCAATATTGAATTTTTAGCGCATTGGCGTTTGGATGGGCTTCCTGCTGCAGAATCGCAGCTGGAGAAGATGGATTTCAGACCACTGATTGAACGTACCGTTCAGGAAGCAGGTCAGACTTTTAATAATGGTCCATCGCGTAAGTAACATTCAGGGGTTCTCCATGAGTTCTGTGAACTTAAGGGAACCTCTTTTTGGTGTGAGGGATTGATTACAGAACTCACGTTCGCCTATAATGAGATGTACAAAGGAAAAGGGATTTTACATCTTGTCCTAGAATATGTCCATGAGGTGATCGGTCCATGGACACAAGATATGATACGGTTATCATCGCTGTGATCGGGGTGATATTAGGGATATGGGCTTTGTATAGCCTACGTGCCTGGTTGAAGGAGCCAGGGCCGCTTGTGCTAAAGACGATACCGATTAACGAGGACTTGGACGAAGGACCTGCCACAGACCTACTCGAAGAAGCAGGATATGAAGTAGTGGGCGGGAAGATGAAAATACCGCTTGCTTTTAAAGTGAATGGACATACCGTGTATAGCCGTTTGTTTATAGACTACGTGGCTGTACGAAACGGTTCGACATATATGGTCAAAACGTCACGCCGCAAGAAACCAATGGAGTGGAGTGGTCCTGATTTAAGGGACAGGCTCATGCCGTATTTATTGCTCTATCCGGGTTGCGCGGGTGTATTGTACGTTGATACGGACGAGCGAAGTATTCGCCTTATTACATTAGTGGAAGACCTCGAAGAAGAGGAATATGAAGGTTAATCCATAGGAGGATTATATGAAGGGTCAACGACATATTAAAATTAGGGAAATTATTTCACAACATGAGATTGAGACGCAGGATGATCTGGTTGAAGCATTGCGTAAGGCTGGTTTTCAGGTCACGCAGGCGACCGTATCGCGTGATATCAAGGAGTTGCTGCTCATCAAGGTTCCAATGGACGATGGCAGATATAAATATTCGATGCCTTCAGATCAACGTTACAATCCGGCCCAGAAACTGAAACGTACGTTGGTCGATAACTTTTTGCATATTGACTACACAACCAATCTGATTGTGATGAAATGCCTGCCGGGAACAGCCAACTCGATTGCTGCTTTATTGGACAATATTGAATGGTCCGAGATCATGGGGACGATTAGCGGGGATGATACCATTTTGATTATTTGCCGATCGGAAGAAAACAGCGAAGCTATCGTGAATCGTCTTATGGGCTACATTTCCTAATTATAATGGCTACGCATATTAGGCGTTTTAATTTGTACATCATAGAGGTGAAAGAACGATGCTGGTCACTTTGTCTATACGGAATTTGGCGGTTGTAGAGGCCGTCGATGTTCATTTTTATAAAGGGTTTCATGTGTTGAGCGGGGAAACAGGTGCTGGTAAATCCATTATTATCGATGCACTTGGGCTGATTGCAGGCGGTAGGGGCTCTGCTGATTTAGTGCGTTACGGTTGTGATAAAGCAGAGATGGAAGCCTTATTTGAACTGCCGGTAAAACATCCAGTTTGGAATACACTTGAGGAACAAGGGATTAAGGCTAATGCGGAGGAGCATTTGCTGATTCGTCGCGAACTTACGGTTCAAGGGAAAAGCTCTTCTCGAATTAATGGCCAGATGGTTAATTTAACGATGCTGCGTGAGGTAGGTGAGCAACTCGTCAATATCCACGGGCAACATGAGCATCAAAGCCTGCTACGTGCAGATCGTCATCTGGCGCTGCTGGATACGTTCGGTGATTCGGTCATCGGTCCGGTCAAAACGATTTATCGGGAGCGTTACAATGCTTTTGTCAAAGCGGAAAAAGAAGTAAGAGAACTGCAAAGTTCCAGTCAAAAGGCTTATCAGCTTTTGGATATGTACCGATTTCAATTAGAAGAGATCGCTGCGGCGGAGTTGAAATTGGGAGAAGATGAATTATTGGCAGAGGAACGGGTCAAGCTATCCCATAGTGAGAAAATGATGGATGGGATATCAGGAGCATACGAACTGCTAAGCGGCAGAGGTGGACTGGATACGATCAATAACGTGTTGTCCAGATTAAACGATGTCCAAAGCTATGACAGCAAAAGCCTTCAGCCCATTGCGGAGCAGATTCAGTCTGCTTTTTACCAGTTGGAGGACGCAGCATTCCAATTACGTTCTTATCGTGAGGATATTGAATTTAATCCAGGCAAGCTGTATGAAGTGGAGCAACGTTTGAATCAAATTACCGGATTACAGCGAAAATATGGTGATAGTATAGAGCAGATTTTGGAATACTATAGCCGTATTGAGCAGGAAACCGATCTGCTGGAAAATAAAGATGAGCGGTTGGAGCAGCTCATTGCAAAACGGGACGAGCTGCTTTCCGATTTGCTTGAGATTTCGGAAGAGCTTACAGAAGCACGCGAAATTTGTGCTGAAGAGCTTGCAGAGCAAGTGGAGCAGGAGTTAAAAGACCTGCAGATGGAAAGAACGTCACTCAAGGTGCGCATTGATCCAATTGAAGATCCACGCGGATATGAGTATAAAGGTCTGAAGGTAAGACCTACCAAGCAGGGCATTGATAATGCGGAATTTCTTATATCCCCCAATCCAGGTGAGCCATTACGTCCACTTGGTAAGATCGCTTCAGGCGGTGAGCTATCACGTATCATGTTGGCGATGAAAAGTATTTTTGCGCGTCATGATCAAATTCCAGTACTCATTTTTGACGAGGTGGATACCGGGGTGAGTGGTCGTGCAGCTCAATCCATTGCCGAGAAGCTATATCGTTTATCTTCCGTTTGTCAGGTCTTTTCCATTACTCATTTGCCACAGGTGGCATGTATGGCAGATCATCAGTACCTTATTGAGAAAAATGTCTATGATGGACGGACCATGACTCAAATTGAGGGACTTACGGAGGATGGGCGTGTCAAGGAATTGGCACGGATGCTGGGCGGCGTGGAAATTACCGAAAAAACTTTGCATCACGCACAGGAAATGCTGAATTTGGCGGAAGGAAAGAAAGCCTGAAAAGAGCGGCTGGCGTAATGTTTAACAGTTATAAAAGCCTGGGGGCAAGGTTACCTTATAGGTACGCAATTGGCGACCACCTTTACTCGTCAAGCGAAAGAAGCAAAGGGAGCGTGACAGCCATTGAATTTTTACTCCAGGATCAAATTGCTCGGTCTTTTGCTTGTTTTTCTTATGTGTTCTATCGGTAACGCTCAGCATGTGCAAGCTGCGCTGCCTCCACAAGCTTCTTTGGATTTGTTCGGCTCTAAAAGCATGAGGACAACCCAAGAAAGTGTAGTTCCCGATTTAAAAGTATACCCGGGGGGGCAGACGATTGGGGTCAAAGTAAAATCTTCAGGAGTGCTTGTCGTCGGTCACCATATCATTCAGGAAAGTAATGATCGTAAGGTGTCACCTGGTGAAACAGCGGGGATTCGCCTAGGGGATCGGATTACACACATGAACGGCAAACCACTCAATAGCCTGGCAAAGGTTGCTGAGGCAGTAGACGAAGCAGGTAAGAATAAAAAGCCGCTCGACATTACACTTTGTCGAGGAGAACAGACGATTTCCACGAAGTTAACACCAGCATATGATCAAGATGATAAAGCGTGGCGGCTTGGATTGTACATTAGAGACTCGGCTGCAGGTGTAGGTACATTAACGTTTTACGCACCGGACCAGGGTGTATACGGGGCATTGGGCCACGTAATTACCGATATGAATACCCAAACCCCTATTGTCGTGGGGAGCGGAGAGATTGTGCAGTCCAATGTGACGTCAATTGCGAAAAGCCAAAGTGGGGAACCAGGAGAAAAACGCGCTCATTTTCTCAAAGATCATCGGGTATTAGGAAATATTGAACGAAATACGAATTTCGGAATTTTTGGGAAAATGTCAGATGAGCCGCAATATGGATTGTATTCAACTCCTATTCCGGTGGCTCTTGCGAATGAAGTAAAGGAAGGACCTGCAGAAATTTTGACTGTACTGGAAGGTCAACAAATTCAGCGGTTTCAGGCGGAAATTGTACACATTTCTCAGCAGGACAAACCAGCAACCAAAGGACTTGTGATTCGCATTGTAGATCCAAAGCTGTTGGATAAGACCGGGGGAATCGTGCAAGGAATGAGCGGTAGTCCGATTATTCAAAATGGTAAGCTTATCGGGGCTGTGACACATGTATTTGTGAATGATCCTAAATCAGGTTACGGTTGTTTTATCGAATGGATGCTGCGCGATGCAGGAATCATGCAGAATAACGTAAGCTTGAAATCATCTTCTAATCTTAAGGCGAGCTAGTGGCCTTAAGATTTTTTTGTCGAAAAGCAGGGGAATAACTCATATTTGCAAGATAAAGAATCAATTATAATAGAAACTATAAAAAAAATAAATAAAAATAATTTTCGACAGAAGGAATTCATAATTCGATGTCGAAATCATATACTCCGACAAGAAATATTTATATACTGTAAACAGATATCACAATGGAATATCACTCAATGAGGAGGAAGTACATTGCAAAAAATTGAGGTATTGTTGGCTGATGACAACCGGGAATTTACGAATTTGCTTGCTGAATATATTTCCGATCAGGAGGATATGGAAGTTACAGGAATCGCCTATAACGGCGAAGAAGTGCTCCAACGCATCGCAGAATCCCGCAACATACCTGATGTACTTATTTTAGATATTATTATGCCTCATCTGGATGGTCTCGGTGTATTGGAGCGTTTAAGAGAAATGAACCTGACTCCACAGCCGAAAATCATTATGCTGACTGCATTCGGTCAAGAAAATATTACACAGAGGGCCGTACAGCTCGGGGCATCTTATTATATTTTGAAGCCGTTTGACATGGAAGTGCTGGCTAACCGTGTTCGCCAATTAGTGGGGCCGCAGTTAGTTAGCAGCAGTCCGGTGACCATTTCATCCATGCGGTCCAATGTTGTACCTATGGGTAAGACTAAAAACCTGGATGCCAGTATCACGGCCATCATACATGAAATTGGTGTACCAGCTCACATCAAGGGCTAT
>NZ_JBBOPF010000001.1:4052500-5404554 GCF_038003485.1 Paenibacillus sp. FSL H7-0703 | reverse complement strand
AGAGCATCTGTCGAGCGGTCTGCGCTACAAATCGATTGCCGCCAAGCTATTTTTATCGGAGGGAACGATCCGCAATTACTGCTCGATTCTCTACTCGAAACTCGGCGTCAACAACCGTGAAGAAGCATTAGAAATGGCGCGAATGAAGAATATCGTGTAGCTGGGGAACTTCCCGATGGTACTCACGCTATAGGGGTCACGTGCTGTTCTTTCAAAAAATGGGCCAGGTTCAACCAGTAGTGGTCGGTCGGTTCCATGCCAACGATGACGTCCTGAAACCCTTCTCCGTAGCAATCTTTCTGAACCAGCTAACGAACAATTCAAAGCCTTCACGGTCGTTCTCAAACGTAATAGCCTTCCGAACTCGACTCCGCGGTAGTCTTGTGCCCGGGCGACATGTTTGAATTTAGCGATGTCTACACCGATAATAAGGTAGAAGAAGTGATTTGATTAATACGTTCATTTTGAGTAGAATTCATCTTGTACTCTCCTTGGTTTGTTTTTGGATCCAGTCGCTGGCCAGCATCATGGACCCATTTACATCATACCAAGGAGTCTTTTTCATTCTGAAACCTCTTATTTCAACATAATAGGAATGCTGCCCGTTCGTATTATGTGATCAACCAGTTCTTTGTGGTTGGTTCTTTTTTTATTTTAGTTTAAGGATTGTAGGTGAGCTTAAAAGGCGATGATGCCGAATATATTAATGCCTTGCCTTCAACTGTTATTAAACTTCAGTTTCTGCTTCTTGTGCTTTCTGACTCCCTTACTCTTCGACTTCTCTGACTCGTCGGTAAAAAGTCGTCCTCTTCATATCGATCTGTCGCATAGCCTCGGTTGCAGTTATCAGTCCGTCCTTCCGCTTCTGTTACTACGGATAATGTCAGACCCGCCGCAGATGTCTCTCAAGAGCAGGAAACTGTAGAGTATCCGCTCAAATCTGCAGAAGAGTGTTGGGAAAATTACTTGAACAGCCTTGGCACTGAAGTTGCAACGGCCTTCTGATGACATCATCGAGGCCGCTAAAGCGTCCATGTTCTGAATTTTATACCCCCACAAAGAAGAACACGCCGTTATCCGGATTTATCAGCAGATTGAGTGTCCATTCACCGGAAGGCTCTTCGACTCAATGGACGAACTCGTACGCGAAACTATTCTGCATCTCATCGAGGAGTTAACCGCCGAGGAATAGCGTGATCCTGAACGAACAGCAGCGGATAGCTTCCAGGAGGAGAAACAATATCTTAACCACATTAGACTAAATACAGGTCATGTTCGGCGGACCTGTCTGGGCGAGGTGAATCAGAAACTTTATGCGATCTTGAAACGAGTTTGGAAAGACTCCTTCGACCCTGAAGGGGTGAAGCTGGAGGGATATCGATTCAAGAGTTTAAACCAAGTTGGCCACAGTCGGAACTATTTATAATAAAAAAGGAATGCCGGTTTTAACGACGATCTGTAGCAAATGGGATGACGGAACGGGTCTGGAAAACACTCCATAATAGTTCTTATCTTCCGCTTGCGACCCAATCTAATAAGCCTCCTCCCACTGCTCCATATGTGGCAGATCAGTTGCAGATTGGTTTCATGCAAAATGATTCGATGGCATGGAGAGAAGAATTCTCACGATGTTTTGGTTGGGTGCTGCAGCTCGCCTACGAAGATCCGCGTTGCAGCGCTTGGCCATCCTCGTAGCCATAAGTCGTTGAAAGTCTAAAGCTTGTCATTACAATGCACAGTAGGGAGTATAACAAGGTTATTAATTAAATTTACATATAGTAACAACTACTTTTGCGGGTGGTGTCAGCTTCGCTGGTACTTGGCCTGTTGATAAGGATGAAAATTGTAACTCGCGAATATAATATAGATTATGTGAAAACGTTAGAGAATAATAAAATTATCAAAAATGATCTGTCCTACATTCTCTTTAAGGGTCGGACGCTAAAGACTCACAAGTAAAAAGGTACTTTTACATGTAGAGCGGAATGGATAAACAGTAAATCTGATCCTTTCTAGTATCAAATTTACTGTTTAATATTAGCTTTATGAATTTCAAACTCCTTACGCTCATATAAAAACTAAACCTACTTCAATATCAATTAGGGGACAAACTTGATAAATAGTGATTACTTTCTCCGTTGCAACGGCATTTGTTGGGTAGCAGCAACTTCCTCGTGTAAATCTTCGTTTGTAAAATGAAAATGCTGGCTGTACTGAATCACGACTTGTTCTAAACCAAACCTTTTAGTAGCCAATAAATCGTATATCCATCACGAACATACCACCTGGAATAATGAAATGAAACGACAATAGGCATGAAGTGGCCGTGCAAGTCATAGTATTCGGCGGCTCGTTTTATTTTATCAAATGATGGTGTTGAAAAGTAAGAGGGAACATGAATGTCATGCACAGGAAGTATAATTTCGATGGGGTCTTTTTGTATGCTTTTGAAATTAATAATCTCCTTTGAAAAGAAAATTGTCATCAATGATATTTCTTTCTATTTCATCGTTATTCCTGCATAACTCCCTTTGCTTTTTTGCACCTGCCTCACCCTATACGGTAGAGCCGGATAATCTCTTGCTTTTTATTTCAGCTTCCCCCTATGTTTGTATTTAGTAGTACCGCTGTTTGCACCCAAAGCGTCTTCTTGTCTACTATGCTCTTTTCCTGATATCGATTCATAATACCCGGCCTGATTTGCAGCGTCCCAATACGATCCGCAGCCGGAAAACCTTCGATCACTGGGAGCTGGATACGGTCGTTTCCAGCCGAGGGAAGAGTAAGCTTGCGTCGACACATCATGGAGGCAAAAACACGTTTTTACCAAGTGATTAAATGACGATCGCACGGCATTATCGATGAAGATCGCGTTTGGCTTACTAGCGGCTCAGTATCCGATGTCTGCGATTCGGAGCGCGACCGTGGGCGAGGGAAAGAATTCGTCTGTCACAGAGAGTTGGAACGGCTGTACGGCGTGGGTGTCTATTTCGCCGACCCGTACTCATCCTGGCAACGAGACTCCAACGAGAATGCTAAGTCTTGAGCGTGAATTCATCTCAAAGGGTCATAATTTCGCTCAGGTGACAGATGCTGATCTGGAACAGGCTCTCGCCCTGATTAACAACCGCCCCCCGAAAAACTTAAGATGGAAGTCCTCTCACGAATCGTTTCAGGAGGAACTGTTGTACTTGTCTTGACAATCCGTCTATTAAAAAAGGTGAAAGAAAACCATCATTTCACTGGTTTTCTTTCACCTTTTACGGTTTAAAGCTTTTTCAGTAGCTTATATAATGAATCTAATTATTCAAACCGTAAATTTCCATCAGTTATTATAAATCCAAATGTTTTACTTAAGGCTTGTAACTCACTCTCATTAACTTCCGTTATTTTGATTATCTTATTGTTATCGTCTCTAATCACCTTTGAAATCGGATTTACCTTTAGCATCATAGTAAAAATTATTTGATCTACCTTCATTTTTTATATCCTTATCAACAAACAATCTGACTTGCTTGTCATGGAAGAGAAATCTGTCCTCTTTCTTATCATAAGTTAGACCATAGGCAATGTAATCCTTTAAAGAATCATAATTAAAATCGGCACCTTCACCAGCTTCTTGTGCTGAGGTAGATGAACTGAGGCTTGTATCGTGATGATTTTCGATGGCTTGGATTTCAGGTGTACTCGGTGGAATGGGGAGCGCGATGCAGTCCAGCGGCAAGCCGATGAGCAAGACCAGGTATCCATAATCGTGAAACAATTATTCAACTAACCCGATCAGGTCCATGAGCATTCTCCCTCTTGTGCTGCAAAGTCCCGCCAGCCGAGACAAGCTTGTTTTGCGGCAAAATCAAATAAAAAAGTGCAAGAACCGCCAGTAAAGCAGCGCTGATGCTAATGGCAGCGGCATTCGTATACTGGCTGGCTATCCATCCCCCGATGACCGGGCCAATCATAATACCGAGCCCTTCAATCCCGGAGAGTACTCCCCACCCGGTCCCCTTCTGATCCTCCGGAACAAGGTACGACAGCACCGCATTCCAGGCCGGAAGCACGGCTGAGTAAGACAATCCCAGCATAAAGGCAAACAGCATCGTTAATGCAGGCGGCGGCATGGATACGACTAACAGAGCCAATACGACCGTAAGCGATACGAAACCGGCGAACAGCATTTGCTTGTGCCCCCATCGATCGGCCAGCTTTCCCATCGGGACAAGAAACAGCATCGCGCCGGCCCCGCCTAATATGAGCATTAGCGAATATTGCGGCTGGCTCAGACCGAGATGGTCAGCGGCAAAACCGGGCAGTATCGGCAGCAGCAGTCCCGCAGCGGTCATCTGCAGGACCATGCCTGGCAGCAGCCATTTCAGCTGAACGAGCCTTCTTCGCAGTCCTGCCGCTTGTTCGGAAAAGCTGACGTTCTGGAGATGCAAGGGGGTTGTTCTGTTAATCCCGAACGATGCGATGCAGCCGACGGCGAGCAGCGCAACCATCAGCCGGAAGGCAGGTTCGAAGCCATAATCGAAGGTGAGATTGATTGTGACCGGCCCCAGACCGATGCAGGCCAGCCACACGGTGTATATCGCCCCCATCTGGGCTGCCCGCTCCGTCAGCCGGACTTTCTCCAGACAAATGAGCCATATAGGCGACGCCCCCATCCCAAGCATCACGGAACCGGCAACCAGCCCCCAGGCATACGGACTAAAGAACACGGCGGCTAGTCCGGACAGCATCAGGACGAAAGTGGCGGGCAGCAGCCAGCGCAGCGAAAACCTGTCCAGCAAATATCCAGCCACACATTTAATCAGCGTATCGGCTGTATAATGAAGCGAGACGGCAAGACCGACCAAAGCAACGGTTTGCCCCGACTCGTTGACGGCAAAGTTCGGCAGGAACGAGAACAAGAAAGCGCTTCGGACAAACTCTGTGCAAAAAAGCACCGTGAACAGCGTCAGAGTAGAAAGCTTGAACGCGCTCCTCCCGCTCATCATATTCCACTCCTTCTTAAGGGACTTGCCTCCGGAAACAAATGCCGGACAATATGGTCCGCAGCCGCTTTCTGCCTTGCTGCGAGCAACCCGTTCATCATCGACTGCTTGATCTGCTCAGAGGAGATCATCGCTTGTATCTGCAACACCAGATCATGAATCGTAAAGGCCACGACTGCCGCTCCTTTGCGCTGCAAATACAGGGCATTTTCCTTCTCCTGCCCCAGAAACGGATTTAGGATGAAAATTGGAACCCCGGCCTGAATCGTTTCGGATAGTGTAACGCCTCCCGCTTTCGTGACTACGCAGCAGGCGCTGCTCATCAGAACATGCAATTGATCGGTGAAGCCGAATACATCCACTCTTGCATCATCCTCCCAGCTCTCCGTAAGCCTCCGTCTCCATCCTTCCTGCCGGCCGCAAATCACTTGAATGCGGACGCCTGACAAGAGCAGCAGCTTCCCGATGAGCCTCGATAACGAATGCAATGTGCCGCAGACGTTAGCCATAAGCAGAATCACATGCTCATCTGCTTCTTTAATGGAGCCGGAACCGCTCATTGCCGCATCATGAAATGACTCCCTGACCGGAATTCCGGTCACGGTAATACGACTCTCGGGAACGCCCTGCCTGACCATGGCCTCTTTCACGTCGCTGGCAGGGACAAAATAATGATCCGGCTTGGCGAACAGCCATCTTCGGTGAACATCAAAGTCCGTTATGACAACAGCAGTCCGGGGACGGATCGCAGATAATGCCTCACTGCTTGGCAAGCTGCCGAACGGGAATGTATAAATGATGACTTCCGGCTGGTACTGGAGGATGATTTTCTTGAGCCTATCGCCGCCAAGACTGTTCATCCAGGCTGCGATCTTTCCCTTCATGGGAAGCTGGTTGGTCAGATGGTAGGTCCATCCGTAATAGGGAATGCCCAGGCTGGCTGCATACAGGCTTTGCCGGTACAGATAGCGGATTATTTTGTTCAGCACAGGATAAGCTTCCCGGAACAAGTCGACAACCGCCACCTGGCTATAACCATTGCGGATCAAGCTTTGCTGCAACACCTTGGACACCTGATGATGACCTTCTCCGTAATCGGCCGTTAAAATTAAAATTTGCGGTTCCTGTTTCACTATTGTCACCTCATTTCCTTTGTCAAGCCATTTCATCCAGACGAACGAATTGCAAGTTGCGTCCCTGTAATTGATGCAGTACTTCCTCCAGAGCCCGAAGCATAAAATATGGCGCGTGACGGTCCGCTCCCGGCGAATCTCCGCTGTCATGCAGCAAAATAACAGATCCGTCCGTAATTCCGTTCAGCAGCGTTGCCTTCAGCTTTTTGCGGCAGCTTCTGCTGCGCCAGTCCCCCGCCTTCAAGGACCAGAGTACGATGCGGTACGATTTGGGATGAAAGAAATCGAAAGCGTTCATGAGCCCCCAAGGCGGGCGATAGTGATCCGGCCTTTTTCCAATTATGGATTCAATAATATCTGCGGTCCGTTTCATATGATCACGCCGCACCGTCCAGGGAAGCATCAGCCAATTGGAGATGTGATTGTAATTGTGGATTCCAATCTGATGACCTTCACGATCCATTCTTCTGATCAGATCCGGGTGCAGTTCCGCCTGTGAGCCAAGCACGAAGAATGTGGCCTTCACTTGATAATCCTGCAATAAATCCAATAATTCCGGTGTATACCTCGGATGCGGCCCATCGTCGAACGTGAACGCTACCTGGTTCTTGGTCGTTCCCTTACGAAAGGCTCCAAACCTGATCATTCGTGGTAGAAAACTGGGAATTAGCATATACAGACTGATGAATCCTATGAGCCCAATCAACAAATATTTAACAAGCAACGTCTTTATCCCCCTTAGTGAAAATTAAGCTTAAGCATACTGCTGCAAGGAGCAAACCCATTTTTCTTCCTGTGTATCGCTCTGCATGCTCAGAATTTGCATGACCGCATGTCTGGCGGAATCCTGCTGTCTGCACAACCCTGTCTTCTCCCTCATTTCTTCCAATAGGGAAGGCTGTTGAACCAGCCGCTGAATCTGATCCTGCAAATTGTCAATCTGACATAGATACGCTACTCCCGCTTGAATCAAATAATCGGCATTATCCTTTTCCTGCCCCAGCCGTGGCTCCAGCAGCAGCATGGGAAGCTGAAGCGCCAGCGCTTCGGAGGTCGTCAGTCCGCCCGGCTTGGTAATCAATACGTCTGCGGACGCCATCCATTCATGGATTCCCTCCAGGAAGCCTGTCAGTATGACGTTATCCCTGTCTCCCAATGCTTCACGCAGACGGTACAGCAGCTTCACATTGCGTCCGCACACAATGACAAATTGCACGTTAGGGGGAAAAGAGTCAGATTGCATTTGCTCGATGAAGGATTTATCGATAATCCCGCAGCCGCCGCCCATCACCAGCACGACAAAGGCGTCAAGAGCCAAGGCTAGCTTCTCGCGCAGCCGGTCTTTATTGTCATGCTGACTGTAGGATGGGCGAACAGGGATGCCCGTTACAGCGATTTTGTGGTCAGCAACGCCTTTTCTCTGCAGAGCTGCACGCACGCCTTCGGAGCCAACCAGATACAGATCCGTAGACGGATGTATCCAATAGCTGTGATCGGAATGGTCGGTAATGACCGTTGCCGCAGGCAGATCCGTCATCCCTTTTTCCTTAAGCAAGGAAATGGCGGCTGATGCCAGCGGGAACGTGCTGACAATCAACGTCGGCTGTTCCTCATTCAGAAGTTTGAGCAGCCGCTGCAGGCTGGTCGTGAGAAAATGCTTCAGGAAGAAAGTAAGTGTACTGTCCGTCCGGGTCTTCTGATACATATATCCGTATGAGGAAGGAAAATACTTCACCCATTGCAGGAAGCAATACCGTTCAACCACATGCATGCGGGGATGGATCCATTGCATGGAGTCGACCACCTCTACTCCCTGTTTGTACAGCACCGATGCCTCCAAAATCGCCTTGGCCGCCTGCATATGTCCATCCCCGAGCGCGCCGGACAGAATCAGCAGCTTTTCCCGTTTCATGCTATTCATCAACAATCGCCTCCCTCGTGAAATTTAACTATGCATGAACAAAACAACCAGCACCGCCGTTAGGAATC
Organism: Paenibacillus sp. FSL H7-0703; assembly: GCF_038003485.1. Classification (NCBI taxonomy): domain Bacteria; kingdom Bacillati; phylum Bacillota; class Bacilli; order Caryophanales; family Paenibacillaceae; genus Paenibacillus; species Paenibacillus sp. FSL H7-0703. The sequence goes on along the minus strand of NZ_JBBOPF010000001.1, from coordinate 5,396,441 downwards.
CGACCATCCCACCAGCCACACAATCGATCGGATAGTGATAGCCCCAATAAACCCGGGATATGGCCACCAACAAGGCCAGACCAATCAAGACAAGCATAATTGCCGGCGATGAGGCCAACATAAAAGGTGTAACCAGGGCGAAAATAGCGGTAGTATGGCCGGATGGAAAGGAATAATCCTTCAACGGGAATTTGCCTACCTTCACCTGCTCCAGCTTGCGGAAAGGCCGGTCTCTGCGCACCTTTCTCTTGATCAGGACAGCAACGATATGGCTAACGCCCAGTGCGATCAAGCTTTGCAGCCCGATTCTGCTGAACTCCCCCTCGGCGAACCATGCCAAGGACACTGCGCAAATGATGGTAAACAAAGCTCCGCCCAAATGGGTAATCCATCCGAACAATCGGTCCATTGCCCGACTACTCAGCCGCTGGTTGCACCAGAAGAACATCATTTGATCAATTCGTCTTATCCACTGCATCCTGTTTTCCGCCTCCATTCCCTGTTTTTTCGATCAGTTGATGTTCATCCCTTATCTTCCTCCGCTCGCACAGCTTCCGTATCAAGAACCATATTGCCGCAATCGCTACACCAACTCCCACCAGCGTAATCGTGAGAACTTGGTTCACCATATTCTCTGCCGCGCGTCCATATATATAGAAGAGAAAACCGACTACATAAAACTTCACCGCCCGGCCAATGGCCGCATAGCTGAGCAGCTTCCATAACGGATAATTCATGTATCCGGATAAAATCGTAAATATTTTAAACGGGATCGGAGTGAACGATCCGATCAGGATTGCGGCCTCGCCGCGGCGGGCAAATAAGTCGCTTGCCGAATCCAGCCATTTTTTCTTCATTACACCGCCCATAACATGCTTTCCCGACACCTTGCCGATCCCATAACCGATCGGTGTTCCAAGCAGACTTCCTGCAAAGCCAACCGTAGCGAGCCATAAAGCCGACTCCGGTTGCACCGCACTTAAAGAAAGCTGCAGGAAGAACGCCGGGATGGGGAAAATAATCGCATCGAGCATAGCATGAATGAAAAGTCCCGTCGCTCCGAAGTTCTGTAAAAATTCCATAATTTTATCCATGAATGCCTATCCCGCCTTTGTTACAGAGCATGATGAAAAATAGGTTGCCTCCGGGCGGTATGGGTTTCCACTCGCTGTGTTCCAACTCCATACCGCCCTCCAAGAACTTACTCACCACGCTCTTAGTTTCTTTTGTTTTAATTAATTGGAGCTTGATTTGGGTAGACATAACTCCTTTGAAACGGAGTGTCTCTTCACCGTCATAAATCGGTTCCTCAGCGAGCTGCGGGAGTGAATCAGCATCATCGGTATCAATTTTTCGGTCTTGCGGCCAATCCGCTTCTTGCCTTCAGGGTGCATGACGGATAACAATAATCGTAGATAAGCCGTTGTAATGCGTTGGAACAGATCGGACTTCATCGGTTGTTGTTCGAAACCAAGACCATGTATCAAACCACGATGAAGCAGCGTAATGCCGACTAACGCCTTCACCTCTCTGAACTCCGGCTGACTTGCGAATGCCTCGCTGATCTGCTGCATGGATTTCCGTGTAAGCCGGGCCGTCATGAGCGCCGCGCGGTCTGAGTCTTCGGATTTGATCAGCGTCAGAATCGTTTCATTATTGAGATGGAGTTCCCCGACCAGATCGCCTTTATCGATGATGGTGGAGTCCGCACAGACGATACTCTCCCCTCGGTGTTTCTTAATCATGACTTTGCAAATTCCAAAGTGCGATGTATGCGAGCCGCGAAAGCGTGAAATCCAATCGAACCCTCTTTCCCACACCATCCAGGCCGCCTGCATTGAAGATTTGCGTAAACGAAGCAACATTGATCCAACCATCCCTCATTCTTATTTTAATCGACGAATTTTATTGAAATTGTCAAACTGAAATAATATTTCTATGTTAATTCCTTATTTCTGTTAACTTTATGATAGAGGATTTAACCAAAGGAGCATACGGGCTGAGGTACTGGTTGGTGGCCCGTCTTGAGACGGGGCCGGATACATTAAATATGAAAAATAAAGCATAATTAAACGTAAAGAAATTCTTAAGAAAAGGTTAATTTCGTTTGGGGTCGGGGGGTCCGTCACTCAATTTGATGCACATCGCTAATCGCTCAAGTTTAATTTGATATATAAGTGCGACCAAAAATAATTTCGTTACATGCTAGTTGAAATTCATTTGCACTCCTAACAATCAAATCAGGTAATGCCGATAGGATGGCTTCTCCTTCTGAAAAGTCCGGATGATCCGAATCACATCGGTACGATGCTGATCGGGAACCTTCAATTAAAGCAGTGTGCAGCGCGTGCCGGGAAAATGACGGAAAGTCCCCTCATAGACATCTTCTTCAACAAACCCTGCAACCTAAGGATTCGTCGCCCTCTTACGGCCGAAGCTAAACAATTCGTTCAGTTCTGCGTCTATTGCCAGAGAGGCATGGTATTGAAATCTGCCATATACTAATTCTGATATTCGATGTTTCGTAGGGGGGGCGATTTCTTTTCTTAATTTTCTCTGATTATCCATGGTTTCCCCTAAGGTGACCGCTCCCGCATTTTTTGATTGAATTACAAGTCAAAGAACTTTGATTCGTCCCCTGCCTCAAGGGCGTATTTAGATCGTCCGTCTCCTGGTAAACAACCAACCGCCTGTCAGAAATATACAGCTGAATAAGAACGTGAGTCCAAATCCCAGAAGTAGCAAATCGTTAAAGAGCAGCGTTAGGAATCCGTCTCCAATATAGCTATTAAAGTAAGTGCAACTCCTTTTCGAATGGTGAATGATTTCATAACGCAATCGCTCCTATTATTTTAGAATGTTGTTCTGCTTTACCCCCTCACCTTACCTCCGATATTGTTAAATCGAACAGTGATAAAACCGCCAAGCTTTTGATGACATCGTACTTGGACCTGTCACATATACTGCATGACAAACTGTCAATTGTCTTATATGACGTGCTTGCTAAGCTACGTTCTAACCGCTGTTACCCCACCCTCTTTCGCTTGACGGATCGGGAAGTTATATTGCATGATAGGTCTGAATCATTCGGAAATTGAGATGAAGGAAGCCTTGAAACTTATTTATAATGGAGGAACCTGGATCGACCAATCGGTCGCTACGCGAGTTTTCGAAGAGATGAAGCGTCAACGTGAGCAGTTGGAGAAAATCGGTTCAAGTCAGGGAAACTACCCGTACGGGCTTACGAAACGCGAGATGGAGATTCTGGAGCATCTGTCGAGCGGACTGCGCTACAAATCGATTGCCGTCAAGCTATTTTTATCGAGGGAACGATCCGCAATTACTGCTCGATTCTCTACTCGAAACTCGGCGTCAACAATCGTGAAGAAGCATTAGAAATGGCGCGAATGAAGAATATAGTGTAGCTGGAGAATTTCCCGATGGTACTCACGATATAGGGGTCACCTCACGAAACGGAAAAAATCGTATTCTAAGCAATGCGTTGCAGAAAAAAACCGGACCCTTACAGGGGAATCCGGTTTTCGTCATAGCAGCAAGTGAAGTTGAACTATCGTTTCCCGTTGCTTTAACGATGTAATCGAACTGAAGCTAAATGCATTAGATCCAAATATCATTGACTGCTGTTAATTCTGACTCAGTCTCGCCAGTGTTTACTACACCCCTGGGCTCTACCAACATGATATGACACTCCTGGTTAGCGAAAGTTTTGTGTTCGACACCCTTGGTACAATAAACATCTCTCCTTGGGAAATCATTACTTGGCCATCGCGGAAATCAATGAACATCTCCCCTTCGAGCACGACAAACACCTCGTCGGTATCTTGATGATCGTGCCATACAAATTCTATCTTGACCAATTTAAATTGATAGTCATTCATTTCACCAATGACTTTCGGAGACCAATGTTCATTGAACTTAGATAATTTCTCATTCAGACTATTACTTTATTTTTCAGTCTAGAACTTTAGACACCTACAATAAAGACCGCAAAGGCTTAAGCCCTTACGGTCTAATTTACTTCTGGTATCCTGAGTCCAATTTCACCTTCCTTGTTGCGCCCCGTCCATAGTCGATGGTGACAAAATCCAGTGTTCGGTTGACAGCACCAAAAATGGCCAGGCGGACATTACAGATACCAAGAATGAAGCATCTAACGATTATGTAGATATGCCGCAATGGTATATGGAGGAACTGGCCGTCCATGTTAAAGGCATACTTAAACTAAAGTTGAGGCAAAGGCAAATGGGACATGGAAAGGCGGGGATCGCAACTTTGTTTTTCATTCAGGTACAGGGAAACCCTATTACCATACAACGCCGTCCCAGCAGTGGAAAAACTGGTGTGAGCGGCACGGCTTCCGTAATGTATCATTTCATGGTCTCCGCCATACAAATGCAACGTATTTGCTTGGCCAGGGAGCATCTATCAAGGAGATTCAACATCGATTGCGACATTCCACATCTCAGGTGACTTCAGATACCTATGCTCACGTCACCAAGAAGCTTAGTCGTAAAACAACAGCACACCTCGATGTCTTCGATCCAAAAGTTCGTCCCCAATCCGTCCCCAAGAGCGAAAAAGGCGCTCGCTCCCTGTGATATGCATGTCATGATTTCAATCACTAAAAATAAAAAATCCCTTGATAATCAAGGGATTCAAGAGAAAAACCATAGTGCCGAGGACCGGGATCGAACCGGTACGGTAGTCACCTACCGCAGGATTTTAAGTCCTGTGCGTCTGCCAATTCCGCCACCCCGGCATAAATTTAGGAACGCTAATCTTTACACTTACTTGTCTTACAAGTATCTGAGAAACATACATCTGATTAAGAAGTGTTCTCGTTATGTAAATGTCGTTCAATTGGGCACCAACATATAATACGATAATTTTATCGAATTGTAAAGTGTTTTTTTAAAAAAAATAATAAATTTCTCTTTTTGTATAACTTGTGCACATTTGAATTACACTAATAAACGTCTTTCCAAACTACCAGAAGGGGTGTTACGAATGCGTGAAGGTATGATTCCAGCTGTTCTTGGAACGGTAGTATCGGCTTCAGGCGCTGTGTTGCTGAGCAGTAAGTACAAACTTGCAGCTACAGGCATTCTCGGTTTCGGACTGGCTCATGTTGTTCTGGGGGCGATTGATCTGATTGAGCATCGCTAGTTGTTTGGGAAGTGCCGGGCGGGATTTACTTCCCCCCGGTTTTATTTTTATCAACGTTTAGTCTGGAGCACAAGCGTTTATGTAAAGTATAGAAGCTGAATGTACCTAATAAAAGGAGCTGTGATGTGCTATGAGAGATAATAACTCTGAAAAGAATCGTACTGACGATCAAATCAAACATAAACAATCCCTGGACAACCGCGAGCCAGGATTTAATCGCATTCCTGACACCGATGCAGATACACCTGCTGCTACCGATATGATTGATGAAGCCATAGGTCGCGGGATAGACAAGTTACGTAACGATTTCACAAAATAAAGCATGGGTAATAGGACACAGGTTTGCGAGCAGTCCTTAATTCATTTGTTTTGATATGTACAGTGATTTCGTAAAATCACTTAAAGATCAGCATGATCCAGCCAATAATCGAGATCCACAGCACGATGCTGATTAAAAGTCCACACATGATACCAAAAGAGAAATTACCTTCATTCTTCGGCATAGTACTGCCAAATTTCAATCTAAGCTTCATTTGATTCCAGTTCATAGAACCCCCTCCTTAAGTTCTATTTCGGAATATGAAGCTTATTTTTTTAGACCTATAGTCATGTTTTCGAAAATAAAAAAGGGTTTTTCGTCCTATCACCCTGATCGCGGAAACAGGATTACAGCTATACCGACCAAACAAATCAATCCACCAATGAAATCGTACAAGTCGGGTGTCTTTTTATCAATCCACCAGCCCCATGCGATGGAAAGAACAATAAAGACACCTCCGTATGCTGCATATACACGCCCAAAGGAGGAAAAAACCTGAAAGGTAGCAATGATTCCATACACAGCCAAAATTACTCCGCCGCAAAGTCCGACATACCATGTCTTCCCTTCACGCAGCCACTGCCAAATCAAATATCCTCCTCCAATTTCAGCGATGCCAGCCAATATAAAAAGTAAAGCTGCCTTTAACACCATTTCACATCCCTAATTCTTCGTGAATTCTTTTCGTTTTTTTGGATATCTCAATTATAGCACTCGAGCTAAAATGATAATCAATGCAATCACGCCAACTAGAATCAGCAGGTTGCTAACCTGACGCCATAAGCTAGGCACTCCCTCGGAGTGAAGCTTCAGCTGATTGGCATCAAAGTTCGCTTTGGCTCCTTCAGCATCTGCTGATCTAGAGAATGGTCTGTTTTCTTCATTCATAAGAGTACCTCCTTTTCAATCCACTTTAATCATACCAAAATTTTCCGTCGATTTCGCGGTGCTTTTATGCATATACTTACCACATATTTCTGATTGCATCTTCATTTATGTGAAGTGTACATCTATATGTCAATATTTCGCTGAATATAAAGTATGATGTCGAATCAAGGTAGAGTGGGTATTTAGACGTCTTTCATTGCAGGACGGTAGTTATGGTATAATTTAGTCAACTTGTTCAAGATCGTAACCAGCGCTCAAATGTTTACTCCAATTGTAATTAAATTCACATCCAAGAATCCACATCCCGGTTACAACCTGCATATTCTGTTTGTAAACCCAGGAGGAGGATACCGATGTCCCCAATCTTTATAGCAAGTTTAATGATAATGGGCATATTTTTATTTCAGGCAGCCATCGTTTTCGGCATCATACATTGGATTTCAAAACGCACCCAACGTCCAGCACAAACCAAAATGTATCTTGCAATGGGTTTGCTCGTTGTAATTTTAGGCTTCCTTGTATGGGACAACTGGATACACTCACAGGAATTTAATGGATGGGCCACGATTAGTCTGCTGGTGATTATTATTAGCGCCTATATACAGCTTAGAAAGCAAAAAGAAAAATACTAATCCCATTACCATGCATCAAAGGAGGAGCGCCATGAAATCTCACTCAACACGCTTTTGGTTACAGAGGGTGCTACTGCTAATGCTTGTTTTACTCTTCAGCGGCTCTCAGCAATCATTCATTGTTGCCGATGCCGCCCCGCCAATTAATGTTCAGGCCTCTGCCAAAGCCAAGCAATTACTTGCCTACCTATCTAATGTACCGGATGATATGCTAATTTCCGGGCAGCATGATTACTTAGAGGCACCGGATGAACAAAATAACAAGCTACAACAAATCAGCGGACAATACGCAGGGCTTCACGGCTATGAGTTTGGAGGATTAGCTAATCAGTCCCGTACGGCCCTACAAGAGCAACGTCAGCATGTTATGAATAGTGCTATCCAATGGAGTCAGGACGGCGGAATTGTAGCTATTACCTTCCATCAGGCGCTACCGGGCACACCCAAAACGTGGAAAAATGTACAAGCAAAAATAACTCAAGCTGAATTTAATCGTTACATCACGCCGGGTACCCCGCAATATAAACAACTGATCGCCGATCTGGATGAGGTGGCTCTGTCCCTTAAGACTTTACGAGACGCGGATGTACCTGTTTTATGGAGACCCTATCATGAGATGAACGGCAACTGGTTTTGGTGGGGGAACAAGCAAAATTACGCTAAGTTGTGGAATCTAATGTATGATCGGTTCACTCATGTCCATCATCTGGATAACCTGTTGTGGGTATGGAGTCCCAATGCCCCAAACGCATATAGCACTCCCTATAATCTGTCCTTCCCAGGTATTAACCGGGTAGATATTCTTGCAGCTGATATCTATAATAATGATTATAAATCCTCCTATTACACTGAATTGCTAAAGCTTGCGCAGGGCAAGCCTATAGGAATCGGAGAAAGTGATATTCTGCCGAGTGCGAAGGTGCTGCAAAACCAGCCAGCCTGGGCCTATGCCATGACATGGGGAAAGGAGCTGTCTGCAACCAATTCACAAGCAGCAATCAGACATTTTATGAACCAAAATAATATCATCACACGAGACCTTCTTCATGAGTCCCTCCGCTGAAAGAAAAAAGCTTCCACTTCGCTCTAAGAGCAAAGTGGAAGCTTTTTTTATACTAAATCCAAATAAAGCTCTCTAACTATTTCTGATAACCTCTTCTAGATCAATATCGGCATACGCCTCTTCACCAAGATGTACGGATACAATGGTGTAGATCCGCTTGGACAGTCTAGACATCAGCCGATCACCCGGTGCTACAGAATATTCTTCCCGATAATCTCCAATTTTGTGAAAACCGCTGGACATATGGATGTACAAGTTACCCCTACGTGTTCTACCATGCACCAACATCAAATCTCCTCCTGCTGTGTAACCAACCTAATTTCCCTGTTACATGTATATCGGTCAGAACAAGATAGGATATAAGTCCCTGGTACCCTTCTTTTGTTTCACAAGTTAGTGCACGTAAACGAAACGGGTCTGCCAGTGATGTGACAGACCCGTTTTTGTAAACCCATTTTCGTGATTTAGGAAGAAACTATTCTTGATAGGATTCTGCTATTGCATTCGCTGCAATGATTGCATTGTACACGTCAGCAGGACTAACCGGGAACGGCATGTTGACCATTGTATCATTCGATGCACAAGCAGCTTCAGCCACTTGGCGCCATTCAGCCTCAACAAATTCCTCTACACCCAAGTCACGAAGCGTCAACGGAAGGCCTACATCCTTCACCAGTTTAATCACGGTTTCCAGTTCCTCTTTCGGTGCATTTTCCAGCACTAGCTGGGTTAACAAACCGAATGTAACTTTCTCACCATGCTGTGCTTTATGGAGCGAAGGAACAGCCGTCATGCCATTATGAATGGCATGTGCTGCTGCCAATCCACCTGATTCTGCACCAACACCGCTCAGATAAATAGTAGCTTCAATCGTATCCTCAACCGCACGAGTATATACTTTACGATCCACAGCACGTTTGGCCTTCACAGCATTTTCCAGCAACGTATCATAACAAAGACGAGCAAGTCCCAGTCCTGTAGTGGAAGGCTTGTTCAGAACCAGGTTATCTCCATTGGCCTGATAGCAGGCACGAGCTTCAAAATAAGTGGCCAGTGCATCACCGATTCCAGCTGCAAAGAAACGTGCAGGCGCTGCTGCCAGGATGCCTGTATCCGCCAGTACAACGTCTGGATTAGTAGGCAGGAACAGATATTCATCAAAAGAGCCATCTTTTTTGTATATAACCGCAAGCGCGGTACAAGGAGCATCTGTAGAAGCAATCGTTGGGAAAATAACAACAGGCAGCTTTTCATAATAAGCCGTTGCCTTGGCGGTATCCAATGTTTTTCCCCCGCCAATCCCTATGATAATGTTCGAACCATGTTTACGCACCAATTCGCGGTTACGATCAATCTCTTCTTTTGTACATTCATATTGAAATTTCTCGAAGACCACCTGATTACCAGCTGCTTCAATCGAAGCACCTGCCTCCTTTTGGGCCCTTTCAAGTATGAACTCATCACAAATGACAAAGGCTTTATCGCCATAATCCTTAATATAGTCATTTAACGACGAGAGTAGATTTTGTCCAGAAATAAATTTCTTGGGTGAAGTAACGGACCTTACAACGTTTGCCATGTAAATTCCTCCTCAGCTTTGACTCATACTCAAATTAATAATGATTTGGGCATGTGACCCCTTAACTATAAACCTCTTTTCACGTTATTAAAAGGCTTATTATGGAATATTTTATGAACAAATTGTGTATCTATTATATTTGAACAGTCGAGCTCCATTCAGAATACAGGATACCCATCATGATACGATCATAACTGTTACCATCACGAAGAACAGCGGAACGAACTCTACCCTCAAACTGGAACCCCGCCTTCTCATAAGTTCGGATCGCTTGCGTATTGTACTCAATCACATCCAAGCCGACCCGATTCAAATTAAGCTCATAAAACGCATAACGAAGAATGAGCCGTACCGCTTCTGCCCCAAAGCCCTTGCCGCGGTAATCCGTATTACCTATACCTATTGCCAGTTGTCCGCTGCGATTATTCCACTCAATCCCGTGGATAGCGACAAATCCGATCAAGACATCATCTGCCAATGTTCTTAATCGAAAATAGACCTCGTTAGAGCGGGGAGATCCTTCTGACTCCATCTGTTTCAACGTGTAGGGGAGCGCCAAATCCGTATCTACATTTCGCAGATACTTCGCATCCTCACCCCATTTGAACATCACCTCGGCATCTTCTTCCCTGACTGCGGCCAATTTTATTCGTTCCCCATAAAATAAATTTTCGATCTTAATGACTCTTCAGCTCCTATTATGAATTGTGTGCCATGTTTTCCGTCATAATTGTCATGCTATCCGATGTCCGCAATATAAGCTCTCCCTTTTAATTCAATGTTTAAATTTTACAAAATAATCAAACATAGCACAACCAAATCATTACAATTGTCATTGTGTGACACACAAAAAAGACCTTACAGCTGCAAGGTCTTCGCATAACTAATATTTAAACAACATAGCAACCAGCTGATATCCAGCTCCAATCGTCCAGAACAGCACATAATCACCGCGCCGGATACGACCCGATTCAATACCTTCATATAGCGCAATGAACGGGCTACTGGTACCTGTGTAACCATATCGATCACCCACATAAATCATTTGGGCATCCTCTAGCTCCAAGTGATCCTGAATCTTCAATACATTTGCTAACGAGAACTGAGACAGACAATAAGCCCGTACATCCTGAGGCGTCAGCCCATTCTTTTTTAAAATGCGTTCAAGCAGATCAAATGTAGGAGGCAAGGCCATATTGGCGTCAAACGGAAGCCACTGAATATATTTTCCGGGAGCATTCCTTTGGAGTGTTGCCGCTAACCCCTGAGCCGGGTACAAAATTTTATCTATATTGACTGGGTCCGTAAAATACATCGAATCTATAAAACCGGTGTCTTCTTCTGTACGCTCCAAAATAACCGCACATGCAGCATCTCCATAGTTCGCATAAGTAATCTCATCCTCCGGACCGGAAATGAGTGAATTATAATCTGAACCGATAATAAGCGCTGTCCGCACGTCAGGATTAGATAGCATTGACCGACTGGCTTGATCGACAGCGACTGTCATCCCTGCACAATTCGCGTTGGAATCCATCACGGCCACATCATGTCTCGCCCCAATCGCCTGGTGAACAAACAAAGCATTCATCGGAAACAGTGACTCAGGAACTTGAGTGGAGAACACGATCATATCTACATCACGGCCTGTCATACCGGCCTGTTCCAGAGCTTTTTGCGCAGCTGCAATTCCCATTGTTAGGCCGTTTTCGTTCGGATCATCAATGATATAACGCTGTTTTCTACCCATATGCTCCATGAAGCGTCGAATATCTTTGCCCCGCTCGTCAAAATGGCGAACATAATATTCGTTATCCAACGAATGGGGCGGATGGTACACACCCAGTGCTTTTATTTTGATATGGCTCATCAGGTTTCCCCCTTACACATACGTCAGCGCATTATTGTACGACAATATCTACGTTATTTAATCCTGCTTCACGTGCTACTCGACCAAGCTGCATTTTAATAATGGTTTGTTGAAGACTGATGCCAAAGATTACTTTGGTAAATCCAGTTTCTTTATAACGTACAAATGAGCCCTTCAATTTTTCCACTTCTCCCGGACCCAAAAGTGCCATCTGGGTACAATCTACCTTGAGTGTAAAGCTGGACGCCTGAATGGATGAAGTTTTGGCTACATAATCTTTTACAAAGCTATCATACTCCTCCTGGCTAAAAACTCCATTCACCGCCATATGTACCGTTTTCATGGCTTGATCTACTTCGATAGTGTAAGGATGTTGACTCATTTAGAAAGACTCCTTTGATTTCATTTTTTTGTCTATTAAGAGTATCGGAATAATAGGTAGAATTTTTAATATTAAATCAGATAAATCACCACTAAAATATTACAAATTTGTGAATATAAAAAACCGTCACTGCTCCTAGAAGAAGCAACTGACGGCTGGAAATTTGCGTATTCTCATGTGCAATTAATTCGTAAACGTATGGCGACCGAGTGAGATGACAGCCGGGCGACTTTTACTCCATTTGGCTGTGGCAATGGCCGGGTTGTAATAAAACAAGGACCCATTAGTCGGATCAGCACCGTTAAGTGCCTGTCTGGCTGCACGGTATGCCGTCTTGTTTGGTTTTAGGCGGTATTGACCATCCTGTACAGCGGTGAATTGGCCAGGCTGCAAAATAACGTCCGGGATCGAGCTTGGAAACTCGCCGGACTGCACACGGTTTAATACGACAGCGCCAACAGCCACTTGACCTTCAAACGACTCTCCGCGCGCCTCAGAATAAATGATACGAGCCAGTTGATCCAGCGCGGTTACGCGCACCTCTCCGAAGGATTTCAGCTTGGCTTGTGTTGCCGCTCCGGCTACTCCATCAGGTGTCAGACCGTTATCTCGTTGAAAACGAGCCACCGCTTTACTGGTCAGAGAACCATAGTACCCAGTAAACCCAGCCTTGAAATAACCGAGCGAATGAAGCTGCTGTTGAAGCTCCAGCACCCGTTCGCTTTGAATCCCTTTCTTCAAAGCTGACGTTTGTGCTTGTGCTTGTCCTGGTGCGACTGACAATACAGTACCTAACATACATGCGCAGGACAGGATTAAAATAGATAATTTTTTCATATTCCAGACAACCTCCTCTTTCATGTTCTGTCCGGTGCAAGCATTCCGGCCTGTACAACTCAGGGACGTTTATCCGATGATGTTTCTTATGACATAACTTATGCCTAGCTGCAGAAATGACGCGTGGCTACATACGGAATGGGACAATCATGCTTTCACACGTCCGTTGCAGTATACCACAAGCCGCATTTACGTATCATCCGGCTCTGGTCCTAAGACTACCCAAGCAAATAAAACGCCATCCCTAAAGGGATGACGTGTATTAAAAGCAATGGATCATGTTCTGACCACACTTGAATACGTGACTTTTTTCGCTATTTTTCGCTTCAACTTACCCGGGATCGGAGCCTGATTTCTACTAATTCAAATCACATTTGCGCGCACACATATATGGGCGTATGCATAGAGTAGCGTACGATCATCAAATCTTGATTAACAGAAAGGCTGGAAACGACGCGTGAATTCATATATGGATTACACCTCTCCTACTGTACAATTCACCTATGATTTAAGCGACAATGTTTTGTTTCAGAAGGATGCTCAAAATTCGATCAACGAGCTGTCGATCCAGCAGCTGAATACATTAGCAAATGTATCGCTGCTGGATATTCGCCTCAGCACTGCTAATGTTGTGGAGCCTCACTATCACCAAAATGCCACAGAACTGGTCTACTGCATCTCAGGAGCAGTAACCGTGTCACTGATTAACCCCTTTACCCGCGAATTACGACATTTTCCGATCACACCTGGCCAAGTGGCTAACGTCCCTCAAGGATGGTGGCATTATCTGGTCGCCACGATGGATAACACTCATTTGTTGACGATTTTTGATGCCCCGACCCCTGAATTCATACTGGGATCTGACATTTTGCGCCTAACGCCAAATAATATTATGGCTCATACTTACTGCCTGGATGAGAATAAGGTTCAGGAAGCGCTCGCCCCTATTAAAAAACCTGTCATCATCGGTCCTCCCAATGACTGCAAGCAGCAGCCCCCCCGAAAACCAGGGATACATGTAAGGCTTGCTGATGCTTCATCACACCATCAGGTCGTCCCCCAAAGAGATTACGCCTATACTAACGGATATCCTGGCTTCTCTTTTAATCCCTATCAAGAATAGGCTAACTCTAGTCAGGTCTTAAGTTGGAGGGAATACCTTTTCCCTGTATGTTCGCCGTTACCATAAGACCGTCCCTCTCATAAAATGCCAATGTATAAGAGGGGGTGATGGAATGGACGCTTACTACAACTGTTTGAACTGCATGAATAAAAAGGTGCGTATTCTCACCATTGACGGAAAACAGTACGAAGGAACCATTATGGATGTGGATCGTAATAATGTGTACTTAAAAACAGAACGGAACGGACGTGTACAAACGTCTGCCTTTTATCCTGGCTACGGGTATGGGAATCAAATCTTAACTTTGAGCCTGTTCACCCTGCTGGCGATTGCGTTAATTTAATCCTGATCCATTGTCCGTTCCTGTCTATAGATGCCAATGTAACTCAAATGACAGCTGCCCAGCCCGGCACAGTTTGTGTAGGGCTTGTACGCTGTTATTTGAGGTGTTTTACATACGTTCCATCCTCTAAAACACTTAACCCCCCATCGGTTATATACCGATGGGGGGTTAAGCTACTCAGTTCAATTTAAACCCATAAAGACTTCGTAATGATAACGAGCAGAATGAACAGTACCAGAATAGCTCCTGTCGATGTCCATACTCCTGGGTAGCCCCCTACTGAACCGCCACCACAACCTCTTTCACATTCACTCATGGTCATTGCCTCCTTCAATTCAAGGTACAACATAGCTTATGTATTGAGCTTTCCTACGGACCGGGCTTTTCGGCAATGTTATGAATGTTTTTGCTGATGGGCATTAGCCTACACCTTTCCTAGGCAGGAGCATAGGATAACACAACTAATCTTGAAGGAGTGAAGCAATTGAATTCAAATCAAATGCTCAATTACAACGTTAATCAACCTTTCCCCCACCATCCTACCTCTCACCACGTCGTGGTGCACCCTGTAGATCCGTACGTCGTAGAAACATTAAAATCGGTGATCGGCAAGTACGTTGTACTTGAGACAACACGTGGCAGAATTGATGGATGTGTAGTGGACTGTAAGCCTGATCATGTCATTTTAGATGTATACGGAAAAAAATTCTTTGTTCGAATCAGCGAAATCGTATGGATCATGCCCAACTAAACAAATTAGACATTAAAAATCCTCGCAGATCCTATTCCGGATTCGCGAGGATTGATTATAACGTTGATTATGCTAATCAAGCTCTCCTGCCAGTGAAGCCCGGAGTTCATCTATCGTTCCGTTGTATTCATCCAAATCGACTTGGCCTTGAATACCCGGAACACTGCCTGTGCTACTGTACTGCCAAGCCCACCAGCTATTCCAAGCTGGGACTGCGGTCGGCTTTTGCGTAGTGCTGTATCGGGCTACCCACAGCTTATACATAGAAAATGTAGGATCAAACTTGGAAGCAAAGACATTGCCCGTGTATACGATCGGCTGACGCCCGGTAAGCCTCTCCATTTCATCCAAAAAAGCATGCGCCACTTCACTAATCTGTGCAGGAGTAAGACCTTTGGGGTTATTTTCATAGTCCATCACAGGGGGGAGATCCAGCCTGCCTCCTGCTGAATCTATAGCCCTGGCAAAATTAGCTGCTTCCTGACGAGCTCCATCCGCAGTAGTAGCGTTCAAAAAGTGGTAAGCGCCAACCAAGATGTTAGCATCTCTGGCACCCTGTACATTTATCAAAAATTGATTATCTTGATATTTTGTGCCCTCTGTAGCTTTAATAAAAGCAAATGTCTTACCTGCCGCTGCCACTTGCTGCCAATCAATATTGCCATTATAGTGTGAGACGTCAATTCCTTGCGCGTGTCCATCAGAAGAAATCGCAGGTACAACAGGTATGGTAGGTATAACGTCCTCGGTAGTTGATGGCCCCTCCGTTTCCTGATCCAACGCTATAACAACTTTACCATCATCCGCATTGAGTACATGAAAGGGTGTGCTGTGATTAAGATCAACCACAATACGTACCGATGCGGGGGTTGTACTAAACATGGAGTATCTTACTTGGGAAACATCTGGATCTTCTGTGACTGGAAAACTTCCTTGTCCACTACTGTCAAATGATTGCGATGCTAGAAATTCCCCAGAAAACGTTGAACTAGGTATGTCTACAACAATACGGTCAGCATGAGTCAACGTGGTTACTTTGGGGGTTACCTTTCCATTAACAGTTATAGTTAATTGGTGATTAGCGAAGCTAATTTGGTTTATAGCCGTGCGCGCACTCTCTTTAGGATTACTTACAGCTGGAGTAGCAGGATGATCATGAGTGGACTCGCTATTGCCGCTTGAAGTAGGAGGAGTCGTCAGGAACACAGTTTTAAGCTCGTTGTTCCAGGCCACATCAATCCCTGTCTGTTCGGACACAAAGCGAAGCGGAACATAAGTCGTTCCCTCTTTAAGCAAAGGAGCTACAGCCAATCCCATTTGATGATCATTGACAGAGGCTATGGGGTTGTTGACCTGAAGACTGAGGTTAAGATTTTGCTTATGTATAGTTATGGTCCCTGTCTTGGACTCCCAATTCACGCTATAACCCAATTCCTCTACAATGAGACGGAGTGGAACCAGTACATTCCCCTTTACTTCTTGAATCTGAACACCTTTGCCAACACTTATATCTTTACCATCCAACTGAAGATGTGAACTCGAAGATGCAGCATGACTTTCTCTTGGAAATGCTAGTAGAAACAGAAACAAAAAAGCAAATAAACAAATTTTCTTCATTATGTACCCTACCATTCTCTAAATTTTCGCTTATGAAATTCTTGCACTCTATGATTCTCAGGACCTCCATTTTGATAGACGCGAATCATATGTAAAAAGTTACGATTGATTCAGTACATATTTCAGTCTTATCATACAAAAGTACTAAAAAACTCTACCAGCTATACAGCAAGCAGAGCTTTTTCAGTTTTATTAATCTAGTTTACTAGCAATCTTATCACCAAACGAATACTTCATGTTCACACTGTTAAAAATGTTAATCCTATAAGAATGCTCGAGGTAACAGACAGTACCAGTAAAGGAAGCCTTGCTTTCTCCCGCAAAGCCTTAAAGCTCACATTCAGCCCCATACCTACCATAGCCATCGTTAACATAAAGGTGGTAACTTGAGAAATTCCGTTCGTCAGACTAGATGGAACTACAATATATTTTCCAAAAACATAGCTGCCCACAATACTTGTAGCCATAAAGCCGATGAGGAACCAGGGGAACTCCACTTTAGCGTCTGTACGAATTTTTCCAGTTCGTTTCATCCAAACCATTAAAACAAAGCTGAGCGGTATGAGTAAGAAAACACGCCCCAATTTGGCTAATAAGCCCATTGCAAGTGCATCCTGTCCGGCAGGCGCTGCAGCTAAGGCCACATGTGCAATTTCATGTAAACTGATACCCGACCAGATTCCATATTGCATATCTGTCAAAGGAAGCCAGGGCCGAAGCACAGTAAACAAAATGGCAAATACCATTCCAACCAAGGCAATGAGTCCTACCCCTATGGCTGTATCCTCATCTTTGGATTTTAACAAGGGAGAAACCGCTGCAATCGCTGCTGCACC
This sequence comes from Paenibacillus sp. FSL H7-0703, assembly GCF_038003485.1. Lineage (NCBI taxonomy): Bacteria > Bacillati > Bacillota > Bacilli > Caryophanales > Paenibacillaceae > Paenibacillus > Paenibacillus sp. FSL H7-0703. The sequence goes on along the minus strand of NZ_JBBOPF010000001.1, from coordinate 5,379,014 downwards.
GCAAACACCTGTTCCAATACCAAGAAGAAGCGAAAGCGAAGCATCTGCCTTGAAACGTTTTGCCAGCCAAACCGTAAAAAAGATGGAAAATACAACAGTCCCCACATCACGCAAAAGTAAACCCAACCCATGATGAATGACAACATCCATGTTCAGCTTCAGCCCAAATAACACAATAGCTCCACGTAGTATTTTCTTTGCTGAAAACTCAACCCCCGAGCGCACAGCTTCAGGGTATCCCCACAACTGTCGGTACAGAATAGCGAGAAACATGGCACAAGCCAATGGACCTACATAATGAAAACCTGGCAATTCGTTCAGGCCGTAGCCTGCCAAAGCAAATAACATCGTGAGGATAATACCAAGTATACGCTGGAATAATCGTCCTCTGTTCGAAAATAATTTGGTGTGTTGTGTATGTCTGTTCATGGTGAACCCCTCCAATTCTACATGCATCCAGCTTAATATGTTTTTTGTCATAAGAAAAATAAATGATTATAATAATGATAATAAGTAAATAGATATGATGAATTTGGAGGAATGGGCTTTGGACCAATCTTTAATCGTATTTGTTATGGTCGCGGAGAAACAAAACTTCACACGAGCTGCCGAGGAGTTACACATGACCCAACCTGCGGTAAGTCAATATATTCAAACGCTGGAACGTAGCGTAGGGACCCGCCTCCTGGAGCGTAGTAATAAATATGTGCGCTTAACCAAAGCAGGTGAAATTGTGTATCATCATGCTCAGGAGATTATCCGTCTCCATACACGGATGCAATATTTGGTGGACGAGCTGATACATACGGCAAAAGGAAACCTGTCGATTGGCGCAAGCTACACATATGGCGAATATGTGTTGCCGCATGTGATTGCGCAAATGAGAATCCAGTATCCACTCATTCAGCCCTCTATTACCATCGGTAACACTCAGGAAATTGAAAAGCTCATGATCCATAATCAACTGGATGTAGGCATTATCGAAGGAGAATTTCAGCATGACCATTTACACATTGAATCATTTGCTGATGATCGAATGTATATCGTCGTTCCGCAAAATCATCGTTTGGCTGGTAAATCTCAAGTGGATTTAAGTGAGCTGCAAGAGGACATCTGGATTCTGAGGGAAGAAGGTTCTGGAACCCGGGAAGCGGCTGAAAATATGTTTGCACGGTTCCGGTTCTCCCCTTCTCATATGATGAATTTTGGCAGTACACAGAGCATCAAAGAGTCTGTAGAAGCAGGCTTGGGGATTTCTTTGCTGTCCCAATGGGTCATTCAGAAGGAACTTGCTCTGGGCACATTAAAAGTACTGGATATTCATAATCTTCCGGTCATTCGAAAATTCTCCTTCCTAACTCCTTCTTCGACATTTGAAACGAAAGCAAGCACCGCTTTTTTGGAGATTTTGCGAAGTTATAATGTGACAAGGTAAAGTGCAGAAACCACGAAAAAAAGCACCCATTAAGGTGCTTTCAACATAATCATTATCATGTTTTTTATGAGGAAAGATGATCCTTACCATGATATAAGAAATGAGAAAAATCAGCGTAGCTTCCTTGGAATTGTTGCATATCATGAGCAGCAATACCTACAAAATTCCCTGTAAAACCACCGGATAAAAAGCTGATATCCTGCATTTCAAAAAGCCGCTTCCAAGCAGGTTTGTCTCCGACTCCATAATAAAATTGCCCGTGGGATGCATGGACTTCCACAGCTAAATGTATAGGAAGATCGTCCTGAAGCGTAATCGCTTGGGGAACTAAGGTAAATGTGTTGGCTTCACATCGCATCATGCGCAGCACCTTCCCTTGTCCCTCCTCATAGCTAATATAGGCGTACAAATAATCTTCTTCATTAAGGTACAGTAGAAGCCCCGCCATTTGCAAATAGCTTGTTGGCTGATACTCCAATGCTGTTTCCACCCGGAAATGATGATCCGTTTGCCGAATGGCAAGCACATGATGCTGGAACAGACTTTGAATGGATTCTCCAGCTAGAATCCGAAGATAACCGGGGCGCTGGCTTAATGAACACCAGCTATCATCCGCCAGGATACGCAATGTGTTCCACGTTTTATCTAATGTGGGTCCCCCGAAAAAATCCTCGAAAATATAACTCTGCTGCTCTTGCTTAACCGAGAACATTCCTTGAGGTGCGGGCACCTCCAATTGAGGTGTATGGCCCCCAGCGGTTAATCGCAGCCAGCCTTCATCATTCCAATACACTTGCTGCAAAGCTGTTTCCCGTCCTAAAATGGCATATTTCCCCTCTACTGGACGTGTGCATAAATGAGCCATGTACCATTCGCCGTCCGGTGTTTGTACAAGACTGCCATGTCCTGCGCATTGTAACGGGAAATCCAGTCGATCACGTGACGTAAGCATGGGGTTGTGCGGGTCTACTTCATATGGCCCGGATATCTGCTTCGACCGTGCTACGGTAACGGCATGCCCCGTACCCGTTCCACCTTCCGCTGTAACAAGATAGTAATATCCATTTTGCTTATAGATGTGAGGCGCTTCTGTTTTCTTCAAAGGAGTACAATCAAAGATTTTGACAGGCTCGCCAATGAGCTGTTGTTGCTTGCTGTCATACTCCTGCATGACGATACCGGAAGATTTATTGCTTTCCAACATGCGGTAATCCCACAATGCGTTCAACAGCCATTTGCGTCCGTCCTCGTCATGAAATAAAGACGGATCAAATCCGCTACTGTTAAGATAGACGGGTTCCGACCAAGGTCCTTGGATCGTAGGCGCCGTCATCACAAAATTATGAACGTCCTTGAACGGACGCTTGGTGCTTTTCACATCCGTATAGAGCAGATAAAAAAGGTCATCTGCATAGCTAAGCTGCGGTGCCCAAATGCTGCAATTTTTCGGGTTTCCTCTTAAGTCAACCTGATCGGTCAAAATATCTGTGCAGTGCTCCCAATGGGCCAAATCTTTGGACTGGTACACCCGTACTCCAGGCAGCCACTCAAACGATGACACCACAATATAGTAAGTATCCTCGACTCGTGTAATACACGGATCGGGATTAAAGCCTTTTAATATGGGATTTTGGATCATCATGAGACCTCACTTCTCCTTACTTCCAAAATGTGACTTCAGCAAAAACCTGTTCCTTGCTCCATGCTTCTGTTCCCGTTTCAAAACAATCCGCCCACGGAACACGCTGCTTACGTAACGTAGCAACTTCATCGGGTCCGTTATATTCCTGATAACAGACGGTTTTCTCGTTCCCAACATTGTTCCAATTGTCCCAGCCACGTGGGTCAATATGATCGCCCATTTTACAATCGACAAATACGGTCTTGGCATACTCCCGCCACGGACGCCCCAAAAAAACCGGGGTAATATCAGCTTCTGCGGTTAAGTAGCAATGGTTGAATACATAACCATACGCTTGTCCTTGCGGCGTAGAGGCGGCTGTGACGTAGCTCGTTTGGTTGTCATGATGCCGTAAACTGCGAATCTCGCAATCTTCAAAATACGCGGTAGCCCCACCAAAAATAAAGTCCACCGTACCCTCTATATAACAATGCTGATAGAGCTGCCGATAGTGCTTATGATGCTCCTTCAAATGGATTCCACCAAACTGGAGTCGTTCTTTCGGTGCAGGAGGTAGAGGGCCTGTAAATAAAGTATCCTGGTGCCCTTTAAAGGTACAGTTTCTAAAGACCGTTTCATCACAATGAGCGTATACCGCAACGGCCTGCCCAATGGCTTCTCCCTGTCCTGCCGTGTTGGAAATCGTGAGATTTTCCAAGATCAGATGGCTACCGCCTAAAAATAAAGTAGGTGTCGCAAAGGTCCCTATTTCCTCACCCGCTTCATCCCGCTCCTTGGCATACCGATCCATTCGAATCTCTACCTGCCCAATGCCTATAATATGAAGATATGAACGGTAAATTCGTACCTCTTCCTCATAAGTACCTGATAAAATAGTTAGCGTTTCCATTTCGTTGGAAGCCGACTGCTCCAATACAGCAATCGCCTCTTGAATCGTATGGAAATCACAAAAGGATTCTTTTCCAACTAGCATGGTTACCCCGATCCCTTCATTTGATTTACAGGTGTTCGGCTAAAAATGACTGCCACGCCGTTCGCATTTCCAACGTCTCCATATGTCCACCGCCCGCAATCACAGGCTGCCAATGCTCAGGGTGACCTGCCTCCTGGTAAGCTTCCAGCAGCCCTTTTGCCAAATGCTCGACTCCTTCAATAGGACACATCCGGTCATTTTGACCTGTTATACTCATCCGTGGACGAGGTACGATCCGCTTTTGAATATCCAAGGTGGTAAAATGCTTCAGCAAGCCGGGGACATAGGAGTAGAAGCCATGATGGTCCAATCCCCTTTTGGCGATCAGCGTATGGGCATCTACCTGTCCACAAATATCAACCGTGACCTGTATCCGTTCATCTAACGCAGCCATCCACCATGCCATGAGTCCACCCATCGACATACCGATTGTTGCGATACGGGAAGCATCAATGTCCTCACGCTGGCACATATAATCCACCAAACGACGGTTATCATACAGCATCATGCCCCACAGCACTTGGCCCTGCCAGAGCATTTCCTTTACCAGCTCGCTCTCGGTTTTGCCTCCACGTTCATTAAAGCCCCACATGTCAATGCAGCATACACAGTACCCCATGTCTGTCAGGGTTGTAGCAAACGAGGGCTGCTGCAAGTAAGAGCTGCTATGGATCAGTTCCTTGCGCCCGTTCGTATAATTTCCTCCATGCGAATGGTTAAAAACGACCAATGGGAACGGACCGTTCCCTTGTAAGGGTGTAGCTACATAAGCGGGTACAGACTCGATCCCGTTCAAGTCGAGCAGGAGACACTCCAGTCGGTATCCCTCGCGCTCTTCTTGATTCAGCAGAGTTGCCGTTACAGGGCGATCTGCCGGAAGGTCTCCCAACAATGCTTGCAACTTATCCACGTTGTACCTCCTTTCATGCCCTCCTAATTCATCTTATTTCGTTCAGAAGGTTGTATCGTTACTTGTTCTATCAGCTTTTCGGGCTGAGCTGTATTCTTCGAATGACAACGATTGATTTCAACGACTTCTCCATTTTCAATGTAAAAGGCAGGACCTTCATGATTCTCAATCGTCACATGTTGAAAACGAATATCCTTCACGTTACCTAGATAAAAACCACGGTTGTTCATATCTTCTATCCCTGTCATCATGGCCGGACGACCGGGAATTGCATTTTTAGCCATAGAAATATCAATATTGGAAAATGTAATTTCAGCAATATATTGTTCTGCAAGTCCATATAAGAATCCAGCAGCCGCATGAACCTGTCGTGCCGTAATATCGGAAAAATGGATTCGTCTAAAGCACGGGGTTTCATCGGTAATCGGATAGGGATTTTTGTCCCACACATATTTGTCTTTGCCCCGAGGGCCGCAGAAATAATAAAGATTCAGAATAAATGGACAAATTACATCTTCCATCACAATGTTGCTGACGCGAATATCCTCGATGGTTCCGCCACGTCCTCGTCTGGATTTCAGACGTATGCCCCGATCCGTTTGCTTGAACACGCAATTGCTGATCGTAACATTACGAATGTCACCACTCATTTCGCTTCCCAGTACGACTGCGCCATGTCCATGCACCATCGTACAGTTGGTGATCGTAATATTTTCACAGGGAATTCGCTCTTGTGTATCTTCGGTTCCTGCTTTGATCGCAATACAGTCATCGCCCACATCTATATTGCAGTTGCTAATACGAACATTGGAACAGGATTCAGGATTAATGCCATCCGTATTGGGGGAGTCCGCCGGGTTAAGAATGGACAAATTATCAATCGTAACGTTATAGCAAGCGATGGGGTTTACAGTCCAACTGGGGGAATTTTTTAACATAACATCTTTAATGGTAACCCGCTGACAACGGTCAAAGCTGATTAATTTGGGTCTCGGATATTGTAACTCCCCTGGATGATTGCGGTGCTTTTCCCACCACGGCTGACCATTTCCGTCCAACGTTCCGCTACCTGTAACTGAAATATTCTCAAGGTTCTGTCCATAAATGCATGACGCATGCACTTCCCGCTGAACGCCCTCCCATCTGGATTCTACTACAGGGTAATCAGCCAGTTCCGTACTGAAGGACAGAGTTGCACCAGGGCTTACATGCAGCTCAATGTTACTTTTCAGAAAGATAGCACCTGTCAGATACGTCCCAGACGGAACAAAAACGGTTCCTCCTCCAGCATTGCTGGCCGCTTCAATGGCAGCCGCAATTGCTCCCGTAGCCAGCGTCGTGCCATCCTGAACTGCTCCATAATCTACAATGTTATACAATTGCATTTCGTTCTCTCCTGTCTTTATATTTTGTGAATGTTAGATCCATTTTGTATTGGGAAAGCATAAGCTGCCCCCCGGATTTCAACATCCAAGAAATCATTCAAGGAGTCAGGGGGCAACAGCCATGCTCAGCTATTATTTTTTCGTTTTTTTATACGCTTCCTCATACTCAGCAGTAATCCGTGATCCACCGGAGTTTTTCCAGTTTTCTACGGCTGCTTTAAATCCGGCTTCGTCAAGCTCACCCATAATAAATTTGAAGGAGGCATCGGTAATGATTTTCTCCAGCTCTGTTCCTTGCTCATTAGCAGTGACTGAATCCAGTGGCACGGTCGGGTCCAGAACAGCAAATTCATTATTTTCACGGACTAATTCATTAGCCAGTTCCTTTTCTGGATTGGCATCTTTTAAGTTATAGGTCACTTCACTTGGTCTGGAGCTTGAAAACGGCTGAACATCTGCTTGCCACAAATCTGTATTCGTAATTTTGAAGGCTCCATCTTTTTCGATTTTATAATGAGTGCCTTCAATACCACCGGTCATATACATATATACATCTTTGTCAATTAAATCATCTACAAATTGCAGCAGTCTCTTCAACTCAGCTTCTGTTTTTACTTCGGATTTTGGAAATGCCAGCAAACCTCCTACCCCGCTTCCTTCAGACCATACGTGGTATTTGCCATCTCCATTCGAAATCTTGTTAACCGGTACCAGCTTCAGTCCCTTTTGTAGGCCTTGGGACAAGGTTCTGAGGTTAGAGATATCGATCATGCCCGTATAAATACCTGCTTTACCTTGGGCAAATTGTTGCTGCTGATCCGTTTTAGCGGTTACAGCAAAGTCTTTAGAGAGATATCCATTTTTGTATAATTTATTGGAATACTTTAAGGTCTCCAAATATTGAGGAGTATCAAATTCTGGCGTAAACTTTCCGCTTTCATCTACTTTCCAGCCATTAGGTGTGCCAAAGTAGGAACTTAAAGTTTTGAAGCTGCTATAGCGTAGATCCGATCTGTCAACAAACCCAGTCGTATCATTTTTTCCATTTCCATCCGGATCATCTTCTGTAAACGCTCTCGCAACTTCATACAACTCATCCAGTGTCGTCGGCACCTTCAGTCCTAAGCGATCCAGCCAATCCTGACGAATGACCAGACCCGCCCGAGCCAGATTCTTCTGGAACGGAACGCCATACAGCACCCCTTCAATGGATGCGGCTTCCCGAACTTCAGGCGGGATCTTCTTCAAATTTTCATAATCATCCAAATACTTTCCTACATCCCAGAATAGCCCTGATTTCAAAGAGCTTCGTACTGAAGAATTTGTCATCATCGTCAGCGTCACCATATCGGCCAATTCGCCGGATGCAAGCGCAGTAGTGATTCTCTCTTCTTTGGAAGCGTCAGGCACCCAATTGAACGTGATTTTAGAATTGGTGTATTCTTCAATTTTGCTTTTGATCGTTTCTGTAGGCGGAGAAGCTGTATGCAATACGTTTAACCAGGTAAATTCCAGTTTGGACTTCGGATCATAGGTTTGGCCGCTTTGATCCTCAGCTCCCTTGTCACCGCAAGCAGCTAAAAAAACACTCATGACCATTAGTACAGCAAGAAGGCCTGATACTCCCTTTTTCGTCGTGATTCCCTTTTTCATTGTGTTTGCTCCTCTTCTGTTTATATATTTATGCCATATCTTCCTCTTTCACCAGAACCTCTCGCTCTATTTTGCTGAACACCTGATGCGTCATCCACATCACGAGATAACCCATAATACTTGCTCCGGCAAAAGTTAGAATTCCTGGGTACAAGCCTAGAATCAATGCAAAAAGCACGACAATGGCTACAAAAAGAACAAGCGTATATTGTAAATACGAAAATCCAATCACTATCGACATTTTGACCTTCAGTCTGATACCTTTCCAATCATAGTGAACCAGCAGCGGGAAAATGTAGGCCAAAGAGATGAGATACAAAAAGGCTCCAATAAGCGTCACCACACGAACATACCAGGACGAGACGTTGACTATATCCACGTAGAGCACGTAACCCACAAGGCTGTAAAGCCCGCCAATAATTGCTGCTTCTTTAAAGCTTTCTCTAAAGTAACGTACAAACGTCGAGAAAATGGCGACTTCCTCATTGCCCCGAATCCACTGCCTTAAAATACTAAGCATAGCAACGGTTGCAGGTCCGACGCCTATAAAACCCAAGCCCAGAATCGTCGCTACCGTCCAAAGCAAATTAAGGTAGACCAGGCGCAGCAGGCGCATGCACCATTTGTTCATGTTTTCTACAAACCGTACCATTTTGCATCCTTCCCGTCGTCATTAGTAAACGCCGTCTTCACCAAATTTCTTGGCCAGTCGATTGGAGCCCATAATCAGGATTAAACCTACTACACCTTTAAAAAGTCCTACCGTCGTACTGAAACTTAATTGTCCATTCTTTAAGCCCGCAGTATAAATGTAGGTGTCAAAGATTTCGGCAACCTCGCGGTTTAATGAGTTCAATAACAGATACATATGCTCAAAGCCCAAATCCAACGTGCTACCGATCTTCAAAATTAACAATGTAATAATGACTGGGCGGATCGCAGGCAAGGTAACGTGCCATGTCTTTCTCAGGCGTCCAGCTCCGTCCATCTCTGCTGCCTCATACAATTGCGTATCTACCACTGTAATCGCAGATAGATAAATGATGGTAGACCAGCCGAGTTCCTTCCAAATCACTTGCCCGATGTAGACGGTTCGCAGCCATTGCGGAGAAGTTAAGAAGCTGATCTTCTCACCGCCCAGCGCGGCAATCATTTCGTTCAGCACCCCACCGTCTACAGTTAGGAATACATAAGAAATCGAAACAATAATAACCCATGACATAAAGTGCGGGATGTAGATGATGGTTTGAATAATGTTCTTAAAAAACATCTTCCTAACCTCGTTCAGCATGAGTGCCAAAATGATGGGCAATGGAAAAAAGATTACAATGTTCAATGCGAACAAAACCAGCGTATTGCGAAGCAGCATAAAAAACGTAGGCTCGGTAAACAAACGAATAAAATGCTTCATTCCTACCCATGGACTGCCCGTGATTCCCTGAAAAGCTTGATAATCCTGAAATGCAATCACCAATCCTCCCATAGGAAAGTACTTAAAAATAATGAAGTACACCAGTCCGGGCAAAACCATTAAATAGAGCAACTTGTGTTTCTGCATTCGTAAAAGGCTTTCCGTCGTTCTTTTGTTCTTTTTCATTTTCATGTTTGGTGCGGGGACACTTGAAACCTTCATTAGTTCGACCTCCTTCAAACGTTCCTGTATACGTTTTCAAGAGTATGCGATTTTCGGCATTCCGCATATAATCATCAAATGATAGCGTTTACAAAACTGGGTGTGCAGCCTACTTTTCAACCTTATCACCTTAGCTAATGATTACTACACAACCTAATGAGCATCCGCTTATTTCCATGATTAGAGAACACCTCAAGATTTGATTATATACGGAATTCTTTCCTCTTGATAAGGTTGACATGTAAACGATTACGAGGAGGTCAACCACATTGACACAGCCATTACGAAAACAAAAATTACGAAAAAAAGAATCGCTGGGCAGCCGTATTTTCAACATTGTAAACAGTACACTATTGATTCTCATTGCCCTCACTTGTCTCTTACCTTTTTTGAATATCATCGCCAGCTCTTTTGCCTCAACCGAAGAAGTGATAGCCAAGAAGTTCATTTTATTCCCAGTTACTTTTTCCTTGGATGCCTACCGCTATATTCTGTCGACTCCCACCATTTTTAGAGGTCTCGGGGTTTCGGTCGGAGTAACGATCGTCGGTACAGTTGTAAGTATGATATTTACTGCTTTTATGGCTTATGGATTATCCCGAAGATATCTACTAGGCCGCAATACGATTAACTTCATTGTCGTGTTTTCTATGTTGTTTAGTGGGGGGATGATTCCAACATTCCTGGTTGTAAAAAGCATGGGGCTTATCAATTCGTATTGGTCCTTGATTCTTCCCGTGGCCATTAATGCGTTTAACCTGATTATCATGCGTAACTTTTTTCAAGCGCTGCCAGATGATCTGGAGGAATCAGCCAAGATGGACGGGTGCAACGATTTGGGTATCTTCTTTAAAATTATGTTGCCATTAGCCCTGCCTTCTATTGCAACCATCTCTCTATTCTACGCTGTTGCCTACTGGAATACGTATATGCACGCCATTCTCTATATCAATGATTCTGCCAAATGGCCGATTCAAGTCTTGCTACGACAAATTGTAATCGTTTCCAGTGGTATGCAGGCAGAAGGAACTGCTGTAGATGTCATCCCGCCTGCGCAGACGATTAAGATGGCGGTCATTGTCATTGCGACCGTTCCGATGTTAATCGTGTATCCATTTGTGCAAAAGCACTTTGTCAAAGGAGCTTTATTAGGAGCGGTAAAAGGCTAATTAGCTTGCTTCATCTTTCGGTAAGCTCCCGGTGTAACCTGTTCCTTTTTCCGAAAAGAGCGGATAAAGTTTTGTGAATTATGATATTGCAGTCGCTCGGCGATTTCTTTAATCGTCATATCTGTCTCAACGAGCCACTTTTTGCCCATTTGTAAACGGTAGCCCATCAGATATTCACTAAACGTCGTTCCGTATTCTTTTTTGAAAATACTGCTTAAATAATTCGGATTGTAATGAAGTCGGTCTCCAATGAGTTCTAATGATAATTCCTGGTCATATTCAGCACGGATAATAGCAGCAATTTTCTCCGAGAGACAGCGGAATTGCTGGTTGGTCTTCTCCTTCATGCTTTTTACCATGGGGAAAATAACTTGCTCTATCAGCATACGTTCTATCTCTTCCGGGTTACGGATGTCCAGCAAACGATGATACAAGGCATGATTGTCTTGCGTCAGCAGCACTTCAATCCCTAATAGTTGCTCCAATTGGATGAGGTTATTCACAAATCGTACCAACAGCACTTCAAAGTTCATGGAATGATTATTTTTTATCATCATTTCCTCTAATAAAGAGTGCACGGTATGATATACCTGCTCTTCGTCCCCTATTCGGATGGCATCAAACAGTTTCGATTCCAATTCCGTAGGATAATGAAGCAGCACCGGACCTGAAATGACCATGGAAATATCTTCATAAAAAATAATTGATTCTTTGCCTAAATTTAAACGGTGATGCAAAGCTTGCTTGCTCATCTCACAGGCTTCTTTACTTTCTAATAAGTTATCATACGCCGTACTAATGCCGATGCTGATGGATACATTCAAATACTCTTTTACATTTCGAACCAAAAGGGTCGCATCATCCAGGACTTGCTTTCTCATTTCCTGTTCGCTCTTACCTGTCAAAATTAATATGGTGGCCTGAGTGTTATCGTTCAAAATGATGGGAAGCATTCGCTGCTGCTCTGGAATCGTTTCTTCTACGATTTTGTTAATAGCCAGCAGCAAAACGTCTTTATCCGAGGGCTCTCGATCTCCCAGATTATCCAGTTGGACTAACAAGGTAATATACATTTGATTCTCGATCTGCGGATAACCCAAGCGTGGCATTTTTCGTGCCAATTCCTCTGCAGAAATACGTTTGCGGAACAGGTTGAGAATCAATTGGGTTTCTAACTGTGGCATTTCGGACTGAATGAGACTTTCCAAGCTTTCCTTCTCGGTTACAATGTTGTCGATGGAATTAATAATCCATTCAATTTCATTTTTAGAAGGTTCATTTTTGAAAGCGAAATTAGGATTTTTAGGCAAGCTTCGTTTTATTTGCTGAAATGGCTTTGTAAAGTAAATGGCAATGAAGTACGCCACTACCACCATTAAGAGCGTTAATACAAGTCCCATCATGATGATTCCAAATTTGGTCGTTTGAAAGGCATCCGCAATTTCTTTCTTATCCAATACCGTTAAGTAAGTCCAATTGTTATAGGCAGATTTGGCGTAAATGACTTGTCGTGCAGGCTGCTGATCCGTTTTCTCCAAAGTTAACATACCTGTGTTGTTCGGCTTCACTGTAGCTTCTGAAATGTGCTGAAGCTGCTGGGTGGACAATAATTGTTCAGCAGGCTGGGTTTCATACATTAAATCGCCTTGTTTATTCAAAATAAAAACAGCCATATGATCCTCGGTTTGAATCGTATGATTTAACGTTTGCAGCGAAATATCCGACAAAGCAATGGCTTGCTTCTTCTTAGAGAATACAGGCAAGGTATTCACAAAACGAATTCCTTTATCTGTTTTAACCCAGAATAGCCCCTTCTCTTGGTGGTCGATATAGGTACTAATCAGCTTTTCTCGTTCCGTTTTCGTCAAATAGGACAGGCTACCATTGGAGATTCTCCAATTCTGATCCAGACTGATTAGTGAATATTCCGTTCCTTCTAATCCCATCGTAGCAATATAATTGAGCTGAGTATTCACATTCCGATACGCTATAAAATCTTTTTCTGTAATGGGATTTTTCACAACATCATTAAAGGAACTGGTCGTGCTATACGTATTAAAAGCATATTCAATCGTTTGAATTTTCTGCTCCAGACTATTTCTGATCTGTGCCATATAGCTTTGCTTGGTATTGGAAACTCTCTCCACAACGGAGCTAATTGTTGTAAAATAGATGTAGCTGCCAAAACTGGCCACCAATCCTACTCCCAAAACCAGAATCGTAATAAAAATAGTATAGAACATTCTTCCTTTTTTCATTGCGCTCCCCCTCTGGCTCTTTGCATCACAACAAAATTATAGCGCTTTCATAACAAGGTTTAAATCATTTTTTTCACGTGTGCATTATTTTTTACATCCGTATCATTCCAATTTAAGTCGATTTTGTTTGGTTTGCGGCAGTTAAAAAGAAATTTGGAGGAGTTACTTATGTTACATGTTGTTAGTCCTAAAGAACCGATTATAAAAGAAGAATTTCCGTCAGACACTTCTTTTCTCTCCCTATATCCCGTAGCAGTTCGTGAAGCTCGTCCTTTTATATTGGTACTACCTGGCGGTGGCTACGAGCATTTGGCCTCACATGAAGGAGAGCCTATAGCTCGGTGGTTGAATGATCTAGGTATTCATGCGGGCGTGCTGGAGTATCAAGTCGGCGATTTCGAGATTACTTCCTTGTTGGAGGATGTAGAACATGCTCTGCAATGGATTCGCCAAACACCGCATGACTGGCTAGTCATTCCTGATCAAGTGGGGCTCATCGGTTTTTCTGCAGGCGGTCACTTGGCCTCCCTTGTCTCCACTATAGGGACAGTAAAGCCAGATCTTCTGTTGTTGGGATACCCTGTAATTTCATTTCATGAGCCTTATACACATATCGGAAGCCGTACACATTTTTTAGGTGAACAGCCGACGCCGGAGCAGCTTCAAGCCTTTTCATCCGATCAGCAAGTAACTTCACAGACACCTCCAACTTTGATGTGGACTACAGCTAATGATGGCGCTGTACCCGTAGAAAATAGTCTGTTGTTCGCTTTTTCATTATCCAGAGAACATATTCCGTTTGAACTGCATGTATTTGAGGAAGGGCGACACGGCTTGGGACTGTCAGAGGACAACCATGAATGTCATCAATGGCTTAATCTGGCGGAAACTTGGCTTCAAAAACATGGATATGCTCAGGCAAGGCAACAGATGACAACTCGACTGTTTATCGCTGGGGACTCCACTGCAGCTCAAAAAGGGGCTACCGAAAAACCAATGACAGGCTGGGGCGAACACTTGCAAAGCTACTTGGCACCGTCTGTTCATGTGGACAATCGTGCTGTCAATGGACGAAGCACCAAATCTTTTATAGCAGAAGGCCGGTTAGCTGATATTGAAAAAGATATTCAAGCTGGAGATTATCTGTTTATTCAATTTGGACACAACGATGAGAAACAAGAAGACCCTACTCGCTATACCGATCCTGATGGAGAGTATCGTCAAAACTTAATTCAATACATTCAGTCCGCTCGGGAGCGTGGTGGAATTCCAGTGCTATTGACCTCTGTAAGCCGCCGCCGATTCACCGCAGACGGTGAACCTGATCCGTTGGCTGTAGGAGCCTATCCTGCTGCCATGAGAAAAGTAGCCGCGGAAACCAAGACACCCCTGCTCGATATTTTTGAAGCTTCTCAGCAGCTTTATCGTTCAATGGGTGAAAAAGAGTCACAGCAGCTATTTATGCATTTGCCTGAAAAAGCGCATCCTAATTACCCCGCTGGTGTAACGGATAATACCCATTTTTCTGACGAAGGAGCCAAACAGGTCGCCCAGCTTGTAGCGGAAGCCATTCGACAGTGTGCGGAACTGTCTGCATTAAAACAGCGTATCGTAGAAAAGAATCTAGACAGCGATGAGAAGCTTGCACACCAACTTGTAAACTGATATCAAGAACTAAATAGATACAAACACAAAACGGACTTGGAGCTAATCACTCTGACGTCCGTTTTTTATTCCGTGTGGATCAAAGACTATACAGATAGGAGAATAGTTCAAAAGTACAGTAATTTAAAATAAAATTCTTTAATTGTTATATTTTAATTATTTTGTATTTCACAGGACTTTAGAATCGTTTTATTGTATTATTTTGACAACATTTGTCGAATGAAGTGAGGTCCATAACTTTACATGGTATATTTTAGGAGCTCGCATCATACATAAGGAGGATTTTTTTATGAAAACTAAGAAAATATTATTATCAACAGCTATGTCTCTGGGACTTATTGGGAGTATTATCGTCCCTAGCGTGTCCGCATCTGTAGGCCCTTCTCCGGTAATTACGCCTGTCGTAGAAGTTAACGGAGTATACTACAGAACGGCTACGTTGCCACGTAATTATTCCTATGCGTTGTCAAATTACCCAGGGGATACTTATAAAGTGGCGAGCGGAAATGTCACCGTCTCCGCTTCCGGGGTGGTAACCACCACTACTGCAACGAATGCAAGAGTTGAGATTTACGGCGGTAACGGTAAATTGAGAATGGTATACACTGTTAAGGTATCTTAAGATAAAAACGGTAAAAATAGCACTGTCCGTTTATTGGGCGGTGCTATTTTTATGAGACGAAAAGAACTCATATTAGCTTTTTTATCAGCGGAACCCTTTATTAGTTTTCATTGAACTCTATTAACCGACTCTTGAGAAGTTTTATTTAAATACTCCTCAAACTGAGTGCCAAATGCTCGAACGTCCTCTTTTCTAAACTTTCGTGAGCTCAATAAAGATATCCCAAAAAATCTAAGTCTCCCTCACTCCAATCTATCTTTCCTACTTCTTTTATCATTATTCCATCAATTGTCTCAAAGCTTATTCCATTTGTAATAATTTTTTCATTATCAATTTTTAACCATTTAATTTTGTTCTTTACAGGCTTATATCCATTTCTTAAATACAAACTCATATTATCAGCAAATAAAAGTATAAAATCAAATATTTCGTGTAACGGATAACTTTTCAATTTCTAAAAGCAATGCTGAAGCAATTCCCTGTGATCGGACATTTTTTGAAACACACAAATCAATTAAACCCAGTACTCTTATGGATTCTCCGTTTAGGTTCATTATCCTATAATCTAATCCAACATGCCCTATAAGTTGATAATCATGGTTAAAAGCTAGAAGTCTAAAATGTGGAAGTTGCTTGAAATAAATTCTATCCGTAGGGTAGATTTCTGAAAAACTGTCCATTAATAATGCTTGTATACTGGCTGCTAACTCTTGACTTATGTCATGTTCAAAAACTTGATCTATTTTCAAAATACCACTCCCATCCTAGTACCTACTTTAGCACTCTTCTACATTTAAGTATCACAACTGTACGTGAATTACCGGAGTTGATCTAAACAAAATGAACCAACCTAGAAAAATATTCCTAGTTCTGATAGACTAATTTTGTGTTTTGAAAGTTAAATTGATAAGGAGGCCATAAAAATGAAGAAATTTATATTAGTATTCTTCTCAGTAATCATTGTTTCTGCCTTCCTCCAATTTCCAACATTTGCTGCAGAAATCAATGCCAAAGAAATCCTTAAGAAAAAATATCCTCGGGAAATTGTAACACTGAGCAAATCTACGGATTTAAACGGAGATGGTAAAAAGGAATACTTCCTACTTACTGAAGCGGGTAATTTTTTTCTTGTTAATTCTAAAGGGGCAGTTGTATTAATTAACACAAATATAATAAGTGATGAATTTTTTGAACAGCCTACTATCCAGATTTATCAAGTATCTAAAAAAGAAAAGCACATAGCAATAACATTTGAATATGGACCATCAAATACACAGTTTTATGCTTATCAATATAAAAACGGTACATTATTTAATAAACTTTCCATTATGGGCGATCAGGGTGTACAAGTTGATAAAAAAGGAACCGTTAAACAATATTGGAAAAAGTACAGACCTGAGGGAGGATGGGATTTAGCTATAGCGACGTATTCATGGAGTACTTTAAAGAATAAGTACCTCGGAGCAGGACAGCTGCCTTAGTTAATCATCTCTATTGAAAAGCTCACTTTTAAAGTCATCTAAGGAAATACACTGGGACTCACACCAGCTTTCAGTCAGTGGAGTCCTCTTTTAGATCTAAAAGTAAACTCACTAGTTGTCAAAAGAAAATATAGTACTAGACTGGGTGTCCGTATTCCATGCGACTTTTCGAATTGTTCCCCCCCAGACTTCATAAAATAAGTTTTAGACTGACCTTAAAAATTGGAACAGCGACAGCCAAGGACGAGAAAATAAAGTCCTAGACTGTCGCTATTTCATTGAACTAACGTTCCCCGTTAGCTCAAATATGAAAATTTCTAAAGAGTCCATATAAGAACGAACAATTCCAATTACTGTATAATTGAGAACAAGAAAGGGTGGTAATAACAAATCATACAGGGTTATTTAAGAAATTAAAACCCACCGTAAGGCTGTCGCCTTGCACGGTGGGTTTTGCCTTTATTATCTGATTTGCGTTCCGTTGGGTAGATCGAAATCCGGCTTCAACAGCACGACATCTCCCTGTTCAGGCAGTCCGCCCAGAACCAAAACTTCCGAATTGAATCCCGCTATGCGGCGCGATGGAAAATTGACGACGCCTACGATTTGTTTTCCGACGATATTTTCAGCCGCATATCTCTTGGTGATTTGCGCACTGGAATTCAGTTCGCATCTTACATATTAATTTCATCCGCATTCATTGAAACAAATATAAAGCACCAGCTTCAAAGAGATTCTTCTTTGGTTCGTCATATCTATCGGCAGAGAGTAAGTATACGGCTATCCACTAAGACTTCCCGATCGCAGACTTAGGATAGAAACTCTTTTCCCCATACTCTTATAGAATCGATGATACTCGACAATTTATTTCCTTGTTCAGTGAGGAAGTATTCTACTTTGGGTGGCACAGTGTCATCTACTATCCTCTTCACAATTCCATCCGCCTCGAGTTCCCTGAGTTGTAAAGTCAGCATTCGTTGTGAAATCCCTGGTATTAATCGTTTAAGTTCATTAAATCTGACCGATTTTTCGGATAAAATGTCGATAATGATTCCCTTCCATTTTCCTCCTATCATATGTAAAACCATTTCAACAGGGCAGGCCCTTATAACCTCTTCACTGCAATCGCCATATTCTTTTAATCCATATCCCATATTGCCACTCCATTCATTAAGTTACAAAAATGTGCGTACTTACAAATATCAATCATTTCCACTATATTAACTATATCAGAAATGAAAGGAGATATGTCTCGATTACAATGAGAGAATCTAAATAGCAGTGACAAATATAAGAATTAAATACATTTTCGTAGGTACAGGTTTTAGAAAATAGATTAGGGAGGCAATTTTATGAATAAATCCAAGATCGTATTAATTACAGGTGGCAACAAAGGTATTGGTTTTGAGACAGCAAGACAATTGGGAAACATGGGGTATGAGATTTTAATAGGAGCAAGAAGCGAAGAAAAAGGACATGAGGCCGTAACGTTTTTAGAAACGGAGAACATTAAAGCTAAAACGGTTGTTCTTGATGTCACAAACCCCAGCACCGTTCTCTCCGCAGTAGAATGGATTGAACAAGAATATGGATACCTTGATATCTTGATTAATAATGCAGGCGTGTTTTTTGAAGGCAACACACCTCCAAGTGAACTGGAACTGTCCGTTCTCAAGAATACCTATGAGACAAACGTTTTCGGCGTATTTTCTGTCACTAAAGCAATACTTCCATTGCTCAAAAAATCTTCTGCCGGAAGAATCGTAAATCTTTCCAGCGGATTAGGTTCCTTAACTTTGAATTCAGACCCAACGTCGGAATTTTATAATGTGAATTCGCTCGCCTACAATAGTTCCAAAACGGCTGTAAATGCTTTAACTGTTTTCTTTGCTAAAGAATTAAGAGATACTCCTATTAAAATCAACTCGGTTTGCCCTGGATTTACAGCTACCGATTTAAATGGTAATAGTGGCTATCGCACAGTCGAACAAGCAGCTTCCAGTGTAGTTAAGCTTGCCACAATCAATAATGATGGTCCAACTGGTAGCTTTTTTGATGAAAATGGAGTTGTGCCTTGGTAAAAACACAGGGAATAAGTTAGCTTTAATATCCAAAAATTCAGATATAAATATTTCTAATACATCATCTTATCCGTACCATTTTACCCGGGCAGTTTCTGAGTATTCCGTAAAGCTATTTGGAGAAAGGTATCCTTTTGTTTGATCATACCAGCGGTTGCGCATATACTGAAGACCTGTTACCCCGTCCCACTCTCCAGAGTAGCGGAATAGATTCTCTGTGTAGTCAACGGCTATAAGGACTTGTTCATGTCCACTATCGGCAATAGGGTCAAATTCTTGTACCTGACCAACTAATACTTTATTTTCTTCTGACACTAGTCCCTAATATTTTCTAAAGTAGCGCTTCCCATCTCCTGTAGGCATAATAACCTTCTACTCCCTATCCCGTCATTCTACCCGCAATATAGACTCTTCCGCCCATACAATATAGTCAAATCAGGCATCGAAAAGACGATATAACGATCAGCAAAACGATTTCTGAAAGCTGTCCGTTATCAAAGGTATGATTGGGAAACCGATAAGTTATCGGAATGGCATACTGTTCCTGCTGGCGGCATTGTCATAATCGAAGGAGTATATTCCATCCGGAAGGAACTAGAAGACAAATATGACTTCAAAGTTTGGGTTGATTGTCCACGAAAAATTAGGCTTTCAAGAGGTCTTGAAAGAGACGGAGACTGTACTCGTGGGATGGATTATAATCGCCCCCTTATAAATGCTACTTCCCTCCATTTTCTCACCCTCTATGAACAACAAAAAAACCCTTGCTACGCAAGGGTTTTTGAGGAAATGGGCCCTGAGGGACTCGAACCCCCGACCAATCGGTTATGAGCCGACCGCTCTAACCAACTGAGCTAAGGGCCCTCAAAAAAATTTGTACATTCACGTTACACATTCATAACAGCAACGTTAATTAATATACAACATTTTCTTGTGTTTCGTCAATAGTCTTTCGAAAATTTTCTTTTATAAAATTATTTTTGTGGACTTACGGAATAAATCGGACACCATAACGACCTTTGCGCGAGCGGTACACCTCCACTGCGCGGGGATCATTGTAGCCATACATCCAGCCGTCGTGCTCCAACCTTTTTGCCAGACATCCTGCCTGGAATTTAGTCGTGTACAGTCTGCCATAGTAAATCCAATACATCCGAGCTCCCTCTTTTCACATGATGGTAGGAGTAGTGTAACCGGATCGAATTCGATTTACACGGCCCGAGCCATAACAATCTACTATAGTTAGCAACGAGTACGAATCGTTCTAATCATTAGCTCTGTTGTCCCCTATAGCTCATCTTATTTACCAAAGGAAGCCGGGTCCTGACGCCAAGAACGCAGCAGTTCCATCTCTTCTTCCTGAATGGTTCCTTCACGTAAGGCAACATTCATCAGAGCTGTATAATTGGACAAGCTTTGCAGCTCCACACCTGCTTCTTCAAAAGCTTGAGTCGCTTTGTCTAGCTGGTAGCTGAAAATGGCTAGTACCGCTAACGGCTGAGCGCCTGCTTGTGCTACAGCCTGTGCTGCTTTAATGGAGCTGCCTCCTGTAGAAATGAGATCCTCGATGACCATAACCTTTTGTCCTGGGCTGATGCGGCCTTCAATTTGGTTCTCTTTCCCATGTCCTTTGGCTTTGTCCCTTACATAGGCCATTGGCAGATTTAGCTTTTGCGCCACCCAGGCTGCATGAGGAATCCCTGCTGTAGCTGTCCCTGCAATGACTTCGGTTTCGGGATATTGCTCACGAATGAGGGCAGCAAAGGAGTCTGCGATCAGCTCGCGCACCTCCGGGTAGGACATGGTCAGGCGATTGTCGCAGTAGATTGGCGATTTAATGCCGGATGTCCATGTAAAAGGCTGTTGTGGGCGCAATGCCACCGCCTGAATACGTAACAGATGGGATGCAATTTGCTCGGGTATACTATTCAATGTAGTCATACTTGTATCATCTCCTCAATAATGTGTTCCGCTGCGGCGCGTGGGTCTGCTGCTGCGGTGATAGGACGTCCAACGACAATGTAGCTGCTGCCTTGGTCAATGGCTTGTCCAGGTGTAAGCACACGCGATTGATCGCCTGTAGCACTACCTGCCGGGCGTATGCCAGGGGTTATCGTCTTAAATTCTGATCCACATACAGCACGAATGGCAGGCACTTCCAAAGGGGAAGCTACCACACCATCCAGTCCCGCCTCACGGGTCAGTTGTGCGTAACGAACCACTGCATCCTGCACCGTACCAGGAATACCTAACTCCTTATTCATGGTCGTCTGATCCGTGCTGGTCAGCTGTGTGACTGCAATAATGAGCGGCATGGAAAGCGAGCTGTCTGCCGAAATAGCTGCTTCTGCACCAGCTTTAGCGGCTGACATCATATTAACGCCCCCAGCAGCATGTACGTTGAACATATCCACACCTAGGCGGGTAATGCTCTCTGCCCCTCCCCGCACCGTGTTAGGTATATCATGCATTTTTAAGTCCAGAAATACGGAGTATCCTCTGGACTTTAGCTGTTCTACAAAAGCTGGCCCTGCACTATAAAACAGTTGCATACCTACTTTTATATAACAGGGAATCCCCTCTAGCTGACGAATTAACTGCTCAGCCTGTTGTGCATTGGGATAATCTAACGCAACCATCAGCCGTCCTGCCATCTGCTGAAATGCTCCATTCACCGTTCTACATCCCCTTTTCACGTCAATTCGGGTACATTTGCCCGTGATAAAGGACATCCGTCAGCCGAAGCTGATGAATGTCCTTCCCTGTGCTACTTATTTCCTCACATCTATTCGTAACGCATTATTTGCTCAGGACTGGCATGGATTCGGATGTGAAATTGATCGTTTCCAGCATTCTTAGCAAAGCGCGTACTGTATCCAGTGAGGTCATGCAGACAATGCCATTCTCAACTGCTTCGCGGCGGATACGGAATCCATCACGCTCTGGCGTTTTGCCTTTGGTCAGCGTATTGAAGACAAAGTTGGCTTCACCCGTACGGATCATATCCAGGATGTTCGGGTTCCCTTCGCTCAGCTTATTGATCGTGTTCACTGGAATGTTGGCTTGCTCCATAGCAGCCGCTGTTCCACCTGTTGCAATAATTTTATAGCCCAGTCTGTAAAAGCCCTGCATCAACTCGACAGCTTCTTCCTTATCCTTATCTGCCACTGTAATGATGATCGCCCCAGTGGATGGAATTTTCATGCCAGCCCCCACAAGTCCTTTGTACAGGGCTTTGGCATACTGAATGTCGCGTCCCATAACTTCACCTGTCGATTTCATTTCCGGGCCCAGTGTTGGTTCTACACGGCGCAGCTTGGCAAAGGAGAATACCGGAACCTTAACCGAGACATAATTACTTTCAGGCCAAAGACCTTCTGAATAACCTGCATCTTTAAGCTTACCGCCCAAAATAGCCTGAGTGGCCAGATTCGCCATCGGGATATTCGTTACTTTGCTCAAGAAAGGAACCGTCCGCGAGGAGCGAGGATTAACCTCAATCACGTACACCTCGTCTTGATGAATAACAAACTGGATATTTACTAGACCGATCGTTTTCAATTCCTTGGCGATGCTGATTGTAATTTCCACAATTTTTTGTTTCAGCTCGGCAGACAAGTGCTGTGGTGGATACACCGCGATCGAGTCACCTGAGTGAACCCCGGCCCGTTCTACATGCTCCATAATGCCTGGTACCAATACTGTCTCGCCGTCGCAGATGGCGTCGACCTCAACTTCTGTACCCAGCATATAACGGTCGATAAGCACCGGATGCTCTGGATTGATTTTAACCGCTTCTTCCATGTACCGCAGCAATTCCGTATCTGAGTACACGATTTCCATAGCGCGCCCGCCCAGGACGTAGGATGGACGTACCAGGACCGGATAGCCTAGCGCCTGTGCAGTTCCTACTGCTTCATCTACCGATGTGACCGTGTTGCCTTTAGGCTGTGCGATAGCCAGACGAGACAAAAGTTGTTCGAACTTTTTCCGGTCTTCCGCTTCATCGATACTTTCCAGACTCGTGCCTAAAATATTCACGCCTGCCGCACTCAGCGGAGCTGCGAGATTAATGGCCGTTTGACCACCGAACTGGACGATAACCCCAATCGGTTTTTCCTGCTCGATGACATTCATTACATCTTCGAAGAAGAGCGGTTCAAAGTAGAGGCGGTCGGATGTGTTAAAGTCCGTAGATACCGTCTCCGGGTTGTTATTGATAATCACTGCTTCGTAGCCCGCTTTTTGAATAGCCCATACCGCATGTACGGTGGAGTAATCAAATTCAATCCCTTGCCCGATCCGAATCGGTCCAGAGCCGAGTACGATAACTTTCTCTTTGCTAGATGGAATCACTTCATTTTCCACCTCGTAAGAGGAGTAGTAGTACGGAGTTGTGGCTTCAAACTCGGCTGCGCACGTATCTACCATTTTGTAGACCGGACGCAGGTTTTGAGCTAGACGGAATTCACGTACCTCACGCTCGGTTGTCATACTGTCGTTTTGGCCCATACTGCGAATCTCGGCGATAGAGCGGTCGGTAAAACCTTTACGTTTGGCCTGATAGAGTGTTTCGTAGGTGAGCTCAGATTCTCCAGCGATGATGGCTTCGAACTTGACGATTCCCTCTACCTTATCGAGGAACCACCAGTCAATTTTCGTCAAATCTTGAATCTCCTGCTGCTGCCAGCCGCGACGGAACGCCTCGGCTACCAAGAACAACCGCTCATCATCTGCTTTAATCAGGCGATCCTTGAGCACATCATCAGACAGCTGTTCGGCTCCCTTAAGATGCAGACGGTGTACACCGATTTCCAACGACCGTACCGCTTTATGGATGGACTCTTCGAATGTGCGTCCGATGGCCATGACTTCACCCGTTGCTTTCATTTGCGTGCCCAGCTTGCGGTTGGCAGAAATGAATTTGTCAAATGGCCAGCGTGGTATTTTGCTCACGATGTAATCCAGTGTTGGCTCAAAGCAAGCATACGTTTGTCCCGTTACCGGATTCACAATTTCATCCAACGTGTAGCCCAGTGCAATTTTGGCAGCCATTTTAGCAATTGGATATCCGGTTGCCTTGGAAGCCAGCGCCGAGGAGCGACTTACGCGCGGGTTTACTTCAATTACATAGTATTGATAGCTGTGCGGATCAAGCGCAAACTGTACATTACAGCCGCCTTCGATATTGAGGGCCCGGATAATTTTCAGAGAAGCGGAACGCAGCATCTGGTATTCGCGATCTGACAGCGTCTGACTCGGAGCTACGACGATACTGTCGCCAGTATGCACGCCGACTGGATCAAAGTTCTCCATATTACAGACAACGATGCAGTTATCATTGCCGTCACGCATGACCTCATATTCGACTTCCTTCATACCTGCAATACTCTTTTCCACCAAACATTGTCCGATTGGACTGTATCTCAACCCAGAGCTGACGGTTTCACGCAGTTCTTCTTCTGTGGAGCAGATACCACCGCCTGTTCCCCCTAGCGTATAAGCCGGGCGAACGATAATTGGATAACCGATTTCGTTAGCAAATTCTAATGATTCTTCCAAGGTTGTTACAATTACACTCTCCGGTACAGGTTGTTCCAACTCGCGCATCAAATCACGGAACAGATCACGATCTTCGGCTTTTTCTATCGAATTCAGTTGAGTTCCCAGCAGCTTGACGTTTTCACGCTCCAGCACTCCGGCGCGAGCCAGTTCCACTGCCATATTCAGACCTGTCTGTCCTCCCAGCGTAGGAAGCAGCCCATCTGGACGCTCTTGACGGATAATCTGTGTTACAAAATCAAGTGTAATCGGCTCGATGTATACTTTGTCTGCCATATTGGTGTCTGTCATGATGGTTGCCGGATTACTGTTGATCAGTACTACCTCGACGCCTTCTTCTTTGAGCGCTTGACAAGCTTGTGTACCAGCGTAATCAAATTCTGCTGCCTGACCAATGACGATAGGACCGGAACCGATCACAAGTATTTTTTTAAGTTCTGTATTTTTCGGCATATTAGCGCTCTCCTCTCACTGCGGCGGCGATAGCAGCCTGACGCGGTTGCTTTGGATGATTTCTTTTGTGCTCACGGATCATGTCCAGAAAGCGGTCAAACAGGTAGCCATTATCGTAAGGTCCTGGTGCAGCCTCTGGATGATATTGCACCGAAAACGCGGGATACTTGGTATGTTTAAGACCTTCAATCGTTTTATCGTTGTTATTAATATGCGTCACTTCAAGCTCAGTACCTTGGATCGAATCCTCATTCACCGTGTAGCCGTGATTTTGTGATGTGATAAAGCAGCGTCCGCTCTCCAGTTCTTTCACCGGATGGTTACCACCGCGATGTCCGAATTTCAGCTTTTCCGTATCCGCTCCCGAAGCTAAAGCGAACAACTGGTGTCCCAAGCAAATTCCGAAAATCGGATATTCCCCTAACAGTTCAGCTACCGTACGAACGGCATGGGGTACGTCTTTTGGATCTCCAGGGCCGTTAGACAGCTGGATACCGTCTGGGTCCAAGCGACGAATTTCCTCAGCCGTCGTATCATGTGGAACGACAACTACATCGCAGTCCCGTTTGTTCAGTTCGCGCAAAATGCCGCTTTTGGCACCGTAGTCAATCAATACGATCCGCTCTCCGTTGCCAGGACTGCTGTACGGATGAGGTGTGGAAGTCATAGGAACCTGATTGCGCAGTTCTTCAATGGTCAAGTCAGACATCATTTCTTTCAGTTCTTCCAGCGGCTGGGAACCAGTCGTCAAAATGCCCTTCATCGTGCCGTGATGGCGAATAATCCGGGTAAGCATGCGGGTGTCGATGTCGCTAATGCCAATGATGCCATATTCCTTCAGCAAATCGCCCACGCTGTATTGAGCACGCCAGTTACTTGGCGCCGGCTCGTAATGTCGAACAGCAAAGCCATGGACATAAGGCCGTACCGATTCAAAGTCATCCCGAGTAATTCCGTAATTGCCAATCAGCGGGTAAGTCATCGTTACGATTTGTCCGCAGTAAGAGGGATCAGTCAGCACCTCTTGATAGCCTGTAATCCCTGTGTTGAAAACGACCTCGCCTGTTTTATCACCTTCCGCACCAAATGATGTGCCTGTAAACAGCGTGCCGTCCTGAAGTAACAATCTTGCCTGCATCCCGTCTCACTCCTCTATATTGTTTCCTGCTATAAGGTTCTATTTTTTTAGTGGTTTCTATTTATTTTGCTTCGTCAGCAGACCATACCAGTTTGCCATCTACCCAAGTTTTCACAGGCCAACCTTTGAGCTTCCAGCCTGTAAAAGGAGTGTTGCGTCCTTTGCTGACAAACGTTTGCGGATCAACTGCCTGCTCCTGCTCCAGATCAATCATAGTCAGGTCGGCTGGAGCTCCTTCTTCCAGGCGTCCCGTATCCAGGCGGAAGACACGCGCTGGATCAGCAGTCATACGACGCACCAGAAAGTCCAGCGTCCACTGTCCGGTAGCTACGAATTTCGTGTACAACAGCGGGAAGGCCGTCTCAAATCCAACGATCCCGAATGGCGCCAGCTCCATACCTCTTGCCTTCTCTTCCTCACTGTGCGCTGCATGGTCGGTTACGACGATGTCAATCGTACCGTCTTCCAGTCCCTCGATGCATGCCTGCACATCACGTGGGGAGCGGAGCGGAGGATTCATTTTCCAATTCGCATCCAGCCCAGGGATGTCCTCATCTGACAATACCAAGTGGTGAGGGCATACCTCAGCCGTTACCTTGATACCAAAAGATTTCGCGTGGCGGATTAACCGCACTGACTGCTCTGTGCTGACATGGCATACATGATAGTGTGCCCCGGTTGCCTCGGATAACAAAATGTCTCGTCCGACATGAATGGCTTCGGATTCGTTCGGAATGCCTTTAAGTCCGTGGCGCTTGGCAAATTCGCCGTCCGTCACTGCCGCTCCTTCAACAAGCGTGTTATCTTCACAGTGTGCAATAACCGGCATATCCAGTGCCTTGGCCCGCGCCATGGCGTCCTTCATCATTTGCGCGCTTTGCACCCCGACACCATCGTCAGTAAAGCCGATTGCACCTGCTGCTTTGAGCGCTTCAAAATCTGTCAGCTCACGACCCAGTTCGTTTTTCGTAATGGCTGCGTAAGGAAGAACCTTGGCAAACCCAGCTTCCTGTCCCTTTTTCAATACCAGCTGGACTGTGTCAACATTGTCCGTCACTGGACGTGTGTTTGGCATGCAGGCAATCGTCGTAAATCCGCCTTTCACCGCTGCGCGGCTGCCCGTTTCAATTGTTTCTTTATATTCAAAGCCAGGTTCTCTCAGATGCACATGCATGTCGATTAAACCGGGGATGACCAGTTTTCCCTGGGCGTCGATCTTTTCGATTTCGCGCTCCTGCCCAGATGCCCCTTCTTCCATAAGTAGGCTGACTCCAGCATCCGCATTTGCAATAGCCAAAATCTTTCCGTCGGCGATTAGGATGGATTTCAATTCAGCCTCGCCCTGCTCGTTCAATACGCTTGCATTCATAATTAATTGTTTCATCTGAAATATTCCTCCGCTCAGTTTTCTGCAACTTTTCCTACGATCCTACTGACAGCTTCTACAGCTTCATTGCCCGTTCCATAACCGCCATGCGGATCGGAACCCCGTTTGCCATTTGTGGAAAAATTCGTGATTGTTCGCTTTCCACAACCGCACTATCAATTTCCACGTTCCGATTCACTGGAGCTGGATGCATGATAATTGTTCCGGGCTTCAGGTTCGCTGCTCTTTTCTCTGTCAAACCGTACTGCTCTCGGTACTCATCCGCTGAGCGCAACATCCCTTCGGCATGCCGTTCCAGCTGTACCCGAAGCATCATGACCACGTCCGCCTGTAGTGCCTCTTGCATCGGAACATAAGGCGCGTACGCTGCAAGATCAGGTGCTTGCATATTATCAGGAGCGCAGAAGCTAACCTTGGCTCCGAATTTTTGCAAGGCCCACAGATTCGAGCGAGCGACACGGCTGTGCAGAATGTCTCCTATGATGGATACTCTCAAGCCTTTAAGCTCACCGAAAGTTTTTCGCATGGTGTACAGGTCCAGCAGAGCCTGCGTTGGATGCTCATTGTTGCCGTCCCCTGCATTAACCAGTGGAACGCTGACCTTCTCAGCGAGCTCTTGCAGCACCCCGGCTGGCTTTAACCGGATGACTCCTGCATCAATGCCCATGGATTCGAGCGTACGTACTGTATCGTAAATGGACTCCCCTTTTTCCACACTGGAAGCCGCAGCGGAAAAGTTCAAAACCTGAGCGCCCAGCCGCTTCTCTGCCATCTCAAAAGAAAAGCGGGTGCGAGTGCTGTTTTCAAAAAACATGTTGGCTGCAAAGCGTGATTGCAGTACTGGAACCAGTTTTTCTGGTTGAGATTCCCAATAATGAGCGCGATCCAGAATGGACTCGATTTCATTTCGGCTAAGTTCCTTTAACCCGAGCAGGCTACGTTCTTTAAGTTGACTGGCTGTTGTGATCATAGCTGTTCCCCCCGGTTCTGAATGATTGTCACTTCGTCCTTACCGTCCGTCTCTTGAAGGGCTACTACGATTTCCTCAGATTTGGAGGTCGGGATGTTCTTGCCGATGTAATCCGGACGAATCGGAAGCTCACGGTGTCCGCGATCTGCTAGCACTGCCAGCTGAATCATTTGCGGTCGTCCGCAGTGCATCAATGCATCCATCGCCGCGCGGATGGTGCGGCCTGTGTACAGCACATCGTCAAAGAGAATGACTTTCTTATCATGAACCGATACGTCAGCAGGATTCATCAAAAGCTCTTTTCCATTTCCTTTAGCTTCGGCTACGCTGCTCCGGTCATCCCGGTAGGCTGTGACATCCAGCTCTCCCCATGGAATTGGTGCGCCTTCAATCTCAGCAATTTTTTCAGCCAGGCGTTGCGCCAGATGAACTCCGCGTGTTCGAATACCTACTAGCACACAATCGTCAATACCTTTGTTTTTCTCCAAAATTTCATGTGCAATCCGTGTCAATGCCCGACGAATCGCAATTTCATCCATCAGTACATGTGTTTCATGACTCATGCTTCCAGCCTCCTCAGGTGATGTTCCCTTCAGACCTGGTCCCGTGTTCGGATACAAAAAAGACTCCTTGCCCAAGTTTGGCAAGGAGTCTCGTGTGAACAGTCTTCCACTGTTCTCCGATCTCTCGGACACACTGAAGACATACCGCCGCAGCGGATGCACTGATCAGTGATCCATTCACGTTACCTTGCCAGCCTCACGGGACTGATTTAAAGGTGCTATTCAGGATTTCCTTTGTCCTGCTTCTCATAGTGTGAGATGGTTAGCCATCTCTTGGACAAAGTTCATCGCAACTACAAGAAGTATGACAGATTGAAAATCGTGTGTCAACACCCGTTCAACCGGAACCACCGGAAGCACTCTAATAATTATACAACTTCATTGTATAATTATCCATAGTTGTTTTTACCCATACCTTATCCCACAATAAAAAAACCGCCAATTAGGCGGTTTAACTTAATAATTTATTCAGGTTTGTGAATAGGAATGCAAATTGTCATTGTTTTAGCGACTACGCAGGGACGCTAACACATCCTCCATATCAGGAGGGATCGGTCTGTTGAATTCCATGTACTCTCCAGTGGATGGATGCTTAAAGCCCAGTACCGCCGCATGCAGCGCCTGACCATCCATACGAACCCCTTTGCTGCGCCCATACATAGGGTCGCCAACCAATGGGTGTCCAATAAATTTCATGTGAACACGAATTTGGTGTGTGCGTCCTGTTTCCAATTGAAGTTCAAGCAGGGTATAATCCCCCAACCGTTCAATGACGAGAAAATGGGTGACTGCATGCTTGCTGTTACGTTCCGTCACTGTGAACAATTTGCGATCACCGGAATCGCGGCCAATCGGAGCATCTACCGTTCCCTGATCGTGGCTCAAATGACCGTGAACTAAGGCTATATATTTCCGAGTCACACTATGGTCCTTAAGCTGTGCTGCAAGTGATGCGTGAGCCTGATCATTTTTAGCCGCCATCAGCAGTCCTGATGTATCCTTATCAATACGGTGAACAATACCAGGACGTAATTCCCCGTTGATGCCGGAAAGATCGTGACAGTGGTACATCAGTGCGTTAACCAATGTTCCCGAAGAGTGTCCCGGTGCAGGATGCACGACCAGACCACGTTGCTTGTTAATAACAATAACGTCCGAGTCCTCGTAAACGACATCCAACGGAATATTTTCCGGTACAATATCTACACTTTCTGGCTCCGGTACCGATAATACAATACGATCTCCTTCAGCCAGCTTGTAGTTCGCCTTGATCGCCGTACCGTTCACCAGCACGCGACCATTTCCGATCCACATCTGTATCTGAGAACGAGACACTTCCTTCATTTTTTCGGCGATATATTTGTCTATACGCGTCTTGGCATCCACGGAATCGGCCGTCCATTCCAGAGATTCACCCTCCAGTTCGTCCTCATAAGATAGACCTGAGGCTTCGCCGTTTTCATTCACTTCGCTCATGCTATGACTTCCCTTCAATGCTATCATTGCCATTTCCCTTTTCCCGACGCGATTCCAGCAATGTATCCAAAATAATCAGTGCTACACCGATGACAATTGCCGAATCTGCCACATTAAAAATGGGGAACGTATAGCTTCCAAAATTAAATTGTGCAAAATCAACTACTTCCCCTGAAATAGCTCGATCCAAAAAGTTACCGACTGCTCCCCCCAGCACCAAACTTAGCGCAACAGGAAGTAGCTTTTGTCCAGCCTTGACTGTTTTTCGCAGGTACCAGACGATACCAATCACCACTACAATTGTAATCACGATAAAAAGCCAACGTTGACCTTCCAAAATCCCAAAAGCGGCTCCACGATTTCGATGGGAGGTGATTAAAAAGAAATTGCCGATGACTGGTATTTGTTCGTACAATTCCATCCGCGTAGCCACCAAATATTTTACTCCCTGATCAATCAAAAAAATAATTAGCGCAATACCAAAATAAATCACAGTCCTTCGTCACTCCGATCCGCTTATATCCGTTGTTGAACCCATTTATTGTAGCATAAGCGTTCTCAGATCGTCCACGAAACCCGCAAGCTATCAAGCACAGATCATCCATAAAATGAACTCCTTCGCATTTGATTAGAATTTCCTATGTAAAAGAGGTCTTCCCGGTGCAAACTACATGAAGCATACTCGACACAACGCATGCGCATGTAAACCTAGAACAAGGAGAGGATTCCATGTCCCCATTGACGGAGCAACAATTGCAGGGCTTGCGTAACGAACTGCTGGAACGCAAAAAAGAAATTGAGCATCGTTTGCAAGACAACGACCATTACGGACTCGGCGATTCCCAACGCGACCAAACCGGCGAGCTTTCTCCTATTGATAACCACCCAGGAGATCTAGCTACCGAAACCTACGAGCGAGCCAAGGATATTTCCTTACTGGAGCACGACGAATTCCAATTAGAACGCATCGAATCAGCTCTGATGGCCATGGAAAAAGGGACGTATGGCATTTGTGCCGCCAGCGGTAAACCCATTCCCTATGAGCGCCTACTGGCTGTTCCCTATACCATTTACTGTAAAGAGTACAGTCCCGAAACAGAAGTGTCTAACCGCCGCCCAGTGGAGGAAGAATTTCTCGCTCCCTCGTTCGGCAGAACGAGTCTGGATGAGCGTGATGATCAAAACGGCTTCGACGGTGAAGATGCCTGGCAGATCGTCGAAAATTGGGGTACCTCAAACACACCAGCTATGGCCGAAAGTGGAGAAATCCACAGTTATGATGATATGGAAATTGAAGCAGGCGATGATAATATGGGCTTCGTAGAGCCATACGAAAGCTTTATTGCTACTGACATTTATGGACAAAATGTATCTGTTATTCGCAGTTCCATTTATCAGCGTTATATAGAAGATGGCGAGGGCGAAGGTCTACTGGAGCCGGATACGCACGAAGACGAATCGTGAACTTCAAAGTGGAGATCGTTGCCTAATAGGTGGTAAGCTCCAATTGTCGCTGTACGATCCGTACAATATCAGCTATATAATCACCGATAATCGGCAAATTCAACGCTCCGAGCACTTGCAGCACATAAATAATGGTAGCGGCAAAAAAAGTAAAACCTAGCGCGATGCCGATTCCCCGGGAAACGCCTGATATTAGATTTAGCCAGAGTAATCGCCAAGGCTTATTCAGCAGCAAAGCGTAATCTGCAATACGTGTCCGTTCCATCTGCTCTGACACAGCACGTATCAGCTTTTCAACACGACTTAATTGCTCTGCCTGATTACCTGTTTTGCTTTTATCCGCGGCTATGGCAGCCCCTTCTCCGTTTACCCCTCGGAGACTCCTTCCCTGTCTACGCCTTGATCGTGCCGTCATATGCACAATCCCCCTTTTCCCATGGCTGCCCTGAACGCAGCAAACGAGCCGAAGCACGTAACGGAGAAAAACCGTTTCCGATGCTTAGGCTCGTTTTTATATGCTGCCTGTTATTGTATTATGGGACAGGGGGCTTGTAATTATTCCCCAATATGAACGCCGATGGTTTTACCGTTCACTTCCACATGTTCTGCCGGTTCGGCTTGACCAAATGTCACAGTAGTAACCAATACGTTCTCACGCAACACAGAATCGAAGCTTTCGATGGCCAGACGCAGCTCATTATCTACATCCAACGTCAACGCCACATACTTTTCAATCGGCAGATCCAGTTTTTTACGATAATCCTGTACCGCACGAACCACTTCACGTACCCAGCCCTCTTGCTCCAGCTCCGGTGTAATGTCTGTGTTCAACGCTACCGTTAAGCCATAACCGGAAGCAGAAGCGAAGCCTTCTTTCGCTTTTTTCTCCACCAGCAATTCTTCAGCCGTAACTTGCAGTTCTTCACCTTCTGGAGAAGCGACGTTTAACACTCCTTTTTCTACAACAGAACGGGTATCCTCAGCAGACATTCCCTTGAAAAAGTTTTGTAGGAAACCGACATTTTTGCCGTATTTCTTGCCTGCTACTTTCAAATTCAGTTTCAGTGTAAAATCTACAAAGCCGCTATCGTCCGTCTCCACATGAATATGCTTCACGTTAATCTCATCTTTGATGATTTCCTCATAGCCACTCAGTTCAAAGTCCTGATCCATGGACAGAATCAACTCGGACAACGGTTGACGCGTTTTCAAACCCGTTTCGTTGCGGACGTTACGCGCCAATTCGACGACACGGCGTGCCGTTTCCATATCTCGTTCCAGTTCCAGATCGATCAAGGATTCATTGGCAGTCGGATAATCATCTAGATGAACACTTTCCCCGTTGCTTAGGTTGAGGTAAATATCCTCTGCAAGCAGTGGTGTAAACGGCGCAAGCAGTTTGGCAGTCGTTAACAGCACTTCGGTCAGTGTACGGTATGCATCCAGCTTATCTTCTGTAAGACCATTGCCCCAGAATCGGTCGCGTGAACGACGGATATACCAGTTGCTCAGCTCATCCACAAACGACTCAATCGCTTTGGATGAGTTCAGGAAGTCATTTACAGCCAGCGCTTTGTCCACTACCAAAATCAGGCTGTTCAGACGGGACAAAATCCAACGATCCAACTTATAAGCCGATGGTTTGAACGGATGCTGTGTCGGATCAAATCCGTCGATATCCGCATACAAGGTCAGAAAAGCATGTGTATTGACAAGCGTATCCACCAGCTTCGATTTAGCCTCACCTACAATGCCTTTGGAAAAACGTTTGCTATTCCATGGTGCACTATCTGACAGCAATGCCCAGCGGAAAGCATCTGTACCATACTCGTCAATCACTTCCCACGGATCAATAACATTACCCTTGGATTTGGACATTTTCTGCCCCTGCTCATCCAGTACATGGCCTGTCGCCATGACAGCTTTATAAGGAGCTTTGCCAGTCAGCATAGTCGAAACCGCAAGCAAGCTATAGAACCAGCCACGAGTCTGGTCAATCCCTTCACAGATCATATCTGCCGGAAATTGCTGCTCGAACGTTTCATTATTTTCAAAAGGATAATGATGCTGCGCAAACGGCATGGAGCCACTATCGAACCATACGTCGATTACTTCCGGTGTACGAGTCATTTCGTATTTACCGCATTGACTACGAACCTTAATATCATCTACATATGGTTTGTGCAGCTCGATGTCCGCTGGTACATCGCCGATCGCACGTTCCCTCAATTCAGCAATACTATGTGGAGCGAACTGTTCTCCAGTTTCTCCACAAACCCAGATGTTTAGCGGTGTACCCCAATAGCGATCACGACTGATGTTCCAATCCACCAGTTCCTCCAAAAACTTGCCAAAACGTCCTTCACGTATATGCCCCGGGTACCATTCGACTTCGCTGTTGTTGGCAATCAATTGATCCTTGATCGCAGTTGTTTTGATAAACCAGCTGTCCATAGCATAGTACAATAATGGAGTATCGCAGCGCCAGCAGAACGGATAGCTATGCTCGTATTTTTCCTTGCTGTACAGCAAACCTTTTTCGGACAGCATTTTAACAATATCCACATCACAGTCTTTCACAAAACGGCCTGCAAAATCAGTGATTTCCTCTACATAGTTACCTTGGAGATCCACTACGTTGATGAATTCAACACCATTTTCACGGCATACCCGGTAATCATCCTCACCATGCGCCGGAGCCATATGAACGATACCTGTACCGCTGGAGTCTGTTACGAACTTCGCACCCAGAATCTGATTACCCTTCTCAACCTGAAAATACGTAAATGGCGGGATATACGTTTGGCCAACCAGTTCTGAACCGGATAGCGTGCCAATCACTTCATGATCGCCTTTAATTACATCCTCAACCAGATTTTTAGCAACGATGTATACACCGTCTTCCTGCTTCACACGTGCATATTCCAGTTCAGGGTTGACGGCGAGCGCCACGTGACTCGGCAAGGTCCAAGGCGTTGTCGTCCAAGCCAGTACATATTCACCACTGCTATGCAGCTTGAATTTAGCCGTGGCGCTCAGATCCTTCACATCTTTGTAGCCCTGCGCTACTTCATGAGAACTTAGCGTCGTTTGACAATCCGGGCAATATGGACTCACACGATGACCACGATACAGCAGATCTTTTTCATGAATCGTCGCCAAAATGTTCCATACGCTCTCGATATAGTTATTATCCAATGTAATGTACGGGTTATCGAGGTCTGTCCAGTATCCGATCGCTTCGGTTAAATCACGCCATTGTTGCTCATACTCAAACACGCTCGCCTTACATTTTTTAATAAACTTTTCAACGCCGTATTCTTCAATTTCAGGTTTGTGGGAGATTCCCAGCTGCTTTTGTACACCCAATTCTACCGGCAAGCCATGCGTGTCCCAGCCTGCCTTACGTACGACGCGGTATCCCTTCATTGTCTGATAGCGACCGACGAAATCCTTAATTACACGGCCCAGCACGTGACCAATATGCGGTTTACCGTTAGCTGTTGGTGGGCCTTCATAAAACACAAAATTTGGCTTTCCTTCACGATTTGTGATGGATTTACGGAATGTGTCCTCCTGCTTCCATTTGCTCAGGATGCGTAGGTCACGAGACCGTGCTTTTTCTTTAACATCCACTCTGTTCATACCGTCATACTCCCTCTCTACTCATCATTGATTTCTCTAGCATTTCCTAAAAAAAGCAACAAAAAAAGCCCCATCCCTGTAAAGGGACGAGACTGTGCTCGCGTTACCACCCTGATTCCGTAAAAACAGACCATTAAAAATACAGTCTCATCACGGCTCTCTGAGCCCCACTCAACTACAGCAGGGCGCCATTATAACGCATGGCAAACGGTGATTGCTTACACACGCCATAAATCTTAAGCGCTTCAGCTCACTTCTCCGGGAGGATCTTCGGTCATGTTCTGAACGTTGGCTTGCACCGGAAGGCCAACTCTCTGAGGGACAAATCATGACGTACTCGTTCCCATCAACGAATTAAACATGTTAAATTCATCGAAATCAGCAACATCGTTGCCTTGAATAACAATCATCAGCCTACAGACGGATAATCATTGAATTCAGTATAGTATTTACAGTTATAGCCTGTTTAAAGATAAAAGTCAACCCTAACAAAGCCTAATAAAAGCTTGTCAGAAATGAAATTAGTAAATTTCTTTCATCTCACGCTCGCGCTCCAGTACTTCGCGTTCCCGGTTTTCAAGTGCTTCCCAGCCGTCTTGGCTTAACAAGTCAAGCTGTGCTTCCACCAGTGTACGAAACCGTGCTCGGTAAATCGATGCCTGCTTCTTCAGTTCTTCAACCTCCAACGCGATCTTGCGGGATTTGGACAATGCTTCGTTCACAATACGGTCCGCATTTTTTTCCGCTTCCTTCACGATCAGTTGGGATTCTTTCTTGGCGTTGTTACGAACTTCATCTGCGGCTTCCTGCGCTACGATAATCGTCTTACTCAGCGTATCCTCAATCGTCGCGAAATGATCGAGCTTCTCCTGTACGTTTAACAACTCGGTGCTCAGTTCTTTATTTTCACGAATAACGCCCTCGTAATCTTTGATCACCTGATCCAAAAATTCATTAACCTGATCCTCATCATAACCGCGAAGCCGGCGGGCAAATTCCTTGTTATGTATATCCAATGGCGTTAATGGCATGCCGTCCACCTCCTATAAGATTGACAAAAAATACATTTTCCGCGTCACGACGCTCACTATCATCTATCGGTCATCATACCCCGTTTTGTGAATACTGTACAGAGCAAAATCGTTCCAGTTCTTCGCTATAGCTTAATTCTTTCGACAGAAAGCTCGTGATTCCTGCCTACTGCTATACAAACTTACCAATTTTGACACGGCATCTTCCCTTTTTTGTCATCCCGTCTGTTTCAAGCACTTTGAAACGCCCAAAACCCTGCATGGAAATAACGTCCCCCGCTTTAAGTGGAGTAGATGGATTCTCCTCCACCTTCCAATTTACCCGGCACCGTCCCGCCCGAATCGGTGTTAATATTTTACTGCGGCTTAGCTTGTACACATCGCTGGCAATACCGTCCAAGCGCAAAGAAGCGACCGTCAGATCTAGCGCCTCTAATGCAACTTCCTTCGTTCGCAGACTCGCTACAGGCAATAGTTCTGTCCATACATGAACACGATGTACCTGCTGCAAATGCATCGTCATAAAATCACCGATCTCTGAAGCTACCAATACATGGCACCCATCATCCAGTACATGAATGTCCCCGATTTTCCCACGTTTGATTCCAAGTCCCAGTAGGGCACCTAGATAATCACCGTGCTCAAGGGTACCTATTTTATGATCGTCAGATGTGATGGAAAGGACCTGAATCCCCATCTCCTCACCGTCCAAATACGAATAATCGGGCGCAATCAGCGCCCGCTTTCGTTCCGAAGCCATGTATCCGCCATCTACCCTAATCGTGACCTTGTCTTCCTTCGAAGCAAGTGTCTCCAATATGTACTGTTGGCGCGGGTCCAAAAAATCAGTCAGCTTCTGCTCATGATAAGCTCCCGCATGACTGATCCATTCGGAAGCGCGATCCACATAGTCCCGTTCATCCGGGTGAAAATGCTCATAAATCTCAGTTCGCATAACTCCTCCTAGACGAAATTACCAATTAAAGAAATCAAACCGTACGACGCAAAACGCAGAGCAATCAGCGCAACGATGGGCGAAATATCAATCATCCCGAAGATTGGCGGTATAAACCTGCGAAAAGGAGACAAATAGGGCTCCACAAACTTGGCAAGTAAATCACCAATTACACTCTCTCTGGCATTAGGAAGCCAAGATAGCAGAACATATGCAATGATCATGTACGAATAAATCTGAAATAGCCAGTAAATTACCTCGATCAAGAAAAGTTCACCTCATTCTGTTAAGTTCTTGTTCAGTGTCAGCCAGTATTTCTGTAATAGAGCCTTGAATCTCAACCGTATCTGGTGTACACAGAAAAATATTATTCCCGACCTTGGAAATACCACCACCCAGTGCATACACAGTACCACTCAAAAAATCAATAATGCGCAGCGCCTGATCCTTGCGAATTCGTTGCAAATTAACTACGACGGTGCGATGGGAACGGATATGGTCGGCAATTTCCTGTGCTTCATCATAAGAACGCGGCTCATACAGGACAACTTTCACATTTTTCTGTGAATGGATGCTGACAACATTAGTGCCCTTCTGGTTCTTACGTTTATCAAAGCTTGGGGTTTCAATTTCTTGATCTTCCGGCGTATTCATAACCTCTCGCTCTATAACTTCCTCTTCTTCCTGAAGCCCCAGAAAGTTCATGAACTTATTCATTACGCCCAATGGAAATCCTCCTCTCGTCCGACCAGTACGGAACCAAGCCGCAGCCAGGTCGCTCCCTCTTCAACTGCCACTTCAAAATCATTGGACATCCCCATTGACAAGTGAACGATGGGTTCTCTGGTCAAGGCTTGTCCATTTAACGTATCCCGTAATTCACGCAATCCCCGAAACACAGGCCGAGTTTTTTCCGGGTCTTCTTCATGAGGAGCCATCGTCATCAAGCCAATCACGTCCACATGCTCCAACTCGCGAATTTGTTCCAAGAAGGGGGCAACCGCCTCAGAGGACAAGCCATATTTGGACATTTCTCCAGAAATATTGACTTGCACAAAAGCTTTAACTCGCAATCCCAGAGCGGCTGCTTTCTTGTCCAATTCCTGAGCGAGCGATAAGCGGTCAAGCGAATGTATAAATTTAAATTTTCCAATCACATCTTTAACCTTATTCGTTTGGAGATGACCAATAAAATGCCACGTTCCCCGGTCACCCAACTTGCTCCATTTATCCGCAGCATCCTGCCAGCGATTTTCGCCCACATGCTCCAAGTTGCTATCCAATACTGATGTCATTGTCGCTGCCGAAACATATTTCGTGACAGCGATCACATTAACTTCATCACGCGAACGCCCGCTACGGGCACATGCCGCTTCTACACGGGCATTCACTTCTTTAATTCGTTCCTCCAAAGACACGGGAGGACTCACCTCTCTTCCAGACCAATCCAACTCGCCATTCTTCCTGTGACGCCGCCTTCTTTGCGATATGAAAAAAACAAATCGCTACGGCTACTCGTGCATAAGGTAGTACATTCGATATGGCTCGGCAATATTCCTGCTTTCATCATAATGTGTCGATTGCATTGTTTCAAGTCAAGTAGTGTTTTTCCGTCGGTTAAGGGGAAGTAAACAGAACCTTCCCATTTATCATTACCCGGGCAATCATGCTCCAAAACCTGAATTTGGCTCATCACGTACTCATCCACCTCATAGGATTCAGAACCAATAGAAGGACCGATAGCTGCTAGTATATCAGACGGCTGAGATCCATATTCGTTCTGCATGGTCTGTACCATTTTCAATGCAATTTCCGCAACGGTTCCCTTCCAGCCTGCATGCGCCAACCCAATCACACGGCGCACTGGATCACAAAAATATAATGGTACACAGTCTGCATAAAAGGACGTCAGCAAAATGCCAGGTACATTCGTCAAAAGTCCATCTGTGTCCTGAAAAGCGGATGCACGATCCATAAAGCCCCGCCCGCGATCAGCAGCCTTGACTACAGCAACATGATGACCATGAACCTGCTCACCACACGTCCATGCTTCAGCAGCAAAACCAAGCTGCTCAGCAATGAGCTGCCGATTACGAATGACTTTCTCGGGGTCATCCCCTACATGAAACGCACAGTTCAGACTAGCGTAGGGCACCTCACTGACACCGCCATGACGACCTGTAAAACCAGCTGTTAATCCCTGAACCTGTCGCTCCCAAGATTGAATATATAACAACTCCGGTACGGGACGCCCGCCATCTTGCATTGGCTTTGCCCCCGTAACCTCGGTATTCACTACAAATGGTTCCATTCATTCTCACCTCTACTGCCCAGTGTACCAAAAAGCCGCCGCCGTGTCTTCACAACACACTAAAATACGTAGATCTGCAAGTTCAGAAGCCCCTTCGGTCACTCCGCTCTTGACGTTCGATATACAACTTTTCTTCCCCTTCACCCGGCGGCCCTTGCAATCCTTCCAGTCGTACAAGCACAACATCCGAACCAATTTTCACAATGTTGCGCCACGGAATGACCAACTCGCTTCCGCCTCCAAACCAGCCCATAAAACGACTGCTGCCTGGAACCACAATAGCTTCAATTTTCCCCTGCCGCACGTCAATCTCCAAATCACTGATTTGTCCGAGGCGTCGTCCATCTACAATGTTAATGACATCCTTGGTTTGAAACTCGGAAATTTTCATTGCTCTTACTGACGTTTCCGGTGCACTCACACGCATCACATCCTTTATTTCACTATATGAGCGGAAGAGCCCAAAAAATGTCCTGTAAACGCAAAAACGATCCGAGTAGGATCGCTTTTATCGCTGGATCATTCAAGCATTCATTTCATTAGGACTTTACATGTTTTTGCATTTGCTGTATAGCCGACTTCTCTAATCTTGAAACCTGGGCTTGAGAGATACCGATTTCGTCGGCAACCTCCATTTGCGTCTTTCCTTCATAAAAACGCATAGACAATATCATCTTTTCACGCTGGCCCAGGCGATGCATCGCTTCCCGCAGAGCGATTTCCTCAATCCATGAGACGTCTTTATTTCTGTCATCACTGATCTGATCCATCACATAGATTGGGTCGCCCCCGTCGTGATATATCGGCTCGAACAGCGAAACCGGATCCTGAATCGCATCCAACGCGAACACAACGTCTTCTTTAGGCACATTCAGTGCCTCTGAAATTTCAAAAATCGTTGGTTCTCGCGAGTTCAGATTCGTCAGACTGTCCCGCACCTGAAGCGCCTTATATGCAATATCCCGTAACGAACGAGACACACGGATCGGATTGTTATCCCGCAAATAACGGCGGATCTCTCCGATAATCATCGGCACCGCATAAGTGGAGAACTTTACGTTTTGCGAAAGGTCAAAATTATCAATCGCCTTCATTAGGCCGATACATCCTACCTGAAACAAATCGTCCACAAACTCTCCCCGATTGTTAAATCGTTGAATCACACTCAGGACGAGCCGGAGATTGCCGTTGACCAATTTTTCTCTGGCTGATCGTTCATTATTTTGCTGAAGTGATGTGAACAACTCGCGCATTTCTGCATTGGTTAATACCGGCAGTTTGGCGGTATCCACACCGCAAATTTCCACTTTGTTTCGGGTCATCGTGTCTTACCTCCCAAGGAGCAACATTAATGTACATTATCTCCTGAGGGCATTTTTTTATTCGCCGTTTCCATCGCTTCCGGATATACCCATGCATTATACCATTTTGTTAAATTCTTTTCGTAAGCGCTTTATAATTCGCTTTTCCAGACGCGAAATATACGATTGCGAGATACCCAACAGGTCAGCAACATCCTTCTGTGTCTTCTCCTCTCCGTCTTGTAAGCCGAAGCGCAGCTCCATAATCAAACGCTCTCGATCCGTCAATTTATCCAGTGCCTTATGCAATAATTTACGGTCCACCTGCTCCTCAATATTACGGTAAATGGTATCATTTTCCGTTCCCATCACATCAGAAAGCAACAACTCGTTACCATCCCAGTCAATATTGAGAGGCTCATCAAAAGAAACTTCCGTTCTCGTTTTACTATTGCGACGCAAATACATCAGAATCTCATTCTCAATGCATCGAGAGGCGTATGTGGCAAGTTTGATTTTCTTCTCTGGATCAAAAGTGTTAACCGCTTTGATTAGTCCAATAGCACCGATGGATACGAGATCCTCAATGTTGATGCCCGTATTCTCAAATTTACGGGCAATATATACGACTAACCGCAAATTTCTTTCGATTAGCATCGACCGTACTGCCGCATCTCCAGAAGAAAGTTTTCCCAGCAAATATTCTTCTTCGTCTCTCGTCAGCGGTGGGGGGAGCGCCTCGCTGCCGCCAATATAATAAATTTCTTCACTTTTCAGCCCAAATAAAAATAAAATACGATAATATTGCAATTGCAATGCTAACCTAATTCTCATCTTCAATTTCATCTGTTCCCGCATATCATTCTCCCCCTTTTAAAAATAGTGCTATTCCAGCTGTGCTCCGTCCATTTCACCATTGGATATTTCTCGTCGCCTTCAAACATCATTTTGTGTTTATGCTCCGTCATCCTGATTCTGTAAAATGCTCACCAATATGTGCATCTTGTTTCTGGTTGGTATCAGCACTGCCCTCTTCTTGTGCCGTCACATCCGGGTGGATGATGGCGCGATACTTACCCTCTGCCGACAATGTCCCCCCGTCCAAGCCAATCAACACTCGATGATGTACAAAATGAACCCCATTCATCACCACCTCTACCCGGTCTGGTTTAAGGGCGAGCATAAAGGAATGATTGCGGTTAATTCCACGATACGGGACGAGACGAACACGATCCTGCCAGCTAAACGGTTCGTCCCCCAGTTCCATCACCAGTTGGTCAGCATTACCCTCAGAACATTTTCGGAGCCAAGAGGCAGGCAAATGCGATTCCCACAAGGCCGCCTCCATGACCATCACCGGGGTTCGGGTCAAAGGATCATAGAGCTGATTACCTGTATCCAACAAGCCTGTACACTCAATATGATCCTGCCCAATCCATACCTGCACTTGTCCCAAAAACCCACTCATCCTTTCTGTGCGCTGCTTTGAGGACTGCACAATACGAAAGAAAAGCATCACTCCGCCAAATGCGCATAAAATAAACCAGAATGCGATTTTGAGTTCAAAGGACATTCCACCCGAAGCGGTGTACCAGATGCCGTTAAACAATTCCCCCGTATTTTGGAGAAAATAATGCATCCCCAAAATGCCACCTGCAGCTACAAAATTGATCATGTAAAAAGCACCCATTGTACGAAGATACTTTTGCATGCTGCCAAATCCAAAAGCCACCAGCAGCATTATGACCGATAATGCCAGTTTGATCAGGAACGTAAATAAAAAGGACAGTTCCGGCACAAACATCATGACCACATACATTGCGCCGATTCCAGCCGAAGTCATCAACCTCCACCACACTAGACGGATTTTTCTCATCCAAGCGGTGACCATCAGCAACACAGCATCAATGAACAAATTGGCCAAAAAAATCAAATCGATATAAACAACCAAGGCTTCACCCGCCCAGCGTTTGCAGGATAGGATTAAGTATAGTAGTCATGCTGTTCAAAGTCTGTCTAACGGTGGGGACGGTGACCGACTAATTTTGTCGGAAAGAGGAGAAGCGCCTGAACTGCAGGATACGGAAAACAGAAAGAAGCCCGCATCTCCAGGGAGAATGCGGGCAATCCGAATTGAAACTAGTTATCGTTATTATTATTGCGCGAACGGTTACGTAAGAATGTAGGAATGTCTAATTGGTCACTGCTTTGAGTGTTACCAAATGGACGCAAGTTAGGAGAGCCTTTTTCCGCCGATTCGGAAGTAGCCGGGTTGGTTGCCGGTTTACGTCCCGGTGCCGGTTGACTTGGCTTGCCTTCAAAGCCAGTGGCAATGACGGTAACCTTGATC
The DNA here is from genome assembly GCF_038003485.1 of Paenibacillus sp. FSL H7-0703. NCBI lineage: Bacteria > Bacillati > Bacillota > Bacilli > Caryophanales > Paenibacillaceae > Paenibacillus > Paenibacillus sp. FSL H7-0703. Next base: position 5,335,501 of record NZ_JBBOPF010000001.1, on the reverse strand, counting down.
TCTTCTTTCAACTCTTCGTCAATGATAGCACCGAAAATCATGTTTACTTCCGGATCGGAAGCCGATGTTACAATTTCAGCTGCCTCATTAACCTCATACAAGGACAGGTTGTTGCCGCCAGTGATGTTCATAATCACACCACGAGCACCTTCAATGGATGTCTCCAACAACGGGCTCATGATAGCCTTGCGTGCTGCTTCAGCCGCACGATTTTCACCAGTTGCTTCGCCAATCCCCATCAAAGCGGAGCCACGCTCCGTCATGATCGTCTTAACGTCAGCAAAGTCGAGGTTGATTAGACCCGGTACAGCGATCAAATCTGAAATACCTTGAACCGCCTGACGCAGAACATTGTCCGCTTCACGGAATGCTTCCAACATTGGGGTTTTCTTGTCCACAATTTCAAGCAAACGGTCATTCGGGATTACAATCAAAGTGTCTACTTTTTCTTTTAATCCTTCAATACCAAGTTCAGCTTGATTGGAACGCTTACGCCCTTCAAACGTGAAGGGTCGGGTTACCACGCCTACAGTCAGCGCGCCGCATTCCTTGGCAATTTCAGCAATGACAGGAGCCGCTCCGGTTCCAGTACCGCCACCCATTCCCGCCGTTACGAATACCATATCCGCACCTTTGAGCGTATTCATAATGAGCTCACGCGACTCTTCAGCCGCTTTTTTACCCACATCGGGGTTAGCGCCGGCACCCAGACCGCGGGTCAGCTTATCCCCAATTTGAAGCTTATGCTCAGACTTTGCTAAATGAAGTGCCTGGGCATCTGTATTGACTGTAATGAACTCCACACCCTGAACACCATTCTCGATCATTCGGTTAACCGCATTGCTGCCGCCGCCTCCGACGCCGATCACTTTAATTTGAGCCAAGCTCTCCATTTCAAAATCAAATTCCAACATACTATTCCATCTCCCCCTCAATGTGCATGGATGGCCCGTCCATGATTGGCATAATTAGCAATGAACGTTATATAAATTCACTGAACATATTTTTTAAGCGTTCAATCAACCCCTGCTTTTGCTCGCCTTCCGCAGCGGGACTACTGCTTTTGGTTCGGTTAGTCGGCTTCTTGGTACTTCCGCCACTGTTGCTAACGCTAGTCGATCTTCCGCGATAGTAACGAATAGCATTATGCAAGATTCCAACTCCGCTCGTGTAGCCCGGATCCCTTACACCGATAAAATCAGGTACGGCGATCCTTACGGAAGCGGCCAGTTCGCTTTGTGCCACCTGAAGTACACCAGGCATGGAGACGGTGCCTCCGGTAAGTATATAACCTCCCGGAAGCTCTGTGTAACCCAAGCGCTTAACTTCCGCCTGAATGAGTTGAAAAATTTCCTGCACTCTCGGCTCAATAATAGCAGCCAAATCCTGCTGGTTGAATTCCTTATCCACATTACTGCCGATACGCGTCACTTTAAAGACGACATCGGCTGCCGCATCATCATACCATGCGCAGCCGTATTTAAGCTTTACTTTTTCGGCTTGATCGGTAAGGGTTCTCAGTCCGTAGGCAATATCATTGGTTACAAATTCTCCACCAATCGGAAGTGTTGATGTGGCAACAATCGTTCCTTCCTGGAAAATGGCAACATTCGTAGATCCTGCACCAATATCCACTAGCACTGAACCCATCACCTTTTCATCCTTCGAAAGAGACAATTGTCCGGCTCCAAGAGGCAGCAAGACCAGATCTTTAATCCTCAAGCCGGCTTTCTCAACGCAGCGCAACAGATTATGTATCGGGGTCTTGCCTCCAGTAACAATCGTAGCCTCTACTTCGAGACGAACTCCAATCATACCGCGAGGGTCCTGAATGCCTTCAAGGCCATCCACGACATACTGCTTGGCTACCACGTCAATAATTTCTCTCTCCGGTGGTACGGCAATAACCTCAGCTGCCTTCAGTACACGCTCAATGTCCTCCTCACCGATTTCACGGTCCTCGTTGGACACGGCTACTACGCCATGACTATTTTGCAGGCCAATATGATTGCCTGAAATCCCCACATACACTTCTGTTATTTGAATACCAACCATGCGTTCTGCGTGATCCACGGCGTTACGGATTGATTGCACGGTTTGATCAATGTCTACAATTGCACCTTTGCGAATCCCTTCCGAGTCGGCAGATCCAACTCCAATAATATTAAAGGTTCCATTATTCATTTCCCCAATAATAGCCCGAACTTTGGATGTACCGATGTCCAAACTAACAATGATGTCATTGTTGCTCAAGTCTGTGGCACCTCCTGACTCCAAAATGAATTTCGTTCTTTAAACACACTCTGTACATATTCAACATACTCCATGCTTTCCCTCTTTTTTCTACAAATTTTTTAGAAGCCAATTTATGGTTGCAGTCACATAAAAATTTGAAGAAAAAAGAAGGAGGCAAGTCTATTACCCATAAAATCAATTCTAGCATTTTTTCACATCACTGAGTAGTATCTTTTTCTTGACCCTCTTCACTCGTATCCGGTTTGAACGGAACGTAGGAATCCGCCTCCAACATGGTGATCAAACCTGGATCTTCTGTTTCTAGCACCTGGTTCAAATAGCTGATTTTAGAATTCAGTAGAGAAACAGTTGTAATAACCTCAAACTGGGAACGTGTGTACATTTTGATGCGATCCGGAAAAGAAGGAATCGGTGCGGGAATGATTTCCGAAATATCGGCTGTCCATTCCCCCGGAATGCGCGATAAAGCATCACACAGCTTCGCTTTGTACGGATCATCAGATTTCCATTTGGTCAAAATAGGCTTCTCAACAGCTATTCCGCTACTCCCCACGCTCACGCTTGTCCCATTCGCTAGAATAGCACGAAGGCTCCCATCACTCTGCAACTCGTAAGCGACCGTAGCAAACTCTTTAATGTGAATAGCAATGATACCCGGAAACTGCTTGTCCACTGTGACTTGCTGTATCGATTGAATTTCCCGCAGCTTCTCAGAGATGTCGGATGAACTGACTCCGAAATACTGGTCTCCAACAGCCAGACCGCTTCGATTAAGAAGCTGATCTCGGGTCGAAAATACATTACCATCAAAACGAATTTCAGAAACCCGACTCAACGAAGAACGGAAAAAGAGAACAGCGAGCAGTACGATAAACAACAAAATGAGAAGAATAGCAATCTTCCGGCTTGTTCTTTTTTTCGTTCTGTTCTTTTTAAGAACAGGTATTTGAGCATTTGGCATAGCTTCTCTCCACAAAAGCCTTTTGTCCCCCCGTTAACGGAGGGACATTACAGGCATTAATTTACGAAATCCAGGTGCTCCGGCACCGGAGACTGACGGCTCATTCGGGCACCCAGTCCCTGGAAAAGACGTTCGATCCGGTCATACCCTCTGTCAATATGATGAACCTGCTCGACAATAGTACGTCCTTGAGCCGCTAGACCCGCTATGACCAGCGCTGCCCCTGCCCGCAGATCGGTAGCCTCTACCGTAGCCCCGTACAGACGAGAAACTCCTCTTATAAAAGCAGCATTTGCATCAACCGTAATATCAGCACCCATTACATTTAGTTCATCCACATGTTTGAATCGGCTTTCGAAGACGGTCTCTTTCATGACACTGAATCCGTCCGCCAAAGAAAGCAAAACCATGACCTGTGATTGCAAATCCGTCGGAAAAGACGGGTAAGGGGAGGTAACGATCCTCTCCACTGCTTTGGGACGACTCATACAACTTACGGTCATTATATCATTCAAGATGCCGATTTGAACACCAGCCCGCCTGAGGACGTGAATCAGAGCAGACAAGTGGGATGGATTGCAGTGGGTCAGCGACACACTTCCTCGTGTAGCTGCAGCTGCAATCATAACCGTTCCAGCTACTATGCGGTCAGGAATGACCTCATACGTACACGGATTGAGGCGACTGACCCCCGTGATTGTAATCGTGTCGGTTCCAGCACCAATAATGCGGGCTCCCATGGCATTCAAGAAGTTTTGTAGATCCTGAATCTCCGGTTCCCTCGCTGCATTGGTGATCGTTGTTCGTCCTTCAGCCAACGCAGCGGCCATCATAATATTTTCCGTTGCACCTACACTCGGGAAATCCATGTGGATGTCCGAGCCGATTAGCTTGTGGGCTCGAAACGTAATTTGCTCGTCTTTTTCCTCTATCTCTGCGCCAAGAGCTTTTAAGCCCTCTAGGTGAAGATCAATTTTGCGCTCGCCTATGGCGCAGCCTCCGGGCTGGTAAATGGAAACCTCTCCATATCTGGCGAGCAGCGGTCCCATCAGAAAGATAGATGAGCGCATTTGCTTCATCAAATCTTCCGGAATTTGGAACGTTCGGACGGACGACGTATCCACGTATACCGTTTCCTCTTCATGTCGGCATGTACAGCCGAGTCTTTCAAGGATGTGCAGCATGACCTTAATGTCTAAAAGATGGGGCACATTCCGAATTTCTACCTTACCTTGTGCAAGTAAGCTCGCTGCAAGAATAGGTAGTGCCGCATTTTTTGCCCCATGGATACGTATGGTGCCTGACAGGGGACGGCCTCCCTCAATCACCAATTTGTCCAATGTATCACCTCCGAGTTTACCGCTCACCCACTACGAAAACCTCCGGAACTAGCTTGATGCCGGTTTGAGATGATATTGTACTTTGAATATGCTTCATTAGGGTAAGCACGTCCTCTGCTGTCGCTTGACCGGTATTTACAATGAAATTGGCATGCTGTACAGATACCTCAGCGCCTCCCGCCTTCAAGCCCTTGAGACCTGCGCTCTCAATAAGACGAGCAGCATAGTCACCTGGAGGATTACGGAACACGCTTCCTGCACAAGCTAACTGTAGCGGCTGGGTCAGCCGACGGCGGTCTTTAAAAGCCGCAAGCGCTGATGAAATTTCCTCCCGATCGCCCCGCTTCATCCGAAACACTGCCTCTGTCACCATTCCACGTTGCTCATGCAACACGGAGTGACGATAGCTGAAATGCATATTGTCAGCATCGTACACAGCCAATTCCCCTGTATCCAGTACAATCTCAGCGGACTGGAATATTTGTGACACATCAGACCCATGGGCACCGGCGTTCATGTAGACAGCCCCACCGACTGATCCTGGGATACCACCAGCAAATTCAAGACCGGACAGGCCCTGTTTGCTGGCCATAACGCACAGTTTGACCAGTGAGACGCCTCCTCCAGCAACGATCTGTTCATCCTCAAAATGAACATAATCAAATCCTGGCCCCAGCTTGATCACAAGTCCCCGTATCCCTTTGTCAGAGACGAGCATGTTGGAGCCCCGCCCCAACTGCATCCAGGGAATTCTGTGCTCGCTAGCCAGCTTCAAAACTCTTGCCAGCTGCTCTTTGGTATCCGGGATGACAAGTGCATCCGCAGGGCCTCCAATCTTCCATGTCGTATATTTGGACAGCGGCTCATGCTCCAGCACTTTTCCGATATCATGCTCCGCTAATAATGGCATCCATTGCTGCATTGTACTGAAACCTCCTTGTTGCTTGCCCGCATGGTTATAAGGCTCTCACCTGACAACCGGCAGCCTGAGTGATGGTCACAATCTATAGGGTATCCTATGTAAATACCATCCGGTGTGTGACAACCGCCCAATTCTGCGCTGCAGACTACCTTTTATGGGCAAGACGTTCCATTTCTTTTACTAAAATATCTGCTGAGTCAGGCTTGCCGAGCGCAGACGCCGACTCTGCCATGCGACTTCTCCGTGCCTCATCCTTCATAATTCCCGCTATAGATTGAAACAGGGCCGGGCCACTCAGTTCCTTTTCTACAATCATGACGGATGCGCCTGCCTTTTCAAGTGTACGAGCATTAGCCTCCTGATGGTTATTCGTCACATTAGGTGATGGGATCAGAATGGACGGAATGCCCAAAGATGTGATCTCTGCCAAGAAGGACGCACCTGCGCGATTAACAATTAATGAGGTACAAGCCAGCACCTCTGGCATATTGTGAATATAGGGAAGCACATGTAGATGATTGGGCAATGAGCCGATCTGATTCCGTATGCTATCCAGCGTTTGCTCATAATAAGATTCACCGGTTACATATACAAAATGGACGTCTTTCAGTTGCGAAAGTTGCGGAGCCATTGCAATCATGGCGTCATTAATGGCCTTCGCTCCCCTGCTGCCACCGACCACAAGGACGACCGAACTGTTCATCGGAACCCCAATTGAAGCAAATCCCCGATCCCGGTTAGCCAAACGAACTGTTGTAGCACGCGGGTTCCCAGTGTACAGTACATTTTTAGCTTTGGGGAAAGCTCCTTCTGAGCCTTCAAAGCTAACAGCCACTGTATCCACATAGCGACTCAGAAATGTATTAGTCAACCCTGGAATTGCATTTTGCTCATGAATAATGCTGGGAATTCCCAACTTGGAAGCTGCATAAACGACGGGGCCGCATACATATCCCCCAGTGCCAATAACGACATCTGGCTTAAATTTCTTTAATAATGCTTTGGATCTGCGAACCCCTTTGAAAAAGCGCATGATCGTTTTTATATTTTCCACAGACAAGCTGCGGCGAAATCCTGTGATATCAATAGCCTCAAATGGAATTTTTTCCTGAGGAACCAACTTGCTTTCGAGTCCTCGTTGACCGCCAATATATAAAAATTCAGCGTCCGGATCAATCTCTTCGCACTGTCTGGCTACGGCCAGCGCCGGATAAATATGCCCTCCGGTGCCGCCGCCGCTCAACACGACGCGCATAAACGTTCACCTCGCATAACGTGATAAATTTAGTAAAATGCCCAGAGCTGTTAGCATTAAGGTCAGAGAAGAACCTCCATAGCTGATTAAGGGCAGTGTTATTCCTGTCACCGGCATTAAACCGATAACGACACCAATATTAATGACGACCTGTACGGCGACCATTGCGACAATACCCACCGCAAGCAAACTGCCATAGGTATCCGGAATAGTTATAGCGACACGCATTCCTCTCCATACGAGAACCAAAAAGAGCCCCAGCACCGTCATTCCACCGATAAAGCCAAGCTCCTCCGCCAAAATGGAAAAAATAAAATCAGTTTGCGGCTCAGGAACGTAGCTATATTTTTGTCGACTCATGCCGAGTCCCAAGCCCGCCAGCCCGCCAGGACCAATCGCATATAGCGATTGAATAATTTGATAGCCTGCGCCAAGCGGATCGGACCAAGGGTCCAGAAAAGCGGTGATGCGCTGGAGTCGATAAGGCGCAGCTGCAATCAGTGCAGCGAACCCTGCTGCTCCCGACAGAGCCAGCAGACCGAGATGCTTCATACGCGCGCCTGCCGTAAATACGATGAGCATGGACGCTCCCATCATTACCGTGCCTGTGCCCAAATCGGGCTGGAGCATAATAAGCCCAAAAGCCAGTCCCATGAGTCCAAGCGGGGGCAACAGGCCGCGCGTAAAAGAGCTAATATCATAGTCAGGACGACTGAGCCAACGAGCGAGAAAAAGAATCATACCCAGCTTCATAAACTCGGAAGGCTGAATGCCGAAAGAGCTAATACCGAGCCAGCTTCGTGCACCGCCTCTTACTACACCAATGCCGGGAATTAATACGGCAACCAGCAGCGCTAGACAGATCAACAACACGACCTTGGCATATTTCTGCCAGATCCGGTAGTCCGTTCTGGCAGTAAAGTACATCGCTACAAGGCCGAGCCCTGCAAACAGCAATTGCCGCTTTACAAAATAGTAGGAGTCCCCGTACTCGTGAAAAGCGAGGACGGCGCCCGCACTGTATACCATAACCATGCCGATGGCTAATAAGCTTACAATACAAACGAAAAGCCATAGATCCGGCGCTGGACGAGATTGCTTCATCAGGAGGCCACCCCTTGCATAAAAGTAGGGGCTTATCCAACCCCCCTACTTACAATTTATGCGCCGCCTCTTTAAAAATACGTCCACGCTCTTCATAGGATCGGAACATATCCCAGCTTGCACAGGCGGGTGAGAGTAATACTACATCTCCCGTCTCAGCAAATTCAGCAGCCTTGTTCACAGCCTCCACGAGCGTAGCGGCGGCATCCTCCCCATTATCGACGACCTTGACATGCTCTATTCCAGCCTGATGGGCCCGCTCAGCCAGCTTATGCCGTGTCTCACCCAAGAGCACAACGGCTTTCACACCTTCCTGCAAGGAAGGTACGAGCTCTGTATAATCAGAGCCGCGATCCAATCCTCCGGCAATGAGTACAATCGGTTGCTTAAAGGAAGATAAGGCCATCATTGTTGCTTTCGAATTGGTTGCTTTGGAGTTATTGTAATAAGCTACACCAGCGTGTTCTAAAACATATTCAAGCCGATGTTCGACGCCGCGAAAAATACTTAATGGTTCTGCCAAATTCGCTGGTTCTGCGCCTGCAGCAATGGCGATTGCGCAAGCAGCAAGAGCATTTTCTACGTTAAAACGACCGGGAAGTCCAATCTCAGCTACGCCTATAATGGGATGCAGCACACCATTTCCATCGCGGTATACGATGCTACGTTCAATATCGTCCGTCACATCCGGTATGTATGGCGGGTCAGCGAACAACCCTTCCTGCAAACGTTCTGTCATAGAGAACGGAAGCAGCTTCGCTTTTATATAGGGTACGAGCTCCCGGCAGACGGGGTCATCCCAGTTCACCACCGCAGTATCCGCTGCCGTTTGATTGGCAAATAGACGCGCCTTGGATGCAACGTAATCCTCCATGCCTCCGTGGTAGTCCAAATGGGTCTCAGCTACATTGAGCAGGCAGGCCACAGTGGGCTTGAAATCTTTTGTTCCTTTCAACTGAAAGCTGCTCAGCTCCACAACCATCCACTCGTCCGACTTGGCATCCACAGCCGCCTCACATACGGGCGTACCGATATTACCAGCCACGATTGGATTCATGCCGGATGCTTCCAACAGCTTGCCTACCCAAGTGGTCGTGGTCGTCTTTCCGTTGGAGCCAGTAATTCCGATGATCGGAGCTTTACATAGATGGTAGGCGACCTCAACCTCGGTCACGACCTCAATGCCGAGCTCGACAGCTTTCTGTACGGGAGGGGCCGTATAAGGAATCCCTGGATTTTTGACAACCAGCTTCACTCCAGGATGAATTAGCCCTTCTGGGTGACCCCCGCATAAAACGGAAATTCCCAAAGCCTCTAATTCAGAAGCTTCGGGACATTGTTCCCTATCTTTTTTATCATTAACTGTCAGCTTGGCTCCGGCCTGGTGCAGCACCTTGGCAACTTGCACGCCGCTTTTAGCAAGACCGATAATGACGACTTCCTGATCTCTGTATGCGTCTGGATGGTTCATTTGTCTACAACCCCTTGTTGAGATAAAGTCCGAGTCCTGCCAACAGCAGTCCTACAGCCCAGAATGTAATGACTACGCGCCATTCGGACCAGCCGGACAGCTCGAAATGATGATGAATCGGGCTCATTTTGAAAATACGCTTGCCACGTGTTTTAAAGGAAGCTACTTGCAAGACTACGGACAGCATTTCAATTACGAATACACCACCGATAATGAGGAACAAAATTTCGCTTTTCGTAACGATGGCAATGGCACCTATGGCGCCGCCGATTCCCAGCGAGCCTGTGTCACCCATAAACACCTTGGCAGGATGAGCATTATATACAAGAAATCCGAGTACAGCGCCAATCATAGCCGCTGAGCATACTGCTGCCGGAAGCGAGGTTGCCTGAATCGCGACAATGGCATAAGCAGCAAAGGCAATGGCACTTGTACCGGACAGCAGCCCGTCCAGCCCATCCGTGAAATTGACAGCATTGCTAATCGCCAGCATCATGATAATGATGAACGGATAATAAAACCAGCCGCCCCAATCAAATGACCATGACGTTCCAGGGATGCCGATCGCAGTACTATGATCATTGCTAAGCAGAAGCCAGCACATGATCGCGCCAAACAATAATTGCCCAAACAGCTTTTGACGCGCCGTCAGACCTAACGAGCGTTTGAATACAATCTTGATATAGTCGTCCAAAAAGCCGATCAGCCCAAAACCCAGCGTAGCAACCAGCAGAACGTAAAAGTCCGTATTTTTGATAGCTGAAAACTTAAGAAAGGTCAGCGTAAAAGCCACCAGAATCACGATACCGCCCATTGTAGGCGTACCTATTTTTTTAAGATGGCTTTGTGGCCCGTCATCCCGGACCTGCTGGCCGAATTTCATTCGCCGCAGCAGCGGAATGAGCAGTGGAGCGGCAATGACCGCCAATATAAACGATACGACGATCGTCAGCAGTAATAATTGAATATCCATGGGAGTCTCCCTCTCGTCAACATCAGTTCTGTAGCGGACCGTTTTTCAGCGCATCCACAATTTCTTCTAGTCGCATCCCTCTGGATGCCTTAACCAGCACAATATCATTGGCGTGGAGATGAACCAGCAAATACTGGATCAGCTCTTGCTTATCTGTATAAGCGTGAACGTTAGCAATTGGCATCAACTCTTGCGCACCCTGCGCAATCGAAGTGCCTAACGCACCGTAGGTAAACAGTACTTCTACGTCGTGCTTTGCCGCGAAAATTCCAATTTCCTCATGGAATTGCTTTTCCTCAGGTCCCAACTCCAGCATGTCACCAAGCACGGCGATTTTACGTCCGTCCGTTTTATACGCAGACAACGTCTGAATTGCAGCCTTCATTGAAGCCGGACTGGCATTATAAGCGTCGTTTAGCACGGTAAGTCCATTAGGACAGTTCACGACCTCAATGCGCATGCCCGTCAGCTTTAAAGACGACAACCCTTTACGTATATGGTCTACATCGACATTGAAATGACGCGCTACCGCCAGTGCTGCCAAACCATTTACAACATTGTGCTGTCCAAGCAAGGGAAGCCGGAAAGCCTCTTTGCCAGATTGGGCTGTTATAAATAAGCTGCCTTCTCCATCGGAAGTGATTTCAGTTGGATAGTCATCGTTGCCTGCAACTAGCCCGAACGTAAACAATTTTAAACCTTCAGGCTTGACCGTTTCAGACTCCGCCAACACTTGTGAAAGCAGTGGTTCATCCCCGTTGTAGATCAGCAAACCACCAGCCTTAAGGCCACTTGTGATCTCCAACTTTGCACGAGCGATTTCCGCACGAGAACCAAGCTGCAGCAAGTGCGATTCGCCTATGTTCGTTATGATAGCTACATCTGGTTGGGCAATATTAGCCAGCAGACGAATCTCTCCACGTCCACTCATGCCCATCTCCAGAATGAGAATATCTGTATCCTGCGGCATGGACAGTACCGTTAAAGGCAAACCGATATGATTGTTATAATTCCCTTCGGTTTTGTGTACTTTAAAAGTCGTGCCCAGCAGAGCGTTTACGATGTCTTTCGTTGTCGTCTTGCCGTTGCTTCCCGTGATTCCAACGACAGAAACGCCGGTTTCGCGTAAGTACGCAGCTGCTAGATGCTGAAGGGCTTCTAACGTATCCTCTACCTCAATAGCGTTCTCAGCCGGAGGTGCTCCATGATCCTTTTGCCATAAAAATGCAGCTGCACCTGCCTCGCTTACGATCTGCTGCACATAATTATGCCCATCAAACCGTTCGCCCACGAGTGGAACAAACAACCCTTGGCTCTGCGGCCTGCGAGAATCTGTAAAAACGCCTTCGACCATCTGTTCGGTGTCCGCTTCTCCGTGAAGTATTCCTCCACACATAGATGCAATCTGACCGATTGTTCTTTTCATCACTTGGATAAACCCCTTATCGCTTCTTTGGCTACGATGCGGTCATCGAATTCATGCACCGTTTTTCCGATCAATTGGTAAGTCTCATGACCTTTTCCCGCAATCAATACTACATCGTCAGGGCTTGCCATTTCAACAGCTTTATGAATTGCAGTTCTGCGATCCACGATCAATTCGTATCGTTCTGCGGGTACACCTTCGTCGATCAGCCCTTGTTCGATGTCTTTCAAAATCACTTTCGGGTCCTCTGTTCGCGGATTGTCGGAAGTAATAAACGAGTGATCGCTGTAACGCGCAGCAATTTTCCCCATCAATGGGCGTTTCGTACGATCTCGGTCGCCGCCGCATCCAAATACACACCATACTTTACCGACCGCAAATTCCTTTACGGTGCGAAGGACATTTTCCAATCCGTCCGGTGTATGGGCATAATCTACAATAACAGCAAAGGGCTGACCCGCATCTACAGGCTCTACCCGCCCATCTACGCCTGCGATAGACTCTAGACTGCGCTTGATATCCACCAGCGAGATTCCTTCCAGCAAAGCAGCGGTAATGGCCGCCAGTGCGTTGTACACATTGAACTTGCCAACCATTCGAAGCTCAATATCGGTATCTCCTTTAAAAGTAGACACATGGAAGGAGGTTCCCTTGGAACCTATAGTGATACGAGATGCCTGCACATCAGACTCCTTTTCCACGCCGTATGTAATCACTTGGGCCGCAGTTTGAGTCTGCAAATAGGAAGAAGCCGGATCGTCTGCATTCAGAACAGCATATTTGCTATCTGATGCATCCCGCGAGAAAGCATTTCCCAACCTAGAGAACAAAAGTCCTTTTGCAGCACGGTACTCCTCCATTGTGTTGTGGTAGTCCAGGTGGTCCTGCGTCAGGTTTGTAAATATAGCGGTGCGAAAATCAGTTCCTTTGACGCGGCCCTGCTCCAACGCATGTGAGGATACTTCCATGACACAGCATTGAACCCCCTGCTCTGCCATATTTCCGAGATAACGTTGCAGTTCCACCGCTTCGGGCGTAGTACCAGACATTGGGTAAGACTGACCTCCGTAACGCATTTGAATCGTACCAATCAGTCCGGTGTTCACCCCGGCATCCTTCATGATCTTTTCAATCAGATAAGTTATCGTTGTTTTACCGTTGGTTCCGGTTATGCCGATCATGCGCATACGTCGGCTCGGTGAATCAAACATATAATCCGCCAAAACCGCCATGGCATGTCGTGCATCCTTAACTACAAGCTGTGGAACAGGTGCATCCAGTTCCCGTTCAACGACCAAAGCTGCCGCCCCGGACGCAATTGCCTGCTCAGCATAGTCATGTCCGTCCACTGTAAAACCTGGCAAACATAGAAATAAATCTCCCTGTTGCACTCGACGTGAATCCGCCCCGATTCCTCGGCAATCCACTGTACCGTCACCCACCACACGGGAGACGGCCAGCAGTGAAGCCAATTGTTGAAGCTGCATCTTTCATTCCTCCATTGCTCTCTCGTTATTCATAGTATGGTATAAAATGAACCTATCAATCCCCCATGTAAATACGGATCGTTGATCCCCGCTCCAATCTGGAGCCCGGCTTCGGCGCCTGACTCACGACCGTCTTGCCTGACCCAGATTTCACGAGCATAAAGTTCATATTCATATCTTCGTACAAATCAGCTGCAGTAGCACCTACCAGATCAGGTACCGTTTCGATCGGATTTTCTCCATACTTGTACTCTTTGGCAATTTGATTGGTGCGAGGCGGTATTTTTAAGGCAATCAGCGCGTCCTTTAAAATATTTTGCACGATTGGCGCAGCAACCACCCCGCCGAATTGAATGCCCTTCGGGTTATCGACAGCGGTATAAACGACGATTTGCGGATCATCCGCCGGTGCAAAACCAATAAAGGATACAATATGCTCCGAGGAAGAATAACGCCCGTTAATCACCTTTTGTGCTGTCCCCGTTTTACCTCCCACCCGGTAGCCTTCAATGAAAGCAGGACGACCTGTACCTTTAGCAACGACGCTTTCCAGCGCTTCCCTTACCTGTCGGGAGGTTTCCTCTGAAATAACCCTACGTACCAGTTCTGGCTCTATTTTTTCCAGCACTTTTCCGGTTCCCGGCTGAACCCAACCTTTTGTAATGTGAGGCTTATAAAGATTACCGCCATTGATTGCCGCTGATACAGCCGTAACCTGCTGGATCGGAGTAACAGACACCCCTTGACCAAAAGCGGTTGTAGCCAGCTCTACAGGACCGACCTGAGGTAGTTTGAACAAAATACCGTTGCCCTCACCAATCATGTCGATCCCCGTTTTGCTGCCGAAGCCAAAATTGCGAATGTATTTGAACAGTGTTTCTTTACCTAATCGCTGCCCTAATGTTACAAAACCGGGGTTGCAAGAATTCTCCACCACTTGAAGGAAAGTTTGGCTTCCATGTCCGCCTTTCTTCCAGCAACGCAGTCGTGCTCCACCGACTTCAATATATCCCGGATCAAAAAACCGGTCATTTTTGAGATTGACCTTCTTTTCTTCCAAGGCAGCCGCCAGTGTAATAATTTTGAAAGTAGACCCAGGTTCATATGTCATCCAGATAGGCAGATTTCGATTATAGATTTCAGGCGCATATTGCTTGTATAGTGCTGGTTCATAGCTTGGTCGTCCAGCCATGCCTAATATTTCACCCGTCTTAGGGTTCATAGCTATAGACAACGCGGACTTCGCCTGAAATTTGACCATGGCTTGGTCAAGCTCCCGTTCCATAATGGACTGCACAGACTTATCAATGGTTAATTGTAAATTCAGTCCATCCTTCGGTTCAATGTATTTTTCAGAAGAACCAGGCATTAGACGACCACCTGCATCCGATAAATACGCAATGCTTCCGTCGATTCCCCGAAGCTTACTGTTTTGCTGCTTCTCTACTCCTGTCAGCCCTTGATTATCAATTCCTGTAAACCCAAGAATATGAGCCGCTAGATCACCATAAGGATAATAACGTTTGTTGTCTTCAGCAACGACGATACCCGGCAGCTTCAAATCACGAATTTGCTGCGCTTTCTCCATCGTAATTTTTCGTCCGCCGGGCTGAAGTTTTTGGCTTGCTGTTCGTTTGGTAATCAACTTGAGCACTTTATCCTCACTCATATCCAGCAAGGGCGCCAGTCTGCGTGCCGTTTCTTCCGGCTCCTTAATTTGAACTGGTATCGCCATGACTGTCGGCGAACTGACATTATAGGTCAGCGCCGTACCCTGCCGATCCAAAATTTCGCCACGCTTGGCGGCAAATGGAATATTGCGGCGCCACGAATCCTCAGCCTTGGCCGAGAGCTCGCCTCCTTTACCCAATTGAACATAGGCGAGCCGGATCGACAAGGCCGCAAACAGTACAAATAATCCCATTAGCCCCCATACCAGCCTCCGCCGCATGGTCACGTTAGATTTTTTCAAACGCGCTCCCTCCGTTCCTCAAATACTCATGACATGTCTTACCTCATGAATATTCAAAAGAACGGACATTAGAACAAGCTATCAGTTATCCTCGCCTTTAATCGCAGCAGCACTTTCCTCATCTGCAACAGCAGATATTCCTCTCTTAGGAGCTCCCGAGTCTGTTCCAGCATCAGCAGTAGTACCGGAATCAGTTTTAGTATCGACCTCCGTTTTTGTTGCACTGCCGGTCTGGTTAGCTGCAACTCCATTGGTCGAGTCCTGTGTTTCCTCCGGTTTCACTCCGGTCACCGTTTCTTTGGCCGGCTGAAGCGTCACGCTGACGATCCGCTTTCCATTTACCATTTGCGCCTTTTGAGAGACAACATAACCTTCGCCGCTTACCTGCACACCAACCTTCATAAGGGTCAGAACTTGAAGTGTGTCACGCAACGATACACCTGTAAAATCAGGAATAGTCATGTTGGCACTATCCTCAGTCAGCAAGTAAATGCGTTGTCCGGGTTTCATTTTGACGCCTGCTTCAGGATACTGGCGAACAATTTTGGAGCCTTTGCCTACCGTTTCATAGGCAATTCCCTGTCTGAGCAATGCATTTTGCGCATCCTTCTTCACCTGACCAGTTAATGTTGGTACCGTTGGCAAATTCACTGTTTTTACAACAGCGGCACCTGATTTATTCGTTTTAGTTCCCGTTTTTGGAACCCCCATATATTGCAACGATTGGGATACAATTTTTTTAAATACAGGTGCTGCTGCTGTACCGCCGCCTACTGATTTGTTGGGTTCGTCCATAACAACCAAAACAGCTATTTTCGGATCATTTACCGGTGCAAAACCTATAAAGGACACGACATCCTTCGAATGGTCATATACTTTTCCGACGACCTTCGTCGCCGTACCTGTTTTACCAGCTACACGATATCCGTCAATATAAGCAAGGCGTCCCGTACCAATTTCTTGGTCCGATACGACCTGCTCTAGATAGCTGCTTGTCTGGACTGCCGATTCCCGAGTAATCACTTGGCGGACTTCCTTCGGTTGAATCGTCTGAACTTCGCCTGTATCTGGGTTGATGATTTCCTTCACCAGATGAGGCTGCATCAGCTTCCCTCCGTTAGCAATTGCCGAGATGGCAGCTACCTGCTGGATTGGCGTCACCTGAACACGTCCGTGTCCATATGAAGCGGTTGCGACCTCGGATTTGTACTGGGTATGGAACGTAATAGCTCCGGTAGACTCACTTGGAAGATCAATGCCCGTTTTCACGCCGAATCCAAAGTTATTAATATATTTCTTCAGTCTCTCGCCACCCAACTTATCCAAACCCAGATGGACGAAACCAACGTTACTTGAGCGCTTGACTCCCTGAAGATAGGTTAACGTTCCCCAGTTGCGGCTTACATCACGAATATCCCAGCCTCCGACCCGAATCATACCAGATTGGTAAGATTCATTTGGATTGAACACCTTTTCTTGAACCGCAGCTGCCAAGGTTACAATCTTAAACGTGGAGCCAGGCTCGTAGATAGATTGAGTAGCATTATTACGGAAATATTCCAAGGGCGTACTCCCATATGTATTGGGATTAAAATTCGGATAAGTTGCCATACCAAGAACATCCATCGTCTGGGGATCAGCAGCTACTACAGTCATCGTTTTCGGGTTGTATTTTGCAATAGCTTCCTGCATGGCATCCTCTATATAATACTGAATTGTATCGTCAATCGTCAGCTTTAAATTTTTACCATTTTGTGCCGGCTCATAGACACTTTCAGATCCTTGAAGAGGAACTCCCTTCCGATCCCGCTGATACAGAAGCTTTCCAGCCGTCCCCGAGAGCTCTTTATTATAATAAGCTTCCAACCCCATACCTGCTGTGCCATCTTTTCTTTGATAGCCAAGAACATGGGAAGCCAGCTTATTTTCCGGATAATAGCGTTTGGATTCTTGAACGGTGTCCACAGCTCCAATTACTTCATACTTATCCTTCAAATACTCTTTGAACGTATCCACTTGTGCCTTGACCTCAGGATCTACCTTCCAGCCCCCATTACGAATCTCGCGATTTTTTAAGTAGTTCCCCTTTTTATCCTTTGCAGAAAGATGCCCTCTCAGCTCATCCTCAGGCGTTTTGAGTAACTGGTGCAGCTTAGCTACAACCTCATTCTCCAAATCATACTCCTGAATGATGCTGGGATTGACAACTACCGTATAAGCCGGTGCATCCGTAGCCAATACGTTTCCTTTACGGTCCGTAATGGTTCCACGCTTGGGCTGAATCACCTGATCTCTTTCTACTTGATTAACTACCAGGTTATGCCAGTACTCCCCGCTCACAACTTGAATCCAAAATACCTTAAGTAGCAGAACAAGAAAAAAGAGGGTAATACATCCCCCTATTAGCAGTGTGCGAAGCTTTATTCTTTTGACCATAGCTCAAACCTCTCTGCAAAAAAATGTACGTCAGAGCATAGCTTGATGCTATGCCCTTAACTATTTGGCAGCCTGCTTTTCCACACGAATGGGCTCTCTTGTTGGTTCGATATATCCCTGTTGCTTTGCAGTCGGCACGATCTGATTTTCCAGACGTTCCTTTTGAATCTTCAGTTGGGCGATATTGGTCTGTAATTTGGAAATGTCCTTGCTTGCCGTATTAATCGAATAATTGATTTGATAAATGTGAGCGTACCTGCTAATCAACATACCAGCAATGACAATGCACGCTACAAGTGTCAATAGATACAGCAGCTTTTCTCGAATCGGCAGCTCTCTGCGGCGTGTAACGACTTTGGTGGTCTCACGATACCGTTGTTGCTGAACCTGTTCCTGACGGGCTTTTTCTTTTACAGCCAAATTACCGCGTGTATAAGCCATGTCGCCTCTCCTTCTCCATTAAATTTACAATTTTTCGGCAACTCTCAGCTTCGCTGACCGGGACCGTGGATTAAGCTCCAATTCCTGCTCCGACGCCACAATCGGCTTACGGTTCACCAGCTTCAGATCGCCTTCCATTTTGTCCTCCAATATAGGCAAATCAGATGGATAGATGCTTTTCGCCAAATACTCCTTGAAAATATGCTTGCATATCCGATCCTCCAGAGAATGGAATGTAATGACCGAAATTCTGCCTCCTGGAGCCAGACATCTTACTGCCTGATGCAAAGTATCTTCCAGTGCACCCAACTCATCATTCACAGCAATCCGCAAAGCCTGGAAACTGCGTTTAGCCGGATGTCCCCCGGTTCTGCGTGCCGCAGCCGGAATTCCTTCTTTGATAATATCGACAAGTTCCCCTGTTGTGTGAATAGGCTTGTTCAATCGACGTTCAATCATGATCTTTGCGATCCGCCGTGAAAACTTCTCTTCTCCGTAATGAAACAAAATACGCGCAATCTCTGCTTCCGACCATTCATTGACAATTTCGTAAGCCGTAAGCGAGCTACTCTGATCCATCCGCATATCAAGCGGCGCATCATGATTGTAGCTAAATCCCCGTTCCCCCTCATCGAACTGGGGCGAGGACACACCCAGATCGAACAAAATACCCTGGACCTGCGGGACGCCGTCTTTCTCGGGCAATCCCAATTCGGTCAGCTTGTCCTGCAAGTGGCGGAAGTTGGATTTCACTAATGAAATCTTGCCTTCATAGGCTGACAGCTTCTCTCGCGCATTGTTCAATGCCCAGTCGTCCTGATCAAAGGCAATGAGCCTTCCCTCAGGGCCAAGCTGTGATGCAATGACGGAACTGTGTCCTGCCCCTCCCAACGTGCAGTCCACATAAATCCCGTCCTGCCTGATGTTTAGTGCCTGTGTTGCTTCTTCTTTGAGTACGGTAATGTGGTGAAACAAACGGCTGACCTCCTAAATTACAATTCAAAGTTGAAATCAACCAATTTCTCAGCAATGTCGTTAAACGCTTCTTCTGATTGGTTGAAATATTGCTCCCAAGTGTGCTTGCTCCAAATCTCTACACGGGTGGACACTCCCAATACGACGCACTCTTTAGTGAGCTTGGCGTATTCGCACAAATTCCCCGGTAAATTTACCCTGCCCTGTTTGTCCAATTCGCATTCAGTCGCCCCCGAGAAAAAAAAACGGGTAAACGCCCGCGCATCGGCCTTCATCAGAGGCAGTGCTTTAAGTTTTTTCTCCATGACAGCCCACTCATCCATGGGATACACGAAGAGGCATTGGTCCAACCCGCGGGTAACCACGAACGAGGCACCGAGAAGTTCACGAAACTTGGCCGGTACAGTAAGCCGCCCCTTCTCATCAATGCTATGTTGGAACTCCCCCATAAACATTGGTTTCGTCACCCCTTACCCCATTCTCCCACTTTGGCCCACTTTCCACCACCTAAGCATAATAGATTCGCTTTAAAAAATCAAAGACCTCTTTTTCGTTACCAAAAAGTGATAGAAGCCGGATCCATACCATTATGTCTGTTATTGTAGCCCCGCGTCACAAGATGCAAAAAAGCCCTTATCCCATGAAGCCGTCCCCCGACAATATGCATCAGGTTTCGAAACAACACGGAATAAAGGGCTTACTCTCTGTCCATTATGTCAACCTAAACAAATACTTGCATAAAAACGCAACACTTTGCAGCGAAAATCGTGATGAGAAAATCCGATTACGCGTTCCAGCTGTCCAAATAGATCTTTTGGTCTTCAGTTAACGTGTCAATTTGGATTCCCAGACTATCAAGCTTGAATCGAGCTACCTGTTCATCAATTTCATATGGTACATTAATAACGGCTTTGCCTAGCTCATTGTAACGATCATTCACATATTTCAAGCCAAGCGCCTGAAGCGCAAATGTCGTATCCATAATTTCCGCAGGATGTCCATCAGCAGCAGCCAGATTCACGAGGCGTCCTTCTGCCAGCAAATACATTTTACGTCCATCTTTAAAGCGATATTCCTCGATATTGCGACGCACCGTACGAATGGATTCGGAACGTTTAGCAAGCTCAGGCTTACTAACCTCCACATCAAAATGCCCTGCGTTACACAGCACAGCTCCATCCTTCATCACATCAAAGTGTTCTCCTGTAATTACAGCCTTGTTTCCAGTTACTGTAATAAAGAAGTCGCCCAGTTTGGCAGCCTCTACCATCGGCAAGACATGGAAACCATCCATATGGGCTTCTACTGCCTTGATCGGATCAACTTCGGTTACAACAACGTTGGCTCCCAGCCCTTTCGCACGCATTGCAACTCCTTTGCCACACCAGCCATAACCTACCACAACCACTGTACTTCCTGCTACAACCAGATTAGTTGTACGAATAATGCCGTCGAAAGCTGACTGTCCTGTACCATAGCGGTTATCAAACAAATATTTGCAGTAAGCATCATTAACAGCCACCATCGGAAAGTGAAGTTGCCCTTCTTTTTCCAAAGCCTTCAAACGAATAATGCCAGTAGTTGTCTCCTCTGCTCCCCCACGGATCGTAGAAATCAGATCAGGCCGTTCGGATTGCAACAGAGTAACCAAGTCACCACCATCATCTATAATGAGATCCGGCTTTGTTTCCAGTGCCTTGATTTGCAAATTCTTGAATTCTTCTGGGTCTGGATTGTATTTAGCTAATACTGTAACGCCATCTTCAACTAATGCGGCACAAACATCATCTTGTGTAGACAATGGATTACTCCCCGTAATAGTTACCTGCGCTCCACCTGCTTGTACCACTTTAGCCAGGTAAGCCGTTTTGGCTTCCAAATGTAGACAGATGGTTACCTTCAGACCAGCAAAAGGCTGCTCTTGCTCGAATTGTTGACGTATACGGTTCAATACCGGCATATGGGCTTCTACCCAATCAATTTTCAAATGACCTTCAGGGGCCAATTTAAGATCGTGAACTATGCTATTTTGTAGAGAATGGGAAGTCATACTTTGTTTCCTCCTTCATATTGGTTGAATTTGCTCCATGATAAATCCTATATAAAATAACAATCATACATAAATAACACGATGCGTACCTGTCAGATCCAATGGTACATTCATAATCGTATCAATCAAGCTGAGACCATGACGGTTTAGAAAATGATAGATCGTATACGCCCGCTCCTGCGGCTGTCCAAATGGAAAAAGCGACCATTCGATGCGATCCCACTGACGAAGTGCTGTTTCATTTTGCCGAAGCAACGCTTCCTGAACTTTTGCCTCCAGATAGGCGATCTGTGCCAGAATCTTCTCGCGGTTGGTTTCTCCGAGCCGTAGCAAACCTTTTTCAATCAAACCTGTCTGCTGCACAAGTGGTTCGTACATGCGGACAAAAGCTTCCTTAGCCCCTGAAAACTGATCCTGCATTCCAAGCTGATCTTGAGTGGCAATCCATTGCTTTTTCCGCTCCTCAAGTCCGTCTCTAACTTGACCAAAACTTAATTCATACTTAAGCATATGCTTCTCCACACCTGGCTCTACCAACGTAAAAGACATTCGTGGCAGCAGTATCGGCATCTGCATCTCCAACACCTCGAAAGCATCTCGTGTAATCGCCCAGTAAGCAATCTCACCTAGACCCAGCACAGATGCCAGCACCGGAAACAGTGAATCCTGCATTAGAGGACGAGTTAGCACATTGTTACTAAAACGTTCGGGATGTCTATCTATCTCTTCAAGCAGTTCATCCACAGTAAACGCCACCAGACCGTGTCGATCCGTGAATAGTCCAGCTTTTTTGAAAAGCAGCAAGCGTTCATCTTCATGGATATAAAAGAGATTCGCGCCACCTTCATGCACATCGGCTTGTAAATGATATCCATAATCTACGATCCGTGTGGCAGCCGTCCGATAAGCCTGCTCCAACTCATCATTGTGCTGAACCAGCCGCTTAAAAACGGATGCTTCCAGCTTGCGTAGCGAAGGATCTGCTGAATCCAAGAGTACTAATCCATAGGTGCCAAACAAAAGGCCCAGCAACTTGGCAAAGGCTTCACTCAGTCCATATGAATCCGTTATCCCGTTCTCAATCATGCGCATTATATCAGCCTTATGTTCTGAATCTGGCAAGCTTTGCTCTATATCCGCTATCGCTTGCTTCCATTCAAAAGCGTCAACTTTAATGGCACTAACCGAAGATCGGCGTTCAGGTTGCTTATTCAGCTTGATTTTGACGGCTTGTGGGTCATTTGCCATTACGTATGTATGATTGACCTCGTCCCAGTCATGATCTTCGCCAGCAATCCAGAAGATGGGAATAACCGGACGTCCAAGCCGTTCCTCAGCTTCTCTCGCCGCCTTAATAAGGGTAGCGGCTTTGTAAATGACCAACATCGGACCTGTGAACAATCCGCTTTGCTGCCCGCCAGCTACTACTAAGGCATCTGGACTTTCCAGACGGTCCAATGAAGCACGAACCGCCTCATACGAATTGTATTTCTCATTGTATATACGAAGACATGCTACGACATCCTTACGGTTTAATCGCAGATGCCCCGTCTTATCCAGCCACTTCGCCCGTTGGGCATAAGCATCGGCGTGCAGCACATTATATTCATACAAGTCGCTTGCGCGTCCTGTACCCTGTATATAATCTTCTGCCAAAGCCGACCCTCCGCGAAGCGTTTCCGGAATTATTTTCATGGGTCTGCCTCCTGTCTCCACCAAAACCTTACTGCTTGATTGTACCGAAAGCCTCTGTCCACGTCAAAGCTTCCTACAAAAAAAACCGCCGAATAACTCGGCGGTTGGTGCATAAAACAAGATCAGGCGTAAGGCTCAGCTACAAAATGTCCTTTAGACACTTCGATGAGCGTGGCATTTTCCAGGTTATAAGCCCCTGTCTTACTGCCAGATGCATCATGAATCGGGCCTGCTTGGTCGCCTGGCATAATAATCCGTTTTTTGTTGGCTTCTACTTCTGGATCAGGAAGTGGGATCGCCGACAAAAGCATTTTCGTATAAGGATGGATCGGATTTGCATACAACTCAGCACTTTCTGCAAGCTCTACCATTCTACCCATATACATTACAGCTACCCGATCACTGATGTGCTTGACCATCGACAGATCATGCGCAATGAACAGGTATGTTAGACCCAAACGTTCTTGAAGCTCTTTTAACAGGTTGACAACCTGAGCCTGAATAGATACGTCAAGAGCTGAAATCGGCTCATCACAAATGATGAATTTAGGATTAACAGCCAGTGCACGTGCAATACCGATCCGTTGACGTTGACCACCAGAAAACTCATGCGGATAGCGTGTTGCATGGTCAGGGTTCAAACCAACCAGATCAAGTAACTCCTCAATCCGTTTCTTACGTTCTGCACGGCTACCCGCCATATTGTGAATATCCAGTGCCTCACCAATAATATCAGAAACGGTAAAACGCGGGTTCAATGATGCATACGGATCTTGAAAGATCATCTGCATATCACGGCGCATTGCTTTCATTTTACTTGGTGATAATTTGTAAATATCCGTACCGTTAAAACGTACGCTACCTGCTGTAGGTTCATACAAGCGCAAAATCGTACGACCCGCTGTAGACTTACCACAGCCGGATTCGCCAACCATACCCAGCGTTTCACCCTCGCGAATATAGAAATTCAGGTTGTCCACCGCTTTGAGCACACGGTTTTTGCCAACATTAAAATACTTTTTAAGACCTTCAACCTCAATTAAATTGTTGCTACTCACCATGATCTCACCTCCTATTTCTTCAACTTCGGATCAAGCGCATCACGCAAGCCGTCGCCAAAAAGGTTGAACGCAAGCATAATCAAACTGATCAAACCTGCTGGGAAAAGCATCCGCCACGGGTAATACATCCACCCGGTCAGAGCTGATTCAATCATTGAACCCAGCGACGCCTGAGGAGCCTGTACCCCTAATCCAAGGAAGCTCAGGAATGCCTCAGAGAAAATAGCACTTGGAACTGTCAAAGTCAGTGTGACAATGATCGGTCCTACCGCATTGGGCAACAAGTGACGGAACAGCAAACGACCAGCACCTGCACCCATTGAACGGGAAGCGAGTACGAATTCTCGGTTTTTAAGTTGTAACATCTCACCACGTACAATCCACGACATGTTAATCCACCCCGTTACACAGAGCGCAATAATAATTGTAGTGATACTTGGCTCCAGTACCACCAGCAACAGGATCGTAACAAGCAAGTAAGGAATGGAGTACAAGATTTCAGAAAATTTATTCATGATTTCATCAACGCGGCCACCAAAGTAACCCATAATTCCACCATAAATAACTCCAATCATCAAGTCAATCATTGCAGCAGCCAAACCAATAATCAAGGAAATCCGAGCGCCCATCCAAGTACGTACAAACATATCACGCCCCAGATCATCTGTTCCGAACCAATGTTCCGCCGAAGGAGGAAGATTGGTGCTCAACAAATCATTCGTGCGGTCATCGTATGGGGACAGCATTGGACCAACGATTGAAGCAAGCACAATGAGAACCAAAACACTCAAGCTTGTCATGGCCAGTTTGTTTTTACGAAGTCGCTCCCAAGCATCTCGCCAAGCGGATAAGCTTTCGCGCTGAATAACTTCAGACTGCTTTTCATCCGCCCCGACCTTCTGGAAATCTTCCGGTTTTACCTGAAGCTTATCCAAGTTCACAGCATTATCTTTAACAGACATAAAGTTATCCCTCCTTCCCGCCAGTAAGCTTAATCCGCGGATCAATAAATCCATATGCAATATCTGTAATAAAACGCGCCACCATCAGCAAAATACCGTAAAAAATAGTAACTCCCATAATCATGGTATAATCACGGGTTGTAATACTATCTACGAATACCTTACCAATACCGCCAATCCCGAAGATACGTTCAATAACAACTGAACCCGTAATAATATTGGCCGTCATTGGTCCCACATAGGTAACAACCGGCAGAATAGCATTACGCACAACGTGTTTGAACATAATAGTAATGGATTTCAAGCCTTTAGCCTTGGCAGTCTTAATGTAATCCGCATGAAGCACTTCCAGCATACTAGAACGCGTTAGTCGAGCGATAAACGCAATAGGGGAAGCAGATAGAGCTGCAACAGGCAGAACGTAGTCCATCGGACCGTCAAAGCCCATAACATTAAACCAACCTAACTGTTGAGCGAAGAAAAATTGAATCAACGATGCCAGAACGAAGCTGGGAACCGCAATCCCCATGATAGCTAATACCATTGCAACGTTATCTATTAGCCTACGATGATACAAAGCTGCTAGCATACCTAGCAAGAGACCGACAATTATCGACACGATTATGGCAACAAAACCCAGTTTAAGGGAAACCGTAAACGTTTGTCCGATAATGTCAGTTACACTTTGATTCAGCTTTTTCATAGAAATACCAAAATCACCTGAAGCAATATCACCTAAGTATTTAAAATATTGGACATATACAGGCTTATCCAGCCCATATTGCTCCATTAACCGGGCTTGAATCTCAGGAGAAGTCGCTTTTTCACTCATGAAGGGGTTACCCGGAATTGCTTTCATGAGAAAAAACGTCGCAGAGATCAGAATGAACAAAGATAGCAGCATGTAGAAAAATTTACTGATCAAATAACGCGTCATTGCCCGTTTACACCCCCCATAAATTTTTTTCGACACCATTCGATTTTATCGAAATAGAATTGGACTGTCCAATCTACTTATTTGCATGGTTACATGATGATGGAAAAGACCATGACACACAAAAAAAACGGGATATATATGGTTCTATCCACATATATATCCCGAAGTAACTATCAAACTTCAGAATCGAGCTTCAGTTACTGTGTAATATACGCTCTTGTGAAATCAACTGCTCCACTAAAGTCAAGCCCAATGTCTTTTACATTCGGTTTTGTTAAAGAAACATTTGAGTAGTAGTAGATCGGAAGCATTACCATATCATCTTGAACCAGAATTTTCTCCGCTTTTGCAAAATCTTCCATACGTTTTGCTGGATCAGTTTCTTTCTTAGCTGCTTCAATCAAAGCATCGTATGCTGGGTTAGCATAACCTGCATTGTTGTTGCCATTGCCTGTTGTCCACATATCCAGGAATGTCATTGGATCATTATAGTCAGCAGACCATCCACCACGAGCGATTTGGAAATTCAGCTTGTTACGTGTTTGGATAAATACGCCCCACTCTTGGTTTTGGGTTTTGATGTCAACGCCAAGGTTTTTCTTCCACATATCAGCAACTGCCAAAGCAATCTTTTGGTGACTCTCACTGGAGTTATACAGCAATGTTACCGGAGGAAGTGTAGTTACGCCTTCTTCCTTCATACCTTCTTGAAGCAATTTTTTCGCTTCAGTGAAATCTTCTTTGAAGTAATCATCTTTATTCTCAGTGCGGAATTCTTGAGATACTCCTTTGATACCTGGAGGTACAAAGCCGTATGCAGGAATTTGACCGCCCAATGTTACTCTTTCAACGATTGGTTGGCGTTCAATAGCCATCGCAAACGCTTTACGGATTTTAACATTGTTAAATGGTTTTTCAGTTACATTAAACAGATAGTAGTACGTACTTGCAATCCCTTTTGCCTTAAATTCGTTAGGCAGTTCTTTTTTCACAGCCGGAATTTGGTCGGTAGGAATTTCACCGTTTGGCATACCTGCGTAATCGAGTTGTCCACTTCTATAAGAAGCCAGCTCTGTTGCACCGCTATTTACAAGGGACATCGTAATTTTGTTCAGCTTGATCTCATCTTTACCCCAATAGTTTTCACTCTTGGTTACTTCGATCTTTTGACCGCTGTCCCAAGTCGTTAATGTGTAAGGTCCGTTAGTGATCATGCTATCTTTCTTAACAGCCCACTTATCATTACCTTTAACAGAAGGATTTACAGGATAGAAAGTGTAGAAAGAAGTCAATCCCAAGAAGTAAGGAGTTGGGTGCTCCAGCTCTACTTGCAATGTATGATCGTCAACAGCTTTAACACCTACATCTTTAAAGTCTGTAACTTTAGTGCCTTTAAAAGATTTGGAAGTGCTCAGGTTGTAACCCTCAGCATTTTTGATATAGTACAATTGGTAAGCATATGGAGGTGCAGGAGCCGTGGAAGGATCCAATACCCGTTGCCAAGCAAATACGAAGTCGCTTGCTTTGACTGGGTCGCCATTACTCCATTTTGCAGTATCACGAAGCTTGAACGTATAGGTTTTGCCGTCATCGGAAATCTTCCAAGATTCAGCTACGCCAGGGATTTCTTTGCCGTCAGGACCCATACGTACGAGACCTTCATACAAAGTTTTCAGAACCGTGTTAGTTTGACTATCCTGAGCTTGTGCCGGATCGAACGTTGGCGGCTCGGATGCAAGGTTAATGCGCAAAATTTGCTTGTCGGCCGCAGCCGGCGTAGTCGAGGTGTTTTCTTGTGCGCCCTTACCATTGGTATCGTTCTTGCCGCCGCAACCTGCGAGCAGTGCGCCAACTGCAAGAATGAGTGTCAAAAGGACTAAAAAGCTTTTCCTTTTCATCTAGCGTTTTCCCCCTAGTTCTAAAGTGGTATATGTTTATAGATTATACAACCAGCGGTCAAAAAAATCTACATTACATTTCTTCAAATTGAGCTTTTTTTTCAAAAAAACATGATTAATTCATATTTTTTCACCTTTTCATGTCACCTTATATCACATGGTGTTGAATATATTCTTAAATATACCAACTACAGTCAACAAAATATACGCCAATGTCATCG
Organism: Paenibacillus sp. FSL H7-0703; assembly: GCF_038003485.1. NCBI lineage: Bacteria > Bacillati > Bacillota > Bacilli > Caryophanales > Paenibacillaceae > Paenibacillus > Paenibacillus sp. FSL H7-0703. Next base: position 5,307,658 of record NZ_JBBOPF010000001.1, on the reverse strand, counting down.
CCATAAAAGTTAATCTCCAGACCGCTCTACATAATCTTTTACCATCAACCTTCCCTTTTATTCGATTTTGAGCTCCTCCAATTAAACCCAAGGCCAGTAATAGGAGCAGTAGAATCAAATAAAAACCGAATCGAGATGTAAAAATGACGTTAAAGAGTGCTGCGACGGAAAATATCAGAAAAAACGTGGTAATATCCATAGAAGTAAGTAACGATTTCTTTTTTTCCACTTTAAGAATGTAGCGACAAACCGCAAACACGATCAAAAACGGAAAAAAGGGAAGAATACTGAAAGTGATAATAGTACCTTGTATAAGACTCAACTGATCACCCCTCTTTTAGCCGCATGCCTTCAATTAATTGCCACAATACCTCATGAGTTGGTGCAGTAACTCCAGCCCGATCTGCCATCTGCACCAGTTGTCCGTTAATGGAAGCAACTTCTGTCATGGACTGTGCAAGTACATCAGCTAGCATGGACGAGTGATTCTCTGCCGTTGCCCGGCATACATTCATAATTTGCTCCCACCATGCGTTTTCCCAGTGGATACCATGAGCTTCATACACTTGAATGCCTTCATCGTACAGCCTGCGCATCATATGTATTCGAATAGGGTCCGAAAGCAGCTCGCCATTACGAACTCGCCATAACGCCGTCAGCGGATTGATCACAGCATTGATCAACAACTTGCGATACATACCGTTCTCGATTTCTTTCGACAAGCAAGCGTCAAATCCTGCTGCAACCAGCCGATTTAGCACACATTGATTAAAACTATTGTTCTTCGACTCCTCCTCTTCCTCCGAACATCCTATTTCAGTAACACCCGATCCTGCATGTACAATAGATGCTACTCCCTGCCTCTTGGCTCCTTCAGTCGTCACAGCAGGGTATATTACAGCTTTAGGCCAAGCCTTTCTAATGCGTTCTATATGGCCGATTCCATTCTGCAAGCAAACAATTCCTGTATCTCTATCCATTTGAGCTGCAGGCTGGATCTGTTCTAATACTTCCTCAATCGCCCCCTGTTTGGTCATAAGCATTATCCATCGTGCCGGAGCCTGTGAATTTAACCGTTGCCAATCTGCCAATGGAGCTACCTTCAATTTATTCCCGGACACATGTACTGCCGTCTGTCCCTCCTTATCAAACACAGTAATCCCTTCACGAGCAATGATGCGTGCCTGCTCAAGTGTACGCGTCCACAGCCTTACTTTTGTACCTGAGGCAGACAACCTCCCGGCAAACAACAATCCCAGCGAACCCGCTCCAATAATATCAATCACCTTTGTATCGTCTCGCTTCCATCTTTTTTTCTACTATATCATATGCACTCTAAAGAAATACAAAAAACGCCAACTACAGCAAAGCGCTAGTTGACGTTTTATTTCAATATTGCAGAAGTAATCTTGTTACTCAATGCGCTCCAGATTCCCATTGGCGTCCATTTTGAATCTGGATTTAAGCTCTTCCTCATCATCAGTGATTAAAGCCAAGCGCCGAGCCCGGTCCATAATCTGAATCAGAGCTTTATAATCATCATTCACAACACGATAGTCGGTTTGCACCTCATTCACTTCTTTGGACAGCCGGTCATTAATGGAGCGAAGCTGATTCAATTCTTCTTCCTTTTCCCGTAAATCTTTCTCCAGCATCTTAATCTGCCGATTCGTTTCCTGGACAGATCCCTTCCATTGACGCAAGAAGCGAATTACTGCATCAATAGATAACGTATCCTCACTCGTACCATCCGTTCTGTACCCACCTTCGACTGTATCAAGCGAGGCAAAAGCCGCAACCTGTGATACACCTACCGGGTTCTGCTTACGGATATAACTGCGCTTCTGGCGCTGTGCTTTGGCAATGCTAATCGCTTCATCATAACGTTTGCGCACGCAGCTGTTCCAACGAAAGCCGCATGCTGCAGAGGTTCTTCCGATTTTTTGACCAACCTCCTCAAACGCAGCGAGCTGCGTCCCACCTTCACGGATATGCCGCAATGTCACCTCCGCCAATATCAAGTCATCTTCCACACTCCATGCATCTTGTCTTATTGCAGTCATGCCTCTAGCCCTCCTAACAACATCCTGAAATAACCGTCTTCATGAACCGATCTTGCCGGTATTTGAATAGGGTATAAAAGCTGTTTATTCATTCCTATGCCTCTCGTAGAGTTCATAGAATCTATTTGATACTAAATTGTATTTCCATTTCTGCAAGAACTCATACGTGAACGTAAACAGTTTCGGGTTTCAAGCATGCTCAGACTGCTGTACAATAAAATGAATGGTTAAAGAAACAGAAAGGATCATATACATTACCATTAGTTTTTTTCGGGAATACATAAAAGGGGAAACCAAATGAACAAACGAATAAAAATCACAATCAGCACCCTGCTGACCACTATCATGATGCTAACTTTCATATATGTACGTCCTACTCTGGCCGCTCCCTCCCATGAAGAAAATCAGATTTTACAAGATAGCCTGTCGATTGTAGAGATAGACCATGAAATTGAGCGAATCAGTCAAGAGCAGCAGACTCTTATGCAGCGTCAGCGGGAATTGCGAAGTAATCTCACCGTTCAGCAAGAGCAAATGACCATACAACGGAAGCGTGCAGGTTCTGTGCTGCGATCGTATTATATGGGAGAAAGGGACAAGCTGTTGAGTGTAGTGCTAGGGGCGAAAAGTATAAGGCAGCTTCTCTCTCTGTACGATTACTACTTATTATTGATTAGTCACGATCAGGATGTGCTTCAAGAATATGAATCCAATTATCAATCTATGCGAAAAACAGAACAACAAGTCACCCAAGCCTCAATGGAATTGGAAACAGTCAAAACAAACTTACTGGCACAACGCAAACGCATTATCCTGCTTCAGTCGCGTGTAAATGACGGCGTTAACGCCAGTAATGACCCGGATACCCTACGCAAGCTTATTGGCGAAATGACAGCTTATTGGGAGAATGTAGGTGTCTACGAGGTAAATAAGCACTTTAAAGCATTAGCTCAAGCTATGCAGGATTTACCGCAATTCATTCAACAACAACAAGGTGCTATGGTTACAAATGGAAAAGTGATTACGATAAGCATTCGCGAAGAGGACTTTAACCGTTTTTTAAAGTCAGAAAATGAATTGTTTAATCACTTCAACTTTACATTTGCACAGGATCGAATTATGGTAGAAGGTCAGCAGGGAACGATGAAATTAAGAGTAGAGGGTCACTACACGGTAGAAAATGAACCGAAAAATGCAATTTTATTTCATGTAGATCGATTGGTATTTAATGGTCTGGAACTACCTGATACGACCCGCAACAAGCTGGAAAAAGATTTTGATCTAGGTTTCTACCCACAGCAGCTTATTTCCTATGTCAAAGCCACAGAAGTACGCACTTTAGCAGGAATGCTTGAAGTTAAGCTCGAATTAAACTTTAAATAAGCTTTTGCTCACTTTCATTGTTCTGAATTTTTACGTGTACAAAACAAGAGACCCCGGGATATTCCCGAGGTCTTTATTATTGTCATAACGATAGGGATTTTATAGCAGATCGGCTGCCAACTGCGCAAGCTTGGAGCGTTCTCCTTTTTCCAACATAATATGCCCGCTAATCCCTTCTTGCTTAAACCGCTCCACTACATAGGTTAAACCGTTGCTGGCTGCATCCAGATATGGGTGATCAATCTGCTCCGGGTCTCCCATCAAAATAATCTTGCTTCCCTCACCCACCCGGGACACAATCGTTTTGATCTCATGTCGGGATAAGTTTTGCGCCTCATCGACTATAATAAATTGCCCAGGTATCGAACGCCCGCGAATATAAGTAAGTGCCTCCACCTGAATACTGCCCAAGCCCATCAAAATTTTGTCGATATCACCTGATTTTTTGGCATCAAACAGATACTCTAGATTGTCGTAGATTGGTTGCATCCACGGGCGAAGTTTTTCATCCTTTTCTCCCGGTAAATAACCAATATCCTTACCCATAGGAACAACAGGCCGAGCAATCAGCAGTTTCTTGAAGCGATGTTCATCCTCTACCTTAAGCAAGCCTGCCGCCAGCGCCAGCAGCGTTTTGCCCGTACCCGCTTTTCCTGTAATGGTCACGAGGGGGATATCGTCATTAAGCAAAAGCTCCAATGCCATCCGCTGTTGAGCATTACGCGCGCTGATTCCCCACACCGATTCGTTACTTAAGTACAGCGGCTCTAATCGCTCTGCCTCCTGATTTACTTTCAGCAAAGCTGATTTTCCAGTTCCCATTTCATCTTTCAGAATGACAAATTCATGTGGATACAGCGTATAAGGTAGTTCCAGTGGCTTGATTGGTAAAAAACGGTTAGAGTAAAATTCATCTATGATGGACGGGTGCACCTGTATTGCCGAGTATCCGGGATATAGCTCACTTAGATCGCCTGTTCTATCGGATAGGTAGTCTTCGGTCAGCAGTCCCAATACATCTGCCTTGATCCTGACCAGCACATCTTTACTGACCAAAACGACCGAACGTGGTTCAGGCTGCTCCTGCTCTTCCAGATGATAATTCAAGGCAACCGCTAAAATCCGGTTATCGTTCGAAACCTCCCCGAACATCTCCTGAACTTTCAAAAAACTTCGGTGGTTTAACTCAACCTTAAGCCTTCCACCTTGGGGAAGTGGAACGCCACTATGCAGATGACCCACTTCTCTCAATCCGTCCAACAATCGCGATACATTGCGGGCATTCCGTCCAATCTCATCCGCGTTGCGTTTTTTGGAGTCGATTTCTTCCAGAACTACAGCTGGAATAACAACTTCATGTTCTTTGAAGGTAAATATGGCTTTCGGATCATGCAGCAGCACATTCGTATCCAGCACAAAAATTTTCTTCATTAAATCCCCTCCAAAGCGGCGTGGACAATCTCGTGTTTCATACCTATACCTATTCACCGGGTACCTAATACTTGCTGATTCCCTGAAAAAAGAACCCCAAAGCAGCATAAAACAACGAAAAGTTGTAAGTGAAGATAGCCTCTGAGCCTGTCCATTTTTGAAATTAGACACAAAAGGCCCAGTGATTGCTCACTGGACCTAGACTTGGTTCACTATAACTTTAGACATACCTCAACCCCCTTATGTTATATAAGAGCTTTACTCGCTGCGAGTATAACATAAGTGGGAAGAAAGATACATACTCAGGAATTGGAAGAAGCTGCGGTATTGTCGCTTGCTTTTTTAGCTAATTCCTCTTGGAGCGCTTGCTTGGCCAAATCGAGCTGTTGCTCATCAATGTACACATACGGGCTACGCCACGTTCCTGCTACCGGATTGTATTTCACATTTTGCTTGGAAATATCCCAATAGGTTTGTACGATATTTTTCATTTGCTGTGACTCGATATCTGTCATCATATTCTTATCAACCGATTTAATAATTGCACTAAACTTGGTCAAAGCGTTAAAGGATTGCATTTGGTCAATTAGGGAATGAAGCACCTGATTTTGTCGACGATTACGATCAAAATCGTCAGATTCAGCTGTTCTCGGACGACAATTAGATTTGCGGTAGCGAACAAAATCAAGAGCCTGATCACCGTTCAAATGCTTGGCTCCAACTGTCAGGTTAATATCGGTACCATCTGCACGGTCACGATAACACATGTTTTTATCAACCGTCACATCTACGCCACCCAAATTATCTACTACATCTCTAAAGCCCTGGAAGTTAATAACCGTCACATAATCAATATCAATGTTTAAATATTTTCCAATCATCTTCTTCATTTGTTCTTCAGCAACTTCGCCAGATTCTTTCTCTCTAGCCTTAAACACCGGATAATACTCATTCAACTTGCGAGGTTTATATCCATCCATTTCTAGACGCGTATCGCGCGGTAAGGACACGATGGTAGACGATTTAGTATTGGGGTTCAATGTAGCTACCATAATAACGTCGGACAAATAAGTCGGATGATCAGGGCGGTAATCGGTTCCTAGCAATAAGATAGTCAAAGGCTTAGCTTCTGCCAATTGTGTTTTGGGTACTTCCTTGTTGATCCCCGTATCCAAAACTTCCTCTACCTGATTGTAAAGATAGTAGGTATAACCACCTGCTGCCAAAATACCTATAATAAGCAGAAACAAGACAAACTTCATAAACGATCTGAAAAAGCTTTTTTTCTTTTTCGTTTTTTTCGGTTTGGCGGATTTTTTCCCGCTTTGTGTCCGGGGAGGCAATCCGTTCGAAAGATTACTCATGCTTCAACACCTTTTCCTGCGTTTTGAGAAATATAGCTTTCTCCAAGTTTACAATCCTAAAACACACACAGCGGCGCATCCCGTTCCCGGGCGTCGCCGCTGTGGCCAAAGACCAATCCAATCAATTACATATTTGCTTGTGCTGTTTTACGTTGTTTCTCCGCACGCTCGCGTTCACCTTTGTTCAAGATCTTTTTACGCAAACGGATAGCGTTAGGTGTAATTTCGCAATACTCATCATCATTCAGATATTCGAGCGCCTGCTCCAAAGAGAAGATGACAGGTGTTTTCAGTTTAACTGTATCGTCTTTTGTTGCTGAACGAACGTTTGTCAGTTGTTTTTCTTTACAAATGTTAACGACGATGTCGTTATCACGTGTGTGCTCCCCAACGATCATACCCTCATAGATTTCAGTACCTGGCTCCAGGAACAAAATACCGCGGTCTTCCACGCCCAGCATACCATAAAAAGTAGAGCTGCCGTTTTCCGTTGATACGAGTACACCCTGATGACGTCCACCTACTTGACCGCCAACAAATGGTCCATAGCTGTCAAACGCATGGTTCATTACGCCATAACCACGAGTCAAAGTCAGGAAGTTTGTAGTGTAGCCGATCAGACCACGTGCAGGGATCAAGAATTCCAAGCGAACCTGTCCGGTGCCGTTATTAATCATGTTAACCATTTCGGCTTTACGGGAGCCCAAACTTTCCATAACCGCGCCCATGCTTTCTTCCGGAATATCAATAAGGAGACGTTCGATTGGCTCCATTTTCTTACCGTCAATTTCCTTGACGATAACTTCCGGCTTGGACACTTGCAGTTCGTAACCTTCACGACGCATGTTTTCAATCAGGATACCCAGATGCAACTCACCACGTCCGGATACAATAAAGGCGTCCGGGCTATCTGTTTCATCAACACGTAAGCTGACATCCGTTTCGAGTTCTTTCAGAAGACGCTCACGCAATTTACGGGATGTTACCCACTTACCATCGCGACCTGCGAATGGGCTGTTGTTAACCAGGAAGGTCATTTGCAGCGTTGGTTCATCAATCTTCAGTACAGGCAATGCTTCAGGATGATTTGGATCAGCAATGGTTTCACCAATGTTGATATCTTTAATTCCCGCAATTGCCACAATGTCACCAGCGCCCGCTTGGTCAGTTTCAATACGTTTCAGACCTTGGAAGCCGAAAAGTTTCTCAATACGCGCTGATTTACTACTACCATCACGCTGCATAACTGTGACTGCTTGCCCCTGCTTGATGATACCGCGGTTTACACGACCTACTGCAATTCGGCCAAGGTATTCGTTATAGTCCATCAGTGTTACGAGGAATTGAAGAGGCTCATCTACTTTCTCAGTTGGAGCCGGAATGTGCTCTACAACTGTTTCGTACAATGCTTGCATGTTATCGTCTTGCTTTTCAGCATCCATGCTGGATGTTCCGTTCAGCGCCGAAGCGTACACAACAGGGAATTCCAATTGCTCGTCATTCGCACCCAACTCGATGAACAGATCCAGTACTTCGTCAATAACTTCTGCCGGACGAGCTGCCGGACGGTCAATTTTGTTTACTACAACGATTGGCGTCAGATTTTGCTCCAGCGCTTTACGCAGTACGAATTTCGTTTGCGGCATGCAACCTTCGTAAGCATCAACGACGAGCAAAACACCGTCAACCATTTTCATAATCCGTTCCACTTCGCCACCAAAGTCGGCGTGTCCCGGTGTATCTACAATGTTAATCAGATAATCTTTGTAAGTGATAGCTGTATTTTTAGCCAAAATCGTAATACCGCGTTCACGCTCCAGATCGTTGGAGTCCATGGCGCGCTCCTGAACAGCCTCGTGTTCTCTAAATGTTCCGGACTGTTGAAGCAGCTTGTCGACAAGCGTCGTTTTTCCGTGGTCGACGTGGGCAATAATCGCAATATTGCGAATGTTTTCTCTAGCATGCATGGTTTGTATCCATATCCTTTCCGTATATCAAAATAGTGTCTCTATCCTGAAGCAGTGCTGATTCAAGGCTAACAATCGTTCTTTAGGCCCACTCCCTGCCAGCCTTCTATATGTTTCAGGCTTTGTACAGACAGCTTCTCTCTCCGATTCGCGTGAAAACCTTAAAATAAGCGTCAGAAATCATTCCGACGCTCTTATCATATCCATTATATTATAGTTGAAATATGTCATAAAGCAAGACATTATTGCCTGTTCCGTAATTTACCGCCATAAAATCTCACAGCTTGCCGGTTTACCTTTTGCGTTTGCCACGGTTGTTTAGGACCAACCAGATTCCAGCGCCAATCAGTAAAACTGCAATAACATATATGATACCCGTTCTTAGGGAGGTAATAACCAATAAAAGCACCGATACCAAGCCCAATATTACGCCCCCTGTATATACATTGCGAGAAAGCGAAATATCATTAATGGCATACTCCCATAATCCAATCGCCACACCTAGAAGTAACAAAGGCCATAAATAGGCCATTAAATGCCAGCCCCAAATATTGCAGAGCAAAAATAAGAAGCCATAAACCGACAAAATCCCTGCCGGCAGCAACATAAAGGGTGAAACTTTACGCTTCATGTACATTGCATGCAGTACGATTCCAGGTATTAAAAACAGCAAAGGCCAAAAGTTTCGTCCCAAAAAGGAGAACGCCCCCAGTTTCCCCAACAAAATAATCAGTCCTACGGCAACAATGCCCACTCCGATCATACGCTCTTTTCCGGAATTCATCGTGGTCTCCTTTGTTTGCTGAATTTGTTTTTAGGTCTCTTAATGTGATTGTTTTTAAGTATATTTTTGTGAATATAGAGTCTTTACAAAAACCGAGTAAACCTGGCATTTGCAAAAACTCTATGTCTATTTTAGCCGATGTTTTCCAAAAAAACTACGTTCAAATATGGCGAGCTCGTAACTGACGATATATACCTGCAACGACAACTGCTGTTGCCAAGAGTCCCGGTAACCATGCATGTATAAGCTCTCCCGTACCTGCTAACCATACACCCAATCGGGGATCACGCAGTAGCATTTCTCCTGCCGTAAAAGCCAGGATTGCAGATCCGAGCAAAACAAGTACAGGGAACCGATGAAGCCAGATCGCAATCACGTTGCTGCCCCAGACGACAATTGGAATGCTAATGGCAATACCAATGACAATAATGGCGATATCCCCATCTGCTAGGGCTGCAATAGCTAATACATTATCTAGACTCATCACAAAGTCCGCTACCAGAATCACCTGTATAGCCTTCCATATGGTTGTTTCTGCTCTTACTCCCACATGATCCTCATTCTCATAAAGCAGCTTAAACGCAATCCATAACAGAAGTAGACCGCCTGCCGCCTGAATAAAGGGTACGCCCAGCAAAATGACAGCTACAAAAGTCAAAACACAGCGCAGGAGGACTGCACCGACTGCACCCCACCATATAGCTTGACTCCGCTGCCTTGCAGGCAAGTTTTTGCTCGCCATGGCTATAACAACTGCATTATCACCGCTTAACACCAAATTAATCATTAATATTTTCAACAGCAAAATGATATGCTCCATGTGTACAAACACCCCCATCCTACTTGTATGCGAAATAGGACGAGGCTATGCTTATAAGCCTTGTCAAATAAGTCATCATTTATTAAAAATTGATGTCAAATTTGTTGAGCAAAGACCTTGAAATCAATAACAAACAGCAATATAATGAATCGTATTTCCGAAAAACGGGTATTAAAATAAACAACATACAATGATTTTAGGATGTTTAATCAGGGAGATGAGAACGATTGATATGTCCGGACTTCAGTTCTTTTGGCTACTGCTTAATGTGATATTTATTGACCTTCTGCTCGCAGGAGATAATGCGATTGTAATTGGACTTGCCGCCAGAAAGCTGCCTCCTGCAACGCAAAAAAAAGCGATACTGTACGGTACCGGTGGTGCCCTTCTCATTCGCATAGCAGCCACCATTGTGGTACTCTGGTTGCTTCAAGTACCATGGTTGTTACTCATCGGGGGTGTCATGTTAGTCTGGATCGCGTATAAGTTGCTCGTAGACCAGGAGGACCATACCGAAGTCAAAGCGGGAACAACGTTATGGGGTGCTATCCGCACGATTGTTGTAGCCGATGCGGCTATGGGTCTGGACAACGTGATTGCTGTTGCTGGCGCGGCCCAGCAGCATTTGCTCCTTGTAGTGCTGGGACTATTAATCAGCGTACCGATCGTTGTATGGGGAAGCACTCTTTTTATCAAGTTGATCAATAAATTCCCTTGGATTATCTATTTAGGATCGGCTGTGCTTGGTTATACAGCCTCTAATATGATTACTGAAGAACGTAAGCTGGAACCCTACTTTACTGAGCACCCTGCGCTGCGTATCTTGTTTATTGCCGCAGTCATGGCAGGTATTTTGCTCACAGGATATCTTCAAAATCGCAGAGCAGTGTCGAGTCGAGAAAAAGCCGTCTAAAATCATTCAAAAACTGTTTTAACTAAAAAAAAGGCAGACCCAAAATAGCTGGCGGGTCTGCCTTTTTTTTAAAACCAATCTTCCTGTATAACTTCCTCTTTGCGCCCCTCTATAGCTCCGCCTGCCTCCAGGACAAGCGTCTCCGTTGTAGCCACAGCCTGTTCAATCAACACATTTAAATCCCGAATAGAGGCTTCAATCTTTTGAACAACCCACAAATTTGGATTGGTCGTTGGGGATTTAGGAACAAACAATGTGCAGCAATCCTCATAGGGGAGTATCGATAGATCGTAGGTGCCAATCTGCTTTGCGATTTCCGTGATCTCCTGTTTATCCATCATTACGAGAGGTCGCAGCAATGGTAATTCTGTCGAACGGCCAATCACATTCATGCTGGATAACGTTTGACTAGCGACTTGCCCCAGACTGTCGCCTGTCACGAGTGCCAGTGCTCCTTCACGCTCAGCCAGCATCGTTGCAATTCGCAGCATAGACCGTCTCATTAGCGTAATAATCAGATTATCCTGTCCAGTGCGCGTAAAGGCCGTCTGCACCTCTGTAAACGGGACAAGGTGGATTTTGATCCGACCCGCATAGCCTGCTAATACCCTTGCCAAATCAATAACCTTTTCTTTCGCACGCTCACTTGTAAATGGATAGCTATAAAAATGTACACATTCGATTTCCAATCCTCTACGCATGGAAGACCATCCTGCTACCGGGCTGTCAATTCCACCAGACAGCAGCAGCATAGCTTTACCGTTCGTTCCTAACGGAAAGCCCCCTACAGCCATAATAACATCGCTGAATATATAGGCCGCCTGCTCTCTAACCTCCACACGTAACTCAATATCTGGTTGATGTACATCGACCCTCAACGCTTGAAACTCTCGCAATATAGGAGAACCAATTAAATGATTCATCTCTTGTGAGGAATGAGCAAACTCCTTCCATACTCTGCGGGCATTTACCTTGAACGTCGTTCCCTCGGTCACATTCAGCTCAACCATCAAAGCTACAGCGGTCTCAATGATAGCACCCAGCTCGACAGGAGCCATTTTGACAGGACTTATTGTCGTGATGCCAAACACTTTTTGTAACACCTGAATGATCTGTTCATAAGGTTCTCCACCGAGAACCACATAAATCCGTCCAAATTCCTTCCGCAAAGAAGCACCGGGAAAGGGTTTGAGCAGCAGCTTCACGTGATTCAGTACAGCCTTTTCAAAACGAGTCCGATTCTTCCCTTTTAATGTAAATTCACCGAAGCGAAGTAACAGCATATCATAGTGCATTTTAACGTTTCCACCTTTCAAGGGATTCCAGCTTGGCTACAGCCTTTCGCAGTGCAAGTATAAGCTCATCGATATCCTGTTCCGTATGTTCATCACCGAAGCTGATACGAATGCCGCCAGACGCTTCCGCCTCATTGCATCCCATCGCCAGCAGCACCCGACTGGGTTCAGCCAATTTAGAAGAGCAAGCCGATTTGGTGGATACTACCACACCCAGTTGCTCCAGCGTATGCAGCATTACCTCGGCTTTCATGCCCGGATACGAAAAGTGGACAATATGTGGCGCTTCTTCCCCGCTGTTCAGCCGCAGTTGAGGGAGTGTCTTCACCTCTGCGACCACCCGTTCTCTCCACTCGGTCATACGGCGTGCTGTCTCTACTTGCCGTTCGCCCGCCAACCGTATCGCCTTAGACATACCGACAAGCACCGGTACATTTTCCGTACCTGCACGAAAACCCTGCTCCTGAGAGCCGCCACTATGCAGTGGGAAAAGCTCTACACCTTCCCGAACGAATAGTAGTCCAGCACCTTTGGGTCCACGCAACTTATGCGCAGAGAGACTGTACAGATCAGCCTGCCATCCCCGGATATCAACCGGTAGCTTTCCAAACCCCTGTACACCGTCAATATGAAATAGTACACGGGGGAACTGTTTCTTCAGCGCAACTCCGATATCATGCAACGGTTGCACCCTTCCCGTCTCATTATTGACATGCATGATACTGACTAAAATCGTATCTTTACGGACAGCGGCACAAACCTGTTCGGCGCTCACATGCCCTTCTGCATCGACAGGTAAAAATGTAACCTCAAAGCCCAGATTTGTCAGTTGTCTGCAAGCTTCATACACAGACGGGTGCTCTGTCGATACAGTAACAATATGCTTGCCTCTGGTCTGATACTGCAAAGCTGCTCCCTTGATAGCAAGATTGTTGCTTTCCGTTGCCCCAGATGTGAAGACAATCTCTGATGGATACACTCCCAAAGCCGCAGCACATACTTCGCGCGAACGCTTAAGCAACTTATCCGCATCCTCTCCATATCGATGCATCGAGGATGGATTCCCGTAGTGGCGTCTCATGACCTCGGCAACTGTTGTAATCACCTCTTCAAAAGGCGGAGTTGTCGCGGCATAATCAAAATATTTCATTGCACTCCCCTTTTCCGCTCTATAACTGCTGCAACAAAAAAAGACCAAAACAGGGAAAGGCCGCTACATTATAGCGACACCCTTTCCCCATATTGATCCTGTCTGCGGACCTAATCTAATTGAAATTACGCACTTTTTTCGTTGTAAGCTATAGGGCTTAGATCGTATATTTTTCACGTGCCTTTTGAATTTTGGTAATATATCTTTGCGTTTCCACCGGAAGCTTGTCCAGTACAGCCATTAACTGTTCATCACTATTTACACCAAGCCGCTGCACTCGTCCGGGACCTGCATTATATGCAGCCAGCGCCATATTTTCTTGTCCGTTAAATCGTTTAATCTGGTAGGACAAATAACGAACACCGGCATCAATATTTTGAACAGGATCATATGGGTCGCTGACTCCCAGGCCTTGAGCCGTAGCATCCATAAGCTGCATAAGCCCTTTGGCTCCGGCCGAAGAAGTGACCGACGGATTAAACGAAGATTCCGTATCAATAACCGCTTTAATCAACGCTACTGGAACGCCGTATTTCTGGCTAGCCTCGTTAATCAAATCATCATATGCTGTAGGTGTTGTGGGTCCGTCTGTTGCTGTGCTGGAAGGAGCGGGGTACAATGACGAAGCCGTCCCCCTCGAAGGTCCCAATTGAAGCCATAGCAAACCGTTTTCGTCTCTGGTAACATCACTTGAATTTTCTCGTGTCACAGCACCATCTGTTTCCAACTGACCTACTTGTTCCAGTAATCCGGAAAAAGCGTCCGTTGTACCCGTCTGGGTTGTAGCACTCATATTATTTAACAGCTGCATGTCTAACATGGACTTGGACACGCGCGGATCAATTTGCATGTGGCGTTCCCAACTTTCTATAGTTGTTATATCCCAAATAGCTTGTCATTACTGCTATGATACAACTTTTTACTATGTACTTCCATACCTTTTGATGAAAAAAGCTCCGTTTCTGTCGAAAAGACAGCGGAGCTTTATAGATCAGCTTTAATGTAATTATATCACTAAGATGATTTTTCTTGGATATACAAAAGAAAACTGAGCTTGTTCTCCAGTAGGGTCAACGAACGAACGGGATAAAAGCAAAATAACTCAATGTCGCCAGCGCTCCCAGACCAATCGACCAAATGCCGGTCGTTTTGCTGCCATTCACATAAGCATAAAAACCTAAAACTGCAGCAATAGGTCCCAGCACAATTGACCACATAAACAATGAGGCAATTCCTGCAGCCAGACCAATATAGCCAGAAATACGGCCACTATTGTTTATAACCTGCTCTTCACCCTTAACCTCATGTCGAGTCACAGCTGAGCCGGGAGCAACCTCTGCTGCATATTCCTCACGATCATTACGGCGCTTGGCAGATCGTTCATGAATGTGACGGGGGTAATCTACACGTTCGCGGCTAACATGCTCTTTACTCTGATGCTTGTCATTTTCATGATCTTCCATAATAAACTGCACCTCCAAATGCGAAATGAATCGCGTAATAAAATTTACACGGACTTCGGCTTAAAAGTGTGGCAACAGGTTGCGGCTGACGTGGCAGCCTTATCACGTTCTTCTGAACTGAAGCTTTCTCCCGCATATTCTTCTTTAAATTTCTTACCGGCATGACCATCAACTTCAATCATGATCAAATCTGCCTTGCACAAGTTGTTTTCTCCCCAATAATGGCAATTGGCTACGCTACACTTAACGATTGGCTTGGCCTCTTGGCTCATGATCATCACCTCGGATTCATTGTCCCCCCGCTACCCTGCACCTATGCGTTCATGGTATATGGCAGTTGGTGACATACGAAAAAAGCCGTTTCCTTCACCTCCTCCAAAATGGCAGGAAGCAAGTAGAAAACGGCTTGCTTGTCTTGTTTTAGTTTTTGATTAGAAATGATCTTCCCCGTTGAATGCTTTAGGCATGAGTACGTCGAGTCTGCATCCGGCGCTGAGTCAAATAGTCACTTTCATAATAAGTCAGATCATCACGCAATTCTTCAAAATTTTTCGTAATGTCCATGATCACTTCGCGAGCGGCTGGCACTGGCGTTTTACGGAAGCGAATAGCATCTTGTCCCGTATACGCATAGCGTCCATCCTCTGCGTAAGATTCATTTTTGGGATAAAAAAAGCTGTTCACGCAGTCATGGTAAACGTTATACAATGCCTTTTCCGCAAAATCGACGTCAAAATTGGCACGGCGTAAAGCCACACCCAGCTTTTCATAAGATACTTCGGAAAAAACAAGGACATGACGGAGATCCGACAAAAAGCCTTTGTAAAAAAGTACGGACTCCTCATTGCCATCTACAGCAAGTTGCGGCAGAGCATGCTCATTGAGGAATGTTTCCACCCGTTTCACGGCAGTTTTCAGTCTCTCCTGCGCCGACTCACATAATTTTTGTACGTTGACTGCTGACATCAAGGCAGCTCCCCCTTATTTGTTGCTTGTTCATCAATTTGGTTACCCGAAAATAGTCCCTTCTAACCGAAAGAGCTGTAATTTTCAGTATTTATCCTACCACAAATGAGCATTGAAAGGTATAAAAACATGCCAACCTCCTCACGCTAAACCATAAATTTATGAATACTCAAGGAGGACGGTCCCATGTCTCGGCGAAAATGGTTAAACCCCCTGCTCGGAGCAGCTGCCGGGGTGCTTCTCATCACACTGATGCTGCCTTCCCGTGATCACCGCCATACACCGCAGCCCGAATATACGGCCAAGATGGTTCCGCAACAAGAGAAGCAGCTCAAAAAAGGAATGTTGGCTTTGGACCTGTCGGCTACGGATACCCTCACACGCATGGATGCAAGGCAGGATATTCAATACGTGATGCGGGAGCTTGATGGTAAAACTGCTGATCAGAAAAGACAGTTTACTCGCACACTGCAGCAATCGCACAGTCATCTTCATACGTTACTGTGGATTCACACACGCGACGGGAACACGAGCACCTATACGGGCAGCAAAGCACAAACTCGTCTGCTCAGTCATCCTCAAATCAAAAGCAGCTTGGCTGCGGCTCGCCGTTCCGTCATGCAAAATAAATCCTACGAATCTGCTGCATTTCAGGCTGAAGGCGGTAAATATTTTGTCATGGCAGAACCATCGGCTGACGGAACATGCGGCGTTGCTGCCCTGGTCAGTCAGCAAGTATTGCGTGACGTGGAGAAGCATCAGCGGAAGAATTTGCGTTTGATTCCCTATCCAAAAGAAGGCAGCTACAAAATCGAATCCGTACATCCCGACACATTGCACGATATTACTGTCAAGATGGGCCATGACAACGAAAATGCAAGCCATTATTTCGAAAACGAAATTGTCGTTCGCTTCCGTCACAATCCTGATTCACGACAGTTGCAGGAAATTGCAGCAGATTTACACTGTGCGCCAGGCCGCAAGCTTGGTTATACCTATGTATTTCATTCGGATAAGATGAACTTCAAGGAACTAAAGCAATATTTTTCAAGAAAGTGGAACCCGCTTTATACTGAGCCTCACTATATGTATCTAACCAATGAGAAAACACCTATCAAAGCGGACAGCTCTATCCCCAATGATTTGCTCTTTTCCCGCTATCAATGGAATCTGCCGGCTACTGAAACCAACCGGGGTTGGAAATTAAGCAAAGGCAGCAAGGACGTAATTGTCGCTGTCGTAGATACGGGAGTAGATTTGGATCACCCCGACCTAAAAGGTCAAATCCTTTCAGGTCATAACGTGGTAAATCCGTCTGAAAAGCCTTATGATGACGTCGGTCACGGAACGCACGTCGCTGGCATCATTTCTGCCCTCGTGAATAATGGTGAGGGGGTCGCTGGCATGACATGGTACAACAAAGTCATGCCGATTAAGGTACTTGACCAATCCGGCTCCGGTACGACTTACTCGGTTGCAGAAGGTATTATATGGGCAGCTGATCATGGGGCCAAGGTCATCAATTTAAGTCTGGGCAATTACGCACAAGCTGAATTTTTGCATGATGCGATCAAATACGCCTATGATAAAGATGTCGTATTAGTTGCAGCCACAGGTAATGACAATACGGAACGACCTGGCTATCCAGCAGCGTATCCAGAAGTATTTGCCGTTTCCGCTACAGATTCTTCTATGCACCGTGCATCCTTTTCTAACTATGGAGATTATGTAGACGTCATGGCTCCAGGTGCAAGTATCGCCAGTACGTACCCAGGAAATCAATATGCTGCACTGTCAGGCACTTCAATGGCCAGTCCCCATGTATCAGCGCTTGCTGCACTGATTCGATCCATTAACCCCGATCTGACCAACAAAGAGGTAATGGAATTAATGAGAAGCAGCGTAATTGACTTGGGCACACCAGGGCATGACAAATATTTCGGGTATGGTCAAATTGACGTGTATAAAGCGTTGAAAGCAGCACAACGTCCATATGTTCCTTTGCAATTCTATCCACAGCATTTAAGTGACAAGTTAAAATCAATTTTAAAGAAACTGGAAACGTAAGATTCCTTATTGGAAAAAAGCAGCCATGTTGCTCCATGGCTGCTTTTTTGGGCTTTATTAACGCTTGGAACTGCTGCGAACAGAACGCTTGCCATGGCTGCGAGTATGACAGCAAGGTTCTCCAGGATCCTTTATACTCACCGGAAATACGTGATGAGGCACAGGTACAATGTGCGTCTGATTTACAATTTCAATCGGATGAACCACAGGCACGACTTGTGGGAAAAATTGATGATTTACAAATTGGATCGGTGGGCACACGATCGGGTCGTAAGGGCAATGACTCATAATGTGCAACTCCTTTCGGTGAATTAGTACAGCATATTAAGAAGGCAGGTGCTGTGCTTGGATGTTTACCCCCTAATACAAATATCCCTTATAAAATAGGCTTCCGCTCAACAATGACCGAACGATCAAGCAGTTCACCCAACAAACGGCACAGTTTGTGAAGACCTGTTTTAAGTGTTTCCTTGTCCGCATACGAAAAAGAAATACGGATATGATTACTGTCCATACCACCTGCATAGCATACTGCCCCAGGTAAAAAGGAAACGCCTTCTCGGTCAGCCAGCCGCTCCAATTCTGGAATATCCACATTAGGAGGAAGCTTAATCCACACATTTAGGCCGCCTTCGGGAGCATACCAGCTGACCTCTGGCGGAGCATAGCGCTGGAGCGTGTGCAATGCGACTGTCAACCGATCCCGCATTTGTTCCCGCAACCAAACAAGATGCTGATCAAGTCGGTTCTTGATAAAGGGCAGTAGCGCTTTTTGCGTTAATAGAGGGCTCCCCAAATCTGTAGTAGACTTGGCAGCCACCAAACGATCCATTACACTGCCCGTGGCCGCTACACAAGCTATACGGCAGCCGGGAGCAACGGTTTTGCTAAAGCTTTTGATATATATCACATGTCCAGACTGATCATGCGCCTTGATAGAGAGTGGCGGCTTTGTTCTATAATAAAGGTCGGAAAATGGATCATCTTCAACAATGAGACAATGGTAACTTTGAGCTAGATCCAGTAATTGTGTGCGTCTGGCCATCGTTAAAGTTACTCCGGTAGGATTATGAAAAGTGGGTATCGTGTAGATCAGTTTTGGGGGATGAGTGTCGCAAAGACGTGTGAGGATATCGATCCGCATGCCCTGCTCATCCATCGGAATCATAATTACTTTGGCACCACGACTGGTAAACACATCAATGGCCCCCGTATATGTAGGAGCCTCCATGTAGACAACATCTCCAGAACCAACAAAAGTACGTGCCACCAAGTCAATCCCCTGTTGGGCACCACTGGTTACGAGTAGCTGTTCTGCCACTGTGCATATACTGCGTTCGTTCAAGTGATCTACAAACACTTCCCTCAGCGCTAAATCACCTTCAAAAGTCCCATATGCTGCCATTGCATCGGGATTTCCAGAGGATAGACGTTGAGTATCAGCAATGATTTCGCGTGTAGGAAGAAGCTCCGGTTGAATTGCTGCTATATGAAAAGAATAGGGAACCTGTCTGCTATGGTTAAAGTTTCTCCATAGCTGTGCGCGCGGCAAATAATCGATCAGCGACATTTGCCATGACAAATCCTGCGCTCCATCTCGTTGAACAGCTACCGAAGGCTCTGCTACATAGCAACCTTTTCCCTGTGTACAGGTAACCAAATGAATAGACTCCAGCTCAGCATACGCCTTGCTTACAGTTACGGGACTTACCGCAAGTAGGCTGGACAGATGACGGACAGACGGAAGCTTTGTGCCCTGAGGCAGCAATCCAGACTGGATGCGATCTGCTAATGTTTTGGCAATCTGTAAATATAATTTGACACTGCTATTGCGGCTGAGATCAATATGCATCGGAACTGTCCCCTCCAAAAATCAACTGTTACATTTAGACGTTTACTGTTATACTTCATTATCGATATAATACAACAAATTTCATAGTACAGTATAGAACACAGGAGATGATTGGATTGGAACACAAATTTTCGGGTATGGCTCGTACTCAGGGCTCGTCCATGGTAAGGGACATTTTAAAGCTGACACAGGGAACAGATGTGTTATCTCTGGCAGGCGGCCTTCCTGCCGATGCCTTTTTCCCCATCGAAGCTGTTGCTAAAGCCTATGAGCGGGTATTTCGCCTCGGCGGTACTACCGCTCTTCAATACGGCCTAACCGAGGGCTACATTCCTCTACGGGAACGTCTTGCAGCAATCATGTCATCCCAAGGCATCTCCGTCACCAGAGATAATATCATTATGACGACGGGCTCACAGCAGACTATTGATCTGGTTTCGCGTGTGTTGCTCGATCCGCAGGATACTGTATTGGTGGAGTCCCCTACTTATTTGGCGGCTCTTCAGGTATTTAATTCCTATGGTGCCAACATTGTCAGTGTAGATACAGACTCTAACGGTATGCAATTAGAAGATCTTGAAGCCAAGATCAAAAAACATCAGCCTAAATTCGTGTATGTCATCCCCACCTTCTCCAACCCGGCAGGAAGTGTTTGGAGTATGGAACGCAGAACAGGCGTTGTTGAACTATGCCGTAAATACGGCACTTTGATTTTTGAAGATGATCCTTACGGACGTCTTAAATTTGACGAAAACCTTAACTTTCCATCCCTTTTCTCAATTGATCAACAGTTAGGTGGAGACAGTCATGTAATGTACACTTCTACATTCTCTAAAACTGTCGCTCCAGGTGTTCGCTCTGGATGGTTGGTAGCCGATCAAGCTATCGTCGTTAAAGTCGCGAATGCCAAACAATCTGCCGATCTGCACTCCAGCAGTATTGATCAACGTGCTTTGAATGAGTTACTGGACTTTTTTGACTTGGACGGACATATTCGTACCGTGTCCGCCGAGTACCACACTCGTATGCTGCGTCTCACATCGCTGATGAAAGAACGCCAATGGGAAGGAATCACATGGAATGATGCACTTGGCGGTATGTTTATGTGGGTTACCCTACCTGAGGGCTTCCGTTCTGACCGGTTGCTGCAACTCGCAATTCAGGAAGGAGTCGCATTTGTGCCTGGACAAGTCTTCTATGCTGACCTGAGCGGCAGCAACCATATGCGAATCAACTTCACGCATACCGATCCTTCCCTGCTTCCAAAAGCAGTTGACCGATTGGATCGAGCACTGAAGATGTACACAGAGGAAAGTGTGGTAAAAAGCGTACGCTGATGGGGTTGGCAGAACACGTACGTGAGGCCCGCTTCACGTTGTTTTTACGATCGCTGTTATCCCTGATTCGTTTGGATTTTGAATAGTGGTGGAATCTGGGACAAAAGCCGCACGCCTCGCTTCTACAGATTCAAATGCGTTGCTACGCTGACTACGTGCCTCTTCCTCGCACGTTTTTACGGTAGAGGGAGTAAAAATTAAAATGAAAGCCTCCAGTAATTATGCTTGGGGGCTTCATCCTAAAAATGCACTATTTCTGCGCAAATACGGTATGTTAAAAAGGGTGTGTCATGATTCCCACAGGAATATGACACACCCTTTTTAATTCAATAAATACATTTGGATTAAAGGCTTTCATGCAAACAGGTCATTTACAAAAGTTAAATTCATACATTTTAAGGTGTTGCAGTGGGGAAAGTTTTCCGTAAGCCGGGTTCTGTGCTATTCGTGGTACAGACGGGAACTACCCTCCCACTACAAGCGACAATCATCTATCTAGGCCGAACATTGCTATTCAGCTCCAGCGACCAACCTAGACACGCCTCGGGCTAAGGCTGCTTCGCGAAGAAGCTGTGTCCCATTAGGTCTTGCTCCAGATGGGGTTTACCAGGAACGAAGTCACCAGCGTTCCTCGGGGTCTCTTACACCTCGGTTCCATCCTTGCCTGTGCCGCAAGCGGCCATCGGCGGTCCATTTCTGTGGCACTATCCTTCAACTCGCGCTGACTGGACGTTATCCAGCATCCTGCCCTATGGAGCCCGGACTTTCCTCTCGCGGCTTACGCCGCCAGCGATTGTCTGTCAAACTTTCCGAACAACATTACATAGTATACAGGGAACGCGCGCACGTTACAACCCTGAAAATATTGTAAAAAGTAGAAAGCACCTTTATTTTCTCATAGACGTTGAGGTTTTACAGAAATTGAAAAGGTTCAGTTTCCACCTGAGATACATGTACTTCCGTTGAGTATCGACCTTCTGCCAAGCATTTACGCATCCACTCTGCAGTTTTAGGCTTCATAATCTTTTCAGCGTTATGTCCAGGGTCAATAATAGCAATCCCCGCCATAAGGGCATCCTGAGCCGTGTGATAATCAATATCCCCCGTGACTAATACATCAGCCCCCTTAAAAAGCGACTTGTTCACATAACGGCTGCCAGAGCCCCCAAGCACGGCTGCCTTTTTGATCGTACGATCTAAGTCGCCCACCACACGTACATGCTCGACGTTGAGACCGTTTTTCACAACATCGACAAACTCCCGTAACGTACAGGCTTCCTTAAGCTTGCCGACCCGCCCCAAACCAAAGCTACGGCCTTGCAAATCCATATGGTACAGGTCATAAGCCACCTCTTCATAAGGATGAGCCTTCAGCATCGCTTGAACAACTTTATTGCGTACACCCTGCGGTACAATGGTCTCAATACGAACCTCTTCACTACGTTCCATTTTACCCGGCTCACCCAAAAACGGCTGTGTGCCTTCACCCGGCACAAAAGTTCCGTAGCCGTCAATGTTAAAGCTGCAATGGCTGTAGTTGCCAATATGTCCAGCTCCCGCCCCCAGTACGGCATCCAGTACCCGTTGATGATGTGTTTTAGGTACGAAAACAACAAGCTTGAACAATTGCTCGGTGTGAACATCCTCCAACGTACCTTCACTTTGAATACCCAGTGCTTCCGCCATCCAGTCATTCATGCCGTCCTCAGCCGTATCCAGATTCGTATGACTGATGTAGACAGCAATATCATTCTTGATCAGCTTTTCATACAATCTGCCCGCAGGCTGATCCGTGTTCAAAGCTTTAAGTGGGCGGAATATAATCGCATGATGCGCAATAATGAGGTCTGCTTTTATGCGGATTGCCTCTTCGACAACCTCATCATTAACATCCAGGGCTACTAATATGCTTTTGATTTCCTTTTGCAGACTACCCAGCTGAAGCCCGATTCTATCGTCTGGAACTGCCAAGTATTTTGGAGCCAGCTGCTCCATGTAGCTAATTACTGTCTGTCCTTTGGCAAACATGCAAGTACCTCCTCTAGCTGTTCAATTTGCTTGCGCAATTGTTCCCGCTTATGCTGTGCGGATTCCTGATCTGACCGTGCCACTTGTGCCAGCACATCCTGAAGCTTGCGAATCTCCAATTTCCATTTATAAAAAAAGATTTCATTCGGTGCTTTAACCAATAGCGGCCCGAGTTGCATTAACAAATCCTGTGTCAGTACCAGCGAACTATCGGGAAGTTTCCATGGTTGATACAGCTCATCCTGTTTCAGTGGGCTTACCGAATCAGGTACTGCCGTCAGAATCTCATATATTTTTCCATCTTCTTCCATAATATGTTCACTTGTTAGTACCCATTGATGTTCGATGAGCCATCGGCGTAAAATATCCTCGCCTACGTTAGGCTGTAGAACAAGTTGTTTTACTGAAACAAGCTTGTCTTTCCCTTGCTCTAGAATGGAAGCGATCAAGGCACCACCCATGCCGGCTATTGTAATAACATCAACCTCATTGGCCTTAATTACAGCCAAGCCATCTCCCTTTCTAACCGCAATGCGATTAGTAAGACCTGCTTCGGCCACCTGCTTTTGAGCCGCACGCAACGGCCCATCGTTGACTTCACCCGCCACGGCTTGCGGTACTCTGCCACTACGCACTGCAGCCACAGGGAGTAGCCCATGATCCGAGCCAATATCCGCAAGTCTGCTCCCGGCAGGAATTTGTTCCATAATATATTGTAATCGTTGAGAAAGTTTCATGACGTCACCCACGTAATCCATTTTTTTCGAGTCCAAAATAAAATCCCTACAACAAATGCCAACTTCAGTATGCTGTAAAACACCACATCTCCCGCTGCTTGATGGCGCAGGATAATCATGTCTGCTTCAGCCATGAATGCTAGTGTCATGCCTATAGCGAAATAAACCAAAGCGAGACGCGGAAAGCGGCGATGCACCCACCAGCTTAACCAGATCAACAATACTGCGTGCAAAATCCAAAATGCCTCAAGCATCACTAAAGTTGCTGTAGGCCAGTAGCGGCCTATAAAGACCGCGTACACTAAAAGCAGCCCAGCAAGACCACAGTAATGAAGTAAGCTGATCCGCAAAGTTAACCCTACAAGACACCATACTACACCGCATAGGCCTACGAGAAAAAGAAACCAAACCTTAGCTTCACCTTGATGGAGCTGAATGATCCACACACCCGAACCCAGCATAATCGCACTGCCTAAAGTGCTCAACATCGCACTCATACTCTTTTCGGAAGACCGCCAAAATGCGGCCACTCCATAGCAAATCGTAGTAACTGCACTTGCCGAGAATATTTGCATTGCCAACGGAAAAGCGGTAAAATAAAAACCGATCAAACAAATGCAGGAAATAATGACAAAACCAAGAAGCCAAGCGATCCCATGCCCGTGTCTAAGATATGTAAGCAGCCCGGTGTTATTACGGTTCTGGCTCTGCGACGGCTCTTCGTCCTCCCGATACAGGTTAGACAAAAAATCGCAATATTGCTCAGGGAGCAGCCGACTTCGCCGCCAATGCTCAATTTCATGTAACAGTATTGCCCGTTTTTTCTCCTGGTCCAAGCTTCTTCCCCTCCACCAAGGCTGCCATGAGATAAAAAAAGACCCCCTGCGCGCTTCAAGCCGCAGAAGGTCCGCAATGTTACGCTTCTATTCGAGGAAATCCTTCAGTCGCTTACTGCGGCTTGGATGGCGCAACTTACGCAGCGCTTTGGCCTCAATCTGACGAATACGTTCACGTGTAACACCGAACACTTTACCCACTTCTTCAAGGGTTCTGGTTCTTCCGTCGTCCAAACCAAAGCGGAGACGCAAAACATTCTCTTCCCGTTCGGTTAACGTATCCAGTACATCCTCGAGCTGTTCCTTCAGAAGTTCATAGGCAGCCGCATCTGCAGGCGCCAATGCTTCTTGATCCTCAATGAAATCCCCCAGATGTGAGTCATCCTCTTCACCAATTGGTGTTTCCAATGAAACAGGTTCTTGGGCAATTTTCATAATTTCCCGTACTTTTTCCACGCTCAGCTCCATCTCGGCAGCCACTTCCTCCGGCGTAGGTTCGCGCCCCAACTCTTGCAACAGTTGACGCGATACGCGAATCAGCTTGTTGATCGTTTCCACCATATGCACCGGAATACGGATTGTTCTCGCCTGATCGGCTATTGCGCGCGTAATGGCCTGACGAATCCACCAGGTTGCATACGTACTGAATTTAAAGCCTTTTTCGTAATCAAATTTTTCTACTGCCTTAATCAAACCCATATTACCTTCCTGAATCAGATCCAGGAAAAGCATTCCGCGACCAACATAACGTTTGGCAATACTTACAACCAGACGCAAGTTCGCTTCTGCCAACCGACGCTTAGCTTCTTCATCGCCGTTATTGATCCGTTTGGCAAGCTCCACCTCATCATCAGCAGAAAGCAACGGTACACGACCGATTTCCTTCAAGTACATCCGGACCGGGTCATTAATTTTAATACCGGGAGGCAGGCTCAGATCGTCATCGAAATTAAAATCATCCCCATCATTGTTTTCCGGGTCGTCATTTTGACGCAATCTGGTAACTTCTTCGTCGTTGTCATTCACAACTTCAATCCCCAAGTCACCCAGTTGCTCATAAAACTCATCCATTTGCTCGGGGTCCTGATCAAACGGCGACAGTTTTTCCATGATATCTTTGTAGTTCAGAGAAGAACTTTTTTTACCCAACTCAATCAGTTGATCTTTGACCTGATCCAGTGTTAGTTCCGTCTCCAGTTCAGTATGCTGATCATTCGCCATCTTTCGACTCCCTCCTCCCTAGAAACATCCGACCTCTGTGTGTTCATTGTCTCTCTAGGGCTATAATCTCACTTGCAATTTGTGCTGCGCGCAAAAAGTCACCCAAGCGCTCAGCGGCTCTCATTTCTTCCCTTTTCAAATCCAGTTGCTCCTGCAATGGAAATTTTCGCACCTGATGAATATAATCATCCAAAATGTGCGGTGCCCATACGCCTGGAGCATCCATCATCATGATCGAACTTACGTTCTTCTCCAGCCGGTCGTCTTGCAAAGATGAAATAAAACGGCTTGTATCTGGTAACTTCCCTTGCGCGTAATAGGCATATAGATAAGCAGCAATTGCTGCATGATCCTCAATATTAAAGGCGTCGCCCAGATGCTTTTCTACATACTCTGCAGCTTCTAAATCCTGCATCATCCAGTGAAGCAGCCTGCGCTCAGCCACATGGTAAGCCGGCAACAGATTAGGTGTGGAGACCTGCCCTTTTTTATGCCTACCATTATTCCACCCATTTTCGTTATTATCCCCAAAGTTCTGTTTTTTTTGCAGGGATTGACGGAGTAAATTGCATTCTTGCTTCAAGGTTTCAAAATCCACCTTAACTTCGGCTGATACTTCGCGCAGATACACTTCCCGCTCGGTCGGGGATGACAGAGGTGCAATGACATTTAATGCTTCGCGGGAATACGCGATTCTTCCTTCTTCCTCTTGCAGTATATGGTTTTTTTTCAGATATATAAGCTTAAATTTCACCGTTGAAACAGCACTTTCGATAATTTGGCGCTGGAATCGTTCGCCGCCGTATTGCCGGATAAAATCATCCGGGTCCATACCGTCACTGACCAGCGCTACTTTCACGTGAAGCCCCGCATTTTCCAACAGCGGAAAATTTTTAAGCGCAGCAGCTTGTCCTGCCCGGTCACCATCATAACAAATAATAACCTCGTCGCACAGTCCTTTTAACATCGTAGCATGGTGCTCCGTTAGAGCAGTGCCCATGGCGGCCACCCCATTTTGTACGCCAGCTTCCCACGCCGAGATAACATCACCATAGCCTTCAAAAAGAACACTTTGGCGTAGCTTGCGAATTGAGGTTTTAGCTTGATGGAGATTGTACAGCGTTCGGCTCTTGTTGAATAGCTTGGTCTCCGGTGAATTCAAATACTTCGGCTGTCCCTCACCAAGTATACGGCCTGCAAAGGCAATAACTTTTCCGTTGCGATTCCAAATGGGAAACATGATACGATCTCTGAATCGATCCACATATCCATCACCCTCATGCCGGGGAGAAATAAGCCCTCCCTTTTCCATCTCCACGGGATCAAAAGAACGCTTCTCCAGAAACTGAACAATCGTATCCCATCGGTTGGGTGCATAGCCAATTTGAAATTGATCAATGATCTTGTCACTGAATCCCCGTGAGCGCAAGTATTCCATGGCTGGTTTGCCGTGCTCCGTATTTTTAAGCAAAAAATGGTACATCTTAGAAGTTAACTCATACGCTTGCAACAGCCTGTCCAACTCAGGATGCTGATGCGATGAATCACGTCCCTGCCATTCGCCGAGCGGGATATGACTTTCTTCTGCCATTGTCCTGACAGCTTCGGGAAAGGATAGTCCTTCGATTTCCATCATAAATTTGATGGCATTGCCTCCCGCGCCGCAGCCGTAGCAGTAAAAAATCTGACGATCCGGTGTCACGGTGAATGAAGGGGTTTTTTCGGAATGAAAAGGGCAGAGGCCTTTCATATATTTCCCCTGCTTGGTCAAATGCACGTACTTGCTTACCGTATCTACAATATCATGATGTTGTAAAACCGACTCAATGATATCGTCCGGTATGTTACCTTGTCCGGCACTCATATTAACCACCTTCATCTCTTTAGCACGTAAATATAATTCGATACCGTTACTCATTCTCCTGCAAGCGAAGTAAAAGTTTTGTCAGTTTATGTTGAAAAACTTCACGATCCTCTAATGTAAACGGTTTAGGACCTTTTCCATAACGTCCTTTTTTCCGTTCTTTGGCAGAAGTATGACGTCGGTCAAGCATGAAATCTATCGAATCGTTTCGATACATAGCTCCGCGAAAAGACATCACTTCACAACCTTTTGCCAAGGCAAGTGCAGCAAGACCATAATCATTGGTGGTTACAATATCTCCGCGGCGGATATGATTGGCAATATAGAGATCGGCACTTTGGTCGCTTCGGTCTACTTTAACGACGCTTACGCCTTCGCTGCCCTGAATGAGATGATCATATGAAGATACCATAATAACCTCAATATGAAAACGGGAAGCTATCTCCGCAATTTCACTTTTAACAGGACAAGCGTCCCCGTCAACAACGATCCGCACATCCAGTAAAGTTCCTGTTCCCTCCATGAGCATCCCCCATCTCCATCCGCATTCGAGTAAAATACGGAACGGCTGCAAGATTACTCTTACACCGTTCCGTATATTTATACCCATTTTTTCAAGTTGTTCATACTACCACAACTGACGTTTAAACTACAAGCTTGGAAAAATCGGCAAAACGCTTCAGTTCTGAGTCAATAGCAGCCAGCAATGCCAAACGATTATTACGAACAGCATCATCCTCAGCCATAACCATAACGGAATCAAAGAATGCCGTCACCGCAGGGGTAATGGATGAAGCAAGCGCTAACGCTCGTGTCGCATCACCTTCCTGTAAAGCTACGCTATAAGATTCATAAGCGCTAGACCATGCTTCGTAAAGCGTTTTTTCGCCTTGCTCCGTAAACTCACTCGTATTAACTAACTTATGCACTGCTTTAGCAGCCAGATTGCCTACACGATTAAAGGATTCAACTGTTGCTTTGAATACCTCACCTGTTTGTACGGCAGTCATTAATGCAGTTCCGCGGTTAACAACGGAAGTGACGTCGTCATATCCAGCTGCAAGCACAGCATCCACAACGTCATAGCGAAGTGTCTCAGACAATAGCTTCTTCACGCGCAATCCGAAAAACTCATGTAATTCTTTACGTATTTCATCCGCGGAACGTTTCATATTTCCAAGGTTCCCGTGCACATCAAGCGCGATATTGAACACATCAGACAACGTAGCCGAAAGCTTACGATCCAACAAGATCTGCACAATACCTGCTGCCTGACGACGAAGCGCGTAAGGGTCCTGTGAACCTGTTGGAATAATACCGATGGAGAAGCAGCCTGTAATGGTATCTATCTTGTCTGCGATACTTACAATCGCTCCAGCATTCGTTGAAGGAACTGTTTCTCCTGCATAACGCGGTTGGTAATGCTCAAACACCGCTCTCGCCACTTCTTCCTTCTCTCCAGCCTTACGAGCATAATCCTCACCCATCACACCTTGCAGTTCAGGGAACTCATATACCATTTGTGTTACTAGGTCAAATTTACAAATATCTGCTGCTCGACTAACCGATTCCTGTGTATCTGAGGAAACGTGAAGTTTCTCTGCCAGAGCATCAGCAATACGGCGAATCCGGCGCACTTTGTCTCCAACCGTTCCCAGCTCTTCGTGGAAAACGATACTTTCCAGTTTCGAGAGTGCATCTTTAATTTCCAGCTTCTGATCTTCTTCATAAAAGAATTTGGCATCAGACAGCCGCGCACGCAATACTTTTTCATTCCCTTTAGCAATGACTTCCAGCGATTGACTTCCTCCGTTACGTACCGTAACAAAGTATGGCAGCAGCTCTCCTGTGCGATCCAGCACTGGGAAATAGCGTTGATGTTCACGCATGGAAGTAATGAGTACATCCTTCGGAATATTCAGGAACGCAGGATCAAAACCTCCGAACAGTACTGTTGGGGTTTCCACCAAATACAGCACTTCTTCCAGCAGATCATCCTTGACCGCAATCGTCCAATCTTTTTCGGCAGCCAGCGCTTCAATTTGCTTTACAATAAGCGTTTGACGTTCCTCAATGTCCACAATGACATGCTGCTTGCGAAGTACTTCAACATAGTCAGCTGGACTTGCTACAACGGCATCCTGTCCCAGGAAACGATGCCCTCTTGTCACATTTCCTGACTGCACGCCGGCAATCTCCAAATTAACAATATCGTTACCAAACAAGGCAATCAACCAGCGGATCGGACGAACAAATTTAAAGTCATAACTTGCCCAACGCATGAATTTAGGGAATGTCATGGCATGTAAAATGTGCAATAAACCTTCGGATAGTACATCCGCTGTTGGTACACCTATGCTGCTCTTAGTGGCGTAAATATATTCCACGCCTCCAAGCTCCTTGAATGTGAACTGTTCAGGATCAACACCTTGGCTGCGAGCAAAGCCTAGTGCAGCCTTGCTCCAGTTACCAGCTTCGTCGAGTGCGATTTTGCGGGAAGGACCTTTAACTTCTTCGTTAATATCTTCTTGCTTCTCCGCTACTTCCTTGACAAGTACCGCCAAACGGCGAGGTGTAGCATAAGCCTCTACAGCACCGTAAGCAATACGTGAGCTGTCAAGCCACGCCGTCATACGCTGCTTCAACTGCTGAATCGCATTGGGGATAAAACGTGCAGGGACTTCTTCCAACCCGATCTCAAACAATAAATCCTTAGACATTTGCCGCACCTCCTTTCTTCAACAGCGGGAAGCCCAGCTTCTCGCGCTCCTCCAGATAGGTCGCAGCCACCTGACGCGCCAAATTACGTACTCGTATAATAAACCCAGTCCGTTCCGTCACACTGATCGCTCCGCGAGCGTCCAGCAAGTTGAACGCATGAGAACATTTCAGCACATAATCATAGGCTGGAAATACAAGATGCTGCGCCATCGCTTTATTTGCCTCTTCTTCATACATATTAAAAAGAGTAAAGAGCATTTTGACGTCAGATACTTCGAACGTATACTTGGAATGCTCAAATTCAGGCTGGTGGAAAACATCACCGTACGTGATTCCATTGACCCACTCCAAATCGAACACATTCTCCTTGTCCTGGATGTAGGAAGCAAGACGTTCCATACCATACGTGATTTCTACGGCAACCGGACTGGCATCAATACCGCCCACTTGCTGGAAATAGGTGAATTGGGTAATTTCCATACCGTCCAACCATACTTCCCAACCTAAGCCCCACGCTCCCAACGTCGGTGCTTCCCAGTTGTCTTCAACGAAACGAATATCATGCTCCAGAGGGTTAATGCCCAAACGGCTCAAACTCTCCAAATACAATTCCTGAATGTTATCCGGTGAAGGCTTCAAAACTACTTGGAACTGATGATGCTGATACAGGCGATTCGGGTTCTCACCATAACGTCCGTCTGACGGACGACGAGAAGGCTCAACATAAGCTACATTCCAAGGCTCAGGTCCGATCGAACGTAAATACGTCATTGGGTTCATCGTGCCTGCCCCTTTTTCCGTGTCATACGGCTGTACAATAATACAGTTGTGTTCTGCCCAAAATTGTTGCAGCGTTAAAATCATCTGCTGAAAATTCATTGGTACACGCTCCCTTTCTACTTCCCTCAAATGTTGGTGATTTCTTCTCATTAAGCTCGTATGTACAGGGCTGTTTTATCCCAAAAGCCTTGCTAGAGACAGCAAAAAGCCCCCGCCTCTACGCCTGTACAGACGTAGGGACGAGAGCTGACTCCCGCGGTTCCACCCTACTTGATTGCGATCCTACACACCAATCAGATCGTAATCCTCTTTTCCGTGTCCATTCAGATGCTCCCGAGTGCCTTGTTCACGAAGAATTCCCGCTGGGCTTACACCGTCCCCAACTCGCTAATTACAGAGAATACATCCCGCTACTTTCTCGTTCAATGCATCTGCTCCCGAAGGAGATATATAGTAGGATATTACACGTTTTCAGCAATACAGTCAAGAGAATAGGGCGTTTCACATATCGTACTTGTCGAGCTGATCCAAGAAATTGCGGGATTTCAGCTTGACCTCCAACTGCATATCCATGAACTGACGCATGACATGTTTGATCTCCAACTTAGTGGAGTCCTTCACGTCAATGTTGCCGAGCCGATTCAAATCCATTCTGGCGAACAAGCGCAGCAACTTCAATGTACGTGGAGTCACGCTCAATGCAGCTGGATCAAAATGCTTGTAGCTCCGACACAAAACTCCGCCTAGCCTCGGACTGACAAACATATCTTCATCAGCACATTGTTGACCACTTGAAATACATGCATCAAGCTGAGGAGCATATCCGGCCGCCTGCAATATTTTAAATTCATAAATACTCATGACGATCAGCGGATCTTTGCCACTCTCCAGCGCCTCCAAACATGCCTTTAGCTGCTTAAACCAGAACGCACCTGTTTCCTCATCCTGTAACACCCGATCGAGTAATTCACAAGCATAAGAAGCGTAAGCAGCCTTAGTTATATCCTCGCGTAATGTATGGTGGGATTGGATGATTTCACCGGCATTCAACGTGCCTAAGCCTGTGTTTCGAAAAAAAACGAATTCACCGTACGTAAACGGCTGCGTTAAAGCAGCGTGACGGCTTTTGGACTTTTTTGCACCTCTGACCAGCACGCCTGCTTTGCCTCCGCTTTCGGTGCAAAGCGTAATAATTTTGTTCCCCTCACCGTAATCCATACTGCGGATGACGATTCCTTCCACCCTGTAAAGCATGCCTCTTCCCCCAAACATTCGCGAAGAAGCCAGTGGCTTGTACTATTCACGGGCTTCTTCATGCTCGTCCGACTCTCCCTCATCCGTGTCTTGCTCCCTTGTCACGGCGCTCTCCCGATATAACAGATACGCACCGACATCTCCAGTCATCGCAAAATACTTCCACGAAAAATCTCGCAATTGTATTCATCCTTTCTTCGGAAATGACGTTTGCATCTCAAAAATAGGATGATGCGAAGAGGGGAGAAGTATGCGATGAAATAAATGGATTGCGTTAAAAAAGGCTGCTGTATGTAGATTGGAATACCGCTTCGCAAATGATTTGATCTTACGATCGCTGTTACCCCCGAATTTATTTGAATGTACAAACATACAAAGGGTTAAATTCGGGGGTAAAGGCGAACGCTATCGCTTCTTCAGATTCAAATCCTTCGCTCCGCTACAACGTGCATACAGATAACCTTTTTTTAAAACGTTCGTTATTTCATCACTGGAAGAAAAGGGTGAAAAAGGGCAAGAGTTAAGCGCCGCATATGCGCGGCGCTTTGAATGACCAGTAGACTGTTACTTATCTCAGTCATAGAGATCGGGACGGCTTTTTTATGATGCTTACAACAACTATACATATTTATTTAATATCAATTTTTTTAGCCTCAATAAACCCTTGAACTAAAGTAACGTAGAATCGAATTCTGTTTTTAAGCGTCGCGATGGAAGCCAAGGTCACGAAGGACGCGGTCCTGGTTGCGCCAGTCTTTTTTGACCTTAACCCAAAGTTCCAGGAAAATCTTGGAGCCTAGCAGGTTTTGGATATCCTGGCGGGCCTGTTTGCCCACCTCTTTGAGCATGGCTCCCTGTTTGCCGATAATGATCCCCTTCTGGGAGTCACGCTCTACAAAAATAACAGCCATAATATGCACTACCCCATTATCCTGCACTTTCATGTCTTCAATCATAACGGCAATAGAATGGGGTACTTCCTCACGTGTCATATGCAGAATTTTTTCCCGAACCAGCTCGGCAATAACAAACTGTTCTGGATGATCGGTAATTTGATCATCCGGATAATATTGCGGACCTTCTGGTAAGTATTTTTGCACCTGCTCCAGCAGGGTGTTTACATTGTTGCCCATTTTGGCCGAGATCGGTACGATTTCAGCAAAGTCGTACAACTTGCGATACTGCTCAATCAGGGGTAACAACGCTTCCGGCTCAATGCGATCAATTTTATTCAGCACCAAGATAACTGGCGTTTTTACTTGTTTAAGCTGTTCCGCAATAAAACGGTCGCCACCGCCTAGACCTTCAGCAGCGTCAATAAGAAAAAGTACCGCTTCTACTTCACCCAACGTATTAAAAGCAGTCTGATTCATGTAGTCGCCTAATTTTGACTGGCGCTTATGAATCCCGGGTGTATCCAAAAATACAATTTGCGTGTCCTCTGTAGTAAATACGCCGTGAATTTTGTTGCGTGTAGTTTGTGGCTTGTCTGACATAATGGCGATCTTCTGCCCAATGACGTGGTTCATCAGTGTTGATTTTCCGACATTGGGTCTGCCAACAATTGCGACAAAGCCTGATTTAAAGTGTTTCTTAGCCATTTCATTTCCTCCAGCGCGATTAAGCACCTATTTTATTTTGGTTTTTCCATTAAAACAGCGAACTAATTAACGTCAACATAGGCCTATAAAACACAAATATACCAATAATTACAGCAAAAACCGCTGCCAGGAGCACGGCTCCGGCGGCGGTGTCTTTAGCCGCTTTGGCCAGCGGATGAATATCAGGTGAGATGAGATCCACCGCTGCTTCAACAGCGGTGTTGAACAGTTCGGCTACAATGACTATAGCGATAGCCACGCAGACGAATAACCAGTCGAGCCGGGAGATGTGCAGAGTTAAGCCTGCTACAATGACAAGGAGCGCCACGGCCACATGTATCCGCATATTTACTTGCGTACGCAGAGCATACATCACGCCTTCTGCCGCATAGCGAAAGGTCATTCTCCAAGGCTGACGTCTCATTACCTTGTCAACCCCGCTTGAGCCAGTACAGCTTCCTGTTTGCCCATCATTTCAGCTTCACTCACATCATCCTGATGATCATAGCCTAACAGATGCAGAAAGCCGTGAACAAACAAAAAACCGATTTCACGCTCAATGGAATGTCCGTATTCTTCGCTCTGAGCTTGCGCTGTCTGTACAGAGATTATAATATCCCCCAGAACATCCGGTACATCATTCAATGAATTTTCTTCATTCGGTTCGTAAATAATTTCAAGCTCTTCATCCAGTGTCTCCTTCATAGCAAAAGACAACACATCGGTGGGACGATCAATTCCCCGATAGTCCCTGTTCAACTCATGAATTTGCTCATCATTAACGAAGGTAAGGGCTACCTCACCGTCTGTGACTCCTTCCACTCTGCCTGCCTCCTCTAATAAGGTGTTCAGCAGCGTAATTAAAGATTCGTTAATTACCATATCGTTTTGTTCATTATTCCAAGCTAATTGAAGGCCCATGCCAACCGCTCCTTTTAATTCTAGTGCTCTACCCGTGCTTCATGCACAAGTTATATTAAGCTTTTCCGTTTTCAGACTTGGGCCTTTCCTCTGGATACTCAATACGGGAATGGAAAATCCCCATTACTGTTTCCTTGAGGGTTTGAGCCACGATATCAAGCTCCCGCATGGTCAGCTCGCAGTCGTTAAATTGGTGATCATCAAGACGGCTCTTAATAATTTTCTCAATCATGGATTCAATCTGTTCCACCGTCGGCTTCCGTAAGGAACGAACTGCTGCCTCCACACTATCAGCAATTCCCACTACAGCAGACTCTTTAGACTGAGCCTTCGGTCCCGGATAACGGAAATCATCCTCCGTGAAGTCAGGCTCCACCCCCCGCTCTTCAGCCTCACGCAACGCCTTGTGATAAAAATAGTGTAAGAATGTCGTTCCGTGGTGCTGCTCGGCAATATCGCGAATTGGCTTGGGTAGCTTGTAATCCAATTGCATTTCCACGCCGTCACGAGCATGGGCGATAATGATGGATTTGCTAAGCTTGGGCTCTATTGAATCATGTGGATTTTCCAACCCATTTTGATTTTCAATGAAGTACGAAGGCCTCTTGGTTTTACCAATATCATGATAATACGAACCAACCCGGCACAACAAGCCGTTTGCTCCTATAGCCTCCGCTGCGGCCTCTGACAGATTACCCACCATTACACTATGATGATACGTTCCCGGTGTCTCCGTAAGCAGCTTGCGGAGCAATGGATGGTTGGGATTCGACAGCTCAACAAGCTTCAGTGCCGACAAGATACCAAAAGTAGACTCAAAAAATGGCATTAGCCCAATAACAAGTATTGCTGTTATCAGACCGCCTGCAAAAGCAAAAGCTACCCCATAGAGCGTCGTCGTTTGAGTCCAATTCCCTTGGTCAATCAGTGCCAGAGAAAAAACAGACAGGGCACCGAACAGGCATACCATAATCGCCCCTTTGAACAGTGTTGAACGCTGGCTGGCTCGATGGGTAGAGAAAATCGCTGCCAGACAGACCACAATAGCAAAAAAACCAAAATTAAAGTCAAAAATTTGTCCCTGACGGACATTCAAAATAACACTTGCCAATATACTGAATATAACGGCACATACAAAAGCCAACGACATATCAAGCAACAGCGTTACGAGCATAGCTCCAAGCGCGATAGGCGCCAGATAGCCGAGATAGGAACGTTCACTGTTCTGCAGTATAGAAATTAACATCATTGCTCCAACTGTTATCACAAAGATTAATACTAGCATGAGCAACTGCGCATTATTATACTTGAAGTTTCGTGTTCGTGATTGGAATTGACGAATATACATAAACAGGCCCAATGCCAGCATCATAGACAACATCAGCAGCCCAAATTGTGGCCAATAATTGATTTTATCCTTGAGCAATTCATTTTCATCAAGCAGTGTATAGATTTCCTGGGTAATAATCTCACCCTTCTTGACGAGTACTTCACCCTGTTTAATGTAAACTGTCGGTGTATCTTCACGAGCCTGTACCTTGGCGTCCTTCGTAGCTGTATCATCATAAAACTTGTTGGCGGTAATCACAAGCCTTGCAAGTTCCTGAACAACCTCCCGTGAAGTACGCTTAGTAAGCGAGCTTGTACTAACCCGCTCAGCTACTTTTGCTCGGGCTGTCTGAGCATCCGTAATTTGATCATTCATCAACCCTGTCACAATCTCACGGGCAACAGGCCGCATTTCAGCAATATCCTCAGATGTAAGGCGCGGAATTTTAATGAATGTCTCCTCTGGAATTCGGTACGTTTGCTCTTTCGTTTTTTCCAGCACTTCATCCAGCAGCTTATCTGGGTAGGCATCCGCATTACGGCTGTTATTCACAAAATTTTGCACAAATTCCCGTGCACGTTGCGGAATCTCATCCTTATAAATCGAAATCTTATCTGCTCTGGAAACCTGATCATCCTGATTGAGCCGTTCAATTCGATCCAAAATACCAGTAATCAGGTTATCGTTGCGAACGGGCACAATGGTATACATGGGCTGCACACGTTCAGCTGATTCCTCTTGAGCCTTCAAAGTCGCCTTACTGTTAGGAAGCTGCATCGGGGCGACAATTTCCTTTTCACTCGGTTGATTTACCCGAATATCATAACGCTCGGGAAGCAGCTTGGACGCAAAGCCTACATAAAAAAGAACCACCAAAAATAAAAACAGAAGATAGCGTGTCGCCACGCTATACTTCCATCCATTTATTCTATGCTGGAACGTTTTCCCTTTAGATAATTCCTTCGAGGTCATCTAAAACAATCCCTCTCCATCATCTTTTTCAAGGCAGCTACACTGCTCATTTTATACTTTTTCTGATCGTACACACCATACTCGTGATTGAATGGCTATCCATGATTTTCGGCAACACGGTCATAAGCAACAATGATTTTTTGAACGAGGGAATGACGGACAACATCCTCTTCTGCAAACTGGACAAAGCCTATTTCCTCAATCCCTTGTAAAATCGCATTCGCTTCAATCAGACCGGATTTTTTGCCACGAGGCAAATCAATTTGCGTGACATCGCCGGTAATAACCATTTTGGAGCCGAAGCCAAGTCGAGTCAAAAACATTTTCATTTGCTCGGGTGTGGTGTTTTGCGCTTCGTCCAAAATAATAAATGAATCATCCAGCGTACGTCCCCGCATATAAGCCAAAGGTGCAATTTCTATTAACCCGCGCTCCAGTGCCTTTGCTGTCTGCTCTGGGCCCATCACATCGTATAGGGCATCATACAATGGACGTAAATACGGATCAACCTTTTCCTGTAAATCCCCTGGTAAAAAACCTAAATTTTCACCTGCTTCCACCGCAGGGCGAGTCAGTACAATGCGCTTGACTGAACCTTCCTTCAGGGCAGCTACGGCCAGCACTACAGCCAGATAGGTTTTACCAGTACCCGCCGGGCCAATTCCAAATACAATATCGCGTTTCTTAATCGTGGTTACATAGTGCTTTTGTCCAATCGTTTTGACGCGAATCGGTTTACCCCGAAACGTCGTCGTAATTTCACCCTTGAACAAATCGAGCAGCTGATCAGCGCGCAAATCTTTGGCCAATTCAATCGCATAATGGACATCCCTTTCGGTCAGTATATACCCATTGCGAATTAACTGGAGTAATACATCGAACAATTGTTCGAGCACTTCCACCTCGTTTGCATTACCAAAAACATTAACTTCTGCCTCACGAGATGCTATTTTTGCTGGAATAGCGGCTTCGATTAATTTTAAAAAGGAATCCTGCGGGCCAAATAACGCCTGTCCTTCTCCCGCATTGTTCAATGCAATTTGTATGCTGCGTTGTTGTTCTGCCAAATAGCCTCATTCTCCTTGGTTATGAACTAACGGAAGTTCTTCCGCAATATCCTGCTCCACTTCAAAAAGCACTTTCATATAAACTTTACCATTCTCTCTCTTCTCATGCAAAATTTTTTGGCTCATTATTTTCGTTCCTTTGCCGTATTTAGCTAAAATATCAGCTCGCGCGCCTTCTATTCCTGACATTTTCGCTTCGGCTTCCGTAAGCTTCTGCTCTTGTATCTTTGTCTCCCTCACACTTTCGGTCATCCAACCCATTGGAAGTTTGTAGGAACGCCATGTTAGCGGATCATGTTCAACAGTTGTTTTATGTGTAGAATAAGGTATTTTCCCATATCCCCACAATTGTATCGCACGGTTGCCTAACACCAGATACAAGCGGTCGTGACTTGTACCTGTATACGTGCTGCTGCGTTGCACCGTGGGACTGCTAATTTCGTATTCATGCCATACAAGACCCTTAACCTCTCCTTTGGCTACGACCTGCTGCTGATTCTCCTCATCTCCAAGCGTTCCCGAGATGAGAATGGCTCCTTTTTTGACACGCGTATTTTTATGCACGACAGGACGACCCTGCTCGGCAAAAATTTCAGTGACTACCGCGTCTGCCTTACTGATGATATGACGTGGGCTGTAGAGCGGCGCAGGGGTAGGCTGTGAAGCTTCAACAACCTGAATCGTTACCAAAGTACCCTGCTTTTCCACACCGATCCAGGATGCCTCTGGAAGCTTCTGCATGAGCGCACGGGAAAGCTTGTCTTGACTGGAAAGACGAAAGCTCCATTGAAACGGATACAACCCCTCCTGTCGGGCGGCTTTGAGAACGGATTCCGTTGAGAGCTTATCATTCCCCTTCACTTCAATGTCCCAGATAAGCGAAGACATCAGCAGGAGACCTATCCAGAACAAAGCCAATCCAGCCAGAAAAAATTTACGTTTGGCAAGTCGTATAACAGTAAAGGGAAGCCCTTGCCGCTTCAGAACATGCATTTTACAGCCTGTCCTTCTCAAAAGCGGGCGTAGGAGGAAGACGTGCGGCAGCAGAAGGTTCATTTCTGCATGTCTAGTACCCATCGGCCGCACGTTCCAAACAGGTATATGTTGATCGGTGAGTAAATTAATAAAAGCTTCCACACTTTCGCCCTTGACAGCAAGGGTAACCGTGCCATGCAGCTTTGCTAAAGCAGGATGTTTCACGAGCCTTCCTCCGTTCCTTCCATTTGGATATCCGTTATATGTCCCTCCACACTTACCTGCTCTGGCAGAATAGACGTAATGACTAGATCATGGCCGGACACCCTCAGCCTGCCTTGCGCAAGTGCAAGTACGAGCTGATCCGGCGTAAAATCCACCACGCCCCGGTGATTCTCCACATAAAGCTGGCGGCTGCCGATGAGGGTTAACCGCGGCAAGTCAAATAGAATGTCCTGCGGAAGTTCCAGCGTCTCGCTGGCCCACTTTCGCAGTTTGCGGCTCATCCTGCTCATACGGCGAAATCTCCTTTCCCGTCATCAAAACATCTGTTATCCAACGGCTCATAGTTGTTTTGATGACAGCACGCTGCTATTTTTTCATCTTCTGTTATTGCCATTCGGACCCATAGATGTTTCATGGCAGCTACGCTGCTGGCTTTTCATCATATATTCTTATTATCAGTGAACACCATTACACCAGCGCCACAGATATCTGTTCTGTACATTTTATGATCCAGTCCCCGCATTTATGAGGCTAAACTTACAATTCGTAGCTGCTACTATATTGCAGAGGCAAAAGATGGGTTCTTTCAAAATTCACAACCAAAAAAGCCAACCTCGTTTTCATATCGAAAACAAGGTTGGCTTTTTTGATTTTCATTATATGACACGGTTATTTCTCGGTATCTAGATTCAAAAGAGAGTTTTTTCTAGAGTATAAGAAGTAAATAGCCATACCAATGACAAGCCAAATA
This sequence comes from Paenibacillus sp. FSL H7-0703, assembly GCF_038003485.1. NCBI lineage: Bacteria > Bacillati > Bacillota > Bacilli > Caryophanales > Paenibacillaceae > Paenibacillus > Paenibacillus sp. FSL H7-0703. The sequence continues at coordinate 5,267,520 of NZ_JBBOPF010000001.1, read as the reverse complement.
ATAAAGCGAATAAATGTCTGACCATTCAAATTAAGAATGAGCACCCCACATGAAACGATAGCCAGGATTGGAATATACGGAACTCCAGGACATCGGAAGGCCCTTGGCAAATCAGGTTGTGTTTTTCTCATAACGATGACGGCGATCGAAATCAGAATAAATGCTGACAGGGTTCCAATGTTCACCAAACTAGCTAACTCATCTAGCGGGATCAGCCCACCCATTAATGCAGATAAAGTACCGAAAAACAACGTGCTAATGTAGGGCGTTTTATATTTGGAATGAACCTTGGATAATACTTTGGGGACTAAGCCGTCACGTGACATAGCAAACATAATGCGAGTTTGACCATAGAGCATAACCAGCATGACCGTTGTCATTCCTAAGATAGCTCCTATATCTATAATACCTGCAACCCAATTCTGACCTGCAACCTGCAATACCAATGACACAGGGTGAGAGATACCTTCAAATTGCATAAACGGTACTATACCAGTCATAATCGCGCTAACAACGACATACAAAAATGTACAAACAACAAGTGAGAAAATAATGCCTCGCGGTAAATCACGAGCGGGATTTTTGGTTTCTTCAGCCGCTGATGAAACAGCATCAAAACCAATAAAAGCAAAAAACACAAGAGCTGCGGCTCCAAACACCCCACTGAACCCAAACGGTATAAACGGTGTCCAGTTATCTGGCTTCACATATTTAAAAGCAACGATGATAAACAATAAAATAACAACAATTTTTACGATTACCATGATGTTGTTTATCCGTTTTGATTCTTTTATCCCAAAATAAAGTAAGAACGTGATACCCATCAAAATTAAAAAAGCTGGGAGATTAAAATAAGTCGTTTGGTCTTTTAAAGCCCCAGGTGCAGCAGTGAATTCAAGCGGAATGTGAAGGCCAATTCCATTCAAAAATGATACAAAGTAACCCGACCAACCTGCGGAAACGGCGCTGGCTGCCAGCATGTATTCCAAAATCAAATCCCATCCAATAATAAAGGCCAATAGTTCCCCCATCGTTGCATATGTAAAAGTGTAAACAGAACCGGATACTGGAACGGTGGATGCAAACTCCGCATAAGCCAATGCTGCGAATAAACAGGCGAGTCCCGCAATCACAAAAGAAAGAACCAAGCCTGGACCAGCTGTAACTGCTCCCGTACCTGTCAACACAAAAATCCCTGTTCCAATAATGGCTCCAATTCCAAGCATCGTTAAATCAAACGCACCCAGTTCCCTTTTGAGTGCTTTTTCCCCCCGCGTAGCAGCAATCAATTGATCAATGCTCTTCTTTCTGAACAAGCTATTCCCCATCCATTCCATCCTCCTAAAAATTAATTTTTCATTTTTATAACCTCGTTTTATCACCTCAATTTAAATCAAATTTTAGCTAAATATGGAGTTAATTTCATAAGTATCTATCATTGAGAACATTATATATAAAAAAGAAAAAATGAAAACTGCTTTCGGAAAGCCTCATTCATATTGTTACATTTGATCATTTTTCACGAATATATTTTCATAAATGAGACGCTAAATTAGACAAAATGCCACCATTTTAGATGACAACAAATGTGAGAAAGCTAGAGCACACAAGGGATTATCACATTCGTTGTCAGGTAATTAGAGCATTTGTCGGTAATTCACTTTTTATTCTGAGCATGCTTATGTATTCCCAAAACATCACAAAAAAAGATCCGCCACAGCCAAAGCCGTGACGGATCCACTATCATTTTAACGTCTTCCTCCACCCATGTAGCGCTTGGAACGCGGAGGACCTAATATTTCTGACCAAATCACACCTTTGCGCAGATCAGCCGTATCCACCCTATTACGGTCTTGCGAAGCTATCTCTGGCGCATCTGTAATTTCCCCTGACTCCCTCGCGTTGGATATACGATCGAGACGGGCTAAAACCATTCTGCGTTCTTCTTCCATAGCACGGATCCGATCCTCTAGAGTCGAACCGTTATCTAATGAATCCCGGTCCATCCGTTCTTCCGTTTCTGACAGATCGCCCACTTCTTCTATCCGACGAGCTTCCATAACCGCCCGTCGTTCATTAGGAAATTGACGTTGCAACTCACCAGCAACATCCTGCTGACGCTGCTCTTGCCCATGTTCCGTTGTGAAGGGTCTGGATGACGTCGAGGGCCCGCGAGAACCATGATCACCCCCAAAGGTAGGCATACCTTTTCGCGGTGGTGATTTCCGCCCTGTACCTTGGATGCTTTTCCCCAAGAAGGACACCAAAGCAAAGCCAATCACGATCAGGATATACAAATGTTCAAAGATCCAGCTGATAAAGTTCATTACTCACCACCTAGCTGCCGTAATTCATCGGCTATGTCCCGTTATTAATCCCGGTTCTTGTTGTCATTCCCGGAGTTCTCATTCGGTTTGCCTAAGGAGCCACGCATTTGCGTATCCGCCTCAATATTTTTCAAATTCATATAGTCCATGACACCAAGCTTCCCGCCACGCAGCGCTTCAGCCATTGCCAGCGGCACTTCGGATTCGGATTCCACCACGCGCGCTCTCATTTCTACAACACGTGCCTTCATTTCCTGCTCCTGCGCTACAGCCATCGCACGCCGCTCTTCCGCTTTTGCCTGCGCAATACGTTTGTCGGCTTCCGCCTGCTCTGTTTGCAGAAAAGCACCGATATTTTTACCTACATCAACGTCCGCAATATCAATGGACAAGATTTCAAATGCTGTCCCGGCATCCAAACCTTTGGACAATACAGTTCTTGAAATTGAATCTGGATTCTCCAATACGTCCTTATGCGAGTTACTGGAACCTACGGTTGTAACAATACCTTCACCGACCCGTGCAATAATCGTTTCTTCTCCGGCACCCCCAACAAGTCGATCAATGTTGGCACGCACCGTAACACGAGCTTTAACCTTTACTTCGATACCATCCTTGGCGACCGCAGCCACAATAGGTGTCTCAATAACACGCGGATTAACGCTCATTTGGACCGCTTGCAGAACATCCCGTCCCGCAAGGTCAATCGCTGCCGCACGTTCAAACTCAAGCGGAATGTTAGCTCGCTGCGCAGCAATCAACGCATTGATCACTCGGTCTACATTCCCTCCTGCGAGAAAATGGCTTTCCAGCTGGTTGATGTTCAAGCCCAGACCCGCCTTGGTTGCCTTAATGAGCGGATTGACAATTCGGCTTGGCGTGACGCGCCGTAACCGCATAGCTACCAGCGTAATGATACCAATGCGCACACCCGAAGCCAATGCTGAAATCCACAGCATCACCGGGAAGAAACTGAAAAATACGCTCAATACAATAATCACTACAACGGCAATCAGCAAAACGCTGACAATACCCGATTCGAACACTCGCATCATCCTCCATTAATCTAATTCTTTGTTGTTTACTTGTTTAGACGCTAGTGTCTGCCTTGACCACAATTCGCCCACCTTCTACTTTGGATACTATAATCGGCATATCTGTAGCAATAAACTCGCCGTTCGTTACAACATCGACTCGCTCATCAGCGATCAGCACCGTTCCGGCTGGACGAAGTGGTGTCAGACTGACACCCCTTTGACCTAATAGCATTTCCCGGTTCACAACTGAAGAAAAACCTTGGTCAGCCGTTAAACTTTCTTTAAGTATAAAACGGTTCCATATCCCTCGGTCCTTGAATACAACCGCGATGATCGCCACCACGGCAACCGCAGCTGCAAAGGCAATGCCCAAAGATATAAACGCGTGCTGCATGTTGTATGCTGCGCGAACAACTCCGGCGACAAGACTGACTGAACCCAAAATGCCCAAAATACCAAAGCTTGGGATGAACATTTCAAGGATAAGCAGAGCCAGACCGATAATAAACAACAACCACGTCTCCGAACCTGCAAAACCAGCGATATAATTGCCGAAAAAATACAACCCAAATCCGAGTATGCCCAAAATTCCCGGTACCCCAAAACCAGGTACGAGCAGCTCAATAACGACACCCGCGATGCCGATAAATAAAAGCAACGTCTGCACAATTGGGTTGGTCAATATCTCGGCTGCTTTTTCAGCCCATGTTCGCTCCACATGAATTACATCATCCGTGCTATAACCCATCCACTGGATAACTTCTTGTTCGGAAGACGCGATGTGATCCGCATAACCCAACTTCAGCGCTTCCTCACTGGTTAAAGAAATGATCTGACCATTTTCCTTATTAAAGTTCATCTCTGGAATAGATATGGTCGTTTTAGAGTCGACCATACCTCTGGCAATATCCGGATTACGTCCGCCAGCTTCTGCGGCAGATGCCATGCTACTCTTCCACCAGGCTATCGTTTTTGGATCTGTGATAGCCTGCCCCCTGCCGTCTACTAACGCTGCTGCTCCGATAATACTCCCCGGTTTCATAACAATTTTGTTTGCGCTCAACGCAATATAGCTACCCGCTGAGGCCGCTTCGCCCCTTATATAGGCTACGGTCGGAATTGGACTGTCTTTAATCAGTTTGCCCAGCTTCTCCGCTGTATCTACCCGTCCACCGGGAGTGTTAATATCCAGTAAAATCAGACCTGCTTTGAAATCTGCTGCTTCTGCAAATCCACGTTCCATAAATTTGCCCAGACCTTGCTCAATTTCCTGATCAACTGGTATAACAAACACAGCTCCACCTTTAGTTTGGGCCGCCGCTGATTCGGAATGAACTAAGGGTAACAGCAAAACGGATACCATAATCCACAACGTTAAAAAGATCAATTTGCGACTGGAGTGGTGATGTTCTCTATGCATTTCTCTCCCCCCTTTCGATCTTTCTATGTTACAGCATACCAAACTTTGTTAGACAAACTATACAGTTTTCAGGATTTAATGTGAAATTATTGGGTATATTGCTAATCCTGACGGCTGTCAGATACTTTACGCACCCAACGGACATCACGTTTCACACAATTAACGATAACGCTTACATATAAGGATCTTCTCATCATTACATTCTATGGTAGGCATCGCATATATAGAAATAACACCCTCTGTAAACAGAGGGTGTTGTGTTTTCCTGTTTGTCGCAGGTTTATTGCAGAAATTGCTGAACCGCTTGGTTCACGAGCTTACCGTCAGCGCGGCCTTTTACCTTAGGCATCAAGGCCGTCATTACTTTCCCCATCTCGGCTTTCGAAGAAGCACCGGTTTCCTGGATGGTCTGCTGTACAATAACTTTAATTTCTTCCTCAGAAAGTTGTTCGGGAAGGTACTGAGCGATGATCTCTATTTCTGCTTTAGTGCTTGTCGCAAGTTCATCACGACCGGCTTTTTCAAATTCATGGAGGGCATCTTTTCGCTGTTTGATCTCACGACTCAGAATATCAAGCACTTCGTTGTCGTCCAAATCCCGTTTCAAATCTATTTCAAGATTTTTAATCGTAGAACGAACCATTCGAATGGTGGAGAGTTTGAACTTGTCCTTACTCTTCATTGCTTGCTTCATATCTTCGTTCAATCGTTCGCTCAAATTCATGATTGCTTAGATCCTCCTAGAACTTTCTCTTACGAGCAGCCTCGGACTTTTTCTTGCGCTTTACGCTTGGCTTTTCATAATGCTTGCGTTTCTTCACCTCAGCCAATACGCCATCCTTAGCAATGGAACGTTTAAAGCGACGAAGTGCAGCATCAATTGTCTCGTTTTTGCGAACTTTAGTTTCAGACACCAGTTTTCCCTCCCTCCGACCAGACCGTCCAAGAGCAATAACACGGTTCATCAAATTTTATTATAGGTGAAACGGAAACCAGGTGTCAACCTATAAGAAAAAATGAATACATAAAGGGCTATTTTTCTCCATTCACTTCCGTATTACTGAAAAGACAAGCTCTGTCATTTTTTAAGAATGTGAGTCCGAAATACCTGTCAAGGCACCCAATTTGGCGCCGCCCAGTAAGTGATAATGCAGATGCCCCACCGCTTGTCCACTATCCGGGCCACAGTTGTTAATCAACCGATAGCCAGACTCAGCGATTCCTAACTTTTTCGCAACCTCAACCGCAACACGATGAATCTCCGCGATAAGAGGAAGATCCTCCTCCGTCACAGCGTTCATCGAAGGAATATATTTTTTGGGAATAATGAGCACGTGTACTGGCGCCGCAGGCTGGATGTCATGAAATGCGAGCACATTGTCGGTTTCCAACACCTTTTTGCTGGGGATGGTTCCATCCACAATTTTCAAAAACAGATCGTCCATTCAAAACCCTCCTTTGGCAGTGAGCCGATCATAAGTAAATAGGCATAAACAGCCCTTGCTCTCGGCATTCAAAGTTATGTATTTCCCACACTGAATAGAAACATATACAGCCATGTTTGGTTATACTTATGTTTCTATATGTATCATAACGGAAAAAGGGTCTTAATACCAGTTTCCCTTACTAACTTCCTCTATAATAGCTTTCACCCCTGCATCAATTTGATCCAACTGCGCGCGCGAAATACTTATGCGCAAAAACTTCTCTTGTTCCCTATAGCCTGATAAATAAAAGCCCTTGCCAGCTACAACCTGGATGTTCCTCGCGGAAAGACACTGTACCAAGCGTTCCAAATTCACCGTCCGAGGCAGTTTAAACTGCATATAAACTCCTGAGGTTACAGCTGAAGTCTGAACGTATCCGGCCTGATTGTATCGTTCCACAGCCTTATTAAGAGCACGAACGCGCTCCGAATACAGTTTGCATATCGTGTGCTTGTGGCGCTCATACATTCCATTTTTAATATAAATATCAAGCGCCGCCTGAGACAAAATAGATGTGTCGACATATCTTTTATAGGTATTAAACGTCTTCAATAGGGCTTCTGGCAATACCGCAACTCCTAATCGCAAGCCGGGGAAAATGATTTTCGAAAAGCTTTTCAAATAAATAACATGGTCCGTCTGGTCGTATGCATAAATGGGATCAAACAGATGATCGGCCCCCAAATCTGCCATATAGTCATCTTCTACGATGTACACATCATATTTGGCGGCTAAGGCAGCTATCGCTTTTCGCTCCTCTGTGTTGTAAGAGACTCCTAATGGATTATGATATCTTGACATGGTATAAAAAAACTTGATGCTCTCGTTCTTAAATTGATTCTCCAATTCGTGAAAATCCATACCTTCCGCTGTCCGGACGATGGTACTGACGGGTATGTTCTCTTCCTCCAGAAAACGCAAATATATATCGTAACTTGGCTGCTCGACCAAAACCTTTTCTTTGCCATTGGGAAACGGCATTTTAGCGAGTATCTCCAATGCCTGCTGAACACCCGAAGTAACGATAATCCGATCCATTTTTGCAAACACCTGAGTATCAGCTAAATGGGAAACCAACGTATGACGCAGTGTTTCCAGTCCTTGCGAATCGCCATAAGTGAACAGATGATATTTGTAGGTGTCAATAGCCTGATTCAAACAATGTTGGAAATCCAGATAAGGGAATACATTTAAATCCGGGGAGGCCGAAGCAAAATCAACGAAGTCTTGCATATGGCTATGGTGTAAATCGCCCGAATTTTCCACTACATAGTATCCACTTTGCGGTATGGAATAGATGGCGTGTTTCTTTTCAAGTTCAGCGTATGCCCGCAAAATCGTGCTTTTGCTGCACCTGTATAATTCAGAAGCCTCACGGACCGACGGCAGCTTGTAACCTGATTTATATTGTCCCTCGCGAATTTTAAGTTCTATATCCAATAAAATTGAAACGTATTTTTTCACAATATCCTCCCATCTGCTCTTTACATACTCATTACATGCTCATTTCATTACATGCTTATTCCGTCTTATGTTTCTTTACACGCTAGATGTTACCATGGTTTATGGATAAACAGGATACCTCATTTCATTGAACTGTACTGATACAGTTTTAATTATTGGATCATATTTGGGATGGTTTACGTGAAAAAGAGGCTGTTTCTTCATAATGGAAGAAACAGCCTTGCATGGTAATGATGTATGGATGCGCCTTAAAGTCACTTGTACTGTACAAGAACTGTAGGCGGGAGAGAGCAGAGAATTCACTATATCTGGCGATTAAGGAATTAGGATTAGTAATAAGGCAGCAAGCTAATCGCTGTCAACGCTGCAAGTGGCAGAATCAAACGATTAAAGCGACGGCGTCCGTATGGGAACCCATATGCATAAGCGGGTACTGGATACGGGTACGGGTACGGGTACGGATACGGATACGGAGGATAAGACGCATAGCCACCATAAGCACGGGAGCCGCAGCCACAATTGTTAGGTGGATATGGGAGATTAACATTGACTTTCTCCATCTCGTCTCCACCCACAGGAACGGCTAAGTATATCTTTTCATCATCCACATGCTCTACAATGCCATCATACATTGTCCCGTCCTTCACCCATACGCATACATAACGATGCATATGTTTTTGACATAGTGTTTTAACATCCGTCTGTTCCGGTGCTGTAACTTTTTCGGTTGTCATGCTTTTTTCCATGGTTGTTTCCTCCTAGGCTCTTGCATGTATACCGTATGTTATTCAAAAACGGGCTATTTGCTACATCAAATTGGGCGAATTCCGGCTTGCAAAAAAAAGAAGCACCCCGGGAGCTCTTGGCAGAGCTCCTCTGAACGGACGTATGACGGGAAGATTTCTTCCGCAGCATACGTCCGCCGGGGTGCTGTATGATTAACTTGTCGGCTTGGCTGTATTATAACAATAGTTTGAAACTGTATCTGTGACCTGTATCACATTACTTCAAAAAGTTTCCATAACCACACGTGAGCCGCCTCCAGCCTGCTCTGCTGGAAGAACAACTAGCTTGCGCGGCAGACGGGCCCGTAGTTCAGGCACATGACTAATCACACCAACAGACAATTGATCGTGGTGCAGCTTTTCCAGTGAGGTGATCACTGTGTCAAGCAGCTCAGGGTCCAACGTTCCAAAGCCTTCATCCAGAAAGAAAAATTGCAGAGGGTATTGGCCCCGCAATTGAATTTGAGCCGACAGCGCAAGCGCAAGCGACAAGGAGGTCAAGAACGTTTCGCCACCGGACAAGGTCGATACTGGACGTTTGACCCCACCGTTGGCATCGTCACTAATGACAAAACCACCGCTGGAATCTACCTCTAGCGCGTAACGCTGCTTGGTCAGAAAACGCAGGCGGCGTGAAGCCGATTGACTGACCTGCATGAGCTGCTCCTCGGCAATATATTCAACAAAGGCATTGCCGCGAAAAACAGACTGGAGCTTGGACATTTTTTCCGCTTCGCTACGCAAATGTATACGATTGGACTCCAGCTTCATCCAGCGGACGTGCCGATGCTGCAAGTCCTCTAAATCACGCTCAGCCTTGGCGCGATTCTGAAGCGCCTCTTCGTCGCGTGCACGGCAATCACGTAGCTGTGCAGTGGCCGTTTCCCACTGTTCCTCTGTTACCGTTGCTCCATTCAGCTGCTCTTCGACATGTTTTAAGCGGGAAGACAGCTCTTTTTCCCGTTCTCGATGCAAGCTCACTTCACGCTCATAGCGTGCGGCTTCTTCCGGTCCCAGGCAGCATTCCATGACCTCTGCTTCCGTAGCGAAGGAGGAGGCTTCCAGACGGCTGCCCCAACGGGACTCTGCCATCTGACGTCTTTCTTCTGCCGAGTCGGAGGCCTGCCGTGCAATCAGTGAAGCATGAACGGCTTGCTGCTTGCGTTCTTCCGCTTCGGTACGGCGGCGTGCCGCGGCTTCGGCTCCATTTTTCAGTCCCAACAGTCGCGAGGTCGCTTCTTCCAGCAATGAAGCCGCTTGGCCATCTCCAACCCATTTTCGGAGCTGTGCTAGCTTTTCACGAAGCGAATCATCTTTGCTTTGGAGCCCTGTACGACGGGCAATAATGATTTTGTCTTCCTCGATGATACTCTGCTGTATCTGTTGAACACGCGCCGCCTTTCCTTCGAGGAAGGTCACACTCGTCTCCAGCCGGGACCGCAGCTCTTCCGCACGCCCATCGCGCTCCTGCATGGCACGGTAACGCTCCGCAGCTTCGCTCGGAGCGACATCCGGCAGCTGCGCCGCCCATTCGCCGCGCAGCCCCTCGCTGCGCGTGGTGCATGCCTCGCGCTTGCTGCGTGCCTGCGTCAGCGCTGCAGCTGCTGCCTCCTGCTCGGCAGCAGCACGGATGCGCCGCTGCTGTCCGGCGGCGTCTGCCTCGCGCAGCGCCTGTGCCTCGGCAGGCAGTGCATGCGCACGTGCGGCTAGCTCTGCCGCAGCACGCTCCAGCGCCGTGCAGCGCTCCACCCAAGCGGCAATACCGCGCGGCTCTGCTGGCGCTGCCGCAGGCGTGAAAGGCTCGCCCGTGGCGGCAGCGCCGCTGTCTGCGGTGGCGGGCTGCGCCAGCAAGCTGCGCTGCTCGTGCAACTGCTGGCGCAGTGTGAGGCGCAGCTCCTGCAAACCAAGCCGCAGGCGGTGCAGCTCATCTGGCGCAGCGGCATCCGCGCTATGCGCCGCAACGACGGCAGGCGCGGGGTGATGCAGCGAGCCGCACACTGCGCACGGCTCGCCTTCTCGCAATTCGGCAGCGAGATGCTGTGCGAGACGCCCCAGCTCCTCGGCACGGAGCTCGTGGCGCAGTTGTTCTTCCTCGGAGGCCAGTGACGACATATCGGCGGTGATCTCTGCCTCCAACGTCAGCAATGCCTCAATGCCATCAGCTGCCTGTGCAGCAAGGGCAGAACGCCGTGCCTCTGTCTCCTGTGTCTCCTGGTCCGTCAGCTTTAAACGTTCGTCAGCTTGCGCAAGCCGTTTCTCCTGAGCGGTGTACTCCAGTTCAGCTTCACGCAATTGCTCATCCGCGATTTCCAGCTGTTGCAACCGTTGCACAGCCTCTTGCAGCATACGCCGCTCATCTGCCCGCACTTCATTTTGCTTTAGCTCTTGTTGAAGCTCCTGCTGTCGCTTCAAGCCTCGCGTCTGTAGCTCTTGTTCCTTTGCGAGTCCTTCTGCATGTTCAGCAAGGGTTTGTTCGCTTTGCACAAGCTCGGCCGCCAGACGGTCTCGTTCAATACGCAATGCTTCCGTATCACGCTCCAGTTGAAGTGCCTGCTCTAGTTGGTCGATCCGAAGCAATAGCTTCGGTTCTTCGGCACTGAGTGCTTGCCGGGCCTGCTCATCTGCTTGCGCAGACACAAGCGCAGCCTCCTGCGCGGTAGCGGCCAGGACTTCCATTTCTTCGGCACTCTTTTGCCGTTTTTCCGCTTCAGCACTGGCTTCCTTCCAATCCGTCAGCGCAGGCAACAATGCCTCGGCTGCAGATGCTTGTCGAAGCTTGTGCTCCAGCAAAGCAATGCCTGGCTCCTGTGCTGCCAACTGCTCCAGCTCGTTCGATCTTTGGCTGAGCTCGACAACCAGCTCACGGGTTTTGTTTAGCGCCTCCCATTCACGTGAGACACGCTCTAGCTCACGACGCGAAGCTTCTGCATTGGCAATCGCCTCTTTGAGACGCAACTCTACATGTTCAAGCGCTTCAGCACTGGCATCCCCCAGCCCTTGCTGCTCCGCCTCTAACGCTTTCAGTGCGGTATCGTTATCTTTCACACGACGGCTTAGCTTCTGTGCAAGTTGGTCTCCGTACTTCTCCAGATGGAACAAACGCTGTAGCATCTGTCTGCGTTCACTGCCTTTTAAGGACAAGAATTCCGCAAACTTTCCCTGCGGCAACACGACAGCTCGTGTAAAATCGTCCATTTTCAGACCGATATACTCCTCCACACAGCGCGTCACATCCTGCACCTTATCGGCAAGCACTTCCTCGCCATCCTCTGTTAACGCAATAAAACGGCTAAGCGTATTATTAACCGATACGCCTCCAGCACGTTTGAAACGTCGTTCTACACGGTAACGACGAGGCCCTTGAGCTGACATTAATTCAAACGTAAATGCAACAGACAATGTATCCTCAGCATGATTCATAATGCCTTGTGTACCATTCACTGCCCGCTCCACTTTACCGTACATAGCCAACGTAATGGCATCCAGCAGCGTTGATTTTCCACTACCCGTTGGGCCAAATATCCCGAACAGTCCAGTTTCGGTCAAATCGTCAAAGCGAATTTCCTGCGACTCCCGGTAGCTTTGCAACCCCGCCAGTTTTAGAAGGATTGGTTTCATGCGTCATCCTCCTCAGCGTGGTCTCTTGCATCATCCTGTTCCACCAGTTCCAGAAACAACTGCACTAATCCGTCATCTGGCTGTGCTCCACCTGTCTGCCGCTGATAGAATGCCCGGAACAACTCATGCACTGGCAGTTCTGATCGTTGGTGCTCCAGCTGTGCGGCAGCCATTTCTGGATACATTGGGCGAATATGAATGATGCCTTCACGGCTTTTGCGCAGCCGCTGAATATCTCCCATCGACATCGCTTCATCCAGCGTAATTTCCAGATCAATAAAGGCATCGGCATCCAATCCTTCGTCCAGCCAGCGATATACTTCCTCCAGACCTCCCCGTGCGCGCCACCTCACTAATGGGCGTCCACTGGTAATATACAGTTCCTCGACCTGAGCAGGCTTGCCAGCAACCACGTCAATTAACGTAACCGATTTGGCTTGTCCGGCTTCGGAAAAGCTATAAGCCAGCGGCGAGCCACTGTAACGCATCAGCCCGTCTCCCTTCACATATTGGGGACGATGCAAATGTCCTAGAGCCGTATACTGTGCCCCAATACTCAAAGCAGACGGATCTACGGTATACGCCCCCCCGACCTGAATCGGGCGTTCCGAGTCCGACTCCAGCCCGCCGAGCACATAAATATGGCTCATCGACAAATTAACGGTGTCAGGCCGAAATGCTGTACCCAGTTGTGACATCAGCAAGCCCACACGGCGACTGTATGCCTCGCGCAAGACTGTTTCATCTCCGTCTTCAGACAATAGCTCGTTCAGACGAGACTCGGACGGATATGGCAAGGCTGCAATGCATGCCATTTCACCCGTTCGCGGTGTACGAACGCGTACCGCTTCCCCATGGGGCAGTCCCAGCAACGTAATTCCACGCCCGCTCACCAGCGGTGTGACCGAGGATACCCTTTCCGGCTGATCATGATTGCCCGCAATGACGACTAGTGGTCTTCCTCCAGCCGTGAGACGGGCAGACGTTTCATAAAACAATTGCTCGGCTGCGGCCGAAGGATTGACTGAGTCGTATACGTCTCCAGCCATCATAATCAAATCAGCCTGCTGATCGTCAGCCATTTTCGCCAACTCTTCCAAAAACGCCTCCTGCTCCTTCAAACGGCTGCGTCCTTCCAACGTGCGGCCCAAATGCCAATCACCCGTATGCAAAATCCGCATGCTATTCCTCCTCTCCCTATCTATATAACTACAGCTGTACACTCTCTCCAGCTTCTAAAAAATACAGCCACTTCTCAGCAACCTTTTTGCTTGTAATCTCTTCGATCACACGGGCATACAGCTCCAATTGAAAACGATATTGGTCTATTAAATGGGACAATGTACGATATTCAGATATCCGATCTGTTTTATAATCCACCAGCACGAGTCCTTCGGGAGTTTCAAATAGACAGTCAATAATCCCGTTCATCAGCACTTTATCGCCGTCCTGTCCACCTTCCGAATCTGTTTCTTGTCCTGGTGACATCGATGGTAAGCTGTGGTTCCAGTAATCGGTTGCCCGCATGGTATAAGTAAACGGAAGCTCTCTTTGAACATGGGATGCCCCCAGCATTCTGCTACCCAGCTCACTAGTGAAAAAGCGTAATATTTTATCCGTATCTAGCGCCTTTGCATGAACATCCAGTAACATACGCTGATTGAGCAAACGAGCCTTGGTTTCCTCAATAACTTCGGCGCTCATCCCCCCATCTAATGGCAAATGCAGCATCAACGTATGATAGACTGTTCCTCGTTCCGTTGGAGTCAGTCGCTGATTCCCCATAAACTTAGGTCTGCGCAAGTGTAATTGACTTCCCCCAGTGTGAGAATCCTCCCGATCCTCCGGTGACTCTGCTAGTAGAGAGTTAGATAGATTCAGCCAATCGTCCGAACCCATCTCCTGCATTTCCAGCCATCTTTTCATCTCAGTAACCGATGTATTGGCTGCCGTCTTGCCAGCCCGTTCATACGGATAGATCCAGGAAAGAGCAGCTTCAATATCCGTTTCACTCTCTTCGTTCAAGTCGATTAGCTCCGCATTTCTCAGTGCTTCTGTCTTCTTTTGGCGCTCTTCGCCCGACACCTCTTCCTCATGATCTGAGTTCACACGAGAGCCGGAAAGTGTTTCCGAGGCGACGATTTTAAATAACCAGTCTGTTCCCGGCATATGTTCCAGCCTGTGATAGTACCCATCCTGATCACCTGCCGCTTCCCTCAACAAAGTAGCAGAAGGATGCCGAATCAAAGCAGGACCTACCCAGTCCAGATAACTGCGGCCTGCCGCCAGCATATAGTCTGGTAAGACCGTTTCCGTATGTTCTTTGGCACGTGCCCAACCCGCTGCGCGCGAAGCGAGATCCTTCACAGTTCCGGTCATAATCAGCTTTTCACGCGGACGCGTAAGCGCCACGTATAACACCCGCATTTCCTCAGCCAATAGCTCCAGCTGTGAGCGTCGGCGGATCGCTAAATTAGGCAGCGTAGGGTAGCTGACACGATTTTGTTCCTCCACATATTTAGGACCAAACCCCAACTCCTTGTGCATAAGAAACGGCGCATTGAGATCCTGTTGATTGAACATTTTTGCTGTCCCGGCAATAAACACGATAGGGAATTCAAGTCCTTTACTTTTATGAATGGTCATAATACGGACAGCCTGATCGGGTTCAGTCCCCCCGCTAATGGATCCTAAATCACCGCCTCGCTCCCGTAGACGGGAAATGAAGGTCAGAAATCGGAACAATCCTCGGTTGGACGTAGAAGTCTCATACTGTCTCGCTCGGTCATATAGCGCCCGCAAATTGCTTTGACGCTGTGAGCCGCCAGGCAGTCCACCGACCCAATCCAGATATCCTGTTTCCTCCAGCACATTCCAAATCAATGCACTTAAGCTTCCTTGTCGGGCTTCCTGCCGCCAGGCTTTCAAATTACGCAAAAATGAACGTAGTCGGGCTGATAACGTATTCCCATCATTTCTATTACCAAAGTCAGATGAAGATAAAGAGTCCTTAGGGAAAATATCCAACTTCATGATGTCAGCTGAGATCCCTTTTTCACTTTCTTCCAGTGGGTCAGCTTCTGCCGCCGCCAGCAATGCGTCATAAAATAATCCATCCGGCTTCTCCAACCGAATTTGTGCAAGTTCATCTTCAGTCAAGCCGACAATCGGCGAACGAAGCACGGATGCAAGCGGGATGTCCTGCTGCGGATTATCAATAATGTGCAGCAGAGACAACATCACCTCAACTTCAGTTGCTTTAAAAAAGCCTGTCGTCTGCTCCCCTGAAGCCGGAATGCCCTCAAGCCGCAGTTCCTCTACAATTAGGGGGGCCCACACGCTTGCGGAACGAAGCAAAATGACGATATCGCCGTAGACTGCCGGGCGCATCGCTTTTAATCCTCTGTCGTAAATCAACAGTGGTTGTCCAGTGTCTCCGGTCAGTTCTTTAATCCGTTGCGCGATCGCACGAGCCTCTAACTGTGCCGTTTCTAGCTCCGCAAGCTCAGCCAGCTCACTTTCCTGTAGAGCAGATTCGTCCCCCGTTTCGGACAGCTCCGAAGCCTCGGAAAGACCCTGTCCACCCTTATCAACTAAGAGCAGCTCAGGTGCATATACAGATGCGGTGTCTTGATCCGACGGGTCGGGATAGGATGCGCCGTGTACCAGCCAGGCTCGTTCATCGTACTCAATTTCCGCCACATCCACACTCATAATCTGGCGGAACACCAAATTGACCGCATCGACAACTTCCTGCCGACTGCGGAAATTACGCGCCAGATCAACTAAAAAACCATCTTCCTGCTCCTGCATGCCGTACCGTTGATACTTATTCAAAAACAGACCCGGCTCCGCCAGGCGAAACCGATAAATACTCTGTTTCACGTCGCCCACCATAAAACGGTTACCCGGTTCCTCCCGTGATACCAGCCTAACGATATCTTCCTGTACGGTATTCGTATCCTGATACTCATCCAACAGCACCTCGTCGAATTGCGCCTTATATTCGAGCGCAGCGTCGGAAGGTAGCAGCTTGTACGGAGTAGAATCGGGATGTCGTAATATTTTCAGACAATAATGTTCCAAATCCCCGAAATCCACCAACCCTTTTGACTGCTTGTGCTGTTGAAATCGTTCCCCGAATACAACCACGGTTTCTACCAACTCGTCCATCAGCGGAGCCGCGGCGTGTAGCTCCTCCCAATAGGCTTCTGCTCTCCTGCCAAACAGGGATGCCTTCATATCTGTAATCATTTTTTTGGCTGCTTCGCGCAACGTCTTAACCCGTTCCTGCAACGCAGGCTCAGTCTGATCTTTTTTGACCGGCTTGAGCTTACCGAAGGCAGCTGTCTGAAAATGATCATATAGAGATGCCCACGGCTGTGTCTCCAGCTCTTGCAGCAATCCCTTCACCATCGCCGCATCCTCTTGTAGAGTTACGGCATAAGGTGCAGGGCCGCCGGGCTGCATAGCTGTTTCATGCGCCTGTTCCAGCAAGCTCGCTGCTCCGCGCAAAGAAAGTACGGCATCCGCCAAAATGCTGCGAACCCAGGGAGTCTCTCCCAAAGCGGCTACATCCTGTACACGAAATGCTGCCGCTGTCTCACGCAGCCAATGTTCTGGCCAAGGATGACTTTGAGAAAAATCATACAACCGCTGAACAAGCACGTACATTGCATCATCGGTGCGTTCTCCACTAAACCAGTCGACCAGTCTGCGGAATGTACTGCCTTCATCATGAGCCTCATATTTCTCCTCAAACAGTTCTTCTAGAAGCTCCTGACGCAGCAATTCTGTCTCATGCTCATTCATAATCCGAAAACCAGGATCAAGAGGAATGGCCTGATAATGCCTGCGGATGACCTCCATACAAAATGAGTGAAGCGTTGTAATCGAGGCCCGATTCAGCAACGACAGCTGGCGGCGTACATGCTCACTTTCCGGTTCCTGTTCCAACACACGTTCCAACGCTTCGCGTATCCGTTGACGCATTTCGGCGGCTGCAGCCTTCGTAAAGGTTGCTACCAGCAACCGATCCACGCTGAAGCCAAGCTGGGGATCGACAATTTTACGGATAATACGCTCTACGAGCACCGCTGTTTTACCAGACCCTGCCGCTGCCGCGACCAGCATGTTGTTACCCGATTCCGAAATGGCACGCCACTGGTCATCGCTCCACATACTGCCTTCCGGCTTCGGCATGTCTTTAGTGTTTGACGTGCCTATCATTGGTCCATTCCTCCTTTCCCTTCCTGTGTATGACCCAGCAGATTCCAGATTTGATCCTTACCGGGTTTACCCCATTGATTGTAGCCACTGCCCTCCAGACTGTCGTCAAATTGACAAACAGGCTTATAAGAACAGAAGGTACAAGCCGTCTCTTGCTGGATTCGATAAGGTTCAATGGCCACATCGCCCTCTGTCATCCGTGTGCCAATCGTCCGAATATTATTACGCACCGAAGCTAGCAGGCTGTCCCACTGTTCCGGCGAAGCAACCGAAGCACTGCTATAAAAACTGCCGTCTGCTTTCACCGCAACAGGTAAAATAGAGGAATATCCTTTGTCCAATGCTGTATCCATTTGTCCAACTACATCCCGATCCGCAAGCAATAATCCCTTCATCTTAAAACGTTTCAAAAGCTCCTGACGAGCCTGTTCTGCGCTAAGACCGTTAGGCGACTGCAACATCGGATTGTGGACGTGAAAATACAGGGTACCCGCTGGATAAGCTGTCTCGCCCAACCATTCCTCCGCCGCATTCAGCAGCACATCCAGGTAGGTGAGCATTTGCAAGGACAGGCCATAGTACACTTCATGCAGCTTGAGATCCTTTTGGCTAGATTTGTAATCGATGACACGCAAAAGTAACCCCTTTTCTCCCTCTGCCACATCTACACGGTCAATCCGTCCGACAATTTCCATCACAACGCCGTTATCTAACCGGAAGCTTAACGGAGGAAGCTGCTGACCCGGTCCAAAGTCCAACTCCAGCCCAATCGGCTCAAAACTACCTCTTCGCGCATGTTCACCTAAAATCAACGAAGCACGGCTCACGATGTCTTTCAATTTGCGCAAAATGTAGCCATACCGCTTGGAACTCATTAAAATCTCGCCTTGCAGACGAGGAGCCAAACGCTCCACTGTACTTTCCGCCTCTTGTCGGCATTCTTCGGTGCTGAGGCTGCCCCAGCTGACATTGCGTTTACGCAGATTGATCGCCATCTCTCCAAGCGCTGCATGGAATAATTGTCCGATATCCGGGGCCTTCAGGCGATACATTTGACGTTCCTTCAAACGAAGACCGTGAGAGGCAAAGTGCGAAAATGGACATGCCACAAAACGTTCCATACGAGATACGCTGGTACGCAGCTTGCTACCGTACAGACGGCGGCTCGTTTCCTTCTGCATTTCGGCATGGTTCTCATAAAAAAGTGAGGTCAACAGCTGACGCAGCTTGTCCTTCTCACGCCCTTGCTGGCTTGCATACCAGTTATATACCTCCCACCAAGGAGATAAAATGTCACCGCCACGTCGCCAATGCCGTAATTGCGCAATGAGCTGCGGCAAAGCCTCGGACGGATGAGAAGCATACTCCCATTGCGTCGTCCAAGCATCCCCAGGCAAAGGGGATCCAGCCAACGGACGTTCGTCCAGACTAGGAAACAGGTTCCGCACATGTCGTACTAACTCAGACGGCAACAATGACTTGCCTTCTTCATCAGTCACTGCATAGCTCATCCACAGGCTTTTACCGGCTGAGGTAAGGGCCGTATAAGCGAGAAAACGTTCGTCCAACAGACGTCTTGTCATATCCGGCGCCAGCTCTACGCCTCGTTCGTTTAATGCCGTACGCTCCTGCTCATTCAGCACACCGTCCTCATGGAACACAGCCGGCATCACACCTTCGTTCATACCTAGCACAAAGGCATGTTGAATACCGGATACACGCGTACGGTCCGTGTTTCCGACTAGAACCTGATCCAGAGCCGGCGGAACAAGTCCCATACGGAACTCGGCCAATCCCGTTTCCAGCACACCTGCAAACAAAGAGGTATCCAGCCTCTCATCACCCATCATTT
Source organism: Paenibacillus sp. FSL H7-0703 (assembly GCF_038003485.1). Classification (NCBI taxonomy): domain Bacteria; kingdom Bacillati; phylum Bacillota; class Bacilli; order Caryophanales; family Paenibacillaceae; genus Paenibacillus; species Paenibacillus sp. FSL H7-0703. The sequence continues at coordinate 5,248,301 of NZ_JBBOPF010000001.1, read as the reverse complement.
CGACGATTTGATCCAGTAGTTCAAGCACTGCATCCCATACCTGACGATGCTCCTTCGCCTGCTCAGGTTTTCCTGCTTCCTCTGCCTGATGAATGAAGGCGTCCAGCTTGTGGCCGATTTCTGCATCTTCCAGTAACAGATATACCGCTTCACACTTCTCAAGTGCAGTTCGTGCCTTGCCCACACGTTTCTCAAACGCACGTAAAGGCGTCACGATCACATCCCGGCATAGCTCCATCAAATCCAACGTTTCATCCCGCCTACGGTTCCGTTCTTGCTCCTCCAGCTCTAGTGACAAGCTGGGCACAGCCTGCCACGGCCGACCGTCTGTCCAACGGCTGCCTTGTATTCCGCAGGCCAGAACATAGTTTTCCAAACGGTCCATCTCCTCGCGGCTCACCCGACCATCCAGCGGCAAGAGAAGGTCTGTTTTGACCGCACGGAATACATCCTCATATCGCCAATGCCGCTGCACGATATCCAGCGAAGCCCGAATCAATTCCACCAAAGGATGATGTAATACACTTCTTCGCTGATCCAGAAATACTGGAACCTCATACTGTTTGAATATCGGTTCCACCCATGGCTCATAATCTTCAATATGACGTACAAACAGAGCCATCTCCCGGTAACGCGCGCCTTCCTCTCGGGCCAGACGGCGCATTTCGCGTACAGCCCCTTCCAGCTCTGCACGGCGATTAGCCGCAGTGTACAGTTTTATGCCCTCCGGCTGTTCTTCTGTCCACTGCTCTCGTAGCTGCTGCAGCCGCATCCGTTGTTCCTGATTCCGTAACCCTGTACGATGTTCAAAGTTAGCCTCCAAATATGCCAACGCTGGACGCTCCTTAAATCTCGGCAACGGATCAGGGCGCAGCAATTGTGTCTGCGTCTCTATCATCAGCTCGTCTGCTATTCCTTTGAGCCTTACATACGTAGCCGCCGAAGGATGAAACAAATCCAACTCATGCGGAAGCTGTCCGCTCTCGTAGCTACGGTTGCAAGTCAGCGCCACCGTCAACGAAGAGGCATGCAGCATAAGTTGCTCCACCACCTTGTATTCATGTGGTGTAAATCTACGGTAGCCATCCATCCAAATGTCTGCTCCACGCACAAGGGAAGACTCCGCAATCTGTTCTGCCAGCATACGCAACGTATCTTCACCGTCTATATATTTAAGCGTCAGCTCTCGTTCAAAATCCTCGTAGATTAGACTGATATCTTTGAGCTTGCCGCGCAAAATCGGAGTTGACTCTCCCACAGCGTTCATTCGCTCCAGTTGCTCGGGTACAGACCGAGTATCATTTCCATACTGCTTTAGCTCCGTAAACAATGTATTCAACCGATCCACAAAGCCGAGCTGGTCTCCCGAATCCTTAAACAAGCTCAGTTCATCCTTGCGACGACGAATAATTTTATATAAAAGCATCTTCTTGCCTTCTTCCGTTACATGCACCAGTGCTGAACCCCCGGTTTCCTGCATAACTAAATAGGCAAGACGATGAAATCCCATCACTTGGGCGCGCACCGACCCCTGAATACCGTTTCCGGCTTCTGTAAGTAACGCATGCTCGGAAGCAAATGACGATTGCTCCGGTACAAGTAACAGCATAGGCTTACCTAGCGGCTCCTCGCGTAACATAGACGTCATTTCATTGCGGATTAACGTACTTTTACCACTACCAGAGCGGCCAATCAACAAGCGGACCGACATGATGCGGCCTCCTTTCCAACGAACAACATTCTATTAAACAGTATAGCATATCAGGCAAGGGAGAAAAGAACGTACGTTTGCCATGTTGTAGCAATTCATCCTCCCCCTAAAAATAAATCAGTCCCGCAGGTTGGCTTGGTGCATGCCTTCTCTACAGGACTGATTTATACCTAAAATGAGTCTATTTTACCTATTTAATCACCAAAAAGGCGATTGACTTTGACTTTGTATGAAACCTAAAGCTGTGTCCGGCTGCGCACCTCAAAGATGGCGAATTTCAAGTAATGGCCTTCCTCCACACCCAAAATTTGAGGATGGTCCTTACCAGCCGCTCTCCAGTCTACCAGACGAAGGATTTTGCCGGCATCTGCCGCCGCTTCCTTAATGGTGTCCAAAAACAGCTCTGGCCGCATATGGAACGAACAGCTCGCTGTCACCAGATAGCCGCCCTCATTGACAAGTTTCATCCCATGCAGGTTGATATCTTTATACCCACGTGTAGCTCCTTTGACAGCGTTCTTCGTTTTGGCAAAGGCTGGCGGATCGAGAATGACCACATCAAAGGTGCGTCCGCCACCTGCTGTCAGCGGCTTGGATGTATCTCCTTTGCCCCCGGCTCGTGCATTGCGTTCCTCTACGCCTTTCACTTGATTGCGCAAATATTGAAAAGCATCGTCGACGACAAACTCGACGCGTTCCTCAAAACCGTTCAGCTTGACATTATCCCGCGCACTTTCAATCGCATGCTCAGAAATATCAAGACATGTTACTTTTTTAGCACCATGTTTACATGCATTGAGCGTAAAGCTTCCCGTATGTGAAAAACATTCCAATACGGTTGCGCCATCCCAGAATGGGAATTCAACAACCTTACCACTTTTATTCACTGGCTTCATGACCGTAGTGCCCGCATCCCCTGAGTCTGCAGCTACTTCTTGTAGCGTAATTCCACTACGTGCTCCCCAACCTGTCATCAACGGTGCTATAGCCGCACGATTTTCACGCTGGTCAAAGAAATACCCCGTCTTCTGGCCCTCTACGATATCAACCTTGATTTGCAGGCCATTTTCCGTCACCACCACATGACGCGGGCAATCACCGTACAAAGGACCCTTCGTTTGTTCCAATCCTTCCAGCTCACGGATGGATACATCACTGCGCTCATATATACCAGCAGGACCCACTACTTCAACGAGCGCATCCCTGATTTCTTCCCTGCGCCGATCCATGCCAAGCGTTAACAACTGCACGACTAACACATCACCAAATCGATCTACAATCAGTCCAGGCAAAAAATCAGCCTCGCCGTACACCAACCGATAAGCGTCTCCCCCGGTCACAAAACGTTGGCGGTGCTCCAGACATTTGCGAAAGCGTTGGGCAAAAAAGTTTTGATCCATTGCTTCCAGCGGCTCATAGGACATCACACGTACTGTAATTTGTGAAGCCGGATTATAGTAACCTGTCGCCAAATAACGCCCCTGATGGTTAACGATGCTGACCAAATCGCCTGCCTCTGGGTCACCCTCAATCTTGGCTATTTCGTTTTTAAACACCCAAGGGTGTGCGTGCTCCAGCCTTTTTTTACGGCTGCGTTCTAATATTACTGAAGGCAAAATCCTTCACTCCCATTCTTGAATTACTCAAAGTGTTAAAACGTTGTTCGATAGGGGCGCGGCTCCGCGGATCATTTGATCTTACGATCACTGTTGCTTTTCCAGATTCAAATGATCCGCTTCGCTACTGCCCGCCTGTATATCGACGTCACGCTTTTAAAGCTTGTGAAGATACTACAAAAATTATCGTTCTATAAAAAAACAGCTCGGCCATGCTTGTCATGGCTGTCCTCGGTAGATCATAGGCTGTTACATAAGTATTTTCACCTAGAAAAGGGGGCTATGCCCGTGTTTATACATGTTATACTCCCGCTGTGCGGCGGGCTGTTTATTTTTTTGGGCGGGATGAAGCTGATGGAAGCAGCCCTCCGGCATTTGGCCGGCCCCTTCCTCACCCGCTGGCTGAACCGTGCGACAGTTTCCCCTTGGCGGGGGATGCTGTTCAGCTCAGGCATTACCGCCCTACTGCAAAGCAGCACCGCCGTAACGGTGCTGACAATCGGACTGGTCAACGCCGGGCTGTTGACCTACGGCCGCACGCTCGGCATCATTCTCGGCACCAATATCGGCACCTGCCTGACCACCGAGCTGATGGGGCTCCAGCTCGGCAAGCTGGCTGTTCCGCTGCTCTGCGGCTCACTGCTCTGCTGGAGCACTGCCGTCCTGTGGGGTGAAGCTGTCCCCAGCCGCCAGTATACGTCTGCCGGAGCTTCATCCGGCTCCAATGGGCTCAGCCGTCCGCAGGCTGTACAATATATCAGCCTCGTCTTTGCTGGATTTTCGCTGATTCTGGCGGGTATTCGCGTGATGCAGTCGGTCGGACCCTGGATTGAGCAGGCCGGACTATTCCGTTGGTTTCTTGATCACGCTGCAGCCAACATGTGGTGGGCCTTCGCTGCTGGAGCCTGCCTGACCGCGCTGGTTCACAGTAGCGCAGCCGTCATTGGCATGGCGATTAGCCTTGCCGCTGCTGGAGCCTTGCCAGCCGATGTGGGGATCGCCATCGTCATCGGCTCCAATGTAGGCACCTGCGTAACCGCCCTGATTGCCGCTGTTGGCGGCAGCGTGTCCGGCAAATTTGTAGCCTGGTCCCACGTGCTGCTGAACGTAGGCGGAGCCTTGCTCTTTATGCCGTTGATCCCTGGTCTGGAGATGGCCGCTGCCTGGATATCTACCGAGCCCGGAGCCAAGGTAGCCCATGCCCAAACTCTGTTTAACGTTATTAGCTCTCTGCTGGTCTTGCCTCTCTGCTATCTACCTGTGTGGACGCGTTTAGAGGATCGTATATCTCCCCACAGAATCAAACATTAATTCCTAGCATGGACAGCGCCTTGCTTAAAATGACATCATTATTGTCATATCCACCCTGGCGCTGGAGACGCCATGCTTCCTCAGGCGTATGCCACGCAACTCCTTTAATTTCTTCGATCTGTGCCTGTAAATCCCCATCCAGTGCCTCTACGAGATAATAATGTACTTCTTTATCTACTTCCCCAAATTCTGGATGCTGATACGTATAAGCAATCATATCTACATGCTGGATAATCCGCCCGATCAACCCTGTTTCCTCGCGAATTTCACGTAAAGCCGTCTGTTCGATTGTTTCTCCCAACTCCATTTTCCCTTTAGCCAAGGATACCTTGCCATATCGGTCAGTAATGAGCTGAATTTCAAGCTGCTCCCCCTGTTTGCGAAACACAACGCCGCCTGCGGAAATTTCCTTTTTTGCTGCCATCCTGTAATCTCCCTTCCTTGCGCAACAAGGATTCCGTCCTCTCTGTAAGGAAAGGCGAAATCCTTGTTTGCCATCTCTATTGCCTGTTCAGGCTTTTTTTGTTCTTACAGAGCTGTTTGCAGCCCATTCTCTAGTACGCGGACCAATTGGCCTTCACTTTCATTAATGCCTGCCTTCGTCAGCTTCACGCGGCATACCTTGCCAACCAGATCCTCAGTACCTTCAAACGCCAGTTGAATATAATTGTCACTATATCCATGGAGTATGCCGCTATCTTCGGTCCCTTTCGGCGCAACTTCCGGAATGACCTCCAGCACCTGACCTACAAACTTCTTAGCATACGCCAGTTGCATCTGCTCTGACAGTTGTATCAGCTCATGCACTCGTGCATTTTTCACGTCTTCGTTCACCTGATCCTCCATACGCGCCGCAGGAGTTCCACTGCGCTTGGAGTACGGGAACACGTGCATTTCCGAAAAACCGATTTTTTTCATCAACTCATAGCCATTGCGGAACATTTCATCCGTCTCCCCAGGGAAGCCGACAATCACGTCCGTTGTAATCGCTACATCTGGCATTGCTTTGCGAATCATAAGCATTTTGTTATAAAACTCTTCTGTCGTGTACTTGCGACGCATCCGTTTCAACACGGTGTCGTCCCCCGCCTGAAGCGGTATGTGAAAATGACGAACCAGCTTGGTGGAACGATTCAGTACATCAAGCATTTTTTCATCAATCTGGCTGGCTTCAATCGAACTGATACGGATACGCTCCAGCCCTTCCACCTTCTCCAGATCCCACAGCAGATCAGACAGGTCATAGTTTTCCATGTCGTCACCATAACCGCCAGTGTGGATACCTGTGAGCACAATTTCCTTGTAGCCCGCGTGTACCAATTGACGCGCCTGTGCAATAATGCTCGCGGCGTCACGACTGCGGGATAGCCCCCGCGACCACGGAATGATGCAGAAGGTACAGAAGTTATTGCAACCATCCTGAATTTTCAAAAATGCCCGAGTATGATTAGCAAAATCAGGCACATCCATTTCCTCAAATACACGCGTTTTCATAATATTGCGCACGGCGTTCACCGGTTGACGCGTCCCTTGAATTTCCTGCACGAACGGAATGATTTTGTCCCGATCCTGAGTCCCGATAACGAGATCAACGCCAGGAATATCCATAATTTCGGCAGGAGAAGTTTGGGCGTAACAGCCCGTCACTGCCACAATGGCATCTGGATTCCGGCGAATCGCGCGGCGAATAATCTGACGACTCTTTTTATCGCCGGTATTCGTAACGGTACATGTATTAATAAGATAGACGTCAGCAGTCTGCTCATCAAAGTCCACCTGTTCATAACCTTCATTTTTAAACAGCTGCCAGATCGCTTCTGTATCATAAAAGTTAACCTTACAGCCCAATGTGTAAAATGCCACTGACGGCATATTAAACCCCTCCCATTTCTCCTGTCTCATATAAAATGCATGCCAATGCAGCCATTCCTGCGGTCTCCGCACGCAAAATACGTCTTCCCAGTCCTGTAGACTGGGCTCCAGCCTGCTCGGCTTCCAGACTTTCCGCTTCAGTAAAGCCACCTTCCGGGCCTACCACCAGCAGAACACGCGGCATGTCCGTCGACGCCCATTGTCCTGCCAAAGGTTGGATTACATCCCGTAGCTGTTTACCCTGCTCTTTTTCATAACAATAACATATCAAATCATACCCAGCAAAAGAAGCCAGAAGTTCTTTCCACGTCATGGGCGCGCTAATTTCTGGAATCCGGTTACGGTGGCTTTGTTCAGCCGCTTCCTTCACAATCTTGCGCCAACGCTCCAGTCGCTTGCCTTCTTTTTTGGCATCATACTGCACGACCGTACGCTCGGACAAAAACGGTACAAACCCGGTTGCTCCGATTTCTGTACATTTTTGCATCACCGTCTCCATCTTGTCTCCTTTAGGAAGACTCTGAGCGATGGTGACCTGCACATGCGGTTCAGAGGTCATCTTCAGCGGCTCAATAATCGTCGCCGTAACATGATCCTGCTCAATCGTATCCAATGCAGCCAGCGCTTCCCTAGATACCCCGTCACTAACTATAATTTTGTCACCACTACGGCCCCGCATGACTTTAGCGATATGTCGCGCGTCCTCACCCGCAACAATCACGTGATCTTCTAGAAATTGCTCTGCCGGAATAAAATAACGCTGCATTCTCTCTCACACCTATTCCTGGATTTTGCAAAATCCTCATTCTAAAAATAACTGTTATCCACTAACGTTCCGTACAAAATCCGAATAAATCACCAAGCAACATCATATCATCTTTTGCGCCTGTATGACCAGTCTGTTCCCTCTTCCATTCAGGTTATACCTACCTATTCTCGTAAAAAAGGAGCCCTTAGGCTCCGAATAATCCAGTGATATAAAAAGAGAACTGCAAAAACTGTATATAAATCATCTGGGCCAGCGTGTATAGAGGTTCAATTGTTACAGCTCGAACCTGCGGAATGACCAGGATAAGCAGAAAAATAAAGATCGACCACTGTTCAAATTGCTGAAGTTTACGGCGTACAGGAGTGGGCGCCACATCTTCCACAATCCGGTATCCATCCAGTGGAGGCAGTGGGATCAAATTAAAGATAAACAAAAATAGATTTAAATTGATCAGAGCATTGATAAACAAATAGATTGCTTGAGCTACCCGTTGGTTCTCCATCCCCGGCAATACTTGAAAATGAAGGAGCACGGCATAGATCAAAGTAGTAACAAATGCAAGCAGCAGATTGCTTAGCGGACCCGCAGCCGATACGATAATGCCCATGAGGCGCGGACGGCTAAAATTATCACGATTAACCGGAACTGGCTTGGCCCAGCCAAAGCCTCCGATCAACAGCAGCAGCGTACCCAGCAGGTCAATATGCACTGCCGGATTTAAAGTCACGCGCCCAAGTAGCTTGGCCGTAGGGTCACCAAATTTATTGGCATAATACGCATGTGCAAACTCATGAACCGTGAACGATATGATCACAGCCAGTAAATAAAAGGGAAGAACATTTAAATTTACACGAAAAATATTTTGTAGAAAATCCATACTTACCTCTTTCTCGCCACAAACGCCAGCCAATCTTCATCCCGGCTTATTTCGGCAATCTCAAAGCCAGCTGCTTTCAACGCAGTTTCGACAACTTCTTCTTTGTTCTTCCAAATCCCTGAAGCAATATAAATACCACCTGGTTCCAGGGCTTTATATACATCATCAATGAACAGCAAAATAATCTCTGCCAATATATTAGCTACCACCAGCTTGACCGGTAACTGGATACCCAGCGTTGGATCGCTCGCATTAAGCACGGATAGCAAATCACTTTCTTTAATGGTAATGCGTTCCTCCAGTCCGTTCAGACGCGTATTTTCCCGCGCACTGGATACTGCCACCGGGTCCAGATCCAAGGCAAGTACATGCTTCGCTCCCAGCTTTACTGCTCCAATGGCCAAAATACCGGAACCCGTGCCGACATCAATGACTTCTTCTCCACCCTTAATCACAGACTCCAGCGTTCTCAGACAAAGGGATGTCGTAGGATGCGTTCCTGTCCCAAAGGCCATACCAGGGTCCAGCTCAATGATTTTTTCCTCTTCACTCGCAGGCTCATAGTCTTCCCAAGTGGGTTTAATCGTCAGACGGTCCGACACACGCAAAGGCTTGAAATATTGCTTCCAAGCATTTGCCCAGTCATCCTCATCAACTGTTTTCAGTTCATACTGAACCTCACCAGGGTCAATATCGAAAGTTCTCAATTCTTCGACGCGCGGCTCAATTTGCGAACGAATACGATCCATGTCCACTTCTTCGGCAAAATAGCCTTTGATGATCGCTTGTCCTTCAGGTATGTCGTTCAAAGGTCGATCATACCACTGTCCATAGGACGTATCCCGCGGCTTGTTGAGCGAACCGGATTCTTCAATGGAAACCCCTCCTGCACCTGCTTCGTGCAGAAAATTCGAAATCATTTCGATGGCTTCTTCGGTTGTATGTATTGTAATTTCATTCCACAACATGGTTTTCATTTCCTCCTCATTTCACATGCATACATTACATTGTACTATATACATGCATAGGAGTTCAAAAAAGCTAATATTATCGGTGCTCAAAATATTTTTTGTAGAGCTTGTATTTGTTGTCCTCTCTTTTAGTCCAAGCACCCTTAACTCTAGTACATACAATACAATATACTAGAAAAGGAGTGATTTAGTATGGCAAAGGCGGTGTTAGATTATAATGCCAGTGTTATTACACCTATCACTAATGGTATCAATCTACCTGTTCCGATTTCTCCAGCCGGACTTGGAATTGCTACGACGTCTGTATTTATTGATCCTGCTATTTCTGGAGCTGTCAACAACCGAGTAGAGTTAAAAGCCTCGATTGGACTACGTTTTGTCGGTGCCGGCAACATTAGAGTGCTTGTACGGATTTGGAGAGCCGGCAAGGAAATTTATTACGGACTGGAATCCAATGTCTTCGATAACAATATTATTCTTAATGTCGAAACGGTAGACGTTGCGCCTCTGGGCGTGCAAAACTACCAACTGATTATTGAAAATCAAACGCTTGCGACTACTGCTTTCGTCGCCGGTCCTCTTGTTTTTAGTGCAACAGCATACAGCGGATAATGAATAGAAAGAGGAAAGAACACAAATAAGACGGGCTATCTCACAAATTATCCTTATTAATGGAGATAACCCGTCTTATTAAATTCTACTCATTGTCGTTTATGATACGTTGCTGACGACGGTCAGCTACTTCGCTACGCCGGATCGCTTCTAGATCCTCAGCATCTGCCTGATCTGCCGAGAACTCAACATCTTCATTTTTAGCAGATTGCATGCGTTTGATTTTCTCCGTTTTGGTCAGCACTTTATCAAACCGTTTGTTTTTGGACATCGGTCACTACTCCCTCCAAACTTTTCACAGCATTCCACCCGCTTGTTCCACGATGGACATCGCCTGATGATGAATGGATTCATCCACCACAGCAGTCAACAAAATATCGCGGCCCGTCGGTCCGCCCTGTCCTCCATCACTCATGCCACTGGCGGACGGATCAGCCGCAGCCAGTATTGCTGGAGTTGCATCTGTAAAGTCCACGCCCTGTGTCAGTGAGGACAAGCTGCTAATCTGTCCTGAAAATACAGGCAATCCGGCGTTGCCAGTAGACTGCCGCGGATACCGGCTAAATCGGTCTATCGACACATCGGCTACCCGGAGAGCTTCCAGTTTTCTAGCGGCTCCCTGTGCTTCCTCAGGACTTTTGAAATACGCCAAAATATTTTTTTCGCCCATCTCAAAATCTCCCTGTGTAGTATTGAGCGCAACTGCTCTTCAAGAGCATGGAGCGTTACGCTTTGTTATATCCTGCTCATTGGCACGATTTTATATTCCCTACGAAAGCTAGACGGATCAGGCGGTATCGAGAACAGCAGGCCAAGACTGTGAACCATAGTTTGTGAAGAATATAACTTTTACGGGTGTAAAGTAGCAGCCGGCGCTTCACCTGACTTGGCCACTCCTGTCTCCCATGCAGCACGAATGACAGCATCCCGTACCTTTTGAACCACCTTCGGATTAAAAACATTCGGTATGATATAAGTTTCACTTAGCTCCTCAGGACAAATCGCATCAGCGATGGCAAGTCCGGCAGCCAGTTTCATTTCCTCATTAATCGTCGTAGCATGGCAATCTAGAGCACCCCGGAAAATTCCCGGGAAGCACAGCACATTGTTAATCTGATTTGGAAAATCGGAGCGGCCGGTAGCAAGCACACGTACATGAGGTGCGGCTACAGCCGGATCAATTTCCGGCTTCGGATTCGCCATGGCGAACACGATAGGATCAGTTGCCATGCTCTGTATATCCTCCACAGTCAGTATATTCGGGCCTGACACACCGATGAATACATCAGCTCCCATAATCACATCGGATAAACTTCCACTTAAATTGTGCGGATTAGTCATGTTCGCATACTCTGTCCAATGCGGGTTACTGTACTCCACGTCACGATGAATAGCTCCCTGTCGATCAACGCCAATCAGATTGCGCACACCTGCCTTAAGCAGCATACGGGAGCAGGCCATACCCGCCGCACCAATCCCTGCAAATACAACTTTAACATCCTCCATTTTTTTGCCACATACCTTTAATGCATTGACCAGACCCGCTAATACAACAACTGCCGTACCATGCTGATCATCATGAAATACTGGAATGTCCAGTTCCTGCTTCAACCGTCTCTCGATTTCAAAACAGCGTGGCGAAGATATATCTTCCAAATTAATACCGCCAAAGGCAGGAGCAATCATTTTGACAATTTGAACAATTTCATCAGCGTCCTTCGTGTTGAGACAGATTGGGAAGGCGTCAACACCTGCAAATTGTTTGAACAACACTGCTTTACCCTCCATCACAGGCATAGCGGCCTCCGGTCCGATATCTCCTAACCCAAGTACCGCAGTTCCGTCTGATACGACTGCTACTGTATTCTTTTTGATCGTTAATTGATACGCTTTGGCTGGGTCATTGGCGATTTCCATACAGATTTCAGCTACACCCGGCGTATACACTTTGGACAACCCCTCCATCGTTTCAATTGGTTTCTTTGGTAAGGTCTCCATTTTGCCACCTGCGTGTAATTCTCTAATTTCATCTATTAAACTGCTCATATTTTTCTCCGTCCTTTCATGTCTCTTTTTGGATATGAAACTCAGTCCTGTGTATAAAACTCATCAGCTCCAAAATTGGAGTAACAAAGTTGCTAAAATGACCGTGCCTGCCCCGCCAATACGTGTTGCAATTTGTGCAAAAGGCATCAGTTCCATCCGATTGGACGCAGACAGAATGGCTACATCTCCCGTGCCCCCTAATCCACCGCGACAGCTAGTCACCAAAGCAGCTTCTACGGGATACATGTGAATCCATTTTCCTGTGAAGTATCCGGTAACAATCAATGCAACTACAACAGATGCGCAGGTAATGGCATAAGGAACCGTTAAAATCCCAACTACACTATCCAAAGGTACATACAAAATACCCAATCCCACCATCAAGGGCCACGTCAGACTTGCCGTTATACATTTGTACAAGTGAAAAGCTCCCTGCTCCAATGTGCTCGGCATGATCTGAATACACTTTATTAATGCCGCCGCCAGAATCATGAGGATCGGACCTGGAATATGGAGATACGGCTCCAGCAGCTTACCCACAATAAAGAAAGTACAGGCCAACAGCAGACCTCCTCCCATCAATGGAAAAGAAATCGATTGTTCCAGACTTGCCGGGGCTAACTTGTCTGCATCTTTATCTAGTTTTAGTAACTTCCCGTTACCTGAAGTTTTTGGATTTTTCTCTGCTAATCTCTTCAGAACACCCGCACCTATGATTGCAACAATGTTCCCAATTATTGCAGCCGGGATAAACTGGGATACGAATACTGCCGAATCCTTGCCCAGCACCAATCCATAAGAAATGGACAACGGTAAAATGCCTTCCCCAATCCCACCGGAGATAATTGGAATGATGATGAAAAAAAATGTATGATAGGCGCTATAGCCAAAAGCCATACCCACCACCATTCCCACGCCAACAGCTGCAATAGATCCTATAATAATGGGGGCAAAAATTTTGACAATTCCGTTCATCAGCATTTTGCGATCCATGCCAAGAATACTTCCCGTTACTAGACATGCGATGTAGAAGTAAAGAAAATTCGAGGTTTTCATCAGCGTGTGTACTGCACCCATCGCAGATGGACTAAACATATTCCAAAATACCATTAACGATGGAACCATAAGAGATAAAATGGCCGGCCCGCCAATATGCTTAAGCAACGGAAGTTTGGCCCCTAGATCACTGAGCAGTATACCTAAAATCATGATGACGGCAAACCCGCCCAACAGATCGTTTGGAAGTCTTTCAGTAACTGCAGCTGCATAAACAATCAGCGCGATCACGGCATAGAGTGGAAGAGGAATAACCCCCAACTTTACCCTACCCAGCATTCTGATGCCATCTACAAAATTTTTACTCCATCTTTGCCCCTTTTGAATGACAGGCTGATTCGTAGCATTTTCCATAAATCTCCCTCCATAAAGTGAAGAATGATGATCATGTTTCCATTCTACACCTTGGAAAACGCTTTATTTGGTTTTATAACTAATCATTCACTTTTGTAATTAAAGTAATCAGAAAGAAGATTTAAATAAAACTATTCATGATGCCTTCTGCCTGTGGCAATATTCGGTATTGGTAAACAGGGCGTCCTATGGTACCGTATATGGTTTCCATGGAAAGAGCCTCAATCTCTGTCATAAAAGCCAGGTACTTGCGCATAGACACCCTGGATATCCCTGCGCTCTCCGCAATATCCTCGGTGGAAAATAGCACCTTATTATGCCGCTGGATACAATTCCATATCATAGCCAGCGTGGATTTAGTTATGCCTTTGGGCAACCGTGCCAAGTCTTTAGTCAAGCTTTTATGATAAATCAGTCGGTCCAGTTCCTCCTGAGAAAGTAGACTGTGCTCACGCACGATGCTAATGTGCTCTCGGTACCCCGTGAGGGCCTCCAAAAAACGGTTAAAGTGAAACGGCTTAATCAAGTAATCCACCGCGCCGAAGTTCATCGCTTTTTTGACACTGTTCATGTCACTTGCAGCCGAGATGACAATGACATCTATATTTACACCTGTCTCCCGTATGAATGACAGTAAATCGAGGCCATTGCTTTCCTGCATATACACATCTAGCAGTATCAGATCAATGGCCTGTTCAGCTATATATTTCTTCGCCTCTTCTACAGAAGAAGCCCAGCCCCCACATCGAAAACCTTCCACCTGCTCCATATATTTGCGGTTAAATTCCGCAACCATCGGATCATCTTCTACAATCAGGACATTAATCATGTTCATCATTCCCCGCTATAATGTATGGAATCGTAATCTGAAAACAGCACCCTTGCTCGGCTGGGTTCAACTTTATACTTCCCTGTAATCTTTTCACGCTTTGCGTCACCAGATAAAGGCCCATTCCTCGTGACTCTCCCTTGGTCGAAAAACCTTTTTCAAATATAGCCTTTACATGCCCTTCCGGTATACCCGGACCATTATCGCACATGATACAGGTCAGATAGCCGTTCTTCTGGCTTTCCTCATAATAAAGTGAAAGAGTAATCCGCTTGTGCTCCAAAGATTCCATCGCCTCCACCGCATTATCAAACAGATTGCCAAGAATAGTAATCAGTTCATGCGTCGTTTGAGTTTGACTGGATTCGGGCAAGTAACTACCTGGAGTCAGTTCAAAATTCACCCCTACCTCTCTGGCCCGGCTTAATTTCCCCAACACAAATCCCGCCATAACCGGGTCCCTGATCTGCCGGGTGATGGAGCCAATCTCCACTTGATGATGCTCAACGGCATCCATAATGTAATGCTCCAGTTTATCGTACATTCGTAAGTGTACCATCCCCATAATGACATGCAGCTTGTTCATAAATTCATGAGCCTGCGCACGTAGTGCTTCCGTGTACAGGGACACTCCTGTCAAACGTTCCGCAAGCTGGTTCATCTCCGTTTTATCCCGAAAGGTTACAATTGCTCCCACAATTTCCCCTTTGACCCGTATCGGAACACTGGTGGTCAGCAAGGTTATTCCACCCAGCTCCATTTCCTCATCCATCTGTGGAGTACTCGCTTCCAAGACCTCTTGCAATCGAAAAGCGGATAAATAAACGGTAATCTCCTGTCCGGAGAATGAGAAATCTTCAATCCCCGCTTGCCTAAGCAGACGTATCGCTTCTGCATTCATCAGCATGACGCGACCGAATTCATCTACTGCAATAACCCCTTCCTTGATGGATTGCAACATAGCGCTGCGTTCCTCCAGCAAGCGTGCGATTTCCGGCGGCTCCAGTCCGACTAGCATATTTTTGATTTTACGAGCCAGCACAACCGCACCTCCAGTGCCAATCAACATTCCAGTGCCAATGGCGATAGCAATAAGACGGTTGTTGCCTTCCTGAGCCATCTGTACATCTTGCATGGATATACCCACAACAATCGCCCCTACCTGTTTCCCCGTTAAACTGAACACGGGGGAAAAGGCTCGCATGGACAAGCCCAATGTTCCCTTCGCAACGGACACGCTCTCATGGCCATGAAGTGCAGTATACTCGTCTCCGCCGACAAAGGCTTTGCCGATCATCCTAGCATCCGGGTGCGTTTTACGAATTCCCTTCATATCCATAGCCACGATAAACTGGATGTGATTTGCTGCTGAAACCCTCTTCACATACTCCTGCATAGAAGGAGACGAACCCGTCCCTTGCAATTGCTCGACAATAAGCGGCGTATGGGCGAGTGTACGCGCGATGGACATTGCCTTTTCTTCCAGTCCCTTCTCAGTTTCATGTTCCACTCTCTCAGCAAATAACAGGGTTACAGGCAGAAGCACAAGTGCCATAACTAGACATACTAGCAGTGTAATTAGGCCTCTGAGCTTTAATAGCGGTTTACCCCGACGTAGCTTGAGCTGTACATTTCCGATGGAACTCACCCCTTTCTACTTGATATTAAGTCTCAACAGTTCAACATGCCTATACAAAAATGGTTATGTATGTGTTTACGTGAAATAAAAAAAGGAACTATCCCGCAATTGCGGAATAGTTTCCTTTGATTCATGGTTGAAGCTCCGCGATTCCTAATTGGGCTTAGTCGCCTCGGAAGGCGCGCTTCACACGGTCAAAAAAAGACTGCTCATTCTCATGTGTCTGCTCTCCGCTAAGCGAAGAGAATTGACGCAGCAAATCCTTTTGTTCCTCACTCAGCTTACTAGGCGTTACCACAACGACCTTAATATGCTGGTCACCCTGACCTACGCCTCGCAGTTTTGGCACACCTTTTCCTTTAAGACGGAAGTAAGTACCTGTTTGTGTACCTGCTGGAACTTTCAGCTTCACTTTCTCGGTCAACGTTGGGATCTCGACTTCATCTCCCAATGCTGCCTGTGAGAACGTCAGCGGAATTTCACAGTAGATGTCGTCTCCCTCACGCTCAAAGAAGTCGTGCGATTTCACACGGAACACGACGTACAAGTCACCTGCCGGTCCTCCGTTGACACCGCCTTCGCCTTCACCGTTAATACGCATTTGTGCGCCGTCATCCACACCTGCTGGAATGCGGATATGAATTTTACGTTGCTTGCGTACCCGACCCGAACCGCTACAAGTCGTACATTTTTCTTTAATGATTTTACCGGAACCGCCGCAATTGGAGCAGGCGCGTCGATTAACCATACGACCAAACGGTGTATTCTGCACCACTTCTTCCTGTCCGCTACCGTGGCAGACGGAGCAGGTTTGTGGTTGAGTACCCGCTTTGGCTCCCGTACCGTGACATGTATCACATGTTTCCGTACGTTCAATATGAATGTCGGTTTCTTTACCGAACACCGCTTCCTTGAATTCAATCGTCATCGTATATTGAAGATCGTTCCCACGCTGCGGTGCATTCGGATCGCGTCGACCGTTGCCGCCGCCACCAAAGAACATATCAAAAATATCGCCAAACCCGCCACCGAAGTCGGCACCACCACCAAAGCCGCCTCCCATGCCCTGGTTCGGGTCTACATGACCATACTGATCGTATCTTGCCCGCTTCTGACCATCGCTGAGAACATCGTAAGCTTCTTTCACTTCTTTAAATTTAGTTTCCGCGTCCGCAGCCTTGTTCACGTCCGGATGATACTGACGCGCAAGCTTACGGTAAGCCTTTTTGACTTCTTCATCCGAAGCGCCCTTCGCGACGCCCAGCACCTCATAATAATCACGCTTATCAGCCAATGTTCCACCCCCATGCCTACAACGTGTCTGCACTACATATAAAAGGAAAGCCAAAGGCACGGGATGACCCGGCTTTGACCTTCCCATCATTTCAAGGCAGTACAACCCGTAATATGCTTATTTATCTTGGAAATAACTGTTACCCTTCGGCTAATTGTTATTTATCAAGGCAGCTACGCTGCAATTACTATTCAGTATATCATAACGCATCGGTGTACCGTAAAGCTACCACATACCCGATCCGTAGCTTAGTCTTTCTTCTGGTCTTCGTCAACAACTTCATAGTCCGCGTCAACCACATTGTCGCGGCCTTTGCTGTCTGCTGCACCATCTTGAGCTTGTTGAGCCTGTGCTTCTTGAGCAGCTTGCTCATACAGCTTCACAGACAATTGCTGAACGATTTCAGTCAGTTCTTCAGTAGCTTTTTTGATGTCTTCCAGGTTGTCGGTTTCCAGCGTTTTTTGCAGATTTTCTTTAGCTGCATTTGCTTTTTCGACTTCGCCTGCATCCGCTTTTTCGCCCAGATCTTTAATCGTTTTGTCTACGGAGTAGATCAGTTGATCCGCAGCGTTTTTCGCTTCTACCAAATCTTTGCGTTTTTTATCTTCTTCCGCATGCAACTCGGCATCCTTCATCATACGTTCTACTTCCTCATCGCTCAAGCCGCTCGAAGATGTGATCGTAATTTTTTGGCTTTTACCTGTGCCTTTATCTGTAGCGGATACGTTCACAATACCGTTCGCATCCAGATCAAAGGTAACTTCGATTTGTGGTACACCACGTGGTGCTGGTGGAATATCTCCCAATTGGAAACGCCCCAACGTTTTGTTGCCTGCTGCCATTTCACGTTCACCTTGCAACACGTGAATTTCTACGCTAGGCTGATTGTCGGCATACGTCGAGAATACCTGCGATTTGCTCGTAGGGATCGTCGTGTTACGATCAATCATTTTAGTAAATACGCCACCTGCAGTTTCAATACCGAGGGACAGTGGAGTTACGTCAAGGAGAACGACGTCTTTCACATCACCAGTCAGTACACCCGCTTGAACTGCCGCGCCCAAAGCTACCACTTCATCAGGGTTTACGCCTTTGTGAGGCTCTTTACCTGTCAGCTTTTTGATTGCTTCTTGTACAGCCGGAATACGTGTGGAACCGCCGACCAGAACAATTTTGTCGATGTCGCTGGCACTCATGCCTGCATCTTTCATCGCTTGACGAGTAGGTCCCAAAGTACGTTCTACCAGACCTTCAGACAATTCTTCAAATTTCGCACGAGTCAGGTTCAACTCCAAATGCTGTGGAACGCCATCAGCTACTGTGATAAATGGCAAAGAAATCGTCGTTGTCAGTACGCCAGACAGTTCTTTTTTCGCTTTTTCCGCTGCATCTTTCAGACGTTGTACAGCAGCTTTATCTTTGCTCAGGTCAATGCCTTGATCTTTTTTGAACTCATTTACGAGATAATCAATAATCACTTGGTCAAAGTCATCGCCACCCAGCTTGTTATCGCCGCTTGTTGCTTTAACTTCGAAGAAACCGTCGCCCAGTTCCAGAATGGATACGTCGAATGTACCACCACCGAGGTCATACACGAGGATCGTTTGGTCTTCGGATTTTTCCATACCGTATGCCAATGCTGCTGCTGTTGGCTCATTGACAATCCGCAGAACTTCCAGACCGGCAATTTTACCTGCATCCTTGGTTGCTTGACGTTGACCGTCATTGAAGTAAGCTGGAACAGTGATAACAGCTTGAGAAACCGTTTGTCCCAGGTAAGCTTCAGCATCGGATTTCAGCTTTTGCAAAATCATAGCGGAAATTTCCTGTGCGGAATATTCCTTGCCGTCAATGCTTTCTTTATGATTTGTACCCATGTGACGCTTGATGGACATGATTGTACGATCTGGGTTCGTAATTGCTTGGCGCTTTGCCGTTTCCCCTACAGTACGTTCTCCATCTTTTTTGAAGCCAACAACGGAAGGGGTTGTGCGTGCGCCTTCCGGATTTGGAATAACGACCGCTTCGCCGCCCTCCATAACAGCCACACAAGAGTTGGTTGTACCTAAGTCAATACCGATTACTTTGCTCATCGGACAATTCCTCCTTCTGTATATACGAGGCCCGCAGGCCAGAATGGTTGAATCAAAATGATGTATTTCTAATGTATATTGAAAAAGCTACATGCTCACTTTTACCATCGCTGGACGAAGCACCTTGTCCTTCAGCATGTATCCTTTTTGTACCTCTTCAACGACGATGCCTTCCTCATGCTCTTCGCTCTCCACCTGCATAATAGCCTGATGGAAATCAGGATTAAACGGTTGTCCCACCGAATTCATGGCCGCTACTCCCTCTGCCTGAAGCACACTCTCAAATTGGCGGAAAATCATTTCCACGCCTTTGCTGAATGACTCAGACTCCGCTCCTTGCGGTGCTGTTGCCAGCGCACGCTCGAAGTTATCCAAAACAGGCACCAACTCGGTAACCAGCTTCATAGATGCATATTTGGCAAGGTCTTCTTTTTCTTTCAGCGTACGACGGCGAAAATTATCAAAATCCGCCTGAGCGCGTAAAAACCGTTGCTGATGCTCTTCCACCTGCGCGCGAAGCTTAGTCAGCTCTGTTTCGCTTTCTTGGTCTTCCAGTGCCGCCGCTTCATTAACCGGTTCTTCCTGCTGGCTCGTTTCGGCGGCTTCCTCTGTGCTTACATTTTGTTGTTTTTCTTCTTGGAACGCTTGTTCTTCCTTCAAAATGTTTCACCTCCTTCAAGTCATAACTACCTTTACAAAAACACGCAACAATGCACCCGCGCAGGATACAAACCGTATCCCAGCGCGGAACATGTAGTACCGCAACCTATGCGGTCTTGTTCTATTTAAACCGCTGCGTTAGCATTGCGGTCAAATCCTTAGACAGGATACCCAAAATATTAATAACTCTCGCATATTCCATCCGTGTCGGACCCAGTATGCCTATAGTGCCCAACGCTTCTCCGTCTACTGCATACGTAGCAGTAATTAGGCTACAATTGGCAAACGCCTCATGATCATTTTCAGTGCCGATGCGGACTTGAATTTCAGGTGCCCCGGCAACAGGTGTCATTAGTTTAAGTAGCGTTGGTGTTTCCTCCAGCAGATCGAGAATATGTTTAACCTTTTCTACATCTTTAAATTCAGGTTGATTGAGCATGTTCGTCGCACCGCTCAAATACAAGCGCTGATCCGATTCATTATCCAGTGCTTTATCCAGCACCTTCATAGCGTCCTCAAAATGAGACACATGCTTCTCCATCTCCTGACCAAGTGCGGTGTAAAGGCGTGATTTAAGCTGATAAATCGGCACACCGACCAGCTTGCTGTTCAGTAAATTCACAACCTTCTCCATCTCGGAAATTGAAATTCCCGGTGGAATATCTACCGTTTTATTCTCCACCTGACCGGTATTGGTCACGATTATCGCCACAGCCGTCGTTTCGTTGAGCGGCAGCAGCTGAAAATGACGCAATGAAGTATGAAAAACCTCCGGCCCAAGCAGGATGGAAGTATAATTGGTCATATGGGACAAAATGCCTGACGCATGCTGGATCACTTGCTCCATTACATTCAGCTTTTCGGCGTAAAAGGCTTTCAGTTCCCGCATTTCCATAGGCTTCAGTGTATTCAGTGGCACCAGATGGTCCACATAATAACGGTAGCCTTTATGAGACGGGATGCGTCCCGCAGAAGTATGGGGTTGCTCCAGATAGCCCTGTTCCTCTAAATCCGACATTTCATTACGGATCGTGGCCGGGCTGAATCCGACATCCTGCCTTTTGGATATGCTGCGGGAACCCACTGGCTCAGCCGAACGAATGTAGTCATCAATAATCGCATTCAGAATGAGTCTCTGACGTTCGGTTAACAAGCGAATCCCCCCTTGTTGTTTATCCATAATAGCATGATTGTTAATGGAATCATTAGCACTCGTTCGCGATGAGTGCTAACCGTTAATACAAAAATACCAAACCGACCTGATCATTGTCAAGTCAGTTCAGTATTTTCAATAAACAAGATTTATCACAACAGTTTAGTTTACTGGAATGAATCCAGAACGTTTACGATTTTTCACGAAAAATCTCAATATACAGCGTATAAAAACCGTAATTATGTATAGTGACACAGAAAATAGAAAAATTCGAGACTATGTCTCCATACCATTATAGCTTCTTTGTCCTTGAGGAGGAATTAAATTTGAGAACTAATCGCCGCAATCTTTTATACGCATCGATCGCACTTTCACCTACAATTTGTATGTTTCAAATTCTAATTGAGTTGTTTCCGTATACAGGACTAGGAAGAATAGTTGCTTTGCCATTGGTATTCATCCTGAATGCAGCCCTTATTATTTCAGTCATCCATTTAATTCGTAAATTAAGCCCCCTGTGTTGTGCCTTAATCTTGGTTCCTACGATACTTTTAAGCATATGGAATACCATTTTGTTTTACCCTCAAGAATCCAGTCCAAGTATTCCCAAGCAAATAAAATAATATCGGCAATACAACATTACGATGATTTAACACTAGCCGATTGGGAAGGATATACATATAGTCCAAGCAGAAGCGGAGCGTCTGAAAGATATGTTGTCGCCTTGTATAAATATAAACACCGAGTTCCATTAGACGGCACTGCATACTTTTATAATGATACTGATTATCATAAGGACCATCCCATAAGAAGCCTGAATGGAATACCTTCCGAACTGGAGCCTCATCATCAATTCATTTGGTGGTTGCTCAAAACATATGAGAAATGAATCAGGATTAAACAATGTAGGCTGTATAATATACGCATGATTAGGTCCTGATGAAAAAAGAACTGACCTCATTATTAACAGGTCAGTTCAGTACTTTCAACACTGCGATTTCATCACAATTGTTTTGTTTACTACAGTGAATGCAGTCGGTCCATACCTTTTCAGGGAAAATCTCTTTGCTTACTACATCAAAACCGTTTTTTATAAAAAAGGAGACCTCGTAGGTCAATGCCATAATTTTAGGAATACGTTGCCGCCGTGCTTCTATAATAAGGCCCTCCACGAGTTTGGAGCCAATACCCATACCTTTGTGTCCCTCAGAGATGCCAAGGGAGCGAATCTCTACCAGATCAGCGCCCAATTTGCATAAAGAACCACAACCAACAACTTCGCCGTCCACCTCTGCAACAATAAACAGCTCCAGTTGGCGCGTAAGCACTTCCCTCGAACGTGGCAGCATAATCCCCCGCTCTGCATAGCCGCTAATCATTTGATATAAAGGCTCCACATCCTCAGGAACCGCACTTCTGCACAATACATCTTTACACACTGAAGCCATCTTGCTCTCCTCCTGCCGCTTGCCGCATATAATGAATAAATATACAACATAACGCATAGAATCGCAATACTCCATTTACCCTGCTGTGACAGAATGGTGTTATAAAATGATCGTCCCAGCTTATAAAGTTGAAACGTACTGTACTGAAGCCTACGACTTATGAATTTACCGTGATAGAACCGATGAACTCTGCAAATACATCATTTCCGAATAAAATGCCGCGTTCACTCAAACGATAACCGTCCTCAATGGATTCGATTAACCCGGCATTGAGCATTTTTCCGAGAGGAGCAGTAAATGTATCCTCCAGCGCCTGACCGAATTGAGCTTCAAAGCGGGACTTAGAAACGCCCTCTAGCATTCTCAAACCGACCATAAGAAAATCCTCCATAGCTTCCGCGGCTGGCACCTCAAAGCTATCCAGACGTGGCAAACCATTACGACTAGCCTCCACATAAGGGTTAATACCCTTAATGTTCATATGACGCTCTCTGCCAACATATCCATGTGCCCCTGCGCCGAGACCGTAATAGTCTTCATTTCGCCAATAGGTCATGTTGTGCTTGCTCCCCAAACCTGGTTTTGCGAAATTGCTAATCTCATACTGCTCATAACCCGCTTCTTTCATGCGACGCATGAGAAGTAAATACATTTCCAGTTCATCATCCTCGTGTGGAAGCGGTAGCTGATTTTTCTGATACAGCGTGTGGAAGAGCGTGTTTTCTTCAACCTTCAAGCTGTAGATAGAGTAATGAGGAAGCTCCAGCTCTAGTGCTCTACTCACGCTTTCATGCAGCATGTCCACCGTTTGATTCGGCAAACCAAACATCAGGTCAATCGACAGGTTGTCCAAGCCTACCTTACGGGCGTTTTCCAAACTACGATATACGTCATCTGTACTGTGAATACGACCTATGCCTGTGAGTAGCTCATTCTGAAAAGCCTGTACACCAAAGCTCAGTCGATTGACGCCGCCTTCTTTCATCACAGAGAGTTTTTCAAAATCAGTGGTGCCTGGATTGGCTTCCATAGAAAACTCAATATCTTCCGCCCAATGTGGGAAATAGGTTCGGACACTCTTCAGGAAATATTCCATTTCCTTTGGGTTTAGGGTTGTTGGTGTTCCACCCCCGACAAAAATGGTTTTAATCTCTCCTGGCGGGTGAAGCTTGACTGTATGTTCCATTTCTCGTTCCAGTGCATACAGATATTCCATAACAGGTTGATCCTTGAGCACATAAGAGTTGAAATCACAGTAAAAGCATTTATTCGTGCAAAAAGGTATATGCAGGTAAACCGCTTGAGGGGCGGATGAATGTTCATGTTTTTGTATGGATGCGGTCATACCGATCCTCCTTGTCAATTCAGGGAATAGTGAAAAAATGCGCCGAGGTCGAGATCAACCGCTTCGTGTTCCATTTGTTCTTCTGATCGCTGTTACTCCCCAATTTTCTATTCTATAAGCACTCTTACAGTTAAAATTGGGGAGTAAAGGCGAGCGATACGCTTCTCCAGATTCAAATGGACCACTCCGCTGCTGCCTACCACCATCGGTCATTTTTTTGTGGTGTAGGTGTTGCAGTAAGAGTAAAGCATCTTTAGAAATACGCTAAAGATGCTGTTGTTATACTATTTTTGCAACTGAGATAACAAACACTCCATCTCTGGATAGCTTGCTCAAATAAATAACGTCCATTCTCCATGCACGGCAAATGCCCCATGAAAGAATGGACGAATACCGCTTGGAATCAAGCGGATCGTAATACCTTAGGGTACTCACAGAGTAATTGTACCTAAGCTACTACAGGATCATGCTGTTGTTGCTTATGTGTATTCAATTCATATACACAATTCTGATGTATCGAATTCAATACGATGCTGCTGATTCAAGCGGCTTTACTCATCTATTTTCAGTACCGCCATAAATGCTTCCTGTGGTACTTCTACGTTACCGACCTGCTTCATACGCTTCTTGCCCTCTTTTTGCTTTTCAAGCAGCTTCCGTTTACGAGAAATATCGCCGCCGTAGCATTTGGCCAAGACGTTTTTACGCATCGCCTTAACGGTTTCACGCGCCACAACCTTTGTTCCCACAGATGCCTGGATCGGCACCTCGAACATTTGACGCGGGATTAGCTCGCGCAGCTTCTCACAGATAATACGTCCGCGATGATAAGCCCGATCTCTATGCACGATGAACGACAGCGCATCGACCTGCTCGCCATTCAACAAAATATCCATTTTCACCAGGTTGGACTGGCGATAGCCTGAAATCTCATAATCAAAGGAAGCATAGCCTTTGGTACTTGATTTAAGCTGATCGAAGAAATCATATACGATTTCAGACAGCGGAATTTGATACGTAATGGTTACCCGTGTCGTATCCAGGTATTCCATATTTACGTATTCTCCACGCTTGGTTTGACAAAGCTCCATCACCGTACCTACGTAATCATTAGGGACGATAATACCTGCTTTTACATAGGGCTCTTCCACATGTTCAATCCGTCCGATTTCCGGATAATTCGATGGATTGTCGATCTGGATCGTTTCCCCATTCGTCAACTTTATGCGGTAAATAACGCTTGGTGCTGTTGTAATCAGCGGAATGTTAAATTCACGTTCAATCCGTTCCTGAATAACGTCCATATGAAGCAGACCAAGGAATCCACAACGGAAGCCAAAACCCAACGCGCTTGATGTTTCTGGCTCAAAGCTGAGCGAAGCATCGTTCAACTGTAGCTTTTCAAGCGCCTCACGCAGATCGTTATACTCCGATGTTTCGATTGGATACAGACCGCAATAAACCATCGGATTTATTTTGCGATAACCTGGCATCGGTTCTAATGTTGGATTTTTTGCATCTGTCACCGTATCCCCGACACGCGTATCGCCCACATGCTTAATTCCGGCAACGATAAAGCCAACATCACCGATATTCAGCTCGTCCACGATGTTCATACGCGGCATAAAAGCACCAACTTCAATAACCTCAAACGTTTTGTCAGTCGCCATCATTTTAATTTTCGAACCGGCTCGGATACTACCATCCACGACGCGAACATATACGATAACGCCTTTATAAGGATCATAGTGCGAATCGAAAATGAGTGCCTTGAGCGGATTATCCGGATTACCTTGCGGAGCAGGTACACTTCTGACCACCTGCTCCAAAATTTCCTTGATACCGATTCCAGCTTTGGCTGAAGCATGTACGGTCTCGCTTGTATCCAAGCCGATAACATCCTCGATTTCCTGTTTTACCCGCTCAGGATCAGCACTTGGCAAATCAATCTTGTTAAGCACCGGCAAAATCTCCAGATTGTTATCCAACGCCAAATATACGTTAGCCAACGTCTGTGCCTCGATTCCCTGCGCGGCGTCTACTACCAGCAAAGCACCTTCACAGGCCGCCAAACTACGGGATACCTCATACGTAAAATCGACGTGTCCCGGTGTATCAATCAAATTCAAAATGTACTCTTCGCCGTCATCGGCCTTATAAGTGAGTCGCACTGCCTGGAGCTTGATCGTAATTCCGCGCTCCCGTTCCAGTTCCATCTGGTCAAGCACTTGCTCCTGCATTTCACGAGAAGTGAGTGCACCGGTATATTCTAAAATCCGGTCAGCCAGCGTGGATTTACCATGGTCTATATGTGCAATGATACTAAAGTTCCGAATTTTACGTTGTCTTGCCAAAATGTCAGTCATGCCTTACCCCCACACAATGCCTAGTGTCAATCAGCTTATTATAGCAGTTGTAAGGGGGGTCAGCAATATTTCTATTCTGTTACTCCGTCAAATACAGATACGACCCATCGAATGCCCTGTCTCGACAGGTTTTGAAGCAACCCAGCTGTTTTGTCCGCCATGGTATCCACCGAGGCTTGCTGTTCCTTGACGGCCAGCAGTTCACGCGGTGTCTCCAGGCCCTGAGTATTGACATGCTGCACAGTCGTCGAATACCACCTGGATGCCCCGTGCTCCGTCTGTTCCTCATTTTCTTCCCTTCCACTAGCTTCGTTTATACCCACTCCCGTTGCCGGCTCAACATTAACATTTCCACTTGTGCTATACGTACCGCTATATGCACGAGTGTTAACTGCGGGTGTATCCTCAATAACCGTCTGTTCATATCCGACTTTCTGTTGATTTACCGATTGAATCGTATCCCCATTCCATTCCGGTCCATACACTGAACGCAGGCCAGATCCTGCCAGTTGCATACCGAGTAGAATACCTGCCCCCATGAGCAGTACAAATCCAAGTGCTTTCTTACGAAAATGTCCAGACATTCCCCTTCCCCCTTACCGCTACCTCATTTAATTGCCGCTGTTGCTCTTTTTTGTATCCGATACGTTAGTGCCCGCTTTCTGAGCTTTCTGATCTTCCCAATACACTTCACCGATCATGTCCGCCAAAACGTCCGAGGTACGTTTTAACTCCTCCTCGGTGTTGTCAACACCTCCGATTTCGATCAAAATACTGTGGGAAGACAAGCTTTGATTGTACTCACCGTTGTTGCCTTTGCCACCATCTTTCCCCCATACACCACGTGATACGCCGTGATACGATTTTTCCAGCTTTTCATGAATACGAGCAGCAAAAGCTTCATTTTCGCGCCAATTTTTGTTGTCATGCCCGATAATAAAATATACCTTGGCATAGGAAAGCCCATTAATGGTTGCTGTTGTTTTTCCGTGACGTTGTGAATCCCGATGGATATCAAGTAAATAAGTTAAACCTTTATTTCCAGCTAAAGCTTCCTTGACTGTTTCGCGTGAATATTTATAGGAGTAGTTCCAATTGTAATTTTGAACTGTAGTGGCATAATCCTTGTTTACATGCAACGTGGATATCCCTTGCTTTTCCAGCCTCTTCTTTACAAAGTCCCCTACCCTTGACACATTAGCTGATTTAGAACCTGAATTAGGATTGGAACTGGTTTTGCTGAGTAGTGGGTTATATGCTTCTCTGGGATGAGAATGGTAGATTAATATACGCTTGTCCCCTTTGGCTGTATCACCTGGATGATCCTCACGTACCGGGTCTGTTTCCGGTGTTGTCGGAATATCCGGCGTAGTAGTTGGTGGATTCTCAGATGTATCTGAGCCACCAGGGGCATCCGTCGTCCCCTGATCGGGCTGATAATCCGTAGGACCCTCTACCTTGGTGTTCCCCGAACCCTTGCGCAGCAAGACAGGTGCTCCTGCAGACATACCAGGAATCTCACGAGAAATGAGACTTTTAGGGTCCTGCGGATTAATACCTGTAAGCATCTGAAAAACAAAAGGCGACCATTGTTCACCCGACAACGAAGATTGCTGCTTCTTTTGTGCCAAATGAGGTACTTCCATACCTAGCATATCCGCGAAAAAACCGCTGGACACCGAACCTGCCAATCCTTTCATGGAAGAAACAGGAGAGGTTTGTAGACGATTTTCTGCCAATCCCCCTAGCCCCAAAACGACAAATAAAAGCGCCGAGCCCATGATCAGCAGCACAAGCGTATGTCCCATCGCCAAAATTTCGATACCTTTTCTTCTCCATCTTCCGACGTTCCAGGTCTGAATTTTTTTCATGTGAGCCTTGTCCTCCTTCGTCCCGTCGAAACCCGCTTTATTTAGGAACATAGGGTTCCTATCTGCTACGGAAATCTCTTATACTTCAACTCTATGAACGGAGAACAATTGCTAGAACACAAAAAATCTCTACTACAGATATATCACCTCCCTTTTTGAAAGAGATTAGATTCCTGTTAAATAGAGACTTTTGTGTATGAAATACGATTTTACCAACCCTTGATTAATGCGTATAGGCGGCGACATTGCCAGGATCAACAGCTTCGTGCAGAGCAGCGTTCAATCCAGTAGCAATAATGTTCGCGATATCTTCAATAAATTCATCGATCTCTTTAGGAGTCACAATCAGATCATGCCCCAGCGGTTGTAGGACCTCTCTCACAAGCCCAAGTCTCTCAGGTTCTGAAATATCGTCCAACATCCCCAGGATTGCTTTTGTAGAAGCCTTTTCTTTGGTAAAATGTGTTTTCATCAGTTCAATTACGTTATTGACAATGGTCGAAGCGTAGCATACCGTTGGTACGCCGATAGCGATACACGGAACGCCCATAATATCCTTGGTGATACCGCGCCGCTTGTTGCCAATACCTGAACCCGGATGTATCCCGATATCGGCCACCTGAATGGTCGTGTTGACGCGCTCCAGTGAACGTGACGCCAGAGCGTCAATGGCAATAATCAGTTCTGGCTTTGTGCGATCCACGATGCCTTGAACAATTTCACTGGACTCGATCCCCGTAATACCCAGGACGCCCGGTGCAATTGCGCTCACATCTCGATAGCCCGGGTTGATTTGATCAGGTGTCAGTTCAAAAAATTGACGAGTCACCATTAAATTTTCAACGACAAGCGGACCCAGCGAATCGGGAGTGACGTTCCAGTTGCCCAGACCTACCACCAGTACCTTTGCCGTATTAGAGATTCCTATTTTTTGTATAAAATGCTCCATTTCTTTTGCAAATGCAATAGCGACACGTTGCTGGAGCCCCGTGTCGCCTTCACGCAAGCCGGGTACTTCTAGCGTGACGTAATGTCCTTGTACCCGCCCAATACGGTTGGCTCCTTCTTCATTCAGTACATCCAGCCGTGTGATTTTGATTCCGTTATCTTCCTCCACGTTCTCACTTATGCCCGCCAAAGGTACAGGCTGATCCCGTTCGGCCAGTTCTCTTGCCTCTAATGCCAAATCCGTGCGTACCGCATACTTCTGCAAATCCAGATCCATCTTTTAAGCCTCCTTGGATACCATCTTTGACTATAGTGTGCGAGACACCCAACAGGTTTATGCACATCCATTTTCATCCTGTAATTCGCATCGTCTCAGAATGTTTTCTTATTGCAATTTGAGGTGTGGCATGCTAAAATATTTTAAGTTGTGAAACGTTTGTGTTCATAAGTAATGCCTTTACAGGAGGTGAATGTAATGCCAAACATCAAATCCGCTATCAAACGCGTTAAAACTAGCGACAAACGCCGTGCGTTGAACGCTTCCCAAAAATCTGCGCTTCGTACAGCAGTAAAAGCTGCCGATACAGCGTTGGTAGGTAACGAAGCTGAAACTGCTGCTGCTGCTTTCAAAGTAGCTTCCCAAAAGCTGGACAAGGCTGTAACTAAAGGTCTGATCCACAAAAATGCAGCTGCTCGCAAGAAATCCCGCTTGGCGAAAAAACTTAACGCTCTTACAGCTCAAGCGTAAGCAAGAGCTACTTTCATACGTTAATGAAAAAAACCTGACCAGCCTTGGCTGATCAGGTTTTTTTAGTTTATAACTTTTATTAATTTATAGAGTCAGCTTTTCACGATACATTAGCTGACTCTATAACAGCACATGGGGGGAATTAGATTGAAGCCCCCGCACCCATTTTCATCAAAAATAGTTCTAGTCCCAGTACCTTGTCAACGACACCTGTTTTCATATGATAATCCAGCTCGCCCAATTCGTAGAGAAGCTGACGCAGCTGCTCAGGGCGAAACCTCCGCGCTTGGTCTCCTGCAACTTTCACCCCATAAGGATGCAAACTAAGCTGACTCGCAATTTGTTGCTGGGAATAGCTTTGACCTGCCAGCTCTTTGACCTGCAACATTATACGGAACTGGCGCGTGATCAAAGCGGCAATCTTGATCGGTTCCTCTTTTTGCTTAAGCAACTCATAGAAAATACTGAGTGCCTTATCCAGCCGCAAATTAGCCAGATCCTCAACCATCGCAAATACGTTTTGCTCTGTGTTACGAGGCACCAGGGATTCTATATCAGCGGATGAGATGGTTCCCTGTGCTCCTGCGTACAAGCAGAGCTTGTCTATCTCAGCAGCCAAGGATTGCAGCCCGGTACCTGTGAATTGAATGAGGCTTTCAGCAGCTCCTGCAGCCAATTGCACTTCTCTTTCTCCTGCACGCTTATGAATCCAAGCCACAAGATCATCTCCACCCATTGGAGCAAAAGCAATAACCGAAGCATCACTTTTCAGTTTTTTGACAATCTTTTTCCGTTCATCCAACTTTTCAGCCTGAACCGTAAAAACGATGACGCTATAGTCAGTCGGGTTATCCATATAAGTCAACAGCGTCTCAAGCCGATGCTCCATCTTACCGCTATCTTTGCCTGCTGCAAATACACTGGTATCCCGTACAATAATCAGCTTCTTTGGTACCAGAAAAGGCGCTGTTTCCGCCTCCTCCACGACCACCTCAATGGGTGTTTCGGTTAAATCATAAGGAATGATGGCGAAGTCACGGTGCTCCTCTTCCACCACTTTCTCTTTAAGCATCTCAACAAACTGCTTCATTTGATATTTTTCACTGCCGTATAGCAAATACACTGACGAAATGTCGCCTTTGCGAATAGCCTTAGAGGCTGTTTTTACATCCATTTTCCGTTCCCCCCACCCACTGATCGTACCCGACATCCGAACGGAAGGCAAGTCATGATACAAACGAAGGGACCCTGCCTATAGGCAGGATCCCTTCACCACCATCTATATCAACACGGCAGCAGAAAGCTCTAGAAACTTTCGGCCGTCGGGATACGACGTCGGTTCATATAGTTTATTCTCTGTTTTTAAAAGTGTGTCAACTTACGGAAACTATTTTCCAGTGCTGCGCGGGACGGTGTACGTATATTTACTCGCTGTCCCATCCTGCTCCGTCTCATACATAAAGGTCTGGCTGTCTTCTGACCAGCTTCCTTTGACCCAAGCACCTTTTAAAGTACGGACTTCCAGGGTTGTTCGGTCTACACCGTTATCGGAAAGCTTATACACTTTCAGCTTTTTGCCCTCAATAGCCACCGCATAGCTACCATCAGGCGAGTTGAGCTGATCTGTAGAGTCGGATTGGGCACTATAGCTGGAAGCATTATCGTTGTCTGGAGAGACCAGTGAATTAGATACAAAGCCTTCTTTACGAACTGGGTCTTGTGACACGGATGATTGCTGATCATTAGAAGCTGCATTGCTGCTATCCGTTCCCAAGGCATTCCCCGAATCCTTAGTGATGCTTTTGGAAGTCGTGTCTTTCGACGTTTCGTTTGACGCAATCCGCTCCTGCACCTTCAATTCCTGACTAAGCGACGAAGATGAATCATTCGTACTCGTGCTATCGTTATTACCGTCCTGAGCCGTATCCGTACCCGCTAGGGGCGCTTTTTCCATTTTCGGTTCTAACTGTTCATCAGGAGCAATCGTGGGTTGATCAGATTTTTCCTGACTTAACTGTTTGTCCTCAGATTTAGAAGCATCTGCAGCAGACGGATTTTCCTTTGCCACCTGACGATCCGTACGTAGCTGTCCCTGCCCTGCATCCTGACGAGAAGAATGTTCAGCTGGTGTAGACTTCGTCGAATCTTCCTCCCCAGCTCGCTGATCGTCACGTTTCCCAGCATCCCGTTTGGAAGAGTTCTGTTCATCGTCTGCATTGGTTGCACCTTGTTTGCTCAGGTCAGGTTCTTTATCCGCAGATGGCTGAGATGCATCCGTTCCTTGCCCCTGCTCTGACGGCTGCTGTGTAGAATCCGAACCAATGGCTGCATCACGACCTCCACTGCCATTGGCTGTATCTGTAATTTCCGTCTGATTTTGCGGATTCGTCACTTCGGGCGTCTGGGTTGTAAGTATGCCTTCCGCATCCTGCACTGTTTTAGGCTCGAAGTTAAATACTACAATCCCCAGCACAACAGCAGCGGCAACCACGCCCATAGCAGCGCGCCCAGCCATTCGATTCCACCAAGGTGTAGGCTGGGTACGCTGTCTAGGCACTGGTCCAGGCTCTACAGCCACAGGCTGCATTTCCTGAAGCGCACTTCCCTGCTCTTCACGTGCGCGGTCAATGGCATCAAGCTGAGGCATGATGGAATCCACCAGGCTGAACGCCGGGGAAACCGCAGGCAATTCCTCCAGCTCGCGAGAGAGTGTCTGAAGAATAAGAAATTTTTCCGCACAGTCCGGGCAAGTCGCAATATGGTTCATTAATTGGGACGTTTCTTCTTCGCCCAGCTCATGATCCACATAACGCTGCATCCAATCCATCACCTCTTCCCCACACTTCATCCTGATACACCACCTTTCTGATATTCCTGAAGTAGCCCTTGCAATTGCTGTCTTGCACGATATAAGTATGACTTGACCGTATTTAGCGGCAAATCCAGAGAATCTGCAATCTCGTTATAGGAAAAATCCTGCAGATATCTTAAGACAATTACCGTCCGGTGGTGCTCCGGAAGTTGTTGTATAGCCTCACGAACATCCTGTGCCATATAAGAGGTCAACACCTCGACCTCCACGTTTTGGGGATCGTTGAATATCATGTCGTGCTCGTCAATGGAAACCGAGGGCTTCGTTCTTCTGAATTTGTCGATGCATATATTCGTTACAATGCGTTGGACCCAGGTTTTAAACTGCGCTTTTTCCTCATAAGAGTTAATTTTGGAATAGATCCGTATGAGGGCTTCTTGTGAAGCATCCATGGCGTCCTGCTCATTGTTTAGAATGTAATATGCCGTACGGTACACATGCTGTTCTATCTCTCTTAATAGGGTAATGAGAGCGTCGCGATCGCCCGATTGAGCGGCTCGAATGAGTCCCTGCTCTACCACAAAGGATCCCCCTCTCCCTGCAATATTACAGACGTATCCATTTTGCAAATTGTTGCAGGATAGACGTCTGACACTAATTTTATTTTTTTAACAAAAAAAATTATACCAAAAAGCCCAGAATCCCCAGCATATCCTCCCTTAGAATAACAGAAAAAGGGAAGGTAGTCACCTTCCCCTAGCTCCTACATACATCTAAATGCTAGCCTATCGAGCTGCAAGATCATATTGTTACTTCTTGGAAACCAAAAAATCAGATATGAGTTCTAATTGATAAGTCAGAGCAATCGGATCTTGAAAATAAAAATCATCGATTGAGTATTGATATACTTTACCTGATTTAACGGCAGAAAGGTTCTTCCACACACTTTTAGATAAAATATCTTTTCCTTGGTCTGCTCCGTCGCCTCGAATACCCAACATTAAAAAATCGGCATCGCCCAGCATCTCCGGTAAAGCCTCTATTGAAATGCTGGCCCACCCCTTCTCGAACGCTGACTTTTCTACCTTCGCAGGAGCATGAAGTCCCAGCTCATCATAAAGTATGGCTCCTCCACGTCCATAAGATTTTCCATATAGATATAATTCTTTTCCTGTAATCTCAAAAATAGCTATTTTTTTACCCGAATCAATGACGTCAGACAAAGCCTGTTTCTTCTCAGCAATCTTGGTTGCAAAGTCAGCCAGGCAATTTTTCGCTTCCTGCTCCTTGTTTAACACTTTGCCCAGCTCCATCAAACGGTCCTTATATTGATATTTACCATATGGGATAAACACTGTAGGCGCTATTTTTTTCAGATTTTCATATGCTTTCTCATCATAGGTAATGATCAGATCCGGCTTCAGGGTAATCACCTTTTCAAGGGATAATGCGGAACTGTCACCGATATTTGCAACACCATTCAAATATTTTTTATAATATGGAGCATCAAATACAGTGTCTGGAGCCCCTACAGGTGTAATACCAAGTGCTAGCACATCACCTACATAATCACCGACTGCCACTACGACACGCTGGGGATGCTCAGGAAGAGTAATTGTACCTTTATCACTTTCATATGTACGCGTGGCAGCTTCATCCCCGGTTGATGTGGTCTTGGAAGCAGTCGATTGACCGCTTTCTGTTACAGTCCCACCCCCACTTGTAGCGCATGAGCTCAATACCAGCATTAACGAAATGATGAACAAACAAGCTGATGCTCTAAATTTAAAATAACTCACAATATTCCTCCTGTTAATAATGATTCTCATTTTCATTACTCATATGATTCTATCAAAGCTTACAGCTACTGTCCATGCAGATTGGATTCAAAGCAAACAGCCCACTCCTGAGAGTGAGCACCCGTTTTAGTTTGTTGTTGTATTCGTATTTGTTTTGTACTGTTTGCGTTGGTACCGCACACTCAGTTTTCCTTGCTGCGCTCGAATCTGGATCTCTCCCATCGTATCTGTTCGATATATAGCAGAATCAACTGCCGATAAACGTTCCAATACCGCTTCATTCGGATGTCCGTAAGTATTGGTCACACCGACCGAAATAACGGATACTTTCGGTCGCCAGTAGGATAACCACTCTTCCGAGGTGGAATACTTGCTACCGTGATGTGCTATTTTCATGACGTCTACAGCTTTCCCGACAGCCCCCGTTGCTCCCTTATCTTTCACACTTGATGAAAAACGAGTTAATTCAGAGAGCAACGACGACTCTGCTGCATCATCCATATCTCCTGTGAACAAAAAAGAGGCTCCCTCCATTTCCAATATCATGGCAACAGAGTAATGATTTTGCTCCTTCATAACAGGCAACTGCTCAGATTCGTTCTCCGGTGGCGTAAACGGATAGAGAAAGCGGATTTTTGTAGCCTGGTCTGGCTCCCATTCCATACTATGATGTGCACCGTACAGCTTGATCTGCTTGTCTAAAGCCGTGTTCAACAGCTTACGGAATGGGGCTTTATCTGTCAGGGTACCATTAAAAAACAAGGTAGATACGGGAATCTGGTCAAGCACAGCCTGTAGTCCTCCGGCATGATCATGATCTCCGTGTGTTAAAATGACAGCGTCCAGCCGATGTACACCTCGTTGTTTTAGCAAGGGCACAATCGTATCTTCACCTACCTCGTAGGGATCTGCGCGTTTGCGCCAAGCATTTTTCCCTGTAGCAAAGTCCATTGTACCCCCGCCATCTACCAAAATATGTTTCCCGCCCGGCGTGGTAATTAAAATGCTGTCACCTTGGCCCACATCCAGATATTGAACCACCCCCGTATTTCTCCCACCAGGAGATTGATAACCTGTATACAATATGCCAAGCCAGGCGATAACACTTAGAGTCAGTGCCAAATGACGATAACCATTCCACTGTCGACGCGCAAATTTCCCTGCTCCCTCAGGTTCATGAGCTGTATTCAAAACAGCAGCCCATTCGGCAGAAGCCGCTAATCCCGTATACACGGGTGATGATATGGGAGTGGAATTCAAAACAGAATTATCGTCTGTTTGCCTGCGAGATGTCAGCCACGTTTTAAGCCAGTACAGAACACTATACAGAGCTGCGTAATACGCCATGACCCACAGAATGGAGGAAGACGGCCAAATACTCACATAAGCATCATCCACATTCAGCCATTTCACTAGTAAAAAGGTCAAATCGTTCAATTGCTCTGCCGGCCACGCAAGAATACGAGCCCCATCCCCCCACAAAAAGGAAAGCCCCATCGCCACCGTACCTATTGGAAGCACGATATATGTAATAAGGGGTACAAGCACAAAATTGGCCGCAAATGATAACAGCGAAAATTGATTAAAGTAGAATACCGTCATTGGAAACGAAACAAGCTGTGCCGTAATTGTAATCGCAACCTCACCTCCGATTAGGAAAGGCCATTTGGCGAAAAACGGCTTCATAAGCGGCATATAAATGAGCAACCCACCTGTCACCAAAAAGGAAAGCTGAAAGCTGACGCTAAGTAGATAATATGGATTCCAAATCAGCATGAGCAACGCGGATATACTTAAAATATTAAGTCCGTCTTTGAGCACACCTCGTCGGGCTGCAAACAAGCCGATCATCGCCATAATTCCCGCCCTCACAACAGAGGGAGAAGCACCTGTCAGCAGGACATAAGCCGGAATGAGTATCAAAACGACTGTAAGAGATGTCTCGCGGCTAACTCTTAGTAGCTTGAGTAAATATAATAGTGTAGCTGCATATACCGCCACATGCATGCCCGATATTGCTAAAATATGCGTTAAACCAAGCTTCGTAAACTCGTTATATGTTGCTGGGTCCAACTCATCTGTTACCCCAAGCACCAGTCCTTTCATATATCCTGCGTGATGAAGTGATGTAAATGCCGATTCCATTCTCTGCCCTAGTTGCTCCCTTAGCTGATCATTCCATCTGAACAAAGTGTAGCGGTTCCACAGTGAAGCCTCCTGCTTCTGTAACGAGGCTGCTCCATCGCCTTTGAAAAGCCAGTGGATTTCCTGTGTGTGCAGGTATTCACTGTAATCAAAGCCGCCAAAGTTCCCCGCTTTTGCAGGAGCCTTTAAGGTGCCACGCACTAGGATTGCATCTCCACGTTGCCACGCTGCCGCAAGTTGCTGTTCCTGCTTGGCAGCCAACTTGATATGAACAATGACCTGTTCAGAAATTGGTGTACGATTCTCGTCCTTTTTCGAATGACTTCCGTAGTGATTGATTGAGGTGACTCTCATCTCAAACTGTGTTCGGTCACCATCTACCTGTACTTTAGAAGCGATAAGCCCTGCTATTTGAACAGGCATGTCTTCCACCATAGAAGACGATACATGAAGAGCATCGGGAATACTGCTAACATTATGCGTATCATGCCAAAACCAATGAAATCCACCCCCGCTGAATGCAAGCCAAAGTAATACCATATGCCGGATGGGGATTTTCATCCATAAAGCTATAAGCGGAAAGATCAGGGTAACCCCCGCCCAGAGTAACAAAAGCATATGTCCAGAATACAGACATGCTCCCGCACTTCCTGTAATCCAACAAACAGTAAGGGTCAATATAGGTCTAGTTAACACAAGCTTAGCTTGAATACAATCACCTTCCGGTAGCAAACATTGCTTTCTGTCCAAAAAACACAAAATAAAAAGAACCTCTGACAAAATAGCATTCGTCAGAGGTTCTTCCTCGTTTACTTTTTTAATTCATTACATCCATCAGCGTTTCTTTTGGTGGATGATAGGTTTTCAGCATACGAAAGGCGATTCCCTTTTCCTCCATCATAGCACGAACCTTGTCGGCATCTTTGGGATAAGGTCGGTGGTATACAATCTCCACAATACCGCTGTTCGCCAACATATTGGCACACGTCCAGCATGGCTGGTCGGTGACATATACTGAAGAGCCTTCACGATCAATTCGGTCAGTAAACAGCAGCAGGTTCTGCTCCGCATGAATAGTGCGAATACAACGCTGCTTCTTAACCATTTCCTCGCGCCCATCACGGTGAACGACCTCATACTCCTCTGAGATCATGCAGCCTGCCTCAGAACAGTCAGGTACCCCGGATGGTGCTCCATTATAGGCCGTCCCCAAAAGCTTTTTACCTTGTACAAGTACGGCTCCAACATGACGCCGCGCACAGCGCGAACGGGTGGATACCATATAAGCGATATCCATGAAATAGGTGTCCCAGTCCTTGCGTACATCTGCACTCATTTCCATCTCTCCCGTATAAACAAGTTAAAACGTAAACCATATCCGCTACCGCCGTTCTCAGGACCTGTACATTATAATCTTATATAAGTTACAAACTGACATACGGCTTCATTTTAGCCAACATTTTAGCTCCGATTCCCTTTACGTGATCCAAATCGTTCACACGTTTGAACGCCCCGTGCTGATTACGGTAGTTCAGTATAGCCTCGGCTTTTTTAGCCCCAACCCCTGGTAATTCCATTAACTCAGCAGCAGTCGCCGTGTTGATGTTTACCTTTTTTTCGCCGGAATCGGGTGTAGTAACCGAATCACTTACCCTATTGGTCCTACTCGTCGTTGCACCACTCGAACTGACAATACCTGTGTCTGAGCTCGGATTCGCAACACCTGACTGCT
The DNA here is from genome assembly GCF_038003485.1 of Paenibacillus sp. FSL H7-0703. Lineage (NCBI taxonomy): Bacteria > Bacillati > Bacillota > Bacilli > Caryophanales > Paenibacillaceae > Paenibacillus > Paenibacillus sp. FSL H7-0703. The sequence continues at coordinate 5,210,224 of NZ_JBBOPF010000001.1, read as the reverse complement.
TTACGGTACTTGAATTTCCCGCAATAGAGTTTTCGCTCACAGCAGCAGATACACCAGTAGAAATCTGCACAGTATCACGTTTCACATTGTCAGCGGCTTCGGCATTCCTACTGCGCTCAGCTTTGTCTGAAGGTTCTTTTACAACAGGCTTTTTCTGGGCGTAGTCACTGCTGCGCTGCGACTTATTTGGCTCTGTCTCCATCGCCACAGCCTGCTCCACCTTATGGTTAAGTAAAGTCCACTCTTCTTGCGGCTCAGAGCGCTGTCCTCCGGCAAATAAAATAAGTCCACTCCCGATTACAGCAAGCGTTATCGCTGTTCCTGTCCATACACGTTTCATTTCCGTATCGTCCCCTACTCCACATGGATTTCGGGAAATTGAGCCGACTGAAAACACCGTCTCAATCAAACAGAGCAAGTCTGTCCAATTCCCGTTAAACCGGAGGGTGCAAACAACCTCCATACGGTCTCGCTGTGAGCATTTTCACAAAAAAGTGGTACGACCCCGGGGACGATCTAACATGCTCAGACATAAAATTCGTCATGTCGGCCAAGACCAGGCGCATACACTAAGAAGAATGACAGCTGACAGCACAGCGTCTATACCGCAAAGTATGAAAGGAGGACGTTGAACAATGAAAGTTGGATTTATCGGGACTGGCAGCATGGGAAGTCTGCTAATTGAGTCTTTTATTAATTCTAACGCACTCAAGCCGCAGCAAATATCAGCAAGCAATCGAACGCATTCCAAGGTAACCGAGCTAGCCCGTCGCTATCCAGGTTTGCATGCAGCCCAAAGCAACCGTGAAACGGCAGCGGAAAGCGATGTTCTGTTTATCTGTGTGAAGCCGCTGGAATCAAAAGCCGTAACGGATGAAATACGCGACGTCATTACAGAAGAGCAAATCGTCGTATCTATCACAAGCCCGGTGCAGATTCGTATTTTGGAACATGCACTGAAAGCCAAAGTATCCAAAATTATTCCAAGTATCACCCACCAAGTGGGCAGCGGAGCCTCACTGTGCATCCATGGAAGCCGGATTACAGAGGAGGATCGCACCCTTCTGGAAGAGCTTATGTCCCACATCAGCAGGCCGATTCGGGTTAAAGAATCTTATACTCGGATCACGTCGGATTTTTCGAGTTGTGGTCCTGCTTTCTTGGCCTTTTTTATGGACCAGTGGATTCAAGCCGCAGTTCAAGCTACAGGTATAGACCGTACGGAGCTATGCGCCCTGGCCGGTGAAATGATCATCGGCACTGGAAAGCTGCTCACGGAAGGCGGGATGACACCAGCCGAGTTACAGGCCAGAGTGGCGGTTCCGGGAGGTATTACCGCCGAAGCTCTCGCATTGTTGGACATCAGCCTGCATAGCGTCTTTCCCGAGCTAATACAGGCCACGCACAACAAGTATGAAGAGGACATGCAAAAGGTAGATGTCTCCTTCGGCTTAAAGCCGATTAACCGGCAACAATATTAACCAGTTTACCTGGAACAGCAATTACCTTGCGGATCGTTTTGCCGGCCAGTGCCTGCTGAACATTGTCCAACGACACAGCGAATGCCTCCATCGCTTTAGCATCAAGGTCCTTGGCAATCGTTGCACGCTGTACGATTTTACCATTTACTTGCACAACAATTTCCACTTCGGCGTCCACCGTCCATGCTTCATCATAAGCAGGCCAAGCCGCGTAGGTAATGCTATCATTGTGCCCCAGCAGCTGCCACAATTCCTCAGCCAGATGGGGTGCAAGCGGCGACAGCATTTGCACGAAGTTTTCCATTGCTGCACGCGGCAGAAGGTCTGCTTTGTATGCATCGTTGGTGAAGATCATCAGCTGGCTGATCGCTGTATTGAAGCGCAGCGCATCCAGATCTTCGGTTACTTTTTTCAGCGTTTTATGCCAAGTACGATTGAACTCATCGCTACCGCCGTCATTTGTAATTTTATCGTTCAGGCTACCATCCTCGGAAACAAACAGGCGCCATACGCGGGACAGAAAACGATGTGCTCCCTCTACCCCATTCTCATTCCATGGCTTGGTCGCTTCCAGCGGCCCCATAAACATCTCATAAATACGCAGCGTATCGGCGCCAAACGTATTGACAATATCATCAGGATTAATGACATTACCGCGTGATTTACTCATTTTTTCATTGTTGTTGCCTAAAATCATACCCTGGTTGACCAGCTTATAAAAAGGCTCTTTCGTTTCCACTACGCCGATATCATACAGTACCTTATGCCAGAAACGGGCATACAGCAAGTGAAGAACCGCATGTTCCGCTCCGCCAATATACAAATCAACAGGCATCCATTCACGCTGTTTTTCTTTGGATACAAGCTCTTTGTCATTTTTCGGATCAATAAAGCGCAGGTAATACCAACAACTTCCTGCCCATTGCGGCATTGTATTCGTCTCGCGGCGTGCTTTCATACCTGTCTCAGGATCAATGGTTTCCACCCAATCTGTTGCGTTCGCCAGCGGGGATTCACCTGTACCTGAAGGCTTGATATTGTCCATCTCCGGCAGTACGAGCGGAAGTTGGTCCTCAGGAACCGTTTTGATCGTTCCATCCTCCAGATGAATTACCGGAATCGGCTCGCCCCAATAGCGTTGACGGCTGAACAGCCAGTCACGCAGGCGGTAGGTGACTTTGCCGTGTCCTTTGCCCTCGGCTTCCAGCCATTCAATCATCTTCGGAATCGCTTCCTCGTTGGTAAGTCCATTCAGCGGGCCTGAATTGACATGCGGTCCATCCTCAGTATATGGCTCATTAGCCACATCTCCACCTTGGACAACCTCAATGATATTCAATCCGAATTGCTTGGCAAATTCCCAGTCACGCGCATCGTGAGCAGGTACAGCCATAATCGCTCCAGTTCCGTAGCCTGCCAGTACATAGTCAGCAATCCAGATCGGCAGCTTTTCGCCGTTCACCGGGTTCACTGCATAAGCTCCTGTGAATACGCCTGTTTTATCCTTGGCCAGATCCGTACGCTCCAGATCGCTTTTACGAGCAGCTTGTTCACGGTACTGTTGTACAGCATCCTTTTGCTCAGGCGTAGTGATAATATCCACCAATTCCTGCTCTGGTGCCAGCACACAGTAGCTTGCGCCGAACAGTGTATCTGGGCGGGTTGTAAATACTGTGAGTTGCTCGTCATAGCCTTCAATTGGAAAACGAACCTCAGCCCCGGTAGACTTACCGATCCAGTTCCGCTGCATATCCTTAATACTCTCAGACCAATCCAGTTCCTCCAGATCATCCAGCAGACGATCCGCGTATTCCGTAATTTTCAGCATCCATTGACGCATTGGTTTACGGACGACCGGATGACCGCCACGCTCACTCTTGCCGTCAATAACTTCTTCATTCGCCAGCACTGTTCCCAGCGCTGGGCACCAGTTCACGGGTACTTCAGCTACATATGCAAGGCCGCGCTTGTACAGCTGGATGAAGATCCACTGTGTCCATTTGTAATAATCAGGGTCCGTCGTGCTGATTTCACGATCCCAGTCGTAGGAGAAGCCGAGCGATTTGATTTGACGGCGGAAGTTATTTACGTTTTTCACCGTAATTTCGCGTGGGTGCTCCCCTGTATCCAGCGCATGCTGCTCGGCAGGCAGACCGAAGGCGTCCCAACCCATCGGATGCAATACGTTGTAGCCGCGCATTCTTTTATAACGTGAAACAATATCCGTAGCTGTGTAGCCCTCTGGGTGGCCTACATGCAGGCCGGCTCCAGATGGGTACGGAAACATATCCAAAGCATAAAACTTCGGTTTGCCCGGCTCTTCCCCGGTGCGGAACGTCTTGTTCTCATCCCAATATTTCTGCCATTTTGGTTCAATACTTTGCGGTTGATAGCCGTGCTTCGGCTGTGTGTCTGTCATTGTCTTTTCCTCCTCAAACGGTATGCAACAAAAAAACCTCTGCATCCCGTAGCGTGTCAGCGCTAGGGACGAGAGGTTATATTCCCGTGGTACCACCCTAGTTAGCAGAAAGCGTTCTTCGCGTTCTACTCCCTTTGCACCTGATAACGGAGGTGATCCGATGCGGGTTAATAACAGGATACAAGCACCTGTAAAGGCGTTCCTGCGTTGGACGCATATCTCCGAGGCGAGTTCACTTTGCGCTGTCAACCGGCTTGCACCACCCGCCGGCTCTCTATATGTCCAGACAAAGCTACTATTCCTCATCAGCGATTGTTTAACCGTTAATAATGGCACTATTATATTGAAAACCGCGAAAAAAGTCAAATAAGGACTATCTTTGGTGTTAAAGACCCTCTTCATACTAATTGTTCATGACACATGCATACGAATGTTTTATAATAACTTCGAATTAAATTGATGCAAATTGAGTTGAGTTGAGATAAGAAAGGTGAGCTGAGACATGGCACAGATTAAAATTTTCGGAATAAAAGAAGCTCTAAATCCAATCAAAAAGCAGCTTTCAGAGGTGATTCATTCTGCTGTGGTGGATGCATTCAAATACCCTCCAGACAAGAGGTTTCATCGTTTTTTCCCTATGGATCAGGAAGACTTTATATATGCCGATGGTCGCTCTGAGGCGTACACCATTATTGAAATCAGTATCTTTGAAGGCAGAACGACAGAAGCTAAGAAGCAGCTCATCCAGCTGTTATTCCAACGAATTATGGACCATTTTGGCATTGCTCCACAGGATCTTGAGATTACTATATTTGAAACGCCCAAACAGAACTGGGGTATTCGGGGTGTACCGGGTGATGAGCTTCAGTTGAACTATAAAGTGAATATATGAGTGCAAAAAGACGCCCTTCATGTCATCATGAAAAGCGTCTTTCTTTTCCTAAATTTGCTCAATGAGTCTTCACTATTTTACAGCAACATAAAACAGTCTCGCCGCGTCATCTTCTGCTTCTACCCATTCAAAATCCGCATATACCTTCACATCACGAAAACCTGCTTTGGACAATTCTGCTTTCATCCAGTCTGGATCATAGGCACGCTGTACATGAATTTCCTCGAAACGCTGATACAGATCGCGTCCTTCATGTTCTGCTTTCGCAAAGATACTAAGATGATGCTCAATTTCACAACGGGGAGTGTCCAACGCACATGTCCAGATATATGAGATAGAGCGATCATCCAGTACGAATGGCTGCTCTTCATCATAACGTAAAAACGTCTGGGGATGATGTACATCGAACAAGAAGGTTCCGCCAGGCTTCAGTCCAGCATGAGTTCTAAGAAAAGTAGAAATTATATCTTCTTCCTCCAACAAGTAATTCAGACAATCGCAAAAAGAAATTACAGAATCCACAGGCTCGGGTAAAATCCATTCTCTCATATCCTGCTGTATCCAGCGAACGCTTCCCTCACGAAACAATCGCTGTCCCTGGGGAGTGGTTTCCATTTTGCGACGGGCTACTGCCAGCATGTCAGAGGATAAGTCGATTCCAGACACTTCGAAGCCCGAGTTAACTAGGGGAATCGTAATCGAACCCGTTCCACAGCCCAGTTCGGCCACCGTATGCGGCATACCGTACTGATCCCAAGCCTGCCGTGCAAAGCGTAACCAGTCCGGGTACGGCATGTCCTGCATCAGCTCATCATACACATAGGCAAACTTCCGGTAAGAAGCCATTTTTTATTCCCCATTCCCGTCCTTCGGTTTCGGCATTTTCTCCACCAGGTAGGTCCAGTTTTCCTTTTGTGTAACCATTCCTTCCTTCATCAGCTTGCCCATCGCACGCTTGAAGGCGGATTTACTGATACCAAACCGTTGCTTGATAATATCCGGCGGCGTTGCGTCGGAGTAAGGCATGCCGCCACCCGGACGCTCTTTCAGAAAAGCAATTAATCGATCCGCATCCTCATCACGACCTACTTCCTTGCGTGGCGACATCGCCAGATTGACCCGACCGTCTTCGCGAACAAGTGTGACCCGTACCTTAACCTCTTCACCCAAGCGAAGCATCCGGTTGCGTTCCGAGGAGTGAATCATCCCAATCGCACCAAAACCAAGCACACCTCCGTCCACCAGAACGAATGTGCCCATTTGAAGCGGCTTGTACACAGTCGCCTGCACCCACGTATTCAGCCACGAATCAGGGGCGTGGAAGCACAACGGAGCCAGTTCCTGTTCCCCTGCCAGCTTAGCCCGCAGTCTACCTTGCTTGTCATGCTCCATAATGGCATACACATAGTCGCCCACCCGAGGATGTAAATCTCGGTTTTCTGGCAACTCACGAATCGGCAGCAAAAGCTGACGACCCAATCCCATCTCCAGGAAACAACCCAAACGCGGATGCACATCAGCCACTTCAAGCTTTGCCATTTCGCCCAACGACAAGAACGGCTTTTTCATGGTTGCGGCCAAGCGGTCCTCTGTATCGTGAAAAATAAATACCTCCAACCGTTCACCAACTTCAATTTCACGTGTCAGCTCCGTATAATGCAGCAGCACATCCTGCTCACCAACAGTGAGAAAGTAGCCGAAAGGAGATACCTCACGATCCACCATAATGGTGACATAAGTACCGGCGATCAAACTCATACCTTTTCCACAACCTTAGCATCCGACCAGAGTCGTTCAATGTTATAGTATTCGCGCTCGTCGCGATGGAAGACATGCACTACGACATCCCCCAAATCCATTAGAACCCAACGGGCGGAATCCATTCCTTCGATTCCTTTGATGGTTACACCTTCATCATGAGCGCGTTTGCGAATTTCTGTTGCAATCGCCTGTACCTGTGTATCCGAATTACCGTGGCAGATAACAAAATAATCAGCTACTAGTGATATTCCCCGCAAATCCAGTGCGACAATATTCATTGCCTTTTTATCATTTGCAGCATCAACCGCTGTTTGCATTAATTGCTCATTAGTTAGGGTCATTCATGAACCTCCGTTTTTCTCTGTTTTAGTTGTTGAATCAAGTCATTACGCGACAAGACTGTTAGTGGAAAAATAACCTTTTTCTTTTCCAGCAACAATGAAATCGTGGAGTCAAATCCAGCGATAAGGCCCTGCTCCAAGCTTTTCTTTGCCTGTTTACGGATATGCTCAACCCCCGGAAAATCCCGTCCCGGTTCGATGTAATCAGCGAGACACACGACTTTATCCAGCAGGCTCATACCTACGCGTCCTGACGTATGCCAGCGGATCGCATTCCTTATTTCCGGATCATCCACTCCGTAATCTCTTGCTGCAACGCAGTATCCTACCTCTGAATGCCAGAGCTGCTTGTCATGTTCCAAAAGCTCCTGATCACATTCGGGATGACTGCGAATCACCTCTTCCATCTGCTGAACAGGCCAATACTTCGCTACATCATGCAAAATAGCCGCCAGTTCTGCCTTATCCGGATCTGCTCCATAGCGCTTCGCAAGCTCCACTGAGGTATGCATAACACCTAGTGTGTGCTTCCAGCGCTTTTCAGGCATTTGACCAGATACGGCTTCCATTAATTGCTCACGGCTGTACTTCATACAAACCGCCCCTTGTAATATAGTCATGCACACGATCAGGTACAAGATAACGGATAGTGCGCCCTTCCGCAGCACGCTCTCGAATATCCGTCGACGAAATATCCACCACCGGCATATCCGCCAGCAGTACCTTGTCCTGCAAATAATGCGGCAACTCATCCAACGCAAGCTGGAACCCTGGGCGCCGAACACCAATAAAACAAATTCGCTGCGCCAGCTCCTCAATTCCCTGCCAATGAGGCAAGTAGTTCACCATATCCGCACCAATAATAAAATAAAAATCCACAGCAGAGTGCAACTCCTGAAGCTCCTTGATCGTGTCAATGGTATAGGATACTCCCCCACGAAGCACTTCAATATCAAGCACTTCAAAAGCAGGATGACCCGCTACCGCTTCACTCGTCATCTCCAGACGCTCCTTACCGCTCGCCCCCGCCTGATGCTTGTGCGGAGGAATATGAGAAGGCATAAACCATACTTGATCCAGCCCATAGGCATCTCTTGCCGCTTCTCCAGCCAGCAGATGTCCAATATGAATCGGGTCAAATGTACCACCCATAATACCGATTTTCATAATTTTCTCCCCGCGTGTTATCCTCTAGGCAACTCGATTTCCTTATGATCACGGGATTCTTTGTACAAAATAATAGTGCTCCCGATGATCTGTACAAGCTCAGAACCTGTCTCCGCGGCCAGTTCTTCCGCAATTTCATGCTTGTCGTCCAAACAGTTGTTCAAAATTTGCACTTTCATCAGCTCACGCTTTTCAATCGCATCGTTGATGTGACGCATAAGATGCTCATTCGTACCGTTTTTACCTACTTGAAAAACCGGGTCCAAATGATGCGCCATTGAACGCAAATATCTTTTTTGTTTACCTGTTAACATGTATATTTAACCCCTTCGTCGCCACATATACAATGCAGCATTTCCATAATTTTAATGTACAATCTTACTTACGACAGGCTACTCAGCACAGCCGCTCTCATTTGCTCTACAGCAGGGACAACCCCTGTAAAATACTCAAAAGCCACAGCCCCCTGGTACACGAACATGCCCAAACCCCCATGTACAGTGCAGCCGCGCTGTTCACGGCTTTCCTGTAAAAGTCTCGTTTCCAGCGGGTTGTAGATCAAATCACTCACAATGATTCCCTCCGGAATCAAGCTCGTTTCCAGTGGAAGCTCATCCGCTAAAGGAGACATTCCCACCGAGGTTGTGTTAATCAACACATTCACTGTGGCGAGCACGCTCTTGGCATCTTCGTTGGAATAACCCCTCACTGGGATCGCTTCCGTCGTCCACTCTAATGCCAGTTGCTCAGCTTTGTCACGTGTTCGGTTCAAAATAATAACCGATTCCGGTTGCTCCTCCAACAGAGCATGAATCACGCCACGAGCAGCCCCTCCGGCTCCAAGAACAGCAATTCTTGCGCCCTTCAACTCGACAGAAGTCTCTTCTTTGAGGGAACGTACGTAGCCAATTCCGTCCGTGTTATAGCCCTTAAGACGTCCATTGTCATTCACTATCGTATTGACAGCGCCAATGAGTCTGGCCCCTTCATCAATCTCATCCAGATATTTCATAACCTCAACTTTATGGGGAATCGTCACATTGACTCCGCGGAAATGCAAAGCGCGAATCCCCTTCATGGCATCTTCCAGCTGATCCGGTTTGACATGAAGAGGTACAAAATCTCCTTCAATCCCCGCTGCCTGTAAAGCTATTTTATGCATAAGAGGCGATTTGGAGTGCTTGATCGGATCACCCAATACGCCCAATAGTACAAGACCTTGTTCGGTCGCTTCAGACTCCCCGCTGTTCATCGTTGCTCTCCCCCATATTGCAAAATATTAGGCCGCACAAATACATGAATGGCGGCAGGAACCAGTACCTGTTCCTTGCCGCCCTATAACATGGTTACAGCAACGTTATATCAACGCAGGCCGCAAAAGCACACGGACTCCCCGAGGAGCATGAACCGCAATCAGAGCTCCGTTCTCGCTATTTACCCTGATCCATCCCAAACCGGAAATGTAGATGTCCGATGGAGATTTGCGTGGAACGCGGAACTCATGTCTTGTCCATTCCGGCATCTCTGCCAATTGATCGCGTGTTGGCGGAGATAACAATTCCCCGGCATGATCAGCGAACAACTGATCAGCTCGCTCCAGCTTCGTGCGATGTATCTTAAGACCACCGTTAATGTAGCAGGTAAATGATTGGTGCTGACCCTCCACAAAATCAAATCGGGCCATACCGCCGAAAAACAATGTTTGTCCGGCATCAAGCTGATATGCAGCAGGCTTCAGCGGCTTGTCCGGCATAATAGCGCTCAAGTCCTGACGGGAGACGATTTCGCTGAATCGCCAAGGGTATACAATACCCGGAGTATCAATAATGTGCTTGCCGTCGTCGAGCGGAATATTCACCATATCGAGTGTAGTCCCCGGGTAACGGGACGTTGTGAGTTCCTGCTCCATATCGCTATAATCACGAATCAAGCGGTTAATAAGCGTCGATTTACCCACATTTGTCGCTCCGACTACATATACATCGCGGTTACCACGGAGCTCAGATACCACATCCAACAGACGGTCAAAGCCCTGATTTTTTTTAGCTGAGCACAGTACGATTTCTTCCGTGCGTAGTCCTTGCTCTTTCGCTTGCTTTTGTACCCAGTTACGTACCTTGTTCCAATTCGTTACCTTAGGCAGCAAATCGGTCTTGTTCACAGCCAGTATAACTGGATTGGAGCCTACAAAGCGTTGCAAACCGGAAATCAAGCTACCTTCAAAATCAAAAATATCTACAATGTGGATGACGAGCGCATCTTTGTCGCCAATCTGGCTGAGCAGCTTCAAGAACTCATCTTGATCCACCGTAACTGAAGACGTCTCATTATAGTTTTTGATCCGGAAGCAACGCTGACAGATGACAGGTTCGCGAGTAAGCAATTTTTCAGGAATATATCCCGGAAGCTCCGGGCTAGTGGTCTGCACGGTGATACCGCAACCACTACATTTGACGGCAGTGCCGCCGTCAGGTCTTTCAGTCATTCTTCTTTTCCTCCTCAAGCCATAAGCCTTTCTTACGTAACCTTGTGAGCGCGATTCGCTCCAACCGCCGATTAAATCGGGTCATGACTCCTTCATCATGAATGGATATCGGTAGCACCAACACCGTATGCAATCCCAGTCGGTTGCCTCCCAATACGTCCGTCAACATTTGGTCCCCGACCATAATAGTCTCTTCCGGAGTCAGCCCCATCATACGGATGGCTCTACGAAAAGACGAGTTGGAGGGCTTCCGTGCGGCATGTATAAATTCAATGTCCAAAGGCGTAGCAAACACGGATACACGGTCCATATTGTTGTTAGACACGATGACAAGCTTAAAACCCGCCTGTTTGACCTTCTCAAACCAGGCCACCAGCTCGGGAGTCGCATTCGGCGCTTTTGCACCGACCAGCGTGTTATCTAGATCCGTAATAATGCCGCGATATCCTTGAGCATACAAGCCCTCAAGATCAATATCAAAGACGGTATTCACCCGTAATTTGGGCATCAGCATTTCAAACAACGTCGGTCACCTCAGTTTCATACGACAAACTATACCATATTACTATGGCTTAGTAAAAAGCTATCCGCAACAAACGGACAGCTTTTTCACTAAATATATAGCTAAAGATTAAAATAGACGGCGTTTGGACCTAATCAAAAATAGACTAGTCTTGATCCTTCTGATCCGACGCAGCTTTTCGTCCAGCCCATCGTTTTATCCATCCTTCTTTGTGTAACAGAGATGCCTGCTGGCGAACCATATGCCAATCTTCTGCGGTTACGGATGAGGGGCTATAACGCGCTTGTTCAAATCGGCCAAGCAGCTGATGTAAAATTGAAGCGTGTTCCGGTACTTCTAGCGACCATCTATCAACTGATTCCCTCAGCGTCTCGTGACTGGCGCGGACAAATCCCCTTCTTCGCATGTACCTTAACCAATGCTCAGTTTCGACGACCACCTTTTCATCCGGGGTCAGCGGCTTACCTCTGCGTAAGCGCAGCAGGTAAAAGTGAATGTCTGCGCGATTACGCCAGACGATATAAGCAGCCCACAGCAGCAGAATTGCAGCAGCAGAACCTATAATTACAGGATGAATATTTGAACCTTCTTCTGGATTAGTCTGCGGGGTTTGTTCAGGCTGTTCTGGTTCAGGCTGATCTTTAACCTCAGGGACTTCTGGAGTCTTTGAATCCTCCTGTTCCGTAAGCAGCGGCATATCAAAACCAGGCGTAGCTTCTACAGGAACCCAACCGTATTCACCTAAATATACTTCCGCCCAGGAATGAGCATCCGCATTTGTCACGGAGTAAGAGGACATATTTTCGTCATTTTCGCCCGTTGTTGCATCATCTGAAAATGTCTGCTGACCAGGTGCATATCCTTTAACCCAACGGGCTGGAACCCCAACAGAGCGAGCCATCATGACTAATGAGGTGGAATAATAATCGCAATAGCCCTCCCGAATCTCAAACAGAAAGGCATCCACAAAATCTCTGCTTCTTTTCCGTGAGAGGTCCGGGTTGTTCGTATATGCATAATTTTGCTGCAAATACTGCTGTAGTAATCCGACTTTTTCATACGGCGTTTTCGCCGTTGACGTTACGTTCTGAGCCAAATCACGAACCCGCTGTGGCAACTCATCTGGAATTTGTAGATAGGCATCCTGTTTGTTTTTTCCGTACAACTCATTAAAAGTTTTTGTGCGTAGCTCTTTCTCAGGGATCACAGGGACATGTGATACCAGAGTATACGTTTTAGGATAAGCAGTTCTTCGGGAGGATGGATTCCAAAGCAGTTCCGCCTGTTCCGGGTTCCAACGTAACCCATCTGCCCGTGAATCTCTGTCCACCGATTGAACACGCTGCACCGAGTAGGCGCCAAACAGAACAGGATAGCTCTGGTCATTTTGCATCGTAATGGTCTGAACGACCTGCTCCGTCGAATGCCGCGTTTCTTGTGTGTTTTCAAGCTCTGCGGTCATTGGAACATCATTTAGCGTTTGATCATCGTTTCCCCCGTCACTCCAGCCTGTACCGGAATAGGTTCGTTTTGTTTCCCCCCGCCAGTAGCTTCGTTGAGTGGTCGTGATGGTCATGACAGGAGAATAATCAAAATTAAAACCTCCACCCAACCGATTATCCTGGCGACTATAACCTGATGCCGTGTTCATCCGCTGATTCAATGCCCCAGATCCATTGCTAATCCCGGCGGTGGTTGAGCTATTTCTCTGGGTCCACGCTGTATAGGGATCCGTCAAAGCTGGCTGTACCTCTGGCATATTGACACCAGCCATAATAATGAGCGCAAAAATGACCGCAATATTGGCTGCTATTTTATATGGATAGCGTCGAATATGCTTCCAGCCTTGAGGATAATGCTGCCGAAAATACTGAAGATGCTGTGTCACTAGCCAACCCATACCAGCAAAGACGATCCAGGCAACTTCCTCCCACAGCACAGTAGGCGTAAAGGAATCAAGCACTGCCAGCGAGGCGATATTAATACCCACAAAAACAAGAATCCGCTGCTTCGTTGTAACGATGAGCGGCACCATTTCAATAACTAGCCAAGCGATAAGGGAAAACCAAATATAAGGAGACATATTGGATATAAATTGGTCCAGGCGATTGGCTACCCCTCCGAAGGGGATAATGATGGAGTAAGACACCAATGTCCGATACAAAATAAAAAACAGCGCCGCCGCCTTAACAATAAATTCAATCCAAGGACGAAATGGTAGTACAATCTTCACCAGAGCCAGCATTGTAATGGTCATCAGTACAAGTGCTCTTGTCTCTTCAAGCCATAATTCGGAAGCAAAAGAAACCCATTGCATGGCAATAATAATAATCCATAAAAATGTAAAAGCGGGGGCCCAGGAACCCTTTAACGATTGTAACCAGCTCTTCATAGTGTCCCTCCCCCCATTACAGCCGGGAGCTCTTCAAGGCTCTCAACATCGTAGCCCTTGATTCCCCTTGCACGAAGCATGCTCATCCATTCTTCAGCTTCTCCCTCAGCAGAACCTTCTCCTATATAGACATGGCACGGAGTCATCCCCCGAGTATCGGCCCAGCGAAGAAGCTCCATCGCCTGATAATCCTTCAGCGGACTAATCAGTATAAAATAACAGCCTTGCGGAAACTGACGCACACTGCTTTCTACAGCGGATTTCAAGCTACCTTGTGAAGTTGTGTGTATGTCTACCAAGTGATGCATCATTCGTTGTCGTTCCATTGTCTGCTCACTTGGCTGAAAGACAGTGCCTTTTTCTCCAGCTGTGCACAATCCAACCCCCATTCGCTCCCGTCCACCATATTCCAGCAATGAAGCGGTAGAGGATACGGCTAGCTCAAACTGTTCGGCGTTTACATAATGCTTCATGTGTACGTCCAGCACAAGCATCGTTTTTGGAACGGTCTCATGTTCAAATTCCTTGGATTTCCAGCTACCTGTACGAGCCGTCGCATTCCAATGGATGCGCGAAAACCGATCTCCATATACATAATCCCGTACACCGTTAATTTGTGTCGTTTCACGCCGCGTTCGAGTTTGAACGGTCTGCGGTCCAGACATCCTTGAGCGACGGTCATTCATCTGCCAATATGGAATGAATACCGTTCGGGGCAGCACCCGAAATTCACCGCGTGCGTTCAAGCTGCCTTTGTGCTCCAACAGACCGAAGATGTCCTCACTCACACATTCCGTTTCCTCAAAGTGATAGCTTCCTCGCTCTAAAGCAGGAGTCTGAAATGTAAGCTGACCGCCCCCTTTAAGACTGGGAATGACACTGTCCTCAAACGACCAGGATTCACCTGTATGTCGCTTGAGGACCTCACGGACAATGACATAGGGTAACGGAAGAAAACCAGGTATACTGAGGCTCAGCTTTACATGCACCTGATCTCCCGCATGCAGCAGTTCTCCAAACTGCGAGCCTTGCGAAAGCTGCCGGGAGCCTTGCACACGGCGAACTCCGCTCAGACCAACGATCCATAAATAAACGATTAACAGCGTAACCATAGACAACAGCATGACCGACGTCTTGCCGCCCTGAAACAACAAATATAGCAGGCACACCACCCATATGACCACCAGAAGCCAGATGCGGCCTGACAGCCGTGGAAGCCTGCGCTTCCTTTTGACCATATTCATTCTCTAAGGACGCTCCATTCGTACGGGTACATGAACCTGCCGAAGGACAGCCTGCAGCACGGACTGGGCACTGGAACTGTCCAGACGCGCCTCGGGACGCAGCAACAAACGATGCGTTAGCACATAAGGTGCCAGCGCCTTCACATCATCAGGCAGCACATAGTCACGGTTGTCCAGAAAAGCGTATGCCTTCGCAGCCATTACAAAAGCAAGCGCCGCCCGGGGGCTAGCTCCCAGCAGCACGGATGGATGTTCTCTTGTCGCACGAACGATATCAAGTAAATAGGACGTCACTGCTTCGTCCATATAAATCCCTCTAATTTCCTGCTGGATGTCAGCAATCTGCTCCATATGAGCTACAGCCTCCAGGCGGTCTGCTGGCTGGCCTGCCTGATGATGAAGCAGCATGTTTCGCTCCGTCTCCATGTCAGGATAACCCAAGCTGATTTTGAGCATAAAACGATCTAACTGTGCTTCCGGCAGCATATAAGTGCCTTCAAAATCAATCGGATTTTGTGTCGCACACAGCATAAAAGGATGAGGCAACATATGAGTGTCCCCATCCACTGTCACACTGCGTTCCTCCATAACCTCCAGCAGAGCCGACTGGGTTTTCGTCGTCGCTCGGTTAATTTCGTCCGCCAGCAAAATATTAGTCATCACAGGACCCGGACGGAAATAAAAACGCTCGTCCCGTGGATGAAATATGGATACCCCTGTAATATCACTCGGGAGAATATCAGGATTACATTGAACACGGCGGTAATCACCGCGCATGGATTTGGCAAGAGCCTTGATCATTTGCGTTTTTCCCGTACCCGGAACGTCCTCGATCAGAATGTGTCCACCCGCCAGCATAGCCGTAAGCAGTAATTTTATTTCAAAGGATTTACCTAATATACATGATTCCAGATTAGAACGGATTGCAGATACAATCTGCACAGATTCTTGACGTACGGGCATAGCTCTGTAAACCTCCTAGATAGCAACATGTTTCCTATTATTGTACATGAAGGTGGGCACAGAGTACACTTAACCCCCTGCCCGTATTATTCAAACTCTATCCTTCTTTCGATCTTTCATGTGCAGAACAATTAAAAACCCTTCGGTCATTAGATCCGAAGGGCACATGTATATAATCATTTATTTTTATGTCAAATCTAAAGTACGCTGCTTTTATATGCTTCCTTTTGGACGAACAAACAAGCATGCCAGAAAAGAGAAAATAATCGCAGAGGAAATTCCTGCACTTGTCAGACTAAAGATCCCTGTAATGACACCCAGCCATCCGTCCTTCTCCAATTCGGTTAATGCGCCGTGTACAAGTGAGTTACCAAAACTGGTAATTGGAATGGTCGCACCCGCCCCTGCAAATTTAATAAGCGGATCGTATATCCCAACAGCATCAGCAATTGCACCTGCAACCACTAACGTACTCATCGTATGTGCCGGCGTCATTTTGAACACATCCATCATCAACTGGCCCACAACACAAATGGCACCACCCACTAAAAAAGCCCATAGAAATATCATACTGTTCCTCCCGCTTCAAAAGCTACAGCATGTGCAACACAAGGAATGCTTTCACCCTGCTGTGTAGTCAAAGGAGATAATAACGCTCCGGTCGCCACGACCAGTACCTTTTGCAGCTCTCCTTTTTCGATCCGCTTCAACAAATGCCCGTAGGTTACAACAGCCGAGCAGCCACAACCACTGCCTCCTGCAATGACTTTCTTTTGCTTATTGATGTCGTAAATCAGCAAACCGCAATCATTAAATTCCGTCTGATTCATATCGAACCCATCTTTTTTGAGCAGCTCCTTGGCAATTGGTAGCCCCACTGAGGCTAAATCGCCCGTTACAATGAGATCATAGTAACCAGGGTCACGGCCAGTGTCTCGAAAATGAGACAACAGCGTATCCGCAGCCGCGGGAGCCATGGCTCCACCCATATTAAAAGGGTCTTTAATGCCCATGTCCATTACACGTCCAATGGTAGCACAATCCACCACCGTTCCTGACTTGGCATGTCCTACAATTGCGGCGCCGGAACCGGTAACAGTATACTGAGCCGTAGGGGGCTTCTGTGATCCGTATTCATTAGGATAGCGGAATTGTTTTTCTACAGTACAGTTATGGCTGGTCGTACCCGCCATCACGTAGTCACCGGCCTCTGAGTCCACAATAAGTGCGGCTAAGGCTAAGCTTTCCATTGATGTTGAACAGGCTCCAAAAACACCCAAATAGGGAATAGCCAGCTTGCTTGCCGAGAAGGAGCTACTGACAATCTGATTCATCAGATCACCACTAATAAAAAACTGCACTTCTTCTTTGTTCAAATTGGCATTAATTAGCGCCAGCTCTGTAGAATGCTCAATCAATCTACGTTCCGCTTTTTCCCACGTTTTCTCGTTGATTTCTATATTGTCATAAATATAATCAAAATCTGTGGACAACGGCCCCTCTCCTTCATCCGGGCCCACAACAGTGGCACTTCCAATGATGCGCGGTCTTGATTCAAACTTCCAGGTTTGTCCTCCCTGTCTTCTCATAAGTGATTGCCTCCCACACCAAGGATGGCATATATAACGCCTACGATAAATGCAGCCACCACCCCGAATACGACGACCGAGCCTGCAAGTTTGAACATATTCGCGCCCACTCCGAGCACCAGTCCCTCAGAACGATATTCCAATGCAGCCGAACACATGGAGTTAGCAAAGCCTGTAATGGGCACAGCGGTTCCTGCTCCTGCCCATTGAGCAACCTTATCGTAAACCCCGATACAGGTTAATATGACCGCCAACAAGATCATCATCGATGAGGTCGGCGGGGCGGCCTCCTTGGCTGATATGTGCATTCCTGCCATAAAAGCCTCTTGAATCGCCTGTCCAATCACACATATCCCGCCTCCAACCAGAAAAGCGCGCACACAATTGGCAAATACTTTTCTCGAGGGTTCATGCTTTTGTGAAATATTCTGATAGTCCTTCTCATTTATGGACAGCGGCGACGTATTGGTACGAAAACCGCGCTGCCCGGATTTAGCTGGCATCATTCACCACCCCTTATCTGTAAGTTTTCGCGCTTGGCGGTTCGAATTGCTTGGGTCTTTTTCATTATGAGCTTTTTGGAGAAATGTTATGTCAGGAAAATGATATCGTGGACATTCGATACAAATCCATTCATACTGAATACATGACGACCACTGGTTAATTAATAAGGAGTGAGGTATACATCATGGAATCAAAAACATTGGAATTGTTTAAAACCTTAACGGAGTTTCCTTCCATTCCTGGACATGAGCGTGAGTTGCGGGCATGGGTTAAGGAACGAATATCCGGTTATACCGATGAAATCGTGCAAGATCGATTGGGCAGTCTTTTTGGGGTGCTACGCGGTCAAGAGAGTGGACCACGTGTAATGGTGGCAGGCCATCTGGATGAAGTCGGTTTTATCGTGAATGGTATTACGGAAACTGGAATGATTCGTTTTCAGCCGGTTGGAGGCTGGTGGAGCCAAGCCATTATGTCACAACGTCTTCAAGTATTGACTCCAAAAGGCCCAGTTATCGGTGTAGTTGGCTCTGTCTCGCCTCATTTGCTGGATGAATCGCAACGCAGCAAACCTATGGACATCAAGCATATGTATCTGGATATCGGCGTGGACAGCAGACAAGAGGCGCAGGACCTGGGGATCGTACCAGGAACGGCCATTGCGCCGATCTGTGATTTCACTCCACTGGCAAATCCTAAAAAAATTATGGCTAAAGCATGGGATAACCGCTACGGTGTAGGCTTGGCTATTGAACTGCTTGAAGCATTACATAAAGAAAAAGACAAGCTTCCCAATACATTGTATGCAGGGGCCACTGTTCAAGAAGAAGTGGGACTGCGTGGTGCACGTACAGCGGCCAATCTGATTCAGCCGGATATATTCTTTGCACTGGATTGCAGTGCAGCCAACGATATGGGCGGCGACCCGAATGCTTACGGGCACCTCGGTAAAGGCGCACTGCTGCGGGTATTTGATCCAGGTATGATTACACATCGCGGGATTGTGGAGTACGTGCAAGACATGGCGGAAACTCACAAAATCAAGTATCAATATTTCATCTCCACAGGGGGAACCGATGCAGGTCAAGTGCACTTGAGCGGAATTGGCGTGCCATCCACTGTCATAGGCATCTGTGGACGATACATCCATACTTCCTCGTCCATTATTCACACTGATGATTATGATGCAGCCAAAGAGCTGATCATCAAGCTGGTTCAAAATCTGGATCGTACAACGCTGAATACCATTATTGAACGAGCCTAAGTTGTAACAGAGAATCGCAATCTATAAAAAAACAGTCAAGACACGTACAACGTGCATTGACTGTTTTTTTAATTTAATAGAAACAAAAGATAGAATATATCAAATCAAATGCTTATAACGAAGCAAAGCAATCACTACAAGTACAGTAGTTAAAGCAATACAGACGTTTTCTATCTTAGCTCCCTTCCGGGTTCCGGTACTCATCAATTTAAATCGCAGCTTCCATTTGAACGGCGGCAAAGGTTTAATTCCATTATTCGTCAAGGAATCTGCCAGTAAATGCAGCAAATATGCCATACCTCCAGCCAGCCATATGCTGTCACCGTGCAAACGTGTCGTACCATAAAGCAGCGCAGTCCATGCGACTGTCCCGTATACCGTATGTGTCAACCCTCGGTGTGGGACTAACGTACAAATGATCAGCAGACACCCGGCGATATAATTCCACGGTGCATATGATTCTCCATACCAGGCTAGGCCGATACCAATTAGAAAGATAATAACCTTGCGCATGGATCGTGAAGGCATAAAAGAAGCACTGATCATCAGCAAAGCCAAAACAAGATTCCATGGCGGTGGAGCCAAACGGGTGAAAAATACCCAACCAGCAGCCCCAATCATTAGAAGCTGTATAAGCCTAAGCATTTTGGTTGGGAGCGCACGGCTCACGAGCATGGAGTTAGGCTCGTCAATATCCGGCAACAGTGAACCGACCACAGCAGCTGCCACGGCAGCCGGGGTCACTTCGTATCCACTTAAAGCTAATACCGACAGGGAGACCCCGGTTCCAATAATCAAATGGGCTCTTCCCATCATGGTGCAAAACATCCTTTCGTTGCAGCATACAACAGAGTTCAACATCACTCCATTTGAATCAGCATGATTCGATTGTATACGACAAACAAAAGGAGAACAATAGTTCGCTTATTCTATTTAAAAGACTTCATCCAAAAGTCCTAGTTTCGTCCTCATTACTTAATCCTCCCCTTATTCTTTATCTGTAAAACCATTTCTAAAAAAACACGCCATATGGCCTATGAGTATGTTGACAAACATCTTCAATATTTTCTTTTTGCCTCAAAGTCCTATTGTACAATTTGAAATATTAGGTAATATAGTGTTTATATTTACTATATTAATCTATTAAATGAATAAGGAGGAAATGTTATGCAAAAAATATCGACGTTCCGAAAGTTCAAAACCATCGGTCTAACATCGTTGCTAAGTCTTGTATTATTCGCCCTTCCCGCTTCAGCTGCTTGGAATGATACATACACGGGGTACGCCACATATACAGGATCAGGTTACTCTGGAGGGGCATTACTGCTTGATCCCATCCCTTCGGATGCCAAAATTACAGCGCTTAATCGCACACAACTGAATTATAACGGAATCAAAGCTGCATTAGCTGGAGCCTATTTGGAAGTTCAAGGTCCCAAAGGGAAAACAACCGTATATGTAACTGATCTTTACCCTGAAGGTCCAAGTGGCGCGCTCGATCTGTCCCCAAACGCGTTCAACCTGATTGGCAATCAAATAGACGGAAAAATTAATATTTCGTGGAAAGTGGTCAAAGCTCCGGTTAACGGCAATGTCTCCTACCGCATTAAAGAAGGCAGCAGCCAATGGTGGGCAGCCATTCAAGTACGCAATCATAAATATCCGGTCTTGAAGATGGAAGTCCAACAAAACGGACAATGGCTCAATCTCGAAAAACAGGATTACAACCACTTTCTAGGTACTAACTTAGGAAAACAACCTCTGAAAATACGGATTACGGACATTCGCGGTGTCGTGCTAAACGATACAATCCCAGCTCTAGCGGAAAATGGTACAGGCGGAGCCTATATCGTTAATGGTAACGTTCAATTTCCTGACTAGTTGCAGTACCGTCATCTTTCCTTCTTTTATTTGAATACACAAACCCGGCCGGGAACCGACGCAATCCAATGCGTATAAGTGTTCCTGGCCTTTTTACGAAAAAATCATTATTTTTCACAAAGAATCGGTTTGTTCACTGTCCTGTTCACAAGATCACACGTATAATGAATACATAAATAGGGTGTACTTTACAGCTACGTGCACACAGACAGGAGGCCTGTTCATATGAGCAATTTCAAAAAGCATCACAAGCTTCACAGCAAATTGCTGGTCAGCATTACGTTATGTATTACGCTAACGTTGCTGGTATCCACCACTGTGTATTATTTTTACTATATTCGCGTGGAAAAGGAGCAGGCATTCGAGGCCAATCACAACAGCTTGACGTTGAGAAGCAAAGAAGTTATTAACATGACATCTATTGCTCAATCTTTGGCATTCCAAATGTATCGCAGCAGTACCCTGTCCAAGTTGTTGTATTATCCAAAACCTAATGTATATGATGTAACCGCTGCCATGACCGAATTGAACAATTATCTTAACTCCATGCCGTATATCGAATCCATCTACGTGTTTAACCCTAAAAGCGGCACCTTCTACATTGCGTCCTCACAAGGTCAAAACGGGTTATTCAGCAAACATGAACTGGCTGATACAGATATCATTCGCGTGCTGGATCATTATCAGGACTATAAACCCTTTACGCCTATTCCACGCACGTATCCGCTGCTGTCGGCCTCAGACTCTGGAGCTGGAGTAGAGCAAGCAAGCCCAGATATCGCAGCCTATACGTATTTATGTTATGACGCAATTAACTCGAACGAAGCGATAAATTCGGCTGTGATTGTGAATGTGTCGGCGGCCTGGATGAACAAGGAAATGGCGGCGAATCCAATCTCAGGCGGGACCGCTTATATTTTAGACGATCAGGGCAGACTGTTGTCTGGTACAACATTGACAGACGAAACTTTGAACGAAAAAGAGCAGCTATGGTTGCACACGAGAGTCAAAAAACAAGAAACAGGCTATTTTGTAGAAGACTTTCATGGTAAAAGATCACTCATTTCCTACACCTCCCCGGACGGACTAGGTTGGCAGTATATTAGTGTCACACCATATGAAAGCGTTATCAAAATGGCGAGTGTTATTCGTAATGCGATGTTACTGATAGCCGCCATCATTGCATTGGCAGGATTCGTGGCTTCGTGGCTGCTATCCAAAATGCTGTATACGCCTATTGGCCAAATTGTTGTGCATATGAATTCACTGGAATCGGAGAAACGAAACAGTATGTACACGATCCGGCAAAACATTTTACGGAATGTAATCCGAGGAATCCGAAATCTTCCTGCTGGTGAAGAACCGGAACGATTACGCGAGCTTGGGATTACGTTCCAGTTCGACAAAGACTACCGCCTTGTGCTGCTGCGCATAGATGAATATACCCGATGGCAAAGCGAACGTGGACCTGATCTGCTACCCTATAAGTTTGCAATCATGAACATTGCTTCTGAAATATGCGGACAAACGTACCGGGTGGAGACCGTTGATATGGATGAGGACAGTGTACTGCTGATGCTTAACATTCTCGATCCCGCAGAGCATACAGACACTGTACTGCTAGAAACCTTATTACGCCAAATACGTGAAGCTTGCTTTGAATATTTGAAGCTGAGCGTTTCACTGACTTACAGTGCCATCACGAGTCAACCAGAACGGCTGCATTTGCTGTACCGCCAGGTACAAGACGCATCTATGCACCGATTTTTTCAGGGGCATGGCTGCATTATTAATGCGCAAAACACTACAGACGAGGATATCCAAAATACTTACGTATATCCAGCCGATAAAGAGAAAAAAATGCTGGATACGCTGCTGTCTGGTCATACGGAGGATGCACACAGTATGTTCAAAGAATTGTTGATGCATATGGAAAAATATCCGTTTTCCTCCGTTCAAGTGGCAATATCCCGGCTCATCATGAGTGTGAATAATGCTGTTCGGCATATCAGTGAGCTCAATGGATTTGCTATAGAAACTAAACCTGAATTACCATCCGCAGACCGGTTAGAGACCGCTGAGAATCTTATTGATCATTATCAATTGGTCTTTGATCATATTCGCTCCAGTCTATCGGAAAAACGAAACACGAAGCAGGAACGATTGGTGCGGCAAATCAATGAACGAATGGAGCAAGCCTATACGGATCCCAATTTTTGTCTCAATCAGCTTGCGGAAGAGCTGGATATGTCGCCGATCTATGTCAGCAGGCTATATAAGCAACAGACCATGTCTACCATCGTGGACGTCATCCAACAACTTCGTATTCGCAAGGCCTGTGAGCTGCTGGAACAGACCGACTGGTCCGTAGCTGACGTAGCAGAACAAACCGGATTTGCGAGCAGCTCTTATTTCCATCGCATGTTCAAACGTAGCTTGGGCGTAACACCGACAGATTTTCGCCGTTCTAAAGCAAATGCGCAATAAGTAGACTGCTCTACACGACCGCTCCGAGAACGGAACATTGCTCCCAAAAACATAAACTGACATTAATAAAGCAAGCCTCCAACTTTCTGGAGACTTGCTTTATTATTTATCACAATTCTTTATGTTTTATTTAATACCCTTCTCCTTTACGTAAGCTTCCCATTGTTTTGTATATTCGGTTTGGATTTTCTCCAAACCAGCTTGATTTGCCTTTTGCAAGAAGGTCTGCAAGCCTTGATCTACATTGTCGATCAGTCCAGCTTGGAGCGGATACAGATATTGCTTCTCAACCTGTTCTAGAGCTGCTTTTTCTGCTTGATAGGTTGTGTAGTCCTCTGCAAAGCCGGTAAACAGGTCAGGCTTCTGGATTTTATCCAGCTCAGCAAAAATTTTCTTCACACGGTCAAAGCCAGAATCAAACAGCATGTATTCCGGATTACGCCAAGCCCAACTGTTCATACCTTCGCGTGAAAATCCATTAGAACTGCCGCTACCTATCATATGGTAGTAACCATCTTTGACTTCATAGTTTTTGCCTTCAATACCATACTGCGTGAGCAAGTTATAGCGTTTGTCCGTCACAAGCTTTTCATAAAAAGCTAATGCGCGCGCCGGATTTGGGCTGCTTTTTGGAATTGCAAAGCCGTTGTGAATCGGATGTACTGGAGTTGCATAACCTGTCGTCAAAGGGAATGGGTAATACTCGAGCTTCCAGTCCGGGTGAGATGCTTTGAGCTTAATGACCATATCATTAAACCGGGTTGGATTGTCACCGAAAATACTCGCCGCTTTACCAGAAGTCACTTGATCCTGAAGCGTATCTTTTACGTTTAATACATTTTTGGGAATGAATCCTTTATCGGCCCAGCGTTTGTAAGTGTTCAGCTCTTCCTTTTGTTCATCCGAGCCCCAATATTTATAAACCTCTGTTGGTTTTTCATATTTAATACCAATACCATAAGGCAAGGCACCTACACTCTTCGTTACTAATTCGGTATATCGGTCATGCAGATTTCCCTTGATATCGCTGTTCAGAGATACGGTTTTCATATTTGGCTCATGCTGACGTATCCCATCCATATAAGCCTCGTAACTTTTGATATCTGTCGGTTTAGGCAAATTGTACTTCTCTCGTAAATCCTCACGCCATACAAAGCCGTTAGTGACATACTCTTTATACGTGCCAGGCACGGTATAAATTTTGCCTCCGATTTTAACTCCATCCCACATGTCCTGAGGCACAAATTTTTGCAAGGCAGGTGCAGCCTTAGGCAGCAGATCGTCTAGCGGCAGGAATGCGCCCTTTTTGGCATAGGCCTGATACTGCGTCCAATCTGCAGTGAAGATCAGGTCGATAGGCTGACCCGAAGACAATAACAGCTTATATTTTTGATCCCAGTCTGTCCACGTCGTATAGTTAAATTTGACGGTGGCATTCAGATCTTTTTCCGCCAACTTATTGATCTCTGTCTCAATGGTAGGCAAGTCCTTAGGAGCATCCCCCAGCATATAAAATTGCAGCTGTACTTTCTGGGATTTATCATCCTCTCCATTTGCTTTTTGAGCGCTGTTTCCACTACCTTCTCCACATCCGGCTAATAGCGCCGTGATGACCATTACTGCAATCAGGATGGACATGCGTTGTTTTCTTTTCTTTGTGAATGTCATGTGAATCCTCCCTTTGAAATGGTAGTCTGATTAAATAAAACGCTTACAAAGAGTGCTATTTAGATGGCACAACGTCAGCACGTCATGCCATCACAGTCCTTGAGTGCCACTTTAGCCTTTTACCGCACCAATGGTCAATCCCTTAACAAAATAGCGCTGTACGAACGGGTACAGCAGCAAAATAGGTCCAGTAACTACGATCGCCATTGCCATTTTGGTCGACTCTGTCGGCATATCGTTGGAAAGGGTTACGCCAGTACCTGCACCCATTTGAGCGATAAATTGCATGGAGTTAATTACATTATACAGATAATATTGCAACTGGTATTTATGCGGATCGTTAATAAAGAGTGAGGAGGAGAACCAGTCATTCCAGTAAGCCAAGGCCAGAAACAGCCCCACAGTGGCAATCCCCGGTGTAGATAAAGGCAGCACAATTCGATAGTAAATTTTAAAATCACCCGCACCGTCAATTTTAGCGGACTCGAACAGTTCTTCCGGCATGGAAGAACGAATGAAGTTTTTCATCAAAATGATCAGAAACGGAGTCATCAATCCCGGGAAAATAAGCACTGTATACGTATCAAGCAATCCTAAATACTTCGTCAGCATAATGTACCAAGGTACCAACCCACCTCCGAACAGCGTCGTAAAGTAAATATAGAATGAAAACGCATTGCGGTATTTAAAATCTTTGCGTGCCAGCACATATCCTGCCATCGTCATCAGGAACAGGCCCAACGTCGTGCCTACAACCGTGGTAAAAATTGTCACCCCGTACGCCCTTAACACCTCTTCAGGAAAGGTGAACACCGTCCGGTAACCTTCCAGTGAGAATTGCTGTGGTATAAAGTGATATCCATCCCTGATAATCGATTCATTACTGGTCAGTGAAGCCGAAATAATAAGTAGGAACGGGAGTAAACAAGCAATAGAAGCAATAATGATAATCACATAAGAGATGATTTTAAAAATTCGAGTGTATACATCCTCTTTGATCGCCATCCGTTTGGGTCCTCCTTTCTAGAATAAGGCATATTCGTCGTTCAACTTGCGGATGATGTAGTTCACGGTCATGATCAGTACAAAGCCGAACAAGGATTGGTACACGCCTGCTGCCGAAGCCATCCCCACATCAAAAGTCACTTTCAAGGAACGGTACACATAAGTGTCCAAAATATCCGTCGTATTGTACAGCACCCCATTGTTGCCGATTAATTGATAGAAAAGATCAAATTGTCCTTTCATAATACTACCAAGCGCAAACAACAGCAGCACAACGAATGTCGATTTAAGCATCGGAACGGTAATGTACCAGATTCGTTGAAAAATGTTGGCTCCATCCATTTTAGCTGCCTCATAATATTCGTCACTGATCCCTGTAATTGCTGCCAGATAGATCACCATACTGTAGCCGAGATTTTTCCATAAATAGAACAGGATAATCAGGAAAATCCATACCCATGGTTTGTTGTATACATCCACGCGTTCACCACCAAATTGCAGCAGCAGCGTATTCAGGAAACCATTATCATAATTAAATATGTTATACACGATGACACTTAGAATAACGAAAGAAACAAAATAAGGCAGGAACATCACGGATTGAGCGATCTTTTTAAAGTAGCGGCCTCGCAGCTCATTCAGTAAAATAGCGAGAACAATCGCTAGCACGTTACCGAGTAAAATAAACGCTGCGTTGTATCCGACCGTATTCAATGTCAGTTTTGTCAGCGTGCCGGATTGCCATAGAAAGCGAAAATTTTGGAGTCCGACAAACTTGGCATCAAACAGGCTGGTATTGAAGTCGAACTGGGTAAATGCATAATAAATACCCACCATAGGAATGTAGGAATTAATGAAGAAAAAAATTAAAGTGGGCAACAACATCAGAAATAATACCCGATTGCGGAACAGTTCATAGAAAAAACCGTGTTTCCTACCCGTTCCCAGCCTCTTACCGTTCAGGCGGGAATCCGTTGCAAGCATTGCAGAATTTTTGGGCATAGGCTGATTCAATGTGAGTCACTCCCCCTCTGTGTACGTTACCGACAGCAAGGTTTGTAGCACCGCCGCCGTATAACTATATTTTATGTAAGCGCATTCAAAATGAAAAGTGAAGCCTCTCATACTTCATGAACAAAGGAGTGTCCGGAGGAGTGAACAATTCGGATATTTGTGAAGTTTTGTGTAATATGAGGCGTCTGATCGACGCCTTGAGCCCATTCACAAAGCATATTTGAACGATCTACTCTACTCCTTTTGCCCACCCTGGAATGTGGTTTCATCCTGTTTTACCCGAAATCCGATTTTCTTTGCCTGCTCCAGCAGCTCAGCGGCATTATCCTGCGGCTTATATCCGATTAGTTCTTCCAAGTAGCTAATGTCATAATAATTATCCGTATTGGCTGACGTACCGTACAAATTAAGATAGCTTATCTCTGGACGAGCTTCTATACAGCAGACGGTCAGACGGATCATATCGCGCTCGGAGATCCAAATATGAGCGGCGCGCTCAGAATGGGGCCGATCATCCCCAGGAAAATTTCCGATACGGATATTAATTGAAGATATTTTGCCCTGATCGGCATACAGTCGTCCCAACAGTTCAATGTAGCACTTACTCAATCCATAAAAACTGTCTGGTCGGTAGGGATCTTCTACATCTATGCTTTCGCCTACTTTATAAAACCCTGTGGCATGATTGGAACTGGCAAAAACAATGCGTTTTACCCCATTTTTCACCGCAGCTTCATACAGCTTGTAGGCTCCGCTAACATTGCCAGACAGCACTTTGCCGAGAAAATCCCCTTCATCCTTGATCCATGCAAAATGGAGTACCGTATCCACTCCGCGCGTAAGCTCATCCAGTCGTGCAGCATCATGTATATCCATTTCCACAATCCCTGCCTCTTCATCCCTCTTCACATCAGCAGCGATTATTTCATATTTACCTTCCGTTTGTAGCCCTTCATACAATACTTTCCCAATTGTACCTGCCGCACCTGTAATCAACAATTTTCGTGCCATCGTCCACATCTCCCTTCTTTGCTTGCTTGTATGCTGTCATCCATATCATAATCTTAACCAACTCCCCAGGGAGGAAACCCCTTAAACTCTCGAATTCGGTAGGTCATAGCCCACTTAGCTGTGTCTCCTGTTAGCATATAAAAAGGGACCCTGCTATTGTGCAAGAGTCCCTTGTTGTTACTTTGTTTCAAATTCTATGTTTCAAGTTCTATCTTTCAATTTCTTTGTTTCAACTACTACGCTCAAGCTTGTCGTACTACTCTCGCTCTGCGATTAACCAAATAAATGCTAAGCCCGATTAAGATTAACCCGATAAGCAGGAAAGCCGTAATCGCTTCGCCCAGTACCAACGAGCTGACAAACACCGAGATCACAGGCACCAAAAACGTATAAGAAGCAACCTTACTCGCATCCCCTGAATTAACAAGTGTGAAATACAGCAACCAGGAAAGTGAAATTCCCAGCACCGTGCCGAATATCAGCCCTGACACATACGGGACATTCCATACGATATCCGACCAGTTTTCCGTCACCGTTCCAGCTCCCGTCAGCACGATGCCTCCCAGTGTACATTGAAATGCAACCAGCCACAGCGAATCCACACGCTGGTTTACCTTTTTCACATATACCGTTCCCAATGCCCAGCTCACAGCTGTAATAATGGCGATGATTACACCTGCCACAGCCACATGCCCTGAAAATCCGCCCACACTGACAGCTGCAACGCCCAAAAATCCGATGATCAATCCAATCACCTTGAGTCTGGACATCGCTTCTCCCAGCCACATCCATGCAAAAATACCGACCAGCACAGGCTGGAGATATACCAGCACAGAAAACAAGCCGGAGGGGACGTACATCAGTCCCACTGTTTGCAGGCCATAAAACAGTACCACGTTAAAAATACCTGAAATAGCATACACCCGCCAATTTTCTTTCCAACGAATGCGATTCCATCTCGGTACTAAAATTGCTCCTAATAGCAGACCGCCCAGCAGTGTACGTAGCCCTGCAAACAACAATGGAGGTGTGAATTCCAATGCCACTTTATAAATGGGCCAAGAAATGCCCCACAATACAACCAGTAGCGCGATCATCATCATCCGCTTGGCTGTCGTTAACTCTCCCATGACGCTATCGCTCCTCTATGAAAAAAATCACTAGACTTTATATACTACGCCTGCAGAACAACTTTATCAAACAAAAAATATGTATTGGAAAGCTCCACCTTTCATGCCCGCTTGTTCATCGAGGTATGTCTTCGGACAGAGGAATCCAGTCATTTGCCTATGTTACAATATACCAAAAAGACTTATAAAGCTTATAAGGATAGGAGGTTGTCTGCACTTGATTTATATCATCAAATTTTTGTACAGCTTTGTGCTCCCTCCCGGTTTGTTCATTCTCGTGATGGCAGGGCTCGTGATCTGGATATGGAAAAGGGCACGTATACCTGCGGTCGTACTGCTTCTTGTCACATTGCTGCTGTACGTTTCCTCGACCAATCTGGCTGGAGATTTGTTAATCAGTAGCCTGGAAAAACAGTACCCACAACCCCGTACCGTTCAAGGCGATGTCATTGTCGTGCTTGGGGGCGGAGCCACACAGGGAACCCCCGACATCAATGGACAAGGCAATCTGCTAGGATCTGCAGCCAATCGACTGCTCACTGCGGCCAGATTGCACGAAGCAACAGGCTTACCCATTCTTTTCTCCGGCGGGCAAGTGTTTGGAGACAGTGGAAATGAAGCGAATATTGCGCAAAGGCAGCTGCTAGGACTCGGTATTCCAGCAAAGGATATCCTGATCGAAAACCGTTCTTTGAACACACAGCAAAATGCCGTATATACATCCCAAATTTTAGAAAAACATCAACTCACTAGACCTGTTCTGGTGACCTCCGCTTTCCATATGCCACGTGCTGCACTGGAATTTCAGCGTGCAGGCATGCAGGCCATAGCTTATCCTACCGACTATCTGGCAAGTGAAAAGCTGTCACTGTATGCTGGCAAGCTCTCGCCGTCTGCTGGGGCCATGTCTACAACCGGAACAGCCCTCAAGGAATACCTAGGAATTCTTGCATTAAAGCTTAAATAATGTGATGTCTAATCGTATAGCGGCACATAGCACAAACAAGCGTCTTGCGCTCGCAGGTATAAGCCTGTAAGCTAGCAAGGCGCTTGATCTACCCTTACATATTCTAATCCAAGAAAATATCTGATATTTGTTCTTCCGATATGACCTTAAAGCCTTCCTTTTTTAACAAAGCCGAGGTTACCCCGTTACCTGCTATTTTACGATTTTCGAATGACCCATTATATATTGCTGCTGATCCGCAGGACGGGCTGTTTTCTTTTAAAACAACAAGTGTTGCGTTAACCTCTCTGGCTATATTCAAGGCTTCATACGCACCTCTAATGTACATATCGCTAACATCGTTGCCTGAGAACTCGACCACCTTGGCTGTGCCGTTCAGCACATCCTCGCCTGTCCCTCCAACAATCTCAGCAGGCTCTCTCGGAGTCACAAAGCCCCCCAAAAGCTCAGGACAGATCGTCACAGCTTTCTTTTCCTCTACCAACTTCTGAATATGTACATCCAGGCTATCCGTCCCGTTATATCGTACCTTCATGCCCGCTAAACACGAACTTACCAGAATCATTAGTTCCACCTCATATCCATTGCATTCACTATTAAGTAGTTAAAGTATAAACAAATTTTCTAGTAGAGTCATCGTACGAAAATTTTGACTCGCCACTACGTCCGCGTTCCGTAAGGATATTCTTCCAGCTGATGACATAATCGTAATCATGATCCTGCACTCTACCCATACCCTTTTGAACTCTGTTCGAAATACAAGTAATGAAAAAAGACCCTGATTAGGGCCTTCAAATACTGCGGAGTTCTACGTATCTTCTTTGTCATTTATCCCTTCTGTTTGTAAGTAAAATAAATTCACTCTTGCTATAAGTCGTAATTTAAGATATATTATTAATTAAATAATCATTCATTTAATTAATTAAAGTTTAGTTTAAAGAGAGGGGAATACATTTGGCAAGACCCATCAATGAAGAAAAAAGACTGGAGCGGCGTAAACGTATCCTAGAAGAAGCTGTTGTCCTGTTCGCAGAAAGTGGATATTCTAATACCACAACGGCGATCATTGCGCAGAGTGTGGGAGTGACTCCTGGAACCATTTTTCAATATTTCCCCAGCAAAGAAGCTTTATACTACGCTGCTGTCCTTGAGCCGCTTGCTGATATTCAAGCGAAATCACTTGCTTGTCTACAACAGGAGGGGACGCCGGGCGTATTGATTAAGAGCATGGTGGCAGAACAATTCAACCATATCTACTCCTATATAAATGAATTGCGACTTGTTCAATCTGTCTTAGGACAACGAATAAGATTCCCTGAACTTACACAGAAGGTCCTTGAAAGTATAAAGGTAATGACAGATGCGATCGAATGTGTCTATGCCAAGGGACAGTTAATGGGAGAATTCAACAAAAGCTTTTCTCCAGCAATGATCTCTCGTGCCTATATCTCTTTCTTAAATGGAGTGGGCTTAACTCTTGGAGAAAGTATTATTCATCATCCCGAGTGGGAAAATCTGAAGGGGCATGCCTTTTATTTGTTCGCCCCCATACAACCTAAAGAAAAACTGGAGGAATCTGAATGAATCAGGCATCATTACAACCCGATCTGACAATTAACGTTCGTGTGAAAAAACGAAAGAAAATTTTATGGAGCCTAGGGATCGTGCTTTTGCTTGTAATGGCTCTTGTATTTTTTATATCTTATAAAGTAGTAGACACCTTGTTGCACCATCCTAGAGACACTAATGTCAGCTACGGATTGAATATCGATAAAACTCCCTACGAAGAGGTCGAGTTCAAGAGTTTGAAAAATGATAATACGATTAGAGGTTCCTTCTTTCCTGCAAGTGGTCTTTCTGGTAAAGCAAGTAATAAGACAATTATTGTCGTCCATGGATATACGAGCAATCGTTTAGTCAAAGGGCGGACCCAAAAGTTAGTAGAGCATTTCGTTCCGAAAGGCTACAATGTATTGGCATTTGACCTCAGCTCACAAGGTAAATCCGATGGTGATTTGATTACACTGGGCTTCAATGAAAAATACGATTTGCTAGGAGCTGTAAGCTATTTAAAATCCAGAGACCATACGGGTGATAAGATTGGAGTTATCGGCTTTTCAATGGGTGCTGCTACTTCTTTGCTAGCCGCAAGTGAAAGTGATGACATTAAAGCCGTAATTGCAGATAGTCCTTTTCGTAATGCTGGTCTATTTCTGAGAGAGGGTTTGCCCTTCTTTTCAGGTTTACCTGCATTTCCATTCAGTTATACATCGACATGGATGGCAAATTGGGCCTTTAAGGTTGATCTTGATTCCATATCACCTATGGATGCGGTAAAAAAGATGCAAGACAAGCCAGTTATGCTCATTCATGGTACTGGAGATCAGCAAATTAGTTATAAAAATACAGAAATTATTTACGAGTCCTTAAAAGATAACCCAAAAGCAGAAGTATGGTACCCGCAAAATACGGAGCACATCGATGCCATCAACCATTACCCCACTGAGTATTTCAAAAGAGTAGATCGCTTTTTGGATGAGTATGTAGGAAAATAAATTAAATCCAAGAGAGCCAACTAGCGAAGGAGCTTGTCCTGACGAAGTATAACACCCAATAATATCAAGCATTTTTAGCCTGTAGTGTAGAAAACCACTACAGGCTTTTATTTGCGTTTTAAATGAAAACACATAGCAAAATAGTTATTATTTAAGCGAAAAGGAGCAGTTGTTTTTATAAGATAGCCTTAGATAAGAATATTGGATGGGCAGAGGGGAATGCAATTTAAACACGCCTCTGAAAAGAAGCAAGTAATTGAATTATAAAAAGACCTAAAAAGGCCCTGTTAAGGGCCTCAAGCGGCTTCATATATCTCCTTATCCATTACCCCTTCTGCTTGTAAAACTCATGGTACAACTTCATCAGCGCGCGCTTTTCGATTCGTGACACGTACGAGCGCGAAATTCCCAGTTCTCGTGCAATTTCCCGCTGTGTTCGTTCTTCTCCTCCGGCTTCCAGGCCGAAGCGGCCGATCACCACTTCTTTTTCACGCTCATCTAAAATATCCAGGTTGCGATAGATTTTACTTTTCTCAATTTTGAGCTGTACTTTATCTACAATATCATCCGCCTCGGTGCCGAGGATATCAATCAAAGTAATCTCGTTGCCTTCCTTATCAGTCCCTATAGGATCGTGGAGAGATACGTCTTTGCGTGTTTTTTTTAGGGATCGTAAATGCATAAGAATTTCATTTTCTATACAACGGGCTGCAAATGTTGCCAGCTTGGTGCCTTTCCCAGTCTGAAAGCTTTCAATGGCCTTGATCAGTCCGATGGTACCGATGGATATAAGATCCTCCAAATCTTCACCGGTGTTATCGAATTTTTTCACAATATGGGCCACCAGCCGTAGGTTATGTTCAATGAGTGTGTTACGGGAGTGTGCGTTGCCTTCGGCAAACAGCTTTAGGTGTCGAGCTTCCTCTTTCTCAGTCAATGGCTGCGGAAAGGCGTTGTTTTTCACGTAGGAAACGAGCAGCGTCAATTCCTTGATGAACAGAGCGATAGCGCTAAATAGTCCGGGCACGGATGACACCTCCTGAGGTAGTTGCGAACTTACCGGCCTTTGTTACTTACCAGGCTTGCGGTCTGTTTATTGTATGTAGGCAGGTGCCCATCCGTGCCTGTACTCCGAAAACTGCTCCGTAACAATTTGCCAGATACCTTTCTGGAGCAACCTCCGATACTTAATTCGAAACGTAGAGATCTCTTCGACACAAATCAACGCACTCCATATAGCCAGAGGGAAACCCGGGATAGCTTTACATTATTCATCACTTGGTTTCCTCCTTTTCTTTCAGCAGAGTATTAACTTCTTTCTAAATATGACAATGGGAGTGGGGAATAGACCATTGTATCTCCATCTTCATCTCGTTTTAAAACAATAGCAAAATCAGCACCATTACTTTCATCGCCTCTTGGCAATGGAAATATCATAGCCGGACAACGCAACTCATAATTGTGAGGAAATTCTTTTCGAAAGTTCTCTAGAGCATAATTCAGAATCGCATCTATTTTGTCGGTAAGCATATTAAATCCATCTATTACAAAATAATTATATTCTTGGGAAGCCGTGTACTTCTCAATCCAAAGGGAATATGCCGTCTCCCAAATAATAAGTGTATATTTTCATATTCTATCCATTTCCATTCTCGCACCTCAATTAGTTATTTATATTCTAAACATGCAACTCCCCCGCCCGCAAATGAGCTTACTATTATGATGTTGGACCGTTTAAACACTAGTATGCATTCCATCATCAAGGAATATATTCATAGAGAGTTCCATATAAATGATATAAATCAACCTTTTCACCACATTCAAAAATTAAACTTAAGGAGGAATTTCAACATGGCAAAATTCAGTCAAAATCCAGATAACTATACTTTTTCCGTAGATTCTGTTGTTATAGCAGAGGAAAATGTTTCAACCAACGGGGATTCTAAAAATACTTTTCCGAAAAATGTTTTAGTCGATAATAATCTCTATTGGGAGAGCAGTTTAAGCGGTAAAGGTGGAGAGATCATCTTCAAATTAGATACAGGTAAGACGATCAATGATATTCTTTTAGCTCAGCCATCTTCTCGAGCTTTTATACTTTCATTTTCTTTTCACGGCTCTAATGACGGAGAAAATTGGTTTAGGTTAGGTGAAGTCGAAACTTTGCCAACCACTGCAAAAACAACTTATCAATTTAGTAATGAGATTCCTTTTTCATATTATAAAATAACTGTACTTTCATCCGGCTTGAGTAGTACAACCTCCTATTATGGTATACGATATATTCAGCTTAAAACCGCACTCATTAATGGCGTTCCTGCCTACAGAGCATCCAATATAAACCCCGCTATTGCAGAATAAGTTAGTACACACAAAAAAGGGGCTGGCCAATGCCGCCCCTTGATTTATTCTATTTCATTTGAAGCATGTTATAAATCATCTCTGCCGCTTCCGCACGTGTGACCTCCTGCTTGGCACGGAAGCTACCATCTGGATATCCTTGTACTAAATTAATCTCGGTTAGGCCAAGTACATCCTTTCTGGCCCACTCTACAATTTGAGAGGAATCTGAGTATGCACTGCTTTCTTGCTGTGGTGTAGCCTTAATAATGTTATTCACCATTTTAGCCGCTTGCTCACGGTTAATGACCCGATCTGGGCCAAATTCTCTACTACTAAACCCGCGAGCGACCTGATCTTTAATCGCCGTTTTGAGCAGATCAACGTACCACGCCGATGGACTGATATCCTCGAAGCCTAAAGTCACATCCGTTTCAAGTGGTAATTTCAAGGAACGGACAAGCATCGAAGTAAACTCCATACGCGTCACAGGTCTGTTCGGCTCAAATAGCATGTGAGTTGTTCCCTTTACTACACCCAAATCGGCAAGCACATTTATTTTTTCTTTATTAAATACCCGTTCAATGTCGCTAAAATGATTTGGCTTCTTCTCAACGGTTGAATCTTGAATATACTCTGTTTCTAACGATTCCTTTACAACAGGCTGAATCGGTTTTACACTCTCCGCCCCTCCTGCTCCACCACCTGCGTCCGCAGTATTACCCGTTGTTTTTCCATTCGCTTGTTTTGCCTCTGTGCGTTTTCCTTGACTATTTTCTGCCCATAGTTGAACTTTATACAATCGCTTCTCTTTAAGTTGTCTCCAGATATAGCTTCGATCCTTACCACGATATAGCTCTGTTCCTCCTTCACTAGCGAGAACGAAAATATCATTTTTATGTTCTGACTCCCAATGGATGATAAACTCACTATTCGTTGTTTCCGTCTTCAAAAACGCAAACGCTGGAGACGGCAGCGTCTCGACCTGATCTTCTGTCTGCTTACCTTCACCACTTGTGTTCAATGGCTTGACGGTAATACGATACAATGTAGAACTATCTAATCCATCTACTTTAAATTCATGGGAGGTCGTATGACCGATAAGCCCCCCGTTTTGGTAGACATTGTAAGCATCTGCACCCGGAGCTTCTTTCCACGTAACAAGCAAATCGGTATCCGTTACGCTTTTCATAACCAATCTACTATCCGGTATTTGACCTGGCAACGTACGATGCGTAAAGGGAGCTAGATTACCTCTCCCCGTTGTATTCATGGCCTGTATACCAAACGAGTAAATTACACCAGGCTGGATATTTGAAAGCTTAATATGGGCATCTCTGGTGTCAAAAACTTCCCCCGTATCTCTGCGGATTACAGTGTATTGAAAAGCGCTCTTGATTTCATCCCAGCTCAGCAAAATCTGGCCATCCTCAAGTTCTGTAACATTAACATTTTGTGCTTGAGGAGGAAGTGTCAGCAGCTTACCCAACGCTGGCTGGCTGAAACCACTACTGTTCCCACTGCTCACTTGAAAATCATAGTTTTTCCCACCTGTTAAACCAGATACAACTACATGTGGTTCCGTACTATAATAATCTTGACCGTCGATCGTTACCTTATATTGAGTTGCCCCATCAACCGGGGCCCATATCAATGTGGCATCGTGCTCACGAACATCTTCAGCTGCAAGTTGCACAGCCGAATCAGGTAGTGTTAATGCGTTGATAGATGTATCTTTACCTGTACCACTTCGATTGTAGGCTCGTATTTTAATATTGGCAGATCTACCCGCAGGCAAGCCCTCAAAAGTATAAGAATGGATACCACGCGCAACCCGCACCTTCGGTTCATCGTTAACATTCAAGATGTATCCTTCAGCCCCCTGCACATCCTGCCACGCAACACCGATAGCATACACATCCTTCGTCACACTCGATATTGTAGTTACTCGATCAGGTAAAGTGATGACTCCCAGATGAGCATAGTCTCCGAATCCTGTTGCATTTGCAGCGGAAACGTTATAACCATACTCTGTTCCCGCCTGAAGATCACTATCGGTGAATTCTGTATACACATCGTTATAAACCGATACTTTGTCACGTTCTAGGGCGTAGTAGGTGGCAGTGATTACAGAATTCCACTTCAAGTCGATTCCATCTTCTCTTACAGTTACATTCCGGAATCCGTTCGGGCTGTCTGGTAGACTTAGAAAAGATACATGCTTTTCTGTACCCTCTCCAGTGTCATTAATAGCTGATACAGAAACATCGTAATATTTACCAGGCTTCATTCCCGTAATTGGATTATACACATCCTGTGTAACCGTATCCTTAAATATGATTTCTCCCGTACTTACGTCTGCTGCTGTAATGTTATATTTGTTAGCTGAGAAAACTGGCGTAAAATCAGCCATGATTTCTGTAGAATGACGAGAGACAGGTTGTAACTGGATATGATCAGGAGCATCAGGTAACGTTAATACATGGACTCGATTGGAATATGCATTGCCTCCTACATGGTTACTGGAACGCACTTCATATTCGTATTGCCGTCCTCCTTGTAGCCCCCTAACTGTAAAAGAATTTGTTGGATGCGTAACATCCCAAACCTCATTAGTTGTTAGATTTCGGACTGTATAAACGTAACCATCATCAAGGCCCGACGGGAGAGTCCACTGCAAATCAGCTTCCGTATTTCGTACGGATGTCGCAGAGAGCACAACCGGTTGGGGCTGCTTTTGAATGCACAGAGCACTGCTAACTGTTTCATAAATATTACCCACCCTGTCTTTGACCTTGGCATGAACATACCATTCACCTTCATTTGAAAGATCCATCTGGAGTGTTGTATCGGCTGCAGTATCCCAGTTTTCAGGTGAATCAGGGCTGTTCGTGATTTTATACTGCATTGTCGACGACTCAATCCCCGAATGCTGATCGGCATATCGTATCCTCACATGAATAGGGGTATCTTTCCATTCACGCGAATCCGGCGTCAGTTGGATCGTCGGTGGTTCCAAATCAATATAAGACATTACGGATACTGGATCACTTCGATTCCCAGCTGCATCTACAGCTTGGGCAGTCACTTTTATGATACCCGAATCCTTTAATATTCCCAACGAACCAGGCACATAGGTGCCAGAACCCAATTGATATTCATAATGTACTGCTGTAGTATCCGTCGCACCCGATAGAGCAAACTCCACTGGCTTATTGGTATATCGAGTAGGTGTCGTCACCTCGGAAAACGTAACTTTTGGAGGCGTTGGCTTGGTTCGATCAATCATAACCGATTGAGTCACGATTGGACTAGACACGTCGAGATTATTGATCGTCCGTGCTGCTAATTCGTAAGTCCCTTCTGCGTTTAATGTAAAAGTGCCATTGTATGTCCGCCACTCCCCTAATGGACCCAAGCGATACTGTGTCATCTTAATTCCATTTGTAGAGTCACTTCCTGAATCAATAGCTATATTTACATGACGGATCGTTGGCCCTTTCTCGCTAGCCCGAATGGCAGGAGCAGTTGGTCCCTTTTTATCAATCGTGATTTCTTTGCTTACTTCTTGGCTCACATTACCTACGCTGTCAATGGAGCGTGCATAAACCGTGCTTTTACCATCTTTATTCACATGAAACACTCCATCGTAGTCCTGCCAATCTTGATTCACAACGCCCGTCAAACGAAATTGAGTATGGGCTAGTCCAGAATAATCGTCTGTTCCCGGTTGTAATGAAATGGTATAGTCATTACTGTTTCCCGTTGCGTTTAGGATGGGTGGAGTGGGTGGCATCTTGTCTATTCGGACATTCCCGGAAGAAAGACCACTATACTGGTTATTTACGTCCACCGTTCGGGCATAGATCGTATTTACACCATGGTCATAGACAGTGAAAGGCCCGGTGTATTGCTGAAATGCTCCTCCATTCAGGCTATATTCATAGTATTTTAGTCCTTCAGGAGCCACGTCTCCATTTATCCACACGGTTACGGGTTCTTTGGTCCATCCTGTGATCGCTTGTCCCTCTGTGCCTGCATGAATCTGCGGTGGTTTAGGCATTAAGTCCGATTTGGGAATAACACGGATTCCAAACTTGGATACTTCATTGCTTGTCTGTTGGTTAGTTCCCATCGCTCTGAAATATCGAACATCCCTTAATGTAATAGAGTCGGTGATATCTAACCATTTTCCCTGATAATATCTATCCGCATAGAATTTCGTTACATTAGTCCATGTATATAAGTTTGTTCCATTAGGCCTCCAACTGTCGCCTGCTGCGTTATTAGATGCATATATATCAGTATGATAAGACCCTTCAATGTAAACAAAAATCCTGTAATCCGAAGTCTTAATGGATCTTCCAATATCAATAAAACGATTTGTCGGCTGCGTAATACCATCACATTTATACCCGGCCGAACCCATGCCAGTATATACTTCCGTTGCTCCTACCCCATTTCCTGACCAAGAACCCCAACTATCGCCTCCACCCGGCAAATTGTTTTGGCAAAAAGGGCCCCCCATGATCTCCTGAGCAGCAGCTGATACCCTTTCCGGAAATATGGGAATCATCGTTAATAGTAGGAATACAGCCAAAAATCCATATACCCACTTCCTTACCTTTCGCTTATTTTTTCGATACATACACTTCTCCTTACTTTATTTTATTTTCAAAGAGTTTTACAAACTCGCTTCGGGTAAATAGAAAAAGCACCTCAAACGAAGGCGTTAATGCCTAGGTTTGAGGTGCTTCCTCTATATCACGAGTATGTTTTGAAGCTATTATACTTCGTTCCAAGCAGGATGTAAACAGAACTGACAAATTATTTGAAGATATTAATGAATCTGAACGCCCAAGTTCCGAAAAAATCCTCGCATATTCTGCATGTAAGAATCCTGAGTAGCGGAAGATTCCTTAAGAAGATTTTGCATACTGTTCATAAAAGCAGAAGCTGATGTCGTATCCGCTTTGTCAAACCGATTGTTTAGCGGTGTGTTATTGAGCAACTCTGCGTTCTGTCCCGTACGTTCCTTGTATTTCTCAATCCAATCGGGATGTTGAGGAACCTTTTGCGCAAAATTTAACAGTTGGCTCAGCCCATTTCCTCCACCTTTAATATCATTCATGT
This sequence comes from Paenibacillus sp. FSL H7-0703, assembly GCF_038003485.1. Taxonomy (NCBI): domain Bacteria; kingdom Bacillati; phylum Bacillota; class Bacilli; order Caryophanales; family Paenibacillaceae; genus Paenibacillus; species Paenibacillus sp. FSL H7-0703. The sequence continues at coordinate 5,170,008 of NZ_JBBOPF010000001.1, read as the reverse complement.
ACGCAGTATATTTTTGAGGATCAACCTGCTTCATCACTTCCGACAGCTTGACATAATCCTCAGGAGCACCTGACGGACGATCTATTGGAGTCGTGTAGCTAATATCTCCGGTCTCTGGATCAGTGGATCGTGTCAAAGCAATACTAGCAATCTGGTTCATGGTTTCCAGAAACTCTTTGGCCTTGTCGCCTTCCATGTAATGATCGGCAATATACTTGGATTGAGTAACTCCCATCTCCAGCAGCACAGCTCGTTGACTCTCATCCGTTACTGTTCCGTCGACGATAAAATTAGATTCAATCATACTGTACACTGCATTAGACACTTCTTCTGGCTGACCTTCCAAAACCCGGTTTAATGAATCATTGATCTGTGTTGTACCGAAATACTTGGCAGCCTGTGATACAATAGCTCCTTCCGCCAACTGTCTACCGGCTTCACTAATCTCCACGGAGTCTTGAACTACCACTCTGGAGACCTGTTCTTCATGAAGCTGGGGTGGTGGAGCTTGCTTGCTTGTCGGATTGATCCGTAAGCTACTTGCATTAAGAATCGCTTGTTGTGCTCTAAGAGGTCCAAAATTCATTCTATTTCCTCCTGTCATGTTTGTAACAGGCAATCTAAGGCGTATGTATAGTGTAATGTGACCCTGTTTCTATATATATCGGACAAAGCATATATGGAATGAACATATGCTTTGTCCTAAAATTGAACAAATATTGAAACGAACTACTTTTGTTTCAGATATAAAATATTCAAGCAACAAGTTACCTTAAGTGTTAGCTTAATAACCCGTCCATCAGCCGCCATAAATACTATAGGCAAAGTGATATACAATATCTGTGTCTATAATCGAAGTACCTGACACCTGAACGGCTACCCCTGATAGATCATAGTAGTGTGTAAAACTGATGGCTCCAGACAGGTATTCCGCTATACTTCCAGTGGAAGATGGCAGGGAAAGAGTCACACTAAAGGCTCCATTCTGGTCCGTATAAGCTGTGCCTGTACGAGTACGATTTCCGCTGCTTTCAGTCCAGTTCTGATTCAACCAAGTCACATCAACAGGCGCATTTGCCACTGGATAACCATCAGTTGTCTTAACTACCCCCTTCACGGTAAGGTTGCTGCGTTGATTAACCCGATAATGACGACCATATGAGTAGTTCGGATAATCATTAGGACCATTAACAGAATCATAGCCGGTAATTTCAATTTTGCCAGCCCGAAGCACTGGCTTCAGTGTAAGTGTGTATAAATGATTGGGTGAATACTGATTGGTTGTGTACACTCGCACATAGTAGGTTCCTGTATTTAAGCTGACATTATGGTTCGTTTGCGGCAAAAGCGCCATTTGGTTTCCTGTAAGAGCTCCGTAGACTTCCGCTTTGTAGCCATAACCGTCCGAAACACTATCAAGCTTTACGTTCAAAGCATCATAATTGCGGCTGGCAGGGATCGTAACTTGGTACCAGTCATTATCAATGCCTGAATGAATGGAGCGTGAATTAAGCGATGAACCGCCCGTACTAAAGGTAAAGTTATAGGCATGGAAAGCACTCTCATCTGGTTCATATGCATCGTAGCTGGAGCTTGTATCGACCGTTAGATAGAAAGGATCATTGATGCTGGAACCCTTTTTGGCATGAACAGCAATCGCATATGCCTTTTCATATCCGGTAGCGTTACGGGTTCCTACGTTCTCAGGAAGTGAGGCAGCCCCCTGTTCATAATTGTTAAAATAAGTACCATAGGTGGATGCGTCAATGGCATTAGGATTAATGTCACCTGTCGTCATATCAAACTCATATAAGTATAAGTCATAGTCAAGCTGGGCTGAAAATGGACCATCCAACTGGGACTGCAACAATTCACCAGGCTGCAAATAGATCGGATATAAAAATTGTGTGCCTCCCTCTTGCGTAATCGTACCGGAATACGTAGCAGAGGAAACTGTGGCTGATGCAGCCATTGGGTTTGCCTTCAGCGAAGAAATGGGTTCCCTTTTCAATGATGTTGTCTCTGGTGTCTTGAAGTTGAGATTTTCTTGCATGACATAAACCGAAGACGTAACGTTGTCTGGCTTGTCTGCTCGCGTTAAACGCTTAATCACGTCTTCATTTCCAGTTGTTAGCTGAATATCGGATTCCACTTTAATCGCTTGATCCGATGTAGCCTCCGTACTTTCACTCGCATTCGCAGTCATTCCGAAAGCAAACAGGAGCATCATGCTTAACATCACTGCAATAGCCTTTTTGAACCTCTTCATACTGAAATCCCCTCTCAAATGGTTTAAGGAATTCCCGCTATCCCCGGATAAACCAGGGCGATTTCTAGGCTGTATGGCTCTATCATAATACATTATTGGTTCAAATGGAATATACTTCTTAAAACATTCTTATTTGTAATTCCATGTGAATAGGTTTAGGTTAATCAACTTAATTTTGACACTATTTTACCATAAAAATCCTACCATTCTCTTATTTATACGATATAATCAAATAATATGGATAGTTCTTTAAGACTATTAAATAAATCGAATTACCCATAACATACATAAAAAAGGGGAATACAGATGAAAAAACTTAGCGTGTTTATGTTAGTATTATGTTGCTTCTCCATTTTGGCAGCCTGCTCTACCGATCCGATAAAAAAAGATTTAATCACGTATGTAAATGATGGAATGCTTCCTTTGGCACAAGATGAAAAAGCAGTTACTGATAAGTATGAAGCTGTGACTGGAGATAACTTTACAGATGATGTTACACTATATAATGCTTTAAAAGACGATATCATCCCGGAATACACCAAATTTGTTGATAAGTTAGAAGCTGTAAAGACGGAAACTCCTGAGGTAAGAGCCGTCCACGAAACCTACATCAAGGCCGCTAGTACTCAAAAGGAAGCCTTCATTAAGATGCTCGATGCATTGGATAAACAGGATCTGAACTTAATCAATGAAAGTAACACTAAGCTCAGCGAAGGTAGAAAGCTATTCAGAGATTTTGGTGAACAGGTCAACACACTTGCCAAAGAGCATGATGTGGAGATGAATAAGAAATAAATATTAAAACTCCCTTGATGGGAGTTTTTTTATATACTTATGAATATTCGAAGCAAATTACCGCTTTACTTAATTCTTGGTCGTAAAATAAATAGACGGTATCCGCCCCACATGCTTGAAAATAATATCCGGTAATGGAACCGATATAGGTAAAAGTCTCACCATTGGGACGCTTAGGCACATGAAGCAAATTGGTTTGCTCGAACTGGAGCATCTCTTCCAGAGATTCGTCATATTCCTTCATGTAACTTTGAGCCTTGTCAGACTGAAAAGCGATATCCTCCAAAATACCGTTAACTTCTGGGAAACTCAGTCCCCAACCACTGGATTGCTTTTCCTCAAAATCACGGGTGAGCTCTTCCACAGTCTTTTTGGCCTCCCCAAAGGAGGAATATGGATAAATTTTATTGTTTTCCAGGAAAAATGCTTTGCGAGCTTGGTAGTCTTGTTCATTAGCCATGTACACCTGTTCCAGTCCGTCCAACGCCATGACTTCTCTCTTCATACGTAGGTACGCTTTATCCCCGGTAGACTTTAGCGCTTCATAGGTAGCTTCCAATTGCTCTTTCTGATGAAGACTAAAATAATTCCAGTCTGTTTCGAATTTGTATTTGCCGTCAATTACATGGAAACCCAGCATATCTTCCTTGGTATATGAGGTATGAAATTGCTGAGTATTTTCACCCACACAGCCTTCGTATATTTCTTTTACGGAAACAAAATGCAGCCACTCGTCCTGCTCCGGGAATAAAAACTGAAGATTAATTGAGCAAATCGGCAGAAAGTGCTTGCGATGATGTTCAAGATCGCTGGCAAATACGTCCTCGTATGCTGGAAAACGTTTGATGAATCTCTCAGGTATGTTCATGGTAGTCCCCCTATATTGTATGGTTTTCCGGCAGTCTTCTGATCTGAAACGTTCCTTCAATGGAAATCACGCTGTAGAGTTCATCAAATCCTTCTTCGTAGCTTGGAACCTCTAGTTTACTCATTACACTTTTAATACCGATCTCAGGAATATACTCTTTTTCTGTACGCTGCTCATTACGCTTAATAGATTCTGCAAAATCGGGCTCAAAATAGTAGCCAATAATTTTAAATCCCTTATTTTTACAAGCATCTATATATTTCTTCCGTTCTATAACAGTGGCATTTGTATTGTCTACAACAAAGCGCTGCATGGTTTCAATGGAGGCTTGTAGATAAATATTTTCCCTATTCCGTGTTTTAAGCATATCAAGGTTTATTCGCATATGTGTTTTGAAGAAATGTTCTTTATAAAATGTCGACTTGCCCGAAGCCTGAATTCCTATAAAAATGACACACTCCAAATCTACACATCCTTGTCCAAGTATACATATTGGTTAATATAATCTCTATTCTGTGAAAAAATCGGTGTCTCATGATCAACATCCCACTTGCTTCTGACGGCTTCGCCTTTGTTGTACTGTTGTTTGGTAATGCAAATTCCCCGCTTTTGCCAGACCGGAAGTTCGTTCCAGTTTATCCCTTTTTCCACAAAAAGCTTGTCTTGGAGCTGATTTCCGTTCAATCCTTCTAATTCTGAATGCCTGAAATGGGCTTGAGCTACCATAGAAATGCTATTTTTAGTAGCATCTTGTTGTCTCCATAGAAAGTAGTTTGTAACCTCATCCTGGGGCAAGACCCATGCTCTCGCATCAAAAGTGGCTAAAGGCTGACCTGGGTAAACCTTTTGGATTTCCTCATTAAATTTGGCTGTAGCCAGAGAAGCAGATATGGACACCATCTTTTGAAGATTATTTTCAAACCAGGATTGCGTCGTTAATTTGTCATAATTCGTAAGAAGCAGTGAAATTTCATCGCTCTGATGATACACCAGTTTACATCCCATAATATTATAGGCCAAATATTTACACGTCTCCCATAATGTAAAAATTAGTTTCTCATCAAAAGGTTTCGTCATCCCACGTGTAAAGGTATGAAAATGCGCACCATCAATTCTGATAATTACGGGTAAACGGCGTGGTAGGCTTAATCTATAGGCATTTTCATATTCCTTCATCCTATTTCCAAAATCATTTTTTTTCATAAAATATGTAGGTTCCTTTCCTGACCAGTGATTTGCGCATAGAGTACAACAATGTCTATCTTCCCCAATAGGCGTATATAAGAATTGTAACAAATTGGATTATGCAACGCTAGGAATTAAGCAAAACAAAAAAATCTTAGCAGATGGGCTTGCAGATTCTTTGGTTTTTTGGTATCTATTCCCCAAATGTTAGGCTATAATAATTTCAGATTTTACTTTATTCCGATATGAAAAGGATGATATATTTGAGCCAAATTCCATCCATTCCGCGCCCGTTAGTCAGGGCTAATCAATGGGTAATTGTTTTATCTGTAGTTTTTACTTGGATTACAGGGGGATATGGGGTGCTAGTTATTCCTCTTATCGCGGGGTTGCTCGGCGTCCTTTTTAACTTCAATCCAGTAATGCGGATAGCCAAGCTTTTCTTGAAGAAAAGCCCCTCCTCATATGTGCAGGAGGACCGAGAACAGCAAAGGTTTAATCAGCTTCTTGCCGTCTTTTTTCTGCTGGTCGCTTGGATAGGATTTATGCTCCAGTGGAGTATTGTCGCTTATGTATTTTCGGCCATGGTCCTGGTGGCGGCCTTGGTGGCTATCCTTGGTTTTTGCATAGGATGTTTTGTTCTCTACCAATGGTCCCAATATCAATATCGAAGAAGAAAAAACGTGTAAACAGAAAAACTATCTATTCATTCCATTTCAATTAGGACATCGTTAATTAAATCGAGGGTGTAGCCGAACTCTCCAACAATATGGATGCTATATCGGTTCCGCCTTCTTTTTATTTTGCGGTAATGTTATCTTCAAATACAAAAACGGAGATGGCTATATCTTCCTCCACTTTAATATCTGAAAAGAGGTGCAGCAGCCGGGAACCCATGTAATCCTCCAGTTCTTTATTGAAGTGTGTAGGATATATTTTTTGAACCATTTTGGTTCGAGCTGCATGTACCATCTCTTTCCCGGATTCTTCTTGTGCCAGAAACTTTTCGGATGGGGTTAAATTTCCATACAGCATTGTGATGGCCATATTATCTACAAAGGTTGTATGTATGCGCTCCGGGCCTTTCCCAAACAGCTCTTTACGTACTTTTCGAATAATTTCGTTAAAACCCGTTTCCCTTCTCATATCGCACCGCTCTCCTAAAATCTACTAAAATCCCTATTACTATATCCATCATAACCGATTCCTCTCCTATAAAACAGAGACTAGCGAAAGTGATTTTTGGAACATGATTTTATCTAAAATTATAAGCGTTCATTAATTTTGAGTAACATTTCCTCTAAAATTTTCTTCTCCTCTTCAGTCAGGGCTTGAACAATTTCGTCCTCCACCTTTTGAAAAGAGTCGCTAAAAGCTTCAATCAATTCAATGGCTTTTGGTAAAACATAAATATTTTTTTGCCGCTCATTATTGGCCGGGATTTTGCGCTCGATGAATCCTTTTTGCTCAAGACCTTGAAGTATGCTTGTAATGCTGGCTCCGCGCAGATGAAACCGATCGGCCAGATCCTTCTGAATTAAATTATTTTCTTGATTCTCGTAGATATATCTAATCATTTTTCCTTGTTGAGCATTTAATCCCAACTCTTTTATGCTCTCGTCCGCTCTTTTCTTTAACTTAAGACCGATAATCTGAAACAAATCCAGATAAACCGTATCCTTTTGGGTTTTCATAATCGTACCTCCTCAAATTATTAGAAGTCTAATTGTCAGTAAATAAACTATATAAATCTCTAAACTGTTTGTCAAACGAAAATTAGTTTATTGACAGTTACAAAACTAATAGTTAGAATTCTAAGTGTTTAAAACTGACCACTAAGGAGGAACGACATGAAGAATGTAACTCAAAGCAGCTCTACAGTAGAAAAAGTTACAGCGATTACGAATGTACGTATTTTCGATGGAGAAAAAGTTATTGAGCCCAGAAATGTTGTCATCCAGGGGGAAACCATTATTTCGGTAGGCGGAGACCTTCCGACACATGCAACGATCATCGATGGGGAAAATGCGACATTATTGCCTGGCCTGATTGATGCGCATGTCCACACTTCAATCGGTGGGTTACGAGATGCTTTAAAATTCGGCGTCACGACAGAACTCGAAATGAACGGCAGTTTTACAGAAAGAGGGCGCAAGATCCAGTTGAAAAACGTGAATGACGCCGCCGAAGTCCGTTCCGCCGGCACAGCGATCACTGCTCCAGGTGGTCATCCGGATGAATTATTGCAGGATGAGGATGAAATTCCTGAGTTCGTATTAAAGGAATTGGAGAAGTTACCCAAGGAAGACCGGGAAGCTATGCTAGCCGCCTACGCTCACGATCACGAAAAAGTGCCCCAAGTGACGACAGTGGAAGAAGCGATCAAACATGTGCATACCCAAGTGGAGAGTGGCGCCGACTTTATTAAAATCATGATTGAAGAGGGGACGGTCTTGGGTGCCCCTGGACTGCCTATTTTAAGCGACGAGATTTTAAAAGCAGCCGTGGCAGAAGCCCATAAGCTCGATAAAATAGTCATAGCTCACGTCTTGACGGCTCACTCTTCGCAAACCGCCATCGATATGGGAGTCGACGGATTGGGTCACTTATTTCTCGACAGGCCCGAATACACATCTGAGTTGGTGAAATCCATAGCGGATTCAGACGCATTTGTTATACCGTGCTTGGTATTGAACTCATCCATTCTGGGGAATCCGGCATCAGAATTGGCGAATGATCCACGTGTTTATTCCAAATTAAGTCCGGAATGGATCGATATTTTGAACTCAAGCTTCCATACTTTCCCGCAAGGCATTTTGGAGAATAGCTTTAAAAATGTGATGGATCTTCACCGTGCCGGTGTGGATATTCTGGTCGGGACGGATGTCGCCCCCGTTCCTGTTCCCAATCTTGGCGGCCTCGCTCATGGAGCCAGCGTTCATCATGAAATGCAATTACTGGTTGAGGCCGGATTTACTCCCATAGAAGCGCTTCAGTCGGCTACCGCGAAACCGGCCCGTTGCTTTGGGCTTAACGATCGCGGCTGTATTGCCGAAGGTTCGCTTGCTGATCTTATACTAGTAAACGGTGATCCGACAACCAACATCTCGGATACTTTGTCGATCAAATCCGTATGGTTAAAAGGTGTGCAACAACTATGTTAATCGGAGCCTATCGAACAGGAACAACTTTCTAATCTCATTTGTATGACTTCCATTTTTACTTTCCGAGGATAGCTTAATCTTGTTGCCAACGCAAAAACACCTTCAAGGTTATCCCCATATCTTACGACATGGGGTTTCACTTTGAAGGTGTTTTAATTGCAAGGAACATTGTAAAAATGTACAAACAGTGACCCCAAATACTTTCGCCATGCACTGTTTGTCATAAAATATAGGACTTACTCGTAAGCACCGATGTTCACAGCGGCTCCCTGTACTCTTGGCTTCCCGTCGATATCCAGTGTTCCAATGATGGCACGTTCCGTGTTCCCGGCATCGATCGCAGGTGACGAAGACTGCAAATGGAAGTCGCTGTTCGCGGCATTCACGAATTTAGGATCGGCAAATAGAGAATGCGTATCGTTGCCGGTCCCCGATTTGTACGTGGAGAAACCTGTATATTCTTTATTTCTCCAGATCCAGTTGGCTTCCGAGCTGCCGCTCGGAGCAAAATATAAATTATAATCCACAACATTGCCGGAATTTTTGGTGTATCCATTGGAGATCAGCATATCCGTGGAGCTGGCCACGAAAATATTGTTTTTGATCACGTTGTTTCGCGTATCATATTGAACCAAAAGCTGACCGCTTCCGTCGTCAAACGTATCGTTCTTGTATAGTGTATTGTTCACGATCTTGCAGTTTACCGTGGAGCCACGCTCCTCATTGTAACCGCCCATGGCAATGCCGGTCAGTCGGTTGTTATATATCACGTTGCTGCGGACCGTAATATTACTGGTTGCTTTACCGGCGTGCTCAGAGGCAATTTCGACGCCGATATCGTTGTTGTAGCTGTAGTTCTGCTCAATAATGCTGTCCTTGCCTCCATCTACATAAATGCCGCCTGCCGAGTTGTCATCGCTCTTGTAAGATGGGTTATTTTGAACTGAATTATTATACACCCGATTGCCCTTCACCAACCCGTTCCGCGCCTGATCGTAAGCGGTATTCGGCGCAGTTCCCTCAAAGCCGATCAAATCAATCCCGATGTTGTCATTATCGTGAATGAGGTTGTTGGTCGCCACAAAGCCATCCACGTTGCCGTTTAAAACGAGCGATTCGCTGGAGCCCAGCACGAGATTGTACAGCTCATTGCCGCTGATCGTAAGGTCGTGAATCGAAGCCGGAGCTTTCGTGCCGTAAACAGCGATACCATGAGCATCCCGACCCAGCCGATCTTTGCCGGTCGGGGTGACCGTGTTTTTGATGTCATGGATTTTGTTGTTGGACAGATTAATGAAGCCGCCCGAACCGTGGACATAAATTCCTACAGGCACCACGTTCTTGGAAGCAGTGGTAAAATTGCGGATTTCAAACCCCTGAACAGTAACGTAATTGACATCGGACAGTTCGATCAGCCCTTCGTTCCCGCTGACCGAAAGTCCGCTGCCATCAATAATGGCGGTCTCTGTCCCATAGTTGGTGAACACAATGGGACCCTGCGAAGCGGAGCCAGAGCGGGTAATCTTTAATTTCTGCTTGTACACGCCGCCTCGGACGTAAACCGTGCTGCCCGCAGGAGCCACGTCGGCCGCGTGCTGCAACGTCTTCCACGGCGCGTCGCTCGTTCCTGCGTTGGAGTCGCTGCCGCTCGTGGCCACATAATATTCTGTACCGGCCGCGGAAGCGGCGGGAGGTTGCACATTTCCGGCCACCAGACCAAGTCCGAAAGCCATGGCTAAGCCTACCAGAAACATTTGCCCGAATTTCTTCATGTTCCTCATCCCCCTTTGTTTTCCTTGTAAATTGTACCATAATTCCACTAAATCTGTTCTATGGCATCGGCCATTAGTGCAACCTGATCCGCGATATCAAGGACCGGGAGGTCACCGTAATCGCTGTCGAAAGAAACAAGAAACCCTGCGTTTTAGTAATCGCAGGGTTTCTTGGTGATCTAAGCTGCTCTATAACGTTGCCGTAGCTGCCCTATCGGCAGACTGTGCATGTTCTTACTCCAGACGGACTACTCCTTTACCAGTCGATTAGAAAGCATCAACATGATAAAAGAGAATAAAATGATGACGGCTACCCAGCTCCAGGAGAGTGTCATATTTCCGACCTCGGACGCAGTGTAAATTGCTGTAGGCAGAGTTTGGGTCTGTTCAGGAATATTACCTGCAAGCATCAACGTAGCGCCAAATTCCCCTAACCCTCGGGCAAATCCGAGAATATATCCTGAAATGAGCGGTCGATAGGCAAGGGGCATCGTAATGTGGCGAAACACTTGCCATTCGTTGGCACCTTGCGCACGTGCAGCCTGCTCTACCTCCGGGTCTACAGCTTCAAATCCTGCTTTAATCGTACGGTAAGCCAGTGGAAAAGCAACAACTACGGCCGCCACCACTGCAGCTCCCCACGTAAATACAATCGTCTGCTCGAACAGGCTTTCGAAGGCTGTGCCGATCCAGCTTTTCCTTCCCAGCAAGATGAGCAAAATAAAGCCGACAACAGTGGGAGGCAAAACGAGCGGAAGAAGTAGGACGGTCTCGATCACGCTGGTTCCCCTCCGCGGCGTGCAGTTCGCCATCATTCGCGCTACCACAGTAGCTAATAAAAAGACGATGATGCTGGCGACGACAGCGACTTTAACAGATACGATAACCGGAGGAAGAAAAGCTGACCAATCCAACGGGACCCCCTCCTTTAGCTGTGAATTCTATTTTCCCGTCATTTCTGTAGGGGCTGAAAATCCATCTTTACTGAACACACTCATTGCTTCATCTGTCCGTAGAAAATCAAGAAACTCGCCTGCTTTCTGGCTATGTTTGGTTGCTTTTACAATGCCTTCAGGATACAGGATGGGTGCATGCAATTCCTCGGGCACTTCCAGTGCTATGACCGTTTTATCGGATGATTTGGCATCCGTTAGATAGACGAGTCCTGCATCGGCGTTGCCTGTTTCAACATAATTTAATACCTGTCTTACGTCCTTGGCGAATACCATCTTAGGTTCCAGCTTGTCCCATAGTCCAGCCTTCGTTAACGATTCTTTGGAATACTGTCCGGCGGGAACGGTAGTAGGCTCCCCAACAGCCACTTTCAGGAAAGAAGGACCCATCAGGTCATTGAGCGTAATGCTTTTGTTATCTGTGCTTTTCGCCTTATCTTGCGGAATAACCACAACCAGTTTATTTTGAAGCAGCACGTTATCCTTTTCCACCAATGAAGCATCGGTTAATGCCTTCATTTGCTTCATGCCTGCCGAAATAAATACGTCAGCGGGTGCGCCTTGCTCAATTTGTTTTTGTAATGTACCGGATGAAGCGTAGTTAAAGGTAAGTTTGATATCTGGGTGCTGTTTCTCATACTGGCCTTTGAGCGTATTCAGACTATCTTGAAGACTTGCAGCGGCAGATACAACTAGTTCTGTCTTGGGTGCGGACTGTGCCGATTGTACAGCAGCCGGAGACGAGCAGCCCGCCAGAACCCATGCCAACAATCCAACGAACGTGAATATGTACCCAAATTTCTTTTTCAACTTGTTTTTCCCCTATCCTATAAATTCCAAAATGAGATGACGAAATGTGATAGCGAAAATAAGGAAACATTGTACATCTCATAACGGGTCGAATCTATTGGGTCAACCCAAATATTTGTGATAAATCGATCTCGCCTCGGCGATGTCCTTCGTGCCATGAATTAAGACGCGTCCATCCTGAAAAAGAACGATTCGATGCGTTCCGATAACAACGGATACCAGGTATGGATTATGCTCCACCTTGCCCCCCTGACGGGATAACAAACGTGCCGCTTCATTCAGATCACGTACAGTACCCGGGGCAGGGCGGATTTGAACCGTATCTCGTCCGCACAAGACAGCCGTTTTAGCCTGATGCTCCGATTGTAAAAAAGGATACACTGGGTGCTCACCACACGTTGGGCAATCGGCTTTCTTCATGGCGCTGATTTGAATCGCCTGATGCTGATTGTTCCACAGATCGAAAGAAATCAGCTTATTTTGCAAAGCCGAATCGTCCCCGGTGAGCAGCTTCAATGCTTCGGCGCTTTGATAAGCGGCCACCATCTGTACAGCCGGGCTAATCACACCGACCGTATCACAGGTTGCACCGCCAAGCGGTACGGTCCCGAGTAGGCAATGCAAGCACGGTGTCTGTCCTGGCACGATGGTAAAGGTTGTCCCGTAGCTGCCTACACACGCTCCATAAATCCAGGGAATTCGGTGCTTGACCGCATAATCGTTCATAAGCAGACGTGTATCGAAATTATCGGTGGCATCTACGATAAGATCCACCCCTGCTGCGATATCGTCGATTTCCTCCAGCGAGACGTCCCGGACTAGCGCACGAATGTCCACGTCCGAATTGATTTGCTGCAATCGCTTCTGCGCGGCCACTGCCTTGGGGATCTGACCACGGGCATCCGCTTCGTCATAGAGCTGTTGGCGCTGCAAATTGCTCCAATCTACATAATCACGGTCTACCAACGTCAGCCGTCCGATGCCCGCTCGCACCAGCATGTCAGCATTGGCAGTGCCCAGTGCGCCGGCCCCCACCATCAGCACGTGCTTACTACGGATATTTTGCTGGCCTGTCGGTCCAATTTTCGAGAATAATTCCTGTCTAGAATAACGGGCATGAGACGCATGCGCATGTGCTTGTGCATCAACTTCTATTTTCTGATTTTTGTCCATTTCTGACATCGTTGATTTACGCCTCCATACTTATCCATTGATAGCTACAAGTTGATCAGACAAGCTAAAAGTTCAAATGTCCTCGCCCTTATGCGAAAGCTTTGGAGTATTTTGAGGGTTCCAGCCACCCAGCTGATGCCCCTTCCATTCTGAGCCGTCCTCCCACACTTCCTTTTTCCAAATCGGTACGATTTGCTTTAACCGTTCAATGGCATGGCGGCTGGCTTCGTAGCAAGTATCGCGGTGTGCAGCAGAGACAGCAATCACCACACTCGTCTCTCCAATTCTTACCGTACCAAGCCGATGTGTAATCGCAGTACGTGTAGAAGGCCAACGCTCTGCAATTTCGTCACCAATCTGCTTCATTGTGTTCATGGCCATCGGGACATACGCCTCATATTCAAGCAGCACCGTTCGTTGACCTTGCGTAAATTCCCGAGTCGTACCATTGAAGGTCAGCGAAGCGCCATGAGAAGGGTCGAGCACCTTTGAGGTTACTTCATCGGCATCAATCGGGTCGTACGTAATGGCAAATAAGCCACATTTTGAAACGACCGTCTCCATCCCGGGTGCTGACTGATGAAGAGCAATTGTATCTGATGGAAGCACAAGTTCATCTGGAGAAGCCAACTTTTTATGATGGGTAAAAAAAGAACCTGGCAGTTGTGAAGTTACTTCCGGGTATAGCTCATTCAGCCTTTTTCGAATGTCTGCAATGGTCACCGCTTCCTGTGAAAGTTCTACCGTGATCACATCACCAAGTTGCTCCGCCATACCTGCGAATAGCTGAATACGGTATTGCATATGATCTGCCCCCTTGCACCTATTCTATCGAAATTCATTTATTCTATTAATAGAATTTACCCTCCTGAAACCGGAGGAATAATCGCAATCTCATCATGGATACTTACGAGGTCCTCAGGAGCGGCGTAGGCTTGATTTCTGGCAACAAAAGAACCTTGCAACTGGGCTGCTGCTTCAGGGAAACATTCGGATAGCAAGTCTTTTAACGCGGCAACGCTCATCGTTTCTTGATCAGTAGGCACCGTGATTATAGGCCCTCCCATTTGTTCCGCAAGTCCGGCAAATACTTGAATATGATAGTTCATTTAACATCCCCTCCTTTTCAGTACAGTGATTGTCCACCACATATGTACCAAGAAAAACCAACATGAATGAATCCCCCGAAAGGTTTTATTCCATGCTGGTTAACTATGACGGTGTACAATGAGGATTTGTATATTATATTTTAGATTCAACCAGTTCATCAATCCGCTCGGTATGCGTATATACATTCAGAGAATGACTGCGTATAAAGCCGACGGTTGTAATTCCCAGATCCTCAGCCAACTCAAGTGCAAGCTCTGTGGGAGCTGACTTGGACAACACAACTTCACAGCCAATCTTCGCAACCTTCAACAAAATTTCAGACGAAATGCGTCCGCTGAATACTATGATTTTATCTTGTAATACAATATCATGTTTTAGGCAATGCCCATAGATTTTATCCAGCGCATTGTGTCGGCCGATATCTATTCTGGACAGGATCATCCCGTCTTTATCGCACAACGCTGCATTATGAACACCACCGGTCTCTTGGAACGTAAGTGCCGAGCTTTGCATTAAATTCATCAAGCGGAAACAATCGTCAAAAGACAGCGTAACATGGGTGTCATTCATTCTTTTTGCCACTTTGGCATCATTCATAAAATAAAAGCCCTGTCTACTTTTTCCGCAGCAGGAGGTAATGTACCGTTTGGAATGAAAGTTTTGATAAAACTCATTCATTCGACGGGTTTTAATATGAACAAAACCTTCTTTTTCCTGAACCCAAATATCTTCAATATCATCGTACCGTTGAATGACGCCTTCAGAGGCCAAAAAACCTACTGCCATATCCTCCACATACTCTGGTGTACAAACCATGGTAGCAAATTCCTGCTGATTTATTTTGATGGTCACCGGATGCTCCGTCACCACAGTGTCTTCAAAACGCTTGATCTGACCGTCACGATAACGTAGAATCTCACGTTTTACCTCAGCTGGCTTTTCCATGTGCTCCACTCCCTTGTTTCTGACAGGCGGGCTCTTTGGCTCACCCGCCGATGTGTGACATTTCAATTTTAGACGTTGCTTGCTGTGTATGATTCAGTCGTTCCTCTGAATAGCGGTCGGTACGTTCTCTCCAAACACGCTCAATGTAAGCTTTAATCTCGTCATCGGACTGTTCGGAACGCAGCATCGCGCGAAGCTTGTACCCTTGAGAGGCAAACAGGCACGTGTACAAGGAGCCTTCAGCAGAAATTCTCGCTCGTGTACATGTGGAGCAGAAGGCGTCCGTAACAGACGAAATAATGCCGATTTCCCCTTCTCTGTCCTGATACCTGTAGCGCGTCGCCACCTCACCTTTGTACTGGGGTGGAACAGGCTCTAACGGCATATGCTCATGAATGGCTTCGATGATCTGCTGCTTGGAAACGACCTGATCCAATTTCCAGCCATTGGTGTTGCCTACATCCATAAACTCAACAAAACGTAAAATATGCTTTTTCTTTTGGAAATAGTCAGCCATGGGAACAATATCCTGGTCGTTAAAGCCCTTTTGCACGACCATATTTATTTTCACCTGCATCCCTGCTTGAGCGGCAGCCTCAATACCATCCAGCACCGCCTTTACACTGCTTCTGCCCCCGTTCATTTGGCGGAACCGATCATCATCGAGCGAATCCAGACTAACCGTCACTCTTTTCAGTCCCGCCTCTCGCAGTGCTACAGCATATTTAGGCAAAAATACGCCGTTTGTCGTCATTGCAATATCTTCAACGCCATCGAGTTGAGTTAACGAATGAATAAGCAAGGACAAATTTTTCCTCAGCAACGGCTCACCACCAGTAATACGCAACTTCGTAACGCCCAGCGAGACAAAAATACGGGAAAGGCGCGTAATTTCCTCAAAGGTCAATATTTTTTCTTTTGGCAAAAACGGATAGTCATGGCCAAATATTTCTTCCGGCATACAATATCGGCACCGAAAATTACATCGGTCTATGACGGATATTCTTAAGTCCCGTAACGGACGATTCCATTGATCGTCGCTCCGGTTTGCCATCCTGTTCACCTCAATCCGTCTTCATTAATAAAACTCTTTACACTCTAAATTGGAACGGCATTTCCATTCATTTTATACTGAACCAAAAAACCGGCATCACAACAACTTCTTCGCTTATGAATATCGAAGAATCTGCTAAATGCCGGTTAATTTATCTACATCAGGATTTTACGAATCCCACTTCATGTGATATAGAAAAATCAAACTAACAAGCGCTGCGACAAATAAAATATACGCGGTTCCCACGCACACTCCATTTACGATTGCTCTGAAATAGATTACATTCCTATTGTTAGCAATCCTGGAACGTTTGTCAATGATTTTTCGATTTCTCAAACGATAATCATTATCAATTAAAAAATTAATAATGTACCGTTGAACTATCTTAAATTTTACGTTATAGTTACACGAGATGACATGCAGAAAATGACATATCTAAGTTATTCAGAAGTTATTGATATACAGACGGTGCGTACTGTTTGTTATTAATACATATTCAAATGGCGGATTGGCCTCCAGGACCTAGAGCTTGGTCACTACTCCACCATAAACACAAGTGCTGAAACACGAGCACTTGTGTTTATGGTGGAGTTTTTTTATTCCTAATTTTTAAATTTAAAATCTGAAAGGAGCCTGAACCGTGACTGATAGTACGATCAAAATTACATTAAACGGACAGGAACTGAAAACGAAGAACAGCGCAACGATCCTTGAAGTGATTAACGAAAACAACATCGCTCATCCCCAGCTGTGTTACGTTCCCGAAGTCGATCCGATCCGCACCTGTGACACATGTATCGTGGAAGTGGACGGAAAACTTATGCGTTCCTGCTCAACACTGGCTTCGGATGGAATGAATATTCATTTACACTCGGATCGCGCGAAAGCAGCTCAAACCGAGGCTATGGACCGATTGCTAGAAAATCATCTCCTCTACTGCACAGTGTGCGATAACAACAACGGTAATTGTACTTTGCATAATACAGCAGAGCTTATGGAGATTGAACATCAAAAATATCCGTATCAACCGAAAGTTGACCCGGCAGAAGTAGATATGTCTCATCCCTTCTATCGATATGACCCCAATCAATGTATTGCATGCGGCCAATGCGTAGAGGTATGCCAAAACCTTCAGGTCAATGAAACGCTGTCCCTCGACTGGGAAGCTGAACGCCCTCGCGTCATATGGGATGACAGGGTTGCGATTAACGATTCCTCCTGCGTCAGCTGCGGTCAGTGTGTAACCGTCTGCCCATGCAATGCCTTGATGGAGAAATCTATGCTGGGAGAAGCAGGCTTCATGAGTGGCGTGAACAAGGATTTATTAAATCCGATGGTGGATTTAATAAAGGAAGTGGAGCCGGGCTATAGTGGGATTTTTGCTATTTCCGAAGTCGAAGCAGCAATGCGTGAAACCCGTACGAAAAAAACGAAAACCGTCTGTACGTTTTGCGGTGTAGGTTGCAGCTTTGAGGTTTGGACCAAAGGCCGCAAAATTTTGAAGGTACAACCTACCTCTGAGGGACCTGTTAACGGTATCTCGACATGCGTAAAAGGGAAATTTGGCTGGGATTTTGTGAACAGCGATCAGCGTTTGACCTCCCCTTTAATTCGTCAAGGTGACGAATTTGTGGAAGCTACCTGGGAAGAAGCCTTGAGCCTGATGGCCAGCAAAATGGGAACTATTCAAGAAACTTACGGCGGTGAGGCACTCGGCTTTATTTCTTCGTCCAAATTTACCAATGAAGAAAACTATTTGATGCAAAAGTTGGCTCGTCAGGTCTTCCAAACGAATAACGTCGATAATTGCTCACGGTATTGCCAATCTCCTGCGTCATGGGGGCTGCAATACACCGGAGGCATCGGTGGGGACAGCGGTACGATTAAAGACATTGCCAAAGCAGGTTTGGTCATGCTGGTCGGTTGCGCGCCGGGAGAAGGACATCCAGTGCTGGCTACTCGTATCAAACGTGCGCATAAGCTGCACGGTCAAAAGTTGATCTCGGTCGACCTGCGCAAGCATGAAATGGCAGAACGCGCAGATCTGTTCATTCGTCCGAAGCAAGGTACTGATTATGTATGGTTATCCGCTGTAGCCAAATACATCATTGAGCAAAACTGGCATGATGCAAAATTCATTGAAGAGCATGTAAACTTCTATCCTGAATATTTGAAGTTGCTAGATCGTTTCACCCTGGAATTTGCCGAACAGGAAACTGGTATTTCCAAAGAGACACTGATTCAGGTAGCGACTATGATTCACGAAGCCGACGGCACTGCCATTTGCTGGGGCATGGGTGTGACGCAAAACATCGCAGGCTCTTACACTTCGATTGCAATTGCCAACCTACTGCTGGTGACTGGAAACTTTATGCGTCCGGGTGCAGGCGCATATCCGCTTCGCGGACATAACAATGTTCAGGGTGCTGCCGATATGGGTACAATGCCGGATATTTTCCCGGGCTATCAGCCCGTGACGAACGATGTCGTTCGTGCCAACTTCGAAGCGGCCTACGGCGTACAAATTCCAGGTCAACGCGGACTGGACAACATTCAGATGCTGGAAGCTATTGAAACAGGTAAGCTCAAAGCGATGTATATCGCTGGAGAAGAGATGGCATGGGTGGATGCCGACTCCAACCATACCCAAGAAATGCTGGCGAATTTGGATTTCCTTGTCGTTCAGGATGTATTTTTGAGCAAAACAGCTGAATTCGCCGATGTCATTTTGCCAGCCGTACCTTCACTCGAAAAAGACGGAACCTTTACGAACACCGAACGTCGTGTCCAGCGTTTATATGAAGCACTCCGCCCTATGGGAGACAGTAAGCCGGATTGGTGGATTTTCAGCCAATTTGCCAAGCACATGGGATTTGATTGGGATTACAGCCATCCAAGTGAAATTTTCGAGGAAATGGCGTCGCTCACTCCATTTTTCTCCCAATGTAATTATGACGTATTGGAAGGCTGGAACAGCTTCCACTGGGGATCGCCGGATGGTAGCAATACACCGCTACTGCACACCAACGGCTTTAACTTTCCAGATAAAAAAGCGCGTTTGGGACTTTTCGAATATGTGCCACCGAAAGAGTACCCCGTTGAATTCGATCTGACCTTAAATAATGGTCGACTGCTCGAACAGTTTCATGAAGGAAATATGACGACCAAATCAGCGGGTATTCAGCTCAAACTTCCAAAAGTATTTGTGGAAGTGTCACCTGAATTGGCTGAAGAGCGCGGAATCCATAATGGATCGCTGGTTCGATTGGAATCCCCTTATGGTGCGGTCAAGCTACGCGTTCTGGTTACAGACCGGGTGCAGGGAACTGAAATTTATGTGCCGATGCACTCTACCAGCCATGATGGCGCGGTCAATCTGTTAACTGGTGGAGCGTTCGATGTGGTCACCCGTACACCGGCCTATAAACAAGCCAAAGTACGGATGCAAATTTTGGAGGTAGACGGTCAAAATCCACTACCACGTATCAATCCGCGTTACAAAAAGCGTCATCCGCAAAATGGGGTTGAAGTGGACCGTAAGTGGAATCGTCCCGGTTACGTCGATTTAGTGGATCAAAAATAAGGAGGTCAAGCCGTGGCTAAGCCTATTTCAATTGTGAGAAAACGCATTTTGACAGAAGAAGAACGGCAAAAACAATCGCTGGATCAGCTTACTGCTGATTTGGCGGACAATGGGGCGGCATTGCAGAAGACACTTGAAATCGTACGTGAGCTGCACGATAGTGGTCTTCTCGAAGCAGCTCAGTCTATGCTAAAGGCTAAAGAAAGCATCGCCAAAATCGCTGTAGGACAAGCGACGCGTAAGCCTGTGACGAACATCATCAATAATCTCATGGGAGCAGCAGGGATGCTGTCTGAGGTAGACCCCGAGCTGATGAAAAAGCTGGCAAACAGCGTTACTAATGGCCTGAACGAAGCCGATAAACATCTAAAGCAGAATAAAAAGACTCGTCTGCGCGATCTTATGAAGGCGATGAATGATCCAGATGTAAACCGGGCAATGGGATTTGGCATGCATTTTCTCAAAGGAGTGGGGAAAAGTTTGTCTGATAAATAACTCATAGAGCGTGAAGGTGGAAGACTAGTAACAACAGACAATAAAAAGAGCTGGCTCCGAAAACGGGGGCAGCTCTTTTTATTTATTTTTTATCCACCTGCAATAGCGTCACCGTTTTAAGAGAAACGGCATCTTTTATTTGCTCCTCTGCGATGACCTTGAGCTTAAGCAAACTGGCAATCTTCGACGTATCCGGCTTGGAAAACAAGCGCCATAGCTGCGGATCAGGCAGTGAATCATACAGCTTTGTATGATCGTATTCCTTGCGGTGCTGCTGTATAATCTTGACTCGGTAGTTGCCAATTTCCCAATCTGATACTTCCTGCTGTGCACAATGTGCGGTAATGTCATTACGCAAATCAGTCAGTTCACCTTCAATTTCTTTTTGCTTTTGCTTTAACTGGTAGTAGCGACGCACCTTGTTTTCCAATCCCATCACGCTCCTCTGCTTACATATGTATGTTTGCAGAAGCGTTTTAGGACAAGTTTTGTAATGTTAGATTTAAAGGTATAACTGTAAAAGCATTTCCCGGGTAATGGAAAGGTCCATAAGTTGAGAGCATCATCATCCAAACTTTATTTCAGGATTTTGCAAAATCCTCATTTAGGTACATTCGCCCCTGGATTTACAGGCCCTGCTCCTTGGGATTTCCCCTTACGCTTCATATAATTGGCCCAGTATGCCGTTAGAATAGGTACCAAAATCGAGGTCACAATGACCGAAGCGGCAACTAATGCCGTTGCAGATTGCGCTACAGGCAGAAACTCAGGCTTGATGTTGGCGACAATGACGGGATTCGCTACTGCTGCACCTGCTGTACTGGAGGCTGCAATTCCTGCTGTACCGTTGCCTCCGCCGATATATTTGTCTGCCAGAATCAGTGGAATACCTGTAACTATAATGACAAAAATACCCAATAAAATACCAAGCATACCTGTCTGGACAATGACACTCAGGTCAATGGAACAACCAAGTGCAAAACCGAAAAATGGAATCAAAGCTTGCGTTGCGTTCCCAAAATATTTTCGGAAATCATGATCCAGATTGCCCAGCATAAAGCCGACCAAAAATGGTAATACCGCCCCCACAAATGTCTGCGGTTCAAAAACGGCCAGCCCGGTGCTACCCAAAATAATCATGGTCACCAACGGACCCGATTCCAGTGACATCAGTACAAATGCTCCTGCCTCTTCCTTGGAGCCATACTGCTGCATAATGGAGGCGTATAACCCGCCGTTCGTCATATCCATAGCCGAGATCAGCGCCAGCACCGACAAACCTGCAAATAGTCCACTTTCTACACCACCAACAGGCAGCAATCTGGATGCAATGATCGCCACTACCCACGCAACCGCGATTTTAGTCAATACGAGCGTTCCTGATTTACGCAATACAGTACCCGTCGCTCGCACATCTATAGAAGCACCCATACAAAAAAACCACACTGCTAAAATGGGTACCGTACCTGTCATCAGCCCCTTGGTAAAAGATCCAAAATAGTCGCCTGCCCATGGAGTAAATGTATGAAAAAGCGCGCCAATAAACAGCGGCACCAGCATAATGCCCCCTGGAATTTTATCAATGTTTTGTTTGATTTTCATAACTTCGTTCAACCCTTTCGTTTTTGCCAATGCAAAAACAAGGCCGTATTACTTGCGGCTCAAGCCGAGCTCGGGAATCAGTCTCGCGAAGGTATCGTGACTCTCCTTCAGTTGCCGCGCGAATGCCTCTGCATCCTGTACACGCAATCCCAACCCATGCTTACGCATTTCCTCCCTGAATTCCTCGTCTTTCGTCCCCTTGATCAGTGCATCCGTCAGCGTTTGAGCAACTTCATCCGGTGTATCCTTGGGTACAGCCAGCCCTCTCCAAGTGCCAATAAAATGTACACGCAGCCCAGTGGCTTGCTGTAGTGTCGGCACTTTTGGAAACGCTTCCGAAATAGTGTCTGCCTGGATCGCCAGTATGCGAAGTTTCCCTTCGTCCACGTATTTCTTCACTTCTGCGGGACTGACGGGTACAGCATCCACAAATCCGCTCATCAAAGCGGAGACGGCTGGGCCTGCTCCCTCATAAGGGATATGGGTAAAGCGGACTCCGCTTTTCTGCTCCAGCATTGCGGCAGCAAGGTGCCATATGCTCCCCGTGCCTGCATTCCCCATTTTGAGCTTGCCGGGATGGGCCCCAGCATCCTCCAGAAATGCCTCCGCTGTCTTCCATGGTGCATCCGCCCGGACCGTAATGGCGGAAGGGTCCATATTGGTTTGAAGCAGCGGCTTAAATCGCTCATAGGTGAGCGGTAGCAGTCCCAAATGAGGCAACGTAGTCAGCTCAGCGACCAGATACGTTACGGTATAACCGTCCGCCTGCGCCTCAGCCCCTTCCATCAGCCCGACAGAACCGCCTCCCCCCGTTCGATTAACGACGATGATCGGCTGACCGAGATGCTTTTCGGCGGCTTTCGCCAACGCTCTCGCGGTAATATCTGTACCGCCTCCGGCTGCATAAGGAACGACGAGTGTTATTGGCTTCGTAGGAAATATACGGCTGTGATCCTGCAAGGTGCGGTGATCCACATATTCACTGATACTCAAGGCAGAAAGCATAGCTACTCCCGCCGCAACCAGCACATATTTTTGCCATGGCTTTTTCTTCATTACGTTTCCTCTTCTCCAAAAATGAACTGGGCCCGTCATGCGCCCGTTTTCACCTCCAACGTTTTCGGTCTTGTTGTTTGCGTTTACATGAAGTCAATGTACCGCAACGTGGAGGGCTACAGCTATCGCTTAATCTTCGTATTTATCTTCTATTTCGCCAAAGTATCGACCTTTTAACCGATCTGCATATTCATTGGAAGATTTGCTGATTTGTCTGAATTTCCCTGGGGTCACTTGTTTGTGCTTGCGGAATACCCTAATAAAGCTGTTCTCATTTCGGTATCCGACCTGTTCTGCAATTTCACCGATTTTCAAATGGGTTTCACATAGTAATGTGCATGCCTTTTTTACGCGTAATCCAGTCAAATAATCGTAAACGGTGGTCCCCGTTTCTTCCTTGAACATGCTGCTCACCGAGGACACGCTCATGTGAACATGATCAGCAATTTCCTGAAGCCCGATGTTCAAATGCAAGTGATGTTCCATATATTCGATCATCTCTTGTACACGCACAAAATCTTTGGACTGAATGCGACCGTGCCATTTTTCTTCAATATCAGTCAACATAATGACCAGCAACACCTCAATGTCTTGAAGGTCTAGCGTCAGAATCTGATTCCAGTGGTAATCAGCAAGCTGATCCGGCGGCGTCACACTCTGAATGGTACACCATTTTAGCAAATCTTCCAGCAATTCATGAACAAACAAGTAAACCTGGGCTGGGGATGTTCTGTGGAGTCGAAGTTCTTCTACCCAGTGGCTGATTAACTTTACACTTGCACCAGGTTCCTGTGACTCCAGGGCACGAATCATTTCCACACGCCAATTGTCCAGCAATGTTGAATCCTGAATCTGCTCCTTTGACTGTTCATCCACTGTGTTATCCTTTTTCACACTTATGCTGCTGTCTATATTCGTATATGAACGTCCATACCCCTCATACAAACGCAAATTAAGGGCCTCTTTTCCTTTTATAAAAGACGCCCGTGCCTCTTGAATATCCGTGACCATGTGACCAATCCCTATAGAAATCGTCAAAGGAAGATACTCACCGACAACCTGAATCAGCCTATCCACGCTTTTCTGAAGCAAAATGCTCTCTTGGAGGTCAGTCTCTGTACCAACTTCATTCGAACTCTCGCTGAACTGTAGCAGCACAATAAAACCACTTTCCTCCTCCGGCGAGCATACTGCTTTCCAGTGAGGTTCGAGCATCTCTAGCAAAATATTGTTCAGCGCATACTTGAGCAGCATTTTATCTTCTTCTGGAAAGCTTGCGGCCCACGCAGAATACCGGTCAATGGACACGATCATGACAAACAAAGAATGGCCGTCCCAATCGGAAAAATACTGTTCCCATTTCATACGCATTTCCTGTATGCCCATTCTACGCTGGATGACATCTTCCATATATTTAGAACGCAGCTCCGGCAAGCTTCGCTCTACCACCAATGATTTGCGGTGAAACTCTCCAACCAGTTTGCTAATCACAGGTTCCAGGTCATACAATCCTCCTTGGCGCGTTCCCTTATTGCCCGAATTCAATAGGCTATTGATTTTTTTCATGGGGCGAAAAGCTGCATAATTGTAATAGTAAACTGCTGAGCACCCAGCCAGTATGGAGATAAAGGCCAGCCACAGCATCATATTGCGCGCCAGCTTTACATTTTTCAGCAGCTTGTCCATCGGAACGAGCGATACTAGACGCCAGCCTGTTACATCTGAAAAGGTTTGGTTGGCCATATATTCCATGTCCCCTATCTCCACATAAGCATAGGGACTCACATCCAGCTCTTTCAAAATCCTGCCCATATCATTTAAGGGTAAGGACGATCTCAGCTTGGGATAGATCAACTCGCCCTCCAGATCGTACACGTATTGCGAGTTGGATAAATGAATATACAGTTTGGAGAAAAAACGGTCGTAATCCAGATTGATTAGCACCGCACCCATGACCTGACCATTCTCTACTATGGGCCTGGCCAGCGAAAGCAGCTCTACCGTCCCCTGCTCACGATCGGTGCCGTACCATCTCCGTTTAATCAACAACGGCTTTTTTTGAATGTCCTGAATCCAGGGAACCCATGTAGTATCCGGTGCCTGCTTCCAATCAGGCATGTAACCATAATTGCTGGATACGAGAGCATGATTGTCCAAAGAAATAACTTCAACCGAATAAATTTCTTCGTGCGAAGAAAGGGTTTTCAAGTATTTCTGAAGCCGATCTATGACGGAGGCCTTGTCTTCCAGCGATTCCCCATCTGTTTGGACACGTACAAAGGCCTCTACGTCTGGATGATATGCTGCGTCCAGCGCCTTGTTATCAGACTCACGAAAAGCCCGATTGGTCACATCCAGATTGATTTGCAGCAATTCTATATTGGGTGTGTTCAGCTCGGTATCCAAACCTTCACGGTATCGTGAATACGATAGCAAGCCGATCACGCTAATTACAAGCGACACGCACAGAGTGAGCAGTAGAATCAATCTTGTCTGTTTATTTTTCAATATCAATCGAAGCTTAAGTCGCAACATTCCCGTAACTTCATCCTTCCGGACTTCGTTGTCCATCTTCCTCTTGCCAATATACGTGGTGACATATTCTCCCTAAATCTATTTGACGTAAGAGTTGGAATTCCCTGCCTATGTAAATCAAACTTAATAGAAGTCACATCATTAAAATAAAAAAGAAGAAGTCTCCCTGTACAAGGTAGAACTCCTTCTTTGGCACTGCTTGTATCATTATTCAGCAAAAACAGATACTCGCTTCACAGGTTTTAGCTTGTCTATTCCACCTGAAAACGATCTAGCTCCCGCTGCATTTCCTCGCGAATCTGACGAAGCTCTTTTACCTTCTCAGCCGATTCCTCAAATGAACGCTTCTGCTCCACCGTGGAAGCCGTAATCTCTTCACTGCCTGCGGCGGATTGCTGAGTGATTGCGCTGATATTTTCAATAGCTTGCTGTACCTGTACGCTCAGTTCTCGCGATACATTCATGTCCGTTGATAGCTTGCTGACTTGGCCGGCAATTTGCTGCACTTTGCCACTAATCTCTGTAAACGATTCTCCGGTTGAGGAGGTTGCCTTCTCCTGCTCACGGAACAGCTCCTGACTTTGCGCTACAGAAGTCTTCACCTTACCCATAGCCTGCGTGATACTGTCAACAGCAGTATAAATTTTCTTTACAGCAGACTCTGATTGATTCGCCAGCTTTTTCACTTCATTGGCAACAACAGCAAAACCTTTTCCTGCTTCACCTGCACGTGCAGCCTCAATAGAAGCATTCAAGGACAACAGCGATGTTTGGCTGGCAATTTCGGAGACATATCCAGTCATGGTTGTAATCTCGGCTGCATTAGCCTCCAGCTCCTTGACCGTCTGCTCCACTTCGGACATGGCTGAACGATTTTCTGCAACAATACGCAGTTGATCGCTCATGACCCGCGTACCCTGCTCAATGACACGCAAAGCATCCTCACTATACGCAGTCGATTGTGTGGTCTCCAGCAGATTCGATTCAAACTTCTGCTGCATCTCGTCCACAACGCCAACTGTCGACGACAGATCCTCAGCAATTTTCTGACTGCCTATTGCCAGTTCCTCTGTTGACGTGCTGACTTGTGTCACAATTTCCTTCATAGCCTCATTATGCTGATCAATATCCCGAGCCATCAGATCGACACGATTACCCGCCTGATCAATGGAGAGTACAATGCTGCGCAAGTTCCCGATCATCACCCGGAAAGATTCATTGAGCTCGTCCAGCTCATCGCGTCCCTTCGTTTGTGCGAGCTGCACTGTCAGATTCCCCTCAGCAATTTGCTTTGCGGCATCCGTTAACTTGCGTGTTCTAAGGGCAAGCTGCCTGGAGGTATATGTATTATATAGCCCAACCGCCACCAGAAGTATAACTGCACCTGCCAAGGCCAATTGCCATGTAAAACGAATGCTCTTGGTCAAATCTTCTGTGTATTGGTCATAACGTGCCTTGGTCAGCAGATCCAGCATAAATACATCGTTCTGAATCCCTTGGGCACGCATGGCCTCCCGCTTGGACTCCGGGCTGTTTTGGGTACTCATGGCTTTCTCCGTTGCTACTTTCAATTGGCTGAATTTTGTTTTAATCGTATTCAGTCGCTTTTGCTGCGCTTCGGTTTGCATCATACCCTGTGAAAGCAAAGCAATCGTCTTTTCAGACTGAGTCAGTTGATTTTGCACATCGGCTTTGTTGCTCTCCGTCATGGAAGCTGAATAATTTTGCAGTGCCTGCCCTGACTGAATCAAATAGGCATTGAGCTGCTGTACATTCAACATAGCCGGAACAAGATTACTGCTTTGCGAGTTAATACGAATTAATTCAAAAATGATATAAGCCACTAAAGCCAGGCAAGCGATCAGGGAAATCATCGCGTTCAGCACCAGTTTACCTTGCAGTTTCATCAGCATTCATCCTCCGTTTGCAAAAATTTATTGGGTGGGAACAGTAAGTGTGCCGGATTTGATTTTTTCCATTAAATCATCCATCACCTTTTGCTGATCCGGCTTCAGTGTCACGACACGAATAGGTGCCAGACCTATACCATCTTCCGCAAGACCAAACACCATGTCCTTCTCCGTAAATTTTCTTTGATGATCTGCAAAGCCTTTGACTACTGTATAAATTGCACTGTCTACATTTTTAATCATCGAGGTCACTACCGCTTTTTCCGCAATGAAAAACTGGTCGCTATCGACCCCGATGGCGAATTTTTGCTGCTTCTGTACTTCTTGTAGCGCACCCACGCCCGTAAGGCCTGCTGCTGCATAGATGACATCAATCTGATCCTGATTGATCATGTCATCTGCAATTTGCGTACCCAGCTCCGGCTTTCCAAAATCTCCTGCATACGTAGCGGTGACTTTGGCATTAGGCTTGACTGAGTGAACCCCTGCACTATATCCAATTTCAAACTTTTTCAGCAGAGGAGATTCCACGCCTCCGAGAAAGCCCACCTGTTCAGTGCGACTCGTTAAACCTGCGACAACTCCGGCCATAAAGCTACCTTCTTCTTCTTTAAAGGTGATAGAGGCCACATTCGGTAAATCTGATTTCTCATCCACGATTAAAAATTTACGGTCCGGATATTTTTTGGCAACGCTTTCCAGACTGTCCTTGACCATGTAACCCAATCCAACGATTAAATCAGCTTTTTCTTGAGCAAGCTGTTCAAAAGCCGCATCATACGTCTTGGTCTCCGTTATTTCTCGGTATTCAAAAACAATTTTCCCCTCATCCCGTGCTTTGACCAAACCTCGAAAAGCCGCGTCGCTGTAAGATTGGTCACCCAGACCAATATCTGACAGTACGATTCCCACCTTAATGGGCTGGACCTTGGTTTGTGCTACCGATTGCCCACATGCACATAGCAATAATGCAAAGATTGTGACAATGGGAATCCACCTAAAAGTTAACAATATAGCTCGCTTCTTCATGACATATCACCTCAGCATAATTTGGAAATCCCCAACATCTTTATATCGGTTATAAAAGCATATTTTTTCATAATAATTTCTGTAAATTCAGTTCTTCTATTTTATTATGAAAAAATAGAAGGGACTGACCACCAGGCTTGAATAACATCGCCTAACAATCAGTCCCCAATCTTATTTACTTTTACTCCATTTGGAAGCAATCACTTCGGTTTTACTTTCTATGAGATCCATGACTTCCTCGTGGCGTTTCGTCTTGAATAAATTAATCATGTCGATCAAGTCGTTGCGGTCTAATAATTTAACCCCGTTGACAGCAGCAAGTGTTTTACAGGATTCCGTATAACGGCCGGAGGTGATGACGACAGACTTGTCGGCCGCATAATAACGCATAGAGGTATAAATTTCCTGCACCGCGCCCAAACCTACCGGATGTTGTACCCCATAACGTTTGGCCTGTATGACAACTCTGACGCCTTCACGGTCTGTAAAAACCAGATCCGCTCCAAAATCCCGGCTACTGGTTGTTTTATAGATGTCCTTATAACCAAGCGCGGATAATAACCGCTGCAAATAAAGCTCAAATTCCGAGCCATCCTCCATACGATCTATATCCTGAATTCCAATTTTGCGCGGGTCCAGATCACGTAAAATCCGATTTCTGCGACTACGTATCAGTCCTCTGATGATGAGCGCAAACAACACTAAAAGTACAATGAGTCCTATTCCTAATTCCTTGTATGCCAATAATTTCTCTAGCAACATCCAACTCTCCCTTTTCTACCATAAGCGTAGCCGTATCATCCTTAACAGGGAACTTTTCTATGCACGCTGGCTCCCGTATTACATCTCTCTTTATCACATAACAATAGCCCCGCCAGATTCGACGGGGCTATCTTCGTCTTGCCTCAAAGCTGTCTAAACTCCATACTCCGCATTATTATTCGCGATTCAGCAAAGATTCTCCGGCAATACCAGGCTGAGTCATTTGGTACGGGTCCAATATAATGTCCAGCTCCTCCTCGGTCAGTACATTGTACAGCAAGCACAGCTCGCGCACCGATTTCCCAGTCGTAATTGCTTCGCGAGCAATGCGTGATACCACCTCATATCCAAGGTGCGGATTAAGCGCTGTAATAATGCCTACACTGTTCTCTACATATTCACGACAACGCTCCACATTCGCTTCAATTCCTTCCACACAATGAATGCGGAAGACGTGGAAGCCCTGCTTCATAATTTCCAGCGATTGCAGTAGGTTGTACACCAGTACGGGTTCCATTACATTCAGCTCGAGCTGACCAGCCTCTGAAGCCAAGCAGATTGTATGATCATTACCAATGACCTGAAAAGCAATTTGGTTAATGACCTCACACATCACCGGATTTACCTTGCCCGGCATAATGGATGACCCTGGCTGGCGGGCAGGCAGACTCAGTTCCCCGAGACCCGCACGTGGTCCGGAAGCCATCAAACGGATGTCATTTGCCACCTTAGACATATTCATCATACAAATTTTCAAGGCGGCAGACACTTCAGTATAAGCATCCGTATTTTGTGTAGCATCTACAAGATTTTCGTCAGCTTCCACAGGGAAGCCACTGACGTCTGCCAGTACCTCTGCGACACGCTGAATATAACGACGGTCTGCGTTCAGGCCAGTACCCACCGCAGTTGCACCCATATTAATCGTTAGCAGGTGCTGCTTGGTCGCACGGACGCGTCCGATATCACGACCCAGCACACGCGCATAAGCCTGAAACTCCTGCCCTAATCGAATCGGCACTGCATCCTGCAAGTGAGTTCGCCCCATTTTAATCACACTATCAAACTCATTTGCCTTGCGGGAGAATGCTTCCTGAAGCTCACTCATGGTAGCTAACAGCTTATCAATCATACTTAATACAGCCAAGTGTACGGCTGTAGGAAAAGCATCGTTCGTCGATTGCGCCATATTAACATGATTATTAGGACTGATCTCCTGATAATCTCCGCGTTGCTTGCCAATCAGCTCCAGCGCGCGGTTCGCAATCACTTCATTTGTATTCATATTAATGGACGTGCCTGCGCCGCCTTGAATCGGATCGACGATGAAATGATCATGCAACTGTCCTTGTATAATCTCATCAGCAGCCTGAATAATGGCCTCTGCTTTGGGGCGGTGTAAACGGGTTAGTTCCATATTTACCGTCGCTGCTCCCTTTTTTACAATCGCCATGGCTTTAATCAACTCAGGGTGCAGTTTTTGGCCTGTAATTGGAAAATTTTCTTTTGCCCTCAACGTTTGTACACCATAATAGGCATCTGATGGCACTTCCTTGGTACCTAAAAAATCATGCTCCAACCTCATATTCTCTGATTCCTCCGCTGTGTTTACTACGTTTCTTCAATTCAGTACAGCCAAATTGACATAAAAAGACCTTTTCTGATCCCCTCTTCATTATACGTTTCTATTCCCGTGCTTTTCCAGTTGAATAAACGCGGAAAAAGCTATGTAATCCTATGACAAGTTATGATTCCCCGTATATACCACACTTATTCGATAAATGCTCAGCTATGACTTGAATACGGATTTAATGGCTTATAATAATATCGAGTGGCATGAAGCTGACCGTCGGCTGATTGAGCATACCCCGGAATAACACCAGCTTCTACGAACCCGATCGACTCGTATAGTCCATTGGAGGGATCACCCACCCGTGTATCTAGCACCAGTAACGTTCTATCCTGACTTAGTGCCTCTTCTTCCGCTGCCTTCATTAACTGTCGTGCGATCCCCAGTCTGCGTCCGGACGGATGCACCATAAGCTTTGCAATTTCCGCACGATGAATAGCGTTAGCTTTTTGCGCCAAATGCAGCTGGACCGTCCCTACAGGTACTCCGTCCTTCTCGGCAATCCACAGAACTACGCCGTCCTCAAGTACATTGTTCCAATAAGCTGCTGCTTCCTGATAACCTAATGGGGGTAAGAAACCTATAGATGCACCGTCTGCAACCACGTCGATTAACAGTCGACTTAGCGAATCTGCCAGGGCTTCGTTCAGAGCTTGAACAGGGTAGACTCTCATTTCGTTAGACATTGTGATTCCTCCCGATGAGTTCGATAACATACAATAAAGAAAGCAAACTATCTTTTTAGGATAGTTTACTTTCCATGATACTTCGTTTACTTCATCGTTCTCATTTCCATTACTGCTCTGCCATATAAAAGAACTCCCACAGATGACCATCCAAATCCTGAAAGCTCCATCCATACATAAAACCATGATCTTGAGGTTCGTTTGAGGGCTTGCCACCCGCTTCCAAAGCCTTGTGGACGATCTCGTCTACCTTTTCTCGACTCTCCACCGATAAGGCAACAATTGCTTCTGTGCTTTTTGTGGCATCTGAAATTTCCTTTGTCGTGAACGCTTTAAAACGTTCTTCAACCAATAACATGACAAAAATATGC
Source organism: Paenibacillus sp. FSL H7-0703 (assembly GCF_038003485.1). Lineage (NCBI taxonomy): Bacteria > Bacillati > Bacillota > Bacilli > Caryophanales > Paenibacillaceae > Paenibacillus > Paenibacillus sp. FSL H7-0703. The sequence goes on along the minus strand of NZ_JBBOPF010000001.1, from coordinate 5,138,251 downwards.
TCACTAACAACCATACAGGTTGCATGTTCATCAGTGAACTGAGCGCTGAATTCAAATCCGATGGTAGTGAAAAAATCAATGGACTGTTGCAGATTTTTAACTGGCAAATTCACAAAAATTTGTTTAGCTGTTACTCCCACGACATTTCACCTCTTCATTCGTCATTCATTCTACTTTATCATACTATCTCTCCACAAAAGATAACTTAACTATCGTATAAAGTCAATCAATCTGACATTTGTATAGTGAAGTTTCCTATTCCCAATGTAGCTTATCCAGTGTGCGAGATAATACAGCCGCAGCTTCTGCCCTCGTCACGGATGTAGCCGGGCCAAAACGGCCTTTCTCGTCTCCCTTCATAATACCTAGTCCAGACAAAGTCTTCACAGCCGGAGCTGCCCATGTAGAAATCTCCTGCGCATCCGATAATGATACGGATATACTTTCAATCACTTCTCCTGTATGTTCTTCTGTGTTCCCAGCGAAGCGCAAGGCTCTCTCTATGATCACAGCCAGTTCCTCCTTCGATACCGGTGTATCGGGACGGAAGCTTCCGTCAGCATACCCGTTGATCAGCCCGGCTGCTGCTGCGGTACGTACGGAATCCGCATACCACGATTCGGTTTGAACGTCGTCAAAGCTCGTCAGCGTACGATCTGTACGCTCCAGTCCAAGCACACGAACCAGCATCGCTGCCAGTTCAGAGCGTCGCATCTGGCCTTCAGGCTCAAAATGCACGTTCGCTAAGTCCCTTTCACGAGTCGCACTAGCTGTAGAGGCTGTTGAATGGGTCCCCGTCACAAGCAGGCGAGTTGCCAACCGTGTAATGTCTTGCTGCGCCCAATGGCCGGATATATCCATGAACGTTCTGACTTCACCAGAAGCCCCGCCATCAAGCACAGCGTAAGTCCCTCCCGAACGTCCATACACGGTTATTTCCTCACTCGCAGCGTGAAAAGGAACAGGTTGATAGGACAGCTGTCCGGCTTGGTTGGTCGATACCTTCACTACAGCAAGCTGGTCTGCATCGCCCGTTGCAGGAACACGTAACAGATAACGTTCATACCCACTACCAGAATCTCCGTTACCCGCCAAAAGCTGTTTCCGTCCATCCTCGTTTCTCAGCTCAGCGGCGATATCCAAAGCCTGTAACAGTTTGCGCCCTGTCGGAACATCCAAGCGTTTAGCCAGTTCTTCGTTCGAAATGATGGAAAAATTCAAGGAAATTTGTTTTGCAGGCACCTGCCAGGTATCAGCCAGTTTCTGAAGAGACAAACGACTTGTTGCTATCTCATATCCACCCTGTGGCGTTTCCACTCGAAGGGTACGAATACGGTCGTTCAAGACGGCTCCCAAAGCTTCCCCGTTTAAATGAACCTCGTACGTCCTCGCTTCTACTTGCTCCTCTGCACGGATCACAAGCGTACCCTTCGCACCATTTTGAATGGCCTTTTGTATTTCAGCAGCTGTTACTTGAGCAACTGCCTTTTTCAGTCCATTTTGCTCTACTCCGATCATCACAGACTTAACTTGCACCACATTTGTACCAGACAGGCTGCTTCCATTGGGTTCACTACTGGCGGTCTGACCCTGTCCATTTACCGTTCCATTCACGTTACCGCCATTTCCAGTGTTACCGTTTCCTTCGTTATCCTGCCGATCCTCATCATCATCGTCATTTCGGCCACTCCCACCATCTGTCGGTGGTTCTTCCGTTTTGCGCGGCACATCTATTTGCGCAACCAACGGATCATGATCGCTGACCCGCCCGTCTGCCGTACTAAAGTCCGCATTCATATGAACGATATCCAGCACGGATGTTTTGCTTAGTGACGGGCTGACCAGCATATGATCCAATGTTTGCGAGTTACCTTCATAAATATAGGAGTACCGTTCCTTTTCATCCAAATGGTCAATCAGATTGGTCAATTCATGCCCCCGTAGCAAAGCCAGCGTTTCCGAAAATTGAAAATCATTCAGGTCACCGAGCAACACCATATTGGCCTTAGGGTTCACTTGCAGTACCGACTTTACAAAGCCATCCACAATTGTTGCAATCTTCGCACGCTGTATTTCGCTGCTTCGCACAGGCGGCTGAATTCCTCCAAATGGCGCTTGATCGCCCCCTTTGGAATTAAAATGGTTAGCGACCACAATCACCTGCTGGCCTTCAAACTCAAATTCAGCGGCCAACGGCTTGCGCGAGTCTTCAAATGACGCATTCAGGGGATCAATCCGACCCGGGTTGAGAGAGAGTCCCTGCACTCCATAAGTGACAGACGTAACTGAATCCCCCTTGGGCTTGTCGGTCAGCGTAACACGTTGCGGATTGTACAAGAAGCCAACACGGATGTTGCCACCGGGGGCACCGCCATCCTTATTATTTTCAGGGGCAATATCTGTAAAAGCGTACTCCGGGCCTCCATGAGCACGAATCGCCTCTATGAGCACACGGAAGCTTTCGGAAGCGTCTGTGGTGCCATCGTCTTTCTCACCGTTATTATCCTGCACTTCCAGCAATCCTATGATATCCGGATGATTCAAATTTACGGCAATAGCCTGCCCCAGCTGATCTATTCGTTTTCCATCACCGGGATCGAAGTTTTCCACATTAAAAGAAGCTACTGTCAGCTTACGATCATCGCGTATCAAATGCGTATTGGCTGGCTGGAGGCCGCCAGGTACAACATCCGGCATACGCTCTGGCAGCAGCTTATAATTGCTAAAGCTATAGCTCACCACACCTGTGATAGGACCCGCAAAACGATCGCCTGTTTTCAAAGGACCCGAAGGCTTCGCATCAATCAGAATCCGTTGCGGGTTCAGACTTCTTTCTGTCAGCATGAGTCCGCCTGCCTCCGTTACAACCTCACCTGTGTTTGGACCGTTATCAATTCGGACTGGAATTTCATAGCCATAAGGACCAATTACAGTGGCATCCCTCAACTCTACACGCATGCCTTCCAGGCTTTCGAAAAAGTCCAAGCCATCCTCCTGTGGATCAAACACCGTCATTCCGTCATTATCCACAACAGATGTCGGCATCACACGTCCCTGTTCTCCTAGCAAAATTGGAGCTGGCAATGGACGATCATTGGCAATTACCTTAACCGAAGAAGCCACAATTTCTGTGGTCGTCAAGTCGATTGGCTTACTTGCATATGTTCTTTCCGTGTATTCCTTCACCGAACCGCTAACCCTTACCTCATCCCCAACTTGTGCACCGTGACTAGGCTTGTACACTAAAATGGCTTCGGATGTTTTTTCATCCTGATCCACTTGAGCATCCAACTCTTGGATATAGAAGCTGCTCCCCTTCACCATCGTGACAACGCCTTCAATATCCGCTACTTTTTGTCCTTCATATGGAGAACGGTGTGCTGCCCCCTGTACATCATGGATGCGAAGCTTTTTAGGAAAATAGACATCTGCATATACACTTGCCCCTACAGTTACGGGTGAAGGTTGCACCTCTTTTCCTGCAAAAGATGCAGGCTCTGCCGAAGCTTTTCCACTGGACAACCCTACCGGTCCTCCAGCTGAAAGCACCAGTATGACACTGAGCCATGTGATCCCGAACCTTTTTAATTTCGTGGGTAATATTTTTACTATGTATTCTTGTTTCATCAAAAGATACTCCCCTCCCCATTTTTACTATGATTACGCTTACAAATATATTCTTCTTTTAAGATACCATAAATTAGTCAATTTAGTACCTGAATTATGTAAGGATTTTGCAAAATTCGATTCCAGTCGCTCCAAAGTGCAATATATAGACGCACTAGACCACTTCGGTCTATATATTGTTCATTGGAAGTCGCTTATTGGATTTTTGCAAAACCATCATATAAAAATGAATTCTTCTTGCCGTAGCATATTCAGATCAAATTATTGTAAACTTGTTCTAATACAGAAAAAGGTGGCACATACGCTATGGAGCATTTGCTTAACGATCAGGTTAAAAACATTCAAATCAGCGGCATCCGCAAAATCGCCAACAAAGTTGCCGCATTACCCGGGACCCTGTCATTAACGATCGGACAGCCGGATTTCCCTACCCCTGCGCATATTATGGAAGCTGCCCATCGGGCGATTAACGAAGGACGCACCTCCTATACACCTAATCCGGGACTGCCGGAATTAAGAGAAGCCGCAGCGGCGTTTGTAGCTCGTAAATACGGCCTGAATTACCGTGGACAGGATGAGGTTATCGTAACGAATGGAGCCAGTGAAGCGCTGGATATTACTTTACGCACGATTTTGTCACCCGGCGATGAAGTTGTTCTACCTGTCCCGATCTACCCAGGGTACGAGCCATTGATCCGTTTGTCAGGCGGCATTCCTGTGTTTGCCGATACCCGCAGTAGCGGCTTCAAGCTCACGGCCGAGGTGCTGGAGCCTTATCTGACCGAACGGACAAAAGCAGTCATTCTCGGATATCCTTCGAATCCAACCGGACGAGTGATGAGTCGCGAAGAACTGGAAGCGGTCGCGGATTTACTGAAGGAACGCGATCTGTTTATCATTTCGGATGAAATATACAGTGAACTGATTTACGATATCCCCCACGTGTCCATTGCAACTCTACCAGGTATGCGTGAGCGCACCATCGTCATTAACGGTCTGTCCAAATCACATTCCATGACGGGATGGCGCATTGGTTTTACACTTGCACCCGCTGAAATTACGCAGCACATGGTCAAAGTCCATCAGTACAACGTAACCTGTGCCAGCTCGATTAGCCAATATGCTGCCCTGGAAGCCTTGACCACTGGTGTCGATGATGCACTTCCGATGCGTGAGGAATACCGCAAGCGTCGTGATTATGTACATGGAAGGCTGACAGACATGGGTATCCCGCTGGAGAAACCCGAGGGAGCCTTTTACCTTTTCCCTTCCATCGCGCATTTTGGATTAAGCTCTATGGATTTTACCTTGAAGCTGCTGGAAGAGCATGGAGTGGCTGTCGTACCTGGAGATGCCTTTTCTTCCTATGGCGAAGGATACATTCGCTTGTCTTATGCTTACGGGCAGGATGTGCTGGAGCAAGGGTTGGATAAAATAGAGAGGTTTGTTAGGGGAATTGTGAGGAGTTAAGGTGGGAGAGGCGCTACGCAGTCCATTTGATCTTCCGATCGCTGTTGCTGGGGGATTCTTGGATTGGATAAAACATTTATAGGTAAGAATCCCACTAAGCATATGCTTTCGAAGCGAGCTTTCCAAAGGAAAGCTTTTAGCCGAACGCTACCGCTTCTCCAGATTCAAATGGCCCGCTTCGCTCACTGCCCACCTTAAAGTCCCACAATTCTCTAACATGTGTGGGAGACGCAGGGATAAAAAAATACTCACCGCTTTGCACGGTGAGTAAACATAAAAAAGGCCTCTGTGCCACCCGTACAGGTGGTTCAGAGGCCTTTTCGCTCTACTCCCACGCGCTATCGGCGTAGGGATTCATGGGTGCGTACCTTTAAGCATGACGCAGCGGAGGGGGCGGAATGGTGCTGGACAAGCGAAGCGGTCGCCTTTAAATTCCAATTTTAACCTTTATACTTCAAATCAAAAAAATCGGAATTTAACAGCGATGGTAAGCACCATCCGCCACCGCAGCGACCTTTAAAGCGCAAACCTGATTCACATGCACGCCACTCCCTACTTTAAATGCATTTTGAATTGCAGGAACAATTCATTGTAATGAGCGAGCATGCGCTTGCCTAGATTGTTGTATACTTCCAGCTTGTCTGTAATTTCGGACGGAGGGTAAAAACGCTCGTCACCAGAGATATCTTCAGGCAACAATTTCTTTCCATCCTTGTTTGGTGTGGAGTAACCTACAAACTCGGCATTTTGGGCGGCTACATCGGGCTGCATCATGAAATTGATGAACTTATGAGCCGCATCCACATGGGTAGCGGTTTTTGGAATAACTATATTGTCAAACCACAGGTTGGACCCTTCATCTGGCACGATGTAATCCAGCTTGTCGTTCTCATCCATGATTTCAGACGCATCACCGGACCATACAACTCCAGCAGCAGCTTCCTCGTTTGCCAGCAGCATTTTAATCTCGTCACCGACAACCGCTTTGACATTGGGTGCTAATTTCTCCAACTTCGTCAATGCCTGCTGCAAATGTGCCTCATTCGTATCGTTCAAGGAATAGTGAAGGCTGTTCAGTGACATCCCTACGACTTCCCTCGCACCATCAACCAACAGTAGATTATTACGCAGCTTTGGATTCCACAGACCGTTCCAGCTATGAAAATCAATGCCTTTCGTCAGCTCCGGGTTAAACACAATCCCGACTGTACCCCAAAAATACGGTACCGAGTATTCATTATTCGGGTCGAACGAAAGGTTTAGAAAATGAGAATCCACATGCTTCAAATTCGGCAGCTTGCTGTGGTCCAACGGGAGCAACAAGTGCTCCTGCTTCATTTTAGCCAAAGCATATTCCGAGGGAACCGCTACATCAAACGAAGTTCCTCCCTGCTCGATTTTCGTCAGCATCGCCTCATTGGAATCAAACGTCTGATAAATGACAGTAATCCCCGTCTCCTTCTGAAACCGTTCCAACAGCTCGGGGTCAATGTAGTCTCCCCAGTTGTACACCGTCAGTGTGTTGCCACCGGAGTAGCCTTGACTGGAATTCAACCATGCGGCCACCCCCATCAGCCCAAACGAGATGATGAAAATCGACAGAAACACGCGCACAAGTGACTTCATCTAGGCACCCCCATTTCTGCCGCAGGCTCTTTTTTACCATTACGATTCGCCTTGCGCATAATAAAGTAGTAACCCACCACCAGCAGCACAGTAAACAGGAAAATGAGCGTGGATAGCGCATTGATGGACAAGGAAACCCCTTGACGGGCACGTGAGTATATTTCCACTGATAAGGTCGAATAGCCACTGCCTGTCACAAAAAAGGTTACCGCAAAATCATCCAGCGAGTACGTTAACGCCATAAAGAAGCCCGCATAAATCCCTGGCTTGATAAAGGGTAGAATCACCTTGGTCAGCACATCCATTCGGCTGGCACCCAAATCACGCGCGGCATCGACCAGAGATGGACTCATTTCCTGCAACCTCGGCAAAATCATAATGACCGCAATCGGCACACTAAATGCAATATGGGATAATAAAACGGAGTAGAAACCCAGCTTAATCCCGACCATCGTGAACAAGATGAGGAAGGAAGCGCCAATAATGACGTCCGGGTTCACGATCAATACATTATTGAGCGACAGCATCGTGTTTTTGACTCGACGGTTCTGCATCTGATGAATAGCCAGCGCCCCCATAATGCCAATAATCGTAGCCAACGCAGACGACAGCAGAGCAATCACCAAGGTGTTAATGACAATAATGATCAAACGGGTGTCTGCAAACACCTCTTTGTAATATTGGAGTGTAAAACCTTCAAACTCATGCATCGTCCCGCCGCTGTTGAAGGAATAGTACATCAAATACAAAATAGGTGCGTACAACACGAGAAAAACAATCACCAAATAAATATTTCCGAATCGGTTTTTATTTACCATGCCGCACCCTCCGTTTCGTTCCCGAGGTGAGCAGCATAATGATCCCCATCGCCAAAATCAGGAACACGGCAACCGTAGAGCCCATACCCCAATCCTGAGTAACCAGAAAATGCTGCTCTATCGCCGTCCCCAGTGTAATCACACGGTTACCTGCAATCAGGCGGGTAATCATAAACAGCGACAACGCTGGAATAAACACAGCCATGCAACCGGATCGCACACCCGCAAGCGTTAACGGGAAAATAACCCTGCGAAACGCGGTCCATTTGGAGGCTCCCAAATCACGGGCTGCGTCCAGCAATGACGGGTTTAACCCTTCCAACGCGTTATAAATGGGCAAAATCATAAAAGGCACAAAAATATAAACCGACACAAACACAAAGCTGGAGCTGGTAAACAATAATTGCTGACCTCCCAACCCAACCATACCTAACACCGTATTCACCGGACCATAGGTTCCGAAAATCCCGATAAAAGCATACGTTTTGAGTAGCAAGTTAATCCAGGTCGGCAAAATAATGAGCAACAGCCACAGCTGCTTATGCTTGGTGCGTGTGAGCAAATATGCCGCCGGGTAAGCAACTAACAGTGAAAATACTGTGATCAGAAATGCATACCAAAACGAACTAAGCGTCATGCTCAAATAAACAGGTGTCAGAAACTGAGCATAGTTGTTGAAGGTGAGATGACCATCCACATCAAATAGTGAATAGTAAAACACAAGTACAACTGGAGCCGCCACAAACAGCACAATCCATAAATAGTAAGGCAGCAGATACGCTGCTCTCGTATTACCGGACATGCTGATCCACCTCTTCATAGGCTTCCAGACGCCGATCAAATTCTTCTTCTGTTTCCCCAAACCGCATCACATGGATCGCTTCCGGGTCAAATCGCAGACCGATTTCACTGCCCAGCTCCGCCTTTTTGGTAGAATGCACGAGCCACTCCTGACCCGAATCATCATAGCAGCTTATTTCATAGTGAACACCACGGAACAATTGGGTATCTACCTTCACACGCAGCTTGCCTTCAGCAACATTCGTAATCTCCAAGTCCTCCGGCCGGATCACAATTTCAATGGGTTCGTTCGGACGTAATCCTCCGTCGACACACTCAAACTGTCGACCGTTAAATTCCACTTGATAATCTGCAATCATCCGTCCTGGGACAATGTTAGATTCGCCGATGAAATCAGCAACAAACCGATTGATCGGCTCATCATAAATATCATTAGGCGTACCACTCTGCTCAATCTTACCTTTGTTCATAACAAAAATTTCGTCCGACATGGCCAGTGCTTCCTCCTGATCATGCGTAACGAAAATAAAAGTAATTCCAAGGCGCTGCTGCATTTCGCGCAAAATGTACTGCATTTCTGTACGAAGCTTTAAATCCAGTGCAGACAACGGTTCATCCAACAAGAGAACATCAGGCTCATTGACGATAGCCCGTGCGATGGCTACACGCTGACGCTGTCCCCCGGACATCTCAGAAATTTCTCGCTCACCGTAGCCTTCCAGATTGACAAAGGACAACGCCTGTGTCACCTTCTCCTGAATGTCCTTTTTGTTCATCTTTTTGATGCGCAGACCAAAGGCTACATTTTCAAACACATTCAGATGGGGAAATAGCGCATAATCTTGAAAAACCGTATTAACCTGCCGCTCATTGGCTGGAACACGATTAATGAGTTTTCCATTTAAATAAATAGAGCCTTCTGTCGGCTCTGCAAAACCTGCAATCATACGCAGAATCGTCGTTTTACCACAGCCGGAAGGCCCCAGCAGTGTATAAAATTTACCACGCTCAATCTCAAAGCTGACGTCCGCCAGCACTGGGGGATCGTTGTCATATTGCTTGGTCACCCGTTCAAATCGGATGATGGTTTGCTCTCCCATAACACCCTCCTTCAAAAATTCGACTTCATTCCATTTCATTCTTTTCATTAAACCTATTTATTCAGGGCGTATCATTTACCCTTGAGACTTCCAGGTAAAATAGTCTGTCAGCACACGAATGGCTACACCAATCGCTTCCTCCGCAGGTTCCAGCTTCGCATGATGCAAACCATAAGGCGTATCAACACCAAGCCAGAACATCAGACCGGGAATTCGCTCCAGAAAATACCCAAAGTCTTCTCCGGTCATCGCTTCTCCGCATTCAATAAGCTGCACATCCTGCCGATTACGGACCCAGTTCATAAATTCCTCGGTCACCTGAGCTTCATTGTACACTTGCAAATAGTTTGAGCCATAGTGAATCTCTGCATGGCATTCAAATCCAGCTTCAACACCGCGTACCAGCGCTTCAATCCGTGATTTAACCAGCATCATTGTATCGGCTGACAACGTTCGGATCGTACCCTCCAAACGGGCGGTTTCCGCGATAATATTTTGCTTCGTGCCTCCGCTAACCTTACCCACGGTAATGACCGCTGCATCGAGTGGATTCACATTACGGGCTACAACCGTCTGTAATTGTCCCACCAGCTGACAAGCAGCCACTACCATATCATTCGCCTTGTGTGGATACGCAGCATGCCCACCCATACCCTTCAGGTCGATGAAAAGCTCCGACGTATTGGCAAATAGGATGCCCGGGCGAGTCGCAATTGTACCGACAGGATATTCAGGTGCAACATGCAACGCGACAATTTCATCGGGTATCCAGTCTGCCAGCTCCGTGCTGTCCCGCATAGGCAAGGCTCCGCCCGGCCCTTCTTCAGCCGGTTGAAACAATACAACCAGATCATCCTTAATCGGATGGCTTGCAAAGTGAGTAACAATTCCCAATCCAATCGTCATATGTAAATCGTGTCCACAAGCATGCATATAGCCGGGATGGGTCGAACGAAAATCGTACCCTGTCTCTTCTTCAATCGGCAAACCGTCCATATCACAACGATATCCATAGCGGCGTTCAGGAGCCGTTCCATGAATGAACACTAACACGCCCGTACGCCATGTACGAATTTCCAACCGCTCCTGAGGGAGCGTTTCCAAATAATTCAGCAAATATTGTTGTGTTTTGTATTCCTCAAAACCCGGTTCGGGAATTTGGTGTAAATCCCTTCGTATTTGGACAAAAGAACGATAGTCGACCGTACTCATTGCTGCTACGCCTCCTCTTTATAGCTCATCAGCTCTTATCTGGCAAAAGAACAAAAGGACAAAAGCCCGGCGCAGCCGCCGAGCCTTGTCCGTTGTGCTTCGTCCCTAAGTTATGCTGTCAGTGCATCATGCTTCTGACAAGGAATCGTTCACCTTTGGTACATTAAAAAAAATTTTGCCTTCTTACAGAATGCGCAGTTCTTTCAAAATCTCAGTTTTAGATTTGGTCTTATCGTCGACCTGTTTGATCACACGTGCAGGTGTACCCGCCACTACGGAGTATTCAGGCACATCTTCAGTTACGACAGATCCGGCTGCAACAACTGCACCTTTACCAATTCGTACGCCTTCCAATACGACTGAGTTTGCACCGATCAATACATCGTCTTCTACTACAACTGGTTGTGCAGATGGTGGTTCAATGACACCCGCCAGGACAACGCCTGCACCGATGTGACACATGTTACCTACTTTAACACGACCGCCCAGCACAGCATTCATATCAATCATCGTGCCTTCACCAATGGTGACACCGATGTTAATCACTGCACCCATCATGATGACTGCGTTGTTACCGATGCCAACCATATCACGAATATATGCGCCTGGCTCAATGCGGGCATTGATGCCTTTCAGATCGAGCATAGGAACAGCAGAGTTACGGCGGTCATTTTCCACCACATAGTCTTCTTCTTTCGCGTTTGCGCTATCCAGTACAGGCTTGATATCAGCCCAATCCCCAAATACAACACCACTGTCTCCAGAAATAAAAGCTTGAACATTCTCGCCAAAAGATGCGGAAGCCAAAGCTCCTTTTACATATACTTTAACAGGCGTCTTTTTCTTGCTGTTTTTAATCACGTTGATGACTTCTTGTGTATTCATTTCGATGGACATAGTAAATCTAACAACTCCTTCATCGCTTCATACGACTTCGCAAGCCGGAATGATCTTATTCTCTCATCCTTTATAGCACAAAAGTGCAGGTCTCGCAATTATAGATTAGACCCTTATAGCTCTAACCTAACCCTTAAAATAACAATTTCCAGCGGCATGACTGCCTTAAATTCATGATTGTAAGCCGCCGACCATCCCACATCAAAATAGGGTTATTTATCAGCTTGCAGGCTTTCCAGCGATGTATAAATGAAGGATTCGAATCCTTCAGCAGGTTCACCTTGTGGAATGTTCACTTTCACGATGAAACCACCTGTTTTATTTTCTACAACAATATATTGCTGTGTCATCTTCGAACCGCTCGCTTGTAAGAACAGACGGCTACTGGACAGCGCTTGAGGTACGGCTGCTTTGTCCAGCTTTTGAACCTTGCCGATGGAAGCTAGATCCTTTTCGCCTTCTTTTTGAAGCTCATCCAGATTAAAGTCGGAGGGCAGCTTCGTAATTTCAGCATAATAGTTATCATCTACAGCCAAGGCAACACGGTTTTGATCGGGAAACAGGGACATCGGATCAAACACATACAGTGAATATCCCTCTCCTTTTGCCAATGTTGCTGTCTGCTTTTCCTTTTTCCCTTCAAGGGTAAGCTCAAAAGTTTGAGTCTTCGAGCGTTCTCCGCCTACCGCTTGACCAGAACTTCCGTTTTGGTTGCCATCTGTTGCAGCCTCTGTTTTTTGTATTTTCGTTAAAGTCAGTTGCTTCGCCGTCGCGTCGCCCTCTACTGCTTTTTCGTTGTATTCAAACGCTACTGTATCGCCTTCTTTAAGTCCAGCTATTACCGTGTCCAGTCCCTCCCCCAATTGGAAGGATTGGGCTTCTCCATTGGTTTCAATCTCTACCGTATGCGGGTCAGCAGCTCCATTGTATACACCTGTGCCTTTTTTAACCTCCGGCTCAGCGATTGGCTCCGGTTTAACTTGCGGCTGCTGTTGCGTTTGCGGTTGGTCTGACCCTTGAGGTGCGGTGTTATTGGTTTGCGGTTTCGTTCCACAGGCTGACAGAGCCAGCACTGCCACTACAGTCAGTAGTATGATTGAAAATGTGTTTTGTTTTTTCATAAAATCCACCTCCACTATGATAGACGAGCTTGTGCAGCAAAAGTTCTACGCAGCATCTCACTTAAAACCCTACCTCCTGCTCCCGTTTATTATATTCTCAGGATTTTGCAAAATCCTAATACCACGGGAATGTCAGGTACGGTATAATGGGCTGTATTAAACCCAATTTTCGAGATACCGCTTGGAAGGAATATAAACGTATTTATTTTCCTCCATACGGATGGAGCTGCCACATGAATCAAGCACACAAACCGTCGTTTTCCTTTGAATTATTGTACATCATAGGTATTATCGCCATTTCGTTCTCCTCGATCTTCGTAAGATGGTCTGAAGCCGAGGTGTCCGTCATCGCTATGTACCGTTTGTACCTAACCAATCTGATCATGCTACCTTTGGTCTGGAAATACCGCACCGAGCTGTTTAGCCTGACCCGCAAGCAGTGGATGCTGATCCTCTGGTCCGGTATAGCGCTGGGGCTGCATTTCTTGCTCTGGATGGGCTCACTGCGACTGACCACCGTTGCAAGCTCTACCGTTATTATGACATTGGAGCCGATCCTTGTCATGCTCGGTTCTTTTTTGTTTTTCCGGACGGGCACGAATCGCGCTATGCTCATCGGAATGGGTATGGCTTTTATCGGCTCACTGGCCATCGGAGCTGGAGACTTTCATGTCTCGGGACAAGCCCTGCTCGGGGACGCACTGTCCTTCTTGGGTATGGTAGCCGTGTCCATCCATATGCTGATGGGTAAGCATCTACGCGAGCATTTGAGCGCGTTTGTGTATAATTTTTGGGTTTTCGCCATCGCAGCCACCTCACTTGCGCTGTATAATATGGTCAATGCCATTCCTTTTACTGGATACGCTCCACGGGAATGGGGACTGTTCCTGCTGCTTGCCATTGTGCCTACGCTGTTCGGACATTACCTGTTTAACTGGCTGCTCAAATACATTAACGCCACCGCGGTGTCGATGGCGGTACTCGGCGAACCTGTTATTTCTTCCCTGCTAGCTTGGGTGCTGCTCGGGGAAAGGCTGTCTACTTTACAATTTGGTGCAGGCTTTTTCATCCTGTTCGGGGTATGGATTTTTATCCGATACGGAGCGGATTTTAAAAAGAAAGTCATCCATCAAAGTGAGTTGCCCGACACTGAGCCCCCCCTGAAGGCCAGCTCTTAACTTATTTACCCCATTTTCATAAACCATACTCAACGGATTAAATTTACTGTTAAATAAAGGAAGGCGGAATCCTCTATGAAATCCATCGTATCCAAACGCTGGCTGCTGGCCCGATTGTATGAGCCGGACATGATCATTGCCGACTGTCGTTCCCTGCTCGGACAAGCCGGGGCTGGACGGACTCAATTTAATGAAGACCATATTCCAGGGGCGGTTCACTTCGATTTGGAAGAAGACCTTACTGCTCCTCTTGGTGAGCATGGGGGTCGCCATCCATTACCTGATGTGGATACACTTGCCGCACGTCTGAGTCGTGTCGGGATCAACGCAGGTTCACGCATCGTCGCTTATGATGACCAAGGCGGTATGATGGCTTCCCGCTTCTGGTGGCTCCTGCGCTACCTCGGGCATGAGCAGGTGTACGTACTGGAAGAAGGCTACAGTGCCTGGAAGGAAGCAAAATTCCCCGTTACGGCAGATCAGCCGATTCGCATTCCCTCGACCTTTGTGGCAAATGTTCGGCCACAAATGCTCACAAGTATGCAAGAAGTACGACGTATATCCGAAGATTCTGTTCCTGGTGGCTCTTCCATATTGATTGATTCGAGAGAGCGGCCTCGCTACCTGGGGCTGGAGGAGCCCATAGATCAAGCAGCGGGGCATATCCCAGGTGCGGTGAATTACTTTTGGAAAGAAGTATTGGACGAAAAAGGCAGCTTTAAAAATGCGGAACAATTGCAGCAGCACTTTGCTGACCTTGATCCAAACGCAGAAATTATCGTGTATTGCGGTTCCGGCGTATCCGCATGTCCCAATGTACTCGCCTTGAATGAAGCTGGATTTAGTAAGGTCCGTTTATATCCGGGAAGCTGGAGCGACTGGATCAGTTATGAGGAGAATCCGGTGGCGACCGGGGAGGAATAAAAAGTTTTCAACGGATATACAGGTTCTAAAGACAAATACACTGTCCTAAGCGATTAGGCTTACGGCAGTGTATTTTGTTTAAAAGTACACAAAAAATCAACTTGAGATAAGTGAAGCAATACAACGATGTAGTTGAAGTTGCTTGTTTTTTTTGAATGGCTATCCAATCTTTTGAACAAATATATATCTTAATTCATACTCTTTCTGTTGTTTTTCTGCATATATCAGAGTTTCTCTTATGGAACCCGTTTCTAATATATTCAAACCATTAAAATGTTCTTTTAAATCTTCTTCAGTAAAGAAGTGAGCATATTTCCCTTCCTTGTATTCATATGTTCCTTCTTCAATTTCCCTACCCACACCATTATTAAAATCACAATTAGAAAAACATGTGAAATACATTACTCCCAATTCCTTCAAATGCTTCACGCAATTCTGTATCAGTCTTTTTCGGTCTTCTAACAAAAATAAATGCAATAAATCATAACAATATATTCCATCATACCTTTGGCATGTACTAAACTCCAATACCGATTCTTGAATAAAATTCGTTTTTAAGTCCCATTCTTTTGCTAGATTTATAGCTGAACTAGATATCTCAATTCCATCAACCTGAAAATAAGAAGAGAACGCCTTCGTATTTCTTCCATATCCAGCACCAGGAACCAAAATATCATGTACATGATTCTGTTTAAACAAATCTATAGCTTGGGTTACAGTTTGACTTGGTTCACAACCCCAAATCATCCCTTCTTCAGTAAATCTTTTGTTCCAATAATCCCCCATATGATTCACCCGCCTATATACTCACATAGCTCTTCTTTTAAGCTCATCAATCTGTCTGATATGATGTTGATCATGCCAGATAAAATCTCTTAAATATGATATTACAGTAAAGTTCCCGTCAGCATATTCTTTAGTAAACTTATCGTCTTCAAAACTCTCTATACTCTCCAATATCATGTTACGGTACTGAATAGTCATTTTAATTAATTCTTCTTTCGTTTTTGTTTTTCCATATTCAATAGCATCCTGATTAAATTGTTCAAAATCCATATGTGTTAATGTCAAAGGTGTATTGTTTAATATGGGACTTATTGCTGCTTCAAAAAAGTATTTATCCCACAGCAGTATATGACTTACGATATCCTGAACTGACCATTTACCTTCAGCAATCGTTATTTGCCAATCCATTTCACGAATCTCAGAAACAAAACGGATCCATTCCTTGAACTCCTCTAGTAACCGCGATTTCTCATTCATGGTTTCACGCTCCTTTTTTCAAATTATTCATTGTTCCTTTGCTATTCATCTGCTAAAATCGCATATTTATATGCATTATGCCAAATGGGTTGTCCTTCTTCCGTTTTATAAAAAAATGCTTTCTTCATATGGTGACCTTCTTTTCGCATCAACAAGCGTTCCAATAATCTCCACGATGAAGCGTTTTCTGGATTACACATCGCAATAATCCGATGAGCCTTTAATTCCTCAAATCCATATTGTAATACTCTTCTACTACTGTATTTTAACTTCTCAAATCGACAACCATCGTGATTGATGAATCAACTTTCCCAACTTCTTTAAATCCGAATCTCTCGTAGAGTTTCATTGCCGCTGCATTGCTCGGATCAACACTGAGGGATAATTTTTTTATATTCCTCTTCCTAGCTTCTTTAAATAATTCATCCATTAAGGCCATTCCGATTTTTCTTCCCCTGTATTCTTTTAACAAAGCCATTCCTAGTTCGGGTACATCATTATCAATAAATCCAAATCCCTTATTATCCTCGTTAAAATATCGAACTGTTATTGAGCCGACGGGTTCACCCTCATGGTTCATTGCTATAAATCCAAAATCCCCATCTCTTCCCCAACCTTCAATATACTTTGATATATGAGGGTCTTTTATTATCGCTTTATCGAATGGCTCTTGACCTTCTGGGACAAATAATGATTCATATAACATCTCCCATAAAAAAAACACATCATCTTCTATTATTGGTCGGATTCTGTATTGCATCATTGAAGTTACCTCATTTCTAGATTCTCAAAGGTTTCGCATAACGTTTCTTATTTTCCATAAGAGCCGCAGCTTGAATATAATGTTATGCGATTCCTCTATCCTCTCCGAATCAACGTTCCAAAGCTTGGCTTGCTTCTGTTAATTCATCATTGGCCTCTAAATATTTTAATATTTTTTCAATATCATCGTGGTCCATTGTTTTCGTTATAATAAGATGTTTAATGTTAAATCCTGGTATTTTCATTTCTTTTTCAAAGTGATTTACTAATTTTTGAGGGGTTGTCACCAAACTCCATCGTTCACTTCCATCCGAAAAAGTAAGGGTCACCTCCACCAAATCAAACTCCTTTGGATCATCATCAAACTTCCATCTTTCTAAAAAAGGCACTTCTATATTTCCTTCAATAAAATGAGCTTTTGATATCCAAACTGCTTTTCCATGGTTTCCAATAATTCTATACTTGTCCCCATCTTCTTTTTTTACGATGTATTTATTGCCCCTTGTAAGTGCATGAGCATAAACGCCTATACTTATACAAGTTATGATTGGTCCCTCCATCAATTCACTTCCATACCGTATTTAATTTAAATGAAATCTGCATCTTCCTATCAACTGTTTATTTTCTTACCGGACCAAGAGTGTATTCACGACGCCCAGCGCATGCCGGGTTAGATGAAACCGCGCACTTCTGCGAGTTACTTACAAACATCCTTAAGCTTTTTCAACAATACAATCCAGTTGTTAGAAAGATAACCAATTAAGTTGTCGAAAATATTTCTATCCATTGAATATATATAACAGTCCATCAGCCAACTCTTCAATTCTTTCAAGCAGCTTTTCATTAATGTCATGTCTCTCTTCAAATGTTGTAACTTGATATGGTTCTAATTTTATTTTCCCATTAAAATTAATACCTTCAATTAGCTCCTTTATCTCCTCCATAATAGACGAATCTTTTTCTGCTTTAATTAGCTTTAAAGCAGAAATTGTTTCATTCAAGTACTTTCCAGTGGAATTTTCCAGAAAAACCCCGAAGACTCCATTCATTGATAATTCTGTATCAAAATCTATTAATAAAATAATAGTCCTCAACATAAATCATGTCTCTTATTGAGCTAGCCTCTTCTCCGTAGATCACACTACCCATGTGTTCCACAAGATCTGTAGCCGAAAAGTTATTATGGGGCGGAATTAATAGCTTTATAACATGATTTAGGGTACTCATCATATTCACCTTGATTTCATAGTTTGGGTTTTGAATGGTTTCATGTAACGTTTCTGTATTCCTGAACCCGAAGGGGTTGTCTGCAAAATCCCTCTTCGAAATCCAACTCGCAGACCTAGGCTCCATTTTAGCAGCAGCTTGAATAATATTTTAAATGTCACTTCCTTCATTGATTTCCTCAACGTAAATTTTTGTTCAACTTCTTTGTCAGTATTATTTCCAGAGGTTCATTCTCAAACATTAAACATCCAGCATCTCTATATCCAAGCTTCCTATAAAAATGTTGAGCTCCTTCATTCGACTGTGTTGAGGTCATGACCATTTCAAATCCTTTTTGTTTCATTAATTCTTCCCAATACTGGACAACTTTTTTACCAATACCTGTTCCTCTATACTCCTCATCTATCCATATCATATTCATAAATGGTGTGTTGTCCCAAAAAAATCCGTATCTCATCCAACCTATTTCTTGATTGGATTCTCTAATTATTAGAATTTCATTTTCTTTTATTTTTGGTCTTATCAGTGTCTTATGTATGTGCTTGTCTCTTAACGAGATATACTCATAATCTGATTCAATCGCAAAATCAATCTTCATTGTAAATCCTCCCTTTCACTCTTTTCATTAAATATCTTCTTGGTAACACTTAGCACTGATGTCTCATAACGTTTGTACATTACATAAGTTTATAAAGTCTTTTCAAAAATGTATAAGTCACCTTCTTCTCTAACTTTGGTAAACCCACACTTTGAATAGAAGTGATGATTCTTCACACTCCAGCTAGGATTGCTCCCCCGATTATTTCTCCATTAAAGAGTACCTTGAAATATTCGCAATTTTGCATCATCTCTTCTTGCCAACTTATGGAGTCATATCCTATTGGCCCACGATTTCGTTGTTATTAAAATGCTTTGATTCATCCTCAAAACTGGCCTTTTGTATTTCAGCAAGTTTTTGTGCATCATTTTTTCTAGCTTTTTCTAATGTCAGCACCCAACATACCTCCATTGTCTTTTTATTTTTTCTGGGGTTGTCTGCTGAAATCCCTCCTCCAACTCCATCCCAACAGGCCAAAGCTCCGTGAGGATTCTTATGCTTGAATATTATGTTATCAGAAGTTACCGAACTTCTTCACTATGCATTCAAAATCAATCTGCAAATTTTTTATCAGCGAATTTTCTTATATGGTCTTTTTTCATTTTGTAGTTTGATTATTAGTTCATATGCATCTCTTTCACTTTTCTGAGCTTCTAGTGACTCTTCTTCTGTTATTTCTATTTCTATCATTTGAACCACTATTCCACCAGCATCAAAACTAATGAATATTCCCCCATCTCTTCGGATTATATTAATTCCATACTTGGCAAAGAGTATATCGATAAAATGACCTCCAGATCTTTTGCGTTCTTTATACTATAGCTTTTAGTACTTTTGAGAACTTATTATTATGTTTTAGTAATTCAAGAATTTCTGATAACGTTTGTGTATAAAGCCTCTAAATTAGAGGCTCATATGGACGATGTTCGTTCGTGTCCCTCGACACCACAGTTCAGCAAATTCCAAAATTGTTCAACCATGACCGATGCCGGATATGGCATCGAACGGGTAATCCACCATTCCACTACCCCCACCGCTGCTGAAATTAAAAATTGCACCGTAATGTCCCTGTTCATTTCCTGATCGAGGTTGATCGAATCCAGATGCTCGCTCAGACTTTGCCGAAACATTGTCTCCATTTGGTTCCGAAAAACCGTACTTCCCTTGTTCGTTAGCATTCTAGAGTAGAATGAAGCATGCTGCTCCAAATATTCAAACGTGCGCAGTAGTGCGGTTTTGGAAGGGACATGAAAGAAATTATCTTCAGACATACAATTGCGCAGTAACTCGTTAATTTGAACTTCCATGCATTGGTCGCGCAGATCGTACTTGTCAGCGAAATGCAAATAAACCGTTCCACGATTGACATTCGCTTCCTCCGCAATTTGATTGATCGTAATTCTCTCGAATTCCTTTTCTGACATCAGCCTCATAAAAGCATCAATAATGGCTTGCCTCGATTTTTGAATACGCCTGTCCATATCCTTCTCCCCTTTGCACCATCCTAAAAAATGAACATTTCGAAGTCCTCTGTTGAAAAATCAACAACCACGCTTGTTTTAACCATTGAACCCCATATACCGCTCTGTTACATTCACTTTATAAAATTTATGTTGATGATTCAACATATGTTCAATTTTAGAGGAGCTGTAATCATGAAAGCTATTGTTTTACAATCTTTGGAATGATTTAAATCACATTGAATTAGGAGGGTTTAAAAATTGAAACTTACAGGAAACACGATTTTTATTACAGGCGGCGGTTCGGGAATTGGACGTGCGTTAGCAGAAGCTCTCCACAATCTTGGAAACAAAGTTATTATCTCCGGTCGACGTAAAGAGCGTCTGGAGGAGACGATCAAAGCGAATCCCGGCATGTCCGCAGTGGAATTGAATGTACAAGATCCTGCCAGCATAGAGGCGGCCGCCAAGCGGTTAATCGAAGAATACCCGGATGTTAATGTCTTGATTAACAACGCCGGCATCATACAGTCCGATGACGCGGCGGGCGTGATCGATGAGGATGTTTTGATTTCAACCGTCACTACAAACTTGCTTGGTCCCATTCGGTTGACTTCTGCATTTATTGAGCATTTGAAGTCCAAAGAAGAAGCGGTTGTCATCAACACGACTTCAATACTTGGATTTGTACCATTAGCGACAACTGCTGTATACTCCGCGACGAAAGCAGCACTTCATACCTATACGCTGTCCCAAAGGTACATGCTTAAAGACACGTCGGTAAAAGTAATAGAAATTGTGCCTCCATGGGTTCAAAGCAACAACGATGAACCGCGTGCGATGCCACTTACTTCATTCATTGATGCAACAATAAAGATACTTGGCACGGATACAGACGAAGTTCTGGTGGAAGAAGCGAAAATGTTTCGAAATAACCCTGGCCCGAACGAAGGTGTTTTTGTGACTCAGCTTAACGATAGGATGAATTCTGAACCTCCAAATATTCATTGATCCACCTGTAATTCAATTTTCAAAAGTTTAGACGAACATGAAGTAGACACTCAGCTCTATCTACTTCATGTTCATTTTATTGCAACTTGCTCGTGAAGTAAGAAAAAGCGCCAAGCGGTCACGCCCATGTTTACCTCTTAAATAATTTCGTTGATTTCACATAATATAGGGAATTCCCGAAGTTCAAACAGCCCTTTGTTAGGTGATGTCAGGGACATCCTCGATTTACTAAAAAAATGTTTTCATGATCTTACTTCATTTAAAAATCTTGTTATTATCGGTAGGTCGGGAGGAGTTATTTGATTAGGTATCTTGTTTAAATCAAAAAATCGTATATCTTGTACTTCAGCTTCATCACCATTAATTATTCCACTGTATTCTTTACATATATAAGCTGCAACTACGTTATATACTTCATCTCCATGAGGATATCGATAGTAAAGTTCCGGGCCTGAAAATATATCAAGTAATTCTAACTCTTCAGCTTCTAAGCCTACCTCTTCAAAAAGTTCCCGGCTTGCAACCTCCTTCATATTCTCACCAGGCTCCATTGAACCTCCTGGTAATCCCCATAGACCATTGTCAGTTCTCTGTTGCAATAATAATCGTCCCTCATCATCTATGAGAATCACACATGCTCCTGCCATAATTATAGGTCGGGTACCTACTAACTCTCTTAATTCTCTTATGTAATTCAATATCTTCACGCCCCTTTGAGATCCTCCAACAGACCAAGGCTCCGTTAGGAGCCACTGCTAGAATTTGACGTTATACGACGGATTCACTTCTTGAGTCTGCCCTCACTATTGATGGTCTCCAGGTAGATATTCAATCAAATCAGATAATTTACAGTTAAATGTATCGCAAAGCTTGAATAAAGTTTTCAGCTTTGTTGTTTCTATATTTATTTCCCTATATAGCTTATTGATTGAATTCCGACTCAATCCCGATTTCGCCATCAGTTCTGTTATATCATCTATTCGATGTTCTGCCATGAGTTCCCTTATATTGCACTTGATTACGGTCATCTTTTCCCCTCCATAATTCTATCTTATCTCCCATATCAGTAATCATCAACGAAAAGCAAATATTTAACTCTACAAAGTCAAATATTCACCTTGTAATTAACTCTATAAGGTTATGTAATAACTCTATGAAATTAATTAAAGGAGGAAAAACATATGATTAATACATTAGAATCATTGACAGAGCCACTTATAAGAATACGTTTAGAATTACTCTTTGCTGAGCTTCTGGAGTACCATACGGAGTACAATCAGCTTTCTTCGGAGACAGATCGATACTTTAGAACACTTAGTGAAGCGTTACCCGATCAACTTCAACATACGGTTTTTCTGTACGAAGATGCTCAAATTTCTCTCCAATCCATCTTAGAAAGAAGCATCTACATACAAGGTTTCAAAGACGCTCTACAACTCTTTAGCGAATTGAAAAATTCTAACATCTAGAGGATCATATGATCCTCTTTTCTGTTGTTTGATTCTGTCGTTTAACGTTCCTGTATTCACGACGCCTGGCGTATGCCAGGTGTGTCCGGTTGCTTCTGCTTCCCTGAAATCCCTCTGCCGGACCGAGGGCGTATGCCCGATGCATGAATAATATGTTATGTGCTGTACCGTGACTCCATGGATACGCTTAATAATACTTAATTAGTTGTCCCCTAGTCGGTATCATTAGTTCATCACTCATAATTATTTCCGCTAATTCTTTGATAACCTCAATCTCTCTTCCAATCCTAAAGTTATCTTCATGATTGTCAGCATCTGCAATGGGTTCGCCGCTAATGATATTAGAATGTGCTATAGCACATCTCCCGGAATGATAAAAATGTTCTCCCAAGTTAGTGATGCCTTCCTGCTTCAACTGTTCAATCTTACTTTTACTTTTAATGAGTTTCTCTATATTATTATTTATCCAGTCTTTTTGTTCTTTCCCCGTCTTATAAATCATATTGATGATTTTAAAACAACTCAAAAATTTATAAAAAATACTATTTGAACTGAATGCTTCTCTATAAATTCCTAAAGCAATTTTCTGTTCATGTGTTGAAGCTATTTGCCTGTAACTAGTTAAATCTATTCCCCCACCTATCCTTGCAAATTTTCGAAACGCAACGTTAGTAGGCGTCTTATGAGAGGCCCATCCACCACCAGCAATGATCTCTACTCTTGATTGATACAACCAGCAAATCTCACTTAAGAATCTTCTAGTTGCCTCGTTCGCTAATTTAGCATTTTTTTTAGTTGTTTCAATGAATAAGTTATGACCTTCTTCTGAACTCCCTCGAATTATTTCTATGTCAAATGAATCGTATCTGACATTATATTTTTGTTCACAAAAATCAAAACTTGTATCAAAACAAGTACAAACCCAAACCTTCATAACAGCCCTCACTTTTTAGTTTTTCATGATATTGCACATAACGTTTCTGTATTCATGAACCCCTAAGGGGTTGTCTGCTGAAATGCATCCTCGAAATCCATCCCGCAGACCAAGGCTCCGAAGGAGACGCTGCTTGAATATTATGTTATCTGCTGTTTCCTCTTCTTCGAGATGCACACTAAGATATTATTTTTGATCATTATTTAGCATCTTTTTCTCTTCTAGTGCTTGATTAACGATATTATCTAACTTCACCAATCTCATAAAACTTAGTTTGTATAAAATCATATATAAAATAATAATTTCAAAAGCAACAAAAAATAAATTGTAATATCCTGTCATGTTATCAATAAATAGTTTTGTTAATAAATCCTCTAATTTTGAGCTGGACGAGCTATTAATAAACTCCGAATTAACTTCATTTACTATATCAGATTCCTTTAAGTCACCTCTAAGTGACATCGTATATATTTGGCCAACAAAATTAATATACGAAATAAAAAAACTAATTAAGAAAGTAAAAACCCCTGTTATAAAAACAGTAATAATTATATTGTTTGGGCCAAAGTTTTTCTTAGATTCCATTTGACTATTAATAACTGCTTTTAAGGTTCTAAGCTCCGAATCAGTATAATTACTTATTAATTGCTCCTTCATTAAATGCATTTGATTGAGACTAAGAAATCTAAAAGGTATTCTAATAGGAAATTTACCTAAATAAAATACTGGTTTCGTTTTTTTAATGATGAAACTACTTGCCCTGTAATAGTTATCAAATCTTTTCAAAGGTATCCTCCAAATTTCATGTTTTAGGCAATTGCAGATAACGTTTGTGTATCTACGAACCCTCACCACCTTAAGGACCGTAGGTCCGGCCGCAATGCGGTTAGGTGGTGCAGGGTTGTCTGGTGAATAGGCTTCCTCGAAATCCCTCTTGAAGACCAAGGTCGTCAGGCCGCAGCGTATATACGATGTTAACTGATGTTCCGGCCTCCTTCGAAATAATCAATACTCTGGTCTTTAAATAGTTCTTTCAATTCCCTTGATGTTTCACTAATAAAGACCTTAATAATTTCTGCTTTAAAATAGATAGGTGCTATATGAGGTTCATTCTTTAGATCTTGCAGCCATCTCACCTTACTATCCCTATACTGATTGACTTCAAGCTGCGAAATGTAAGGATTTATTGTATATCCCTTGGCTTTTAAGAGTTTTGTAAACAGTTTTTCAGTACTTCCCATTGATCTTAAGAGATCAAATTCTACTTGGCTAACTTCAAGGTTATATGTCTTTCTAATATCGTTCTTTCCACCTTTGTAGTTTTTCTCAAAATCGAAATAGACTGTATCTGTCCACCTTAAATCTGTATAAATATGTGAAAAGTAACCTATAACAAAGTCCTTCCATTCTGGTCCCGCTTGCTTCAGTAAATATTCCTTGCACTTCTCCATGATCAATTCCTTGGCTGGTAATTTATCGTTATGTACGAGATGAGTCACACCTTTTTCTTCCCTGGATACCTTCCCTCTCATATGAATCGCATCCGGAGCAATACTGCCTAATAAAAAATTGGGTGAGGGGTCATTAATAGAAAGGTTTTCTGAAATTGCAAAGTGTACCATAGGCCAAGGCAAATTAATTCCTCCTTTGATATTTCCTTCAATCATGAACTTGCCGGAATTTCAGTTAACGTTCCTGTATTCATGAACCCCGAAGGGGTTGTCTGCTGAAATCCCTCCCCCAAATCCTTCCCGCAGACCAAGGCTCCAACAGAGCCGCTGCTTGAATATTATGTTATACGATGGTATCACCTCTTCGATTAACCAACATTCATTCTTGATTCTAATCTGTCATTGTTCTGTTATATGTTCCAATAAATCTCCTGGCTGACAACCTAAAGCCACACATAATTTATCAATCACTTCTAATGACACATATTCGTTCGTATTGAGTTTCGCCATTGTAGCAGAGGAAATACCCGTTATTTTCAATAAATCCTGCTTCTTAATCTCCCTGTCGATCAATAATTTTTGAAAAGGTTTATAACTAATCATCTGATATTCCTTTCACACATCAAGTGAGGTTTTCTTTAATTATATGAAAGTATATTTTCTTTATCAAAAACATCTTCAACATGTATTGACTTAATTGTTTGATATGATAAAATTATGTTCAATAAGTTGAACTTTTATTCATAAAATCAAATACATTGGATGGTGTTCAAAATGCATAATTCTTTAGAACTCTTACTTGATTCACTGATTCATACTCGAATTGAATCTTTATATGGCGAGCTTATCAAAAACAACTCCAGCTACAACCAGTTCTCATCCGAACGGAATCTCTACTTCAAGCAGTTACATGAAGGCGTACCGGAGAATATACAGAAGACCCTATTTCTTTACGATGATGCTGAGCTTTCTGTGCAAGCTATTTTAGAACGTGAAATTTATTTGCAGGGTTTTAAGGACGCTCTTCACCTGCATAACGAATTACATATATCTTTAGATTGAGAGCCTTCTGGCTCTTTTTCATTTTGATTCTGTTGTATAACGCTCCTGTATTCACGACGCCCTAGTGCCTTAAGGACCGAAGGTCCGGCTACCGCTTGCGGCAGTTAGGCGGTGGGATATGTCCAGTGAATTCACTTCCCCGAAATGCCTCTTCCGGATCAAGGGTCGGGCTTGTCCCGGCCCGCTTCGTTAAATGCGATGTTATACGAAGGAATCGACTTCTTCGAGTCATCATTTTCAAATTCAATAATTTCTTCAAGATATCTTAAAACTTCATCTTCACTAAGTTCAATTAGCTTAATAGCTGTTCCATGAGGATCTAATAGATAACTGGTAACATATATTGAGATTCCTAATTTTTGTTTGGTTACTTCTCGAAGCTCAATTAATTCTTGGATATCAATACTAGTTTCAAATAAATTAGTTATTTGTTCAAAATACTCAATAACATCTTTGATCAATATTATCAGTTGTGCAAACAGTTTATCTGTTATATACGAATTGAACATTCCACCGATGCATGATCCCCAAAATGAATTATGATTCGAATGAACAATTTCACTTAATTGGCTATATATACGTTGTGAGGTAGTGTTGTTATCTACGGCAATTCTTCGATCTTGTGGAGAAATTCTAAATTTATTATTTGCTTTTATCCAAAAATTCGCTTTATCGGGATTCTCAATAAAATATTTCAAGAGCCATGATGTTTCATAAGTTTGTCGAAGCATAACTAAACATTCGTCCTCTAGCCCCATCTTTAGCATTTGGTAAGTGGCCACTATATGGTTTATTAGCCTTGAAGTTATAAAAAACCGAGCGTGATAAAATAAATCGTCTTCTTTAGCTAATTTTTCATCATTAAGCATTTTCAAGTAGCTAATACTTTCCCAAAATGTATCATCCCTATCATCTAGATGTTCCAAAAATAACTTTTCTTTGGAACTTTCGTAAACTAAATCTTTAATGTTTTTCACATTACCTACTCCTTTGCTTAATCGAATTTAATTGATTTATTGTTTTTCGATACTTTCGTATAACGTTCCTGTATTCACGACCCAGCGCATGCTGGGTGGCCGGCGAATGCCGGCCCCAGGGCGTATGCCCGCAGCGTGAATATTATGTTATCGGATGTTATTGTTTTTATCGCTTTGCTTATATGCTTCTTCAAGCTCTTTAATTACTTTGATCCAGAGGTCTTTATCACTAGCTATTTGAGAATAATGTTCTATGATTTTTAAAGTTCTTCGTTTAATTTCAATTCTATTAAGCTCATTTGCTAGCTTCTCTGGATTGTCATAATTCTTAAAAATCCTCTCTAACTCTGCATCAATTATTTGATAAAGAAGTTTCACATTGCTAATCGCTTCGACATACTTACTAGGTACGGAAGTGATTGGTATCTTGTTTATTTCCTCTAACGCAATTCTGAAATAAGTTACTTCTCTAAAAAATTCGTTCCTAGAAGGCAACTGATTGCCATGCAAATCAGGAATAAAATACATTAAACTAGCAAACGAGTATTCTATATAGTTATCTAAATGCACTTTCAATTTTTGATCAAATTCCTTCTCTTTACTTTTTTGTTCAGCTGCATCTTTTTCGTCTTTATTGACACTGAATTTGTACACAGCATAACTTAATAAGGCTGTTACTTCTATCGCTAAGAAACAAGTATAGTAATAAATGAAAGTTGAGATTGATACAATATCTTCCGTATTAATTTTCATTACAATTAACCAATTGGGAAAGAAATCACTAATAAGCATCCCGACTTTTAAAGTTCCAGCTACAATAGGGATTAAAAAGAAAGGTAATACAAAAATAATAAGAACTAGCAACCAAGTTCTAGTTCTTATACACTCATTAATTCTCTCAATCATTATTTTCCTTCTCTCTTTTCAAGAATTTCCGATAACGTTCCTTTATTCACGAACCCCGAAGGGGTTGTCTGCTGAAATGCCTCTTTGAAAGCCACCCGGCAGACCGAGGCTCCAAAGGAGCCGCAGCTTGAATATTATGTTATAAGATGTCGACGGCTTCATTGAGATACTTTCACAATCTACTTTATTGTTTTTCCCTTAAAAAATCGGGCATTCGCCCCATAAATCTACCATTGTCTTTTACAAATTGATATTCTTCATATAATCCATGAGCATCCTTCGTTCCGAGAATACCAAATAAATTCTTATACTTATCAGACGTCGTAATACTTTCGATTAATTTCTTTCCTATACCTCTAGCCCGATAATCTTCATCTACATATACATCACATAACCAATAAACCGTCTCATAGTCAGTAACTAACCTCGCCACGCCGACTTGTCTATTGTCATGATATACACCAACACATTCTGATGATTGGAATGATCTTATAATCTTTTCTTTAGGTCTCTTACTAGCCCAATAACTTCTTAATAAGAAGCCACATATGGTTTCATAATCTAATAAGGATTTGTTATCAGAAATAAGAAATCCATCAAATTCAATATGCACTTTTACTTCACCCTTCTTTGAAAATGAACTTTGGTTTCCCGTCGATTTCTTATAACGTTTCTGTATTCATGAACCCCGAAGGGGTTGTCTGCTGTAATGCCTCTTCGCAATCCTTCTCACAGACCCAGGCTCCAACGGAGCCGCAGCTTGAATATTATGTTATGTGTAGTTATCACTCCATTGATTGACATTCTAATTTACGCCTTCCAACCCATCTCTTTATACAATCTTCTAATCTGTTTTATAAAACTATCATCTTCTCTTCCCTTATTTATAATCTCTTCATCTGTGGTTACAGCCCATCTAAAAATTTGTTCAATACTCCCGTAGCTACGTTTAAATCCTTTGGCCAACTTCAGTATGTTTTCTTTAGTTGGTGCAAATGATAATACTACTCTTAACTCTTCATCTGTCCAAGGTCTCCCCTTATTTTCTGTACTATACGCTTGTTTTTTCTCATATTCAAAAATCAACAATTTCGTTTTGTGGATTACTTGGTCTGTTGTTAGTTCTTCAATTCCTTCATTAAGTAATTCAATTAATCTATCTTTATATTCTTTCTTTTTCATAGATTTCCCCTCCATGATCTTTTCAATAATTACACATAACGTTCCTGTATTCGTGACGCCCAGCATATGCTGGGTGTGTCTGCTGGAATTCCTCCCTGAAATCCATCCGCAGACCAAGGCTCCCTTGGGAGCCGTAGCATGAATATTATGTTATACGAAGGATCATTTTTCTTTGATAGACTCTCTACCTTAAAACTTAAATCTTTCTTTTATCATTTCAGCTACCTGATTTGCTTCCAACCCACTGTTGTTAATCCTTATATAATTTTGTTTAGTAATCTCTCCGGGTAATGAATTCAACCTATGTTTTTCATGAGTTTCAATCAACTCAGCCTCCGACCACTCCACATTTCGTTTAGTTGGTTTATGTATCAATCTATTCTCAGTCGTATTTCGTTTTTTTCGTTCTTCCAAGTCGGCCTCTAGTTCAACCAAGTACACGGTTCCTCCTCTCGATTCAAATAGGTTTGAAACCTGCTCAATGTAGTTCCAATCACTTTGAAGATCAAATGCCCATACAAACGTAAATATGAGTCCTTCCAGTTCACTTTTGGACACTTCTTCAAAAATCTCTTGCCTGATTAGACTAACCAGACGCTTTCCGGCAGGTGTGCCGTAATCAAAAAATAGAGACACAAAATCAATAGACATGTGATTATGAAATAGTTTTAAATCTGTTGTTGCTTCTAAACATTGCCCTACTGTCATCTTCCCCACTGCTTGGGGGCCAAAGATTATAACCATCTTCATTTAAATAACCTCCATCATAAATTTCACTCTAATGATCTTTCGTATAACGTCCCTGTATTCACGACCCAGCGCATGCTGGGTGTCCGACGACTGTCGGACCAAGGGCGTATGCCCGCAGCGTGAATATTATGTTATCTGTAGTGCCGTTCTTTACAGTATTCTTTTCCCTTCTTTAAACCATATTAGTTCAGGTTTTTTGATTTTTTCCATTCCAGTTTCGAATTCAATAAATAAGCCCCAATCATATTCCAAATTATTGTATCTTTCTTTATCCGTATAACATTCTAATTTTTTAAAATCAAACCTTCTATCAAGTCTATTTGTCGATTTTTTAATCTCTATTACTAAATAGTTGTCGGTATTCTTTCCTCTCCGGTGGATCACTATATCTGGAAAAGTTGATAACCCCATATATTCTGTGTCGTCATCAACAATGTCTTTAATAAAATCCTTTTTGAGTCTTTTACATTCTGACTCTAGAACATAGATTCTTTTCTGTTTGTTCGCTTCGTCAACATTTCTATTGTATTCACAATCCACATTGTACTCTTGGAATTCTTCTTGAAGATATACCGCTAACTTATGTGCAATTGTTCTTTCATTTAAATCGTGACTTAACAAATGATGATCTTTTTCAAACAGCTTTGAAATAGCTATGTTAATTCCCTTTGTTATTGTTGGATTCATTTTATTACTCCATTTTTATGTTTTAGGCATTACAGATAACGTATTATTTACGAACTTCCGAAAGAATGCTCTCTTCGTCATATTCACGAACTTCGTGAATCCTGCACTTTTCTCCTTATTCCCGCACTTTCTGCGTTTCAATCCTCCAGCCCGCTCATCCGATCCAGCGGACTTTGAATCCGCCCAATGTCCCGTCTGCTCACATGTGTATACCGCTCCGTCGTTCGCACACTCTGATGCCCTAGCAGTTCCTGAATATAGCGAAGATCAATCCCATTCTCCAGCAAGTGGGTCGCAAAGGAATGCCTTAGCGAATGGATACTCACCTGTTTGCGAATGCCCGCTTCAGCCAGCGCTTTTTCAAACACTTTCTGCGCTGAACGTTCCGTCAGGTGGCGGCCTTCCCTCTGCCCAGGAAACAGCCAGTCTGCTGGCTGCTCCACCCCTATATACTGCTCGACCACCGCAAAAGCCGCTTCGGATAGCAGCGTTTGCCGATCCTTTCTGCCCTTTCCCTGACGAACTTTCAGTACTTTCCGTTCACGGTCGCAGTCTTCAAGACGCAACCTCACCACTTCGCTTACCCGCAGCCCGGATGTATACGTCAGGTACAGAATAGCCTTATGCTTTAGATTTTTCACTACTTTCAACAGACGCATGACCTCATTCAGGGACAGCACATCCGGTAGTTTACTCTCCTTTTTCGGACGAACATAGGCGGAGGATTTGGGCTGCTTTAGCACATGGCGAAAATAAAATTTCAATGCACTGATCGCTTGGTTAACATAAGCGTGCGAAAGACCTTTTTCGAGCAGCACCAGCGCATATTTTTGCACCACCGCATCATTTATGCTTGCTTCGGTCCCTTGCAATCCGGCAAAAAAGCGTTCCGTTTGCGATATGTATGCTTTTATCGTCTTGCTGCTGTACCCCCTTGCTACCAATGCATCGCGCAATTCTTGCCGCTGATCCAGATTCCATTCACCTCGTTCCGAAGAAGAGGGAACCGCATTAGCCTGCGTGTCCCGTCGATCCAGCCATTCCCGGATGTACGGTAGTTCTTTATTCAAGCGCTCGTCGTACTCGAACTTACAACTCCGATACGCTTCTAACAGGCTTTCTACAGCCGAGATACTGTACGGAATCGCCCAGATTTTTTCGTCTGGAACCCATTTCCTGCCTGGTATGGATCGAATCCCTTCTCGCTCCTTGACTCCGTATCGCTCCAACCGTACGCCGATCGTTTTTTCATCCCGATAAAGTAGGTTTATCTTCATCTCACTTGCCTCCTTAGTATATCAGCCGTTCAAAAAATTGGAAATCTAATTTTACAAAAAAAAGGGACTTAAGATGGATATTCATCTTAAGTCCCTGATTCTTTCAGAGTAAATTATTGATCCATTAAGTCCAATTTACATTATCATAAAATGTCTTACCTTTATTTGTCCAGTTCCTCCGTCACATCATCCCATAGCATCGCCGCCACCTACCATGTTACTCCACCTTGAACTGTTTTAATTCGTCTTGAAGCTTATTGGAC
Organism: Paenibacillus sp. FSL H7-0703; assembly: GCF_038003485.1. Lineage (NCBI taxonomy): Bacteria > Bacillati > Bacillota > Bacilli > Caryophanales > Paenibacillaceae > Paenibacillus > Paenibacillus sp. FSL H7-0703. Next base: position 5,106,198 of record NZ_JBBOPF010000001.1, on the reverse strand, counting down.
AATTGATTTAATTGTTTGGATAGTTCAGCAACCTGTTCGAAGCTTTCCAATTGTTCCTGCGTGCTGGCGCTAACCTCTTCGGTTGAAGCGGAATTCTCTTCGGTGGTGGAAGAGATGATCTCTAGCGCCTGCAAAATCTCATCTTTGTGCTTGTGGACTTTGGAAGTGTTGGTGCTGATCTGGATCATTCGCAATTTCAAATCTTCCAAATCCTTGTTGATGCTAAAGAACACCTGCTTCGTGTCCTCTACCGATCTCGCATTTTCTTCTGCAATTTTCAGACCATGAACTGTATGCTCGACCGATACGCTGGTTTTTTCTTCAATCACACGTACCTTCTTGTAGATTTCCTGTGTCGCCAGTGCCGTCTGCTCAGCCAGCTTGCGAACCTCTCCGGCAACCACAGCAAACCCTTTGCCCTGTTCTCCTGCACGTGCAGCTTCAATGGAAGCATTGAGCGCCAGCAGGTTGGTCTGCGTTGCAATTTGATTGACCGTATCCACGATGCTTGAAATCTCATGACGGCTCAGATCAATATCCTGAATAATAGACGACATCGCTTGTGTGGAATTGTGATTTTCTTCCGCCCATCTGGATAACTGATCTACTACAGCAAGCCCCTGTCCACTTTGCTCAGCAGAGATTTGCACCATCGTTTCAATGGCTTTGGCATCATTGGCAATTTCGTCAATTTGACCGGATAATGCTCCGGTTTTTTGTAAAATGTTATCCGTTTCGATGGATTGGTAGTTCGTTGCATTGGCAATTTCATTAATTGCTGTCGCAGTATCGTTCATCGTGATCGCGGTTCTGGAAGAAATGGATTGCAAATCATGAGAAGACTGATTCAAGACTTGAGCTGAGCCACCCACCATTTGGAGCATGCCTTGAATTTTTTGAACCATATTGTAAATTCCTTGAGAAATTTGCCCGATTTCGTTGTTGGATTGCGTATCAAACTGAACGGTCAAATCTCCATTTTCAATCAGCTTGATTTTTGCAAGCAATTTCGGGATTGATCTCAACAGATAACGGAGCGTTATATAACAAATCACAACGAGCAGGATGGTGGCTGCCGCAAAACCGCCAATGGTAAGCCAGGTAAAGGTTTTTAATTCTGTGAGCACCTCTTCTTCAGAAATAGTTAAGCCTACAGACCACCCCGTATCTTTACTGGTTGCATACCCAATATAACGACGTTCCCCATTATCATTAATTAGCTGTACTCCGGACTCACCAGCAATCATTTTCTTTCCAATCTCCCCAAGATCACCTGTGCTTTCGTTAATCTTTTCTTTCAGCACTTTATTTTGATCGGGGTGATACAAAATATCTCCTGTTTTGGACGCAAGAATCGAATAACCTGTGCTTCCAAGCGAATAGCTTTGCATAACGGCAGGGATGTCTTTGAAAGCAATATCGACAGCAGCAAATCCGATTAATTGATTACTTCTATCTTTAATCGGATAGAAAATGCCCATCAGCACATTACCCGAATTGACGTCCTTATAGGGTTCTGAGTAGTATAAACCGTCTGCTTCAACGGCTGGCTTGAAGTATGGGCGTGTATGGATATCGAAATCCGGTTTAGAAGCAACACCATCATTCTGAAGAAAGAAGCCTTTACCAGATATTCCTGCAATCCAGGCGTCGGCAAAAGATGGCTCTGCCTTTACAATGGCTGCCAGAGTCGCTACTGTTTCCGCAGCATAAGGAGAAGTTTTCACCATTTCTGCCGATGGGGTGGTTTCTAAATATTGCTTAAAAAGATTATTCGTTGACATTTGTTTGACAAGTGATCCCTTTTCTTTAAACAACGCATCGAATTGAGTGACAACGGCCTGCGTCTTGGTCTGGAGCATGGCCTCTTGCTGCTTGACAAGTATGCTTTGCGTGCTTGCAAACATGAACGTCCCCAAGGTTGCAAAGACGACAACGATAATGACTAACAAGACCATGGCCAATGTGTTGGCGATGCTGGATGATCTGAATATGCTCTTCTTAATATTTTGTGACATGCTGCCATCTCCCCGAGGAATATTGAGCGAAAAGCTCTTAGATAATATGTCGGAAGTTTGCAGCTGTTTTAATAGGTTTTTAGTATATACAATTTAAAGTTTTGCTATCTGATTCCTCATAGATTCCCTCCCGACCTGTTCCGTAACTCCAGCAAAAGATTAGGGCAGCACAAAGAGCCTCCGTCAGACGTAGGCTCTTTACTAAAAGCTATATATGAGAACGCAGGGTTTTGCGGATTTAGAGCATTTCAGCGATCCGTAAACTCAACCCTCATCCTCCGTCGTTAACTCAACTGCATCGTTGTGATACACGTATCGTTTTTCTCATATGTAGAGAATTCAGTTTCAGCCGTTTTACCTTCATGATTCACGCTAATGCGGTATGTTTTATCCCTCGGTAGCCATAGATCAATAAAACCATTGGATTGTGATTTCATAGCGGCATTCTCCATGATGAGATTCCCTTCGGAGTCGTGAACGGTCACATTGAACGCACCGTTTTTTATTTCGCCTTGGCAGCCCGTTAGACTATGAGTTGCACAAGGGTGGGTCTGTTCCACATATGGTGCAATCGAAACAAAAAACTCGTTGTCAGGCAAATCATAATTCACGGTCTGAGTATCGTCCCCTGTCACAATCAACTGACTGGAATTAATGGAAGCGGACTGGGGTGTTGCCTTACCTGCACTGATATCATGCACCAATTGCTTGATGTCTGTCGTCTCGTGGTTTTCCGCCCCTTCTTTCTGAATATTTCCTGCAATTAGGTATGTCCCCAATGCGGCAACAACCAACCCTGAAGCGACTAAGATTCCTTTTTTCATTTGGAGTTCATCTCCTCGTCTGTTTTGTATTATTATAAGGGAGAATGCACCATAATGGGAAAAATGGGGTGCTGAAGTCACCAGATATTCACATATCCGTGTTGTGATTCAGTTATATTTGTATCACATTAGAGGATTACCGATGAGCGAAGGAGCATGAGCAGCTCTGCTGTCTCAACGTACAAACACCCCACCACTCCTATGGAGCCATGGGGCACAATTCTTTTTAACGATCCCGGTTCACGATATAATTCATTAAGTGCTTCAAAAAAGCAATATTACGTGGGATCTCTTCCAATGCTTCCATCGCGAGGCAATAGTGTTCCCACATCTCTTTACTGGCACCTTCAAGACCAAGGATGGACACGAAATTCGAATTGTTATTATCAGAATCTTGGCCAACAGGTTTTCCGAGTAAGAGCATATCTCCTTCCACATCAAGCAAATCATCTTTAATCTGAAAAGCAATCCCCATATGATAGGCAAATTTCTTCAAAGCAGCAATTTCCGACTCCTTGACCTGTGCAAGCATGGCTGGCATAACCAGACAAGCCTCAAACGCCACTCCTGTTTTGTAAAAGCACACCATATTCAGCTGCTCCAAGGTCAGTGCCTTTCCTTTGGAATCCAGATCCATCGCCTGCCCCATACACATATCTTCTGCTTTCTGGGCCGAGTATTGTATCAAAGCAAGCACCGTTTCAGCATTGAACTGGTCAAGTGACGATTGTTCCCCAATCGCCTTCTGGATCAGAAACAGACCGGTTAATTCTGCGGTAGCGCTATTGTGCACCTGATGCAAGGTCTGACGCCCTCTACGGGTAGACGCATTATCCTGGGAAGGAAGATCATCAAAGATCAGGGAGGCTGTATGCATATACTCCAGTGATCTCAGAAGCGGTACGATTGCCGATGCATCTAATCCATATTCGTTCACGCCCATGACCCAAGTCAATATAGGCCGTATCCGCTTCCCGTCCCCTTCGAGACTGTAATTTGCAGCCTCAATAAGCTGTTCTTTCATGGCCGGAATTCCTTGAGGCTTGGTAATTTTCAATTGGTTGTTAATCTGCTCACGGACCATTTTGACCGTATTCATAAAGTCTTCCTTTTCCCTCGAATCATTTTTCAGTTGAGTAATCATCTGGTCCCGAAGTAGCTTATCTAAGAAATCTACATCATCCGCTTTTTGTACCATCTTCTGAATGAGATTATTAAATTCCGGATTTCCGGATGCAAAGATCTCCATCGTTTCATTATATTTTTCAATACCTACACGTTCTTTATAACGTTTGAGTCCATTCATTGCACGATCCAGTATCACCTCACGAGCCATGGCATCGGAGTCATACACGTTATGGATCAAATAGGAAATAACCGCCCAGTATAATTCAAAGGGATTGATCAAATCCGGTCTCTGATGATGATATTTTAAATAGTAGGTATAAGGTGTTACCGCACCGTCTCTCATATCGTCAACCATATCCGCAAAATCATCAGCAAGCTGGTTATAGATACCATAAAAGAATGTTCGTTGCTCAAACCCCTCATCCGCAGGAGCACTAATCACGGAACGGACAATCAATCGGGACGAAGAGGACTTCAAAATAACGGGTATATAAAGCTCTTCATTGGTATAAGTAGTTCGCTTTAGGTCCTTAACACGGTCAATATCTTGAGAATGAAAAAAGACATAAGCCTGCTCGAAAAAGGTTTGCTGTGTGTCTGGCCGCTGATGTGCCTTAATATACTCAAATGCATCCGAGAGCTCCGAATGTATGTATTGAATCAACCTCATATGATTTCCAGTCCAATCGCCCATCTCAGGCACAGATCCACTGAGAAGCCCGGCACGTATCATACGGGAATATTGTTCTTTCTCTTGAACGTTCAGAACCTGGGAGTCGAGAAGATCATCAATGAAAGGATAGGTTAGACCATAGGAGTACCCAAGCCTGATGGCTTCATCAAGTCTGCGAGCACGTTCCATAGGTGACACTGTATCGTCCATTTCTTCCATCACATGCAAAATAACCCCGATAATGATCTTAATCAGTTTGCGCTGGGCTTGCTCGGCATCCATCTCTTTGGGAATATGGGAGGATACGGACCTAAGTTTGTTGATCACCCAAATTATCGCGGTTTCTATACCTTCCCTCTGGGCCCACCGATACACCCCGGCCAAATTCATAAATTCCGGTTGGTCTCCCCCGTTTGCACGGGTGGATTGGATCAAGTGTTTTTTTACGTCTGCAATGACACGCTGAATCCGGGTATGTGTGTCAGGAGAATTCAGAGCTTTGCCTAGGTCCCTCATATAAATATAGGAGACACTTCGGTCCAGATAATCATCCAATTTGCCTGTATAATTCAGCCATTGAATGTATCTATTGTAGTCCCGAGTATCAGGTTTTCTCTTTCTCCGTGAAAAAAAGGATAACCATGAGGAATGATGAATATGATTTTTTTTCCACTTTTGAATATCTTCTGTCAGGGTAGTCACATAAGATTTGTCTATGACCTGATCATACAGTAATGCAAAATACTGAATCGCCTTCCGCTCAGCCAGCTGATATCCTGTATTGGCTTGTAATTTTTCATTCATATAATGCATTACCTCTACTTCTCATTTTGTTAAACATGGTTGCATTTCTCCCTGAGGGACGAATTCGGATCATGTTTTTATCTTTATACGGAAAAAAATCTGTGAGGTTACGAAATTTAATGGGGTCGAGGCGATATAAGAAGTAATCCCAAGAGGTGAATCGTCATGAAATATAGTGAACAAAAAAAGCTGGGTTCTGCTTCATAGGAAAAGCAGCCCAGCTTGATCTTTATAGATATCTCCTTAGAGTGTTTGGTCCTTCTCGACCTTATGCCATAAAGCCTCAGTCAGTTCATCTATCGTCTCCTTCATCGCCAGCTTCTCGCGCCAACGACTCGGGATACCGCTTATTCCGTAATAAGCTCCTGCAATTTGCCCGTACACCGCCCCAGTCGTATCAGCATCATCCCCCAGATTCACTGCCAACAGTGCTCCCTCTTCAAATGAAGTCGAATGGTGGAATGCCCACAACGCAGCCTCAAGGGAACGAATGACATACCCGGTTCCTTGTATTTCAGGCGGCTCTTTATGCCGGTAAGATCCCCGAATTATTTCTTCAATGGCTGCCGAATAAGCGGGCTCGTCCTGCCGCCACTTATAACAGACGTCCGCCGATAACATGGATTCTTTGTCCGCTCCTCGCAGACCTGCCACAAGGATTGAAGCAAGCACAGCACAGGACTCCACACTTTCGACTGCTCCATGGGTGGTTCGTGAGCTCATCTCAGCGTACATCACCGCCTCTTTCGGACGGTTCGCATAGGCCATAGCCACAGGTGCAAGCCTCATAATAGAGCCATTGCCAGCAGTCATGGGGTCAACGGACCCACTGTACGGATCTCCGGTAGCTTCGAAGCGATGTAGTGCTGCTCTCGTTGCACCACCGATATCAAAGCACGTTCCCGTGCTGCTCATATATCCCAAGTGGTACCAATTGGTGTATCGGCGCATTTGATCTGCCGGATCAAAGCCATCTTTTCGCACCATACTCTCGGCCAAGCAGAGCGCCATCGACGTATCGTCCGTCCACTGGCCCGGCTTTAACCCAAAGACACCGCCGCCCACGATATCCGTTACAGGTTCAAATGTACCTGGACTGCTGAATTCCACAGTGGTTCCCAAAGCATCGCCCACCGCCAGCCCAACCAGGCATCCCAAAAAACGATCCTTGATAAGTGCCATTTTGGTTTTACGCCCCTTTTCAAATGTAATAACTAACGCATATTTTCCCATCTCGCCAGGAAGGAAGCCCGACACTGCCATTTATTCGTAGCTTAAGGCTTTACAGCGGCTATCCGGTTTCAATTCAATGAAAATTCCTGCCTCTTGATGGTAAACGAGTGGAAACCGCTCCGTATCTACATATTCCCGCACACCGCTTGAAAGCCGCCATACCTGAAGCGGGACTCCTTTTCCCCATAAGAATAATCGGTCGTCGCAAATGGCCATATCCGCTTGGGGGTAAGGAAAAGCCCCGTCTTCAACAGGCTTACAATTTAGGGATGGGATCGCTGGAAGCACACGCCGGTACCCGGGCTGGGTCATATCGAATAGGACAACAGCCGGTTCAACTCCTTCCTCTCCCCAATCTTCCTCCTCCAGCAAATCGGCATCCATCTGTCCCCAAACCGCCAATGTATCGGGTCCTGTCCAGTACACCGGCCCATCCCAATCTATGGTTTGCCAAAGATGGCGAACTGACGGACCATTCTCCGATTCCCATGGGTTCATCAGCCAATCGGATAAGGACCAAGTTCGGACCACTCCTAATGGAGCCCATACCCATCCCGTATCCGCAATCCACTTTCCACCTGGTGAAATCAGCAGCCTCCCATGAAAATAATCTAGATAGTGCTCATTTTTGCTTTCGCTGTTATAAACAGGGGTAGGTCTTGCTGTCAAAAGCATGCCTGTTTCTACATCCGTCAGATCAAGCCGGTTCCATTCCGTCCCATGAACAAGAATATATGCACCGTCTTGATGTACAAATGCCAGGGGAAACATACTTTTATCGTAGTGATATTCGTCCCGTGATAATTGCATTTTTTCTTGAGCATGGACTAAATCATACACTGCCGCATGCCGTCCAAAACGATTGGAGATAGCTACGTAGCTGCCGTCAGAACTGGTAACCATTTGGAAAGGTTGCATGGGATTAAAATCAGGAATACAAATAGGTGTGCACAATTCTGCGCTGCCAGACCGAAGTTCTAGTCTCCACAGTTCTGCTTGTGTGTTTAGTGCCAGCAGGGTTATGCTTTCCTGAGAGTCGCCCTGTAGTGGATGAATGGCTGTAAGGTGTCCGATGGACGGTGGTAAATCAGGTAAAGAAACGTGATGGAATGGCATCATTAAACCCCTTTTATTCTGGATAAATAATAATTTATACCCGCATTTGTGAAGCTGGATTTATCAACGAAAAATCTGATATCAAGCAATGCAGTCAATACTTTCATAAAAACTCCCGGTTTTTTCTTGCAAAACAACTTAAGATATGTAATTTCGCTAGGACTACTTTTGAGAACAAAATAGGAGTAATTCATCAAGATCAAGTTGGAGATGAGCTGCTCTGTTGGAGATTGATGCTCATTGATACAGTCGATCAGCACCTCTAATACCCTATTTTTATTAGAGTTATAGGCTTGTATAAACATCGTTACTTCTACAAACGGCTTGTTGAAATCATCGAATGGAAAATCATATACATCATGACTACCCAGTATGAAGTTAACCCATTGGCCTTGTAAAAATTTTATTTTTTCCAGCGCTGCTTGTGTATCCATATCCATCTTACTTTTGTGAATATGCTCATGCAAAATGTTAATAAGAATGTGCAGATCATAATGTTGTGCGTCTTCCATTCTGTATATGATCCTATTATTTTCAATCGTTAAACGATCATAAATGTCGTCACCTAAACCCAGTTCAAATAAAAGATGTTGAAGGAAAAATAGTCTGTCCTGAGCAAACGTGAATTCATTGCCTCTCTCTGCTAGATGTGAAACTTGATATTGATAATAAAAACAAAATAAGTTTTTTCTTCTATAAGCAACATCTTTATGTATATCAAAAACATTAAAAATGAGCGAAAGCAATCGAATCAGGCGTTCAGCATCCAGTTCGCTTCGAATGACATGATCCATTTTTGTAAATAGCGACCTGTCAAACAGATCATGCCATCGCACTAGAGAAACATAATCCTGCTCGTTTATATTCAGGGTTAATATTCTTAAATTTTGCTCTTGATCGGGATAAGAATAAAATAGATATTCATGACTTAAATCAGAAATACGCTCATTAAAATAAGCTCTTAATTTGTAATCGTATATTTTAGAAAATGACATGCTTATCCTCCTTACAAGTAAGCCTGAGCATATTAAACTAAGCACAAAACATGTTCGAACTCCTATATTGTAAAATTAATCTAGATAGTCTGGCAAGGCGGCACAATCACAGAAACATATGTTCCCCATGTCTATATTATGATATCTTTACGATAGAAGTAAAACGTGATGTCAAAGGTCATAGCCTACAATTAGAAAGGAATGGACACCTATGAAACAGTTAAGCGAAGCTCTGGCCCGTTTTGTACAACAACAAAACTTGTATAATGAAGCCTACGGGCTGTTCCAAAACCACGACATCCAGCCCCGGATGGAGAAAATTTCAGATTGCTGGGACAGCCAGATTCCTGTATCCCCCGAACTTGAGTATCTGTATAGCCATTATGAAATGATCGATGCTAAGGCAGCAGGTACACACAAATTGAAAAATGCGGCAGTTGAAATCGGGGATGCTGCTGTCCTCTTTTTTGCTGCACCAGAACACCTATATCGCCAACAACTAGGCTATCGCTGGATTACATCTGGTGAGCTTGTCCAAGAATCTTCTTCGTGGCCGCCCCATCATGTCGTGATTGCCACTTTTAATGACGATCCAATCATTGTCGATACTAGCGCACCCGATTCCCCTGTATATGCTGCATTCGAAGGCGGTGCACCGCAGCAGGTGGCTGACTCTTTAGCTAACTTCTTTACGGCTCTTTCCATCCTGATTGAAGGTGCCTGTACCTTTAAGGGAGAAGTGAAAGATGAAGAAACATACGAAACCAAAATAGAATATATCGAGCACGTAAAACCATTGCTGCATCCGCTGTTGAGCGAAAATCAAACCACGTTTTTATTGGAATACCTATCCCTTTGTTAGAAATCCTTTTTTTGAAGAGAGGTGGAGCTTATATGATCTATATCGCATTACTGCGGGGCATCAATGTTGGCGGTAACAACAAGGTCGAGATGAAGAAGCTCAAGCAAACGTTTGAAAAGGTTTGCATGGGCCATGTGACGACTTACATTAATTCTGGAAACATTGTTTTTTCTAGTCAGACCCAGTCTAACCAGGAGCTTTCGCTCATATTGGAACAGGCGATTCTGGAGGATTTTAGCTTACCCATCCGCGTCATCGTCCGTAACATGAAAGAGATTCAGAGCATTATGGAGGCACTGCCGAATGAATGGTCTAATGATACACAGATGAAAAGTGATGTATTGTTCCTATGGGATGAAATTAACGATATTTCCGTTCTGGACAAGCTACCTTTGAAACCGGGAATAGGCCATGTAATATATACGAACGGGGCCGTTCTGTTTTCTGTCAGCAAAGAACAAGTCACAAAAAGCGGGTTAACGAAATTAGTCGGCTCCAAGCTGTATCAGCAAATGACGGTGCGGAATGTGAACACAACACGACAGATCTATAAGCTGATGCAAACGGCTGAACAGGAAGAGCTACGAGATACGAGCTCTTGACTGTAGTCCAAAAGCAACCATAGAAGAGTAAACTCAAAAAGGGAGCCTATTTACGGCTCCCCAACTGTTTTTCTTCGATGTAATGTTTTCCCTAGTCTTTGTGTATTGGCCTCGTTAAATTTTAAAACCTTCGACCAGTTCATTCAGTCGGGCCGCGCTTTCCTTCACCTGATCAGACTGGTGTGCCACTTCAAGAGATTTCTCCGTCGATGAAACCATATTCTCTGCAATGTGCTGAGTGGATATAGCGGATTGTTCGCTGGCTGTTGCAATCTCATGGATTGCTCTCACCATGGTTTGGATAGTTTCATTCACCTGCTTAGAGGTGGCGTTCAAATCATTGACCGTGTTCGTATGCTCCACGGCATCATTGTAATATTGTCCTGCTGTATCCTCAAGCAGCTGATAATCCTTGCCTACCTGGGCTTGCAGGAAGTGCAGTAATTCTTCGGCATTAGTAGTTAAATTCTCAACAGATTGCACAACTTCTTGAGTAACACTCTGAATTTGGTCTACCGCGTGTTTGGAGCCGTCTGCCAACTTGCGAATCTCGTTAGCCACAACCGCAAACCCTCGACCTGACTCACCCGCACGAGCCGCTTCAATGGATGCATTTAGAGCCAGCAAATTGGTTTGTGCCGTAATTTCTAAGATGGACTGAGAAAGTAAACGAATTTGGTCTACGCCCTTGGCACGCTCTAGCGCTTCCTTCATCTTTTCATTGGCCTTCCGGTAAATTTCCTTGGCTGCTTTATTGGATTCACTAGCCGCATGCTTCAATGTTTCGGCTTTTACACTTGTATCATGGGCAGACTGAGCTCTTTCTTGAGTTTTGACCGAAATGTACTCTGCTGCCCGCTGCATTTCTTCCGCAGAATGGTTCATATTTTCGGTGTATGCCGAAGTCTCTTCCATAGCTGCTGACAGCTGTTCGACCGTGGCAGATACATCTCTAATCCGCTCATTGAGATCTGTCATATTATGATTCGTCTGGTCACTCAGTTGGTTAATTTGGCGTGACTCATTGATAACCCCCGTTATGACCATTGAGGTTGAATCTGTCATTTGTTGAATGGCACGAGCAATGACAGCGATCTCATTATTTCCTTTGAGCAAGGTAGGATCAAGTGCTGCCGTTAAATTCCCTTGGGTAATCTCCCCACAGTATTTCGTAATTGTACTCATACGAAAACGGATATTTCGAATGGCCGCAAAGGAGATGGTGATAAGAATAGCCAGCACGAGGGCCAGAACCGTGATCAAAACAATTGTACGCATTTTAATCTCATTTTGCGTATTTTGATATAAGTTGGCGGATTGCTCATTGTTATAATCTGAAATCGTAGTCAACATCGTAACAATTGCCGTACTGGATTTATTAATCCGGCCTCTCTCTTCCGTGTCATACGTTCCGCTATTTTTTTTGACTGCCATGATTTGCTCAATATCCTGATAATATGTGTCTATACTCCCCCGTAGTTCCTCGTACAATTTCTGTTCCTTAGCATCCAAATTCCTTTGTGAGAATTCATTTAGTCCAGTTGTAACGCTATCTTTTCCTTTCTGCACTTGCTTATACTGTTTATCTGTGTACTCCTTATTGTCAAGTATTTTTGTATAATTAGCCCGCATATTATAGAAATCACTTTTGACTTCAAGAATATTCGTTTGGTGTTGAAAGCGATCCACATACAAAATACCTTGACCCTCTTTAGCTTGATACATACCGATAACCCCTACCAACGATACAATGAGTAAACCCACTAAGCTGATTACAATCATGGAGATCATCGTTGTCGTAACCTTTAAATCTCTAAAACCTTTTCCTTTTTTAGTCCTGTCTGATAGCTTGTTACTCATCCAAACCCCTCCAGATCATCTATGGATAATAGTTCACGCTGCAGATCACAGAACGTGATGATATATATATCTATATATCGGTAGAAAGCGCTTAAATTTATAAGTAAAATAACGGTACTGCAAAAATAAGAATATTATAGTAGGCAACTTCATATTTGGATTTGCTATGTAACTCAAAATTTTAGATATTCATGGGCTTAAAGAATTTGCTAAACTAGAAGAGGAGTCCTTACACGAAGTGGGGCACATATAAAAAACGAACGCTGAATGATGGGAGAGAAAGTATTGTGACAAACATACAAAATAAAAAACAAGTGTATATAATCCACGGATACACAGCTTCGCCAGCCGATCATTGGTTCCCTTGGTTACAAGACAAATTACAGGAAGATGGAGTATCGGTAGGTATACTGGAGATGCCCAACTCGCAATCCCCCAAACTTAATGAGTGGATCGAGCATCTATTACAAAATATTAAAGTTCTACATAAAGACACCTATTTTATTGGTCATAGCTTGGGATGTGTATCCATATTAAGATACCTACAGCAAGTAAGTATCCCAGAACCACTTGGTGGTCTCGTTTTCGTTTCCGGTTTTACTGATCCAGTGCCGAGTCTACCGTCATTAGATGAATTTACAAATGGCCCTTTGGATTATCAGCAAATCATGGATTCGCTAAAAGCACGTTCAGTTATCGCTTCAAAGGATGACACAATTGTGCCCTTTGCACTCAGTAAGAAACTAGCTGAAGACATCCAAGCCGATTTCCATGAGGTAGACCATGGAGGACACTTTTTACAAAGTGACGGTTTTACCACCTTACCGATGGTACATCAAGTGTTAATTGAAATGATGAATGCAAATAAGTAGCATGACAGGCTTAGTTTGAAAACTTACATAACCCGCAAAATGGAACCGGCGAAGGGTTCATTATTGCGGGTTCAATACATCAATACAATGCCCATTTTTCCGTACACAGCTCTATAAATGAATGGGCAACCTGTTCACATTCGTCATATCCCAAACTACCAGAATGAGCAAAAAGAACGGGATACTCATTGTTTCTTTTTTCCTCTCTCATATCAAACATATAGTGGTTTCCGCACCCATCCATCGCAAACGACACAGCACCCGGCATATATTCCGGCAACTCGTAGGCAAGGTTCATTTCTCTCAAATCTTCGGTATTGAAAAACTGAAAATAACGTTCTCCATTTTGAAACTCCCCACCATTAGAATATTTCAAAAACTCCATATAGCTGTCAGGAAATTGTCCTTGGGGCAGATGCCAGCCAACAGGATCTAAAGGTTTATATTGATCATAGAAAGGAGACGACTTTGGAAAAGGGTTCACTTGTCTTTGCTTGATTTCGTGAATCTCTTGCTCGGATAGCTTTATGTTCCATGTTTTCAAAAAATTCGCGATTTGTTCATCCGTTGCTTCCTGACTTATTACAAACGGTTGTTCAAATTGAATACTCCACATATGTGCCAACCTCCATGCCTTGATGCCTCTAAGAGTTGTTGTTTATACCACAAAAGCTATTCCTTATCCAATGCCACCTGCCATGCATTTGTAATGTCTATAGGCGACTTGCTGCTGGTCTCCCCTCCACCTTCTTGGGTCCATAGCGGCGGATAATATGCAAATACCTCTCCCGGCTGAAGTTGCTCCATATCCTTCTGCCAACCGTTCCAGCGGAATGTCTGGTAGAACAAGCCCAAATCTCCCTCAGCCAACCAGCTCAAGAAACCGGAATAGGCCAGCTCAGTGGATTCCCATTCCAATGCATCTGGCGCAAAATAGTAGATATGACCGCTACGTCCGAATTTCCCTATATCCAATCCAAAAAATCCACCTGCTGCATCATAGGCCACCATTAGCATCCCCTCAAGCGCAGGAACACTTTCCGGTTCTTGAAGCCCGTTCCATGAGGTCAAGCTACCATAAATTCCAGAGCCACCTGCACCCAGCAAGGTGATCCAACCGTAATCAAACACGATTCCCCCTGTCTCATAGGCAACTGTTCCCAAATACGATTTCGTACTCACCTGCAAACGGTACAGCGTGTCCCCCGTAGCGGATTCCGATTCGGCCGATACAATGTGATGAGAATTCTGGCCTTCTTTCAGAATATTTCTGACCTCTTCCCATGCATGGTTATCCTTATCCACCAGTTCTTCAACCGTTAAAGTATGCATGTTCATTCCCCTTCCCGCGTATTCCAAAATTCACTCTCAACCTGCGAACTGATGTTTGAAAACCTGCGTTTGATCTAAAATCACCCACTGATTCACTTCGTCGTATCCTTTTACAATGGCCGTGACCTCATGCTTCGGATACATCCACTCGGATGGTGTCTTTTCCTCATATGTACGAGTGTCTGACAATCCGACCGCATGATGCTGGAAAATATGAATAAGCGTACCGTGTGGGAAAAATACTTCAATATAACCCTTTACCTTAGTTCCAACAGGCAGTGCATTTTTGATTTGATGCCATTCCTGGTTGAAGGTGCGAAGATAATTGGACCAGACTTCTTCAAACTCTTTTTTTGTAATTTGCGTATAATAGGGCTCTGTATATTCAATCGCTTTCTCAGCTAATAAGAAATGATACTGCTCGTGCTTGCGATTAGAGGCGATATACGTGCCGTCATCCTGGATAACAATTTGCCGATAGGCTACGCCATCCGAATCTATTTCAAAATACCAGGTTCCCATGCCTGGTTCCGGGCAATCCTTAAGATATTTCATGGGCCCCTCCTATTAAAAAATTCAATTCGTTTGTATCACTTTTTCCCGCCATAGGTTCTTGCCAAATATGCGAGATATTCCGAACGCGTCAGTCCTCCCGTTTGACGGTTGAACTTATCATACGAAATGTCTTCCGGGAATCCGAATTCGGCCAGTGCTTTTCGACGCTCATCCTGATGTAACGGATTATCCAGCGTTTTGTGCCACTCCCGCTCTTCCCAGGAGCCAAAACAGTCGGCAACGACACTTGAATACACACCGTTATTTAAAAATTTTCGTGAGGACTTGAACACGGTCTCCCCTTCCGGTTTGGAAACCGTGCCCGTTCCCCAGGATAGACTATATGTTCTTTCTTTTCTACTATCCGTACTACAGCCATAGCCGATGGGGAACACAATATCCTCTTCCACTAACAGCTTATGCCCTACCCACTCATAGGCACCCCGCATAAAGGAATCATCCATAACAATCCAGGTCGTTTCGGATAATGGGGCGGCTGTGATAGATTCCAAAGCTGTTGAACGGTCACGACTCGTAAACAGATACGGACGCACGAATAAAGGCATGGTCATGACACTGTTCCAAATGCTTTCCTCTGCAAACAACTGATCCTTTTGCATTTGGCGCAGATCTCCAATGACCAGTACATATCCATCTGTGAAAAGGTCTATTTCCACGCGGAAGATGTCTCCCGGGACCGTTTTATAACGCTGATTTTTCATATGCTTCAGTCGGTGCAGCCTGTGATCGTAATCCTTGGGCACAAGTGACGGATATTGCTGAAGCCAATCGATGATCTCTTCTTTACTATGTAAATGCTCACATCCCGTAATAGGGAGTTTCACACCCGTTTTGCTATTCACAGCAGTAACATAACTAAGAGGACGATCCCTTCGAATGCCTGCTGAAAAGGTCACGCCTTCTGCCTTGATGCTCGAAACACTTGTGTAATTCAGCTTTTTCTCTTTGCCACGAGCCGTTTTAGGCAAAACAAATGCCCGGTCACGCGTAAGAATCTCTACATCGGTTTCTCCATAGGTATCCTCAGTGAAAGAAATTCGCTTGCGAATGACATCCCCATCCATACAAATAAAGTATCCATCTTTAATTTCTATCACATCCCAATGCTCTTCCAGCACCTCCAGCCCGAAGTACGGTCGTAACGCGTTCGTTAGCCAACGATTCATCTGTTCCTCCAGTTCCAAGTACATCTCAATGCACCCGGGTTCAATTTTCCCAAAGATTATAACATAACGTAGCATGTAGCTCGTTTATTCCTACACTGTTCCAGCTTGGACCAACTCCTCCTGAATCCAGCTACTGCTGGTAGAAAGCTGGAGCAAGTCGGCAGCGATCTGTTTGACCTGCTCTTGCAACACGTGTGACTGATCCGTTCCTTCCAGAAAGCGACTCAAAAAATGAAGAAATACGTCTACCTTCCTAAGCAGCATCAAAATAGGCAAAGCATCAATCTCGTTGTGGCTTAAATGAACCTGGCGGCTGAAGCCCCGGCAAAAATCCCGAACGGCTGTCGCCTCCTCCGGTTGTCCCAAAAATCCAGATAAGATGACCGCCGGCTCCATGACCCGAACGTCTAGCGTACAAAATTCAAAATCAAGCAGTGCAGTTACTAGACTATGATCCGAATCCTTTACTAACAAATTGGAAGCGTTCAAGTCTCCATGTACAAGCTGATGCGGCAACTCTTCTAATGCATGAAGCGAATCTGTAATCTCTTCATAAGCTGCTCCTATTAACCGCAGCTCTTCATGCAAATCCTTTAGAGGCTCAGGCGGATGTAAACAAAAGCCTTGAACCGTTTCCCGGTTACACAATGGATAGGATTGCTGCAAAGCATAATACGGTCGATAGACTGGGGTCATATCAAGATTGAATGTCGCAAGCACAGCCGATAATTCGCCCGTAGCCTCGCCAAAAGAATAGGCAAAGCTTGAATCCTGCTCCAGGGGTGATATACCTTCTATGTATTTGAACAGACACACATATTTACCGCTTTCCTTCTCCAGTTGAGCGAGCGTCTCTCCCGTGACCGTCGGAATAGGCTGGGGTATTCTGAATGATAGAGAATGCTTACTCAGCTCCTGCAAAACCGCATGCTCAAATTCAATTTTATCCCGATCCCTGTGTGTATCGTAGACGCGCAGCACCCCGCTTCGTCCACCACTCTTAACAAAATACGTCGTATTATTCCAACCCCCGGTTCGTTTCTGCAACGTTCCGTTCCACTCCGGCCAGTGCCGTCTTAGTATTGCTTCCAAGGATGTATCCTCCCTTCTTCGTGTCCATAGCATCGGCTGCCCCCGGCATGCGAGAAGTATGGTTATAATAGCTTTACAGGTAATTTCATTATTTTAGCATAGCAGATAGCCTATTTTATAGCAGAGGGCGACTCTAATTCACAAGAATTTAAACCGAAGGAGGAATACCTCTTCCGCAAGCTAACCGTCCTGTGTTTGTCCAAAGAGTTTTATCCTACGTTTTTCCAGTAGCATTAAGGAGAGTTAAAAGGCTCACTTACAATGTGATCGAGTCTTTTTAAACAGGACGTACACAAAAAAACAGGACTGATTAATCAGCCCTGTCTTGTACATCATACCCCTTTAGTCAATCTGGATCTGTCTGCGGGAACGATCGTCACCCTGACGTTTAGGAATTTCAAGTTTCAATACACCTTGATCCAGTTTTGCCTTAATGCCTTCTTCATCAACATGATCCACATAGAAGCGTCGGACAAATTCCCCAGAACGGCGCTCCCGTCGAATCATTTTATTCGTATCATCCTTCTCTTCATGATATTCATTCCGTTTAGCACGGATCGTCAAATAATTATGGGTAATATCGATGTCGATATCTTCTTTTGCAATGCCTGGAAGCTCAGCTTCCACCAGATATCTGTCGTTTTCTTCACGAATATCCGTCCGAAACGTCTGAGAGTTGCTGCCAAATGGAGCAAGCCAGTGGTCATCAACCATACCATTGAAGGATTTAAACATTTGTCCAAAGAAGTCTTCATTTCTTTTACGAAATGGGACCAGATCAAACATGAAAATCAGCTCCTTTTAATTGGTTGTTGTTTGTGTTCCTTACGATTCATATTATAGTACCGAATAGAGCGAGGCTCAAAGTTCAAAAGAGGCTGAAAATACTGAAATAACCCGATCCTAAGCGATCTGTCAAAAATAGTTTTAGATTTCAATCAATTTGACCTTTTTTGACCTTTTGACTTCACAAGAGACTACATATTCTTTGGCAGCCAACTCAGGCTTGCCCTGCTATCGCTTGTTCCGGTGTAGAAGCTGGGTACAAGTGACAGGCTACCTGCCGCCCCGGTGCAGCTTCGGCAAAGATGGGCTGTACTTTGCTGCATATCTCCATGGCTGCCGGGCAGCGGTTATGAAACGCACAGCCACTTGGCGGATTTTCTGGACTGGGCACATCCCCTTTAAGTACAATCCGATCACGTTCCGCTTCCGGATCAGCTACAGGTACCGCAGACATTAACGCCTTTGTATACGGGTGCAGCGGCTCTCTGAACACTGCTTGGGTCGGTGCGAGTTCGACCAGCTTGCCCAGGTACATCACACCCACGCGGTCGCTGATAAATTTGACGACCGACAGATCATGGGAAATGAACATATACGTCAGGTCATATTGTTTTTGCAGGTCCTTCATCAGATTGAGCACTTGCGCTTGAATCGACACATCGAGGGCCGAGACTGGCTCGTCACACACGATAAATTTGGGATGAAGCGCCAGTGCCCGTGCGATCCCGATCCGCTGGCGTTGACCACCCGAGAACTCATGCGGATAACGATGGGCGTGATAAGGAGACAATCCGACCACTTCGAGCAGCTCGTCCACCCGCTCTTTGAGCTGCGTTTTGCTTAGCTTTTCATGCGTGATGAGCGGTTCTTCCAGCACCTGCTGTACTGTCCATCTGGGATCAAGCGAAGCAAACGGATCTTGAAACACCATCTGCATATCCGTTCTGAATTTGCGCAGCTGCTCTGTGTTTAGCTTACGTATATCCGTGCCATTAAACAGAATCTCTCCATCCGTCGGTTCGATCAATCTGAGAATTGCCCGTCCAGTTGTGGATTTGCCGCAGCCGGATTCTCCCACGATTGCCAGGGTTTCACCCTGCTGTACAATCAGGTTAATACCATCCACCGCTTTGACTGCTCCCACTTGTTTGGAAAAAAGTCCTTTTTTGATCGGATAGTGTTTTTTCAAATTACGTATTTCAAGCAGTGTACTCATGATATCCCTCCTGCTGTAGCAAGCAGCGGCTTTTGTGTCCGGGTTCCACTTCTGTAAGCTCCGGGGCCTCTGCACGGCAAATTTCCTTAGCAAACTGACAACGCGGTGCAAAGCGGCAGCCTTTTGGCATATCGAGCGGGTTGGGAACCTGGCCCGGAATGGAAGCCAGACGCTCCTGATCACTGTTCAATTGCGGCAGTGAGGCTAGCAAACTTTGTGTATACGGATGCTTGGGATCTTTAAAAAGCGTTTTTACATCGGTTTCTTCTACCACTTGTCCGGCGTACATAATCACGACCCGATCGCACATTTCAGCAACGACACCAAGGTCATGAGTAATCATCAGAATGGAAGTTCCTTCGGACTTCTGCAGCTCACGCATCAAGTCAAGAATCTGTGCTTGAATGGTTACATCGAGTGCCGTTGTCGGTTCATCGGCGATCAGCAGCTTCGGATTGCACACCATCGCCATCGCAATCATCACCCGTTGGCGCATACCGCCCGAGAGTTCATGCGGATAAGAAGCGGCTACTTTTTCTGGACGTGGAATTCCTACTTTCGTCAGCATTTCCACAGCCATGTCTTTTGCTTTGTGTTTGCTTACACCGTGGTGGTAGCGGGCAGACTCCGCAATTTGCTTGCCGATTTTGAACACAGGATTTAGCGAAGTCATGGGCTCCTGAAAAATCATAGCCATCTCGTTGCCACGAATCGAGCGCATTTTCCGCTCCGAAAAATCCAGCATGTTTTCACCGTTAAACCGTACTTCCCCAGCGGCTACTTTCCCAAGTCCCTTGGGGAGGAGCTGCATAATGGAAAGGGAGGTAATGCTCTTGCCGCACCCGGATTCGCCAACGATTCCGAGTGTTTCGCCTTTGCCAACCGATAGATCGACGCCGTCCACAGCCCGGATGGTGCCAGCCGCAGTCTTGAACTCCGTCCGGAGGTTGGTTACTTCAAGCAGTTGTGCCATGCCCTCTTCCTCCTCCTTGTCCATCATTGATCCTTCATGTTCTTTTTTTCTTAGGGAATAAGCTTATTCAGACTTACCCATCGTTTGCAGATGCCTCATGGTACCGTACAATTTAGTAATATGTTGAAACTCCTTTTCCGAATGAAAAGAGCATTGCCCACGTCCATAAGCTTTGGCTGTTTCTACAGCCAATTTGGCCGCCAGCGCAATATCGCTTTCGTGGCTGGCCCCCGTTGCACTGCCTGGGACAGGAGCAGCGGCCGTGATGGCTACACCAACCACTGGAGCGGAAGTTGCCACCGCTGGTTGCAAAATGCTGTTGATGTGATACAGGTCGTTACCATAAGGTGTGATGTCCTGCGTAGTTACAGCAAACGTGACACACGGTTCGCCAGTAACGGTCTGAACAATATCGACGAGGTCTTCACTAATTCGTAGCACATAGCCTTCACGTACAGTAGGGGAAATGGCAATACCTTTATGGTTAATGACCCGATTCCCTTTGGTCGTATCAATGGACAGGATCGCTTCCATTTCGGGTGTCACTTCATATTTGTTCATCGTCAAAATATCTACGGGTGAATCCATAAATGGAACCGGATCATGGGGCTGAGTAGGTGCATCTGGACAAATATGTGTACAGATAATCACATCTCCATCAAGCACATCTCCTTTGGACTGCATGCTCAAAAGTTTAGCCGCCGCAGAAATTGCCGCTGCCGCACCGTCACCATCGGATACAAATCCGATCATCTCCGGTCGTGCTCCAAGTCCACCAAGTCGCCCTACTACACCCAAGGTTGGAGAATCGCCCCCCTGAATGCGACCCGTTTTACCGGCAATGACAATTTTAATAAAATCCGTAGACCCCTTTTCACCTTTCACGGTGGAGACCGTAATCTCCGCTTGACCCAGTTGTTCCAAATAAGCTTTGACTTCTGCCCCGCTGGCAAACGGACTATCCAAAAGGTCATAGACTTCAAAAACTTGTTTCATCATACGGCAGATCCCCTTATGCTTCTTTTTGTGTTGTTTTCAGATATTTAAGCGCCGTCAAGGCGTATACTTTCGCAGATTGAATGATCTGCCATACCGGAGCTTTTTCATTAAAATTGTGAATGGTCGACAGTTCGGCAGGACCGTATTGCAATACCGGGATATTGTATTTGCGGAATGCACGTGCGTCGCTGGTTGCCCATTGCAGTACGCCATAGGCCTCTTTACCGCTGACCTCAGCGATAGATTCCACAAGTTCCTGTACAATCGGCTCGGTTGGAGGGGTCCAGTTGGCATTACCATAAAATCCGAATTGTTTGGGTTCCGCGTCAATGCCTACACTTGCAAGCAATTCTTTGGCTTTGGCCAGTACATCCCGGTGGTCTACGCCAAATGGAACACGGGAATCCACTTGCACTGTGCAACGGTCTGCAACCACATTGACTTTGGTGCCTCCCTGAATCGTACCAATGTTCACTGTTACATGATCAAACGCTTGTCCATAGCTTGGGTTCTCCCGTTCACTTGCATAACGCTTGGAAATTTCAATGATCTCTTTGACTTCTTCCGGGATGTCCGGCTTGATGTCCCACAGTTGTTGCAGCGCTTCAATTCCTTTTGCTGCCTTCAAAATAGCACTTTCACCTGCTATCGGCTGCAAACTGCCATGACCCGGTGTGCCTTCAACGGTAAATTCAAACCAGCAGCTTCCTTTTTGCCCGATGGTCGGGTTTTGCGGGCCTGAAGGCTCTGCGATCACAGCAGCTGTTCCTTCAATCAGCTTTCTTTCCAGCACCCAAGGTACTCCAAGATGTCCCCCGGTTTCCTCGTCTGGAACTACAAGCAACGACAACGCACCTTCGAGTGGTACGCCTAGTTTGGAGAACAGCGCAACGGTAAATATTAATCCGCCCAGTCCGGCTTTCATGTCCGAAGCACCGCGACCCAGGAGATAGCCATCACGTATTTCACCACAAAACGGATCAAAATCCCAACGAGTACGATCCCCTGCCGGCACAACGTCTGTATGCCCACAGAAAATCAGTTTTTTTCCGTCCGCCGTTTCAGCGCCATAATCAGAAATGAGATTCCACATATTCGGCCCGGATTCATGCACCGTTGTTTCTATACCTGCTTCTTTAAGATAGTCCATAATGAACTGACTAATTTCGCGTGAATCACCTGGAGGATTTTCCGAAGGAAATTGAATCAACCGCGAGCATAGCTCAAGCAATTCGTCCTGCCGTTTATCTATTTCATCGAGAACTAACGTTTTCCAATCTGTCATTTCCATTCAGTCCCTTCACGTTTTCCATTTAGCCAACTACATTTTTTACGATCCATCGGGATCAGCTTCCTCCTTCAGGTGTAAAATGATAGCCTTCGGCTGTAAAAACCGAAGGCATAAGGTAAGATCACAACTTACTCTTTATTCAATGAATAGAATCGGATAACCTCATCTGGGTAGTAGACATATCCAGTGACGTCTTTGCTCATGCCAACAACGCGATTGTATTCATACAGGTACGCCCATGGCGAATCTTGATTTATAAGTTCTTGTGCTTTGCCATACAGCTCTTTACGTTTATTTTCATCTTGCTCTTTGCCTGCTTGTTCCCAAAGCTTATCCACTTCTGCATTAGCGTAATGCATATAATTCGATGAACCGCCGCTGTACATCAGAAACCCGAGATGATAACCAGGGTCGTTGACGAAGGAAGTCCATTTGGAAATGTATGCTGTCAGGTTGCCTTCTCGTTGCTGTTCAAGGAACTGTGCACGAGCAACATTGACAACATTCATCTTTACGCCAATCTTGGCAAGTTCAGCTTGAATCAATACGGCATCATCTGCCCAGTCCTGGAAGCCGGAACCCAGTGTCAGGTCAAAATTAAACCCATTAGGATAACCCGCTTCTGTAAGCAGCTGTTTTGCTTTGTCCAGGTCGTGCTTATAGCTGTAACCCGCATCAGTGTAGCCAGGCGTGTTACTCGCTACAGAACTCTTCATTTGTTTCGCTTGACCGTACATGACATCATCGATTAATTGGTCGTAAGGGATGGCATAAGCAATCGCTTGACGCACTTTTGGATCATTAAAAGGTTTGACTTTGTTATTCATGGCGAAATACAGAATCCGGTTACTTGCATTGGATTGAACCTTTAGATCGGCGTTGGTTTCCAGCTTCGAAACATCCTTTGCAGGAATCTCAATCGCCATGTCGACATCGCCTTTATCCAGCAGAAGTACACGGTTGGAAGCTTCCTTGGTAAACTTCATCGTTACTTTGCTCAGATTTGGCGCTCCTTGCCAGTAGCTGTCATTAGCATTAAAGACAGCTTCTGTCGCAGGGTCCCATTTTTCAAGCTTAAACGGGCCTGAACCTGCCGCATGTGTTTTCAAATAGTCACCATCGCCATTTTCTTTGACAAGCACATCATCCACAATGGAGAAGTTGTACAATGACAGGATTTGCAGAAACATATGATTGGGTTGGGACAATGTAACGACAACGGTGTGCTCATCAGGCGCTATAGCGGTTTTAATAGAGCTCATACCATACAGGAAGCTACCGGAATCGGAATTTTTAAGCCGTTCAAAGGAATACAACACAGAATTGGCGGTCAGCGGGTTGCCGCTTTGGAATTTAACGTCTTTACGCAGATGGAGCGTATAAGTCATGTTATCCGCGGACACATCCCATTTTTCAGCCAGCATGGGCTTAATTGCTTCCGTATCTGCCACTTCGCCGCTATCCGTAGATTTTTTGCCATAGGTCACAAGCTGATCATAGAGCGCAAGCACAAGGGTGTCCGATGTAAGATCACTTGCTTCAGCAGGGTCCATGGTTGACCCTCCCTCCGAGTAAGCAAGTGTAATCGTCTTTGGTGGGGATGGGGCATCTGCGCCTTTCTCTCCAGATGAAGCGGACGGGCTGTTAGCATTGCTCGCACAACCTGCCGTCCATAGCAACGTAGACAAGACGACAATTAGAGAAAGACTTTTTTTCAACATGGCTTACGTTCTCCCCTTTAATGATCTATTTATTTTTATTTGCTAGAGCGCAGTCTAGGATCAAGAACATCCCGCAAACCGTCTCCAAGCAAATTGAAGCCCAAAATAGCTGTCGCAATTCCAAGACCTGGGAAGGTTACAATCCACCACTCACCGGAAATGATATACGCTCGCCCTTCTGAAATCATTGCGCCCCATTCAGCAATCGGGGGTTTCACACCGAGTCCCAGGAAGCTGAGACTGGCTGAAGTGAGGATGGCAAAGCCCATTCCAAGCGTTGCATTCACAAGCAGTGGGGCAAGTGCATTAGGCAAGATGTGGCGAAACAGGATCGTTCCGTTCGTTACACCAATCGCCCGGCTGGCCTCAACAAACTCCTTTTCCCGGAGAGAGATGGTTTGCCCATGAATCAGTCTGGCGAATTCGGGTATGCCTACAATGCCCACGGCGATGAGTGCACTCATCAGTCCTGGTCCCATCGCTGCAGCAATGGCCATGGCGAGTACCAGCGACGGGAAAGCCAACAGAATATCCATACAGCGCATAATAATGCTGCCCATTCGACCGCCATAGAAACCTGCGATGGCTCCAAGCGGTACGCCGATGATAAATGAGATTGACACGGCAATCATCCCGGTCCATATGCTGATTCTGGCTCCGTAAATGACACGCCTGAGAATGTCACGTCCGTAATTATCGGTCCCAAACCAATGTTCTGCACTTGGCGGCAGCAGCTTGTTCGCCGGGTCGGTTACATAAGGATCATGTGGAACGATCCATGATGAGAGGATGGCAATGAGCGTCCAGCCAACGATAAAGATGAATCCGATTAAAGCGAGTTTATTGCCAAACAGCAATCGCCAAAAGGTCTTGCGTTTCGGTATAGCGGCTGCATTGGGCTGAGGTACAGCCGCTTTTGCCACCAAATCACTTGCAGTGCTCATCCGAGTACCTCCCCCTACTTTTGTGCTTCATTGTTATCACTCGTACCGGATACGTGGGTCAATCAATCCGTAAACCAAGTCGACTCCAAGATTGATAAAGCTGTAAATCAGCGCACTTACGAGGGTAAATGCTTGAATCGGTGCGTAGTCAGCCGCCAAAATGGAGTCCGTCACATAACTGCCCACTCCTGGCCAGGTAAAAATGGTTTCGGTAATAACCGCTCCACCAATCAGGTAACCGACCTGCAAACCAAGTACGGTAAGTGTTGGAATAAAGGCGTTAATGAGTGCGTGCTTATAAACAACAATTCCTTCGCGCAGACCTTTGGCTCTGGCTGTGCGAACAAAATCCTGACCGATCACTTCCAGCATGCTGGAACGCATCATCCGTGCCACAATCGCCATAGTGCCTGTACTGAGACAGACTGCTGGCAGAACCAAATGGGATAAACTGCTTTTTAAAGCTACAAAATCACCGGTCATCAGACTATCGAGTACATAAAGTCCCGTAACGTGCGTCGGCGGATTGATATCACCGCTAATTCGACCCATGGGCGCAGGAGCGATGCCCCATTTAGCATAGAAAATATAAATGAATAACAGGCCAATCCAGAAAATGGGCATACATGCACCGATCAAGGAAAACACGCGTGAAATGTGATCAACAATCGATTCTTTACGGGTTGCCGCCAGAATACCGATCGGGATTGCCACCAGAATCGCAATAACCAAGCTTGCCAGTGCCAACTCGATGGTTGCTGGAAACCGGGTAGCAAAGTCGCTTGCCACTGACTGTCCGGTGTGATAAGCCTGACCCAGATCACCATGGAACAATCCCACTACATAATGAAAGAATTGAATGTACTTCGGTTGATCCAGTCCCATACTGCTGCGAATATTTTCAATCGTCTCGGGTGTAGCCTGTTCCCCCGCAAGCATCACAGCAGGATCACCTGGAAGCACTCTTGAGATCATGAATGTAATGACGACAATACCAAGCAGTGCTGGAATCATTTGTACCAATCTACGTAGTGTGTATACGGCCACAGTTCGTCCCCCCTTATCCGTAATCCCTTGCCTCTTTGTCATCTTTCTTTTCATCACTTGTTATTTTTATCATTGTACTAAGGAACAAGAACGGTTTCCACGTCCTGAACAACTAAAAATAATGACGAAATTTGTCGTCCGTGCACTAAAGTGACTCAATATGTAGTTTAAATGTTATGTATTCATCCGGTTTGAGAAATTAAAAACAGCATAATGCAAAACAGGCAATCCCCTTTTAAAAGGAAATCGCTTGTTTTTTGTAAATATGGATTGTAGTATTAGGTCGATCAGGAAAGGAGAATCACAGTATTGGAAATGAACTACAAAAAGCTGTTGGAACAGATGATGACACCCTATGATGAAATGCTGCAGAGTCTAATAGGTGATCACGCCGATTTTTCGAAGGTCGATTATTTGGAAAAGCACAGTGAGAAATATGGAAAGAGTGATGCCAATTATACCAATCCGCTTGAAGGTGCTTTTGGCTATGTACAATCGCGAGGATCGATATGCCCCGCATTACGAACCGATTGTTAGAAGGTTGCTCGTTAATGAAATTATAGACAGGGAAACGAACAGTTTTCAGGGGATTGGCGATGCTCTGTATTACGCCGTTTTTTTACTGCAAAAGTATGAGCGTGAGCAGGACCAAATCTTGTTCCAGCAGGCCAAGGAGGCCAATTTCGATACATATGCCGGGTTTGACCCAGAGTTGATTTTGGAAAATTATTTATTCAGCAAAGATGCAGCTAATATCGAGGATTGCATCAATATCGCGAGCGAGCTCGGGGAAGATGTTTATCTATCATTATTTATCGATTTGTGGATCAAGGATCAGACGGATTGGAACAAAGAAAATTTGCAGACACTCGTTTATCATGAGAGATGGCGCAACCATGCAGAAGGTGAAATTGAAGCTCTTAAAAAGCTGACCGAAATAGAGAAAACCGAAGGGAATCATCATAACTACTGTTCTACTGCATCTAGCCTAGCAGAGAAGTTCATTGAAGCAGGACGATTAAATGAGGCATGGAGAATGATGGAAACCATTATTCCGCTTATTACTAAGGAAGAAGAATGGTTTCTGTACGGACTTGGTCGCAATATTATTACGGCCTCTATCCACATCATCTTCCATTTTGGAGCAGAAAGCCGGCAGGCCGCTTCGTTATGGCAAACGATAAAAGAGATTCTTCAACCTGCCGCTAACCATATGGGGACCAATCAATATCAGCTTGCTGTATCTGTTAGCAAATTTATGGGAGATACCAAATTGGAGCAGAGGTTAATCAGACTTCAGAAGCAAAGGTAGTAATCCAGTTGCGATGAGGGGCCTGTCGCGCGTTCTGCAAAGAACGAGGCATTCGACTCAGCGCTCGCCGTTCGGTCGCCCCTCGAAGCAGCGGTTCAAAGGTATATCCAGTATTGTCTTCGGCTACAGCTCGAATCATTCCGCAGCACGCTCCTCTTCTTCCAGCACCCTGTACATTCCTTTCCTCCACTTCACCGCATCTTCGCCACCAATATGAAATAGACAATTGAGACCTTTTGACTATCATTCAAACCAGCAAACAAAATAGGCTTCTCGTGAATATAGCGCGAAAGCCTATGGGTTCATCAAATTATTTGGCCTTCTGAGATACCAGTTCACTATTCCCTTTTCTCTTTCTTATCCCCAACATAATGACGGCCATAACAGCTACCAGAACTGCTATAAGAGCAAAAGGAATATATTTATCCACCCGATATAGCGTCGTTGTCAAAATAGGAGCAATAATCGAAGAAATGCCTTGGACAGTAGCCACCAGACCAGCGGCTCCTCCTTGCTGTTCTTTACTGACAGAAAGAGAAGCCCCCGCCATAAATCCAGGCATTAGCAAGCCTGTACCTATACCAAACATAAAGAACGCAAAATAGTAAACGACCATGCTGGCTGACATGAGGAATAGCAGCATACCGACAATAAGGAACAGAGAGCCAAGCAAAATCATTGGCTTGGGTTGCCATTTAAGCCATTTCATTTGAACGATCTGTACAATCAACATCGCCGCCCCAGAAAACATAAGCCCAAAGGAAACCACTCTTGCTGTTTCTTCGGATGAAAGGCCTAATTGATCTTGAAAATAAAATCCGCCTATAACCTGGATGGTCACAATACTAATCATCGTAACCAAACCTGCAAACAAATACATTCGTAGACCAGGTTGAAAAGGGTTAATCCGAGCTGGCTTTTGCTGAATAACAGGCTTGGCAGACGGAATTGCCAGCAAGGCTACTACAAATGCTACAGCCGCAATCACGATTCCAAAATACAAAGGCCACAGCAAGCCTATTAAAGTAAAGGCGCCTGCAATAGCGGGCCCAAATACTAATCCAAGTCCATTGGCCGCGCTAATGATAGCCATGCCACTACCTCGATCTTCGCCCTCGGTCACGTCTCCCATGTAAGCTTGGGAGGATGACAATACCGCCGGGATAAACCCGCCGATCAAGCCGCGTGTAACAATCAGCACGACTAACAGCATTCCCCCGCTGAGCCAACCCTTTAATCCTGCAAAAAGAGTAAGCGTAAACAGCAAGCAGCTTACACACATCCCTATGAATCCAAGCAAAATCACAGGCTTGCGTCCCTTTGCATCACTCAGATTCCCCCAAATTGGAGCCATTAAGGCCATCGTTATGGAGCCAAGCGATATAATTAACCCAGAATGACTTTCTCTTAACCCCAGCTCACGAATAAGGGGCGGCATAATTGGAGCAATGAGCATGAGCCCTAGCATAGCCACAAAAACACTGAAAAAGATGCTCCCTTTGATTCTATTCATCCTCGCACACTCCTCTGGTATAGATTCTCTCTATGCAGAAGTATACGGAGCATACCAAGAAACTACTGCCTGTATACGGATAAATTTGCGGTTAAACGGATTTAATTTAGCATATAAAACAGCGGCCAGCCTTCAGGACAGTATAAGATGATCTTAATTCTATGATCCAATGGGTTCCGTTGATTATAGTGGCCTTGACGCATAGTTCACCTGGGGGCCGTAACATGATACGAAGTTTAGACGGTTTCATCGCTGACAAGATGAAAGGGCTTAACTTCCTGACATGTTATTACGATATATGATGTACAGTCTTTTTACCCTTTAGTAACTAGCGCAGTTGTGGGTTGAGTCTGTATATCGATGTCTAAGGGGGAAATGCAGTGAAAACAAAGATAGGATCAAATATGAAGGTGAGATCACTAAGAACGAAGTTAACCATAATGTGCTTAATTATTTTAATTGTACCCACATTCGTAATTGGAATCAGTTCTTATTTTGTTTCCAAGAATGAAATGAATGAATCAGGCAAAGTGGCACTTAAGAATAGTGTGCAAATGGTAATTGGTATGATTAGTTTCCTCAATGGGCAAGTCGAAGCCGGTAATTTAACATTGGAGGAAGCACAGGAAAAACTGCGCATCGAGCTGCTCGGTGTAAAAGATGCTAATAACAAAAGACCGATAAAGATTAAATATACTGTAGGTAAAACAGGTTATCCGTGGGCAGTCAACCAAGATGCCGTTTCAATGATGAACCCTTCAAATGAAGGCCAGAATTTAATGAATGCCGTGTCGGAAGACGGTGTGCATGTGGGAAAAGAGTTTGTAGAAGTCGGTACAAACGGCGGGGGATTCGTCACTTATAAATGGGCTTTACCTGGTACAGATCAAGTGGAGACGAAAATTTCTTATGTTGAAAAGGATCCTTATTGGGGATGGATCATCGGTTCTGGAGCATATTTTAACGAATTTAACAGCGGGGCGACCAAAGTCCTTTATATTGTCCTGATTATTACGACTGTTGCGGTTATTCTGGGAGCAATTATCGTAAGCTTTGTTTCGGGACGTTTTACGAAGCCTATCATCATGATTGCAAAGCGGCTTAACGCAGTTGCGGACGGTGATTTAACGGTCGAAGAAGTCAAAATTCATTCAAAAGATGAGATCGGCGAGCTTGCACAGGACTTCAATCATATGATTAAAAATATTAGATTTCTGATCGGTGAGGTAAATCTGTCCACAAAGCAGGTAGCTACTTCCTCGAAAGAATTGACCCTTGGAGCAGAGCACACTGGACAGGCAACCGAGCACATCACCATCGCGATTCAAGAATCGGCGGCCGGTGCTAAGGAGCAGCAGATGATGCTCCAGAAGACAACCAGCTCGCTTGAAGAAATTTC
The DNA here is from genome assembly GCF_038003485.1 of Paenibacillus sp. FSL H7-0703. Taxonomy (NCBI): domain Bacteria; kingdom Bacillati; phylum Bacillota; class Bacilli; order Caryophanales; family Paenibacillaceae; genus Paenibacillus; species Paenibacillus sp. FSL H7-0703. Next base: position 5,075,844 of record NZ_JBBOPF010000001.1, on the reverse strand, counting down.
AATAGGTATGCAGCGGATCACGGAGAGCTCCTTGGCCATTGCTGATTCGTCTGCAGACGCGATGGAAATGGCGAGCGTTGGTGGTACTGCTGTACAACATACGGTGAAGCAAATGGACCTGATTAACCATTCCGTCAATGAAACCGATGCGGTTATGAGAATGTTGGATGAACGCACTCAACAGATCGACACGATGCTGCATGCCATTACGGATATTGCACAGCAGACCAACCTGCTTGCCTTAAATGCTTCGATTGAGGCTGCTCGTGCAGGCGAAGAAGGCCGCGGTTTCTCCGTCGTTGCTTCAGAGGTAAGAAAGCTGGCCGAACAATCGAACCAGTCTTCCGGGCAGATTTCCGAGTTGATTCAGAATATGCGCAAAGATATGGAGCATTCGCTTAAGACCATGGAACGCGTAAAACAGGATGTCGACTCTGGTATTAAAATTGCCAGTGAGACGGAGCAGCAGTTTAACAAAATTGTGACGTCCACCAATCATATCGCACAGCAAACAGAAGAGCTCGCGAGCATCACGCAGCAAATAACCGCAAGTGTCCAAGAAATTTCGGCGAGCGGAGAGAATGTATCAAGTCTGGCGCTTCAAGCGGCGGACAACTCGCAGAATATTGCAGCGTCTGCAGAAGAGCAGTTGGCTTCAATGCAGCAGATCACCAGCCTGGCAACGACCTTGTCGGATATGTCTCAGAAGTTACAGGATCTAACGGTCAAATTTAGATACTAGTGGAATAAACTGTAGTTTCCAATATGGTTTCATTAAAAGCCTTCTTACCGTGAGATTAGCATTAGTTCATGGTAAGAAGGCTCATTTTTTTCCGAAAACGTCGCGCTAAACTGACCATTCGTATTATGAAGGGCTCGCAAATCGTGATCTGTTAATTGGGCATGGTTTTTGTCGATTTTGTTCAGAATTGGTTCAGAAGCATTTAGTATAGTAATCCAGTAGTGTAAGAAATCATATTAGCAGGTTAGTCATCATGGAGGATCTTAGTCTATTCATCGTGACACCGGAAATTTATGGAGGAAGTTTATGAGTAAAGTCAAGTATTTTTGTTTATCTTATCTTGCTGTTATCGTCTTATTTGGGACCTGGACATGGAGTTTTTCTGGGAGTGCTGTGTATGCGACCTCCTCACCAGTACCTAGTGTAACGGATGCTGTGTATGCTACTGAAACCACGGTAACGAGTTGGACAAATCCTTCTAAACAAGGTCAATCCGTGACGTTTAGCATCAAAACTATCTCAACCCCACAAATTACGAAAGATTTAACCGGCACGGTGGTCCTTATGGACGGTATGAATATATTAGATACGCTTACAATGAAGCCAAACGGCATTGCAAATGGATATGCCACTGCGACCTATACCACAAGTAATTTAAGTGTGGGAAGTCACCCGATTACAGCTATATACAGTGGGGATGCTCGATTTGTCCCGAGTACAACTGAAGCGTATATACAGGTTGTAAATGGAGATAACACTGGTGGTACTGGTGGTAATGGAGATAACACTGGTGGTACTGGTGGTAATGGAGATACTGTCGGAACCGATGATACTACTGGTAACGACAGCAGCAATAGCAATAAAAAAGATAAGAAGGATAACGCGGATAGTAGCGATTCATCTTATTCCAGTGAAACAACCATACCTTCATCACCATCGGTTTTACCGACGGATTTATCGACGACTCCGGAAATCAAGCCAGTAGAGCAATCTGAGGTTGTGCATGAAAAATATATAACGGGTTATAAGGATGGTTCATTTCGACCGGACCAGTCGATTACACGAGCTGAAACCGCTGCGATGATGGCTAGAATTATGAAGTTGGAAACAAAAGAAAGCTCAACGACATACAAAGATGTACCTACACGTATTGGGCAAAGGATTCGGTTATAGCACTCACGACACAGCACCTCATGAATGGATATGCAGATGGAACATTTCGACCAGAGCAACCCATTACCCGTGCAGAAATGGCAGCCATACTCGCATCCTGGAAGCAGCTTAAAGGTACACAAACCGCAGCATCCCCTTACACTGATATCGAAAAGCATTGGGCAAGAGATTCCATTGTGGCCCTAGCTGATGCAGGATGGATTACTGGTTATAACGACAGCAGCTTCCAACCCAATCAATATATAACACGAGTAGAAACCGTTACATTTTTGAACACCATCTTAAAACGAGGACCCCTGGAAGGTACGACCCAGGCCACATGGAAGGATGTACCAGTAGATTACTGGGCATTCAAAAATATTGAAGAAGCGTCTCGTACCCATACTTCAACCATCGATTCAGAGGATACTGAAACTTTCGTGAATTAAGCCCCAAATAAAGGCTGGACCCTTTCTATGCAGGGTTCCAGCTTTTTATTTACCTGTTTTTTTTAAATGGTCAAAAAGAAATTTTAAAATACCTTCTTTAAGGATGATGGCTTCACTCCGTATTCTCGGAAAAATTGCTCTGAAAATGCACTCACATTGCTATATCCTACAGCCATCGCAGCTTCAGTCACATTGCTTTCTTGGCTTCGGAGCAGCTTCATCGCATAATCAAGACGAATTTGGCGCAAATATTCAAATACAGTAGTTCCAAAGCAGGCTTTGAATCCTTTTTTTAATTTAAAATCGTTTAATCCAACCTTTTTGGATAATGTGATCAGTGAGGGTGGATCAATCATGCTGAACTCAAGTATCTCCCGAGCCATATGCAGCTTTCTGACATCTTCTTTGGACAAACCTTCGGGCATAGGTGTTAAATCAAATAATTGAATCATAAATCGATTTAAAATTTCGAGTGCCGCTGCTTCCATTAACAAAGGAGATTTATGCACACTTTTCAAGTCTTTGATCAAATGTTCAATCATCACTATACTTCTGTGATCCAGTTCAAAACTAAAGTGATGGAATGCAGCTCCCTTAAGAATTTGATTAAATTCAATAGCTACCTGCCGACGAGCCGCTAACTGTGAAGCCGCATAATTAAACAACGAAACGGGAATTCCAAGTGCAAATGATTGGTATTGTTCGTTAACCGGAGGATGAAAGCGCGCTTTAAAATCCTGTAAGAAAATAAGTGCCCCCTGTCCCATCGGGAGTGTATAATCCAATCCAGCCACATTCACATGACGTTGACCCGAAAGCGCAAATTGAAGTTCAATCATTTGTCCTCTGGAAGAAAAATTGGTCGGGTACGGCTCGTGATATTGAATATGCGAATACACGATCTCAATTCCACTATAAGTTGTAACTCGGTAGATATGTCCATGGCCCGCTTCCGGTAAAATCATATACGTATGCTCGTTCTGTTGTCTGAACGGGGTCTTTTCCAAATAATGCTGATATATTAATGATAACGAATTTGAATTCACAAGCGTCCACCTCAAATGTTTTCATTCATTCCGATGCTACAAATGAGAATCGTTATCAATAATAGTAGCCGAATTTGAATGGTTTGACCAGACCTATTGGAGTAAGCTCAACTCTTCATACAGTTTTAAGAAGCCTCTATACTATCTCTTTACAAGATTTGCTGAATGAGTGACCCGATTTCTCCCGCCACTTTTGGAAGCATACAGTGCCAAATCCGCTTGATGAACAATCGTTTGTTCCGTATCCTCTTGCGTAACCGTTGCCACACCAATACTCACAGTAATGGTATATTCTCCCCAATCCATCGAGGCTGTCGTGGAGCGGTATCTTTCTGCTGTACGAATGGCTTCTTCTTGATCGTTGCCCGGAAGAATAATTACGAACTCCTCGCCGCCATACCGAGCGACAATGTCCCTGTCCCGTGACATGGATTGCAGTAATTCTGCCAGATTCGTAAGCACTAGGTCGCCCACTGGATGACCATAAGTATCGTTAATACTTTTGAAACGATCAATATCAATGATAAGCAGCGAAAAAGATATTCCACTCTCACGAAAAGACGCGAGGCTAGCTAGTAATTGATCTTGGAAATACCTTCTATTTTTAAGACCGGTTAACGGGTCCGTTGATGCCATCGTTTCAAGCTGGAGATTAATCCTTTCTAGCTCCTGCTGTTTGATTTCATATTCTTCGTGCAACCGTTCAAGCTTCTGGTTCGCTTCATTCGTAGCCTGATATAATTCCTGAAGCTTGGTTTTGGTCTGCAGAATATCTCTCTCATGTTCAATTCGCTTACGCATCATAAGCACTACACAATCAATAACAGTTTCTCCGTTGCGCTCCTGACGTACCCCATTTAGAAGTACAGGCACATCCTGTCGATCACTTGTCCGAAACGAGAAGTACATCTCATCGACATGCCCGTACAACTGAATATAGGGATAAAAATAAGTATGAAAAAATAGCTTGTTGGTAACAGACATTGTGGATTCAATAGGCCGTCCGAGCAATTCATTCCGATCATAAAGTAGCATATCCAATAAAGTTTGATTTACCGATTGAATGAAGCCAGAATCCGAGATTGAGAAATATCCACAGGGAGCTTTATCTAATTGAGTATCCATTTCATAACTGCCTTTCTTCTGTTAATACACACTGGCTAAATACTCTTTAATCAGCTCGCTTGTTTCTCCAGGTTGACTTAAGTGAGGATAATGCCCCTTTGCCCTCATCTGTTGAAGCCTGCTGTTTTTAAGATGAGTACGTAAATAATCCCCTACCTCAATCGGAGCAATGCTATCGTCCGAGCACTGGAGAATCAGTGTAGGAACTGAAGCATGCTGGAGATCGACACGGCAATCCGAAAAAAAAGTCACTTCCGCAAATTGTCGTGCAATATGAGGGTCTCTTGAGCAAAAGGTTTTCTCCAACTCTTCGGTTAATTCCTGTCGTTCAGGATTCTGCATAACAATGGGTGCCAGATAACTAGCCCAGCCAATAAAGTTCATTTGCATCATATCAAGCAATTCATCGATGTCACTCTTATCGAAGCCTCCATAATAATGGGGGAGGTCATTCACATAACGAGGAGAGGGACCGAGCATGACGATGCGCTCAAAATTTTGGGGATTGCGGATAGAAGCAAGCATTCCGATCATACTACTAACGGAGTGTCCGACGAATATGACATTTTTTAATTCTAGCGCTTCCATAATATCTAGCACATCTTGGGCATACCCTTGCAAGTCACTGTATTTTTCTGAATTATAGTACTTAATTTGAGAATCTCCAGAGCCTACGTAATCAAATAAGACGATTTGGTAGTTGTCGATAAAGCTAGGGACGATATAACGCCACATATCCTGATCGCATCCAAAGCCATGAGCAAATACGATCGTTTGGCTACCTGAGCCCAGCACTTTTACATTATTACGTACGAGAATGTCAACGGTCATTATAAATCACCTCTCTGAGGTAGTATCTGTTCTATCGACTGCTTTTCATTATTATATCGGAAAAGATTTGATTATGGATAATGAATCTCATTCAGAAATACATGTACCCCATATTCTTCTAGTTCGGAGTAACTCTGTTCATTTAACTCATTCAAATTCATATCTGTATCCTCTCCGCGGCATTTATTCATCTAAATGAAAATGTTTTTTTATAGGCAAGGGCATCGCAGAGAATATTAATTCGCCTAATTGCTCTGGAGATTCCTTCATGCCATTCTCAAGCCAGTCCTTAGTCACATTCACTCCCCCATAAGCGTTAAATCTTATAGCAAAAAGGATGTCGGGAGGCAACGAAGTCCTATTTGTTTTCTTAAGAATATAATTGGTGTGGCATTCAACCGTATAGTTAAAGATATTATTATAAAAAGACAAGTGCGTATTGTCGTCAAAAGCCTTTTTAAAATAGATGTAATCCTCTTTAATAAACTCAACAATTCTCCCGGCAACGCGTCCCCAAGGCTCTTTTTCTATATATTGTTCAATAATTTTATCTGCCTTATCACTATATATCCATGAGATCAGGTCATATTTACTGGAGAAATGATAATAAAACATCTGTCTGCTAACCTGACAATTGTCAGTAATATCCGTTACGGTGATAGACTGGATTGGATGTATTTTGGCTAAGTCTATCAAAGATTCAGCAAGAAGTTCCTTAGGAGTTGTTTTTCGAATCATGTTAGCCCTCACAAAATTTTATTTTACATTTGTACACTATGAAGCATTTGTCTACATTTTTAACACTCTTAAAAATCAGTCTATTATTATTTAATTGCCTATATTTTATACTAATGATGTGAATAGAAGCTGGACAGCCATTTGTCAAATGAAAAGGTAATGGCTCAATATCTTTTTCATAAAGGAGAATAACAGCATGAATCCCAAAAAGATAAGAAATGTAACTATTAATGCTTCATTCAACAGCGAGAATGAAGTTGCTAAAAAGAACATGGATGTGATTATAGACTTTTTTTCTTTATATTTAGGAGATACGGACAAATTTTATTCTTTGTGGGTTGAAGATAATCCGGCTGTAATCACCCCATTTACCACTAATGATGTGGCAGTTTTGCACAATTCTGTTCAAGAAGGCTGGGATGCTGTAAAAGGCTTCTTTAATCCCATTTTTAATGATATGAAAGGGACATTCGAATGGACCATCGATGAGTTTATAGTCGGAGAAAATCCTAACACGATTGTGACAAAAACACGCAGCCATATTGATATCACAGCGAATGGACCATGGGGAGAAAATAAAAAAATAAAATACAACGGGATCTATGTCCAGATCTTTAAATTTGAAAACAATAAAATCAAATCTTTCGAAGAGTATTATGATACTGCACTGTTAAACCAACAATACTCGTAAATATTTACTATTAGAAAAAGTCTCGGCCTGTAATCTACATTTCCATTACGGAATGTACAATTCACAGACCGAGACTTTTTTTCATTCTTTATTCTGCTTCAACATCATCCGTAATTTTTTCTACTAACCCTCTCAAGCCGTGGTTGGTTACATTTAATTGATCAATAATATTCATAAATTCCGTTACAAGCTTGGCTTGCTCTTGGGAGGAAACCGCAATCTGTGTGATTTCTTGTTCCATGTTATAAACCGATTGTCTGACGGCTTGCAAGGACTGCTCAATCCGTCCGGTTGCTTCCTTGGTGCCCGTAGACATTTTCCGGATTTCTGTAGCCACAACCCCAAAACCAGCTCCTGCCTCACCCACTCGGGCTGCTTCAATTGCTGCATTTAATCCAAGCAAGTTCGTCTGCTCTGAAATTTCCTTAATGTAGCCGGCCACCTCAGTCACGTTACCGGAGTCCTCAACCGCCTGTTTAGTATTGCTTAGAATTTCTTCAGCTGTCGCACTAAGCTCCTCCGAATGAGCCGCCACATGCTGAATCCCTTCAACTAGCTTACTTGTAACATCCTCGGCTTGAGTCATCAACTTCTTCAGTTGATCTTGATTATCCATACTATAGGTGATACACATTACGGCCTCGATCTCATTCTGTTCATTCTTAATCGGATGAAAGTAAGAATCAGCAGCGATGCCGAAAACTTCAGCAGCGTAACGCTCTCTGGTCTTTTCACCGCCTACTAGCATTTTGAAGTCTCTGTGTACATCAGGAAGAGGATCGCCTGCTTTGAAGTCATAAACTAAGCTTTTACCCGACTGAAAGAACAGAAATTTTTCCCTGTCCATTACGGAAATTGAAACATCTTGTCGTGCAGCTTCTTTGATAAATGGCATGGCGGTCAAAACAGCTTCTACTTGATTCATAATATGTATCCACTTCCTTATATTTTGATATAAGTCCTATCATCTATTTCGACATTTTCATCCCATGTGTTTAGTGAATTTAAAAATACTATTGATGATGTTAAGTCCCCAACCTATAAACAATCTCCGTAGTTTCCTGAAGGGAATCCATTTAAGGTATTGTTTTCGTTTCATAATGTAAATTCTAGTAGCGCGTACCATTAAAAATTGGCACGCGCTGATGGTATGACTTTTATGAAACAGGCACTAAGATTTAATCCAGCTGCTCTCCATTGGTTTCGATCACATTCTTATACCAATAGAAGCTCTTCTTTCTGGATCTGGCAAGTGTCCCTTTGCCTTCATTATCCTTATCGACGTATATAAACCCATAACGCTTTTTCATTTCACCGGTTCCCGCGCTTACCAGATCAATACATCCCCAAGGCGTATACCCTATTAGGTCTACTCCATCAGCAATCGCTTCTTTCATTTGCTCAATGTGTTGCTTCAGATAATCAATTCGATAATCATCGTGAATGGAGCCGTCTTCTTCCACGGTATCTACGGCGCCAAGGCCATTTTCAACAACCATTAACGGGATTTCATATCGGTTATAAATATTATTGAGGGACCATCTCAATCCCTGTGGATCGATCTGCCAATCCCAGGCACTTGCTTTCAAATGAGGATTCTTTAAGCCCATAGATAAATTTCCTCCCACCTTCTCCTGGTTGGGATCGGCGCTGACACAAGTAGAGGAATAATAGCTGAAGGTATAGAAATCTACGCAGCCTTCCTTTAAGATGTCCTCATCCTCTTCTTGCATTTTGATCTGAATATTATGATCTCTAAAATAGCGTTTGGCAAATCCCGGATAAGCTCCTCTTACTTGAACATCTGAGCATAGGAAATTACTTAAGTTATCCTTTTGTTGAGCCAGCAGAATATCATCAGGATGACATGTAAGTGGGTAGGAACACATATAAGCAATCATACAACCGATTTTAAAGTCCTTGTTGATTTCATGGCCCAGCTTTACAGCCTTTGCACTGGCAATAAATTGATGATGCAACGCCTGATACAGAACCTGCTCATCCTTCACTGTAGCATGGGCAAGCTCTCCATTCCCCTCCGGCATCATAGCTCCAGCCATGAACGCGCCAAATGACAAGGTTAAAATATTGATTTCATTAAAAGTTAACCAGTATTTTACGACATCTTTGTATCTATTAAAAAGCACTTCACAATATCTCACATAAAAATCTACGACTCTGCGATCTGACCAACCATTATATTTTTGGGTCAAATGAAACGGTGCTTCATAATGTGAGATCGTAACCAAAGGCTCAATATTATACTTTTTCAATTCTGCGAATACACGATCATAGAACTGCAAGCCTTGCTCATTCGGCTCTGCATCATCTCCGTTAGGAAATATTCTTGACCACGCAATGGACATTCTAAAGACCTTGAATCCCATTTCCGCAAATAAGCGGATATCCTCTTGATAGCGGTGGAAAAAATCAATAGCTTCGTGACTCGGATAGTTCACTCCTTCTTCCAGTATAGGTGTAATTCTTCGGGAAGTCGTATGCGTTCCAGCCGTAATCACATCAGCAGTGCTTAAGCCTTTACCTTCTTCATTATATCCACCTTCAAATTGGTTGGCAGCCGTTGCACCTCCCCATAAAAATCCTTGTGGAAATTCCAATTTAGTTGTATTTTTCATTGTTTAATTCCTCCTCAACATTTAATTAGGATCAGACTACGACGGTCAATAAATCCTCTTGATACTCAATTGCCTTCTTCTCTGTTTCAATGACATCCAGGTAATTCGTAGTATTGGCAACGATAACAGGTGTGGTCAAAACATAACCAGCCTCTTTTATAGCTTCCATATCAAACTCCATAAGCAGCTGGCCTTTTTTAACAGCATCTCCCTGTTTTACTTTAGGATAAAAATGTTTGCCTTTTAATTTGACCGTATCTTTGCCTACATGGATGAGGACCTCAACACCGTGATCACTTGTAATTCCAATCGCATGACCTGACGAAAATAATGATGTTAATACACCATCTACAGGTGAAACGACCTTACCTTCAGAAGGTTCAATGGCAATCCCTTTACCCAGAGCACCTGTTGAAAAGGCTTCATCTGTTACTTCAGATAAAGACTTCACTTCACCTTTTAATGGACTCATCACCGTCTCTTGTTTTACTAAAACTTCTCCTTTGGCTGCTCCTGATGCGCTGTCTTCCTTTTTTGCTTCTTTCACTTCATCATCTTTAAATCCGCCAAAGAACATAAGCAAGAAACCTAATACAAAGCTTACCAGGATACCGATAACAGCCCCATAAAATCCGTTGTCTATTCCTGCCGGACTGATATAGCTCGGGATAGCGAAAATACCCAATCCACCAATGATGTAGCCTTTAGTTCCCATCATTCCTATAATACCGCCGCCTACTGCAGATGCTATACAACTTAAAATAAATGGTTTCTTACGTGGTAATGTAATCCCGTAAATCGCTGGTTCTGTCACACCAAAAATCCCGGAGATGACAGCTGGAATGGAAAGTGATCTCAATTTTACATTTTTGGTTTTAAACAAAATCGCCAGTACGACGCCTGTCTGAGCAAAGGAAGCTCCCAGCGTAGCCGCAAGAATCGGATCGAATTTAAGTACTGCTAAGTTGTTCATAGCGATAGGAACAAGTCCCCAGTGTAATCCAAAGATAACAAACACTTGCCAGAAAGCGCCCATGATTATGCCTTCAATAATTGGACTTAAGTTATACACAAAGAGGGTTGCTGCCCCAAGCAGTTGACCTGCCCAAGTCGAGAGAGGTCCAATCACAATCAATGCTAAGGGTACAATAACTAACAATGTGAAAAACGGAACCAAAAATGTTCTCACTACGCTAGGGATTACCTTCTTAAAGAAGTTTTCTATTTTTGAGCCTACATAGGTGGATATGATAATTGGAAGAACGGTTGACGCATAGCTCATCAGAATGACCGGAATACCTAAGAAGGTGATATATACCGGTGACTCAAATATAGTACCGCTAAATAGAGTGTATAGTGGTTTCCCCGAAGCTGTTATCGTGCTAAATGTCGGATATACAAGCGATGCACCTATAGCCATACCTATAAAAATGTTGGCATTGAATTTTTTAGCTGACGTATACCCCAGGAAAATAGGAAAGAAGTAGAACAAACAATCACCTAAAGCATTGAGAATTTGATAGGTACCCGATGTAGTGGTCAGCCAGCCCAAAGCTACAAATAGGGCAGTGAAGCCCTTAATCATACCCGTGGCACTTAAGACACCCAACGTGGGTGTAAATACACCTGAAATGGTATCGATGAATCTATTGAACAAACTCATTTTTTCACCTGAGGCTTCTTCTGAATCTCCTGTCTGAAAACCGCCTACAGCAGTAACTTCAGCATAAACCTCAGGTACATGGTTACCTATAACAACCTGGTATTGCCCGCCACTCTTTACCACAGTGACAACACCATCCATATTTTTCAAAACCTCAGTATTGGCTTTACTTTCATCTTTTAGTTTGAAGCGCAAGCGTGTAATACAATGAGTTAGACTATTCACATTTTCTTTGCCGCCGACATTTCTGATGATGTCTTTTGCTAATGTCTCATACTTCATTGTAACTTCCCCTTTATTTGTATTTATAAAAAAAGGCGAAACCAAATAGATCAAATTCGATCTAGGTTGGTTTCGCCTGCATTACCAGTAACAATCCAAGGGTTATTCAATTTTGTCTTTGGGTCACACGCTGAATATGAATCGTTATATACAGCTTTTCCTCATCTGACAATACCATATCCAAGTATTTCTCAATCTTCAGCATGCAGCCATAAGCCTTTTTGTACTTTGTTTTCACTTGCCTCCACAAAAAATCGTCTTCCAGTTCTGCTTTTTCTTTTTTATTTAATCGCTGAAAGAAGAATCTTAAATGTGTAATAAATCGCTCATAACTGATCGAGTGTTCATCTATGGTGGTATTATAAGAGTATTTAATAATATTCAAGATGTCGTGTATTTTTTGAGTTTGCTGAGCAACATCTGCTACCTTGTAGGAGCTGTTTACTTGAGCATTTATTAAATGAAGAGCAATATTACCTGCTTCATCTTCTGACAATCGTTTGCCTGTTTCGTCTTCAATAAACTCCAGTGCTTTTAATCCAACCGCAAATTCTTTGGGATAAAATTTTTTAATCTCCCAAATTAATGGATTTGCATTTTTAAACCCTTCATCAAACATTTTAAATGCATTGTTCATATGATCCGTAAGCGAAACATATATATAATCGCTCAATTGTGCTTCTAATATGCTTTTTCCATATTCAATGATGTCATAGCATAACGAAACATATTCTGATGGAACATCCTCTAACAATAACTTGAATTTCTCTGAAGCATCTTTATGTTTAAGCACAAAGACCTTTTCAATTAGATGCTCTTCTACTTGTTCGCCTGCACTCTTTTTGAATGCAATACCACGACCCATAACAACAAATTCATCTCTTTTTTGATCTTTGGCTATTATGGCGTTGTTATTAAATATCTTCGTTATGATCATCTAACTGCCCCCCTTATCCCATCAAATTTAAAAAAGGATTTAGTTGCTGGGCGAAATTTCAGATAGGTCACAAGACGGTAATAGCCGATCAAACCTTCGTCGTAAATCAAATTCAAATGTATTGATTTACAATTTCGTGTTATGAAAACGCATTCATAATAAGAGACAAAGCCTTACGTTTTCCCTGAATGATCTTGAGTGCTTCCAAACCGATCTGATATTCCGTTTTGAAAGTGAATATAGTCGGTTAACCACGTCCTATGACATCATTTTTCGGATGTCGATTCGTTGGTCGACGTCATCATCTTTGTTGTTCAGCACTTGTAAGGCTTTATATCACTCACCTTTCTGCGTTATGGCTGGCCAGATATTCATATCATGCAGGATATCGTAAAGCTTGTATTCTAAAAAGAAAAGGCAAAACCCAACACATGGAAATTGAATTCCATGCCTCGGGTTTTGCCTTTTCAGTAACAATCCCAAGATCATAATAACATCGAATTTAAGTTTTGCCAACAAAAATGTTTGCGCTTTCTTTTTCGAGGCAACCACATTAAATACAGCACATTCTCATGGTGTAAAATGTCAGCCGCCAATGTAGGACATGTTAATCTTTTTTTTGTTGTTGGCTGTCTGCTCCGTACGTTCATCGGAATACCGATCTGTGCGTTGTTCCCATACTGAAGTAATCACATCGAGTAGTTCCTGGTCATTCGCTCCATTACGAAGCATCTGACGTAGATCAAATCCGCCTGAAGCAAACAAACATGTATAAAACTTTCCATCGCACGATAAGCGGGCACGTGTACAAGACGAACAAAACGATTCAGAAACCGAAGTAATAAAACCAATCTGTGCGTCGCTGTCTTTATAACGATAACGCTTTGCCACTTCTCCAAAGTAATCCCGATCCATCGGCTCCAGCTCGTACGCATTCTTAAGTCGTTCAACGATTTCTTTTTGGGTTAGTACCTTTTTGAAGCTCCATCCGTTGTCATTACCTACATCCATAAACTCGATAAAGCGAAGGGTTATTCCCTGCTCCTTAAAATAAGCAGCCATCGGCAAAATCTCCGAGTCATTAACGCCTTTTTGAACTACCATATTGATCTTGATTTCAAAGCCGATTTCTCTTGCATATTCGATCTGCTTCAAAATAACATCAGGCTTAATCCCCCGGCCATTCAACCGCCCAAATAGCTCGGGGTCCAGAGCGTCCAGACTGACATTAAGCCGTCGTAGCCCCGCGTCATAGAGAGGCTTAGCCTGCTGTCCTAGCAGCACACCGTTGGTGGTCAAGCCGACATCTTCCACTCCGTCAATGGACAGGATTTGGGACACCAGGTCGGATAGATTCCTGCGCATTAATGGTTCACCGCCCGTGAGTCGGATCTTTTTTACGCCCAGGGATACAAAGAGCTTCGTCAGCCGGTGAATCTCTTCAAACGACAGACATTCATTTTGGGGAAGAAAGGCGTAATCGTCACCGAAAATTTCTTTAGGCATGCAATAGGAACAGCGGAAATTGCAGCGGTCTGTAACCGATATACGCAAATCACGAATGGGCCGCTGCAACTTGTCTTTCAGTGGATGAAAATTCATACGCCCCCTCCTTTCTAGTTGTTTAACATCGTTATCATTAGCCGCCGCTGACTGGGGGAATGAAGGCTGCAATGTCTCCATCCTGTAATACATCCGTAGACAACGCATACTCTTCGTTTATCGCAATTCGCACAGACTGGATTGGCATATCTGGATATTGATCTGTTATCCAATTGGATAAATCGCCTACCGTTTGGCCCGCCAAATCTGCCAATTCTTCTGTTTTTCCCGTCACCTCACGGAGTCCCGCAAAGTAGTACAGCTTAATCATGACTGATCTCCCCCGCCTTTTTCTTTTGACCTCCGACCCACTGCGTTCCATCTTCCCAAATCTCTCGTTTCCAAATAGGAACTATTTCTTTAATTCGTTCGATCGCGTATTCATTTGCCTCATACGCATCCGAACGGTGAGGTGAAGAAACGGCAATGACAACGGCGATATCACCGATTTGAAGCTCGCCAATGCGGTGCGCGATCGCCACTCGCGTCCCTTCCCATTTCTGTTCGATCTCGCGACCAATCTCTGTGAGTTTTTTTTGGGCCATGGGGACATAGGCCTCATAAGCAAGGTATAAGGTCCGTACGCCTTGAGTCCATTCTCGTACGTGCCCTGTAAAAATAGTCACCGCTCCTGCTTCCGGCCTTAGGACATAATCCGCATAAGCCTGCGGGATAATGGGCTCCGTTACGATTTCAAATACACTCATCTTTTCCACCTTCCAGCCACCGGACAAGCCACTTTCCGGTGACAGACACTTTTAAATGTTTCTGCTTTTTGTATCTACATCTCATTTAACCAAACAGCTGATGATATAGTTTTTGGCCGTTGGCAACACTCCGTACACCGTGTATGAGAAGCCTTCCGTTTTTGAATAAAATCATTCGATGCTTAAAAGCATAAAATTCAACGAAATAAGGGGTTCTTTTTACACGATCTGCTATAAGCCTGCCCATTTTCTCTGCATCATCAAGCGTGATTAGACGATGTGGGTCTGGAAGAACCTGTACCACGTTCCGTCCGCACAGAGCCGCATACGCCGAGCGACGTGATGCTGTCAGTGCAGGAAACGTAGGATGCTCTCCACAGGTTGGACATTCTTGGTTACGGATGCGGGAAATCCCTATGTCCATCTGCGTGTTCTCCCATAGATCAAATAGATGAACCTTGTGGCGTATCTTATCACGTCTGTCGCTCAGCCACTTCATGGCTTCTGCACATTGGAGGGCAGCTGTCACCTGGACTGCAGGCGAGATGATTCCAGCCGTATCGCAGGTCTGATTGATCGCAGGCAACGATGGCAGAAGGCAGCGTAAACAAGCAGACTCGCCCGGCACGAATGGAAAAACAACGCCTGTGCTTCCAACACAGGCTCCATAAATCCATGGAATTCCTGCCTTCAGTGCAGCATCGTTGATAAGCAGACGAGTTTCGAAATTGTCCGTAGCATCCATTAGCAATATACTTTTGCTGGCAAGTTCTTGAACAAGCTCGGCATCCAAGTTATCGAGATATGTGTGCAACCTCACGTCTTCTCGTATGGCTTTCAACCTTTTTTCAGCTGCCATGACCTTAGGTTGCATTTCCGCGGCGTCCTGCTCCGTAAACAACTGCTGACGTTGCAGATTCGATATCTCCACATAATCCCTGTCAACAAGATGAAGCTCCCCAACGCCCGCTCTTACCAGTGTTTCGGCAATGGCGGAACCCAGTGCCCCGCAACCGATAATGGTGACGACAGCAGCGGATAAATTACGCTGCCCTTCGCCACCAATAGGTCTAAATAAGATCTGTCTGGAATAACGTTCATTCATTAGATTGTGTCCCTTGATAATACAGCCATATAACGAGGATCAGGCTAGCCAGCGCCACTTGAGAGAGTAGCATGAATCCAATGGAATATTGGCCAGTAGCGGCATGAATCGTCGACAACAAGATCGGAGGGAAAAAGCCACCGAGGCCGCCCATCATGGATACAATTCCGTTAACTATACCTGCTTGTTTATTAAAATAAAATGGAACTAGCTTGAAAATAACGCCGTTCCCCACTCCAGCACATACAGCGATCGCCAAGCAGCCTACTGTATAAAGGGTAATCCCTGGTGAAAAAGCCAAAAGAATCGCAGCGACCGTATAAACAGAGAACGTGCCTACCAGCAGGAACAGGGGCTGAAACCGATCCGCCAGCCAGCCACCGATGGGGCGGAAGAAAGTGGCAATCGCTATGAAGCCTGCTGTACGCATCCCTGCATCCACTTTGGTCAGTTCAAAATTTGATACCAGGAAATTCGGCAAGTACACCGTGAACGCTACAAATGAGCCAAATGTAATAAAATAAAAGAGCGAGAAAAACCAAAGCTTCTCATTTTTGTAAACGCCTTTAATCTGCTCCATAATGGGCGTCTTCACTTTAGCTTCATGACGGTCCCCTAAGAAGAAATTCAAAACGATAAAAACTAGCAGCAGAATGAGATACAGCTTCACTGTAGGGGCCCAGCCAATTTGGGTAGCCACAATAGGGGCCGAGAAGGTAGTGATGGCTGTTCCCAAATTTCCTATACCATACATCCCATTTACAAACCCATGCTTTTCCTTTGGGTAATACTTCGGCAGCGAAGTCACCCCTACCGAGAACACAGCTCCTCCAATCCCAAGGAACAAGCCACCGATAATTAAATCCATCATCGTAGAAGCTTCACTGATATAGTAGACGGGAAACAAAAGCAAAATAAAGCTGACGAGAAAAACGATTCTTGCTCCGAAGATGTTGGCATAATAACCAAGCGGAATGCGCAGAACCGATCCCAGCACGACCGGAATCGCTGTGACCATGGCCAATTTTCCGGGTGGAATAGCAATATCCTCCGTAATGAACGGCATAAGCGAAGAAATGATAACCCATACCATGAATCCAAGAATCAAGTTCAATGTTTGTAGCGGCAACTGCATTTTTCTAATCATTTAACTCACCTTTTCAACGTTTTTTCTGTCGAATTATTAATTGAATTTTCTGTCCCCATTGTAGCCGCTAGCCGATCCATTCGAATATAGGGGACTCCCCTTTACCTGACAGGGGACTCCCTGAAAATATAAAAAGCCGCTTCTATAGGAAGCGGCTTGGTCAATTCAAGAGATAAGCGTATTTAATTTGTCACATAACTTGGTCAGATCATTCCGATTGATCTGATGCTCTGCCATAGGAAAAAGTACGGTTTCTTCTTTTATAAAATGTACAGTCAGGACTTCGAACGCCTCTCCCGCGTTCTTGGTCGCCTCCTGAATCTCATCAAGCGTGAGCAAACTCAGATCGCCCTCCGTTTGATAAAGAAAATGATCGATATAGCCCTCTATTTCACGGTGCTCCTCCTGTATACCGACGAGCGGTCCCTGCTCAAAACCAATGTAGGTTCCTAGCATAGAAAAGAAGTGTTCTTCTTCCTTTTCGGTATGTTTCTTGAGGGGTACCCTAAAATCGATAATCTGCGTTCTCAGTTTTTCCAGTTGCTTGCGGCCTTCTTCCAAATCTAGTATTCTGTGCTGCTCAAACCACAATACAATGGCATGCCATTCATCCATCAGATAGGTTAGATAGCGATGCTCATTTTCAAGAATACGCATGGCAGGTTTGGAAAAGCGCAGTTTCTCATTTTCCAGCACGCGGATTTCCTCCATTCATCGGCTAAAAATCCAGCATTTTTTTCTTTAATGCATATTGGACCAGTTCAGGCCGGCTTCTTAAATTCAATTTCTCCATGATTTTCGCTTTGTTCGCTTCCACCGTCTTGACAGAGATGAACAGCTTTTCCGCAACTTCCTTGTTACCGTAACCTTTTGCGACCAGAGGCAGAATCTCCAGTTCCCGCTTGGACAGGATCTCATAAGGATCTTCTGATTGTGACGTCGTATCTTTTTTGATGAACTCACGAACGAGAGAAGTAGCCATTTTAGGATGGATATAAGTCCCACCCCCATGAATGGTTCGTATAGCAAGCAATAGCTCCTCATCTGGAGCATTTTTCAAAACGTATCCTGAAGCACCATTCTTTAAAATATGAAAAAGATATTCTTCATCGTCATGCATGGTCAGAATCAGAATTTTAGTATCAGGGTGGTCCTCTTTAATCTTACCTGTGGCGATCAATCCACTTTCGCCTGGGGGCATGCTGAGGTCCATGATTAGAATATCCGGACGATATTTAGCTACCATCGCATACGCTTCAATGCCATCCGCAGCCGTTCCGACAACCTCCATATCCGATTGGAAGTTCAAAATCATGGAAAATCCACTTCGTACAATAGCATGGTCGTCCGCTAACACAATTTTGATCAAGTCTCTATTCCTCCTCTTGGCCAATCGGAATTTGTAAAAAGACTTTGGTTCCCTGACCAACATTTGAAAGGACGCCAAAACTTCCGCCTACCAGCTCTGCTCGCTCCTGCATGCCATATAAACCTAATCCCGTTCCAATAGGCTGGCTCCCCTTTTCAAAGCCAACTCCATCGTCCTCTACAGTCAAACGAAGCGTATGATCGTGCTCAGTCAAAGAAACTTTAACCATGTCTACCTGGGCATACTTCAAGGCATTGAGAACAGCCTCCTGGCAGACACGGTAAATGACCGTTTCCTTTTCACTTCCATATCGTTTTTGGGAAAGATCCGACACAAATTCAACGACAAGACCAAAGCTTTGTTCAACCCTCTTAAAGTGGGAACGAAATGCCGCTTCAAGCCCAAAATCATCAAGTGTGGCGGGGCGAAGTTCCACAGACAGGTTGCGGATATCATCCAGCAATCGCGTCATGGATGCTTCGGTCTGCTTCATGTTTTTGATGAGCTGTTCATCATTCGTCATGTATTTTAATACCCGCAGTTCAACAACCGCGCTCATCAATTCCTGGGCGACACTGTCGTGCAGTTCCCTGGAAAGCCGTTTACGCTCATTTTCCTGCGCTTCAATGACATGCTTCATCATTTTGTTTTGATACAATTTTTCCTGCGTCTGAAATTGCGGAGTCAAGTCTCTCAACATCAACACCCGTGTTCCATGTTCAGAATCAATGGTGTGAAAAGAAGCAGCATAGGGAACCATTCGGTTGCTCTTCGTTTCCAGATACACCTGAAAAGAAGCAAAGTCCTTGGATTCTGGCATATTGAAATAACAGTCAAGGCAGGTACGGGGCTCCGTTTCGCTTGTATAGCCCCTGCATGTTCCACATAAGGCTCTTTCCTTCCCTTCATAGAGTTGAATGAGGACGTCATCGCCCACAATCTCCTCAGCTGCCGGGTTCATGGCTAGGGTATTCCCTTGTCTATCAAAAAAGAAAATGGCTTCCGTACTGTTCTCAAACAACTTCACCATTAGCGCACTCAAAGAGCCAGTCCCTACAGACAATGTCAATTCACATCACTTCCTTCCCGTTCAACTCTCCAATTCCCTTATGCGCCAAGGCTTCCAAATCACGCATCATGGCTTCGGTCATCAGCTGTTCTTCCCGAAATCCACCAAGCAGTACACCCGCGACACGAGCATCATTCCATAGGGGAACAGCCCCGAGACTCTTAAGTTTCTCGGATTGAACGATCGGATAGTTAAACAGGTTGTCTGCCCCCACATATTGATAAACAGATGGAATGAAAACGGATTTACCGGTTTTAAACACGATTCCTGCTATGCCCTTACCGGATTGCAGCACAATCCGCTTAAAGCGATCATTTAAATTACCGGCTGCATTTTTCCATTTAATTACGTATTGATATTCGGCCGGTTCAACCAGAGCAAGCGCCATGAAATCATAACCGAAATGTTCGCGTATTCGCTCAAGCTCCCTTTGATAATCCATCCTATTATTCATCGCTCTCTCCTAATAGAATTAGGAAAGAAGGCAGAGCCCGCTTTCCTAATTCGATTTATGTCTTCTGTAAAGGATATAACTTCTGCGCACATAATTCAACGGAACACTCCACACATGTACAAGCCGGGTAAACGGCCAGAATGCAAAAATCGCAAAGCCCATAAGTATATGAAGCCTGAAAGACATCGGCACGTCTCTCATCAGAGTCGGGTCCACACGGAATATGAATAAACCGCGGAACCAGATCGAGATCGTCTCCCGATAATCGAATTCCGGCTGTACCGCATTCGTTACGAGAGTCGCGAACATCCCCATGCATACAATGGCCAAAAGCAATACGTTTACAATCAAATCAGACGCTGTACTTAAACGGCGCACATTGCGCATTGTAAAACGACGAGAGGTAAGAATCAACATACCGAGGAATGTCATCGCTCCAAATATTCCACCAACATAAACTGCTCCAATATGATACAGATGATCGTTTACACCCAGTGCATGCATCCAGGTTTTTGGTATGCCCAGACCGGATACATGACCCATAATAACTGGGATAATACCCAGGTGGAATAAGAGACTTCCGATCATCAATTGTTTTTTTTCAATAAACTCACTTGATTTTGCTGTCCAATTGAACTGGTCGTTTCTATAGCGGAAAATATGGCCTACAATAAAGACCACCACGCACATATAAGGGAAAATAACCCATAAAAACTGCTCTAGCATCATCATTGCGCGGCTGCCTCCTGTTCTACGCAAACTTTAAGCGTTTCACGCAGTCCCTTCACCAAATGAAAATACGGGCTTTCCATTTTTTCCAGCGCTTTAAGCAAATGATATGTGCCGTCTTCCAAGATCGCGATTGGCATGCGGAAGTTTTCTGTCGTCTTCGGATCTTGCGACCATTCGGCGGCATACAGAAATTCACACATGAGCGGCAGGTAATCTGGCAGCTCTCCATCTGGCATTTCAAGACCATACATCTCGTATAGCACCTTTAACTTGACCAACATTTGTCCCCGTTCTTTTGCATCTTCGAACTTGAAGTAAGTCATATATAGTGCACAATTCTTTTGAAAATCAAAGGTTTCCGTATACATTTCCTGAATCTCTTCCATACTGAACTCTTGCATAAGGGACCAGTAGGTGTTCGCATACGTATATGCCGGATGGTTCGGATCAAACGATGCTTCCAGAAAAGCCGGATGAAAATCCAGCTTTTCCGGGTACATGAGTTGCTGAGCGAAAAACCCGAATGATGGCTTGCATTCATACAACTTCGCTACATTAATCACGCCAAATACCCCCGTAGAAGTTTTCTTCATACATTTCTTTGCCCGTTTTCAAGGGCTCTTCCATCCCCATCGAACTTGCCATACTACAGCCGTCACATCCAGAGCCAGAACCCATGTTTCCCATGGTATCGCCGTAACCAGCAGATCCTTGAGCCCGATACGGATTCGAGTATCCTTCTTTATGCGATGTCGGAATGACGAAACGATCCTCATACTTGGCAATCGCCAGAAGTCGATACATCTGCTCAGTCTGCCGCGGTGTCATGCCGATGCGCTCAAGACGGCTTTCATCGAAAGATTGTCCTGTGGACTGGGCACGCATATAGGAGCGCATCATAGCCATTCGCTGCAAGGATTCCTTCACGGTTTGCGTGTCGCCCGCCGTCAGCATATTGGCAAGATACTGAATGGGGGTGCGCATCTCTTCGATAGCCGGAAAGATCATATCGGGATTCTCAATCGAGTCTTTCCCTTCAAAGTAATTCATGATTGGACTAAGTGGTGGCACATACCAGACCATAGGTAATGTGCGGTATTCTGGATGAAGCGGGAATGCCAGCTTGTGCTCAATGGCAAGCTTGTAGACCGGCGAGTTCTGCGCTGCTTCGATCCAGTCCTCCGAGATACCGTCTTTTCTCGCTTGAGCAATCACTGCCGGATCACTTGGATCCATGAACAGGTCGCATTGCGCTTTATAAAGTTCTTTCTCATCCTGTGTAGAAGCGGCCTCAAGCACTCGATCCGCGTCATACAGCATAACGCCGAGGTAGCGAATTCGTCCTGTACATGTCTCGGAGCAGACTGTCGGCAGGCCAGCTTCCACACGCGGGAAACAGAAGGTACATTTTTCCGCTTTGTTCGTCTGCCAGTTAAAGTACACTTTTTTGTATGGGCAACCCGTCATGCAATACCGCCATCCACGGCAGGCTTCCTGATCCACGAGCACGATTCCGTCCTCGTCCCGCTTGTACATGGCGCCCGAAGGACATGACGCGACACAGCTTGGATTTAGGCAATGTTCGCAAAGCCGTGGGAGATAAACCATGAAAGACTTCTCAAAGTTAAATTTAATCTCTTCTTCGATTTTCTGAATATTTGGATCAAGCGGACCCGTTACATGCGCACCCGCCAGATCATCTTCCCAGTTTGGACCCCATTCCAAATCCATTTTTTCACCCGTTACCGCAGAATGCGCGCGTGCCACAGGTGAATGCTTCTGTTCGCCAGCGTTGGTCAGTTGCTCGTAATTATAAGTCCAGGGCTCATAATAATCTTTCATTTCCGGCATGTCTGGATTGTAAAAAATCTTACCCAGTGCTATCTTGGACAGCTTGTTGCCTGACTTCAGTTCCAGTTTCCCTTTGCGGAGCTGCCAGCCCCCTTTATATAATTCCTGATCTTCCCAGCGCTTCGGATAACCGATACCCGGTTTGGTTTCCACATTGTTAAACCACATATATTCCGCACCTTTGCGGTTCGTCCAGGTTGTTTTACATGTCACGCTGCACGTATGACAGCCAATACACTTATCCAGGTTCATGACCATGGCAATTTGAGCTTTAATCTTCAAGCCAGTTAACCTCCTTCATTTTACGTACCGCAACGTACACATCACGCTGGTTGCCGATCGGACCATAATAGTTGAATCCATAACTAAGCTGAGCATATCCACCGACCATCTGGGTTGGTTTGAGATGAATTCTTGTAGGTGCGTTATGACTACCGCCGCGTGTATCCGTGATTTCGGAGCCTGGCACTTGAATGTGCTTATCCTGAGCATGGTACATGAACATCGTTCCTCTTGGCATCCGGTGGCTGACAACAGTCCGGGCCGTTACGACGCCGTTACGGTTGTATACCTCTACCCAGTCATTGTCGGCAAGATCGTGTGCCTCTGCGTCTTCGTTGTTGATCCACACCGTAGGACCTCCGCGAAACAGTGTAAGCATGTGCTGGTTATCCTGGTAGGTGGAGTGAATATTCCATTTACCGTGCGGTGTCAGATAACGGAGCACGAGTGAATCTTGCCCGCCTTTTATTTCCCGATCGCGAGGGCCGAACACCATTGGCGGCAGCGTCGGTTTGTAGATCGGCAATGATTCCCCAAATTGTTGGAAAATCTCATGATCAATATAGAAATGCTGTCTTCCCGTCAAAGTACGAAACGGAACGAGACGTTCAATATTCGTTGTAAATGGTGAATAGCGGCGTCCCTTCTTGTTCGATCCAGTGAATACTGGTGTCGGTATAACTTCCCGTGGCTGTGCCGTGATACTTTGGAAAGTGATCCTTTCCGCTGCCCGATCGGCCGAGATGTCTTTGAGTTCCACACCGTGAAGCTCTTCTGCCTGCTCATAAGCCTTTTGCGACACCCGTCCATTAGTCGCGGATGAAAGGTGAAGAATTGCATTGGCCACTTGGCGAGCTGTCTGGATTTTGGGCAGCCCATCTTTAATGGACTCATCGTAATAAACTCCGTTCAACTTTTTCATTTCCTCATATTCGTCCGCTACGGAGAAGCTGACGCCATGCGCACCTGCTTTCCCAGTAGTCAAATTAGGACCGAGTGAGATAAATTTATCGTGAATTTTAGTATAATCGCGTTCGATGATGCTGAAATTCGGCATGGTTTTACCCGGAGTCGCTTCAATCTCGCCCTTCGTCCAATCCTTTACAAGACCCATCGGCTGTGAAATTTCGCCTATACTATCGTGTGCGAGCGGCGCAGTCACAAGATCTTTATATATGCCTGGCAGGTGCTCTTTTGCCATATCCGAAAAGACTTCGGAAAGCTGGCGGTAAATATCCCAGTCCGCGCGGGATTCCCACAGAGGGTTAACAGCCGGATTAAACGGATGCACGAAAGGATGCATGTCTGTTGACGACAAGTCTGTTTTTTCGTACCAGGTTGCCGCCGGAAGCACGATGTCCGCGTACAATGGAGTTGTTGTCATCCGGAAATCAAGTGCAACCATCAAATCAAGTTTTCCTTCTACATCTTCTCTCCAGACAATTTCCTCAGGTTTCTGTTCTTCGTTCGGCCGGGCAAGCAGGGCATCAGATGCTCCGAGTAAATGTTTCATGAAATACTCTTGTCCCTTCGCCGAACTGGAAATCAGATTTGACCGCCAAACAAAGAGTGAGCGCGGGAAGTTCTCGGCTGCCCCAGGATCTTCTACAGCGAAGCGTGTCTTACGTGATTTAATCTCTTCCACAGAATGATTAATGATTTCCTCGTTGGACTTCTTGCCTAATTGCGCAGCCTCTTCGGCGAACAGCAGACTGTTTTTATTAAACTGTGGATAAGAAGGCAGCCAACCCAGACGCGCTGCGAGCACGTTGTAGTCTGCTGGATGTCTGTAACTGACATCTCCGCCAATCGGTGACTTCAAGGTGTCTGTTCCACTTTCTTCGTAACGCCACTGCTCTGTTGCAAAGTAGAAAAACGATGTAGCATTTTGCTGTCGAGCCGCCCCTTGCCAGTCTTTTGCAAAGGCAATCGTTGACCAGCCTTCGATTGGGCGAAGCTTTTCTTGACCCACATAATGCGCCCAGCCTCCACCGTTTACACCTTGGGAAGCAGTCAACACGACAAGATTCAAGATGGACCGATAGATCGTGTCACTATTGAACCAGTGGTTGATACCCGCACCCATAATAATCATGGAGCGACCTTTAGTATCGATAGCATTTTGGGCAAATTCCCGAGCAATCTGTACCACAACAGACGCCTTCACACCTGTGATCTTCTCCTGCCAGGCAGGGGTATAATGCGAAGCTTCGTCGTAATAATTTTTGGCGTTATGAGGGCTGTCATTGCGTGCGACACCATACTGGCTCATCATCAAATCGTACACAGTTGCTACGTAACGTTCCGAGCCATCTGCCAAGCGTACTTTTTTGGCCGGAATTACACGTTTGAACGTTCCATTACCAGCGTTATCAAAGTAAGGGAATACGATTTCTTCCCATTGCTCGCCATGACCTTCCACAGTGAGCGCGGGCTCAACCTTTGTTCCATCTTCCCGTTCCAGAATCAGGTTCCATTTCTTATCCTGCTCCCAGCGCTGTCCCATCGTACCGTTCGGGACCAGCATTTCCCCCGCCGCTTCGTCATATATGACCGGCTTCCAGTCCGCATGCGGCGAAGCATCCCCCAGGTCACTCGCCCGTAGAAAACGTCCACCTTTCCAGGCTCCCTCGTGTGGATCAAGCAGAATCATAAACGGCATATCCGTATATTGTTTGGCATAGTTAATGAACATCGGTTCTTGGCGCTCTTTGTAAAACTCATCCAAAATAACATGCGTCATAGCCTGGGCTACGGCAGCATCTGTACCCGGATTTGGGGCAAGCCAGTTGTCAGCGAACTTCACATTCTCCGCCAAGTCGGGAGCCACGGATACGACTTTTGTTCCCTTATATCGTACTTCCGTCATAAAATGAGCGTCTGGCGTCCGGGTAAGCGGTACGTTCGATCCCCACATAATCAGGTAACCCGCATTGTACCAATCAGAAGATTCCGGTACATCCGTCTGCTCACCCCAAATTTGAGGAGATGAAGGAGGAAGATCGGCATACCAGTCATAAAAACTCAACATCTGCCCACCCAGTAGCGAAATGAATCGAGCTCCTGAAGCGTAGCTTATCATTGACATCGCCGGGATTGGCGTAAAGCCCGCGATCCGGTCAGGACCGTATTTACGAATGGTATAGATGAGTTGTGCCGAGATCAGACGCAGGACATCGTCCCAAGTGACACGGACATGACCGCCTTTTCCGCGAGCTGATTTGTAGAGCTTGGCTTTCTCCGGATCTTCCACAATGCTTGCCCATGCTTCCACCGGATTGGCATGCTCCTGGATGGCCGCCTGCCAAAGCCGCAACAGCTTACCGCGCATATAGGGATATTTCACGCGTAATGGACTGTATTCATACCAGGAAAATGTAGCCCCACGCGGGCATCCCCGCGGTTCAAATTCTGGCATATCTGCACCGCAGGAAGGATAATCGATCTGTTGATTTTCCCAGGTAATGATGCCGTTTTTGACAAAAACCTTCCAACTACAGGAACCGGTGCAGTTCACTCCGTGAGTCGTCCGAACCACTTTGTCGTGAGACCAACGCTGACGATACACGTTTTCCCATTCTCTATTTTTTTCCTCAAGGATTGACCAATTTCCCGAATAGCTTTCGATCGGTTTAAAAAAGTTGAGGTTGTATTTCTTTTTCATCGATGACCAACACTCCTTTTTAGAAAGAATCATCCCAACGCAAGTTCCAAGGGAAGACTCATTCGCTTACTCTCATTATGTAATTCATTCATCTCTGTTCCCATTAGGGAATGTCCTATAGCGCTACAGGAAATCCCTCGTTCTATGGAAAGATACAAAAAAGCCTCCCCTGCTAAAGGGAAGCTTGTATGAAGTAATTAATTGTTCTTTTGACCCGTTAACAGGAGCATGATAAAAGAAATGAGTATGATAGAGCATGTCCACGCCCACGCCATAGGAAGATGACCAGCATCCACTGCAATATAAATGGCCGTCGGAATCGTTTGTGTTTTACCCGGAATATTTCCGGCAATCATCAGCGTAGCACCAAATTCGCCCAGGCCGCGGGCAAAACCGAGTATGAAGGCAGCTTTAAAAGAAGGGAAAATTAAAGGGAAGGTGATGTATCGAAAAACCTGCCATTCACTTGCACCCATCGAACGTCCCGCGTTTTCCAAGTCCCGATCAACAGAAGACAATCCCATTCTCAGCGTCCGATAGACTAGAGGAAAAGCTACTACCACCGCTGCTATAACCCCTGCCCACCACGAGAATATAATAGGCTCGCCAAACCATTGCTCCACAAACCGTCCGAACCCGCTTTTTCGTCCAAGTAATATGAGCAGTAAAAAACCAACAACCGTCGGTGGGAGTACCAAGGGCAGCATAAGCACGGTTTCAACAACCGTTTTCCCTTTAAATAATCCCAACCGCGACATTGACCATGCCACAAGCAAGCCTAATATGATTACCAGAACGCTGGATAACAGTGCAACCTGCAACGATAATCGGATAGGAGGCCAATATTCATTCCAATCTATATCTTGCATGCTCACTTCGGTATGGTAAATCCATACTTATCCATAATATTCAGAGATTCTTGCGATTGTAAGTATGCATAAAAGTCTTCGGCTTCTTGAATGTGCTTTGTAGCTTTGACAATCCCGATTGGATACTCAACAGGTGAATAGGTTTTGGGATTCACCTCAAAGGCGATTTTTGCCTTTTGCGAAGTCAATGCATCTGTTTTATATACAAATCCGACATCTGCATTCCCAGTTTCCACATATTGCAGCACTTGTCTAACGTCTTTCGCTTGAACCAGCTTGCTCTGTAACGTGTCCCAAAGCTTCGCTTTCGTCAGCGCTTCCTGTGCGTAGTTACCCGCTGGAACACTTTCAGGAATTCCGATTGCAACTTTCTTCACTTCTTTTTTTGTTAAATCAATTACACTCGCGATGTTCATCGTCCCGTCTGCAGGGATAACCGCGACCAATTCGTTCTTCAGCCACGTTTTTTGTTTTTTCGTATCTATTAACTGCTGATCAACAAGGGACTTCATGTTTTTGGGCGAAGCGGACAAAAACAAATCCGACGGCGCTCCTTGCTCAATTTGTTTTTCCAACGCACCAGAGCCGCCGAAGTTAAAATTCAATTTGATGCCTGTATGGGTTGATTCGTATGAATGCTGAATTTCTTTGAGCGCATCCGTTAAACTTGCTGCTGCGGATATGGTAAGCTCAATAGTTTCAGCCGTTTTCGAAGATGTCTGGCTGGAAGATCCGTTCTGATCCGCACTGCCAACATTTGAATCTAGTTGTTGTTTCGTACCGCATCCTGATAATAATAAAATGATGGACATAACCAAAACGAAAACAGTGCTACTTTTAATTAATTTATGCATTTGGTTCGGCTCCTCATGTTAGTTCATCATCAATTAATCGGTTTCGCTATTAGCTGCGCCTGTCTCGTACGTTCGATCAGTGTACAATTTTCAAGTAGAATATGATTAAAAATATCTGCTTCCAGGTCTTCTAACCGCTTCAATACGAGTCGGTGCGTACCACAAGCTTCCTGCATCGGCTCAAAGCCGTTTGTGATCAAGCGCATTTCCTTCAGGAATTCCACCACCGTTTGATGCTCGTCTTGCAACTTGGACAAAATTGGATTCAACTCATCTGCTCGTTCCACTGTTGATTCTTGTAAAAATGCTTCAATCATCGGAAACACAAGGTCCTCCTCATTTTGAATATGTTCCGATAATTCCTGTTTAAGCAAGGTGAACAGTTCATTAACTCGCTTGAGATGCGAATAACGTTCACCGTGAACCCGCGTTAGTTTGGTTACGTACGGCGTTAAGGCCGAGAGTTCTTCCCGAAGCTTCGTATGATACTCATTTTGAATATAGGCGATTAGTTCTTTTGGTTCGAGTGAAGGAGGTTGCATTTGCTTATGCTGTGCCTGCTTTTCTTCCACTTCATGTATCTGCGTCAGCAGTTCACCAGCGTGGAGGCCTCGATTGGCTGCTGCTTCACGGAGCGATATTTTCCCTCCACAGCAGAAATCAATTCTCAGTTTGCGGAACAGGTCTCCCGTTTTGGGTACTGCTTTCACGATGTCCGCCACCCATGTTTCTTCCGTTAACTGGCTCATCTTCCATTCCTCCATTTTACTTCGATTTTATGCTCAACTTTCATTCTACGTCTCCCTTAAAGCTGAACCAATCAGGGGGTTCCCTCTTTCACTGTGGAAAGAGCCCGATTATAAAAAATCAGAAAGCAACTGTTCAGCCGCTTCTTTCCCTTGAGCGATGCAATCTGGAATTCCAACGCCCCCATAGCCGGCACCGCATAGAAAAACACCCGGTAAATACTGTGCGAAGTCCTGTCTCATCTTCGCCATATGCTCTTTGTGTCCAATCGGATATTGCGGCATCGATCGATCACACCTACTGACTTCAACGAATTCCGGTTCCGCTTCCAGGCCCATTAAATCTTTCAAATCTTTGCGCGCGGCATCCACAAGTTGATCGTCTGTCATCTGAATCCACTCCTGTGCGCCTGCATGTCCGATGTAGGTCCGTAAAAGCGTATATCCTTTAGGAGCAGTATGGCTCCACTTCGTCGAAGACCAAGTACATGCCGTAATCTTTTTGCCTTCTTTGCGGGGGACTAGAAATCCCGTTCCCTCAAAAGCAAAATTAAGATCTGTGTTTTTATAAGCAAGAGCAATATTGGCTACGGAAACATAGTGAATCTTGTGTAACCAGCTAGCGCTTGCAACGCCGGAAAATAATGTAGCCGCTTCAAAAGCTGGAACAGCGCAGATCACCGCATCCGCATCTATTTTTTGTCCGTGTTCTAAAATGACCTGATAACCACTTTCCTTCCTTACTTCAACTACACCTTGCCCCATAACAAAACGTACGGTATCCAGCCTTTCCTTTAGCCGCTCCACGATCGTAGATAATCCTAGCCGATAAGAAAGAAACATACTTTTCTTGGCGATATCCGGCAGTTTGTCTTGTACTGCTGGCTTTCTTCCCGCCCCTTTAGACATACCCTTAATCAGACTTCCATGCTTTTGTTCCATTAGTTTAAATTGAGGAAAAGTTGACATAAGGCTCAGAGAATGAGTATCCCCAGCGTAAATTCCAGACAGCAGAGGTTCTGTAATCTGGTCCAGAACTTCTTTGCCAAGACGCCGTTTGATAAAATCACCTAGAGATTCGTCCGCATCACCTTTCTTCGCCGGAATGATTAAATCCAGAGCTGCCCGTGCTTTTCCCAGTGGAGAAATAAGTCCAGTCCGAATGAAAGGAGTCAGCTTTGTTGGGATGCCCAGAATGAAGCCCATCGGCATCGTATGAAGTTTGCCCTTATGCAAAATGCAAGCAGATTTGGCTTTCGGGTTTGTCGATACCAGCTCTGCTTCCAGCCCCAACTCCATGGTCAGATCCAATATTGCCGTCTTTCTGGCCAAGAAAGCATCCGGTCCTTTTTCGATCATAAAATCGTTTTGGCGAACGGTTTGCAGCTTTCCTCCCAGACGTTCACTTTTCTCCACCAGTGTGATCTCCACTTCAAGCTGCCGATCCTCAGCCAGCTTTTTCACATAAAAGGCAGCACTTAAACCGCTTATTCCTCCACCGAGAATAACGACTTTTTTAGAACTTTTTTTCATGAAAACACTTTTCCTCTCCAACCCCGGGTATATAAGCGCAATAAGGGTCACTCTCCAAATAGTCTCCTGTTATTGCAAAAGCCCTTGCTCTGGAGCCCCCACAGATGGCCTTGAATTCACAGACTCCACATTTACCTTTAAGTAGGGACTTATCTCTAAGATTCATCATGATCGGAGAGTTGCGATAAATATCTGCCAGGCTATCGTTTCGTACATTCCCGCACATAAGAGGCAGAAAACCGCTCGGGTATACTTCTCCGATATGACTAATAAAAACAAATCCATCTCCATCATTTACGCCTTTAGGAGCACGTCCTAAAACATCTGCCCTCTTTTGTCCGTCTGCTACACTGCTCTCACCTGCTTTGTGCTTTTGCTGCAGTACGACCCTCCGGTAGTGGGGAGCTTCTGTAGCCTTCACACCGTACGGCATCTGTTGCTGTATTTGATACAACCATTTCATTACGGCTTCATGCTCATCAGGAGTAATCATATCTTTCTCCATGCCACGTCCGGTTGGAACAAGGAAAAATAAACTCCATAACACGGCCTGCATTTCCTTTACCCTTTCTGCAATTCGCTCCAGATCATGGAGGTTGTACCGGGACACCGTAGTGTTCACTTGAATAGGGATATTCAGCTCCTTTAAATAACCAATTCCTCGCATGGTTGTATCGTAGGAACCCACCGTACCCCGAAAATGATCGTGAATGTCTGCACATGAACCGTCTAGACTAAACGCCCACCGCGATAACCCAACTTGCTTTGCTTTTTCTACCGCTGCTCGTGTCACTTTAGGGGTGGCACTGGGGGTCATCGAAACCGACAGGTTTTTCTCTTCAATTGCATATCGAGCCAGTTCAAACAGATCAGGACGCATCAAAGGATCTCCGCCTGTGAATACAACCAACGGATGATTCATTTCAGCGATTTGATCTATAAGCTTCTTACCTTCTTCTAGTGTCAGCTGGCGAGGATCAGGTTTGTACTGAGCTTCCGCTCTACAGTGAAGGCACTTTAAAGCACAAGCTCGTGTAACCTCCCAGATGACTATAAACGGATCTGTATGATAATCACGCGGCGTTTTCAAAGATATCATTGATGTCTCTCCTTTTAGAAGTATAAAAACAACACAAAAACATAGAGCATCGTTGAAAATCCAATTTCCGCCATGCCAACTTGTTTTGCCTTTAATCCGAGTTTAGGAAGCCATATGGCCCGTATCAAAAAAATCAAAAAAGGAACAAACAGAGGTAACTTTAACCAAGTAGCAAACAACAAAATCACCAAATGATAGATGACGGAAGCATAATGGTAACGTATATTTTTTCTTTCACGAATGATCGTTTTGACATACAAAGCAGTTCCGATAAAGTAAAGCACCAAAAGCAAGAATAGCTCTGTTGCTACTCTCCAATCCTCTCCTCCCCCCATATAAATAACGGGGTATATAAAAGAACAAAAGAGTAGAATTGCAACAATGTCATTGAGTAAAGCACGTTCATTTTTCGTTTTTGCAAAATAAATATTAGCCATAAAAAAGAGCAATAGAAGAGCTCCATACCAGATCAAGGCAGGCTCAAACCATATCAGTGAAATTAACAAAGGAAGTAATATCACTCCGTATACAACGGCGGGTTTGCGGTATCTTTCACTGCTGCCTGTTTTGATCCATTGGAGGACAGGAAAACTGAATAAGTAGATAAAAAACCAGCACACAAATAGGGGGATATGAATGAGTTCCCCTCGAGAAGCAGCTAAACCGAATAAAAATGGAAGAATGAGCATGGCCCAGGCTCCATGTTGATTGGGTATGTATCTGCTCATCCCCTTCAAACCCTTGATCCTTTTTTCACAATCTTTTTTATGTCTGTTATTTCGGTTAATCGATTCATCATCCATTCCCCCAAGATTGAGTTTTATCATCTAACTTCATTCTAAGTATTATATGAAATTGAACCAATTAGGGAGTTCCCTTTTCCTTAGGGGGGAAAATCCTAACCGGAAAAATAACGCTATTTTCTTATGCTATACTGTACTAAAAAAGGGTACAAAGAAAGGATGAACTGTTATGGGAGGACCTTCTTTACGTCAACTGCATGCTCATCATGCCATTCATCAAGGCGGGCTATCTGGCGCTCTAGATAAGACGAGAGAAGTAGAGGAATTACTCGAAGCAAAAGAATTCAAGGTGGCGCGCCAGGCTGCCGACCACTTGATCGAATATTGGGAAACCCGCATTCTTAGCCATGCTGATGCAGAAGAGGAAGGATTCTATCAGGAAATGGTCGAGAAAAAACCGGAACTGCAGGAGGCTGTCGTCAAACTTACACGGGATCATGATCTGCTCCGAATCATTGTAAAAGAGCTCAAAGCCATGATCCGTGAAGAAGGGCTTACGCCTGAAGTTCTTCAGCAGTTCCACGCGCTTCTGGTTGTCAATGCCATCCATAGTCGGGAAGAAGAACGTTTGTTGTTTGAGGAACCGTCATGATCAAGATGTGACATAACGATTCACTTTCTCTATAAAAACGTACCGAAGAAATAGTCCAACGCCTCCTGTGAGTATCCGTCATCTCCTTGCCAAGCTGCTACGGAATAAAAATCATGATTGCCGTGCTGTCGTTTACGAGGCGTGTCCTGTGGAACCAGCAGTCCGGCATATCCCCACACCTCCATGACTACATCACGCTCGTTTTTGCTGGATGGAAACACATCCTTCCAGCGCTTTTCCAATTGACGCGCACTACTTTGAGCATCACAGTTCTGAACAGCTTCGAGCATGTTATGAAGTATAGCTAGATCCTCATCAGAAACCTGAACATCCTCTTCTTGACTGAACAATTCAAGGTCCATCCAGCAATATAAAAGGTGGTTCAGACGAATACCGCCCCATTTGATTCGTTCAAAATTCAGTACATTCAAATCTTCATTGACATATTCCTTATCAGACATCAATTTATTAAAATTACAATCCCCACAGCTACTGTAATTGGGCAAGACGACAGGCCGCTCCCCATAGGTGTGCAAAGGAAGCCTCGCGGTTAATGCCCAGCTCGATAAGGCACTTCGTAAATGAACCTTTTTCGTGGAAAGACTGTGCAAAAACGCTGCTGCCACTCGCTCTTTTGTAGCCTTTTGCTGGTGCAGCTCATGCATCCTGTTTATAATCTCGTTATGTGTAATGGTGATCGGATCGAACATCAAGCCCTTACTTTTGGCATATTCAAAATCCTCACCCGAAAAAGATCCCCGCTCCTGCTTCCAGCCGCTAGAGGACCAGAATGTGTTCATCAGTATTTTTTTCGCCTTTTTATCCACAACACATCTCCCTTACTCATCCAACACCCTCACCTCCAGCACAAAGCGCAGGGGTGTCGTGTATTTTATGTAAGATCACTATTCATCTTTATACTTAAAAGCAATGGCCGTATTTCCCGACCGGGGGTCAAAATAAGAAGAGATTTTCCCCCAGTTCAGTTCATATTCCATATAGGGGTAAGGCTTTGTTTGACGATAGCTTGGCTTTACGGACAAATGTTGCTGTAACAAACGATCATGCTCCCTTTGTCGCTTTCTCTCTCCTTCCTCAGACCAATTATCCCACGAAGTTGGAAATTCATCTCCCTGGAGCGAAATCTCCACGACAATTAGGTTTGTATCCTTAAAGCATACGGACACAAAAAAATGCCGACACAGCAAAGAAACCTGATCGAAATGATACCAGATGTAGTCATTCCCTAGCTCTCTTACAGAATGAAAATATTTCGAATACCAAGTGGTCTCTAACAACTGATCTTCCGTTAAAGATGAGTAGATCGCACACTCACCATCGATCTGAATGATTCCCGATTCCCAGTCATTCATTGCTGTCACTCCTTCAGCTATTATGCCAATCTCCTACAGTTACTCTCTGTCCTCATTTGTCCACATGATTGAAAATGGCCTGCCAGGCCCGCTCCAGCACGATGATTTGCTTGTGAAAATCATTTTCTACCTGCTCTACAAAACGATCGGTTCCAGACTGCTCTCTAAGTGAGCTTATTAGTAAAAATCAAAGTAACCCCGCCAGACTCCTTCATTCTGATGCTTGGCAAAATAAAAGCTGCCTCCATCCACAATATTCAATTCGGCTTTAGCATCTGAGGCAATCTGAAACACAAATTCATAGCCCTCGCCAAAGTCGATGCCTGGTTGAATAAAGCTGGGATAGCCACCGATTTTGTGAACTGCATATATTTCCTCTACGATGTCCTCAAAATAGTCAGGTTCCTCCTCGTCCATCTGGTTGAGAGCATCGCCGTATTCCTCAGGGATATCTTCACCGTCCCAGACCGGATAATCATTCTCTTTAAGTTCGGGGAATAGCGGGAATGCTTTGATTTGCATAAATGCCGGACCAAAATCTTTTTCAACTAAATCCTCTACCGACGTATACTCACGAATACACATATATCCTTCCATGTCCTCATGATCCAGTACATCGGGAGACAGGAAGACCGTCAACAGCTTGACACTGCGCATAGCTTCAGGGACAAAGGGCAAGGCAGGCAAATACAATTGCATGATCGGAGCCATAACATTCCCCTGTACATCAATGGGTTGTTCCTCCGTTGGCAAAGCCACTGTAACTCTACCAATCCAGCTCTGATCAAGGGAATCCGACGGTCTGCGACCCCCTGTATGAAAAATAGTAGCATTACGTTTTAGAATCGTTCTTAGCTTCTCAATAGAGTTGCTGGACAACGAAATCACTCCTTTCTAAACTAGAATAGAAACGCAACAACATCCTCGCCTGCTTTAAATCCAAACTCACTTAATCGATCTTCCATCTCTTGAATCTGATGTAGATAATCTTCCCGCATAGCTGGCAGACCCTGTTCATTCACTAATGTCCCGCCGAGTCTGGCGCGTGCATATTCGGCACTTTTCCACATTGCCTCAAACACAGTTTGCGGCTGCACGGTCCGTACGCCTTCCATACCGAAAATCAAATCTGCAAAGCGATCCTCCGCGAGTGTACTCAACCCAAAAAAGCCAGGCTCGGTTCCCGTATGTACGCTAAATAGTTCATCATAGCCTCCCTGACCGTGATGGTGTGCATGGAAAATATCCATATCTCCCCACTCCATTCCGAGGCTCAGCATGACATCCCAGATATCCGCTCCACGGTAAGATTGGCCTTGATCCGCTACTAGCCTAAGCATGACAGCGTGTTCCCTTTCACCTTCCTGATCTGTAAATGCTTTAAGTTTTTCCGCTTTTGCACGTGCATGGGCAGCATCCTCCCGAGGAAGCACATGAACAGTGCCCTTCTCCTGAAAACACGCTGGCAGTGTGTTCATAAAGTCTGCAACCTTGGCTTCATCTAAACGAACCTGCATCTCTACATTATCGAATATATCCATACAAATACAGATTTTATCAAAATGGCATTCACCTGCCGGTCTGCGCCCCACACTAGTCCACATCTGCAAATCATGGACATGCCCATACACAATATATCCTTTGAGCAATTGCAAAATATCCTCATCTGACAACGTAAAACCACTGAATTCCACATCAATCAGCCAATAAATATTAGCATCTGGCTCCACTTGATGGATTCCTTTTATGGTCTTCACAGGCTCATATTCCAACTTCACGGCAAGGATGCTAGATACATCCTCACTCCCATGTTCAGGTAAATTCATGAATCTCTCTCCTAACTAGCTGTTTTCACTTTACAGTTTCCTATAATTCTCAATCTATATTAAACTATAAATCACCAAGCACAAAATAGTATAAAAACGGTGCTGGGTTGTTGAACATAACTTTTTAGAATTTCAAAGCTTCGAAAGGGGAGAAATCATGATGCAAAAACTTTGGCAAAAAGGGAAAGCTCTGTCTCTGCCTATTATGGTGTCCGCATCGCTGATATCTGGAGCGCTGTCTGTAAGTACACCTGCGGCGAATGCGGCTGCAACCAAGGAATTGCTTCAGCTATCTGGTCAGACGACTTACTATGGAGAGGTTGAGAATGGGCAGCCCAACGGACGTGGTACGATCAAATGGAGCGAATATAAGCAGTATTCGGGTGATTTTGTGAATGGCAAGCGTTCAGGTACTGGAAAATATAAAAATCAATACACGGATGCAGATGGACAAAATCATAAAATCGTATACAACGGCACATGGAACAATGACACGATGAGCGGCAAGGGTACGCAGACTGAAAAAGTGACACAAATGGACGGAACCGTACGTTCGAACGAGATTCAAGTAGGTACTTTTCAGAACAATGGATTACAGAACGGCTACCAAGTGATCCACGCTGTGGCCGATCCAGACTACAGCTTCACTTATAAAAATGGAAAAGAAGTGTTAAATATCTTGCACAGTAATCAAGATCTGGTCCAAAGGTGGCAAAAAGGAGAGCTCTTCTCCGTAAATTATAAAAATGGCTCTGTCCAAAAGGAATACTCCATGTTCCCTGAAGAGACTGCTACCAAGGAACGTCAAAGACAAGCGTCCATCAAGTATTTCAAAGGAATTACCGCCAAGGTCACTCCTCACTTGCAGCAGTTTGAAAAGCTGTCCAAGCAGATTCCGCTAAAATAATTAATACGACGCGAAACATGCATTAGCCTCTACGCAAGAAGGCCTCTCTTTCTAATGGAAAGCTCCATTTGAAAAGAGGGGCTTTTTTCGTTTCGTTATGAATGACATATAAGAACTTCGGATCATAACACCTCCTACTATTCTCCCTTATGCCCCCTCATGAACTCATACAAATGACT
This sequence comes from Paenibacillus sp. FSL H7-0703, assembly GCF_038003485.1. NCBI lineage: Bacteria > Bacillati > Bacillota > Bacilli > Caryophanales > Paenibacillaceae > Paenibacillus > Paenibacillus sp. FSL H7-0703. The sequence continues at coordinate 5,038,789 of NZ_JBBOPF010000001.1, read as the reverse complement.
TATTTTTCACTTAAATCCCCTCCTTTTTTTGCTAACCCCCACTAGATTCACTAAAATATAAGTAATTATTTTAATCATCCGAGGTGGACATCATGGCTAAAATTATGGTTCCTCCTGAGAAACTAGAGGCGGTTTCCAGGCAGTTCGCACAGGCACGTGAGCTGGGGGCACAAATTTGCGGACAACTGTCACAGCATATTCAGATGTTGGAAAATAGCTGGGCAGGAACAACACAGCAGCGCTTTTATCAGGATTTTCATAAAGCTCGTGGACAAATGGATGCTTTCACTCAAACTGTCGGTTCTGTCAGCACAGAGCTGCGTTCCATTGCAGTAAAATTCAGGGAAACAGATACCCAAGCAGACACGGGTATTAATAAAGGAGATCACAGCGGACAGATCGGCAGCAGTGAAGGGACAACTTCCGGGAAAAAAGGACCCGATCCAGCAGATATAGCCATTAACAGCATTTCAGAAGCCAATAAATGGCGCGGGCAACTGGGATTTGCCGGAACAGCTATCTATAGCGGTCTGGCTTCCACACTTGTGCTCACCAAAACAGTAGAATTCAAGAAAAGTCTGAAGAATCCCACTCGAGCGGTTATACATAATGCGGCATGGGTGAAAGGCAAGGGTAACAATGCTTTTATGCGTAATTTAGGCAAAAGCCTAAACCGCCAATTCGCCAAACCCGGTATTGTGATGAAGGGGTTAAAGGGCTTTGATCGATTAGCTGGAAAGCTTCAAATGGGTAAGCTCGGCCTCGGATTCAATAAAGCCAATAGCTTTCCTCAGTGGACGCGGAACGTCATCGCCGGGGTGGAAAAAGGCCGATATGGCATAGCCACCCGCCAAATTCCCGGCATGATTGCCAAAAAGCTGTACCCTATTAATGCCACCATGAATATTGTGGGCGAGGGTATCAGTCTGGCTGGAAAATGGAAAAGCGGGAAGCTTACCGGAACGGATGTGGCTGTATCCGCTTCTAACGTAGCGATTAAAACCGCCGCAACTTATGGCGGTGCTGTCGCTTTGGGAGCCGTAGGCGGCGCTATCGGTGGTCCGGTCGGTGCAGCCGTCGGTGCTTATGTCGGCGGTACGGTGGGAAGCTGGGCAGGTGGAAAAGTCGCCAAATTCGCCGAAAAAGGGATACGTTGGGCCAGCAAACTATTTAAATGACATATACCTAACAGATGGAGAAGGAGCCTGACTATGGATAAACAAACGGTAATTTTAACGCTTGAGGAACTAGGCTTTGCCTTGACCGCACTGGGCGCAGAAGATATGGCTTCTGGTCTGCTCCAATCTTATTACGGGGAACTAACCGAAGATCGCTGGGAACTGCTTTTTCATGCTGCAACGCATAGCCTGATATCCAAGGGTCTGATGGAACAACGGGATGACGAGCAACAACAGCTCGAATTTGATGAGTTCATTGTTGAAATGCTAGCTCATCTGGTACAAAGTCGTCAGATGCTACGTGGCTACAAGGAGCAACAGGATAAGCAAAATACATTAACGATACACCATGGAAATGAACGTTTTCTCTATCATTTCTCCAGTCACAATGAACTTCATTTCTTTCGCTGGTCTTCCCCAGAAGACTGGCATCATGACATTGATCAATTGTTCGGCCTGCTTGCTTCGAACTTCAATGCGCACAGCCGATACGTCGATCTGACAGAAGAACAGTGGAATGAGTTAACCTCTTCCAGCTTCAGCATGCAGCAAATGACAACGTGGAAGCTTCATGAGTCGGCTCAACAAATGATACAAGACTGGCGAGAGGATTTTGATCGTAATCAGTGTAGCCTTGATAATTTGAGCCAGATGATATACGCGGATACAGATGAAGATGGACCTTCCGTTACAAATCTGCTATTTGTTCTTAAAGGAACGAATGATGTGTGGATCGTAAGAAATACAGAACTGGATATGCAGGCCACCCCATGTCTGCGTATTGAAAGTGTAACCGAAGCTGACTGGAGAGAACGGATAACATATTTCATTCAGGAGTTTGTTCGCGACGAGGCGGTATTCCGTGGATAGAATTGTATATCGCAGATCTTTGGCATTTTGGAAGGCCATGGGCAGCTTGATGTTTGTGCTGATTTGTCTGTTTTTGCTGCTGCTCATTTTTATCGACGAAGATATCTCAGCTCTACAAATCTTCTTCTTTATTACGTCCGCCATTGTCGGACTTCCTTTTTTCGGTAGCTATCTTGTGGTTTGTTTGAGCAGAACGCTTCGTAAGGATACCTACCTGTTCATCTTTGACGAACACAGCATTTCCGATGGTATTCGAACTGTCCCGTGGGCTGCAATCACTAAAGTCGAATTCGAAGGGGCCTCCATCCGCAAATGGCTGCGCCCTCGCTTTCCCGCCTTTATTTTTCATCTGAATGACCGCAGCACCTGGGAAGTCAGCACCGATTATGTGTTGAACGATATGGAGCTGAACCAAGCCGGGAAACAACTTCGAACTCTCATTAACCAGCATGGCAAGCCAAAGAAAAAACGTTCCTGAATAGTGCCATTGAATATATCAAAGCTTGTCTCTATCATATGCAGCTACAAGAGCCACAACCACTGCTGCCGAGTTGGCCGCAGCCAAATCAAGATTGGAGTCAAAAGAATCCGCCGCTTCTACACCGGCAAGATCAGACAAAGAACGGACAGCCAAAAATGGAACACCAAACTGGTACGCAGTCTGAACGACCGCGGCCCCTTCCATATCTGTCACTTTCGCTTCAGGAAACTGGCTACGGATAAAATGGGCGCGCTCAGCCTGGGAGATAAAAGAGTCTGCCGTCGTAATCAAACCGCTGACGATCTGCCCCTCAATCCTGGTCTCCGCCAGCGCTTCTGTCGCAAAAGCAAGCAGCGCTGGATCGACAGGATAACTTGCCGGCATCTGTGGCACCTGTCCGTAGGTATAGCCGAACGCCGTTCCGTCCACATCGCTGTAAGTCAGCTCGGTCGCCACTACGACATCGCCAACATGCAGCGCTGGATCGAGCCCACCCGCAGATCCGGTATTAATGACAAGCTCCGGGCTAAATCGCTCAATCAACAGCGCCGTAGTCGAGGCTGCGTTCGCTTTGCCAATTCCTGATTGCAGCAGAATAACTTCCTTGCCCTCAAGCTGGCCCGTATAAAAAATCCCGTTCGCAATCTGAATCATCTTTATCCCTTCGATCTGCGCTTTCAAATCTGCTATTTCTTCCTCCATAGCTCCGATAATCGCTATACTCAAAGTTCTTTTCCCGCTCCCTCCATGAATTCCTTGTATTCCAGCTTATACTTGAAAAACACCCGTTGCTGCGATGCGCTGCACCGCCTCCAGCAGCCTTTCCTCAATGTTTACCAGACTGACCCGCACATGAGAAGCTCCTGCACGACCAAAGCCTTCTCCAGGAGCGACCGCAACATGCGCCTCGTCCAATAAAAAGTCTGCAAAGGAAGCAGATGTATACCCTTCTGGCACCTTGAACCAGGCAAAAAAAGACCCTTGGGGAGCAGCAACATCCCAGCCAATACCCCGTAACGCTGCAATCAGAACATCACGGCGCCGCTCATATAACGCCGCGAGCTCCCGTACCGGTTCCTGCGTGCCCAGCAATGCCACAGCTCCCGCATCCTGTACCGCTCCAAAAACAGTGCTGTAGGCATGCGTATGATAATGCTTGAGCGCACCAATGATGGACGAATTTCCCACTGCAAATCCGAAGCGCCATCCAGCCATGTTATACGTTTTGGAAGCCGTATACGTCTCGACGCCATACTCCTTGCCGCCGGGGATTTGCAATAAACTAATCGGCTTATATCCGTCAAATCCAAGAGCACCGTAAGCAAAATCATTCATAACCGGAAACTGGTACCGAGCGGCATAATTCAGCGTCTTTGTCAGGAAATCTGCTGTAGCTACTGCTCCAGTCGGATTGTTCGGATAATTAATCATGAGCAATTTGACCTGCTCTGCAATTTCTTCCGGCACGGTTGTATAATCAGGCAAGAAACCATGCTTCTCATCAAGCGGAATCGTATGAATATGGGCTCTTGCCAGCATAGCAGCGGAATAATATTGGGGATAGGCCGGATCGGTGGTCAATAACCAATCACCTGGATTCAATAGCGCCTGTGGAATCCCCATTACGCCTATGGCTGAGCCGTTGAATATGGCAATCTCACGGTCTGGATCCAGCTCCACCTGATACTCCCGTTTATAGAACGCGGCGACAGCCTCCAGCGTGCTTTTTTTTCCATGAAAAGGCGGATAGCCCTGATTGATCGGTTGATCGACCGCTTCCTTCAAAGCGCTGATGATATGCGTCGGTGTCGGCTGATCCGGGTTGCCAGCTGCCAAATTGATTACATCTATTCCCTTACTTTTATACAGATTCACCTTGTCATCCATTGCGCTAAAATAGTTGTCAGGCAGAGCCTTGACGAGATCAGAGGATGAAAAAATCACGTTCATCTCCACCTTCTATCCATAAGATACAGGCTGACAACGTCAGCCCGCAGAAGATAATACCCTATACTATTTGAAATAGCTTGGCAGCTTGTAGCCTTCATAATCAGGATTCGATTGGATGTACTTTTGGAATTCATCTGAATGATATCCTTCAATAATGTCTTTGACGAAGGGCTTATCCTTGTTCTTGCTGTCCACAGCGACCACGTTCGTGAACGGATCTGTCATATTTTCAAGCTTTAATGCCGAGGTCAGCTTTATTCCATTCGATACAGCAAAGTTCCCTTGTATAGCCGCAAAATCAACATCCTCCAGTGCACGTGGCCCCTGTGCCGGGTCGGTAGCAACAAATTGCAGATGATGCGGATTAGAGGTGATGTCGTTCACCGAGGTTTGCAGTGGATCAATATTGTCCTTTAACGTAATCCAGCCTACTTCCTTCAAAATATTCAGCGCACGCAGCATATTGACTGGCTCGTTGGGCAGGTTGATTTGGGCTCCCTCACTGATTTCGTCAAGGCTGGTATGCTTGCTGGAGTACAATCCCATTGGAGGAGTCGGGACCTGCACAGCACCAATCAGATCAATATTCTCCCGCTTATTCATAGAATCCAGGTAGAGCGAGTGCTGGAACACATTAGCATCAATATCCCCCTTAGCCACGGCTACATTGGGCTGAACACCGTCTGTAAACTCTTTATATGTAATCGTATAGCCTTTCTTCTCCAAATATGGAGCCACACCATTCTTAAACTGATCGCTATATGGACCGGGATTAAAGCTGATATGCAGTGTTTTCTTTTCTTCACCCGTAGCGTTGCCCGACGTATTCTTGCTGCCGCAGCCTGAAATAAAAAGCACGACTGCTCCTAGCAGCAATATAAATGAAATCCATGGTTTCTTCATTTTGATGTCTCCCCCTGCTCCTTGATATCATCTACTTTTGGTGAGTTAGAATGTTTACAGCCACTCAAAATACCAAGTAACTTGATGCGTTTTATAGATATTACAATGATTTTTTATTCACTGTCAACAACATTTAATTACGCATCTTCTGCATAGCAAAAAAGCGGGCACAACAGGAGATCCCCTTGAAAGCAAAACACTTCACACGTTTGTCATATACTTCCGTTTTAAACATACCCCATAGGGGTACATTTAAAATATATAATTAAAACCCTAAAGGAGCTGTAAATATGAGAATGCAATGGGCTTTGCTCGCTGGTACAATCATGATTATTTTGAGTGGGTGCGGAAACAGTAACACGCCGAACCAGGAGCACACGACAAACAGCAGTCAACAGCACGACACATCGGATATGAACCATTCCACTTCCAGTGAGCTTCCTACCGGACTAAAAGAAGCTGAAAATCCAGCCTTCAAAGTTGGTAGCCAAGCGACTATTCGGGCTGACCATATGGCAGGCATGAATGGGGCCACTGCCACGATTGTTGGTGCTTATACGACTACTGCTTATACGGTCTCATATACTCCAACCACTGGAGAAGAAAAAGTGAATAATCATAAGTGGGTTATTCATGAAGAGATTAAAGATGCAGGCAGCGAGCCCTATGCACCCGGAACGGAGGTTATCCTTACAGCAGATCATATGAAAGGGATGGATGGGGCTAAGGCTACCATTGACTCCGCAGAACCAACGACCGTATATATGGTAGATTATACGCCGACTACAGGAGGGGAGCCTGTCAAAAATCATAAATGGGTGACGGAGAGTGAGCTTTCAGCCCATTAGAACTCTTTTATCACAGGTCGCTTGTGATAGCAAAAGGGAGCCTTACATCGGCTCCCTTTATACGGCTTTATTTGGGTTTAGACAAACCTACTTCGCTAAATTCAGCTTGGCATCCTTGATATCATGCAAAGCCCCTTTGTTGGTATCTACAAGCTTTTTCATTTGTTTGTTGGCTGGTCCATTTGCAGGCACGATTGCATTAAAAATAACGCCATTTTTCTGTAATTGCTCGTTGATTTCATCTACTGAAAAACGTGCTTTACCCAGATCTGTATTCTTATCATGAACTGGGGCATCTGTAATGAATATGATCGTTTTGGAATTAGAATTTTTGGGGAATTTACTTATAGCTAACTGAATAGCCTCTAATCCCGATTCCTTCAAATCCCCACCAGCGGAAGGGCGCAGCATATTCAAATTACCTTTTAACTTGTTTTTATCGGTCGTAAACTCCAAAAATTCTAAATCTTTATCTGCCTTCAGATTGATATCCCGAAATGCAACGACAGCAAATTGGGAACCTGCTGGAACGGAATCAACAAAGCCTTTCACCTTCTGTCTCACATAATCCAGCGTCCCTGTCATACTACTCGTAACATCTATGACGAACACAATATCCGTAGATTTGGAGAAGGTGGTGGATATCTTTTTCAGAATCGTTGGATTGGATTGTGATTCGGAAGCATCTTCATTTTCCTCCATTAATTGTTCACTTTCGCTGGTTGTCAAAACCTGCGGTGGAGCAAGAAAAATCACAACGCTCTGAGCTGCAATATTCCACTTTACCTTCGCACCTAGCGCCTCACTTACAAAGCGAATAGGAACCATTACTTTGCCGTTAATGAGCCTCGGCGCCGCATTGAGACGCACTAATTTACCGTTGATATAGGCATCTCTGGAGCCTACAGTTAACTTGATCGTTGTATTTCCTTTGGTTGCAGTAACAGTCTTGGTAGCTCCATCCCATTTCACTTTCGCCCCAAGCGCCTCAAAAACGGCACGAAATGGCACCAGCATACTTCCGCTAATAGAGGTCGCAGGCTGCTCATATTGTTGCAGTTTCCCGTCTATAAACACCTCAACCTTCTGAGCCTTGTTATTATTTATGGGAACAAATTGGGGTACAGACGCTGCCGAATTTCCCGACTGGTCGATCATTTTGATATAAAAGTAGTATCCACCCGTAGATAAATTCAGGTTACTCAAAGGGTAGGTAAACGTTGTTTCCGGATCGAACTGAATCCGTTTAATTAATTGAGCATCTGCATTTTTGACCATAACGTATGAAGTGTACGTGGGTTGAATATTTTTTATTTTCAAACGAACCGAAAATGACGTACCTGAAGAGTTGATCGTAAATGTACCCGGAAAATTTTCTCCAGACGGGATAGTCAAAGGGATTTCCGGTGACTCATCAACAGCTTGGTCCACTTTAGGCTCCACGACAGGCTGGGTTACTTGAGGTTCAATGACTTTCGGCTCCTCCGCAAGTGGAGTTACTTTAGATTCATCGACTGACTGCACAGCCCCTTTCACAGTTATAGGAAGTTCTATATGATTTTCTGATCCTGGATAAGGTGCTGGTCGTGAATCCGCAATCGTAATTGTAGAGTTGGCATAATCAATCGTAAAGTCACCAGAAGGAATTTCAATATAGTTGCTATACAGACGAATTGGCGTATCAGGCTTAATCGTAAACGGGAGATCGAATTTAAACACTCTGTTTACTCCATTCCCATCATCAAGGGTAAGCTTAAGCTTATCTCCATCTCTGAATACTGTCGAATTGGCAGCATGAACACTTTCTGTACACAAAGTGAACAACCCTACGAGTATCGTTAAAAACGAAAGTAGGAACATCATTCTTTTGAGCTTCATTCTTATTTCCCCTTTTGAATCTATAGTCTTGTCGGTAAATCATAGCATAGGGTTAGATGAAGTTCATGCCATCTGATTACAGTTATGGATATGCGAACTCACTTTTTCCATCATTCGCGCTCTGTTCATCTGTTCAATGTTCATATGTATCTCCTTAGCCCGCTTCTTCAACGTGGCATACATAATATGGCCGCCTTCAGTGCTTTAGTCCCTTCTTCGCTTTTCAAATAATCCGACGGTGTTTCGTTGCCGAGTGCGGGGACTTTTCGATCCATCCAAGTCAGCAAATATTCCCCCATATCGGGCAGCAGCACGATCTGAATCTCCTTTGGAATTTTACTTTCAGCCACTTTTACTCTTATAGCCGGATCTACCTGATCATACCGCTCCTGATAGAGCTGAACCATGTTGGCCCAGCTCTCCAGCTTAAACTCTTTCAAATAAATGTCTCTCATCTACGAACCCTCCTAGGGCCTCAGACAACGCTTCTCATGCTGGAGCAACCATTCTTTTCTCCATTGGCCCCCTGCATTACTTGGATTGGAACCTCTTCTATAGCCCTCGTTAAGAGCTCATTCCGATTAGAGAACATAATAGAATAGACAGCCTCATTTGTGCCCTGTATCTCTATCTCTCCAATCGGCGATACATACTTCAATACGTAAAGTTCACTCATAAAAGGATACAACCTCCTTCCTTATCTATTCCTTATTCAACTTTCTATACTCACTAGGAGAACAATGGTTCAAGCTGCGAAACGCCTTATAGAAATGGGAGGGACTTTGGAAGCCCGTCTCATAGCAAATCTCAAGATTCGTAAGATTTGTACTTTTAAGAAGATAGGCTGCCTTATCTACTCTTATTTTTTCCAAATACGTACGCGGGGTTTCGGCGGTTTCCTGTTTAAAGATCCGATCCAAGTAAAAGGAGCTTATTCCGATATGATCCGCAATATCCTGCAATACAATTTTTTCCTTGTAATGATTGACCAAGAAGGTTACTACATTCTGCACAAGTCTGATATACGGCGAATGGTCTGTATGGGGCTGGCATCTTTTGCAAGCACGAAAACCCGCCTTTTCCACTTTGTCCAAATCAAAGTAAAACTCCACATTTATTTTTTTCGGCTTTTTGGATCGACAGGAAGGTCGGCAGTATATGCGAGTTGTTTTCACAGCGGTAAAAAACAACCCGTCATACTTACGATCACATGCTATAATTTTCTCCCACATTTCTTCAAAAGAAAGACTAAGGTTAGCCATGATCGAATGCTCTGTCCTTTCTATAGTTCATATTCATCTAGCTCAAGGATTTTGCAAAATCCTGATATAAATGTGATGTATCTTGTAGCTCTATCAACTGTTCGGCATTCTTTTGCAAAGCAACTATTATCTTATCAGAAAATGCATTTCCAAAGCTAAACCGTTTAACACCTAACTGCTGAAGCTGGTGGACATTCGTCAGACCCGGCAGGGATAAAACATTAAGCGGAGCATGTACATGAAACACAACTTCCCTGATCTCTTCATCACTCTTTAATCCTGGAACAAAAATTCCGCTCGCACCACTATCCACATACGCTTTGGCCCGCTCTATGGTCTCTGAAAGTGGGGCATCCATCTGCAAATATGTATCCGTTCTTGCGTTTATAAAAAACTTTTGAAACCACGCCCATCCAATGCTGTTCTTATTTTGGACAACAGGTTACTGTGCAGGCCCACTTCTCGAAGTCCCTTTTGCGTTTTCAAAGAATCCTCAATATTAATCCCTGCAACTCCCACATCGGCTACCCTTAAAACATGCTCAACAATCGTTGCCGTATCCTCCCCATATCCTGCTTCAATATCTGCCGACACTGGAATCTGAACATGCTCTGCAATCGTCCGAATAATGCTTACATGCTGGTCAAAATCAATAAGCTCTCCATCTGAGAATCCAAGCGTATTGGCAATTCCCCAGCTCGTCGTACCTATCGCCTTAAATCCTGCCTTCTCCAGAGCCACCGCAGATAGCATATCCCAGGCGTTCCCTAAAAATAAAAGTTCCTCTGATGTGTGAAGTGCATGAAACTGATGAATTTTGTTCATAAATTTAGCCTCCTGATATGTGATGTAACTCATTTTATCAAGAGGCTATATTTGTTTCGTCCTCATTCTTGCACTTATGGTCTGTAGGAATCTAGGAACAACTAGGTCCATTTATTCACATTTAAATCATAATTTTTGAAAAAAACGGTTATTTAAGCTCTATTCAATCCTATGCTTCTTATCTATACTCTTGCTAAATCAATTCGAGTTAGATGCAAATCTACGCTTTTAGTCTTTCACAATTACATTATTATAGGAGGAGTTATATGTATAAAACAAAGTTCCTTATGATCTTACTAAGCTTTACTGTAATCGCTTCTTTCTCTAGCTTGGCCGGCCCTTCACCTAGCAAGGCTTTTGCTGAAGAGAATGGAACTCCGGTGCAGAAAACGATCGATTTAAATGAGGGCTCAAATGAAGCTAGTATAGAGCCATTATCCCTCACCAGCGAAGAAGCTACTAGCCAAGCAACGGTTACAGCTATTGATCATGATGCTAATTTCTCACCTTCAACACTTCAGTTTCTGAAGGCTAATACAGGACTCGACGGTGAGCAATGGGATAATATTATGAAGCTAGTGAACAAACCAGAGCAAGATTCTTTGAAATGGACTGAATTCTATGGCTATGCTGAAGATATCGGCGATAATCGCGGATACACAATCGGTATCTTTGGAGCAACAACAGGCGGTTCAAATGATACAGGACCCGATGGTCCGGACTTATTCAAAGCTTTTGATGCTGCTAGTGGAGCTAGTAACCCTTCCATTGCAGGTGGATTAACACGTGCTGGTCTGAAGGGGAAAATGAGTGGTTCGATTCTAAAACTCAGCGATAGCGATAGTGTAATCAAGAAGAAGATCAACGCTCTCCAAAACAATGAAGCTTGGAGAGAAGCCATGTGGCGTACGTTCTATGACACCTATATCGAATACAGTGTACAGCAAGCACAGAAACGCGGATTTAATACTGCTCTGACGATTGGATCATTTGTCGACACAGCACTCAATCAAGGCGCTACTGGTGATTCAGGTAGTCTTGAAGGAATCCTCTCACGCTCAGGCAGTAGTACGAATGAGAAGAAGTTCATGACTAGCTTCTATGCTAAGCGTACATTGGTTGTCGATACCAATGATTATAACCAACCTCCCAATGGTAAGAATCGTGTGAAGCAATGGAGCTCTCTCTTAGCTTCTGGCGAAACAGATCTTAAGAACGCAGATGCAGCTGTGATCAAAGCAACGAATTGGGAACTGAAGTAAATATAATATACGTCATTAGGAGGGCATATCGTATGTCCTCCTTTATCTATTTTTCATGAACATTGAGTTCGATGACTGCTAACAACATCCCATTCTCCCATACAGTTCCTCTCATCATTCGAGTATGTAGGTCGCGTGTACAAATAGAGAGACTGTCCCAGAAGCCCGAAAGTTGCAAGCTCCTGAAACAGTCTTGTAAAATGGTTTATGAAGTCGAAATAAGGCTGTTAGATGATTCGATAGCCAGATGGCAGTCTACCGCTACTGCGGATATTACGGATTTGCTGCAACGTCAAACGTTGATTGGTAGAGATAATAGATTCCACATCATTCCCGCGAATCAGATCATCCAGGTCGGCGATGTTGCGATTGCCTCTAAACACACGGAAGTTACCTCTAAACCGCGTGCCAGTAAAGAGTACAAGTGTAGCATTGCTGCTGGTAGAAAAGAAACGCAGACTTTCGATGCCGTCGAGAATGTTATCGGTATTACGAATGCCTAGGTTTCCTCTGAATACTCTCCTGGAACCCCGAAAATTTTCTTCGTTGTAGACTGTAAGACGTGGATACGTTTGAGATACATATGCTTTGTTGTCCATGTTGTAATTCCTCCTTTCAACTTTATCTTATGCTTCACCATCCGATTGGCGCGGGCCTCGCAGCATCCATCTAAAAATAGTTATGTGATTGAATAGAGCAGATGTAGACTTGAAAAAGGAACATATGTTCTGTATAATCTAGCTTAGCAATTTGGAAAATCCTGAACTAACGGAGATGCGGACATGGACGATAAATTTATTGAGGAACTACGTGAAATTAGCAGAAACGACAAGCGAAGATCCGAATTTCTTATTAAGGGTATGAAGGAAACACTTCAGGAAAGAAAAGAAAAAAACTTTATCGAAAGATGGATTTGGCGACAAAAAAATAAGAAGCTTATAGCGCGGAAGTTTAAATCCTAGTAGATATAACAACTGGATCTTCATAGCATCTTACTTTTCATAGCACTTTAAAAGTGCTTAGGTCATAGCTCATTTTTAGGAGGCCGAGTCATGATTGAGCTACTAGTCCCAAACGACGATATATTAAATCAAAATCAATTTTTGGCTGATGAAGTTCGATACAATTTGATCCATCGAATTTGTGAGTCAGAAGGGTCAACATGCCTCAAAACGTCTGATAAAAATATGATCTTTGCTCAATCCCCCGGACATAAGGCTTGGTATGGATCTCACAACAAATCACAGATAATCATAAGTTGACCTATATAGAAGAACTCTTACGTTATTTAAAAGGAACCACACTATCAGGTGTATGTGGTGATGCCAAAACAGTCGAGAAGTTCGCAAAAGCTTACGCACAGCGTCATGCTGCTCAGGTACATACCCACATGGTTATGGAATCTTATTTCTGTCCTAAATATAAAAAGCCCTCGGGCGTTGAGGGAATGATCCGACAATCCATCACAGAGGATGTACAATTAGTTGCCCAGTTTCTAGCTGGTTTTTCAGAAGAGGCTTTTGGTAGTTCTATTGATCCGGTTAGTCAAATATCAGTTGCGGAGAAGACCATCAGGACAGGAAATTTGTACCTTTGGATAGTAAATAACATGCCCGTATCCATGGCTAATATTGCTCATTCAAATCAAACAAGGCCCGCAATGTTATCCATCGCTGGGCCTCCTCTTCACTTATCTATGCACTTTACTCCGTAACACCCAATCCCGTGTGAACTGAGGATCTTCGTGAAAGTAAATATACAGCTACAATGGCGATGACGACACCTGCTGCTCCAAACCAAGTGATGGAAGCCAGCGAAACCTGACCAACAACTACACCGCCGATTCCGGCTCCGGCTGCCATAGCAAGCTGCATCGTAGACTGATTGAGACTCAGCATCACACCGGAAGATTCAGGCACAAGTGTGACCAGATTATATTGTTGAGTAGGTCCAGTTGTCCAGGCTGCGAACGACCAAAGGATCAATAAAGCAAATACTGCGATCAGGGAATGAGCGGCAAAAGGAAGTAAGAGTAAGGAAATACCGTGCAACACCATGCCCCCTAATAATGTAAAGGGTATACCCTTTTTATCCGCACTGTACCCACCAATTTTTGATCCGATTAGACTGGCAATTCCGAAGGCGAGCAATACTGAGCTTAGCATATCCTCTCCTACACCTGATACATTCAGCAAATACGGTGAGATGTAAGTATACGCGAGTGAATAACCTCCTAGCCAAAAGAAGGTAATACCTAATCCCAAAGCAACTTCAGGCTTTTTCAGAAGAGCAAACTGTTGTAGTAAGGGGACTGGTCGATCTCCTTTTAAGCGGGGAATTGTCATAGATATAACAATTAGGGCAATAATCCCTGTCAACGCGATGCCGAGAAATACGGTTTTCCAGCCATATGCAGAAGATATCATTCTCCCAAGCGGCACCCCGATAATCAGCGAAGCTGTAAAACCCATAGTGATTGTAGCAATAGAACTGGCCTGCTTGCCGGCTGGGGCAATTTTTGCTGCAATGCTCAGTGCTGTAACCACGACCATCCCCGCCCCGAGGGCCATAAGAATACGCGCGGCGATAAACATTCCAAAACCAGGCAGAATAAAGGAGAGGACATTAGCTACTGCAAATAATCCGAGCGAACTCAAGAGCAGCTTGCGTCTGTCCCATTTAGCGGTTACTGCCATCAGAATCGGCGTGCCAATCGCGTATGCAAGAGAAAAGACTGTAATCAGCTGGCCCGCTGCGGACACCGTAATCCCCATGGTTGTCGCAATTTGATCCAAAATGCCTGAGATAATGTACTCGGATGTGCCTACCAAAAAACTAACAATTGCCAAAATATACACTTTCCACGTGCTCTGCATTTTTAAATAACGCCTCTTTTCTTTTGATATTTTTATATTTTTACAAATATCGAAATTAAGACTAAAAAAATTTATGTTATTAGGAACGGGGCATATTTCTGCGCTGCTTCCACATCCAAGCTGTAATAAATAAACGTCCCCTCTTTACGGTATGTGAGCAGCCCCGACTCTGCCATTTGCTTCAGATGGTGCGATAGTGTTGAAATAGCTACACTGTTCAGCTTCTCGCCCAGCACAGAGCAGCATTGGTCACTTTCCTCTTTTAGCAGAAGTGCTATTTTGAGACGAGTCGGTTCTCCAAGTGCTTTATATATTTTTACAGCCTGCTGCATCTCTGTTGTATCTTTCACCTTGTTCGGCTCCCTTCTGTTCCAGTCTTAATTTCGATGTTTGTCGAAATAAAATTATCACAAACATTTGTAAAAGTAAACCCGTTTATTATAAAGGTACAGCTATTTTACACTCTGTGGTGTGAATAATGTTCTTTCTCATCCGATAAATCCCCCCATCCATAAAGGATGGAGGGAAAAATGACTGAGTAGAGAGGGGGAATCTTAGACGCCATGGCGTTAATTCGGGCTTGCCGTGGGTCTGACAATAATTTCATTAACAGTACATGGCAGAATGTAAAAAAACAGCAGAAAACAGCCGCTCCTCCGGTAGAGACGCGGCCGTTCAATATATTCCTCTATCATGTGGTCATCACTATTTGAGCATCAATACGGATTATCCAGCTTGACCAACAAGGCTCGAATGACATCCTTCTCTGCCGAAGTAAGCTTTTGTCCTGCCTGCCATTGTTGAATCTCTTTCTTGACTTCCTTGGGTTCTCTATAGCTGAGAGCATACCCGATGCTTCCTATACCTTGTGTGCGGTTGGTTTTGTCCATATTTGCCAATGCTCGGGTCATCGCAGTTCTGTCTCTTGTAAACAAATCTCCCATAAGACCAGCATAGCTTTCGCTTAAAGCTCCATCCAATCCGTCAGAAGCCTGGATCACATTTGAAAAACTTTCCGATGGAATAAAAGCGCGCTGCCTATACAGATATTCGATAATTTCCAGGCTTTGATGTTCATTGATTTTTTTCATCTTTCCCCATTGAATTCCTGCTAAATGGTCCGTCATATGACGGACTTTTGCTTCATCACTGAGGGATGAATCCTTATAAAAGGACAGCACTAGCTCCTCTTTACTTTGCTGGGTATGCTGCGTATTGACTGCAGTTTGCTTGGACTCCCCATTGTTTGCCCCGGACGGCGCCGCAGTTTCAGCATCCTGTCCCACTGGATGGGGAGTGCACCCTATGGTTACAGCCAGCAATAGTGCAGTACAAGCTACAGATACAAACCCATTACCTTTTAACATGAATCCACTCTCCTGTCTGAACAAACAATGGTCGTTATAATTGCCCAAAATCCAATCATACCCTACTACTCATCACGCCCTACCGTGGGCTTACGGATCACAGAGACGCTCGATTCCCTCACGATCAGACGAGGTTCGAATTGCACACGCTCATACTCCCCAGGTGTCTGTTCCTGAATCCGCTTGAGCAGCAGCTCCGCAGCCAACCGTGCCACCTCTTCCCCCATGATGGAAACTGAGCTGATCTGAGGGGTCGTTACCATAGCCCACAAATTGTTATCAATACCGACTACAGCAACCTCATCTGGCACCTTTACACCCAAATCCTTAAATCGATTGACGATCCCTATCGCCACCATATCATTAACCGCATAAATAGCATCCGGCATATGTTTCAGGCTGAAAAAATAATCGGCTGCACGCAGCCCTGTCTCAAAGGAAAAATCATCGCCAAAATAAACGAGTGAAGGGTCAACATGCTGGAGAGACTGCTCATAAGCGAAATATCTCTCCTCGATTTTGTCCTTCGCAGCGCCTGCATAGGCGATTCTTGTTCTGCCGATTTTAAGCAAATGCTCCATCACGAGTCTTCCCTCTTGTCGGGCCAGACTGACGATATCCGCTTTGACATCTTCGCCCAGCTTCTTGCCATAGTTAATAATGGACACAGGAACGCTGGCTTTGTTAATCAGATCTACCAACATTTTGGGATACGCCAGCGGCATAATGATGAGCCCGTCGACATGCAGCTTCTTGACCTCACGAACTGTTTCAAGCTCCATTCTGGCATTCCCGGCGGTATTGATTTGCACGACACGGTAACCATGCTGCTTGGCAGCCTGCTCTACGGACCAAGCGATCTCCGGAATAATCGCGTTACGGATATCCGGTACGGCCAGCGCAATTTGGCGTGTCTGACGTACCTTTAGACTCTGAGCCGAGGTGTTGGGCGTAAACCCCATCTCTTCAATCACTTGCAAAATCAAGGCTTTCGTTCTCGGGCTGATGCCCTCACTATCATTAATAGCTCTGGAGACAGTCGCAATACCGACTCCTGCCCGCTTGGCTACATCCTCTATGGTTACTTTCTTTTGATCTGTCACGCCCAAAATCCTTTCAAGAACGGAATCGTTTTCTGACTTTCTAAAATAAAGTCTTAATATTGATATTATACCACAGAATGAGTATCTAAAAATTGAAGTCGTTTTCTTCTTGTCTTTGCTTCACCTAAAAAATTTGCAAAATCTCTTGGTATAAAAGTAAGGAGCCAAATATAGCACTGTAGTCACAAGTGATTATATTCACAAAAAAATCAAGTGCTTTTTGCATTAAATTGGTTTGACAATGTGTAAAAATTGTGACATATTATCTTTCGGAAACGTTTCCTAATTCATTCACTTTTATAGAGGCAATGATCATATATTCTTCAAGGAGATGACAAACATGCAAGCATTGAGATGGCATGGAGTAAAAGACTTACGTTTGGAAAACATTGAGCAGCCCGCTGCTCTGGCAGGAAAAGTAAAAATCAAGGTAGAATGGTGCGGCATTTGCGGAAGTGATCTTCACGAATATGTAGCAGGACCGATCTTCATTCCCCAAGATGCTCAGCATCCATTAACTGGCGAAAAAGCGCCGATCGTAATGGGACATGAATTCTCTGGACAAGTTGTCGAAATCGGCGAAGGTGTAACCAAGATTCAAGTTGGCGACCGTGTAGTTGTAGAACCGGTGTTTGCATGTGGAGAATGTGATGCATGTAAACAAGGCAAATATAATCTTTGCGATAAAATGGGCTTCCTCGGTCTGGCAGGCGGCGGTGGTGGATTTTCTGAATATGTCGCAGCTGACGAGCACATGGTTCACAAAATTCCAGAAAGCGTATCTTTCGAGCAAGGCGCATTGGTAGAGCCTTCGGCCGTTGCTTTGTATGCTGTTCGTCAAAGCCAACTGAAAGTCGGCGACAAAGCTGTAGTATTTGGCGCTGGTCCTATCGGATTGCTGGTTATTGAAGCGTTGAAAGCTTCGGGTGCATCTGAGATTTATGCAGTAGAGCTTTCCGAGGAACGCAAAGCTAAAGCTGAAGAGCTGGGTGCTATTGTGCTTGATCCTAAGACTTATGATGTGGTGGAAGAACTGCACAAACGGACTAACGGCGGTGTAGATGTAGCCTATGAAGTCACTGGAGTACCTCCTGTACTGACTCAAGCTATTGAATCCACTAAAATTAGCGGACAAATCATGATCGTCAGCATTTTTGAAAAAGAAGCTCCGATCAAGCCTAACAATATCGTTATGAAGGAACGCAATCTGACTGGTATTATCGGCTACCGTGATGTATTCCCAGCTGTTATCAGCCTGATGGAAAAAGGTTATTTCCCTGCCGACAAGCTGGTTACCAAACGTATTAAACTCGAAGAAGTGATTGAGCAAGGTTTTGAAGGTCTCCTGAAAGAGAAAAATCAGGTTAAAATCCTGGTATCTCCGCAAGCCTAATATCGAAAACAAACCAGATGTCTGCTCTATGCAGACATCTTTTTATAAAAAAACGCTCTCCTTCCTGCGACATGCTGTCGTCAAGATGAGTAGCGTTTTTTGATTACCATTTGGATTACTGAGTTACATTTTTCAAAACATCGTCGATCATTTGACTGTTTGCAATTGTACCTGTATACAACCAGCTGGAATCCTTACCAAAATCGTATACATGGCCTTCTTTAACGGCTGGAATTCCCGCCCATACAGGATCTTTTACAATATCTTCTTTACTTACGTTTTTGCTGTTCACGATAAAGATATAATCCGCATCCAGCTCGGCCAGCTTCTCCAGCGATAAATTACTCCAGTTCGCCTTAGCTGTTTTGGAAATCTCCTGTACGACTTGTGGAATCTTGAATCCCAAATCCTTATACAATACATCACCGCTGGATAGATTCTGGTTTACGACATACACATTTTTATCCGTTACCCACAATGCCGCCGCAGTTTTTTGTCCTACCGTCTGACTCAGCTTGGCTTTAGCCTCTGCTGCTTTTTTGTCGTAGTTGCTCACTGCCTGCTTCGCTTCACTGCTCTTATTCAGCACCTCACCCACGGTCAGCAGCTCTTGACGCCAATCATTGTTCATATTAGTGCCTACCACGTAGGTTGGAGCAATCTTAGAGTATTGATTATATTTGTCGCCTTCCACCATGTTCGCACTGTCCATAATGATTAAATCAGGTTTGAAGTTCAGAACCGCCTCAAACGGAAGATCTGAAGCAATGGTAGGAACGTCCTTCAGTTCTTTTTGCAGGTAACCTTGAACTGAATTTTTCCCTACCGACCATTGGGCTACAGGTTTGACCCCCAGCGCAACCAGATGATCCTCCAGATAAGAAGCGATCACACGCTGAGGCTGAGCCGGAATTTTTACCTCATGCCCAAGTGCATCCTTCAGCACCCTTTCCTGTGATGTTGGTTCCGCTGATGTATTATTGGTCCCTTGGGAAGCGCCATCGGTTGCCGTAGGACTTGATGTGCCTGAGCACGCGCTGAGCAGCAGGGTAAAACTAAGCAATAAAATAAATGCCATGGAATGCTTTGCGTTACTATTCATTCGTAAAATCCCTTCATCATGATTTTGATAATGATTATTATCCTCAATAACAGTATGCAGGGGGCCACTTATCGAATCAATGGAACATCCGGACATGCTTAATGGATTATTCAGACTGGTATCTCTCACAAAAGCAGATGAATATAGGCTGTCCCGGTAATGAACCGGGGATACACCCGTATATTTTTTGAATGCGCGACTAAAGAAATAGACATCCGGGTACCCCACACTGACAGCGATATCCTGCAAAGTCGCATCCGTCTTCCGCAAAAGCTCCTTCGCCTTGTCCATTCGCAGTTGAATCAAGTACATAATCGGGCTACAATCCGTTTGTTTTTTAAATAACCGGGTCAAATGTCTCGGACTGCATTCCAACAATCCGGCCAAACGTTCCAGCGTTACGGACTCCGCATAATGGACCTGCATAAATCGAATCGCCTGTGTCACGATATCCCGTGCAGAAGTTCGAGCCTCCGGTTCCTGCAATTGCCGTATACATTCATATGCAAAATCATAGAACCGACCCTGAGCCTGAATCTTGGATAGCGTCTCTTGGTCCTGCCATGCATCATCCAGTAGTTGCAGCTTTTGATACAGTATAACCGGATAGGGCGGTATAAAACCATGAGCTATCGAAGGATGATTATACACCGTATGTCCAGATAGAGAAGTCGCTTTATATAGTACAAGGATATATTCTATCCCGCATTGCGAGGGTTTCATATTCAGTTCAAAGCCTTTGCTGCCATGCAGTACGTACCCTGAATGTGGCGTATCCTTCCAATCACCATCCAAACGCACGCTACCCTGCAATACAAATACAAAAGCCTGCGCTGGAAGACGATACGGTTGAAGCAACGCTTCTGGCTCCAGTCGAATATGCCGGACATCCATGACACGGATCGACGAATGGAGCCATAGGGACAGCAGTTTGTTTAACTCATCAGCTTCATGTCCCTTGCTCATCCCGATATAGGAACCTGCCTGCTTTTGCCGATCCTGCTTCACGTATCAAAGCCTCCGCTTCATAAATATCATACTTTTTTTCCAAACCAACCTCATTATATATCATCTTTTACTGCGTCTACCATGAGACAAATATTCCTGCGCGAAACAAGGTGAATATACCATTTCCATGGTACAATTTGTATAAAAACAAGATTTAAAATACATAGGGGGTTTGACAGCATGAGCGGTCCCAATATTGCATTGAGTACAGGAGCTAATGCACCATTCGGTAAGGAAGATACAGTGCGGGTCACCATTACATGGAAGCATGCACCTGCCGAACTGGATGTTAGCTGTTTTATGGTAGGAGCAGACGGAAAGGTTTCCTCAGATGACTATTTCGTTTTTTACAATCAACCCGCTGACCCGCACGGCCATGTACGGTTACAGCGTCCAAATGACAGAACCACTGAGTTTACTGTAGCGCTCCAGGAACTGGAACGAACCGGGGTGGAAAAATGTGTGTTTGCGGCCACACTGGACGGCCCAGGTACTTTTGCCGATGTGGTCGGCTGCTCAGTTACTGCTCAAGGCAAGCAATCCCATATCACCTACAGCATCACCGAAGCCACCAGTGAGACATCGCTTGTACTGGCAGAAGTGTATCGTCATACGTCTGGCTTTAAGCTTCGCGCAGTTGGACGCGGTTTCAACGGAGGACTAAAGCCGCTTGCCGAGGCTCACGGTGTCACCGTAGAGGAGACGGAATCGCCAGCAGCACCGTCAGCGGATACAACCAGCGTGAAGAAGCCTTCTCCTGTGAATGGAAGAATTAATCTGCTTAAACAGAAGGTACAAATTTCACTCCAAAAGAAGCAGATAGACCGTGAAAAAGCACGAGTAGCGGTTGTATTCGATGCTTCTGTTTCTATGTTCAAATTGTACACGGGTGGGACGGTGCAAAAAGCCTGCGAACGTGTGTTGGCTGTAGCCGCCTGTATGGATGACAATGGTGAAATGGATGTATGGTTTTTTGCAGACAAAGCCAAGCGTGCTCCAAGCGTCACAGAGAGGAATTTCGAGAATTACATTCATAGGAATTATGCTGAGCCTAGTGAAGATAGTGAGCTGGGGTGGGGCAATAACGAGCCGGAAGTCATGAAGGATATCATACTTAAATACACAAAGGAAGATCCCAACGATATAATCCCGACCTACATTATCTTTTTCAGTGATGGAGGTATTTATGAACAGAAAAAAATAGAACAGCTGCTGATTAAAAGCTCAAGCACTCCGATTTTCTGGCAATTTGTAGGTCTTGGTAAAGCCGATTACGGAATCCTTCGAAAGTTGGATAAGATGCGCGGCCGCGTAGTGGATAATGCAGATTTCTTTGCCTTGGATGACATTGACTCCGTGACAGACGAAGAATTGTACGACCGTCTGCTGAATGAGTTTCCTGGTTGGCTCAAGCAAGTGCGGGCTAAAGGAATATTGCGGAGCTAATCCTTCACCGCAATGCGATACTCCTACATGATCACTTAAATATCCACCGAGCAGAGCAATAGAGGCAGAATGACCGCAGATAGAGCAATCATCAGCGCCAGCATTCTGCCTCTGTTTTCTTCAGTTTGTCCTTTATCGATTTCAATCTCCCTACCAGATCCTATTTCTTTCATTTCCTAATTGGATATTTTCATGTAGTATAAGTCTAATTGAAGTAACCCTGTTTGGGCTATGCTGAAGCTATACACTATATGAAGGAGGATTTCATATTGAAATCAAATGAAGCAACTTTGCACAAAAAGCTGCTCCCACGGCATATTACCTTTATGGCTATGGGTGGAGTCATCGGAACGGGAATTTTTAAAGGAAGTACCGAAACGATTAGCTTGGCGGGACCTGGAGTTATTTTATCCTATGTCTTCGCGGGACTCCTGCTCTTGGTCGTTATGGGCGCAATTGCCGAGATGGCTACCGTCTATCCCAACATGAATATGAAGGATTTTATTCGCAAAGCTTTTGGAGAACGACTGTCCTTTATTATCGGCTGGTTGTATTGCTTCATGTGGCTGGCCGTCTGTATCATTGAGGTCATTGCTGCGGGAAGCTTCCTGCAATATTGGTTGCCAGATGTTCCTCTATGGGTACTCAGTTTAGTGAGTGCAGCTTTCATTATTGTCGTCAACATGCTGAGTGTCGGCGGTTTTGGGGAGCTAGAATTTTGGCTTGCGGGTATTAAGATTGCCATGATTATTATCTTCATCGCCTTGGGTGGCTGTATACTGTTCGGGATTATTCCCACTGAAACTCCACCTTATCTAAGCAACTACGCGCAGCACGGCGGATTTCTACCCAATGGCTGGTTGGCTATCTTTTCAGCGCTGCTGGTCGTTACCTTTTCATACGGCGGGTCCGAGCTGATTGGACTGACGTTGACGGAGACAGAAAATCCGGAAAAGGTACTGCCTAGAGTGGTTAAAAGCTTTATTCTTCGCGTTGTTTTGTTCTATACGTTGCCCATTCTCATCATTTGTGGCTTGATTCCCTGGAACCAACTGGATGCGAATACCAGCCCGTTTGTACAGGTATTGTCTTCTGTAGGGCTTCAAGGCTCGGCTCATGTCATGAACTTTATTCTGATCACTGCTGTACTGTCTGCCGCCAATTCGGGGATTTACGGGGCTACACGTATGCTACATTCGCTGGCTATCAATGGAGAAGGTCCCAAATCACTCGCCCGCTTATCTTCAAACGGGGTTCCGGTAAATAGTCTCAAATTGTGCGCTGTAGTCCTGATTGTCGGTTCCATGGTTGCTTATGTCGCTCAGGACGGGCTGTTCCGTATTTTGATGGCTGTACCTGGCTTCGTCGTGTTGCTCGTCTGGAGCTGCATTTGTCTGTCCCAATTGAAATTGCGCAAATCTTATCCAGTGGAGCCTACTTTCAAGATATGGGGATTCCCCTATGTAACGGCGGTTACAGTGGGATGCCTATGGGTCATTGCGTTCCTATTCTTGCTTGACCCGCAAAATCGCATCAGCATTAGCGTGTGCGTGGCTTTCATGGCATTTCTAATCATCTGGTCTTTGGTGAAATTCCGGAGAAAGCAGGCGTAAGCAGCACATGATTCAATCGTATCTATTTCCTGTTTCGTATGCCTTTCTTGCGTTTCCTTTTGCTGCGTTATTGTTTACACTGCCTTTTCTAATCGTGCAATATCGCAGGCATGGCTATATTCACAAAGCTAGAGCATGGCTGCTTTACTTGATGCTTTTATACTTGATGAACGTCTTCTTTCTGGTCATACTCCCGCTTCCGGCATCGCGTCATAATGCTGCATTAGCCGGGGGAGCGTTGCAGTTGATGCCCTTGCAGTTCGTTCATGACATTATAAGAGAAACATCCGTCTCACCCGCCCATCCCTCCAGCTATGTTCATTTGCTGAAGGAGCGCGCTTTTCTGCAAGTCGTTTTTAACGTTGTGATGACCGTGCCTTTCGGTATGTTCTTACGTTATTATTTCCGTGCACGATGGGGATGGTGTCTGATTCTGTCCTTTATCCTCTCCCTCTTCTTTGAGGTGACGCAGCTGACAGGACTGTATGGATTTTTTGACCATGCGTATCGCGTGTTCGATGTGGACGATCTATTGGCTAATACCTTGGGCGGTATGCTAGGCTTTCTATTAGGCGAATGGTTTTCACGCTTCCTGCCCCGCTTGGAACATCTGGACAAGCATGTGGACATGGCAACGAAGCGAGTGTCCTATACCCGACGGGGCGTAGCCTTTTTCGTGGATTCTATCATATGGATCGGGCTGCTCGGCATCATGGAGTCTCTGCATGTTCCTGCTGCTTTCTGGGTTTCCAGTGGGGTCTACTTTATGGTGGTCCCTTACTTAACGAATGGACGAACTCCAGGGAAATGGCTGGTGCGTATTCATCTTATAGGGACAGGACAACGGATTTCCCTGTGGGGGCTCATCAAGCGTTACAGTCTCTTGTATTGGTTGTATTTTGGACTTAATTACGTACTGGGTGGACCCGTGCTGTGGTCTCAAGTCTCTCCATGGGTAAGTGTTCTGATCAGCCTTTTGTTGTTGGTGATGAATGGATGGTTTTTTTTCCATCTGGTCATACGTCTAATCAAGAAAGCCCCGTTATTTTATGAGGAGCTTAGCCATACTTCGCACCAAATTATATGGCCCAAGCATTATCATCATCCTCAGAATGACACCGCTGATTCGGCAGAGACGTCGGGAGAAAATACCGTGACATGATAACCGAAAGACTGACAACGTGATAAGCACCCGCGATCTACGTTGCATCCAAGCAAATAAAAAACAGGCGAAGCAAAGGAATTTCCTTTGTCCGCCTGTTTTTTTATGTTGTGTATAGATGTTAGTTCGTTTTCCTTATTTCCACTGTGCAATTTGATCAATGGGCAATCGTGTGGACGGATGACCATCGTTGATACCTTTACCCATGGAAATGAGCATAACAGGGACATAACGATCTTTGTCCAGACCAAAGGCTTCAGCAATTTGATCCTTTTCAAAACCACCAATAGCGTTAGTGTCATAACCATGAGCGCGCGCTACCAGCATAAGCTGCATGGATACCAAACCACCGTCAATCAGGACCGTTTCTTTGTTCACAACTGGATCAAGCGCTGCAAAATGGGCTGCTACTTTTTCCTGTTGCATTTCTTTAATGTCTTTTGGCATATAGCCCAGTTCTACAGCTTCTCCGAAAATTTGTTCGAAATTATCAAAGTTGTTCAAATCTCCAAACACAGCGATCACTGCCGAAGATGTTTCTACTTGACGTTGGTTGAAACGGGCCAATGGCGCTAGTGTGGCTTTACCTTCTGGGCTGTCAATGACGAGGAAACGCCAAGGTTGCAGGTTAATGGAAGATGGTGCGCGCGTAGCTTCCGTCAAAATCTCTGTCATTTCCTCGCGGCTGATCTTCACGGACGGATCGTATACTTTTACAGAACGACGTCCCAGGGCGATTTCTTTAAAATCATTCGTTTTTACAGTACTGGATGTGTTCGTATTATTCATTCCAATCTCTCCTTATCCCTCTGTGGGTATAGTAATGTTAAAAAAATGTTGTCAGTCCATATCGGATATATGACTATTCATCACTTGCAGCATATCAGCTAGTTGGTGCCGTTGGGTCTCGTCGAAGCTCTGTAGCAGCTGAGCTACA
Organism: Paenibacillus sp. FSL H7-0703; assembly: GCF_038003485.1. Taxonomy (NCBI): domain Bacteria; kingdom Bacillati; phylum Bacillota; class Bacilli; order Caryophanales; family Paenibacillaceae; genus Paenibacillus; species Paenibacillus sp. FSL H7-0703. The sequence continues at coordinate 5,013,325 of NZ_JBBOPF010000001.1, read as the reverse complement.
AACTGCGAGCGCTCCTGCTTAAAGATGACAATGCGTGCACGCCCATAATCGGTCAGGCTTACCAAGGTAACCCTGTTGTCCTCTGGCTTCGTGCGTCGTGTGACCATTTCTGTCGCTTCCAGTTGTTTCAAATGGCGCGTTACGGCTGCAGCATCAATGCCAACCTCTTTTTGCAGCAGAGTTTGACTAATCTCCTCCACTTGATACAATTTGCACAATAACTGCAATCTGGATGCGCTGACTCCTGCACAACGCTCAAACTTGGAGCTAATCTGCTTGTTCAGCAACAACAGCATGTCAAAAATATACTCAGGTTCGGATGGTGTCTGGGTGATATCAATCTCTCCTCCCTTAAGCATATCGCTGGGCTTCATGATCCGACCTTTGATCTATCAATTATTGATCTATCAAGTAATATACATCCTCTTTAAAAATAAATCAAGTCCCTGAGAAAAATAAAGTGCTCTTTGCAAATAAAAGCTGAGCGGCTCACACAGGGCCACTCAGCTTTTGTTTTCATTAGCTTACTTATTCAATCATCAATCATCATGTAATAGGAGATAAGGGTTGGTATACCGTTAAGTTAAATAATCCCGTGGGACAGCATTGCGTCAGCCACACGCACAAATCCTGCGATATTGGCTCCGACAACCAGATTGCCCGGCACGCCGTATTCCTCAGCCGCCTTCACGCTGTTAGCATAGATATTTTTCATAATATCATGCAGCTTAGCATCCACTTCCTCAAAGGTCCATGACAGGCGCATGCTGTTCTGCGACATTTCAAGCGCCGAGACCGCTACTCCGCCTGCATTGGCTGCCTTGGCTGGTCCAAACAGAACCCCATTGTCCAAAAACACTTCAATGGCCTGTAGCGAGGATGGCATATTGGCACCTTCGCCAATAGCTTTTACGCCATTACTTACCAGCAGCTGGGCTGCTTGCTCGTCAATTTCATTCTGTGTTGCGCATGGCAGTGCGATGTCGCATGGGATCGACCAGATCCCCGAACAGCCTTCTGTATAGATTGCTCCTGGACGCTCTTGAGTATACTCGCTAATCCGCAGACGATTCACTTCTTTCAGCTGCTTCACCAGCTTCAGATCGATACCGTCTGGATCATAGATGTAGCCATTCGAGTCACTACATGCCACGACTGTAGCACCGAGCTGCTGTGCTTTTTCAATCGCATAAATGGATACGTTCCCCGAGCCCGACACGACGACGCGTTTTCCTTCAAAGGACGATCCCTGCGCCTGCAACATCTCGTTTACAAAATATACACAACCGTAGCCAGTCGCTTCTGTACGTGTGAGACTGCCTCCGTAATGAATCCCTTTACCCGTCAGGACGCCACCTTCATGTCCTCCGCGAATCCGCTTGTATTGTCCGAACATGTAACCGATCTCGCGGCCACCTACTCCAATATCCCCAGCCGGAACGTCGGCATCTGGACCAATATATTTATACAACTCAGTCATGAAGCTTTGTGTAAAACGCATCACTTCGTTATCTGATTTCCCTTTGGGATCAAAATCCGAACCGCCTTTACCACCACCGATGGGAAGACCCGTCAATGCATTTTTGAAAATCTGCTCAAAACCCAAAAATTTGACGATTCCCAGATATACAGACGGATGGAAGCGAAGTCCACCTTTATAAGGCCCTATCGCACTGTTAAACTGCACGCGGAAGCCGCGGTTGACCTGTACAACCCCCGCATCATCCACCCAAGGTACACGGAAGGTAATGACTCGCTCCGGCTCCACTAGCCGTTCCAGAAGCCCCTGCTGCATATACTTAGGATGCTTAGCCAATACCGGAATTAGCGAATCCAATATTTCCTTGACGGCCTGATGGAATTCATTCTCATGAGGATTGCGCGCGATAACCTTCTCAAAAACGGACTGCACATATTCGGCTGCTGCTTTTTGACTCTGCTCTGGACGGATCATGGTCATTATTTAATACACCCCTTTTATAATTAGCCCCTCTGTTAAATGACGGAACGACGTTATTCTGCACCTTCGAGAGTGGAACTTTATGTATTCATAAAATTTAGTTAACTATACATGATTTTTTATAATAATACATCTAATTCGCCTATAAAAAATTTTTGTATCCTTCATCAAATAACTCTATGAACCTCTCATTGCCTGTTAGTTTATTAAAGCTAAATCCCTTGATTCACGGGCTTTTTTCACGATTTCTAAGGCCCTAACACCTTACTCCACATGGCATTATAATGTGAACAAATTGAAACTAAAACATACAGCACATCTGGAAAATATGGAAATAAAAAAGAGGCTGCGCGCAGGGCGTAGCCTCCTTTCCCATTCTTTTACACATAAAAAGCTTCAAGCTGACGCACAATTTCTGCCTCGTCATGCTCTACCACCTGCTGATGCTGCGATTTGGAGAACAATTGTTCAATTTGCGCCGGGAACTCCTGCTTGATGTCCACCAGACGGATGGCTTCATCAAATTTGGCCGGATGCGCTGTCGCAAAGGTCACACATACTTCATCCGCGCCATTATACGCCTCATACGCAGCAATACCGCATGCCGTATGGGGGTCCAGCAAATAATCGTACTCGGCTTTGTATTTTTTGATCAGCTCCAGACACTGCTCATTCGAAGCACCCAGCGCTTCAAAATCCTGCTGGACACGCTTCAAATCCTCTGCACCGATCACAATCCGTCCCTCGGTTTTGAGGTTATTCATGTATTCAGATACCTTGGCTGTATCTTCACCGAGAAAGTAATACAGGTATCTTTCGAAATTGCTCGCCACCTGAATATCCATCGAAGGACTGTATGTGCTTTTAAAGTCGCCTGGCTTGTATTCGCCTGTCTTCACGAAGCGCTCCAAAATATTATTTTCATTGGTGGCAATAATCAGCTTATGGATCGGCAAGCCCATTTTTTTCGCAAGAAAGCCAGAAAAGATATTGCCAAAGTTGCCGGATGGCACGCTGATATTAATCTTTTTCGTACCGGCAGACTCCTGCGCCCGGAAATAAGCATAAAAGTAATATACGGTTTGCGCCAAAATGCGCACAAAGTTAATCGAGTTAATTGCCCGCAAATGATGTTTAGCTTTGAAATCCAGATCGGCAAACAGGTCCTTAATGACCTTCTGACAATCGTCAAAGTTCCCTTTGACGGACAGATTCAATACATTTTCATCGTCAACTGTCGTCATTTGCAGCTCTTGTACCTTGCTCACCTTTTGGTGTGGGTGCAAAATACAGATTTTAATGCCTTCCTTGCCACGCACGCCCTGAATAGCTGCTGCCCCGGTATCGCCTGAGGTTGCACCCAAAATGTGAATGATCTCATTCTGCTTTTTGGACACATAGGAATAAAACTCACCCATAAATTGCAGCGCCACATCCTTGAACGCGAACGTAGGCCCGTGGAACAGTTCCAAAATAGACAGGGAATCGTTGATCTTCTTCACTGGCGTAACTTCCGGGTGACGGAAGCTCGCGTAACTGCGCTCCACCAGCTGCTCCAAATCTTCACGAGGAATCTCATCATTGATATACAGCGCAAAAACTTCCAGCAGCAGCTCTCTGTAGCTCAATGTTGCCCATTGCTCCAGCGTAGCTGCCGACACGGTCGGAATCTGCTCAGGTACCATCAGACCTCCATCGTCAGCTAACCCCATGAGCACGGTATCAATAAATCCCTTGGCTTCTACTCGACCTCTAGTGCTTATATATCTCATATACATCCCCCAATAAAAATTCAATTCGAACCTTTTTTCGAATATATTATTGTCTATAATACCCTGTCGCGGTGCTGTAACCAAGCCTTTTTTTCATATTTCACAGACTTTCTCCTACTTTACCATACCCTGATGCATCAGGCATCTGTAATCACTAGGCAATCGGAACGTCAGAAACAGGCCGTGAGTCTGAAAAAAGAAGGCTGCTCCAGTCATTAGGAACCTGAAATCGAGAGTGCAGCCAGCTTGAGCGAAGGGGATGTGCAGCTTCCCGTAAAACGCAAATCGTTGCCAACTTCCTCTACCTGCTGCAACACGTCAAAGAAGTTGCCCGATACGGTGATCTGATTGACTGCTCTGACCACTTGCCCCTGCTCAATCCAGTATCCCAGACAAGCCAGCGAAAAGTTACCGGACGCCGTATTCGTACCCGCATGCAGCCCTTGCAACTCGACGATCATCAACCCGCGATCCGTCTTGCGAATCATGTCCTCCAACGTAGACGTCCCTGGTTCCACATACAGATTATGATACGACACACCAATTTTACCGTTATAGCTGCCCTTGGAAGCATTAGAGGTACTTTCCACCCCAGCCTTGCGGGCCGTCTTGCGGTTATGGAAATACGTCCGTAGTTCTCCGTCCTTGATGATCTCGTTACGATGGGTTGCGCAGCCTTCGGCATCAAACGTACTGCCTGCGGGAACGTTCTCCATCAGCGGATCATCAATCAGCGTAATGCGCTCGCTTGCCACCTTTTGCCCCAGTTTCCCAGCTAATCGCGAAAAGCCTTTATCCACCGATTCCGCTGAAAATACCGACGTATACGCAGCCAGCAATTGCGCTGCTGCATCATGACGGAAAATGACCGGATAGTTATCCGATTGGATCGTGTGCGCACCCAGCTTGGAAACAGCCTCTTTTACGGCTTTACGCGCCACATCCGCAATATCGATTTCCTCCACGCTCCGCAGCGAATAATCATGCCAACCCCCAGTTACCGTCTCGTCATGGTCTGCTGCAATCACATACACATAAGCGCTCGCCAGACTTTTGCGACGATGGCAGTGCAGTCCTTTTGTATTTACTATCAGAACCTCATTTTCACGAATGCTGACCGAGCAATGCCGAGCCATCACAATCCGTGGATCTGCGGCAAGCGCTGTACGTTCCATTTCTAGCGCCGCCTCGATCAGAATCTCAGGAGCCGTGTCAGCCAACGCTGCGGCATAAGCAGGCTGCTCAGGGTAACTCTCAGAGCCTGCGAACAGCTCATCCTGCTCCTCGCTTTCCAATATGTCCGCGTTGCTGCGAGCCTCTTCCAATAAAAAGTCGATCACGTCCGGTTCCAGCTTCTCTGTAGAGGCATAACCCATTTTCCCGTTAATGACACCCCGAAAGGAAAGCCCACCGTTTTCGACGATGGTATATTGGTCAATTTCTCCCTTCAGTACCTTCACTGAGGTAGAACGTCCATTTACATAGTAGATTTCCATATCCGCGTAGCCGATTTCCCGGCCTTTTGTGAACAACGCTTCCTGAAATTGCTGAATATTCATCGCCTATTCCCCCTTCCGTCCGCCGACGGTCATCTCGGACACACGAATTGTCGGCTGTCCGCAGTTGACCGGAAGACTTCCGCTGACCGAACCGCACATCCCCTGACCATGATCCAGATTGTTGCCGACCATATCAATATTTTGCAGGGTTTCAATGCCTTTGCCGATTAGCGTTGCGCCTTTGACCGGCTCGGCAATTTTGCCGTTGCGAATCATGTACGCCTCTTCAACCGCAAAATTAAACTCGCTCGTCGAGGTATTCACCGACCCGCCACCCAGCGATTTGGCATAGATTCCGTACTCCGTATTCGCAATGATCTCTTCACGCGTAGAATCCCCGTTCGCAATAAACGTATTGTTCATACGGGACGCAGGTGCAAATTTATAGGACTGTCTTCGTCCTGACCCTGTCGCAGGCACACCCATCTGACGCGAGCCCATGCGGTCGATCAGATATCCTTTTAAAATACCGTTCTCGATCAGTACGTTGCGCTGTGTCGGCGCCCCTTCATCATCGATATTGAGCGAGCCCCATGCGTTCTGAATCGTTCCATCATCTATAGCCGTGACAAGCGGTGAAGCCACCTGCTGCCCGATCTTATTGGCAAACACGGAGGTTCCATGGGCCACCGCCGTAGATTCCAGCCCGTGTCCACACGCCTCGTGGAAAAGAACGCCGCCAAAGCCATTCTCAATTACGACAGGCAATCTGCCGCTAGGTGCATATCCCGCTTTGACCATCGTGGTGGCAATACGAGCGGCGTGTCTCGCATTTTCTTCGATATTCAGATTCTCCAAGAATTCAGTCCCTGCATACGCTCCTGGCCCACGGAAACCGGACTGTCTATGCTCCCCATCAGTCGCAATCGCGCTTATTCTCATGCGGGTATACGTACGGGTATCCTCCACCAGCAGCCCGTTGCTATTGGCGATTAAGACGTTCTGGATTGAATTGCTAATCCCAACAGAGGTTTGTGTAATGGAAGGATCGTATTGGCTTGCCGCCTCATGCGCCCGTCTCATCATGTCAATCTTGGCACGTTTCTGTGAAGCGTCAGGAATGATCGCAATTGGATGGTGATTAGGGATCGCATGGGGATGGAGTGTAATGGTGTGTGTACCTGGCGCTCCACCGCCGCGAATGGCCTTGGCGGCCGATTTGGCCAGTCGGATCAGGCTCTGTTCGCTCATATCACTGGTATAGGCATACACCGAAAAATGCTCCTTCATGATCCGAATGCCAATCCCAAAATCCCGGCCTGACAGCGCCGTATCCACGACTCCTCCGGTCATGCCCAGTTGTCCATTCGTACGGTCCTCGACGAACACCTCTGCAAAATCCCCGCCCGTCTCTAGCGCGGCTTGCAGCATATCCTGAATCTGTGTTGGATGTATCATCACGTTCCTCCTCGTTTTTGCCATGTTTCATATTGTACGGCTAAGCGTTCCTGATTATATGCGGGTTCATGTTTATTTCCCATAACTTTACTATACATGATGTTGGGAGTGGGTGTAACTATTTGGGTGTCGAGTGGTTTCGAGGGGAGTGAAGATTTATGGGTGGGGATGAAGGGATTGAAATGAGAAAACCCGATCAGACCGTGAAGGGTCATGTCGGGTTATTTGAGCAAATTGATTACTGGGCGATTGAGCAAGTACGTGCATATGAGGGCGATACGTAGACGGATCATTCTTCCGATCGCTGTTGCCCCCAGATTTTTTTGATTATATTTTAACGGTAAAAATCCGGGTTCAAAGGCGAACGCTCCGCTTCTTCAGAACGATTCCGTCCCCTCCGCTGCTATGCTTGGGTTTGCTTCATTTTGCTCGCCAAAATACTTTTTTTCAAACGAACTTTAAACAATTCCCTGCGAAGATCCAGTTCCATGATATGAAGATGATCGGCCGCTTCTTTGACGGTTTCCATGTGCAGTACGCTTGCCTTTTGAGAAATAATAGCTAGAGCATCCCAAATGAGCTTTGTGCATGTTTTAAGTCTCTCTATGTGTTCGTCTTCTTGCTGCACCAAGTTCTCGTATTCTTCAGCAGTATTTTCAGATGGCTTCGTATTTTCTTTGCCCTTTAATTGTTTAGGTTGAGTATCCAAGTGATCATCTCCTTTTTATTCAAAGTGTAGCAAAGGATGATGACGGATGTGGTACGTAGATACGTAATATTAGATGAATTAAATATTATTCTAGCTTCACACGAAGATTTTGTTTCTAGATTCACTTTGATCAGGAACAGGTTTTATACCGCCATTCCACGAGATCTTCGGTATACGTTCTAATTTATGTAGATGTTCCTTTGATGGCTTTAAATCTTTCTTCGCTTTGAAATATTCACGTTGCTTTACCTTTTCATAGAATATCAAATTCTGTTACTCCAAATCTTCAAGCACACTTTTCCACTTTCCATGCATCCTCGATGATCGTATTATTTCCATAATATGGTATGACGTTAATACGTGGAATATATAGAACTGATTGTGCTGCGGAACGATTTTGTCGAGTGTAAAATGTTGATACAAATCAGCAATATACTTTCTTGGATAAATTCTGTTCGCTGTGAACGTCCCATCGCAGGTGCCTTGATCAAACGTGCATATTTTCTTCCATCATATATATTAAAACGAATGTATGTTTGCACTTCAACGGTTAACTTCGTTTTTAAAAAAGTGAACTGTTCTGTTTAGAGGCTACAGAAATCATATTGCCTTTCATTATCAAAATCCTCGGATGTAGTATCTCTGAATAACTCAGGACTTTTTTTAAAAGCTCTGTTCTTATATTTAAAATCCATTGAACAGATACTCCGCAAGTAATAGGAAGGATACGTTAAGTTTAGAGTTCCAGGAGTCAATATGTCTTCAGCCTTTGATTTCAACACAGACAGCAAAGAACTCCTAAGTGACACCGATGCAATTAAACTTCTTATCATCTTTTGAAGATTGTTATATATATTTTTTTCAGCAAATGTGTAATCACCTCCACATACAGGATATCGTAATGGGGTTTCACCCTGCCAGTTGTACTCTATGTTCTCTTCAAGATCATAATTTAGGTTTTTTTATGTAAGGTCTACACAAGGGGGTCCCATCAAGATATTTAATATGAGGCACCACGTTTTCCACAACACAAAGTTTATTTACCGCTCTAGAAATTTTATCCAAATTACGCTTCACATATTTATTAGCCATTTTATGGATTAAAAGCCCTTGCAAATTAATAGTATATTGCAATGTACTACTAATGTAGTTTTTCAAAACTGCATTATCACTTAAACGATCTTTAGCGTCAAGTTCTGAAGAAAACTCTTCACTATTAGGTAGAATGCAAAATAAAGGCCCCACTCCTGCATCTTCAGGCAACTTAGCGTTCTTTATAATATAACCTAAATTGGTATATACCTCGCTATATCTTTGTATGTTGTTAGCAACAAATGGAGTTAGATGTGGAATAGCTTTTTCTTTTTTCAATAATCCAATTCTCGCTTTCTGTGCCTTATAAATACAATTATTATTTGTCTTCGCCCTTCTCGCACACTAGGACAAAAATAGTCCCATACACCAAGTAATAGACAAATAATATCCCTAGTTTCACGAACAAGAGACTCCCGTAAGTGGCAGGAGTCCCGTCTCAATTTAGTCCTAATGACCTTATTTAATCACTTTATCCATCAACCTGATTTACTATCTCAACACCTATTAGGCCGATGCGTAGGCTAATTTGATTGAGACTATCATAACCAACGACCTCTTGCATGCCTGCAAACGCTCTACCACCGACGGTGAGTTTCACAAACCCAACAACATCGGAGTACTTCAGGGGTTAGGTTATTTATTATTCCACGATCTTCCGAATAGTTCATTTCCGTTAGGAGAAAGTTCTAGAACCTTTGTTTCTATTAATATTTTTTGAGTCCCTGCTGTATATGCTTTTTTCTTATCAAATGAAATAAATATCTGCTTCTCTGATTGAAGGTACTTCAGCAATATTTTTTCTACTGCTACATCGGCAATTTGTTTTAAGACTACAGAATCATGAATTAGTATTGGCAATGCTGTTAGCTCCAGTACACTTAGATCATACACCACCATATTCTTATAGAATGTACCTGTGCCAGTATCGTCAATAGTTTCAAACTTATACTGATTTTTATCAAAAGTAATAACAGGCGGTTTCTTTTGTTCAGAGTATATATAATCATTAATCTCCTGCATCTTGGTGTTAATTTCTATTTGAAGTAGATATAATTGATCTCTTCTCATTTGATCTCTGCGAGCTTTGGTATCATCTCTAGATGTTTTAAGAGTTATTGAAGTTAAATAAGCTTTGTTTTCACTTTCCAATTTTTCGCTCATTTTTTGTATCTCTGAATATTTTGTTAGTATGGCTTTTGATAAATTTGGTATCTGAATAATTTTCTTAATATTTTCTTCAATCGTATCAATTTCATTTTGTGATACGGAAATTATTTTGTTCAACTCTCCTTTCTTTGCCTTCAATTCTGTCTTTAAAACATTCCTTATCTCATAATGAAATTTCTCGACTTCTGCAATATTTCGTATATTAGCATCAGGAAAGAACCGTAACAAATCATCAAACTGTTCAGATCTTATTGGTGAATTTTCTTTCATGTTATTCTCGATAGTTACATATTGAGAATAATATTTACTTCTCTTTCTCTTTGCAACGGAAAGTCTTTGTTTTAATTTGATAACTTCTTCTGCTTTTTCTGAATCAATATCTAATAAATTATTATCCAGATCTTTTGAAATTTGTTCTTTTATCTCATCAAGTTGGGTAAGTTCTTTCAAGTTTTCATTATATTTTCGTTTACCAATCGAGGATACAAAGTTATACCTCTGTGCATTTCTATAAGCACTTAGTTCTGTTTCTCTTTGCTTTAATAAGTCCTCCAATTCCGAGATTACGCTAAACAATCCAAACAACTTTAATAGTGCATTTATTGGAGTTCCAGCAGCTTCATTATGAACAATATCTAAAGGACGCTTTTCATTTAGATTTTCTTTCCCATAAATTCGCGAATATCTCCCAACTATATCTCGGAAACTAATATTTGGGAGGTGTATATTGTATCTATGCTTTAAAAATTCGCAATACTGTGAGAGAGGTATTTTTGATACAACATTATATGATTCGTCACACTCACTTACAGATTCCAAATCTTCGGTGTCTCTCAAAAAGTAGTATTTTTTTTCTTGAAATATGAAGCAAAACTTTATTGTATGTTTGCCCACATGTCTTTGAATCTCTGCGGACTTTAAAATATAATCTTTCCCACCAAATACAAAATCTATAATCATTAGAAACGTAGACTTGCCAATGGAATTACTCCCAATGTCATCCCCTAATACAGTATTTAATGTAGGAAGGAATTCAACTCTCTTCTGTTTGAACTGATCGCAAATAATTTCAAATAACATTGTTAACTCTCCTCGAATCAAAACTGTATTCTATTTTTCCTAATGCATACAGACAATCGAGTGCATCTAGAAATTCGGTGATATTTTGAAATTTACTGATGACACTAGAATATAAATCAGAGAGGGAAAAATCCTTATCATTTTCTATTTCATTCATGATAATGGGAAGTTTACTAATAATACTTTCATTATAAGTATATAATTTATTGGGAAATTTCATGGAACACCTCACAACTCTGAACAAAATACGATATGACTGCTTCGCAGGCTTCACTTGATGAGCCATTTGATTTGGATTTCAGCCATTTTACGAGTGCTTCAAATATCTCACTTTTACTAACAATTTCTTCATCACATTTTAAGAAGCTTGATCTAACTTCAGAAGCAACTAAATCAAAGTTTAATTTATTCTCTTGATCTAAGTTCTGAAATGTTTCTTTAATTAGATTGAAATAAACACAAACGTATGTTTCTATTTTAGCTTTCAAAATGGAATATGTCATCTCAATCTTACTAGAAATTTTTAATGCTTTATATTCCAACTCCATTTTTTGTAGCGCTATAGGATCAATACTCATCAATGAATTGATAACTAATACTATTTCTTCTTCTATGTCTTGATGTGAGGTGGATATCTTGGCTTTAGAAGCAGCCAATAGACGTTTCTTGATCTTAACTAGTTTCAAATATTCTTCTTTAGTCTTATGATCGTCATAATATCCATGACAATCCTTACACAGAGCTACTTTATTTTCAAACTCTTCGCAGTTAGTACCTAGTCTTTCAAGCCCCTCAAGTTCTTTTACTTCATGAGGGATTGGACTATTCGGATATATATGTGCAATTTGATACTTTTTGTTCAAACGTTTACCTTTTTGTATGAGCAAGTAATTTCCACATAACGGACATATTCCATCTACCTCTAGCAAATGTGCATTATCCGTATTTTCTGTGATAGAGACTCTTGCTATGAGATAAGAATCATTTAATTCTGGCATTTCCAATATAGACCCTCCATGACTTTGAATTAATGCTTTATATTTCTTTTCTCAAAATGAATCTGCCTTCTCAGCACGGCAACGCCTTTTATGTTTCTATTACCATCCTTTTCGTATCTTTCAATTCTTCCAAAGAAGGTTACTTCTATAGGCTCAGCTTTTCTCTTGGCTTCATCTAATTGTTTCAAAAAATTGGTGAACATCGGTTTAAACAGTTTGATTTGCGTAAATGTCTGAGAAGTGGTTTTTGAGGATATGGATGTCTTCATTAATTTAATATGAATCCACTCGTACCCATTATTATCTACATATGGTCGACCCGTTGAAGCATAAACTCCTCTTAAGCAAACCAGTTCTTTTGGTGATTTTGTTTGGAATTTTTCATAAACTTTATCCCACTCTTCAAAATATATATCCATCCATCTTGCCGTGATTCCAAAAAACTTAAATTCAAGATAATTCTGAACTTTATTTTGCTCAAAATATTTAGCTATTTTTGCGAAAGCTCTTGCTGAGTTTATGTAGTCTGATAGTTCGCCCTCACTATTTGAATAATTCCCTGGTGATTTTTTAGTTTTAGGATTCTCCGATTTCTCCTTTTTAGGTATTAAGTCTTGAGATAATAAATCCATTAAAGATTTTTTTAATTCAACAGGGATGTTAACCCTAATAACAGTTTCTTTATCAAGGACAACACCCGCCACTTTGCTTTTACGAAGTGTCTGAGTTTGGTTGTTAGATTTATTATAAGGACATTCTCCCCCGTCATATTCTAAATGGTTCTTCCTACCTTTTTTCAATCGTAAAATTGGTGCAACATAGTTGTCCTGCTTTATATACGTTCCTACAAAACTTAAATCAACATGACAAAACTCACATTTAAGTGATTCATTTAAGGTCTCATCCAATTGAATATCATCGACTGATACTCTGCCAGCAGTAGGGTGTAGTGCCCAACTCATCTTCATTTTTGAACTCATACTAGCCCTCCACATTTTGGTTTGAAATACTTGATGTTTCCCGCTCTGTTTCGCTACCGGAATCACGATTTAACGATGTGCTAAACCTACAATAATCATAGCCTATTTAAGTTTTAAACTCCAGAAAATATTCCCACTTTCGACAAATAGAAAGATTCCTGCAAGTGTCAGGAGCCTCATTTTGAATTAGTCCTATAGACCTTACTCAGTCAATATAACCATGTACACCTGATTCGCACCCCAACACTTATCGTCCTGATAAACTGGAAAACTTGATATTGTTCGGACGAACATCAACTCTGCCAATGATTATCCAAAACAATTTCTTCCACTGATCAACGGAAGCCTCATCGAATACCCTCCGCTCAATTAATTACTTGGGTTATAATAAATATAGCCCGAACTCAAGAGGGTTCGGGCAGTTTAAACTATTCAAACAGGTAAATGTGGCTCCAAAACACTACTCCCTAACCAACAACACACAGCACACCACGTGCATTGTGAATGAAAATAAAATATATTCCCGCACTCAACCCTAAAGCGTCTTTTTGAATGCAGGAACATATTAAAATTGCTCTCAAACCCTCGTACATCAATACTTTTCATCTCGATATATTACTACCACGCACTCCACATGCCTTGAGTGTACAAAAATGATGACCTTAAGGTCTGGTCGCCCCTTGGCGGAAAATCTATCGTTTTTAGATCAGAGTCTTTAGGTCTTTCTTTTTTTATTTTCTACTGAAAGTGTCCCTCCTGATCCATCTGCCCCAAGGCAGTCTTGGTTTTTCTGACTTTCTGACAATCCTGTCAAACATAAAACCAGTAAAATAATTTATTGCTCAACTACCCCAAAATCATCCACATAAACATATGCTGTACCAGGATTCTTGTAAGCATACACTGTTGCCCTGGTAGCGCCTGCTCCGGTTGTAAAAGGAATGTTTACCATTGTCCAGGATGTACTGTCAGATGTTGCGGATGCATCCGTTCCTTCAAAGCCATTAACGCCAATCTGAATCCGCTCTCCTATGTCTGCCTTAACCCAGGCGGTACACATATAGCTGGTATTAGGACTTAGCCCCGTAAGTACCTGCTCGATACCATCTTCTCCGGGTCCCAATCTAACACTCTTAGAGCCGCTTCTTGGTACCGATACACTTGCAGCAGTATCTGAATATGTTGCTGCCCATGGTGAGATTATCCCTTTCTCGAAATCTGATTGCCTTACGTTATTAACATAAAGTAAGCTGACACTCTCAAAAACCGGGTCCGGAGGTGAAGAAAAATCATGCCCGGCAGTCCAGTCAGTTCCACCGAACTCATATGCTCCAATATCCGGTGCCGCACCAACATAATCATTGGTGATTCCAGATATTACAACCCCTGCATTAATAGCTGGAGAAGTAGACTGCAACCTGAAGTCATATGCTGTGGGATTCACAAATAACGGATTGGTTTCTGAGGTAATATTATTTCCCTCTATATGAGTACCAGGCAGTGTAAAGGCTGTAGTAAAGATATTGTTGAAAATTCTGTCGCCGTACATATCTGACTGAAAATTACTTCCCCAATATCCTACATTTCCGTTACTGTAGGTAGTATTGTTATAAATCAGGTTAAAATTACTGGGTGTATTCAATCTTATCCCTGTATAGTTTCCCCATACAACATTATGATGCACAATATAGCCCTTGCTACCGTTATCCAGATAGATACCAGTGCCGGAATAATTCTTTGCCAGATTATCATGGATGTAATTATGATGAATTACCGTCCCTTGCCCATCCCAGGCAAATTCATAGAGTATTCCGCAGTCTTTTGTCAGCTTTCCTGCATTGTACAGATTATTATATTGTATCTGGCTGTTTTGGGTAGGCATAAATATCAGATGACGCCCAGCGTTATATACCGTATTATGACTGATTAGATGGTTTGCCCCCAATAGATAGATTGCCGGAATATCCGCTGCCGAATAATTTGCTTCATGAATAAGATTATTAATTACCTTATTTCCTGTTCCCTCTATACTCACCAGATTACCGGAACTGTAGGTCAAAGTACTGTCTCTAAGCTCATTATTGGTACCGGACATAAATATCCCTGTACTGTATTGTCTGGTAACATCCGAATCATGACTGACATATTCCGCAATCATATTAGAAACTTTACAGTAATTAGAATTTGACATTTTAATGCTGGAGGCAAAGATATTAATTCCGGTAATATTTATGTAAGAGCGGGAACTTAAATCAAATGCATAAGTCCGCTTCTTTGCTTCTACTGTCAAAGTATTCGGATCAACTCCACCAGGTGCCCATAAATAAAGTCTGCCAGTAGTGCTGTCATAATACCATTCTCCCGCACTGTCAAGATCTTTAAGGTTACCAGTAATATAATAGCTGTTACCGCCTGTCGCTGCAGTATCTATTTGATCAAAGGTAATGGAGCCGTCACTTGAGCTGGTAATGGTACTTTTATAAGATTTGTAGCCTGTTCCCGGAACACTCCAAACCGTTTTGCCAACCCAGTATCCAGGTGCCTGAGTTAAGTCTCCATCCTTGATGGTTGTAGTGGAACCGGAATCAACTGTTGTATATGTTAAATTTAAGGGATCAAGTGTTGGTGAATTGGGCCATCTGGCTTCAAATTGCATTTGCTTATTAACAAATATCTGATTTTTTGTTCCAAGGGAACCCTTCATTTCCGCATAATAGATGGATCCAGAGTAATTTTTCCAGCCAGTAACCGGATCGGCACCGGATACCGTTACGTTCTCTCCTGTATAAGCCTTAAAGTTTATGGGTTTTGCAGAAGTTCCGGAAGTATGAAGTGTTACTGTTTCCCGGTATGTACCACCTCGTATGATGCAGGTATCTCCGGCTTTCATGGTATCTGCTGCCTTTTGTATGGTTTTCCATGGATTTGATAGTGTACCGGTTCCAGTGATGTCATTCCCCGTTGTAGAAACATAATATACGGAATTTGCCTTTACAGTTTCCACACCCAGATTAAAAGTAAATACATAAATCATCATAATTACAACTAAAAATCTAAAGCCTGTTCTCTTATTCATAGCTTACCTCCTGGAATGAATTCTATTTTTAGATACGGCTTCTACGCTTGGGCCTAAGTTCACTGCTAGGTATGTTCTAATATAGAAATTTGTGTATATATAAGCCCTTAATTATTTAATCGACTTATACCGACTTAAAGTTTATGATTCTTTCGGCGAAGCTTCTCCGATACTGAACCCATCCAGCCATTTCATTGACCATGCATGGTATTATTTTCTTTCCGAAATGGGTGCATGAGCATCCGGAGATTAAAGTACGCTATCAAAATGATTTCATCCCTCTGATGGAAGAATCGCGTGAAAAGTATGAGACTTATCCGAAGCATGTAGTTCCTGAATTCGCATATATTACTTTCATTGAAAATGCAGGTGTGAATAACGAGAAGTTGATTGCCCAGGCACCTTACGCGGGCATGACAGATGATATTCGTGCGGGTAAGTTGCAAGCATAGTCAATCAAGACGAATTGAACTGAAAAGCCTGAGCCTGTGTCCCATAACGTAAGACAAATTAAAACACCTACCAACTTGGTCATACCCTGTCTACTTGACAGGGGTATGACCAGGTTGGTAGGTGCCCAGCATCTTTTTTAATGTTCTCTATAACCATCTAATCTCCATTGGCTATTCTTCTTTCTCTTTTTCATCATGAAGCATCATCTCTAATACAACATATACAAACTGTGCTCCGTCCTTCATGCCCTGCCAGTACAAAGCTTCATTCTCCAATGCTTGCTTGTAATGATGCTTATCCTTCCATTCCGAGAATTCAGGTCTGTTCACAATATCCATCTCAGAAAGTCTCTTCGATTCCTCTGGGCAAGGCATCAGGATCAATATTTACGCTAATTCCCAGTCGGTCAACAACTAGGTTCTGAATCGTACTTTTACCGCTTCCATTATTCCCCGCAAATACATACATCATTGGTATATGTTTATGCATGAGAACTTCCGTATCCACAACAGGAACAATGTCTCCATCGTTGTATTCTTTTACAATTTGGCCACCCGGCGTTTTATATACAATATAGGTATCGTTCGCTTTCGCATCCAACTTGGCGCGATCTCCTGTAAGCTTAATCAATTTCTCCAGACCTTTAAATTTATCCAAGGGGTTCACCTTCCCTGCATCCGTATTTATTTAAAGTAATTGCACCACAGCAAGTTGATTGCACGTCACAGAAGGGAATAACCTTATTGCTTGAGGAATTCTTACAGGTAGCGTACAAAGAAAAGAACGCCAAACTAAGGACGCTCTCTTGAATACTCACATTTTCAGTTAAATACATCGGATGTGTCCAACCCCTTTAAATCCAAAAAAATCGAAACATTTATTTTGTTGTGCCATACCTTATTTCTATAAACTTTTCCCCAGCTCGTAAAGGACATAGGAAGCTACAATTAAGCACCTCTATATATCGACTCAACATAGCTTTACTACGGCCTCAACGTGTGTCGAGAGGATGGAACGGATTTACTTGAAATTAACTCGTTCCATTTTAAAAATAATAGTTCAATTTCCTTATATTTCTTTTTCAGCTAAGCTAGCATGCTCTCTTTTTAGCAAAGAATAATGATATTGATCGCATACCGAACCATCACTAAACCAGTAATGCTCTCGATAAGTCCCTTCCAGCTTAAAATGGAATTTTTCTAATAATTTTATGGATGCTTGATTACACGCTGCAACCGTCGCGTAAATTTTATTCAACTCTAAATCCTTACGTTCAAAAATGGTATCTATAAATAGCTCTAGCAATACATTCGCATATCCTTGTTTTCTATGTTTTAGAGGCAAGTAGTATCCGATCTCGGCACTTTTATTTCGAGAATTATAGTCAAAAAGCTGTATCTTTCCTATCCGCTTATTACTGTTACTTTTATCAACCAAGATATATATTAATTGCCCATTTGCAAGCCTTTTCAGTACATTCTCTTTATAATTGTTATATGGAGGAAGTTCGATTATGGGTCGGCAAGTATGTTGCTCTTTTTCGCTTTCAGTATGACTCCACTCATATAAGTCTGGTAAGTAATCTTCAATATTCCCACCAGTTAAAAGTACAAGTCCTCTTATCATTCTATCACTCCATTATTTTTAAATTTAGATCGTTTGGATAGGGCATCATTTTGGTTTTAAGTATCTGTTTTGGCAGCATGAAAAGCATAGAAATGGCAAACCATGTGGCGCATTACCATATTCCTATATTAACTCATGTTACACTTCCCTCTCATCCTCCTACTTCCAAAAATAAACATAGTAAATCCCCCAACCAATGGGTCATTCTGTAACTAAATCTCTCTTTTAACCGATATATACATATGCTGGACTGTTATTTAAATATCTCCTCTTGCCCTTTGTACCTTGAATGGAAGCTTACTTGAAACTCCTAAATCCGAATGACAAGGTTTCTATGCCAAACAAACTCAGTGATACATATGGGTCTTAACTCAAGTTGTACTCATCTGCGGCTTCTATAATCAGAAGCAAATTCAACTTAGAAAATACCCATCACATCTGGAAAGGAGTTATGAACTCACTTGAGCGTATTATCAGATGGGATCGGATATGAAAGCCTACGCTTTTATGGTCCCTTTCAGCCACTACACATCGAACAACTTCAAATAACACGCACCATTAATGATCATGCCTCTTTACATATCAGTGGCATGCTCTCCGAAGAACAAGGAGATGCATGCATCGGACAGGATATGGAGCAAGAGCCGATTGTGATTCGTCAGTTGAATGATCAGGGACAATCGTTGAGAAGGTTGTTCCATGGGATTGTTACACATATGTCCGTACAATGTGTGCGAGGCGTATATACGTTTGAGCTGGAGGCCGCTTCCCATTCATACCAGATGGATATTAAACGTAAAAGACGCTCCTATCAAGATACTCACCGCACCTATGATGATCTGGTCACTGCGCTGATTCGAAAATATCAGTACGGAGATGCCATTGATACGGTAAGCAACCATGCCAAACTGGAGACATTTGTTTTACAATATGAGGAGACGGATTGGGCGTTTTTAAAACGTCTCGCTTCTCGCTTTGGCTCCGTACTTGTACCAGAGGTAACCGCAGCCTCGCCCAAGGTTTTCTTCGGGATGCCTGAAGGCAAGCAGCATAAGGTAGAGCGGGATGTATTTTATCGAGTACGTAAAACATTTCATGAGCTGGATGCGGAAAAGTCAGGCGAACGTGCTAGCTCGTATGTCACCTATATGATCGAAAGTCTGCAATACTATGCGCTGGGCGACCTCATCACGTTACCCATTGGACAAGGCAAAGAACTGGTCGTGGTTCGAGCCGTGACCACACTAACGGATGGCCTACTGCGTACCCGTTACGATCTTCAAGCCGAACAGGATATCCGGTATGCCCGGTATGAAAACGACCAGGCCACCGGGATTTCACTGACAGGAACGGTGCTCAAGGTACAACAGGATTTTGTACAGCTTCAACTAGAGATTGACCCGAAGCAAGATCCTGCCAAAGCCTGCTGGTTTCCCATAGCCACCCGTTATGTCGCCGAAGAACATAGTGGCTGGTACGATATGCCTGAGATCGGGGAACAGGTGGAATTGTATCTACCTACCCACTGTGAACAGGATGCCTATATAACGGATTCACTGCGACAACAACGCCACACTAATGGACAGCCGAATGTGAAGGTATGGCAACATGTGCAAGGTAGCGGCGTAGAAATGTCTGAGCATGAACTGACCCTATCCACCTCCGGTGAATTTTCCATTACACTGCATGACAGTAGCGGCATTACCATCGACAGTCCGGGGAATGTGCAGATTCAGGGTGGTCACGTGAAGCTCGATGCAGGCGAGGAACTTTCACTCGAAGCTGGAACGGCGCTGTATTTAAAAGGCGGAGCCAGCAGCATGGTACTGGACGGTGAGACGGATACCAAGGCTCCGGTGATTTATCAGGAAGGTACGGTGAAGGCACCTGTTTTCGTAGCTGACCTCCCTCCTGTGCCTGAGCCACCATTGATGAGCATCAAAGCATACGAGGCGGCGCAATCCGCAGCAGCAGCCAAGGCCCCATCCAGCAGCACTCCTACCGCCAAAGTAACAAGTCCGGCTGCACTTCAACAGGCCAATTCTTTGTTGGGTACGGTGTCCAAGCTATTAGGCTCCATTCCAGTGATGGGGAAAGTGGCTGGCGTTGTTGCAGGAGCTTTAGGTGGGCCTGCGGCGGGTGTCATTCTGAAAGCAACCGCAATGATCCCCGTCCGGAGCAAAGGAACAAGTCACGCTGGAGGTAGTTCTCCTAAAGGTAGTTTGCATCCACTGAAGCATCTGGCTAGTTTAGCTCTCCAAGGGCTAATAAGCCAATACGAGCATGAGCGGGCTAAGGAAGCCTATTATAGCAAGTGGATTTTGGGGAAAGTGTTTACGAGTGCACGTCATATAGCGCATTCTGGTGGCCCATTAGAACTGGTTCAAAACCTGCTGAAAGAGTCAAATGCCATGGCTCAAGCGTATCAGCAAGTTCCTAAAAACATTCAGAAGAAATGGCTCCGAGATTATGAAGAAAAACAACGCCTTCAAGCAGCACAAACGCAGAAACATGAGAATCCAAAACTTGCATTATGGAGAGAAAGAAAAACTAGTGAATATACTTCATATTGGAATCAAACTGATTATTTTACAGCCAACTGGTGGCAGGATGAAAATAAGCTAAAACAAGCAGAGCAAGCACTGCGCACTGAAATTACAATGAAGCGCAAACTATCATTGTATGATATTAAAGATCCTAATAAATTGGCCGCTATCCAGCGTATCGTCAATGCAAAACGCACACACGTATGGGATGAAGGAACTCTCAATGCCATTGAAGATGGTTTAGTAGCGATGGGTGTGGACTCTACAAATGCTATTGAGTTGGACAAAGAGAAAATGGATGCACTCATTACTCGATACAATCAAGGCTTTATTGGACAAAAATCTGGAGATTACATGGAAAGGACAGGCTTAAGCGATTTAGTCGAAGACACGACTTATGGGATTGTAACAGCTCGTATCGGCATGGGGAGTGCAGGAAGTTCTCCTACTAGGTCCAGCCAGCCACCTATTGCAGAGAATCCGCCTGCAAAACCCAATCCAAAGGGTGGTCCAGGTGTAAACAGGCCCATTGATGAGTTCAATGATTCGGCGATTTATAATGGGGCAAATTCAAGTAGACCTAAGGAGTCACCTAAACTACCAAATTCGAGCAAGCCCGCTGAGGGAACGTCAAAAACCGGGACTTCTAATAATGGGCAATACTCAGGGAAATTGGTAAAGGTTCCTAAAGAGGATGAAGCAGCTGATATGTTGGCAGAAAAACTAGGTGGAGAATCCAGAGTTAAATTTAGTAATGACCCTAAGGGACGTGAGTTTGATACGGTAAGCGACCAGTACATTGCTCAAACCAAACCACCGTTGAACAGTTTAGATAAGCAATTTAGAAAACAAGCGAAGGCTACGATCGAAGCCGCAATTGAAACGAACAGAAAAGCATATTTTCACTTTGAAGGTAAGCCTGATGACAGAGTGCTAAGACAACTTAAAGAATATGCCGAAAGATATGGTGTAGAAATAATTATTGATACTAAGCCCCTAATACCATGAGAGGATGAGTAGAAATGTTTGAGTATCACGGGTGGGTAACCATCAGAGAAAGTTCCTCATTTGAAGATGATGATGAAAAATTATCGTTAATTATTCAAGATATACAAAACTTTTTGAATGAATTGGATTGGTCTTCTGGTGTTCTGGATTTAAGAGCTGTAAATGGAGATTATCAACTCTGGATAGCAGGTCTTAACAATCATAAACCTACTGCTAAACATAATCCAATAGAAGTATTAAAAAAGGTAGGGGAGTTTGCCCCAGGTTCATATGGAGTTTTATATATAAGGGATAGCGATGATATGAAGTTATTTAATGAATTTAGGGTTCATGCGTTAATTCGAGGTGAACTGACTGAACACACGGACCCCTTCTTGTCTCCATTCATACCTAAAGTAGAAGATGACTATGAGGATTGAAATGTTTTAAAACAGAACGACAGATTTCCCCCAGACAGTAAAACTAATCACTATAGCCAACAAACGCAACATAAAAAACGAAAAATTGATAAAATCTCAAAGGCTTATTCCAACTTGATCCAGTAGTAGGAATAAGCTTTTGTAATTTCGAATGATAAAAGCAAAAAACCGCTCAATGGGTGGGTTTCAGTATAGAAACGTGAGGAGTTTTCCCCTTTTCCAAACTTTTTTGCTATGCATTAATTACTATTACTCCTCAAGCCTTACGAACCAAGATTTGAAGAGTAATTGGTTTGTTACTCATTCCAAGCAATCAAGCATTATTTCTTAATGTCAACATGTAATATTCCATTGATCGTAGTTGTATTTACTATAACTCCCAGAACTTCCGAAACAAATCTAAGAGGAACCATAACCCGATTTGGATATTCCGGCATAAGCGGAGCATTCCGCATTATCTTTTCTTCACCGTTCACGTATGCAACTTTGCTACCCAAGGTTAATCGTATAATTGTACCATTCTTCGATTTAATTGTAACTTCTTGTGTAGGTCTGTTCCATGTGACAGACTCTCCCAAGTCCTCAGATATAATTTAATAGGGGCATATACGGTGTTTGTGGATTTCTCTCTAAGTGGATGTTAATGCGCTGTTATCTACAAAAACTTCAACATTATAACTAAATTTAGATCCCGCATGCGCGCTCTCAACTGAGACAGAAGAAACGAGAACAAAGATAACAGCTAAGGGCAAAATTATATGTTTAACATGGTTTATTACCTCTTCTCTATTTATCAACTAGCCCTCATTGAGGAGCTAAAACACCGATGCACCCTTATTCAATATTACTAACAGCGCTCAACATGCCTTATGTGGTGATAATGATACCTTATTTTCCGCCAACTATTCGGCATCCGAATTTCTATTACACCATTTCAGCAGGTACTGGACGGAAATTCACAAACGGCGATAAGTCTGTGTTCTATCATCCAGAAGCAGGGATGCATGAAGGGTCAGACATTGGATTATCAAGTGGTCAGACAGGCAAAGTCAAGGTAAGGGGATCTGATTATAAACCATTACCCGGCGGTAAGGCTACATTATTCAAAAATAAAAGGGGGTTGTTGTGTGTGGAGAAAATATCCATAGAAAAACTCATGGAGCTATACGTAAATACGATTGATAAGTGTGGAACATATCTGCTAAGCGAGGATGATATGGTAATTGGGTACAATATCTTTGAAGAGTTTGATACAGGGGTAATTTCATTTTTACACGCTGATATCTTACAAAAACTTAATCATGCAGGACTAATTAGTGATGAGATGGTGTATAAAGTTCTATTTTAAGAAACTTAGTTCTAGAATTACAGCAAGGCGATAATTGGAATGTTAATGCAGTTAGAAATTCACCTGATTGGAGGAATGTACTTGAACTAGCTGATGAAATCAAGGGTTGCTTGGGCGGCTGCTTAAAAAGCCCTACCCAGTACCGAATGATTCCATCATTCAACCAATAACACATACAACCCATGTAATATCCGTATAAAGATTTCTACATTTTGATTGTATACACATCAAATGCTTTAATTTCATAACCTAAATAATGCTTTTCAGTTATATTGAACAGGGTGACTAGAGGCCGATAATATTATTATGGAATGAATAAAGGTATACAAGTGGAGATGAAAAGAACGCAAGATTATTGGGAAGCAAAGACAAAGCAGGATTACTGCCAAAAGATTCTCTTAATGAGTATGCAGTGGGAAATTGCGCAGAAGTAGATGCAGTGAATCAAGCACTGAATCAAAAGGCTAATGTGAATGATATATATACTATTAAAACAACTCCACACGAATTTGGAGCAGCAAAAATAGCTTGCGAAAACTGCACATTTACTTTTAAAGGAAATAGTGCTGACGCACTAACCGGATGGTATAAAGGAGACTAACGATTATGAACATGGAAAAATTTAGGCATATTTCAATGAGAGGTAGAGTTGCATATGGTATTAGCTGCTTTGAGAACGCTATTATAGCCTTGAAATATGACATTAATGATTGGAAGATCGTTTTGAATTATTTATGGGAATTTACTAATATACAATACTTGGATGATTGGAATGATATAGTCGTCGAATTAATTCCTGAGAATTTAACAGAATTCAGAGTTTGAGAAGCTGAGTAAAGATGAATTCATATATTTGTATAACTTATATCAAAATATTGATGGATCAGTCGATGCCTTAGTGCGAGGTATTTATGACCTTGGTATCAGTCATACGTACACTTTGATCGAAGGATACGGCGAAAGCAGTTTGAAATCTTTGGAGAGAGTTATAAAGCTCATGATAGATTACAATTTTCCATTGCCAAGTATCGACCCATTTCTAAAATTTTCTATAGAAGAAAATAGAGGATGGGGTGACAAGTTTGATGGTACAAAATTCTCTAAAATCCTTTAACATAAAGAATGATTAGTTTAAGTGTACCTAAACATTATAATTTTAAAAGCTTATTCCAACTTAAATCTATGAGTAGGGATAAGCTTTTTTCTAAAGATCTGGATGATTTATATACACACAGTTAGCCCTATAGCAGATTCTACAAAAATATTGTCGTGATCACAATCACGGTTTAGACTGTAAATTTAAGTTAAAATACAAACAATTTTAAATTTATTTCATCTAAAATCAAAGGCACTATGATGGATCACAAAGAAAAAACAAGGAAGTGTACAAAGATGAAAAGAACAGATTTACCTCTTGTCTATTCTTGTTCTGGATGTTCCTCCGCAGCACAAACCGCTAACATGATCGCTATACAAATGGATCGAGAAAAAGTCGCTGAAATGTCCTGCATTGCTGGTGTTGGTGGTGATGTCAAACCACTTGTCAGAACAGCAAAATCGGGACGTGACATTATTGCAATTGACGGCTGTCCCTTGTCCTGTTGCAAGAGTTGCTTAGCAAGGCATGAAGTTCAAGCCAAACACCATTTCCTGCTGTCTGACTTTGACGTACCCAAGATAATAGGAGAAGATCCTAACCCCGATCATTATAGGAATGCTTATACACAAATCTTAGAACAAATTGGACAATAATTCTTAATCAAAATGAAGGTGTGTATCGAAGGATGGCTTACCTTTTTTTTAATTCCTTCAAGGTATTGGAACAGCATACAGTAAAAGTATAGCTGGCTCTTATTATGTAACAATATCGTAAATTAGTTTTTACTGGTGGCTCCTAACACTTCTTTAAGGGCCACCAGAATTTCTATTACATCATTTCAGCAAACTGTCACTTTTAATAATTTCACCAAAAAAATGATTGCATTTATTCTCCACTAAAGCTTTTCGCCCATTCAGCAACCCTACGACTGCTTTCTTCTTCTGACAAATCCTCGATCCTGGTCATAATAGACCATCTTACTCCGCAAGGATCCAATATACTTGCGAATCGATCACCTGAAACAAAGTTTGTAACTGGTTCCCTTACTTTCGCTCCTCTTGTTACCGCATTTTCAATAACCTGATCAACATTCATGACGTAAATTCCGAAAGAATAACACGCATTGCCTTCATCTGGCGGCAAAACCAATTGATATGCCGGATTCGCTGCTCCCAGCTGCAAAAAACCATTTCCAAAATCTAATTCCGCATGAACAATTATTTTATTGCCATGCTCATCAGGATATTCAGTAATATCCTTAACCCTTGCATTGAAAACACTTTTATAGAACTCTATTGCTTCCGAAGGATTCTTCACTGTAATAAACGGGGTAATAGACGTAAAGCCGTTGGGTGTTCCCTTCTTTGTATATTTACCTGACACTCCCGTATATTCTCTGCTTTCAGTCATTTTGACTCCTCCTTTAAATGATCGTAACAGTCCAATTTAATGCTTATACCTTTATTGGATTGAATTCATCAACTCATAGTAATATTTGGGTGCGCGAGTCTTATTTAGACTATACCAGGCTTCTAATGTTTTAGAAGAAAACACACCCAGAGCTTTCAAAACGTGTACGGAAAATTCCAACGGAGCTGTTCCAGATGCAGTGATCAGTTTTCCATCCGTTACAGCAGACTCCACTTTGTAATAATTTTCGCCCGTGTAGGTGGGACAGGTCATTTTGAGGTATCCTAGATCATTGCTTGTATGCCAACGTGAATTCAGCAATCCTGCCTGGGCAAGTCCCATGGTAGCACCACAAATCGCTGCAACCCATATCCCTTCCTCTAAACACCTCTCAGCGATTTTTAAGATGGGTTGGTGAATGGTTTCTGTCCATGTATCTCCACCGGGTAAAATCAATGTATCTGTGCTTTCAATGCTGCACTCATCCAGTGTGATGTCAGGCAGGATTTTCAATCCCCCCATTGTGGTTACAGGAGTCTTTTCCATTCCCACGGTAACTATTTTGGATGGAACCAGCCCCTTTTTATAATATCTCCCCGAGTTCAGTTCGGCAGTTAAGTAACCGATCTCCCAGTCTGCCATGGTGTCAAACACATAAAGATATACCGCACTATCCATTTACATATTCTCCTTATTTTATAATTTATCAAGTAATACCAACCCTCGGTAATCCATGACTATCCTCATTATAAAAAAGCTTCACTGACATCTGCTGTCAGTGAAGCTTTTAACGTTGATAATATTCCATTAACTCCGACGCAACAGCAACAAGCTTTTTCTTCAAACTCTGTGGTTCGATGACTTGAATGGACTTCCCGTAGGGTAGGAGTAAATAAGGGACATATGTATGAAGTGATTTTTCCTCAAGCAAAAAGATGGCTTGATTGGATGTCCGCTCTTTCAGATGATGCCCCAAAAACCAATGCAGACATAAGTCATCCAATGCCTCTGGCCTGCCTTCGATCATTAAAGAAATTAAACCGTCCTTGCCTACTAAATCAGGCAACAGATTTTGCATAAAAAATTCACGGGCCGAAAAAGCTTCGGAACGCTTAAATATGATTGGAGTACGCTTGATTTGTAGAATCCGATCTGCCCGAAAGCTACGTATCTCATTTCTTAGGTGACAAAATGCAACAGTGTACCATTTGTTGTTCCAGTAAACCATTCCATAGGGGTCTATCACCCTATTCTTGGGTTGTTCTTCATGGCTTGTGCGATAATCCATTTCTACAGAGAATTCGTTGGCTACAGCTTGCTCCAATTCCGCCAATATCGGCTGAAGAGAAGGGTCTCCCATGCGATTAATCACTTCAAATCCGGCTAAATGACGGCTAAGTATACTTTCCTGCTCTTGATTCGAATACATTTTCAATTTTGATGTTGCATTGTCTAATGCCTCACTCAAAGGGTATCCAGCCTCTTTTGCAAAAATAGCAGCATGAAGGAGTGCCTTTTTTTCCTCAATATCAAATAGTAAAGGTGCTCTGATGAAATTATTCAGCAAGCTATACCCGCCATTATGACCCGTGTCGGATATTATAGGCACCCCACTGGCACATAGTGCATCAATATACCGATAAACTGTCCTTATATTTATTTCTAACTTTTCGGATATTTGTTTTGCAGTCATTTTTACGCCCGAATTCAACATCCATAGAATGGCCAGCATATTATCGTTTTTTGGCATAACATGAACCCTCATCTCTCATTAAAGTTCAATCTTTTATAAATATCTTCTTATACTCTCTCTTACCATCTATTATATGCTTTTTTCCACCTTATACTTCCCTCTCATATCTTCTAATTCCAGATTTAAACATAGTAAATACCACAATTAATGGTTCATTCTGTAAAATAACTCTCTCTTTTAACCGATAAATACATATGCTGGGTTGTTTATTAAATATCACCTCTTGTCCCTTTATAGCGTACAAATCTTGCATTACATATCTATCTTGACTGACAGTTGTACTCATCTGCGGCTTCTATAAACAGAAGCAAATGCAAGATGACGTGCTTCACTTGGAAATACCCATTGCATCTAGAAAGGAGTCATGAACTCACTTGAGCGTATTATCAGATGGGATCGGATATGAAAGCCTATGCTTTTATGGTCCCTTTCAGCCACTACACATCGAACAACTTCAAATAACACGTACCATTAACAATCATGCCTATTTACACATCAGTGGCATGCTCTCCGAAGAACAAGGAGCTGCATGCATCGGACAGGATATGGAGCAAGAGCCCATTGTGATTCGTCAGTTGGATGATCAGGGACAATCGCTGAGAAGATTGTTCCATGGGATTGTTACGCGTATGTCCGTACATTGTGTGCGAGGCGTATATACGTTTGAACTGGAGGCCTCTTCCCATTCGTACCAGATGGATATTAAGCGTAAAAGGCGCTCCTATCAAGATATTCACCGCACCTATGATGATCTGGTCACTGCGCTGGTTCGAAAATATCAATACGGAGATGCCATTGATACGGTAAGCAACCATGCCAAACTGGAGACATTTGTTTTACAATATGAGGAGACCGATTGGGCGTTTTTAAAACGCCTCGCTTCTCGCTTTGGCTCCGTACTCGTGCCAGAGGTAACCGCAGCCTCGCCCAAGGTTTTCTTCGGGATGCCCGAAGGCAAGCAGCATAAGGTGGAGCGGGATGTATTTTATCGAGTACGAAAAACGTTTCATGAGCTGGATACGGAAAAGCCAGGAGAACGTGCTGGCTCGTATGTCACCTATATGATCGAAAGTCTGCAATACTATGCGCTGGGCGACCTCATCACGTTACCTATCGGACAAGGAAAAGAACTGGTCGTAGTTCGGGCAGTGACCACACTAACGGATGGCTTACTGCGTACCCGTTACGATCTTCAAGCCGAACAGGATATCCGCTATGCCCGTTATGAAAACGATCAGGCTACCGGGATTTCGCTGATAGGAACGGTGCTGAAGGTACAGCAGGATTTTGTACAGCTTCAACTGGACATTGACCCAAAGCAAGATCCTGCCAAAGCCTGCTGGTTTCCTGTAGCGACTCGATATGTTGCTGAAGAACATAGCGGCTGGTACGATATGCCTGAAGTAGGAGAACAGGTGGAATTGTATCTGCCTACCCACCGCGAACAGGATGCCTATGTAACGGATTCACTGCGGCAACAACGACACACCAATGGACAGCCGAATGTGAAGGTATGGCAACATGTGCAAGGTAGCGGCGTAGAAATGTCTGAGCATGAGCTGACTCTATCCACCTCCGGTGAATTTTCCATCACACTGCATGAAAGTAGCGGCATTACGATCGACAGTCCAGGGAATGTGCAGATTCAGGGTGGTCACGTAAAGCTTGATGCTGGGCAGGAACTTTCGCTCGAAGCTGGAACGGCGCTGTATCTAAAAGGCGGGGCCAGCAGTATGGTACTGGATGGTGAGACAGATACCAAGGCTCCGGTGATATATCAGGAAGGTACGGTGAAAGCTCCTGTTTTCGTAGCTGACCTCCCTCCTGTACCTGAGCCGCCATTGATGAGCATCAAAGCATATCAGGCAGCGCAAACTCCATCAGCAGCTAAGACATCATCAAGCAGCACTCCTACCGCCAAAGTGACAAGTCCGGCTGCACTTCAACAGGCCAACTCTTTGTTGGGTACGGTGTCCAAGCTATTAGGCTCCATTCCAGTGATGGGAAAAGTGGCTGGCGTTGTTGCAGGAGCTTTAGGTGGACCTGCGACGGGTGTGATTCTGAAAGCAACCGCAGTGATCCCTGTTCGGAGCAAAGGAACTGCTACAATTGGAAGCGGTAAGGGGAGCGGTATTCATCCGTTGAAACACTTGGCTGGTCTAGCACTACAAGGATTGATTACTCAATACGAGCATGAGCAAGCGAGACATGCCTACTATAGCAAATGGATTCTAGGAAAAGTGTATACAAGCGCACGTCATATAGCGCATTCCGGTGGCCCATTAGAGCTGGTTCAAAACTTGCTGGCAGCATCAAAAGCTATGGTTCATGCCTATCAACAGGTACCTAAAAGTGTTAAAGATAGAATGCTGAGGGAATATAAAGAACAAGAAAAAGCTAGAACTGAAGCTGCCCTTAAAGCAAAAAAAGAAGCTGCGCCACCAGAGCTGACAGAAGAAGACTACAAAAGAATCTGGCAGGATTATCTTAGGGCAGCATATACCGAAGACTTTACACCCAAACTTAAACCGGGGAGTTATCGAGGAGAAGATGGTCTTGTCCGTACTCGTGACGGTAAACCGGATCGCCAATACTATAGTGAATGGAAACATAATTATCCCGGCGATTTCTTCATGCTAACTAGGAAGCAAGGAGTATCCGACGAAGAGAAGAAATGGATGTTCTATGCTATTATCACAGAAAACCCTCTTATGTTTGGTGGTCGAGGGGGGATAGACCATACTAAAGAATTAAAGGGGATACTTTCAAAACTGGGTAGAGGAAAAGGGTTCTTTAATATTTCTTCTGGAGTAAGTGCAAAAGTAAGAGTCCAGGAATTATTAGCGAGACAACAAATAGAAGCTAGAGAAAACATAGCTAACCCAAAAAATAACAAAACTCTTGAAACCAAAGGCTACAAACCACAACCAAATGAAAGGTTAACAACGAAAAACCAATATAAACAACAGGATCAACAGGCAAGGAAAACGCTACGAGAGACTGCCTCCAAGGCAACTAGAGAAGAAAATAGTAAAATTCAAAAGAAGGTCATATATAATGTAGCTAAGAGTACAAATACAAGAAAATCCTCAAATATAAAAGAATATTTAAAAAAGGAAAAAGAAATTGTTAAATCGAAGAATACTAAACCTGTAAATTCCTCTATAGAGTCTTTAACAAGAGACCAGGCCAGACAAGGAGCACAAGATCTATTAAAAAATGGGGAAATTAGCTTATCCAATTTAGAATCTATGATCCCCCCAGATACGTCAAATACATTTTTTCCAACAAATACAATTAAAGATGGAGCAAAGTATGAATTTTTACTAACTGATGGACAGAAGGCAATTATTCGATGGCATTCGCCAGATCCTATAGCTGCAAGTAAGTACTCTGGGTCAGTATCAGGAACATGTTGGACTGCACAAATAAAAATAGGTAATAAACAATTAAAAACCGATGGAACATGGACTAAAAATCAATCCTTAAATGAAGTTCACATTCCAATAGAGGGGAAATAAAAAAATGAATCTTAAAGAAATTGAGAAATTACCCGATGTATTACCAACAGAAACATTAGCATTGATGTTTCAAAACGTATTGAATGAATTTAATACTGGTAAAATTGAGAAAAAGGATTTTTTATTAATTCTTAGCCAATTAACAGATAGACAAGTTATGACCTACGAGTTATTGGAAAGTGAAGTAAGAAATAGTATAGATAAGGTTCTT
This sequence comes from Paenibacillus sp. FSL H7-0703, assembly GCF_038003485.1. Classification (NCBI taxonomy): domain Bacteria; kingdom Bacillati; phylum Bacillota; class Bacilli; order Caryophanales; family Paenibacillaceae; genus Paenibacillus; species Paenibacillus sp. FSL H7-0703. The sequence continues at coordinate 4,982,137 of NZ_JBBOPF010000001.1, read as the reverse complement.
CACAGGTTATGGAATACTGATTCTTATGATGATGTAGATATCATTCTTTCAATTGTTGTAAACCTCGGACTAAAGAATTGCTTTCAAAAAATTAAAGATTCAATAAATCAAGATAAGGATATAAATGAATTAATATTGGAAGAAATAATAGAAGCAATTGATGAAGTTGGTGAAAATATTTCGAATCCATATCATGGTTTAGAAAGATTCAAATAAGCCATGTCAGCAGCTTGTTAATAACTTCGGACAAATTCAATTTATAATATTAACAGATATGCAAACCAACAACTTAACACAAACATGATAGCCTTTTAAAAGCACAGTCCCACTTGAGATACGAGTAGGAATGTGCTTTTTTTATGCCAAAAATAAGCAGTCAATTAGCAGAATGAATCCCAATTCCTATATGAATAACACAACTTGCCCTTCCTCCCTATCAGGGTTACCAACCACATCATAACCTCTGATCCATTCACACAATTGGTCGGTAAATAAATATCAACACGTTCGTTTGCTTTCCATTTAATTTCTGAAAAAACTTAAAATTATGGAGTTACTTCATTAAGTATTCCCCTCACCTCAAACCTAGACTCCATGAAAATGCACCCCTAGCATTTATGGACAAACCAAGAGGCTTGTTCCAACATTTACACTAGGGGATGCTCTTTAACTTCGGCAGGGAAATTTGTATCCCGATAGCTCTTTGCCCATACCGTTTATCAGTTATGCCTTGAATGTTTACCCCTTAACCGACCCGGCCGCGATCCCTTCCACAATCCGGTCACTCATGATGAGGAACACTAGCAAAATGGGCAAAATGCTGATCATCAACGTAGCTCCGATCGCTCCCCAGTCGGTCGTATATTGTCCAATAAAGTTCTGGACACCAACGGTCAGTGTTTTGTTTTCGTCCGAGCTAATGAACGTATTGACGAAAATAAACTCATTCCAGTTATAGATCATGTTAATAATAGATGTCGTTGCCATGACCGGGGTAGTCATGGGCAGCACGATTCGGAAGAACATCCGGTTGACGGAGCAGCCGTCCATAACGGCCGCTTCTTCCACTTCACGGGGCAAGGCGTAATAGAAGCCCAGCAAGATCATCATCGTTGTCGGTAGATTAAAAGCAACATACGACAGGATGATGGAGAGTGAAGTATCTGTTAAATGCAGTTTGAGAAACATACTGAACAACGGAATCAAGGTGGAATGGACTGGAATCATCAGTCCGACCATAAATAGCCCGAGAACCAGCTGACTTCCTTTCCACCGCATACGCGTAATGGCAAACGTTACAAAGCTGGCTAGCAGCACCGTCAACGCCACGGATATGACCGTAATCCACACACTATTGAAAAAATACCGCCCGATATTGCCGCTGGTCCACACATTCATATAGTTCTCCCAATGCGGCTGGGACGGGAGTGCAAACGGCGGAAGGTTAAACACTTCCTGATTATTTTTAAGCGAGAACAGCATCAGCCACACCAGCGGTAAAAGCTGCGTCACCGCCAAGATGATTAAAATGATATACAAAGCGGCATAACCGACCCGAGTTAACATTTTGCCGCGGGTAGCGACTCCTAGCGGATAGTTGGCGGCTGCCTGGGTTTTCATATCCGATCCTCCCTCTTCCTGTCCTTTGTTACCCTCATCTATTAGCAAGACTGCATTATGAATACTGGATGGTGTCACTCGTAGCCGTAACCTTGCGAATCAGCCACGTAGCGATTAGACAGATGAGCAGCAGGGCAAAGGCTGTAGCACTGCCGTATCCAAAATCAAAGCTGCGGAATGCCTGATGGTACATGTAAGAGGCCATCACTTCACTGGCTCCATTCGGTCCACCGTCCGTCATGACGTAGATGAGGTCGAAATATTTGAGCGAGCCGACAATGGACAATATGATCGTAACGTTAATCACCTCGCGCAGCAGGGGCAATTTGATACGAGTCGCAATCTGCCAGGCACTGGCCCCGTCGATCCGGGCAGCCTCCATTAGCGTTTCGGGAATGTTTTTCAGCCCGGCATAATAGATCAGGATATAAAAGCCTGCATATTGCCAAATAATCGGAATGAACAAAGCAAACAGCACCAAGGACGGATTAGCTAACCATTCAGGCGGATTGTGGACTCCGACCGACGCCAGTATGGAATTGAACACTCCGTTCGTTGGATGATACATTTTGAGCCACAGCTGTGCGATCGCTACAGATGACAACAGCATGGGAATCAGATAAATTTTCCGCAGCAGATTCGCTCCCTTGATTTTTCCTGACAAAATCATCGCAATGACCAGATAACCGATCAGACTGATGCCTGAAAACAAGGCCAACAGCAGCGAATGCCAGGCACTTTGCCAGAATGCACTGTCAGTGAGCAAATGTTGATAATTGTCCAGCCCCACAAAAGTCATAGAGCCGATTCCATTCCACTGATTCAGGCCGTAATAGCCGGTCAGAACGATGGGCACATATATTACGGCGAATAACAGCAGCAGAGAAGGCAATACATAGAGAGCAATGACAAGCTTATTGGACATGACCTTTTCCACGGTCGGACCTCCTTAGGTGGTCAATTTCAATTTCCTTTCTCGATGGCAGCCTTATGCTGCTCGGCAAATTGTTGCGGTGTCACCGCTTTACCAAACAACGCCTGAATCATATTCAAATGTACCTGCGCTGCATTCGGCTTCATCTGTACATCGGCGAACAATGTAATGCTGCTGGCTTGATTCAGTCCGTTCAGCAAATCGACATACAGCTTGGGCAATTTTTCTTTGGAGGTGTCCACTTTCGTCGCCGGAATTACGCCCGCCTGTGTGACCGATTGCTCTCCCCATTTGACTACGAAGTATTCAACGAACGCTTTGGCCTCTTCTTTTACCTTGGAATTTTCCGAAACGAACAAGCCTACTCCCGGACCTCCTACCCAACTGTTCTCGTTGCCCTTGCCGCCTGCAACCATCGGGAATTTAAAGAAGCCAATTTGATCTTTAAATGCTTGTGGGATTGCGGGATTGGTCGTAAAATTCGGCAATTCCCAAGTAGCCATCAAATACATCGCTGCCTTGTCGTTCATAAACTCGGATTTTCCCTCATCATTGGACAAGCCGTTAAATCCTTTGTTAAAGGCATTCATATCCACAAGCGTCTGGACTTCGGAGGCCGCCTGAATTAAACCAGGGTCATCGAACGATCCTGAACCGTCAATCGCTTTTTTCAGCGTTTCGTTACCTGCTATACGCTCTGCCAGATACATGTACCAGAGTGAGCCGGTCCAGCGGTCTTTATTGCCCAATGCAATCGGTGCAACTCCATGATCCGTAAGTGTTTTCACAACCTGCTTAAACTCGTCAAATGTCACAGGTACCTTCAAGTTGTATTTTTGGAATATGGCTTTGTTGTAATAAATAGGTGTTATGTTCAATTCAATCGGAAGCGCATACGTTTTGCCATTCAGCGCATAAGCTTCGGTCGTTCCCGGTACAAATTTGTCCTTCAGCTTGGAACCATTCAACAGGTCATCCATCGGTGTAAATAATCCACCTTTAACGTAAGGCTCCATAAAACCCGCTGCCCAGGTGATGCCGATATCCGGCAATTCATTGGAAGCTGACAGCACTTTGAGTTTGTTTTTGTATTGTTCATTTTCCAGCACTTCCTGCTGAATGACGACATTCGGATGATCCTTTTGGTATTGATCTATAATCTGAGTCACAAGCTTGCTCTGCTGTGCCGAGCTTCCCTCTGGCCACAGGTGCATCATTTTGAGTGTAACCTTTCCCCCTTCTCCACTGGAACCGCCTTGACCATCCTTACCAGCACCGCAACCGGATAGCACCAGCATGAATGACAGCAGCAGGGTCAACCCAGCAAACCATTTTTGATGTGAGCGCTTACGCAAACCATACTCGTTGGACATCGTTAGACCTCCGTTTGTTGTATTTATATTTTTGTAACCGTTATCATTTGTTAGTTTAGCACTCCATTCCTGCTTCCAACAGGGTACACTCATTGGGTATAATTCCACTTTTATTGGGTTTGATCTGCCTACTGTCAGTCGATATTTTCCGGCCCTGTACGCATCTGCTGCCTGTAGCGGCTAGGACTTATCCCCTCGGTCGCTTTGAATACTTTAATAAAATATTTATCTGTCCGGTAGCCTGATCGCTCGCCGATTTGGGCAATCGTCAACTGGGTATGCAGCAGCAGCTCCTTGGCCCGTTGAATCCGCAGTCGATGCAGATACTCGCTGAAGGACAAACCACTTTGCTCCTTGAATAAAACACTAAAATAGCTCGCATTCAGGTGTGAATGCGCGGCAGTCTGCGCCATCGTAATGGATTCGTGAAGATGCTCCGCCATATAGGTGAAGGCACGTCGTACCGGATCACTAAGAGTAGCCGCCTGGAGATCAAGCTCTAGCAGAACAGGGTCAGCCAGCTTGTCCAGCTTCTCGTACCGTTGCCGCTCCTCTTCCAGCCGAAGCGCTTCATTGACCGCATTCAGCAGCTCATGCTTATCAATCGGTTTGAGCAAATAATTGACGGCTCCCAGACGAAGAGCCTGCTGGACATAATCAAACTCCGCATAACCCGAGATGACAATGATCGCTGGTCGTCGTGAATCCCGTTCCAGAGAGCGGATTAAATCCAGACCACTGAATTCCGGCAACCGGACATCCGTAATCAAGAGATGAACGGTCTCTGCACGCAGTATATTTAACGCTTCCAAACCATTATCGAATGTCACAATCCGGTATTTCCCGGCGGCCCATTGCTCCAATGTCTGGTGTATCCCCTGACGTGTTCGCTGTTCATCGTCTACAATGACAATGGTTTTGGATGAAACACTCATTCCTACCGCCCTCCATATTCATCAGGAATTTCAAAAGCGACCACAGTTCCTTCCTGCTCAGCACTATGTATCAGCATACCGTCCGTTGGATAAGATGCGCTGTCATAATAGAGAGCGAGCCTGCGCTGCACATTCACTAGTCCCATACCGGTTCCCTTGCTCTCGCAGGCTGCTCCCCCCATCAACGCTGTACGCACAGCCGCAAGTTCTTCCATTGTCATTCCAGGTCCGTTATCTATGACCGCGATCTTGGTCCAACCCGATCTGGTCGAAGGAGTGACACTAATTTCAACACGGCCGTTGCCGATGCGATTTTCGACACCATGCAAAATGGCATTCTCTAGAATAGGCTGGATCAGCAGTTTAGGAAGCGGAATTCTGGCTGCCTCTGAAGGCATATGAATTTTCCAGCTTAGACGTTCACCCAGACGCATCTCCATCAGTTCCAGATAACGACGGATTTGCGCCATTTCTTCCCCGAGGGTCACCCAAGAGTCATGATGAGCCGGTTCGATAACATAACGAAACAGCCGCGACATGGACACCATCAGCCCGGCAAGCTCCTCCTCTCCCTTCTCCTGTAGCGACCAGTTGAAAGCATCCAGCGTATTAAAAAGAAAATGCGGATTGATCTGCGCCTGCAGAGCTTTAAGCTCGGTCTGGCTTTGTAAAACCTCCTTCTCGCAAATAACACGGATCAATTCATTGATATCGACAATCATCGTATTGTACTCTGCGTTCAATTCTCGCAGCTCGACCGCTGCTGCCGGTTCTGGATTCAGGGCCAATGCCCCTTCCCGTGAACGACGCATCGCCTGAATCAAGTGACCTATCGGTCTTGTAATCAACGTAGACAACATAAAGGACATGAACAGAAATAGCACGGCACCAAGAGACGCGGAAATGATAAGTGTAGTCCGTAAAACCGTAATTCCGTCTGTGACGACGCTAACCGGAATCAGGATCAGCAGCGACCAGCCCGTCCGCTCCGACTGCTGAACTGCCTTCACATATTCCCGCTCCCCAATATGAACCGTCTGTGTCTTGCTATGCAGTACACCTGACAAATCCGTCTGGTTCATTGGTTCACCCGACAGCAGCTGGCCTTGACGATCTACAAGCAGCATGGTTTCATCCGCTTCTTCATTGACCGCTGACGCACCATTCAGTCCAAAATAACTTCGCTCCATACGGGTAATCAAGTACCCTCCACGTGAGAACCAGCGATCCACCAGACTCACCTGCCGAATTGCCAGCAGTGACCGGGAGTCTTCGGGATCAATGCCGATCCAGACCAGTCTTCCTTTCATCTGATTCGCTTCCCGGATGTCTGCCTGTCCAATACGTTCCTCCAGACTGCCCTCTCTAATTGGAAACAACATCTTTCCTTCGGCGGTATACAGCTCCAGTGAGCCGACACTCGGCATATATGCCTGATAGCTATGCATCACTTGCAGTAGGGATTGACGCTGTCCAAAATTTACCTTGCCCCCGTTACGCTCCTCCAGCAAAATATGCTGAACAGACGGGTGATTCGCGACCTGCTCCGTCAAGCTGTCCATCTGGCCGATTAATGCATCCAGCCTACCGCTTGCTTGTACGGCGGTCTGACCAATATGCCGCTCGGCACTGTCTTTTAACAGGTGAGATACATTGAGATAAATGAACGCACCCGCCACACTCATCATAATGAGCATCACCAGTATAAATCCGATAAAAATCTGATTACGTAATGTGTTTAATGGCTGAAACCTTGACCTTGAACGCATAAGCCTTCTCCCCCTGAACCATCGCAGAAAAATGGGTGATGATAACGCTTTCCTTTTCCTATTCTATCGCATCGTTCGTCTTTGTTGGCATATTTTCAGCAGAGATTAATCAAAAGGGGCAGGAATGCTATGAAATAGAAAGGTCGTAGGGTAAACGAAAAAAATGACTCCCGACAAATGCAGGAGCCATCTACTGACCAGTTAAACCGAAGCTTCTTTCAAATCACCCAAACTAAGGTACCGTCCAGGCTCCGAAACTTGTATATGAAATGGGTATCCTATTGGAGCGCAGCCAAAATGCGGTCGCACAGCTCCATCGTTTTCACGTTATCCCGTCCACTTGAATCAGGCGTCCGTCCTTCTTGGCAGCAGTTCATGAAATGTGCGATTTCACCAACAAAACCGCGCAAGTACAAATCACGGTATCCGCCCGACATCGCGGAAGCTGACGGTGTCAGAACCGTATCGGTTTCCGCAAGGGATTTCCAAGGAAGCTCTGTATGACTCTCCGACTTGTGAATGATCAGTGTGTTCACTTCATCCGCGTTCGCAAAACCGTGATCAAAGGTTACCGTGATCCCTTCACTCTCGCGTGTCCATGCTGTCATACCTGCGAAGTATACGCTGCCCACTACACCATTTTCAAATTTCAGGGCAATCGTATGGGAAATACACTCGCCGTTATCGTTCGCAAATCCGGTAACCTGCGCCACTTCTCCGAACAAATAACGTACCAGATCGACCATATGAACCGCCGCTAGCTTCATGAAATCTTCGCCGGTTTTACAAAACAGGGTACTGTCCACGAGGAATTTTGCCTGAAATGAGCGTGCGGCTCCAAGCGTGCCACCCTCAATCAATTCTTTTAATTTTATGTATACAGGTGCGTAGCGCTTCATGAAACCGACCATCAGTACGACACCCGCTGCTTCTGCCGCATCTGCAATTCGGGCCGCTTCCTCCGCATTCCAGCCCAATGGCTTGTCTACAAAAACATGTTTTCCAGCCTTAATGCAGTCCAGTACGAGCGAAGGATGATCTGCCGCTTGTGCAATCACGACAACTCCATCACAGTCTTCCTGCTCCAGCATAGCCTTGTAATTGTCATAAGGTGTGCCGCTGCTTCCAAACCGCTGAAGTGCTGTCTTCGATCTGCTTAGATCTCTAGTCGCAATCGCCTGAATTTCAGCACCTGCCCCAATAACGGCAGGATATATATTCGTTGAAGCGTGAAAGCCCGCCCCGATAAAACACAGCTTCGCCTTGCTCATGTTAGTCCCTCCCATGTACACACTAAAATAATCCGATCCCATCGTACCATATTGCCGAAGTATATATACAGTGGCATAAAGATAAAGGACATGATTCTTAAGGAGAACAAGCTAAAAAAACCTTAACAAAGATAATCCCTTATCATTGTTAAGGCTCTGTCTGCATCACCAGTAACGATCCTTAAATACACATTCAATTACAGGGTTCAGGTGTTATCTTATGGATAACGAAGCCCATTTTTGCTCCAGCCACTGATCAAATTCAGCACCCTTGTCACCTTCATAGATGTCATAAATATCGACTCTCATCTTGTGCAACTTTTCGCGAAAATCGTTATAGGTATGGTCGGCTGGCAGGCTTTTTTTAATCCGTACCAGAATCTTCGTCAGACCCTTAACAAGCTCACCCTCTTTGCGCACAGGCGGCTGTACATTCTCGCCCCATTCCTGAAGTCTGCGGTAAGCGGCTTCCTGAACGGCATATACCGTATCATTATTCAACCGGTGTGTCAGCAAGTCAATCGTCTGCTGGTTCTTCCATTCACCCAGATCATTTACCGCGGCTAGGCGTGTTTTCCAATCGGAGGTTCGGTTTGCAGCTACTTTAAGCTGCTCATATACTTCTGCAAATTCCTGCTGAGTTTCGTTGTTTTCCAAAATCATCTCATCCTTTTCTAAAAATCACTATATTACTGTTCATCACGATTGCCGTTTGTTAAATATAACATACTTGCCGGTCTTCTTCTAAAAAAAGATAAAAATGAAATGATCGGACGTTACAGGAAATCTGCACGTGCTGGTGTAAATGCATCTAGCAGAATACCGCCATCCTCCAGTGGGATACAGCCATGAAGAGTATCGGATGGAAAATGGATGCTGTCTCCTTCTTTGACGGTCTGGACTTCCTTTGTTTCGCCATCATCAATCATGAACTTAAAACTTCCCTTCACTACATAGGTGACTTGTTCATGGACATGCTTATGCAACAGGATCTCCCCTGTTTGTGCTTTAGCAAACATCACTTTGACATACATAAGCTGGTCGCTGTGGGCCAGCACTTTCCGGGTGGTATTACTGTCAACGATATCAATTTGAATATCTTGATCGTTAAAAAACATGGATAATTCCTCCTCTTTTTAAGCGCAAATGATTTTGACGCAAATAATTTAGATAAGTTATTTTGGAAAAACTCATAAATCGATTTAGTTTAAAACCAGCGGAAAATAAGCCAAAGTACTCCAGAAAGAGTAGTAAAGTCGGGATCGGCGAATGTTACTCCTTCGGCACCCAAAAAGGAAAAGAGCGGCAAGGTGAGGGCCGGCAGCAGACAGAGCAAGAATCCATTAAGACAACTGGAAATAACAGCTCCTCTGAAACCACCGCTGGAATTGCCGAATATCGCGGCTGCACCACCAGCGAGGAAGCAGGCCATGATCCCCGGCACAATGACAGGCAATCCGATAAACGGGAAAAGAAAGACGCAGGCAACGCCTGTGAAGAAGCTGACCAAGAAGCCTACCAACGCGGAATTGGGTGATTTATCGAACAGTACCAGAACATCCACACCAGGGATTGCTCCAGGTGCGAACACTTGGGAGAAGCCTTTGAAAGCGGGTACAATTTCAGTTGTAAAAAGCTTAACACCTGCTTTTGCGATATACAAGCCGGCAGCAAAAATAGCTGACTGTTCGAGAATGAAGACGATATATTCTTTGCCATCCGATAATTTGCTGACATAATCAGAACCAGCAACCAGTCCAGATACCAGTAAAAGCACAAGCATCGTCAAGGTCGTTGCAACATTGGGGTCGCGCAAAAAACTGATGCGGTCATTAATGTTCACATTTTCGGTGTCATTTTCACGGTTGCCAAAAACTTTCCCTAAATAGGTACCCAGAATGTAAGAGGTCATGGAAGCATGAGCAATCGTATATTCATCCGATTTAATAATGTTTTTGCTGGCATTCCGGAGTAGGTAAGGAAACACCGCCATATAGCTCCCAATTACCAAAGAACCGACGATAATCGTAGTCAGCGAACTGAGACCCAGACCTTTCATAACGGCTGTAGCGGCAAAGCTCATAAACAAAATCAAGTGAAGAGACAAATAAATGTACTTGAACTTGGTCAGGCGTGCAAGCACGATGTTAAGGATCATGGAAAAGAGTAGAATGAGCGCAGCATCCGCCCCGATCTGATCAATGGTCAGTGCCATAATGGCTTCATTGCTTGGTACGACACCTTTAAGGTTGAACGCATAAGAAAAAATTTGGCTGAAGTTAGTGAGAACGCCACCTAAAATGCCGCCGCCGACCTTGATCATGGTGAAACCCATAAAAGAAAGGGTAGTTCCCGTAATGATCTCTGATACTTTCTTCCTCTGGAATATAAGGCCGAGTAATGTCACAATCGCGATAATGATGGATGGCTCCCTGATAATGCTCATAAACATTTTCATAGTGATCTCCGACTTTCTTTTATTTATTTTCCATTCTTACTAAATCGATTTAGTAATACTCGAAAAAAATTTCCCTCTCGGGAATGTAAAAAGAAGCAGAATCATTTTTTGTGAATTAAATCACAACTTACCCCATACATTATTCGTTAAGTTCCATTCCTCCCCTCTCTTCAATCGCAATCATCACTAAAATCAGGACATACATAAATGAAAGGGTATTCATGACTCGAATCATAAGATCATTATAGCTCTTTATTTTCTTTTTACAATAGAATTTATAAAAACGTTTTCAAAAAGATGAAAAGGACTTATTCAATCATTCAGTTCAGTTTTTGGACAGATTCTCTGTGGTTAATGACCGGATTCATTCGGATGATTTCTGACAGCTCCTCAAGATCCTGTTCTTTTTGATCAATTTTCTCCAGCAGTAGCCTCGCACTTCTTTTCCCCATTTCAAAACTCGGCTGGGAAACGGTTGTGATCGGCGGATTATAAAAAGATGCAAAGGATACATCATCGATGCCAATCAAGGAAAAGTCATTAGGTATGGTCAGATGATTATTTTTTGCATAAATCAGCACCTGCTCCAAAATCATGTCATTCGTAGCAATAATTGCGGTGGGCGGATTCTCCATGTGGAATAGTTGTCCAATCAGATTAGGCATTTCATCCAACCTGCCGCTTTTGATATAGTTTTCATTCACTGATATGTCATGTTTGCCCAACGTATTTCGATAACCTGACAGCCGCTCACTTCGTGTGGTGATCGCTTTTTTGCCTAAGGGGAACGTGATAATCCCAATGTTGTTATGACCATGCTCAATGAGTGCTTCAACCGCAAGCTCGCTGGCCTTTTCATTATTCAACAGCACTGTGTCTACGCTGATTTCATCGATTTTTCGGTCCACAAACACGAAAGGATAGCCATTTTTGACAAGGGAAACATATAATTTCTTGTTCTCTTCCGTCGGGAAAATGATAAGTCCATCCACTTGCCGAGCAATCATCGACTGGACATACTTTTTCTCTTTGAGCGAATCATCATCGGTATTGCAGACAATGACCTGGACATTTTCCAGTTGGCATTCATCTTCAATGGCACGCACGACTTCTGTTGTAAATCTCGATAAAATGGTTGAAGAAATAACCCCCACAATGAAGGTCTTCTTCTGCTTGAGACTACGTGCCACCTCATTAGGTATATAACTGAGATCCTCAATCGCTTGCTCGATCTTCTTCTTGGTGTTTTCACTCATATAGTTGTACCTCTTTTGCAGAAACTGCGAAACTGTACTCTTCGACACCCCGGCACGTTCTGCAACTTCCTTCATCGTTGTCACCATAATTACCCTCCTTTCTTTTTCTGCATGTCAGGCGTATTAATTTTCAAATATAATTCTGCAACCTGTATGTAAAGTGAATTTCACTTTATTATATACCTTCTTTTACAGCAGGAAAATATAATAAATGAGGAGTTAGAGCGTGCCCTCAGCCCCTAAACAACCGCTCCCACAAAAGCTGGACACTTAGCTTAACCATCCGTTGCTACGAATCTATTGAATTCGAACGAAATCTTAGAAATATACGAATTTTATGAACTTGTTTGATGGAAGATTTGAACATAAAATGAAATTGTAATCGGTTACAAAAACATTCATATAAAGGAGGAAGCAAAAACATGAAGAAAAAAGGACTGAAAAAAACATTTTTCGTCATTGCCTCCCTCGTAATGGGCTTCACACTGTATGGCTATACTCCCGCTTCAGCAGATGCAGCCAGTGTGAAAGGATATTATCACACCCAAGGAAACAAGATTGTAGACGAATCCGGGAAAGAAGCGGCATTTAACGGCCTGAACTGGTTCGGTCTGGAAACCCCTAATTACACCTTGCATGGACTGTGGAGCCGCTCAATGGACGACATGCTGGATCAGGTGAAGAAAGAAGGCTACAATCTGATCCGTTTGCCTTACAGCAATCAGTTGTTCGATTCCAGTTCTCGTCCAGACAGTATTGATTATCACAAAAACCCTGATCTGGTCGGATTAACTCCGATTCAAATTATGGACAAGCTGATCGAAAAAGCTGGACAACGCGGTATTCAGATTATCCTTGACCGTCACCGTCCAAGCTCAGGTGGGCAATCCGAGCTGTGGTACACATCCCAGTACCCTGAGTCTCGCTGGATTAACGACTGGAAAATGTTGGCTGATCGTTATAAAAACAACCCTACCGTCATTGGTGCGGATTTACACAATGAGCCACACGGTCAAGCAAGCTGGGGCACAGGCAATGCCTCCACAGACTGGCGTCTGGCGGCACAACGTGCAGGGAATGCAATTCTGTCCGTGAATCCGAATTGGCTGATTCTCGTAGAAGGTGTAGACCACAATGTACAAGGCAACAATAGCCAATACTGGTGGGGTGGCAACCTGACAGGTGTAGCCAACTATCCTGTAGTTCTGGACGTACCGAACCGTGTCGTATATTCTCCACATGATTACGGCCCTGGTGTGTCTTCGCAGCCATGGTTCAACGACCCGGCCTTCCCGTCCAACCTGCCAGCGATCTGGGATCAAACCTGGGGCTACATCAGCAAGCAGAACATAGCTCCGGTGCTGGTCGGTGAATTCGGCGGTCGTAATGTTGATTTGTCTACTACTGAGGGGAAATGGCAAAATGCACTCGTAGACTATATTGGTGCCAACAACCTGTACTTTACGTACTGGTCCCTGAATCCGAATAGCGGCGACACAGGCGGTCTGCTGCTGGACGACTGGGTTACCTGGAATCGTCCAAAGCAAGATATGCTGAGTCGAATTATGAAGCCTGTTATTTTCGTAGCGGAACAAGTAAAAGAAACCGCCGAATAAGCCTGTCGCCTGCTCCGCGGGTGTATGACAACGGCCCATCCTTTGGGCATTTGATACAGGACAGACTGCCCATGTTTTTTGCTGATTATCGTGAATGAGTAACTACGTAGTATCCTCATTATAAAAGCCGCTTTTTCCCCCTTCAGGATCAGGTCATGCCAGACCTATAGAGGGGTGAAAAGCGGTTTTTTTAGGTAAACTTACATATACGTATAACAGATATTGAAGATTGACAATGAGCTATTTACTAAATTATCATTACCTTTTAATGTATTTCATAATGAATAGGTGGTGTTCACAAAATGTTTGGAATCGTAAATTATGAAGTATTTTTGCTTACTGGAATCCTCCTAAATCTAATTCCTGGTGCAGACACCATGTATATAATTGGGAAAAGCATTGCACAGGGGAGAAAAGCCGGTGTGTATTCTGTTTTCGGTATCATTAGTGGTTCTTTGATCCATACGTTGTTAGTTGCTTTTGGTTTATCAATTATACTTACAAAGTCAATTATCGTGTTCAACATGATTAAAATAATTGGAGTTATTTATTTAGTTTATCTAGGGGTTAGAATGCTATTAGATAAAACAAATGCAAGTTTTAGAGCATCTGAATCCAATAAACAACACAGCAACAGAAAAACATATCTACAAGGGATGTTGACCAGTCTTACGAATCCCAAGGTTTCTTTGTTTTTCATTGCCTTTCTTCCACAATTTATTGATACAAAGGCTTCTGGGCCCATTCCATTTATCATTTTAGGACTTACATTTTCGTTCACTGGATTGTTATGGTGCTTGTTTATTGCCTATTTTTCCTCTTACATTACCCATAAAATAAAAGTCAACCAAAGGCTTAGCAGCTATTTAAACAAAATAACCGGGATAATCTTCATCGGATTAGGATTAAATCTTCTTCGAACAAAGGCTCCTCAATAGACCTGAATAATTGTTCTCAAATGTTCCACTAACAGGAACGTTTTTGGATTCATCATATGACCGCCTATAGCTAAATGGTGGTCATATTTTTTTCAAGAATCAAAACAGTACAATAACAGCTAAGCTTTCCTCTTCTTCTTGACGCCTTCTTTCCAGTTTTACACATTGTAAATTTCCCATCGAATGGGAACCCAGCACAGTCTGTTTTTTATCCCCATGCATTATTGGGGCCCTGCCGGTCTAGCGATCGGATTTATTTTAATCGTTGCATCGATATTTATATAACGTTGATTGCAAAACATGAGCTATTCCAAAGACCACAATGCGGGCCAGTTGCTCCCATTGTGGTCTTTTTCCTTTTCGCAGGTCAATTATGATCGGTTACCGTCATGGTTTACCTGTAGGCCAATGGATTTGGGGCAGGTGAAAACCTAGCTCATGCTTCGCCCCAGCTGCTCCACCTTGCTCAGCCAATCGTTGCGCTGCTGATCCGATAATTTATTCATGAGATCAATCGCAGTAGAATGCACTGGTTTGACCCCACATAGATGCAGCGTGGAATCCTTCATCATCCGATGCCCAGGCTGTCCCTGGAAAAATCGGTAATACCAGTGCGGACCATCCATCGTTGTAATGAGGCGGGCCGTTCTTCCTTTTAGAAGCTTGTCAGGCAGGGGTTTTCCTTTTTGATACTTAAACGCAAACCCCGGCATAAAGGTACGGTCAATGAATCCTTTCATTAATGCAGGCAAGCTGCCCCACCAGATCGGAAAGACAAAAACGAGATGTTCTGCCCATTTAATCGACTCCTGTGCTTGGATCAAATCAGGTTCCAGCGGCAATTTATTACGATATCCCCCTAATAGATTTGGATTAAAGTCCAACGCGGATAGCTGCAACAAACGAACCTCTGCCCCTGCAGCCTTCGCTCCTTTTACATAGGATTGAGCC
The DNA here is from genome assembly GCF_038003485.1 of Paenibacillus sp. FSL H7-0703. Classification (NCBI taxonomy): domain Bacteria; kingdom Bacillati; phylum Bacillota; class Bacilli; order Caryophanales; family Paenibacillaceae; genus Paenibacillus; species Paenibacillus sp. FSL H7-0703. The sequence goes on along the minus strand of NZ_JBBOPF010000001.1, from coordinate 4,967,016 downwards.
AATGCTTCTCCATAACTGCCAGCGACTGGATTCCCTTGAATCACCAATATTTTTTTAGACATATAAGCCACTTCCTACCTTCATATTATGATTTTGGTTAGAAAACACTAACTTTATATTTAAAAAGAAAAGGTCACTACTGACCTTTACTTAATAAAGCAGTTAAACGTTGTTTGACCTCTGCTGCAAATGGAACCAACTGCTGTGGAAGTTCACCTTCCAGGCTGGACACGGACAAGCGTGTAATGGCTCCAATGATGAGCACACCGGATAGCAGAGCATCCTGCTTCGGCAGTTCACCTTGTTGAATCCCCTGTTCGATGAATTCAGTCAACGCCTCCAGCGGCTGACGCACATTCTGGCTCTGGCTTGCTTCAACATACAGCTCATGATGCTGTGATAGTAGAAGCAAACCATACTGGTCCTCATCATGCATATTCAGCACTTCATCCACCAGTTGATGGAAACGACTGACGAAGCTCCCACTCTGCTTGCGATAGAAGTCAATTAATGTGGTGTAGCTATTGCAATATTGCCCGAATACTTCCAAAGCCATCGCATCTTTACTCTTAAAATGCTTATAAATCGCGGCATCCGTCACACCGGCAGCCTCTCCAATTTCTTTGACCGAAATCCCGTCAATTCCTTTGGTTGCAAATAAGCACATCGCTGCCTGCAGAATATCTTTCTTTTTGCTGTCTATATGTGTTTTCTTATTCATAAGATTATAGTAAGTGATAACTAACTAAAATGCAAATTATATTTATGCAGGCTCATTCCTTCTTTAATACCTTCATTTAAAATCTATTGTAATTAACTAAAAATACCATTTTTTATAAGTGGATGTTCTTAAATACGTTAAATGATACGTGTATCATCCCATTTTATTCATATAAAAAAGATATGTAACCGAATAAAACGGGCGCTAGGACAGGTGGGACTCATTATGCTTGAGGTGCATGCAGTCACCCAGCAGGGAAAAGACTCAGGCAGTCTTGGATATGGAGCGACGAGCACATTTCCCCGCTGCAAAAAGTCGTGCAAGCCATCCATGACCAAGGCCCCAAAGATAGTCTACAGCTTTGGCATGTCGGACGCAAAGGCTCGTTGCCCCAAGAAACAGCTATATCTGCCTCTGGGTTGCCTCACCGCGAACAGTATCATCCACTGGATCGCACACTAAACCGAACAATTTCCACAATAATAGGTGTGCCGGGGAGAATTGCTTCCCCTTCGTTAAGGCGAATCGTCAGCGATGCAGGTGTCAGGCTGTACAATGTGCTTTCTTGTATCATTCCATTAATGTATAGATTGGCGTAACTGTTGCTTCCGACATTAAAACGCTGAAAGACCTCCTGTACACCATCTACAGAAAATTGATCTGCCATAATCGTGATTGAAGATTCAATTGTAGCAGGCGCAAAATAAAAATACCGCTCAGCCGTAGGAACAATTTCAATATTTGAAATGTCAGTTGCCGGGCCGGTTGGGCCTGTTATACCTTGGGCTCCAGTAGGGCCCGCTATACCCTGTGCTCCAGTAGGGCCGGGTGCACCTGTTGCACCTGAAATACCTTGAACTCCAGCCGGACCTGGCACTCCTGGCGCTCCCCGTGTTCCTGCTGGACCCTGTATTCCTGGTATTCCTTGGACTCCCGGTGCTCCCGCAGTTCCCGGTATGCCTTGCGCTCCTGCTAAACCTGGAATGCCTTGTACTCCTGTCAAACCAGTTTCACCCTGTAACCCTGTCAAACCGGGAATGCCTTGTGCTCCTGCCGAACCCGGAACACCTCGCTTTCCAGTCTGGCCCATTCTTTTCCTCCGCATGACAGGAATATTTCTACACCGCCGTTGCATGATTAGCTTTGGAAGCTTTTTGGCATGGAAGCCCGTTTTTGTTCTACCTTTGAATGGATAACTTGTTTTACACTTTTTACGTTTGTTGATCTTGCAATGTACAGTTCTCTTTCCTTGCCTTCTTAGTGATGAATCGCGTCTCCTCATACCAGCCGTATACACCTCCTTCTCACATGCTTATTTATGTATTGTATGCATATCCCCCTTTAGGGTTTTAGGCATTTGTAGCATGCCGATCCCAAGTATCCGCTTCCATTTATATTTGTAGCAAAATAGGGCTTCTCCATTTACCCTATTATTAATAGAAAGGTTAATATGCCGTTTCCAAATAGGTTAAAAAATCATTTATTGATTAAGAGCCAGCAAAATGGTTCATACCACAAAGAAAGGAGATAAGAACCATGCCAATCATAAAACCTGTATATACAGCAGTAGCTACTGCTCCCGTAGCAACTGGTGGTGCCGTAACCACGACTGTAACCCCAGCCGTGACTCGTTTTTTTGCAACAATTACAGCCGGGATGATCGGCGCAACAACAACAACTGTTCCTGCCGCAAGCTTTGTTGATGACGCCGATGCTCCAGTTGTTGCTCTGCCGACATTAGCGGCTACGGATTCTGCTAATTATTATATTAATGGAGTGATTCAGCAGAGTTCCTTATTCACCCTAAGCACGGCAAGTCTGGTCATTGACTCCGTAGATATTACACCAGGTGTCCCTGTTGTCATAGAAATATCCGACTTTAGCGGCACGACCTCTACTATCACAACTCCGCCTACCATCTCTGCGCCTACGGTCACTATTATCACTTAACACTTTTCATATTTTTGATTCAAGATGGACTGAACGGTCATTTATGCTGTACATTACCCCGTATAAGCTAGAAAAGACCGCTTCAGATGTCGATATCTGAAGCGGTCTTTTAAATTATATAATCGTTTTCAAATGACTGGGTACTATGATTAAGGCAAAATAGCAAAGGAGCGCACCGGAAATCCGGGGGAATCTTGAATGCTCGGAACGATATTATATATGACCGCGCCCGTCGGGGGCAGCTTGTCCAAATTCGTCAGCACCTCAACCTGATAACGATCTTGCTCCAATATGTAATATTCCCCTACCAGCTTGCCCGCTTTGCGATAAGCTACAGAGGAATCGGTATCTAGTGTTTCATGTCCAATGGCAGCCACATTCCGTTCTTCTACCAAAAAGCGCAGCGCCTCCAGCGACCAGCCCGGGCAGTGTGCTTCTCCGGCGTCGTCCTTGTTTGAGAAGGCATCTGAATCAGGCCAACGTTTGCTCCAATCACTGCGAAAAGCGACAAAGGACTGATCAGCAATGCGTCCATGCTCTTTCTCAAAGTCCAAAATATCCGCAACCGTAAGTTCATAGTCAAAATTGGCTGCAACGGCTGCTGAACGATCAATGACAACTAGCGGCAAAACCAGCTCCTTCAACGAAAGCTCATGCAAGTAACGTTTGCCCTTCACAAAATGAACGGGTGCGTCAATATGAGTCCCATACTGACCCGGAAAGCAGTATTGTTTTACAAAAAAGCCATCGTCGTGGGTAAACAGGGTATCCACCTGAACATTATCGAATACTGAAAAATGGGGGATTTCAGGATAAAAAGCGTGGGACAAATCTACCCACTCTTTTTGCTTCAACAACTTCAAAATATCTGCTAAATGCTCTGCCATGATGCCCATTCCTCCTCAGCTTTATTACAAGCCATTTTACCTGAGGATTCTTCAAAAATCTATAAATCGAAATGAAATCGTTAACATTCTGAGAAAAACACATAAACAATTCCATATATTCATATATACATTTCCTATTCCGTGTGATTGTTAACGTTTTCATTATTACATATACGTCTTGATTGGAAAAAGAAGGGGTCTATTGAATTATATAAAAAATTCGACAAAAATTTTAGTATGTAACTTTTATTATATTAACAAATACTGGAACACAAAGTATGATAGAAAATGTAGAAACCACAGGAGCACCCGGGACTCCCTTCGTTCATCTACTCCATTAATCCAATATACGGAGGTATTTTATGAAAAAGAGATTTTCACTCGGAATCGCAGCAGCTCTACTGTTCACTACTCTGGCTCCTATAGGTGCACCTGCTCATGCAGCCAGCGATATTGGCAAGGAGACGCTCGGCAGCAAAAACGGATGGGCAGCCTTTTCTACAGGCACAACAGGTGGAGCTGCGGCGACTACCTCCAATATTTTCACCGTAACGAATCGCAAACAACTTGTTGATGCCTTAGGCAAAAACAGCAATAGTACGCCTAAAATCATTTATGTCAAAGGCACGATCAACGCCAACGTCGATGACAATAATAAACCGTTAGGATTGAACGACTACAAGGACTCTAAATATGAGTTTGACGCCTACCTCAAAGCGTATGACCCGTCCACATGGGGTAAAAAGGCCCCGTCTGGCACATTGGAAAAGGCACGTGAAGCTTCACAAAAAAATCAGGCCAGTCGTGTCGTCATTGAAATTCCGTCCAATACAACGATTGTCGGTCTGGGAAGCGACGCTGTCATTAACGGCGCAAACTTCCAGCTGAAAAAAGGGACAGACAACGTTATTATCCGTAATATCGAATTCCAGGATGCCTACGATTATTTTCCTCAGTGGGACCCAACGGACGGCAGCACAGGCAATTGGAATTCGGAATATGACAGTATTACAGTTAACGGGGCCACACATGTGTGGGTAGACCACAATACCTTCAATGATGGATCTCACCCCGATAGCCAAAACGGTACCTTTTACGGTCAAGAATACCAGCATCATGATGGACTTCTTGATGTGATTAACCAAGGCGATCTGGTTACGGTTTCTTACAATCATTTTTACGATCATGATAAATCATCGATTATTGGCAACAGTGACAGCAAAACAGCAGACGAAGGGGCTTTACGTGTAACCTTGCATCACAACTATTATGAAAACACGGTACAACGCACACCACGTGTACGGTATGGACAAGTCCATCTGTACAACAATTACTATACAGGTGATGTAAAACGCTCCGAATATCCTTCACTGTATATATGGGGCGCAGGTAAATCCTCCAAAATCTTCGCCGAAAACAATGTCATTGACGTTGCCGGTTTATCTGCAGCTAAAATCGTGACTGTCTTTGGAGGAACTGCCCTGTCAGATACGGGCACAATCCTGAATGGACAAGCTGTTAACGCAGGCTCCAGCGTGGGTCTTAGCTCCTCTGTAGGCTGGAAACCATCGCTGAACGATAAGATTTCCCCATCCGCTAGCGTGAAGGCAGAAGTCACTTCCCAAGCCGGTTCCGGTAAGCTGTAAGCACCGCCCGCTAACACAAATAACTACAGGCTCCTACAACCTGCGATTTTACACCAAAAAGGCTGTTTCCTCCGTAGAATGGATTCCACACGGAGAGAACAGCCCTTTTTTATTTCTCATTGGTTTAGTTATAAATTACGTTGCGCATTAACTGCCGTATTGTTCTACCAAAACCGGCTTTTCAAATGCGTTATCCAACTTGCGAAGTTTAGCCTTTACCGCTTCTGGTGGCTCAACCGCAGGCGCATCTGGATGCAGCAACCATGATTTCACAAAGTGCGTATCGGATAATTGAAAGAGTGGAGGCTCTTTCTCAAAGTCAATTTTCATAGCATAAGAACTGCGGGCTGCAAAAGCATCCCCTACAGGTGGGTGAAGCAGATCCGGAGGGGTTCCCGGAATAGCTGCCAGCTTCTGACCATGGCTGTCCAAACTTGGCATAGAAGCGAGAAGGCCCCATGTATATGGATGTTTCGGGTTGTAGAAAATTTCATTAACCGTACCTGTTTCCACGATTTGTCCTGCGTACATAACGGCAACACGGTCCGCCATCTTCGCCACAACACCGAGGTCATGCGTAATAAAGATGATGGAAGTATCGATCTTTTTCTGAAGATCCTTCATCAGCTCCAAAATTTGAGCTTGAATCGTTACGTCCAACGCAGTCGTCGGCTCATCGGCAATCAGAAGTTTCGGATTAGCAGCCAATGCCATCGCAATGACGACACGTTGACGCATACCGCCACTAAATTCATGCGGATATTGGTTAAAACGCTGTTCAGGATGTGGAATACCTACCAGATTCAGCAACTCAATACCCCGCTTGCGAGCAGCATCCTTGGATATTTTTTCATGCTTGAAAAGCACTTCCGTGATCTGCTTGCCGACTTTCATCGTCGGGTTTAGCGAAGTCATTGGGTCCTGAGAAATCAGGCCAATTTCCTTACCACGAATTTTTTGCATCTGCTTTTCTGTTTTATTAATCAGCTCTTGTCCGTCAAACATAATTTGACCCTTTTGATAGATGCCCGGAGGGGTCGGAATCAACTTCATAACAGCTTGTGAGGTTACGCTTTTGCCTGAGCCGGATTCGCCCACAATCGCCAGCGTCTCTCCTTTATTGACATGAAAGTTTACGCCACGAATGGCCTGCACTAGTCCCTGACGGGTCTTGAAAGATATCGTTAAGTCCTTCACTTCCAAAAGGCGGTTCATCTCATCACTCTTTCATTTATTATTCATCACTATTATTGACCACTATCTAAAAAAACGACGTCCAGGAGTCAAGGTATATACGATTAATTTTACTCAGTTTACTACCTACCAGTCAAGCTATATCTAAAATATCATCAAAAACCTGTCATTACATGTTATATAAATGGGATGTTTGTCCAAAAAAACAATCATTTTTAACCATTTCTGTACTCATTTATAACATGCGCTGGATATAGCTGAAGCGCGCTCCACCCAATGGCGAACGGGTGCAGAGTAGTTCTCCGTTCAATCGGGTAGCAATTTGACGACAAATAGCCAATCCAAGACCTGTGACACCATTCGAGCCTGCATAGAATCTTCCGAATACCTCTGCTGCCTCTTGTTCGGTCAGCCCTTCCCCATCATCATCCACATGCATAACCCATACAACCTCCGATGTTGTCCCTGTCTCCAAATGAATGACAACCTCCGTAGAGGTGTGCCGAACTGCATTTTGCAACAAATTCAACATCATACGGAACAATTGCTCGGCCGGAACGGCCACATGCAGGCCCTCTCCCTCCACTCGAAGCGAGATAGAACGTTCAGCAGCCACCGGCATCAATAGATGAACAGCATCCTCCGCCATGCTTCTAAGATCAACGAGAGAGACAGGCCATTCCTCATTCAGCGCTTCCAGCCTTGATAGCTGCAGCAGCTTTTCCACCATGTCAATTAACCGCTGGGACTGCACTTTGATGATACTCAGCCCCTCGTCCTGGGATACCACTTGATCCTGAATGGCATATACATAGCCTTGAATGGACATTAACGGTGTCCTTAGCTCGTGAGATACATTTTGTAGAAATTCAATTTGACCCTGGTGGTGCTGCTGAATACGGGCGGACATGGAATGAAAGGTACCGATCAGCTCGCCAATCTCACTTTTATCCGCCTGCGGAAAATCACTATCCTGTGGCTGATTCGGTTCGTAGTTGCCTACCGCCTCTTTCAATCGTTTGAGTGGACGCACTAGACGTGAGACAACCATCAGACCAATGACGAGAATCACCAAAAACCCCGCGATGATAGACAGTAATGTGGTTCTCATTAACGGTACATACAGTGCTCTCAAGGAAGATAAGGGTGAGTATACAAAAATACGAAAAGGTTGTCCGGGCAATTCTTCATTCGTAAACAGTACCTTTTTACCTTGAAGCACAGCTACCCCTTCATGTGTAGCGGTCAGATCCTGGGGAGACGGATGAACCGATGCAAAAAATCCCTGGCGGATCAAAAGCAAACGCTCGATCTTTTTGCCTTCCATTCCAGAGACGCTTGAGTCGATGATACGGTTATCCGTGCTTAAAATAAAGTAATCGGCAGATAAAAGCACGCCCTTGATAACATAGTTGAATTCAGCATTATCCAGTCGATCAAATCCTCCGTCGCTCATAATATGGACGGCTTTGCGCGCCTGCTCATGAAGCTTGGATTTAGCCTGATTCACCAGAATGTCGTCGATAAGCCTGATGAATAAAACGACCGTAATACAGACGGTAATAAGCATGGCGATGGACAGGGAAAGCAGTATTTTAGCTCTCATCGTACGCATGGTTACAACTCCTGAACCGTTGCTTTATAGCCGAAACCCCATACGGTGTTAATGACGAGCGTAGAGTGATATTCAGCTAACTTTTTACGAATCCGTTTGACCAGATCATCCACGACTCTCACATCACCTATAAAATCATAGCTCCACACCTGCTGAATCAGATGTTCTCTGCCAAAAGGTCTCTCCAGATGATTCGCAAGAAACAGCAGCAGGTCGAATTCACGTGAGGTCAAATTCAACTCTTGTCCGTCCACTGTGACTTTACGAAAGTCAGCAAAAATACACAGATTGCCCGCATGGCATATATCTGCGCTTTCTGCCGCTTGCCTATCGTCCGATGCAGACATTCCGGCCTTGCTCAGCCTCAGCATCGCTTTGACCCTTCCTACCAACTCTCTTGGATTAAAGGGCTTGGTCAAAAAATCGCTGCATCCCAGCTCCAGTCCGTGAATACGGTCGTTTTCTTCTCCACGGGCAGAGATCATAATGATCGGCATTTCTGTAAAATCACGAAGCTGAGTCAGTAGAGAAAGCCCATCAATGCCAGGCATCATAATATCAAGAACGAGACAATCCGGACGGTTCGTACGGATATGCTCTACCAGTGTTTTACCACTGGAAAAGGAAGTGACCTCGTAGGATTCTTTTTTCAAATATTCAGATATTAATTGCAAAATGAACACATCGTCATCCACTACTACTATTTTTGTCATGGCCTTAACCCCTTGCCGTTGTTCTGGATGCTTCCATCCTCTCTTTAAGCTTAACAGAAGCCCAGCAGAATAGACAAAAGACGGGTATACCGTTCCCGGTCCCGTCTTTCTTATCATGAATCGCTGCTGTATATGCCAGGCGAGCTGAAAGCTAATTACACATCAATCTTATTTCTTGGTTGTTACTACTTTAGCAGCTGTTTTTGGCGCTGTTTTCACTGTTTTTGCTGGGACGACTTTCTTAACTGGAGCTTTGTGGGTCACTTTTTTAGCTACGGCATGATGTGCACGAGTTTTATGAGTTGTTGCTTTGTGTTTAACAACATTATGTTTTTTTGCATGATGTTTAACTGTACGGTGCTGCACTTTCACTGCTTTTGTTTTGTGGCTTGCCACTTTTTTCGCAACGGATTTTTTGGCAGGGGCTTTCTTCGCTTTGGTTGTTGTTTTATGAGCTGTTGCAACTTTTTTAACGGGTGCTTTCACCACAGGTGTTTTCGTCACAGGTTCTTTCACCGGTGTTTTGGTAGCCGGAGTCGTAACCGCAGGAGCTTTGATCGCTGGTGCAGTGCTCGCTGGAGTCGTTGTTGCTGTAGCAGCGAATGCACTGCTTGCTCCTCCCAGTACACTTACTACGGTCAATACAGCTGCTGCATTTTTAGTCCATTTTTTCATGATTGAATCACCTCTCCTTTAAAGTATCTTTAGCTTATCAGGAGAATTCGGGATAATTGTGGAGCAAATGTGTGAAAAGTATATGAAATAGCGTGCAGACTCATGTATTTAGAAAATACATGAGTCTGCACGCTATGAGTTTTACAATAACCATCTTCCTAACCAATGGCGATCCAGGAAATAATACCGTAGTTATGCGCGGTTTCGTTCCACTTGGTTACGACGATCACTGCTCCATTCGGCGTCTGAGATTTCAGCGTCGCATGAAAGAGAGGGTGGTTCGTCATCGCTACCAACGTGTAGTCTGGGTTTACAAAAGGCTCCCCGAATACAATGGTCACTTCCGTCTCTCCTTCACTACCTTTCAAAAGAAACGGCGCTCTGCCAAACTGCTGCAATGCGGGCTGATTCGCACAAGTACGAACCGGAGTGATGCTCAAATGCTCCGGCTTCACTGCGTTCAGTTCCAGCTCACGTGAGCCTACAGAGCCTTCCACCAGATGATGACCTTCAATGCTCTGCTCTGCCACATGATGGCTTTGTACCGCAGCAGCCTGCAGATGCTCTGGTCCCACAGCTTCCGGGCTCAGTACCTCGCTGTCGACGGCCTGAGCTTGCAGATGGCTGCGAGATACACTGTTTGCCTGAAGTCTGTCGCCACTGACACCTTCCTCCGGCAAAAGTCCCGAGAGATGAATATCTGTGGACAGCTGAGCCAGTGTCACTGAGCCCGGTTTTAGGTGATGCGAATCAATAACTTCCTCTCCAATGTGGTGGCTTTCAATAGCTTCCTCAGCCACATGGCGGGACTGTATCGTTCCGTCTGCCAACTTGCTGGACGTCACCGCTCCTTCCTGTATAGCATCCTCAGCCACCGCCTGCCAACCTACATGCTGTGGCTGAATAGCCCCTGCTTGCAGATGTTCCGACTGGACTGAATCCAGCGCGATATGCCTGGACTGCACCACGCCCTCTGCCAGTGCTGACCCTTGGATCGCCCCCTCGGCCAAATGCTGAGCGTGTACGGCATGCTCCGTCAAATGCACGGAGTTTACGCTGGCTTCTGCCAGATTCGAAGCACGCACCGCCCGAAGCGCAAGCTTCTCAGCGTTCACGCTGCCTGCCTGAAGCGCGTGAACCGATATACTCCCCGGCGCAATATGCCGAGTCAGCACTGCCGAAGCCTGCAAATGGTCAGAGGTGACGGATTCAGGAGCCAGATGGCTCGACTGGATGGACTCTTCTGCCAAGTGATTGGCTTGCACCGCTTCGTCTGTAATGTGCCACGGCTGGACCGAATGAGGAGATATTTTGGCAGCAGTCACGCCATCATCCGCCAGTTTATCGGACGTAACGGACTCATTCTGCAAAGCATCAGTCGATATTGCTTGTGAGGCGATATGCACACCCTGAATGGTTCCAAGGTGCAGGTGGTGCGGCTGAATCGACTCCGGTGCGATATGCACGGACTTCACTGCCCCCTCTGCCAGCGCTCTGTCCTGTACTGCGCCAGGTGCCAAGTGCCGGGGGTGTACGGCATGCTCAGACAACTGTGAAGGGCCGACGCTTCCTTCCGCTAGATTCGTAGCTTGCACCGAGCGTGCCGCCAGCTTTTCCGAGGTGACGCTTTCTGCTTGAAGCGCACGACCTGACACACTGTCCGGGGCCAGATGGCTCGCAAATACCGAGGAAGCCTGTAAATGATCAGAGGTGACGGATTCAGGAGCCAGATGGCTCGACTGGATGGACTCTTCTGCCAAGTGATTGGCTTGCACCGCTTCGTCTGTAATGTGCCATGGCTGGACTGAGTGGGCAGACAGCTTGGCGGCAGTCACGCCCTCATCCGCCAATTTGTCGGACGTAACGGATTCATTCTGCAAAGCATCGGTCGATATCGCCTGTGAGGCGATATGCACACCCTGAATGGTTCCCATTTGCAGATGATGCGACTGGATGGACTCCGGTGCGATATGCACGGACTTTACTACCCCTTCTGCCAGCGCTCTGTCCTGTACTGCGCCAGGTGCCAAATGTCGGGGGTGTACGGCATGCTCAGACAACTGTGAAGGGCCGACGCTTCCTTCCGCTAGATTCGTAGCTTGCACCGAGCGTGCCGCCAGCTTTTCCGAGGTGACGCTTTCTGCTTGAAGTGCACGACCTGACACACTGTCCGGGGCCAGATGGCTCGCAAACACCGAGGAAGCCTGTAAATGGGCAGAGCTGACGGATTCCGGGGCCAAATGGTTGGACTGGATGGACTCTTCTGCCAAATGATTGGCTTGCACCGCTTCGTCTGTAATGTGCCATGACTGGACTGAGTGGGCAGACAGCTTGGCGGCAGTCACGCCCTCATCCGCCAATTTGTCGGACGTAACGGATTCATCCTGTAAAGCATCGTTCGATATGGCCTGTGAGGCGATATGCACACCCTGAATGGTTCCCGTTTGCAGATGGTGCGGCTGAATGGACTCCGGTGCAATATGCACGGACTTTACTACCCCTTCTGCCAGCGCTCTGTCCTGTACTGCGCCGGGTGCCAAATGCCGGGGATGTATCGCCTGCGCAGACAGATGTGAAGGGCCGACGCTGCCTTCCGCGAGATTTAACGCTCGCACCGAGTGTACCGCCAGTTTTTCCGAGGTGACGCTTTCTGCTTGAAGCGCACTACTGGATACGCTATCCGAGGCCAGATGGCTCGCAAGCACCGTCGAAGCCTGCAAATGGGCAGATCTGACGGATTCCCGGGCCAAATGGTTGGACTGGACAGCCTCTTCTGCCAAATGATTGGCTTGCACCGCTTCGTCTGTAATGTGCCACGACTGGACCGAGTGGGCTGACAGCTTGGCGGCAGTCACGCCCTCATCCACCAGCTTGTCGGACGTAACGGACTCATCCTGCAAAGCATCGGTCGATATCGCCTGTGAGACGATATGCACACCCTGAATGGTTCCCGTTTGCAGATGATGCGACTGGATGGACTCCGGTGCGATGTGCACGGATTTCACTGCCCCTTCTGCTAGCGCTCTGTCCTGTACTGCGCCCGTTGCCAAGTGCCGGGTGTGTATCGCTTGCGTGGACAGATGTGGAGGGCCGACACTGCCTTCTGCGAGATTCGTCGCTTGCACCGAGTGTGCCGCCAGCTTTTCCGAGGTGATGCTTTCTGCTTGAAGCGCACTACTAGATACGCTATCTGGAGCCAGATGGCTCGCAAGCACCGCTGAAGCCTGCAAATGGGCAGAGGTGACAGATTCCCGGGCCAGATGATTGGACTGGACGGCTTCTTCTGCCAGATGTTTGGCTTGCACCGCTTCGTCTGTAATGTGCCACGGCTGGACCGAGTGGGCTGACAGCTTGGCGGCAGTCACACCCTCATCCACCAGTTTATCGGATGTAACGGACTCATCCTGCAAAGCATCGGTCGATATGGACTGTGACGCGATGTGCTCTCCCTGAATGGTTCCAATTTGCAGATGATGTGGCTGAATGGATTCCGGTGCGATGTGCACGGACTTCACTGCCCCCTCTGCCAGTGCTCTATCCTGTACTGCTCCAGCTGCCAGATGCCGAGTGTGCACCGACTGCGCAGAAAGATGTGAAGGGCCGATGCTGCCTTCCGCGAGGTTCATTCCTTGTACCGAGCGCGCTGCCAGCTTTTCCGAGGTGACGCTTTCCGCTTGAAGCGCACGACCGGACACACTATCCGGGGCCAAATGTCTCGTGAGCACCGAGGAAGCCTGTAGATGCACCGAGGTGACCGCTCCTGCAGCCAGATGTGCCGAATCCACGGCCGCCACAGCCAAATGGTTGCTTTGTACAGCTTCGTCCATAATATGTCCGGACTGCACGGCATGGGCAGAAAGTTTGGTGGGAGTTACGCTTCCCTCCGACAGTTTGGCAGAGGTGACCGATTCATCCTGTAAGGCCGGAGTCGCTATAGCCTGCAATGCGATATGCTCTCCCTGAATGACCCCGCTTTGCAAGTGCTCCGATTGGATGGATTCGGGCGCAAGATGTACAGACTTTACAGCGTTCTGGGCTAATTCCGTCTCCTGCACTGCTCCTGCAGCCAAATGCTGAGTGTGTACGGCTTGCGCAGCCAAATGTCCGGGACCCACGCTGTTTTCTGCCAGATTGGAAGCCTGCACAGCACGGGCCGCTAGCTTCTCAGAGGTGACACTTTCTGACTGAAGTGCATGACCGGATACACTGTCGGGGGCGAGGTGTTTGGTTTGGACCGATGCAGATTGCAAATGATTAGAGGTGACAGATTCCGGAGCGAGATGATTCGCCTCCACCGCTTCAACAGCCAGATGGTTACTCTGCACCGCTTTATCCGTAATATGCCACGGCTGCACGGAACGAGCAGACAGCTTAGAGGAAGTGACACTACCCTCAGCTAACTTAGGAGCCGTAATCGCCAAATCATTGATTTTATCCGTGGCCACACTTTCCGGCGATAGTTTCAGTGAAGTAACGGCATGATCCTGCAAATGATGGGAGTACACCGCTCCGCTGGCCAAATGCGCGGTTTGAACAGCGCCTTCCCCTAGTATGTCTGCGGTAACGGACTGTTCTTGCAAAGCCGAGGTTCCAACACTGTCTTCCCCAAGATGTTTGCTCAGCACAGAACTCTGGGCCAGATGGGTCGAGTCGACGGATTGAGCCTGCAATGCCTTTCCACCCACACTGTTGTCGGCAAGGTGGTTTTCACGAATTCCCCCCGTTGCAATGTGTGCGTGTGTAATGGCTTGAGGGGCAATCTTATTTCCAGTTACCGCTCCTGTGGCAATTTTAGGTTCTGTCACTGCTTCGTCAGCAATTTTGTCAGACTTAATCGCGCTCGAAGCAATGTGATTTTCCTTGACAGCCTGATTCGCCACATGGTGTTCCAACACTGCCCCCTTCCCTAATTTTTCGCTCGTCACAGCCCCGGAATGCAAATGTTGCTCCGTAACCGCCTCCGATGCAATATGATCTTTTCGAATGATTTCCGACTGGAGGTGTACGGAAGAGACTGCCTCCGGAGAAATTTGGGGACCTTGTATGGCTGCTGTAGCAATATGTCTGGTAAGTACCGCCTCGTCGGCAATTTTGTGTGGTAAAATGCTCTGATCCGATATCTTGGATGAAGTGACGGATTGATCGACAATTTGCAATGAGCCTACAGACTGATCTGCCAGTTTATTGGACTGAATGCTCCGATCCGCCAGGTGGCGGGCTGTCACTTGGCCCGTTCCAATCTGCTCTTCCCCGATGGAGCCAGGACTCAGATGCTTTCTTTCAATTGCTCCAGCCTGAATGTGCGCACTGGTCACTGCCTCAGACTCCAGATGACGCCCGCTGACAACGCCTTCCTCCAATTGTTCCTTGCCCACAATTCCATTGGATAGCTGCTTGCGATTAATCGAACCAGGGGCCAGATGCCTTGCATGAACGGCATGCTCGGTCAGGTGTGCACTCTCAATGCTGCCAGCTTGGATTTTAGCTCCATCCACAGCACCATCCCGCAGTTTGGAAGTGGTCACAGATTGATCACCCAGCTTGGAGCTGTCGACAGCTTCATTAGCCAAATTGTTCGATTGAATCGTACCACTGCGAATTTTATCCGAGGTGACCGACTGATCTTGAAGCATATCTGAAGACACGATCCATTGCTTGAAGTGACGGCTCTCAATGGAGCCATTCGCAATATGATCACCGCTGATAATCTTATCAGCCAGCTTCTCAGGAGTGATGCTGCCATCTCGAAGTTTTTCACCACCGATGGAGCGATCCTGCAATTTACTGCCTGACACCGATGCGTCCGACAGATGTTCCACCGTAATGGAGTCTGCGGCAATCTTCGAAGAAGTCACAGCACCGTCGGCTATCTTAATCGTTTGAACGGCATAATCCGCCAGAGATTCCGTGTGGATGCTCTCTTGTTTCAGCTTGCTGAAATCTATGGAAGCGGGAGCGATCTTCTCACCCGTCACAGCGAAATCGCTCAAATCGTCTGTATAGATGAAAGCATTGTTTACATGTGGGGCCTTCTTATTGCTCAAAATTTCCTCCACATCAATTGGATCAGGTTCTGGCTCTGGCTCCAGCTCTGGTTCTGGTTCTGGTTCTAGCTCTTGGGGTTCCTCTATCGACACTTGAGTCTCCTCAGCATCCGCACCTTCAACCTCTGTCTCATGCGAAACCTCGATTTCAGGTTCGACAACAGTCTGTAGCTCCGGCTCCTCTTTGATTGGGGGAGGCGGAGAAGCAACTTGATGAAGTCTTGCTTCTGTCTCCCTCTCCGCAGGCTGTGGCTTCACGCGCTGTATCATACTTAATTCATTCATATCCGGGTCAATTACACTATAGAGCGGCTTTTTGTTTCTTATGGTTTTGCGGCTCTTATTCTTCAAGCAGCTCTCTCCCTTCTCGTATTTATCGTTACAGCATCATATGCAGGCCCTTAGGCACTTGCCACCCCGTGCAAGGATACACTTTTGGGTAAAAAGGATACTTACTGAAATCCACGTTTGAAAAAAAATAGTTAAAAGTTAAAATAGTAAGGGTGAAGATCGCTACAAGAAGAGAGGAATTACAATAACATGATTATCAAACCAAGAACACGTGGCTTTATCTGCACCACTGCTCATCCGGTGGGCTGTGCCCAACATGTTCAGGAGCAAATTGACTATGTACAGGCCCTTCCTGCTATCCAGGGACCCCGTAATGTACTTGTGATCGGGGCATCTGCCGGATATGGGTTGGCTTCTCGCATTACTGCCGCCTTCGGTGCGCGTGCCAATACAATTGGTGTATATCGCCCTAGTAATGCTACTGCCACACGTACAGCATCGGCAGGCTGGTACAATTCTGCTGCATTTGAAAAAGCTGCTCAGGAAGCTGGGCTTAAATCCTTAAGCGTGACAGGCGATGCCTTCTCGGATGAGGTCAAAGCCAAAACGGTGGAAGCCATTCGCGAAGAACTGGGACAAGTCGATCTGGTGGTTTACAGTGTCGCTTCAGGTCGTCGTACAAATCCTCGCACAGGCGAAACGTTTAATTCCGTGCTCAAACCTATTGGTAAGCCTTACACAAACAAGACCGTTAACTTCCACACCGGGGAAGTCAGCAGCGTGACGCTTGAACCCGCAACAGAAGAAGAAGTACAAGCAACGGTAGAGGTTATGGGTGGTGAAGACTGGAAATTGTGGATTGACGCCTTGCGTGAAGGCGGTGTATTGGCTGATACTGCAACAACCTTCTCCTTTTCGTATATTGGTTCAGATATTACGCAAGCCATCTACAGAGAAGGCAGTATCGGAAGTGCAAAGGATCATTTGGAGGAGACAGCGCATCAGCTGAACGATCAGCTGAAAGTTACAGGCGGACGCGCCTTCGTCGCAGTCACCAAAGGACTCGTTACCCAATCTAGCTCCGCTATCCCTGTCGTTCCTCTGTATATTTCTGCTTTATATAAGGTAATGAAGGAAAAAAGGCTGCATGAAGGGTGCGTAGAACAGAGCTACCGCCTGTTTGCTGAGCGTCTGTACGCACCAGAAACTCCTGTAGATGAAGAAGGACGTATTCGTATTGATGATTGGGAACTGCGCGAAGACGTACAGGCAGAGGTTGAGAAGATATGGGAGGCGCTGACGACCAACAATATCTACGAATTGTCAGATCTTGAAGGATATCGTCACGAATTTTTCCAACTGTTCGGCTTTGAGTTCGAGGGCGTAGACTATGATGCTGACATCGATCCCATCGTAAATATTCCTAACGTGCGCTAAGTCTTTTCATATCGTCATTATGTCAGAAAAACAAAAAAAGCTGTTCTCCAGCAGAGAAACATTTCGTTCTGCATGGAGGACAGCTTTTGTTTTTTAATTAAAAGGGACACTTGTGTCCGCTTTGAACTGCAAAATGAAGCAAACATTGCAATTTTAAATTTCATTTGATATTGTACCAGTAGGCATAGCAAAGTCCCTCTTCCTGACAAGAGGGTAAACACAGTTGGACAAGTCCTACCTTGACTGACCGTGATACTATTTGCTCAGCCCATCACAACCATATAAGGAGGTGTACAACATGGCAAAAGACGTTCTGTGTGAAGTCAATTCATGTACGTACTGGGCCCAAGAAAATAAATGTAGCGCTAGCTCCATTTATATCGTAAGCAACAGACCTGAAGACACTCACAAATCCGAAGAAACAGACTGCAAAACCTTCGAAGCCAAGTAAATCTTTGATTTCAAGCCTAAGCTTTATAATGAAGGAGCCCATGCCCGGGTTCCTTCTTTCTTATGATATTCTAACAAGAATGATAATTATTATCAAGTCCTTTTTCGGTACAGAAAAAATGCTATTCGCTTGTATACAATCATTTCTCTGCTACTTTATAAAGCCACGCCGAAAAGGACCCTGCTGTTCTCTCTAAAAACAAAAAAAGAAGCGTCGCTCTGAACGATTCGCTTCTTGTGCTTGACCTTTTGTAATTGTTCTTGCTTGGTCGGCTTCATTCGTATGTGCTGTGAAATCTCGCCATAATGGCCATTCGTTTTGCGGCTCTGTGCCGCACAATAGATTCCAGCGCGTTTTGCCTTGCTCAGCGCTTTTTGTGTTTGAGTACGTGCCATACGGCTTCACTCTCCTTCATTGGACTCCTTTTATCATAACATCCAATAGTCAAATCGTGAATGGTTTGTCTGACTCAAGCATTCTTCAATTCATTAAATGTCTGAAAAAATATCCGGATCGCCACTGGAGGCTGCCACAACAAAAACAATGACCAAGAAAATGATGATCAGTGTATAAATCAGTGTACCGATAATACTACATACCAGTCCAGCAATGGCCATACCTCTGCCTTGTTCGCCATGACGGTTAATTTCCTTCAGGGAAAGACTGGACAAAATAATACCCACAATTCCGATAATCAACCCGATATAGGGAATGACCACAGATAAAATCCCGAGCACCATCGAGGCAACAGCTTTACTATTCGTAGGTGGAACTACTGGGGGCGGGTTAAATGGGGCGTTATAATCGTTCGTCTCCTGAAAAGGATCGGAAGATCGAGGCTCCTTGTACAAATCACTCATCCGTTAAATTCAACTCCAATAAGTAAAATAGCAATTATATAAGTTCTAGGGTACCACAATCTTACAAATCAGGACAGTACTTATTTCAATTTTTTAAATTAGAACGTTAAAAAGAAGAAACATAGCGATATTAGCACTTTTTGAGGTAACCGGGCATACAGTATTTTACCTGTTACAGATCAATTGCGCTCCATGAGAGCATCCTGCCAAGGAGGTCGGAGCTATGTTATATCGTGCAACATCCCGCAGAAAGGGCTCGCCTCACAAACGATTAAATGCAGATACACTTAGGAAAATATCCGCTGCCATGCTGCCCTTTTACAAAGCTATTGCAACCCGACGTGCTTTTGCCGTCCAATGGTCACGAGCTGTCGTTCAGGGCAATTTGGATCGGATGAAATCCCTTCTCTGCTCAGTAGCGCCATTTGCCGCCAAACAAGGCTTAGGCACGAATGGCATTGGCTACTTTATTTCCTTTTTAGCTCAGCCACCGATGCTCTATTATACGAATGGAACGACGATTCCACCCGGGACTGTGCAGTTTACGTTTGAGCCGAGAGTTCATCGCGCCATCGCAAAAGCCGTTTTTCCACTGTATCGCGAATTGGCACGCAATCCATGTTTTGCTTCTGCCTTAGCCAAAGCAATCAACAGACAAGACCAGCGTGCAGTTCATGTCATGATCCGTAGTTTGATTCCATCCTCTGCGCTGAAATCCGTACAAATTGAGGATGATGGCTTTGCCTTACTTTTTAAGTATCCCTTTAGCAAGTATCCCTATCGCAATCTGCTCTTTCGGGAGTTCACTTAAAAAGGTCGCTACTAGCGTTCTTGCTTGAGTTTTCCAATGAGCTCTTTTCCCAGTTGTATAGCCATATCTGTCAGCACTCTGATTTCGTCCTTGGTTGCATGATCCAAATGTGCTCCGCAGCAAATGGCAAAATTGCCCGCAAACTCTTTTCGCAAGCGAACTGCAATTTCTTCGGTAATATAAAACTCCTTGTGATTTTGTAATTGCACAGTTTGAATCGGCTCGAGCCTGGCCCCTGCTGTAATCGTTCCCAAATGCGGCTGATCACCGCCAGAAATGAGTACAATGATATCTTCCCCCATAAAATAGGCATCCAGCACAAGACGGATACGTCCGTTTTCTTTTTGCAAATGAATCATATAATCCTCTCCTGCTAAAAATTTTATTCAGGATTTTGCAAAATTCGATTCCAGTCGCTCCAAAGTGCAATATATAGACGAACTAGACCATTTCGATCTATATATCGTTTATTGAAAATCGCTTATTGGATTTTTGCAAAATCCTCTATTGTGAAACGATTCACTTTATAGAGTTCTACTCATTGTATCGCTTCTTGAACGGCTCGACAATTAAAAATGGCCCACAGCAGCCTCTATAAACCGTGGCTTGCTGTGGGCCTTCATTGCTATTCTAAAAGAAGCCTTCCCTTTCCTACTGGCTGTTAACGGATCGTGATCGTATGCACAGTCTTACCACTTGCGCCGTCATTATCCGTCACCGTTAGCTCTACGGTATACGTTCCAGCTGTGGTGAATTTATGCTTCACCTTGGAACCGACTGCCGTATCGCCATCGCCAAAATTCCAGCTGTAGCTGACGATTTCACCATCTACATCACGGGAAGCTTTGGCGTTAAATTGTACATTTTTGTTCTTCTTAGCTGATTCATTAGCCTGAATAATGGCTACTGGCTTTTCATTGGATGTAGGTGGATTCGGATCAGGGTTCTGTCCTCCACCATTGGTTACATACAATTTTCCCGGCGCCTCCGTCTCCACTTCATTTCCCGCTGCATCCCTTACCCGGATCACGATGACTCCGCCTTCCAGGTTCAGAGAAGATGAAGTGAAATAAGTACCTTCATAGTGGCCTGACGAAGTTTCATTTAATGGAATATCGTTGCGGCCCAAAGTGGACAGGTTGAAAGGCAGCTCCACATGAAAGGACGCCTCCAAACCGGATGCACTGTCAAAGGATACTCGTACCGGCTGCCCTGGAGTAATACGCACATCCTCAGCAGGGCTAATGTTTTCAAGCTTCGGCAGAGCTGTATCGACATACACCGAGCGCGTAACGGTTGTTTCGTTTTCGGCAAGATCCTTGGCCGTCACCGTAATTTGATTTTCGCCTTCGTTGATAAGCAATCGCTTGTTAAAGCTGCCATCACTTCCAAATTCAGCGGGCTCACCGTTAATCGACAATTCGGTGAGGAACTCGTCGTACACGGTACCGATAACACTAACTACACCCGCGTTCGTACGGGCTCCTTCATCAGGAGAAGTCAGGATCAGACCCGGTTTAGTCTGATCGAGCGTCACAACTACCGTTTCGGAACGATCCGTTAATTTGCCGTATACCGCTGCTTGAACACTTAGCGGATTAGCACCTGGCTGAAGATCAACCGACAAACTGAACTGACGATCCTTCACTTTCGTTGTGCCAGCCAGCTCCTTACCGTTAAAGAGCTGAATATCGGCTCCTTCTGCCGGGGAAGTTCCTGTTACGGTAATCGACTCTTCCTGCGTATACGTAGCCTTCGTAGGAGTTGTAATCGTTGGGGCATTTACCGGATATCTGACGATAGCCCGGATCATGTAGTTCCCTTCCTCCTCAGGTGATTGGCTCCATGCTCCGCTTACACCTTGCCAGCTGCGAAGTGCATTCGGGCCACTCTCATCTGTAGCAAGACCCGGCGACTGTGTGCCTACAGCAGACTGTGTATATACGATGTAGAAGTCACCTTGAACCGTTACCGGCTCTGGAAGCTGCACCGTCGTCCATTGTGTCTCATCCCTTACGGCAGTCCCGTCGAATGGACCAGCCAATAATCGTCCAGGTGCTCCTGCCGCACCAGAGGCGTCATAGATAGAATATTGGAATGCCGTTCCTCCCGGATTCGGAAAGGCAGAGTTCCAGAACAAAAGCGATGCTCCTGTCACTTGAGCCACTTCCGACTCAGGCGTCATTCTGACTGCCCATGAATTGCCTGCCGCGTTAAAGGCTCTAGCATTTTCTCCTGTCCCGTCATCGTAGGCAATGCCTCCTTGGAACCCGATGAAAGGTTTCAACGTGACATTCGCTTCCACACTACCGTTCGCAGGAGCAGTAACGGATACACTGTCACTATAATAATTCTCAGCTGAAATGGACAATGTGTATGTTCCTTCCAGCACGTCCAGCGTAAATTCTCCAGCCTCATTCGTCTCTACCGGAGCAATACGCGCATCCTCCAGCACCAACACTTTCGCTTTTTGGATCGGTTCACCGGATTGCTTGTCGGTAATGACCCCGTGAATCGTACCGTGAGGTACGGCCTGAAGACTAAAGTTTGCTCTGATGACTTTGTTATTCTCAATCGTGACTGCTTTCGTTTGAGGCACATAACCATAGGCTTCAGCCTTCAGCGTATAGTCGCCCGCTACATGGGTGAAGCTGTATTTGCCCGTGGTCGGATCCGTTTTCACCGAACGTCCGGTTTCCAATACCGTAACCGTAGCGCTGGCTGGAAGACTGTCGAGCCCGACACGTCCACTATCCACCGTTGTTTCTGCCGGCTTCACTTTCTCCTGGAATTCACTCTTTTCAGTGCTTGTAATTTTGTACAGCGGGAATTGTTCTTCCGCTTTTTCCAGCTTGATATTCGACTCAGGTACGATGTCCTTGGTCACTGTCGCAGCTGGAATGCCCAGCACACGGAAATCGTCAATGTACCAGCCGTTCTTGTTCACACTGTTATCCGATTTCAAACGGAAGCGAATTTGAATCTCATTGCCGGTGTAGCTATCCAGATTGTAATAAACTGGAGTCCACTTTTTCCCGTTCGTGTTGTGAGAGAACTTGCCCAGCTCGCTCCACGTGTCGCCATTGTTTTTGGACACTTCCACATAACCGTAATCATAGCCGGCCTCAATTTCAAACCAGTGATTGAAGGTCAGTGTTGCGTTGCGTACAGCCTGCAAATTAATTTTTGGAGAAACCAGCGAAAATTCAGCTCCGTTCTCATAATTGCTATCAAGATCGGTTGCCCACACATTCGGTCTGGACACTGCGCTCTCTGGTCCTACTTCCTTCGGAATGCCACGTTCCCACTCATCCTTGGTACCGGAATGAGTCCAGCCATTATCCGAGCTGCCGTCAAAATGATCGCTATACAGCGTATCCGGCACGTCTACTCTCAGAGAAGCCTCATTCGACTTGATTCCTTCATTGCCACTATAATCCTCAGCCGCCACTGCATAATGATAGGTTGCTCCACCGACCGTGATGGTATCTGTGAGTGTCAGTGCTGAGGTTGTACCGATGGAAGTATAATTTTTGCCTGATTGGGTAGAACGATACACCTTGTACTGCTTTACATCCTCATCGGAGGAAGCATTCCATGCTAGTGTAACGTTGCCCACAGTATCTGCTTCAGCAGTCAAATTGCTCGGCGCAGCAGGTGCAACGGTGTCTGGCTCCTGAATCGACAGATCGTCAATATACCAGCCATCCTTCACAACCGTATTGTCACTCGTAAAGTTGAACAGGAGGTATACCTTTTGACCCGCGAATGCCCGCAAATCAAGATATTGTGTTTTCCAGCCGTTGCTGGTGCCGGTAAACGATAATACCTGCTCAAACGCATTCTGATTGTTTGTGGTTGCTACGTACACTTTGCCGAAATCAGAATTGTTTTCAAGATCGTACCAATGCTTGAAGCTGACCAGTGCCCCTTTTGAGCTCTCGGTCAGATCAATCGGAGGGGCCATAAAATAACTGTTGGAGTTGGCCTGATATTGGCCTTCGAGATTAGTTGCGATGACCTTTGTACCCGAATGTGCGTTTTTAGGGCCGCTTGTCGGAGTTCCCCATTTCCAAACACTGCCCTGTCCACCGATATTAATACCGGCAATGTCTTTTTCGAAGTCTTGTGTGTAGCCTGGTTTTACGCCTTTTGAGATTTTAACCTTGTATACTTCAGTTTCAAATCCATTATTACCATAATCATTTACACGAATATAGTATTCCAGACCAGCGCTGTCCACCAAAAAAGTCGGGATAGACGCTTGATATGTACCATCTTTGCTGTCGCCGGAGGTCCGTTCTAACGGAATATATACATAGTTTGACGTACCTGCTGTTTTGGCAAATGCCTCAACGGCTGTCACGCCGACATCATCCGTTACATGAGCAGTCAGAGGTATATCAATACCCTCGAATGCCGCTGCGGGCGGTGTATGCTCGAGAACAGGTGCTTCCAGATCGTCGCCCCCCGTTACAACTTTACCAGACACGGAGCCCAGACCTTGCATGACCGAACCGACTGCATCCAGCGCATTAATAACACCATGTCCGTAGCCATTATTTGGCGAAGTAGGATATGTGCTGTCCGTGCGCGGTGTAGCTGTGTTCATCAAAATTTCCTCAAGCTGATCTACGGTAAGCGAATGATTCGCTTGCAGCAACAGAGCTGCAAGGCCCGCAACATGAGGTCCCGCCATGGAAGTACCGTTATACCCGCCTTTATAGGCGCCACCAGCGACAGATGACCGGATATTAACACCCGGTGCGGAAACTTCTGGCTTCACCTCACCATAGGGTGATGGTCCTAACAATGAGAAGCTGGCCAGATTATCATTGCTATCCGTGGCTCCAGTAGCGAAGGATTCCGGATAGTTTGCCGGATTGGCTACCGAGGCAGGTCCGCCCGGATTGGAAAGAGAGGTATTACCTGCGGAGAATTCGGGGAAGATTTGAGCATCCCGCCATGCCTGAACCACAGGCCGGAACCATTCATCAAGACCCGGTCCACCTCCCCACGAGTTGTTCACTACGTCTGGAGCAAGCTCGGGATGAAGATTCCCTTGGGCATCTTTTGGCGCAAGCAGCCATTGACCGCCATCCAGTATAATTGCATCCGTCGTTTCCGGATTAAAAATCCGAACCGCAATCCACTTCGCACCAGGAGCAACGCCAACTCGGTTCGTTCCGTTTTCCTCAGAGCCGACCATCGTGCCCATCGTATGTGTACCATGGGAATCGTCTTCCTGATCGACCGGAAGCGTCGCATGACTATGCGGATCGTACCAGCTCAGCTCGGGATTCACGACATTGCCTGCCGCGTCCAAACCCCGCCATTTACGATGAAGGGCCGGATGTGTATAATCTACACCTGTATCCAGATTGGCAACCACGATTCCGGTTCCGTCAATTCCCTTTTCCCACACTTGTGGTGCGTTAATATGGGATATGTTCCATTCCACCGTAGATGGGTCTACAGCGTTCTTACCTGCATTGCCAGGCTTAGCCGATGTTTTGCCATCGTCCTTCTCCAGCTCTACAGCCTTCTCTACCGTTGCAGACTTTGCCGTTGCTGCTGTGGCTGTTTCAGCTGTTTCAGCCGTTTTGGCATTTGCTCCCTCTGCTTGCTTGTCAACCGTCACCTTTTGCAGATAACGCGTTTCATTCGGCAAGACTTTATCGACCTCAGGCAACTGCGAAATATGATCCAGCACCTCCTTGGTGCTTGTTACAGCCAATGCATTCACAATAAAAAAGCTTTTATATTCCTTCACTCCGCCGCTCTCTGATTGCTTATCCAAATAATTTTCAAGCCCATATTGGGTTCTTGAAGCCGTTTCACGCAGAGAACTGATCACATGGCTGCGCGCAGCCATTTTTGCAGCGGAAGGTGTTATTTTCTCAAGTGAGGCCTTTTGGAGTGCATTTTTAGAAACCTTGTTGGTGTCTACCTGTTCTTTTAATTTGACCAGATAGGTAACATAGTTATTTTCCTCAAACTGTTTGGTCAGTTTCGGGGATACCTTCGCGGTCGTGACCTTGTGCGAGGCGGATTTCAGCTCCAACTTGGAGCCATCCGGTGTGTTATTCGCCAAAGCAGGTTGAACAAAGGAAAAGGCCATTAGCAAAGATAGTCCGATAGATAGTGGTTTCTTGAATCGTTTAGGTTTAATCAATTACTTCTCCACTCCTTTTACTAGGTTTAATGTTTCTGGAATAACCTGTACAGAGTAAGACCTCATACCTTACACATCAAACACACGGGTTGCGCAACACGATATGGTTGGCGACCACCTCCTTCATAGAATATAGAGGCATAAAAATATTTGGCTGTTCATAGGTGGTGGTACTTCATAGGTAAGTTTACAATTCCAATAGGAAGCGATGAAATTCAGTAGAAACCAAGGAGAAAAAGCAGGAGAACTTCGAAGAAAAACATGTTATATCATTACAGTTTATATTAAAAATTGATATATAATCATATATTATGGAATAGTATAAAGTTATCAAAACAGATATACAAGTCATTTTTTTGCATTTTTCTTGAAATTCTATGACTTTTATATTCTTTTATGTACGAAAACCCCTTTTTTGCGGCTACGTAATAGTGCATTACACGGTTAACAGGTGTATGCAATCTCTGTACGAGCCGCTCAAAGGGATTTTGGGGGTCTTTCTTAATCCTATCTTTCGCTCTATATCTTGTTCATTGGAAGTCGCTTATGGGATTTTTGCAAAATCCTCACTTAAGTACGGAGTTCACCGCAGCAAGCGCGTCGATCAGACCATATCCGTAACCATTGTTCGGTGAAGTCCGATACTGGCTGTCTGTCAGCGGTGTCGCTGTTTTTGAAATAACATCCTCCAGTTGATCCACAGTCAAAGATGGTTTGGCCTGAAGCAGTAATGCTGCTAATCCAGCAGTATGCGGGCCTGCCATGGAGGTACCGTTCCATCCCCCCTCATACACTCCGCCCGGTACAGAAGAACGGATGTTGACACCAGGAGCCGAGATTTCAGGCTTCACTTCGCCATAAGGAGAAGGACCGCGCAGCGAGAAGCTGGCCAGCTTGTTGTTAACGTCGGTGGCTCCTGTCGCATAGGCTTCCGGCAGATTTGCCGGATTGGCTACAGACCCAGGTCCGCCCGGATTGGACAATGTTGTGTTGCCTGCGGAGAACTCAGGGAAAATCTGAGCCGCTCTCCACGCCTTGGTGACTGGTCGATACCATTCATCCAGGCCAGGTCCACCGCCCCAAGAGTTATTCACCACATCCGGTGCAAGCTCAGGGTGCTTTTTACCGTTTTTATCTACAGGAGCAAGAATCCACTGTCCACCGTCCAGTAAGATGGAGTCGGTCGTATCTGGATTGAATACTCGAACCGCAATCCATTTGGCGCCAGGGGCAACACCGATTTCATTCGTACCGTTGCTGTCCGAGCCAACGCTCGTACCCATTGTATGTGTACCATGTCCATTTGAATCAGTCGGCAGCGATGCTCCATCAACCGCATCATACCAGCTCAGTTCTGGATTAACGACCTGACCGGAAGCATTCAGACCACGCCATTTTCTTTTCAACGCCGGGTGAGTATATTCAACGCCTGTATCCAGATTGGCGACAACAATGCCTTTGCCGTCAATGCCTTTGGCCCAAACCTGTGGTGCTTTGATTTTAGAGATATTCCACTCGACACGGCTTGGCGTTACCGCATCCTTATACACGGATTCTTCCACTGATTTTTGCGCATTCTCTTCCGTCACAGCCGTATCTACAGCGGCTTGATCTGCAACTGCTTGGTCAGCTGTAGATTCCTCAACTACGGGCTGGGCATCCTTATCTATTTCTACCTTTTGCAGTTCCCGCTTTTCATCCGGTAAAATTTTGTCGATCTCAGGAAGTGTGGCGAGATTATCCATGACCTCTTTGGTGCTGGTTACCGCAAATGCGTTCACGATAAAGTAACTCTTGTACTTTTTGACGTTTCCGTTATTGACTTCCTTCTTTAAGTATTCCTCCACGGATTGTTGCGTTTTTTCTGCTGTATCCATGAGAGAGTTCACAACCGTTGTACGTACAGAAAGCTTAGTAGCAGCGGGTGAAATTTGCTCTGCAGAGGCCTTTTGGAAAGCATGCTTGGCAACTGACTCCGTATCCACCTGATCTTTTAATTTAACCAGATAGGTGACATACTCACTGGCACTGAATTGTTGGTTCAGCTTGGCAGAAACCTTGGCGGAAATCGTCGATGCTCCTGCTGAGGTGGTTGTGCTGGAATCACCATATACCGGAGAAATCAGAGAAAAAGCAAGAAGAGCGGTAAAACTGACCGACAGCGTCTTTTTGATATTTTTCGACTTAATCAATACTTTTCACCTCCCTTTACTTGGTTTTTTTAATTCTCAAGGACAACCTTCCAGGCAGCTACGTCAAAAGCTCACAAAATAGCCTCTGGTACTCACCTCCTTTAAAAAATATAGATTCCGCTGGGGTGAAATCCATAGGTCATCATTCTGAGGTGAACAATCCTTGGTGCAGACCGCAAAGAACAAGCATCGGGTAGAAACAGGTGAACAAGTTTGAAAATAGTAAGTGAAAAAAATGAAGAAAAAGGTAGGGTAAGAAACTAGAAGTGATCGAGGAGGTTGATAAGCAAGTATTAAAATACAATTTAAAACAAAAGAATGAAACATATGGTATCTTTTGAATCTAGTATAGTGTCATAAAATCAGATATTCAAGCATTTTTTTTGAGTTTTATTCCTTTTTTTCTTTAAGAAGAGAAAAATCTCTTCCATTTTCGAAGCAAATGCAAGTCTTCATTGTGCACTTGGTTTCGGGGATTAGAAGAGATTTTTCGGCATTCAGCAACAAATTTAAAAGAGTGTTATCTGCCGCTATTTACAGGTATGGGAACCGAAACGGCTCCATCTGGAAAGGAAGATTTGGTTTGCTGCGATCTGCGGCACAGACTCGTACATTCTCGGAAAGCCATTTGCCTGCATCCACAGCAATGATCCTGATTCACCAGCGCAAGGGCAGCCGTCAGGGCCTCTCCTGTATGTTCGAAAAAATGCTTTTGTCCAATCATGTCGTAGCATCCGGTTTTCTGTAGTAATGCCAGCGGTTGAGGCTGGAGTCCGGAAACAAGCACCGTCCCGCCAGACTTCCGGTATTTCTGAATTAATGCGGTAAAGTTACCTTCTCCCGTCATATCCATAAAAGGGACCTTCCCCATACGCAACAACAAAATCCCTTGTAGGTGGTCAGTCCGACCTCCCACACCAGAGTTTTCCAATACCGAGGCTGCACCGAAAAATAAAGGGCCTTCCACATTGTAAATAGCCACCTGTGGACAATCATGCTGATCTGTGACCATATGGGCGCCTACTTTTTCATGTTTTACAGAAGGATCAGGAAGTACCTTATCTACTGAAAGTGTACTGCTCATACGTTTAACAAACAATACAACTGCCAGAATTAAACCTACCTCCACAGCCGTTGTCAGCGTCGTAAAAACTGTCAGCAAAAAGGTGACAACCAGCACAATAGAATCCGCTGTCCGCGTTTTGAGAATGTGCGCAAAATGCTTGCGCTCACTCATATTCCAAGCTACTACCATCAGCACCGGAGCCATACTGGCCAACGGAATGTTAGACGCATAAGGTGCGAAAAGCACCAGGATGAGGAGCACCACGAACCCATGTACGATGCCTGACATAGGAGAAACAGCACCGTTACGGATATTTGTGGCGGTGCGGGCAATTGCACCTGTCGCAGGAATGCCACCGAACAGCGGTGTCAGCAAATTAGCTATCCCTTGTCCAACCAGTTCACGATTGCTGTTATGCCGGGCTCCCGTCATACCGTCAGCTACCACCGCTGAAAGCAAAGATTCAATAGCTCCCAGCATTGCAATAACAAGTGCTGGCGGCAAGAGTTTCACGATCAAATCCCACGTCATCGCAGGAATATGTAGCTCAGGCAAAGATGCTGGAATTGCGCCATACGCAGAGCCAATCGTAGCCACCTGCCCTGGAAAAAGTAAAGCTGCCACCAGTGTTGACAAGAGTAGACCAACCAGTGAGCCGGGTATCTTGGGCCATTTTTTAGGCACCAAAATAAGCGCGGCAAGACAGATACAAGCCGTCAGGATACTATATACATTCAGTGAAGGAAGTCGATGGATGAGCTCTGCCATGGAAGGCAGAAAAGTTTCATGCCGCTCTACCCCGCGCAAGCCGAGAAAGTTAGCAATCTGACCACTGAATATCGTCACGGCAATTCCGGCCGTAAAGCCAATTGTTACTGGCTTGGGAATAAACTTAATCAGTGCCCCCAGCCTTAGCACACCCATTAAAATGAGCATAATGCCCGCCATAAAACCGGCTATGAGTAAGTTCTCATAACCGTATTGCATGACAATAGCCAGCAAAATCGGAATAAATGCACCTGTAGGTCCTCCGATCTGGAATTTGGACCCTCCCAACAGCGAAACCAAAATTCCCGCAACAATGGTCGTATACAGCCCATATTCCGGCTTTACTCCCGATGCAATAGCAAACGCCATACCGAGCGGAATCGCCACAATCGCTACAATACTTCCGGAAATGAGATCCTTTCGCAAAGCCCCTGCGTTATAGCCTTCGAACCTTCCTATCCACTTCATTCCTGTAACCCTTCTTTTCTGTAATAGCATTACTTCTCGTTACGTATACCTTCCAGCAACGAGATCGCTTCGACCAAATGATTGTCAAAAATCCGCCGCGCCACCGCAAGCAGCTCCGTCAAAAGCGGATCACGTAGTGAATACACAACCGATGTACCTTCCTTGAAGCTGTTCACCAAATTTTTGGCCCGTAAAACGGCCAATTGCTGCGATACGGCAGAACCTTCGGAACCTAGCGCAGTCTGCAGCTCGTTCACATTCCGTTCTCCTTCACTCAGCACCTCCAAAATGCGGATGCGCAGAGGGTGAGCCAATGCTTTGAAAAAGTCGGCCTTAAACTTCTGGAGATCTCCTTCCACGCCTGCTCCGTCCCCCTCACAGAATTGTCCTATAAACGATCAACAATATCTGAATATTTGAATATTCAGTACAATAACAGCTTTGGGCCAATTGAACTATGATGTTACTCACACTTCACCATGAGTAAAGGCACATTCTCCCACACTTCTATCTTTCAGGGTTGACAGCTTCCACAGGTTTCCATTAACATAGCAATTAACTTTAAGAAAAGGGGGCCGACAGACATGACTGAGCTTTACATGATAACGACAGACAGACAGCATGATACAACCACATATTTGAGTTTTCGTCTCATCGGCCCCGTTCGGGCGACATGATGGGTGATATCACGCTGTCTGACGGCGTGATTAGCCAGGCTTTTTTATTTTTTTATGCTATTGGAAGAACAGGTTATTTTACGTATTTATGATGTGTTGATCATAAAATGTAATGACACTTTCGGTGCAGGAAGCCGTAGACGACAAGTCTGCGGTTTTTTTTGTTTTTTTAATCTTTTATGCAAGTATTTATGAATTTACTTGAAGAAGGGAACTACCCATTTATATGAATATACAACATACAACCGACTCGTCCTTGCATGAAGGACCATACAGCCATCTGATGAAGCTTCCGGCAGGTGATCTGACCGTATATGCTTCTCAGCAACTTTTCTCCTCACTAGATTACAAGGTGTTCGAGATGGCTAATAACAATTTACAAATTCCGGGTATCCGCTATATGGGATACACACCAGATGTACATGTAGGCGTCGGAACCTGCATCGGTACGACTGCTGTATGGGGAATGGAGGACGGCTATGTATCTCCCTCCATCGTTGGCAGTGATATTGGCTGCGGCATGCGCGTACACCTGACCAATCTGCACAAGGATGCTTTGAAGGAAACCAAGCTGCGCCGTAAGCTGGTCAAAACCATTGACAAATACTTGCCCATGGAAGCCCACCAGCGCGGGCATTATTCGGATATCCGACTGGAGCATATTGTACGCAAGGGTCTGCACGGCTTACCCAACAAATATATTCCGGACAGCTACACTCCTAAGAAATCCACCTCACTCACCCATGTAGAGCACAGTAAGTTCTCCTTTGACGAGGAGGTGCTGAATCTTGTCGAAGATCGTACATGGCATCGGGCTCACCGACAGCTCGGCACGCTGGGTGGAGGCAATCACTTCGTTGAAATTCAGGCGATTGAAATCGCGGAGGAAAACCGCGAAACAGCTGAAGCTTGGGGGATGTTCGACGGTCAGGTGGCTGTGATGATTCATTCGGGATCACGGGCTTGGGGTGGAGCAGTCAGCCAGGCCAGCTCATCTGCCATTGCCAAGGCAATGAGCCGTCTCGGGCTCGGTACCTCCGACCCAAGACTAGTATTCGCACCGCTGGACCATCCCGAGGCTGCACATTATGTCGATATGATGTATTCGGCGCTGAATTATGCTGTGGTGAACCGACATCTCATCGCATACTCCGTGCGTGAAGCCTTCCGCGATGTCTTTGGTACAAAGTGCGAGTTGCGTACTTTGTACGATCTAATGCACAATTATGCTTGGGAGGAATCCCATCCGGATCACGGCAGCGTGTTTGTGCATCGTAAAGGTGCTACGCGTGCTCTTCCAGCAGGACACCCCGACAATCCGCGGCCTTATCAGGCGACAGGGCATCCAGCCCTGATCCCCGGCTCTATGGGGACAGCCTCTTATATTATGGTAGGTTTACCGGGCGGTCAGGATAACTTCTACTCCATTTGCCATGGAGCAGGCCGGATTCGTTCGCGTTCTGCGACCAAACGACTCGTCAGTGTGGAGGATTTTGCAGGGGCCCTGGGTGTAGGGACAGACGATGAAATTGTGGTCAATCAGGCATCACTGGAAAGCATTATCGACGAATCTCCGCAAGCCTACAAAAATGTAGATGATATTATCGAAAGTGTCACCGGGGCAGGACTCGCAGCAGTTGTAGCCAAATGCAAGCCGCTAGCCGCCCTGAAAGGAGCCAAATAATTTGAGTATAGACATCCCAGCTATTTACGAATTTGATGAACGTACAGATGGACGCATTACCGGTTATGCCGCTTATGCCCGTCTGATCGACGGTATCAGTGAAGCACTCTATAACCGCTACGGCGTAAAATACGTGCTGTATGCCAGCGATGATCCCAATATTGAGTATTGGGATCTGCTGGAGGAGGACATTCGTTCAGGCAGTCCCGATCTGGAGCATGTGGCACGAGTCTTCGATCGTTTGGAGGAACGCACCATCCAGTATGACGATGACGGACCGACTCCTGAATACGGCGTGCATCTGTCGATGCGTAATAATGTATTCGCCTACCCCAAGTGGGGCATCGCGCTGGCGCGAGTTCCCTTTTTCCGTGAGAATGGCGTGTACAATGAAGATTACGTATTTGCGATAGGCGACCAGGAGCTGCAAGGCTTCCTCGCGGGAGTACGCGGTCGTGAACGTAAGCAGAATATGAAGCGTGTCACCGTTTTTACCGACACAAGCCGTGGACTTTCTCGGCAGGCAGAGCCGATAACCCGCGCAATTACGCGGGATGACGTGATTTTGAAAGCGGAAATCAAACGGGATATTTTCCGATCACTTGATCAGTTTTTTGAAGCGGATCGTACCTTCTATCAGACTTATAACATTCCTTATAAGCGTGGTATTTTGCTATATGGCCATCCGGGCAACGGTAAAACAACACTTGTAAAATCTATTGCCAGCAGTGTACCGGGCCCGGCAGCCTACTGGCAAATTACGGAGTATACAACCAGTGAATCGGTCAAAGAGGTGTTCGAGGCGGCTACTCGCCTGGCTCCAATGGTGCTAGTCATTGAGGACATTGATTCCATGCCTCAGGAGGTGCGTTCCTTTTTCCTGAATACCCTCGACGGTGCTACATCCAAGGAGGGCATCTTCCTAATCGGAACGACCAATTATCCCGAAAAAATCGACCCGGGTCTGATGAACCGGGCAGGGCGTTTCGATCGGGCCTATGAAATCAGTTTGCCTGACGAAGCGCTGCGACTGGCATATCTCAAGCTGCGCAACTTCCTTGTTTTTGCAGGGGAAACAGGTACACAGAAGGCGGCAGCCATGACTGACGGGTTTTCGCTGGCACAGCTCGGAGAACTGTATGTCAGCACTGCTCTGGAGTGGCATGAGCAGGGAAAAGCCGATATTGAGCTGATTATTAAAGGTATGCGAGGCGAGCTCGATAAGAGCCGTAAGCAGGACTGGTTAAAAAATGTGGCCGAAGGACGTGTTGGGTTCTTCTGATTTATCCTTTCATTGCCTTATAAAGAAATTTATGTTATGTTGATAAACAATAAAGTATCGAAAGGGTGACCTTAAGCCAATGATCTACTAATCCTATTCCACCAAAGAAAAAATCGTAATTTTACGAATTTTCTGGATAGGATTAGTGTAGGCTTTGGGTATTAACAATAAGCGCATTGCTTCTTTGACGGGAGCAGTGTATCTTCTTGTTCGTACGTCTACCTCCTATCCAGAAACCAATGGATCAGGAGGTTTTTTGCATGAAAAGAATACTTGGAATCCTAATGATTAATATCTTCATCGTTATGGTGGGCGTTGGTTTAATTACCCCCATCCTGCCAGAACTGATCATTGAATTTGGTGCCAGTGGGCGGGCGATCGGTTTATTGGTAGCAGCCTATGGAGTGACACAATTCCTGCTCTCTCCAATGACTGGGCAACTGTCTGATCGATATGGGAGAAAAGCATTCATCGTCGTAGGTGGCATTATTTTTGCTGTAGCTAAATTTATCTTTGCTATCGGAGATGAGTTATGGATGCTGTATACCTCAAGACTTCTGGAAGGAATGGCAGCAGCCCTGATTATTCCGCCCATGATGGCATATGTGGCGGATATTACAACAACCGAAGAACGAGCCAAAGGAAATAGCCTGCTAGCCGCAGCCATGTCATTCGGATTTGTCATCGGTCCTGGACTTGGTGGTCTTCTTGCAGGATATGGAACGAGAGTGCCACTGTATATAGCAACGGGTGCGGCTATTATTGCAGTTATTTTTTCAATGATTTGTTTACCTGAAAGTTTGTCGAAAGAACAAATGAAGGCAGCTCGGGCAAGAATTACTCGGAAGGAATCTATGTACAAGCAATATGTGAGATCGTTAAAGTCAAAGTATGCGATGCTCTTTGTACTTGTCCTGGTGATGACCTTTGGGCTTGCTAATTTTGAATCTGTTCTTGGTTTATATGTAACGAACCGCTTCCAATTCTCGCCGCAAGATATTTCAATTATTCTAACCGCAGGTGCTGTGATCGGAGTCGGTATGCAAGCACTAGTTGTTGCTAAAATAATTAATAAGTTTGGTGAACAAAGGGTGATCAAAGGTTCGCTTCTTTTCACCTCAGCTGCTTATATTTTGTTTCTCTTCACCATAGATTTTTGGAGTATCTTCCTTCTCACTTCCCTTATTTTCTTTGCTACCGCTATGCTTCGTCCAGCTCTTAATACACAATTATCGAAGATGGCAGGGAATGAGCAAGGATATGTAGCTGGTATGAATAATGCCTATATGAGTGTCGGGAATATTGTCGGCCCCACTCTAGCGGGATTTTTATTTGATACAAATATGTTCGCACCATTCATAGCAGGCTGTTGTATTCTATTGGGTACTTTTTTACTTACATTAAAAATGAAATAAAAGAGGACAACTGATGAGTAAAAGGCAGCTACGGGTGTGGGGCTTATTTTTCAACGCCCGCCTGTAGCTGCCTTTTTATTCAGTCTAATCGCTTATATTTAACAAACACTCAGATTCCCTTTATTCTGCTTCCCCGCTTAGACGATTCAAAAACTGAATAGCCCGCGAGCTGGTCGGCTGCTCCAAAACCTCATGCGGCGTACCCTGCTCAACGATTACACCCTGATCCATCAAAATCACATGGTCCGCCACCTCGGCTGCAAATTTCATTTCATGGGTGACAATAACCATGGTCATCCCTTCAACAGCCAGTTGCTTTATGACCTTGAGCACCTCGCCTACTAACTCAGGATCAAGCGCAGAAGTCGGTTCGTCGAACAATAGTACCTCAGGTTCGACCGCCATTGCCCGGGCAATACCGACCCGTTGCTGCTGTCCTCCCGATAACTGATGCGGATAGGATTCCGCTTTATCAGCCAACCCCACTTTTTTTAGCAATTCCAATGCACGTTTGCGCGCCTCGTCCTTGCTCTTTTTCTGAACCGTGACTTGTCCCTCCATCACATTTTGTACGGCTGTCATATGCGGGAAGAGGTTGTAGGATTGAAATACCATCCCTGTCCGCTTGCGCAGCGCCAAAATGTTTTCTTGCCGGAGCTTCGTTCCTTTCGCAAAATTCAGTGCAATATCCCCTACTTGGATCTCTCCTTGGTCAGGAACCTCCAGCAAATTCAAGCAGCGTAAAAGCGTTGTTTTACCAGAACCGGAAGGACCGATGATAACAAGCACTTTCCCCTTACCCAACGTCACGTCAACACCCTTAAGCACTTCCAGCGAGCCGAACGATTTGTGTATATTCCGAATTTGGATCACCGGTACAATCTCCTTTATCTGACGGAAAAACGGCCTAGTCGCTTCTCCAGGTAATTTTGCAGCACAGTCAAAATGGTGCTAAACAGCAGGTAAATAACTCCCGCCTCGGTATACACCAATAGCGGTTCGTATGTGGTAGCTACAATCTGGTTAGCCGTTCTGAACATTTCCACATAGGTGATGGTCGCAGCCAGTGAGGTATCCTTCACCAAGCTGATGAATGAATTAGCCAACGGAGGTACGGACACACGGGATGCTTGCGGAAGCACGATACGACGCAATACTTGCCAGCGCGTCATCCCCAAGGAGTACCCCGCCTCCCATTGGCCTTCCTGAATGGATATGATAGCCGCACGCATAATTTCAGAGCTATAAGCCCCTACGCTGAGGGTAAAGCCGATCACTGAAGCAATAAACGGGTCCAGTGTAATACCTACGGAAGGTAAACCATAGAAAATAATATACAATTGCACCAGCAAAGGAGTTCCTCGAATCACCCATACATAGAAGCCGAAAATCAGCTTGAGTATTCTCCATTTGGACAGCCGGGCCAACGCTGTAATCAGCGCCAGCACGAGTCCAAGAGCAAAGGAGATAAGCGTGAGCGGAATCGTAAAAGAAACCCCTGCTTTTAGCAGAGGCAATAATGAATCGATAATGATTTGTATTTGGCGATCATCCATTGTACAGACATCCTTTGAAAAGATAGGTTTGAGAAGATTCGGTTCGACTTGGCGAACGTTGGGTCTTCATTTATTATTTGGATACGTCGGCTCCAAAATATTTTTCGGAAATTTTCAGGTACGTACCGTCAGCCTTCATATCAGCCAGCGCTTTGTTTACTTCCTTGATCAAATCTTCGCTGCCCTTATTGAATACAGCTGCGCTGTGTGAAGCATCTGAAGATTCGTCCACCTTTTTAATTGGTGCGTCAGGCTTTTGCTTTTTCAGATCAAGATAGGATAATCCATCATTGACGGTCGCATCCACCCGCTTGGAAGTCAGGAGGTCAATGGCTTGGTTGAATCCCTCTGTTGCCACAATTTCTGCTCCGTTGCTTTTCGCGATTTGAGTCAGGTTACTGGTCAGGGATTGCCCAGCCTTTTTCCCTTTTAGATCAGCAAATTTCTGGATGTCTGTATTGTCTTCGCTTACGATCAGAACTGCCTTGGAAACAATGTACGGATCAGAAAAATCATATTTTTGCTTGCGCTCATCTGTAATGGATACTTCATTGAACACCGTGTCAAACCGCTTGGAGTTCAACCCTGCGAATATGCCGTCCCATTGCGTCTCGATAAACTCCGGTTGTACACCCAGGCGTTTGCTCACTTCAGTCGCAATATCGACATCGAAGCCTGTCAGTTTCCCTGCAGCATCATGGTAGGTAAACGGAGCATAGGTGCCTTCCGTGCCAATTCTCAGCTTGCCGCTTGCTTTTACAGATTCAAGAGTAGCTGTAGCAGTAGTATCTGCTTTTCCATTATTAGATCCGTTATCTCCGGTAGATGCATTATTGGTACTGGCGCCTTTATCGTTGTTACCGCAGGCCGAAACCAGCAATGCCATCACGATGAGTACAATCGGCAAAAAACTAAATTTTTTCATGGTATCCACACTCTTTCCCTTTTTCTTGATAACCTAGCACGCGGCTGGTCATTGAATAGTACATCATTCATTTTCACGCGTCAATGCTTTTATCCAATAATCCCTATGCAAAAGGTAAGCTATATATCTTTGCAGCCTAAAGTTATTCTAGGTTGACTCTTTCATTGGCAGGCTATTCATTACAACTCCCCTCACAGCAACTTTTTCTGTACCCTTACGTTAGAGATTTCGTATAATAGGTTTTAATATGCAGTTTAGAAATATACCGGAGTGTGATCATGGATACCCAAAATTCAACCTTATCCTCTACATCACCTGAAGGAAGTCACTCGGCCTGGGCTACCTTCACTTCACCTTTAAAACAATCCAAAGCGTTCACCTTGTTGTGGCTTGGACATTGGATCGCAATGTTGGGGAGCTCAGTCACCACAGTCATTTTGCCACTGGTTATCTATTCCCTAACAGGCTCAACTACTATCATGGGACTGGCGATGACTGTTTATATGCTGCCTAACGTACTTATTCTGCCTTTCGCAGGCATGATCGTGGACAGAATTGACCGAATCCGTCTCCTTCTGTTTACGAATATCGCCCGGTTTGGACTGATGTTCATTGCGGCGGTGCTGATGTTTACAGGCGGGATGAAATTGCCGCTACTATTCGTTGGCCTAGCGTTGTACGGATTGATGGACGGTATCTTTAATCCTGCTTATTCTGCCTTACGTGCACAGGTGTTCACACCGGACATACGTAATGCAGCCAACGCGCTTAGTCAGATCAGTATA
Source organism: Paenibacillus sp. FSL H7-0703 (assembly GCF_038003485.1). Classification (NCBI taxonomy): domain Bacteria; kingdom Bacillati; phylum Bacillota; class Bacilli; order Caryophanales; family Paenibacillaceae; genus Paenibacillus; species Paenibacillus sp. FSL H7-0703. The sequence goes on along the minus strand of NZ_JBBOPF010000001.1, from coordinate 4,928,728 downwards.
CAAGCCGTCCGTCTACTTGGCCCTCCGTTAGGAGGCTTCATTGTATCTTTTTCCTCACCGGGCATCGGCTTTGGACTGGATTCTATCGCTTATCTCATATCTTTCGCCTGTTTTTGGATGCTGAGCGCTCATTTGGCCTCCATCATCGGCAAAGGTCAGGTAGATCCAGAACAGCAAGATCAGGGTGGACAGCATTTTCTCAAGGATTTTATCGCAGGCTTTACCATTCTCAAAAGCCATCCTTGGCTATGGATTACGATTCTTGCCTTTTCCTTCATTAATATTTGTTATTCAGGCATTATCGCTGTACTCATTCCGTGGCTGTTCAAGGTTCATCATGGCTACAGTCCAGTCGTATACGGCATTGCGATGGCAAGTAGCGGCATTGGCGCTATGCTGGGGGCCTTTGTGTATGGATCACGCAAGCATTGGAAGCATCGCGGTCTACTCGCTTACTTAGGAGCTTTTGTCAGCGGTCTTGCTTTACTACTGTTGTCTGTAGTCACCTGGATGCCAGGACTGATTATGAGCATGATGCTCGAAGGATTTGGCATTATGATATTTGCGATTATCTGGGAGACAAGCCTTCAGGAATTAGTCCCAGCCGAGTCCTTTGGACGTGTAGCTAGTCTGGATCTAATGTTTTCCTTTGCCCTGCTCCCTGTCGGTTATCTGGCAGTAGGTGCTGTGGCGGACAAGCTTGGTGGTATGATCACAATTGGCATGTTTGCAACCATCGGCATGTGTATCGTACTTGGCGTCCTAAGTGTTCCGCATATCAGGCGGTTTCAATAGGAAAAATTCGTAATTTCCCCTCAAAAAAAGCTGCTCCCACAGGTTCATTTTCGAACCTTGCGGAAGCAGCTTCTTTTCCATTTTAGCCTTGCGCCCCATAGGGCTAGTCTATTCAATGATTCGTAAAGTTAGCCTCTACTCCGTCCAACGGAACGGAAGATCAAGCTTACAATCACGACCAGCACAATCGCACCAATTAATGCAGGAACGATGTAGAACGATCCGATCTCAGGACCCCAGTTTCCCAGAATCAAGCTACCCAACCATGCGCCGATAAAACCAGCAATGATGTTACCGATCACGCCACCCGGGACATCACGACCTGCAATAATTCCTGCCAACCAACCAATAATACCACCAACAATCAATGCCCATAACCAACTCATTTTGCGTCACCTCGTTTAAGTTTTTATCGTTGTGTTCTATTATTAACCACTCGAACTCCTTTTGAACACACAAAAGACAATTGGTTAATATTACCACAGAACGGAACACTAATTTAGGGACTTGATACCATCTTACGTGCCTCTACGACTATTTATACCCCTTGTGTGAAAAGTGTGTCTAATATGCGTTTATCCTTGTATTCCTGCTTTTTTTGTGCCATCCTCACATTATGGCTTCATTAATATCACTTCATGCATAAGTTACAAAAATAACAGATTTTAAGGAGTGACCCCAACTGGAGTGTCGAGTAGGATGTGCCGCGTGCTGTATTGCCATTACGATTTCTTCCCCTATTCCCGGCATGCCAGATGGAAAACCAGCTGGTGTTCCTTGCCCTCAGCTCACTTCCGATTACCGTTGCCGATTGTTTGGCAAACCTGAGCGCCCAGTTGTATGCAGTGGATTCCATGCTGATGAGGATACGTGTGGAAGCACTAATGAAAGAGCATTTGAACTGCTGAGAGAGCTGGAGGAGTCAACTTTACCGGGTAAAGCTTAAGGAGAAGTTCATTCTATATGAAGGAGAATTTTAATTATGAATGTTATTGAAAAAAGAATTGCCGAATTGAAGCAATATCGGCCCGATCTTACCGCACCGAAGGATATCGATTTATTCTGGGCCAAAACATTGGAAGAAGTCCACACCAAACCTGTACGTGCGTTCAAAGCTCCCGTAGAAACACCATATCCTCATATCCTTGCCTACCGGGTTACTTTTGAGGGTGTCGATGATACGCCTCTGCATGCCTGGTATGTACGCCCCCGATTTGCCGGAGATCAAAAGCTGCCGTGTATCGTTCTGTTTCATGGCTATACAGGCGGAAAAGGCTATCCTGAAGATTATTCCTCTTGGCTCATGCTTGGCTTTGCTGTATTGGCCGTAGATGTACGTGGTCAGGGAGGAGAAACGGGAGACCGTCTGGGTGATCCTCATGGTACGGTTAAAGGCTGGGTAACGAAAGGAATATTGGACAAGGATACCTGCTACTACAAAACGATTACAACCGATGCCCTTAGAGCCGTAGATTGGGTAGCGGAGCAGTCGGATGTCGATTCGGCTAAAATCGCAATCAGTGGCGCCAGTCAGGGCGGCGGACTTTCATTAATGGTGGCTGCGCTCAGCGATAAAGCTGCCATTACGGTAGCGGATATCCCCAATATGTGTCATATGGATTTTGGTATGATGAATTCTACCAGTTCACTGACGGAAGCAGCTGAATTCGCCAACCGATTTCCGGAGCATTTGGAGCAGGTACTACATACATTAAGTTATTTTGACGTGATGAATCTGGCTCATCGCATTCGTACCCCGATCATGGTATCGGTAGGGTTCAAGGATACGGTGTGTATGCCAGAGACGATTTTCGCCGCTTATAACCGTATTGAATCACCGAAAACGATTGAAATTTATCCGTTTACCGGACATTGGGTTGAAGGCTTTCAAAGACGCAAAACGGCAGAATTTTTAGTTCAGCATTTTTCATAATTCCTCCGGTGCACAAAAAAAGAACACCACGCATCAAACTGCGTAATGTTCTTTTCTACTGCATCGGGGCCAGTCCCGCTTACGATAGACAAACTCCTCGACACTTCACACGAAAAAATCTTCTAAGATTACGATGCAGCCCGCTGTTCTGCTGCCGAATCCCCTGTCCATTTTCGCACCCAAACAAAATCCATAATCATCAGACCAAACGGGATGAAGGAGGCAAACATAATAAAAAGAGGCCGCCGTATAGACCATTGCAATGCTGTTTTTCCATAGATTAAAGCAACGAGGAGCAACAAAAAGCTCACTCGGTATATGTTACCAATCACCATAACCGCCTGGGTCATGCCCGCGGCTTGCAGGGGCTGGTGGGTGAATAGTATCGCCAAATAAGCTATAGCTTGAATCCAGAGCATGAGTCGGACACGCCCCAAAGGTGTTCTTAACACAAATTTAATCCCCTCTCCATAAGCAAGGATGTTCTCTCATCCTTTACACATCCTTTATTATAACGAAAAGATCCCCAAACTCCAACCTATCCATTTTTGAGTTTTGACCTAATGAGTTGTGTCTGATACAGTTGTGTAAGAGGTGATTATAAATGCTTAAACTGGGTATACTGGACCAGTCTCATATTCCTGAAGGCGGTACTGCTCAGGATGCATTATCCAATACAACAGATTTAGCGCGTGAAGCTGAGCAACTGGGATATAGCCGTTATTGGGTATCCGAACATCATGCGTCCAAAACACTAGCGCACTCCAGCCCTGAGGTGCTGATTGCGCATTTGGCTGCTCACACATCACGCATTCGTGTGGGTTCAGGCGGTATTATGCTGCCACACTACAGCGCGTATAAAGTCGCCGAAAACTTCCGCTTGCTGGAGGCGCTCCATCCAGGACGCATCGACCTGGGAATAGGACGTGCTCCCGGTGGTTTACCCCTGGCTACTCGTGCCCTGCAGGAAGGCAAGTATCAATCTGTCGAACAATATCCACAGCAGATTCTCGATTTAATCGATTACTTCCATGATTCGGTGCCTGACAATCATCGATTTGCCGGTCTTCATGCCTCCCCGATGATATCGACCGTTCCTGAATTATGGTTGCTCGGCTCCAGTGGAGAAAGCGCTAGATTGGCTGCGATGATGGGTGCCTCCTATGCCTTTGCCCAATTTTTCGGGACTCCAGGTGGTGTAGAAGCTACCGCACGTTACCACGAGCAATTCCAGCCTTCGATCCTGGGTGATAAGCCCCATTCCATGGCGGCAGTTACGGTGGCCTGCGCGGAAACCGAAGAGGAAGCTGAGCAACTGGCGTCCAGTGCTAGTTTGTATTTCCTTTTGCTCATGCAAGGTAAAGAAATGAGTTCTCTTCCGTCAGTGAAAACAGCAATGTCCTATCCGTACACGGAGTTGGATCGTGAGCGGCTGCGTCAATCCGCAGCATGGCGTGTTGTTGGTACCCCTGAACAGTGTAAGGAACAGCTGCTAAGACTGGCTGAGCAGTATCGTACCGATGAGTTGCTGATCGTTTCATCCATACATGACTTTGATAAACGTGTTCAGTCCTACCGTCTGCTGGCCAAAGCTTTTGATTTGGTATAGACACAGTTGAACGGAGGCTGAGCTTCAGAAACATAAAAACCCCCGCCTGCCTATAATGGCAACAGCGGGGGTTTGTCGTATGAGAGGGGTTCATTGGAACCACCCACTCTGCACTATGGAAGTAATTCAAGCACCACAAAAGTCGAACATCATCTGGTACTTTGGTAGTATATATACCGAAACTAAAGTGTTAGTCGTTACCTTCTAAAGTTCCAGTCCTCATATACCAAAGGCGCATATTCTATACTCCAAACCTGGGAAATCTTCCACCCAAAAGTCCCATATCTTTACTCGTTCCGATAAAGTTAGTAACGATTAAATTCTAAGGCTCTATCCCCCAAACCAGCTTACCCTGCTGATATACAGTGCCATGGTCCCAGTCTGCGAATACTGTTTGGGTAGCACCATAGGAGTAATCGTTGGTCTCATCAAAATTGCTCCAATTTGCAGCATGAATACGGGGTTGAATTTCTCCACTTTCCCCGCCGGGCTGAATCGTTCCCGCTCCATCTGTAAAAGAAATCTCCACATATTTATCAGCCTTGGCCTTTGGATTTGGCAATGTTACAAATGTTGCTTTTACCTTTTCATTGCCAATCCTGGCCCAGTCTACAAAAAACTGCTGAGCTTGTTTGCTTTCATCTGTGTAATAGTAGCGAATTTTTAGATCACTCAACTTCACAGCTGCTTTTCCTGTGTTTTTGATATTAAATTCAGGACGGATTGCGTTATCCTTGACATTTGTGTCACCGCTGCGATACTGAAGCACAATTCCTTGATCGTTACTGCCTGGTGTACTTCCTCCGTTGCCGTTATCGCCGCCGTTGTTGCCACCACCGTTATTACCGCCAGTGTTGCCATCTCCACCGTTATCCCCACTGTTATTTCCGCCTCCACCATTGTTGCTGGAGCCTTCCAGAATCGCCTGTTTTACGAATTTGCCAGAAGCGGATAATTGTGAATCAGGCCATCCGCCTTTACGGTCAGCACCAGGCAACAGCGCAGCAGAGGTCTCATTTTTATCTGCCAGCGACCAGTTAGTCCAGCTGATTCCACGGCTTGCAAGAAAATCAGTCCATATTTTGGATTCATTCAGGAACGGACCACCGTTACCCGAAGCATCGCTTGTACCCCACTCGGTAGCAAATATGCCCACGCCTTTGTTCAGCGCATAATCGACCCGATCGCGCAAGTACTGTCCATGCGTACCCGCATAGAAATGTACGGTATACATTGTATTCTTGTCTGGAAGTGGATGGTCTGCTGCATCATGTACATCCTGACTCCATGTGCCTGTTCCTACAATAATAATATTGTCCGGGTCCTTAGCTCGAATAACCTGAGATACCTCAGACGCATAAGGTCGGATTTGATTGTTCCAGTTCACATTCCCATTTGGCTCATTGGCAAGTTCATAGATTACGTTAGGCAAATGGCCGTACTGAGTCGAAAATTCATTAAAGAAAGCTTTGGCTTCATTTTTATGAATGTTCGGATCGCCATCTGAAAGAATGTGCCAGTCAATAATGACGTACAAGCCCAGTTTCTGTGCTGCCTCAATCGCTTCCTTCACTTTATTTTTCAAAGAAGGGTTGGCAATATAACCATTTTCTTCAGTGTACAGTGCAACCCGGAATACGGAAATGCCCCAATCGTCCCGTAGCCATTTCATAGAGTCCTGATTTACCAGATCCCCAAACCATTGGACACCGTGAGAGCTAATACCTTTGAGTTGTACAGGTTTACCGTTTTTATCCACCAGTTTACCATTCTTTACCGAAAGTTGTCCGTAACGTTCCACAGGGGTCGTCCCGGCAGCCTCTGCTGTTTGCGTATTCCAGTTGAATCCGTTCGTTAACGTTAATAGCAATACTGCTGTTAGCATCACCGCTACTCTTTTTGCGATCCTTGGCAGGACCCATTGCCCATTCATCATTTACACATTCCTTCCTTTTTATAAAGTAGATGAGACTTATCAGTACGTTGTTCTCCGCTCTTTCGCCCCCTCCTTCATACAACAAGAGGATCAGGTCCAAACATCGATGTCACTTACCTGTATATGGATGATACTACTATTATAGTTAGTTTCATGTTACATTTCGACTTTATGATAGAAAATGAACAGGAAGTCACGGTTTTGGGATGTGTTCTGCTTAGTTGGCTACTATAGAGTACTAAAGGGACAAAAGACTCATTTACCAATTGCGAAATTTGGATAATTTTAGTTGTTTAATAAAAAAAGACTGCTTCCCGATGCCTTGGCTCGGTATAGCAGTCTTATAAATGATCTTATATGTGATCGAATAATGTTACAAATTTCGTCTTAACGTAGGATCTCCCTATTACCCCTGAGCAGTTGCTTGAGGTTCTTTGGTCGTCTGATCTTCCTTCATATCGCCGCCATCCGTCGCTTGATCTGTCAGTACAGTCTCAGATGAGTTACCTATTACCTTGTCAATAAGTTGCAGCCAAGGCTCTTCACTACCTCCACAGCTCTCAATATCACCGAGCAGGGACTCTAGCGTGGTTCCTTCTTCTGGCAAATCAATAACTAAACTGTCTTCGTCAACTTGGATGGTGCAGCAGGTTTTCATTGTAAATCCCTCGCTTAATTCATATTTGAGCATGCAGTAAGCTAGCTCAGATGGGATGAACTCCCATGGATTCCGGGATAAGCCCTTTGAATCCGTCTGAAATTATAAACCTAATGCACATCAATTGCAATGAACAAACCTTGAATTTTTAAGAATTAGCGAGTGTTACAGGCAGGAAGGATATCTAAACGAAGTGTTCGCGCCAGTAATTTTGGATTTATAGAATTAGTTCAAACATGCAGCAAGCTCCGTAAAAATCACTCCAAGCGCATAAGCCCCCGCGTCTGGATAACCAAGGCTTCTCTCTCCTACCGTTCCAGCACGGCCCATGCGCGCCACGATGTCTTCCGTCTTTTTGGCCCCTGATACAGCGGCTTGAGTACCTCTTATAAAGGCTGTCTTCACGTCAAAATCTAATTTCGCGCTCTCCACCCAGCTATCCGCACATGGCACTAATGCATCTATAAGCGTTTTATCGCCAAGGGCGGCTCCTCTGCCGAAAGAACGTTCGCCTGTCGATTGTATGCCTTGCACCGCATCCTGCATCATATCCGCGAATTCAGAAACGGTGAGTTCGGTTCGTTCGCCCGCAGATCGTGCCGCTGCCCGAAATGCTGAGCCCCAGATCGGACCCGAAGCGCCACCGCAGTACTCCATGATGACGAGCGAGCATGAATGAAGAAAGGCTCCCATCGTCAAAGAATCTTGATTCAGGATGTCTCTCCATTCCCGTTTCAGCTGACGAAATCCCTTAGCAACGCTCATGCCAAAGTCTCCGTCGCCTGCATGAGAGTCAAGATCGCAGAAAGATACCTCATTCTTGATGATAACCTCACTCATCTTATCGACTAGGTAGATAAGATTGTTCAACGTAACTTTGTTGTTCTTAATAACCGCGAAGGCAGGGTCCGTTTCTACCTCAAAGGATACTTGCCGATTTTCGTCTGCTACAGTTGAAATATCCGTGAATACGACATGATCAACAGGTCCAGCCACCTTGAACGCAGGTGCGTTGCTTTCATAGGAGAGGAGCGTTTTCAGTTCGTTGTCCAGCTTCATGATGGAAACCGAGATACCTGCCATATCGATACTCGTCATATAATTGTTGACAAAAGTGCGATCGATCGTGATCCCCTTCGCTGCTAGTTCGCGAGTGACCGAATGGTTGAAAAGGTACAGTTCTTGCAGAGGCGTACCGCCGAAACCATTGATCAACAGGGCGATTTCTCCGCTGAAGCCAGTTTCGATCTGCATGTCTCTAAGGAGATCGGTTACCATTCTGCCTGCCAGCGTATCCGCATCCGTCAGCTTCTCGCGGCTGGTCCCAGGCTCGCCGTGAATGCCGACGCCGTACTCGATTTCATCATGCCCGAGCTCTAATGTTGGCGTGCCCTTCGCCGGCACGGTACACGAAGTCAATGCGAATCCGATACTGCGTACATTCGCAGCGGCTTTCTCGGCCACTGCTTTAACTTCCGCCAGACTCCGGCCCTCTTCCGCCGCTGCACCCGCGATCTTATGGACGAGTACCGTTCCCGCCACCCCGCGCCGTCCGACTGTATATAGGCTGTCTTCTACAGCGATGTCGTCCTCAACCTTTACATAGTCCACTTCCAGACCGTCTTCAGTGGCCAAATGGGCGCCGTTTCTAAAGTTCATAATATCGCCGCTGTAATTTTTAATAATCAGCAGCGCACCTTTTTTCCCGGTTGTCGCTCGGATGGCCTGATATACTTGAATCTGTGAGGGAGAGGCGAAGACATCACCGCAGACCGCGGCATCGAGCATCCCTTTGCCAACGAAGCCGGCGTGGGCGGGCTCATGCCCGCTACCACCGCCGCTGATGAGCGTTACTTTCTCCGCGTTCAATTCCTTTTTCTTGAGCACTTTGTATTTTGGCAGAAATTCCAATTCGGGATGAGCAAGCGCAATACCACTGCACATCTCAAGGACCAAATTTTCCGCACGGTTGATGACCTTTTTCATGCTACTTTACCTCCGCTTTGTACTGGCTCCCGATACGGTCGGCCGCAGCGATTGCCGCTGCAACCTGCTCCACTGTGACCGGAAACGGCATGGAATGAATCGATTCCTCCAGAATGCATGCCTTTGCAGCTACTTCCATGAGTTCTTCCTGGCTGATATGATCGACGCCGATATCAGCCAAGCAGACCGGTAAACCGACGGCTAAACAGAAATCAAGGACCTGATGTAATTCTTCCGTCGGTGCGTTTTCGAGCACCAGCTGTGCGATCGTGCCGAATGCAACTTTCTCTCCATGATAATAATGATGTGTGCCTTCCAAAATCGTGAGTCCATCATGAATTGCATGGGCCGCCGCAAGTCCGCCGCTTTCGAAGCCGAGGCCTGAGAGTAAAATATTAGTTTCAATGATATTTTCGAGTGCTTGCGTAACTTGGTTTTCATCACATGCCGCTTTTGCTTTGGCACCGTCTTTCAACAGCATTTCATAGCATAGCGTCGCAAGTGCAATCGCCGAATTTGTACCTACTGCTGGCGCACACTGTCCTTCGCGCACTCCGTTAGGCAGTCCGGCATTGACCCTAGAGTAAGAACGGGAGGTCGCACGGGCTTCAAAGTAAGTCGACAGTGCATCACCCATACCTGATACAAGGAATCGGGTTGGTGCATTAGCAATTACGGTGGTGTCGACTAATACGACACTCGGACTTTGCTTAAAATAGGCGTAATCGTCGAAAGCGCCTTCTGGGGTGTAAAGAACGGCCGAGTGACTTGTCGGTGCATCCGTCGCAGCAATCGTCGGACAGATGATTAGCGCTTCCCCTTGAGCCACGCATTTCGCCGCGTCGATCGCTTTCCCACCGCCGAGACCTACGATACAATCGCATCCATTCGCAGTAGCAATTTCCTGAAGTCTAGACACTTCCTGTCTGGAACACTCACCCATAAAACCGCTTTCAATAAAGGTTACGTTATATTTACCCAAAGTGGAATCAAGCTTATCTTTTACCCGCGCCACATCATCAGGATGCGCAATCAGTAAAGCGGATTTGCCGAAAGTGCTCACATAGTAACCCAAATTCAACAATTCGTTTTCACCTTGTACATATTTGCTTGGGCTGATAAAAGCTTTTCTCATCTATAATTCCTCCTTATGATTGTGTTGGCTTCGTTCTGATTAAAACTATAACCGAACCATGTAAACTTTACATTGGAGGAATCAAGGAATATATTATAATCTACAATCGTATTTTTTTGCACTGAAGATCACGAATTGTACTTTTTTGTTATTGCTTACAGGATAATTTACCATTAAGGGATGAGAATCTTGATACGTGAACATTTGAGCATCCAGAAAATCTTTGATTTGAAAAAGTGGGAGCAGTTGCAGGATTCATTAGCATCCGTTACCAAATTAGCCATTCTCACCGTCGATTATAAAGGGAATCCCGTAACTAGCCACAGCCAATGCCAATCGTTCTGCAAAAAGGTTCGCCAGGATGAGAATCTCCTTCCTTACTGCCAAAAATGTGACTCTCGTGGTGGACTTGAAGCGGTGCGTTCCAACAAACCTTATATTTATCTCTGTCATTATGACATCGTCGACATCGCGGTACCGATCATTATCGACGATAAGTACATCGGCGCCGTCATGGCAGGTCAGGTCCGCTTAGCCGATCCTTCGAGCGCCTTACAGCTCGAGCAAATCCTCACCTCAAAAAATGAAAAACTGTACAGTTCCAAATGGGAAGAACTTAAGAACGACTACGCCGATCTGCCATCCATGACCTATCAGGAAATCCAGACGATCTCCAGCATGTTATCCTTATTGTGTAATTATATTGTTGAAGAAGCGATGAACAAAAATCTTCTCGCAGAAATGTTCGAGAAGGCGTCGGCCACACAGTCTACTCCGCAGTTGTCCGAGATCCTTCCTGGCTACTCGCTGGAACATATCGAAAACCTTAAGAAAGAAATGAATAATTTCTTAGCAGATGCCTATCTGAATTCCTCAGGAGATGTGGATATTCCGTGCGGAAATCCCGTACTAAAACCCGCCTTTGAATATATTTTTGAGCACAAGGGTGAAACTTTTTCTCTCAAAGCCATGGCTGACTTGTGCCACATTAGCCCAAGCTATTTTAGTCGGCTGTTTGCGAAGGAAACGGAGGAGAACTTTTCCAGCTATCTTTCCCGCCTGAAGATTAAATGGGCGAAGCAATTGCTTGAAGCTACAGATATTCCTGTATCTCAGATCAGTAGCGAGCTCGGCTTCAATGAGCCGGGGTATTTTATTAAAATATTCAAAAAGTATGAAGGCACTACGCCCGCGGTGTACCGAAAGTATTACAAAGGATAAAATAAACGAAAAACAGATGATTCACGGGTCTAAGTCACCATGATCATCTGTTCATGTAAATTAGTTCTGCTCAGCTACTTATGTCCTGGTGTGCTTCTCAAGCTGCAAGAGATGGTGATTTGCGCTCAATCACCATCCCCTTTTTATCAGCAATTTTATGTTGGAGTGTTCTTTTTCTTTACTGTAGTGTTTCAGACTGATCCTGAGCGTTCATTTCATTGTGCAAAGTAAAGAAAAACATTACTGTTTTTAAGCAAAGTAAGCAATAAGTTTTCCTTCTTCTGGGTAATCACCATCCCACCCACATGGAAAACCACCAGCCTTATAGATTCTAAAAATTTGTTCGTAAAAATTTTCAATCTCACCATTTATTGCACGATTTATTGCGCAGTTTCTCAAATCTACTACAACACTTTCAAAAAAATCACTATAAGAGTCCGTTATTTGACTTCTAAGACCATCAGCTATTAATCCAGTTAATTCATCCAAACCACTAGGTTTTTGGGAAGAATCTAATTTATACAACTTCCCCTTAACTTTTCCCATTTCAAGTTGTCTTATATCGGACCAAGTATATTCATCTTCACCGAATACTTCAGTAATGGCTAGCCTTTTCGCCTCTTCATATTGATTAATTGCAACAATATTTTGAGGCCTCTCTGTTTTTGGAAAATCCATCATAGAATTTGAGAATTGAATAACATCTTCAACTAAATTACTATGTATTCCGTACTTCATAACTTATCAAACCACCTTTCCCACAAATCTATTGTTGCGCCCCCGCCTCTGTCCCAAACAGGCTCACGCCCTAGAAACAAAGGCGAAATTAATTTCGGATTGCTTTAGAGGGTAAGAGAACTAGCCTAAAACTTATCCTTTTATCTGTATAGGTTGACTGGTCGTCACCAAATGGTTTTCTCACACAATAATCCCTACTACGAATAGTTAAACGGCGATTAAAGTAACTTTCTTTGTCTACCTTCATTACTATAGTTGTTGTACTATCCTTATTAAAAGTTCAATTCATGTCCGCTGTCATCTTGCCTAGGTTCCTTTCAGCGGATAGCTGAACTTTATTATACTACCTCTTCTTGTTTTCTAAATAAACATAGAGTATCTAGTGCTTCGAAGATGTTATCTCCGAACTTGAATAATGAATATCCATTTTTTCCGTATACCTTCCCAGATTTCGAAATAAACATTATTAAATTTCCGCGATATGCTTCTCCAACTACAACAAGCGGCTCTTTTACTCGCGCCTCGAATTCCTTGAAGTCTCCTTTTTTATAATAATCCCCTACAGCTTCTTCAGGGCTAAAAATAAAGGTTTCCAAACTTCCATCGGGATGCTTAAATTTTATTCGATTCCACCAAATACGCTTAGTGCATCAATCACTGAATCGAATACTTGATACCCCATTGCTTCTAAAAACTTTACTGTTGCAGTTAAGTCAACCTCATTATTTGGTTTCCATCCTGCTTGTATTAGTATTTCTCTCGCATCATATGATAAGTTATCCATAAGCCTTCTCCTATTTATTCAAAAATACTATTCATGAAAATCATTAATAAAATCAAAAAATGTCTTTTTACAGTTTTACATGGCTGGTAGTGCTTCTCTTTACCTTTAAAGGTACTTACTAGTATATTTTCTATTTTTGATGCTGACCATAAAAGCTGATTGACCGTCTGAATTTCAGCACAATTTTCAATATGGCCATAGTTGGAAACTTTCATCGTCCTTGTACGGATTATTGGGGGCGTTTTTCGCTTTCTTCCTTGTTCCTTGTGCTATCTAATTAAGTCAGGATGCAGTTCCGTTACCACTTGGATTGAATTGTCCCTTCCTAGCACCATTATAGCCAAATGTTATTTTAGTTTTTTTACCACCTACCGTCGTTATATCTATTGTAAATCGTTAATAAAATCTAAAAAAGTCCGCTGACAGTTAACACAAGGAGCTTTGTATTTTCCTTGTCCTGTAATAGTGCTGATTAATATACTTTCAACTTTAGCCTCAAAATGTAGCAGTTGAATTACTACTTGTATTTCCGCACAATTTTCAAAACTCTCTTTATGTCCAAGTTTATTTGAAGGCCAGGTGAACAGCTTTTGAACATATGACCTTTCCAGTTAATCTATCAATTCCCTACATAATAACAGTGAACTACCCCACCGGTTTGTTGCGAAAAATGAGGTTAATTGATCTCCTCACTCTCCAAATTAGAACGGATAATTTCTCCTATTCTGATTTTGGGTATGCCAAAAAGCTCATTCCTACTCAAAATTCAAGTTGGAATAAGCTTTGGAGAATTTACCAAGTACTCAGTTAGTATAAATTTTCTTTGTAGTAAGTATTGAATAAATACAAACAAAATATTACAAATAATCCCATGATTCAATTTATAGAACTATATCTTGAAATCCGACTTCAGTTATTTCCTCATCCTCAATCTTTACAGCAAGTCCATGTTCTATTTCCCAAGTACAATTAAAAAGCAAACCGATTCTTCTAATACCATTTTTGCGTACTCTTCTAATGATTAATTGAGTAGGCTCAACTAGTTTTCCTAAGTCTTCTATATCTTTTATAACTGGAGCAATTTTATCTGCTTCCTCCTCTCCCACCATATCTCTATAATCCATATAAACTTCTTGGTAATGGTCAAAGATAGATTTCTCAGCTTCTGTCATTATATTATCCATATCGTTCAAAAAATTTATATATGCTTCTTTCTGAGCATCTTGAAATTCACCATCTTCATTTCCATCTATACTTAATATTACCATTCTCTTTTCCCCGAAGATTTTTATTTCCTGTTGTCCACTCCAGTACAAATCGTAAGAGATTTCTCCAAAGAGTTCATGATTAAGTCTATCCATACTATCATTCTCCTAACTTTTCTTTAATATTATGTTCCCCAACTCCACCCAAATGAGTGTATGTACCATTAATTTTACTTGGTACAAGATGCATGCTCTCAAGATCATTAAGTTCATGCCAAGTATATTTATTATCCTCTCTCCAATCAGCGACATCATCTGCAGTCCATTTTTTCTCTGGAGTCGACCATTTCTTTGCTAATAATTCATCAGCTTTAGCAAAGTTTTTCCTTCTGTCACTAGTCATGTTTTGAATCTTAACTTCACCTTTAGAGAAGGGGACAAAATCAGGCATTGCACTTTTATAGTTTACCCCATCAACGCCTGCTTCATCCAGATACTGTTTAACTTCAGGCTTCTCTGAAATAAACTTTGATTCTCCGCGTTCTCCTTCCCACTTACCTTTATTCACAGGTGTTCGTTTAAGTCTATCTTCATAAGAACTATACTTTGGAGTTACATCATACCCTTTTGTTATTTTAGTATCTTTACCCGTCCCATCGACCTTTTTCGCCGCGTTCTCTTCCATTTCCTTCATGACCTTGTTGTAATTCTTCTGCACATCCGTCTGTGGAAGTGGTCCGCTGTCCATCTTATTAACGTGCGGAACTGGCGCTCCATTGGCTGTGGACAACTTACCTGGGCTGAGGCCGTCTGCCATTTTACTTAGTTGCTCATTGAACTTCTGCCCCAGTTTACTGCCGGTCTGCTCCAGTTTGGTTACAGCTTTACCAAAGCCTGCCCCGACTGCATCTACACCTTTGCTAATCCATTGCGGTGTAACTTTGCTGCTTACCTTTTCCGCGAATCCGCCGATGGCCTTGCCTACTTTGGAATCCAGTACGCCCACGGTGACAAAGCCCAGTCCTGCGTCTTTTGCTACTGAACCCCAGTTGATCTTTTCACCACTTAGCACCTGACTCGCCAAATTTTCCGCGGCATTTGTTACACCGCCGATCGCTGCTTTTCTTAGCAACGTTCCTCCTACACCGAGTGGACCAAAGATCGCTCCAGACACTGCCCCGATCCCCGCTTCTTTTAAACCGGTCAGGGCATAGTCACTAAAGTCGCTCACTTCTCCTCGGGCGATATCCGATGCCGCCAAACTCGCTACGCCCAAGCCGCCTGCAAGCAGTGCTCCTCCGGCTACCGCCGCAATGACCACCGTACCCGCTCCAAGCGTCGCTACCGTAACGGCCGCCACCACGGCTACAGCTGCCACAACCGCCAAACCGCCCAAAATATTCATCCCCAGCTTGCCCCAGTTAAACGGTTCAGGGGGTGGCGGCGGTGGAGGTGGCTCGCCTTCCTTCGGTTCATCATCAAACGGCGGGTATGCAGTTCGGTCGCTACCGTCCGCCCAGACGTTTCCTCCCAACACGTGGTATTCGTTTTCTACCGAAAGCCCCGTGCTTCCTCCCGACTGATACGCCATGACTTGACTAGTTCCGTCAATAATGATTTTCTTCGGCGTATTCAGAATGATTTCCTGCTCTGCTTCTAACGATAACTTCTTGGGACTAGTTATTTCAATCCCAGTAGCATCGTCCAGACTCATCTGCAATGTCCCACCCGGATCACCCATGATATGGATGCGACCCGGTGCCATTTTCAGCTCACTTCCATGCTCCGTACCAAAATATCGATCATTGGGATTACTCGTTTTCGCGCAACCGTCTCCATTTGTACGAACCGCACCCAAAATCATTGCTCTGGAACCAGACGCATCTGGAAAATACAGGCTTGCCTGTGTTCCCACCTTCGGCATACTGTACATCGCACTTCCTGTAGGGGGAGCGAACGGGTACCAATGCGGCTCGGATACCCCGTCATCCTTATCAATCGCCAGCCGCAGCTTCACTTCCTCTCCCCGTACCGCCAGAACCTCTCCTTCCAGAGAAATTCCGATTGTTTTGGGATTGGGGATGAAATCGCTGCGAATGCCCTCCGCGCGGGCCAACACATAACTGAATAGCAAATGCCCCTTTTCCATGCGGCTTCGCAATTCAGTTACAATCATCTTTTTCTGGCGAAATTGCACCTCGTCTCCAAGAGCATACCGTTCTCCGCTTTCGATCTCGTATTTGAAAAAGTCGGTATCATGTAGCCCGGCTGACGTTCCGCCTGCCCGCTGATAGCCCTTTAAATCTTTACTTGCCGTATAAGGCATATCCTTCCGAATCGTTCGCTGGGTGCCAGCTGGCATGCCGAAATACAGCTTCGGCGCGGCGGACTCCCATATGTCGCTGACCACCACTGTATGTAAACGGCTCGCCATCCGTTTCATAAGCTCCCAGTCGGTTTCATCATATTGTAAAATGGCTTCGCCTACCGACTGCTCTCCGGTCTGGAACAAGACATCACTTCGCTCATAGCCTTGAGCAAGCTTATTCACTAACTGTTTATATGTTTGTTTTTCCTCAGGAAAAGACCGCTTTCTTTTAACAATATCCAGCTCAAATGAGCCACTGATTCCTTCCAGGGTAAGTGTATATACTCCATTATGGTTCTCAACTTCCACCGTATGGACGACACCCTTAAATATGCTGATTTCCTCTTGTCCATTCTGCGCATACACATGTAGCTGATCCTCTGAGGTCGCATCTAGCGCAGCCGTGGCATGACTCGACTCCTTACAAATGCCTGTGAGTGTAATACGCCCATGCTCCCCCGGCTTCCACTCGATCTGAACATCCTTTAAGACCTGAATGGGGTAAGGGGAATCTATTCGAATCTGATCATATCCTATCATGTTTTCAAACCTCCCTTCCAGCTACTCCTCCTGCTGGCCATTCGTATGAAATTCGATAAATCCATGATATAAACAAGTCTGAAATGAAGAGGTCGTCAAGGCTGGCTGGCCTTCCACCTTTGTCTGTTCTTTTGTGTTTTTCCACTTATCCGTCAGCATCGGCAGGCATGGCTTGCCTGAGATTGTGGAGCCATCTTCGGCGATCAGATATATAGTCTCGGCACTCGGCTGTTCTGGACTGTTACAAATTCCAAAATGAGGGACATTCTCATGAGAATAATCTCCTTCATTCATCATGGGTTTACCATTAACAAAAGCCCCGTGGCTGTTCGGCAAATTGATCTTTCGAGGATGGGTCCCGCAAGTGCAACGCATACAGGCCCCCCGTACGACATAATACTCATTGTCTGACATGTGCCCTTTCCCTCCCTATTTCACCTGGACTTGCTCCAAAGCGATCCCGGTATAATCACGCCGCAATATACTTTCCGCCACATCCAAACGGACGATGATCATTGGGATAGCACTCTCCTGGATTGTAAATATCTTGTGGCCCCGAATAGCATCTGCTTGTAATACCAGCTTTCGAAGCACACTTTGATCCAAATTCCATTCACTTTCTGGATGTACTGCTGAAAGCCGCTCCACAAAAGGAATATAGTAATTCTTCTGTATCTTCTGTTCGATCTGAGTAAGTATCGTTAATTTCATAGGCATCTCCGGCACATAGGCCTGGACAAGGCGTTTTAAAGCATCTGAAATGAGTGGAATGGGACCTTCTAGATAATCAATAAAAATACTTTCTGCATCTGCCTTCACGTGAAACATCAATGGCTTGACAATATCCTCCGGCTGCAAATCATACAGCTTCCACGGATCAATCGTTTCCATCACCTTTTGTAGCCTAGGAACATTGGTATACCGCACATCCTGCTTTAAGAGGAAATAATCCATGAAGATTCCTCCTCTCGTGCCTCGGCTCCCTCACTACGCGTAAAACGGCACAATATTTCGCTATCATCTCGATATTCTCCAGCAAATATCGTGCATGCATTTGCTTTTGGCATCCTTTCTAACGAAGGGGAAGCGATAAAAACTGGCATCTGGCTTTTCAAGAACTCAACAGTGAGCAGATGGTATTTGACCGCCTCAATTTGTTGAATTTGTTCAATATCCATCGTCGTGATCTTACGAGCATAATCTGATTTAAGCTGTTCCAGCTTAGTCATGCGATTGAACAGAGGCTCGAAAACAAAGTCTGCCGACCATTCCACAGCGCATTCAGTCTCATCCAGAAACCAATTTTCATCATAGGCATCTATACGATAAACCGCTTTATTTTTCATAACACGAGTTCTGAGCAAGGAGATATAAATATATCGAATATCCCCCTTACGACCTTGCTCGTGCTGATGGGTAGCGAGCTGGCATAGCGACTCTAAAGCTGCTATAAGCTCGTCTTCAATGGCTTGCTGGCGCGTCAGAAAGTTGTTTTCAATAAGAGCCAAATCATGTATCCATTCCGTAAATACGTGCTTTTCCAGCAAATCCTGCAACGCAGCATCCCGATCCATGAGCTTCATTCAATGTTCACCTTACCCCCGGTTAATCTCACATCGTCCATGATGTCGAGTTTGGCTCCGGATTGAATAAAACTCACGCCTTCTTTCCCCTCCATAATAATTTTCGCTCCCCCTGTAATTTGGATATCCTCCTGAGCAGACAGGGTTATTTTTTTGTTACTGTTAATTTCGATCCCGCCTTCATCCGTGAGGCGCATGAGCATTTGCCCACTGTTGATAATTTCTACTGCACCAGGCTTGAAAACGACTTGTTTGCCGTACTTGGTGCTGATACTTTTGACCGCAGGATCACTTCTTTTAACGGGATCAGAGGAGGCAAGATCGACAGAACTGGCGGCAAAAGCATGCTGCTCCCGTTCATCCGGAAAGTACAGACGAATTTGATCCCCTGCTTCCGGCATAACATACCAGCCGCTGCCATCAGGAGAAGAATAAACCGTAGAATAGGGAAACCACATAGCCCCGGTTGCAGTCGAGCCTTGATCAATTTCCAGCTTGATTTTCACTTTTTCTTTGGAAATATCAATCACCTTGCCAAACAGAGAGGCTCCTGACAGATCATAGGCATAGACGGTTGGGCATTTTAACCCATGTGCATCCCGTAAAATGTAACGATTCACGATCAGATTTCCTTCTGTGGTCGTCTCCGCCCTAGCTATGTAAAGCGTTCTTTTATGAAAAATGACGGAACTGCCCAGCTCCAGCACTTTGTTGCTGGTCACTTCATAGCTCAAACTGTTAGACTCACCATATTCCGGCAGTCCGTTACGGGACATGAGCTTGTGCTCCTTCAAGTCTTTTTTTATGGAATAGTTATGTTCGTTCAGCGGTTGAGGGGCACTAGAATGGGGGACACCAATCACATATTTCAATCCTTGTTGCATCGTAATTGGAATTAAAGCAGCATGTAGCCGAGAAGCAATTCTTTTGACAAAAGCCCAGTCTGTTTCATTGTATTGCACTAATAATTCACCGATAGCTGCGCCATGAGAAGCCTCATCAATCACTTCTGCATCAGTATATGAACTTGTAACATGCGAAAATAGATTGTTATATGAATCTCCTGTTTTTTGGAATGAACGACGTTTGGGGCGAATGTCCATCATTAAGGTTTCACTGCTAGCCTCAATCGTAAGCTCGCGTACTCCGTTTACAGCTTTTACAGCAATATTCGTGACGATTCCCTGAAAAAACCGGATCTCCTTGCCTTCACTTTTTAAGAAGACTTCGATGTGCTCATCTTCATCTGCTTTTTCTACGTATTGATCCAGCTTGTCCTCCGAAACAATTCCACGTATGCAGAAGCTCACATGTTCGTTTAACTGTTTAATAAGATGGATACTTAATACACGCTGAAACTGATAAGGGGCCACCTGAACATCTGCTGTGGTGTAAATGGGGTTACTCATTCATATCCCTCCTTTTCTGCCTCGTCAACCGTTTGAATGGTACGAATCATCTGCAGGGCGACATCCCGCCATTCAGCATACTGCTTATACGGACAACAAAATGTTCCCATGACCGTCTTTCCTTCCAGCTCAAAGTAGAACATATTGTGGTAGATGGGCTGGTCCAGTGCAGGACTTTTAAAGTCAAAATAGCCAATCTGCTTACCATGTACCTCTTCTATTTTTTCTTCATAAAATACATGGGCAGGATTCATATTTTTCATCATTGCCTTCATGCCAGAAGTGAGCTGTTCCACCCATTCATCTTGTAGCGTCTGGTCCACCCGATTCAGGGTAACATCCACACTGCCCAAATCATTCGTCAAAATCATTTCTGGACGTTGCTCATGAGGATATTTAATCTTTTGCAAATGCTTGGGCATTGGACTAAAGATAGAGGGGACATGCATTTTCAGCCGATCTTTAAAGAAAGATCGCTCTTCAAACACATAGGTTTGACCGTCAATGATTATGGGTCCTGCTAAAATATTGTTAGGCCTCTTCAGCTTCTCCATCTCGCGGAGCTGATCCAAAATCTTTTCATCCTCATATTTCATAATGCACACTCCTCTACCTGATTTTCTAATCCACAATCATCCGTCCGGCTCCGCCGCCCTGCCAACGGCCTGCTGTTCGTTTTCCACGTCCGGCGCCTTCTAGAATAAGAACTAGCTGTCTATGCAACTGAGCATGAGAATAATCTCTGTATTCCGCACCATTTCGGTTTGCAATGTAATGCTGAATGGAATCTCTGTCTACGGCTTCTGAGTTCAGGCATATGAGCGCAAACATACAATCCATCGGATCTGTGGCACCACTTTTAAGCAGCTCGGATGCGAAGTAGCGCATCGTCTCTGGCCGCAATGTACTCTGCTTCAAACCCGCAAAAGGAGCATGGATATCACTCCATGTATTGAATTCGGTTGCCATGTCGGCAAAATCCTGATAATCCGAGCGAAGCACGGCTCCATCTTTGAGCTTGAATCGGCCCAGCTCCATCTTATCCAGACCGATCTCTGCCTCATCCTCCAGCACGATATCTGCATGATGGGCTGTGAAATCCGGGCGATCTGTTTGTTCCAAAAAGAGCAACTTCAACACCGATAGCCGCCCCGTGGCCGCATACGGCACTTCCTGCTCCTGCTCCAGCAGGTATAGTCTATCCTTGTGCTTCACGATGCCTCTACCAATGGTCAGCGTGTTCTCCCCGACAGTTACGTTCATTCCGGTGATAATGCCATCCGAAAAATCCTGATACCGGATATCCAGAAAACTGCGAGGATAGTCTCGCAAATTTTCTAGCATTTCGGTTTTTAGAATACGGCCCTTCTCAAACTTCGGAACGATATGCGTTAACATGGTGCTCCCCTCCTTTCTCTATTCTTCTTTATTTAGGGGAACAGATAGCCGATTCACACCGGGCGCAGGAGGTGGAACAGGAACTGCATCATCGATGGGTTGAGCTTTACTTACTCCAAGTAATCCAGTAAATAGGCGAATATTCTTTTCTAAAAATCTGCGTATATCCATCTTGCTCCCCCTGTTTGAAGACTACGGTTCATTATGATCTTAGAATCTATTTATCTACCTTTACATCCCGGCTCCGCGTTGAGCCTGCTCACGAAGGATATAGTCCAGCTCGCGTTTGTCCACAACATAGGTACGGGCGATCAGATCGTGGAGCGCCTGTTTTCTCGCCGTAAAGGCTGCCATAATAAAACCGACGAACAAAATGATGACTGATAGAAGCTTACTCCAGTAGCGTGCACTTGCACGTCCAAAGCT
The DNA here is from genome assembly GCF_038003485.1 of Paenibacillus sp. FSL H7-0703. Taxonomy (NCBI): domain Bacteria; kingdom Bacillati; phylum Bacillota; class Bacilli; order Caryophanales; family Paenibacillaceae; genus Paenibacillus; species Paenibacillus sp. FSL H7-0703. The sequence goes on along the minus strand of NZ_JBBOPF010000001.1, from coordinate 4,907,004 downwards.
GAGCTTGTGGTTAAACTCATCTACCACAACGATGCCGAGAGCCAGCTTTCCCACCGTTGCTTTGCATTTGGACGATTCCATAAGCGCATAATATAGCCATATAGCTCCCCAATTCAGCAAGGTCTGTCCTATTGTTTTCATTGTAAAAATATAAGTCGATCCATCTGAGAGCAAAGAGCTTTCTGCCGGAGACGGTACCCAATCCCCTAAGGTCCGAATCACAAGCCAGATCAATCCAATTATTAAAAATACAAACCATAGAATAAGGCTATCGATGATATAAGCCAAAGTTCGCTTCCAAAAACCTGCATACAGCACGTTATCCCCTCCAATGTGTTGTGTACTTTTCTGATTTCAGCATTTTGTGAAATCCTTAATTTACTATTTCGTGCCGTCAAAGAAATCCAGCTCGGAGAGATCATTTTCGAAAGCAAAAAAGCGTTTGGGTCCCAGATGCAGCAATTCATCTCGGCGGGTAATCGGGACTACATAAAAGCCCCAGCGGCTATCCCCGACAAAAACAAAATATTTCGTTTCCCCATTACGAATGGAGTCCGTATCATCCTGCGGGATATCCCGCCCGTACAGCACGGCAATTTCCTCATACGGCATGGGTTCAAAAGCTTCTGGCCGACTACGATACACATGGCGCTGACGCAGCTTGCCACCGTCGGCCGTCAGGAAGAACTCCACCTCAGCCGCATGAGACGGCCGGGAAATAGAACCGCGTACCCGGTTGCTTTCCAAACTCGCAATCAGCTCCTTCTCGCGTCCCGTATGTGTCCATGCGCTGACCGTGTACGGAATGGCCGGAATATGATTGGTAATGACAGGCTCAATCGTGCCCATTTTTTTAGCGTTCAGGTAACGGATAGCCCCGCGCAGACAGGCCATTTTCAACTCAGGTACCCGGCTGAGGTCCTCTGCCTTTTGACGGAACTCAATACTGCGCCCTGGTACAAATTCCTTGAGTGCTTCGCGAAATACGTCAATCCGGCAGGACTGCCCGGTTAGCTTGATAATCGAATAATTCTGCAAGCGCCCCTCCAGATAAAATTCATCCAAAAACTTGCGCACAATATTGTAGATGTCTGCCTTAAGAAGCTGCTGTATTTCCCGAATGTTAAACACTACATCAGGCAAACCATATTCATCACGAAACCGTCCGTTCTCAATGACTGATACCAGCCAACGGTCCATCACTGCAATGTTCAGGTCGCTTTCAGCAGATAATACCTGCTCAGATTCGAAGCGACTGCGCAAGATCCCCGTACGTAGAAAAAATTCCTTTTTCATATTTTCTGCCGCGCTCCATAACAGATGAAAATTACTCAGTACCCGCTGATATTCATCCCGTGTAGCATGCTCATACTGTTTGAACGCGGTAGGCAAGATGGCCTCTGCCTCTCGGTAGCGTTCCTCCAGTCCCGCATATACAGCATCTACGCCAAACTCATCCACATGACGGTACAAATCTCCCGAAGGAATGCCGATCAGGGCATCAATATCGGTGTCAGGCAAACGAGTCTCGGCAGCATAATAACCTGCAAATACAATTTTCATAAACTGCATAATCCGATACGTCAGATTGTTTCCACCAAAATTGGTATCCCCATTTTCATACGTTGTGTGAATATCCAGCTTGTAAGCAATACGTCCGTCCTCAATTCGGAATCGGCAGGAAGACAAATCTGTCGTGCCTCCTCCACAATCAATGACAAGTGCCTGATACTCCTCACCGTCCGCAAAAGTCCCTCGTTCCATCTGGTCTGCCAGCGTGTTGTACAGCACAGCCAGCCCTTCGTCCAGCGCATCCTCCGCTTCAATCTGGTAATCCGGCAAAATATCACTAAACATCTCTATAAACTGGGGCTGCAGCTTTACGGGAGCAGAAAAGTGCAGGTTGCGAAACCGACACTTAAATTGCTGCTCGGCTGTGGCAATCACATAACGGATAAAAGCAGCTAAAATATCACTGCGGGAAGCGGTTGCTGTATTCCCCTCGGAATCCATTAATTCCTCGATTCGCTTATAATCGTTGACCCACCGCTTGATCCCTCGCAATACTGTCGCACGGCTGCCTGCCACGTCAGATCCACGTAGTGCATCCTCCCCAAATACATAAAGGATATGTTCTGGATTGGAGCAGTCTGCGACGCGAATAACAGTCGGCAATACTTCGATCCAGTCGCCTTCTGCCCCTTCTGGGCCGGGGAATGACACATAATTGATGGCGTTCAGCCTTACCGTGCTGCTCATACCTGTATCAGGGGCCGTAACGTAGGAACTATCCAAATAAGCACCTGCTGTGGTGTTCGAGGTGCCAAAATCAATCGCAAGTACCGCATCTGTTGTTTCCGTACCCCGAATGATCAGCTCTACCACCGGAACCCGGTGACCTTGAAGCTTCAGCGGCAGCATCGGCTTATCTCCATAGTAGAGGTTATAAAAATATTCTGATTCCTGTCTTCGCAGAAATAATAGGCTATAACTATGATTAGACGTCTCTCGCAGTTCAGCATCACGATGACGAGAAAGATAATATACGCCTGTTCGTCCCTCATCCTTCACCAAATTCAAAACACCGCACAGTTCTCCTGTCGCATTCACCAGCAGCACATTAGATGAGCTCAGCCAAGGCAAATCGGATTCAATCCGGTAGTTGTCCATGCGACCTGTGCGTACACCCTGATACAGTGTGATTTTGGCGGGAACCCGGATACCGCTGCTCTCCTGCCGACGGTCGTTCCAGTTTCGCTGTAGTGCCGATTCCATGCGTTCAAAACCGACAGGGTTCGGCCTTGTGATGAGTAGATGCTCCTCCGCACTCCGAAATCGCAAAATCACGCGAATCAATTCTTCACGTGCCAGGCGATTGGCAAATCCCTCGACCAGTCGTTCCTTATCGCATATCCCGCGTAACTGAAAGGTCGTCATTTGCTCCAATTCCGCCCGCGTGTATTTCGCCGTGAAGCGTATGCTTTTTCGATCGGTGAGCGGGTCTAGCAACCTGTATGTATAGGGTCCGTTCATCGTTCACATGTCCTTTCTTAGCCATTTAGCCTTAATAGAGGGCGATAGCGTCTATTTTCATCGTAGGATCTTCCTCTAAAATGCCGAAATGACTTGTCCAATACAATTCCGTCGTAAAACGTGCCGGAAGAAACAAATCCAAAATCAAATCCACTTTAATCCGTGACAATGGCGTCTCCTCTTGGCCGATATAGATGAGTAATTCGTCTTTTTCCTCACAATTGGTGTAAATGATTGAGCGATGAAAGACGCGCCGCATCGTTTCTTTTAGCAGATGTACGGCTTCTCCCGTCTCATACAGGCGCAGCAGTCCTTCAGCAATCGCGTCCTGATCCTCACGGTTTAATTGTCCAAAGCCTTCCTTTACCTTCGGGCCAAAAATGCCCTCTGCAATATCACGCCGAACAAACTGGATATGGTACTCCCGCCGATTCATCCCTTGATACAAGTCCATTTCCGCCAGAAAATGCATCATAATATCAAATAGCGATTCTCTCAGCTCCAGATACTCTTCAGCATCCGGTGGAAATAGATCCCGAAAAATAGAATAAAAGCGGTAGTACGGATTTATTTCCACTACCTGCTCCAAATGGGAAGTATTCAACTCTGCCAGACTAAGCTCCATATACGGAGAGTAGCTGACAGCGGGTACGAAGCGGAATTTATCTACATCCAGCCCCTGTTCTCTCGCTCGCATGAGCAAATCCCAGACGTAATTCACACCCATTCTCCTTCACACTTGTACTCTGGAAAATACATCTGCACTTCCGATACCAGAAAGCTCATTAAATCGGATAAAATATAAGCAGGCGCGGTGGGCAAAACATCGTCTGAACCACGTCTGAACCCCAAACGCATGATCTGCTTGCCTTCCTCTGTCCGTACGTTATCGCTGACAAACGGATTTAACGGATACGTCTGGGTTTTGGTTAACAGGTTGCTTACATCATTTCTCCCTGCACCTCCCCAGATTTCCACACGTTCTAGTTCCAGCCCTTGCGCTGCTTCAAACGAGTTTACGATGCGCATGATTTCCGCCTTGGCACGGACAATCACGGCCTGTTTTCCTGCATAGCGGCCCAAAAAGCTGTCCTGTCGCCGATTGGACAATAACGGATAAGTCTGACGACTAAGTCTCGTTGTAACAGGCTTCGTAACCTTCAACACATTCCATTCGCCAGACTTATCACGTGGTGTAACAATCGTCAGTTCCTCTTCTGTACGCTTGATATACCGGATATCGCCTTCAGTCCCGTCAATCAAATAACCATGCTCAGGACCTGTTTTTCGCAAAGGCAGCACATGCTCATAATTCACACGATCCATAGCGGGTATAGGAAAACCGCTGTTCTTTAGAGATAGCCTTTCAATGTTCCAAAGTGGAAAAACGTCGCCCTTCTTAAAAACGTCGAATTCCTCCAATGAAATTGTAATTTCATGAATTTCTTCATGGGCGGCCGGCTCTCCGTCTCCACCAATCAATACGCAGTCCACAAACTTATAAGCGTACGGGTGATTAATTGTTTTCCACGGCATGCCATTTTGCATAAAGGTGTGATATAACTGCTCAATCTCCAAAATATAAGAACGGTTATGCTCCAGACGAAAACGAATCGGATAATTGCCAGTTTCCGTGACCAACATTCCTGAGAAAATTCGCTTGCTGCGCACCAACGCTGAGATTCGTTCGGTCTCCATCTCAAGAAAAAGCGTAAACAGCGGCATCGCACCGCCTTCGCGTACCACCTCTGCCACACGGCTGATGTCCATCTGCTTTTCCTCCGTATCAGACGGTAACACAGGATATAAAAATTCATGAATCGGGTCATAGTCCTCACGCGATGTCAATGACACGTACACATCAATCTTTTCTTCCGTATTCTCAATTTCCTCAAATACCCGCCGTTCTAGCTGGCGGGTCATTTCTTCCTGATATTCGACGAGGTTCATAAATACCCCCGCCATCATATTTTTCAGTAAACGTCTCTGCTCTAAATCGTCCATCTTACTCAAACGGTCCTGTACCAGCTCTTTCACGACGTCTCACTCCTTTCCGGCTCCAGCTTCATTGAACATGAAAAACTTAACTTCCGTTCGCAGCAGCCCGATCTTGGTTCTCTGAATCAGACGCCCCTGCTGCTTTAGAAGCGGAATCAGCAGTTCCTTGCTCTTTGTTGGTATCCACCTTGGCCGAAGGGGCAGTTCCATCGCCTGTACCCATGCTCTTTGCAGCCGAAGAGGCTTCCTTCTTCGCGGGTGTAGTTCCCGCTGAAGACGTTGGCACAGCCTTCGTTTGCGATTCTGCAGCAGGGGTTGCAGTAGCGGAAGATGAAGCTCCACCCGCTGTGTCCCCTGCGTCCGTGTCGTTCAACGCTCCGTCAGACAATCCCAATCCAGCAGGAAGCTGACCATTTTTCTGCTGTTCCGCGCTCTGCTTTTCCTCCGCCTTGGCAATGCTCCGCTCCAATGCCAGAACACTTTCGAGCTTATCAATCTCCTGATAAATTTCCTGTGCCCCGCTATAGGCATCAATGGCCCCTTCATAATCGAGATCCTTCATCATCCGATCCCCTTTGGCCTGAAGTTTTCCAGCTTGAATCTCCTTGAGCTGCTGCTGAATAGCTGTCAATTTATCGTTGGCCTCGGTAATTTTCTTCTCCAGTTCTTTTTGCGCGGACGTATAACCGGATTCCATCGCAGCCTTGTTTGCTTTCTTGTATAGCTTAAGCGCATTCGTGTAATCGCCGCCCTGAAATTTTAAATCTCCGTCCTTCATCCAGCTCGCTGTCTCGGCATAGCTGTCCAATTGATCGATTTTATGCTCAATATCCTTCACATTAAATGGTGGATATAGCCCGGCGCTTTTCCGTGCTTTCTCGTAGCTGGCTTCAGCTTTGGTAAAGTCCGCCTTTTCCACGTAGCCGTCTCCGTCCACCAGCAATTGAGATAGTTTCTGCTCGGCTGTATACAGTCGCTTATGAATCTTATCGTTAATTTTAACCGCCGCGTTTTTCGCTTCGCTGTAGGACTTGAGCGCCTTCGCATAATCTCCTGTCCTTGCATAATCGTCTGCGGCTTGGGCTGATTCGATCATCGTTTCCAGTGCAGCTGCCTTATTCGCAGCCATACGAGCCAGCGTAATCCATGCTCCCCCGCCCACAACAATAAAAACAAGCAACGCAAGCAAAATCCGTTTGATCAACTTGCGGCGGTTTTTAGGCTTTTCCTGAAAAACTTTATTTACATAAATGGCCGCAGCCGTGTAATTATTCACCGTCCGGTGCTGTTTGCTTAGCAGAACCTCTTCCAAGGTGTCCGTCAGCATGACCGGGTCCTTCGCTTCCTCCAGCGCCCCCAGCATTTCCGCCAGCTCAACGTCCTCCCACATCCCTGAGGTGGCAAGCAGGATTACATCTCCATCTGCAAGCTGCGTTTTTTTGGCGTAATGGGCATGAACTCCATTCGGATTTCCCAAGTATTCCAGCAGATTACCTCGTTCCTCATGTGTGCTGGTCGCTTCGTCTGGAATGCGTCCATCATCTGCCAATGACTGAGCCAGACTATGATCCTTACTGCGAAAATTAAGCCTTCCATTACGAAAATGATAGAGCCGCACATTACCGCACGAAACATACACCATTTTGTTATAGTTGGTCACTACCATCAGCAGACTGGCTTTGAGCCGAACGCGACGGCTTTCAAATTGCAGCCATTCCTGCGCTTCACGCAGATCTCTCATCAAGCGCCGTTTGGACATGGAAGGCTTCTCCATGAAGTTTTCCAGCACTGTTTTGACAACCATTTCTGCGCTGCGCAGCTCCTGATCCGAATCCAGACCGTCTGCGAGGACATAACAGGCCATGTCGTCCGTCTCCATGAATGCAAAATAGTCCCGGTTGTCTATGTAAGAGCCCGCTTCCGACACAAAGGCGGTACTAAAATCGCTGTTGTCCTTGCGCATCGCTACCCCCGTCTTTCTTGTTTCATCCTATCGCCAAAATAAGTACTGTCGCATTATCCTGACTTTTAAAGCCTTTATCATTAATCGCGTCGATCATGGCATCCGCTGTTTCCTGCGGTGTTCCACTCTTGCGCATAATCTCTTCCAATTCAATCTCCGTCAGCGCCTCCTGAATGCCATCGCTGCACAGCAGCACATGATCGCCTGAATACAGACGAATTGGTGCACTACCCAGTTCCATGCTTTCAAAGCCCTCATAGCCCAAGTAGTTGACCAGTTGATTGCGCACTGGACTCGTTTTGGCTTCCTTCGAGGTCATTTGTCCAGCAAGCACTCGTTCCTCCAGCAGTGTTTCTGCTGTATGCTTGGAATTGACTGTTTGGAAATGACCATTGCGGTAAATCGTAATCAGGCTGTCGCCCACCGCTCCGTAATACAGCTGATAGCCGCACACAATGACCGCAGCCAGCGTCGTTCCTCCGCCCTGTCCATTCAAATTTTGCAAAATGCCGCGATTGCTTTGAGTTGCCGCCTCTGCAAAATATCCATTCAAATTCGTTGCATCTTCCAGCTTGGCAAACGCCTTCGTAAAAGTCGTCACAGCCAAGGTACTGGACATACGCCCATTGGCCAGCCCACTAATACCGTCTGCGACAACAGCCAGCGTACCGACAGGTGTCGTCATACTGGAAAAATAATCATCCTGCTCGCTCCGGCTCCCGATCGTTTGACCATTTCCGATCTCAATTCCACTCACGGTACGGCTGCCGGAACTTCGCGTCAGTCGTATACGGATCATGAGCAGAACAGCGAATAGTACCGCAGCTCCACTTACAACAAAATAAGGCTGCATATCGTTACCTCCCTGCACCATTGCCCAATTCCGTCCTAGTTTTCGTTATCCCACTCAAAATGGGCGCCACACAGCGGGATAAAGATAAATTTGCTGTGTCCCAGCTGAATCACGTCATAGGCAGCCAGCTCTGCTGGTGAATATACCGCCTCGTTATTGTGGTACGCCAAACCTGATGAATCGCCTGGCAGCAAGTAAAAGTTACGTTTCTTCGGATCATACACAATGACCGCATGATTTCTACGGGAAATCGTGTTGTCCCCGATAATGCGGACATGCATTTCCTCTGCGCGCCCGATAAAGTTTTTCTCCGCCATAATGCGATAATCCTGACCCACCTGTGCTCCTTCGATGCATACCAGCCATCCGGTTACCGGATGAATGCCCACCGTCTCGCCCAAATACGGCATTGTTTTGTCGTTATCTCCTGCGACGTTTGTTTTCGCCACTGGCTCTGCGCTCTTGGGTGCAGCTACATTTACTACCGTGTTGCAATAAGGACACGTATTTCCGTGCTTTCGTGTACTGAACATGTGTCCGTTCGGGCATCTTGTCAAACTCATAGTCGGTTCCTTCCCCCATTGTCATGATTGTCTTTTCAGCGATCTGAGGATTTTGCAGCATCCTCATCTATTTAACGAGCAGTCTCGTATTGGCAATATATAATAAATCACCTGAGTAAATCCGGTATGGCTCACCGCTTTCCAACTTCTTGGTTACACTTTCGTTGGCAGACCGCAAGCCTGTACCATTACCGGAATCCACATCCTCCACAAACCAGTCGCTGTTCACCCGGTTGAGTACCGCATGCTCCACACTTACCAGGGAGGCATAATCTGTACCTACCAAATCAATATCCGCCTCCGAACGCGACGTTGTTTTACCAATTAAGAGCGACGTTTCGCCTTCGATATACCATTCTTTAATGGACTCGCCCTCTTCATCAATCAACACCAGCTTGGCAATCCGCTGACGTTGCGCCTTTGGCTTGGCCACGGGTACAACGGACACCAGATTGCGCAATATGTATACAAGCACGCCGATTCCAATACCTATCGCGACCACGGTTTTCAAACCGCTGTAGCCTGTACGATTAAACACATAAAAGGCGATCGCCAGCATCAGCCCGAACATGGCAACATCTATGATGAAAACCCATCTGTTCTGCGCCGTTTTCACTGCTTGCTTCCCCCATTTCTATCCTGAAATCATCACTTTTTACGAATACCGAAAAATTGGTTAAACATCGCTGAGGTATCCGTCGGATCACCGGGTTTTTTCGTTTTTTTCCCTGGTGAGCCCTCCTTCGTTTTCGGATGAAAACCAAAAAATTGCTCAAAATCAGTTCCTATATCAGCCGGATTGAAACCTTTGGCTGCCGTACGTGCACCGCCGGAGGATGCAGCCCCTCTCCCTCTCTCTTGCTGTTCCCCGCCAGCTCCCTCAGTTTTTCGGATGAGCTCGGCATCGTATGCCTGCCGCAATGCTTCGTCACGCAAGGTATTGTAAGCCTCGTGAATCAGCTTGAACTTGCGCGTTGCTTCCTCGCTTCCCTGGTTGGTATCAGGATGATACTTTTTGGCCAGTTTACGGTAAGCCTGCTTAATCTCTGCCTCCGAAGCATCCCGGCTGACACCGAGCAGCTCATAGTAGTTGGTCATTGTGTGATGTTCCCCTCTCCGAAAAAAATAAATATTAAGAGACCCGTAGGCCTCTTAATATTTATCCACCCTGCACTTGTGTGCCGGATGAGTGTGTGTTTAAGCTGCACTTAACGTGAAGACGTTAAGCTTAAACCGGATATCCGCCGTCGATTGTAGCCAACTCGGTTTTGTCTTTCTTTTGTTTGATGTAGAGTGTAAATGCACCTACACCTTCTGTGTCGCCGAAGTGCTCGGTGTAGTCTACAACGAAAGCATTCGGGAAGTGGATTTTACGCACAACTTGATCAGCTGCGATAACTTCCAGTGTTACTTTACGGTAGCTGTCTGCTTTTTCAGCAGGAACCAGAGACCACAAAGCCAGTTTCAGCGTGTCATCTGCGCTGTCACCGTCTACTGCTGTGATGATTTTACCGCTGATGCGCAGCGTGGAGCCTACGTCAGTGGAACGTGCATTGGAATCGTCCGGTGTATCGGTGTCATAAATAACCGTTTGGATGTTATCCAAGCCCAGCTCGATTGTTTCTTGTCCTTCTACTTTCAATCTGAATCCCATGTGTGTTGCCTCCTTGAAATTAGGTAATATGATGGCGGGAGATGCAGAGCTTCTCCGCGATTTATGTATAAAGGCGGTTCTGGATAGAAACGCCTCTAACATCTTTCGTAGTGCTCGGATCATGATTTGACCGAGCTGGTTCCCTTAGTGATCATGACTTCCAGGTTCTTCACATTACCGTTGAAGACCAGATCGATATGGCACATATTGCTTTTCTCATCAATAATGAAGCTCATATCGTCTCCGTCCTGAATGATCGAGTTAACAGATCCTCTGCTGCTCAGCCACTTGCTCTTCTGACTGCTCGGATTGTTACTGAAGAAGCGGACGATATTTTCGTGTTTGAAGTCCCCTGTCTGGTAGCGCAAAATACGTTCAATGTACGTGCTGACCAGCGTCTTGTAGATGGAGTCAAAGCCGTCCTCGGACATCGCCATGCTTCTCGCCTTGTAGACGGTAATCCGGCGGATATCCTTATCCTGGATCTGAGCATTCTCCGACGAGAATACAAAGCCGAAGTTTTTACGGTTGATGGCATCCTTGATCGTGTTGGTGAATCCGGTGATTTCCTTGGCCATCGTCGTCACCGTGCGTAGACTGTTGTCTCCCGCTTCAATGTCGAAGCGTACGCCAGGGAAGTTCTTATTGACCGTTTTGAACGTCTCACGCAGGTATTCAGGACACTGATAGGAAGCGACCAAGCCGGCGGCAACATAGGCTGCACCCACATAAACGCCCTCGATCCACAGCTTGAGAATATCCTCTTTCTCCTTAGAGAGCTGTACACCATCTTCGGTCTGTAGCATTTTGCTGTCGATAATGACACCCGATTTGTCCTTCGGAATAATCGTAAAGTTCGGTACACAAGGAATGGCAAATTCGCTATATTCTCTGCGAACGAGACTGGCGCATTTATCGACATATTTATCGATGCCTGCTGTCGCCATACTGTTGAAAGTCGTTTCTTCACCGGATTCAAAGTTAAAGAACATTTGAATTTTGTAATCCTTCACGACTTGCAGCAGCATCGAGAGCGATTCCATAGAATTTCCGCCCTGCTTAACGACCTTCTCGTTACCCTTGAAGCGTTCACGTGAAACCTTTACCTTACCGGCTGCTTCCAGCTCAACGGATGGAACGATACCGAACCAGATCGTGTCGCTGAATTCATTCTTAGCATTCACAGTGTTCAGGTACGTTTCCAGGCGCGGGATATTGCTGCTTTTCACCAGCATGTCCAGCTTGTTGTTCGCCACCAGCATTGTCGGCAGCATACCTTTGCTCTTCGTTGCATATTGATCGAAGAACATTTTGACACCGAGGATTTTTTCCACAAGCGGCTTAACCGCCTTTACGAAATCGTCCTTGGCATTTTTATAGAACTCCAGATACGTGTTGTAGTTTTGAACTTCAACCGCTGTATCCACCTTGGTCTGAACAGCTGGCAGTGGCACAAATGTGCGAACCACCAAATCCTTCACATAGTCAGAAGGCGTATCTGTGATGGAGTTATAATCTTCTTCGAATACTTGGGAGAGATCGCCAGTGCTGTTCTCATCCAACAGCATCAGCTCAGTACTGTCGCTCTTCGGCGCTTCAATAATTTTCAGTTCGCCGCTTTCCCCAATGGAGAGCATACCCACCTGGATCAGCTCACCGGAGTTTTCCTCTTGGGCGCCACCGAGCAGAAGGCGGGTTTTGATGTCCTCAATTGCCAGTGGGAGCATAGCCATAACGTTGTTATAGTTCTGACTCGCTTCCTCGAACATTCCATTCAGCTTGTCACCCATGTCGAGTTTCTTCGGATCGCCATCATCCAGCTTGTCGTATTCACCGTACATATAGTGAATCTCTTTGCGGACTTGACGAATATCATCCATAACCTTTTTCGGTGAAATCATATCCAGCAGATTTTCAAATTTGAAATCTACATTGGTGATTCCTTGACTGCGCTTGGTATCAATGAGCGTAAACAACATTTTCAGAAAATCATTACTTTGATTTACACGAATTTCAGAAATGCTATCCTCATCAATTCCCTCTGGCTTTTTAAGGGTGTAGACGACTTTTTGATTGGCCGCGTTAAAAAACGAATACACGGTCGGTGAAAACTTATCCAAAAATTCGTCAAAGCTGCGCACCAGAAGGTGCTGATTAATTTCCTTGATCTTCTCATCGCTCAAGCTGTCAATACCCTTCACATCACCTACAATGGTGATCAGGTCCAGCTTTTCCGGGTTAATCTCTTCAAAAAGCATTGTCCGGTTGGTTTGATAAATGATTTCCATCGCTGTCGGCAAATGAACAAAGTATGAGTTATAGGTCCATTGCTCCATATACGGACATGGGATGTCCAATTTGAAACGGACGAAACTCATTTTTAGTTCTTTTGCCTCCTCCCCCCTACTTAACATTTAAATTCGTCAAAGGATTGAGCTTATACCACATTTAAGGTACAGGCATGTAACCTCGAAAATCGGTCCGAAGCGTTATTCGGCTTTTAACGGCAAAGCATGCAAATGAGATGTATTTCCAAAATTAAAAGTCAGATAACACAGAAATTTTAAATTTATGATTTCGTATTCCTAACTTCAATCCCAATTTTTGCCGTTGATACGAGAGCTATCATACAAAGCACCCTTCAGTTTTGTCAATTTCTGTAGTCTCAGATTGAAACAGGGCATTTTGACTCATTTTATGCGTGAATACGTAATTTTCATGATATGTTAGACCTGTTTCTTCAGGGAAATATTCACAAATGGAACTCAATTACCGATAGAAATCCATTGGATATTTCTGATAAGCGTAAAAGAATCAAATTCATGGCTAATGTGAGGTTTATCAGCTGTTTTGATCCTTTATCCCTTATATCCCAAGGATTAGGAGAGTTGATCCCCCCACGTAGGCCTCGGCGATGGAGGAGCTTATGTTCAGAATAAGGAAACTAGGGATTATCGTTTTCATGACTTTTGTACTATTTTTACAAATGAGCCTAAACGGGGTCATTTGCACTGTAAATCAGGCTAATGCAGCATCTTTAGGTGCTGTCCCGATCGAGGGTTACGATGCCGTTTTTGTACTGGATACCAGTTATTCCATGAGGGATACCGATCCTGAAGGCATTGCGGCCGAAGTCATCAATATGTTTATGGATTTGAGTGATGCAGACCGTACGCGCGTCGGATTCGTTGCCTACAATCACCATGTGGTCGCCTCGAAACCACTGACTTCGATTGCCGTGGCAGCGCAAAAATCCCAGATCCAACAGGAAATCAGAACGCTAAACCGTTCCGGTTATACGGATTTGGGACTTGGGCTGCGCAAAGGCTCAGAGCTGCTAGCGGCAGGAGCATCCCAAGGGCGTCAGCCTTTTATGATTCTGTTGTCTGATGGAGAGACTGATTTTGGTGCCTCCTCTGGTTCCCGATCCAAAGGTGACTCCAATAACGATGTGTCCTCTGTCATCAAATCTGCACAGACCAAGGGATATCCGGTGTACACAATTGGTCTGAACCATGATGGCACAGTGAACCGACAAGAACTCGAACGGATCGCTTCTCAAACGGGTGGAGCTTCTTTTATTACGAGTAGTGCCGAGGATCTGCCGGAAATTCTGAACCGTATTTTCGCCAGTCAAATTCGTTCCAAGCTCGTCCCAATTGCTGCAATTACGACTACTGGCGAGATGCAAGAATTAACTGTAACTCTACCGGACTCTAGTATGGAGGAAGCCAATTTGGTGCTTTTGTCGGAGCATCCCCTTCTGGAAACACAGCTATATTCCAATTCAGAAAATGTCCGCAGGTACAAGTCGAGCCGATATGCGATTTTAAAAATCGAGCATCCACAGGCAGGTAAAGTGAAGTTGAAGCTACGGGGCATACGCGGAGATTTGGTGAAAATCAATTTACTTGGTAGCTATCGACTGGAAGCCGAGGCTACCATGGGAGGAAAGCAAGCAACGGCAACTGATGGCGACAAGCCTGTGCAGTTGCTGAAAGGTCAAGCGACACCGTTTCAAGCTCAGCTTCTGTTGCCGAACAATCAAAAGCTTACAGATGAAGCCGTATATACGTCTCTCCAAGCCCATATTGTAGTTACTCCCAAGGGGGGCACAGCCAAAAAGGTGCCTATGACCTATAAGTCAGGAGCCTTTCATACCGAATATGCGTTCCCTCAAACCGGGGATTATACATGGCAGCTATCTCTGGATAGTCCGCAATGGTACCGTAAGGGAACTGTACATAAGGTTCACGCGGCCAATGCAGCACCACAGGTCTTAAAAGACCTGACGATTCACCTGGTAAAGGAAGACGGTGATTCCCGTCGAAGTTTATCAGATTTTATTGTTGACCCGAATCATGACAAGCTGAACTATAAGCTGGATTCAGAAGCCTCTGGGGATACGATCCATGCTGAGATTAACGGTAATGATCTGCTGCTATCCGAGCTCCACACAGGTGACTCACAGCTGAAGATTACCGCTACCGATCCGGAAGGAGCATCCAGCAGCGCTACACTAACCGTTTCTGTACAATCCCGGTATACAGCCATTAAATGGACGGTAGCCATCAGTGTCGTAGTAGCCGCTCTTCTGTATTGGTTCTTGCGGCCGAAGCCGCAGTTTGCCGGAAGAATTGAAGGATATTTTCTCGCTACAGCAAGTGGACAGGAGATTCCGGTAAAATCTTGGCCGCTCACCTCCTTTCCGGGCCGTAAGGTCAGCTTGCAGGAATTGTTCCGTACGCTTGACGTTCACGAACCGTTGCCAGAAGCGGAACGGATCGTATTTTCCGCAGGTAAAAAAGGGAGCCTAATCGTAAAACATGATACACGCTGCGCCTTACAGCATGGAAAGATCAGATTAGCCCGTAACAAAAAAGCGGTCATGGAGTACAGCGACAAGCTGTACATTACATTCGAGGATGGTGTCACTGAAATCGAGCTGCGATACAAAGCGATTAAACCGAATACTTCAGTGTACACCGACCATATCCAAGCTCCGACAGGATAATGTCCGTCACAACGTAAAAAAAGAGAAGCACCGTCTCTTACGATTAATGAACCGTAAGAGTAGGGCGCTTCCCTTTTTTTATCCAATATTCCGCACGTAGTGCGGCTTTAAACCATCGAAGTGAGCGACAACGCTTGTTAGCCTGTACCTCCAGACCACGCCGAATGACATACGGCAGCAGAGAAAGTCCTGCATTTTCAATCTGAATCCGCTCAGAATGATCTGCAAACAATCGGCCTGGCACATCTGGCGGAGGTGTTCCTTTTCGGCAATAATACAGCGTGGCGGCCAAACTATAGATATCCGACACAGGTCCCTGCTGCGAACGATTAGAGTAAAATTCCAGCGGAGAATAGCCCGCCGTGGTGAAGATCGGATGCTCTTTGCCTTCAAAATGCACAGCCGAACCAAAATCAATCAGCTTGATGTTGCCATTTTCCCCAATCATAATGTTGCCCGGCTTAATATCCCGGTGAATAATTCCTTTGTCGTGAATATACTCCATGGCATCAATTAAAGGTAGCACCGTGTGGTACAAAAAAGTGGGATCAGATGTTGGCACAGCTTCTTCTTTCATCATTCGATCCAATGTCTTGCCTGCACAGTATTCCATGACCAGATAGGCAGTTCCATTTTCCTCAAAGTGATCTATATAACCGACAATTCCCGGATGACTTAACTCCTTCAACATTTGCCCTTCACGCAAAAAATAATGCATAAACTCCACGTATTTGGATTGCATAGAAGCACCGCAAGTGACCGTTTTTCGATCCATCCCTCGCAAAGCCAGGGCATTCGGAAAAAATTCCTTCACAATGACCTTTTCTCGGTTATCCAACAGCCTTGCCGTATACACGATGGCCAGCTCACTGCGGGACAAGGCGCTTCGAATTTGATATGTATTTCGCAGCTTCGTATTACGGGCAAGCAGATTCCCGCTTGTATCCACGATCATGACTCGTCCTCCTGTCAGGTTCTTAGCTTATGTCTTTTGTATATATCGGCTTATTACACATCTTTTTATTATACCGTAAAATAGATTATTGGAAAAACAAATAACCTGCCATAATCTCCCTTAGAGAAATGATGACAGGTCTTTTGGCATTCATCTGGTTCTTTTTTCTCAAATCGTTTAACCCAGTTTCGTTCCAGGCTTCATGCTGCGCACACTGTTCGTATTTTTCTTCCGTTCACTGCGCAGTTTGCCTTTGCCTTGTTCTGGAGTGCGAATGGTGAGGGCAATCAGGAACGATACGACACACAGCACAGCAATCGTGGTAAAGGTCGGGATGAATCCACCGAGCAAGGCTGCAATAAATGACCCCGCCAGCGCACCCAGGCCAAAGCCTTGATACACAATACCATAGTTTTTGCTTTGATTTTTCAGACCGAAGAAATCAGCTACAATGGCAGGAAAGACTGTAATGTTGCCGCCGAAGCAAAAAGCAATTCCTGCTACACAGGCAAAGAATAAACCAAAATTCAGCGGTACCAGACTCAGCACTGTGACTGCGACCGCCGTTGTCAGCAACGCACCCGCTACTACTTTCAGACGACCTACTTTATCCGATAGCGCACCCAGTATGATCCGGCCCGCCGTGTTGAAAATTGCGACCATAGCGACCGCATTAGCGGCTGTTGCTACATCAAGGCCAGCCATCCGTACGCCGATATCTTTGACGACTCCAATCAGGTAGAGACCACTCATACAAGCGGTAAAGAACATTACGAACAGCAGGTATGCCTGCTTGGTGCGCAGCATTTCTTTAACGGTGTAGTCCCGCTGTACAACCCCATTTTGTACCGAAGGCTTGTTCAGGACTACAGCTTCTCTTACCAGGAAGGAACCACCCACAATCATAATCAGCACGATCATTCCCCAATATAAAAACGCTTGTGATACGCCAACGGACTGAATCAACGAACCATTAATATACTTGAATATAAGACTGCCTGTTCCATATGCCCCAACCGAAATACCGGAAATAAGTCCTTTTTTCTCAGGAAACCATTTAATCAGATTCGACAGTGATGTAATATATGCCGTTCCATCCGCAAAACCTACGACAATACCCGCCAAAATGTAAAGCAGGGACAGCGATGTTACCTGCGAACTGAGCATGAGACCGGCTCCTAAGACGACACCTGCACACAAAATCAGACGACGTAGTCCCCATTTATCCTGTAGTTTGCCTGCGAATAACGTAGCAAACGCCAGTGCAAAACTGGTAATTGAAAATGTAATGGCAACCGAACTGAGGTTCCAGCCAAAGCGGTCCACCAACGGTTGATTAAATAAACTCCATGTGTAAATGGTTCCTAATCCCATCTGGACAATTATTGTTCCAAGTACGACAAGCCAACGATTTCCGTTGTTTGTTTTCATTTCAATCTCCTCTTTTCATTCCGGCTCTACAGCGTCAATTTGTGATCATCATAACCGGGAATCCCGTACGCTTTGCGCCTGTGGAGGAGCAAGTCTGTAAGGATTCTCTCTACATGGATTATTATAACCCTGCATGTTAGCCAGAAATCGTTTGAGGAATGAAATGCACATATAGCGGAATGAAATGCCTTTAAAGTCGCATAATTTGCCGAAATTCCTTGGCCTTGCTACGGCTTACCGGAATTTCAGCTTCTAGTCCACGCAAACGCAAGAGATACGTATGATTAAACCAAGGTACAATTTCACGGATCTGCGACAGATTCACCGTGTACGATCGGTGACAGCGGAAAAAGTCCTGCTGCGGCAGCCGGGCATGAAATTCCGAAATGCTCATGGGCATCGTATATTCTTCGTGCCTTGTAAAGACACGGGTCACCTTTTCCTGCGCACACGCATAGTAAATATCGTTTGCATCCGTTACGATGATTTTGTCATTTTTCAGCAGATTAATACGACCTGGCGCAGCAACGGTGCTGGCCTCGGCAGCTCGGGGTTGCGCCGTCTGGACAGGCTCCTGTATTGGAACTTTCCGCTGCTCATAGGCATTTTCCAACTTGCGCAACATGGCGGCGATCCGTTTTTCATCATACGGCTTGAGAATGTAGTCGAACGCCTCCAGTTCAAAAGCCTGCGCCGCATGTTCTTTATAGGCGGTCGTAAAAATAATATAGGGCTTTTTAGCAAATTTGCTAATGTTCTGTGCCAGCAGCATCCCGTCCAATGAAGGAATGTTAATGTCCAGAAAGATCGCGTCCGTCTCCTGATCTTGCAGAAACCGAAACACATCTAGCCCATCCTCGAAACTATCAGTCACCTCAATGTTGCTATGAGTCTGAACAAGATACTCCAGCTCTTCACGTGCCGGAAGCTCGTCTTCTACAATTATGGCCTTCATGACTTCTCCTTTGGTATGTCAAAATAAACTTCGGTGCCCGGCTCATGCTTTAGAATAATAACTCCTTCGCCGTACATAAGCTTGAGCCGTCTGTGCACATTGTACAAGCCGATCTGTTTAGCCGGAACCCGATCATGATACAGGTTATCCACAACATCATCGCGTATACCTACCCCGGTATCTGCCACAGAAATACGCACCTTTTCTCCACGATCCTTTACAGAAATAGTTACTGTACCTGACCCCTTTTTCTTGAGGATTCCGTGATTAATCGCATTCTCAACCAGGGGCTGGATAATAAGACTTGGAATACGCACAGACACCTCATCCATTACATATTCTACCTGAAGCCGGTTGCCGAAGCGTGCTTTCTCAATTTCCACATAATCAGACACCTGCTGAAGCTCTTTATGAATTTCGATCAAATCATCATTCAGTTCCAAATTATAGCGCAGGTAGCCCGATAAATTAATGATCAGCTCTCGTGCCTTATCCGGCTTGGTGCGTGTCGTAGAGGCAATGGCGTTCAGCGCGTTAAACAGAAAATGGGGATTAATTTTCGTTTGGAGCGCCTTTAGCTCGGCTTTATTCGCCGCTTCCTTAATTTGCTCCACACGCGACACTTCCATTAACGTGGAAATGATTTGAGACAAGCCAATCGCCATCGTCTGCAACGGATACGTGATTTTATAAGCTTTGCGATAGTAAATCTTCAAGGTGCCAGTTACCTCTCCCCGCTCCTCTAACGGGATAATGAGCAGAGACTGGATTTGGGGTGTTTTATCGTCTGCAATATGGTTGCGAATCGTGATTTTACCGCTGCGGATCGTCGATTTAGTCACATCGCTAATAATCTCATCTCCGATGTGATAACGCTCTTCGCCAAAACCGACATAGGCCAGCACATCTCTGGTATCGGTAATCGCTACCGCGTCTGCCTTGATATCTTCTTTTATGATCGAACAAATGGTATGTAAGGATTCCGCATTAATGGAGCGAAAATAAGGCAACGTCTTATTGGCAATATCCAGTGCCAGCTTGGCCTGTCTGGCCGCGATATTCTCCTTTTCCCCCTCCACACTCTGGATCAACAGAACGATTAAACCGATACTGACTTCTCCGATAATCATGGGTAGACCGATCTTGGAAACGATGTCCACACCAAGGCCATGGGGTTGTGCCATCACCAGAATGAGCAGCATCGTCAACGCTTCACAGACCATACCTGCGGCGATACCGACCAGCCATCTCTTGGAACGGTTGACTTGGCGGCCGATATATCCTGACACCACACCTGCCAGAATACTTGTAATCAGACACGGAATCGAGGTCACTCCCCCGATATCAATTAGATAACGATGGATCCCTGATACAATACCTGTAACGATCCCAACCCAGGGTCCAAACAAAATACCGCCCGCCATAATTGCAATGATTCGAACGTTAACCAGCGAACCTTCGACTTCAATCCCGGTGTACGTACCGAACAGTGCAAACATGCAAAAAATCAACGTTAGTAAGGTTAGCTCTGCCGGGGAATGACTGTTCTTTTGCAAGGTTTCCTTAAATCGTGGGATACGTGTAATAAAAAACAAACAAATCAGTAACAACGCTGCGCGCTCAAATAGCTGCATCAGCATTTCCAACAAGGCGTTCACCTGCGTTCCTCCCAAATAAAAACGGATATGCCTACATAGGTTATGTTATCGTGTACGTCGTTCATACACACCATACCCAAGTATCATCAAGCCACATACGAATAAAATAATAACAAATATATTGTCAACAAAACTCGGCATATCAGGTTCTGACATAGAGATGCCCGAACTATTTAATTTAACAGGTACGGAATTCGCAGCCCATTGAATGACCGATATAAAGCGCTCCATCGTATAAATCACTCCGCTACCCAATAGGCTCAACACACCGATCAACAAATATTTAAGCTCCATAAGAATTTATTCCCCCTTAATTACAAAGCATTTAAACTGCCACAAATTATACCATCAACTTCCATCTAATTATAGCTTCTAGAAATCCCCTCTTCATTTCCCTTCTTCAAACGCAGTAAAAAACCGGAGAGTACCGCTTGATAGCGATAATCCCCGGATCTCTAGTCCGATAATGAAGCATTTCAGTTATTTGCTTTTGCTGATTTCGGTAGGAATGTTGTCCTCCTTCTGATCATGTACCAGTTCTTTTAACTGGATAATCAACGTCTCCAGCTCATTAAACCCTGTCACCATATTGGAGGTTATATTTCGTTGCTCCTCTACTCCAGCCAAAATTTGCTCTGACGCTGCACTCGCTTGTTCTGTAACGCTTGAAAACTCCTCCATCTCTTGAACGACCTGAGATGAGAATTGCTGCATACTATTCGTACTGGCTTCCACCTCCACGGCCTGCAGCAGCACTTTATTGGCATTTTGCAGGATATCCTCCAGTACAATTTCGGTCGAATGGGCCGATTCCATACTCTGCTGTAGTCTTTGCTGTCCCATGTCAAATTGGCTTACGACAGAATCCATCTGAGTTCTCAGTTGGGTTAAAATACCTTCCATTGCCACCGAGGTATTCCCTACCATTTCAGCCAAATTACGCACTTCGCCAGCCACGATGGCAAATCCTTTTCCATGCTCTCCCGCTCTGGCGGCCTCAATGGATGCATTCAAGGACAGCAAATTAGTTTGTTTCGAGATTTGAGTAATATCTTTGAGCATGGCAGACATATTATCACTTTGTGTTTTAAACTCGTCCAACTCTTCTTTGGTACGACTCATAACCAGACCCAAATCCTTAATTTGAGACGTTAATGCAAGCAGTTGATTGCTCCCTCTGCTCCCGGCACTTTTCGTATCTTCGGAGAGCTGCTTCAATTCTCGGGAATGATCGGCAACCTCGCGCACGTGCTGGTCAGACTGAGCCAAGTTATCCGTTACCTCAGTGATATTCGAAGCTTGCATTTCTACCCCTTTGGCAACCTCCTGAAACCCGATGGCGACTTCATTTGTCACGCTGCCGGTAGCATCCACTTGATTCCTGAATCGTTCTGTAAAGCTATGCAGTCCAGTTACAGCTTGTCTAACTTGTTCAAACAAAAAATCAATACGTTGCCTTGTGGCATCCATATCTTTATTTTGCTCTTCCGTTTTCTTAAACTGCTTTTGATTTAACACCGATACCACTAACAATAGCAAACCAATCAGTAAAACAATAATAAACTCGTGCACATAACGCAAAGGACCGGTAGCCGGGGGAATTGCTGGCGTACCGATGGTAATTTGTATGAAAATATTACACAGATTTAAGACCATTGCTATCAAAAAGTATCGGTAAGATGGGTAGAGCAACAACAATGAGCAAATAAAGATCGTAGTCACTGCCTCCACGCTAGATAAGTTTACAAATATACATATTAATACGCTATACAACGTAATAATCCAAGGAATAAGGCGGATTCCTTTCTTTTTCATATTCAGAATCGTCAAAACTGCGGCGACTACAAATCCTACACCACTAGACACCCACACCGATGGATTAGATAATGCCGGGATGGTGCTGCTCAAGGTCATAATCCAAAAAATAATGATCACCAATTTGTTTCTTTGCCACAACAATTCATTCGTTCTGTCCATGATTGTGTACGCGCTCCTTAGATATATATTAGGTATTTATAAAATAAAAATGTAAATACCATACTATATATATCGTCATATCAGAACGCGTATTGAATGAAAATCGTACAAACACCACATTCCCTTTTAAACACCAAATCACAACAGGACAACTTTTTAAAGAGAAAGAGTATGTAAGTGTAAATAAATGAATGCAAAAAATCGCCCCCTAGCAGGGAGCGATTTTGAATACCTTTTTGATGATCTTCTGCAATTGAAAAAGATTCATAAACCAACTGAAAACATTAGGATTCCTTGTTTTCGGAAGCCTCTTCAGTGCCTTCAGTTGCCGCTGCATCACCTTCCACAGCAGCATTTTCTACTTCAACTGCACGCGGAACGATAATAGAAGCAAGCAGTTCTTCTTCAGGGACGTGCAGTGTTACTCCTTTAGGGAGCTTCAAGTCGCTAGCGCTCAGCTTGTCGCCAACATCCAGTGCGGATACATCCACCTCAATGGTAGATGGTAAATCAGCAGGAAGACCTTCGACTTCAACTTCCGTTTCCTGAACTTGCAGAATACCGCCTGTTTTTGTACCTACAGGTGTACCCTGATAATCAATAGAAACACGCACGCGAAGCGGTTTGTTTTTGGCAATTTTCAAAAAATCGGCATGCAGCCATTGATTGTCACGCTGTTGATAATCTTTAATAATAACCGGAATGGTTTCTCCACCCTCTACAGTGAGGTTGAACACCTCTGAACGTCCGGTTTTGACTACTTTATTAAATTCCTTGGCATCGACATGTACAGGGGTTCCTTCAAGCTCAGAGCCGTAAACCACAGCTGGAATCCGTCCTTTTAACCTCAATTCACGAATAGCCGAACCCTTCTTCTCTGTTCTCGGCTGGGCGGTCAGTTGAATACTTCCTCCATTAGAACTCATGATATACAACCTCCTTCAGGTTACCTTACAAATGATTTTCCTCCAAGAATCTTGCCTGTTTACCAGTCGTACTACAGGATATAAGCCAGCAAGCTGGCAAAACTAAACAAGTCCATAATTCTATTTTACCCCTTTTTTCTGAAACTGACACACGTTTACATAAAAAAATAGCATTTCTCGAAATAATCGAAAAATGCTACTTTCGTATATATAGCGACCAAGCATACAAGTCTATCCGGCCCGATTATCATTTACCAGTAGCAAATATTCTTCTCTGCCACTATGAATCAATACCTGCATCACAGACTGGTTCAGGTCTATATCAATATAGCGATCTGCCTCAACATCCTTGGCATCCCAGTGATTAAGCCGGACAATGTAGCCAATTCGCTGTATATCAGGAGACACCTGAATACGCGCTATTGCACGACCATCATCCAAATCACGAAATTCAACATGTCCATCGCGGTGCCCAGTTCCCCATACCCATACGTTCCAGCCAGTGTATTGCCGATCTGCACGCTCGTAGATCAGTTCAATCGTGCGAAATGGAGCGACTTCACTATCGTTTCCAAGCTGCACATCTGTCAACGTCATAGCTGTACCTGCAATTTCTTGATCTGTTCCCTCATCCGAGTCTTCCAATTCGTTCTCCGCCTGACGATTAACCTGATCTTGTTCAGTCAAAAAGGAGACTCGTGCAGGTTCTTCCTGATCATATAACACCATCATCGACCAGCGCGATACAGTCACACGATGGCCTACCACTTCATACCGTGTCTCATTACCAGCCCCGTGTGCGTCCACGACCACATGCCAACGATCCGATTCCGCAGGCAATAATATCGTTTGCTCTGTATCCGAGCCGTTATAAATCACCACAATATGATTCCAGGCATCGCCGTTAGCATGGTGCCTCAAAGCAAAAGCCACCACATGCCCACTGCTTTGCAGCACTTCCATATGCTGCTCCACCAGCTCACGATGGTCCATTCGGAATGCCGGGTGGTTGCGCCGCAAAGCAATTAAGCCTTGGTAGTAATCAAACACTGGGCGAAACCTCGCCTTGTTATCCCAATGGATGGCATTCACCACATCTGAGCTTCGGTAGCTATTATGGTCTCCATATTTGGAGCGCAGCAGTTCATCCCCTGCATGAATAAAAGGGATGCCTTGCGATGTGAGTACCATACTGTTAGCCAACAGGGACTTGCGTACGGTTTCGTTCTCTAGCAAGTTATCTTCATCCAGTTCCCAATACGGGTCTGCTTCGGCAACAGCTTGTTCCGGTGTCCTCCCATCCTGTGGCTTCCCCTGCTCCCATTGTGGAAAACGACAGTGCTCCCGCAAATGTCTTACCGTCAAAATTTTATCCCACAGATTGAGATTATCGTGGGCAGATACATAATTGACGGTCTCCGATGGCTGAGCTGTGAAATCATGAATAGCCCCAAAAGCACCTTTGAGCACCTGTTCCTCCTGATGTCCTGCCCCCGTGGCAAACCCGCTCCCAGTACCGTCGCTATCCCCCTTTATAGCAGAACGGTAGTTGTCGTTAAAAACGGCAAAGCCTTTGTCGCGTTGCGTTCCTTTTAGCGTAAGCAAGGGTTGCGGAGATTCTCCTCCCGTCCAAGGCTCACCATAGATCAGCAGATCAGGACGCACTTCAGAGCGAAGCTCCTGGGTAAGCTGCACCACGGTTGGGGTATCAATCAGCCCCATCAGATCAAATCGAAAGCCGTCTATATGATATTCCTCTGCCCAATAGCGTAGTGAATCCTTGATATACTTGCGCACCATCGGACGTTCGGTTGCCACCTCATTACCTACACCTGATCCATTGGTGAGCTGCCCTTGCTCATCCGTGCGGTAATAATATCCAGGTACAACAGGCTCAAATGGCCCCTGTTCCACCGAATAAGTGTGGTTGTACACGACGTCCATAATGACACCGATGCCGGCAGTATGCAAAGACTGTACCAGCAGTTTCAGTTCTCGTATACGCGTCTCCGGGTCAGCCGGATTGGAAGAATAAGACCCCTCCGGCACATTATAATGCTGTGGATCATAGCCCCAGTTATATTCAGTTTCTAATTCTGCAAAGTCATTCACCGTATGAAAGTCAGCCACTGGAAGCAAATGAACATGTGTAATGCCCAGCTCCAGCAGATGATCCAGCCCGATGCTGTTCCCCTCAGTATCCTTCAATCCCGTATACGTAAAGGCCTCAAACCGTCCCTGAGCAGCAGATAAGTCTTTTTCCCCCGTATTAAAATGGGTATCCATCGAAAAATCACGTACATGAAGCTCATAGAGAATGGCATCTGTCGGCCGCTTAAGGGTAGGCCCCGCATCCAATTCCCATCCGTCCGGGTTGGTTTGAGCCAAATCAATGATCGCTGTACGCTGCCCGTTGGCTGATACCCCTGTGGCATATGGATCGGCAACATAATGAATGGTGTTGTCCGCCCACTCCAGCCTGTACATGTAATAATATTTGTTCCAGTCCCCTTCCAGCTCTATAGACCATACACCTTGATCATCACGGCTCATGAGAAATTCCTGACCACCGCCGTGCTCCTGAACGTTCCCTTCCTGATCGTACACCCCCGCATCGTTATACAACGCTATATGGACCTGCTGCGCAGTCGGTGCCCATACCTTAAACTTGCTGCCCGCAGGCGTATAAGTAAGACCCAAATCATAGCCTTCATATATGGGATATGTTGTGTGCTCAAGCTCATTGAGCTGATTGAAATCTGACATTCCTGTTCACCACCCATTTCTGTACATCGGCTTACAGCCTCTGTTCATCCATCATTTATGATGTTTATGACTTGTCAATATACCTCAGGATTTTGTAAAATCTTCACCTAATAGGCTATCAAAATAAGACAAGCTTGAAAAGCTGGATGATTTAAATAAGGATGACGCTTCCATTTCAACGCACACTCCATTTTATGACAAAACTATGAACAGGCTACAGCTTTTGCCCTCAAGGTATAACAATAGTTAGAAAAGTCAGGACAATCTACGGTTATCCATTTCAAAAATATCGTCTGCAATCCGCATGGTAGAACTTCGGTGCGAAACAAGGACAATCGTTTTATCTTGCTGCTGTTCCTTTAACGATTTTAAAATAATTGCCTCGTTCAGGCTGTCCAAATTGCTGGTAGGCTCGTCGAGCAGTAAGAGAGGAGCATTATGAACAAAGGCTCTGGCCAGTCCCAAGCGTTGACGTTCTCCACCGGACAGCCTGTCCCCCAATTCTCCAACTCGGCTGTCATACCCTTGAGGCAAGGTCATAATAAAATCGTGCACGGATGCCTTACGTGCTGCTTCCACCACCTGCTCATGTGTAGCATCAGGCTTTCCAATTTTGATATTAGCTGCAATTGAATCATCAAACAGGAACGTATGCTGGTCTACATAGCTCTGTAAGCCTCTCAAATGTCGGGTCCCAATTTCCTTCAAATCGTGTCCGGATAGCATAATTTCACCTTGCTGCGGGTCCCTAAATCGCATCAGCAACTTTAGCAGTGTAGACTTGCCAGAGCCGCTTTTACCCTGAATGCCTAAAATCCGCTTATGCGGTATCGTGAGACTTACATCATTCAGTACCGTTTGACCATCGTATGCAAAAGTCACCTTGTCTACTCGTGCCCCAGTAAAGGCGACACTCATCCCTTCGATATTTTCCTCTACCTCCGGGGGTTCCTCCAATAGACTCAACACTCGTTCCCCGCTCGCCAGCGTTTGAAGCAAATTGTTGGACAAGTTGCTCAGTGCGACAACCGGACCAAATGAACTAAACAGGGCAATGACAGAAATTAGCATACCTGTAAAGTCAACCTGACCCTTAGACATACCGTACAATCCAGCCAGTAGCATCAAGAATGAGAATCCAACTACAGCCGCATCTGTGATGGCTCTTGTGATGCCTTCATGATGCTTCAAGTCCTTCTGCTTGGCATCCAATTGATCCGTACGACGGTTAATCTCATTCAAACGTTGTTCTCCTTGCCCATATTGCACAATTTCCTTCATCCCCCGTAAGCTGTCCAAAAAATAACTGCTCAGCTTGCCAAAGCTGCTTCGGTATTCCATCCCCTGACGTTTGCCCATACGTGACGTGAGTAAGGGAATAAATAAACCGACAGTTAGGTAAGCAAGCGCAGCGAGCCAGCCTAATAGAGGCTCATAAGAACCGATAAAAAATACCATGAGCAGTGAAGTGATGATGCCGATCATAACAGGCGCTATCGTATGCGCATAAAATACTTCCAGCAGCTCAATATCACTCGTAATGAGTGATATCAGATTCCCCTTGTCCTTGCCTTCCAATTTGGCTGGAGCGAGTCTTCGCAGGGCTTGAAGCACCTTATCACGCAGTACAGCCAGCAGCTTGAAAGCGAGATAATGACCACTCATTTGCTCGCCATAACGGAATACGCCGCGCAGTACGGCACAAACCACGATCGACGTCAGCAAAAACGACATGGTGTAGCCTGTCGTGATGCCCGTTGCTGTAAGCAGAGCAAGGGCTCCATACACTATAATGCCAATAGCACAAATAAAACCAAGCACTCCTGTCACAATCGTGATGAGCAGTACAGGTAAAAGAGGTCCCGCCAATATCAATAATTGGCCCATGATCCGTAATCCGTGTCTACGCATATACAGCCCCTCCTTTTGCAAACTGCTCTACCCGGTGTTGACTGAGATACATATCCGCATAGTGCCCTTGCTGGCTCAACAGTTCATGATGCGTTCCGGATTCTGCCACCAATCCGTTTTGCAGCACATAGATACAGTCGGATTGAACTACATTTTCCAGTCTGTGAGAGATAAGAATCACTGTTTTTTGACCTGCCAGCGCATGTATTACCTCCATAATGCCTTCCTCACTCTCACTGTCAATGTTAGAGGTGGCTTCGTCAAAAATGTACACACGACTATCATGCAGCAATGCTCTGGCCAGTGCTAGCCGTTGGCGCTGTCCTCCTGACAGATTTGCCCCCTGCTCCTCCAATTCTGCTTCCAGTCCTCCTTCTGAAAGGATAAAATCATACAGCTTCACTTGTCGCAAAGCTTCCAGCATTTGTTGCTCATCCGCGTGCTCATTGCCCATTTTTAAATTTGCTTCCACTGTGCCTTTAAAAATATAGCTGTTAAAACCGATCCAGGTCATGTGACGCATGCGGCTTTCTTCCGAAATATCAGTAAGCTCGGTTCCTCCAATCGTCAGACTTCCTCGATACCCCTCGTGATGCCCAACGATCAATCCGGCTACCGTACTTTTACCAGAGCCTGATTCCCCAACAATTGAAACCAAGCTGCCCTGGGGAATATCCATGGATATATTTCGTAAGGTATCTCTTTCGTCGTAGGCAAAACTCATCTGCTCCAGTCGAATATCTGTGTTTTCTATGCTTTCTTGTCCTTGTATAAGATCCTCTGTACTCAACATTTGAAATATTTTGTCGCTTGCTGCCATTCCGTTCATGGCGATATGGAAGTAAGAACCCAGTAAACGCAGAGGAATGAAAAACTCTGCTGACAGCAAAACAATGATGATCGCTCCTGCCAAGCCAATATGGCCTGAAGAATATTCACTTATCGCGACCAGTACACCCGCAGCAGCACCACCAAATGCGATAAGATCCATAATGGCCACGGAGTTAAGCTGCATAGTCAGCACTTTCATCGTCATTTTGCGAAAGTCCTCAGCTGCTGTGTTCATTTCCTGATGTTTATCCTGGTCTGTTCCGTACATTTTGAGCGTAGTCAGACCTTGTACATTCTCTAAAAAGCTGTGCCCCAGATTGACGTAACTGCCCCAATATTTCCGAAACAGCTTTTTAGCCATCCTCATAATGACAATGATCGACACTGGAATTAAGGGAACGCAGATCAATAGTATAATGGCTGCTTTGAAGCTGACAAAAGAGAGGGTGATGAACAACGTGACGGGGGCAAGCAGACTGTAAAATAGCTGAGGCATATATCTACCGAAATAGGTTTCAAGCTGCTCTACCCCTTCTACAGCAACCTGAATAACTCCCGAGGTGGAGGTATGATCTGTATATGCGGGTCCCATCTTCAGCAACTTGCCGTAAATTTGCGAGCGCAGCGTTTTTTTAGCATTTACCGAAGCACGATAAGATAACATACTGGCTGCATAATTGCTCAGGCAGCGAACTGCAACAGCAGCAATAACAATGACCGTCATAGATATAATCAGCTTGCGAGTCACTTGTCCTTCCCATGCCTGCTGCATAACAAAGGCCATAGATAACACAGCGGCTATACTCCCCAAAAGACCGATCCACTGCACAAGCACACCCAAGACGATATATTTCCGAGAATGTTCCACTAGACCGAGCAGACGGCTATCGACCATTTTAGACCTTTTTTTGGGAGTAGGTGTAGGTATAGGTTCAGATGAACATGAGGGCGTTATTTCTGCTGCAGCATTTCTTATTGTTCCGATGCGGAATATAAAGTAATAATATTTAAAAAGGATGACCAAGACGATGAGCGCTTTCCCCCACACATTAGGCGTGAAAATAAAGCCTGTAATCAGCATCGCTGACGCTAAGCCCAATGTCGTGATTTTCGTAGACAGCTTCAACGATCTTGTTTGAACAAAACTCTCTAGATGCTTTTGGTACAGAGAGGTATTCGAAAACCACTGGTGAATCCTTTCAGACCCCCGCATAAAGAAAAAGGTCGCTAGCAGCAGAAACGGTGTAGTCGGTAGCAACGGTAGCACTACACCAATAACTCCAAGCGCCAAAAATAAAAACCCTAAGGTAATATAGATCGGTTTCACTATAATCCTCCCTAATAGTTATAATAGTAATGATTTCATTTTATAGATAATGATAATCATTATCAATATAAACAATTTAAGCAGGTTGTTATGTGATGTAAATCACGCATATAAAAAGCCTCTTGAAGCACATCTCTACAGAACACGTTAGTGTTGATGTGGATGCTTTGTCTTCAAGAGGATTATCGAAAGTATATGTTGATAATTCGTTGTTTTATGAATTTATAATATCATATTGCTCCAATACCTGCCGATGTAACGGGTGGTCTGCGGTTATGGAAGTATAACGCGTCAGCGCCGCACCCAGTCCTTCACTGCGGATCACCTGCTGAAGCTCGACTGCCTCGGGGTCTTCCGTAATATCAAATTTACAGGCAGCAGCCATTCCTAACGCCAGATGATCCGTAGGGATGCCATACTCCTGCGCTTGGAGCGCGGGACGTACAAGACGATCATTGGGAGACAGCTTGCGCAACGGTGAACGTCCGACCCGAGTAACATCGTCTGTCAGATTAGGATTGCGGAAGCGATCCAAAATTTTAGAGATGTACTTCTTATGCTCCCCTTGATCCAAACCGAAGCGCTTCACAAGCACTGCTCCTGTCTCCTCCAGTGACCCTTGTATCGAATCCACCACCTTGCTATCCTTCATGGCCTCCTGGATGGTAGCATAACCTGCGGTATAACCAAGATAGGCTGCCACGCAATGCCCCGTATTCACCGTGAACAGCTTTCGTTCAATGTAAGGCTCTAGATCTTGAACGTACAGGATACCTTCGATTTCTTCATGCTCAGGTGCCATTTGTGAACGATCCACCACCCACTCGTAAAAAGGCTCTACCTGCACATGTAACGGGTCCTTGTGGTGCTGGATCGGCACAATCCGGTCTACAGCAGCATTTGGAAAATACACCGAAACCTCAGCCTTGGCACGGGTCGTCTCATCCAATAGCGCAAAAACATGCTCTTTCAGTTGGGCGCTGCCTCCGATTGCATTTTCACAGGCAATCACATGCAGCGGCCTTGCTCCTCGCTCTACCCGCCGCTTGATTCCCTCCGCAATACCTGCTGCAATGTGCTTGAGGATGCTGACACCTACTGCGGTCGTTACCAGATCAGCGTGGTCTACCGCATCGGCTACAGCCGCTGCATCCTTGCCGTCAATTGCCGTTACATTCGTGACCAGCTCCGTATCCTTTGTATCATTGGCTAATTCTACGGTGTATTGTTTACGACGGCGTAACTCGGATACAAGGGTGTCGTTGACATCTGAAAAAACAACCTCATAGCCTGCACGCGACAGAATTAATCCGATAAAGCCGCGACCGATATTTCCTGCTCCAAAGTGGACGGCTCTCATAGCTCCATCTCACTTTCGAACAGATCTATAATTTCCTGTGGGGTCACTGCGTTGCGAAGTTTATCCATATTTTCTTCCTCCGCACACACCACAGCGATACTCGTCAAAATCTCCATATGATCGCCGCCTTGTGCTGCAATGCCGATCACCATATATGCTTTCTCTTCCCCAAAATCTACGCCTTGCGGGAACTGAACGATGGAGATGCCTGTGGATTGAATAAGCATCTTGGATTCCTTGGTGCCATGTGGAATAGCCAGCCCGTTCCCGATGTAGGTGGACACGATCTCCTCGCGTTCCAGCATCTTGTCAATGTAATCACTTGAAATATGTCCTGCATCCAGCAGGATTTGTCCAGCCATACGAATCGCCTCATATTTGTCTTTGGCGATTGCGTTCATTTTTACTTTGTCTATCGTCATAATACTCACGGTAGGTTCCTCCCTGTCCCTAATTTACTGTGGAAAAATTCAGCCAGCTCACTCGATATATAATTGACAATATGATCCCTGCTACCGTGTTCCAGTAGCGTAACCATGTCTTCCTGCAAAAGTAATGCACTAATCTCGCTTAATACCTCCAAGCTCTCTCTCGGCAGCTCACGAGGTCCCAACATGAGCAGCACGCATTCTACCTGTTCACCTGTATCCGCCAACAGTGGCTCTGCCAGCTTATACAAGGTAAGCGAAGGCTTGCGAATATAGTGGCTGCGCGTATGAACTAAGGCAATGGAGGTATCAGAGATCACCTGACTACCTTGGCGCTCTCTTTCCATGAGTTGTACAGCAACCGCAGAAGGCTCTGTAACATTCCCCCGCCCCGTCTCCAACATGCATATCGCCTCTACGGTCGCCGCCATATCCATCCCCTGATTTTCCAGCGGATACACTTGAAATTGCTGTACAATGTGTACAATTTCCTCGAGACTTTTCCGCAGACCGGTAAGCCACTCCATATCCTGACCAGGCTGAACGGCCTGTTCCTGCTGATGATCATTGAGATGATGGAGTGTAATATGCTGGATGAAATGACGCAGACGATCACTCTCCTCCTGCGTCAGCAGCGGGCTGATCTTAAGATACCGATCTGGTTCAAGCGGTAGCTCTACTGTCGAAATGATCAGATCATAATCCTCCTTGGGAATCCGCGCCGCCTCGTACCATGAAGCCCTATCCACAATTTTGATCTGTGGGAGCTCTTTGGCGAGCCTTGTTGCCAGAAGTCTGGATGATCCAATGCCGCTCGTGCAGACTACAATGGCCCGCACCTCCCGCCGTAATTGTCGCAGCCGCTCCAACGAAGCGCCGAAATGCATGACGAGAAATCCGATCTCTTCATCAGGCACTTTCATTTCTGTCATGCTCGCCGCAGCCTTTTTCACTGAGTCAAATAAGCTGCTGTAATCCTTGCGGATTTGCTGAAGGAGAGGGTTACGAATCGACCTGCCTTCCTTCAAACGTTTGAATACCGGAGCCATATGGGCAATCAGTCCTTCACGCAGAACACGGTCCTCTTTCAATGGCGTGCCTGTCTCTTCCTCCACACGACGAATCAACTCATGAACCGACTCCAACAGTACGAGATCATCCAACGGCAGTAGTCGGGTAGAGTGATCTTCGGCATCACGAAATAGCAGCCTGAGATAAGATCGTTCCGGCTCTGGAAATTCAATATCCAGCGCCTCTGACAACTCCGTGCATATGCGTTCCACCATAGCTGTGCGAAGCATGATATTTTCATCCGAATCTGTTTTTAAATACGAGAGAAGAGGATCTATAACATACCCGAGTCGCAGACGTACCAGCGAAACGCAAATTTGAATCAGCAGCTCCATGTATTTGCTTTCCACCATGTTTTCTAACCATTTTTCATGAGGCTGCCAGAGGGCCTTTTCCACGATTAGCAGGTTATCTCTGCCAATCATCTCCAGCAGCTTGTCGGCAACACGGGTTACAGGACGAAGTTCTTCCCGGGCTGAAAACAGATCGGATTCATCCAAATATTCGAGAGCCAGCTCGGAAATCGCCCGTCTTTTGTCTGTCTCCCGCCCTGTAATCTCGACCCCGTACCCCCGTCTGCGCACAAGCATGAGTCCACGTTCCTCAATCCAGTCTTGCAATTCGTCTAGATCATGACTGACCGTAGTTACCGTGACTTTCAGATCTGAAGCCAGCGCCAACAGCTTGATCGGCTCCCGTGTATCCAGCAGCATGCAGAGTACCACGATCTTTCTCTCCTCAGCCGAATATTCGTCTGACTTCGTATGCAGCAATTGTTTCCGCAGGCATACAAGCTGAGCTGGATCAGCATCTATACAGATACCGATCCCTGACTTTTTCTCCAGTTTCACCTCATGAGCTGCCAGCCAATGCTCGACTGCGCCCAGTTCCCGATGAACCGTCCTTGTGCTGACATTGATCTTCGTGGCAATTTCCCCGGCTGTAACCTCTTTGGACTGCTCCAGAAGATATTCCACGATGTCACGTTGTCGTTTCGTAATATTCATAAGCGCATACCGTTCCTTCCCAAGCTCATCCCTCCAGCAGGAGACGTACATTGCATACAGTCCGCCTGACTTCGATGGGGATTAAGAATCGGATTTCAGACGTTCAACCAGCGCTTCGTATTCAGGACTCTTCAGAAAATTGTCAATGGAAATGTGCTCAGCTTTCGGAGCTACTGTTTTAGCCCGGTCTGTCAACGTTTTTTGCGTAATGACAATATCCGCATCCTGTGGAATTTCACTGATTGCCGTATTCGTAACTGTTACGCCCACACCCGCCTGCTTCATTTTTTTGCGTAAAATTGAAGCACCCATAGCGCTTGAACCCATACCTGCATCACAGGAAAAGACGATTTTGTTCACTTCGGATTTATTCTTGAGCGTTCGATCTGCAGCAATTTCTGCAGCACGATCAGATTCGTGGTTATCTTCCATTACAGTGGCGTTAGCACTTGCACTCTTGCTTTGATTTTTCATATCTTTCAGGCGGGATGCAGCTTCCTCCAGCCCCTCTTCTTGTTGCTTACCAGTCTTGAGTAACACTGCGGCAACAGCAAAAGATACGACCGCAGCAGCGATCACCCCGCTTAACATTGGCAAATATCCGCCTTTTGGCGTCATTAGAAAATAGGCGATGATGCTGCCCGGTGAAGGAGCAGCAACCAGTCCGGCACCTGTCAACATGAAACAGAAGGTTCCCACAACGCCCCCAGCTATAGCAGCAAGAATCAAAATCGGCTTCATCAAAATATAAGGGAAATAAATTTCATGAATCCCGCCGAAAAAATGAATGATGACTGCGCCAGGAGCCGACGACTTCGCAGAGCCTTTACCGAACAGGCAGTAGGCCAGCAAAATACCGAGCCCAGGCCCAGGGTTGGATTCCAGCATGAACAGTACGGATTTCCCTGTTCTTGCAGCTTCCTCCAACGCAATCGGACTTAATACTCCGTGATTCAGCGCGTTGTTTAAAAATAATACTTTTCCGGGCTCAATAATGAGGTTGACAAGCGGCAGTAGCCCTGCGTTCACGAGGAACTGTACCCCTGCCGACAATACTTGACTGATCATTTGTACAACCGGGCCGATCGCCACATGGGCAAGCAGTGCTAGAATGGCACCGATAATCCCGGCCGAAAAATTATTGACCAGCATTTCAAAGCCTGATCTGACTTTGCCTTCAATGGCCTTGTCGAACTTCTTCAATATCCACGCAGCCAGCGGACCAGCGACCATCGCGCCCAGGAACATCGGGATATCGGCTCCCACTATGACACCCATCGTCATAATGGCACCAATCACACCTCCACGTTGTCCGTGAATCATCGTGCCTCCCGTGTAACCAATCAGCAGCGGCAGCAAATAATTTTTCATCGGATCAACCAGTTGTGCAAAACCTTCGTTCGGGAACCACCCGGTCGGAATAAAGAGTGCCGTAATCAATCCCCACGCGATAAAGGCTCCCATATTGGGCATAACCATACCGCTGAGAAAACGGCCAAAACGCTGTACGGCGACACGAGTGCCTCCTTTTGAACTTGGCTTTGCGTCCAATGTACTCATATTCAAATCCTCCTTGTAGGTAAGCATCACTACCTTTTCTTAAAATTCATACTAAATGACAGCGCTATCTTCATCAACGAAATGAAAACGTACTTTCGTCATGAACGTTGATGACAACATTTAAATTTAAATTATCCGAGAAGGTATTAGACCTGCATAATTCTTCTTAATATGACCTGTAGCTATAGAAATTAGTCGAAAAACCGTGCTGGTTTATATATGATTCTTACTATAGGGACAACCCTCTACATCAGAATAAAACACGTAATTACGTCTGAAAAAAGACAAAAAATAGCCGCTATGTCAAATCATAGCGACTGTTGTATACAAAAATCGAGCAGACAAATAACACTCTTATTCCATACTACATTGCTCCATTACTGCTCATCGGAAATCAACTGCTCGTATTGATCCGCAGACAGTAGCTTGCCCAATGCTTCCTCCACATCTTTACCCATCTCTACTTCGATCATCCAACCTTTTTCATAGGGAGATTCATTCACTAGCTCAGGCGTACCTTCCAGCGCTTCATTCACTTTTAATACGGTTCCCGTCACCGGAGCAAAAAGGTCGGATACCGTCTTCACCGATTCAATCGTACCGATCTCCGCTCCCTGCTCAATCGTTACTCCCGCCTCCGGTAATTCTACAAAAACAATATCACCCAGTTGATGCTGTGCAAAGTCTGTAATACCAATCCGCACCGTTCCATTCTCTGTGCGCTGAACCCACTCATGTTCGTCTGTATACCAAAGTTGCTGCTTTACTTCACCCATCCTGTTCCCCTCGCTTCCATATGAATAAAATCGCTTTTGCTCACCTGTATTAGACAGGTTAAGATTATGACAACAGGAACACTCATGTCAATAATACTAACAAAAATACTTCATATGACCTCATATGGCGTACTATATAAAAATATGATAACTTATAACAAACGCTTACATATCCTTATTTATATATTAAATGTTTTTTCTATTGTTTTTGATGACATTTTTATTGACATTTCGAATGAATTTGCGTATTAATGGGTTATAGCAAATGCTTTGGGAAACACCCCGACAACTGCAAACGCGGATGAACGCGGAGGGAGAGACTGCCAAAAAGATTCGCATAGCTGTTGCCGCTTATGAGACATAAGTTGCACGCGAATCGGATCAAGTTGTTATCTGCAAAGCCAGGTAATATACTGTTGATCCCGAAGGTAGCGCCGAAGGAGTAAGCCTGCATTGCAGGTGAATCTCTCAGGCAAAAGGACCTCTGCCGGACGCATCTCTGGAGAGCATTCGCTATTGGAGCGGATCACCCAAGGGGAAACCCGGTACATACCGGGGTAACTTTCTGGTATCAAGGACAGAGCTGAAAAAAGAGTGTAGACTGCCGTCTATACGTTTTTTTCGGCCTGTCTTTTTTGTTTAGCCGATCACACCCGATAGGAGTGGAAAAATGACTAATTTGCGAAAAACACCGCTATATTCGTCCTACGGGACGCAGTCTGGGGTTCGTTGTATTGACTTTGGCGGCTGGGAGCTCCCCGTTCAGTTTAGCGGCATTCAAAAGGAGCATGAGGCCGTCCGGCAACGTGCGGGTTTATTCGATGTATCGCATATGGGCGAATTTTTGGTTGAAGGCAAAGAGGCCGAAGCTTTTCTGCAAAGGGTGACCACGAATGATGTTAGCCAGTTGGAACCAGGTCAGGCACAATATTCACTCCTGTGTTACCCCGATGGAGGGGTAGTAGACGACCTGCTTGTTTACTGCAAAGGGCCGGAGCGCTACATGCTCGTTGTGAACGCCTCTAACATCGATAAGGATTGGGATTGGCTAATTCGCCATATGCCTGCATCCGTTCACATGGAGAATGTGTCTGATGCGATAGCATTGCTGGCGTTGCAAGGACCGGAAGCAGCACGTATTGCCGCAGCCGTGGCAGATACGGACATTACGAATCTGGCATCTTTCCGCTTCCATGAGAATGTGCCATTGTTCGGAGCAAAAGCACTCGTCTCACGAACCGGATATACGGGTGAAGACGGTTTTGAATTTTACGTACCTGCCGCGGAAGCACCAGCCGTATGGGAGGGTTTGCTTCGTTCCGGTGAGTCGTATGGGCTGATTCCCGCTGGACTTGGTGCTCGGGATACCCTACGCTTTGAGGCACGGTTGCCGCTGTACGGACAGGAGTTATCTGCCACGATTTCACCGCTCGAAGCCGGTCTAGGGTTCTTCGTCAAGCTGAATAAGGGAGATTTTATCGGTAGAGAAGCACTGCAACGTCAGAAAGATCAAGGGATTCCTCGCAAATTGATCGGGCTGGAAATGATGGATCGCGGTATCCCACGCGCCCATTATCCGGTATTCGCAGAAGGTCAACACATCGGTGAGGTCACAACGGGAACTCAGTCGCCCACCTTGAAGCGTAATCTCGGCCTCGCCTTGATAGACAGTCGTTTTAGCGCCCTCTCCACACCGCTGGAGGTTGAGATTCGTGGCAAACGCCTGCGTGCCGAGGTGGTGGCAGCCCCCTTTTATAAACGCCCGCGCTGATCTTAAACTCTCTTCATTTCAATAAAGCAAACATGTCAGATATGAACTTCTGGGTTTTCCATCTCACACTTTTTTATTAGCTAATTTACGATTTAAATTTTGCTTTTCGAAAGGAGCCAAGAACCTATGAAGCAGCATCGTTATCTCCCTATGACTGAACAGGATCAAACCGAAATGCTGCGTGTGGTCGGCGTTTCATCCATCGATGATTTATTCAGTGACATTCCAGAGGCCATTCGATATCAAGGGGAACTTCCTCTTTCTTCTCGGCTCGACGAGAGAGCCTTGACCCGACATTTGGCCGAGCTGGCCGGACACAACGCCAATACAGACACACATGCCAGCTTTCTTGGCGCAGGAATTTATGATCATCATATTCCGTCTGTCATCCAGCACATCACTTCACGCTCGGAATTCTATACAGCCTACACCCCCTATCAGCCGGAAGTAAGCCAAGGCGAGCTACAAGCCATTTTCGAATTTCAGTCGTATATTTGCGAATTGACGGGCATGGCTGTAGCTAATGCCAGCATGTACGACGGAGCGACTGCACTGGCGGAAGCGGGCACACTGTCCGCTGCGGCTACCCGCCGTAAACAGCTTATCGTATCAAGGTCCGTCCATCCGGAGGCACGTCAGGTATTGTCAGCCTATGCACGCGGATTGGATTTGGACATCGTGGAGATCGGCTGTTCGGACGGCGTAACGGATG
Source organism: Paenibacillus sp. FSL H7-0703 (assembly GCF_038003485.1). Classification (NCBI taxonomy): domain Bacteria; kingdom Bacillati; phylum Bacillota; class Bacilli; order Caryophanales; family Paenibacillaceae; genus Paenibacillus; species Paenibacillus sp. FSL H7-0703. The sequence goes on along the minus strand of NZ_JBBOPF010000001.1, from coordinate 4,868,504 downwards.
CTGATGCGTTAGCGGCGGTCGTATCGGAACAGACCGCGGCTGTTTTGGTCCAAAGCCCCAACTTTTTCGGAGCCGTGGAAAACCTGAAGCCGATGGCTGATCTCATCCATGCGCACAAAGGTCTTTTGGTCGTCAGTGCCAACCCACTGGCACTTGGCTTGCTGGAGACACCTGGCAAACAGGGCGCGGATATTGTGGTAGGAGACGCGCAGCCACTTGGCATCTCCTCTTCTCTCGGCGGTCCGACCTGTGGATACTTTGCCGTTTCTCAGGCACATATGCGCCGTATCCCCGGCCGTATTGTGGGTCAGACCACAGACCGCAACGGTAAACGCGGCTTCGTGCTGACCTTGCAAGCGCGGGAACAGCATATCCGCCGCGAAAAGGCCACGTCTAACATTTGCTCCAACCAAGCGTTGCTAGCTTTATCTGCATCTGTATACTTGTCTGTCATGGGTAGACAGGGGATCAAGGAAGTAGCCGAGCTAAATTTGCATAAAAGCCGTTATGCTTTAGAGCAATTGCTGAGCTTGAAGGGCGTAACTGCCTCATTTAACGCACCAACCTTTAACGAGTTTGCCCTTAGACTGCCTGAGGGTACGGATATGAGCAAACTCCAGGCCGAACTGCTAGCTGCTGGATTTATCGCTGGCTACGATTTGGGCCGGGACTATGAGGAACTTGCTGGTCACATGTTGATTGCCGTGACGGAGCAAAGAACCAAAGAAGAGATTGACCAATTTGTACACACCTTGGGGGGATTGCTATGACACACACCGGACAGGATCAAAAACAAGGGCTGTTGAAGGAACACGATCAAGCGCTCATTTTTGAATTGAGCCGTCCGGGTCGCATCGCCTATTCCCTTCCCGAGTGCGACGTTCCCCGTCGCCCGGTGGCAGAGCTTTTGCCAGATTATGCGCTGCGCAGCGAACCTGCGGCATTACCCGAGGTATACGAAGTAGACGTTATTCGGCATTATACCGCCTTGTCCCGGCGCAATTTCGGCGTGGATAACGGATTTTATCCGCTCGGCTCCTGTACGATGAAATACAATCCGAAAGTAAATGAGGATGTCGCCCGATATACAGGCTTCGCCAAAATCCATCCATATCAGCCCGAGGAGAGCATCCAGGGTGCCATGGAGTTGCTGCATACGCTCCAAAATGATTTGGCTGCATTAACTGGCATGGATGCCGTCACGCTTCAGCCCGCCGCGGGCGCCCATGGCGAATGGACCGGGCTGATGATGATTCGCTCATACCACGAAGCACGTGGTGAGCGACGTACCAAGGTGCTCGTGCCGGATTCCTCGCACGGAACGAACCCCGCCAGCGCAACCGTCGCAGGCTTCGAAACAGTCACCCTTCCCTCCACCCCTGAGGGGCTGGTGGATCTGGATGCGTTACGTCAAGCCGTAGGCAACGACACCGCTGCGCTCATGCTGACCAACCCGAACACGCTTGGGCTGTTCGAGAAGCAAATCACTGACATTGCTGCCATCGTGCATGACGCGGGTGGTCTGCTCTACTATGACGGGGCGAACTCCAACGCCATCATGGGAATTACCCGCCCCGGCGATATGGGCTTCGATGTAGTGCATCTCAATTTACACAAAACGATGAGTACCCCGCACGGCGGCGGCGGCCCCGGCGCTGGGCCTGTCGGCGTAAAGCAACGGCTCATCCCTTATTTGCCCAAGCCGCTTGTCGTACGGGATCCGCAGGGGGTGTACCACTGGGACCGGGAACAGGGAGATTCTATTGGACGGGTTAAGGCCTTTTACGGCAACTTCGGTATTCTCGTTCGTGCCTACACCTATATCCGTAGCTACGGTCCTGATGGCTTAAAGCGTGTATCGGAATGCGCTGTGCTCAATGCCAATTACATGATGCATCGGCTCGCTCCACATTTTGACCTGCCCTACCCTGGACATTGCAAACACGAATTCGTAATGTCGGGGCGAGGCTTGAAAAAATTTGGAGTGCGCACGCTTGATGTAGCCAAACGGCTGCTTGATTTTGGCTACCATCCGCCCACAATTTACTTCCCGCTGAATGTAGAGGAGTGCATCATGATCGAGCCCACGGAGACGGAAAGTAAGGAAACACTTGATGCTTTTGTCGACACTATGATTCATATTGCGCGGGAAGCGGAAGAGAACCCTGAGCTGGTGCTCAATGCACCATATACTACTCCAGTCACACGATTGGACGAAACTACCGCAGCCCGCAAACCTGTACTGAATTGCTCATGCAGTTAAAAACAAATTCTACTTAAAGGATGCAAAAAAGCCGGTATCTAAATAGATACCGGCTGCTGTATGTACACAGCAATTTTTTTGTTGGAAAAAGATATAACCTTTGAAATGTAATACCCTTCCTTAGCCTTCGATGCTTTGAACCAATTCAACAACCTGTTCTGCTGTTTGCATGTCCAGAGCTTTTGTAGCCAGTTTTTCCATGTCCGCACGGGACAACTTGGAGATTTGGCTACGTGCTGGCAGAATGGAAGTTGCGCTCATACTGAACTCATCAAGTCCAAGACCCAGCAGCAATGGAATTGCTGTTGTATCTCCTGCCATTTCACCACACATACCAACCCAACGTCCTTCACGGTGAGCGGCGTCAATAACCATTTTCACCAGACGCAGAATGGATGGATTGTATGGTTGATACAGGTAAGAAACCCGCTCGTTCATGCGATCCGCTGCCATTGTGTATTGAATCAGATCGTTTGTACCGATACTGAAGAAATCCACTTCTTTTGCGAATTGGTCAGCCAATACCGCTGTAGAAGGAATTTCTACCATGATGCCCAACTGAATTTCTTCAGATACGGATACACCCTCGGCTACCAACTTTTCCTTTTCTTCCATCAAAACAGCTTTAGCTTCACGGAATTCGTTCAGCGTAGCAATCATCGGGAACATGATGCGCAGGTTACCATGCACACTCGCACGCAACAAAGCACGCAATTGAGTGCGGAAAATATCCTGGCGATCCAGACACAGGCGAATAGCACGGAATCCGAGGAACGGATTCATTTCTTTCGGCAGGTCCAGATAAGGAAGTTCTTTGTCGCCACCGATATCCAAAGTACGGACTACAACCGGCTTACCTTCCATTCTTTCCAGAACGGTTTTGTACGCCGTATACTGTACTTCTTCGGATGGAAGCTTATCGCGTCCCATGTACAAGAACTCCGTACGGTACAAGCCCACGCCTTCACCACCGTTGTCCAGAACACCAGCTACATCATTAGGCGTACCAATATTGGCTGCCAGTTCGACATGGACACCATCGACAGAAACTGTAGCTTCGCCGCGCAGCTTGCGCCACTCTTCGCGTTGCTTGTCGTATGCCACCTGTTTAGCACGGTATTCCGCAACAATCTCTTCGGTAGGGTTCACGAATACGTGACCATCCAAACCATCAACGATAATCAAATCGCCGCTTTTAGCTTGAGACAATATATTTTTCGTTCCCACAACTGCAGGAATTTCAAGTGAGCGAGCCATAATAGCCGAATGCGAAGTACGTCCGCCGATGTTCGTTGCAAAACCTTTAACAAATTCACGGTTCAGCTGAGCTGTGTCGGAAGGTGTCAAATCTTCTGCAAGCACAATCGTTTCTTCGGCAATTTCTGCAGGACTAACAAAATGAACACCAAGCAGGTGATTCAGGATCCGCTTGGTTACATCACGCATGTCCGATGCGCGTTCTTGCAAATAGGCACTTTTCATGTTTTCAAACATGGAAATGAACTGTGTAGCTACTTCATTCAAAGCATAGTCAGCATTAAGCTGCTCGTCTCTGATTTTAGCTTTAACCGGATCGATCAATTCAGGATCATTCAGGATGAGCAGGTGAGATGCAAAAATTTCTGCTTTTTTCTCTCCCAGCTCCTGAAGCGTTTTCTCCTTAATCGATTCCAATTCGGTTTGAGATTTTACCAAAGCCGCATCTAATCTCGCGATTTCAGCCTCAACATCACCAACCGCGCGTCTCTCTACAGCGTAATTCGGATGCTCCAAGATAAACGCCCGGGCAATGGCTATGCCTGCCGAAGCGGCAATCCCGGAAATTTTAAGCATGAACTTCGCCCAGCCCTTCGTTAACGATTACATTTTCAAGAGCTTTCAGTGCTTCGGCAGCTTCAGCGCCTTCGCAGATAATGTTAATAGTATCACCTTGTTCCAGACCCAGAGACAATACACCCAGAATGGATTTCAAAGTTACTTTTTTACCGTTAGCTTCGGCAAAAGATTCAGTACCGCTGAATTTGTTAGCTGTATTTACCAGTGCAGTTGCAGGACGTGCATGGATACCGTCTTCATCCGTAATTCTAAAAGTTGTTTGCATAATTTGTTCCTCCCACTTTCCTAAAGATAATATTTGTTTACACGCAGTATACCAGATAATTGATCAGACGGCCTAAGCCGCCTAATCAACTAATCCGAAACACATAGAGTTTATTTTATCGTAATTATACCATCTTCGCCAGCCTTCAATACTCCAGTTTTGTTTAAAGTTACCGAAGAACCTTCTGGAAGGTTGGTAAAAATGACAGGTGAGATGATGGATTTGGCGTTTGCCTTCACGTATTCCAGGTCTACTTTCATAATAGGCTGGCCGGCTGACACAAGATCGCCTTCGTTCACCAAAACGTCAAATCCTTGCCCTTTAAGCTTCACTGTATTCACCCCGATATGAACAAGCACTTCTTTACCGCCATCGGATTGAATACCAATCGCATGCTTGCTCGGGAATACATTGAATACTTTACCATAAACAGGGGACACAATCGTTCCATCATTTGGCACGACCGCAAAGCCGTCACCTGTCATACGTTCTGCAAATACCGGATCGGGAACCGTCGAGATATCAACCAATTCGCCGTTAACAGGCATTACAATATCTTCTACAATAATGGTTTGTTGTTCTTCCCCAGCTTCCTTCTCCTCGTGTGGAGCAGGTTGCGCCGGAGCTGGTGCAGGTGTACGTCCAGCCATGATATCAGCCATTTGAGTTTTAATGGTGTCGGAACGTGTACCGAAAATTGCCTGTACGTTGTTGCCGACTTCAAGGACACCCGATGCGCCAAGTTGTTTCAGACGAGCTTTGTCAACGTTCGATTTCTCATTAACCTCGATCCGAAGACGTGTGATACAAGCATCCAGGTGCTTGATATTTGATGAACCACCGAAAGCTGCCAAAATGTTGTGCGGGAGCTCATCACTACTACCGGCTGCTGCACCATCCACATTTTCTGTAGCTTCTTCACGTCCTGGTGTTTTCAAGTTGAACTTCCGTATGATGAACCGGAATCCGAAGTAGTAAATCACTGCCAAAATCAGACCGACGATGATTACATACCACCAAGGCGTACGGGTTGGAATAATCCCGAAAATCAGGAAGTCAATGAATCCGCCTGAGAAGGTCATACCGATTTTGACATGTAAAATTTGCATGGTCATAAATGACAGACCTGCGAATATACAGTGTACTGCAAACAGCAGTGGAGCTACGAACAGGAAGGAAAATTCCAGTGGCTCCGTAATACCTGTCAAGAACGAAGTCAATGCTGCTGAACCCATGATACCTGCTACATATTTTTTGTGTTCTGGTCTTGCTTCATGGTACATTGCAAGCGCTGCTGCTGGCAAACCGAACATCATGAATGGGAATTTACCCACTTGGAACGTACTTGCTGTCAACGCCACTCCATCACGAAGCTGGCTGAAGAAGATCTGCTGGTCACCATGAACGGTTTGACCTGCTTTGTTAACATATTCACCAAACTCAAACCAGAACGGTGAATACCAGATGTGATGCAAACCAAATGGAATAAGCGCGCGTTCGATAACCCCAAACAGGAACGCCGACAAAGTCGGGTTGGAATACACCATAAAGTGAGATACTGCGTTAAGTCCTTGTTGAACTGGAGGCCAGATCAGAACCAGCGCAAGTCCGACAATCAGTGAGGACACCGCCGTTGCAATTGGAACGAAACGCTTACCCGCGAAAAAGCCCAGATACGAAGGAAGCTCAATTTTGAAAAAGCGGTTGTACATGGCCGCGGCCAGTATACCGATGATTATCCCGCCGAACACCCCGGTTTGAAGCGTTGGAATACCCAACACGTTCGCATAACCCGGTATTTTTTGAGCAATCAGACCAGGTGTGACACCCACGGCTGTACCCAAAGTAATGTTCATAACGAGGTAACCGATGATAGCAGCTAAACCTGCCACACCTTCACCGCCCGCCAGACCGACGGCTACGCCGACTGCGAACAACAGGGCCAGATTATCAAAAACGATTTGTCCGGCATTCATCATGATCGTCGCTACCGATTGAACCCAGCCCGCATTTAATGCCGGAATGTACTGGAGAAAATCAGGATTGACCAGCATGTTACCGATACCCAATAAAAGCCCCGCAGCTGGCAAAATCGCTACAGGAAGCATTAATGCTTTACCGACACGCTGTAAAACGCCGAAAAGCTTTTTAAACATACCTTCCACATCCTTCTCTGAAATTTAGAACAGAGGCAAAACAACAAAAAAGGCATGAGCCGATTTAAGTATGTTTGAAAACAACCTTGGGATATAGCTTGCCCCAGTAGGCTGTAAACAATCATAACTTAAAACAACTCATGCCTGATCGAATCAGTAACACGTTAAATGTTCAGTTGTTGTCTTCCTCATTGCAGAATTGATTATAGCACCCCGCTAAATGCGAGGCAATACTTTTTTATTCCTGTTTTATCACTTTTGTTGCTCCCCCTGCTCTTTGCGTTGGGACAACCGTTGCAGATGCATTGTCAAATAACTAACCTCAGCCGGGTACACAGATTTACGGAGTCTTTTCTCCATAATTTTCGTGAGCTTCCAGGCCAGCATATACATTTCCGGATACTCCTCATTCAAAAGCTTGTCCAATCGATAAATCTCCTGCACAATTTCTCCCCGGCGCACACGTTCAATCGCAAACCTCAGATGAGTCAGCAGTCGAGAATAATCAAGGGATTGAAGAGGAATACGATAATCCAGTGTCGTCTCGACAACCTGAACCATATCAGCAATCAGACGAGAATCCTTCCTAACCTCGGAGATATGCTGGTTTGTCATGGCGCTATAAATATGCAGGGCCACGAATCCGATTTCATCTTCTCCCAGATCTACATCCATCTTATCCCTGATTAAAGCAACAGCCTGCTCAGCCATCTTGTATTCCTGAGGATATATTTCCCTAGTCTCATACAAAAACGGATTATGAATCGTAATTCCCTGTTTATGACGGTTGATGGAAAACGCGATATGGTCAGTTAAAGCAATCAGTATGTGCTCATTTAGAGGCTTCTTTGCTTGAAGCTGAACAAGATGAAGCACCTCACCGATGACCTCAATGAGCTTTTCATCCAGCTCAGGAAGCAACCGTTTGTATTGCTCCTGTTCTTCATGGCTTTTTAATATAAATAATTTTTCAACTGAATCCAACGGCATAAGATCGCCGGGTCTGCGATTGAAACCGATTCCTTTTCCAATCACGACAACCTCATCATGCTCGGGATGCATCCCTATAATCACATTGTTATTCAGCGCTTTGGCCACTTTTAGGCTGCTCACATCCGCACCTCTTTTATCAGAACCTTGATCCTAAGAATTATAGCATGAAGCTCAGAGGAATCCACGTTAAAGTACCAAATATTCGGCTAAAGGTCAATAAAAAGAAAACGCTTTTCATCACATTGCCGGGAAATGCTGTGATGAAAAGCGGTCTTTTGGTTAGGGATAAATGCTCCCCAAAGACTTATCGTTATTCTTTATCTGTTAGCGCTACCTCCACCGAGGCTGGAAGAGGCTGCTTATTCGCTTCACCGGAAGGCGGCACGGAATGAAGGCCTTTTTTCCCCGTGGTCAACCCCTTGATTAACTGCTCCACATCAATACCGGATACACTCTTCAGCATCTCGGGTGCCGTAGCCATCAGTTCGGTGACATAATTGCTGACACGCGCTGCTCCTTCTCCTTTTCCCGTATCAACTACGGTGAGTTTATCAATGGACGCAATCGGTTCGGCAATACGTCCAGCCAGATCAGGCAGCATTTTCACGATAATATCGAGCACGGCGGCCTCTCCAAACTTCTGGAACGCCTCCGCCAGTTTTTCCTTGGCCTCCGCTTCTGCAAGTCCACGCAAACGGATGACATCTGCGTCTGCCGTACCTTTGGCGCGTTCGGCATCCGCTTCTGCTTGCCCGTTGAGACGTTTTTGTTCAGCTGACGCTTTAGCCTGTGTCTCAATCGAGTATTGCAGCGATTCAGCCTCACGCATTTTACGCGATTTATCTGCTTCCGCTGCTTGCTCGACCGCATACCGATCGGCTTCTGCCTTCTTTTTCACTTCCGCATCATATTGCTTTTCACGTACCTGTATTTCCTTGGATTGAAGATCAATTTCCCGTTCTTTGCGCACCAGCTCGACCTTCATCTGCTCTTCGACAGCAGTCTGCTTGGCACGGGCCTCCTGAATGTGATAAGCCTGATCGGCTTCTGCCTTCGCTGTATCCTGTTCTTTCTTAAACGAAGCCACTTTCAGTTCCTTCTCCTTGGCTGCCTCCGCAATGTTGGTATCCCGCAGCAGTTCTGCCTTCTGGCCTTCCTGTTCCGCACGCGCCTTCTGAATCCGGGCATCCCGCACAGCCTCGGCTTCTGCAATCTCAGCATCCCGTTTCACAGCGGCAATTCTCGGCTTACCAAGCGCATCCAGATATCCGTGCTTATCACGCACATCTTTGATGGTGAATGAAACGATTTGCAAGCCCATCTTTTTCAGATCACGAGCAGCCACGCCCTGTACTTCCTGCGCAAACCGATCCCGATTACGATAAACCTCTTCCACTGTCATCGAACCGAGGATTGCGCGTAAATGTCCCTCCAGCACTTCCTGAGCCTCTCCTCTAAGAGCCTCCAATGGCTTCCCGATGAACTGCTCGGCTGCTGTAGCCACATCCTCAATGGAACTGCCGACCTTGATAATCGCCACACCATCCGCAATCACGGGAACTCCTTGCTCCGTATACACTTCCGGTGTGGTTACATCCAGTTTATGGGACAACAGAGAGATGAATTCGGACTGCTGGAAAATAGGCCAAATGAAGGCACCCCCGCCGCGTACAATTTTAATTTTGCGTCCAGAGTCATCCTCGGAAATATTTTTATTTCCCAGAAAAGAACCCGTCACGATCATCCCTTCATCCGGTCCTACCGTTTTGTAACGGGCCCAAAAAGCGATCCCTAATATAACGATAACGATGACAACAATCCCAGGGACCAACACAATATCTTGCAAATTTGACACTCCCGATCACGCTCCCTTCAAGTTAAGCGAATGCGCCGTCTATGTGTCTAGGTACGCTACGCGGACGACGCCCTCTGCGACCTCAACCACGACGATACGGGTTCCCGCAGCAAGCGGTTTGTGATCGAAGCTCGATGCTGTATGTATGGTGTTGCCTGCACCCAAGCGGATCATAACCTCCCCGTAACCAACCTCAGGTACAGGAATGGTGACCTCACCGATCCGGCCAGTCAGCTCACGCATGGAGAAGCCGCTGGATACTTCTGAATTCACCATGGGCTTGATAAACGCAAAAAACACGAGTATTCCGATGACAAACGCAATCCCTAAAGCAAGCACGACGACCCACCCCATGCTCAGTCCAGTATACTTTGTCAGCAGTACTCCAGCTCCGCCAAAAGCGGTCATGGCTCCAAGTAAAACGACAGGTCTGAACCAATCGAGGCTCGGCAGCTCCAATGCACCATCCAGCCAACCACCGAGTACATCTCCAATCAGCACACTGACTACGGTAAAGATAGCGCCTCCTGCCAATAACCACCAAAATATGGTTTCCATGCGACTCCTCCTTCCATGTACCTTTTCAGTCTGGTTTCCAGTCTATAACTATGTTTACGTATTCAACCTTAAAAAGTTTCAAAATTTTCCTCCAAAATCCCACGTTGAACCCAAAAAAGCACGTTTGTACGTCTAATGACGCACAAACGTGCTTAAAATGATACAAGTATCAGTTTACAGAGATGCTTTGTAAATTTCGACTACATCTTCGCGATTGAGCTTATTAAAACCACCAAAAGATCCGAATTTCACAGCTTTTTCAGCCATAACATCGATCTGGGACGCATCAATATCGTAATCAGCCAGACGGCTTGGTGCACCAATCGAGTTCCAGAAATCACGCAACGCCTGAATACCTTCCAGCGCCACTTCTTCATCACTCTTGCCTTCTGGGTTTACATGGAACACATTGACGGCCAGTTGTTTGAAGCGTTCAGGCTTCACATGCAGATTGTGTTTCATCCAGTTCGGGAACAGAATAGCCAGTCCTCCACCATGTGGAATATCATAAACAGCAGACACAGCATGTTCGATATTGTGAGTAGCCCAGTCACCTGTCAGCCCCATGTTCAGGAAGCCGTTCAGCGCCATCGTACCACAATACATAATCGTTTCACGCAGCTCGTAGTTTTCCAGATCGTTGACCAGACCTGGAGCCGCATCCATGACCGTACGCAGTATCGTTTCGCACCAGCCAAGTTGGACCGGAGTATTGGATTCCAAATGGAAATAATGCTCCAGCGTATGTGACATCATATCTACGATTCCGTAAACGGTTTGATTTTGTGGCAGTGAGTATGTGTTTACAGGGTCAAGAATAGAAAACGCAGGGAACGCAAATACGCTGCCCCATCCCAATTTTTCCTGTGTTTTTTCATTTGTAATAACAGAACCCGCATTCATTTCAGAACCGGTAGCTGCCATGGTCAAAACTGTACCTAATGGCAATGCTGCCTGTGGTGCCGCTTTTCGCTCTGCAAAATCCCACATGTCGCCATCATATTTTGCACCAACAGCAATGGCTTTGGAACAATCCAGCACACTACCACCGCCTACAGCCAGAACGAGGTCGATTTGATGTGTTTTACACAATTCCACGCCTTTATGTACTGTAGATAAGCGAGGATTCGGTTCTACACCAGCCAGTTCCGTTACCTCTGCACCAATTTCACCAAGCAAACTTATTACATTATCGTACAAACCGCTGCGCTTAATGCTGCCGCCGCCATATACAAGCAGTACACGTTTACCATATTTAGGAACTTCACGCTTGAGAGCCTCCAATTGTCCTTTACCGAAGATCAATTGTGTAGGATTATAAAATTCGAATGCTTTCATCGCAAACGCTCGCCTCCAATAGTTCTAAAGTTTAATGTTAAGAAACTACTCTATTATAACCTTTTCGGTTACAGGAAACAAATATGCTTTATTTTCAGAAAAAAACCACACTCCTTGAGGAGCATGGTTCCATGTCATATCTTGGGAGGGTTCTCGTAGTGTATTATGTGCTACGCCAGCGATTTTATTCTCCCAAAGTATATCCCAATTGTTTCATAAAACGACCAAACGCCTGCTGCCCGGACTCATTCCGTTTATACACTCCTGCATGCTCTAAAATTTCACTGAATTTCAGTCCAACTTCATTTTGTACGGTACGAACAGCCGTTTCCTTGTCAGGCAAACGACCGAACCGAGTGTTTAACTGATAAATCCAGTCTGCATGCTTAAACAGTGGATGTCCTTCCTGCTGCATAGCCACTGCCAGTTTGTCATCCCCACACAAAATATCTGCAATCCCATCCAGTTCATCCTTGAGCCGCCCCGGTAATATGGCAAGTCCCATAACTTCGATCAGACCGATATTTTCCTTCTTGATGTGATGCATCTCGCGATGAGGATGGAAAATACCTTCCGGATACTCTTCACTCGTTCGGTTGTTACGCAGTACGAGATCCATCTGATACCTGCCTTCGGAATCTCGGCGCACAATCGGCGTCACAGTATTATGTGGAATCGTTTCCCCCTCCTGCTCTGTATGAGAGAGGACATCAGCTACAGGATCACTATAAACTTTCCAGGCTTCAAAAGCAGCATTTCCCGCCTCCAACAGCGCCTCGGCATCTGTTGACGTAAAACGGATGACCGACATCGGCCAGTTTACAATCCCTGCTGTAACCTGCGGGAACGCTTCATTATGGTATACACCGTCCACACCCGCTTTTTCAATTGGGAATGTATGACGACCACCCTGAAAATGATCATGGGTCAGGATCGATCCGCCGACAATCGGCAGATCCGCATTGGAGCCAATAAAATAATGAGGAAACGCTTTCGTAAAGGCCAGCAATCGCCGCAGTGTATCCTTCGTAAGCTTCATCGGTACATGATCATGATGGAACACGATGCAATGCTCGTTGTAATACACATAGGGTGAGTATTGAAAAAACCACGGCTCCCCATTTAATTCTACCGGAATGATACGCAGATTTTGACGGGACGGATGATTTACTCTTCCTGCATATCCGACGTTTTCACGGCATAATTGACACTTGGGATAAACAGGCGGCGGCAAAAGCTTCGCCATCGCAATTTCCTTAGGACTTTTTTCTGGCTTGGACAAATTAATCGTGATTTCCATATCCCCGTAAGATGTCGACTGATTCCAGTACACATTGCTGGCAACCCGATCCATTCGGATGTAGTTCGAATCGATGGATAATTGATAAAAAGCATCTGTCGCCGCCTCTATACCGCGTTCAGTCTCCGTTTGATGAAAGTCACGGATGACTTCAGACGGTCTCGCCATCAGCAGTCCCATGATTTTGGAATCCAGCAAATCACGATACGTATCTGTGTTTTCAGGGATAAGTCCTATGGCAAAACCATAATCTATCAATACATTAAGCACAGGCTGGAGAGCTTCGGGGGCCATAACGCCCCCTGCTTCCCCACCTGAATAAGGCTCCGAAAACCCAAACTGCTCCAACAGCAGATTACGGCTGTAATCTGTATCCTGCGGACCGATCAAGCCCTTGTTTTGTGCGAATGCAACCAGTTGCTCCACCGCATATAGAGCCGATTGCTGCACAGTTTCGTCGATGTCATGGGCCAGATGCCGGGAAAGTTCCCGGCCTTGGCCTTTATCTGCGGATTGGCGCTCGCTCATATGTCATCGTCTCCCGTCTATTCGTCGCTGTAGCCGTGAGGGTGCGACTGATGCCATCCCCATGCTCCGCTAATAATATCCTCCAATTGGGTACGTGCTGGACTCCAGCCCAACACCGAACGAGCCTTGTCAGAAGATGCAACCAATATCGCTGGATCGCCTGCGCGGCGTGGCTCTGTCACAACTGGAATGTCGAGTCCAGTGACCTTGCGTGCCGTCTCAATAACTTCTTTCACAGAGAAGCCCTGTCCATTGCCCAAGTTGAATACGTTGCTGTCATTGCCTTCGCGCAGGTAATTTACTGCACGCACATGAGCATCCGCCAGGTCACTTACGTGAATGTAATCCCGAACACACGTGCCGTCAGGTGTCGCATAATCCTCACCAAACACAGCGATGTGTGGACGTTGTTTCAAGGCTGTCTGGAGCACTAACGGGATCAGATGGCTTTCTGGTCGGTGATCTTCACCGATCTTGCCGCTCTCATGCGCACCAGCCGCATTAAAATACCGTAAAGACACATATTTGATGCCTAAAACTTTATCAAACCACGACATCATGCGCTCCATCATCAGCTTTGTTTCACCATACACGTTGGTTGGCTCTGTACGGTCTCCCTCTTCAATCGGCACCTTTTCCGGTTCGCCGTAGGTAGCCGCAGTAGAGGAAAACACGATTCGGCGCACTCCAGCATCCTTCATCGCCTCCAGCAAGCTCAGCGTGCCAAATACATTGTTGTCGTAATATTTACCAGGATTTTGCATGCTTTCTCCAACCAGCGAATTGGCTGCAAAATGGATAACTGCATCGATACTATTTTCAGAGAACAGTTTGGAGAGTAGTTCTTTATCCCTCAAATCCCCTTCATACAACTTGCCTCCAAGCAATGCTGCTTTGTGCCCGGTTTGCAAATTGTCCAGCACCACAACTTCTTCTCCCAGATCCAACAGTTCTGCTACGGTATGTGAACCGATATATCCAGCTCCACCTGTGACTAAAATGGCCATGTTATTCGTCCTCCTTCAGTTCTTTTACTCCGTCTCCTGCCTTGCATACATAAAAGCTGGCTTCCAGCCCTGTGCGGGTCTGATAAGCTTCGCCGACTTCCTTCACAAAACGTTCCACATCGTCCTCATGAACCAATGAAACCGTACAACCTCCAAATCCGGCTCCTGTCATACGAGCACCCAGCGTGCCAGGAATGCGTCGTGCTTCTTCAACCATGACGTCCAGCTCCGTGCAGCTGACCTCATACAAATCGCGCAATGAATCATGAGAAGCATTCATTAACTGACCAAAAGCTGCAAGTTCATTCGCTGCGAGAGCATCGACAGAGGCCAACACACGAGCGTTTTCCTCCACTACATGCTGTGCCCGCCGACGCACTGTTTGGTCCGCGATGTGATGCTGAAGCTCTCCGAAACGCGCCTCATCCAGCTGAGCGAGGTATTCCAGTGATGGCTCCTGCTGCTGTAAAATGGACAGTGCTTCGGCACACTGGCTACGACGCTCGTTATAGGCTGAGTCCACCAAACCGCGACGCTTGTTTGTATTGCCGATCACGAGCTTATAAGCCCCCGTGCGGAATGGCACTTTACGGTACTCCAACGTATCGCACATCAGCAGAATTGCATGATCAGCTGCTCCGTTCGCTACAGCGAACTGGTCCATAATGCCGCAATTGACACCAACGTAATTGTTTTCTGCCCGCTGGGACAACAAAGCGATTTCGACCGTATCTGTTTCCTGTTTTTCGATCGTGAGAAACGCATATCCTGTAACAACCTCAATGGAGGCTGAGGAGGATAATCCAGCACCATTCGGTATTTCTCCATGATAGAGCAGGTCATATCCGTTAGACGGATGAACTCCCTTTTCAGCCAACTCCACCAGCACACCCACCGGATAGTCCACCCACTCATCCGTTTTGTTTTTACCTATTTCTCCACGGGGGATAGACACTTCATACGACAGGTTTGTCGAAGCAAAATGAATTTCATCATCATTGCGCGCACGAAGGATTAGCGTCGTTCCGAATTCCAGCGCAGCCGGGAGTACATAACCACCGTTATAGTCGATATGCTCTCCAATCAGATTGACACGTCCAGGTGCATGAAATATCCGCAGTTCATTGCTGCTTTCACCATATTTTTCAATAAAATGTTTCTTTAATTCAGTAGAGTTCATATCCGCATCCACCTCATATACCGTTAGTAAAGGCCTCCCTGATTTCCCTGTAACATCTTAATCAGGTTGACATCTCTTATGATTTCAGTATAAATGAAAGCGTCACACAATGTAATGCATCCATGTGTTTAAGCTATGGATAAATGTGACTTGGATATGTACAATGTAAGTATACCGCATCCGCTAAACCATTCACAAATGCAGGAAGGATGACCCTATTTTGCAAGCGCATTCATATAGTTATGCCGTCGCCTCTAATCCGGTGTTTTATGAAAATAGCCCGCTGCATGTGCTTTTTGCAGGAGAGAGCCAAACCAAATCCGGTCATGCCGTGGGGCCGAAAATCTATGATTACTATCTGCTACACTTTGTAGAATCGGGCAGAGGTATCTTCCGAACGGAACAGCACACATATCAGCTTGAAGAAAACGATTTTTTCCTTATTCATCCCGGTCAGCTGGTGAGCTATACCTCTGATGAAGAGGAACCGTGGCGTTATCGTTGGTCTGCGTTTACCGGGCACCATACTGAGCAGGTGGTGCAGGAGGCCGGGCTACGTGTTCACCAGCCTGTCTTTCATGCTTCCGATCAAAGTCCCATCCCCGGTTATTTGGAGCAAATGCAACTGGCCTTTTATAGCAGAAAATCTAGTTCTCATCTATCAGCCTTGGGCTATTTGTATCTGATTATGGGGGAAGCAGGCAATTACCTGAGTGACTGGACTGATCCGTCCGGGGCGGATTCGCAAATTCAACGTACAGTCAAGCAGATGGTTCAATATATGTCCACTCAGTACGCACACCCCGTTTCCATTGAGCAAATGTCTGAAGGACTTGGCTATAATCGTGCGTATTTGTCACGGATATTCAAAAAGGAAACGGGCATTTCCCCCGTCACCTATCTACTTAAGCTAAGAATCGACAAATCACGTCAACTGCTGCGTGAGCGTCCTGAACTATCGGTAGAGCAAGTGGCCGCTTCGGTCGGACTAACCGATGCCTTATATTTCTCACGTCAATTCAAACGCTTCTGTGGTCAGTCTCCAACCGAGTACCGAAGCAAGGTTAAGCAGTATCCACAGTCGTAAAACAGACTTAAACAGCCCGCATCCTTCAAACGGATACGGGCTGTTAATTTATATTGTATAAGAGAACACGAAATTAGGCCGATGACTACAAATTAACTTTCGCCATTAGGCTGTGCCGCCGTCCTGTCAGTTCCCGGCATTCAGAATCGAATCAATCCGATCCAATTCCTCCTGAGAAAAGTCCAGATTGGATAAGGTAGCAACATTTTCTTCAATTTGGCTTACACGGCTTGCCCCAATCAAGACAGAGGTCAGACGTTCGCCGCGCAGAGCCCAGGCCAGCGAAAATTGAGCCAAACTTTGTCCGCGTGCAGCAGCCATCTGATTCAGGGCGCGTACCTTGCGAAGTGTCTCTGGCGTCACATGGTTCTCATTCAGGAAAACCGAAGTACTCGCTGCACGTGAATCCTCGGGAATTCCGTTCAAATATTTATTGGTCAGCAATCCCTGCGCCAGCGGGCAAAAGGCAATGCTGCCTATCCCGTTTTCGTCCAGTACATCTTGTAATCCGTTTTCAATCCAGCGGTCGAGCAGGGAGTATTTCGGCTGATGAATCAGAAGCGGTGTTCCCAGCTCCTTCAGAATGCGAGCTGCTTCTGCTGTTTGCTCCGCACTATAATTGGACACACCCACATACAGCGCTTTGCCGGATCGTACGATATGATCCAGTGCTCCCATCGTTTCTTCCAGCGGCGTATCAGGATCAAATCGGTGAGAGTAGAATATGTCCACATAGTCCAGCCCCATCCGCTTCAGGCTCTGATCCAGACTAGATATCATATACTTGCGAGATCCCCAGTCACCATAAGGCCCTGCCCACATATTGTAGCCAGCTTTGGTGGAGATGACCAACTCATCCCGGTACGGTTTCATATCACTGGCTAATACTTGTCCAAAAAATTCCTCAGCTGATCCCGCAGGAGGGCCATAGTTATTAGCTAGATCAAAATGCGTAATTCCCAGATCAAAGGAGCGAGTAATCATGCTACGGCCATTCTCCGCGTTGTTAATCCCGCCAAAATTGTGCCACAAGCCCAGCGAAATAGCGGGCAGTTTTAGACCTGATCTCCCTATACGGTTATATTTCATAGTTTCATAACGATCTTCGCCAGCTAAATAAACCATGCTATCCCAGCCTCTCTCGAAACATTGTAATGTCCATCACAACATCATCATAGCGCTTTTATCCAGGCGTTGACAAGAAAACGATTACAGACCTAATTGATGAGCAAGTTTTTCCATAACTTTACCGATTGGATCAGTGATCAAAAGATCCGCCTTATGATCATACGAGGTGGGATCCGTATTCAGCAGCACCGTATGTTTACCACGAAAATAAGTAATCAAGCCCGCAGCAGGATGTACTGTCAGCGACGTTCCTCCAATTAACAGCAGATCAGCCTGCGAAATAGCCTGTACGGATTGAATAATGGTATCCTGATTCAGCTCCTCCTCATATAAAACGACATCCGGTTTGATAATTCCTCCATCTATTGGACATTTAGGTACAACCTCAGAGCTGTTCATCACTTCATCTAGGCTGTAAAAACGTCCGCATTCCATACAGTGGTTCCGATGCACCGAGCCATGAAGTTCCAATACATTCACACTGCCGGCAACCTGATGTAAACCGTCAATATTTTGGGTCACAACCGCTTTTAGACGGCCTTGCTTTTCCAATGACGCGAGGAAATGATGACAACCGTTCGGCTCCGCATCGGGATGCAGCATTTTGCTGCGATAGAAGTCGAAGAACACTTCAGGATGCTTCACAAAAAATGAACGGCTCAGCATAACCTCAGGGGAATAAGGCAATTTCTCCTCACTTTGATACAGGCCTGCTGCCGAACGAAAATCCGGAATACCACTTTCCGTCGATGTGCCTGCACCGCCGAAAAAAACAATATTCTGCGATTGCTGTATCCATTCCGCCAACGTATTAACTTTCATACCCTACGCACCTCCAGCTCTTCATATCCACGAACAACCTTATCCGCATCCAGCAAATGACCAGAACGTTCTGCTTCTGGCGCAAATCCAATAGCGAGCCGCACTCCGGCACGTTTGCCCATCTGCATGTCCCCATTGCTGTCTCCAATGACTACCACGTCCGCCGGCGACAATCCTAGTAATGCGCAGGCTTTTTCAGCCATTTCCGGGTCAGGCTTACCATATGTAACCCTATCATGTCCGATAATCTCATCAAAATAGGATGTCAGCCCCATCCACTCCAAATGCTCCTGTGCAGCCTCTGTACTGTCAGAGGTCACAACCGCTAGCTTCAGCCCCGCATAGCGGCTTTGCTCCAGCAATGTCCGCAACCCTGGAAACACCTTCGCTGCCCGATGTCGCCGAATATCAGCCATCGCCGTTTTATTAAAGTCGCGGACAAGCCGTACAGCTTCATTCCACGGTACACCAGCATTATAAAGCTGCCAAGCCAGTACCCCCGTACTTTCGTCCACCGTCCCCATGGCCAGCGGGCCAGAAGGGTCGTAACCGATCACACGTCCCTCCTGATCGTGAACAGTACCTAGAACGGTACCTTTTTCCACCGTAAAACCGGCACCTGCCACGGTAAGATGCTGCTCCATCATATCCAGTATAGAACGAGCCCAGGGGCCCCACAACTGAATAAAATCCAGCAACGTTCCATCTTTATCTAATAAAATACCACGGCATGGGTACCGCTCCCCCTGCACGATCAGCTCAGACATGCAGCACACCTCCTTTACTGATTCTTAGCAGCCACATCCACACTCTCTTTCATCCAGTCCTGTAAAGCCGTTACCGTCTGATTCCATTGCTCGGCAGCGCTAATTTTTGCAGGATTATCCCCTTTTTGGACACCATAACTGCCGAATTGGGCATGATTTCCCCCTTCGACTGTAAAATACAGCGTGTTGGCCGGTAAATAAGTTCTTCCACTTTGAACATTTTCCATCTGGACGACTCCATCATCACTTCCCAGTAGAGAAATAACGGGCAGATTTTTATCCTTTAAATTACCCTTGTTATCCGGGTAGGAGGCGAGGAAAAATACACCTTTGACCTGATCAGGATGTGCAGCTGCATATCGGGCCGCCATCACACCCCCTAACGAATGGCCTCCAATAACAAACGCTTCTTTCGGATATGCCTTTAGCACTTCATTCGCTAAATCCGGGGAGATCAATGCAAGGTTCAGTGGCATTTTTGCAATGATCACATGATGACCCTTTTCCGCCAGACGGCGTGCTAAGGGCGCATAACTTTCGGGCTTCACCAACGCCCCTGGATACAAAATGACTCCAGTTCCGCTTCTTTTTACAGGCTCAAAACCAACCCAATGTTCTTGTTCATTTACTTTCACAGCATCCGCTACTTCGGCTAATGCAGCAGCCGCCGTCTCATCAGGCTGATAAGGCGTAAATACCTTCCATGCCCCCCACCCTGCGATCAGTACAATGACAATCAGGATGCCTAAGAGAATTTTCCATATTTTCCGAGGACCACGTGTCCCATATGAATTGTATGATCTTCTTGTTCTTCTTCTCATTGTAAAAGTTCCTTTCGCCTTTTGTACCTCGAAATTCGTAATTTGAATATAAAATGTGTCGCTGTATTCATCAGCGTAACTATAGCCTTGTTAGGGTAACATCGTTGTACATACAGGGTCAAATCAGCATACATTTCCAGGTATTAGCCCATCTTTGTCCCGTGTTCAAGCTTTCGCCACATAATAAGGACATGGTAGCGCTTACCGTTGTGAAAAAAATCACAATGATAAAGTCCAGAGTATCGTACCTTGTTCCTTGTAAAGAATTATTTTTTAAATAGTTTAGTCGGCAGAAGCCGTTCGGAGGGGAAACACATGACGACAAGCCATGATGTACAAGGGGAAAGCTTCTTTCTCAATCTGCGATTTCTGTTGATCATATGCGTATTTGCAGGAAATGCTCTGGAGCCTCTAGTCGGTTCACTTCATATTGCCCAACAATGGTTCAGCTGGATATTCATGTTCCATATGCCGTTGTTTGTACTCGTTACAGGTTACTTTGCCAAATCATCTTTGACCGGACCCGCAGGCCAAAAAGTTCTGCTTCAGATCGGTATGCAATATCTTATTTTTCAATCTCTTTATTCGATCTTGGATGTTGCACTCTTCCACGTTCCCCATATCCATCATTCGTTCTTTGCTCCTTATCTGCTCCTCTGGTTCCTTGCCAGCCATATCTGTTGGAGACTGCTGATGCTGACTTTTCAGAAAATACCACCTGTCCTCCAATTGGGTATATCCGTGCTGCTGGGTATCCTTGTCGGGTATCTCCCTGTGGATGGTATATGGCTGAGCGTATGCAGAACCTTTGTTTATTTGCCCTACTTTGTAGCAGGTTATCATTTGAATTATGCGGACGTTCGACGGTTCTTCACAACACCAGTCCGCATAATCGCTGGGATTGTATCTCTTCTGCTTATGGTACTGGCGGGAACGTCGTATTTCGGCATCCCGGCAGGCTGGCTGTATGGCAATATGACTTACGGTGAATTGGGCCATACCGAATGGTACGCAGGAATTTACCGCATCGGCATTTATGGAGTTCAATGGATAGCATCGATGGCGTTTCTAAGCTTTGTTCCGGCCGTGACAGGACGTATAACTGAGATGGGAAGACGGACACTATATGTCTTTTTACTCCATGGCTTGATCGTCCGTACCGTCGTTGCAAAGGGAGTCTACGAATATATAGATACTCCAGTAGAAGTCATGTTGATTGTAGTGTGTGCTGCAGGTCTGTGCTGTATGTTGACCATGCCTTGGGTTCGAACTGCAACAAGACCTCTGATTGAGCCACAGGTAGAGTGGATGCTAAAGCCAGCTCCCTATCCTTTTAGACGGTCCGCGTAATCTTTTTATCCCTTTTTTATTTAACATTGAACACGCGACAACCCACTCACAGACGAACATGTAAGCGAGTCTACCCTCTCTTTACTCCACTTAGAGCCTGTTTCATACAGGCGTGATGTGGTAAGTAAAGGATGCGCGCAACAAAAAACAACTTTTTTATTAAGGAGTGATTTGTAATGGCACGTAATCAAAATCAGGGGAAAATGAGTCGCGAAGAAGCAGGTCGTATGGGTGGAGAAGCTACTTCCAAGAAGCACAATAAGGAATTTTATCAGGAGATTGGTAAAAAAGGCGGGGAAGCAACCGCAAACTCTCATGATAAAGAATTTTATCAGGAAATCGGCAAAAAGGGCGGCGATGCTACAGCTGAGTCGCATGACAAAAATTTCTACAGAGACATCGGTCGTAAAGGCGGCAGAAATTAAGGTGTAGTGTCATATTCCGCCCTCCTTTAACATAAAAACAAGCCTGAGCCCATCCGCTTTATTGCGAAATGGGCTTTTCATATTTTACCTGATACGCAAACCTATCAGTATACATATTTCTAATAGAATCAAATTCAACCTTTTCTAAATGCAATATATAGACAAATAAAACTAGTCATATCTATATATTGTTGATTACAGAACACTTCTTGTACTTTTTCAAAATCTTCATATATGTAGAAAAAAGCTCACATCTATGATAGACTCTTTAGAAAACATCTGCGCTATTACGGCGTCCATTGAACGCCATACTATTTTTATACTTTGGGGGGAAACCAGCATCATGACAGCTAAGACGAAAATGCGTTCCGATATGATTAAAAAAGGCTTTGACCGCGCTCCACACCGCAGCTTGCTGCGCGCAGCGGGTGTCAAGGAAGAAGATTTTGACAAACCGTTTATTGCGGTATGCAACTCGTATATTGATATCGTACCGGGCCACGTCCATTTGCAGGAATTTGGCAAAATTGTCAAGCAAGCCATTCGTGAGGCAGGCGGTGTACCTTTCGAGTTTAACACCATCGGTGTAGATGACGGCATTGCCATGGGGCACATCGGTATGCGTTATTCTCTGCCGAGCCGTGAAATTATAGCTGACTCTCTGGAAACTGTCGTTTCCGCTCACTGGTTTGACGGCATGGTTTGTATTCCTAACTGTGATAAAATTACCCCTGGCATGATGATGGGCGCATTGCGCGTTAACATTCCAACTATTTTCGTCAGCGGCGGTCCTATGAAAGCTGGTAAAGACAAGAACGGACGCTCTATTTCCCTGACCTCCGTCTTTGAAGGCGTAGGTGCATATCAGGCTGGTAAAATCGACGATCAAAGCTTGCTTGAATTAGAACAATATGGCTGTCCGACATGTGGCTCCTGTTCAGGGATGTTCACAGCGAATTCCATGAACTGTCTCGCAGAAGCGATGGGTCTGGCTATGCCGGGTAACGGCACCATTCTCGCAGTAGCAGAAGAACGTAAAGAATTCGTTAAACAATCTGCACGCCAATTAATGGAATTGATTAAGCTGGATCTTAAACCACGTGATATCGTGACTAAAGAAGCTATTGATAATGCATTTGCACTGGATATGGCAATGGGCGGTTCCACGAATACCGTATTGCATACATTGGCACTTGCCCATGAAGCAGAAGTTGACTACCCTATCGAACGTATTAATGAAGTCGCAAACCGCGTACCTCATCTGTCCAAATTGGCACCTGCTTCCGACTATCATATTGAGGATGTTCATAATGCAGGCGGCGTAAGCGCAGTCCTGAATGAATTGTTGAAGAAACCGGGCGCACTGCATGGTGACTGTATTACTGTAACCGGAAAAACCATTCGTGAAAACGTAGAGGGTCAGGAAATTCTGGACACTAACGTTATCCATAAACTGGACAACCCTTATTCTGAACGTGGCGGTCTGGCTGTATTATTCGGTAATCTGGCACCGCAAGGGTCCATCATTAAAGTCGGTGCAGTTGATCCTTCGGTTGGTGGTTATCACAAAGGTCCTGCTATCTGCTTTGATTCACAGGAAGATGCACTGGCAGGTATCGCCAACGGTAAAATTAATGAAGGACACGTTGTTGTTATCCGTTATGAAGGTCCAAAGGGCGGACCTGGTATGCCTGAAATGCTCGCTCCAACTTCACAAATCGTGGGCATGGGGCTTGGTGCCAAGGTGGGTCTGATTACAGACGGACGCTTCTCAGGTGCTTCCCGTGGTATCTCCATCGGTCATATTTCCCCCGAAGCCGCAGAAGGCGGACCTATCGCTTTTGTTGAGGACGGCGATATCATTGAGCTGGACTTGAACAATCGTAAGATTGAGCTCCACATTACGGACGAAGAATTCGAACGTCGTCGCGCCAACTGGAAAGGCTTTGAGCCGAAGGTGAAAACGGGTTACCTGGCACGTTATTCCAAGCTGGTGACGAACGCAAGTAACGGCGGAATTATGAAAATCTAAATGCTTTGCCAAGATAGGATTACTTTATGAACGGCTAAAAAGCCTCTCGATCCCTAACAATGGATCGAGAGGCTTTTTTATTAGGTCATTAGGTTAGCTATTCAGTCATTTCGCTGTTGAGTATATGGACATCATCTCTCTGAGCTGTTTGCTCAAGAGCTTCGTCTGAGCAGTGTGAGTCTCCCTGATGAAAACGGTCAAACAAGGTATCCATTGGCATCACAATCAGTTTCGGTACCATTACATCTTTTTTTTCACTCAATTGCTCTGAACCCGAAGGATGAATAACACGAAATAACAGCTTTAGATATACAGTGGACACATGCTTGAACAGTCCTTTGGGAAGCTCCCGAACCTGAAATCCCAACTTCTCTGGTCCCCGATGAATCATACTTACTGCATAGATCGCCTTTACACCCTTCATTTCAGAATCATGTACAATGCGTTGGGCCAGATCAGGAAGTTGTTTTTTCACAATCCGAACCAATTGAATAGCTAAATGTACCATCGACTTTGCCGTCGAACCCAATTGAAATAACTTTTTATTATCAAAATGAAGCTCAATTATCGGGTCCCCTTTTTCTAGCCACCTGCTGTT
Source organism: Paenibacillus sp. FSL H7-0703 (assembly GCF_038003485.1). NCBI lineage: Bacteria > Bacillati > Bacillota > Bacilli > Caryophanales > Paenibacillaceae > Paenibacillus > Paenibacillus sp. FSL H7-0703. Next base: position 4,844,195 of record NZ_JBBOPF010000001.1, on the reverse strand, counting down.
CTCCATATTTACATTTGGCCCATGATAGATACGGCGACGATAATAAAAGATCGTATCCTCCTGACTTACGGGACGAAGACGAAACAAAACATGGAATAGCCGCTCATACTGGAGCCATCCACATACCAGCGTTCTTTTTGACCAGCTCGTACTGAACATCTCGGAGGCAGTAGGTTGATTGACAGACTGACGGCAAAACAATGTATCCACCCGTACGCTACGTAATTGTCGTTCTTGGGCGACCCTCAGCAGCTTCTCCAGCGCGATTAGCATATTCTGGGGCGCTTCCGCGTCTGCCCCCAATGTCGTACCACAGTCATGGAGCAGCATCACCTCGCCACCCCTTAGCTTTTTGAGCATTCTCTCCGCCAATTGTTTCGCTCCAATGCTTGCCTTCCAATCTCCGAACATGGAGGACCATAATACGATTCGACGACCATGGGTGTTGGAAATATCAAAAAAGTTCACTATCCCCCAAGGGGGGCGATAAAAGGTCGTTCCCTCGCCAGTTACTCGACGAATGACTGACTCTGTCTGGGCAATTTGTCTTCTGACCGTAACAGGCCGCATAAGCCAATTCGATTTGTGCACATAATTATGAATACCGATCAGATGACCTTCATCATGCATGCGTTTCAGAAGTTCAGGGTGTTTTTCTGCATTCATCCCAACAACAAAAAAAGTAGCCTTGGCATCAAAACGCTTCAGTAAATCAAGCAGCTGTGATGTATACACTGGATCAGGGCCATCATCAAAGGTGAGTGCATATTCTTGCTCACTTTTGCCGCGCCTGAACACCCGGAAACCAAATATACGACTAACCAGCGCCGGAATAAAAGCATAAAAAGTCGAAATGTAAAACATCCATAACAGCAGAGTCTGCACGTTTTATCCCCACTTTTCTATTCTGAACTCCCCAAGCAGGCTTCCTGAGGAAAACTCACTTACTTATATGTTATCACAATGACGCAAACATGCCGAGATTTCGCTATTGCATATGGTCAGCATTGAGGTCCAATTTAGTGTACAATAAATAAAAATCTAAAAGGAGTCGTTGTATACATATGCTTCCATTGTACAAAAAATATTGGCGTACCGTTTTTGATATCGGTCTGATCGTATTAACCGTGTATTTAATTATGTTCGTATCCAGCAAACTCTATCAACTTGCCGCACCTGTGTTCCTTTCGTTTGTCGTGTTCTGGTGCATTGAACCTGCAGCCCGTTATTTTCATCGGAAAGGAATGAAAAAGCCTTTTGCCTCCGCACTCTCCGTATTGCTGTTTATCATCCTTTTACTTGCTATTTTTTTCGGATTGGGCTTGATTCTGGTTACGCAATTTACGAAAGTCGCGCAAAACCTCCCACAATATACTCAGATTATCCAAGCGGAATTCACGCGGTATCTTCATCTTTCTCAAGATAAAATCGCTGCTTTACCTCCAGGTGTTACCGAACGTGTGAATGAATATTTTGCGACTGCCACCACCATTGCTACGAAATGGGCACAGCTAGGATTATCCTTTTTCATACAGTTCCTCAGTTCTTTCACTGTTTTTATGGGCAACTTTGCGGTTGCGATCATTTTAGCGTTCTTTTTAAGTATGGAAATTAATCTTTGGAAGGGAATTGCCCGTAGTAAAACACCCAAGACACTAAAAACTGCTTACCTTTTTCTGAAAAATCACGTACTTAAAGCTATCTCCGCTTTTCTCAAGGCTCAAGCTCTACTGGTAGGGATTACCTTTGTTCTCGTATTTATAGGTTTACTCATTTTGCAAGTGGATAATGCCCTCTCATTGGCGCTCGTGGCAGCTTTGTTTGATATCCTGCCCTTGTTGGGTGTGCCTGTTATTTTTATTCCATGGGCAGTGTATCTGTTCATCACAGGCAATACCGGCCTGGCTGTAGGTCTGCTTATTGTCATGGCTGTCACGGTGATCGTCCGCCAGCTGGCAGAGCCTAAAATCACTGGTAATTCCATCGGTGTTTCATCTGCCTATCTGATGCTTTCCTTTGCCATTATATCGTTGTCCATCTTTGGACTAGCCGGATTAATCCTGTCTCCCATTCTGATCATTTTGCTCAAGGAATTGTGGCAGCAAGGCTATCTGCAGAAATGGATTCGCTTTCCGACAGAGGAATTTGACGAGCCTCCGTTTATCGTTAAAATCCAGGAGGAAGATCGTGAAGCTACCCGTGGAACTCAGGAGGATTGAGCTAACAGATCCATTACTTGACCAAACAGTGCTGTAGCTTGATTTGCAGAATGTGTTGAAGCATTTTGTACAAGGACGGCGACCGTATAACGAGGCTGCTCTATCGGACCATACCCTATAAACCACTGGTGATTGATAGGGTGACCGTTCTTCAAAGCTTGGGCCGTACCTGATTTGCCGGCCAGATTCCATGATTTACTACGCAAGGAGGCACCCGTCCCCTGTGTCACAACCTTTTCCATTGCTTCACGAAGCGTGCGAGCCGTCGATGTGTGAATCAAGCGGCTGCCCTCGGGTGAAGGTGCAGCATGAGCAGGTAGTTCCAGTAAGGTGCTACCATCTGCGTAGCTGATGCGTTTGACGAGGCGTGGTGCATGTACTTGACCATCGTGCAGCAAGGTGACGATGAGATTAGCAGCTTGGAGAGGCGTTACCAGCACATCGCGCTGACCGATAGCTGTCTGTACACGTACGCCCGGATCAGACGCGTTCGTATGGGGGCCGAATACGGCTCCCTTTTCTTCGTGATCCAGCGGTCTGAATTGAGGTAGTCCTGCAAGATTCCGCTCCTGCCAGCCCACAGTTCGGCCCAATCCTAGTGCAGAGGCTGTGGCCTGAATTTGCTCAGGATTAAGCCGTTCACCGAGATGAGCGAACACACTATTACAGGATACGGCAAGCCCTTCCTCCAGGTTCAGGGTACCGTGTCCTTCTTTTTTCCAGCAAGCCAAACCGTACTTGCCATAAGTTCCATGACAATGGAATTGTTCCTGCGGTTGGACAACACCTGATTCAAGTGCAGCAGCAGCCGTAACCAACTTAAAAATGGAACCAGGCGTTATCGCCTTAAGTGCACGATTAGACCAGTCTGTTTTTTTCTGGGGATCAACATGACCGGGATTATAAAAAGGGCGAGACACCATCGCCAGTACATCCGCGTTGCCTGCATCGAGCACTACCACCGCCCCTTCTGCCAAATGACTAGATTCCGTCAGCTTTTCAATCTGTTCCTGTATAGGTAGATCAATTGTAGTCTGTACCTGTAATGGATAGTGACCATTGGATGGAGCACTGACACGCAGCGGTACATGAGTCAATGGACGACGCTGCGCATCTACAAATCGGGAGACGAACGTTTCACCGACGCCGCTCAGTAGCGGCTCCAGCGTTCTTTCCAGCCCGGCTGCCCCCATCGGCAGTTCACTCGCTCGGTCGGCACGATTATACAGAAAGCCAAGCCATTGCCTGCCATTGGGCAAATCCCTGTAACGTTTCGCATAAGGTACAAGCTCAATAAGCGAAGGGGCTAGCTTCAGCAGTTTGCCTGCTTCATTCGGATTGATTTGTACGGGCTCTCCACCCCCATCACGCCATATGAGCGGGGATTGCAGTCCTTTCCAGCGTGTCAGTAGTTGCTTCTTACTCGTACGCAGTAGCTCGGCCAGTTCTTCGCCATGTATAGCCGCTTTGCCATCTACATCGGGAAAAAGCACTGGCGCCCATACGACTTCGCCAGTCAAGGGTTGCCCATGCCGGTCCGTAAACTGTCCACGTCCAGAGTCGATAGAAATGCCCTCCTGTCGCTGACGTGCTGACATTTCCCTAAGCGAATGCCCTCCATAAACAGACATATGAATGCCCGCTGTCCCCTGAATCCAAGCCAGTCGGAATAATAAAATCAGCAGTAGCGCCATCACCCCCAAGGCCATATATGCAATTCGACGTTTTCGTATGAAACTGCTACCACGCCTCGGCACACCCATCCTTCTTTCATCATTTTTCCAGTAGTATGTCCTGTAGTTGAAAAAGAAAACCCACTCAACTTTTAACGTGAATGGGTTTCCGAATTTATTTGTATCTTGTGATGTCTGCTTCTGGACTCCAATCTAAAATCTCGTCTAACGAATAAAAAAACGTAATAAAAATAGTAATGGCCAGCACAACCCAAGCTACCTTTGTGTTTGTATTCATCTTTTGCTTTCCTTCTTGAGGGATTTTTAAGCACATCCAAATAAAAAGTACAAAACCACGGAGATCAGTGACATTCCTGATTCCCATGGTTTTGTTATATCTACACCGTAAACCGCGAAAGCTGTTCCTTCAAATTCACCGATACTCCTTCCAGCTTATCCGACAAACCTACTAGTTGATTACCGATATTGGCCTGCTCAGTGCTGAGCGAAGCGACTTCCTGCGAAGTAGCCGAGGATTGCTCGGCCACCGCACTTACATTGGTCATTGCCTCGGACAAAGTGGTCTGCGATTCACTCAGATGATGAATGGAGGCGGTAACCGTTCCCAATCGTAGCGCGAACTCTCCCATTTGCTGCTGCACCGATTGGAAAATGTCCGTTGTTTCCTGCACGGCTCCCATCTGTTCCCGGAACAGCGGATACACCTCAGATAATGCCTGTACCGTTTCATTCATTTCATTGACGATGTTGTTAGTAATGCCTGTAGCCGTACGAATAGCTTGACGTGATTGTTCAGCCAACTGCCGAACCTCATTAGCTACCACCATAAAACCACGCCCCGACGTCCCCGCTCGTGCCGCTTCAATCGTCGCATTCAGTGATAGAATATTCGTTTGTTTCGCAATATCCTGTAATACGTCCAGCACCTTAAAGACATCGGAAGTTGTCTTCTTCAGTTCATCTACTTTGCCTACCAGAGCATGCGTAGTTTCTTCCGTAACCTTAGTCTTGCTCAATAGATTTTTCAGTTGAACTGTCCCTTGTTCACTGGATTGTTCAACTTCTTGTGCGACCAGACTCATTTCATGATTGGAAGCCATCACCGTATCCATTTGCTGAGATATATTCCCGGTTAGTCCGCTACCACGTTCAGCCTCTGTTGCCAAACTGGCGGCTCCATGAGCAATTTCTTCCGTTGCTGCTGCAATTTCTTTAGCTGAAATGGCTGTCTTCTTCGAGGCATCGCCTAGTTCTGTCGCTGTATTCAGAACCTCCTGAGCTGAGGCATTCGTCTGCTCTACCAGCAATGTAATTTGCTCCATCATGATATCAAAGCTTTCTGACAACTGCCCAATTTCATCCTGAGCCTTATAGTTCGTTCGAATTTGCAAGTTGCCTTTGGCGCCTTCGATCATTAAATCCTTTAGGTGTGTCAATGGACGAGCCACGAGGCGCACGATCCACAGGCCAATGAACAATGCAATGAGTGCAGCCACTGCAGCAAATATCCAGGTCGTGGTTAGAATCCCCTTAGCGTCTCTCACCAGCTCAGATACAGGTACTACACCCACGAGAATCCATTTGGAAGTTCCCAGCGTATTATGAACCGCAAGCACATTTTGCTCTTTGCCATCTGCAACCTGCTCCATAATTTGATTTCCTTCAATCCCTTCAAGCTTGGAAACGTAATCCAGCTTTGTCTTTCCTCCTGCCAAGCTCTCATTGTTAGAACCTATAAACTCACCCTTGTCTGTCACAAGGCTAATCATACTGCCTGAGCCCAAATTAACACCTTTCAACTCGTCCTCCACCGCACTGGACTTTAAATCCATAACCAGAACATAAGTCCCTCCCAACCCGGACATGCTGTTCATGGAGCGTGCCAGACGAAAGGTCTTGCTGCCATTGTCATTCACCTGCGTAGGTAGCCAAACCATTCCCTTGTTTTTCAAAATATCCTTAAACCACGCTTCCTGCCGTACATCCTTTTGTGTTCCGGTGCCCATAGCAGCTAAATTGGTTTCTTCCGGGTACAAGTACATTGAATCAATCGCTTTATTCGTAAAAGCAAGATTCGTTAGCTTCTTATTCACTTCGCCCATAGCAACAAAAGATGCAAAGGGATTTTTATCTTGCTTTACTGCCTTTTGCAACTGATCACTTAATTCAGTATCGAAAAATACCTGTGTCGATGTGTCTTGAAAGCGCTCTAGAATAATATCAAGCTTTTCTGAAGTTTGCTGGACGGTCTGCTGATAAGCCGTAGCTGCATTTTGCTCAATCGTACTTTTAGCCTTGTAGTATGAGAGCATCCCCAAGCTGACCACAAATAACATAATTGCCGCAAAAAAGATCAGAAACAACTTCATTCCAACCGAACGTATCGGATTATAGTTTTTGACCAAATGCATGAAATCTTTACTGTACCTTTCCGGCTTAAGTAAACGCTTTAAATTGTGTGTACCTTTACGAGTCGCTTTAGCTACCCAGGGGGCAACCTTCGAAGACACCGCACCCGCTTGTTCCCCTTTTTCCGTGGTCACTTTACTGCCTTTCAAACCCTGCATTTGATCCGTTTTCTTGGGTTGCCTTTTTACTGTATTCCCCTCTTTTTTCCGTAAACCCATTCCTCTCACCTGCCACCATATAATTAGTTTCTAATTCCACGTCATCCATTATGTATCTATTATCTATATAACTTCTATCGGAACTATTCGACAAGGAATGTAGCTTTCCTTTGAGTATCAACTAAATTTTGTGAAACTTTTTTCCTAGAAAACTATTCAAAAAAAAGCCTCTCCAACCGATAGGAGAGGCTTTTGAATCTTTTCGTCTGTGACTTAAGGCTTATTTACTTCTTTTTACGCATCATATCAAAATACGATACGGGTTGATCTACCTTCATTCTAATTCGTTGAAGCGGGTGACGAGCAGCATCCAATTCGTTGCCTTCCTCATCCCAGATCGTTTCGACCGTTTGTTTAAAAAATGTTCCGTTCGGGCCGAAAAATTCAATTTCATGACCGGGTTTAAAATGGTTCCGTTGTTGAATAGTTGCGATGCCACTTGCGGCATCGTAGTCCATAACCAGTCCAGCAAAATCATAAGGGACTGCTTTTTCTTCCGGCTCATAAATATGATCCTCATGATCCGGTGTATCGTAGAAAAATCCTGTATTCAGCGGGCGATTGGCTGCCTTGTTAATTTCTTCAATCCATTCTGGTTTGAGCACATAATTTTCAGGATCAGCCATATAGGAATCAATCGCTTGACGATAGACATTCACGACCGTAGCCACATAGTGGATAGACTTCATACGTCCCTCTACTTTAAAACTGTCTACACCTACATCAATCAGATCAGGAACATTTTCAATCATACACAGATCCTTGGAACCCATAGAAAAGGCATTATCGCTCTCTTCAAACAGTGGAAGCTGGTTAACACCGAGCTGGAACTGTTTCAGTGCATTGCTCTCCTGTGCCTCTTCCTCAGATATCCAAACCTCACCTGGGCGGGCATCCTCAAACAAATCATATTTCCAGCGGCAAGACTGACAACATCCCCCACGATTGGAATCACGGTCTGTAAAGTGATTGGACAACACGCAGCGGCCGGAAAATGAAGAGCACATCGCACCATGGACAAAAGCTTCGATTTCGATGTCCACATGCTTTTTAATTTCTTCGATTTCCTCCAGACTGGTCTCACGCCCCAGTACTACACGCGGTAGTCCTTCGTTTTTCCAAAACTTTACTGCTTGCCAGTTCAACGTGGACTGCTGCGTACTCAAATGCACTTCCAATCCAGGAACAGCACGCAATGCCACGGATACAATAGCCGGATCAGCGACAATAACGGCATGAATTCCTGCCTCATACAGATTGCGCAAGTATTCCTCGATTCCGGCAATATCTTCATTGTGGGCATAGATATTGGTGGCCACAAGCACCTTAGCACCGTACTTGTTGGCAAATTCTACACCTTCGCGCATTTCTTCAAAACTGAAATTATCGGCGTTAGAACGCAGACCATATTTTTGTCCACCAATATATACAGCATCCGCGCCATAGTGAACGGCAAACTTCAGCTTTTCCAGATTTCCGGCAGGAGCCAACAGCTCCGGCTTATCCAGACGATTCCGTTTACCTATATATTTCCTCGTTTTGGTTATCGTCCCCATGACGTTCCCCCCTCTGTGAATTCAATTCATTTTAAAATTAATAAACCTGCTCTTTATAGAAAAATCCGAAGGAAAGTTCCCGTTCTGGATCTTGAAGACGGCGAACTTCATCCAGCCAGCTTTCATCATAAGCATAAGCATCCGGGTCAGCTGTATAAGTATCTATTGCTTTACGATAAGCACGAACAACCGCCTCATTGTAAGCCGTAGGTTTCAATAAGCCCTCGATCTTAAAGCTATGCACGCCCGCCTCCATTAGAATATGCAGGTCCTCCATGATGCAAAAATCATCTGAACTCATAATATGTGTCCCATTAATATCCTCGTAGATGGGGAACTTTTCTTCCTTCCGCTCTGCTTCAATCAGAAACAAGCCGCGCCCTCTACCCAAATCACCTTCTACATTACGTCCCTGATGCAGCATATAACTTTGAACAAGCTTACGCTTGGAGTGATAAATATTGGTCATACCATGTACCTGAACCTGTGCTTCTATGTTCAACTTTGGTATCATTTCGGTAATTTCATCCATACTGAGCTCACGAGCCAAAATGACCCGGGAAGCCCCTTTTTCACCCCAATAGTTGGCGGTTGCGAAGTTGGTGGAGATCATCTCACCGTTCCAGAACAGCTTAAGATGCGGAGTATACTCCTTCACGGCCATGAGCACTGCGGGATCATTAAACTCAATGGCATCTATGCCGCATCCAGCTAGGGTCTGCACATATTCGGGAAGGAGCGGCAATAGCTCGTTCGTCATCAAATTCGTCATGGATACATATACCTGTGCCGTATGCTTGCGTGCCTCTTCCACCACTTCACGGATTTGGTCAGGTGTAAAATGTCCCGGCAGCCGCATTCCAAAGCGGTCATCTCCAATAAGTAATGCAGTAGCTCCAGCCTCCAGCATATGGCGGGCATCCTCCGGAGAGCTGGCAGTTGCCAGTAGTTCGGGTTTGTAAGCCATAGGCTCACCTCCTAATTTGTCTTACGGTTACTTACCTGAATGTTATGCAAATGTTCTTTATACGTTTTGGCAAACAAATGTTCATGTGTCCCATCTTTTTTGGTCACATAAAATAAATAATCTGTAGCTTTTGGCTGTAAAGCCGCTATCACTGAGTTTAGACTGGGACTTGCAATCGGCCCTGGCGGAAGTCCCAGATGCAAATACGTATTATAAGGGCTTTCCACAGCCAAATCCTTGTAATACAGCCGTTCTTTTTGCTTGTCCAGCATATATTGAACCGTAGCATCAATTTCCAGCTTCTTACCCTGTTTGAGCCGGTTATAAATGACGCCAGCTACTACAGACCGCTCATCTTCCACAACCACTTCGCGCTCTACGAGAGAAGCAACTGTCAGCAGTTGATGCAGCGTTTCACCCCGCTGTTTCAGCTTCGCATCCAAATCGGCAACAGTTTCCAACCGCTTTTGTGTCTGTTCCAGCATCACCTGTATAATATCTTTGGCCGTACTGCCCTTTTTCAGCTCATAGGTTTCCGGGAAAAGATAGCCCTCCAGCGCATAGCGAAGCCCCGCCTGCTTTGGAATGTCCCGCACTAGCGCGACGTCAAAAGAGGACGGATCGTTGGCCAGCTGCAAAAATTGCTGCCGATCTGTCAATCCTTCCTTTTGCAGCTTATCAGCCATCTGTCTAATCGTAAAACCTTCCGGGATTGTAAAACGAATCATTTCCTCTTTGACAACATCTCCGGCCGATAACTTAGTAATCAACTGATCAAAGGTTGCGCCAGGCTGCGCCTCATATTTTCCGGCCTGAAATGCGCTTCCTTGCTGTTTGAATTTTACATAAGCCTTAAACACGAGCGCATTACGTATAAGTCCCTTTTGCTCCAGCGTATCTGCAATAGCCGATGTTCCTGTTCCCTGCACCACCGTAAAAGCAACGGGTTGTGTTTGGGGCTGAACAGGCTGCATGGCATTCCAGATATAGAGGGCTGCACCTCCTGCTATAATGATAAGCAGTAGAAATAACGTAAACATCCTTGTCCTTCGCTTCACATCCACCCAACTCCTTCACAGCCAAAAAGGGCGGACTGGTCCGCCCTTTCAGGTTTGATCTCATCGTTATCCAGACTTACAGTTCTTCCGGCAACGTACATTCATCGTACAGTTCGGAAATATCTTCCCACTCATCATCATCTTCAATGGTGGTGATGGAGATTTCGCCGTCTGTGGATGAGCTTACATGGTAAAGTTCATGTTCGCCAACAGCAGCCCCAGGTCTACGCAATACGGCGTACCGTTGCTCACCTACCTTGAACTCTGCTTCCAATTCCATGCGCATCGCATGGCCCTGTTCATCCTGCAGCTCTACATCGCCGTCGAACGTTTCCTTCAAATCAGAGGTCCAACTCAGGTCTTCACGTGAATAGATCGTCATTTCCCGTCTTCCTCTTCATCTTCTTCTACAAATGTATTAAAGGTCTCTTCGACGATTTCCCATTCGGCATCGTCTTGGATCACAAACAATTTAATATCATCGCCTTCTTCCTCGTAACGGAAGGCGTACACATCGGACTCATCAGCTTCAGGGTCCACTGGCGCAACCATCATGTACTTCGCTTCGGAACCATCTACCTCAAACTTCATAATGACCTCGAACTCTTCCTCGTTGCCCTCGTCATCGGCAATATAAATAATTTCCGGCTCTTCTTCCATACCCACTTGATTTTCAGCCATTACGAAATCCCCCTCACCTTGTACTGTGTGCGTCCAAATAGTTTTGCAAGATCAGGCTTGCGGCCAGTTTATCTACCACCTGCTTGCGTTTTTTTCGGCTGACGTCGGCCTCCAGAAGCGTACGCTCCGCCGAACGCGTCGTCAGCCGTTCATCCCAAAGGTGAACGGGTAAACCCAGTAACTCCTTGAGTCGGTTCGCAAACTCGATGCAAATCTCACCGCGTGGACCCACGGTTCCGTTCATGTTTTTCGGCAAGCCTACAACAACCTCGCTGACCTCATTGTCACGAACCAAATTTGCAATTTTACCGAACTCGCTGTCGTCACCGCGTCGTTCTATGACTTCCAATCCTTGGGCGGTCCAGCCGAAGGCATCACTTACGGCGACCCCAATTCGGCGATCCCCGTAATCCAATCCCATTACTTTCATGCCTGTCTCCTAACGGTGCTTGGCGAGATAGAAACGAACCAATTCTTCAATCAACTCATCGCGCTCTTTTTTACGTACCAGGCTTCTGGCATTATTATGCCGTGGCACATAAGCCGGATCACCGGATAGCAAATAGCCGACGATTTGATTGATCGGATTGTATTCTTTTTCCACCAGCGCATCATATACGGTCAACAAAATCTCCTGAGCAGAAGCTTCCTTCTCATCTGCCTTGACATTAAATTTGACCGTTTTGTCCATGGAATCCATTGTTGACACCTCGCTTCCACAAAACATGTGTACATGTTTATGCCAGCTTATTCTTTTACATCATACCATAAGCAAAGCCCTACAAGGAAATATCTAAGCCCGTTTTTTCCCAAAAATCCGCAAAAATTATCGAACTTTATCCTTGTGAGGCTGCCGACACCAGTTCATGCGCACGTTGAAGTGCTTCGTCCAGCTTGCTGGCATCCTTACCACCGGCTTGCGCCATGTCAGGTCGTCCGCCACCACCGCCACCACATACGGCAGCAATTTCTTTCACGAGCTTGCCTGCATGAAGTCCAGCTTTGGTATGCTCTGCCGGAACTGCTACGACAAAATTAACTTTGTCGTCCATTGCAGCGCCGAGCACCAGCACAGCAGCCGGAAGTTTCCCTTTCAGTTCATCAGCAATCGCACGCAACGCATCCATGCTGGAAGCCTGCACGCGTGCAGCCAACAGCTGCACCCCGCCTGCTTGCACGACCTGATCGGTCAGCTGGCCTGCCTCAATAACGCTCAGCTTGCTTTGCAGCGATTCATTTTCACGACTGAGGTCTTTAATTTGTTGCTGCAAAGATTCGATACGCTTAGGTACCTCAGACAGCTTGGATTTTACAAGCCCAGCCGACACCTTCAACAGCTCTAATTGACCTTCCATATATTCAAAGCCAAAACGTCCGGTCACCGCTTCAATACGACGTACACCTGATCCAATGCCGCTCTCGCTGACAAGCTTGAACAAGCCAATTTGCGAAGTATTGCTGACATGACAGCCACCGCATAGTTCAATGCTGTAATCGCCTACCTTAACGACCCGTACGATATCTCCATACTTTTCACCGAACAGCGCCATTGCTCCGAGAGCCTTGGCTTCATCAATCGGTTTCAGTTCAATATTAACGTCCAGTTGGCTCCAGATGGCACGGTTTACACGCAGTTCAATATCCGCCAGCTCTTCTGGTGTAATGCTTCCAAAATGGGAGAAGTCAAAACGCAGACGCCCAGGCTCTACCAAAGAACCCGCCTGATTGACATGGTCACCCAGCACTTCTTTAAGCGCTTTGTGAAGCAAATGTGTAGCCGTATGGTTTTTCTCTATTTCTCCACGTGAAGCTTGATCTACTTCTGCTTTCACCGTATCGCCAACGGTCAGCTCACCGGCTTCTACAACAACCTGATGCACATGCTGACCTTGTGGCGCCTTAAACAGCCCTTCGACCTTCGCGGTTACCGTACCTCCACGCAGCAAGCCTTGGTCACTGACTTGTCCTCCGCTTTCGGCATAGAAAGGAGTCACATCCAGCACGACCTGACAAGACTGCCCTTCACTAACACTGTCCACCAGTGCATCTTCATATACAATCGCCACAATTTTAGACTCAGTTATGAGGTCATTATATCCAACAAATTCACTTTTAACCGCCAGATCGGACAAAGCTCCGCCCTGAATCTTCATGCTGGCGCTGTCCTGATGAGCATCACGGGCACGTTTGCGTTGCTCCTGCATCGCTTCATCAAAACCTTCACGGTCTACTTTCAAGCCTTGCTCGTCCGCATAATCCTCTGTGAGATCGAACGGGAAACCGTACGTATCATACAGTTTGAAGGCATCTGCTCCGCTAATGACATTGCGACCTTCGGCTTTCGCCTGAGCACTGATATCGGACAAAATGGCCAATCCATCTGTCAGTGTTTCATGGAAGCGTTCCTCTTCTGTTTTGATCACTTTGATGATGAAATCACGCTTGTCCACTACCTCAGGGTAATACACACCCATGACATCCCCAACGGTTTCCACCAGCTCAAACATAAATGGACGGTTCATGCCGAGCATTTTTCCATAGCGCACAGCCCGGCGCAGCAAACGGCGGATCACGTAACCCCGTCCTTCATTAGAAGGCAGCACACCGTCACCAATTGCAAAAGCTACGGTGCGGACATGGTCAGCAATAACCTTAAGAGCCACGTCACTGTCCACATTTTCGTTATATTTTACTCCTGCCATCGCGGCTGTTTTTTGGATTAGTGGCTGGAAGATATCCGTATCAAAGTTGGAATCCACATTTTGCAAAATGGATGCAAAACGCTCTAATCCAGCCCCTGTATCAATATTTTTGTTCGGAAGCGGCGTATAGCTGCCGTCTTTGTTATGGTTGAATTGTGAGAATACGAGGTTCCACACTTCCAGATAACGCTCATTTTCTCCCCCCGGATACATTTCAGGGTCCGTCATGTCGCTGCCGTAGGCTTCGCCACGATCATAAAAGATTTCCGTACAAGGTCCACAAGGGCCTTCACCGATATCCCAGAAGTTATCTTCCAGTTTGATGATACGCTCGGCAGGAAGTCCAACTTTTTCGTTCCACAGCTTGTACGCTTCCTCATCCTCAGGATACACAGTTACAGCCAGACGTTCCGGATCAAAACCAATCCATTTTGGATCCGTCAGAAACTCCCATGCCCATGTAATGACTTCTTCCTTAAAATAGTCACCAATGGAAAAGTTGCCGAGCATTTCGAAAAAAGTATGATGACGGCGCGTTTTACCGACATTCTCAATGTCGTTCGTCCGGATACATTTTTGCGAATTGGCAATACGCGGATTTTCCGGCTTCACACGTCCGTCAAAATAAGGCTTAAGCGGCGCCATACCCGCATTAATCCACAGCAGAGAAGGATCTTTATGTGGAACAAGCGGTGCGCTTGGTTCAATCACATGTCCCTTGCTTTCAAAAAACTCCAGCCATTTGGAGCGGATTTCACTAGCTTTCATATAAGTAGCCTCCTAATTATGGTGTCACTGGTTCCTGGCACTGGCCATAAAAAAACAGAAAAACGCCCCTGAACGGATCAGGGACGATTGTATCGCGGTACCACCCTGGTTAACGCCGTCCCCTCTGTACGAAATGCCCATGCGCAAGCTGCACACCAACATTTGCTTAACGGACGATCGATCGCCTTGTTTTCACTGGTAACGGGAGCATCCCGGCGGGTTCAGCCCGCACTTCGAAATGAGCTTTCCCTACTGGATAAACACATTTAAACATACTCAATTCAGTATATCCGTGTCATTTAGCCGTGTCAACGCGATTTCAGACAAGATACATACGGTGTATGGACAAAATCAGATTGTTTTCCGCTTCACATAATAAGCAAAAAAATGCTGAAGTCCTACCTTTAAAACCGCCATCACGGGAACCGCTAAAATCAAGCCGGTAATTCCCGCAATTTCCCCACCCACTAGCAGAGCGAAAATAATGGCTATCGGATGCAGATGCAACGTTCGTCCCACCACCTGGGGAGAGATGACATTGCTCTCCAACACTTGAATACAGGTGTTAACGACCACGACCAAAAGCATCATTTTTAAGGAGACCGTAGAAGCCATGACTACTGCCGGAGCAGCTCCCAAAAAGGGGCCCAAATACGGAACGATGTTAAAAACCGCAACCACTCCTGCCAGCAACAGCGCATAAGGCATGCCAATGAGCATATAGCCGAGATAAGCCATCACTCCAATAATGACGCATACCAGCAATTGTCCCCTGACATAGTTGCCAAGCGCCTGATCAATTTCCTTAAGTACCGTTACAATCGCCTTGCGACGAGAACGCGGGAGGTAAGACACAATCGTCCGCTCGAACACATCAAAATCCTTCAAAATATAAAAAATGAGGAACGGTACAATAAACACATTGAACAGCATGTTGATCATCCCGCCGATGTTATCCATAAAGGTAGAAATCCCTGTTGCCATCCGATTCTCTAGTTGGAAAAACCATTGATTCATACCCGTTCGCACCCCTTGGGGCAAAATGCCGCTATCCATACTCGTCATTAATCCCTGTGCATGCATGGTCAGCTCAGGCAGATGCTCATTCAGCTCATCCAGTTGTTCAATGAACATCGGAATCAGGTTCATCAGAATCACAACGAGACTGGCTAAAAACACAGCATAGATGAGCAGCACAGCTACGCTTCGAGGCACCTTGCGACCGCCCAGCATACTAACAACGGGATTAAGTACATAGGAGATGATCATCGCTACCGCAAACGGAGCAATGATTGTTTTCAGAAATTCATACAAATGCAAAAACAAAGGTCGCAGCAGCCAGATAAAATATAGAATGACAAGTCCCAGCAGCGTCCATATTCCGTACCGGAACAGTCTACTTTTCGTTAATTGCTCCATTTCGTGCCCCCTTACTGGACTAGCCTCCTTTAAGTATATGCCTGTACCTCCACTTTAATCCTTCCCGCAAGTCTGGATTGCCCTATAGATTACCATTGTAAAAAAATGATGAAAACGAATGAAAACAATTAACAAAGTCATTCCATCTGACGATATAAGTACAAAGCACTACTTTAAGCTTTCACATTTCTGAAACATCGGGGGTCGTTACATGAACTTAAAAATCAAGCTTATTCTCCTTTTTACTTGTATTGTTATCGTTGCAGCTGGGCCATTGTCGATCATTAGCATGACAAGCGTTAAAAATCAGGCCAACCATGATATCCAAGAGCTTATGAACAGCAAAACCTCCGAAACCGTCAATCAGCTCGACGGATGGATAGGTGGTAACGCCAAAATTATTGAAACACTGGCTGCGAGCCTGGAATCCAGCGATATTTCATCAGATGCCAAAGCCGTATCTCTGAAAGCAGCCTTTCAAAACTATAAAGATCAAAATATTTCCAATATTTACGCAGGCTTTGAAGATGGATCCTACTGGGATGGATCTGGCTGGTTTGAAGCAGGTTATGATCCTCGCGTTCGACCGTGGTACAAGGATGCCAAAACCAAGGGAGAAATGTATTACTCGTCCCCGTACATTGATGCAAATAGTACGAATTTCACCATTTCTATTGCAAAGCCTCTCAAAAATTCGAATGGCTCCGTCACTGGTGTGGTCAGCGAGGATATTATGCTCAACGATATGACAAAAATGATTAAAAGCATAGACCTGAACGGATTGGGCTACGCATTTCTGATTGACCAAAATGGAGCCGTGATCGCGCACCCAGACAACAAGCTGGCTGGCAAAAACCTCAAGGACACCCCCGAGTTGGGCTCATCAACCGCGGACCTGCTGAGCGCCGCTTCGGGAAGAACAGACTATAACTACAATGGAAGTGACCGTCAGCTTTATTTTAAAAAGATGCCTAGCACAGGCTGGATTGTAGGGTTGTCTATTTCCAAAGAAATTGCTTTTCAGGAGTATTACTCCACTCGTAATACGTTGATTATTACGGTTGCTATCATCTTGGTCGTCGCTATGCTGCTGGCAATCTGGGCGGCAAACAACTTTATTAAGCCGATTCGCAGACTCCAAGCGAATGTCAAACGTATAGCTGAAGGTGATATGACCGCTCGCGTAGATGTTAAGGGTAAAGATGAAATTGCCAGCCTGGGAACAGATTTTAATATCATGTCTGATAATCTCTCTCACCTGTTGCGCAAGGTATCAGATACGGCGGGCGATGTCAGCTCAGCTTCCCATGATATGCATCAGCACGCTAAGGATACTGGAACCATCGCGTCACAAATCTCCAGTGCAGTTCAGGAGCTTGCCCAAGGAGCGAGCGATCAAGCTGAGGCTGTATATTCCGGCTCTGAGAAGCTGACTCACATGACAGGCTCCATCGACCAGATTGGCGAAAGTGTCAAACGGACCCAAACTGCTGTATTCGAAACAGATTCTGCCGTGCTCGCAGGGTATGAAACAGCAGAACGTCAAGCGAAACTGGCCGCCGAGTCCAGACAAACGACGACTGCGGCAGGAGAAGCCGTAGATTCGCTCGCGCTGAAAACTCAGGATATTGAGCGCCTGGCCGGGGCCATTCACGATATCGCCGCACAAACAAACCTGCTGGCCCTCAATGCATCCATCGAAGCAGCACGGGCCGGGGAACACGGACGAGGTTTTGCCGTCGTCGCGGGAGAAGTGAGAAAGCTGGCTGAGCAAGCGGGCAGTTCCAGTGACAGTATCATGAGGAAGCTGGAAGAAATTAAAATTGCAGGAGTACAAAGCGCAGAGGAAATGAAGAAAGCACTTGCTGTAACAGTAGAACAGGAGCATGCTGCCATTGCGACGAGACAGGCGTTTGAATCCATTCGTGGGGCTTCTCAGCATATGCTTGCCCAAATTGAGGACGTTACCGCCGCCGCAGATCATCTCCGTGTGAATGCTGGACATATTTCCGATGTCATTTCCAGCGTTGTCGCTGTTTCTGAACAAAGTGCAGCATCTACAGAGGAAGTGGCTTCTTCTGTACAAGAACAAGGTCATGCCATGAACAATATTGCCGACCTTTCTGCCAAACTCGATTCTCACGCTGATCTTCTATTGGAAGAGGTCAAACGCTTTAAATTGTAAAACTAACCATCTTCATAAATATGGTATACAAAAGAGGGTGCCCCGAACGGCCATATGGCCGTTCGGGGCACCCTCTTCGTTGTTTTTATCAAGCGTTATCCAACCTACTAAGCCGTATGTAGATCACACCTCTTAGTAAGCAGCCTGTCCACTTTCGGTGTCAAAGCTTAGGAAGAAGCATGAATTTGCGGCAAGTCCTGTTGTGCCATCTCGTCTCCAAAGAATAGGTCGTCCAGCGAACTGAGCGTTCCATCCTCTTCCACTTGGTAGACAGACATTTTTTCACCATTCACCTGAAGTTCGATAAAGCATCCCCAGCAATAAAATTGATGGGAGCCGATTTTGCCGATATCTTTGGAATTACAATTCGGACATCTCAATAAACTCACCCTATCCATTAACAGAATATATGGCTTTTTCCAGACGCTGCTCGCTTAACGGGGGAACCATAACGGCATTTTCCCCGATGGACATATCTTCGGTGCAGGGCAGCCATTTCCGCCCTTCTATAATATCCGATACAAAACCATCGCTGATTTCCAAGCCTATTATGTTATTGCCCATTTCCTGGTCAAAATAAACATCCGAGATGTGCCCGAGCATAAGCCCTTCCTCTGTTAGCACGGATAGATCCTTCAGTTTACCGGGTCCAAGCAAGTACGTATGTTGTATATCATGGGCCTCCGTTTTACGGACAGCCTGCTGATTGCGAATCATGATCGCATCCTCACCGTACGCAACGATGTCATCCCAAGCAACCATTTTCACGTGAGAAGAAAAAAGCCCTTTTCCTTCCAACTCGATCCCTGTGATTCGCCAATCAGCTGTCACCATAAAGTCATGTATTTTGCCAATCTGCTTCCCGTCCTCCACATCGAAAACGGCAAGTCCGATCATATCTTGAAGCTTCATATTATAGGGTACCTCCTCATTCTGCAATCCGAACGAAGGTGCGGTCATTTTCCTACATGCCTGTCAGACCTTGCTTCCGTTCATGCAATGAAATGGAAAACCGCCCCTCCCTTCTTATTAAAATGCGGAGAAATCCCTAGTACCTAGTACGCAGCCGCTTCCATATGGTTTCAATTTTCTTGGCCGTGTATTCCATTTCTTCCGTAGTATTACCCAATCCGAAGCTAAACCGAATCGCTGAATGTAAAACATCTTCAGGAAGATCCATCGCCTGCAATACATGCGATAGCTCTAGAGATCCGGAAGTACAGGCTGATCCGCTTGCTGCTGCGATTCCTTCCATGTCAAGGTTCATCAACATGGTCTCTGTACCAATGGCCGGAAAGCTAACGTTGAGGACATTAGGTAAAGAATGTTCAGGGTCACCGTTAATCACAAAATTTTGGCTACCCAGAGTGTCTTCCAACCCTTTAAGCAATGTCTGGCGAAGAACTGTATCGTGCCCCCCACGCTCCTCAATGGAAGCATTAGCAAGAGTTGCGGCTTTAGCCAGACCCGCAATACCAGCGATGTTTTCTGTTCCGGCACGGCGTTTCTTCTCCTGAAGTCCCCCATGCATTAGCGGCTGAATGCGTGTACCCTGACGGATATATAATGCACCCACCCCTTGTGGTCCGTTAATCTTATGACCCGACACACTCAGTAAGTCAATCGGGAGATTCCGGCAGTCGATGGATATATGACCGAAAGCCTGAACCGCATCTACATGGAATACAATGCCATGTTCTCTCGCAATCTGCCCTACTTCTGAGATCGGCTGAATAACGCCCACCTCATTGTTGGCATACATCATGCTGATCAAAAAAGTGTCCGGTCGAATGGCAGCCTCGATATCCGCAGGGTTCACGCGTCCAAAACCGTTGACCGGGACATAAGTCACCTCATACCCCGCTTTTTCCAGCTCATCACAAGCATGAAGCACTGCGTGATGTTCAACTGCGGTTGTAATCATATGCCCGGAAGTACGGCCGTCTGCCGTAGCCGTCCCAAACAGGGCCAGATTATCGCTTTCTGTCCCTCCGCTTGTAAATATAATTTCTTCAGGCTTGCAGCCCAAAGAGGCCGCAACGGCATCCCGAGCAGCGCTGACGGTGCGCTTGGCATCGCGACCAAAAGCATGAACGCTCGAAGCGTTGCCAAATTGACCGGTCATGATGTCCATCATAGTCTGCGCAACCTGAGGATGCATAGGAGTCGATGCGGCATGATCCAGATAAATTCTGTTCATGTTAATCCACCTCAAATATAGAACATATATAAGTCGTTATCTACACAAGCATACAGGAAGCGAGTTAAAGCCGCAAGGGTAAAGGGTTTTTGCGATTTTTGAGCGAGTTAAATCTACAAGAAAAAATAACGACATACAAGCATTTTTGCGGGTAACTTGCGGGTTATTTTTCAACTAATACAAAGCAAAAAAGAGCAGAGAAGACCCTGCTCTTTTCCCATTTAATTGTTCATACCTCATTCAGAAACAATATCCATTAATAATTCATACTCTTGTAGAGGTGAGATAACCCTTATTATAGCAGGTGGCTTTATATCATATACATTCATAATGATTTCTGCAAGAGCTGTTGCCGCCTGCTGGCTTAAGTTCTGTTCTGTCTCTACCTTATGTGTCTGCATTGACGATCTCCTTATGTGTTTGTCTTTACTGAATAATGAATTTCTTGTATACTCACGTTGGTTCTTTTCCTGTGGGAGTTACTTGGCTATCCTGGCAGGGATGCCAACCCACATAAGCGCCTCTCCTTGGGAGGCGTTTTTTCACGCTCCTTCTCGTAACAGGGACTTTCGTTCCTGTTATTTTGAGTTCTTGAATCTCTTAACCTTTTTATACCAACATCACATTATGACGTAAAGGGGAAAAATGTCGTATGATGTCGAACTGGATCGGGCCATCCTAGGGTGAATTTTTCTTGACTTTTTCTTATATGTATGATAAAAGCCCAACCAAAGGCGGGCTTAGTTAAATTCTAGTATTTTTTTTAGCATCTCAAGTTTGCTTTTGCTTATAGAGCAAGTATAATCTGTATCCTTAAATATAATTTTCGTTCCATAACTCTGCTCATCATATCCAGCTACTTTTGATAGATTTATTAACTGACTTGGAGTAGCAGGAAATAGATAAGGAAAAGCCTTCTTGCATTTCTTGAAGGTCAAAATGATTGCGATGTATTCATTTTGGTTATGAAAACGAGGAACATGATAATTTTTTTTGGGGTCCCACATATCAAAAAAGGAAACATCTTTCGCAGGGTAAAGGCCAACTGAAGTCTTAGTTTCACCTAAGATAAACCGCCGATCATCGGGGCGCCTTTTAGCAGCGTCAATAAGGTCACTCAAAAATACAGAATTAGTCTTATTAACGCTAGTATGCGCTTGGGAACCACCAAAAAAAACTTTACCGCCATAGTCTGCTGTTTCGTGTGCGGAAACATTTTTTAGATTAACCAAATTGCCTGAATCCAAGCTAATAAAATCGGGAAATCCGTTAGCGAATTCCCCGAGAGTTGTTGGAACTGTATAATTACCGCTAGTCGTGAAAAAAAACGGCACTTCATAGTTAGATTTTGGTTTCCAATTTTCGATACTGACTAAATCGCTCTCAAAAAAAGAAAACCTGTCTCCGTAACTACCATCTGGCAAAACTTCCGGTGCAAAAATCTCTCTGTTGTCGTTATCCATAGGTCAAATCATTTCTTTTTTAGTTCTTTTGGAAGCGGTATTGCCCCAATTATTGTCTTTTCGTTTCTCGATGCAATTTCAGCATCTTTAGTCAAACGGTTTGCTGCTAAACGTGCGATCTTCTTATTCATCCTGCTCACCTCCCTTCCGTGGTAGAAGTAGAACAGCCTGAGCCGTGAAAGATAGAGCAATTACAGGGGATTGGATTATAAAATTAGTGATTACGACAGCTAACGAAATCCATTTTAAATATGGATCTAATCCCGAAGGATTAAGGTCCTTAGATTTGCGAGGAGCCACATAGAGTACAATTACTGCCGATATGGCTGTAAGAAGTAACGTGCCTTCATATCCCAAATGTATCAATGGAATTGCTGCGAAAAGTGCAGCTGAAAATACAGCACAGAATGTTAGAGAACGAAAATGGAACCCGCCCGAAAACTTCCTGAGGGCAACGAAAGAAAGAAAGGCCAATAGGGCATTTAAAACATCCCCTAGTACCCATCCGAACAATAGCGTAAGTATTAGGCCAGAATACCAATTAAGCTTAATCGCAATTATATATGTTAGTACGTCGGCGCTGCCGGGTCCGTCTGGATCAGCTCTTTTTATTCCTAACGCGATACGCCTCGATAGCCTTTCTAGCATCTTCCCTGTCCTCCTTACGTGAAAAGAAATAAGAGAGACCAAATGTGAATATAGACATAAGCAACAAAATAAACGGACTTAGCTGGTATAAAAGCACCCCTGCTATGCAGATGGTTACAGAGGATAAAAGAGCGCTAATTGATACTCTCCTATTTTCTTCGGATAAATAATTTTCACGCCACAAAAAATCGTGTGGTGGCGTGACAATAAATGAAAATCCAACATAATAAATCCTGAGGGCAAAAGATATAGCAAAGCTGATAAGTATATATGTTATTTGGAGGACAAAGACCTGATAGGTTGTGTTTTGCTGTAGTACACCGGTCTGCAAAATACCCAACAAGTTATACAGGTAATAAACACCGACCTGCAAAATTGCATATGCACTAATACCAGCTCCTAAGATAAATGCGGCTAAATGCGTTTTAATCGCCATTCCATAACGGAAAAACAATATAAAGAGTATATATTGTAAAGGTAGATCCCATTTTGGAATGTCAAAAACCACACGCATAAAAAATGAAATTATGGCTATGAATATCCCAAACCCAATAATCCTTTTTTTATATGATGCAACTGGCAACATATATATTTTCAAGGAGAACACCATAACGGCTATTGCATCCAAAATACCGAGTAATATATAAATCGCATTACTTAACACCTCACACCGCCTATCTAATTAATCTACCTTAATTATATAGGGGCGCATGACGTAAGCAAGAGATTTTAAAAATTTGTCGATATAATATCCTCTAGCTTAATCCAGCTAAAATCATCTTCCCCGCGAAACAGTTTTACCTCACGTCTAGCCGTGTTAATTGACGTAACTACACCAGTCATAACCGTATCGTCAAACGGGCTAAATACGGTCACCGTGACGGCGTTGCGTGAGTTGTAAGAGTCTATGAGCGCCCGCTCGATGAGCTGAACCTCTTGGTCGTCCAACTCAGGTTTACCGCGGTGCTGGCGATCCTTCATTAACTTTAAATATGCTTCCTTATGCTCCGGTATAATAATGCGCGAGCTTTCCCATAACCCATTTTCCTCTAATTTTTTAGACATGTATGTAGCCTCCTGATGTGTTATGTATTGATTATATTGCGAACACTTGTTCTGTGCAATAAAATATTATTGCCAAGTCACACAGAAGTTTTTCAATTTAGGTTGTTTTCTTACTCCTGAGTTTACCTATATTATATTGGCAGATATAGCCAAACGCGTATCAATAGGGTAAACTATACTTACGGAAGATGCACAGCAACTACTCCAGCCGATGGAGATTCATGACGGTGAGAATATGCTTAACGATACAAGAATTTATTACTTTATCCTTTCAGAGGACATGACCAACATAGGCGCTTTCGATGAAAAGAAAAAAATGTTAATATATGAGCCTTTTTATAAACGAAAGATGTCTCTACCTTCAAAATTGAAATTTTGCATTACTTCAGCTATGCATTTACATGAACCTAAAAACAATAGAATCACTGCTGAGTTTAGAGACCCATCTGGAAATGTGTTGGATGTACTCCCGCTTAGTGAATTAATGTTAGAAAATAATAATGATATAGAGAAAATTAAGTCTGTAGATGGAGGCGTTAGCGTCGCCACACAACAGGGTATTGAAGTTGATACGGCCGGAGAATATCATTTTGTTGTTTTATTGAATGACGAAGTCACCCTGTTTACAGCCCCGGTTATAATAGAAAATGAAAATGGGGATTCGAGCGATGACGATGAATAATTTCGTGAAAATAGGAGATAGAGAAGGCTCAAATGTAGTAAAGTTCGGAATAAAAGAAAACAGACGGCAAAAAACTACTCCTAAACAACAATGGTCTTCAAATGAATCAGCAGCTGGTGAGGAAAGCCCAACAGGAAGCGGAGGTGGAGGCGGAATGAACGATATACTGCGTAGAATAGAAAGTCTGGAGCAAGGTCAAAAAGACTTGAAAGACGATTTAAAAGATAAGGTTTCAAAATCAGACTTGGACAAATCCACTTTAGAATTGAAGCTATACATGCGTGAACTTTTCGAAAAAGTGCCCACCGAAGACAGAATCAAGACCATCTTTAGTGAACAACTTAAGTCCCACGGTGTAGCCACTGAAACATATGTAAAAGCACAAATCAACGAATCTAACGCTACTCTAATGAAATGGATTGTCGGAATCGGAATATCGGCAATTGTTTCTATTGGTTTGGCCCTAATACGCTTTTTCACTCATTAAAACGAAAGTCCGCCACGCGTCGGACTTTCGTTTTTTTAATATTCTGTATAGTACCTATTTGCAGCCCCCGGAGGCGTGACAATCTTCTGATCACGATCCCAGCCTTCAATAATGACAATATGCCGTGTGTCCGATTTGTTTTCCCACAAGATATAATTATCCTTTTCAAGAGCCAGCAGCCCCGCCTTTATGTCCTCTGTGCGCCTTCCCGTCTTTATCTCCAATTCCTTCATTGTCGGTAGCCGTCTTCTTCCGGCTGAATAGTTGTAGAGTATCCGCAGTAATTTTCGTTCGATGTCTGGTAGCATGATGATCACTCCTCTGTGAATATTATATGCAAACATGTGTTCGTTATTCAACATAAAAAATACTCCACTGGCAGTTTAATTGCCAGTGGAGCTAGTACTTTCTTTGGCACTTATGGACTTCAAGTTACTCACTCATGTAGAGCGACAAGGCAGAATGCCTAGTGGAATTTTAATTAATCCTTTTTTAACGCACTCACTTGGAGCGCGACACTGAGGGGGATAAAACTCGCCGGCGTTTACTTACTTTGCAGTAGGGTAATCTTTAACACCTAGTCTTTCTTTCAACGCGTGTTGCAACACCTGTGAAAAGTTAATTTTCTCACGAGTAGCTTCCTGCTCAAGCCAACGTGGAAGTGTGACATTTTTGGTCACTGCTTTGTTCATCATTTCGTCCCTGATCGTTCCCATTCTTACCTCAATCAAAGTGATGAAAGAATCGGCTGGCAATTGAATGCTCGCTGGATCAGAAGCTGACGGAATCACTTCGTTGTCCTCTTCAAGGCCAAACAATTGCAGCTCTAAGCACTCCTTCGCCATTCGCAAAGCCTCAGACATATCATCGCCTTCTGTTATCGCTCCAGGAAGATCCGGGAAAGTGACTGTGTAGCCTTTTACTTCTCCCTTTTCAAATATTGCAGGGTAAATGTATTTATCCATATATATAAACCTCCTTTTGAGGGGGGGCTATTTAAGCCCCGCCTGTTTGAGTATTGTGTCTGCTGTTTTGGGGTCAAGGTCTTTTCTTGGATGCGGTACTGTGACGAGACCCGACTTAGTAGGATGTTTAAATTGATGATGACTCCCTCTAACCCTAGCTAAGTACCACCCATCTGCTTCGATTATCTTTATCATGCTACGTGATGAGTAGTTCAAATCATATCCTCCTCTCTATATTTATTATAACACGCATAAAATATGCATGTCAATAAAATACATGCATATTTTATGCGCATGATTTTAATGACAAATAATCTCGCTTAGCAATTAAGCTTAGCAGAGCTTTAGCTCTCCAATACTTACCGCCTCACTACTGTACAAATGAGCGTTATAATTAATCTGAGGTGGTTTTATGTTTATCTCCCCGATGTTACTCGAAACAGCAGCTGGCCCCTTTTCGGATGAGCGCTATATATATGAGCCGAAAATCGACGGCCACCGCTTGATATACTCGCAGCAAAACGGCATAGTTCGCTTGTACACGCGCCATAACAACGACTGCACACACCAATACCCGGAGCTGTTACTTCCCTTTGATGACGACATTATCCTGGATGGCGAGGTGGCCTGTTACGATCCGGCCACAGGGTTAGTTGATTTCGAATCAATCATGACACGTTTCAAGGCCAAGAAATCAGATAAAATCCAGCAGTTAACTGGCACACTCCCCGTTACTTTTGTTATTTTCGACGTACTCCACTATAAAGGACAAGACCTCCAGCAATTACCGTTAATGCAGCGTAAAGAACTTTTGGCTGGTCTAACGTTGCCGAGTGATCGCTTCGGTATCATCCCTTTCATAGAGGGTGCAGGTGAAGCCTTATTCAAACAAATGCAGGATTTAAGTTTGGAAGGTATGGTGGGAAAAAAGAAGGACAGCAAGTACTATAACCGTCGACATAGCGCGTGGCAGAAGGTCATTAACTGGTCCTATGCTGACGTATTTATAACAGGTTATCGAAAAGAGGAATTCGGGTGGCTTGCAGGCGTACCGAATGAGAGCGGTAAAATACGTCCGTCCGGCATCATTGAGCTGGGGGCAACGCCGACCCATAAGAAGGCGTTTTACGGTGTGTCCAAAGCTCTGATAACTGGTGAGGATCGCGAGTATGTTTACGTAGAGCCGCGTATAAGAGCCCGTGTTAAAATGCGTAATTGGACTAAAGCAGGGTTGTTACGAAGTCCGGTTTTTACAGAGTTTATAGTCTAATAAAACAAAAAGCTCTGCCGACCAATTAAGGTTAGCAGAGTTTTTTTTGTTTATCTAAGCTTAGGAACCTCCAACGGTAGCATTAAGCTGAATAATAGGGTGCTGGTCATAAGCATGATTAGGCCCACTCACAATAAATAAAAAACTAGCTGCGACGATCAGAAGAACCATTTTTCTCAACATTGTTTAACCACACCTTTTCAATAAGATTTAAAAACTCTTCTTTGAACTCAGGAACTGCATGTGTTCTAAACTTCACGAATAGCCCCATGCAGTTTATAAAATAAGTTTCGTTATTTATTATATGTGACTGTACCGTTGCATACATCAAATGTTTAAAGCCATCACCGTATGATCCTCTATATAAATAATAATAAGCTAACTCGTATCCAAATCGTGCATATTGTTCTGGTATAACTTGCCTAGTATACATATCCATTGATGGCTGCACCTGTTGAGTAAACGAATTAATTATAGTTTCAAAACGTCTAAGTATATCGTCTACATCTAGTTGATACTGGTTAGCTGCAAGCAGTACGTTCAATATCTTAGTTACCATTTCTTTATCTACTTTTGATTTGGCAATGTATTCAACATAATCTGGAAGCACACTTGTATCACCGGACAAAAGTTTATAAATGTAACTATTACATTGCGCCCAATCCTTATAAAGATTTAGCCAATATAAAGTATCTTCGTCTGTCTCCAATACCCAATCTAAATCAGTGTAGGCATATGTATATTCTAGAGCTTGTTGATAATCGCCTTGGGCTTCGCAGACACTTGCACATAGTAAATCGGCATATGTGATGTACACAAACATGGGACGACTTAACTTCTTAGCAAGTTCGTCACACTCTCGTTTCTTCTGTTGATGTTTAATTGTATATTGGATTTCCGCTTTTTCTCTCATTTTTCTTGCCATTTCATCGACCTTGTTCCACTTATTCAATGAACGATACAAATTCGCTAAGTCCTTCAATGCGTCAAGTTGGTCTATTTCATTCAATCGCTCAACATAAGCTTCAAGTATCGCAGCAGCGTGGAGATTTTGGGTTTGGTCATCTCCAACTTGAATCGTGAATATACGATATTGGCAGACTGCCAAGCGCTCAGAATGTTGATATCTCTCCGTTTCAGCTACACCCTCATAAAGCAGCAAAGCAGCCTCATTTCTTCCCTGCGACAATAATTCTTCTGCAATTTCAAATAGCTTGGGCGAATATAGCAGATTATCCATGATGGCTCCCACTACTCGACGGATTGCATCCAACTTGCCCAACTCCGCACAGCGAAACAAAAACGGCTCGATTCGCCTCATATTCGGGGGATGGTCGATGATGAAGTTTTCTATAAACAGATCATAAAAGTGACCTTCTGGTAAGCCCATAGCCTCAGTAATTAGGTCAAGCTGGTTAATAGACATAGACTTATTCCCTGACACAATGGCGCTTACCGCTCCCCTATTCATGCCTGCTATATGTCCAAACTCCGTCATGCTCAAACCTTCTTGTTGCAGGTATCTGTCCAATTCTGCTCTAATCGTAGGTGTATGCTTCATGTCATATCCACCCTTCATACAGAAATTCCAAAACTTATATATTATTGCATCCTATTGTTGTCCATAATTTAACAGTTGTCAATAAGTTTTGAAATTTTTGTCATTCGGATATTTGACTAAATTATTTTTTTGAATATTGTCGATTACTGTAAGACAAATAGTGCTGTAACATCATTTTTCCATTTTGTTAATAAAAATACACAAATTATTCCTTTATTTGTGTTATACTAGCTCAGCAATACAAATAAATTCCATTTTGAAAGGACGATTTTTGATGAAGCTTAAAAACACAGCAATCATTCTTACAGGTGTACTAGCTCTTACGGCAGTAGCTCCAGTAGCCGCATTCGCTGCTCCAACAGTGAGCAACAGTGAATCAGGAAATATTTTAGAGCAAAAGGGCCAACCAACAGTTATTAATGCCGATGAGATTGCATCAGCAGCAGCAAAGATTGAACCATACATTATTCTAGGTAAAGATGGGTTATATACTCTGGACGCAAAAGCCAAAGACGTGGTTGGTTCAGAAATGTATGATAAGCTCACAAATGCTTTCGAACAGATAAATACCGAAATTAAAAAAGGATATTTAAGCACAGAAACAGGAGATATTACATTAACTGCTAAAGGTAGTAACCAATACAGTACCAATGCTTTTAGTAATGTTTATCCCTGGGGTGTTGCCGTAACATTTAGTCATGCTGAAACGCAAAATCATATATCTGCTATGGAAGCGTCTGGTTCTTCTGCTGCATTTCTCGCTTCTATATTTGCTGCTATACCCGGAGGTCAAGGTCCATCAATTGGGGGTTATATAATAGGTGCAGGGGCTGGCGTTCTTGCTCAAGTCCTGAAACACCAAGATACAGGTAAAGGAGTTACAGTAAACTTAATGTGGACAGGATATTCCATCACAAGCAACTCTTAATTCCCATCTTTAACAGCCCCCATCGGAGCATAAGATAGGCATAATGAGTAAAGGGAGCTGATATTATCTATAATTCATTCACTTCAATATTTTTCGTTGTACTTGCTATAATAATTCAAATTACAATACGAAAATTGGAGCCTCGGATAAGTAAAAGCACAATGTTGAAAGTGAGAATTGCAATAACAACAACAGTCCTGCTTATCGGAGTCGTGTTGTATATAATTGACCCTCAGTGGTGGATCGTGATTGCTTTTGCAATATTTTTCTGTATACTGCTTGTTATGATTTTTGTAAATTTTTTGAAAAGACGCAGTAAATCACAATGATTTATGATTTCCATGCTCAGCGTTTAACAAGAGCCTTCCTTAAATGGAGGGCTTTTATATTACATACCAAATCTTTGGTACTTCCTATATGAGCAAAAACAAAAAAAGCCCCACCAGCCGAAGCCAGCAGGGCATTTACTTTAGGTTTATTCCGTAGTTACAGGCGTTTGAACAGCTTCTGTCGGTGCTGAAATAGTCTCAGGTTCAGGCGGAACAGTATTATCTACCTCTGCTGTAGCCTGTGCCAAGAAATCATTAAGCTTTGCAGCCAGACCAGATACAGCTTCCTTAGCTGCTACCTGTGCCGCCTCCTCGTTTGGCTGTGCTTCAGTAGCCAGCACTGTTTTAGTCTTAGCCTTATACTCCAGATATGCTTTCTCAATCGCGGATTTCAACTCTACTTGGGATACTACGATACCTTGACTGGAAAGAGTAAGTGAAGCATACTGCAAAGCCTCCTGAAGCTTACGTTCTCCTCCAGCTACTTTAAATGCTGTTTGAGCAAGTGCAAAAGCCTCCCCTGCTACTTTATGGATTACCTCGCGTTGTGCTGCCGTTGTACGCGCTTCTAGCCACACGTTAACCTTAGTCTTGAGTTTGTTTAGACCTCCTAAAACAAACGCTGTAAGCACACCCGCAGCGGCTGTAACAATGGTATTTACGTATGGTTGTACAGTTTCGATAATTGTTTGCATGATAAATCCTCCTATTATTGTTTCGGCAGACCTGCGGCAGAACGCAGATAATTAGCCAGATTGTTGAAATGTTGCATTTGTTCCTTGTCACCCGCTTGTTTCGCTTTAAACCAAGCCGGTTGGAGCCAGCGGAAAATAATCTCTTGAGCATTGGATTTAAACAGCTTCACAGCTCCAGCAAGCGGCAGATTCTTTTCATTCAACCCGGCCGCCGCCCGAAGGTTATTAGCGAGGTTATGAAAATGCGTCTTGCCTTCCTGATCACTGGCCTTTTGGCTTGCGAACCAAGCTGGAGATACATAATTGTCAATTAAGGATTGAACGATATACACAGGTAACGGCGTAAAGTCCAGTGCGGCAGGAGCCACAGAAGCGCCTTTAAGCTCTGTTTCCACGTCATAAACCAAATCCTTCAGCGTCTTGCCAATCGTAGCTAATGCTTGGTCTACGTCCCTCTTACGTGTTGGATCGAGTTGCTTGTGCGATGGAATGTGTGTACGAGGGTTAATCCCCCACTTGTTACAGCAATAGGCCAGGTACCATACAAAGCGTTTG
Source organism: Paenibacillus sp. FSL H7-0703 (assembly GCF_038003485.1). NCBI lineage: Bacteria > Bacillati > Bacillota > Bacilli > Caryophanales > Paenibacillaceae > Paenibacillus > Paenibacillus sp. FSL H7-0703. The sequence goes on along the minus strand of NZ_JBBOPF010000001.1, from coordinate 4,813,471 downwards.
TAAGCCTCTAACGCGTCGATCTTGCCACCGAAGCATAGTTCTACACCAAGGGCAATATCGTTTGCATCGTCGCCAAAGCGTTCGTTATCCGTGGTGACGTTGTACAGGACGTGCCATGCCTTTTCTGCTGGATCGGGTCCAGTACCAGTCGGGATTATCTCAAGAATCTTTTTGTCGTCTATGAACGTCTGTGCTGAAGCAGAACGGTCTACCAGCCCATTGAAATAGGTGTAATGGTTATCTGCTGACGCTCCTGGATTCCCCGTGTCGTGTGCAACTAAAAAGACCGGATTCCCGCTTGTTAGGCGAGTACCCGGTCTTACGTTATGGCGCTTGTTGATGTAGCGCCGTTCAATCGTGTATTTTTTTGTGTCGAACATTTCAATATGTTCCCCCTTATACAGCAGGCTTTTGCCCCTGCTCTTTATTTTCTGGCTCTGGGCTTGGCATATTCGGATTAGGCGGCACTTGTGAACGTGACTCGAATATTTTCACCGCATTACGTAATACATCTGGCATCGGCACACCCATGCGCCCTACATTTTCAATAATGGATAGCAGCTCATTCGCCAAATAGAAAAAGATCACTGCATCCTGAAAATAATGTAGGTTGCCCAACGCCACATCTATGAAATGTGCCACCACCACAATCAAGAAAATAACTACCTTACGTGCTATGCCGTGATAACCTATCCGGCTTCGCAACTCTCCGCGAATCCATGCAGCTATCCACCCAGTCAGCCAGTCCGCAATTACAAACATAAAAAGCAAATGTATCATGACGCTCCACCCTCCAAATAGGTAGCCAGCAACCGCCCCAAACCCCGCCGCCGCCCCTTTTATGATTTGTGTTAATCTGTCGTCCATCGTTCTCCCCCGTCTCTATAGGTCAGGACAATTTTCCTGACCTTTGTCAAAATCCGTGTAAATAATTCCGTTAAATATTCTCTTAATTATTCCGGCACAGAGAAAAGCCTTCGACTACTCCGAGGGCATAAAAAAACACGCCGTTTAAGACGTGTCGTTAAAACCTATTTAAGATTTTTATCGAAAAAATCCGCAGCAACTTGCGTAGAAAATTCATGTGTTACTCCGCGCGGTGAGAGTAGAGATACGTTCCCTCCTGAACCTAATTGCGTGTAGTGATCTTTGATTTTAGCGTAAGAGACCTGAGCATCCGCGTTATGGAAGTGGTCCATCTCACCATTAACATACAACGCGCTGCGCGGAGCGATCAGATTGCCGACATCCCACATCTCTCCAATGTTAAGAATCCCGCTTATGTTGTTACAGATATCATGTGTACCGTCTGTGAATGTTTTTGCGTAGGTGCCAAGGTAACCCTGTACATACGCAGCATTTACCCGGTCATCTAATGCAGCAACCAACATACTCAGCGCTCCGCCAGTAGATACGCCAGCGGTTCCAATTTTCTTCTGGTCCACGTAAGTGACGTTGTTTACTGCTGCGCTGAGATATAAAGCATCCGTTGTTATATCCCCATACCACGAACCGCCGTGTAAGCGAGATACAGCATCTAGGACTAGATGATCGCCCATCTTCGCAAGCTTACCCATACCTCTATTTTCCATTGTGTAAACGAGGTAACCATTTTGAGCAAGTCCTACTGCACCAGCATGTTGATATGATTCTGGTTTAGAGATTAGTTCTTCCATCTCCCCATGTCCAGAAAATACTAGGACCGTAGGATACTTATTATTTGTTTTAAAGCCTTTCGGGTAGATCACTTCGCCAGGTATCTTCTGACCGTCAAAACTAGAAAAGGTTATATCTGTTACATCTAGTCCCTCTACCTTTTTTTGTTCTCCGTAGATAATTTCAGGAGCATTCGGTAACTTTCCGTTATTCAAATGAATGCCGTAAACAGATATAAGTTTCTGTTTAAATGTAGCTCCCTTATCAGCATAAGCGAAGGATGTAGTCATAATTAGGATCAGTGCCACCAACAAGAAACTTATCTTTCTACGCAATATCAACTCAACGCCTTCCAAAAGGTATTTATTAATAGATATTAATAGAGTACCCTCATCGCAGAAGACAAGTCAACGTAAAGTGAATACAATACGTCCTCAAAACCCGTAGACGCAACACCACTATCTATAAACGTATCTGTTCGCATCTTGCCTGTGATTACATTACCAGATATAGAAATGTTATCGAGTCTATTGATTGCGTCGGTTACCAGATTAATCCCGATACTGCCTGCATTATTGAGCTTTATTTGATTATTTTTAATGTTTGCGGTCAATATTGATGTATCTACGTCCTTCCCTATCGCAGTTTGTCCTTTAGCAATGTTCGCGCCAGTAATCACGTTACTTACTATATTTAAATTTTCAACAGTAGATTGATCGTGACCAAGCTGTAACACCATTTCGGACATTGAAGTAATTTTGTTATTTTCTATAGTGACATTCTGTGGATTAGTCCCATCCAATAACAATCCCCAAATGCCTAAATTTTTAGCTCGGTCTATTTGGATTGTAGCTGTTCCATAGGTGTGTTGCAGATTGTTACTGATACTATCTCTTACGGTGACATTGCGTGATCCACAAATGTCTACGAAATGTTGGTCGTGATTTAACGATTGTACACGCTCAACGAGCACATTATCCGTATGTCCTAACGCAATCAAGTCTCCGTAAGTTCTCGGTTTTGAGGTTACATCACCGTCAGTAATCGTGAAATCACGCAAAGTGATATTGCCCGCTGCTGTGTATTCACCTTTTGTGTCGTACCCCTTATTGACGAGAAGTATTCCGTTTTGCTTCCGTTCACTACTGATCCGTTTAAGGATGGTGGCACCCATGCCAGAGCCTTCTATTGTTACCCCAGCCGGAATTATAATACAAGCCTTATTGTGTATGCTTTTTGCAATACTTAATAGAAACGTACCTTTGCCAAGGACAAGTTTGCCGCCTCCAACCCTTTCTAGGTAGTTCAAAGCTGACTGTATAGCCCGAGTCTGATCTGTCCCGTTACCGATTGCGCCAAACGTAGCAGCTTTAACTACAAAATTGCGACCTTTGTGCAAAACGTCATGCTTGTTGCCAGAAAGTTTACTTATGCTAAAATCACTTGCTGATGCAAAGGAAATCCCAAGGGTGAAAATACAAACAACCATAAGGAAAAACACAGGTAATTTCTTACACATCATCTAACAACCTTCCTCACTTATAGTAGATGTAAACACCTTACATATAATTGGGAAGTAAAGTCAATATCATTGGTAAATTTACACTCCGATTCGTAACATTAAATAGCCATTCGAACGAATTATACCCGTGTGGTCAGTTGAGTTGATTGCCATGTTACAGCCGGCATTACCAGTGTTGATTGTCAGTGTGTTAATAACTCGACCATTCGCATCATTCCCTGTAACAGACTTGCTCAATACTGTGCCTACAAACTTCGTGGTCGATCCCTCCACCCAATAAGCTGTCTCAATTTCCTCTGCATCCGTACCAAATGCCGTGGCCGAAATCGGGTTAAAAAACATTGTTCCACTTGTTGTGTATGCCGTTTGTGTAATTCCGCTTTTTCTGATAGGCGAAACAAACGTATACGTCTTTGCGGATTGAATTGTCAATACAGGACCGGTTGCAGCAAAACCTAAAGATTCAAAGTTTACAAACTGCAGGTTATTGGTCCCATCTAATGATGGCGTAGACTCATGGTAATGCCCTTGCATCGGCGCGTCATCGTACACATTATTTTGTGAAACCACCGCTTGTAGAAAGTTCGAGACGTTAACGCCTCCGCGCTCCGAAATCCCCCATCGGTACCCTGTACCAAGAACCATATTTGAGATTATCTTTGCTTTGCAATAGAGACTGTTAGCAATGGCAGAATCCATTTCGAGTTGGATACCATACAATTGCGCATCCGTGCGGGAATTTGAGTCTGCCATTATAATTTGATTTGCGCTGATCAAAATATCTTTAAAACTATCTGCCCTTATAATCTTCGCATCTGCATAACCACCTCCTTGGCAGGCGAAGCGTACAGTATTATTACAAAGCGCCGCACTAATGCCGTTACTCACTCGGATTCCCGAAATGTAATGAGTGCTAGTTGAATCTCTAATGTCCATATCAACGGTATTCTCTGAAACTAATACATTTTTGAAATTAGCAAATGTGCTCGGCATCGTAGAGCTGCCAACAAAAATTGCTGCACGCATTTTACCCGTTACGATATTGCTGGAAATAGATATGTTTTCAAACTTGTTTGTTGGATCACCAACAAGGTAGATTCCTGCACTATTTATATTGTTGAGTTCTATTTTGTTATCTTCAATATCAGCGGTTGATATCGAAGTATCTTCATCATTCCCGATTGCTATCTGCCCTTTAACAGCGCTCGCACAAACAATTACATTGTCTACTATGCTTAAATCCACTACAGTTGATTGATCATGTCCGAGTTGCAACACGAGCTCAGATAGAGATGTGATATTGTTATTCTCTATAGTCACATTGCTTGGATTTGTATCATCCAGCAACAGACCCCAAATGCCAAGCCCTTTCGCCCGGTCAATCTGGATAGTGGCACTCCCATAGGTATCTTGCAAGTTATTACACATGCAATCCCGAATGGTGATATTTTTCGAACCGCAAACATCCACAAAATGCTGATCATGATTTAAAGATCCAACCCGCTCAATTAACACATTATCCGCATGCCCCAGTGCGATTAGATCCCCATATGTTCTGGGAGTTGCAGTAACAGCGCCATCAGTAATCGTGAAATTTCGTAGCGTAATGTTACCCGCCGCTGTGTATCCACCCTTTGTGTCGTAATCCTTGTTAACTAACAATACTCCGTCTTGAATACGTTCGCTTTCCAGCCGTTTAAGGATAGTCACGCCCATGCCAGATCCTTCTATCGTTACTCCCTTAGGAATGAGGATACAAGCTTTACTATGAACGCTTTTCGCTAGGCTCAGAAGGAAGGTACCTGCACCGAGAACAAGTTTTCCGCCGCCCACGCTCTCAAGATAATTAAGCGCATTTTGAATGGCCTGCGTTTGATCTGTGTTGTTTCCAGTGGCTCCAAACATATCAGACGTGACCACAAATTTAGTTGCCTTCTCCAAGCTTCCTTTTGTTGAACCTGCAAAGGTGTCTATAGCACGCCAGTTGTCGTTCATCATCGTCTTAATGTCAAAAAAATCATTCCCCTCTGTCACAGGGTCCTTCATATATAAGCTCAAATTAGGTGTATTACTAGCCAATCGGCACACCTCCCGCAAAATTATTTAATGGAGTACTGTTTATTGCATTGATCGTCATTACATGGTGTATTTCGCGGATAACCAAATATCGAAACTGATATCTCACCTCTAAATGCGCTGGCTTTATTTCCTCTATTGCGTCCTTTAGGTCCTGTAAGTTCGGTGGCACGCCTAAAGTACCGATAAATTTAATGTCAAACCGATATTCAGCCGGATATACAATTACATCCACTTTGCCTCGATCATAGCTATCAGCCACATTTTTTATCATGCTTGCTGACACTTTCCCACTGCCTCGCATTTTAGAGATAACCACACTACGACGTTGTTCAATTGGTTTAGATGGGAGCGGAGTTATTTTCAAATCCCGTTCCCAATAAGCAATTCCCCAAGTAGCCGTTTCTGGATGGAACTGTTTAAATGTATCTACTATTGCGGCATTAACCTTGTCCAATTCGATATCTTCCGTGTCCATTATCTGCACAAACTCTTCAATCTCTTGATAATAGTCTGGCAGATAGGACATAAGTTTCTTAGACATGTACATCCACCGTCCCAAGTACAGCTACGCTATCCAGCGGAACTTGTATATTGCCAGTCAGCCCGTTAATAGTCAGGTCGAAGTAATCTATGACTTGTGGGACATCAAGGATAAGGTTTGCTATTCGAGTAATCCTAACTAATGTATCAGTGTCAGAGAAAGCTAAACCTTCAAGGTACTTCGCAATACTTACTTCTAATTGTTCTTTTACATCAGCCACCGTAGCATCCCGCGCAAGTTCGACTCTTGTACTGATATTGATAGCGACTTCAGTTGCCCCTACAACCGTAACAACTGGTCCGATTGGTGCAGCACCTTCACCGTGCCCATCTTGAGTAGGATCAATATATGTTTGTACAGCCTGCACAACTGCAACAGAGGGGGAACGTTTGTCGTTATTCAAAATAACAACCTTTACCGTCCCTTCACCGTTCCAGAGAGGAAATACTTTGGCGTCACCAACCCCTGGCACTTCACGTGCCCAGTTAACATATTGATTTTTATTTGCGCTTGTAATAGGTTTCGATACTCTGTCTTGGTACCGATCGTACAACGCCTCTCCCGTTTCGGTATCTTCTCCAGACACTAAGAGGTCAACCAATTCAGCTCGAGCCAGTCCGTTTATGAAGTCGATTGGCAACAATGAACCCGAAAATTGATTTCCTACTACACCAGCAGTTTCGCACTCCACAACAAACTGACCGACACCCAATTTACTCAGCACGATATAGTTTAAATCCTCGATACTATAGCGACTGCCAATAGGCACATCCATAAGCACATCTTGGCTGTTGTAAAACTTACCGCGCCATTGCGCTTTAGTCGCTGCCTTACGTACTATCCCGGACCATGCCACGGCCGAGTCCAAATATTCCTCATTGTCCGCGTTCGGAAAAACCAGACTTATATTCGTATCCAGTTCGACATACATTTGGGCCAGTTCATTGGCAGCCGGGGCCAGAGCATCATAAATAACGCTCCCCTCCCGTTTATCCATGGTATCGGGTATACGGGACAGCAGACGTTCTAAGATAACTTCTTCTGTTTGATCCTCATACAATCCCTCCGACCCCCGTTTCGTCTCTAAAGTTACCTTGTGTTGTGATCACTTCAAATTCGGCCAGAACATCGCTACCGTTAAACGTGAATTGAAAATCTCGCACATCCGCAATCCGGTCATCCGCCAGGAGCGCTTCACGGACCAACCGTTTTAATTCAGTCTGCACAAATAACCGGCTCTGCCCTTGCAGCCGGTCTACTTCTGCCCCGTAATCGTCGGAGTATATGAGATTTTCATATCGCAGTGTTTGAAGTATCTTATACACCACTTGCCGCATAGCCTCTAAGCCATCCACAATGCCGCGCGCGCGTCCATTTGTGAAGTCCAAGGCATATGTCTTGGTGGGCATTTCTTCCTCTTCAATTTCCTCGTCTACCATGCTGCCGCCCTCTGGTATCATAACTTATCCATTACGGCGAACTGCTGACCGCCTTTCATTCGTTGCAAGATAACTGCATCCCCAATTTTCAACCCTTCACGAATCACCAACACATCGGGTAACGCCGTCTGAGTGGTTTTGGTAGCCGTCTCCGTTGGAGTCTCATCTTTGTATACATGGCTGTGTGTAAGGCTAACCACATACCGTTTTACACGTTCTGTGACAAGCAATAAATCTGCATCCAACACCAGTCGTTGATCAACGGTAATTTCAAGCGGATCTACTCCCGTCACCTGCCCTACCATGCTCTCGCTTGGTTTGGATGCTTCCATGCTGCCTAACGCTATTTTCTGCAGTTGTTTTATCATTAGATCACCTTCAGTTCCAGGCTCATCGTGTGCTCAAGCCCTGAAAATTTATGTGTGCATGAATCGACCAAATACACTTGACTCACCTTCAAATCATCAATAAACACAGGCACATAACACCCTGCCCGTATACTTAAATCCCCCATAGCATCTATACTTAAGCTTTTGCTTTCCCGGTTGTGTAAGGTAAGCAGGTTTTGGGCTTTTTGTTTAATCTGTGCCGTGTTCATTTTTTCATCGACTTTATCGTACAACTGGAGCTTGCCCCACTTTTTAATATTGTTACCGTCTTGGTAAACGTAGGCATCCCGCTTACCTGACTCTTTGTTATCCTGCACCAGCTTTACATAGTTGTACGTCTCGCTGTCTATGGACCTTTTAAGCGCGTATCCGGTCATTAGGCTGCCGTCACCCACGGATACAGATACAAGCATGTCAGCGGCCCGTTTAAGGGCCAGAGCGCCGAAGTCGTCGTAAAATACATAGATTGACCCAGTAGACATAAGAGTCTGGTCAATAGCCTTGTAGATGATATCCAAAAGCTTTTGATTGTCCTCTACCATGGCTGGGATTTTATATCCTGTGTCAGCTATCATTCCGGTTTTCAGCTTAAAATCCTCTGCAATCCGCTTGATAACCGCGCCAGCCGTCAGGTTCTTGAATACATAGGTATCGTTTGCATTCAAGTATCGGATTTGGTCATAGGCCGTGATCTTCATATCCGACTTTTCGGATTGCTCGACACTGAAGACATAGCCGTAAAATATCTTGTATTTGCCTTTGGTTATGCGGACAATATCCCCGTTTTGAACTTTGAACTTTTTATTTTGATAGATACCATCTCTAACAAGTGTGATATCTACGCTACCTGGACTCCCGGTTCGTTCGGTTTTCCATGTAAGTTCAGAGACCAGCCCGGCGGAGTTTTCCTTGCCTGCCATCGCTTCGCCGGACACCTGCCACACGTTTCCGTCTCGATTATCTATGAATATATCCATCCCATCACCCCGGCAGTCTAAGCACTTGCCCAACCTTTAATCGTTTGGCCTGTGCATTTGTAATCTTGTTGAGCGTTTGGATCTCTTTGTAACGGGACCCATCACCCAGGTTCTTCTTAGCGATAATCCAAAGCGTATCCCCGGCCTTCACTTTCACGGATTTAGGCTTAACCTTTTCGTTAGGCCGCTTGGCCTTCGCTTTGGTGGTTGTCGTCTTTTTTGCGCCTGCCTTGGTTGTTGTTTGCTTAACTTTGGCCTGTACAGCGTTATAAAACACATACTTTTTGAAAGATATCGTGTATTCAATATCCGATGTACCAGCAACAGGCTTCCATTCAAATTCCTCAATGGTCACTGGCATGTTAATAGCAATTTCCTGTGGACTCTTCTGCGCGCCTGGATCAAAACTGATCGCAGAATAAATAAAGCGGATGGGCCGCTTAGTGTCCATCCACTTGTCTATTAAAGCTATATATTCAGGTATTGGCCGCAATTCATCGGTGTTGACGAATGGGTACGCCTGTCCAGGGAAAAAGCTATCGAAGGATATCTCCGTAAGTTTCCGTGACTGGATTGCGTTAATCTCGCCCCCGTCCACGATTTTAAATGTGGATCCATCACCAGCTTCCTTGATGCTCATTTCAGGCGGATTGACTGGGATACGGAATGCTTCTTCCCCGTTGTTGTAGCTTAGTAGTATGGCGTGTTCCATTAGGTGTACACCCCCTGTGCCGTAGAAACAAATTGTTCTTCCAAGTGATCCCCAATTTTCTTTATGATCGTATCCACATCAGCGCCGTTGTTTATATCACCTGTCTTGACCTGCACTGTAGGCGTAAGAGTAACAAAGTTTTGGATTGACTTCATTTCCGCGATATCCCGCATGACCTTGAGGTCTTCGCTCGAAATATCTACCTTGTCTTCGATCTTGCCTACTTTATCTACCTTGCCAACGTTTTTCTTTTTGTCATTTCCAGCATTAGCTTTTTTAGCTGCGTCAGCTGCCGCGTTCCATTTGGTGAAGTCAAAAGGTTTATCTGCTGCGACAGTTTGGTTTTGCTTGCGCTTATCAAAATATCTCTGCCGTGTATATTCCATCGTTTCTTCATGCCTTTGCTTCGCTTTAGCGGCAGCATTTGCTTCCATTGCAGCAATTTTTGCATCACTCTTGTTTTTGAAGTTATCCGCAGCTATCTTGGAATCATCCGCGAATCGAGTTTGACTGACAAAGCTAAGTTGTACCATGTTTGTGCTATTGAGAGCCTCAATCATGTCGTTAACTTTGTCTATTACACCATTAGCCATATCTTGCATCGTCTGCATAACGCTGGCCTTCGCGTTCATGAACGCTTGAGCGATACCGACTCCGACTTTTGCGAAAAAGATAGGCACTTGATCGAAAAAGTTCAAAATCTGATCCCACTTTAGTAACATCGCCGCAGCCACCATATCGTTGGTTTGGTACACCTCGTACATCCAAGTCACAATAGCCACCAGCACAGTCAGTATGGCGATAAAGACATTTGCTTTCATAGTAGCGTTTAGAGTCGCCCATGCCGCAGAGAGCCCACGAGTAACTAACGTTTGGGCAAAGATCACGGCTGTACTACTTCCTGTGGCAAAAGCTATAATCCCTTGGGTGACTGCTACAGCCTTCATTGCAAGGTTCCAAGCGATAAACGCTGCTGCAACTCCTTTAACAATAGGGGCTATGTTCTGCCAATTGCTTGATATGAATCCATATACCTGAGATATCGCATTGAACACTTTAATCGCATTTTGTACTACCCAATCCAAACCTTTACTCAGGTTAGCAAAGAATGCGTCAAATTTGCCTTGCTTAAAGGCATTGTTTAGCATTTGGATCATTGGCAAAAGTGACTTGGTAGCAGCACGACCAGCATCCGCAAACATGGATTTAACATTGTTTTGCATCGTCTCCAATTGTTTAGCTGGACTCGCCAGCATGGTTTCGAATGCTTTTTGCCCCATTTTCTGCGATTCAAGAAGCTTGTCAAACCCTTTAATGAAACCTTCAATATCACCCTTTTTAGCGAAGTCCACAATGCCGGATGCGCGGATATCGCTTTTCCCCATGTTAAAGCGTTCGGCAAGAGATACAATATCCCCAGAAATTGCCTCTTTTAGGGCAAAACTTGAACCTTCCATGCCATTCCCCGCGCTATCAAAGGCATTCAATCGTTGGGCGAGATTGTTTAATTTCTCAAGTTGATCAACATTTTGCGTTGCTGAGAAAAAGGAAAGGCTGCCCTTCAAGGACTCATTTACATCTTGCCCAGCTTCCAATGCGTTTTTCTTAAAGCGGTCAAACATCGCACGCCCTACATCTTCCTGCCCTGTTCGCGCGATGAACATGTCCTCCATCTTTTGCTGATCCATTGCGCCACCTACAGTAGCGCTAAACAATTCCTTAAGTCCTTGAAGCGACAAGTATGCCGCGGCCATACCTTTCAGATTAGCCAGCAAGCCAGACGATGCACCTTCGCCTCTTCTCAAGCTTCCGTTTATTTGCTCTTGCAATTGGGCTATTTTTCGTTCTAGGTCCGCTATTCGCGCTAAAGCGGCTTGTAACTCTGCTGCGTTCGCTCCGCTACTGGTTCTGAGTTGCCGGACAACACGAATAAGACGCAACACAAGCATTTGAAGATTGCCAAACATCGCTTGCAATGACGCTGGTAGTTCAATTTGTATACGAGCTTGGATAACCCTTAGTTGGCTTTGTATTCGTTGTCTGATGAGCCTGACCTGATTCATTAAAATTGCCTCATTAGCAATTTGGATATCAAACCTCATGTGTGCATTTGTCGCAGTTCTTAACCTTTCCATCTGCCTAGTTGTGGCTTGTACAGCGCTATTAACCGTGTTCAAACGTTGTGAGAAATTGTCGAATAGTTGGAGACTTGCTGATACAGTTGCCATCGTCCCTCCTTTCTGGCATAAAAAAAGACACCCGCTAAGGTGTCTTTCCAACCAATTTACTTCAGTTCATCAAATATCTTCTGAGCTTCTTTGCTGTTCGTTTTTAATAGTATCGTTCCTCTGGAAGACCAATCCTTAAGAAAAAATATCTCTTCTTTTGCTTTTTGGGCATCTTCCGCAGAGTTGTATTCTAAAATTTGAACAGGGCTGTTATCCAAATAGAGAATTTTACCGTTGGAAGCCTTCCCATTTTCGTACTGCGATTTACCGCGCTCTATAGCCCCTGCATCAGTATAAGCTTTTACATAATCATCAAGAGTAGGAGTAGCCGCTTCCTCTTTAGCAGGAGAACAAGCAGACACAATCGTTAATGAAATAACCAACAAAAATAAAGTCAGGACTTTTTTCACAAATGGCCCTCCCTGAATGGGTAGATTTTACCATCATTCTACCAAGCCATTCAGGGAACGTCTATTATTTTTTCTTTGCTTTCTTTTGCGCTGCCTTCTCTTTGTCAATCCGATAAGAAATCATGGCATAAATTGCAGCGCGTTCCCGCTGACTCATTGCCATGAGATCGTGCGGCAGGATATGGAGTTCATGGAGGGCGTAGTAGGCATAGTTGGCTTCCCCGCTATCCTGCTTTATTAGTTTTTTACTTGTTGCACCAAGTCGTCGATATTTCTGTCGAATCCACTCAGCGTCTGAATACGTTCGATGAGCGTAGTATATTCCCCGGCAAGCAACATTTTCCGGATCAACGAGTCCGCCCCCATAACACCATAAGACGCTTGCAGTCCAGCATCTTTGAGGTTAGGGTAAACAACTCCAGCTACAACCAATTTCGCTGTAAAGAGATCAGAATCAGTTTCAGTCTGGTAAACACCTTTCACTTTTACCTTTTTAGCAGATTCCTTTCGAATTAAGGTTGTTTCATTCTCTGAAACGCTTCGAATCTTCCACAATAATGGTTTTCCTTCCGCATCCTTAAAACGCTCAGAAAGGGCAATCTCCTCAGTAATCTCAGATTCTACATTCTCCGCGTAAAACAAAGTCAAGTCGCTCATTATATTAATCTCCTTTTAGTTTAAATTAGGCTCCCAATGTAGGGGCGTTGAAGCTATCAGGTACATCCACGTCGTCAAAAGTAAAGTCGATATCCTCGTCCAAAACTTCGGAGTCGGTATCGACTTTAGCCATGATCACACTATCCAGGTTCACGCTTTTCAGAACTACGGTTTGTTTACCAATAGACGAAGAAGGATCTTCGTTGACGATCATAATGTCAAAGTAGGTGTCCTTGCCTGTCTTGATATAATCCAACATTAGTTGTCGGAATCTTGTTGTTGTGTAGTAAATCGTCATGCTGCCCGAACCGCTCCAGCCATTGGCTTTGTGCTGGGTGCCGCGCTTGCCGAGTGTTTTGACATCGGTCTTTTCCTTCTCTGCCGTAGCTTCAAGGGTTTTGATGTAAAACATTTCTTCTACGTTACCGTTAATCGTGGCAAAGGCTCGTCCCTCTTGACCAGAGATTGTATCTCCAGCTTTTAAGTACGCCATATTATCTCACCCGCGCTTTCTGATAGATTTTTTCCGCACTATCTACAGGCTTAACGAAGTATTCAGCGTAAAGTGCATCTTTGTCCGTCCCAGCAACTATAGTCACGTCTGTTTGTCCATTGAATTCCTCAATGGCGTTAATACTTTGGTTTAGTTCGAACAACGAGATGGCTTCTTTCTTGAAGAGGTTCCGACCATCTGCATTGTTATCAACCTTACCAATATAGGAATTCTCATAGACTCTCTGCAAATCGGTTGCAATTCCATCCAGTGTACGAATAATGCGATTCTTGCGGAAATCTTTATTTTTTGTAGGCGTAAAGCTACGGAATGTATTTATATCCTGCTGTACCTTGGCCTTGCCGCCTTTATAGATAAAGAAGAATTGACCGGCCTGCACACCTGCGATTGCTTCGCGGTTGGTGAATCTCACATCTACATCCACCGCATCATCGTAGTCAGCATAAGTAAGCGACTGGTTAACGTTGGCCGCCGCTGTTGCTGCTGCCACCCAAGCTACTGCCTTAACCTTGTCGATCGCTGTGCCGTCTGAAAGAATAACGCCGTTCGTGACATTTATTACTCCTTCGCTATCTGCTGCGCCGTAGTTTGGTAGAACCACCTGTACATTCTTGCCCTCGTCATTGCGAAGGCGATTAACATAGGTGGTGTACAAAGGCTTCAGGGTTGCGTCATCGTATGGAACTCCTACGGTGTTGAAATCTTGAGTCTCAATGGAGGCCATATAATCGGAATGATCTGCGTTGGTTACAGTGCCGTTTGCCCCGCCAGCTAATGGGGCTCCTGCCGTAGCTGCCAGTGTTTTATCAGTAGCAGATGCCTTGAAACTCACCCATTCATTAGCTACCAGACCGTCAATGTTCGCAACTTTCTGCAAGTCCATTTCTCGGCCCTCAACCAAAGTCCGAACATTGAAGCTAGAAGGCGTATCGATGTCAGCCTGAATTACAATTGAAATATCATTACCTCTCACGCCTCCGTACTTCGCTGTAGCAACAAGATTGCCGCTTGTGACTGTAGCTTTTGTCCCTTCGTTTAATCGGTACACCAGTAGCGTTTTGGCGCGCTTAAGAGCCTCCTTAACCAGCAGAAGGCTTGTGTGTGTAACATCGTATCCCAATGCTTTTGAGATATCGTCGCCAGCATCGATAGTAATGATCTGTTTTGCTGGCCCCCAGCTTAATGTCAACGGCAGGGTGACGGTACCACGATCACTTAACGTGCCTAGCGGCTTAGGCTCAGAAACAACGTTGGTATATACGCCAGGCAGCTCCTTGTTCTGTGTAACCCAAGTACCGGCCATTATTTAACCTCCTTCACTAACCATTCGGTAAGAACACGTTTAGCTTCACCGATGGTGTAATTCTGTCCGTCTTCAAGTAGGACGCTTAGTGTATCTTTTTCAATTTGCGTAAATTGCTGCGAATCTTGAAATTGCTCTTTGGCAAAACGGGGTTCTACCGAAGCTGCAGACGTTGCCGTCTCTTTCTTCGTAGGTGCCACAACAGGCGTTGCCCCGGTTTCTGTTTCTTGGTTATCAGCCACGTATACCAGCCTCCTGTTTTAAAGTCCTCATTTTTGTTTCTGGTCCCTTTGGATGCATTAAATGAACATTCACATCCAAGAAGAAATGCAGCACATCATCAACGATTTGGTGTTTCAGCCCAACCGCCCTGTACAGGCTGCCTTCCCACTGGATGTATTCCAGTTCCTCATATAGGCGATCAGCCACCGCTTCGCATTCACGGCGCTTCTCCGGGTTGTCTGGGTCTGGGAAATAGTGAATGTCGAAACTATCAGTCCGCATGTAGCGGCGGTTAAATTCCCGGTTCTGCGCGCCGTCAATGATCAACACAAAAAAGCACGGTTCATGAAAACCCTGCTCAATTCTTTCGTCGTACACCGGGACACCCGTTTGAAAGGTGCTCAGGTACTTCAATATTCCGTTTTTTACATCTTCCATTGCATCACCTCAAATGGTCCTCTATGAAGCGTTTTAGCTTACGATCCATGAGCGCAGGCAATTCGCGTTCCAACTCTCGTTCAGAGATGGTAAGCATGAATCTACCTTCCACCCAGCCCGTGTGTAGCCGTGTACGGTGCCCATATTCCACATAAGGCGCATATTCGATAGGGTTAAACAATTCGATGTTGTAACCCCCTCCTACACGCTCTACAGGTCCCAGTTGCCAATTACGCCGGAGCATTCCCGTATCTACGGGAGTCCTCGCTACTGTCTTAGCTAAAAGCCTGCTGGCAAGTTCTCTTATACAATCCTCCACAAAGCGAGGATAATCGGCTTGCATCTTTCGCAGGCTCTTGCCTAGCTGTTCAAACTCTGAAAAATCAAATTCAGCAAAACTCATGCTTTACCAACCCGCTTCATTTTTACTTCTTGGTGGGTCGGGTATATGAACGGCTCACCTGACTGCTGAAACTCATAACTCATACCGTCCTGCGTAACAAAAATACGACTTCCGGACGGAATAACAATATCAGGCGAGATAAACAGTTTGCCATCATATGCGACATCGTTGTTTGTGTCCATCTGTTGAGCGCTCGGCAAGGATGCTTGAGACAATGCACACGGCTGGTTGTCGAATATAACGCCTTTGCGCGGTCTCTCAGTGCCTGTTACCGGGTCTTTGTAGGTTATCTGTCCCTCTACCCTGCAAACGCCCGTATAGGTCATTTCAAGCAGCCTGCGTTCAGTTGCTGGATTGCCCAGTTGCATGCTACCACCTCAATCTGCGGAATGCGTTAAGTTGCGCGCCATACGCCTTAATAAAGGCCGTACCTTCCACACCCTGTTTGGCATCCGCAAAGAAAGTAAATTGCACATCGCCGCGCTTGATGCTTTGAACATTCTTCTCACCTTCACCAGCCGCGGCCGGAGCCACAAACTGGTTGAGGTAATAGTCCTTAGCAATCAGCAGCATCGTATTTTCCAATTGCTCCGGTATGTCGGATATATTGCAGTAGTTCTTAATGCCATCAATCGTAAAGTTGAGGGCAAAAGACAACTGCACATCCTTATCTGTTTCAGTCACTGGCAGGCCCAGCAGAACCTTAAGCTTAGTGAGTAAGGCTTCGAGACGCTTCGGGTCCATATCGCTCACCAGCCTATTCGGTTTTATTGGTGCTATCTGCTTCAGCTTTATTTGCGCTGTCTGCTTTCTTTGCTGGTGTTACTTCTTCGAGTACGCCTTTTTCAACTAGTTTGGCTCCATACTTATCATCAAGATCGATTTCGCCAGAATTCACAATAACCCCGGCTTGAATCACCGGGGATAGTACCTTGTATTTTTTGTTTGCCATGATATAAGTTCCTCCTATTAAACCGACAGACGGTAGATTTGAGATGGTTTTTGTACAGCTACGAAAGCAGATTCACCAACGTATACTTCTTCAGATGGTGGCGGGCCTTGCTTAATGATAGGCGTAACGTAAATGCCTGGTTCGAAGTTCTTTTCAATTGTCGGGCCCTGTACAGTGATGATTGGTTTTTCCCCCAACAGTGCCACGGTGCGAGCTTCCAGCAGCCGCGTTGGTGCCGCACCTTCCAAGGAAACCACATCATCGTTCACTCGGATTGTAATCGGAGCATCTGCAATTTGTGTAATAATTGCTTGCACTTGTTCCCGAGTAGGTAACATAGCACTGTTGACTCCAAACAACGCCCCGCGAGTTTGATTGTTAAGAGCCAGATCCAACATGACATCGCCGGAAATATCAATATAACGTGGTGCTTGGCCTGCATTGATATCCTTGTATGCTTTAATCGCTGCCCTCAAGTCATCCAAAGGGGTGGAAGTTGCACGGTCAGACCATAGAACTGTTGGCGTTACCTTAGCCGTTAGACCAAAGTTTACATTGATCTGCACATCATTTTTGTTATACACGATAACCCCGTTGTAAACTGCCTGCGCTCGCAACCATTCCTCTGTATCGTTTACACCTTCAATTAGTTCGTCTGTTTGATCGTAGACTTTTTGAATAGCCCGTTGACGTTCGTTTTCAACACGCGGATTAGTAAACTTGAGTTGTTCGCCCTCATCCAAGCGGAAGCCATGTTGAATCTTAGCAACCTCTTGAGTGAGTGTTTTTAACCCTTGTTTGTCCCGCAACGGAGCACCCGAGTTCCACCCAGTAATGGAGGCGCTTGGTGCATAGGTTTGTGTAAACACGTCATAGTTAAAAGTCAAATCGTAGCTCGTATCGGTAGCACTGATAGCTTTAAGAAGATACTGTTTTGGTATAAGCCGGTTTTCCACATACCCCATGAATTCCGGTTGTTTAAATTGATCTAATGAAAGAATACCCATTTATATAATCCCCTTCCCTTATCCCTGTTTTAGTAGTAACGGTAACGTCCGGCTGCTGCTGTTTTAAATGCTGCTGTAACGCCTGTAAGCTTGCTTTCCACAACCAAAGCTTCCGCCCATGCGCCTACGATCACGTTCTGCGTGGTTGCATCGCCCGTGAATACGTCATGTGATGTGAGATAAACCTTGCCTGTGTCTGCGTCCGCAAATGGTTTAGCCAGCCCGTTAGCTTGGATGCTGACCGCCGTACCCGCTGGAACAAGTGTGTTTACAGCAAACTTGGTGCCGTCCAACGTAACACCGCCGATCTTCTCAATGGAGCCCTTTACGACGTACAGAATCTCCTTTTGTGATCCATACTCTTTAACACGTGGATTCAAATTCATTTTTACTCACTACCTTTCCCGTTTCTTTGCTCGGCAATTGACTTGCCTGCGTCATAACCTTTCAATGGCGCTGGTGGATTGCCAGCCCCTGCACCTTCTGCTGGTTTAGCACCTTTGAAAGTCGGTTGCGTATTGCCTTCCTCTTTTGGCACAAACAAAAAGCCCTTGCTTTCGCGTAGGCCAGTGAGTTGGTCGTCCAAGCCGCCTTTTACAGCGCCGTTGTCGTCCAGTTCGATTTTCGTTTTGTCCAACAGCCCAGCTACAATGTCCGGGTCATGTGCTTGACCGTTCAACGCCAGTTTGAGCGCCGTGTTCAGGCTCATTTCTTTCAGCTTGGCTTCATACTGTTCTTGGGTGGTTTTATTTTCCCCCTGAAGCTTTTCAATCTGCGTCTTCAATTCCTCGGAAGCTCCAGCAGACTTCTTCAATTCCTCCAGTTGACCACCTACGCTGTCCCTGTCCTTCTCAGCCTGCTTCTTTGCATCGTTAACCTCGTCGAATCGAGCTTTAGGAACAAACCCCTTTAACTCTTCCGCCGATGCTGTAGCCGCCTTTGTAGCCAGTTCCTCGGTCAATCCCAATGCGACAAATTGCTCTTTATTCATTGCATACCGCTCCTTCATCTTCGTTTTTTAACCTGGTCTCGGCCAGTGATGTCTTGTGTTTTACGCCCACAATACCAAACGGCGGTGATTTACCTAGAAACTCAATAAGGTAGTTCCGCTTTTATACTCGCCCATCCAGTAGGAGATACGCACAATGTAGTCAATTCAATTCGCGGATACTCATGTTTGTTTACCGCTACTTTAAATTTATTAATCGGCTCCCACGGGATGAAAAAGGCTATTGCCAAGTCAATGGTTATTTGTATTGCTCGTTCGTTGTCATAAAGCGTAACCCGATCATCAATAACCAACTTTCCAGTCTTGTTTAGTTCATACTGCCACTCAAATGTTCGATGTAGGTTTTCCGGCAAACCCTATTTTCTCTTTTAAGATGTCAATGACCTCAGCACTGGAAAGTGCGTCTGCCTTTACAACTCCACTCATGTCTGCCCCTCCTTGTATTTTTCGCAAAATAAAAAGCCTGCTGCATCTAAATGTGCAATCAGGCTTTAATCCTTACTATTTTGTTTTTCAAATGGCTCTTTGACTTGCCTTAGCATATCAGCAGCAATTTCTTCAGGCGATTTAGTAAAATCCAACTTCAGCGGCGTATCATCGATTAAACCGATAGTCCGCTTTGGCTGCTTGGAAGTCTTCGACATACGTCCACCCCAGTTCCTTGATTATTAACTGTAGCCATAGATAATCCATATACTCATTTCTTGCTGTTTCTGACATTGTAGCATAGTTCTCGCTGCTTTGTAACTGCTCAAGAGCGGTCAAAGCAGTGGATTCCAGCACATTATTAAACACAAGCAGATCGGATGATTTACCATTGGATGACACTCCACTTACTCCGCCATCATGTCCAACTGCAAGCAGACTAGATATAGCCGGATAAATCGCCATGTTGCGAATATCCTTAACGTTTACCCTCGTCCCTCTCGGGTGGTTGTGAGTCAGGATTACGCTATTCGGCGGTGCCTTGATAAGCGATTCGTGTATCTCGGGAGTAAATGTAACTTTGTTTATGATACCATCAGCTCTACCGATTTTCTTGCCTGCTGTCTGATCCATAATGACCATGATTTCTTTGCCAGCTTTGTGACCTTCCCGAGCTAGGCTACGGTTAACCTCAGCCAACTTTTCCAATACCGGTTCTGATACGTTTGGCAGATCAACATGGTAAGAAGCTTTAGGATTGTACTTCCGATTAAAGCTGCCTCCAGGTTCTTCAACCTCAGGATCTGGCACGTTGCTTTCTGTGGGTTCATTCGGCGCGCTCGGCTTAACGTATTCCTTTTCCCACTGCTCATAGGTCATATCACCCGGTACAGCCTGATTCTTGCCGTCTTCGCCCCTCGCAACTCGCTCTTGGACATTGTCCTCATAATGCGGAATTGTGGTAGAACGGCAATAAGCATGCAACGGTGGGTAGTTGACTCCCACCTCAGCCTCGGATACCGCAAATACCTCTCCGTCCATGTGTCGGCAGATAGATGATGTACGTTTATCCAGGGTAGCTGTAAACTTGTATTGCTCTACACCTAGCTCCTTATAAGCATCCATACGAGACTGGCCAGCAAAGTAGGCTGATTCAGTTTGGATGATCCGTGCCGCCGCTGAACGTGATACCCCCATACGGTCAGATAGGGCGTTAATCATCTTGTCCGGTGTATCGCCGCGTATCATGCCTTGTGTAAGCACAGTTTGAAGCTCATGCACCAGTTTGTCACGGTCTTTCCAGATCCGTGCTGAAAAGTTTGAACCATCTGCAGCCCAAGGTTTCGATAAGACCGCCTCAATCTGCCGTTTGTCCAGTTTGGAGAATGTAGCACCTAGCCCTGTGCCTTTATGGAGCTCGAAAATGGAATGATAGTACCCATCCTTGTATATGTCTCCCATAAGCTCTTTAGCGCCTGCCTGACGCTTTCCGGTTAGGACTTCGACATGTTGGCGCAACTGCAATTTCAAGGCCTCTAAACGAGTCATACGCACTCTTATGGATGCATTCTCAAGTTCCTTCATCCATCGTTGGTCCAAAGCGTTTTCTCGGCCTGCCTTGATGTAATCCTCAACGGTCCACTTAAACTCTTTGAGCTCCCCCGCTTTGAGCACTTGCCGTGCTTCCGCTAGGCTGATCTCGTTGTTTTTCGCAAACCGCTGGTAAAACACGTCAATATCTTTTTGAATGGACGCATTGGCCTTTGCATACTCCAGTTCCATCTTCCTAACGTAGGCATCACCTTTACCCAGTTGCGCCTCGTTTAGGGCATCCATGCGTTTAGACCAGTATTCCTCGGACTTCATGACGGAACATCCTGTTTAGGTTCTGTCCCAGCAGGATTGCCACCCGTACCGCCATAAGGCTGGTCTTCTGCCACAGTCATAGCATCGCTCTTTTCCTTTTTGAGCCTGTCCAGTTCGTCCTGCACATTGGTTACCCATGGATGATTAGCCACAATGGTTTCGTCAGAAATGACGCCTACACTGTCTTTGGCATTTGTGACGGCTTCGGTTTCGTTTATCAAAATATCACGATTAAAGATGAAATCGACCTCGTACTCCGCGTAATCATTTCCTGTCGTGTTAGCAAGGTGCTGATCTACGAACCATAGCAACTGTTCGAGGCTGGCTTGAAACTCTGTCTCGATAATGTTCGCGTCCATATCCAAGTCGCCATACAAGAAGCGCAGCGCAATACCAGACGGACTATTACCAAACTTGTCCGACTGCGTATCAACTCCACGGCCAAACTCATAAATGCTCTTGCGGAGCTTCTCCATATGATTACTGAATGCTTCAGTATCGATGTCCAAACTAAGTGTATCTACACCGCCCGGGTCCGCCACTTTGACCACGCGCAACTGAGACAGATTACGCCGCATTTCACCCACATCTGTACCATCGTAATTCTTGATGACATAAATGCTGTTGGGTAAGTCCTCCAAGTTATTGGCGTTCTCCGACATACGTTTATCGTAATCATCAACAAGTGTCTTGAGTATTTCCACCAACGGCATTTCTTCGTCATTGTACTTAAATGGGACGAACGGTACACGCTCCCAGTTCAATTTCTCCTGACCGTTCTTCGTTTGCGCTGTGAAATGCTCTTTTAATTCCTCGTAAAGCATAAGATCGGTGCTGATTGTAGTATCCTGTACCCACTTCATCACACCGTCAGTATCCCACAACTCTACAATATGAACAGTCTTTTTCGTCTTGGCCTCATAGACTTCCATCGGATAGAATCGGATCATCTTGTCTAGCTCCGTATGGGCACCATCTTTCCACAGCGGAACACACTGTTCTGACGGAATCACTTTAAAGCTCAACTCACCTTTTTCGGAATAGTAGACTTGCAGCCAGCCGATACCTTTATTAATAGCGTTTTTCCCAAGATTCTTGAGTTGACGCAAAAATGGTTTGCCAAAGAAACTATCTAATTGTTCTTTGTATTCTTTCGGACCATCTGTTTGTATGCTGATCGGCTTAGATAATAAATACCCGGTCTTTTGATCAACTAACTTACGGACGAATCCGTGAACCAATTTATTGTTAGCCAGGTTCTTGGCTTCGACTTGGGCGCCGCCCTCTCCGATGATATACCGTTTGTGTTTAAGAATCTCTGTCTGGTTACGGTAGTAAGCTTCCCCAGTCAGCATCCATTGATAACGTTGTGTGAGTTTGAAGTCATTTACCTCTTGCTGCGCTATCTCACGGTTGGTCATAGGAGCATTCTTTTCAAGGTTGTAGATTACTTCTTCTGTGTTGGTCATATTAGCCTCCTTTCTTATTTACTTTTTTGAGAATTAGAAATAACACCGTCATAATCATTGCATCGTAAGCAGCGCGGTAATTACCTGTGAATCCATAGAATATTGAGTAAGCCAAGAACAACAAATAAACATTGTCAGTAATGGCATCCAACCACTGTGACAATGTTTTAGGGAATTTCATATCATGCACATCCTTAAAACTCAAATGTAGGCCCTCTACGCATCCCCTCAACCGAATACCGAAGAGCAGCCATTGCATCATCAAAAAAGTTGACCGGTTCATCTGTATAGGTGTTTGTTTTAGGGTCATGTTTCCATTTCCATTGTTGCATTTCCTTAATTGTGTTAATGCAGCTTGGATGGATGTGTATCTTATGCTTCTTGAGCCAGTCAATTTGGGCGTTTACGCTGCCCGGTTCCTTCACCACGGCCTTAGCCTTATACCCAGCATTGCGCCACGTCTTGATACGGTCAGGCTCGGCAGAGTCGCAATACATCGGTATCCGTTTATCCAGCTTCCCGTCAGCTAAAGCTATAATTTCGCCTGTATCTTTCTCATGTACGTATATTTCGTTGCAAATAAAAATCTCACCATCTTTGAAGCCGACAGTGAGGATCGCGTTCGCATGATTGAAACCGAAGTCTTGCCCGAATGTCATACTGTCAAACATGGCGAATGATGTATCAAAATCATGCACTGTATAGTTAGACAAGATCGTCCCACCTAATTCGCCCCACTCACCAAGACCATATATTTTATATCCGTCTGGGTCCCGTTCTTTACGGAGCATCATACGGCGGTGGTAAGCATCATCGATGAAACGGTTCATCAGGTACGTGCTATGATTCGTTATGATATCCTCATGCTCAGTGTCAAAGTATTTTCCCTTGATCCAGTGAGTGGCGGATACCGGGTTAAATGTGAAAGTCATCTGATAATACAGATTCGGGTTATCCAATATTCCCCGCAGCCGGTCATCTAGTATATCAATGTCTGATTCTTGGAGTTCGGTTGCTTCCTCTACCCATATCCACGTCAATTTTCCATGAGCAAAGTTGATTGATTTAAGTTTTTCCCGGTCCCTGGCATCGTTAACACCACGGAAAATGACTTCATTGCCAGTAGATTTATGTTTTATACTCAAGCGCGATTGAGGCATATCCCAATAATCATCCACTTGGTCACCATAAATGCGATTGATTGCAGCCTGTAGCTCAGCGTATGTGCTGTTTCGGTTAGTGTCATTGACCTTGCGGATACAAAGAAGATTGGCGCCCTTATAACGTGAATCTGAAAGCTTGATAACGAAGTCTTGAGCCACGTTTACGGACTTGCCAGAACCAGCAGAGCCTTTGAATACTCTGTAACGCTTTCGAGTGAAGTTCATTTCCTTGAAATTCGGATTGAACGAAACGGTTACCGCAGTCATGGCGCATCACCATAATCAACTGTAATGTGTATAGGCTGCTTCTTCTCTTCGCCACTGATCTTCTCGACTTCACCCTTGAGTTTCTTGATGCGTAGCTGCTGTTCTTCATCGGCATAACCAAGCCTGCACATTTCCTCATACCGCTTAATGAGTCCTTGTAGCGTGGTCATAGCGCGGCTCTGAGCATTCATGAAAGCAGCGTGTTTATCCCAAGCGTGCTGGTATTCCCACTTCTCAGATCCACCAAAGGCATTATCGGCAGATTCAGTCAGAACCTTGGTCACATCTTCCTTATCCTCAACATACATAATCGGTTGGGCGGCTATAATCGCTGTGTAATGAATCATAATGCTGTCCCATATTAGATCAATGGGTTCGCGTTCTGCTATGTGCTCCATGATCTCAAGCGTGCGGGGCGGGAAGTATTTTCGAAAGAACCCATGCGTCACAGCCTTGTCATTCCCATAAGGGCCACCGGGACCACCTTTATTGCCAACTGCATTCTTATTACCCTTCGGAGCACCATGCCCCGCTGCGTTTCTGCTACCCTTGGGCGGGCCGCGTCTTTTTTGGGATGCATCTTTAACGTTGGACGCATCTTTTATGGATTCGGATGCATCTTTGCCCCAACCTTGCCGCTGTTTCCGACTCTTGATGGTCGGATACTTGATACCATGTTTATCAGCTAGGTCCGTTAAGGAGATATCCGTTGTTTCGTATTCTTCTCTAATTGCTGACCAATCCATGACTACATTTCACCACCCCCGGCATGTTATTTGAGTTGGTTTTGCGCTATTGTGGAGAATCAGGAGGTTTTTCAGTGCGCCACTGCAATTCATGTGTGATGTACTCTATATTGTTCGAACCGCAATTCATACACACTTCTTCCCAATAACATATTTCTTTCCTTGCCAAAAACGCACTTAAAGTCCGGTCCTCAGCAAAAAGAGGTTGGATTCTCCCTTCCATGAATGTATATCCACATGCCCCGCATTTCTTCATGGATGTTTCCTCCCTTATCTGGTCATTCTCCATAACCTAGGCCGTTTACATCCACCGTCAGGAGAAAAAATCCCTATTTTTCTTTATTACCACCGTTCAATCCTCGAACGATAAGTTTTACTTCAGGACCATCGCTGTCTGGAATTTGGTCAAGTTTCTTATCAAGTGAAGGCTTTGTTTTTCCAATGAGCGTCATGGGAGTGGTTTTGAGCGCTTTGCAAATGTCACCTACGTTCTTGCTATTGTTATCATCCAATAAGTAGGCAAACAAACGCTGTTCTTTCTTATTGAGCCCGTACTCTTTAGCGATACTGGCTGCGACTTCTTCACATGTCATTTCAAGTTCTTCCGCTATTCCCATTGAATTCACCCTTTCAGCAAATAAAAAAGCCGCCTATTGGCGACTCACTAAATTTTTAATTTATCTCTCACCTGAGAAACTATTGCTTTCCTAAATAGATCTACCTTTTCTTCACTACTCGGTTCTTTTTTTACCCAAGATCCAACTTCGTTGTACTCACCAGAACTTTTTTTTATGTCAGCATATTGGATATCGAACTTTAAAATGCCTATATCCCTGACGTCCAACTGCACATGCCAAGTCAAAGGAGAGTCAGTTACATTCTCTACCTTGCCTTGAATCCCTAACTCCCTAAAATCCTTAAGTAACTCATTCAAGATGGCAACGCCTTCCTGTCTCGTGGATAGGAATTTTTTAATGTGAGAATCTACTTCTTTAGCCCATTCCATTTTTTGTCCCTCCTCTAATAACGACTTATAACCCAAAAATATTATCACTCACTCTGCATTGATCATAACAATTTCTAGTTCCAAGTGTTCATTTTCTTTATCGTACTGTTTATTGTGGTTTTCCATAAGCTCCATATAAGACTTGAAATAAGCTTTCCCATCGTCCTCTTTTATAAGCTTAGCATTTTCCCCACCAAAGTTCGTTGCGTTAATCTCTCGCGGCTCCACGCCCTTAAACTGCTCGAGCGGTCCAAGTTCTTGTTTAAATTTAATTCCGAAGTCAACTTTCTTCCACCCTTTGCTTTCCGCATATTCAACTGGATTCAAATCAATCACCCCCATGACTCATATTTCGACATATTGGGATGTTTTTCCTCCATAAAGAAAGAGCAAATGTTCTCCTTATCCTCTTCGCAGATATCATTTTGTTTTTTTGCCTCAGTTGTATGTATATCACTTAATAAGACACAGAGCGGAATCGAACCGCTATAATCCTGTATGTGTCAAATAAGGTAAGGTGCGTTATGCACCCGACCTATTACATTTAAATGGTATGTGTTCCTTCCACGCCCCGGGCTTCACGTTCCAACGTCCGTTTTCTAAGCCACAGAAGTGCTTCTTCCAGCTTTGTGATTACGACTGCATTATCACGGCATCGAAATTCACTGTTTTGGAATCCTTCAAGACGTGCAAGAACCATAGCAATTAAATCTTCGTTGGTTACTCCATTTACTCCAGCTTCTTGGATTGGTCCTTCTTGGAAATGAACAATCCCTAGGACATTACCGCCATGGTCATGAACCTCAAAATAGTGCGGTGCGTTGTACTGGTAGTCCTTTTCATGATGAACTGTAGTATACTTTTCAGTCAGCAATCCGTTCTTTACCTTTACCAGTTCCAATTTGTGCCCTCCTATTTGAGTTGATCTGCCAGTTGCTTAATTACAGCCGGCGTACTGATACGTTGTCCATCTTTACGGTTACCTTTGATGTATGCTGCATCCTCATTACTGTAGTAGACTACACCGTTGCCCTCTACTACTGGATAGCCGCTCTCATCTGCTTGCAGTTCAGTTGCTACATGCTTACCATGTTTCGCCGCCTCTTGTTGGTTATGCAGATGTAAGATGCCGTACTGATCGAGATACGCGTAATTCTGTGCCATCGTTTGTTTCCTCCTGTACATAGCAAAAAGGACACCGTATACCGATGCCCTTATGCTTGCTTATTTGATATTGCCCGTAGTTCTACCGCGCCCGGGCGGAGCGCCTGGAAAGGACTCTAACCTATTCCCTCCCCGCTTCCATACCGCCGCAACATCTAAAAGCTACTTGTGCTACAGCTCTCCACCTTTACGCTCTGATCCGCAACAGGCTTCAACGCTGATTCAGTATGGACGAGTCCTGCCGTGGTAAGGGACAGCAGGGACACCCGGGCGTTAACCCTATGTCCCTACTTTAATTCCGAACTACAGACACCATGCCGACATACTACAGACGTACTACAGACGCGAACTAATCTTTTTATCTGCGTCTTATCTATTCTTCAACATGATCTACCTTCTTTTTTTGATATATCTTTTTAGGAAACTTTATTCTATTTTTAAATGTTAGGTAACAAACGATTATAAACATTAAAGTCACCATCACTGTAATTATTATAATTCCATTATCTAATTTATTTAGTAAATAGCTGATAATAGAGCCTATGTAAAGAAATAATATCAATACAGATTGAATAATTATAAATAATAAATTTAATATTGATGCTTTTCTCTTTTTCACTACTCCATCTTCAATTTGTAATATAGGATAAGGAACAATATCCCCTTTATCCTTCAATACATTAGGCAAACCTTTGACAGTACCAATTAAATTAGGTCTGGACTTAGTGTCAGTATGAACTATTTCTATAATTCCTCCATCTTTTGAATCCAAAAACTCAAAATTAATTAACACTTCATTCTCACTGTTTTTATTCAACTCAATCCTATTCACATTTCTAGATTGGGTAACAATACTCATACTCAGTATTTTGCTGTCTTCGGAAAACTTTGCTCTTAGCTGATCTCTTTCTACTATATCTTCTCCTTTTATGGTGCCAAATCCAGAATTCCAGAAAGCAATCTGGGTTTTTGATACTGCATCTACCTTTTCTCCCTCAAAGAAAATTTCTAGTTCATCTTGCTTAAATTGTTCTGAGTATCCACCTATTACTTTTAATGTCGATGTTTGATAACAGAATCGGGGTCCTATTTTCTGTTTACGGAATGTATAAACCGAGTAAATAATCCCAGTAATCCCCACTATTGATCCGAACCAACCAGTATTAATAATTTGAAAAATACTAATCATGCCCCTATCCCCTTATTTATATATGATAAAAGTATTTTACATTTTCAAAATCGGGATTAGAAGCTTTTTTTCGTGGGTTTATCCTAATTAATGCTAAAAAGGCTCAGCATTCTAAGCTGAGCCTTCAATTTTTTAATATAAATTATTCAAATAAGACCTATCAGCTTTAACGTCTCAGCCACGGATTCTACTCCTCGTACAATTCGCCTATCAACTGATCGATCTGTTATACTACTGAACCGACTCACAGTACCCCAGCGTGTATTCCCTCTGATAAATCGGAACTCCATTACCCGGCGAACGTTGTCATCCATAATAAGGCTCACAGCCATTTCTACAGCCTCTGTTTTCCGTCTGTATTCCTCCATAACCAGTCGTTCTTTCTCACCTATTGCATTCCTAGCGGACAGGCTATCAACGGTTTTACGCATCCTGGTGTACCGATTCAAAAGGCTCCGAGTTGCCTGCATGTCTGACCTGTTTGCTGTCGGGAATAATTCCATCTGCATCGCCTCCATCCATAGCCCTCCCATTGTAATTTACATAAAATCGAATATACTTGTCTGCCCCTCACGCGGCGAATCTGCCGAGTCCTGTATTAATCCATCGTCCAGCATAAACTTAGGAGCCTCATAGAGATATCTTTCATGGATTGGATCTCCTTCGCGAGAATGCGCTGGGTTCTTTATTTCTGCTTTCTTCGTCCAAACCCAAAAACTCTTAGCAGTTACCATGTCGTTGTTATCTGACATCCAAAATCCTTCCTTCGCTCAATTTATTCTGTTCAATCCTCTCAATCAACATATACCTATCTACTTGCACTACACCTATAAACAACAGTACAGAAGCTAATATAGAGGTATAGGCTCTTATCATGGGGTGTCTCCCGTGCCGTGAGTGTAGAGTATTTGCCACATACACTCTGCTGCGGCTCCTGGCTCTTCATGAAGCTCGTATTCAGCTATAGCTTTTTCAATTCCACTGCGTAAACTGGCTATCTCTGCATCCTTTTGTTGTATAAGGGATTCAGCGGCGGTTAAATCATCGTTCCAACCCTTAGCCACCTGTTGAAACCGTTCGTATTCCCTTTCAAGTGCTGCATATTGTTGGAGCCAGTATTCAAGTGGTTCATAAGGGGGTTCTATACTAGGCATAGTCTGATACTTTGGAATATTCACGCAGGATCTTGCATGCTTGAACGCATTAACCTTGTCCATATCCTCTTGCCAGTTACGTTCTGTCATTGTTGTCCCTCCCCATCCTCTTCGCCTTCATATTCGTCATCCAGGGATTCTACGTACCGTGTATGATCATCTTCCGAACCGCCTACATACTCGTCGTTAATGTAATAGCTGTACGATGTGTATGGATGGGCCTTGACGCAATCCGTGCAGTATACTTCATCATTAATTTCATAATGTTCCGTTTCTGGCGGCATGTCTGTTTTGCAGTTGTAGCAAACTCTTGCCATATCTATATATCCTCCCTTAGTGGGTGTAGTACACCCTGTATTGGTTTAATCCCTATTTGATAATGTCATATAAGCAGCCTCTGCTCGTTGCCTTGGGCTGACATTGAGCATTTCGGCAACCCTATAGTTTGGCATGTCTGCATACACACGTCCCCACATAGTCTCTTGGAGTGCTTGGATGTACTCTTCTGGACATTCATTCAAGGCTACTGCCTGTACCTCCAGAGAGGCGGCAGGATCATTGCAGTAGTCTGGGGCTTCGCACCACGCTTCATCTTCGGTTCCTTTTCCGATATGCTGGCGTTCCTCTGACGGTTCATTCAGTACCCAGTAGGCTTTATTTCTCCACCACTCCGGGTTCAAGTTAACAACCCTGTACCCCATCAACTCAGCCAACGACCGATTAATCTGCTGGTCTGTCATATCCTTTACCGACATATCTATCATCCTCTCATCCCTGACCCACCATTGATTCCAACATTTCGTTATCTACTTCCAGCATCTTGATTTTTGCCTGTTGTATGTTCAGGTTCCTGCGTGCCTCTTCCAGTCGCTTGGTAAGCTGGGCTATTGTCCGGTCCCTCTCTGCAAGCTGCTCACGGAGAGCGTCCCGCTCTGTCCCGCATTCACCCAGCCATGTTTTAAGTTGGTCCCTTACTGATTCTAACTGCTTAATTGTCCAGTCTTTCTCCGCAATCTGCTTGCCTCTCTCCGCAGCCGTTTGAAAGTTAGCTAGGCTTTCCTCATTCAAGCCATTTACCTGCTGTTGGAGTGAGTCTACAAAGCCAAACAACTCTTTTAAAATTGACTGTTGTGTTTTGACTACAATTGCGCCAGTAACAGGATTGTAAAGAAACAACCTGCCTTTCTCGCATATGATCTCCCGTCCCGAGGGTAGCTTATATGTCCGTTCACTCACCTTTACCGCCTCCATCCTCGTTCTCAAAATACCAGGTGAATTGATCGCCTATTTCCTGCCACACCCACTCTTTATATTCTTCCGTTATTTCTGCCTCGGTCACATCGTCTTCAAATTCAATGACTTGCGTGTACGGCTGGCTGCCTGTCCCTGGATTGCGGTAAAATACTACTCGTTTCATTCCTTGTTCCCTCCTTGGGGCTGTAGCAGCTCCGGGTTATCGTGTATGAAATCGTCCTGCACACGAGATTTAGGCAACCGCATCACCGTGAATGCCCCAAAATCCCCCAGTGCGTCCGCACCCTTAATCGCTTCTTTGGGTATTAAAAGTTCACATTTGATGCGGAAATGATCTTTGTATTTACCTTGTCTTGCAGGCGCGAGGGTAGTAATTTTCCCTGCAAGCGGAACTAATACAAGCAAGCTATCGTTGTTTCTTTTTTTTATTCCATCCATTAAACCGCCAATGAAATGTTTAGATACATCAAAAATCACACTCTTATTCAATCCGTTCACTCTCCTTATATATAGGGGTATGAAACTCTTAATCCCAACTCATTAATACAGCCTTACCACCAATTTCTTCGCCTTTATCGTCCAGTACCCACTCAGCTGATGCACTTATTACAAGTTTCCTACTCATCGTTTTCCCTCCTTCTTATCCCCTATGGGGCTTAATCCGTTATGCCTGGCACCTCAATGCCTGCAATTTTAAGCGCCGTGATAAAGCCAGCGTGGAACCCGTTTGCTTCCGCCACAATATCTCCGTAAAAGCATCCATCATGAGCCGTTGTTTCCTCGAAAGCCACCTTCATCCGTTCTTCCATCGTTAATTCCACTTCATAACCGTTATAAAGAGCGCGTATAAGCAAATCCAATTCCATGCCGTTTGCACCTTCAAAGTCTTGCGACCATTTTTCAGGATACTCAACATGCATTCTTACAATGGACGCCTCAGGATGCACTTTTTTAAGCAATTCCACAGCCTGCGCCTGAGCTTTTGTTATTTTTGCTTTATCCATTGTTATGTCCTCTCTGCCCTTGGGGGCTATATATTTAATCCTCTGGAAGCAGCTTGTTAAATGCTCTACGGTATAATTCAGCTACTTTTACTCTCTTTTTCTGCCCTCCATAATGAACGTTCACCATGTGATTGCTCTCTTTTACCAGCACCGGAAAGCCTGTCCGTGGATGGGAAGCAAATACTTTTCCGTCTTCATCAATTCGATATGGATAATAGCCAGGGATATATTTAAGAGTCTTGTTCTCCATTTCGAACACTCCTTTATACGTTGTTATATGAATTATTTATATTATTCCTTGCGCTTCCTCACCAATCTGCCATACCTTTACCTCGATCTCTGGATGGTCAGAATAATACTTCCGTGTGATCAAGGCGACCACCTGTGAATCGTCCTTCCACGCTATTTTATTAAGAGCATCGAATATACCTTTTACACAGTTGTCTATATCCGGTTTAATCGTCGGCAGTTCTTGAGACTCTAGCGCCTCTCTTAACCTCTTTTTAGTCCATGACTTAGGGAATGGGTATCTGAATCCTATTTCTACCGCCACGGGACCTTCTAGTGGCTCTGAGAATTGTTTTCTCGCTGAGAATCCGATCCTAGATTTGTAAGCTAGATACCTCTGTGCGCTTTCGCTTGTCCATTTGCCCCGTTGTGTCATTCTTACTGCACCCATAGGAGGTTCGTTTATCACGAAAGTAATCATGCCATCGCCCCCAATGCTCCGCCTGGGCGTGTTTTTATTTTTCTGTTTTTGATTCGATCCAACGCTAATATCAATACCTCGTCTGGGTCCCGGTTGAGTACATCTCCTATTTGCCGGATACTTTTCCCTTCAGACCACATAAACTCAAAGTCATCTACATCTTTCCGCTTCCAAGTGAAGTCCATTTCCTCACATGCCAAGTAAATAGATCTACGGTCTTTCTCAATCCCTTTTGATGCCATCCGTTACACCTGCCCTCCGGTAGATTTCCTTAGTCGCTTCAATACGGTAATCATAGTCGACGTCCAAATTGTTTGCTATTAGCTTTAACTCCACGTCAGACACGCTCTCAAAAGCTCTCATCGGCTTCCTGCGCCTCCTTTTCAGAGATTCCATACGTTTCCCTTCCTATACGCAGAAACTCGTCATAATCCTTATCAATGAGGTCATAGGGGTCTATTGGATTCATGGGGTATCCTCTCCTTTCAAAAGGGGCTGTGATTTTATTCGGCTGCCGCTTCGCTAGGCTGTTCGGTCGATTCGGGGGCCTACGGCGTATTAATTCTTGAGTAGTGCGTTACATTGTTGATTCTGTAACCACCAATGCCGCACCAAACATATCCATCACTAACCAGTGACTTAGCATGTTGTGCAATACTGCAACCCCCTGAACTCGTTATAACCAAGTGGTCTACGTGACTTTCAATCGATCTATCCTTCGGGTCGTATTTAGTCCATAGGATCATTCCTCTATCCCCTCTCCTTCAACCGATACCGACCAACCGCATTTGCAAGCCCGAAAAAATGAGTCCTCTTCGATTCTCAGGATGCCTTCTCCGTTCCCTACATTTTCATTTCCGCACTTCGGGCAGATGGCGTATTCCTTTGTTAACTCCAGCGATTTTAAAATATTCACTCTGTTATCCCCTCTCCTTGGGTTGAAGCCCATCCCTGTAACCTTTTGTCATTTCCAAGTTACAAGGCTCACCTACAGCTTTCGATGTTGCCATTAGACCTTTTGCCATGAATTCAACCATTTGGATAAACAGATGTTCTCTCTCATCTTGAGGAAATTCGACCACCAAACTGCCGAGCGTGTAGCTCATGGCACCTAACGTCTCTGTAAAATCTCCCATCGTCTTGCACCATGCCGTAGCTTCCAACACCTTATTAGCTACAAATTGTTCCCGTTCGCCTTGATTCATCTTTCTTCTTCCCTTCTTATTGGAGTCTATCCCTGGCCTTTTTCTCACGCCGATCAGGGCCAATCATTTCAATCCGCTGAGCTTGTCCAACAATCCGGCTGGCAATCTTCCGGCCATTTAGCGGTAGTCGCTCATGTATCCGATCAGTAGAATAATTGCTGGTTATAATCGTTATCATGCCGTTCTGCATGCGTTCATTCAGGATGCTGTACAGCTTACCTTCAGACCATTCGGTATAAGAAGCCGTAAACAGGTCGTCTATCATCAGCACAGGTACGTTATAATAGCGGCTTAGGACCTCGTTCTCGCTCTCTTCGCTGTTCCGGCTGTAAGTAGACTTGATATCCCCGAAAAGCGTCTCCTCGGTCACGTAGAGGCCTGGTATGCGCCGTTCTGCTAGAGCATTGGCAATGCAGTCCATTAAAAACGTCTTGCCAGTGCCGTAAGCGCTCTGATTCCCCTTAATCCGGGTTTCGTCCCCGAAGATATAAAGCCATGTTCCGTCTTCTTTGTGAGAGTCGATATTGTTAAGAAAATCAGTTGCTATTGCGAAGTGTTCAGCGTTTTTTGCGTCAATCACAGCATTTTTGAAGGTATTCTGTTTTTGCTCATGGCTGAAGCTGCTGTTTGCTGTGTATTTTTTGAGTTGTTTGTCCAGTAAGCATGAGCACGGTTCTACCTGGGCGACCTGGACCTTCATAGGAGCCCCGTACTTGTCCGTGTAGCCCTCTTTCTCTATCCAGCGCATTACGTTGATGGTTCCTGTGTAATCACACTTAGCGCAGCCCTCAGGTGCTTCTAATTCTCTGTAAGAGTTCTTCGGAAACAGACTCTTCTTCTGACCCTGCTTTTCCAAGGATGAGGTCTTCTGTTGAGCTTTCATAGCTTCCACCCGTTTTAGCAGCTGTTGCATAGCTGGCTTTACGCTGTCCACGTCCACCGCCTCCCTGTGTTTTCATTTTGGTTAAAATAGCTATATAGTGTTTTCGTAGATTATCAGGACTAAATATGATGGTTCGATAAAAAGGTTCCGATAGAGCGTACTTCACTACATCTCCAATTTCGGACTCATGTACATTATCTCTTTCAAACATCAGTCGAAAGGTATTGGCCCAGTTTTGGAAGTTTGGTTTTTTGATCAAATGAGCGGTTCCGGCATCTTGAGCATTCTTATAGGCCAGTTCATGGAACCTTTTAGCTAAGCGATAATATAAGTCGTCCTCTGAATAAGTCCGTTTTGGACTTTTCGGAGAAGATGGTTTTTTATTTTCATTATTCTGTTGTTCTGTTATTACATTATTGTTTGTGTTCACTTGTTGTTCAGTTGTTGTTCGCTTGTTGTTCACTTGATGTTCATTTTGTTGTTCACTCTCTTGGTACTCAGACCATGAAACCACTGTTACTAAGCGGTTTTTGTTTCCGTTTTGTTGTTCAATTTGATGTTCACTTTCGAACGATTTTAGTATCCGTTGTACCTTACTTTCTGAAATGTTTAATTTCTCTGATATCGACTTTCTACCGGTTATAAGCTGTCCGGGTTGAAGGATAACCTTCTTCCCGGAGAACAGCGCTGGATACTCGGTATGAGTGGCGTTCAGAAGCAAATACATCCATACCGCCATGTAGTCGCCATCTTTACATACAACCGGATTATCCAGCATTTTACGGTGTACGCTGATCCAACCTTTCCCGGACATTTCACCACCTACTCATTTGCTTGATCGTATAATTGCTGCCGGAACTCTAAAGCCCATTCCCGGCCATCTGCCGTATAATCAATCCAGTTATGGCATGTCCCACTGTTTACGCTGGGACCACATAACATAGCTACATCGTTTACTGTTGTTTCTCCGTCTATCTTCCAGCGCCGTATAAGGTGAGCGCACTGTAATCCCTCTACACTCCCACAACGCTCACAGCGACCGCCTGAACGCATCACAGCCTTGTTATATACATCGCTGCTTATCCGTCCACGCCTTTTAGTAGTAGGCTTACGGCGGCGATATGAAGGTTTAGGAGCTGGATTAAGTCCGTACTGTATCATGTATTAGCCTCCTATATCCGAGTGGTATTTCAAGATAGTTTGGAGTGCCGAAACCTGTACTTTAATTGCGTCCGCTGCTTTGATGCCCGCCTGAAACTTTGCTTCGGCAAAATCCCGTTCGAACAGCTTTTCCGACACATTTCCTTTGGCGATATCAGGAATGAGTGTGACAGACATTCCCTCATGTTTAAGCTTGAGCATTTCTTGTGCCAGCAAAGAACGGTAATCCCGTTCCGTTTCAGCTTTATTCCGTCCAAGAGCGAACAAGGCATCTGCCGAATTGCCAAGGCGATTGGATGCAGCGTATAATTCCTTGCTTACGTCTATAAGTTCCATAAATCCCCCTTAAAATGGTAGATCTAAATCCGCTGGATCAATCGGTTTTCCATCATCATGGAACGGGTCTTTGTCATAATGGCGGCGATGGTCCGGCTCGTTCGGGTCTCGCTGACTATTGTCCTTATTCCCCTCCAGAAACCGCACATTATCCGCTACAATCTCAGTTACATACACCCGCTTGCCTTCGTTGTTCTCATAGTTACGCACCTGTACACGGCCCTCTATGGCGGTCAGACGACCTTTTTTAAGATAGTTGGCGCACGTCTCTGCAAGCTGGCGCCAAGTCACAATAGGTAGGAAGTCCGTTTCCCGTGCACCGCCTTGACTGGTAAATGGACGGTCTACAGCCAGGGTGAAAGTCGTTGTAGCAATTCCGTTCGGGGTATATCTGAGTTCAGGCTCTTTGGTTAAACGGCCGATCAATATAACTCGGTTAAGCATTCGCCGCTTCCTCCTCTGCTTTTTTCTCGTCTATCTTGGTCAAAAGGGCTTGCTCCATGTCTGAATAACTCCATCCTTTTTTTGTTTGCTGAACAACCCAATCATCGAAGCCGTCAAGCTTACCACCACTCAGCATCTTCCACTTAGCCCGTAGTGCAGCTGGCGGTTTCTTTGCTTCTTCCTCGCGCTTTCGCTGCTTGTCGTCCAGTTCAGCGCTACTCACCTTATCCGGGTCCTCACCTGTAGGGATAGCGAACGTACGTAAGAACAAATATTTATATGAATAGGTCATAGCCTTGCCCACTCCCTTATCTTGCGTGTCAGCCCCCGTACCAGAAGAAACGATAATTTCAAAATCTCCTGTATCAATGTCGATGATTTTGTATTTAACATCGACGGTTGACAGATTACCTGACTTTGTGTGGATTTGTTCAACTGGAATAACAATAAGACCGTGTTTAATGAGACTAGCGCGTACCGTGGCGGTTACTTTTTCTTCGCTAATTGCTTTATATTTGGTGTTGTTAAACTCTACCTTGTCGTCTTTGGAAAGGTACTCTACATCCCGCATGACGGCGCTTATTTTTTGGAATAGACTAAGTTTGACTTCATCGGACATATTTACATCCTCCTAGAAATGTGATATTGTTTCCGTAAATTGTTATTTAAAAGTTTCTGATTCGACTCCGGTTGCCGCCAGAGTCGTTTCGCTTTCTAAGGAATTACGCACGTCATACAAAGCCTCTAAGACATATTGCAATTTACCATCCCGAAAGATTAGCAAAGGCTCTACGATGTTATTGAGCGATTTACCACGTATTTCAGTTTCGGCTTGAAGCTCCTCCAGAACCCGGATAGCTTGTTCTAACGGCGTTTTCACGTTTGGCTCCCTCCTTTTGTTCACGTCTAATCCGACGATATTCCTGATATGTTACATCACTGCTGAATTTGAAAATCACAGTTCCATTCGGATGCTCTATGGCTTGTCCGCCTACTTGGGATAACGCGCACAGATCCGCGTAACTACTACTGCCTTTGCACCTTACTTGCATATGCATCGTCTATCACCCTCACCAAGACCTGATTTTTACATTCCACAGCGTCCAGCATGCATTCCTTACAATGTGGTTCCTCATGTTCGTATACCAGATACTTTGCCTCAGCTCCGCATCCGCAAGTAATCATGAGACCCCCAATACAATGCGTAAGTCCAAAATCTCTTTAAGCATCCATCCAAAAGATGCTTGCGACACTTCGGGATGTACCCAACTTGGATTATTTGCCAATGTATCGTACATATCTTCAAGTTCGTCAAGCCGTTGTTTTGCGTATTTCATAATCATTCTCCTTTCTTAATAGGACGCCAGTAGGTAATGTAGTTCAGGACGTTCTCCAGTTCTTTCCGAAGTACATCCTTATACGATGTCACTTGCCAGCGATCTTTGATTTCTCGGTGAAGTTGTTGGAATAGCTCGCCTCGTGCGTCCTTATCTGGCTCAATGGCGTACACCTTTCTGGAAATTGCTCTTTGCAGCGTTCGTTGTTGACCGCTGTTTAAAGTAATCTGCTTGTCCAACTTCTGTTCAATCTCAACCAGTTTAGTGCCGTGTTCTGCTGTCGTGGCTTTCACCACTTCAACTTCTTCCGCTACCTCGGCTGTAAGTTTAAGAGACTGAATAATTGCTTGGCGTTCTGTTAGTACAGGAACAGGTGGCTTGCTCAGTGTTTCCTTCATGCGGTTAAACTCTGTGATGTACATTTCTTTGAAACGTGCAGCTTCCTTCCCGGTGTAACTCATTGCGAGGAATGAGAATCCGTCTTGAGAGATAATGAATTTAGCCACGTTTTTACCTTGAGCCGACTTGTAAGAGGAAGGCACGAAATTGTGCTCTCTAAATTCTTCGCTACATTCCAATTCCCGAATATCCTGCATAACTCGCCGATGTTCTTTTCCAAATACCTCAGCTACCGTGAGGCTATCAGTCACCGTGTTTCCATTTTCGATAAATACTAATTGAGTCATATTGTTTCTCCTTTCGATTATGCAATTTGTTTGAGTAGATCATTTTCATATTCAAGAAGCCATTCTCTTCTAATCCTCCATCTACCCCCTTGTTTATAGGCCTTCAACTTACCTTGTTTGATACGATTGATCACAGTATATTTGCTGACTTTTAGATATTCTGCAGCGTCAATAACATCCAATGTTGGTTTTAAATCAACAGTCATCAAGGTTCACCATCCTGTTGTAAGATTCTTTCGATTTCTCCATTTTAGTGTCTGACCAACTCATCGACCGTGCACCCAAGAGCATTAGCGAGCTTCACTAGTGTCTCAGCATATGGACCTTGTTTTTTCTTACCGATGTTGTATAATGCGGATACTGTTACTCCACTTTCTTTAGAGAGGCGATAAATCGTCCAGCCCTTTGCATCAATCAATCTTTGAACATTTGCCTCAATTGCTTGCCCCATCATGTTCACCTCCTGATCACATAATAATACTCATACGAGATATATTCAATGCCTGATATAACTCATACTAGTCATAAAATAAAGCATTTCCTCTATCTTCCTTTACATTGCTTGACAAAGCTCACTGATTCGAGATACTATAACTTCATTGAGATATAACTAATCTGAGTTATAGAAAGGTTGTTTCCTGTGAGTATTGCAGAAAGAATCGAACTAGTTATGAAAGAGCGCAACGTGAGCAGATATAAATTAGCAAAAGAAACTGGAATCCCGTACACAACAATCACTCAAATATTGAACGGTAGAACAAAAAATCCACAAATAGCAGCACTTCAGAAGATAGCAGATTATTTTAATACTCCACTTGACCATTTCACAAAAAGTGATGATGAGCCCGATTCTACCCGCAATGCTCCTGACTGGGCTACATCCAGAGATATAACCGACATAAAACGAATTATTGAAGAAGACCAGCCTATACTTTTTGACGGTGTACCTATCGAAGGCGAGAAACGCCAAAGAGTCATGGACATGCTCACTGGTCTGCTTTGGGAAGCAAAAGAACTAAACAAAAAAACCTACGGCAGAAAAAAGAAGTCTTCTAAAGACAACGAAAGCACCCAAGAGTAGGTGATGTTTTGGACGATATTATTCGCAAGTTAGTTAGACGATTCAAAACAAACGACCCTTTTGTTATAGCCACGGGGCTTAATATATTAATACGTCATGTAGAATTTGATGAAGGGACTCGGGGCCTGTATTACCGTAAATTGCGAAGGCGGTTTATCTGCATACATAATGGCCTGTCTGATGAATGGCAGCGTATAGTATGTGCTCACGAGCTTGGTCATGACCGTCTACACTCAGGTTTAAGCCAATTTTGGCTAGATGAGCACACTTTCTTTGCAGTCGGGAAATACGAACGACAAGCAAACCTGTTTGCTGTTAAACTACTGACAAATTCCGTGGAACGGGAGCCGTGGGAAACGCACGAAGCTTATCTATTACGTTGCGGTATTCCGAAACAACTTCATGATTATTACATATAACTTTGTGCTTTCCAGCTGCAAGGCTGTTTAAATATACCCAAAATGAGAACATATGTTCTTGTATTTCTAAAAGAAAGGAGTTAAAACTGTGAAAAAGAAAGAAAGTTACACTAAAAGGAAGTTACCGACAAATGTAAGGGAACGTGATGGCAAGTATACTTACCGCTACTACATTCCCACTACCAAATTTATTGATGGGGAGGAAAAGAAAAGCAGCAAAGAAATGGAGTCGCCTAGGTTTGACACAATTCAAGAGGCAGTTGATTTTGGGATCTTGATTGAGGCGAAAAAGATACAGAAAAAATTGAAATACACAGACGACCTAACAGTACGGACTTGGAGTCAGACCTGGCTTAAAGCATATATCATAGAACGAGAGCCAGCTGGCAATACGATCAAAAGTCGCGTGTATGGACTAAATGTTCTGTTGGAGCAATTTGGTGGCTTTGCGCTCGCAGACGTGACCGCGAGTCAATATCAGGATTTCCTTTATAAGCTAAAAGAAGAGGGTAAGAGCCGCAGTACTATTACCACTATACACACAGCAGCTTCACTTATGTTTGCACACGCTAAACGAAATGGCTTGATCGAGTTCGATCCGACCACTGATGCAGTTATACCAAAGGAGAAAAAAAAAGCACGGAAAGCAGGAGAAAAAAGACAAGTCCTCCCCAAATTTCTTGAGAAGGACGAGCTAAAAATTTTTTTGCAATTATCCAGGTTTATGCTTACAACCAACATGTGGGCTTTTTTCATTCTACTATCCTACACAGGCTTACGAATCAGTGAAGCAGCAGGACTTCAGTGGGACGATATTGATTTTGATGCACGAACGATTGATGTAAACAAACAGCTTTACGGTACAAGCGTTCTTAAGTATTCCTTTATTCCTCCAAAGAATGAACAGAGCGAACGCATTATAAGCTTTGGAGATACTGTAGCCAAGGCTCTCGGATTTTTGCGGGAGTGGCAAAAGGATGAGCGCCTTTCTGCCAAAAAATTCAACCCGAAAGACAATTTTGTTTTCTGGTGTCCCTCTTATCCTGGATATCCAGTTCAAGTCACAAGGGTGGGCGACTATATGAAGAAAGTTCTTTCTAAAGCTGAATTGTCGACAAATCTTACTCCACATAGTTTACGCCATACCCATGTATCGTTACTCGCTTCTAATCCGCGAGTCGGACTGCCAGAGATTCAGGCACGAATCGGACACAAGAGCAATTCTAAAGTTACAGAACTGATCTATCTCCACGTCACAAAAAACCGCCAAATCAAGATTGCTGATGATTTTGAATGGGCAATCAACAATTAGAAGTGCGGGTAATTTGCGGGTAGCTCGCTCGAATCCATAACCTTGAAAACCCTTGCCACATAAGGCAATTTGGCTATATAACTAGCTTCTGGTTAAATATAGAACATGTAATTGTCCAATTCATCATGTTCTTGGTATGTGATCAAGTCCTTAAGTGTAGTAGAATCCAGCACTTCAGCGATGCTGTCACGAATTCGCAGCCACAGCTGACGTTTTGCCGGATCGTCTTCTTCCGTGAAATCGACCGGAGAAATCGGACCTTCCAGTACACGAATGATGTCTCCCGCTGTTACTCCTGCCGGTTCATTCGCCAAAATATAACCGCCGTAAGCACCACGGATACTTTTTACCAAACCTGCATTACGCAAAGGCGCGATGAGCTGTTCCAGATAATGCTCTGACAGCTGATTTTTTTCGGCAATACTTTTCAAAGAAGTTGGGCCTTCGCCAAACCTGGCTGCAAGTTCCATCATAATGGTCAGGCCGTAACGGCCCTTCGTTGATATTTTCAATTGTGCCACCTCACTTATAGTAACAATTCCGTTAAACACGCGGAATAACTGGTGTTGTAAACCTCTCTATTCCGATCCTAACCCTCAGCTTATGTTAACATATTAGGGCAGGTAAAGGGAAACATTACGGTAACAATCTTAAAAAAAGTTGCTTTCGGGCGATTTGGAACAGATTTAGCCCATTTTATATAGCTTTCTTCCATCGTTCGCCGTGTCGTTGGATCGTCCAAACATCGTATCTTATTATCGTTTATGTTACAATAGGTGGGTTCTACAACAATATTGAAAGAATTGGGTGATGACCATGGCTAAAGCCAATCATGAAACCCGTGTCGTCGTCGGGATGTCCGGTGGCGTCGACTCATCCGTTACCGCGCTGCTGCTGAAGGAGCAGGGCTATGACGTAATCGGCATCTTCATGAAAAACTGGGATGACACGGATGAATTTGGCCGTTGTACGGCTGAGGAGGATGCGGAGGATGTGCGCCGCGTCTGTGAACAGATCGACATTCCTTACTATACCGTCAATTTTGAGAAAGAATACTTCGATAAAGTATTCTCCTATTTTCTTGATGAATATAAAGCTGGACGCACACCCAACCCGGATGTCATGTGTAACCGTGAAATTAAATTCGGCGAGTTTCTAAATAAAGCGCTGGATTTGGGAGCAGATTATGTTGCTACTGGACATTATGCACGGGTTGTGGAAGAAGACGGCCACTTTACCTTGCTGCGAGGTGTGGATAGCAATAAGGACCAGACTTATTTCCTAAATGCATTAAGCCAAACACAGTTGTCCCGAGCCATGTTCCCTATCGGTCATCTGCCGAAACCAGAAGTGCGTAAAATAGCGGAAGCTGCAGGACTGTATACGGCCAAGAAGAAAGACAGCACAGGCGTATGCTTTATCGGCGAGCGTAATTTTAAGGAGTTTCTGAGTGGATATCTGCCTGCAAAAGGTGGAGACATGGTGGATATCGCTACTGGTGAAGTCAAAGGACGCCACGATGGTCTGATGTACTATACACTGGGTCAACGACAAGGCTTGGGCATTGGCGGCTCAGGTTCAGGTGAACCGTGGTTTGTAGCGGATAAGGATCTGGAGAAGAATATTCTATATGTGGTACAAGGTGATCGTCACCACAGCCTGTATTCTACCAGCCTGATTGCAACAGATGTGAACTGGATTGAAGGCGCAGATACTCGTCCGTCCGGCGAATTCCGTTGCACAGCCAAGTTCCGTTATCGCCAACCTGATCAGCAAGTAACTTTACAATGGCTTGCTGATGGAACCGTGCATGTCATATTCGATGTACATCAAAAGGCCATTACGCCTGGACAAGCTGTTGTATTTTATGATGGGGAACGCTGTCTGGGTGGAGGAACCATTGATAAGGTTGAAAAACTTCAGCCTGAAACAGTTTAAATGAATGACCATTTTTCATTGATATAGTAGGAATTAAAAAAAGTCGTCTCTCCAGATTTGGAAGGGGCGACTTTTTTTTATGAAAGATGTTTTTATTTAATGATTGAAAAAGAGTTCATAATCTGCTCTTTATGATGTCTGTCATGCTAAGCAAACATTTCTCGCAAAAAATTTTCCATGGTGTATACACGTCCCTTTTAATCCATTGGTATACTTTCCATTTTAAATAGAAAACGTCATATTTAAATAAGAGCGCTACAATGGACTTCTAACTTATTGCCTATGTAATCCTTTTCGAATTAACTTGAAAGATCATTAATACATAAGGAACTTTTGATAACATCCTCATTTGGGTATATGATGTAGACAAGATCATACTTCAATTGAAAAGGAGCGTGCCTTTA
This sequence comes from Paenibacillus sp. FSL H7-0703, assembly GCF_038003485.1. NCBI lineage: Bacteria > Bacillati > Bacillota > Bacilli > Caryophanales > Paenibacillaceae > Paenibacillus > Paenibacillus sp. FSL H7-0703. The sequence continues at coordinate 4,770,390 of NZ_JBBOPF010000001.1, read as the reverse complement.
TGTCTGATTCATTAGGAATGCTGACACCGGGTAAAAAAGTTTCTTTGAAAGAATGGGACCCTAAGGATACGAAGAATATCAAAAATAAAGAAGAAATCCGACAGGAAACAGATCAATTGAAGGAACGCTTCACGGAATTACAAAGCAAATTATTTACAGAGAAAAAACAATCCGTTTTGTTTGTATTTCAGGGTATGGATTGCAGCGGCAAAGATGGCGTCATCAAACAGGTGTTTTCCAACCTTAACCCTGCGGGGGTGACTGTCCACAGCTTTAAATCACCTACGGCTGAGGAATTAAGTCATGATTTCTTGTGGCGTGCTCATAGCGTTACCCCAGGACGTGGATATATTGCAGCATTTAACCGTTCTTATTATGAGGATGTGCTGATTACACGTGTTCACGGACAGATATCCGATAAGCAGGCCAAACGGAATATTAAGCATATCAAGCATTTTGAACAGTTGTTGCTGGATAATGGTGTAAAGGTGGTTAAAATCTTTTTACATATTTCAAAGCAATTTCAGTTAGAAAAGCTGATCGACCGGATTGAAAAGCCCCACAAAAACTGGAAACTCGATCCAAGTGACTTGCAGGAACGAAAATTTTGGAAGCAATATACCCAGTATTATGAGGATGTATTAGAGCTAAGCGCAACCAAACAAGCTCCTTGGTATGTCGTTCCTTCAGACAACCGTTGGTATAGGGATTATACTGTGCTACGGATTGCCGTCCAAACGCTGGAGGAAATGAAGTTGTCTGATCCTGATCCAAGACCTGAACTTGAATCCCTTTTACCTGAATTGTACAAAGAACGAGATAAAAAATAGCTGTATAGGTACAGCACTAAGCTTCCAAACCTTATCACGGCTGAGAATGCCTTGAGACGGGATTGGAAGCTTTTTATTGCATTTTTACGTGTTATCTCAAAAATGTATAAGCTTAACTGACTCTGTACCCGATAGCCGCAGCTACAACTCCTACCACGACAGAGGACAGTACATACGTAGCCATGCGTCGGTATTCTTTACGCTCCATCAGTTGAAGAGATTCATAGCCGAATGTGGAAAAGGTGGTGTAGCCGCCACAAAAACCTGTTCCTAGCAGCATCCAGAGTGCCGGAGACAAATGGTTTTGCGTAAACTGGCCATAGAGCCAGCCTAACAGCAATGAACCGCTGACGTTAATGATCCACGTCCCCCACGGGAATACGGTACCGAACCTCTTTCCGGCCCACATGCCAAGCCCGTATCTCGCTAGTGTACCCATAATCCCGCCTGCCGCCGCCCACCAGATCATAAGCGTTCCTCCTTGGGAGCAGCCTGCGTCATTTTTGTACCTAGGCGGATACCTGTCCATGTCAAAAACAGCCCTCCGCCTACGCTAAGCAGCAGGTACAACACAGCCGTCAGCATACGATCATGAACCGTGAGGCGTACAGCATCTACTGCAAAAGTGGAAAAGGTGGTAAAGCCCCCTGTAAAGCCTGTTCCGATGGCAAGTCGCAATCGCGGCTTGATCCGCCATGATCGCAAGGTTACCGTAAAGAACCAACCAAGAAACAGGCAGCCGATCCAATTGATTAGCAGCACACCAAGTGGAAAATCCGCACCCGCCGCAGGCAACAGCGATTGCAGGCCATAACGGGTAGAGGTTCCAAGCGCTCCGCCCGCGGCAACGAATAGCACGTCTTTCATCTTTTTATCTCCTTCTTCGCTCTTGCACGATCATGGTGTAACGTGACGATATCGTACACACTCTGTATATGAAGTCACACATATATATCAAGACTGTGAATCCCGCCAGCGCTGGTTTTGCCTGATTTTTGACTCATTCCCCTGCTCAGTAGCCTGATAGAAGGTTTGGTCTGCTATCGAATCGGGCAAATATTGCTGCTTCACATAATGATTCGGATAATTATGTGGATATTGATAGCCAACATGACCGAGCTTTTCCGAGCCTTTATAGTGTGCGTCACGCAAATGGAGTGGCACCTCGGCCGATTTGATATCGTCCATAGCCGACATGGCCCGTGAAATTGCCGTATATACGGCATTCGATTTTGGGCTTTCCACAGCAAACAAAATGGCCTGTGCAATGTTCAGTTTGGCCTCGGGCCAGCCGTTATTGCGATAGGCTTCAAGCGCACTCACCGCTTGCACCATTGCCTGCGGGTTCGCTAGGCCAATGTCCTCACTGCTCGCAGCGATGAGGCGGCGGATAAAGGTCATCGGGTCCATGCCGAGCTTTTCTACGGCGTACAGAAACCAGAACAGCGCGGCGTCGCTGGAGCCGCGAATGCTTTTGTGAAAGGCCGACAGCACGTCATACTGCGTGGATTCATCTGCTTTGACAATCGGGCGACGGATGGATTCCTCTGCGACTTCCAGTGTCACGTGAATCGTGCCGTCTGCCAGCGGAGGCGTCGTGAGCGCCGCCAGTTCCAGCGCGTTCAAAGCGCGGCGGATATCACCGTTCGCCATGGACGCGATGTGAGCCAGTGCAGCTTCATCTACCTGAAGCTGCATGTAGCCGAGCCCTTTGTCCGCATCGCTCAAGGCACGGCGCATAGCAGCCAGCGAATGCTCCTGCGTTAGCGCTTCAAGCTGGAACAACGTAGAACGGCTCATTAAAGCGCCGTTGACGTAGTGAAAGGGATTTTCAGTGGTGGCGCCAATAAACACGATCGTGCCCTTTTCCACCGCAGGCAACAGTGCATCCTGACGCGAGCTGTTAAAACGATGTACCTCGTCGAGAAACAAAATGGTTTTTTTGCCATACATCGATTTATTCGTCTGTGCCCGGTCAATGACTTCTCTTACGTCTTTCACAGATGCTTCTACAGCATTCAGACGTACAAAATCGCCTTGCGTGTGTTGCGAGATGATATGTGCCAGTGTTGTTTTGCCGCACCCCGGCGGTCCGTACAACAAAATAGAAGAGACCTGATCTGCCTCTATAGCTCTTCGCAGCAGCTTACCTGGACCCACAACATGCTCCTGTCCAATATATTCATCCAGCGAAGTCGGACGCAAGCGATCCGCAAGCAACCGATTGCTTGGCGTTGACTCTTGGGAATATGAAAATAAGTCCATTTCATTCACTTCCTTATGGTTTATGAACGAACACTTTCTCTTTTTCTTTGAAAAGATACTATACTATGTTCGCTCATACGGTTGAAAATCATGAAAATTCAAGTCATCTATAATCCTGATACGGTATAAACCGCCTCTTATTCTACCATATCCGTTAACAAGTTGCAGATAGCATGGTCACGGCACGGCTGTAGATCTACAAGTCAGTCGCCTACAAAAAAAAATAAAGAACAGCCTTAGACGAAAGATGAATTTCGTGGCTGTTCTTCGACTGGCATAACTTCATAATTTCCATCACTAAGATAAACAGTACAAAAAGGAATACAACAACTCAGGCGATGCTTTACAACGCTTTTTCTGCTTACTCCGTCTGTGCCTGTACGTAACTAGGAAGTGAGCCATCATGCAATAGCCACAGCTCATGCAGCGCACGGGTACATCCTACATACAGCAGTTTGGCATCCCATGCCCGTTCTCCATAATGCTCATGGTCGGCATCCGCCACAATAACTGCATCGAACTCCAGACCTTTGGATAGGTACACAGGCAGTACCGACAAACCGCCTTCATATTGCTTTTTACCACCGTCAATCAAATTCACATCCAACCCCGCGCTTATGAAAACCTCATGCAGTTCCATAGCCTCTTTTAAGGTGCGTGTCAGCACAGAAACAGTACGATACTCCTTGGAGGACAGCTCTTTTAGAGCGGTGAGCAAACTCTGCTCACGCACGGATGAGTCGTAAGACACGGTGCGCACCGGATCGCCACTACGAAATACCGGAACTGCCGTAATACCGCCGCGAACTCCCTGCTCCAAAATCGTGTTTGCAAATTCTATTATTTCCAAGGTTGATCTGTAGCTCCGCGTAAGTGCAAAATACCCGGTATGTTCCGGCGCAAAAAGAGAACTCATTTCCTCCCACGCATGTACACCACGGTATTCATGGATGCCCTGCGATAAATCGCCCAATATCGTAAAGGAATGCCCTTTCACGAACAAATCCAGCAATGCGATATGAAAAGGTGAAAAATCCTGTGCTTCATCAATGACCACATGGTCAAAACGTTGGGATGATTCTACCTCATGAATCAGCACGTGAAGATACACTAACGCAGTCAGATCTTCTTCACGGATAATCTGTTTTCGCAGATCCGACTGTGTGGTCTTAAAAATAGCATGCGGCAGAGAAGCCTTCATCTCCGCAGCCGTATCTGCGGGTAACCCTTTAGCTGCCTGAAAAAGCTGCTTATAGAGCGTCAGTGCGTCGTATTGTGGCCATTTTTTAGCATATGCCTTTTCCCGTGCTCCTGCCTTTTTCTTGCGTTCCTTGAGCGCTGCCGCCGAAGGCGACTTTTTCAGTTCCATTTCAATCCAGCGGTGCACTCTTGCCAGCACACGCTCCTTCCGCTTCGCGAGCGGATAAGGCTTATATTCCTCATTAAACCAATTCAAAATCTCAGCTTGTGGCAGCACCGCTCCATCCCATGGTGAAAAATCCCCCTCAGGCACGGAGATGGGCTCCAGTCGTTCAACAAAAGCTTGAAGCAACTCCATAAAGTGAACCGAGCCCTTGAATCTTCCCGGAGCCTCATCCATGGATTCCTTTCTCAGACTGCCACTCTCAAACCAATAAGATAATGTTTCGGCAGGATCAGCCAAAGGTAAATCCAAACCCAATAAGTCCAGTGCCCAGTCTGCAAATGTACTTTGCTGAATATTCCCGACCCCCAGCTCTGGAAGTACATCTGAAATATAGTCAAGGAACATATGGTTTGGTGCGAAAATTACCATTTTGTCCGCTGATACCTGATCCTTGTATTGATACAGCAAAAATGCGAGCCGATGCAGCGCTACCGTCGTCTTGCCACTACCCGCTACCCCCTGAATAACGAGGGCTGTATTTTTGGCCGCGCGGATGATCTGATCCTGCTCCGCCTGAATGGTAGATACGATATCCCGTAAACGGTTATCCTTGTTTTCTCCCAAACGATAAACGAGAAACTCATCAGAAACGGCAGGCTCGTCGCTTTCACGATTATATGTATCGGCTACCCGTTCCAGGATTTTTTTCCGAATGACAACATTACGCTTCAGATAGACCAAGCCCTCAATGGTTCCCTCAGGAGCTTCGTAAGACGCGGTTTCTTCACCACCTGTAAACGAATAAAACAAGCTGGCAATCGGTGCACGCCAATCAATCACCAGCGGATACGCTGACGTTTCTTCACGCTCCACTCCAATTTTACCGATATAAAGTGGCTTCCGCTGCCCTCTGCCACGTTCGTCAAAATCCATACGACCAAAATAAGGCTCCTGCGAGCTTTTGGCCAAAGCCTGACGTTTTTCCTCCCGTGCCGATTCTAGCACTTGCTCCGTAAAATCATGCCCGGTGTACACCGGCGTATTGCGAAGCCGTTCCAATCTCCGATCAATTTCCTCCATAGCAAGCGACAGCCTGTGCTGTTCTTCTTGATAGGCACTTTGAAACTCATTCTCCATTTCAGTTACCTCCTAAGAATATCAAGTCTCGATTTCTGCATCGCAACCACTTGCTCCGACACAAAAAAAGGAAAGTAAGCGTAACACATTTAGCCATAAAAATCCAACCTTATTTTCTTCATACGCCTGTTTTCATATAAGAAAGACCTCTAACTAAAACACAAACGAATAGTTTACATAAAAAAAATCCCCCTTACAGCAGCAGGTTTTACAAATGAACCTGTCTGGTGTAAAGAGAACCTTTCACTTTAGGGAAGACAGCCCTTTTATATTAAAATGGGTCGCTATGAACCGCATTGCCGTTATATTGCAATGGCGTTAGATATAAGTTTTCCAACATGATTGTGACTGCCAGTAAATCAGCGGAGCCACCAGGACTAACATTTTGCTGCACAAAATCATCGTTCATCTGATGAATCATGGCTACACCTCTTTCAGACAAGATACCGCCCGCCTCTAGCACCTGCTTGGCATATTGCTGGACATAGGCTAGCATCTCCCGGTCGTGTCTGCCAACAATATTCGTATCTTCGTTGACAACCATCAGTTGTAAGAGTGTTTGAACACAGATATCATTCACATGGTAACGTTGTGATGACTTCAACTCACGATAGACGGGCAGAGCATACGCTCGCACGGTAGGAAAGCCTGCTTCCACCTCGCCACGTATGCCCATCATCCCCCACTCCTTATACAACCGTTCGCCGACCGTTAAGCCTGTTGATTTTTTTAGGGATGCAAGCTCTCTTGCACATAAACCTTTGGTCATCTGAGCAATGGTCTCACAAATGACTTGTTCATCCAGCCTGCTAGCAGTTGCTCGTGTCGTACAACAATACGCGGCGGCGGCACAAATAATGCCTAGCGAAAAAATAAGACCTTTATGTGTGTTTACCCCATCGGTTGCGGCAAACATAGCCCGTTCCGCTTCCTGTCCCAAGGGGCGCAGGTTCTCAAATAGTATACGGAGATCCTGTCCATGAAAGGAACCTCCCGCCTTAGCACATCTTTCAAAATAGCCGGAAAGTGAGGCCGCACTAGACATAAACGTAAAGAAGTCCATATCCTTGTGGGCACCACAATCCAATCGGTCTACCAGTCCCGGTTTTGGGCTGGCGGAGACCTCTGTTAGCAGCGCAAGGACAGCCTGTTGAGCAAGGCTTTCACTTAATAGGCTTGTTGGCATCATAGTTGCTCCTCGCCGATCATACTCGTTTGACCACTTGACGATTTCGCGTATAACTGTCCACCAGCGCTTTGATAGCTTCCAGTAATTCAGGAAGTGCGTGCGCTCTACTCCGTCCACATATATGCGCAGCTTGCTCGCACATGAGGCATTTTCGCTTGTCCAGGCCAAGCTCATCTCTGGAGATTGCCCTTCCATTGGGTCCAATCACATCCAGATCCAGTAATCTTCCTAGTGGATGTTCATCTTCAATCGCAATGGCCCACTTTTTCAATATTTGTGTGTCTGCCTGAACGGCAATATATGCTTCTGGACCTGTCGGCAGATGATACGCTTCACGGTGCAGCGGTGTCATTTGGTTCACTGCCAGTTGACACATCAAAATACGATAGCCTTCATGAAAAGCGTATTTACTAGTTGGAGAGGACTTCTGTGGTCCTGGGATATTGATCGTCATGCTGAGCAAAGGTACCGCGTACCTACTGATCAGCTGTCTTTGTCTGTTCGCCCGGTTTTCGCGTGCCTGTAGCATTTCCTCAAGGGTAACCTCATACGAATACATGTTATGACATCCTTCTAATACGCCTGATGATTTCTCCAGCTTCCCCTGACAATAAAAACCGATAGGTTGTGTCCGGTACAAGCTGCTTCACTTTTTCCATGTGACCCAGACGAATATAATTACGAACTGCAGAGGCGCTAATGTCCTCCCCTTCCCATAGCAGTCGCGGTATTTCCTCTACGTCGATTCCAGCGGAAGGCAGTAATTTTTTCATGATCGTGTTGTACCTTCGGGTCAAGACACAGTTTGTCTCCTGACCAATATACCGTTTTTGAATATTTAGCAATGGAGCTATATATTGGATAAAAATTTTTAGATCAAGTGATATATGCGTGCTTGCCGCCTCTTCATCATTTTTAAAGAAGTAAGAAGGAAACGTTGCGCCCGAGATGATATAGTCTTTGCCTTTGTGCAGGACCACATTGTCCAAATGCCTTACGCCTTCTTCAACTAGTCTGTATCTAGCAGCTGATGGAAAAATGGATCGATCCTCCCAGACTACAAACAGATGTACCTTTTCCCAAACCGCTGCTGCATACTCGATTAAGTGCAAATGTCCCAGTGTGAATGGATTACAGTTCATGACAATCGCAGCCGAAGGCACGAGATCGCCCGATTCCTGCAAAAGATCTTGCTGATACTGCCTGACACCATCCCAACGGTTTTCCAACAGGACAGCCTTGAAGGATTCCTCCATGATTGGATAAAAGCCGAGATCCTTGAAAATTTGTTTATTTAGTGGCTTTGTATAAATAAACAGGTGATCCCTTCCCCGCCTATATTCTTCATTTACTAAATGGCTAACAATTTGTGCCGATAGCCCCTGATTTTTATAAGCTTCATCCACAGCAATACACTTCAGTACACTGCCTGAAAAGGAACCCGTAGCGGCAATGTCGCCGCCATCTACAATTTCCATCGTATATTCAATTGGATGGTCTATTCTAAGACCTTGGCGCTTAAGGAAATCGCGAAGCTTTCTTTGAGCGTCTTCAGAGGCAGGATTTATAATCTCTTCACGCAAATGTTCCATCCACATAGCCATCATGATCACCGTTTTTCTCGATGGTTTTATTTTCTTACGACACCGCTTTGTTCTGCGACGATTTTTACTGCTTTACTAACCGCAGCACTTACTCTTTTGTCAATCGCATCTGGAACGATATAGGTATCGTCAAGTTCCTCATCTGTTACCAGAGCTGCGATGCTGCTGGCTGCCGCTAATTTCATTTCCAGCGTGATGTCCGTAGCTTTGGCATCAAACGCGCCTCTGAAAATACCGGGGAATGCCAGCAGGTTATTGATTTGGTTGTGAAAATCCGATCTGCCGGTCGCAACAATTCGTGCTCCGCCTTTGTATGCTTCCTCCGGCAAAATTTCTGGAATCGGATTGGCAAGGGCAAAAATGATGCTTTCATTGCTCATGTTTTGCACCATTTCTTTGGTCATCACATCTGCAACCGATAAACCAATAAAGATGTCCTTGTCCTTGATGACTTCTGCAAGGCTGCCTGTTTCTTTATCACGATTCGTCAGCTTGGCAATTTGCTGCTGAGGCTCATTGAGAGAGGTGTCTCCTTCGACCAGGGCACCATTCATATCGCAGAGAACCATATGCTCCGCTCCTGCAGCAAGCAATAGCTTGGCGGTGGCAATCCCCGAAGCTCCTGCTCCATTGATGAGAATTCGCACATCCTCCACTTTTTTGCCCACAAGTTTCAAGGCATTCAATAACCCTGCAAGCACAGCAACTGCCGTTCCATGCTGATCATCATGATAAACCGGAATGTTCAGTTTTTCTTTTAATTTGTCTTCAATATAAAAGCATTCTGGAGCCTTGATGTCTTCAAGATGAATGCCTCCAAAACCTGGTGCGATCACTTCAACCGTGCGCACAAACTCGTCTGGATCAGTGGTGTCGATACAAATAGGGAACGCATTCACCCCACCAAATTCTTTGAGCAACAAGGCCTTGCCCTCTATGACAGGCAGCCCTGCCTCAGGACCAATATCCCCCAGGCCCAGCACTGCTGTCCCATTCGTCAAAATCGCCACGCTGCTCCCTTTAATCGTGTATTCATAGGCTTTGCTCTTATCTTTGGCGATTTCCTTGCATGGTTCGGCAACGCCAGGTGTATAGGCTATCGCTAAGTCCTGTTTACTTACAACCGGTACTGTCCCTGTAATCTCCAGTTTACCGTTTCTGACGCGGTGTGCCTGTAAGGCGGCTTCTTTTATATTCATAAGTTTGTTCGTACTGAGCAGCTGCTCAATACTTCCTCCCCTTGGTTTATAATTTTAGCGTCCTTGTTTCACTTGACGAATGACATCAATTACAGAACCATCACGATATTTAACAACACCTACAATTTTATCTTCCCATTGTATCGGCTCCGGTTTGCCGACAATCCGTGTTGCCTTCTCTTGCATCTCTTCGATCGTGAAGACAGGGAGCTTGGCTGCTTTTAAGTTAGCCAGGAGGTCTTGGCGGATAGGGTTCACAGCGATGCCCTGATCGGTAACAAGTACGTCAACCGTATGGCCTGGTGTGATAATGGTATTTACACGATCAAGAATAGCAGGCATTCTTCCGCGAATCAGCGGAGCGACGATGATAGATACTGCAGCGCCTGCGGCAGTGTCGCAGTGTCCGCCGGAAGCTCCCCGGATGACCCCATCAGACCCGGTAATTACGTTCACATTAAAATTCAAATCAATCTCCAGCGCACTCAGCACAACAACATCCAGTTGGTGAGCAGCACAGCCTATATTTTCAGGGCTTGCATAATATTCCGCACAAATTTGTTGATGGAATTTATTCTTTCTCAGCGATTCTACAGCACGCAGGTCAAAGCTCTGCACGTCCAAAAGCTTTTCAATCAATCCTTCTTCATGCAGATCAACGATTTGTTGGGTAATACCACCTAGGGCAAAGCCTGCTTTGATATTGGCGGCAAGCATTTTTTCCCGCAGAAATCTGGTTGTTGCAAGCGAAGCCCCCCCGGAGCCAGTTTGCAATGAGAATCCATCCATGAAATATCCTGATGCTTCAATCACATCTGCCGCGTTTTTAGCAATTAACAGTTCCTTCGGATTCTTGGTGTAACGGGTAGCCCCTGAGACAATACCCTTCTGATCACCGATGCGATCCACGACGACCACATAATCCACCAGAGTTTCAGGAATGGCGAATGGAGTGTTCGGATAGGGGACCAAATGGTCAGTAATCATCACCACGTTGCGCGCATACTGTGCATCTACCATGGCATATCCCAAGGAGCCGCATGCCGATGGAGCTTCGTTTATGCTGCAAGTTCCGTTTGCATTGCCGTATGCATCGCAAGAAGGAGCGCCCAAAAAGGCGACGTCAATCAGGCATTCCCCTGATGCAATTGCTCTTGCGCGACCACCGTGAGAGTTAATCGTCACCGGAATGTCAAACCATCCGTAGGAATATGCCTGAGCCAGCTCGCCTCTCAGGCCACTGGTCTCGATTCTGCGAATGACACCGTTTCGCACGTGCTCTATCAATGGGGCATGGATATCTGTCAAGGAGCTGGCTGCCAGGACAAGATCACGAATCCCCATTTTGGCGATTTTATCCATGACCATATTCACAATAAAATCCCCATTGCGAAAATGGTGGTGGAAGGAGATCGTCATCCCACTACGCAAGCCAGTAGCTTCAATGGCCTTCTCTATCGAATCAATGATTTTATTTTTGGCAGGATTTTGCTGGCTGTCTTTTAACCGCTCTATATTTTTAAATTGCCCGTAAGTCGATTTGCGATCAAAGGGAGTTACCGCATCAAGCCCCTCAATAGCTAGAGGAATTTCTCTCCCAGCACCGTTTAGCATAACATTCACCTTACTCTACGTTTATTTTTGCCGCTTCCGCCAGGTCAAGTACTCTGCGTGCACGTTCTACAATCGGACGGTCAATCATTTTACCGTCGAGACTGATCACACCTGAGCCATTTGCCTCCGCTTCGAGGCTGGCCTCAATGATCCGCTTTGATTTTTGGATCTCTGGTTCTGTCGGCGTATAGATGCGGTTTACAATCTCGATCTGACGTGGGTTAATAATGGATTTGCCGTCAAAGCCCAGCTGTTTGATCAGCTTGACCTCGTTAGCAAAGCCCTCCTCATTATTTACATCTGAGTAGACTGTATCGACAGCAGCAATGCCAGCAGCTCTTGCCGCAAATAATATAAGGCTTCGTGCTGTCAATAGCTCAATGCCTTCTGGCGAGCGCGTTGTCTTCAAGTCTGTAACGAAATCCTCCGCTCCAATGGCGATGCCGATCAGCCGCTTGCTGGCAACCGCAATTTGCGCTGCATTCAATGCGCCCTTACCACTCTCAACCGCTGCAAAAAGCTTGATCGTCCCAAGCTCCATGCCGATCTTTTGTTCAATTTCGGTAATCAATTCATCCGCCTCCATCACGTCATCGGCGGTCTCTGTTTTCGGTAATCGAATGGCAGTTGGCTTCGCTCGTACAATCGCTTCAAAATCGTCTCTGCCATATGGCGTATTGAGCGGGTTGACCCTGACCAGCACCTCGGTGCCTCCGAAATCAAAGGTTTTCAAAGCCTGGTAAACCAGCAAACGTGCTGCATCTTTTTCGTATAGGGAAACGGAATCCTCAAGGTCGATCATAATCGAATCTGCCCCATAGATATGGGCGTCGCGGATCATCCCTGGGTTATTCCCTGGTACATACAACATGGTCCTTCTCAGTTTCTGCATCTATTCCGCCTCCCATGGTCGGCAGCCACCCTCGACCACTCTGTTTACGGCTGTCATGACTCTAGCCTTAATAGCACAATCCAGTGCCCCTTTATCATTCGCTTGGACATATGCATGTTCAATGCCCATTTCTTGTAATGTTTCGAGAATCACTTTGCGAATCTGGTTCCCAAACTGGTTCTCTACCGTACTTTTCAACTCGATTTCAATCCCCTTCGTGCCGTTCGGCTCGATGGAAATCATAATATCGCTTGATTCCAGTGTGCCGGCCACGCCTACTTGCTGAATAATCAATGTCTACACCTCTTTTTCCAATTGGATGGTAGATACTCTCCATCTTCAGGATTGCAGAACCTTATAAATCATTTGTGCCATATCTGAACCTGCTGCAGGCTTACACATATATTCATCAATGATCAATCTCTCCTTGTATGCCACCACATGATCCTCGACATAACCGGTAATCAGGATGATTTTCATACTTGGATTGATTACCTTGATACGTTCAGCCAATTCCGTACCCGTCAGATAAGGCATAGCCTGATCCGTAATGACCAGATCGTAATGGTTTGGAGACTTTTCAAACCGCTGTAATGCTTCCATGCTGTCTGCTTCTGTCTCAACCTGGAAACCATACAATTCCAGTCCTTTTCTCATCGCTTTCAACACACGCTGTTTATCATCGACCAGAAGGATGCGCTTTTGTTCAGTAAACACAGGGCTCTTATCGATCTCTGTATCTTTGGCTACAAACTCCGTTTTCGGCAGATATACCGTAAAGGTACTACCCTTGCCCAGCTCTGAATCCACGGCAATAAATCCTTGATGTTTTTCGAGAATGCTTTGAACGATATACAATCCAAGCCCCGTACCCTCTCCTGCCGGTTTGGTTGTGAAAAAAGGATCAAAGATTTTCTGCAAGGTTTCGTCACTCATCCCTCTGCCCGTATCGGAAACAGATAAAGTAACGTAATCGCTGACTTCCAGAACGCTCTCCCGGATTTTTTTCACTTCTTTCAGGGGCATGGTATCCAATATAATTTTTAGTTCGCCCCCGGTTGTTTTCATAGCTTGATAGGAATTGTTGCACAGGTTCATAATGATTTGGTGAATCTGTACTTTATTTGCAAAGATAACGGCTGACTCTACCTGTTTTTTGAACACAGCTTTCACGCTGGGCGAGAGAAAGGATTTTATGAGTCCCAGTGCTTCTTCGACCTGCTCTTCTACTTTGACCGGAGCGTTTTTCTTGACCTTCCCACTCTCCAGCCTGCTCAATAGCAGGATTTCCTCGATTATTAATCTTGCTTTCTCGGAAGCATCATAAATCTCACTGACGTAATCATAAATTTCTTCAGTAGGTTCTATACTGCTGAGCATAATTTCTGCATAACCTTTGATAGGAGTCAAAAAATTATTGAAATCATGAGCAATTTCCCCTGATAGCGTACCGATCAACTGCAGCTTTTGCGAGTGCTGCAATTGAAGGTCCTTTTTTCTCAACAGCTCGTTTTTGTTATTCAGTTCCCGCAAATATCTTGTCTCGTATTCCAGAGCCTCTTTATTTTTCTTCGTCTTCATGATGATATAAACGGCACAAGCCAACGTCAGGACGATCATTGAAAAAATCTCAATGGTTTTAGTTCGGTTTTTGGCAATCGGTTCTCTCACATCTTCGTAGTTCATGGCCGCGGCAACCACCCAAAACGAGTCACCGAGATGAACACGGGAAAAGGCCTCAATCTTTTTCGTCTTGGTATAGCATTCGTCCCCCCACCAATACGAATGGTAGAGAGCTGAGCCTTGTTCCTGGGTAAGCTGCATTTTGAACAATTTTTCCAGATCGCCGTAATCAAGCCCCGGGTGTTTGGCCTTCATCGCTGATAGCGATAACCCAATATTTTCTTCGCTTGGGTGCATGAGATAGTGGCCTTGCTGATCCTTGACATGGATATAACCCTTGGTCCCAACGCGAATCGGCTTCAACAGCTTCTCATACACAGCGTTTAGATTTACCACACTGATCAGCGCACCTTGAAATTTCCCATCAAGATAAACAGGCTGAAACAGATGCACAATATAATTGCCTTGCCTCTCCAGCTTGGCCCTTGCGATGAACGTTTTTTTTTCTCGCAGCATCCTTTGAATATCATCCTTGATAAATTCATAGGCTTTAATCGCATCTGTACGATTGCGCTTCGGAAAAGTGTGTACTACTCTTCCTTCCAGGTTCACCTGGCTAATCTGATAGATGCTATCTTTTTTGGCGGTATAATAAGCAGATAGGTTTTCGTCAATCACAGTCTCATTCTTATTGGATATGGCGAGCGACATCTGCTGATTTCCTGCCAATATTTGCAGGGAGTGCATTTGTTCGTCGAAAAAGGACTCAATAGACGTGCTGTTTAACTTGGCAATCGTCAGCAATTGCTGCTGCTGTTGTTCAATTACGGTACGTTCTCCGTCCATATACGAGCCATAGGCCATCCATAGCAGAACTAGAAAAGAAATCGGAAGCACTAGCATAGTGAGAAATGAAAAATGGCTTCGATAATGAAACAGTATCTCTCGTGAAAATCTCATCCTGCTTTACCTTCTCCATCGAGCTAGTAGCCCATCAGTCCCTAGCCCTAGTGCTAGGGCCAGTTCGCTTCCGAGTATATCAGTTATTCACGTTCGTCTACTAAATGGTGTCTCAAGACAACTTCATTGTAATAACAAGATCTTAAAGTACTCTGTAAAATTATTAATTTTTTTTAAGATTTCACCATCTTAGTGTGTAAGGTATCGCAGCAGGAAAATAGCAAGTGTTACCGTTGCTGCTCCCCCGAGACGGGTGGATACCTGGGCAAATGGCATGAGCACCATTCTATCAGCTGCAGAAAGAATCGCAACATCTCCTGTTCCACCTTGGCTGCATCGAGTAGAAGTTATAATTGCGGCTTCAACCGGGTACATTTTCATCCACTTACCAGCAAAATATCCACTCACAACCACAGCTAATACAGTTACTAAAATGGTGATGAAATAAGCAGGGCTAATTACAGAAATCAGTGCCTCCCATGGTGTTTTGGCAACACCTACGGCAAGCAGAAGCGGGTACGTTACAGCGATAACAAAGAAACGTTGCATTTGTTGCGCTCCATCTTCAAGGAATTTTGGCAACCAGCCAAAATATTTTGCCAAAAATGCCGCAAAAAGCATTACGATCGGACCAGGTAGACCAACAAACTCAGCGGCTAAGGTACCTAACATGAAGAACCCGAAAGCTAAAATTGCTCCAGCAGCCATTTGGTAAAGATCAAGCGGTTTTTTGTTTTTATCCTCTGCAAGTTCCAAAACATCGCTATCCCCTGTTTTGAGTAGCGTGCCGTTACCAGTAAGCTCCGGTCTTCTATCTCCCAGTTGTTTCAACAAGCCGGACAAAATAATAGCACACAAGCTACCCAGCATGACCGCAGGAATAACCATAGCAAATTGCTCACCTTGAGTCGAACCTAAAATTTGGCTGTAGCCGATAGAGAGTGGAATTGCACCTTCACCAACGCCTCCAGCCATGATAGGAACAAGAATGTAAAACAAGGTATCATACGCTGGGATTCCCAAAGCCACACCTGTAAGCAATCCGACGCCTGTTCCGACAATAGATCCGACCGCCAAAGGGACTGCCAATCTAACGACCGCTTTGATCATGAGTTCCCGGTTCATGCCAAGGATACTGCCAGCGATAACAATTGCGATGTACACATACAGAAAATTGGTATTATCCATAAAAACAGTAACAGAATCAATGGCTGACTGCGGAAGAAGATGAGCATACACCATGTAAGAAGGAACAAACGTTGCCATAATTGCAGCGCCGCCGATATCCTTTAGAATAGGGATGCGCTTTCCGATTTCCGCCAGAATAAAGCCATATAAGACCATGACAGATACAGCCCCAGGCATATCACTAGCGAGCTTTCCGGTGTTCATCAGCATGTAGACAACAGCCATAAACGGGATGTAAAGGCCTACAGGAATGACCCCTCCAATCTTGTAATTCAACACCTTTTTCCATTTGGACTCTGTTCGTGGCTGTAGCTTAAGTTCTGCGGCTTCTTGTAGATTATTAGTGACCACTTCATCGCCTCCTAGATAATCAATCTGCTTATATCCTCGAATCAATCGCTCGCCCGGGTTTTCACAAGATTTTCAGTAACGCTCTCGCTCATTGGATGATTCGAGATAACTAAATTGTAAAAAGTAAATCTTAAAGTATTCTGAGTAATCCTTAAATGTTTTTAAGAACCCTGTGACAAAAATATGTCAGCGCTTTCAAAGTAAAAAGTCATTATTTGTGTGAGGGTGATGCCACGCTCCAAAGTTATGTATTTCCTTTTATCCTAAAATAGGGATGGTGTTAAAAATCATCACCCATAAAAAAAAGCCCCCCGAACCATCGGCGTGCCTTCAAGAGAGCGTATACAATTAGACAGAAGTATGTAATTAATCTATCTTTCAACGGAAAAACGATATCCGATTCCCCAAACGGTTTTGATATATTTCGGATTCGTAGGATTTTCCTCAATTTTGGTGCGCAGGTGCCTGATATAAACCATAATCGTATTATTATCGACAACCGTATCTTTCCAGATGTTTTGATATAGCTGTTCTTTCGAGAAAACCTGATTGGGGTGTTCCATAAAAAATTTCATGAGTTGTATTTCTTTTGATGACAACGCAATTTCCTGATTATTTTTTTGAAACGTAAAGGTATGATGATTGAATAGAAAAGGTCCCAACGCAATGCGCGGAGCTTGTTGTTTTGATTCCTGAAGCTGGCGATATCTTTTAATCTGGTTCTTTACCTGAGCACAAAGCACAGGAGGACTAAACGGCTTGGTAATATAGGCATCTGCCCCAAGTCCAAGTCCAATGATCTGATCTGTGTCTTCTTTTTTCCCGCTCAGAAAAATGATTGGCGTATGGATGCCCATATTACGTGATTGACCAAGCACATCATAGCCATCAATATCTTCCATCATAATGTCCAAGAGGACGAGATCGAATGGTCCCTCGCTAATCATCCGCATCGCTTCCGTGCCATTTTCAGCCTGAAGTACTACCATCCCATCGGCTTCAAGAACTGTTTTAATCAATTTTCTAACAGCCCTTTCGTCATCAACGACCAATACTCTCGGTTTGCTCATTCTTCTTGACCCATTCCTTTCTAAAAGTCCTCCTACGAAAACCCTTTATATCAATACAAAAACATATCTTTATTATTTATAACCAACATTTTTCAGATATTTGCTATATAAATGAGTTTATTCTCGCTTCTCAATCTCCACCTTTTAGTCTAGCATCATTTTAACTAATCTTATATGTTGTATGTCATACAAGTTAAAAAAACTAAATCCTTGTCTAATATCTTTGTAAACCCTTTTCATTAATATTTTGGAAAAAGATAATTTTATCTCACTTGTTGTTGTGAATGGAACATCTGCTATCTACCCAAGTATGAACCTTGGAGACATCAATGAAGCGGGAGGTTTGAAATCCGAAGAAGCGAAGCGTTCGCCTTTACCTCTAAATCCCCCTTGTTCTCATTACAATCAGAGGAATTCAGAGGCAACAGCGATCGGAGGATCATATCACTCGCGCGTAGCAGTCTCTAAAGCTCCACTTTTTCTCCCATCTCCACAAACTGCTTTTGAGCCAGCTCACGGTACACCTGATGGGACTCTAATAACTCAGTATGAGTTCCTGCACCGGTCACCTTGCCCTTGTCCAACACGATAATCTGATCGGAGTGAACCACTGTAGACAAACGATGAGCAATGACAATTGTCGTGCGTCCTTCCATCAAGTTCGCTAGGGCCTTCTGTACCTCATGCTCAGATGAGCTGTCCAAACTAGATGTAGCCTCATCCAGCATGAGAATGTCAGGGCTACGAAGAAGCGCACGTGCAATAGCGATCCGTTGACGCTGTCCTCCGGACAGCTTCATTCCCCGTTCTCCCACCTCAGTATTGTAGCCTTGAGGTAGATCCATAATAAATGTATCCGCATACGCCATCGTGGCTGCTCGTCTCACTTCTTCCAAGTCAGCTTCGCGCCCCAAGCCATATGTAATGTTATCTCTGACCGTTCCAGTCATCATTGAGCTTTCCTGCGATACATAACCAATTTTGGAGCGCCAGGAGGAAAGTGTATATGACGATATCGGTTCGTCTCCATAACGAATTTCACCTGTATCTGGCACATAAAAGCGTTCCAACAATGAAAACAAGGTGGACTTCCCACTTCCGCTCGGCCCCACGAATGCTGTCGTCCGGTTAGCCGGAATGACCAAGTTCGCATTATGAAGGACCTCTTCCCCTTCGGTATAAGAAAAGGCAACATCACGAAGTATGATATCTCTGCTCTCTTTTGCCGCTTCCTGCTTCAACTCGAGCGGTTCCTCTTCATGATCTAAAATCGTCTGAATCCGTTCAGTAGCCCCAACCACCTTTTGCAGACGTGAATACAGGGTCGTGAATTGTGCCATCGGTGTGATCACCTGAAACAGCAGCAAAATAAAAGCCACCAAATCCCCAGCGGTCAGCACACCCGATGCGACACGAACACCACCAACACCCAATATAATGACCAGCACTGCAGTCAGCAAGAAGGTAGAAATGGGACCTACAAGGGCCAGGATACGTGACTCTTGCAAACCGAAGCGGAACATCCGGTAAATACGATCCTCACCGGCCTGAGCCTCTCTGCTTTCGGTTCCGTAGGCCTTCACCAGTCTGATTTCGCCGATAACCTGACTCAACACTGAGGTCAGATCTGCCATCTCATCCTGCTGTTTTTTGGAGATGCGGTACATTTTTCTGCCTACCGGAAATAAAATCAGGGCTGTTAGCGGAACAATGGCCATAATAATGAGCGTCATCACCCAATCAAGATAAAATAACAATGCAATACCACCAATAATTGCGATCACATTAGAAATCAGATTGACTAGATACTCCGTAATTAAGTTCATAATCAGGCTTGTGTCATTGGTGACGCGACTCATCGTATCTCCTGACCGATTCCGATCAAAGTAAGGGATAGGTAGAGATAAGATTTTATGCCATAAACGTTTGCGCAAATTAGCCACAATCTTATGCCCGGCATAGTTCAACATATAGATAGAAACCGCCGAAGCCACCGCTTGAAGCACAAAAGCGCCAAGCAGACCAACAATGACCATACGGTTTAGTGAAGAAAAGGTCAAGCCATCAATCAACCCTTTGGTCATCATGGGTACGATTAAACCAGCAATGGTCTGAATCAGCGTCAGAACCAGGGCGATGATCAGAATAGCCTTGGGCGGA
Organism: Paenibacillus sp. FSL H7-0703; assembly: GCF_038003485.1. Taxonomy (NCBI): domain Bacteria; kingdom Bacillati; phylum Bacillota; class Bacilli; order Caryophanales; family Paenibacillaceae; genus Paenibacillus; species Paenibacillus sp. FSL H7-0703. Next base: position 4,750,942 of record NZ_JBBOPF010000001.1, on the reverse strand, counting down.
TGCGCACTCGCAATCAATTTGATAAACCGCCCCATGCCAGCCTTATCCGGTCTTTTACCCGGTTTTTCCTTCATCTGGTCCTCCTGCTCATCTTGGTGTGTATGATGTTCTTTTTCCATATACCATCAACCTCGCTTCCTGTCTGACCATTCTTGTTCAAACAACAACACCCGCGCTCTGCGCGGGTATGAACAGTACAATCTATCTTCGAGTTTACTACACCAGAGAATGAAGCACAAAGTTAGCCACAAACAGTACAGAAATGATATATAATGCAACAGGCACTTCCTTGCCCCGTCCTGCTGCCAGCTTGGCTACGGGGTATGCAATAAAACCAAATGCCATCCCGTCTACAATACTGTAAGTAAAGGGCATCATCACCATGATTAGAAATGCAGGAAACGCTTCAGTAAAATCACCGAAATCCATCTCTCGCACATTTTGCACCATTAGACCCCCAATGATGATCAACACGGGCGCAATGGCACTGTCAGGAATATAAGCCAACAGAGGAATAAAGAAAAACGTCGCTCCGAATAAAATAGCAGTTACCAGCGGTGTCATTCCCGAGCGTCCCCCCGCTGCAATGCCAGCCGTCGATTCCGCAGCGGCTACTGCCGGACTGCTACCCAAAATACCGGCAAAGATATTGGTTACAGCCAACACACGCAAGCTGTTTTTAAATAAATCCGGTCTTCCAATCATGTTGGTTTGTGCAGTAATCATACCAATATTCTCGAATAGCACAATGAGTAGGAGCAAAAAGACAGCGATCCAGAAAGCTACCGAGACAATGCCTGAAAAGGAAAGCTCTCCAAACAATTGCCCATACTGTCGTACCGTTTCAGAGGTTCGTACCGTGCTTGTAGGCTCTACAGCTCCCAGTATATAAGCAAGTCCAGTTCCCGCCAAAATGCTAATTAGTAAACCTCCCTGAACGTTACGCACAAACAATATAATAGCGAGCAGCAACGTTACACAAGCCGTAATTACCTTGGGATCATTAAAATGGCCAATAGCCACAAAAGTCGTCTGATGAGCAATCACGATGCCGCTTTTTTGCAATCCGATAAAGGTTAAAAACAATCCAATGCCCACCGTAATTCCGTGCTGCAAATTATGGGGAATCGCTTGGCTAATCAGCTTGTACAATGATGTAAAAGCCACAATGGCGAATAAAATCCCTGTGACGGCAACCACCATCAGCGCTTCCTGCCAGCTCAGCTTCATAGAATGTACGAGCGTATATGTGAAAAAAGCATTAATTCCCATCCCGGGTACAACGACCATTGGAGATTTCCCACCAAAAGCCATAAGCAGGCAGCCGATCATCGATGTCAGCAGCGTCCCGAGCATTGCCCCTTGGAGGGGAATCCCGGCATCTGCCAAAATAGTTGCATTAACCATAACAATGTATACAACGGAAAAATAAGAAATGGCCCCAGCGGCTAATTCCTTTTTCCAATGATGCTCGGGCTTGAAACCGAGACTTCTGGACCATAGTCCATCCTTCATACCAAAACCCTCCAGCAAGTTGTTCAATCTTTTTGCAGTAAGCTGCGCTTTTTCAAAACAAAAAAGAGCTGTAGCAACTGTGACACAAAGGATGTGATGCACAGAACTACAGGTCTTAAAGTGAATACATACTGATGTAAATCTACGAATGCACTGCCATGCTATTTTTGCAACTTACACACCAGCGTGTTCTAACAAATCCTTCACGGCTACACTAACCATGATCAGTCCTGCTACCGGAGGTACAAATGCATTGCTTGCAGGTGGCTGCTTCGCCTTCCGGATTTCAGGTGCGTTTGCAGGTACAATTTTTTTTGTAATTTCTTCACGTGGCTTCATGGGTTCCTCATCGGAGAACACAACTTTGACGCCTTTGGTAATGCCTTCCTTGCGCAACTTGGTGCGGATGACACGGGCAATCGGGTCCATTCTCGTCTGGGAAATATCTGCTACTTGAAACCGACTCGGATCCATTTTATTCGCAGCGCCCATACTGGAGATCATCGGAATCCCACGTTTCAGGCATTCCTTAATCAAATGAATTTTGTATATAATCGTATCCGAAGCATCCAGCACATAATCCAAGTCGTACTTGAACAGCTCCTCATATGTTTCTTCTGTATAAAACATGTTCAGTGCAATCGCTTCACATTCAGGATTAATCAGCTTCACACGCTCTACCATCAGATCAGCCTTTTTTTGACCTACCGTCGTTGTCAACGCATGAATCTGGCGATTAATATTGGTGATATCTACAACATCTTTATCAATCAAAATGATGCGTCCAACACCCGTGCGCGCCAGTGCTTCCACTGCAATCGAACCGACACCGCCAATACCCAGCACGGCCACCGTGCTATTTTTCATAACTTCTAGACCTTCAGTTCCGATGGCCAGTTCCGTTCGTGAAAATTGATGCAACAATATGGTATATCCTCCCTCACTGATTTAAACTCTATGCCTGAACTCCAGCATACAAACCACGAACCCATTATCCATATGAGGGTAACGGGTTCATGGCATTCTATAAGCTATCTCATGCCAATGGATGGCACTTGCTAAGCCAAATGTTCGTCTTAAGCTTTAGGCGCAACAGGCTTCGGAGCAAGACGAATATGAAGCTGATCCAATTGAGCTTGATCCACTTCGGCTGGTGCATCCATAAGCAGGTCTGTCGCGCTGGCTGTTTTCGGGAATGCAATAGTTTCACGCAGATTTGTACGACCTGCAAGCAGCATGACAAGACGGTCAAAACCGAAGGCAATACCACCATGTGGAGGCGTACCATATTCAAATGCATCCAGCAGGTAACCGAATTTATCCTTCACTTCTTCAGGCGGCAGATTGAGCGCTTTGAACATTTTTTCCTGAACTTCACGTTTGAAAATCCGCATCGAGCCACCACCCACTTCGTAGCCGTTCAGCACGATATCATAGGCCTGAGCACGAACTTGACCTGGATCTGTGTCCAAGAGGGCCAGGTCTTCTTCCTTCGGACGAGTGAACGGATGGTGCTCCGCTACATAACGTTTTTGTTCTTCGTCATAGCCGAGAAGCGGGAAGTCTACGACCCAGGCAAATTTGAATTTGTTATCGTCGATGAGCCCCAAATGACGGCCAATTTTCAGACGAAGCGCGCCTAATACATCAGCAACTACTTTTTTATTATCCGCAGAGAACAGCAACAGATCGCCTTCTTCGGCTCCCGTACGCTCTTTCAAGGCTTCGATTTCTTCCGGTGTGAAGAATTTAACGATAGGCCCCTTGAATTCGCCTTCTTTCACTTGAATCCAAGCCAAGCCCTTTGCTCCATAACGCGCTGCAAAAGGACCCAGGTCATCAATGTCCTTACGGCTCCACGTGCCACATCCTTTGGCATTAAGGACTTTAACTTCGCCACCCTTTTCAATTACGGAAGCAAATACTTTCACACCACTGGTTGCCACGATATCATTAACATTTATCAGCTCAAGACCAAAACGCAGGTCAGGCTTGTCAGAACCATACTTGTCCATTGCCTCTGCATGTGTAATCCGTTGGAACGGTGTTTCCAGTTCTACCCCAACTGTTTCTTTGAACAATTTCACCATAAGACGCTCCATCATTGGCAGCAAGTCATCCTGTTGCATAAAGGAGGTCTCAATATCGACCTGCGTAAATTCAGGCTGGCGGTCAGCACGCAAGTCTTCATCACGGAAACAACGTGCAATTTGGTAGTAGCGCTCCAGGCCACCCACCATCAGCAATTGCTTGTACAGTTGTGGCGATTGCGGCAAGGCGAAAAACTCACCCTCATGCACCCGGCTAGGTACCAGATAATCACGTGCGCCCTCTGGGGAGCTTTTCGTCAAAATTGGTGTTTCCACCTCGACGAACTCTTCTCCGTCCAGGAAGTCACGGAATATTTTTGCTGCTTTAGAGCGCAGTTTCAAGGTCTGGTACATTTCCGGACGACGCAGGTCCAAATAACGGTATTTTAAACGCAGAGACTCGTCCACTTCTACACCATTTTCAATGAAGAACGGAGGTGTCTTAGACGCATTCAATACTTCGATTTCAGTGACGCGTACCTCAATTTCACCTGTAGGCAGGTTCGGGTTAATCGTTTCTGCATCACGCTTAACAATAGTACCGGTAACCTCAAGCACGTATTCACTACGGACACGATCCGCAATTTGCAGTGCGTCACCGGAATATGCCGGATTAAACACGATTTGTACAATTCCGCTACGGTCACGAAGGTCTATAAAAAGTACGCCCCCCAAATCACGACGAGTTTGTACCCAACCGTTCAATGTAACTGTTTCTCCGATATGCGCATGAGTCAATGCGCCGCATTGATGACTCCTTTTCATAATACACACTCCTGTTTATGTTTAGTAGTTAATGCTATATGACAGCCAGAGGGAAACTTCCCCTGACTGATGTTACATTATTTTTTATCCTAATTCTTCCACCAGCTGATCCAGCTTAACGGTACGCTGCTCGCCGGTTTCCATGTTTTTCAGTGCAATTTCACCCTGAACCAGCTCATCCTCACCCAGAATCGCAGTATACCTTGCTTTAAAGCGATCGGCTGATTTCATCTGCGCCTTCATTTTACGCCCCAGATAATCTCGTTCTGCGGAAAATCCGGCTTGACGCAACTTGAATAGTTGTTTGGTTACTTCCGTTTCTGCTGCTTCTCCCAACGCTACCATATAGATATCTAACGGCTTGGCTTCGTTCAGTTTGACACCTTGATGCTCCAAGATCAGCTGAATTCGCTCCAGTCCAATGCCAAAACCAATGCCCGGCTGATCCGGTCCTCCCAGATCTCCAACCAATCCGTTGTAGCGGCCGCCTCCACCGATCGTGTCTATGGCACCAATTCCTTCGGCTTTGAATTCGAACGCTGTCAACGTATAATAATCCAGCCCCCGTACCAAGCGAGGGTTAACTGTATATTCCACGCCCATGGCATCCAAATTTTGCTTCACTTTCTCAAAGTGTGTGCGGGATTCCTCGTCCAAGCTATCCAAAATCGAAGGTGCACCTCCAAATTTGTCCTGGTCATCTTTGCTATCCAGCACTCGTAGCGGATTACGCTCAATGCGTGCTTGGCTCTCCTTGGTCAACGTATCCTTAATTGGCATCAAGAAGTCTACCAGATGCTGACGATAAGCTGCCCGGCTGGCTGCATTACCGACGGAGTTAATCTCCACCTGTACTCCTTTCAAGCCCAGTTCACGGCAGAATTGATACCCGAAAGCAATAACTTCTGCATCCAACGCAGGATCGACCGCACCAAATGCTTCAATTCCAAATTGGTGAAACTGGCGCTGACGCCCAGCCTGTGGACGCTCATACCGGAACATCGGGCCGATATAATACAGCTTAGTTACATCCGGCTCCCCGTATAGTTTGTTCTCCACATAGGAGCGGACAACCCCTGCTGTTCCTTCCGGACGCAAAGTCATGCTGCGCTTCCCTTTATCCTCAAAAGTATACATTTCTTTTTCCACCACATCCGTCGTTTCACCCACACCTCGAACGAACAAATTCGTTTGTTCGAACATGGGCGTACGAATCTCTCGGTAATTAAAGCGGCGGCTAATCTCACGGGCTTTTTCCTCGACAACTTGCCATTTTTCTACACTGCCCGGCAGCAAATCCTGTGTTCCCGTCGGTTTTTGAAAGGCCATTAACGTATCCCCCCATCGTTGTATTTCGTATTGTGCACTTTCTTATTGCTCCACTTTCAAATAAAACAAAAAATCCCTCGTCCCTGTTAACATTAACAGGGACGAGGGATTGTCGTTTACAAATCACCCGTGGTACCACCCACATTCCGGAGTTTACCCAGACAACCAGCATAAGAATCACTCATTGCCCGTCAGCATTATACTGACTCCGCTCATACGTATAACGCCCGTAACGCGCAGTACGGCTATTATGCAGGACCATCCACTGTCGGCACAGTTGCAATGTACTTTCAGTAGGGTTTCCTCAATTGTTCGCCGCCTGTTCTCGGGGAGGTCATTCATCCGCTCATCAAGGGAATTTTTACAGCCTGGAAATTCCTCTCTGCGCTTGTGGGTTCGGAGTACTTGGTCCCGTCATCAAATCATTTTTCATTATTTTATGATTTTAATGAACCGCTTCGACAAAGTCAAGACATTCTCCCTATAATCGGACAAATAAGGCTTATAAAAAGAAAAAACCTGCGGAAACGGTCCGCAGGTTCAAAAAGATATATCAAAAGGGGGTCATGCTGTTATTATAAACAACGAATATTAAGGAATGATGTTTCGAATATTACAATTGTATTACAGTCACTCTCTTGTAGCTGAATTTCTCAAGTATCGACAATCTCTTGTGTCGGCTCTCAGCTTTAATCCAACTGCGATACATATCCACGATTGGAACGTAGCTTATAAATGACCTCATCATAATCGGCATCATTCACCTTTGCTGATAATACATACCGTAATTCATCTTGATCACCGTTAATATACACATCTGTCGCACGGAGCAACCCTCCGTCATGATTCGTTGTTCCACCCCGATCTTCATTCAGATCCCTTTGGGCTGAGCCAGAGTTAATCTGGTCTTCCTTCGCATCTGGTAGAATATTCTCGCCATAAGCACCCGCCGCAGGGATTGCCGCACCTGCAGAGCCTCCTGTGCTCACAGAACCTGTATTGTTATAGGGGACCAGCGGAATTAAAACTCTCGTCTCCCGACCGAGCGCATCATCCAAAGCACCTACTTCCAAATGTTCAGTTCTATAAGCTTGAAGCGAGGGTCTGGCACCCTCAGCTTCATCTTCTGTGCGAAAATAAGCCTGAATCTGTTTTGCCATATCAAATCCTCCTCGTTTGGGAATTGTACTGGCATTAATCTAAGGAAATATTCAAATTACAATGCTTTTAATAACTCACGCACAAAGGCAGGCTCATCCTTAGGGGTCCGAGACGTAATAAAGTTACCGTCCACAACCGCCTCTCGATCCTCAAAATGAGCACCCGCATTAATTAAGTCATCTTTCAACGGAGGATAAGCAGTAATCGTCCGGCCTTGTAACAAATCGGCACTCGCCAAAATTTGTGGCCCGTGACAGATAGCGCCAATCGTTTTTTTGGCCTCGTTAATTTCAGTCACAAATTTCAGAACATGTGCATCCAATCGCAGATTTTCCGGGGAGGATCCGCCGGGAATAACAACTGCATCATAGTCACTTGATTTCACATCTGCAATGGCTTTTTCAATAGTGTAGCTTGCTTTACCTTGCTTACCGCTCACTTTCTCACCTTGCTTCAGCCCAACAATATCTGCCTCATGTCCAGCCTTTTTTAATTCATCATAAGGTACCTTCATTTCAGAATCTTCAAATTGGTCAGCTAATAAAAATGCAATTTTACTCATTAATGTTCAGATCTCCTTTCCGGTTATCCTCGAAAAAGTTAAAATTAAGTTTGTTTGTCTACCACGATTTGTTATTACCCGCTTGATCTGTTTTTATAACAATCGCAGCGGCGGAAAAGAAAAAGGAGCCTTTCGGCTCCTGCACTAATTCAATGCTACATATTTTATTTTTGGCCTCTTTGTGCTACTTTCGGGTAGCACCTCATAACGGTACAATTAACCCGATGTTACCTGCGTGGCAAAGCACCGCGTCCCGGCTTGTCGATGGCTGCTGCAACATGCTGTAATAACGTATCAGCATTACGAGTAAGGCTGATTGCCTCCTGCATGCTACCGGGAAAAAGCAGCACAGTGCTTCGAGGCCCGTCCATTTTTGGGGTTTGACGCATAGCTTCGTCTCTCCTGTCACCCTTAGGCTATCCGCCTGGCTAATCACCAATCGGGATGACATTATGGTCCCTCTGAACAGCTATTTTATTCTACTCAGATCACGCCATCAACGCATAGCTACGAACGTTCGGTATCCAAAATCAGTGTCACTGGGCCCCAATTCGTCAATGAAACATCCATCATAGCCCCAAAAATTCCCGTTTCGACCTCCAAGCCCTTGGCTCGAAGCTGACTGTTGAAGAAATCATACAGCTTTTCCGCTTCCTCAGGTTTGGCCGCCCCCATAAAGTTAGGCCTTCTCCCTTTACGGCAGTCACCATACAACGTAAATTGAGAGACAGACAAAATGGCTCCACCGACATCCAGAACGCTGTCATTCATTTTACCTTCAGCATCCTCAAATATACGTAATCCCGCTGTTTTATCCGCCAAATAGACGGCATCGGCTGCAGTATCTCCCTGACCAATACCAACCAGCAGCATTAATCCGGTTCCAATCTTGCCGACCACCTTTTGATTCACCGTTACCTGAGCGTCTTTACAGCGCTGAATAATGATCTTCATCGCCTATCCGATATCTCCTTTAACCTTCCCTTTTAAAAGGTGCTCACAGCCGTATTATGGCTCTTTTAGCAACCCATGGGTCTTTCTACCCAAGATGTGTTACAAAGGCTATAAACCTATCTGTACGCTTAATAAGGTTATTGCATAATCCGATGCACAGTGTATACATCCTTCACCCGTTTGATCCGTTCGACAACAGAATGCAAATGATCCGTGTTGCGAATGAGAATCGTGATGTGAATCATCGCCATTTTATTTTTATCTGTACGACCTGTAACGGCCGAGAAGCTGGTTTTGTTCTCAGAAATGGCCTGAAGCACTTCATTCAGCAAACCGTTGCGATCATGCCCCGTAATCTCAATATCGACACTGTAGTTGACTTCCGCTGCTTCTTCCCACTCTACTTCAATCACACGTGCCTGGTCTTCGCCCGTACCCGAAGGAATATTCGGGCAATCCGTCCGGTGAACGGATACGCCGCGTCCACGTGTTACATAGCCAATGATGTCATCTCCCGGTACGGGATTACAACATCGTGCAAAACGAACGAGTAAATTATCGACGCCTCTGACGCTGACACCGTTGGTCGGTGTTTTTTTCCGTTCGCCCTGCGGCTTGTACTCCTTGACCTCGGTCGTCAATTCGATCAACCGGGCCTCTTCTTGTTCCTTACGCAGCTTCTCTGTCAAACGTGTACAGACCTGCGCTGCGGTTATACCACCAAAGCCAATCGCAGACAGCATATCTTCGGAATCGTTAAAAGAGAACTTCTGTGCCACTTCCTGAAGCTTGTCGTCGCTCATCCACACCGATGGCTCGATATCACGTTTTCTCAGTTCGCGTTCCAGATTTTCGCGGCCTTTTTCAACATTCTCCTCACGCTTTTCTTTCTTGAACCATTGTTTGATTTTACTGCGCGCATGAGAGGACTGAGCAATTTTGAGCCAGTCCTGACTAGGTCCATAAGAGTGCTTGGACGTCATAATTTCGACAATATCACCGGTTTTAAGCCGATAATCCAAAGGTACGATTCTTCCATTTACCTTAGAGCCAATCGTTCGATTGCCAACTTCGGTATGAATACGGAAAGCAAAGTCCAGCGGAACGGATCCGGCCGGCAACTCAATGACCTCTCCCTTAGGAGTAAACACAAACACAAGGTCTGAGAAAAAGTCCATTTTGAGCGATTCCACAAATTCCGACGCATCCTTCGCTTCATTTTGCAGCTCCAGAATTTCTCGAAAAAAGGTGATTTTATCCTCAAAGTTAGTGTTGTTTGCTCCGTTGCCTTCTTTATAGGCCCAATGGGCCGCAATCCCGAATTCAGCGGTACGGTGCATATCCACTGTGCGAATTTGTACCTCGGTAGGCTCCCCGTTGGGACCTACTACTGTCGTATGAAGGGACTGATACATATTGGCCTTAGGCATAGCGATATAATCCTTAAACCGCCCCGGCATCGGCTTCCACAATGTATGGATAATCCCCAGTGTGGCGTAACAGTCTTTAATGTTATCCACAATAATTCGAATCGCCAGCAAATCATATATTTCATTGAATTGCTTGTTCTTCGTCGTCATTTTTTTAAACACACTGTAAATATGTTTAGGGCGTCCGGACAGATCAGCCTGAATGCCCATCTCTTCCAGCTTTTCTCTGATACGCTGTATGACATTATCAATAAACTGCTCCCGCTCTGCCCGCTTTTTATGCATCAAATTAGCGATGCGATAATACTGCTGAGGATTCAGATAGCGTAAAGCAATATCTTCCATTTCCCATTTAATGGCCGAAATACCCAGTCGGTTTGCAACCGGACAGAAAATCTCTAACGTTTCATAAGCAATCCGACGCTGGCTTTCCTCTGACTGATATTTCAAAGTACGCATGTTATGCAGACGATCTGCTAACTTAATGACGATGACACGAATGTCCTGCGCCATAGCAATAAACATTTTTCGATAATTTTCGTTCTGTTGTTCTTCCTTGGAACGGAACTGAATACGCTCCAGCTTCGTCAGACCATCGACAAGCATCGCACATGTATCGCCAAAATGCTCGCGAATCTGCGCCAAAGACACCGTCGTATCCTCCACAACGTCATGTAAAAGAGCGGCGATAATGGAGATGGTATCCATCTGCATATTAACGACGATATCAGCAACCGCAAGCGGATGCAGAATATAAGGTTCACCGGACTTACGAGTCTGGCCGGAATGGGCCTGCTCGGCAAAATCATAGGCGTCCCTGATGCGGATAAGATCTGCTTCTCTGGTATAGGCCCCGGCCTTTTTAAGTAATTGCTCTATCCCCATTCTGCTCTATTCCGTGTCCTTTCTATGCAAAATGGAACCCGCCGATCAATGTCGCGCAAAGGTTCCCTTTTAAAAGTGATTTCCTACAATTATGACGGTTAACACGTCACACGTCAACTATTACAGGTTTGGCATTGTCGCATTATTCTGTCACACATGGTAAGTAAAATCAGGATTGTTGACGAAATGAAACGAATTATATTGAAAAAATTACGAAAAGTAATTAATGTATATAAGAATAATTGAAAGAACTAAGGAGTGAACTGCGTTGCAACGCGAAATTCAAGTTAATGAAAAGCTTCCGGCAGGACCTGGGTTCCTGCTCAGCGTACAGCATTTGTTTGCCATGTTTGGCAGCACTGTGCTGGTGCCGAATATTTTCGGCGTCGATCCCGGCATGATTTTGCTAATGAACGGTATTGGCACATTGTTGTACATATGGATCTGCCGCGGCAAAATTCCCGCCTATCTCGGCTCCAGCTTCGCTTTTATCGCTCCCGTCAGTCTTGTGCTTAAAAACAATCCCGGCGGCAACGGCTATGCTATGGCCCTCGGTGCTTTCATCGTTACAGGTATTATTTTCTGCCTCGTCGCACTGGTGATCAAATATGCCGGAACCCGTTGGCTGGACGTCGTTTTTCCTCCAGCTGTTATGGGCTCCATCGTAGCCTTAATCGGTCTGGAACTGGTTCCGGTTGCAGCAGGCATGGCAGGCATTATCAATGCCGATCCTACTAAGGCCTGGACTCCAGATCCCAAAACGATTACTCTTTCGCTCGTTACACTCGGGGTCACTGTTCTGGGTGCGGTATTGTTTCGCGGGTTTGCCAAAATCATTCATATTCTGATTGGTATCGTAGTGGGCTATGTACTTGCTTATTTTATGGGCATGGTCAATACACAAGCCATTGCAGACGCTCCTTTTTTCGGACATCCTGCAATTACCACTCCAGTTTTTAATACCTCTGCTATGCTGACGATTCTTCCTGTTGCTCTGGTCGTCATCGTAGAGCATATTGGTCACTTGCTTGTGACTAGCAACATTGTCGGGCGCGAACTGTCCAAAGATCCTGGTCTCCATCGCTCTCTGCTAGGTAACGGTATTTCCACCGTCATTTCCGGTTTTGTGGGTTCTACACCTAATACGACTTATGGTGAAAATATTGGTGTCATGGCATTAACTAAAGTGTACTCTGTATGGGTCATTGGCGGAGCGGCTGTCATTGCCATCCTATTGTCCTTCTCAGGCACGTTCTCAGCGATTGTTTCTAATATTCCAGCTCCAGTTATGGGTGGCGTATCCTTACTATTATTCGGTGTCATCGCTGCCTCCGGTCTAAGAATCTTCGTTGAGCAAAAGGTTGATTTCGCCAAGCCAACCAACATGCTGCTTGCGACCATCGTGCTTGTTGTCGGAATCAGCGGTACTACGCTCACTTGGGGCGCTGTAACCTTGAAAGGTATGGCATTGGCTACAATCATCGGCATCATCCTCAGCTTGTTCTTTAAGCTGATTGACGTGCTCGGCTGGTCCAACGATAAATCGCAGGAACCTTTAACCGAGAAAACACCAGATTGATGTCTTTTTTTCAACTTTAAAACGCCGCTCCATGTAAGTTATGGGTCAACACGCTCAGAATGTATAGACAAGCGTGTAAAGATCCATATCTCATGGAGCGGCGTTTTTTTATGCACGGCCTTTTTTTCTAAAGATATCACACACGAAAGCGAGATACGACCTGATTAAGCGTATCAGAAACACCTGTAAGCGTCTTGACAGAGCTGTCCATACCTTCCAGATCCTTAAGTTGCCGTTCGGATCGTTCCGCGGCTTGCCCTGTACGTTTAGCTGAAGCTTTCGCAATGTCTGCAAGATATCCAATAGAGGCTGCAACTTCCTCTGAACCTGCCGACATTTCTTCTGAGGCAGATGAAACCTCCTGCACTTCTATCGCCACCTGCTGAATATCTTGATTCATCGCAATAAAACGTTCTTCCACCTCAAGCAAAATAGATACTCCTTCATCCATCTCCAGAGCACCCTGCTGCATTCCTTCCAAAGCTAATTTGGTTTCTTCCTGCATGGATCGGATTCGACTCGTAATTTGTTCCGCAGACTCGCTCACGTTTACAGCCAGCTTGCCGATTTCTGAAGCCACCACAGCGAACCCTCGGCCATGCTCCCCTGCACGTGCGGCTTCAATGGAAGCATTCAGTGATAGCAACTTGGTCTGCCCACTAATTTCCTGAATCATTCCAATTATGCTGCCAATTTGGACGGACCGCTCATTCAATGAGCTTACTACCCTGCCTGCCTCATCCATAGACATTTTCGCTTTATGCATTCCTTGGTTGACCACGGTCAACCGTTCATTTCCTTGTTGTGCCTTATGTTCAATCTCAGTGGTAGCCTCGGATACATGCTGGATAGATTCAGCAATACGCTGTATGCCAACTGCCATCTCCTCCATCGCTGTCGCACTCTCGGCTGCGGCAGCCAACTGAAGCTCGGCCCCTTCCTTCACCTTAGCCAGTTCTCCTGCATTGTGCTGGGCATCTTTAGTCGTCCCAGAAATCTCTTGGGAAATTTTTATAGATACGCCTGAGATAACATCTGACTCTTCGCTCAAACGTGATGCCATTCCTCTGGTTGCCGCAATCACCTTATTGATCCCGTCAGCCATTTGGCCAAATTCATCCTTACGTTGATGTGTTAGTTCAAGGTTATAATCCCCAAGAGCCATACGATTGGTTATCTGCATAATTTTTTTAATCTCTTTGATCATACCTGAATTGTTAAGTAATAACGCTCCCATAATTAGCAAGATGCCTATAACACTAACAATAAGAAGAAGTTTAAGCATTTCGTTCGCAGAGCGGTTCAAATCGGATTCTGGCAGTAATACGCCGATTTTCCATCCGGTTTGCGGGAGTGTTTCGTACATTATCCGGTAGTCCTCACTATCAATGGGTACGGATAGTTGTCCGGACGTACCAATTTGAATAGATTGTGCTGCTTCCGCATTCATCGTGTTTGTTAACGGCTCGCCTGCTTTTAAGGACGGAAGACCGGATGACAAAATGGCTCCATTCTTATCCATCAAGATCGCACTACCGTTAGCACCAAACTTCATTTTTTCAATAAACGTTTGAATGTTTGTCATGTTCAGGTCGCCAGTAATGACACCTAACAGCTTCCCTTCCCTATCATAAAATGCTTTCCCTGCAGTAATCATATTGATTTTCAGTCTGCTATCGTAAAAAGGCTCCGTAAAATTTATATCCTTACCACGTTCCACGGCTTCTGTATACCATGGCTGTGTTAAGTAGTCATATTGTGGATCATCATATTCAATCGTTTGCTTCACTAGCTGGCCATCTCTATGCACATATATGGAACGGTAAGTCACTCCCGGATCATACGCACCTTTAGCAAAATAAATGCCCAACCCGTATGACATATCATTTAAAGCCAGCTCTTGTTCAAAATAACGTCCATAACCCTCAATGTTCATTCCTGCTCCCAGTTGTTCCGCGCTCTTAGTCAGCATCGAAACAAGTAAAGCATGACGATCTACGTTAGCTGCAATATCCGCTTTAACCCTCGACAAGGAATGAGCAGCATTTTGGCTTATTTCCGTATCCAGCTTCTGCTTGGCAAAAAAATAAGACAAAAAGCTGATTAAAATCAGCGTTATAAGTACAAGCGGAATCAAGGTAGAAAATGTCCGTGCCTGTAAACTCTTAAATCGAAATAAACCCAATATAACCACCCCTGTTCCCTTTTAACTATTTATCGACAGTTATTTTTAGATTTTTTATTACTATTTCCAATAAAATGCATGGTAGTTTGAACCAATTAAACAAAGCCCAAACTTAAAACACTGCTAAACAAAATAGTCCGATGGAGCAACTCTTTAGATAAAGAGATGTTCCATCGGACTATTTAGGCGATCCGTTCATAATTATTTCCCGGGAAACCCAGGTTTCGAAATACTTAATACGTAATCAGAGTGAATACATCTACATCAGGCAGTTTCGCCCGACCGTTTAGATCAGACAGCTCGATAAGAAAAGCAGCCCCTGCCACATTGCCACCAAGCTGGCGTACCAAGTTCACGGATGTAGCAATAGTTCCACCTGTAGCAAGCAGGTCATCAGCAATCAGAACATTTTGGCCTGGCTCTATAGCATCCTTATGCATCGCCAGTGTATCTTTACCATACTCCAAACCGTATGCTTCCTCAATGGTTTCCCCAGGGAGCTTGCCACTTTTACGGATGGGAATAAAACCAACACCAAGCGCATAAGCCAAAGGAGCACCAACAACGAACCCACGTGCTTCTGGCCCTGCAATCAAATCAATTTTCAAATCCGATACCAGTTCCTTCATATCGTTGATAGCCTTGCGGTACAGTTCACCATTTTTCATCAGGGTCGTAATGTCCTTAAAACTAATCCCTGGTTGTGGAAAATCGGAAATCACCCGAATATATTCTTTGTAGTCCAACTTAGTTCCTCCTACTGTAACTTCAAATTAGTATATACATTTTACAACATAAATTGCGAAATAGTATCTCAAGACGCACCCTTCATAAGCGACATAATCCAGCTCGTCATCTGGGTAGTGTCCGCATCCAGCAAATACTTCTCCATTTCAGCCATATTATACAATTCCTGATAGCGTGGAGAAGCGGTTAAATCCCGCTTAGGCGGATTGGATACAAAACGGAATTGACCATCTGTACGCGTCATAAACTCAAGCTCTTCGAAGATGTCCAATACTTTGGATAACATGCGTACTGAACAGGAACACTGTCGGCTAAGAGCAGGCAGCATTGCCTTTTCATCAATAGGCTGTGTTCCCATTCGGGAAAGCACAACGTAAATGCGCTTGAACAGCTCTCTGTCGGGGCTTACGAGTCGACCGCCACGCTCACTGACCGAATGAAGGAGAAATACGTTCTCTACATTCTCAAAGGTAGACCATAATGCCTGAAACTGATCCGGTGTATCCGGCGGCTCCAGTACGAACAGCGACTTTACAGAGTGCTGTGCACCTCTTTGACCATCACTGGGAATAACACTGCCATCTTTATCGTATAACCAAAAGGATTCAGCATCCACGGAGCTCGATGGACGAAGCCTGGATGACGGATGAATCAACACCGCAACGTCTTTCTTTCTTTCCTCAATACGTGGATGAAAAATCTTCAGTCCCCGCTCTAATTCGGCAAAAGGGTCCGACACTCCACGATAATCAAAAATTTGTGGCGCCTGCACTCGAATGTCCTGCATCATTAGCTGAAGAGACCTTTTACCGTTCCATTCGTTAATTGACAATTCACCCAGCAGATCTATCTCCGTTTGTTGCTGTAAAAAATCAGCCAAATCGCCACGACGGAAGGCAATCGCGTCCAGCGATAAACCGTTCTGCTCCAGCAGGAGCTTCACATGATTTTTCTCACGTCCCATTTTACGAGCCTCGCGCAATTGCAGACCCTGTAATACGAATCGTGGAGAAGGATTCCCCATACCAAAAGGCTGAAGCAATTCCAGTTCTTCAACCACTTGCAAAGATACCTCGTCCAAACGACAGACCATATCAGCTTCAGCTACAGGAATGAGATCTTCTGGTGTCAGAATGGAACCCGCATAGCGGTTCAGCTGTTCTTCAAACAATTTCAGATTGTCACGGCACAGCGTCATACCCGCAGCCGAAGGATGACCACCAAAATGCTCCATAAGCTCATGGCTGTCCGTAAGAGCACTGTAGATATCCAATGCAGGAATAGACCGGGCAGAACCTTTGCACGTGCCTGTCTCAGCATCTATACCAAGAATAATGGTCGGTCGATAATAGCGATCCAGTAGCTTGGATGCCACAATTCCGACAACGCCGACATTCCAGCCTTCACCAGCCAACACAATAACTGACGGTAGCTTGCCTCCATTCAGTTTGGATGCTAATTGTTGCTCGGCTTGCTCCACAATACGTTCGACCACCTGTTGACGCTCACGATTGAGCAGATCCAGCGCATGCGCAAGTTGGTCTGCTTCTTCCTCTTTTTCTGTCGTCAGCAGAGAAACTGCTCGTCCCGCATGATCCAGGCGCCCGCTGGCATTAATCCGCGGAGCCAATGCAAATGCGATGTTGACTGAAGTCACTGTAGATATATCCACGCCCGCTACATGGAGCAACGCACGGATACCCGGAAATGCAGAGTTTCTCATGGATTGAATGCCTCTGCGTACCATCGTCCGATTTTCACCATGTAGTGGCATCAGATCGGCTACCGTGCCGATAGCGGCGATTTCAAACCATTCCTCTGGCACCTCACCCAACAGCGCCTGAGCGAGCTTCAGGGCAACACCAACACCTGCAAGACCTTTAAATGGGTATGGGCAACCAGGTAGCTTTGGATTAATCAAAGTATATGCCTCGGGAAGTACAGCAGGCGGCTCATGATGATCCGTCACAATAACATCTATCCCCAAGGAAGTTGCATAAGCAATTTGCTCGACTGCACTAATTCCCGTATCTACCGTAATGACCAGTGTAACTCCCTGCTGATGAGCCCAATCAAGGGCATGGTTATGCAGACCATATCCCTCATTAGAACGATGGGGAATATAAATATCATAAGAAGCCTTCAGAAAACGCATGAGCTGAATCATCAATGATGTACTGGACACGCCGTCCGCATCATAATCGCCATAGATTAATATATGCTCGCCACGTTCCAAAGCCTGGCGAATTCTCGGTACGGCCTCTTTCATACCAAGAAGCAGATAAGGGTCGTGTACATCGTCCACACTTCCGTACAAAAAGCGGTTTGCTTCCCCGGCGGTAGTGACGCCCCGGTTCACTAAAAGCCGGGACAACAATGGTGAAATCCCCAGCTCTTCTGTCAACAGCTGAGCCGCTTCCAGGTTAGCCTCTGGGGTCTTCCATCTGTACTGCGAATGAAGCAATCCTGTTCACCTTTCTTTCATAGTCGTCCTACTCTATTGAAGCAACGACGACACATCATTATCTGGCAGTTCATGATTGGATTTGTAAGGATACCCGGCTTGATAAGAAATGAACTGCATTTGTACATGGGTCACCTGTGGAAAACGGGCTAACAGTAAATTTTTTGCTCGATCGGCGATTTCCTGCGCTTCCTGTACCGTAATCCGCGGGTTCACACTTATCGTTACATCCACTGTTATGAAATGGCCTGTTTCCTGGGCATGTAAGTGCTCAACCGTTACAATACCATACACCCGTTGAATCGTCTCCATAAAGCGTCGGGAGTCTTCCTCCTGCAAGGGCTGTGCAGGAACCTGGTAAGCGGTATTCATTACCATCAAATATCCTTTGCGCAGCACCAGACAGGCTACCAGCAAAGCTGCGGTTGGATCAAGATATAATAATGCAGGCCATTCCATTGCTTCGCCAGTCATTGCACCGATCATGCCGATCAATGCAATCAACGATGCATACAGCGAGTAACGTTCATGGTTAGCGTACCGATCTGCTTCCGCTTTATGACCATGTTTAATCGAGTAGCGATATTGAAACTGAAATAACGCCTCTCTCAACACCAACGCAATAAATACGGTAATTAATGCATACAGACCGGGAGCCTGCGGTTCCGAACTGCTTAATGAACGAACCGCCGAAATAGCTAGCTGAAGACCACTCATCAGCACTAAAATAGCCAGCACCACAGATATGACCGTCCGAACTTTTTCACCGTTCCGCAACCGTGCCAGCATTCCGTGCCCTGTAGCACCCTTGGAAAACAGAAGCTCCTGCAAACGGGAAGCACTATCCGCAGCCGTGTGCAGTGCATCCCCCAACAACGCCTTGCTGTTTGCCGCATAACCGACGGTTCCCTTTAGAACAGCCAGCGCGAGATTGCCTACAATCCCGCTCAACGCCGCAGTTTCCAATGATCGGCTGCGTTCGCTATTCACAACGTTTCCCCCTCAATCCTGAACTAACCCTTTCCTAATAAAGCTCCATTCTAAAATAACCGAAATTTCTCAAAACAAAAAACCATTCACATTAAGTGTCCACTATTGTGCCCTTACTCAAGGTAAATCTCAAAACCTTAGAAAACCGCGCCCAAGCAGACGCGGCTTTCTCTTTAATTTATACTACTGGTATTTGCGTAACTTAAGACTTTGCAGTTTTGACCGCGCCCCCGCCAGCTGTCGGGGATTTTTGTTTTCCTTTCAATGCCACCCACAGCGGGCTGGCAATGAAAATGGAGGAATAAGCACCAAACAACAAACCAATGACCATTGCAAGTGAGAACATACGGATCGATTCGCCGCCAAATATGAACAAACATACGGAGGCAATAAACACCGTAAACACGGTTGCAAGTGAACGAGTCATTGTCTGCGCAATACTGTGATCAACTACCTGCTCTAAGTCGTCTCTGGACTTCTTCTTCGCAAATCGTAGATTTTCCCGAATACGGTCAAAAATAACGACGGTATCATTAATGGAGAAACCAACAATCGTTAGAATTGCCGTAATAAAGGTCAAATCCACCTCAAGCCGGAAAATCGAGAAAATACTGATAACGAGGAAGGCATCATGCAACAACGAAACGATGGCTGCAATGGCAAACCGCCATTCAAACCGGATCGAAATATAGACCGCGATGGCTACACATGCTAGCAAAATCGCCCATATTGCATTCCGCTCCAGTTCTTGTGCCATTTCCGTATCTACTGTATTGACCTCAAAGGAAGCCTTTGGATCAAGCTCTTTATTAAAGGAAGTCTTAAAGTCATTCACTTGCTGATCCGTCAAAACTTGTGAGAAGCGAATGCCGAAACGCTCTTTCCCCGGTGTATAATCCACCTCTTTACCGATCTTCTGCTTGTCCAGCAAAGTTTGAATCTGTTCCTGCGTAACGACTTTAGTCAAATTGACATCCACATTGGAACCGGAACGAAAGTCTACCCCGTAATTCAAGCCGAATATCGACAAGCTCAGAATACCAAGCAGTGTGATAATAATCGAGAACGTGTAAAACCACTTGCTCATCTTGATATATTTATAGTCCCAATTAAAGCGCACTAATATCACTCTCCTTCACACCAAAATACTTGGGCTTCTTCACAGCATCCGCTTTAACCAGCAGATTGAGCAAGAAGCGGGAGAAGAAGATATTCGTCAAGATACTGGTGACAATATCAACGATAAGCACCAGAGCGAAACCTCTAACGGAGCCTGTTCCGAGACCAAACATAACCGCTGCCGCTATAATTGTCGTAATATTGGCATCCATAACGGTACGGAACGAAGCCTTACTACCTGCGATAACGGAAGAACGAATCGTTTTGCCCGTCTTGATTTCTTCTTTAATCCGTTCATACGTAATAATATTGGCATCGACTGCCATCCCGATCCCGAGCACGAAGGCGGCGATACCTGGGAGCGTGAGCACGAATCCACCCAAGTAGAAGATCGCAAGCACCAGCCAAGTATGAACGATGAGACAAAAACTGGCCACTAATCCTGGTATACGGAACATCGCAATCATAAATACCAGAATAATGATTGAGCCGATCAACCCAGCACGAATCGTCTGATCCAGTGACAATTGACCCAGCGTAGCACCTACACTCTGAGAATATTTTTCCGTCAGTTTGAGCGGAAGGGCACCCAGATTAATCGTATCCGCCAGTTTATTCGCTTCATCACGAGTGTAGCTACCTGTGATTGACGCGCTACCGTCCGTTAATTCCCCACGTACTGTAGGTGCAGACAGCAATTCCTGATCCAGGAAAATAGCTAATTCTTTATTCAGAAGTCGCTTTGTGATTTCTGCAAATTTAGCTTTGTCCTTCACTTTGATACTAATCTCAGGTTGATTCAGCTGGTCATAGCCTACAACAGCGCCATTCTCCACAAAATCATTACCGCGGAGCTCAATTTTGCTGTATTGGCCTGGCTTTTTAGCATCTGCTGCCGTTGCACTGCGGAACGTTAATTCTGCAGGCTTTTTCAGCATGGAGCGGACTTCTGCCTCATTAGTGACACCAGCAAGCCGCACGCGAATTCGGTTGCTTCCCTCTGTTGTTACTTCCGGCTCAGTCGTACCGAGCGCATTAATCCGTCTCTCCAGACTTTGAGCTGTTTGTATAAGAGACTGTCTGGTTACACTCTGCCCGGCTTCCAAAGGCTGGGCTTCATATAAAATCTCAAAGCCTCCCTTTAAATCGAGGCCTAATTTTAAACTGTTCAGTAGGCCCGGGCTTGTCCCGATCATAACACCAGTAGTTATGAGCACGACCACGATGAAACTTAGAATTCTCTTCATTCCGTCCCATGTTCCCCTTTCATTCTCAATATTCCTATTATAGCTACCCCTCAAAAAGCAGTCAATTTGAACGCAAAAAAAGACCCCCTTCTATTCGAAAGTGGAGCCCCGTAATGCGGACATAGTCAAATAGTTCATAAAGCTCGTCGCTTTAAGGGAAAGTATATCGTTAACGAGCTTGTGCAGCGGAGGGATACCCTCCTTTTCATATTTATGGCTGACGCAATTCCACACGTCCTTACTTGTGACATGCTCATAGCCTACGAGAATCAACTCGTCCGCCTTACTTTGACAGAGCATCTCAATTGCGTCATCCCAATCCTGCTCATCCAGCTCTTCCATACCCACGATGGCCGTTCCTCCTCCCAGCGACTACCGGTTCCGCAGATCAGCAATTAGCGGGGTTATTGACTGCTTTGTAGAACATTTCTGTCCTGATCCTGGAAAACCCTTCTTTTCGTTGAAAATAGCCTTAAATCAACAATATATGCATTCATTTCGCTCGTCAATAGCAGAATTCACCACTCTCCCTCTTGTTGTCTAAATCACTTTGTTTCTGAACGGAAAAGCTTGTCATGAAGATGGACAGGTCCAGCATATCTTCTAAAGTAATGTATAGACGCAGAATTACATTTTGGGGAAGAGGGAGTTGCGATTGAAAAAGCAGACATTCATCCATGGAGCAATTATTTTATTGGCAGCGGGAATTATCAACCGGATACTAGGTTTTATTCCCCGAATCGCACTCCCGCGTATCATCGGCCCCGAAGGAGTTGGCTTGTACCAACAGGGGTATCCCTTTTTTATCGTTCTGGTGACGCTTATTACAGGGGGAATCCCTCTTGCGGTAGCCAAGCTAGTAGCCGAAGCCGAAACGGCGGGACAGCCCGAAATGTCGCGGCGTATTTTGCACACCAGCCTGCGCTTCACCATTACACTCAGTCTGATCGCCATGGTGCTCTGTCTTGTGTTCGCGCCTTGGATCACAAGCCATCTCCTGACCGACAGCCGCGTGTATTATACATTCGTGAGCATGAGCCCAATGATAGTCATTGTAGCTGTTTCCTCGGCTTATAGGGGCTATTTTCAGGGAAAGCAAAATATGATTCCTTCTGCCACCTCCTCCATTGCGGAGACCGTTATGCGCATTTTTTGTGTCATTTGGTTTGCTTACTTGTTACTTCCTCATGGGGTAGCCTACGCTGCTGCAGGTGCCATGCTCGGTGCTCTGGCGGGCGAATTCATTGGCATGATTGTGCTGCTATGGCAATACGTGTGTAACCATCGAAAAGATCGCATCCTTCAGCCGAAGTCGCCTATCCCCTCCTCTGAGGTTCAACCCGAGCAATCATCCGTTTTGTCACGTCTTATGTCTATATCCGTTCCCGTTACTGCTGGAAGGCTTGTTGGTTCCTTATCCTATTTGCTCGAATCTATCTTGTGCATGCGTAGCCTCGCCGTAGCAGGCATTGCAACTGGCGTGGCAACCGCACAATATGGAGCCATGCAGGGCATGGTCATTCCTGTATTATTACTACCTGGAGTTCTTACCAGTTCGCTAGCAGTTTCACTCGTTCCTTCGTTATCCGAAGCAGCAGCCAAGGGGCATATCACAGCCATTCACAAACGTTTACATCAATCGCTTCGGCTCGCTTTGGTTGCAGGAGCCCCATTTGCCGTTATCATGTATGTATTGGCAGAACCTCTGTGTCTGCTACTCTACAATAATGGCGATATTGCAGGCATGCTTAAGCTCATGGCACCTTTTGCAATTTTTATGTACATTCAGGCCCCGCTTCAGGCAGCACTTCAGGCGTTAGACCGTCCTGGAAGTGCCTTATTAAATACCTTTATCGGAGCCGTTTTCAAAATTGTACTGATTGTCTGGCTTGCTTCCCAACCTCAGTATGGTATCTATGGAGCTGTCATCGCCATTTGTATTAACAGTGCCATTGTTACTCTTCTTCACGGCTTCAGTGTCAGCAGACTGCTTCGCTTCCGCGTACGTTTGCTCGATTTCTGGAAGACTGGGATAGGCATGATCATCATGGCAGCAGCAGTATTATATACCTACAGACATCTAACGATGTTCAACCAAATGTGGCTTCAGTTTATTTTTGCTGCAGGCTTGGGAATTATACTGTACCTTTTCCTGATGACCTTGATCAAAATGATTGATTGGGACAACCTTACACGCATTCCAATCCTGAGAAGATGGTTTAAAGCATAAAAATCTAATCCAAAGATTTTCCATAGGCCGGTGGTGTAATGTACACATCACCTCTATGGTTAACCGAGCATAAAAAAACATCCTTAAAATCTTTGTGTCCCTTCGCTTGAATCTGATTTTTAAGCCAAAAACGGTTCATATCCATCCGTTCCAAATTTCGATCCAGCACCTTGCCATCCATGATTAATGGAATAGGCAGTCCCTCATATCTAAACTTTCCACCGATTTGTGGAGAAGGATGGACTTTATTCACCTGTTGCTCTTTGTTTGTCAAATCTGTTCCGTTTAATTCTTGCTTCATTTTTTCGTGTTCCACTCCATCGTTATCATCCTTACCTATAACCGTTAGCTTACCTGTCGTTTCCAAAATAACATATTCAACTTCGTCCAGACTTTCTATATTTTGTTCGCGAAGTTGTAACAGTAAGTCATCTAAATTGTAACGTTGTTTTACCATTTCATCCTTGTTTAATTGTCCATTAGAGTACAATACACTGGGCCTACCATCAAATAGTAAGCGCAGTCGCCGACTTTTCAGACTGAAAAATGAAATCCCGATTTGCAAAATTAACAGCACTCCTAAAGGAATCAACCCTTCATAAAGTGGACGTTTTATATCCTCCAGGCTAAATACAGCAATTTCTGCAATCATAATGGATATGACGAGATCGAAAACAGACAATTTGCCGATCTCCCTTTTACCCATCAAGCGCATCACCAGATATACAATAAAATACATGAGCAGCGTCCGAAAAATATGAGCAAAAATATCGTGACTCAATATGTTCGCCTCCTCTCCTGTACTTGCAATAAGACATTAGTCGTTCATTGTACACGTATTCTGACCGTTCCTCACTTGGCTCATACAAAAAACAAAAGGCTAAATTATTGAAATAAAGAGAAAGACTGCTTGCGACTTGGTACTAAGCCGGGAGGCTTGGCCATAGAATGATAATAGTTCAAACCTTGGTACAGGAGGAATTATCAATGGAGCTCATTCGCCGCTGGTGTTCGTTTCGTCTGGCCCATCCCATTTTATCCGGTTTATTTTATGCTTTTGCATGGATGCTGCTTGGCGCATTGATTCTTTCATTACTCTTGTGGCTGACACAGATGCAGGAACAGGACTTATCATTGTATACGTACATCGTCCATGCATTCGCCATGCTATCTGGCGGCTTCGTCGCCGGTAAAAGATCCACAAACAAAGGCTGGTATCAAGGCGGTATGACAGGCATCCTGTATGGACTAATCGTTCTTCTGGTCGGTTTTCTGGCATTGGATGCGGGCATGAACGGCAAGGACCTGTTACACTTAGGTTTCGCGTTTGTCATAGGCGCAGGTGGTGGGATGTTTGGCATTAATCTCAACAAGTAATCACAATGTTTGTATCCATGTAATAAAACAACACAAAAAAACCGAGCCTCCTCAAAGGCTCGGTTTTTGCATAACGGTCACCAGCATTTTACGATTTGGAAACAACTTCCTCAGATGCCGTGTCTTTTGCAATCGCGTTGCTGATTGCACTGCGGTCAAAGGTCAGCTTCGTGACATCATTCACACGCAAAACTACTACATCATCCGTAATCTCCATAATTGTACCGTGAAGACCTCCGATTGTAATTACTTTATCTCCCTTTTTCAAAGCTTGAAGCATCGTTTGACGCTGCTTTTGTTTTTTCTGATTCGGGCGAATCAGCAAGAAATAGAAGATTACAAACATCAGAGCCAGTGGCCAGATCATTTGGAAAAGTCCGCCAGTTCCACCGGGTGCAGCAGCGGCTGTAGCAAAATGAAACATGTTAAATCCCCCTTTCGTATACTCTCCCTAAAACTTAAAAGCCTTTATCATTATCATGAAGACCGTACTGCTCAAAAAATTCATCTCGGAAATCAAGCAGCCTGTCATCCATAATCGCTTGTCTGACATTACGCATCAATTGTATTAAGAAATGCAAGTTATGATACGTTGTCAGTCGGAGCCCGAAGGTTTCATCCGCTTTAATCAAATGTCGCAAGTAAGCACGTGAATAATTGCGACAAGTATAACAATCACAAGCGGGATCAAGCGGGCCAAAATCACTTGCATATTGGGCATTGCGAACGACAAGACGACCTTGGCTGGTCATCGTTGTCCCGTTGCGAGCAATTCGGGTTGGAAGTACACAATCGAACATATCCACACCACGGATGGAGCCTTCAATCAAAGCATCAGGCGAACCCACGCCCATCAAATAACGTGGCTTGTTGGTGGGAAGCAGAGGAACCGTATAATCGAGCACTTCATACATCAAATGTTTCGGTTCACCTACGCTCAGTCCACCAATAGCATACCCCGGGAAATCCATGGAAGTCAAATCCGCAGCGCTTTGCTTGCGCAGATCTTCATGCATGCCTCCCTGAACAATGGCAAACAGACCTTGATCATGAGGACGCGCGTGTGCCTCTAGACAACGCTCAGCCCAACGACTGGTGCGTTCCAGTGACTTTTTCACATACTCATATTCAGCCGGAAACGGCGGGCATTCATCGAAGGCCATCATAATATCTGAGCCAAGCGAGTTTTGAATTTCCATCGCCACTTCTGGTGAAAGAAACTTCTTATCTCCATTTAAATGAGAGCGAAAATGAACACCCTCCTCTGAAATTTTACGCATTTCACTTAAAGAAAACACCTGGAATCCGCCGCTGTCTGTTAAAATAGGGCGATCCCAATTCATAAACTTGTGCAGCCCACCCGCTTCACGAATAATATCGTGGCCGGGACGAAGAAACAAATGGTACGTGTTACTCAAAATAATTTGAGCATCCATCGCTTTCAGTTCCTCAGGACTCATCGTTTTAACAGTCGCTTGAGTTCCCACCGGCATAAAGGTTGGTGTCTCAATAACTCCGTGAGGTGTGTGTACACGCCCGAGACGAGCTCCCGATTGCTTGCAGGTTTTAATATGTTCGTATCTTATTGCTGGTGCCATATTTTCTCTACCATCCTTAATTAATAAATGAACATTGCGTCCCCGAAGCTGAAGAACCGATATTGTCGGTCAATCGCCTCCTGGTAAGCATGCATAATATTCTCCCTGCCCGCCAGTGCGCTGACCAGCATAACCAAGGTGGATTTAGGCAAATGGAAATTCGTAATCATCGCATCCACCACACGGAATTCGTAGCCTGGATAAATAAAAATCTGTGTCCAGCCACTGCTGGCCTGCAGCACTCCATCTGCGAATGTATTGCCCACCGTCTCCAGCGTTCGACAACTGGTTGTTCCCACTGCCACGATTCTCCCACCGCGCGCCTTGGTTGCATTAAGTACATCTGCCGTTTCCTGTGATAATGAATAATACTCTTCGTGCATGACATGCTCTTCAATCGTATCCACAGACATCGGTCTGAACGTCCCTAAGCCAACATGAAGTGTGATAAAGGCAACGGTAACGCCCTTCTTTTTAATCTGGTCCAGCAATTCTTCTGTAAAATGCAGCCCTGCCGTTGGAGCCGCAGCCGAACCTTCATGTCGAGCATAAACGGTCTGATAACGCTCGCGGTCATCCAGTTGTTCCTTGATATACGGCGGAAGCGGCATCTGCCCCAGACGGTCCAAGATCTCCTGAAAAATACCGTCATATGAAAATGAAAGCACCCTTCCGCCCATATCTCCTTCTTCCTCAATTACTGCTTTCAGCTCATCACCGAAAACAATAACAGCACCCTTTTTTAGCTTTTTACCGGGTTTCACCAATGCTTCCCATCGGTCCCCTTGCAGTTGCTTAAGCAACAAAACCTCAGCCTTAGCTCCCGTGTCTTCCTTGATGCCAAACAAGCGTGCAGGAATCACTCTCGTATCGTTTAATACCAGCGTATCCCCTGGGTGGAGATACTGCACAATATCCGAAAACGTATGATGACCCACTTCACCGTTATTTTTGTTTAACGTCAGTAATCTGGAAGCGCTCCGATCAAGCAAAGGTGTCTGTGCAATTAATGTTTCAGGCAGTTCAAAATCGTAGTCGTTTACATTCATATATTGGTCAGTCCTTAACTATATCCACATTTTTGTAATAGTGTTGCAAAATTTTCTTGTAATCATACCCCTGCTCGGCCAAACCGTTGGCACCCCATTGGGATAAGCCCAAACCATGACCATTCCCTTTACCTGTAAAAATAAAGCTTTGTGTTTTGTCAATGACTCGTGCATGACGATCTTCATTCATGACGATCACCCCGTTACCATTTGAAGTACTGCTGCCAGATGCGGACAGGATTTGAGTGCCTTGTGTACCACTTACATGAGAAGTAGCCCCATCAGCGCCTAATACAGTATAACTTCCGGTACTCGCAATATCAAACAGTGTGCTCGGGAGTCCGCCCATTGCTGAGCGAAACATATCCGGATATTTCACTTTCAAAGGGGATCCGTTCGCTTCAACCTCCAACACTCGCCCTGATGGACCACGTTTGGTGACATCGAGGTGATTAATAGAGGAAGGCACTGTGCCCGTTACTTTCCCTTGCAGGGATCTAGCAAGCTGAGCTGACGTAAAGGGCCCCCGCACCCATGCATAGTCTCCGGACTGAGGCACCTTTTCTAATACAATTATCTCTTCGCCCGGCTGCGCCTTAGCTATTGGTGTAACCGTCGATTGAATTTGGGGAATAGGACGCACATTTGTATTTTCCGCAGTGACGGTGATTTTGTCTAACCCCGCTTCTGTGACACCCTCCAGTTCCTTAGCATTATCCTCACGAATATACCCTGTCTTGCCACTGGAGAGAAGTACATGATACCACTCCTGTGCTCCTTTTTGCGCCGAAGTATCTCCCGAGCTGTCTACGCTGGCAAAGGCTTCGCCACCACTGTTCCACACCTCGGAAGCATCTGCTGTCACACCGCCCGCATTAGATGAAAATACAGCTTCGATCACTTTGCCGCCACTTTTAATGACTTCACCAGCTGTTGCATCTACAGCCTCATTGACATTTGCATGTTCCGAGCTCTTACCGTTGTAAGCCTGGCTTAACGTGCCATCTACTACATTGCCGATCTGAAACCGATTGCCTTGGGCAAGCGCGTAGCTGCGAGCCGCTACCGCTTGAGCCTTGAGCGCTTCATCTGGCCATGAGGAATAGACCTCTGCTCCTACCACGGAATACAAATACTGCTCCAAAGGAACTTCATTCACAAGCGCCAGCTGGCCTGACGTCATGCCAATCTCCATCTCGCCGCGATATGTACGCTGTGATCTTTCCATCACTTGTATTCCATCATTACCGCCGTTGACAATTACCTTGCTATTATCAGAACCACTTAGCATGTAATGAGACATCACCTGCGAGCCAGTCGTGACTCCTGCTTCCTGTCTTATAATGAGGCCGGTTTGAGTAGTATTAACTTTAGACAACGTGAGTCTCGGCTGCTTGCTCTCCAGCTCTGTTTTCAAAGCCGACAGCTTGCTGTCATTACTTTCTTCTCCAACCCATACAGCATACTGGCCTCTTGATTGAATTACAGTAAAAGCATCAAAGCCTGCCGCAGCAATTGTCGTTCGAACGAGATTAGCTTCCTGCTCGCTTCCGTAGCTACCTGTGGACCAATGCTTGTTTCCCTTAACCTCGGCCTGCGCTCCGGTTGCGGAGGAAATCCGCTGTACAGCAGCCTGCGCAGACTGTTCACTAGCATATATTCCCGCGTACACTTGATAGACAGAGCTACCGTTTTTTGAACCGATAAAAACCGTAGGTTTATCATTAGTCTTTTGCAGGGCTTGAGCCGCTTTTATCGCCGCTGCTTCATTTCCTTCAAGTACCTTCACCCGATAGCTGTCTACACTAAAACGAGCCGTACTGTCTGGCAGTCCCATCCAAGTTTGAAAACTGCCCCCACTGTTCTGTCCAACACTCAGACCTCCTGATGATTTCAAGGTTACAGCGGGGACTGTCGCTTTATATTTGCTACCTAGATCCGCAAAAATCACTACACGAATATCCTCTTGGGCGGCAGCAGCGTGAACGCCCGAAGACCAAGGTATGCACACTGTGGCTAATACCATAATCGCTGCTGCTCGTTTGGCCCGGCCCATCCATGCACCGAAATTACTTTTTCGGTTAAATGCTTCTCCACTCATTTCTGGCTCCCCCAATCTAGCTGTCTAGCACTTATATTGCGTAATTTATCGGGATCTCGACCCTTGTCTATCCCTTTAAATACATCGGCGGAATAAACCAAAATATGAACCCGCTCGAATCTTACTTACACTCTCACTTCCCTCAATCATCCGTCAGCCGATATCGTATTCACCATACTTGCGTGTAATCATGCAATGATTTTTTGAAAAGTGCATCATGTTTCCTAATCACCGTGGATCCGTTGGCATTGGGATTCCAAGGTGGCCATATGCCGCCGGAGTCACTGTTCGTCCCCGAGGTGTTCTTTGTAAAAGGCCAATTTGTAACAAATAGGGCTCGTACACATCCTCAATTGTCTGGCTCTCCTCACCAATGGTTGCAGCAATGGTGTCCAATCCTACAGGCCCGCCCCGGAATGAATGAATCATGGCCTTAAGCATTTTATGATCAATTTCATCCAGTCCGAGTGGATCTATTTGAAGTCTCTTTAGCGCCTCTGCAGCCAACTCAGAATGAATAATACCGTCTCCGGCAACCTGGGCAAAATCACGCACCCTTTTTAACAGTCGGTTAGCAATACGCGGGGTCCCCCGTGAACGCAATGCGATTTCCTCCGCCGCATCCCCAACAATCTCAATCTCCATAATATCCGCATTCCTGGACACGATGTAAGCCAGCTCGTCTGTCGTATAAAACTCTAATCGACTAATAACACCAAACCGGTCACGCAATGGCGCAGAGAGCAGCCCAGCGCGCGTAGTGGCCCCTATAAGGGTAAAGGGTGGCAAATCCAGACGGACCGAACGTGCACTCGGGCCTTTACCAATCATAATGTCCAGCGCAAAATCCTCCATCGCCGGATACATGACTTCTTCCACCGTACGATGAAGGCGATGAATCTCATCAATGAACAAAACATCACCCTCTTGAAGATTGGTCAGC
The DNA here is from genome assembly GCF_038003485.1 of Paenibacillus sp. FSL H7-0703. Taxonomy (NCBI): domain Bacteria; kingdom Bacillati; phylum Bacillota; class Bacilli; order Caryophanales; family Paenibacillaceae; genus Paenibacillus; species Paenibacillus sp. FSL H7-0703. The sequence goes on along the minus strand of NZ_JBBOPF010000001.1, from coordinate 4,720,622 downwards.
AATGCTGCCAAATCTCCCGGCCTTTCAATTGCAGGACCTGAAGTCGTACGCAGATTAACCCCCAGCTCATTAGCGATAATATTAGCAAGAGTTGTTTTACCCAACCCAGGCGGTCCGTACAACAGTACATGGTCCAACGCTTCTTTACGCATTTTGGCCGCTTCAATATATACTTTCAGATTTTCCTTAACCTGATTTTGCCCGATATATTCATTTAGATAACGGGGGCGAAGGCTCAGCTCCGCCGTCTGGTCTTCCATCATCAAATTGGCGGAAATAATCCGGTCATCCATATTCCATCGCTCCTCTTTTCACCAGACATTTGTTAACGGACATCATCGTCCTATCCGGCAAACAACAGTTGCAAAGCCCGCTTCATCAAAATATCGGCAGATTCATCAGGTTTCGCATCTTTTTTCATTCTGCTCCATACCTTATCCAACTCAGCATCAGTGTAACCCAGCGCCTTGAGCGCCTCACGGGCCTCGCCCCAATATGAACCTTCGCCTTCTTCTACAACAGGCTCAGCAAACAATCCGGTTGCCATCCCCAACGAGCCAATACCGTCCAGCTTGTCTTTCAAATCCAGAATCATACGTTGTGCCGTCTTTTTACCGATCCCCGGTAACTTGGTGAGAAATGTGATATTCTCCTGATAAATCGCCGTTACCACATGAGCAGGCGTACCGCCTCCTAAAATACCAAGCGCAACACGCGGTCCAATACCAGATACATCAATCAGTTTCCGGAAAAGCTGCTGCTCCTCACGGGTCGCAAAACCGAACAGTAAAATAGCATCTTCCCTTACATGATGATGAATGTAAATAACCACTGGACCTTCAGTTTTGGCGAACGCGTAAGGATTCGGACAAAATACCCGGTACCCTACACCCTGCACATCTAAAACGACATATTCATTTTCCAAATGGGCCACAGAACCACGCAAGAAATCTATCATTTTCGCAATACCTCATTTAATTTTGAATTTAGTCCATAGGAGTGCGCATGACAAATAGCCACCGCCAAAGCATCCGCTACATCGTCCGGTTTGGGCACAACTTGAAGCTTTAGGAACATTCTAACCATTTCTTGTACCTGCTTCTTCTCAGCCTTACCATACCCTACAATAGCCTGCTTTACCTGCATCGGCGTGTATTCACCTATAGGCAAATTACGTTGTTTTGCAGCTAATACCAGCACCCCACGTGCCTGACTTACAGACATAGCGGTTGTAACGTTGCGATTAAAAAAGAGCTTTTCCAGTGCTACCGCATCAGGCTTATATTTATCTATTAATTGCAACATGCCTTCGTACACATGAAGCAGCCTTTCTTCTTCCGGTGTATGAGCCTCCGTCTGGATACAGCCATACTGCACAGGAACTACTTTACTGCCAATCTTGTCTACAAACCCGAAGCCCACAATGGCAATACCCGGATCAATTCCTAAAAAACGCAAAAAAATCTCTCCCCTATCGCTCAAACATGGCGTACCCAACCAAAAGCCAGCGTTATCCTGAATATAATCATGGTCAAATACCATATAAAGCGAACATATGTGTCGTTCTTTTCATTATAACAAAACTTTGTATCTAATAGAGGAAAAAATTTAAACGTGAGTAAAAACATAAAAAGAGACGCTTCAAGCCTCACCACATGGGCAATGCCTAACGTCTCGTAGTTGTAATCAATAGTGCTGCTTTAATACCCTTTGTGTTCGCTCCAGGGCAAAGTCACTAAAAGTGGAGATTACACTGTTATACTCATTTATATCCTGTACACGTATTCCCTGCTGAAGTTGTTTATATACCCCTTCTGGTAAGGCCGTCTCCATGGAACCCACATCCAATTGAAAAAAAGTGCGGATAACTTTTTCCTTTTTAGGTAGCCCTTCATACAATGTAAGCTGCCCGTCAGTGCTTAACCCCATGTATCCATGCTCTTTGCATGACTCTGACAAGTCTTCCACCCTGCGCTCCAGCCACACCTCTCCTTTGGTATTAAGTCGTCCCTTCCAATCGGGATGTTGCTTCAGTAAGGTCTCTAGCTGCTGTGAACTTAGCGTTCCCAAGGAAAGTGTTTCCGTACCACACACGTAGGTGGTTAACAGACGGGTCTTCCTGCTTATACCGGAAGCACGAATACTTTGCAATAGTTGCATCTGTGAGGAGTGATCTTCAGTTGGACTCAGATGTGGAGCCTCCTCCATGCTCTCCTCTGCCATGACGGTAGTAGCGAGTGGCTGTGACAACATAGCCTGCAAATAATTCGAAAACAGAATACCCAACCCTGCCAGCAAACAAGCCGCACCAAAAATGCTACAAGCCCACACTGTTCTTCTCCACTGTTTCCAGCGCCGTTTCATCTGTTTTTTCCAACTTAATCGCTTCACAGTAATCCCTTCCGTCCCACTTTTTGTGTTAGTGTGACCTGAGGATTACTGATTTATACAAAAAGATATGAATATAAAAAAAAGCCGCTGCTTCCAACGACTTTCCTTTTGAATCGGGATGACACGATTTGAACATGCGACCCCCTGGTCCCAAACCAGGTGCTCTACCAAGCTGAGCTACATCCCGAAATAGATGCCGGTGAGAGGACTCGAACCTCCACGGTTTCCCTCACGATTTTGAGTCGCGCGCGTCTGCCAATTCCGCCACACCGGCTTATGAAGTTAATGGCGCGCCCTGAGAGATTCGAACTCCCGGCCTTTTGATTCGTAGTCAAACGCTCTATCCAGCTGAGCTAAGGGCGCAAATATGGAGCGGACGACGGGAATCGAACCCGCGACCCTCGCCTTGGCAAGGCGATGCTCTACCGCTGAGCCACGTCCGCAATATCATTATATCCATGACATATAAGTTCATGAATGGTGAGCCATGAAGGACTCGAACCTTCGACACCCTGATTAAAAGTCAGGTGCTCTACCAACTGAGCTAATGGCTCCCAACAGGGTAATATAACTTTGTAAAAATGGCGGAACTGACGGGATTCGAACCCGCGATCTCCTGCGTGACAGGCAGGCATGTTAGGCCTCTACACCACAGTTCCATAGCAGTTTACATTCAAAAGTTAATTGGTTGCGGGGGCAGGATTTGAACCTGCGACCTTCGGGTTATGAGCCCGACGAGCTACCGAACTGCTCCACCCCGCGATAATATTAGGTACTGCTTTTTAAATAAATGGTGGAGGCTGAGGGGCTCGAACCCCCGACCCTCTGCTTGTAAGGCAGATGCTCTCCCAGCTGAGCTAAGCCTCCATACTACTTATGACCCGTAGGGGATTCGAACCCCTGTTACCTCCGTGAAAGGGAGGTGTCTTAACCCCTTGACCAACGGGCCATACAATAAAATAATTATGGCGGAGAGAGAGGGATTCGAACCCTCGAGACGCTTTTGGCGCCTACACGATTTCCAATCGTGCTCCTTCGGCCAACTCGGACACCTCTCCATATGGCTCCCCGAACAGGACTCGAACCTGTGACAACTCGATTAACAGTCGAGTGCTCTACCAACTGAGCTATCAGGGAATATTAATCATAAAGCTCTGCTTGGCGACGTCCTACTCTCCCAGGACCCTGCGGTCCAAGTACCATCGGCGCTGGAGGGCTTAACGGTCGTGTTCGGGATGGGTACGTGTGGAACCCCTCCGCTATCGCCACCAAACATGAATTTACATCGTAAATTCTACCGTACGGTTATTCAGTTCATCACTTATCGTGTGAATGAATAGCCATGCGCTTGTTGTATGTATTTCTACATACCTTCAAGGTTACACCCTGAAAACTGGATCCGAAACTCATTTGCGTTTTATTCTTAGGATAAGCCCTCGACCGATTAGTATTGGTCAGCTCCATGCATTACTGCACTTCCACCCCCAACCTATCTACCTCGTCGTCTTCAAGGGGTCTTACATACTGGGAAATCTCATCTTGAGGGGGGCTTCACGCTTAGATGCTTTCAGCGCTTATCCCTTCCGTACATAGCTACCCAGCGGTGCTCCTGGCGGAACAACTGGTACACCAGCGGTACGTCCATCCCGGTCCTCTCGTACTAAGGACAGCTCCTCTCAAATTTCCTACGCCCACGACAGATAGGGACCGAACTGTCTCACGACGTTCTGAACCCAGCTCGCGTACCGCTTTAATGGGCGAACAGCCCAACCCTTGGGACCTACTTCAGCCCCAGGATGCGATGAGCCGACATCGAGGTGCCAAACCTCCCCGTCGATGTGGACTCTTGGGGGAGATAAGCCTGTTATCCCCAGGGTAGCTTTTATCCGTTGAGCGATGGCCCTTCCATGCGGTACCACCGGATCACTAAGCCCGACTTTCGTCCCTGCTCGACTTGTAGGTCTCGCAGTCAAGCTCCCTTCTGCCTTTGCACTCTTCGAATGATTTCCAACCATTCTGAGGGAACCTTGGGGCGCCTCCGTTACTCTTTAGGAGGCGACCGCCCCAGTCAAACTGCCCACCTGACACTGTCCTCGCACCGGGTCACGGTACCAAGTTAGAACCTAGATACGATCAGGGTGGTATCCCAAGGATGCCTCCTCTCAAGCTGGCGCTCAAGATTCTACGGCTCCCACCTATCCTGTACAGATCGTACCCAAATTCAATATCAAGCTGCAGTAAAGCTCCATGGGGTCTTTCCGTCTTGTCGCGGGTAACCTGCATCTTCACAGGTATTAAAATTTCACCGGATCTCTCGTTGAGACAGCGCCCAAGTCGTTACGCCATTCGTGCGGGTCAGAATTTACCTGACAAGGAATTTCGCTACCTTAGGACCGTTATAGTTACGGCCGCCGTTTACTGGGGCTTCGGTTCATAGCTTCGCCCCGAAGGGCTTACCACTCCCCTTAACCTTCCAGCACCGGGCAGGCGTCAGCCCGTATACTTCGCCTTGCGGCTTCGCACAGACCTGTGTTTTTGCTAAACAGTCGCTTGGGCCTTTTCACTGCGGCCCCCTCGGGCTATTCACCCTACCGAGGCACCCCTTCTCCCGAAGTTACGGGGTCATTTTGCCGAGTTCCTTAACGAGAGTTCTTCCGCGCGCCTTAGAATTCTCTTCTCGCCTACCTGTGTCGGTTTGCGGTACGGGCACCTTCTCCTGGCTAGAGGCTTTTCTTGGCAGTCTGAGATCATGACCTTCGCTACTACAATTTTCGCTCCCCATCACAGCCCAGCCTTAACGATGTGCGGATTTGCCTACACATCAGCCTCACTGCTTAGACGGACATCCATCAGTCCGCGTCACTACCCTACTGCGTCACCCCATTGCTCATAACGGATTACGGTGGTACAGGAATTTCGACCTGTTGTCCTTCGACTACGCCTATCGGCCTCGCCTTAGGTCCCGACTTACCCTGAGCGGACGAACCTTCCTCAGGAACCCTTAGGCTTTCGGCGGATCTGATTCTCACAGATCTTTTCGTTACTCATACCGGCATTCTCACTTGAATGCAGTCCAGCGCTCCTTACGGTACACCTTCAACCCGCATTCAACGCTCCCCTACCCCTGATGCAAGCATCAAGCCATAGCTTCGGTGGTGTGTTTAGCCCCGTTACATTTTCGGCGCAGAGTCACTCGACCAGTGAGCTATTACGCACTCTTTCAATGGTGGCTGCTTCTAAGCCAACATCCTGGTTGTCTGTGCAACTCCACATCCTTTCCCACTTAACACACACTTGGGGACCTTAGCTGATGGTCTGGGCTGTTTCCCTTTCGACAATGGATCTTAGCACTCACTGTCTGACTCCCGGAACTAAATCTATGGCATTCGGAGTTTGACTGAGCTTGGTAACCCTTGCGGGCCCCGCACCCAATCAGTGCTCTACCTCCACGATTCTTTTTTCCGAGGCTAGCCCTAAAGCTATTTCGGGGAGAACCAGCTATCTCCGGGTTCGATTGGAATTTCTCCGCTACCCCCACCTCATCCCCGCATTTTTCAACATGCGTGGGTTCGGGCCTCCAGTGCGTGTTACCGCACCTTCACCCTGGACAGGGGTAGATCACCCGGTTTCGGGTCTACGTCCACGTACTCATTCGCCCTATTCAGACTCGCTTTCGCTGCGGCTTCAGCTCTTCACCTTAACCTTGCACGGGAACGTAACTCGCCGGTTCATTCTACAAAAGGCACGCCATCACCCATAGATCGGGCTCTGACTTCTTGTAAGCACACGGTTTCAGGATCTATTTCACTCCCCTTCCGGGGTGCTTTTCACCTTTCCCTCACGGTACTGCTTCACTATCGGTCGCCAGGGAGTATTTAGCCTTGGCAGATGGTCCTGCCGGATTCATACGGGGTTTCACGTGCCCCGCACTACTCGGGATCCGTCTCGGAGGGAACAAGTTTTGAATTACAGGGCTTTTACCTTCTCTGGCGGGCCTTTCCAGACCTCTTCATCTAACCGGTTCCTTTGTAACTCCATGTGAGACGTCCCACAACCCCAAGGAGCAAGCTCCTTGGTTTGGGCTAATCCGCGTTCGCTCGCCGCTACTGACGGAATCACTATTGTTTTCTCTTCCTCAGGGTACTTAGATGTTTCAGTTCCCCTGGTCTGCCTCTATTCTGCCTATGTATTCAGCAGAAAGTGACTGTCGATGAAGACAGCCGGGTTTCCCCATTCGGACATCCCCGGATCAAAGCTTGCTTACAGCTCCCCGAGGCTTTATCGTTGTTCGCCACGTCCTTCGTCGGCTCCTGGCGCCTAGGCATCCTCCGTGTGCTCTTTGTAGCTTAACCTAGACTTTTCTTTTAAAGAAAGAAAATGTCGATGTTCGATAAAGAATGATTTTTGCCAAAGGCAAAAGATCTTTCCTTACCCGCTACCTTTATTTCACTTGTTTACACAAGATCAGCTTAAAGGAATATTCTAAAACGCAATTTTGTTTCGGTATCCAGTTTTCAAGGTGCAAAGCTGTAAACAACCAGCCTTTTTGAGAGTTTGAGCTCTCAAAACTGAGCAACGAGTGAGTAGTTTTTGAAGCATACGCTTCATATTTGAATGTTTCCATTGCAGGAAACGATTCTCCATAGAAAGGAGGTGATCCAGCCGCACCTTCCGATACGGCTACCTTGTTACGACTTCACCCCAATCATCTACCCCACCTTCGGCGGCTGGCTCCCTTGCGGGTTACCCCACCGACTTCGGGTGTTGTAAACTCTCGTGGTGTGACGGGCGGTGTGTACAAGACCCGGGAACGTATTCACCGCGGCATGCTGATCCGCGATTACTAGCAATTCCGACTTCATGTAGGCGAGTTGCAGCCTACAATCCGAACTGAGACCGGCTTTTCTAGGATTGGCTCCACCTCGCGATTTCGCTTCCCGTTGTACCGGCCATTGTAGTACGTGTGTAGCCCAGGTCATAAGGGGCATGATGATTTGACGTCATCCCCACCTTCCTCCGGTTTGTCACCGGCAGTCTGCTTAGAGTGCCCAGCTTGACCTGCTGGCAACTAAGCATAAGGGTTGCGCTCGTTGCGGGACTTAACCCAACATCTCACGACACGAGCTGACGACAACCATGCACCACCTGTCTCCTCTGTCCCGAAGGAAAGGTCTATCTCTAGACCGGTCAGAGGGATGTCAAGACCTGGTAAGGTTCTTCGCGTTGCTTCGAATTAAACCACATACTCCACTGCTTGTGCGGGTCCCCGTCAATTCCTTTGAGTTTCAGTCTTGCGACCGTACTCCCCAGGCGGAATGCTTAATGTGTTAACTTCGGCACCAAGGGTATCGAAACCCCTAACACCTAGCATTCATCGTTTACGGCGTGGACTACCAGGGTATCTAATCCTGTTTGCTCCCCACGCTTTCGCGCCTCAGCGTCAGTTACAGCCCAGAGAGTCGCCTTCGCCACTGGTGTTCCTCCACATCTCTACGCATTTCACCGCTACACGTGGAATTCCACTCTCCTCTTCTGCACTCAAGCTCCCCAGTTTCCAGTGCGACCCGAAGTTGAGCCTCGGGATTAAACACCAGACTTAAAGAGCCGCCTGCGCGCGCTTTACGCCCAATAATTCCGGACAACGCTTGCCCCCTACGTATTACCGCGGCTGCTGGCACGTAGTTAGCCGGGGCTTTCTTCTCAGGTACCGTCACTCTTGTAGCAGTTACTCTACAAGACGTTCTTCCCTGGCAACAGAGCTTTACGATCCGAAAACCTTCATCACTCACGCGGCGTTGCTCCGTCAGGCTTTCGCCCATTGCGGAAGATTCCCTACTGCTGCCTCCCGTAGGAGTCTGGGCCGTGTCTCAGTCCCAGTGTGGCCGATCACCCTCTCAGGTCGGCTACGCATCGTCGCCTTGGTAGGCCTTTACCCCACCAACTAGCTAATGCGCCGCAGGCCCATCCACAAGTGACAGATTGCTCCGTCTTTCCTCCTTCTCCCATGCAGGAAAAGGATGTATCGGGTATTAGCTACCGTTTCCGGTAGTTATCCCTGTCTTGTGGGCAGGTTGCCTACGTGTTACTCACCCGTCCGCCGCTAGGTTATGTAGAAGCAAGCTTCTACATAACCCCGCTCGACTTGCATGTATTAGGCACGCCGCCAGCGTTCGTCCTGAGCCAGGATCAAACTCTCCATTAAAGACCAACCGAAGTTGGTTTATAGAAAGAGCGATAAGCTCATGTTGAAACTGACGAGATAAAAATATCTCTTGTTTGATTTTGCGAACAAAATCGTTTTACTCACTCGTTGTTCAGTTTTCAAAGATCAAACCTACATAATGCCTTGCTTTGTTTCACCACCGTATCTCAGCGGCGACTTAAATAATATATCATGTTTTCTACGTCTTTGCAACACTTTTTTTCAAAAGAATTTTTTAATCAATTCTGCTTTGTTTTCGTGTTGCTAACTATCTTGCAAAAGACAGCTATAAGAATATACCACAAAATCACGCTAAAAAGCAACACCTTTTTTTAGTTTTTTTCTCATCTTTAAAATCACTGCATTTAAATAAAGAGACCATTATTCCCACAAGCAGAATAACAGTCTCTTTAACATTCATTTCTTCCTCTTAATGAATAATAAAGCCGGGCACTACCAGGAGGTTCCTCTCCTTTTACATATAGCCACGTCAGTCCTTAATCCACGGATTTTTACGCGAACGTGCATTATAGGATGAGGAGCGGGATTTTTGCTTTTTATTAGTAGCATTTTTACTGGAAACCTTGGCTTTGGATGTCTCTTCTTTGGATGTACTGCCAGAGCTGTCTTTTGATTTACCTTTACGTACGCTACGATCCTTTGGTTTAGAAGAAGAACCAACTTCATTTTGGGATGCAATAGTCAGATTGTTACCAATCTCCTGCGTTCCTGGAATTGCTGGTGCCGACTGGACGTTCTCTTCCCGGCATCCACAGTCTGGCATAAACATATAGGGTGTTGTATATCCCTCTAATGGATACATAGGTGCATTCCCATGCGCAAACGGATGATAAGGGGAATTCGCAGATTGTTGTCCTTGTAGTTGGCTATAGTCGGACACGTGCCCACCCGCAGGCGAACCATATGGAGGTCCTCCCCATGCCTGGCTCCATTGACTGCCCTGGACTGTACTCTCTGGATACTGCTGTGGATGCCCTTGATGGATAAATGGAGGATAGACAGGGTAGGATGCATTTTCAGACGCCTCATGACTCGGATAATATCCAGGGGCGCAGCAATCTGAATAGGCAGGATAAGGTGTTGGATGGGCATTTATAGGTGGTGTCTGCACAGGCCCCCAGCACCATGGATGCTCACAATCATGATGATAGCCCTGATCAGAAACTACAGTAGGAGAGGCGTGTTCTGCTAAGGAGGTATTTATAGGCGCATTCCCCCAAGTTTGAGGAGACTCAATCCCCGGATACCACGAGTTCGGCATTGCATTTATTTGTGGGCTATAATCAAATGTCGGCTGTTGTATCGACCACTCGGAATTTACCATCGGCTCCGATTTTGTGCAGCCGCAAAATTTTTCAGCTACAGGTTGCTTCACAATAGTTGTAGGAAGCTGTGGCTTAGATGCGATGGGTTGGGTAACTATAGGTTGCATTTGAGGTGGAGCAGGTGGAGTAACTATGGGCTGCATTTGAGGTGGAGCAGGATTTACGGGTGCCATAGGAACTTCAGGCAGTTTTAATTCAGGAAGCTTAGGAGGATTCACTGTTTCTTTCGGCTGTGTCATCTCTTCTTTGGGGCTAGGCATATTCTCCTGCTTAGGCTGCGTCAACTCCTCCTTGGGCTGGGTAAGTTCTTGCTTGGTTGGGGATTCAGGTTTAGGCTGTGTCATCTCTTCTTTGACTGCGGTATTTTTTTTATTCTCAGTAAAATCAGACGCCTCTTCTTTGTAGTGTGGAATATTAACTGTTTCTCCAACCAGAAGTGCGTTCGGGTTTTTAAGCTGGGAATTGGCATCAATAATTAGCTTAAGCGGTACATTCCACGCCTTGGACAACTTCCACAATGAATCTCCTTGCTTAACCTTGTGTTGATATACCGTTGACGGCTGTGTTTCCATCGTAACAGGGTCTGTTGGAATTTTAATTTTCTCGCCGATACTCAACTGATTAGGGTCTGCCAATTGGGGATTGGCGGCAATAACTTTCTCCAGCGTCACATTATACTTCTGTGCCAGCAAGTACAGAGTGTCACCTTTTTTGACGATGTGTATTTTCACAGGTCACAAACCTCCTAGACTTTCGTTCGGGCGGGATAAACGCCCGGCTTCTGTTATTACATCCTATGCACCTCCCGGGCGAATGACCCCATACAAACAAAAAAATCCTCTCAACCGAATACTCTCGCGAGCATTCAGTTAAAAGGATTCGGTTTTATTTTAGTCCTGCCACACTTTGTAGCCATCCTGATCCACAATCTTACGGAACTCAGCCAGGAGCTCCAAAGTCACTGGGCCAGCAACGCCGGAGCCGATCGTACGACCATCCACTTCATAAGCTGCAATAACTTCTGCCGCAGTTCCTGTAAAAAACACCTCGTCCGCAACATATACATCATGCAGTGTAAAAGGTTGTTCCTTAAGAGGGTATCCAAGCTTAGCACACAAATCGATAATAGCATTACGAGTAATCCCTTCAAGCGCCCCTAAATAGCAAGGAGGTGTATATAACACTCCGTTTTTGACAATGAAAATGTTGTCCGCAGAGCCTTCCGTCACATACCCTTGGGAATTGAGCATAATAGCCTCACCTACACCAGCATAGTTAGACTGGATCTTCACGAGGATATTGTTGAGATAGTTCAATGATTTAATCTTCGGATTCAAAGCGTCTGGGATGTTGCGACGCTGAGAGACAGAAATTGTCTTCAGGCCAGTCAAGTAAGCTTCTTCCGGGTAAATGGCGAGCTGCTCCACGATAATGATGACACTCGCCTTCGCACAACGAAGAGGATCTAAACCTAGATTTCCTGCACCTCGGGATACAATCAGACGGATATATCCGTTACGCATTTCGTTAAGACGAATCGTTTCAGCCATTGCTTCCAATATTTCATCAGGAGACAAAGGAATGTTTAACTGAATGGATTTCGCAGAATCATACAGACGCTCCAAGTGCTCCTTACATTTAAAAATATTCCCGTTATAGATACGAATGCCCTCAAATATACCGTCTCCGTACAAGAATCCATGATCATATACGGAAACCTTTGCGTTTTCCTTAGTCACATGCTGCCCATCCAGATAGATCCATTGTTCTGCCATTAAAACCACACCTCCGATTAATGTTCCTTTAAAATAGGTTCGATCGCTGCATCAACATACTTGTAGCTTGGATAAGAGCCAAGAACACGTACATGGCACCCCAAAGCCTCGATCTCTGCAAAGGCTGCCGGAAGCAGAACGGAATGCAGAGATTCCAAAACTTCAATGTAAAAATAATAATTCCCCAATTGCTTTTTGGTCGGACGCGATTCAATACGGGACAGATTTAACCTGCGCCATGCAAATGCGGATAAAACCTGGTGCAGCGCTCCCGGGAAATCCTGCGGCGGCGTGACCAAAATACTGGTTCGTTGACCTTCAGGCGTACCCGGGAGACTTATAGGTTGATGACCGATCAAGACAAAGCGGGTAAAGTTGTTATCGTGATCCGTTACTTTGCTGGCCAAAATATCCAATCCGTGTTTGGCAGCCGCGAGCTTGGTTCCGAGAGCGGTCCAGCCTTTACCGGGGTTATGTTTAACAATTTCGACGGCTTCTGCCGTACTTCCTGCACCCTCCAGCTCGGCCTGAGGAGCGGAAGCCTGTATGAATTCTTTACACTGGGGAAGCGCTACAGGATGAGACATAATTTTGACCACTTTGCTCAAATCCAGCTTGTCCAAATCCTTCGTAAACTCACTACGATGTCCAATAAGATTTTGAATTGAAGGATATACCCATTCCGCCTGCATTTGAATGTCTACTTCATGTACAAGCCAGTCCATATGCAAACTTACAGAGCCATCAATCGTATTTTCAATGGGAATTACACTATAGTCTGCCTGTCCCTTGTCTACTGCCTGAAATACGTCCGCAATATGCTTGTAAAACAGTAATTCATGGGGCGTATCTCCTAACAAATACTTAATCGCTTCATGAGAAACGGTCCCCTCAGGAAGAAGTGCAATTCGTTTCATATCGTAAGTTCCCCTTTAATCATATCCATAAAAGGGAGTGTATTCCCTTCTGTATATACTTTAACTCCTTCACTCTCAGGGCGCAATTTTAAAACAGAAGCAGTGATCCCCTCTTTGTTCATGGTATCCGTTAAATACTGCTCCAGCTCCGCTTTCCGATTCACCCGTTGATCCGTCAATGCCAGCAGCGTCGGTCCAGCCCCACTGAGAGCCACACCCAAGGCACCATAATGGTGCGCATCCTGCAGGATCTCTGTCATACCCGGCACAAGCGCCGCACGGTAAGGCTGATGAAGCTGATCACGCATCGCTTCGGCAATTAAATCGGTTCTTCCCGACGCCAATGCTGCTACTAGCATGGAAGCATGACTTATATTATATACGGCATCCTTCAATGATACATGCGCGGGTAGAACCTCTCTGGCTTTCGACGTGGATAGCTGAAAATCTGGAATAACTACCATAACCTCCAGATTAGCATCCGGTTCAAGTCGTAAATGCCTAGCATGCTCGCCATCCCACATCGCTGTAATAATACCACCAAATAGGGAAGCTCCAACATTATCCGGATGTTTTTCAATGGCGCTTGCCATATCGAACAGTTTGGAATCCGGCAGAGGCGAGCCAATCAACGTATTGGCAGCGACCAAGGCGCCCACAATAGCAGAAGCGCTGCTACCCAAACCGCGGGTAAGCGGAATATCCGAGTACATCGAAATATCGAGCTCAGGAACAGATACACCTGCTTCCCGAAAAACCATTTGTGCTACCTTGAAAATCAGATTAGTTTTATCTTGGGGAACACCATTCATTTCATCTCCGTATAAATGAAAAGCCGTCTGTTCGGCCTCCTTCATTTCAATCCATGCATATAAGGACAATGCCATGCCCAATGTATCAAAGCCGGGACCCAAGTTGGCCGTACTCGCAGGCACACGCACTCTTGCTGTTTTTAAAACGGTCATACAGACAATTCCTCCTGCTTTTATTGACTATCCCTCTACTCGATATACGCTCTTGATGCGACGAATGACGTCTAAAGTTTCAAAATGCTCCAAAACCTTTTTCATACTCGCTTTACTGGCTAAATGAGTCACGATAATAATTTCAGCATCGGGGTTAACCTCATTCGGTTGCTGCACAACAGATGCCAGACTGACATTAAATTCAGCAAATACTTGCGTAATCCGTGCCAACACCCCTGCTTTATCATCCACATGCAGAAGCACGAAGTTTTTGAAATACACATCTTCGTCGTTACTAATTTTTTTAGGGTTGTAAGGAACGATGGCTTTAAGTCCATTGACACCAAGTTTGAGATTTTTCACTACAGCTACTAAATCAGCTACAACCGATGTTGCCGTCGGCATTTCACCTGCACCCGCACCATAAAACATGGTTTCACCCACTGCTTCACCATGCACATACACCGCGTTGAATACCCCGTTCACCGAAGCCAATGGATGCTGCTTGCGTACCATGGTCGGCTGAACGTTAATCGTAAATTCATCACCCTGACGCTCTGCAATGCCGAGCAATTTCATTTCATATCCTAGTTTTTTAGCAAAAGCAATATCTTCACTGGTTACCTTTGAAATGCCGCTGACACTTACATCCTTGAGCTCTACATTAGAGCGGAAACCGAGCGTGCCGAGAATTGCCATTTTACGAGCTGCATCCAGTCCTTCCACGTCTGAGGTCGGATCGGATTCAGCATACCCAAGCTCCTGCGCTTCCTTGAGAACTTCCTCGTACGAGGCCCCTTCCTGACTCATTTTTGTTAAAATAAAGTTGGTCGTACCGTTCACAATCCCCATAATGCGGGTAATACGGTCGGAGGAGAAACCTTCAATGAGTGTACGAATAATCGGGATACCGCCTGCTACACTAGCTTCATAAAAAATATCACATTGCTTTTCCTGCGCCTTTGCCAATACTTCAGAACCGTGCAAAGCCATTAAGTCCTTGTTAGCTGTTACGATGTGTTTACCCCGCTCCAACGCTTCAAGAATGTACTCCTTCGTCTGATCAACCCCGCCCATGACTTCGATAATTACATCAATTTCAGGGTCTCGAATAACTTCCCATGGGTCCTCAGTAAGCTTGGCCGTGTCCACTTCAATGGAACGATATTTTTCTATGTTTTTTACAGCTATTTTTTCAATGATGATCGGTGAACCGACTTGTCTGCTCAAATCTTCCTGATTGCCTTCTACGATTCGAACGACTCCCGTTCCTACCGTCCCCAAACCTAACAATCCTACTTTGACCGGTTTCATCCATTCCCCTCCCGCAAACTTATATCTAATGAACTGTATTGCCTTAACCTTGCCCAATCAGGCGAACACGTTTGACTCCAGAGATGTCCTCCAAGCCCTCCAGTAGAACACCCAACTCTTCACTGAGTCTGGACATTTCTACCGAGATAACTACGTTGGCTCTGCCTTGCAGTGGAATACTTTGCTGGATCGTCAGCACATTGCCTCCGAAATCAGCCACTCTGCCAAGCACCCTGGACAACATTCCGGATTGATGTTCTAAATCAATAGAGATATTGACAATTCGCTCACGCTCCAGCTGGTTAACCAAATGTATGCCATCCTTATATTTATAAAAGGCGCTTCGGCTTAGCCCAACTTGCTCCACGGCATCATGCACGGTTTTAACATCTCCTGAAGCCAGTAGCAGTTTCACCTGTATGGTCTTAACAATAGCTTCAGGCAAAATATCTTCCCGTACCAAGTAATAGCGCTCTTTCAAGAACGTCCTCTCCTCAAAGACTTATGTTTTTATATAGAGGACATTATATCGAAACTCATGAAAATCGGCAAGCTAACAATGCAAAAAACGGCTACTGCCTTCTATAGAGTTTCCTATAGTACAGTAACCGTTCAGGTTTTAGACCTTTATTTGATTTTTAGTAGTAGCTGCTGCCTTCAACAAATTCGAACTCGAAATCAGCAATGCGTACAGATGTACCATCTTTGGCGCCACGCTTGCGTAACTCAGCATCCACACCCATGTGGCGTAACGTTCTTGCTAATTTCAAAATGGCATCATGCGAGTTCAACTGCATGCGCTTCATCATGCGCTCAATTTTAGGGCTCTGCACCACGAATGTGTCGTTTTCACGTACAATTGTAAAGCCATCGTCTTCTGCTGTATCCAACTTAAATACCTTACGTTCATTGACTTCTGCTACTTCCTCAACAACTGGCTCGTCCGGTATTTGATCCAGCAAATCAGCAGCCCGGTAGAGTAGTTCCTTCACACCTTGACGTGTCAGTGAGGAAATAGGCATGATTTCAAGATCAGGACGTATAGAAGCAATCTGCTCTTTGAAGTGAGCCAAGTTTTCTTCAGCTTCTGGCATATCCATTTTATTGGCCGCCACAATTTGCGGACGCTCAGCCAATGCTGCATTATATTGCTTCAATTCGTCGTTAATCTTAGTCCAATCTTCAAACGGGTCACGTCCTTCAGAGCCAGCCATATCCACGACATGGATAATAATACGCGTCCGCTCAATGTGCCGCAGAAATTCATGTCCTAGCCCAATACCTTCATGAGCTCCTTCAATCAAACCAGGCAAATCCGCCATCACAAAATTACGATGATCACCCACATCCACAACGCCCAAATTCGGAGTAATCGTTGTAAAGTGGTAGGCCCCAATTTTCGGTTTTGCAGAAGATACAACCGACAACAAGGTAGACTTCCCAACACTAGGGAACCCGACCAAACCTACGTCAGCCATTACTTTTAACTCAAGCGTGATATAACGTTCTTGTCCCTCTGCGCCGTTCTCAGCCAACTCAGGCGCTGGATTATTCGGCGTAGCAAAACGGATGTTCCCGCGCCCTCCGCGTCCTCCTTTAGCTACGACGACTTGTTGACCATGACGTGTCATATCTGCTACTACTTCACCAGTATCATCATCTATGATGACCGTTCCCGGTGGTATACGTACGATCATGTGCTCCGCATTGGCTCCGTGTTGGCTTTTATTGCGACCTTTTACTCCACGCTGGGCTTTAAAATGACGTTGGTACCGAAAATCCATCAAGGTACGCAAACCCTCATCTACACGGAAAATTACGTCACCACCGTTCCCTCCGTCACCACCACCTGGGCCACCTTCAGGAACGTATTTCTCACGGCGAAACGCAATTAATCCGTCTCCACCGTCACCGCCTTTAACAAAAATCTTCGCTTTATCTACAAACATGGTTACACCTTCCTTATGTCTGGCACTGCATCCGAATTTGAAGCATTTCGCCCGTAGGAAGCTTCTCTGTTCGAATGCGTTTACTTCCGGGTACGGATCTGACCTGCTTTAGGATATTCAAATCCGCAGGTATGTCACTTCCTTCAAAACGGACGATAACATCATTCTGATCCATACCGAAAAAAAGTGTCAATCTGCGCACTTCTCCCCAGGACGACCGGCCCCCGCCATATTGATACGCACGCACCGTTTCTATGACGGCCGAGGCAAGCGACTCGCCGTCTTCGGGAGACATGACAGCGTCTAACTTTAACTGCTCCTCAACCTGTACCGACAACTGTAAATTACCGGCGTTCACGCGAAAAGACTGCAAATAAAACACCAGTGAGGGAATACCCAACTTAGATATTTTACTGTCTTCCGCCACGCGCCCTTTTATTGTTTCCACATAAGCAACAGATTTATCATGCTTATTCATACGAATATATCCATAAAGCACCTGCAAGTCATTCATCCAGTCATGCCGATGATGGTTAAGCATTGAAATCGCTGTACGTTCAAAAGAACGCAAAGCAGCTTTCCGTTCATACTCAATCTGTCTTTGCGTATACCAAATACCAAAGCATGCAGCAACTACAGACCATACTGCTAATAAGATAATCGTTAATACTTTAGGATAGAGCAGTGAAAAAACCAAAGGAATCAGAATGGAACCCAACGCCAGATAAGGCGCTCTTATCCGCTGGAACATGGCTTCTCTCCGTTCTGCGAAATTAAATGGATTATTAAAGAACCTTAAATCCAGTATAGCACAGACTAACTTTCCAGTTCATTACCATCATGCAAAAAAGCCTCCGACAAAAGTGCCGGAGGCTTTTCAGCGTGTCTAAGCCGCTATTAAGCTTCTACAGTAGCTGCTACTGGAGCAACGTCGATCGGGTAGATGCTCACCTTTTTACGATCACGGCCCCAACGTTCGAACTTCACAACGCCGTCCACTTTCGCGAACAGAGTGTCGTCCTTACCGATGCCCACGTTCGTGCCCGGGTGAATTTTCGTTCCGCGTTGACGAACCAGGATGCTACCGCCGGTAACTGCTTGACCGTCAGCACGTTTCACTCCAAGACGTTTCGATTTACTGTCACGTCCGTTTTTTGTGGAACCTACACCTTTTTTCGATGCGAATAATTGAAGATCCAATGTCAATTTCAACATGATGTCTACCTCCTTCTTTGATTATTTTCTATTTGAATATACTTACCGTATGATTCAGCAATACTTGTCAGCATAATCACCATGGACTCCAGCAACAGTTGAATCTGTGCGTTCGCATCATGATAACTTTCAGGAGAAAGATACGCGCTTAAAAAGCCGTTTTCCATTTCCGTTTCCATCTCAACGTCCGTAAGAGCTCCAATCGAATTGACAGTTCCTACTGTTACCGCCGAAACGCCAGCACATACGATATCCTCGCCAGATTTAGCGAAATTTGCATGTCCTTTAACGGAAAACCCCTGTATGCTGCCATCCTCCAGTCGTGTAATACGCACGATAATCACTTATCGCACCCTCTTACGCTTGGATTTTTTCAATCGTCACTTTCGTGTACGGTTGACGATGACCTTGCTTCACATGGTAGTTCTTTTTAGGTTTGTATTTGTATACGATGACCTTTTGACCTTGACCATGCTTCTCAACTTTAGCTGTTACAGAAGCTCCAGAAAGAAGCGGTGTACCTGCTGTCAAGCCATTGTCGCCGGACACTGCCAGAACACGATCGAACGTTACAGTTTCACCATCATTAGCTTCCAACTTCTCGATGAACAATACGTCGCCCTCTTGAACTTTGTATTGCTTACCACCTGTTTCGATAATTGCGTACATTTGCTTGCACCTCCTTATGTCTCAGACTCGCCTAATAGCAGGTGGCAGATTCCCTTAGGATGCTGCACTTCAGTACCTGATTGGAGCGGTTACAGCATGTGCAGCCAATCTTACGCATCACACATACTAAATGATTGTAGCACAAGCTTTGTACACATTCAACCTTTAGTTTTAAAATGATTTTTGGTTACGCATCGCTCTACACGAGCGTCTTTTCCTCACGCACTTTTTTGCGGGTCATTTCCAGCAAACCTAACCGCGTCCAACCGACAACATAAGATTTGGTCCGATCCTTCTTCAATCTTGCTTCCAGCACAGAGGATACTTCCCGACGGTTCTCCTCTTGTTCCATGTCAATAAAATCAATGATGATGATACCACCAATATCACGCACACGTACCAGGCGGGCAATCTCTTCAGCTGCTTCAATGTTAGTCCGGGTCACCGTTTCTTCCAGATTACTGCCTCCCGTAAACTTCCCGGTATTCACATCAATGACGGTTAATGCCTCCGTATGATCAATGACAATGTATCCGCCGCCCTGCAGCCATACCTTTCGCGCAAAATCGCGTTCCAGCTGCTCATGAACGCCATAAGCTTTGAAAATTGTTTCTTCTGGACCATGAAATATACTTACATGAGCTTTCGCAGGACCAATCTGTTGCAGCATTATTTCTGCATCCTTTGCTTGCTCTTCACTGTCAATGACCAGTTCATCCTGTTCAGGTGTAAACACATCCCGAATCAACCGCTGAACAATACTTAAATCCCGGTGTAATTCGCACGGAGCCGAGTGTTCACCAGCTTTACGCTGAATAGCCGCCCACTGCTTACGTAGTTGATTCAGATCATTTTCAATCGCCTCTATACTCATGTCCTCCGAAACGGTACGGATTATGAGTCCTTCCTCGCTTGTGCGTAGCTGCTCTCCCATTGCTTTCAAACGGGTACGTTCGCCCTCACGTTCGATCTTCTTGGACACGGCCACATAATCAGCACGGGGCATATATACGATCCAGCGACCCGGAAGTGAAAAA
This sequence comes from Paenibacillus sp. FSL H7-0703, assembly GCF_038003485.1. Taxonomy (NCBI): domain Bacteria; kingdom Bacillati; phylum Bacillota; class Bacilli; order Caryophanales; family Paenibacillaceae; genus Paenibacillus; species Paenibacillus sp. FSL H7-0703. The sequence continues at coordinate 4,700,842 of NZ_JBBOPF010000001.1, read as the reverse complement.
TGAGTGGTGACCCTCGCTCCTTTGCTACCAACAGCCTCTTTTAATACCTGTACTACAATTTCCTGCCCTACCTTTAGCACTTCAGAAATGGATGGCTTTACCTCCGGCTGCTTGTCCAAATGAGCATGAAGTACGTCATCTACATACAAAAAGGCATTCTTTCGCTGTCCAATGTCAACAAAGGCGGCTTGCATACCTGGTAGCACATTGACCACCCTCGCTTTGAAAAAAGAACCTAGAATTCCCCGTTTTCGCGGTAGTTCAGCCGCATATTCAACCAATCGTCCCTCTTCCAACAGTGCCATTTGGGTCATCTGCTGCTGGCATTGTACAATCATTTGCTTCATGGTTTTTCAACCTCTCTGGATACAGCCTCTTCCTTAACTCATAAAACATTATTTGGGCTTGGGTTCTCCACCATCTGGCGGGCGTGTCGCAAAATAAGAGCGAATAAGACGTTGCTCCGGCAATACGGCTACAATCCGTCCCTGTTCATTCATAACATAAACCATATGATACCGATCTCTTCTGAAAAGACGCAAAATAGGCTCCAAATGTTTCACTGGCAGGGATACAATAGGTAAGGCAATACTTCCCTTAGCTACTTCGTGGTAAAAAAGCTCGTCCCTCCCCAGCAAAAACCGTATAAAACGGTAAGGGATATTCCGATAATCCACAATATTAGAATAAAGCAAAAAAATCCCTACCGCCAGCAGATTTAAATGGATAGGTCCATTTTGCCTTAACAACGGCGAAATACCATATATACAAAATAGCAAACTCGTTACGATACTGGCTCTAAAAGTCCACACTAATGTGCGGTGATAAGAACAAGATAAGCTAATCAGTGCCTGCAATATTTTTCCACCGTCAAGTGGTAAAATGGGCAGCAAATTAAACAGTGCAATAACTGCATTCCCCTGAATGATATAATTTACATAATCATACTCCAGTCCACTCACATTTCTGAACCACAAAAGGATGATGATCATGATTCCGTTTTGCAGGGGCCCCGCTAGCGCAATGACAATCTCCTTCCACGCATTGAGCTTCCCCTGATCCTCAATGACCGCCACTCCTCCAAAGGGTAACATCTGTATGGAAAGCACCCGCGCACCCAACAACGAAGCAGCTGTCGCATGACCTAGCTCATGAATAAACACCAATGTAAATAAAGTTATGATCTCGATAAAATGTCCTGTTAATATAGAGGTCAGCATAACCAATACAAACAGTGGATGTAGTGATAAGGTCACCCCTCGGACATTAATCAAGGGCTACCACTTCCGACGGGTCAATGTATTGATCCCCTCTCTGAACTGCCAAAAACAAAGTCGCCGCCTCGCTGCCGCTGTGACTTGCTGGCAGTACACCGATCTCATCTCCCTCCTGAACCCAGTCGTTCACTTTTAAGGTAGAGCGGGAAAGCCTTCCGTAAGTTGCTGTGATACCGCCAGTGTGTCGAATTGTAATCGAAATCCCGCTTTTGGGATGATTTAATATGTCTAATACTCGACCTGCATCTATACTTTTAACAGCGATTGCCCCGTTATCGGTAACATTCGGCGTAATTTCTACCCCTTTAAGGCTCAGTACAAAAGGCTGTGTTATATTGCCTTCAATCGGTGGAGAGCCCTTTCGACTTGCGTCTACCTTGTGCGTTTCATGCTCCTCGCCAAAAATCGGCAAAAAGGAAGGTGCTCCGTCAAAATAAGTTTCATACCATTGTCCGACGGCTGCAAAATCCATATCCTTATTCAAGGCATCCGCAATAAACATTCTCAAATTCACTGCATAGGGAATATCCCAACGAAACATTCCCCATACCATTCCAAATAACACCGTTGCTATGACTGATCTTCGCCAAAAGGAAGTCCAAAAAGACGGACCACGATTCGTCTCAAAAGATTGCTGCCAGCGTTGCCGTTCATTTTTCCACTCAGTTTCTGGGTCTCTGGGCGAGTTGGCACTGACTATAGGCATCGACTTCATATCTTTATCCCCGTGCCTGTTCTGATATATGCCAGAGGGATACATCTCCGCTTTGCTTCCCGCGATTAGCTGCTGTATACGTTCTTCTCTGCGCTGCTTGATTCCGGAATTTTTATTCATCCTGTTCAGCCCCCTCAGCGAGGTATGTTTGATACATCTTATGAGGACGGGCTTCAACTTATGTTGTCCGGTTCGGGATTACGGACCTAAAAATCAAAAAAACCGGCGCTAGCGCACCGGATATGTTTTGTATTTATGATATTTATGTAGTGACTCTAAATTTTGAGAAACCGTATTATAGGAATTTAAAAAGATAAACCAAAAACACTTAAATAAGATTATCACTTATTTAAGTGTCTAGTATTACAATTTTCTCATCCACCCATACCAAAAAACTTCTTAAAGCGTGTCATCACGCTTTTCTTCTGGTCCAGCTGCATGAGGGGCACTGTATCGCCCAAGATTCGTCTCGCAATGTTACGATAAGCAATCGCGGCCTGTGAATCTGGATTCATAACGGTAGGCTCCCCTGTATTAGCGGCTTTAATTACCATTTCATCATCCGGCACAATCCCAATAAGGTCTATGCTAAGCACTTGTAAAATCCCATCAATATCCAACATATCTCCGGATTTAACCATGCTATTGCGAATGCGGTTAACCACCAGCTTGGGTGATACCACATGTGAGCTTTCCAGTAAACCAATTACCCGGTCTGCATCACGTACGGCTGCATTTTCCGGGGTGGTCACAACAATGGCCTGATCGGCCCCGGCAATGGCATTTTTAAAGCCCTGTTCAATACCCGCAGGGCAGTCGATCAATATATATTCAAAATCCTTTTTAAGCTCCAAAATAATATCCTTAACTTGCTCCGGCGTAACAGCACTCTTGTCCTTGGTTTGAGCGGCTGGCAGCATATACAGCTCCTCAAAACGCTTGTCCTTAACCAGTGCCTGATTTAAACGGCAACGACCTTCCGCTACATCAACAAGGTCATAAATAATCCGGTTTTCCAGACCCATCACAACGTCTAGATTACGCAAACCGATATCCGTATCCACCAAACATACCTTTTTGCCGAGCAGTGCAAGCGCTGTTCCTATATTGGCTGACGTCGTCGTTTTGCCGACGCCGCCTTTTCCTGAAGTGACGACGATAGCCTCTCCCATGTGCTACACCCCTTTGAACACGTTAAAATCGCGGCCCAGACGCACAATATTGCTCATTTTATCTATTTGCATAGCGCCATCCTTGAGATACGCAAATTCCATACCGGATTCACGTGTCTCCCATTCGTCTGGTGGACGGCTGATCATTTCGGAAATTCGCAGCTGTGTCGGTGCAAAATAGGAAGCCGCAATGATCGCTTCACTATTTCCCTCCATCCCTGCATGCGCCATGCCTCGCAAAGCGCCGAGGACATAAATATCACCAGTACATGTTATAATTCCACCCGGGTTTACATCTCCCAAAAAGAGTAGGTTCCCATTGTGATGAAGCACTTGACCAGAACGGATAATCCCTGTCACCGTGTGAATAGGGGGCTTTCCCTGCACTTCCACAGGCAGTCCAGGTGATTCTACAGACCTGATGAGCAGATTCCCCTTTTGCTTCAAGATCTCCAGAATACTTTCCTTCTGTTCCTCTGTCACTTCTCGGCTTCCCAGCTTAATATCCACATGAATGATCGGGCCTGTTAAAATATTTTGATGACTGTGCTCCAGCTTAAAACGCAGCTCACCTAGCAAATCCTCAAACTCGCATTGATCGTCCAGCAGGAATACCAGGCCATCTTTGATGCCTTTAATCGTGACATGATTCGATTTCACCGCCATTAGCCTGTCCCTCCTATCTCAATCATTTCGTCCCCGGGACGTCAAATCCCTGCTAACCCGGACAAAATGTGTGTAAAAAGACCTAGACGGCCTCTTCCTTTTTCACACGGGTACCCAAACGCTGCAATTGCTTGCGAACCGGGACATAAATGATGAGGGCGAACAGAAAATGGATAAATAAATCAGGAATCATATACTGAGCAAGTGCCCAATTGAAAGTCTGATGATTCAGCTGGAACAGCTGATCAATAGCAAAAAGCATAGAATCCAGCAGGAAACTACCAATCAACACGGCTGCCATCATAATGGGCATCGGCGCACGTCGTGCTGTAAAAACAAGCCCCAATAAGTATGCAGACAACCCCATTGCAAAAGAGTAAGGCCCAATGATAAACCCGTAGAACACTACATCATGAATAAGTCCAAAAACAATACCTAGCACCAATGCTGTATGACGGCTGTAATACACAGACACAAACAAGATCACGACATATACAAAATTCGGAACCATTCTTGAATGCCAACTATCCGGAAGAAGCCACGGAAGAATCGTCCCTTCAGCTATAAACAGTACAAACAGCAGCAGTATTAGAACCTGACCGCGCATCTTCATTATTCCGGTACCTCAGGAGTATAAAGGATGAGCAGTTCTTTCCAATCCACAAAGCTGGCTGCCGGTTTAATAATCGCTGTTCGTGTTTTGCCAAATTCCCCAACCTGAATCTTCTCTACCGTTCCAATCATTAGGTTTTTGCGGAATTTCCCACCTGCACCAGATGTAATAATCTGATCGCCCTTTGCGATTGGGTCTTTTTCTTCAATGCGAGTCATTTGAAATCTGTTCGTACCCGGATCATAGCTTTCAATCATACCAAACGATTGATTTTCCTTGCCCAAGACTGTCGCTGCAATGGCATAAGAATTCGGATTTTTAGGATCCAATGTAGTCAACAACGTAACGGTGGACGTAAAATTCCCCGTACGACTAATGACTCCTACAAATCCTTCAAGCGAACTGACTTCCTGACCAACCTTCGCTCCGTCCTTCTCACCAATATCAATCACAAGCGTTTTGGAATCATTGCTGACGCTGTTCACTTGAGCAACGCGATAATCATAATTATTTTTCGCTTTTTGCGTTTGGGTGAACTTCAGTTCATTCTGCAGTCTGGCATTTGTTTCAACATAATTATGGGTCTGAATCTGGTCACGAGTCAGCTTTGCCACAGCAATTTTTAATCGTTCATTTTCTTCGTAGATGCTGCGCATATTTCCGATATCTTCAAAGAAGCCCGCTATTGCTGAAGCGGGCCTGTAAAAGATACCTTGCACAAAGCCAATTGAATCTCTGGCGAACTTCTCGGGCCAGGTTAAGGAATTTCTCTGTCCAAGTGTAATCCCCATAAGGGCAATAAACAGAACGATTCCGATCAATAGAACAAATAGTCTTTTATTGCCAAACAGCTTAAACAGTTCCTACACCCCCGATTCAACGTTTGGAACGGACGGCAGAACTGCTGCGCGATTTGAACAAATGAATATTTTCCAGCGCTCTGCCTGTACCGATTGCCACACAATCCAGAGGATTTTCTGCTACGATCACCGGCATTCCGGTTTCACCTGCCAACAGCTTGTCCAGATTACGCAGAAGTGCTCCACCACCAGTCAGTACGATTCCTCTATCCATGATGTCCGCTGCCAACTCGGGAGGGCATTTTTCCAGTGTTACTTTGACCGCATCCACGATTGCATTGACTGTATCCGATAATGCTTCGCTAATTTCATCAGAAGTAATCGTAATTGTCTTCGGCAAACCTGTTACCAGATCACGTCCGCGGATTTCCGAGGTTTCCACTTGCTCTAATGGCATAGCTGAGCCAACTTCCATTTTCAGTTGCTCTGAAGTCCGTTCACCAATCATCAGATTGTATTGACGCTTTACGTATTGGATGATGGACTCGTCCATTTCATCACCTGCCACACGCACAGAGCGGCTTGTTACAATCCCGCCCAGGGAGATGACTGCCACCTCGGTTGTACCTCCGCCGATATCGACAACCATACTTCCTGTTGGCTCCCATACAGGAAGATCAGCGCCAATTGCTGCTGCAAACGGCTCCTCTATCGTATATGCCTCTCTTGCACCTGCTTGCTTCGTCGCATCTTCAACAGCACGCTGCTCCACCGCAGTAATGCCTGAAGGCACACAAACCATCACGTTCGGATGACGTGGAAACAAAGAGCGTTGGGCTTGCGCCTGACGGATAAAATATTTGATCATCGTTGCTGTTGTATCAAAATCAGCAATGACACCGTCCTTCATCGGACGAATCGCACGGATATTTCCCGGTGTGCGACCGATCATTTTTTTCGCAGATTCACCAACAGCCTCAATGGTTTTTGTATCTGTACGCAAAGCAACTACAGATGGTTCACGAACCACAATTCCTTTACCTCTTACGTATACAAGCGTGTTTGCCGTCCCCAAGTCTATTCCCAAATCTTTTGTAAAGCCACCCAGCATGATGTAATCTCCTTTTCTCTTCCCTGAAATCTGTTATCCATGTATAAACGGTTTATTCAGGCCGGATTATCCGGTCGTGTTTAAATGTTTGATTTAAATATTATATTATATCAGACCTTGTTCCTTCAAACTTACAAAGGTCCCGTCCCCGATCACAATATGATCAAGCACGTCGATACCCACGATGTTGCCCGCTTCCATCAGGCGGCGAGTCAACTGAACATCCTCCGGGCTTGGCTTCGGATCACCGCTCGGATGGTTATGAGCGCAAATTATTGAAGCACTGCTGCATTTGATTGCTGCCCGAAATACTTCACGAGGATGCACGATGGCAGAATTCAGGCTACCCATAGATAGTGTTTCCTGAGCAATGACATGATTTTTAGTATTAAGGAACAAGCATACAAAATGCTCTTTCTGCAAATAACGAAGCTGCTCAAACAGCAGATCTGCCACATCCCGCGGGCAACTAATCACCGGAGTCTCCAAATGGCGAGACAATGCTAATCGACGCCCCAGTTCGATACCCGCTTTTAGCTGTATCGCTTTAGCATCCCCAATGCCCTTAATCTGGGTCAACTCGCTCAAGCTCATATCCACCAGTTGACGCAAATTTCCTGCCTGCTGCAAAATACGCTGCGCTAAATGCACCGAAGACTCATTTTGCGTTCCTGTACGCAGCAATATTGCCAGCAACTCCGCGTTGCTTAAGGCATCCGCCCCATATGTCATCATGCGCTCTCTTGGTCGTTCTTCATGGGGGAGGTCGCGAAGCATCAGTATTGGCGACTCCAGCATATGTTTATCCCCTTTATGGACGCAACACATTCACTCCAAAATCGGACAGCATGTCCGACAGCAAGGAAAGCGGCAATCCTACGACGTTAAAATAACAACCCTGAATAGATTCCACCAGCGTAGCACCCATGCCTTGAATGCCATACGCTCCTGCTTTATCAGACGGTTCACCAGTATTCACGTATGCCACAATTTGCTCTTGACTCAGAGGCTTCATTGTAACCTCCGTTTGGCGATGTCTGACAAGCATTTCGCCGGTTCCGGTATGTATGCAGGCTACCCCGGTGTACACACGGTGTGTTCTTCCCTGCAATGCAGTCAGCATGCGAACCGCGTCCGCATGGTCGGCAGGCTTGCCCAGTACCGAACCATCCAGCACGACAATGGTATCACTGCCAATCACCAGTCCGGCTTCCTTCGACTGAGTGGCGGTGTTCACGACCGCTTCGGCTTTGCGTGCCGCAAGGGTCTCCACGATTTGCTGAGGCGTCCAGCTCTCAGGCGTGCTCTCATCCGCATGACTCGGCACCACCTCAAAGGGGAGTCTCAAAAATGCGAGTAATTCCTTCCTTCTTGGTGAAGTCGATGCCAGAATAATGCGGGGCGTAATTTTCCCGTCCATAAGGGAAGCTCCTTTTCATCAGTTAGAGCCTGCGGTACAGCCAGAACGCGGCAATGATGCCGATCAGACTAAGCAGGCTCAATTCAAAATTTATCGTTATGTTGTAGCTGATAATATCCAGGTCCGCTCTCGGCGACCAAGATATCCTAGTGGGGTGGGTCAGAAAGGAAAGGAACTTGATCGATTGAAGAGCTTTGGCAATCCATGCACCCAAGAGCCAACCGAGCAACAAAAACAGTATAAGCATTCCTACATTTTTTTTCATCCTGATCTTCCCTCGCCATTTTTTGACACCTTCATTATTATACGGTGATTTGTACTGCAATACAAACAGAAATCCGGCAAGGGGAACTATTTCCAGTTCCTTGCCGGAAAATATGGTTAGTCTATTGTTTTATGAATTGGATAAATTCCTTCTCACGCAAAACATATTCCATCATGGAGGACTGAATCTCCCAAATGTGTTCCTTGGCTGTATTCTTATTGTATTCCCCAAGTGCAGAGATCGCGCTGTTCATCGCCTTTTCAAGTGAGGTTGCGGAAGCAACCGCTTCCTTTGGAAGACCGGTAGGAAGTGCAGTGATATTTTGTGTCCACTGCTGATGCAGGTCGTTCAGCTCCTTCATGTCGGAGGCTGGCACCGTATTCGCACCTCCTTCTCCCAGCAAGGTTGAGGAAAGTCCGCTCAACTTACCCACCAATGAACTACTTAACTGAAAAAAGCCAGTGAGTTTATCGCCTTCGCCTCCGTAAGCCGCTTTTTCGAATCCAGGCAATTCAAGCTCACGAACATACAATTCGACTCCTTGTGTTTTCAACTGATTGCTGAGTAACTTAGCTTGCTCCCTATCCGGTGATATTCCTGCATATACCCGGTTTTGGTCCTCGGTATCCCCTCCTGCTGCAATGCCTGCCTTCAACAGTTCTTCTTTTGCTTGTAAGGCCCGTTCTGGAGTGCTGAAAACCCCATATTGCAGCAAATAGTAGGTTTGTGGAGGTACCTGAGCCTCTATGACAGTGACAGGGACAGAATTCTCTTTTGCAGATATTGCATCCACACCAACGGATTCTTTAAAGACCGGTACAGCCTCCTCTACTGAGGGATCTGCTCCCGGGACCATGCCTCCTCCGTTAAACAGTAACAACATAATATATCCAAACATACCCCCGGTCACCAGTGCGCTGGCTACAGAACCAACCAGTTTCCATCTAGAAGGGTGGGGCGGACGTTTTCTGTACTCTTGGCCAGAACGATAAGCTTCCTCATTCTCTTCTAGGCTATCTGGTAGAACGTCCGCATCTGACCAAGAAGCCGCCGAACGGCCAAAGGGGTCATCCCATCCCTCTTGTACTCTTAATGTCGGAGCAAAGCGCCGACTTGAAATGCGTTTATTCAGATCCTCAGGCTCATTGAGCTCTGCTTCTTGCGTAGTTACAGCATTTTTATTCATTCCTCTAATTCGATCCGTTCCTTTTTGCGGGTTATCAGCTTGATGAAGCTTATCTTTTTGATATAACTCCTTATCTCTAATCGTTTCACGCTGTTCGTTCGTAATCGACTCGTTTTTGTACGGAAGCACCTGTAGCTTATCCTCCCGGCTTGTCTCCGGCAACTGTTGGTCGAACCGGAATGTCATCTTGGTCTTGTTCATGGATGCACTCCCTCCTTGTCCCATACTTCCTCATAGTCTGTTGTATGAGTCAAGCTAAGAATATATGCCCCAGCATTACAAAAAAAGGTATCCCGAAACACAGTCGTGTTCGGAATACCCTTGAATAAATGTAATTCATTGGCGTAACAGCTCTTTTTTATACGTATTACACTTGCTGTCCGCGAAGATGGCGCGCTAACGCGTCACCTGCTTTCCAGATATCTCCCGCTCCCATCGTCAGCACAAGATCACCCGGCTGTAATCGATCTTTCAACTCCTCGATCACGGCTTCTTTGGTCGGCAAATAGATTGCATTAGCATTGCTGTTTTGGACGATTAAATCCACGAGCTTGGAAGAATGCACGCCTTCAATCTGTTTTTCTCCCGCTGGTGAATAAATATCGGTAATGATGACTTCACTAGCCTCGCTAAACGCACGGCTAAACGCATCGAGCAGGAAAAAGGTGCGGCTATAGCGTTGCGGTTGGAATACAGCAATAATACGCTTGCCAGTCGCTCTCGCTGCGCTAATCGTAGCCTCAATCTCTGTTGGGTGATGCGCATAGTCATCAATAATCAGTATGTCATTGCTTTCACCTAGTACTTGAAAACGACGCTTCGCTCCGTGAAATTCTACAATAGTAGCAGCGATTTGATCGAATGGAATCCCTGCTTCCAAACAGGAAATCACAGTAGCCATCGCATTATACATGTTATGTTTACCTGGTACAGATAGTTCGATCGTTCCGAGTGCTGTTCCCTTACGGCTCATAGTGAAGCTTAATCGACGGTCACCTAATTGGATATCTGTCGCCATATAATCCGCTTCATGCTCCACTCCATAAGTAATGACCCGAGTCTGGAGCTGAGGAAGCATTTCCCGGATGTTCTGATCATCTGCACATACAATAGCCGCCCCATCCGGTCGAATTTGACTCAAAAACTGTACATAGGCACTTTTCAGACGATTAAAGTCGCCATCGTAATTTTCCAAATGATCCGCTTCAATATTGGTTACAATGCCTTGCCAAGGATGATATTGCAGGAAAGAACCATCACTCTCATCCGCCTCAGCAACGACAAACTCGCTTTTACCTGCTTTGGCATTCGTCCCCAAATTCGTGATTTCGCCGCCAATAATATACGTTGGATCAACGTTACATCTTTCCATAACCAGAGCGATCATGGAAGAGGTTGTCGTTTTACCGTGCGCACCCGCAACAGCTATTCCCTTCCGTTCGTTAAGCAAGCGAGCCAGCATTTGCGAACGATGCAGAGTTGGAATATTCAATTCCTCCGCTGCCACCCGCTCCACATTGTCACGTGACAATGCTGTTGAATAGACGACGATATCCGCGCCTGCAATATGCTCAGGTGTGTGTCCAATATATATTTTTGCGCCTTTTGCCGCCAGTTTTTCTGTCAGCTCCTGTGATGCCACATCTGAGCCAGTCACAGTATAACCCATCTCCAGCATGACCCGAGCAATCGCGCTCATCCCGTAGCCGCCGATACCGATAAAATGAACATGTTCCGAAGTAATCAACAAATTTCACCAACCTTTTTCCGAATCGGTTTGATACATAAGGGTAGCCCGTACATCCGCAATAAGGTACAGCGTGCCGGACACCACCCCCAGATCTTCCGCTTCCGTATGTGACTGAAGCAGGCCTAGAGCCTTTTTCCAGTCACCTTCTACAATTATTTTTAAATCCGTTTTGGCATAAGACGGCCGCAGCTTCTCCACGAGATGAGCCAATTCAGCGGCATTCATTTTGCGGCGAAAATCGGGCTCGGTCAGGATAAGCGTATCCACTAGTGGCAGTATATGCTGCAAGTATGCTTCATGATGCTTGTTTGACAGCATTCCCATCATTAAAACCAATTTTTTGTACGAATACACTTGAGGAAGACTCTTGGCCAGCGTCTGTGCTCCTTCTGGATTATGAGCTCCATCAAGGACAATCCTCGGCGAGGTACTGACTTGTTCGAGACGCCCTGCCCAGGCAGTTTGCCTAAAACCCTCCAGCAATTCTGCATCATCCAACACAAAAGCCATATACTGACGTAGGACCTCAAGTGCCATCATAGCTCCTGCCGCATTAGAACATTGGTGCTCGCCTAACAACGTGATGTCAATTTCCATATGTCGGAAGGGCCCCGCGAATGAAAAGGTTTGAGCTGTTTCATCCCCTTTTAGCCGTTCATACGTAAACTGTTCTCCTGCCAGGTACAAGGTAGCTCCTTGCTTTGTCGCCGTTTCACGTATGACCTGAATAGCCTCGGGTTGGGAAACACAACTGACAACAGGTACACCCGGTTTGATGATACCGGCCTTTTCCCTTGCAATCTGTTCGAGCGTATCTCCCAAGATATCCGTATGGTCATAGCCGACATTCGTAATAACCGAGACGATTGGATTCACGATATTAGTTACATCCATCCTTCCCCCGAGACCTGTCTCCCATACCACAACATCTGGGAAAGATACCGTAGCATAGTATAAAATAGCCAATGCTGTCGATACCTCAAACATCGTAGGTGATCCCAATTCACTATCTGCGATTTCTTTCACCAACGGATACAAGCGATTGGCAAGCAAAACCAGCGTTTCATCGGGAATATCGGTCCCATTGAATTGAAAACGGTTCGTAAATCGGGTGATGTACGGAGACGTAAAAGTTCCGACATCGTACCCACATTTCAGTAGCACAGAGGTCAGAAAGGCACAAGTTGAGCCTTTACCGTTGGTTCCCGCAATATGCACAAATTTCAGATGTCGTTGCGGATCACCCAATTTACTCATTAGCTGTTCAATTCGTTCCAATCCGGGTCTGATACCAAACGGAATCAAGCCGTTAATCCATTCCACTGCTTCATCATAGCTTTGTAAAGGAGCCGTGTCTCCGCCCCTGATCGTATCTGACATCCTCTTCACCTTCAGGTCATTTTAGTGTGAGTGAAATTATCCCTTGAGTTCTTCAATACGTGCGATAACTTTAGCGCGCTTATCTGAGTAATCGGCTTGCTTGGCCTTCTCTTCCTCGATGACTTTAGCTGGTGCCTTCGCCACAAAGCCTTGGTTAGATAACTTTTTCTCCACGCGCTCCACTTCACTGTTCAAATGCTGAAGTTCTTTTTCCAGTCTGCTAATTTCCTGGGCAATATCAAGCAGTCCGGCCAGCGGCAGGTATAGCTCTGCGCCGCTAACTATAGATGTCATCGCTTTATCTGGAACGGTGAATTCTAATCCCGCGTCGAATTCAGACGTATTACAGAATCTACGTACATATTCCCCATTGCGGTTAATGATATCGAGAACGGCTTGATCACCGGGTTTTATGAGTAATTCAATTTTTTTACTCATCGGCACGTTGACTTCAGCACGGATATTGCGCACAGCGCGAATTACGTCGATCAGCAAATTCATTTCTGCAACTGCATCCTTATCCTCAAAAGAAGGATCATAAACAGGCCAAGCGGCCAGTGTAATCGTCTCTCCCTCATGCGGAAGATGCTGCCATATTTCCTCAGAGATAAACGGCATGAACGGATGAATCATGCGCAGTGTCCGATCCAATACATATGCAAGTACGGACTGCGTTTTCTTTTTCGCCTCTGCATTTTCGCCATATAGGGAAAGCTTCGCAAACTCGATGTACCAGTCGCACAAATCATCCCAAATAAAGTTATACAGAAGGCGGCCTGTCTCGCCAAATTCATAAGCATCTATTAGACGCGTGATGTCGCGTGAAGTTTCGTTTAGACGATGCAAAATCCAACGATCAGCAGTGCTTAAGTCACCAGTAATGTCTATATCTGCCGAAGTGACGCCTTCCAGGTTCATCAGCGCAAAGCGTGACGCGTTCCAGATTTTATTGGCAAAGTTTCGGGCCTGCTCCACCCGCTCCCAGCGGAAACGAAGGTCTTGCCCAGGCGTGCTACTGGTGGAAATCATATAACGCATGGCATCGGTACCATATTGGTCAATCACGTCAAGCGGATCAACACCGTTGCCGAGGGATTTGGACATTTTTCTACCGTCCGCATCACGAACCAACCCGTGCATAAGTACGTCCTTGAACGGAATCTCTTCCGTAAACTCCAACGCGGTAAAAATCATACGCGATACCCAGAAATAAATAATGTCATAGCCTGTAACCAAGACATTAGTCGGATAGTATCGTTTGAGGTCCTCTGTCTGCTCAGGCCAGCCCAGTGTCGAAAACGGCCATAAAGCCGAGCTGAACCAAGTATCCAGCACATCCTCATCCTGTTTTAGCTTTCTGCCAGCATACTCAGGCAAAGTTGTAGGGTCCTCCGCCGATACAATAACTTCTCCGGTTTCTTCATCGTACCAAGCCGGAATACGGTGTCCCCACCATAATTGACGGGAAATACACCAGTCACGCACATTTTCAATCCAATGCAGATAAGTACGTTCAAAGCGATCCGGTACAAAGTTTACGCCGTTGCCAGCCTTCTGCACTTCAATCGCTTTAGCTGCAAGAGGCTTCATTTCCACAAACCATTGTGTGGACAGATAAGGTTCTACAACTACACCTGTACGTTCGCTGTGGCCTACTTGATGTACGTGCTCTTCAATACGAATCAGTACACCCTGCTCTTTCAGATCAGCGACGATTTGCTTACGGCAATCGCTACGATCAAGGCCCTGATATTTGCCTGCTTCGGCATTCATCGTTCCCGTTTCGTCCATCACCGTAATTTGTGGCAGCTGGTGACGTTGTCCCATTTCAAAGTCATTCGGGTCGTGAGCCGGTGTAATTTTAACCGCGCCGCTACCGAAATCTTTATCAACGTAGTCATCCGCAATGACCGGAATTTCCCGTCCGATGATTGGGAGCACAAGCGTTTTGCCGATCATTTGCTTGTAGCGTTCATCTTCCGGGTGTACAGCTACAGCTGTATCGCCCAGCATCGTTTCAGGACGTGTAGTGGCTACCGTAATAAATCCGCTACCGTCTTTCAGTGGATATTGCAGGTGATACAGATTTCCGTTCACCTCTTTGTATTCCACCTCAATGTCCGATAATGCAGTACGTGCAGCAGGGTCCCAGTTAATGATGCGTTTACCGCGATAAATCAGACCCTTCTTGTACAGTTTAACGAATACCTCACGTACCGCTTGGGACAGTCCCTCATCCAGCGTAAAACGCTCACGAGAATAATCGAGAGAAAAGCCCATCTTTTCCCATTGGTTATGGATATTATCTAGATAAAGATCCTTCCACTCCCACACTTTCTCCAAGAACTTCTCGCGGCCCAAATCATAACGTGTCAGGCCTTCTTCACGCAGCTTTTGCTCTACCTTTGTTTGGGTAGCAATACCCGCATGGTCTGCCCCTGGCAGCCACAAGGCATCATACCCCTGCATCCGCTTGGCGCGAATAATAATATCCTGCAAAGTAAAGTCAAGAGCATGTCCAATATGCAACATACCTGTAACATTCGGTGGTGGAATAACGATTGTAAAAGGCTCTGCCTCTGGATGTTGCCCAGCGCGGAAATAGCCCTTCTCCATCCACGTTTTGTACCATTTTTGTTCTGCTGATTTTGGATCGTACGTTGTTGGCATTTCCAAGGTTGTCTTGTTGTCTTGTTCTGACATATCAGGATACCTCCATGATTTTTCAATTGGCAAATAAAAAAAGCCTTTCATCCTCAAAGGACGAAAGGCTGTTCTCTCGCGGTACCACCTTTGTTTCACCCCTTGTGTATGTATCCACTGATCCATTACACATGGTGTGACACTTTATGCAGATAACGGTTGCGGACCGGCCTTATTCTACCGTGAGCCTCTTATCTTCCGTAGGAATTAAATGAGGAACCGTTCAAACAGGCGACTCCCGGGTGACTTCGGCCAGTAGCTTCCTGCGGAACCTCACAGCGCTGCAATTCCACTCTCTGAAGGGCTTGCTGCCTACTCTTCCCGATCTCAGTCTTTCAATAACTATACCACATCATACATTTCCCATTGACTATAGTCAACACCCGCCGTGCATTTTTCAGCAACCGGATCAAGGGATATACAATACCTGTCCTTCTTCCACATGATGCTCCGCCAATCTGTTATACAGTTGAAGCTCACGTGTGCTGAGCTGATAACGGTCAGCTATGGTTTCCAGTGTATCCTCGCGCTGTACAATGCATAACCGCACCTTACGAAAAGGTGTTTCATCTTGTGTATGAAAAAAAAGGTTCTTCCACTTGGCATTCTCTCGCTCTTCTTCGGCTTTATGATCCTGATCCTGCGGCTCCTGCTCCAACTGCTGCTGGTATTCGGCTTCCTTCACCGAACGGCTGGATTGGAGCAATGATGAGTAGACAACCGGGTCTGGCTCGTCTGCCCCTTCATCCTTTTTACTGTTGAGCGCTACACGCATCTCTGGCTTATCCTCAGTAAAGGTATCATGGGCCTCGTGGTTAACCTGTTCTGACGCTTCAGGCCTGAAGTCGAAGTTATCTACTTGACTCGCTTCCAACTGTGTCTCCAGATAGACCTCGGACTCCGTGGCATGATGCGGTTCAGACAGCAAAGGTTCATATACTATATTAGGAGATGCGGAAGATACTTTAGGCTCATTTCCCCCTGCCCATGCTTCCTCTTGCTGAAATCCCCACACTTCCGGAGACCCATGCTCATGCTTGACCTCGGGAGAGCTGTCTTCAACTGCTTTGCCCGTCCAAGGCTCATAGAATCGGTTAGGATCTACTGCCGACTCATAAGCTTGCTGTTCCGACAATGACTTCTGTTCCTCATGGTCCTTAGACGGCTGTTCCCAAGAAACGGACTCCTGTTGTGCTGGCACTCTGTAGGAAGTTTCAGGATCTGTAACGTAATCGGAGGACGAGTCATTGGTAGAATAGGCCTCTGCATGATGCTCTCCATCGGCGGAAAGGGATTGAACCGGATGCTCAGGTGCATGCACTACGGTAAATTCCTCATCCAGCCAAACCGCCGTCTCCTCCGCGTGCGAGCTTTCCACGCCATGCAAAGAAAGAACGCCTGTAATATTTAGACTACGTAAAGAAAGCAGGTCCACATCAAAATTTTCAATCTCGACAGAGATATCTTCCAATCTCCCTACGCGGTTTAGCGGAATGGTAATTTCCACAGGGATCAAATGATGAAGCTCGCTCGTGATCTGTTCAGGTGTGCGGTACACGCCCTCCAGCAGCAAATGCCCTCGCAAAGCGGCATGGTCGCCGTGGGTTACAACCTGAATGCGTGGCAGAAGCTCAATTTCCTCCAACTCAGCAATCCCGGCAGCTTCCTCCGTCAAATGAATGCGTTCATAAATATCAAAACGCAAGCCTTGCGGCTGATCATTCTGTTGTTTGTTCAAGGATGGCATCCTCCTTTGGGCAGTCTCCGCACATCCTCTGACTTCTGGTCAGGCGCACGGAAACTCCATATTGCAAACCGTTTCTAGGTTCAAGTATATGCGCCAAAATAGAAGGCATGCCATCTTTTATAGCTGTTTGTGTAGCTTTTGAAAATCATCCGGCCAAGCATCCTCCACGGTAATCGTTTCGCCACTCAGCGGATGACAGAAGGTAAGACGCTCTCCGTGCAGCGCCTGCCTGCCAAAATCAGTAGCCCG
This sequence comes from Paenibacillus sp. FSL H7-0703, assembly GCF_038003485.1. Lineage (NCBI taxonomy): Bacteria > Bacillati > Bacillota > Bacilli > Caryophanales > Paenibacillaceae > Paenibacillus > Paenibacillus sp. FSL H7-0703. The sequence continues at coordinate 4,683,788 of NZ_JBBOPF010000001.1, read as the reverse complement.
CCCCCCGTATAATACATCCCCAAGCAACGGGTAGCCAGCATGACTAAGATGTACGCGAATCTGGTGCGTCCGGCCTGTCTCCAGCGTCAGATATACGAGACTCACTGCACTTGGACCGCTTCCCCATACTTCCCCGAGTTCAATATGGGTAACCGCCTTTTGCCCAGTTGGAGATACACGACGGCGCTGCTTATGATGCCTGTCCTTGCCAATCGGCCAATCCAACGTTCGCAGCGATGGGGGTACTTTCCCTCGTACCAAAGCTACATACCTGCGGCCTATATCCTTAGCTCGCATTTGCTCGTCCAGCTTGAGCAACGCAAATTCATTTTTGGCATATAGCACTGGGCCCGTCGTATCCACATCCAGACGATGTACATGCCGTACCGCCGCATGAATGCCATTCATCTCATAGTAGGATGCGACAGCATGATCCAACGTCAGCGGACCATCCTGCACAGCGCCGTCCGGATGTACTGCCATACCTGCCGGTTTATGCACTACCAGGCAAAAATCATCTTCATACAGTACCTTCAAATCATACCAACGAGGGGTGATTCCAAGGTTTATTACAGGAAAAAGGGCCAGCCGCAGCCGGTCCCCTGTAAGTTCAATCTCTTTTGCATGACGCAGTCTGCGCCACAGCTTTTCCGGTAATTTCAAACGATTCAGCAACCACTGATCTACAGCATCAGCATTGTTTTTTTCCCCGTCTGTGATTTCCCGTCCTGGCGTGACTTCCAGCCACGGTCCTCTTCTTTTCCAGCCACCTTGCCAGCTCATAGACGTTTGAGCGCGCGATAGTTCGCCTCAATGGTGGCATCAATATCCTCTACCGTATGCACGCCCGACACAAACATACCCTCAAATTGAGATGGTGCCACACTGACTCCCTCATTCACCATTTCAGTAAAGTAACGGCGGAAGTGGTCCTGATTACTCGTTTTAGCTGTGTCAAAATTGACAACCTTTTCTTCTGTAAAAAATGGACAAACCATGGAACCCACGCGATTGATCGTGACAGGGATACCCAGCTCGCTCGCATTACGTTCGAATCCGGCTTGAAGTCTTGCTGCCCGCTCTTCCAGGCGATCGTATACTTCTGGCGTCAGCAATTTAAGTGTCGAATAACCTGCTGCCATAGCCAGCGGATTTCCGCTAAGCGTACCCGCTTGATAAATTGGCCCCGATGGAGCAATCTGCTCCAGAATATCCCGACGTCCGCCGTAAGCACCTACAGGGAGTCCACCACCAATCACTTTACCCAGACAGGTAAGATCCGGCGTCACACCAAAGCGACCTTGAGCCGAATGAAGTCCAACCCGGAATCCAGTCATCACTTCATCAAAAATCAGCAGACTTCCGTACTGCTGGGTTACCTCACGCAAACCTTCCAAAAATCCAGGCTGTGGCGGTACAACTCCCATATTGCCTGCTACAGGCTCGACAATAATTGCGGCAATCTCTTCGCCAAATTTCTCAAAAGCTAGCTTCACCGAAGCCAAATCATTATAAGGGACGGTGATGGTATGGGTAGCTACGACTTCAGGTACACCCGGACTATCGGGCAAGCCTAATGTCGCAACACCAGAGCCTGCTTTAATCAGCAAACTGTCCGCATGACCGTGATATGATCCCTCAAATTTAAGGATTTTACTACGGCTCGTAAATCCGCGTGCGAGTCGAATCGCACTCATAGTCGCCTCAGTTCCGGAGTTAACCATACGTACAATGTCCATAGAAGGAACACGCTCACATACGAGCTTGGCCATTTCGGTTTCTGCCAACGTTGGTGCGCCGAAGCTGGTTCCTTTTACAACAGCAACCTGTAAAGCTTTAACCACTTCGGGATGTGCATGGCCCATAATAAGCGGTCCCCATGAACATACATAGTCTAAATAGGATTGACCATCAATATCATATACACGCGATCCTTCGCCATGGTCAATATATACAGGTGTAATCCCAACAGATTTAAAAGCCCGTACCGGGCTGTTAACGCCACCCGGAATGTATTGTTTTGCCTCATCAAAGGCTACTTTGGAGTTCGTATCCTTGCGCACTTTCCGTTGTTCGTCGATCAATCTGACCACTCCTATCTTCTGAAAATAGACTTATTGCTTCAACCATCTTGCCGCATCCTTGGCCGAATAGGTAATAATCATATCTGCACCCGCACGCTTCATGCTTGTCAGAATCTCCAGCACCATTGCTTTTTCATCAATCCAGCCTTGAAGAGCGGCTGCCTTGACCATGGCATATTCACCACTAACGTTGTAAGCCACCATAGGCAGATCAAATTGATCCTTAATCGTGCGCATCACGTCCAGGTAAGAAAGAGAAGGCTTCACCATCAGCATATCCGCACCCTCCAGCACATCAGACTCCGCTTCTCGCAATGCTTCACGTGCATTGGCAGGGTCCATCTGATAGGATTTGCGGTCACCAAACTGCGGCGCAGAATCTGCGGCTTCCCGGAAAGGACCATAAAAAGCAGACGCATATTTGACGGAATACGACATAATCGGAATATGTGAAAAGCCTTCCAGATCCAGCCCCTGCCGAATCGCTTGTACAAAACCGTCCATCATATTAGATGGCGCGATAATATCCGCACCAGCTCTGGCCTGAGAAACGGCTGTACGCACCAGCACCTCCAGAGATTCATCATTCAATACTTCACCGCATACCTCACCATCATGCTCATGCATTTGTACCATACCGCAGTGACCATGGTCCGTAAACTCACACAAACAAGTGTCAGCCACAACCAGCAGTTTGGGATAACGAGACTTGATCAAACGAGTAGCTTCCTGAACAATACCATCGTCCACAAAAGCCGAAGTCCCTACACTGTCTTTTGTTTCCGGTATGCCAAACAGGAGCACGGCGGGAATGCCAAGCTCACTAATCTCTTTCAGTTCTTCCTCCAGCCGATCCAGAGAAAAACGGTATACACCTGGCATAGAGCTAATTTCCTGTTTCACCCCAGTGCCAAATGTTACGTAGATCGGTTGGATAAAATCAGCGGGATTCAATACCGTCTCACGCACCATACTGCGAATTGCAGACGACTGACGCAAACGACGATGTCTAGTAAAAGGAACACTCATGAATACAAACCTCCATTTTTTATACATTCATTAGCAAAAACAAAAAATTATAATGTCATAAGAGTACTTGATCGTTTCCAGTCACATAACGATTGGATCAGACTTTCAATGGTTGCCTTCTCTGACATAAAACTCACAGTCAAACCGGCTTGGGTAGCTGTCTCACCGGTCAAAGGACCTATTACAGCAATCGTAACTCCCTCCAGCAGCGACAACGGATCATGGATCCCCATTTGCCTGAGCGCTTCCAGAAAAAAGGTGACGGTTGAGGAACTCGTAAACGTAATCGCATGAATGGCACGTTCCTCAAGCAGCTTGAGGAGCTCGTCATCCTGTGTGTTGGCTGCCAGCACAGTTTGATACAAATCAGCCTCGGTCACATGAAGCCCCATCTCCCTCAGCTTTTCTGGCAGCCACGGCCGTGCTAGATCACCTCTAGGTAGAAATACGTTCTGCCCTGCCTGCAAGTCCTGCTCAAACCCTTCGAGCAAGCCTTCTGCCTGAAAAGGGCCTTCGATCTGTTCTGCCACAATTCCGTGTGTCCGAAGCGCGGCTGCTGTAGCCGGTCCGACTGCGGCAATACGCGCTTTGAACAGCATGCGTACGTCCTTGCCCTGTTCCTTTAAGTGCGTGAAAAAGTATTCAACTCCATTAACGCTGGTAAAAAACACCCAATCATATTCAGGTAGTCGCGCAAATGCCTCTTTAATTTCCTGTTTGGTTGACTCGTCCGAAGGGGCGACAGTCTGAATAACTGGAAATTCATAAGGCTCGCCGCCAAGCTCCTCAATCCGGTGAACCAGACTGCTGGCCTGCGCACGCGCGCGAGTAACCAAAATCCGCTTGCCAAACAAAGGCATGTCCTCAGCCCATTTCAACTGTTCACGTTGATTGACCACTTCTCCGACAACGATGACGGCGGGAGGTTGAAAATTCGCGGCCTTCACCTTAGCTTCAATATCCGCCAGCGTACCCACCAGCGTATCCTGCTCGGCGCGGGTCCCCCAACGGATCAAGGCAACAGGAGTATTTGACGGCTTGCCGTGTTTTATCAGCTGTTCACTGATATAGCCGATCTTGGCTACACCCATCATAAAGATCAGTGTGCCCGTTGCGTTCGTCACTTTATCCCAATGAATACTTTTGTCGAGTTTATCGGGACTTTCATGACCTGTAATGATAGACAGCGATGAGGCCATATCCCGGTGTGTGACTGGAATGCCCGCATAGGCGGGCACACTGATTGCTGATGTGATGCCGGGTATAATTTCATAAGAAATACCATGTTTACGCAGTAGCCCGGCTTCCTCGCCGACTCGTCCAAATATAGTGGGGTCTCCCCCTTTAAGACGAACAACTGTTTTTCCTTCCAAGGCCAAATCCACCAGCAGCTGATTAATTTCCTCTTGCTTCATGGTGTGACGATCTGGCAACTTGCCGACATAGATTTTTTGGGCACCTGGCTTCATCAATCCCAAGAGGCGCGGGCTTGCCAGTCTGTCGTATACAATGACATCGCCCAATTGAATGCATTCCCAACCCTTGACCGTAATTAATCTTGCGTCTCCTGGTCCTGCACCTACCAAATATACTTTTCCTGCCATGCTATCATCCCCTCACCTGCGCAAGAATCTGTTCCGCTCCTTTGGCTATCAAACTGGCCGCCACCGCTTCTCCCAGCTTTTGCGGATCATTTCCCTGGAGCGTTTCCTTCAAAATAACCTCGCCATCTGGCGAGCCTACCATGCCCGTGAGGCTGATTTCTTGACCAGCCCAGACCGCATGAGCCCCGATCGGCACTTGGCACCCCCCATTTAACACGCCCAGAAAGGTTCGTTCTGCCGCAACGGTAGCCGAGGTATCCCGATCGTTGTAAAGGCGCAGCAAGGCCAGTAGCTCTTCATCGCTCGCACGACATTCAATACCTAGCGCTCCCTGCCCGACTGCCGGCAAACAGTCTTCTTCCGGTATATAGGACGTAATTCGCTCTTTCCAGCCCATCCGATGCAAGCCTGCTGCCGCCAAAATGATAGCGTCAAAACCTTCCGTCTCCAGCTTTTTCAGACGGGAATCAATATTACCACGCACAGGCTCCAATTGTAGATCAGGTCGCATGGACTTGATTTGACTGGCTCTGCGCAGACTGCTCGTGCCCACCTTTGCCCCTTGAGGCAAATCCTCCAGGCTCTTGGCGCCCAATGTGATCAGGCAATCACGCGGGTCCTCACGGCGCGGCACAGCGCCGTTAACAAGCCCTTCCGGCAATTCGGAAGGCATATCCTTCATACTATGTACTGCCATATCAATCTCACCAGCCAGCATGGCCTGTTCAATTTCTTTGACAAAAAGCCCTTTGCCACCCACTTTGGACAAGGTTACATCCAATATTCGATCACCCTTGGTCAGGATTTTCTTCACGACAAATTGCAAATCCATTCCATGCTTTGCGCACAGCGCGTTCAAATCTTCAATGACATGCCCGGTCTGAGTTAACGCCAGCGCACTCTGTCTGCTGCCTACCACAATTGTTCGCATGTTATTCCTCCTGATTTTGCGCAATCCATAGGTCTATTTCTTTTTCGGTCCAAGCCATAAATTCATGACGCCGTATTTGATCCAAAATTCCGCTACTCGCCAAGCGCCTCAGTAGTTTGGTCCTTTGCTGTGGGGAACTTATCTTACGTTTGATGATCTGTCGCATATCGTGCATGAAATCCAGATATGGCTCGTATTCGCTACCAAACAACGTATTCAAAGCTGATGTAATATCAGTGGTCACAGCAGGGCCAGCCCCTTCTGTGGAAATACTAATCGTCAGTCTTCCTCGTCGAATGATACCCGGCGTTATAAAGTCTCCCTCTTCCGATCGATCCGCCACATTTACCAGTATACCCCTTTGTCTGGCCTCATGCGCAACCTCATAATTCACTTCTCTCTGGTTCGTCGCCGCATATACAAGAAAGGCTCCCTGGAGGTCACCCTCGCGATATACGCGATTTACCCAGTGGAGCTGCTTGTGATCCGCCAGAACCTGTAAATCCGGCGTTATATTCGGGCTAATGACGGTAATGAATGCCCCACTTTCCATCATCCCCTTTACCTTTCGTTCCGCAATCCTACCGCCACCTACAACACAACAGATCTTATTCTTACAATTCAACGAAATCGGGACAAAATGCTGCAAAAGGCTTTCACTCTCCCGTCCACTGATGAAATACAGACCAGGAATTCAGCAAAAAATTAAGAATCAATAGCGTGTAGCCCACCAATGCCCACTTTGCCATGACAAGCCCTGAACGCTGATTCAATCTTTTGCTCACTAAAAATATAATATACACGCACAAGGCAATCGCTGTCATCAGCACCTTGGTATCTAGCAAAAGACGCCAGCGTTCCTCGGCAATAATAGAAATAACGGCAACTACAATAGAGACTCCCAACAAAGGAGTACCAATCAACAGCGCCATATGCGTATACCGATCCATCATTTCCAGACTCGGCAGGCGTCTGATCGTGTCATTCCATTTCTTTACTTTCAATTTACGATGCAAAAACAGATATAACCCCGAAAATACAGCTGCTACCGTCATTGCTACAAAACCAAGATTAGCCAGCGCAATATGAATCAGGAGCAGACCATGAACTGTATGCCAATTTCCAAGTGGGTTGTCGAGAGGCTCCATCCATATATTGTTGAGCACTAGCACTGCAAAACTAATAATATTAAGCAACAATACCGCAAATTCGGATCGCTGATAACGTGTCAGAATCAAAGAAATCAGTACCAAAATAACTGAGAACAGAAATAGAAAATCGTAGGTCACAAAAATAGGAAGATGCCCTTCATTCCAGGTTCTTATCCCCATATAAGCAAGCTGGAGCACCAGAACGACAACAAGAAGCCCTGTACCTGTCCGTTTAGCATTCGCATTGCGACGAATCCCATCCGAGAATACAAACAGAAGGCTCAGGGCAAAAACATAAATCATTGAATCATATATAAGCATGCCTGAAGCCACTTCTGTTCACCCACCTTTACAGGCTGGCCGGCGCAAACGACGCTGGCAAAGCCTGAGCCTGAACGGTTTTTTCATGAACACCGGCTTCCGGTTTCATTAACGCAGACGCATCGCTTTTATCTACTTTCTGAGCGGCGTCATCCAAACGATCCTCTAGAGCAAAAATATGGCTAAACATGTCTAGGGCCTCATTTCCCTGCTTTTGAACAGCCAGTTCCTTTACCCGATTGATCGGATCATGCATCATCTGATTCAGCATACTTTTCGTCAAGCGGCTAATCACTTTGCGTTGCCGTTCATCCAGCTCGGGAAGCTTATTGAACAAGCTTTCCAACGTATCCTGATGTACAGACTCCGCTTTTTCTTGTAATGCACGAATCACCGGACGCACTCCCATCGTTTTCAACCATTGATAAAACTCGCTAAGCTCATCTTCGATCATGTGCTCGATTTTTGTAGCTTCGGTACGGCGCATTTCCAAATTGCTCTCCACGATCCCTTCCAGATCATCAATATCGTACAGGAAAACATTCTGTAATTCACCAATAGCCGGGTCGAGATCACGTGGAACCGCAATATCAATCATAAACAAAGGACGGGACTGTCGACGTTTCATACTTGCTTCAACCCGAGTCCGATCCAGAATATAACCCTGGGCACCTGTCGAGCTAATGACAATATCCACATCCGCCAACCGATTCATACCTTCCTCCATCGTAACCGGCGTTCCATGGAACTTGGAGGCAAGGTCTTCAGCACGGGACAAGGTTCGGTTTGCTACAATAACCTCGGCTGCTCCACCGCTGTACAAATGCTTAACGGTAAGCTCGCTCATTTTACCAGCACCGAGAATCAGTACCTTTTTATCGGTAAACATCCCGAAAATCCGTTTGCCCAGCTCAACTGCTGCATAGCTGACAGATACGGCACTTTCTCCAATAGACGTCTCCGAATGGGCACGCTTGCCCAATGTGACGGCCTGCTTAAACAACATATTAAACCACGTTGCCGTAATTTTCTGGGATTGAGCCTGAAGAAAAGCGTTCTTTACCTGTCCCAAAATTTGTGTTTCTCCGATTACCATAGAATCAAGGCCACAAGTCACACGGAACAAATGCCGAATCGCCTGCTCGTCCTCATATATATATAAATGTTGTGTAAATTGATCACGCGGAATGCCAAACCATTGCTCCATAAAACTGCGTATAAAATAACCGCACATGTGAAGGCGGTCCACCACAACATATATTTCAGTCCGATTGCAGGTTGCGACAACTACGCCCTCCAACACACTTTTGGTAAGTTTGAGTTGTTTCAGCGCTTTTGGCAAATCTTCTTCTGCAAATGTAAAACGCTCTCTGACTTCCACAGGCGCCGTACGATAATTCAACCCAACAACGACGATGTGCATTGCAAATTCACCTGCCTAAACTGTAATAAGAATAACCACTGTTATCATAAACTATGTTAATTATATCACAGAAGTCCGAATCTCCTCCGGCTGTTTTATGAATTGTTTATGAAAATTGGATGGCTTTCATGAACATCTAGCACGTTCTGTATGATTTGATTTAGTGTAGACCACTTTTAAAACAAATAACCATGGAAATGTTCCATGGTTATAATATAGGACGCACAAATGGCTCCATAAAAGAACGATTTACACCAACTCGGCCAGCTTGCACTCCGGTGATTCCACCTGAAGTTCTCCCAAGCCGCGAATCAGCTTCTTCGCATATGTTTTTTTCGGTTTTAGAACGGATACCAGGTAATCAATAGCCAGCTGCGGATCAACAGTCTCACCGCAAGTATAACAATCAATAGCGGCAAATCCTCTCTCAGGATACGTATGAATAGAGAGATGACTCTCCGACAACAGTACAAGCACGGTAGCTCCCTGTGGTTCGAATTGCTTGGATTGAACGGACATCACCGTTGCTCCGCAAGCTTCAGCTGCTTCAACTAATTGAGCCTCCAAAAACTGCGCATCATTCAGTAATTCAAACTCAACACCCCAAGTATCTACGGCAACGTGTCTTCCGAAAGTTGAGTACTCCAATTCCATCTTTCGGTTCCCCCTTCCTAGGAATAAAATGTTTGAAAAAATTTCATCCGCTAGGACCTACGTCATTCACTTCCCGAGGGAATAACCTCTCGCAACATTCAATGTCCTGAGTGAACCCTGGTTCCTATATTCATTTTCAACGAGATTAAAAATAACATCTATGTGCAGCAAATGCAATCATTTTTTTGGAATAAAAAAGCCCCTTTCGGTAAAGAAAGGGACTACACTGCATAACGATTCATTCCATGTATTCATGCCTTATTAAGCTTCCAGTGCAAATAATTTCGAGCAACTCATTCGAAGCTTGTGGTCAATCTGTTCCAACTCCGAGAAAGTACGCGCCAAATTCCGCTGGTCAAGCAACGAATTAATGAGATGATATACGTCTGATATTTCATTTTCGACGTTCTGATGCTGAAAAAGCTGTTGCAGTTCCTGAACCGTATTTTTATATTCAAATACCAGCCTGGAGCCTACGGCATTCTTCTCCATAATTTTACGAACCGTACCTTCATTATAAAAATACACCATAGTGAATCCTTGATACATTCGGTAAACGATGCCTTCGCCCTTAAAACGAACAAAAAGTTTGCGTATAAACAGGGTTAGTTGCGGATGAATTAAGCGGCAAGTCAATTCACACACAAACGCTCCCTCTTGGGCTTCAAAAAACAAATGAACTTCCTCACCCGCACTATGCTCCAGAACGATTTCCTGTCTTCCGTTATCTAGAACTTTAATATAGTAATGCACCTGGGGATCATCCACTGCCCGCAAAAATTCGTCCATTTGAGTTTCCGACAAGGTCAAAGTGGTTTTAACATACTCTGTGGCTAACCGCTGAGCCATACCAATCTCCTCAATTCTTTCCTGAACCTATAAGTTTAAGCTTTATGCTTTATTATACATCAGACCTACAACGCTTTTCTTGCACATCAAATCATAAATTTCCGCCATACATCGGAAATAAACGGAAAATGATAGGGTTGAGACTGCATTATACCCCATATCCTCACTCTTCTACTTAAATTCCACGAGTTCCTTTAGTTATTATATATTATTCCCACCATTTTAGTGAGTTTAATATTTTGTGAAGCCCGAATCATGAAAAAAGGACGCCCTCAAGGACGTCCCTAACCTTACAATTCCGTCTGCTCTTCGTCGTCATTCTCTATATAGCTGGAGATGACAGACCACAGCTCTTCTTTGCCCATACCTTCTTCGGATGAAAAGGGGATAAACAATCCCCCGGGAAGTATTCCGAGTTCCTGCTTGATTACCTTATAATGCTTTTCTCGCCGCGTTTTAGGGATTTTATCTGCCTTAGTGCCTACAACGCAGACTGGAAGCCCGTGATGGCGCAGCCAATCGTGCATCATGATATCGTCCTTGGACGGCGGATGACGCAAATCCACCATTTGAAGCACCAGCTTAAGTGGCTCACGCTCCAGCAAATAAGACTCAATCATCTGCCCCCAAGCCTTGCGAGACGTTTTGGATACCTTGGCATAACCATAACCGGGAAAATCGACAAAATAGAGGTCATCATTAATCCGGTAATAATTGAGTTGCTGGGTTTTACCTGGCGTAGAACTGGTACGCGCCAAATTTTTACGGTTAATCAACCGATTAATCAGTGAAGACTTTCCTACATTGGAGCGCCCCGCCAGAGCAATCTCTGGCAAAGCGTCCACAGGAAACTGATCGGGGCCAACCGCACTTATTATAAATTCTGCTTTTGTTACTTTCATTGTGTTCTTAATTCCTCTCTAATGTACCCTTGCCTGCTCAACCAAAGCATGCTTTAGCACCTGATCCATATGGGCAACGGGGACAAATTCAACATCCTGCCGGATACTGTCGGGAATATCCTTCAAATCCCGTTCATTATCTTTGGGAAGCAGAATTTTTTTGTAGCCTGCCCGATGGGCAGCCAGCGACTTCTCTTTCAAACCACCAATCGGCAATACTCGGCCGCGCAAAGTAATTTCGCCTGTCATAGCTACATCCTTGGATACATGACGGTTGGTCAAAGCTGAAATTAATGCGGTAGCAATAGTAATTCCCGCAGATGGGCCATCCTTCGGAATCGCACCCTCAGGAATATGAATGTGGATATCATTTTTCTCATAAAAGTCCAGTTCAATGCCCAGATCAACTGCTTTGGAACGAGTGTAGCTGAATGCCGCCTGGGCAGATTCCTTCATAACGTCTCCCAGTTTACCCGTAAGAATCAGTTTACCACTACCAGGTACGACCGTCACTTCAATCATCAGTGTTTCACCACCGACCTCTGTCCATGCCAAGCCTGTAACCGTACCGATCTGATCCTCCAGTTCTGCAACACCGTAACGGAATTTAGCGATACCCAAATAATCCTTCAGATTATCCGGTGTGATTTGAATCGGCCCTTCGCCACCAGATACAACGGACTTCGCCGCCTTGCGGCACAGAGAAGCCATTTGCTGTTCCAGATTCCGCACACCGGATTCACGGGTATATTCACGAATGACACGCAGGAGCGTATCCTCCCCGATGACCAACTGTTCCTCGTTCAAGCCATGCTCTCTCTTCTGCTTGGGCAATAGGTACCGATTGGCGATTTCCAGCTTTTCCAGTTCGGTGTAGCCTGGAATATAGAGTGTCTCCATACGTTCCATTAGCGGACGCGGGATGTTGTGTGCAGCATTGGCTGTCGTTACAAACATTACATTGGACAGATCAAACGGCAGCTCGACAAAATGGTCGCTGAACGTATTGTTTTGTTCAGGATCAAGCACTTCGAGCAATGCCGCCGATGGATCCCCCCGAAAATCGGAAGCCATTTTATCAATCTCATCCAGCAAAAATACCGGATTAGACGTTCCTGCGGTCTTCATCCCTTGAATGATCCGCCCCGGCATCGCGCCAACATAAGTCCGGCGGTGACCACGGATTTCCGCTTCATCCCGCACACCTCCGAGAGAAATGCGGACAAATTCCCGACCCATGGATTTGGCAATCGAACGGGCCAACGAGGTCTTGCCGACCCCTGGCGGGCCTACGAGACACAGAATCGGTCCCTTAATGGTCTTCACCAGCTTGCGCACAGCCAAATACTCCAATACACGTTCCTTCGGTTTATCGAGTCCGTAGTGGTCGTTATTGAGTACCTCTTCAGCTTTGACGATATCCAGATCATCATCGGTAAACTTGTTCCACGGCAAGCTTAACAACCAATCAACATAATTACGGATGACGCCACCCTCGGCAGAGCTTGCCGGCATTTTTTCCAGACGATCGATTTCCTTTTCGACCTTCTCCTTCACCGGAACAGGTAACTCCAGTTCACTTAGCTGGTTGCGCAGTTCTTCAACTTCTCCTGCGCGGCCTTCCTTCTCGCCAAGTTCCTTTTGAATCGCCTTCATTTGTTCACGCAGATAATACTCCTTCTGCGTCTTCTCCATTTGCTTCTTCACACGCTGGTTGATTTTACGTTCCAGCTCCAGTACTTCACGCTCATTGTTCAAAATATCCAGAAGCTTCTCCAGACGCTGAGTAACGTCGACCGTCTCCAGTATATCCTGCTTTTCCTTAATTTTAAGCGTCAGATGACTTGTAATCACGTCTGCAAGCCGCCCCGGCTCTTCAATATCGGATACCGCAGCGAGAGTCTCCGGTGTTACCTTTTTGGACAAGTTGATATAATGCTCGAACTGAGTTAATACAGTGCGCATAAGCGCATCCGTCTCAGGCTGTACGTTTTCTGCCTCGTGCAGCTCCTTCGCCATTACCTCGTAATATTCTTCATTGTCCGTATATTGAATAATCTCGGCGCGTTCCAGCCCTTCCACCAATACTCGAATGGTTCCATTAGGAAGCTTGAGCATCTGGCGTACCTTGGCTACCGTGCCGACTCGAAAGATGTCCTCTTGTGTAGGTTCTTCAATATTTACTTCTGATTGAGAACACAGGAGAATCAAATTGTCTTCAACCATCGCTTTTTCCAAAGCCTTGACCGATTTTTCCCGGCCCACATCGAGATGCAGAACCATGCTCGGGTAGACCAGAAGTCCTCTTAAAGGCAGCAAAGGAAAACGACGACCTTTTGTCTTGGTGGGTCCCATTGCTTTCGCACCTCCAGTGATTCTCAGGTTCCGGATTTTACAATCCTCACGTTGTTATCTTTCATATTTTATCAAATGTTTTATGAAAAAACCAATGAAAGGGTGGTTCATCAGCAAGATCCTGTATCTGATATCGTCCCGTTATGCGTTCCATCAGCCTGTAACAAGGAAGATTGGGATGGGCGAAAAGTCTCAATTGGCGCATGCACAGGCAAATCTGACGTCATCTCTTCCCCAAACACATGTCGGAACACTTCGGTAACTGACTGTACAGGAATGACTTTTAAACCCTCAATACCGTCAAAAAGAGCTTGCCAGTTGTCCTGCGGAATGATCACCTTTTTAGCTCCAGCCTGAAAAGCGGCTTCAACCTTGGCTAATACACCACCAATCGGTTTGACACGACCATGGATGCTAACTTCGCCAGTCATAGCAATTTCATGATCCACCGGAATTCCCCGCATCGCGGAAGCAATAGCTGTTGCCATTGCAATTCCTGCGGACGGGCCATCTACTGGCGTACCCCCAGGGAAATTGATATGCAAATCGTAATTCGATGGAGACAATCCGAGCGTACGCAAAACGGTTAGAACATTTTCCACAGAACCTTTAGCCATGCTCTTACGGCGCAGCGTGCGGGACCCACCTCCAATTTCTTCCTCATCCACGACCCCCGTAATATTATAAATTCCCTTTCCCTCAGGAACCGGAACTGCTGTAACTTCAATTTCCAGCAGCATCCCCATGTTCGGGCCATATACAGCTAATCCGTTAACGAATCCGATTTGCGGCAAGCCCGGTATTTTTCGGTCAGGACGTGGTTGAATTTGACTGCTGCCCGCTACCCATTCCACGTCGGAAGCATTGAGACGCTCCCTTTTCTCGGTAAGTGCCAAACCAGCAGCCAGCTGGATCATATTGACCGCTTCCCGACCGTTCGTTGCGTAACGCTGTACAACTTCTACCGCCTCAGGGCAAGGGCCAAAGCCTAGCTTGTGGACAGCATCCTCTGCAATACGAGCAATCTCTTGTGGCTGCAAGGCACGGAAATAAATCTCCATGCACCGGGAGCGAATCGCAGGTGGCAGTTCATGCGGCGAACGGGTCGTCGCACCTACCAAACGAAAATCGGCTGGCAAACCGTTTTGGAAAATATCGTGGATATAAGCAGGAGTGTTCGAATCTTCCGAGTTGTAATACGCACTCTCCAAAAATACCTTGCGATCCTCCAGTACTTTCAACAGTTTATTCATCTGCGTTGGATGCAGCTCACCAATCTCATCAATGAACAGCATACCCCCATGCGCCTTCGTCACAGCTCCGGGCTTAGGCTGCGGGATTCCCGCCACCCCCATCGCTCCTGCCCCTTGATAGATTGGATCATGCACTGAACCTATCAGCGGGTCCGCAATACCGCGCTCGTCAAAGCGGGCCGTCGTAGCATCAATCTCCGTGAATTTGGCATCTCCCTTGAACGGGGAGGACAGATTCTTCTTAGCCTCTTCCAGCACCACGCGTGCAGCAGCCGTCTTCCCTACACCCGGCGGGCCATAAATAATGACATGCTGCGGATTCGCACTACATAACGCTGCCTTGAGTGCGCGCAGTCCGTCCTTCTGACCCACGATATCCTGTAATGTGGCAGGACGTGTGCGTTCAGCCAACGGCTTTGTAAGTGAAATAGAGCGCAACTTGCGCAGCTTATCCAATTCCTTGCGGGATTCCCGATCCACCGCACTACGGTTCGTTTTCTGGCTCCGCAGGAGGTTCCAGAAATACAGACCAATTACAATCCCGAAAAACATTTGCACCAATAACAAAATCATAGTCAAGTCCATCGTATTTCCTCCGTTTCTCATCTCAGCAATTTGAAAAATGCCACTCTATGAAAAACAGTATTTCCTTTTCCGCGATAGCTAAACGGCGGTCTTTCAAAAGATCAGAGAGAAATACAAAAACGCCGTGAAGAACAGTTCTGTAGCAGAGCTGCTCTCCACGGCGTTTAAATGATGACAATAGATTATGACTATGCCTCTTTATATAACTGCTTTGCCTACACCTTCTCGGCGGTATGACGTTCTTCACGTCCAGGGATTTTCCCTGTTTCCTCATAAGCCTTGACGATGATATCAATTTCTTTTTTCAATTCGTCGACCATATCAGCCTCTGGTACTTTGCGAATCATTTTTCCATAACGGAACAAAAGGCCTTCACCGCGTGCCCCAGCAATTCCGATATCAGCTTCCTTCGCTTCACCCGGGCCATTTACTGCACAACCCAGTACTGATACTTTAATCGGTACCTTGAGTTTTGCAATGTAGTCCTCCACCTCGTTGGCAATAGAGAACAGATCTATATCCAGACGTCCACACGTCGGACAAGAAATCAGTGTAGCTGCGTTTGTGATCAATCCAAATGTCTTGAGCAACTCACGTGCTACCTTCACTTCTTCCACCGGATCAGCACTGAGCGAAATACGCATTGTAGAGCCGATGCCTGAGGCCAGCAAAGCGCCCATACCTGCCGCGCTTTTAACCGTACCAGTAAAGAGCGTACCCGCTTCGGTAATACCCAGATGGAGCGGGTACTTAATAATTTCAGCGGCCTTCGTATAAGCTGCAATCGCCATAGGAACGTCAGACGCTTTCAGTGACACAATAATGTCATGGAAATCAAGTTCTTCCAGTATCCCGATATGATACAGTGCGCTTTCTACCATCGCTTCTGGCGTAGGGTAGCCATACTTATCAAGTAAATGCTGTTCCAATGATCCGGCGTTCACACCAATCCGAATCGGAATCCCTTTTTCCTTACATGCCTTCACGACAGCTTCCACTTTTTCACGTCGTCCAATGTTACCTGGATTAATGCGAACCTTATCAATTCCATTTTCAATTGCCAGTAGAGCCAGCTTGTGATTAAAGTGAATATCTGCAACCAACGGAATATGAATCCGTTTTTTTATTTCCTTAATGGCTGCGGCAGCTTCCTCATTGTTGACGGTAACCCGCACCAGTTGACATCCAGCTTCTTCCAAGCGAAGAATCTCGGCTACAGTCGCTTCCACATCTGCTGTTTTGGTTGTACACATACTTTGGATGATGACTTCATTGCTGCCGCCAATCGTCAGATTCCCGACTTTAACGGGACGTGTGTCTTGTCTTAAGAACATGTACTTTTCTCTCCCATTAACGCCAAACCTCCACCCCTTAAAACCTCATACAGGTTTAGTGAAGTGGAGATCCGGCTTCTCATGTTTTAGAGATCGCGAAGTATCAATCCTTAGGCGCTCTCTTCTTGTTTTTTATCCTTATCTGTACCACCGAGTTCCGGTGCAATTTTGTCTTTTACAACCTGCTCATTGATGACGCAAGTAGTCACATCCTCACGGGAAGGAACCTCATACATTACGTCCAGCATAATACCTTCGATGATCGCACGAAGGCCACGGGCACCCGTGTTACGCTTGATCGCTTCACGAGCAATGGCTTCCAGAGCATCTTGCTTAAACTCCAGTTGCACATTATCCAGTTCAAGCAGCTTCTGGTATTGCTTGGTTAACGCATTTTTCGGTTCGGACAGAATACGAACCAATGTGTTCTCATCAAGCGGCTCCAGCGTAGAAATTACTGGCAAGCGTCCTACAAATTCCGGAATCAGGCCGAATTTCAAAAGATCCTCAGGCAATACCATTGAAGTATATTCGCCTGGTTTCAGATCTTTTTGTTCGCTAGTAGCGTTGAAGCCGATAACCTTTTTACCGATACGGCGTTTGATCATTTGCTCCAGACCATCAAAGGCACCACCGCAAATGAACAGGATATTCGTGGTGTCAATTTGAATGAACTCTTGATGTGGATGCTTGCGACCGCCTTGCGGAGGTACAGAAGCAACTGTGCCTTCCAAAATCTTAAGCAACGCCTGCTGTACACCTTCACCCGATACGTCACGCGTAATGGACGGGTTTTCGGATTTGCGGGCTACTTTATCAATTTCGTCAATGTAGATAATGCCGCGTTCGGCTTTTTCCACATCATAATCGGCAGCTTGAATCAGTTTCAACAAAATATTTTCAACGTCTTCACCCACATAACCTGCTTCCGTAAGGGAAGTGGCATCTGCGATAGCAAAAGGAACGTTCAAAATTTTAGCCATGGTTTGCGCAAGCAACGTTTTACCCGAACCAGTAGGTCCAAGCATCAAAATGTTACTTTTTTGCAGTTCCACATCATCAATTTTGTTTTGAGTATTAATACGTTTGTAGTGATTATATACCGCTACAGACAACGATTTTTTCGCTTGATCCTGACCAATGACATATTGGTCCAGAATGTCACGGATTTGCATTGGTTTCGGAATGTCTTTCAGATCTACTTCTTCTTCATGACCCAATTCCTCTTCTACAATCTCCGTGCACAACTCAATGCATTCGTCACATATATATACGCCCGGTCCAGCAACAAGCTTGCGAACCTGATCCTGAGATTTACCGCAGAAAGAACATTTCAATTGTCCTTTTTCATCATTAAATTTAAACATAGAGCCACCCCTTTACAGATTAATCGGTTTAGACAGCACCTGGTCAATGATACCGTATGCTTTTGCCTCTTCCGCTTCCATGAAGAAATCCCGGTCAGTATCACGTTCGATTTTTTCGAGGGGCTGACCCGTACGCTCTACATAGATTTGATTCAGCTTAGCACGTGTTTTGATAATCCAGTCCGCATGAATCAGCATATCGGAGGCTTGCCCTTGAATGCCACCGAGCGGCTGATGGATCATGACTTCACTGTTGGTAAGCGCGTATCTCTTGCCTGGCGCACCCGCTGTGAGCAGCAACGAACCCATACTTGCAGCCATGCCTACACAGATCGTCGATACGTCCGGCTTAATGAATTGCATTGTATCATATATACCCATGCCCGCAGTTACAGAACCGCCTGGCGAGTTAATGTACAAATTAATATCCTTCTCTGGATCTTCCGCAGAAAGGAACAATAACTGTGCAATGACGAGATTGGCGACATCGTCATCAATCGGGCCACTTAGGAAAATAATACGATCCTTAAGCAACCGCGAGTAAATATCGTAAGATCGTTCTCCTCGATTCGTTTGTTCCACAACCATAGGGACGAGACTCATCACGACCAACCTCTTTTCTTTATTAAAATGAACACCTGTATTCATCCGCTTCCTTATGTCTCATTAAAACGGAAGCAGCAAGCATGAAACGTGAACACCTTACAAAATATTTTAACATGTTCAGAGTCTCGTGTCATATTTGCATGCGCTCATATATGCAGTGCGGGCTGTTTAAAGTACACTCTGCCGAGACCTTCTCATATTTAACCATGTTTCGTATGTATGTGCAAATATACGGTAGTGACTTATGTAAAACAAAAAACACGACTCACAGCACTTTCCATAAACGACTAAAATTTGGGTTACCAAAGGTAAAAATAAGGCACGTAACTTTCACTACGTGCCTTATCCCTATCTAATTGCTACGTTGCAGCTTGTTACAGCATACTCCGTATATTTTATCGTCTGAATTATTCAGCAGCTTCAACTGGCGCTTCTACTTCTTTGCTGTTTTCCACCAACAAAGCAATCGTTTTGCGCAGTGAAATTTCTTCTTTCAGGTTAGCGAACGAGCCGTTACCTTCCAGAATGCTGCGGATTTCCTCAACTGAACGTTTGTAAGCTTCAGCCATGTTTTTCAGTTCTTCATCAATTTCCGCTTCGGAAACTTCGATGTTTTCTGCTTTAGCCACTTGCTCCAGCACGAGGTTGTTACGTACGCGCTTCTCAGCATCAGCTTTCATTTGCTCTTCCAGGTCTTCCTTGCTTTGACCAGAGAATCCGAGGAACATTTCAAGGTTCATACCTTGGCTACGCAAACGGTTGTCGAAATCGCGAACCATGTTTTGCACTTCGCTCTTCACCATTGCTTCAGGAATGTCGATTGTTGCATTCTCAGCAACTTTCTCTACTACAGCACCCTCGCGGGCTGCTTTAGCTTCGTTTTCCTTACGATCCAACAATTGCTTTTTCAAGTCTTCCTTGAATTCAGCCAGTGTGTCAAATTCGCTTACATCTTTAGCAAATTCATCGTCCAGTTCAGGAAGAACTTTGCGTTTCAGTTCGTGAACCTTCACTTTGAATACCGCTTGTTTGCCAGCGAGGTCAGCAGAATGGTAGTTCTCAGGGAACGTTACTTCAACGTCCTTGGAATCGCCAGTGTGCAAACCAACCACTTGCTCTTCAAAACCAGGGATAAATGTGTTAGAGCCCAGTTCCAAAGAATACTTCTCAGCTTGTCCGCCTTCGAATGGTACACCATCCACGGAACCGTCGAAGTCAATAATAGCTGTATCACCGGATTGAGCAGCATCTTCATCAACGACAACCAATTCAGCATGACGTTGTTGCAGGCGCTCCAGTTCTTGAGCCAGTTCTTCGTCGCTTACTTCGAGTTTGCTTACAGGCACTTCTACGCCTTTGTAATCGCCCAAAGTCACTTCAGGTTTAACAATAACCTTTGCTTTGAATTTGAAAGATTCGCCTTTAGCAAATTGATCAATTTCAACGTCAGGGCTGTCAACCGGGAAGATGTCTGTTTGCTCTACAGCTTGGCTGTAAGCTTCTGGCAACAGGATGTCAATTGCATCCTGGTACAGACTTTCAATACCATAGCGTTTTTCAAAGATAGGACGTGGTACTTTACCTTTACGGAATCCTGGTACACTTACTTGTTTTGCCACTTTATTAAAAGCTTTGTCGAGTGCAGCGGCTACACGATCCGCGTCAACCTCAACTTCAAGAACCCCAAGGTTCTTCTCTATTTTCTCCCAAGTTGCTTTCATTTTATGCTTTCCCCTCCAACAAAATCTTCACTTAGTTTTCATTACAATCAACGCACACAAAATAACCACTATAGTATATCTAACATTACTGTCTTTTTCAAGAGCAGCCCTTTGAATGCTTCACAGGTAAACGTTTCCGGTCATTAAGGAGTGTTCATTCCCGCCGCTACGAATAGTCGCATCGACCGATACGCCTGCTCAAAACGGAAGCGCAGCGCATCTGTAATACCATATATAGCACGGGTTTCTTCCTCATTATTATTTCCGTTCAAACTTTCCGAAACTGTCTGATGGAGTGCTGCAGCCCAAATATCCGGCATTCCGTCCTCTTCCACCAACATTGATCTATAATCTTTTGTACCGTATACCGCCATCACAAACTGTGACCACAACTCCTGTGCAAAATAGAATAGTGTAGGCTCGTGCACCTCAGTTTGATCGGCCACCCGTTCCAAAATACGCATAATAGACTCTGGAAAATCACCTGGCTGTAACGGAACCGTTTCAATGTCGATTTCCGCTTGTTCATCACCCCGTCTGATTTCTATCGTCCCTTCCATTCCGCGTCGTCGCATTGTCTGTAGAACACGGAATTGAAGTAAGGGATGGATTTCCCGTTCCGTAATCCAGCGAAGCAAGGCATCGTCGATTTCTGGCAGTTCCAGATAGGACAACTGCTCCAACGCTAAAATCGTCTGTTCGGATAAGGGTTCATCCATAGCCATCCGCAACAGCTTGTTGCCGTAGCCTGCATCCTGCTCCTGCTTAAAGCGTGCATGACGGCGAGCTAACTCTACTTCACTGACCTCTTCTTCCACAGCGTCCGTTACCGCCCCGCTGTCAGCGTACTGTGGAAATGCAGCCTCCAGCCATTGTAATAGAGCGTTCCATTCATCGTATTGCTTCTGCTCCTGTCCCTGACACTGCATTAAAAAACGCAGCATCGCCATCGCCTCTCCGTAACGTTCGTTTTCAAGCATCACAGTAAGTTGAATTTGATAATAGTCCAGTGTCTTCGGAAACAATACAATATTATTTTCTTTTGTCGTCACCTTGGAGTCCTTTATTCAAGGCACCCCCTCTCCTTCGCAAGCTCAAGTATTTGTAGATTATATGAGAAACAGTAGCCGAAGTCCAACCACTCGTCTTACACATATTCACCTGTATTCTAACATACCCTTTTATAAGGCAAAAAAAACTACGTCTACTCAGAATTTATGCTGTATAAAGCCTAAATAAGCGATATATGCAAAATAAGACTTGAATTTCTTTTATCCATATGATATATTAATATTCGCTTGAATTTTATGTCCCAGTAGCTCAGCTGGATAGAGCAACGGCCTTCTAAGCCGTCGGTCGGGGGTTCGAATCCCTCCTGGGACGTCATAACAAGAAGCCTCCATAATGGAGGCTTTTTTTGTTCTCATGAGATAAACCACGGGGGAACGTCGGGTCATCGGTATCGTTAGCCTATACTTCGCAGCCGACCATAGGGAGAGTATCTCTCTTAATAAATTACACCAAAAATAGCTTCCGCAAGGGAGCTTTTTTTCATTATAAATAATGTAGAAAGATTAGTCTGCCCATCACTACTTTAGGCGCTGGTTTCAAGTCTCTACTCTTTCAAAAAAACGCAGAAATTGCTATCATCTATCATGTTGCACCATTTCAGGACCATTTTGATGAAAAACCTATGAAATCCAGCTAGAAGACATTTATAAGCTTATGTCAACAAAGGATATACAAATCACATCGCTTGACCGCG
Source organism: Paenibacillus sp. FSL H7-0703 (assembly GCF_038003485.1). Classification (NCBI taxonomy): domain Bacteria; kingdom Bacillati; phylum Bacillota; class Bacilli; order Caryophanales; family Paenibacillaceae; genus Paenibacillus; species Paenibacillus sp. FSL H7-0703. The sequence goes on along the minus strand of NZ_JBBOPF010000001.1, from coordinate 4,661,854 downwards.
TGAATTAGCAAGGAGATTAACAAATGAAATTAATATCTTGGAATGTAAACGGCTTAAGAGCCTGTGTGACCAAAGGATTTTATACTTATCTAGAAGAAACAAATGCCGATATTTTTTGCGTACAGGAAACCAAGCTTCAAGAAGGGCAGATCCTCATGGAGAACATGGAGGAATACACACAATACTGGAATTATGCTGAGAAAAAAGGATATTCCGGCACGGCTATTTTCACCAAAATCAAGCCGCTTTCTGTGCACTATGGCCTTGAAGAAAATGAAGAACCGGAGGGCCGAACCATTACTTTGGAATTCGAAAAATTTTATCTCGTCAATGTGTACACACCAAATACCAAACGGGACTTATCCCGACTGCCCTACAGACTGGAATGGGAAGACCGTTTTCGCAGCTACCTGCAACAACTGGATGCTTTGAAGCCTGTCATCGTTTGTGGAGACTTGAACGTAGCTCATCAGGAGATCGACCTCAAAAATGCCAAAGCTAACTACGGAAATGCCGGATTTACGCCTGAGGAACGGGAACGCATGTCACAGCTGCTAGACGCCGGATTTATAGATACCTTCAGATACTTTTATCCTGACCGGACGGATGTTTATTCCTGGTGGTCCTACATGCTAAAGGTGAGAGAAAGGAATATCGGCTGGCGGATTGATTACTTCCTCGTCTCGGAGAGACTTCGTCCGCTATTGATGGATGCGAGCATTGATTGTCATATTACAGGCAGTGACCACTGTCCTGTGATATTGGAGTTGCAAGATATTTCAGCATAGCCCCCCCCTGCCTGGCACAAGGATTTATGAAGTCTTAAAAAGCCGTCATGCTCTGTTATTGCAGCATGACGGCTTTAATTAATGGAGCTATTTCCCCAAATATACCTCGATACGGGAAATCAACCGCTCTCTCACATCTTGCGCCTCTTTTTGATCTAATACAGCCTGGCTTATCGTCTTCTTTTCGCCACTGGCGTAATGCAGTACATACTGGGTCACTATGCATTCCGGTGCATAAGTATCCTTGCGATCCGTATTAAAATAAGTCACCTGGCAGCTTCCGAGAAAACAGAAAGATAGCTCACCTGTAGCTGTGAACAGCCAGCCTGGCAGCTTGGGCTCCAGTCTCAAGGATAGGCCCCTATGATCATAGCCAAACGGTTGCCCGCCGGTCATCATCCATATCCACATATGAATAAATTCTGCCGTAGATCCGCTCAGCCTCGCAATATATCCCGTTCCATGCAAACTTGCATCAGGATTAGCAATACTAGCAATAAAGGAGCTGTTCTCCAGCGTGCTTCTTCCGTAGACCTCTGGGTCCATAAAAGGCGGTAACGCTTTTTTAATGTCTGAAAAAAATTCAGTGTATAGACCCGCCCTTAAACACTCAAGTAAATATTTATATTCCATATGCATAAATATAGATTCATTTTCTAGCCAACCCGGCGTAAAAGCTCTGGAACGACCGAGTTCAAACGGCTGCCCCGCCAGACTTTCATTCACCTTATACATACCCAGCTTCCTGTCGTAAAGCCCGCTCTGCCTGATTTGCCGATATAGCTCCTGCCCATTTACAATGTCGCCAACCACTTTCATAGCCCGGGTCGGTCCCTCTAGAAAATATGGTGTATCCTTACGTTCGAAGGAATGTATGTTTACGAGCTTGCCCCCGCAGTCATCCTCCTGTACCTCGAATTCTCTGGCTTCGTAATAAAAGAAAGTTGGGTATATCCCCCCACCGATAAGCAGAGCCTTATCCATCCCCTGCTGGAGTTTACGTTCAGCCTGGCGCAAAAACACCAGTACATTTTCAAACGCTAGTGGTGTTTCTGTTCCTTCAAATCCAAAATGAACTGTTTCTCGATACGCTTCCCTAGCATCCGAAATTCGTGACCAGAAGCTGTAATCCTTGCTTTCATCCCTGCAATCAGCCTCATCAGAAGCGTGGTAGTATTCCTCCATTGAGAGCCTCAGCTGTTGGATCAACTTAGCAACTTCTCGCGGCAACCGTAGCACAGAATCGCCCGAAAGCTTCACCTGTGTATTTATTAAAAATCTTACGAGTCTCTGTAATTCACACAGTTCACTGAATCCAGAAGCAAACAGCCCCGGAAGTCCGTTCATGGAATCATTCCATCCCGGCTTGCCCGCCTCCATCTCAATTCCCAAGCCCTCCGGGTCCAGCGTGGACAGCTTGATGGCTGCTAATGACAGCAGCTTTTCATATAAATTTGACTTATAAATCTCTCCGCTTCCATGTTCGGTTCGAACCCAATGAACATCGCGATCCCGGGCGTGCAGCTGAGCTTCTTTCTCCTTGCTCTCTACGACCGCCCCGTACTGACGGATACGTCCGTCCTTCATCTGCACGTATTTGTTTCGACGTGGCTGTACCCATGCCGGACTGTCGTAATACATGTACTCTCGGGTCGTTAGCAAGAGTTCCTCTTGTTTGTCTGGATAGATACTTAGATAACTTTCGATTAGATCCATGTTATATGTCCAATGGTCGATCCAGAAACCTTCACCAAAATCAGCCTCATAGCATTGTTCGGAATGCTTGAGAGCTTCGGTTACAAACGTCTCAACCGTTTGCTTTAGCGCGATGTTGTCATGAATGATATGTTGAATCAGCTCACCCGGGGTGAACGACGATTGAAAAAAAGCACGCAAAGACGAATGATCTGCCACCTCCACCTGTCCCAGCAACGGTTCCAGCTCTCGTATTTGAAAGCTACACCCCTTTACAACAAGCGGATTATAGCCGTCCGGCTGAATCAGGCTCATAAACAAACGGATATTGAAATCTCCTATGCCGGGGTTAAACCACACATCATTTCTCCGGTTCTGGTTTGCATCGCGAAAATTACCATTTCCTTGAGAATAATATCCCGCCTGGAGCTTAAAGAAATTATAGTCCCGTTCCAGATCCCCATGCTTGCGTGAAAATACATGATATACAAATGGTTGCTCAGTGCCGTTGTCCAGCAGCAATGGATAACCACCACGTAACAGGTTATCCAGATAGTTCTGACGGCAGTATTCGTCAAATAACGGAATGGATGTCCACGTTGCCATTTCATCCGTCAACTCCTCGATCAACGCTTTGGCTTCCTCCGCCTTCCGCTCGATATAAGGCATGGTTGCGATTTCCGTAATCCGTTCATTGATAGAGTGAATATCATTCACATGCCCGATGATCGTACAGTGATTGACGGCAGTACCTACTGCTAGTCGTGCTGTGTAGCCGCTAAACCCACAAGGCACTTTATTCGTCGTCACAGGCTGCTGTGAAACCAAGTCTTCGACGCGTGTTTGGATAAAGCGATCCGGGAAGGTCAGTGCCGTATTTTCACCAAATATTACGGACGGATCGACAATTGGACTCAATAGCCTGGTCTTGCCCTCCTCCTCCACAAAGCTGTACATAAAATGTCCCGCTTCAATTTGATGAATCTCACTTGTATCTGCTGTACTTCCACGTACCTTATAGTAAGGAATGCTATTGTTGAGATTATACACATCCATCCAGCTTTTCAGTGTATGTCCAAGCTCCTTGTATGCCGCATTATCAATACCGAAGGGCAGTACGGCAGGCATGCCGTCCAGCACCTCCAGTTCAAGCTCTTGAGCGGAATGATTGACAATCTCCACCTTGCGCACCAAAGCAGCGTAACTTTCATGAGGAAGTGTGAAATATTGCACACGCACCTCAAGCCCTGTGTCTGGATTAGAGCTGTGTATTTCCAGCATATGGCGGGATATCAGCATTTTTTGCTGTTCACGCTCCACAGGATGCACAGCCGAAAATGGCTCCACATAGCTCCACTCCCCCTGCATCTTCACCTTTAAAAACGTTCGAAAGCCATGTATCGGCACGAGACTATAGCTGCGGTTGGCCGGAAAAAACTCCATGATTGCTCCATTCTTATCCTCCACACCAAAGCTCGCAATTCCTTGTCCACGATTAACATAATACGCCCACAGAGGAATTCCCTGAACACCAGCAATACCGGGTAGAAAACTGGAAAAGGGCTTAGCCTGCGCATAATTCTCAATCACAAAACGTCCTTGATCGTCAAAATAATACTGCTGCATCGTGCACCCCTTTTCTATTTAAAACCCGTTATTCGCCATCACTTGCTTGAACCACAGCGCACTTTGTTTGGGTGTCCGTTCCTGCGTGTCGTAATTGATGTGTATAATACCAAAACGTTTGCTGTATCCCCAGGCCCATTCAAAGTTATCGAGGAATGACCAGACAAAATAGCCCTTAAGATGACCTCCCTCCCCAATAAAGCGATGGCATGCCTTTAAATGTTCCTCAATGTAATACTGACGTCCAATGTCCTCAATCTTTCCATTCACCAGTTCGTCCTTCATCGCTGCTCCGTTTTCCGTAATCAGGATGGGTAATCCCTTGGAAAAATCCTTCTCAATCCGCGTTAGCAGCTTATAAAAGGATTCAGGGTGAATCTCCCATCCCATATCCGTTACCGGTTCCTCTATGGAAACCTGCTCGACCTGAAGCAACGAAGCGTCTGTAGTCGCTCGAATGATACTGCGGGCGTAGTAGTTGATGCCTAAAAAATCCCCTGGCTGCTGAATCAGCTCCATATCACCAGGCTGTACAAAATCCAATCCATTCAAGTGCGCCCCGTACCATTCCACCATATCCTCAGGGTATTTCCCGTTAAACAATGGTTCGGCAAACCATCGATTAATAAAACCATCCCGCCGGACAGCAGCGGCTACATCTTCGGGGTGTTCAGAGGCTGCATCGACATGCTCCATGTTCAGCGTAATACCGATGTTGCCCGTCAGGCCCTTTTCCTTGTGTAAGTTCATGGCTATCCCGTGACACATCAGAATATGATGAGCGGCAGCAAAGGCTTCCCTCCAGTTCTCATGGCCGGGGGCATGCTCTCCTGTGCCATAGCCCAAAATAGAGGCGCAGTAGGGCTCATTTATCGTATTCCACCAGCTTATACGCTGTCCAAATCGATCCAAGATTACAGAAGCATACGTTTTAAAATGTTGGATAATCTCTCGCTGCGTCCAACCGCCTTCGTCCTCAATCCACTGCGGTAGATCCCAATGATACAGCGTCAGCATTGGAATTAGCCCGGCCGACTCAATCTCATCCAGCAGACGCTCATAGAAGAGCAACCCCTGTTCGTTAACCACGCCGGGTGCGGGAATAATGCGCGGCCAGGCCACGGAAAAACGGTAATGTAAAAAGCCAAGTTGCTTCATTAATTGCACGTCTTCCTTAAAGCGGTGAAAATGGTCACAAGCCACATCTCCGCAGTCCCCTCCTATCACCTTCCCGGGTGCTCGACAGAAAGTATCCCAAATAGAAGGCGTTCTTCCTTCCTCATCCACGCCACCTTCAATTTGATAAGAAGAGGTCGAAGTTCCCCACATAAACGTGGTGGGGAATGTATAGGTATTCTCACTCATACTTGGTATCATCCTTTCAGGAATCAAGACTTCACAGCTCCGGCCATTGCACCGCCGACAATAAAGCGCTGGAGGAAAATATACAAAATAACGAGCGGTAGTGTAACAATCAGAATGCCGCAAGCGAGCAGCGGCCAGTTGTTCATGTATTGTCCGTAGAAGGAGAACAATCCCTTGGTCACTGGCTGATAAGCAGGATCAGACAAATAAATAGTAGGACCTATAATGTCGTTCCACGCCCCAATCGCTGTCAAAATAATGCCTGTCGCCAACACCGGCTTCATCAGCGGGACAAGAATTGTAAACAAATATCGTGAATATCCGCACCCGTCCATGGCAGCCGCTTCATCCAGCTCTCGGGAGACAGACTTGATATACCCCACAAACATCAGAAAAGCGATGCCGGTACCTGTTGTTTTCAGCAAAATAAAACCAAGCTGGGTATTGTAAAGTCCCAGGCTATTAATGAGAGCAAATTGCGGAATCAGCGGATTCGGGAGATACATGGATATCAGGAAAAACACATAAAAGAAGGTGCTGTACTTAACGTATCCCCGCGCCAGCGGAAAAGCCGCAAACACGGATATAATCAGTGTTAATAACGTAGATACACCTGTATACAAAATGCTGTTCCACATATATTGAGAGAAGTTTCCTTTTTCCCAAGCATCCATGAAATTCTCCAAGCGTATACTCTTGGCTAGAGCTACAGGGTCCATCAGATACTCACTTTGAGTCTTCATCGATACATTAAAAAGGTAGAAAAGCGGGAACACATACAACGAAAGCATGAGCAGTACGATAATGTAGCTCAGTATTTTGGCTCCTTTGGTACTGCTCATTACATTTCCACCTCTCTTCTACGTAAGTAATACAGGGCAATCATAGATACCGTAAACACGAACACGAACTGGATCATAGCAACTGCGGAAGCAAGGCCGTAATCTGACGTCCCAGTACCAAAGGCAGTTGCATATACATCAAACGCAAGTGTCGTCGTGTTGAATTTACCACCTGTCAGCACATAAATAATGTCAAAGGTCTGCAATGCGCCGATAATGGACAGCAGCATATTGACGGTAAAGGAAGGCGCAATCATCGGAAAAGTAATATTTTTGAACGCTTTCCATCCAGAGGCACCGTCCATATACCCTGCTTCGTATAAGTCACTGGGGATAGATTGGAGTCCGGCTAAGAAAATAGTCATCGAGTAACCCATGTACATCCAAATTTGCACAAAAATAATTAACTCAAATGCAATATCGTAATCCCCGAAGAAGTTGGAGCTGGTTCCAAAAAAGTTCATCAAGGCTTGCGCAGGACCCCCAAGCGGATTGGCAAGCAGTTGCCAGATCAGGCCGGATACCGTTACCCCGAGCACAACCGGCAGGAAAAATACAGAGCGATACAACATATCCCCTTTGAGCTTTTTATTAATAAGGATGGCCATGAACAGCCCTACTGCGTTTTGAATCACAACCACCGCTACGGCAAAATATAAGGAACGGCCAATGGAAGCGATGCGATCTCCAGAGTCGGAGGAGGTGAAAAAGGTCGTGTAATTCTCGAATCCGATAAAATGCCACGTCTGCCCCGGAACCCCGGTAGCATCTGTAAAGGAAAAAAGCACGGTTACCATAGAGGGTCCAAAACCAAGAAGCAAATAGAGCAGCACCGGAATACTCAGCAAAAGATAGGGCATTATCCGGGCCGCACCCTTTCCGAAGGGATACATGGGTCTCACACCTTTTTACATTATTATGGGAGCTTTGCAGTTGCCCATTTGTTCTCCTGTAAAATCTATAGATTTATTTAGGGGCTGCCGCATCCCAGTCTGCCTGAGATTTCTGGGCAAGCTCCAAAGGCGTCTTTAACGGACCGGCAGGCGCCAAAAATTCCGCATGTACGCTGGCTTCCTTAATGTACTGTCCAACATTCTTACGATTGATAAACAGCTGATCCCAAGAGAGCTTGAAGTTTTCCAGTGAAGGCTGGATTTCATTAACAAAGTCGCTGCTTATCTTCACATCAGACTGTGTTGGCAAAAATCCAGCAGCGTTCACGAAATCGGTATAGTTCTGCTTCTCGGAGAGCATTTCAAGCCATTTGATCGCATAATCCTTGTTTGGCGATTTTTCCAATACCAGCCAGGTCATATCGTACTTGCCTGCAAGGTTTTTATTTTTGGCTGGATCGTTACTGCCCGGAATCGGGAAATAACCAAATTTCAGCTCTGGATTGGCTGTCTGGATCGTAGTTGCATCCCACGTACCATCCGCAATCATAGCTACACGCCCTGAAGCAAACAAACTTGGCAAGGTTCCATAGTCAATCCCCATAAATCCACCAATGGCGTTGTTCATCAAAACTTGTGTTTTTTCCAGCACTTCAAGCTGGGCGGGGTCTGTCAGCTTCGTCTTACCTGTCCACAGCCCTTTGATATACTCCAGCTGATCATCATGGATAGAGGCTTGAAGTCCTTGGACAGCAAGGTTAATAGGCCATACATCCTTACCGCCAAAACCAAGCGGCTCTACGCCATTATCCTTAAGTACCTTCATCACATTCACCAGTTCGTCCCATGTCGTCGGCACAGTAAGATTATATTTTTCAAAAATCTCTTTGTTGTAAAACAGACCTGTCAGGGCCACCTTTCCCATGTTTACGCCGTATACTTTGTCGTTATAGGTCATGGCATTTTTGACATCTGTAGGATTATAGTTTTTGATAAAAGCTTGATCCGACAGATCTGCAATGAGTCCTCCCTCAATCCACTGCTTCCACATCGGATCAGCAGCTCCCTTAGACCATTCCTGCGGTGCGCCTACGAAGCTGAATTTCAGAGGAATAATGTCTGCATCACCGGTCGAACCAGCATTCATACGCGTTTGCATCAGTTGATCATAAGTTGAATCAGCAGGAACCGTCGTATACTCCACCTGAACATCGGGATACTTCTCTTCAAACTTTTTATTAAATTCCTTAATATAGTTATTAATATTTTCCTGCTGCCAATGAATAATCTTTAACGTGACCTTTTTATTCCCGTTCTGTCCAGCTTCACCACCTTTGCCGCAAGCGGCCAACACCACTATTAAAGCGGTTACAATAAGTAAAGAAAAACACTTTTTCAGCATTGCAAAATTCCCCCTGTACTCTTAGAATAAATGCATTTACTTTCACGAAAGCGGTTTAGTTAATTACAGCTACTATTATGTATCGGATAGCCTGTATTTGTAAATAGAGAATTGTAAATTATCAAATAAAACATAAATCACCGTTATTACTCCTTAAAATATTAGGCAACATCCTTTATTCACACTGTTGACTCACTTCTATGAGGTAGCATAGAATACGAGTAATCATTAAGTTTGAAAAGAAAAGTCAATTTAACTAAATCAGTTTAGTTACGGAGGATTCCATGAATATAAAAACAATAGCTAACATGGCAGGCGTTTCAGTGGCAACGGTTTCGAAAATCATTAACAATTACACAGACATCAGTGAGGAAACCCGACAGCGGGTACTTAAAATCATGGAGGAAACAGGCTATAGACCCTCCTCCTCGGCTAAAACGCTTGCTACCAAAAAATCTAACCTGGTAGGCGTTATATTTGCTGGCAAGCTGAATGTTGATTTTAGTCATCCCTTTTTTGTAGATATCATTAATGTCTTCAAAAAACAGATTGGCTTGCTCGGTTACGATCTGCTATTTTTCTCAAATGAGAAATTTCTGGATAATGGAGAGGACTATTTGGCTCGCTCGAAATATTTTTCAGTGGACGGGTGCATTATTATTGCTGGAGATGAAGTGGAGAAGAGTGTTTTTGATCTCGATGCCAGCCCTATCCCCTGCATCGGTGTCGATATTGAGCTAACCGGAGCTAGTTCCTGCTACATTATGTCTGACAATCAGAAGATTTCAATGAAGGTTGTTGAGCACTTTTACATGAATGGATACCGCGAAATGGGTTTTATAGGCATTGAACGCCCCTCCTTAGTTATTAAAGAGAGAGAGGATGCCTTTATCGCTTCACTAAAACGGTTTAGTCTTGATGTTAGACCTGAATGGGTCGTGTATGGTAAGGACTACGCGGCAGAAGATGGATACCAGGTCGCGAAGGCGTGGATACAGCAAGGAAATTTACCAAAAGCTATTTTTGCAGCTACCGACCTGCTTGCTTTTGGTGCCGTACGTGCTTTCAAGGAAAGCGGCTTGAGGGTACCCGAGGATATTGCTGTGGTGGGATGTGATGATATAGAAGCCTGTCGTTATACCGAACCTCCACTGACGACTGTAAAACAAGACAAGCAAAAAATAGGCCGTCTAGCCGCTATGGTGCTGTTTGACCTGATGAATAAACAAATGGATACGAAATGTATTAAAGTAGAACCGGAACTAGTCATTCGTAGCTCCTGCGGAGCCCGGCAACATTGGAACCATACGAAGGTCAAGAGTTAGCATATGCCTTAAAAAAGATGACTCCTGATAAATTCAGAAGTCATCTTTTTGCAGTTTAATATTCATAGACCCATCGCTTAATCTATTACTTGTAGGCCATCGTCGCATTCACAGCCTTTTTCCAGCCTTTATACAAGCTTTCACGTGTTGCTTCATCCATATTCGGGGCAAAAGAGGTTTCCACTCTCACCCGCTTGCGAAGTTCATCCGTACTCTTCCAATATCCAATAGCCAAACCTGCCAGACATGCAGCTCCCAGTGCCGTCGTCTCATGGATAACTGGCCGCTCCACTGTTGCATCCAAAATATCGCTCTGGAATTGCATCAGAAAATTGTTCAATACAGCTCCTCCATCCACCCGCAGCAATTTCACTGCAATACCTGAATCAATCTCCATGGCTGTAAGCACATCCTTGGTCTGATAAGCGAGTGACTCCAATGTGGCGCGGATAAAATGCTCCTTCGTGGTCCCGCGTGTCAAACCGAACATCGCTCCGCGCACCTCGCTATCCCAGTAGGGGCTGCCCAGTCCGACAAAAGCGGGGACAAGATACACTCCTTCCGTAGACGAAACACGGGCGGCATAAGGCTCACTGTCCTTCGCTTCACGGAACATACGCAGCCCGTCTCGCAGCCACTGGATCGCCGACCCCGCTACAAACACACTCCCCTCAAGTGCGTATTGCACTTTGCCTTCCTCCAGTCCCCAAGCGATGGTCGTAATCAGGCCGTGCTTGGATTCCACTGGTTGATCCCCCGTATTCATCAGCATGAAGCAGCCTGTGCCGTAAGTGTTTTTGATCATCCCTTTTTCGTAACATGCCTGACCAAACAAGGCTGCCTGCTGGTCACCTGCTGCACCAGCGATCGGTACATTCTGACCAAAGAAATGATAATCCACAGTGTGCGCATATACCTCGGAAGAAGGTCTTACCTCAGGTAGCATGATTTTCGGAACACCCAGAATGTCCAGCAGCTCTTCGTCCCACTTTAGTTCATAAATGTTGTACATCAGCGTCCTGGCTGCATTGGAGTAGTCCGTTACATGTGCCGTTCCGCCGGATAGTTTCCAGATCAGCCACGAGTCAATCGTACCGAATAACAGGTCACCTCGTTCTGCCTTTTCCCGCGCGCCCTCCACATGGTCCAGTATCCACTTTACTTTAGTGCCTGAAAAATACGGGTCGATCAACAGGCCTGTTTTGCTGTGAAATAGCTCCTCGTGCCCTTGCCGCTTCAATTCTTCACAGATGTCCGAGGTTTGGCGTGATTGCCATACGAGTACGTTATACACGGGCACTCCTGTATTTTTGTCCCATACAGCCACCGATTCTCGCTGATTGGTAATGCCGATGGCAGCCACTTGATTTGCTTTTACACCGGATTCGGAAAGACAGGAGGCAATGACCCCGAGAATAGAGCTCCAGATTTCATTCGCATTCTGCTCTACCCAGCCCGGATGAGGAAAATACTGCGGAAATTCTCGCTGAGCCGAGTACACTACATCTCCTTCGCTATTGAACAAAATTGCTCTTGAGCTTGTCGTTCCCTGATCTAGTGACAAAATATATTTTCCCATTGTTCATCTCTCCCCGTGTAAATCCATCGTTTTTACGCTGTAAGTTTGTGATCCATTTTATGATTTTTATAAGTTTGACTCATACGGAAGGTAAACAAGAGTACAACCACGATGACCCCTAGCAAAATCCAGAAAGCCGGAGTCACACTCCCCTTAAAAACAGCCTGATAAAATGGCCCTGCGAAAGATCCCCCCAATAGCGGTCCTATAACGGGCACCCATGCATATTTCCAGTTGGACGCCCCCTTACCGGGAATCGGTAGTAAATAATGCATCAGACGCGGCCCAAAATCCCTCGCTGGATTGATGGCATAGCCCGTTGTGCCTCCAAGGGATAAACCGATACTGACAACTAAAAAACCAACAATCAGCGGTTTCAGGCCGTCTGTAAATGAATTGGCGCCAAACGACAGTAAAGCAAGAACAAAGATGAAAGTACCTATCATTTCACTAAGCACGTTGCCAAACGGATGATCAATAGCTGGTCCTGTCGCGAATACACTGAGTTTGGCTGCTGTGTCCTCCGTCTCTTTCCAGTGGGGCCAATAATGCAAAATAACGATCACTGCACCTGCCATAGCTCCAAGAAGCTGAGCCACAATATAGCCGGGAACATCTTGCCATGGAAAACTACCCTGAAATGCCAACGCCAGTGTAACTGCCGGATTCAAATGCGCTCCGCTGATTTGACCCACTGCATACACCGCAATAGCTACCGCGAGCCCCCAACCCATTCCGACCACAATCCAGCCGGAAGCGTGGGCAAATGACTTTTTCAGGGATACCCCTGCGCACACTCCGCCACCTAGGGCAATAAGAATCATTGTCCCTATGAATTCGGCTGCGTATGGCGACATACAACCTACCTCCTCAATAGATCATCCGATTTTGATCGCTTTCATCGCACAAAAAAAGAAAAGCCATCACAAACCAACCCTGTGCTGTACCATGGGATGTCTGCGTGGCTCTCTTGTCTCCGTCACGATTATTAACTTAAATTTGATACTATATAAGCATGTAAGCGATGTCAACTGCGGATTTACGTCTTTTCATAGCTTAAAATAATCGTTGACCATGTTAGATTCTCCGATTTATGATGTAAAAAAATGGTTTAATGTGAGGATTTCAGGATGAATACGACACTCCCAAACTCGATGAAGAAGGGAAGAATGTTATGCTGAAATTTCTGCAAAAAATCGGCAAGTCGTTAATGCTTCCAGTAGCCACTCTACCCGCTGCAGGGATCTTGCAAGGATTAGCTCTGATTAATTATGAAACGGATATACCACTTGGTCCCGGAGTTGGCGGATTTCTGAATCATTATGTCACACCTTTTCTGAACGAGGGGGCGGGGGCCATCTTCGGTAACCTTGCGCTCATTTTCTCCATTGGTGTTGCCATTGGTCTGGCAGGCGACGCAGTAGCCGCATTATCGGCAGTCATTGCCTATATGGTGCTGACCCGTATTTTGGCGGCAGTGCCGGGTATATTTGCATATATTCCAGACGACGTCAAGCTGGACATGGGCGTATTGGGTGGTATTTTTATCGGTGGATGGTCTGCTTTTCTGTTTAAAAAATATCATAATATTCAGCTCCCGGATTGGCTTGGCTTCTTCTCAGGCAAACGCTTTGTCCCCATGATCACCGCCTTCACGACCATGATTCTGGCCATTCTGCTCGGTATGATCTGGAGTCCGATACAAGATGGGATTGCAGCCTTCGGCAACTGGATTGTCGGCTTTGGTGGAATTGGGTCGATGGTATTCATGGTTGCGAATCGGCTGCTGATCCCGCTCGGTTTGCATCATGTGTTGAACTCGATCGCGTGGTTTCAAATTGGTGACTACACCAATGCTGCAGGTGAGGTTGTTCATGGTGACCTGACGCGTTTCTTCGCAGGCGATAAATCGGCAGGTATGTTCATGTCCGGCTTCTTCCCCATTATGATGTTCGCTCTGCCGGCAGCGGCCCTCGCATTCATTCATACAGCCAAACCGGAAAAACGTAAAGCAATCGCTTCCATCTTCATCGGTTCTGCGGTGGCATCATTCCTGACTGGAATTACCGAACCCCTCGAATTTTCATTTATGTTCATTGCACCATTGCTTTACGGCGTTCATGCTCTGCTGACAGGACTGAGTGGCCTAGTCGTGTATCTCCTGGATGTCAAACTCGGTTTTTCTTTTTCAGCAGGACTCATTGACTATCTGGTCAATATGAAGCTCTCCACCCACCCATTGCGAATGATCCCAGTCGGGCTTGCCTTTGCCGGCGTGTATTACTTCCTGTTCCGATTCATCATTCTCAAATTCAACCTAAAAACTCCTGGGCGTGAAGACGATGTAGAAGACAGTCTCCTGTCTGAGGCTAACGAATCTGTACCCAATGGAAAGGCAAGCACCACATCCAACACTCAGTCCAGTCAGGCAGGCAAGGTACTAACCTACCTCGGCGGTTCAGACAATATCCAAAGCATTGATGCCTGCATCACGCGGCTGCGTCTTGTCGTCAAAGACGACAAAGCGGTTAACGATCAAGCTCTCAAGCAGCTCGGAGCGTCGGGAATCATCAGGCTTGGTAATGGTACCCTGCAGGTTATTTTCGGGACTCGGTCCGAAATTCTGAAAGATGAAATACAGCGGCTGATGTAAGTAAAAGGGTATCTCTTCAATCATCGAGATACCCTTTTGGGTTGCCGTCAATCTGCCAATAACTTAGGTACACCTAAATTGTAGTATAATATATACGTTGTTACATGTACTATTTTCTTTTAGGTACTTATCTTAGATTGGTGCTGTGCGCTCTTTTTTTGTTTCAACAATAACCATTCACGACATACCTTTACCTTTATCTGCGCAAAGGCATAGACGACGCCGAAGGAGCAGGCCACAGTCGTCAGATAAACCAAAAGCAACGCTACAAATAAAGGAAGCTGACTTACCAAGTCACCGACCAAGCGCAGCACGATGACCAGAATGAATACGTTCGCTGTAAAGGCCCTGTACGCATAAGTAGAGAACCATTTGTAATAGGGAAGTGAACGGGAATTTACGCTGATCAAATGTCTTGCCAGCATGTAAATCAGGAAAATCACTACCAAACTGTACAAGGTCATGGACGGCTTCAGATAAATCAGATTGCCAAATGACATATGCTTGAATCCAAAGCTGAAAAATTCGCGATTTATCCAAATGAGAATAAGTAGCATCACCGGAATGAGTATGAACTGAATCCGTCGAAGCACCCCGTCAAATTTTCCCTTGAACACCCAAGCGATTCCGCCTAGTAGAGCATATATAAAATAGCTGACGAAAAAGCGGTCAAGGTATAGCAAACTGGACGCATAAGCTCCATGGAATACATAGGTATGATACATCCATACCCAGGCGCCGAAGATTATAAAGCTCACAATAAGCAACGGAATGACCCGTAAAGGCTTAGCCAGGTACTTATAGCAGACGAAAATAATGACTGGCATCAGTAATTGAAATTGCAGCATCATCACTGTGTACCAATATTGCGGTGATGAATTACCGAGCACATAAGACTCAATGAGCGTCCAAAACGAAGTAACGTGTTGATTAACCTGTATGTGCGGGAAGAAGAGCAAGCTGGCTGACGCCCACAGAAAATAAGGAATCACGAGCTCGCTGAATTTTTCCTTGTAAAAATGTGATACCCTGGTATGCTGATTATTCATCACCATTCCATACACGATGGCAAAAATAAAGACTGGCGCGGTATATTTCACTAAATTATAAATAACGCCTAGTAAGGCCAGATCCGTGTTAGTGTGGGCATACTTCAGTAACATGCCCAGCACGCTTTGCAGGATCGCTCCGCTGACGGCAAACACCTTTAAGATGTCGCTTTCATTAATATTAACTTTTGGGCCGGTAGTGTTTTCCATAATACGCACTTCCCCTTTGAGAGCTTATGTTGGCTTACGTCAAATGGTCGTGCATTCCTCCCTTTTGCCGTTGGTATAGTACATCCATCATTGCCAAGGATTGCGGACGAGCTTCGGACCTGAAGAAGTTCGCAGCACCACGGTGCTGGTCCGTCGCTCAAGGATCTCGCGCAGGACGTAGGCGCCGCCCTTCACCTCCAATTGAATATCGATTCGAACATCCAACTGCTCCAGCTTGCGCAAGAGGCCTTCAGCTGTAGAATAATCAATAGTCTCAGAACCATCTATTACGAGATCAAGATCACTAGTTGCCTTCACAGCGGGGTATCCTGTCGCTATTTCGAATCCCGCACTTCCCGCTGGCCCCCAGCGCCAATCTGCCATCATTTCTGCTAGCAAGTCCATCAACTGAAGAACAGGCTGTTGTCGTCTCTCTGTGGACAAGGAGTTCCACATCTGATGTTTCGCTATCGCGTAGGGAGACACGATCTGGCACACCCCCTTCGGGTCCAGAAATGCAGCTTCCCGTTGATTCCGTTCCTGTCCACGTACTCCGACGGGAATATAACCATCCGCCGACGGATCAGATCGGCGAACGACCACAAAGGGGGTCCGCCTCAGCGAGGCGGTTACCCACTCCTTGTCTTCATTTAAGGAGAGATATTTCAAATTGGACACTTCAATCAGATCATGTGGATGGATTACCATTGCTCCAAAAGCGCATCTCGAACGCTACGGGTTGCAGTCCGCCCGCCCGCCATAGCTTCCTTGGTCTGCAATCGGAAGCTAAGGTCACGGGGCGCTCCTTTCGTACTCTCGATAGCCTCGGAAACGGTCTTTTCCACGATGGCTACATCGCTGCTCTGTGGATCGTCTGCATGGATACCGCTCAGCATCTGATATAATGCCCCCAGAGTACTGTAGCTACGAACGTCGTAGGCCATAGCTGGAACCTTCTTGGTAGCTTCATCAAGCTCGGCAATCGTCCGCTTGGTAATTCGAGCAGCAGAAGCCTTGGACATGGCCTGAATATTGACCTTGCTGTCATCCAGTGCGATCAAACGATTCGATTGCAGCCCATGCGCGAGGAAGCCTCCGGAAATCGCGTTACCGACAATCACACCGATGACTGGATGACCTTCTAATCTAGCGGTTGCGTAAGCATCTGCACTTGCAGCCAGTGCAAGACTGATACCGACCATTTCTTCCTTATAGCCATAGGCTTGACTCGGTACATCAATGATGGCAATGATCGGACGTTTGGTTTCTTTTTTCTCATCTTGACGGATTGCGTCTCTGATGATTTGAGCCACCGTCCAGCCTTCAAGCATACCAACCTCGCCGTTTCTGACACGCGGGAATCGGTTGGAGGCATCCGGAACAATGGCGACATATCTGCACAATTGCCCGTTCTTTTCCACGTCGACCGCAAGTACTGAAGGAACATCGCTGACCGGGTGAGCAATGCCCGTCAAGCGGGAGAACCAGCGATAACCTCTACTGTCCGACATGTCGGTTGCGCCCTCTTTTGCCAGCGGGACAGGCTGCTTCACAGGCTGTATCTGCTTGTAAAATTCGCGATAACGATCAGGTGTCCAAGGTTCTGTAGGATCAAGATTTTTCAACAGGGTCAGATAGAAATCGATTTGCTCTGTTTTAGCAGGCTTCGCCGGTGCCTTGAGCGCAGTATCAATCGCTTCGATAACTGCATCCGTCGTATCTTCCACCATTTCGTCAATCAATCCGGTTTGGAAGCGCTGGTTGGCTCCGATTGTGTTCCAAATTAAGGCTTTGTCGCTTGAATCGAACTCCATAACCCCTGCTTCCTGCTCAATGACCTCCGGCCCGTTCAGACCGAGGCGCGCTTTCTTCGTAGCAATCAGAGTGGTAAACAATTCTGCAGTAATGGACATTCCCCCAAATGCCCCTACGCGGCCCGGGATCAATCCGATAACAGAAACGTATTTACGCAGGGCAACGATCTGGGTGGCAACCTCCGAAATCGACAACAACCCATAGTTCGCTTCCTGTAGCCGAACGCCTCCTGTATCGAAGATCATGACGGGATATAGTTTGTTCCCTCTCTTATTCTCTTCCAGTGCCAGTTCGAGCGCTCCGGAAATTTTGGCCCCGCTGACTTCTCCAATCCCCCCTCCTTGAAAAGCGCCTTCCATCGAAATGATCAAGACCTTCTGTTTGTGTATTTCGCCAAGAGCCAGAATGATCCCGTCATCGCTCTGAGGAACAATGCCTTGCGGCTCTAGATGGGGGGATTGGATTTTGTCCAACGGCCCAAGTATCTCACGGAAAGTCCCTTCGTCCAGCAGCGCTTTAGCTCTCTCGCGTCCATTCAGCTCCACAAAACTATTCTGCATAATCCAGCACCTCCAGCACTTGCGTAAATCTAAGCATTACTACACCCGGAGTAGCTCCGAAGTCATGAACTGTAATATTAGCAGTAATTGAATAACGGTTAAAAAAACGGGTCAGAACATTCTCCCATACTTGTCCAAATCCTTCACTGCCTGTTAAAATGCTGACGTTGGTGGTCTGGCCTTTTACAGGCTCTACAATAATCTCCAAATCTCCCGAACCGACAACACCGATATGTGCCGGCTTACAGATGGGCTTCGTAGTCTGGTATTGAAACTGTAATTTTTCCATCCTTCAGAAACACCTCCAATTAAAGTATCAATCGATTAGAAATAATGTGGCAGCTAGCAAATCGGCACTGCCTCCGGGTGAGAGTTGTCTAACATTACAATACTCGGACAAGCGGTAGAGCAGCTTTCTGCCCGACTGGGTTCTTAATCCATCTGCTGCAAGGAAGGCTGCGGCCATACTCTGAATCGCCATCAGATCCGTCAACTGACCGCGGTGTAGGATGCAGGTATCATCCACACATGCCACCAAGGCCAATAAAGCTTCTAAGCGTGCTTCGACCTCTGTCTTCCCACAAGCCCTGGCGCGCAGCAAAGCAGGTAAAGCTTCGTCCCGGATGTGCGGAAAGCCTAGCTTCGCTTCTTCCTCTGCCCCCACTACCGCGTATTTCTTCTTAACCGTTCGTCCATTCGTCTGCTGCATCGGACGGTATCGGTCATGGAACGATGCGATTCTTCCTGCAATGCTCATAATCTGATGTGGGTCCCGCTCCCTTGGAAAGGCTGCCCGTGCACTGGTTAAAAGCCCAAGGGCCCAAATGGCACCCTTATGTGTATTGACACCGTTCGTTGCACTGAGCATCACCTTCTCGCCCTCCCGCCCGATTAGAGCGATCTGCTCACGCAAAGTCTGGTCCACCGGGTGAAGGTATGACACAATGGCTATTTCCCGAAACGTATCCTCCAATACTCTCGCGGATGCAAGCATTAGCTCGATGGACATATCTGTATGAGAGCCATTGTCTCTGGCATCGACAAGTCCAGGCTTGGGCGTAAGAAGAGCCTCTTCCATCAGTGCCTTTACAGCTTTGGTAGCCAGAGAAGCCGCGAAAGCTGAATGCTTCATCGTGAGCATGGCTTTAAGACCAGCTCCGGAATTTAGCCGGCGGATCATACAATCCGTCTGACCAATCTACGAGATCGTTAATCGTCTGTGCTGCCAGCAGCGAGCGTTTGGCTTGTCTGCGCATGATCCCAAGATCCTCCGGATAGGCCACGATCCCTCTGTCACGCAGCAGGCTTACATCGCTCTCATTGCTTTCCATCCCTAAAGGCGTTACGCCTCCGATTGCCGCGAGCGCCTTCTTTCTCTCCTCTATGCTGTCCGTCTTGTAGAGGTATGCAATGCCTTCCTCGGTAAGGACGTGGGTGACATCATCCCCGTAAATCATGACTGGCGTAATGGCGAGACCAGATTCATCCTTCACCTTGATGGCATCTAGCGAATCTACAAATACTGGCTTTTTGTTGGCACCGTATGTTTCAACCATCTGAACGACCAATTTCCGGCCTTTGGAGAGTTCCGTCGGGCGCTCGATCATGTCAAGCCAGGCAGGAGTCGCATGTCGCCGCCCCCGAGGATCATGCCCCATATTCGGCGCTCCTCCAAAACCGGACAATCTGCCGGAAGTAACGGTAGACGAATTACCTGCACAGTCCATTTGTAGCGTTGATCCGATAAACATATCTACAGCGAACTGGCCTGCAACCTGACACATCGCGCGGTTGGAGCGCATAGATCCGTCCTTGCCGACGAAGAACACATCTGAACGAGCCGCAATGTATTTCTCCATGCCGACCTCGCCTCCAAAGCTGTGAATGCTTTCGACCCAACCCGATTCAATCGCCGGAATCAAAGTTGGGTGCGGATTCAGGGCCCAGTGCTTGGCAATCTTCCCTTTCAGGCCAAGCTGTTCACCATAGGTCGGCAGCAAAAGCTCAATCGCTGCAGTATTAAAGCCAATGCCGTGATTAAGCGACTGCACCTGATGTTTTCCATAAATACCCTTGATCGCCATCATGCCCATCAGGATTTGCAGTTCAGTAATATTCTGCGGATCACGGGTAAACAGTGCTTCCAGTGCGTACGGTTTTTCGGCCTGTACAATGACGTCGACCCAGGACGCTGGAATATCGGTTCGCGGTAGCTCATCCACGATTTCGTTAACCTGCACGATTACGATCCCATCCTTGAAAGCCGCCGCTTCCACGATCGTCGGAGTTTCTTCCGTATTGTTTCCGGTATACAGATTGCCCTCGCGATCTGATTTGTCTGCCGCTACCAGCACCACATCTGGAATAAGGTCAATGAAGAGACGTCCGAACAATTCCAAATACGTATGGATGTCACCGAGCTTAAGTATCCCGTCATCAATCATTTGCGCAACACGCAGGCTTTGGGAGCCACTGTAGGAGAAGTCCAGCTTCCCGGCGATGCCCTTCTCGAAAATATCCAAATGTTCGGGTCTTGAAATGCTGGACATAATCATATGCAAATCATGCACTTTGCCAGGATCGACTTCCAGCAGCTTCTGGGAAAGGAAAGACGCTTGCTTCTGGTTATCTCCTTCCAGGACGACCTTCGCGCCTGGATCAATTAGCGCCTCCATCAGGTCGACAATTCGGGAGGAGTCGATGTATTTTCCGTCGAGCCACTTTTCCACCTTTCCTAACTTTTCCTGCTTTTTATCACGTTTTTGTGACCAGGATCGCAGTACTTTATTCATTCTTCTTGCTCCTTCCATTTTCTAATCAGATACTGAGTCGCTTCCAGACCGATTTCGTCCACGGCCATTTGCCGGGTACTCTTGTGGGCTTGCTTAACAAGTCTGGAAAGAGTATGGCCCGGCGGCATTTCAATGAAACAGTCAGCTCCCGATTCGACGCAGACAGCCGCCATATCCATCCACTGGACGGGATTTGCTACGTTTAGGGCAAGGTCCTCCGCAATTTTTTCCTTGGCTTTCGTCTTTCTGCCCGTATGATTCACCAAATATGGTATTTGAGCGTCCCGCAAAGAAAAAGTGTGTATTTTCAGCAATAGCTTATTGGCTACCTCTGACATCAGCGGGGAGTGTGAAGGAATCGGAACCTTCAGAAGCGCCGTTTTAGCGCTCCCAAGCTCTTTCACTTGCATAAATGCTTTATTTAACCCTACCAATGATCCGGATACGACGATTTGTTGCTCTGAGTTTATATTCGAGAGATAGACTGGCGTCGCCTCACTATGGGAGAGAAGCACGGCTTGTTGAACCTCTGCCTTCGTAAGCCCCATAATCACACCCATTCCATAGCCTTCAGGGAAGGCTTCTTCCATCAACCTGGCACGGAGCCATACGATCCGAAGCGCATCCTCGAACGAAAGAACTCCCGCGATGACCGCCGCAGGAAATGCACCAATGGAGTGCCCTGCCACGAATTGGGGCCGGATACCCTGCTCGATCAACCGATAGGCTATTGCCGTCTCCTTAACGAAGAGTGCCGTCTGAATCCAGACCGTTGAGCCCATAGCCTTCTCATCATCACGCAGTTCATTTCCGATGATACTTGTTGCCTTTTTCACATACTCGGGCACATCTTGGAGCATTCCAGGAACCTGTGACCCCTGGCCGGGAAATGTAAAAACGATGTTCAGAATCTCACCACCTTTAGCGGATTCAATTTCTTACATTGTCAATTGTAATAAGTGAGCAAATACCTGTAAAATATATATATTCACATATAATCGATAACCTAATGGTTATAAAGGAGCTACTCCATAATGGATTATTTGCAGCTTAAGTATTTTCAAGTGACCTCGAAGTATGAACATGTCACACGTGCCGCGAACGAATTGTTTATCTCACAGCCTGCCTTAAGTAAAATGATTAGAAACCTGGAGACAGAATTGGGTGTGCAGCTATTTGACCGCGAAGGAAAACATATCGTACTGAATGAATATGGAAAGAAATTTCTGAAAAGAGTGAATCAGTCGCTCTCAGCGCTAGAGCAAGGCGTATCCGAAGTCAAAGAAATGAAGAACGAAAAGGTAGAGGTCATCACGTTATACGTCGCCGTTGGCTCTATGCTATTACCCAACCTTGTCGGTAAGTTTCGCGATCTCTACCCTCAAATTAGATTCAACCTGACCCAGCACCCTGCGATGGTGAAGAAAGGACTGGCGTACGATTTTGCGATTACGTCCGAAGAGTTGGCAGACAACGAGCATGCGATCCTGCTGGAGGAGGAAATTTTGCTTGGCGTACCAAATTCTCACCCTCTGAGCGCTCAGAACACCGTATTACTGAAAGATCTAGAGCATGAGAAGTTTATCAGCCTTACACCTGGTAATTCGCTTAGGAAAACAACGGACCGCTTTTTTACTCATATCCCTTTTGAACCGAACATCGTCTTTGAAAGTGATGATCCGGCTACGGTAAGAGGGTTGATTCAAACAGGACTTGGCATCTCCTTTATTCCTTCTATCCTGTGGAGGAACGTCGTAACCGAAGACATCAAGCTGCTTCAAATCAGGGAGCCTCGATGTATGCGAACAATCTATCTGTCCTATCCTGCTGGGGAACTGCACACTGATATAGAGAAATCGTTCTTCGAATTCATCATTGAATTTTTCCAGGATATTGCTCAGCATTGACGATTTAGATTCCTTTTGACATAATATCTGCCTTATTGTTTTATCATCCTTCGAATCAGTAGGATCAATATCTTTATAGTATTTAATTTCTATACATGCTTTGTTTCAATTTTTTTGTTTTTGGTTAAGTCAATGCACATAAATGGGTAACAGCTTCATATGATGGAGCTAAACCATTTACAACTTGTTTAGCAGGCAGATTATCTCAGACAGCAAGGAGGGAAATGATGTGAAGACAGTACAATGGCTGGTATTATGTCTTGCTTTTCTCACGATGTTCAGTGCTTGTAGTGAACCCTCGTCCTCTGAAAGTCAATCATCTGAAACTAATTTGTCAAACAGAAAAAAGATAACGCTTACATTATGGTACTGGAACCGTTCCATTGACGATGAACTACTCGCTCAGGCGGAAAAACAATTTCCCAACATTGAATTAAAAACTCAAAAAATAGGCGGTGACTTCAAAGCCAAACTGAAGACAACGCTCGCAGCCCGTTCCGGTGAACCAGACATCGTAGCTCTGAACGATTGGATGGTGGAGCTGTTCCCCAGTGCGGATCGTTTTTATGACTTAAGGGAACTCGGAGCAGACCGCTTGAAGGATCAATATTTGGAATGGAAATGGAATCAAGGGATCACTCCTGATGGTAAAATGATTGCATTTCCCATGGATACTGGGCCTACCGCCCTCTTCTATCGAAGTGATCTGTTTGAACAAGCAGGCTTGCCTAGTGATCCTGAAAAGGTTAGTGCCTCCATCCGCACATGGGATGATTACATGGCAGCCGGAGAACAACTTCAGCAGAAATTCGGAAGCCGTTCATTTTTGGCTGATAATATTGTAAACGTTTACAATCAGGTACTCGCTCAGCACACAAACCTTTACTTCAAGCCGGATGGCAGCTATATCGGCAATCAATCTCCTGACATCCGTCTGGGCTGGAAAACCGCTGTCGATTTCCACAAGAAGCATCTGCTCGCCAATGCGGATGGCTGGACTCCCGAATGGAACGCTTCGGTCAATAACGGCAAAATTGCCTCTTTTGTAGGGGCTATCTGGATGAAGCAAGTTCTCACAGAGGCCGCGCCGGATACAGCGGGCAAATGGAGAGTCGCCCGTGCTCCTGGAGGAGACGGCAACTTGGGTGGTTCTTTCATTTCTATCCTCAAGTCCAGCAAACATCCCAAAGAAGCCTTTGAAGTCCTGACCTGGCTGCAAAACCCGGAACACCAGCTGGAAGCCTACCACAAAATCGGACTGTTCCCGTCCACTCCCGGCGTCTATAACGATCCTATCATGGGGACACCCGAGCCTTTCTTTGGTGGTCAGGCCACCGGACTCATCTTTGCCACCTCCGCACGTCATGTGAAAAGCAGCTATTTCGGCGAGCGCTATCCTGTCATCCACGGCATTGTGACCCGTCGCCTTGCTAATGTCGCCAAGCAGGATGCTAATCCTGATGCATTATGGACGGAAACCATGGATCGAATCGAACGAGAATTACAGCGGTAAAAAACAAAATTCAAAAAAGGCGTGTGGACATTATGCTGAGAGAAATCTGGAAGCACCGTGCCGTTTATGCTGCGATCTCGCCGTTTTATCTGCTGTTTGGCATCTTTGGACTGTTTCCGATTGGCTTTTCATTATATCTAGCGTTTCACAAATGGGACGGGATCGGGGACATGACCTACAACGGCTGGGGCAACTTTCGCTACCTTGTGACAGACAATGAATTTTGGCAGGCTGTAGGCAACACCTTTGTGATCTGGGTGTATGCAACGATTCCGATGCTATTCTTCGCACTGATTATTGCCTTTCTGCTTTATGCCCCTTTTGTGAAAATGCGCACCTTATGGCGAGTTGGATTCTTCCTGCCCAATGTGACGTCTATTGTGGCTGTTGCCATCATATTTGGTGCCTTATTTGCCAACAATTTTGGATTTCTCAACTACCTTCTGCAACTCTTGGGACTACCCATGGTTCAATGGTTGAATGTGCCATGGGGTATCCAAATTGCCATTTCTTCTATGGTCGTATGGAGATGGATGGGCTATAACGCAATCATCTATTTGGCCGGACTCCAGAGTATTCCGCATGTGCTGTATGAGGCCGCCAAAATAGACGGGGCAACCGGAGCGCAAGCTTTTTTCCGCATCACTATCCCCATGCTGCGCCCAGTCATTCTGTTTACAGTCATTACGTCCACCATCGGCGGTATGCAGCTCTTCACCGAGCCACAGGTCCTGGTCGGTAATGACGGCGGTTCCGGGGCAAGTGGCATGACCATCGTTTTATACCTGTACCGCGAGTCGTTCATTAACAACTATTTTGGATATGGTGCAGCCGTCGGATGGGGCATGTTCCTCATCATTGCTCTATTCTCCATCATAAACTGGAAACTCGTTCAAGGTAAAAAATAACGATGGGAAGGAGCTTCACAACATGATGCAGACACGCGCAAAATCCTTTGTTTTATATGCCGGATTGTTGGTGGGAATCATCCTGTCGATGTTTCCATTTTACTGGCTGATCGTCATGGCAACCCGTACAACCTCAGACATCTATCGTTTTCCACCGCAATTGTGGTTTGGCAGCCACTTCTTGGATAACATAACGAGAGTATTACAACAGATTAATTTTGCCGGAGCCTTTTTTAATACCCTTTTTGTAGCCGGTTCGGTTACCCTATTAGTTCTGTTTTTCGATTCACTGGCAGGTTTTGCATTCGCCAAGTTTGATTTTCCGGGCAAAAAAGTGCTATTTATCGTTCTGCTAGCTACGATGATGGTCCCTTCACAACTTTCGCTTGTCCCCTCCTTTGTCATGATGGCCTCCTTTGGATGGGTAGGTACGTTCAAAGCGCTTATCATCCCGGGGATGGTAAATGCCTTCGGCATTTTCTGGATTCGTCAATATGCGGAAGAATCCATCCCAAAGGAGCTGCTGGATGCGGGCCGGATGGACGGATGCAGCTTTTTTCGACTGTACTTGAATGTAGCACTGCCTATTCTACGTCCTGCGTTCGCTTTTCTCGGCGCCTTTACCTTTATAGGAGCCTGGAATGATTATTTATGGCCGCTAATCGTCTTAACGGATGAGCGTAAATTCACGCTCCAGATTGCACTGTCACAATTGAACGGGATTTACAATACGGATTATGCGATGGTCATTGCGGGCACCCTGCTGGCTGTACTGCCACTTATTATTTTGTTTCTTTTCATTAGTCGCCAGTTTATTTCCGATCTTGCCGCTGGAGCGGTCAAAGATTAGATTTACTTGAATTCCCTTATTCATTTCATGTATAATGGTTAATCGTCATTTCAAATAGCTTACATGATGAAGTTAGGTATCCAACAGGCAATCAGGTTAAGCGATTTACGATTTGAACATGAACTATGAACTGAGGGGAACTTTCCAGATGAACAAATTCACATATTATAACCCCACCAAATTAATATTTGGAGACAATCAAATTGAAGAACTGCAGCAGGAGCTGCTGAATTACGGCAAAAATATTTTACTGATATACGGAGGCGGAAGTGTCAAGCGAAATGGTCTGTATGACCAGGTATTAAACGCGTTAGAGCCGCTACATCTTAACATTCATGAATTGTCCGGCGTAGAGCCGAATCCGCGCTTGTCCACCGTTAAGAAGGGCATCGACATTTGCCGAAATGAAAACATCGACTTCTTACTTGCAGTAGGCGGCGGAAGCGTTATTGATTGCACCAAAGCCATCGCAGCAGGGGCTAAATATGACGGCGATGTGTGGGATATTATCAACAAAAAGCACATGCCGACCGAGGCTCTACCATTCGGCACCATCCTCACACTCGCCGCCACCGGTTCAGAAATGAATCCGGATTCTGTCATCACCAACTGGGAAACGAACGAAAAATACGTATGGGGCAGCGCGGTGACGCATCCGAAATTTTCGATTCTGGACCCCAAAAACACCTTCTCTGTGCCACGTGATCAGACGGTATATGGCATGGTGGATATGATGAGCCATGTGTTTGAACAGTATTTTCACAATGTTAAAAATACACCGTTGCAAGATCGTATGTGCTTTTCCGTGCTGCAAACCGTGATCGAAACTGCACCTAAACTGCTGGAGGATTTGCACAACTACGAGCATCGTGAAACGATTTTATATGCCGGAACGATTGCTCTTAACGGAACACTGCAAATGGGCTACTTCGGGGATTGGGCTTCGCATACGATTGAACATGCATTATCCGCTGTATATGATATTCCTCATGCTGGCGGTCTGGCAATTCTGTTTCCCAACTGGATGAGACATACAGTGGATCAGGATGCTGCACGCATGAAGCGGCTGATGCTCAGCATGTTTGACTTAGACACCGTAGGTAAAACAGATAGAGAAATCGCCTTGGAAGGTATTGACCGTCTTAGTGCATTCTGGACAAGTCTCGGTGCCCCTTCCACCCTGGCCGATTACAATATTAATGATGAGCAATTGGAAAAAATCGCAAACATTGCAGCCCGTGAAATGGAATACGGAGGCTTTGGTAATTATAAAAAGCTAAATCAAGAAGATATTTTAGCTATTTTGCGTGCATCGTTATAACATTCAAAAGGGAGTGTCCTCAAGCCTGTGATGGCTGAGGGCACTCCCTTTTGGAATTTATGAATTAACCGTGTGTCCCTTTTCTTCTACTTGAATAGCTGCCCCTACACTGGCACCTGCAAGAATGCCCTTTTTCTTACTAGAATTCAGAGAATCCATATAGGTTCGGGTTTCTGCAACTACAATTCCTGATAAGCCGAGCAGTGCAATCAGGTTCGGGAAAGCCATCATTGCGTTAAAGATATCTGCCAGCAGCCAAATCGCATCCAGTTTAATGAACGCGCCCCCGGCAACGAGTAGAATGAACAGATAACGGTATGGCTTAATCCACTTGACCCCAAGCAAGTATTCAACACAGCGTTCCCCGTAATAGTTCCAGCCGAGCATGGTGGTGAACGCGAACATAATCAGAATAATTGTGAGCAGTTCTGCCCCCAGCGGGAATGCGCTGGAAAATGCTTGCTGAGTCATCAGGCCCGCATCGGTAGGCCCGCTCCACACACCGCTAACCAGCAGCGTCAATCCGGTCATCACACAAATAACCATCGTATCAATAAACACGCCTGTCATGGAAATTAGCCCTTGCTCCGCAGGCCATTTGGTTTTAGCAGCTGCGGCTGCAATCGGTGCGCTCCCCAATCCGGCCTCATTGGCAAAAATACCTCTGGCTACCCCACTTCGCATCGCCAGCATAATCGTAGCTCCGGCAAATCCGCCCGTTGCAGATGTAGTTGAAAATGCCGAATGAAGCACCAGCGCGATTGCGGCAGGAAGTTGGTCAGCAAACCGAATCAGTACGATGAGACAGATCAGTACGTACAAGCCTGTTTTAAAAGGAACGACCTTCGTCGATACCTTGGCAATGCTTTTGAGTCCTCCAATGGTAACCAGTCCTGTAAGGATCGCAATAATCAGTGCCGTTACAATAGGCGGAACGCCAAAGCTGTTCTCGGTCGAAGATACAATCGCTTTGACCTGCGGAAACGTTCCAATCCCGAACAACGCTACCAGCATGCCCGAAAAAGCAAACAGCATCGCCAGCGGTTTAAAACGGCGTCCAAGACCTTTCTCAATATAATACATCGGGCCGCCGGAAAATTGTCCATTCCGATCTTTCACCCGGTATTTTACCGCAAGTACACCTTCCGCATATTTTGTCGCCATCCCAAAAAAGGCGGCAACGACCATCCAGAACAAGGCACCCGGCCCGCCCAGCTTAATGGCTGTTGCTACGCCGACAATACTTCCTGTGCCAACTGTAGCCGCCAACGCTGTACTCAAAGCCGCAAAACTACTTACATCCCCGCTGCCTTCATTCGGGGCTTTACCGATCAGCTTGATCGCTAGGGGCAGGCGGAATACCTGCAGCATCTTCAAACGTATGGTCAGCCATAACCCCGTTCCCATGACAAGAATGATGAGAGGCGCCCCCCATATCCAGCTACTAATCGCTTCTAACACATGTACCAAATTCATTTCAACCCGCTCCTCCAGCATATTAGAAAACAAAAAAGAGTCAAATCCGCTGATTCGACTCCTGGAGAGGTTAAAGGCACGAAAAAATACAACCATCTTGTGCAGGTTTCTACCTCTAATAGCTCATAAAAAAGCCTAGGGCATTCCCTGTCACAGGTTATTCGCGTCTCTGTCCTTTTGCCTGAGAGTTTAAGCAGATGTTCTCTGCGGTGCACCTTCGGCGCCCAATTAAGGGTCTCTCCAGAGTTCTGTCCGTTTACGGTCCCCGCTTGTTGCTGTAATCAGCCTAAGCACCTGAGAGTTTTGCCCCTTCGGTCGGAACCTTCGTTCCATCTCCCGCAAACATCAACCAGACATATGAAATTTTTATTCATTATACAGAAAACTTTCAGCTTATTACAAGTGAAAAGTTTGTGAAGCCCTCTGAAATATTATTATTGTGTCTATCAAAAAAGCGGGTACAGCAGATTGCATCCTTAGGATGTCCTCTGCTATACCCGCCCGAGATGATATGAAATTACAATTCTTCACCATTGGTTGCTATCACATTTTTATACCAGTTAAAAGAGTCCTTTTTGGAGCGTTTGAGCGTTCCGTTACCGTCATCATCCAGATCGACGTAAATAAATCCGTAGCGCTTGGACATTTCGGAAGTAGACATGCTCACAAGGTCGATAGGGCCCCAGCTGGTGTAACCAATCAGATCAACACCGTCGGCAATCGCTTCCTTCATTTGGGCAATATGCTGACGCAAGTAATCAATGCGATACGTGTCATGCACAGAGCCGTCTTCTTCCACCTTATCATACGCACCCAAACCATTTTCCACGATGAACAGCGGCTTTTTATAGCGGTCATAAAACGTATTCAGCGTAACACGCAGGCCGATCGGATCGATCTGCCAGCCCCAGTCGGAGGACTGCAGATACGGATTTTTCACGCCACCAATCAGGTTTCCTGCTGCTTTCTCACCTTCTGGACCTGCAGATACGGTCAAGGTCATATAGTAGCTGAATGAGATAAAATCAACCGTATTATTTTTCAATATTTCGGCATCGCCTGGTTCTGTGTGTATTACAACATTATTTTCTTCAAAATAACGATTCATGTAGTTGGAATATTCCCCACGGGCATGCACATCCGTAAAGAACAGGTTCATCTGATTTTCATGCTGGGCTTTCAGTATATCCTCTGGGTTACACGTATGTGGATAGCTTTCCATACGTGCCAGCATACAGCCGATCTGAGCGCCCGGGATGATCTCATGTCCCCGTTTGGTCGCCAGTGCACTAGCTACAAATTGATGATGCAATGCTTGATATATCGCTTGTTGTTTGTTTTCTACACGGTCAATAACCACACCGCCACCGGTGAACGGGCTCATGGTCATTACATTGATTTCATTAAAGGTCAGCCAGTATTTTACTTTATCCTTATAGCGTGTAAACACCGTTTCGGCATAATTTACGTAATGCTGTATGACTTCACGTCCCAGCCAGCCATTATACTTCTGAGTCAGACCTAGCGGTGTTTCATAATGCGACAATGTTACCAAGGGCTCAATATTATACTTGCGCAGCTCATCAAATACATTGTCGTAGAATTGCAATCCTGCTTCATTCGGCTCGGCATCATAGCCATTCGGGAAAATCCGCGACCAGTGGATGGACATACGAAATACTTTAAAGCCCATTTCAGCGAACAATGCAATATCTTCTTTGTAATGGTGGTAAAAGTCTACACCTTCACGCTTTGGAAAACGTGCATTGACTTTGCCTGCCAAAATGTCTTCGAGTCGTTCGGACGAAATCTCTATAGCGTGATCGTTCTTGCGCTCTGCTTTGGGTACATAGGCAACCATGTCTGCGCTGGACAATCCTTTTCCATCTACGTCAAAAGCGCCTTCCAATTGGTTGGCTGCGGTTGCCCCGCCCCACAAGAAGTTTTTCGGAAACCCTTTTAGCGTCTTCGTCATAGTATAAAACCTCTTTCCGTATTTAAGATTTTTACTTTGGTCAAGTCATCCCATCAAGTGCTGCAAATATGAATCAATACCTAACGATAACCGTTCTCCTTTGAAATGCATTGACAGATACTTTAAAATAAACGTAATGCCTTCATAAGCATCCTAATCGTTGTAACGCGTTTCATGTCAAGAATTTATTTTTTTCTTATGTGAGGAGAAGCACCATGTCGAATCTTGATCAAATTGCAAAACTGGCGGGCTTTTCCAAAGCTACGGTATCCAGAGTATTAAATCAGTCCCCCCATGTTAGTCACGAAACAAGAGCTAAAATTTTGAAAATCATGCAGGAATTAGATTATGTTCCTAATCGAAATGCCATTTCTCTATCCAAGGGTCAGACGCTTCAGATCGGTATCATTACTTCAACTATTAATGAAATTGTTCTCGCTTTTCTGGACAGCTTTGTGGAAGTAGCGGGCCAATATGAATTTCAAACCATTATTTATACTTCGGGAGAAGACAAAAAGAAAGAGCTTCAAGCTTTTGAGGACTTAAAAAGAAAAAGAGTCGATGCGCTGGTCATCATTTCCTGCGTGAATGACACTGATTTTTTGAGCACCTATTGCAAATATGGCCCGATCGTGTCGTGGCAACGAATGGAGCATACCGATATTCGCTCCGTCGCTATGGATCAGTATGAAGGATATATGTTAGCGCTCAAACATTTGATACAAAAAGGCTATACTCGTATAGCCAATGCTTTTGGCCGTCCGAGCAGCATCAATACCCATAGTAGACAACGAGCCTACGAACAGATCATGAGTGAGCACAATCTGCCAGTGTTGCAACACTGGAATCACTCTTCTATTTATAATATCCGTGATGGCGAACAGGTCGTACGGGATTTGTTACAGCATCGGGACGAATTCCCAGAGGCTATTTTATGTGCTAATGATTATGTAGCAGTGGGCATTCTCTGCGAAGCACGCAGACAAAAACTGAACGTACCGGAAGATCTGGCAATTGTTGGATTCGATAACACGGAGCTGGCGCATACGCTGGGGATTACAACGATTCAAAATCCTATCATGGCTCAAGCACAAAATGCCTTTTTCATGCTTTCCCCTCAGCTGATTGGACGCCAAATGAAGCTTCATTCGCTAGAGTACAGCCTCATTGAACGTACGACTACATAAGGTAACGATTTACTTGCAAATTAGGCAAAAGGGCCTTGATATGAAATATTTTTTGTCGAAACAGAATAAAATATGTTGAAATCGCTTTTTTTTGTGCTACAATAGCACTATATCGAAGGATTGTGACCGGTGATGCGGGCAATGCCTGAGTTCAATTGAGTGCTATTGCTAACAATAGTATTGAATTGTGCTTAGGCATTTTTTATTGGTAAAGGATGGGAGGGGGAACTTCAATGATTATTGAGAAGGTGCTCAATAACAACGTCCTATTGACTAAAAACGATAAAGGCAAAGAGGTCATCGTGATGGGAAGAGGTATTTCCTTCAAAAAGGTGGCTGGTGATCAAGTCGATGATGATAAAATAGATAAGATTTTCATGTTAAATGAAAACGAGTTCACGGCCAAACTAACCGAGTTGCTGAACGATATTCCTGTATCTCATCTGGAGGTCGTGAATGAAATCGTAAAGCATGCAACGGAAGTGTTGGATACGGAGTTAAGCGATAATATTTATTTAACGTTGACCGACCATATTCATTTTGCCATACAACGGCAAGAAAAAGGACTGGCACTCCAAAACGCGATGCTGTATGAAATTAAACGCTTTTACAAAAAAGAATTTGCAGTTGGACTGGATGCTCTCCAAAAAATTGAAAATACGCTCGGAGTAAAATTGGGCGAAGATGAAGCGGGATTTATTGCATTGCATATGGTGAATGCACGAATCGACGGTAACGAAATGAAATCTACGCTGAAAATGACTGAGATCGTCCAACATATCTTGAACATTATTACGTACCATTACGGGATTGTGCTGGATGAGTCTTCTTTTAGCTATTCGAGATTTTTGACACATTTGCAATATTTTGCGATGCGAGTGATTCGCAAAGAAGTCATTCACAGTGGCGAAGAATTTTTGTACAACCAGGTGAAGCAGACGTATACCGAAGCTTTTGCTTGTGCCCAAAAGATCAATGAGTATCTGGAAAAAACATACGATCAATATTTAAGCAAGGATGAATACGTATATCTAACTATCCATATTCATCGGGTAACTGAGCGTAATAACATATAAGACTAACAACTTCATACCCCTCATCGTTCATGGATTGTGACTGGTAAGGCAGGCAAAACCTAAACTGATGGTGAAATCGACGTTCCTCTATAGGAGAGTGCGTAGTTTTCACCACGAGTTTAGGTTTTTCTTGTTTACGAGTTTAAAAAGATGCACGCCGGCGCATCTTAGCAACAGATGTAAACAGTAAACCCTATCAGTAGCAAGAATAACCCATAAGGAGTTCTGAATATGAGTGATAAAGAACTATCTAAAAAAATAGTGACCCTCGTTGGTGGCGAAGAGAATGTCAATTCGGTATTCCATTGCGCTACACGCTTGAGATTTAAATTAAATGATCGTACAAAAGCAGACAAAGCCGCACTGGAAGCAACCCCTGGTGTCATTACAGTAGTGGAAAACAGCGGCCAGTTTCAAGTGGTCATCGGCAACAATGTAGGTCAAGTGTTTGAGCATATGATGGCAGAAACAAATTTACAGGATGCAGATAATCCAAATGCGAAAAAGGAAGATTCTTCCGAAAAAACGAATTTTCTTGGCAAAGCGGTCGATATCATTTCCAGCATTTTTTCTCCCATTCTCGGTGCTCTTGCCGGGGCGGGTTTGCTTAAAGGACTACTGGCGTTAATTTTATCTTTTCAATGGATTAATGATAAAAGCGGTACGTACCTGATCCTAAGTGCAGCTTCCGACAGTGTTTTCTATTTTCTACCTGTGTTTTTGGCTATTACATCGTCCCGTAAATTTAAGACAAACACCTTTGTATCGGTGGCAATCGCCGGAGCTCTGGTCTATCCAGCAGTTATAGCGGCGGTAAGCAATCCAGAAAGATTGGCGTTTCTAGGTATTCCGATCATTCTGATTAATTACAGTTCCAGTGTCATTCCAATTATTCTTGCGGTCTGGGTTCAGTCCTATGTGGAGCGCTGGTTCAATTCCTTTATCCATCAATCGGTTAAAAACATTATCGTGCCGATGCTTTCGCTCTTGGTCGTTATTCCGTTAACATTTCTGGCCTTTGGTCCAGTAGGTAACCTGATCAGTCAGGGCTTGGCAAACGGTTTTACATGGGTATACAACTTAAGTCCATTGATCGCTGGGGCTGTTGCCGGGGCATTTTGGCAAGTATTTGTTATTTTCGGCGTACACTGGGGCTTCGTTCCGGTCATGCTGTCGAATATTGCAACATTGGGCTATGACACGATGCTTCCGATGCTTACAGCAGCCGTACTTTCTCAGGCTGGTGCAA
The DNA here is from genome assembly GCF_038003485.1 of Paenibacillus sp. FSL H7-0703. Taxonomy (NCBI): domain Bacteria; kingdom Bacillati; phylum Bacillota; class Bacilli; order Caryophanales; family Paenibacillaceae; genus Paenibacillus; species Paenibacillus sp. FSL H7-0703. The sequence continues at coordinate 4,627,798 of NZ_JBBOPF010000001.1, read as the reverse complement.
CATTGGGGGTATTCCTGAAATCCCGGAACACTCAGATGAAGGCTTTGGCAGGTTCCTCTACACTGGCGGCTATTTTCGGGATTACAGAACCAACAATTTATGGCATAACTTTAAAATTGAAAAAACCGTTCATTTATGCTTGTATTTCCGGGGCAATCGGCGGGGCGATTATCGCTTCTGGCGGAGCGCACGCACAATCCTTTGCATTACCGGGTCTACTGGCGTTGCCGACTTATTTCGGACCTGGATTCTTGTGGGTAGTCATCGGTTTGCTCGTTGCCTTTGTACTCGCAGTTGTGTTGGTTATGATTTTGGGCTTTGAAGATCCAAAAGAAGAAACTGCAAAAACAGAAGCTGCACCCGTAAAGAAAGAAGTGGCAATCGAGAAGGAAATTCTCGTAAGCCCACTGCAAGGTAAAGTATTGCCTTTGGAACAATCTTCTGATGTTGCTTTTGCTTCAGGTGCTATGGGGAAAGGAATCCTCATTGATCCTACAGAGGGTGTGCTGACATCTCCTGTCAATGGAACGATTACGACAGTATTCCCGACCGGACATGCAATCGGTATTACTTCCAATGACGGAGCAGAAATTCTGATTCACGTGGGTGTGAATACAGTGAAGCTGAAAGGACAATTCTTTGACAAGCGCGTCAAGGAAGGCGATATGGTTAAGCAAGGACAATTGTTGCTTGAATTTGATATCGAGCAAATTAAGGCGGCAGGCTATACTACAGCTACACCAATTATCGTAACAAATTCCGCTCAATACCTGGATGTGTTGAACACAATGGAAACTGAAGTGAAGCGTGAGGATTACTTGTTGACTGTTGTGGTCTAACGTTTTAACTATCAGACTAAAGAAGCTTTCCCAACAATGGAAAGCTTCTTTTTTTATACATAATGAGACAAGTGTTACAGCTAAAAATGGAAATATCATTTACTGTAAGTGTAAGATTGTAAAAAAAGGAGGATTTCTGTGAAAAAAGGATATATCGCCGGGTTAAGTGTCATTGTATTACTTATCATTGGTATCGCTATTTCAGCTGTAGCTAAATTTCAAGACCTGGAGCAGGTTGTTCAACAAAAAGACAAAGAAATCCAAGCGAGCAAAAGCAATTACCCGGAAATATATGACCACTTGAATGCGGTTACAGTTGATGGTTTTAAGCGTTTGATTCAACAGGATCAAAGTGTATTTGTCTATGTCGGCAGACCGAGTTGTGGCGACTGCAATCGGTTTGAGCCTAACTTTAACAAGATGATTGAGCAGTATAATCTAGGCTCTAAAATTACTTTTTTGAACGTTCACAAAATCCATAAGGACAAGTCCCAATGGAATAAATTCAAAGAGGATTACAACGTTAAATACACCCCCACCATTGCAGAATTCAGAAACGGCAAACTGGTTGATAAAATAGAATGGACACCTAAAAGAGACCTCAGTACGGACGCCGTAAAAGAGTGGCTGACTTCCAAGAAAATTATTTTATAAGTCTCTTTTCTATTCCTTTTATTACAAACACAAAGAACTGTTTATGCAAAAAAGGTATTCATGTCTATAATGCATGAATACCTTTTTTAGGAATGTACAGGTCATCTAAGCTCTAATAAAAAATAGTTCCTCCTACTCTTCACTGCGTTCTGATAAACGCTCATTCATATCTATCAGTCCCTATATTGTATACACTTCATAGAGTATGGTCGTCAATCGAATCAGGAAATTCATATCGGATAATATCTGTTTCGGATACGATATGTCCGATTTGTGACTCAATGAATTCTAAATCTCCCTCTACTGCCCCTATAAAATGCTTTGTACCGGGTTCTACGACAATAACCTCACCTGGGCTGACTATCTGTGTCACACCATTGATAGAGACACTTCCGGTTCCAGAAACTATGGTCCATACTTCTTTACGGTACTGGTGCTCATGATAGCTGATAAATCTTCCGTTCGATATGACCACGCGTTTGGTCACTGTCTGCAATCCACTTGCCGCCTGCTGATGGGATAATACAGTTTGCTTTCCCCAGAAGCGCTCCTCAAAACGCGGGCCGATTTCAATTTCCGCCACCATATCCTTAATTCCTGTTGACGACTGTCGGTCCGTAACCAGCACGCCATCTGGACCAGCAACGACAATAATGTCCGGGACATTCCAGATGCTAACCGGAATCTCCAGTTCATTGATGATATGCGAGTCATGTGAAGCCTCTGAAATATATCCCGGGCCACTTAGCTTCGAACTTACTTCCCGCACCAACGAATCCCATGTGCCCAAGTCTCTCCACTCTCCATGGTATGGAAGCACTGAGAGCTTATGAGTATGCTCTACTACTGCAATATCGAAGCTAGTTTTAGGCAAGTCTGCATAATTTGTCGAAAGAGAATTGTAGTCGGCTGGTAAACCCATTTGCTCCAGAATATCCAACAAAAAGCCCAGTCTAAAAGCAAACACCCCGCAATTCCATAAGGCCCCTTCGCGGATCAACGCTTCTGAACGGATCAGATCCGGCTTTTCTACAAATGAACTAACTCTATAATATGGCTGGTCAAGTGAAGAAGAGGCTGAAGGCACAATATATCCGTATTTATCAGAGGGCTCCGTTGGCGCAGCCCCCATTAATGCGATATGGCTTCCTGATTGCTCTAATATTGAAGGAAGCCTGCGCAGATGTTCAAAAAATTCATCCCCCGCATACCCGTCCACAGGCATGACCCCTACGATCTCGTCGCGTGATGCGCCTGCAACGTCATGCAAGTAGGCCGTAGCCAGGGAAATGGCCGGGAAGGTATCCCGCTGAGTAGGCTCCTCAATGACTACAGCACCTCCGCCAATTTGCCCCCGGATCAGCTCGGCCTGAGTTCCACTCGTCGAAAAATAGGCCTCATCTGCCAAATTCGCCTCATCTAATTGCCTCCATATTCGTTGCAACATGCTTTCTGGACGTTCATCATGACGTAAAATAGAAAGAAACTGCTTGGGGCGGTTCACATTGGATAAGGGCCATAGACGTTTACCCGAACCTCCAGATAATAAAATCATTCGCAAAGATGCAACCTTCTTCCTCTAAATTAATATTTTTCTTTCATTATAGGACTGTTCGATTTTCGCATTTCTGCCGAATACATAAGTATGTATTATTGTGGAAAATACATACTTATGCACTGCTATTGTATCTTTGTCTGTACAGGAGATGTCAGTCATGCCCATAAAAATACTCATCATTGAAGATCAAAAAAGTTTGGCAGATATGATTGCTCTTCATCTGCAGGAGGAAGGCTATCATACCGAGCTTATTTATGACTCTAAACTTGCAATTCCTACACTTATGCGTTTTAAGCCCGATATTATTGTGACCGCTCTAATGTTTTCCGGTAAAGTCGAATGTGCGCTGATCAGCCAAATCCGTCAATTTACCACAGTCCCTATGCTGGTCATCTCTAATAACACCCTGCTGAATATAAGAATAAAGGCTCTGGACGACGGAGCAGATGACTTCTTATGCAAACCATTCAGCCTGATAGAGTTAAATGCCCGCATCAAAGCCCTGCTGCGCCGCTGCGGCCCCAACATGCCCATTGAATCGCAAACGGTAACTCAAAAGCTTAAAAAGGTAAGGGTTTGGGTGAATGATTACCGTCATAGCCTGTTAGTCGATGACCAAGAAATAGAAGTCACTCAAATTGAATTTTCCATTATAAAAGAGATGTCCTGCAATCCAGGTAAAGTCTTTACCCGCAGCGAGCTGATGGATCGGATCAAAGGCGGAGATGGCGCTTATCTGGATCGTACCATCGACGTACATATTTCCAGCCTTCGCAAAAAAATAGAACGTGACCCTAAAAATCCTCAGCATATCCGTACCGTCTGGGGCAGAGGCTACAAATATGAGATGTAGCCGTATCATGGCTACCTATTTCCCCACTGAGCAGCTTGCTTTTTATGGAAGATTTCGCTTCTTCCATCGCCGATAAGGAAGAAAACAAGCTGCTCCACCCAGTATCCCTATGAGGAACAGTACCCAGCCGAAACGGTAGGCGGAAGCCAGAATAACGACGACTTTCCCGTTCCCGTTACCATTGGTAATGAATCCGGTAGTCACTCCATTGACGGACAGACGGGCTCGCTGATTTTCGCTACCTAGCCTGAACTCCCACAGTGGATTGGGTGATTCGGTCTCCCGGATCAGCACCTGTTCATGCGTTGGATTATATAGCGTAAAACTGCGTTCCATGGAATTTTCACGAGTTGCCTGAATGCTCTCCGATGCATGTGGAGCCATAAAAAAGGTATCCATATCCGTTCCCTCAAACAACGTAAACTGATCCACTGTAATCATGGCTTGATAAGGGATGATGGAATATTGCTTCATTTGAAATAAGCCTGACTGCTTCTTGTGCGCATGCGCCAAAATCTGAAACTGAATCAAGGCAGTTCCTGCCGGAGCCTTCACAATTTGATCGTAATGATTCCATTGTTCCTTATCTCTCTCCTCCACCTCATCAATATAGGAGGTTTGGAGAACCTGGGACGCTTTATTCAAAAAAATGACCTTCATATGCCGACTTCCAATTTGTTCTGATCGCGCATCCAACTGAACGGCATACTCTTGCAGCGGCTCTGCCTTCATTTTCTTGGACGCATAAATATTCCAGTCACAGGAATAGCTAGGTGCGTAACGGATAGAGAGTCCTTCGTCCTTGATTGACAGATTCGTCTGCCCAGGTCGAATATCCGCCACACATCCGACATCCGTCGTGCTCAATGATTCCTTCGTATCCTCCCCCGGCATCACCGTCACTTCCTGCGCAGCCATTCGATGAATATCTCCAAAACGGCTCAATGAAGGCACCTGACTATCCAGGACAAGGGTTAAGCGATACTTCCCCTTGGTTAGGAACAGATTTTTAAATTCGACTCGGCCATAGTCATTCAGCAGACCGGGAATCTGTATGATTTTCTTGGCAAAACCATCCTGATTGGGCACCGTTTCAATAACCTGCTTTTCGGATAAAGAGGTAGCAGGTAATCGCTTATACGACTCCCCCGTATGAATCGTTCTGGTCAACACCTCTCCCGTCTCTTCATTCGTCCACTTCATCGTTAATGACCCATGGTATCCTGCAGGTAGATTAGCCAAAATAGCTGTGGCATAGGTTCCCGTTTTAGCGACTTCCACATCCCTGCTTAACGTCCCCTTCTGATAGCTGATTCCCCGCCCCATACTAAGTCTTGGTAAAGCACGCTCCGTCTGCACATTCCCTTCGGCGTTAAAATCGTTCTCTGCCTCCAAGGTGAAAAAGAGCTTGCCCCGCTTCAATGCTTGCTCCACGGGAAAAGATAGCTGATCTAGCTGGTCTGTAGGCACAATCGCAAATTGATTGACCGCATTAAAGCCTTGCAGGTTATTAACCGTGACCGAGGTATCTCCTTTGGGAAAGGCATGCACTCCCAGATCGACCCATTGGAATTGGTTCAAGCCATCATCCTGAGTTTTGATATTAACCACTTTGTCGGGCAGTGTGACTTGCAATTTCCCGCCTGCCTTATTCATAAACACTCTAGCATATACATGCGAGGTTTGAGGTTGATCCAGTTTTTTGTGCATCGTAAACGTGTTAGGCTTGCTGTATTGCCCCAAATCACGCAGCTGGATATCATGAATCCACCAGTAATTTTTTTGCTGTGGACGCTGTAAGGTTAACAAATCCATTCGCATCCAATAGCTGCCGGGCGGCGACACGTATTCCCCGTAAAATTTCACACTGTCAAAATTATATCCCTCCGAAGGCGCCACGACATAGCTAACCCCCAGTTCACGCATTTGCTTATCGTAAAATCTCATTTTCACATGCATTTTGTTCGTCCCGCGACCGGAAACAGTAATTTGGAACTGATACGGATTATTTTCCTTGGCTTCCAGCAAACCCGATCTAGCGACCTGCCATATATTACTCGGGTCTCCCTTCATAATTTCGCCGTGCAGAGTTGGCACATCATTCAATTCCTCACGGGGATTAGCCTGCACACTGAACAACTGCGGGTTATCCGGCTTGAAGAAGGTTTCGGTCCGCAACATGGAATCAAAGTCCACGACCGTCTTCCCATCGATGCTGCTCATCTGATACGGGGCCACATCCAGCTTCTTACTGGCAAAGGTGACCGCAATCCCTGCATCCATTTCCATATCGAACGGAAAGTTCCGTATATTTTGGGAGGATAAATACCATAACCAATCGTTAGTCGAGGCAAAGGTTTTGGACCATTTTAAAAAGGCATTACCATCCTCAATAGCATCAAAAGGCCGTAAGTAATCCTCTGCTGGAAGCTGTGACAACAACAAGTCATTAAAGGACGCCGCTTCCACATAATCCCCTTTGTTAATCGTCTGGATGGTTTTTAGCTCAGGCTTTAACGCACTGAACAGCACTCCAAAGCGGCTAAAATCAAAACCAGGCAGATGGCTGTAGCTCTCCAGTCGGCTAAAACCGTAAGGTGTTACAATTTTACTCGCAAGGATATTCATATAGGGCGGTGTCTGATCGAGATTGAATATGGAAAATAGCCCGTTCTGGTACGTACGTTTCAGCCCAGTCTGACCTTCCAGCTGAGACAGGTGGAAATCCTGCCGCTTCTCCTGCCCCACATATTCATCATGGTAGACCAACTGATTGACCCCAAAGGTAGAGAACAGCCAGCCTAATCGGGAGCTTAATCCATTGTCCATGACATACTGCAGAAAATTCATATAGTATGTAATGCCGGGATCATTCCCCTCATGATGAAAAATCGTATTTTTAGGAGAAGAGTATACCTGAAAATCTCCGGTTGCCTTCTCGTTTGCGGTCTTCCCTTTATTCCATTTGGGCGTGGCTACTCCGTTATAGCTTTGAATCATATTGTCAGCAATCGGAAAGTATAATGCCTTGCTATCGAAACGATCTGGGTCAGTCAGCTTTTCAGCCATTTGACCATAAGCCTCCGGCACTTGTACCGGCTTGTAGTACCCCTCAATGAACTGAGTACGCAAGGGAGCAAAATATACCCCGAGGCACAAGACAACGATAATAACTGCCAGCCTTTTATATACACGCTGCAACGGGGATGATCCGAACCATTCCATAAATTGAATAACACCAAAGGTCAACAACACCCCGAAATTAAGGGCAATCAGTCCAATAAATTTGTTAGGATCACGGAAAACCGAACCAATCACAGGGGTTTTCGTAACCAAAATGACAAACCACTTGGCAATGGATGGGAACGTCGTCCCGGTAGCTGCAACCAGAAACAGCAACGTAAGTAGCGAGAAGATTAGAATGATCGGATTTTTATATGAACGTGTCACCATCGCATACCCGATCAATAGCAACAAAAATCCCCCTCCTACATAAAACATGCTAGGCAGTGAGGACAAGGAAAACATGGGCCACCAATAGCTCAGTAAATAACCCACATTATATAAACTGCTGTTGCGGCTGAACAGAGACAACGTATCCACGACGTTGATATTATGCTGAGACGCTTGAGCGTCCATCAACATGCTACCGACATATAGAGACAACCAATAAAAACTGAGCAGACCGAAAAAGACGCCAAAAATGATCCCTTTACGCAAAAAATTGCCGTATAACGGCTGCAAATAGGTGCGACCGGCCTTACGGTGGGTCCAGGTCAACTTGATCAATAGCAACATGGTGAACAAGCCCAAATAAATCATGCCGAAGAAAAAATAATGAATTGCCGCAGCACTAACGGTGAATACCGCAGCCAACAGGAACAGGTCGATCCAGTTCCGTTGATAAAGCTTGTGGGGATGATAGTTTTTTATTTGTTGAATTTGAAACTTGGGGTCCACCGCACTAAAGAAGAATCGCAGCATTAACGGAAACAAACTATATCCACAAAGCAAATAAATATGCTGAATGCGGAAAATAACCCACGGATTCAGCGCATAAAACAACGAGCCAACCATGATGGCAAAAATACGGGTCTTCGTAAAGCTTGGTGAATAATAAACGCTAACCAGACGCTTAGCAAAGGCATACATCGAAAATGCCGAAACAAATAACAAGCCTGTAATAAACGACTTGAGCAAGACCGGGCCGCTTTCGTCAAATAAGAGTGACAGTCCATAGAAGGGCAAGATGTACAGGATACGTGGAGCATTGAACAAGGTCGAGGTAGACCATCGCTCGTTCCATACTCCGGTTATTTCCTCCAGATACCGATGAGAGGTGGCTCCAAAAGCAATGTCGCTAAACACAATTTGCCCTTGTCCATAGATGGGTGCAAGATATGCAACAATCGCAATCAGCATCAACATCATTGCCGCCATATCGTAGCGGTAGCGAAATATCCATTTTTTCATGCTTGTCCCCCTCTCTTGAACTTCTCGTATATCTGTCGGTTATCTTGGGTCTATCTTCTCAAACGAACGATTGCCTGCAAGCCCTGATCGGTATTACGCAGCTTTAAACGACCGCCTATGGTCTTCAGGTATGCATCCATATGATACAGGCTGAACGCTTGCTCCTGCGAGTTTTGGGAATAGTCTGGCTGGAAATAGCTCCAACGCATTTTATCATCAATCCCGCCGCCCGTGTCTTCAATGTTAATAATAATTTCTCCTTCTTCCAGCCGTGAACTAACCTTAAGCACTTGAGATTGCCGCTTGGACCGCAGACCTGTTCGGGTCTTTTCCTGATTCTCGGGCTGCTCTCCACCTTGGCCCATGGCCTGCACTGCATTTTCTAGCAGCCCCTGAATCGTTTTGTACAGCATGGGTGCTTGTGCTGCAATTGATGGAACAGGCTCTTGCCGCAAGATCACTTGAATGTTCTTCATGTTCAATGAACGGTTCGCCCATTTCAGCGACTCAGACAATACTTCATTCATATCTGTAAAGCTAATTCCACTATTATCATGCATCTTCTCTTCCAGCTCATCGCGCAAGCTACGAACTCCCGTCAGTAACTCTCCCAGTGAGGATTCCTGTCTGAGACGACCCTGGATGAAATTTTCATTCAACTCGCGAAAATACTCCAGTTCCTCATGAGAGGCTCCTTTTCCCTGACTCGAAGCCGCTTCAAAGCGGTTTGCTAGATCATGATAAAATCCCAGCAGTTTCAAATCGTCGCCGCCCGTGAGACGGCTAGTCTGCTCCTGCAGCTCTTGTAGCTGCTGCTCAATCGTCTGCATTAACGGCAAATAATAGGTGTCCTGCTGCTGTCGCATATCTTCATCTCGCCGTTGGTCACGCACCTGATTGTTCACGATGGCATCCTTTACAATCCGTTTGCGAAACTGTACGAGCATGGCCCACAGAATGAACAATATCAAAACCATGACCATCCATAACTGTTTGCGAAAGGAGTTGATTCGCTGAGCTGTATCCTCACTGACATCCTTAACCGATATGTAAAGGGCCTCTTCCCCAATGCGGCTGAATCCTATTCCGTGTTTCTCTCCGCCATCTTCGATGATACCTGTATTGCCTTCCAGCAACCTACGGGTTACGCCCGTGATGTCCGTTCGGTTAATATCCGAAGTACTTCGGGAAGCTACGACCTTAAATTGACCGTTATAAAATAAAGTCTCATGCTGGTTAATCGGTTTACTTTTAATAATCCCGCTGAGCATATCAGCGTCAACCGTGCGCACCATAAAACCGCCCATCTGTGCCCCTTGAATCCTGCATGCTATATACTGGGCAGGCTGATGATCCTCTGTCACAAAAGAGCTTACTGCACAACCATTTTGCAGCCATTTAATCTGCTGGACTACACTTTTCATCTCACGATTGTCTCGTCCGACCATCACATGATACTGTTCATCCAGCACATAAAAGGCCCCGCTTTCACGCTTAAAACCCTCAGGGTACTGGCGTGTTCCCTGATTCAGCATATCTCTGCCCAGACTGGACGACAGCTCCTTCAGTTCAGCCTGCCATGCGGCATAACGCTCGGTTATGCTGCTAGAAAGTTCCTGTACCTCATACTGGAGCTGTTCGTTCTGAATCTCCGCCAAGTGAACACTGAATTGTCGCACGACAAACCATTGAAGCACAGCGGCCAAAAACACTGTCACACCCAGAACGATCAGGTACAGGATCAGCTTTTGCCAACCTGGTTTCAACAAAGCCCATTGTTTCATGCTTCCCTGTCCCCTCCATTTTGTTCAAGACGGCTCAAAATAGCCTGCATCAGGCATTCCAGCTCGTAGCTGACCAGCGGTAGCCGTGCGCACAGCAACCGGGGAGTGCGACGCTGGAGGGCAGCAAACCTCGCAGCGGTTTCCGTTGCCCCGTCCGTCAGTAGGATCAACTCGCATGTTTTTGCGATATATAAGCGATCCAGCTCTTCCTCGCCGTATTCTCGCAGATCAACAACGTAAATATCATGACGATCGTCCATATGCTGAAGTGCGCTGGAGACAGCCAGGGTTACCCCTGTATGCCGTGCAGCATGATACTGATGAAGGAGACGCATACCTTTTTCCCAGAGGGCATGTTCAGCCGAATCAAATCGTTCACAAAAAAGACGCAACGCCCGTTCTGTATTGACATCTTTCAAAAATGCCAAAACGCTGATATTATACATGTAGTTCCTCATTTCTTACTTCCTGATTGGAGTTGCGCAGTTCTTATGACACCCCAAAACATTCTATTTGTTGACGACAGCCCTATGGTTCTGTCCCTGCTTGAACGGACCTTGACGCAAGAAGCATTTACCTTACATACCGCTCACACACCCAAAGAAGCCTTACAAGTGCTGGAACAGCACCCAATTGATGTGGTCGTTTCCGATCTGCTCATGCCTGGTCTGGATGGGATTACCTTCCTTCGCATGATTAAGAAGGATTATCCACATATCGTACGAATCATTTTGTCTGGTCACCTGCATACGCAGTCCATTTTATCGGCGATTAATCAAGTCGGTGTGTTCCGTTTTTTGACGAAACCGCTGGAGCTGGATGATGATACGCTAAAAAAAATACTGTATGAGGCGCTTGATCAGGCCAAACTCAACCGAAATAGCCTGCATGCAGAACAGAACGTAGCTTCCGACCTGTCAGCATTTATAGACAGCATTTTGAACGCTCCGTACCGACCCTATGTGCTGCTGAATGAACAAGATATCGTAACCGCTGTACACATTGCACTCGCTGAGCTGTATCCTGTCGGCTGCTCACTACGTCATCCTGACGGGGAAGGTATTCAGTTAACCACGCATTCATTATATATACCGTATGAGGAGTCGGAATCTTCCGATCCCGACTTGTACACGCTGGATACACTGACCCTCGGCCATTCATCGTTACGCCTTATCCGCCTTAGCGAGATCGCCTGAGTGACGGGTGCCGCCCTTTAACACGGCGGCTACCCCAATCACAGTCAGGCATACATACATCCACAACATCCCCATCGTCAGCAAGGGGTGACGGATATAGCTTTTCATATTCCCCCATGTATACAGCACCGGACGGAAGAAATACCAACGTTCCAGCGCCTTTCGCAATCCGCCCTCTTCAGATGACATCGTACGATCCATCACCGAAAAGTAGTAGGCTTTTTTACGTAATACATCGTGCAGATACACCTGTTTTTCATCATGGTATACCCGTGTAAATACCGCCCGGCGAATAACTCCGCCAGACTCTATATAACGCAAGGTTGGCTGTATTTCTTCAAAAGCAATCTGCTCCGCATTAAAACCGCCCGTCGATTCATAAGCGCTCATTCGCCAGAAGCGTGCCGCTTCAATGGAGCGTTTTCCCAAGGTCTCACCCGCATTGTTAATCACATTTCGCTCAAAAACTTTCACTTTGGAAAAAAAATTGTCCGCTTCCGAATACGCCTCCTCCGGAATGACCAAGGCGCCAATATCCTGATGATCGTTAAAAAAGTCGATGCTCTGCTGAATCAGATGTTCGGCTAAAATCATATCGGAATCCAATACAAATATGTATTCGGCCCCCAAGTGTTTTGCTTCCTCAACCGCCCTGACCCTAGCGACTCCCCGCTCCCCATGGGGAAGCTCCAGTACCGTTACGGGTACTGAACTCCCTGCCGACAGCATACGAATCGTCTCGACGGTCCGGTCATTGGAGCCATCATCAGCAATTACAATATGCAGATCCTTGTAATTTTGCCCCATACAGCTTCGCAAACAAGGCTCTATCGTCCGCTCATTGTTGTACGTGGAGAAGAGAATGACCACTTTGTCCACTCTGTTCCGCCTCCTCTACCCAATCTTCCATCAACTGCTCAAACGCAGCAGCCGTATGATCAAAATGGAATCTTAACGCATATTGATACGCCCGCTCACGGATGGCCATGTAATCTTCGCCGCCCTTCGCTGCTCTTTCCATTTGTTCAGATAATCCCCGGATGTCGCCGTGAAAGCATAGATACCCGCTTTTTCCGAAATCCGTTGCATCCACCAGCCCCGGTGAATTGCTGACAATGCTGGGCGTTCCAACGGCTGCCGCTTCGGTAATCGTCAACCCCCAGCCTTCACGCAAGGAAGGAAACACCAGCGCGTGGGAACGACTCATCAGCTCCAGCTTATGCTCTGCTGAAACAAATCCGTAAAAGGTAATATCGGCTTGCGATTGCCCCTGTTCATCCGGTTCTCCGTATGTTAATCCATATCGTTTCATAATCGGCAACAATTGTTCTGCCACATAGGTTTTATCGGTTTTTCCGGCAATCCATAACATAGCCTGAGGGAACTTTTCCTTGAGCTGCCCAAAGGCCTCAACAACCAGATCAATGCCTTTATATTTGACGAAGCGCCCAGCATACATGAAGGTCGGATTAGGCTCCTTCGTTAAAAATTGTTCGCGCGGCCAATGATCAAACTCAATGCCTTCCGGTAAAAGATGGACACGATCCGGGTGAAAGCCCAGCTTAAGTAGATCGTATCGAGTAGACGGAGATACCGTAAGCGTCCGATCCTTACGAGCCAGCTTAAGCATCAAGGGCTCCATATGAAACCCAATAACATTTAGCGGGAATTTGGCGTTCTCAAACCATATCTCCCTTGTTAGCTGATGTATGAAAAAGATCCGCTTGGATGCCTCCACCCAAAATCGGGTAAAGAATTGATGCGTATTTGCCTGGTTAATCACATAATCGATCTTCCTTCGATGACGACGGTAATAGCGCATCGCATAATAAATAACACTGTATATGTTCCCTTTTCGAATATACGTAATACCGTCAATAACTTCATGCTCAGACATCCCCTCAAATTGAGGTGAAAAATGAATGAATTGGAAGCGGCCTTGCTGTGAGCGTTTAAGCATTTCGTGGGTGAAAATTTCTGCTCCCCCGCTTTTAGGTGAACGAATGTCACGCCAGGAAAGCAATAGAACTACGGTTTTACCGTCCTGTTCATGTATGGTATTCATGGGGTAAATCCCCCTTTATCTTTATTTTGAACAAATGCACATAGGCGTCTATCACAAAGTAGAGAGCCATAGCTCCGTAAACAATGAACTCAGATAGCAAAAAATCTACCGGGTCTGTGTGGGCTATATGAAAGGCTACTAATAAGGCCGCGGCTCCTGCCATCAGACTAAACATAAATTTGCGTCTGCCCACCAATACGTGCACATGCACAAAAAACAGTACGATGGAAAATAGCCAGTACACCCATCCTCCCCATGGAATATAAGTCTCGGCCGATTGGTAAGAGGCTCCGAATAATATGGGAATAGAGGATGGGAACACAAAGGTCGTGCCCACATATACACAGATCGCGGCTACAGCCATTAATCCGGCATAGACGGCAATCAACTTGCCCAAAGCTTGGCGGTCATGCCCCTGCGCACCGATCTTTGGAATAAAGGCAGCAATGAGGCTATACGAAACGTAATAGACCAACTGGCTGTACTTCAGCGCAATGGCATAGCTGCTGGCCTGCTCGGGAAAGTAATGCTGTACATACAACATGTCGATGGAGATGCAAAACAAAATAAATAAATTCGTCATAAGGCTATCGGTGAAATCCTGACCCAATGATTTCCATAGCCCAGAAGGGATATGTTCTCCACTGTATGTGAAAAGGGACAAGCCGCGAGCCGAAACGATCCAGCCGTGGAGCAGCGACAGCAACATTCCTCCACAGCTCGCTAACAGTAGGGCTTCCAGCTTTAACCCCAGTGCAGCCAGAACAAAAAACAGGCTCAGCTTCCCTAATACCTCAATGTAATAGTTCACATTGAGCGCCAACATGCGTTCCCTGCCCTGTAAATCTCCGCGGCACGAACTCACAAGAATATGCAGTCCGATCAAGCCATACAGCATGAACAGCGGGCCGGATTCGACGCCTAATAGCGAACGCAGTAACGGATGAAAGATGAGTAAAATGATCATGGCAAGCACGGTTAGCACCAGAGGTGCTTTGAGTAATAGAGAACCGAGCGGTAAGCTTCGTAGCGCAAGCTTTTGGTCTCCCTTAGAGACCAGTTTGGCAGTTAATAGCTGGATGGATAAACCCAAAACGGATAAAAGCGCAAAAAGCGCCAGCAGCGCATTCGCCTGGCCATAAGCTTGTCCGGTAAGATACCAGCTCGCTGCAATGTGGAAGAAAAAATTAAATCCGTTAAGCAGCACATTAAAGAGAGGAAACATCAACGATCGTACTCGGTTGTTCACGTTGTTATCTCACCCGCCGATCCAGTCGCCAAATATCAATGATGGAGCGCAAAAAACGAATAGAATCCTTCCAGACATGGATGTGCGAGCCATCCCTGTCAATACATTTGACGGGTAATTGCAGCACACGAAGCTGGAGTCGCTTGGCAATAAACATCATTTCCAAATCCAACGCCAGTCCGAGCTGTTCCTTTAAATGCGGAAACATTCGCTTCACTGCAACCGAACTCATCACTTTAAGCCCAGTCTGGGAATCCACCACACCTGTGGGTAAAAAAGGACGGGAAATGACTCGCTTACCAAAGCTGACGACAGATCGCAATAAAGATCGATTCTCAGCGGTCATATCCTTGGTTCCGATCACGACATCATAATAGCCCTGCTGAACAACATTAATCATTCTGGCAATATCCTCAATAAAAAAGGAGTCATCTGCGTCCACAAATACGTAGTAATCCGCACCAATGGTCCGCATCCCTTCCAGATACGTCCCTGCCTTACGTGTATTGCGTCCCAATTCCCTTGTTTGAAGCAGCGGGCTAAGATTCTGATTAATCCGGTTTACGGACAAGTCCGTGGCTACCTCCAGCGCTTTAATCAAGGCATTCGTACCATCGTAGCTGCCATCATCAATGAGATAAATCGAACCTTCAATAATATGGCTGCGGATAAAGACCTGCAATCGTTCAGCAAAGGTTTTGACATGAACAAAACGTTGCTCTTCGTTATATACAGACAAGATAAATGCAATATGTTGGCTTTTGGTCGAATACTCGGGATAGAGCAAGCTTTGTATTTCCGAAAGCATTTCTTCGTTGTCATTGGCTTGCCAAAATAGCAGCCGCAAACGACCTACTCCGATGATTTGCACCATATGCTGATCACTGAACGGAAATGTTACATCCGTCACTAGTAACAATGGCATTTGCGGAAATTGGCAACGGATCTGATTGGCTTTCCGCACTGCCTGCCCCGGCTCCCTATAATCAATCAGGCAACAACATGCGTTCTCGTAGACTGAAGCTGCCTCCGTGTCCTCGCACTGTATAAATTGGTAAAAACAAATCACATTGGGATAATCAATAGCCCTGTCGTTATCGCTAAAAATGGCTATAGGTCCCTGCACACAAACCTCTCCTTTTCCTCCGAATAGTTCTATTTTGTTGAAAAAGAATTAAGAATGTTTGCTTATAGGGATTAAATTAATGTCCAAATGCTTCATATTTTCTTAACAAAATAGCTGACACTCCATGATATATATGGAGATAAGAGAAGAAAAACTAATTTTCATATTTGATAAAAACAGAGCACTTAGACCTGATTCATTAGAACCAAAGTCATCAGGAATGGTTAGCGAATCTAAATCGAAAGTTAGTTCATTTATATCATTAGAAAGAAACAAATATGGTTATTTTGTCATAGATAAATGCAAGAATAAAACATATTTGCACGTCCATACTATGGACAACATGTCATCTTTCGTTATGAATAGTTATGAAAATGAAGAGAAGGAAGGTCTTTCTATGGAAGCATTTTATGTCAATCGCGATGGGTCATTATCTACTCCATTACGGGGAAAGGATGTGTTGGCAAATCCCCTTTTGAACAAAGGTGTCGCTTTTACAGAAGAAGAACGCAAGGAGCTGGGTTTGGAAGGAATCCTTCCTCCAACCGTCCTTTCATTGGAGAAACAGAGCGTACGGGCATATCAGCAGTTTCTGGCACAACCCACCATGCTGCGAAAAAATGCTTCTCTCAACGACCTTCACAACCGAAATGTCGTACTCTACTACCGGCTGCTAACCGATCATTTGAGTGAAATGCTGCCCGTAGTCTACACGCCGACCGTAGGAACCGCGATTCAAGAATATAGTCACGAGTACAACCGCCCTGGAGGCATATATTTGTCGATAGATAACCCGAACGGTATTGGACAAGCATTCCATAATTCTGGTTTGAGTGGCCATGATGTGGATCTGATCGTCGTGACAGATTCCGAAAGTATTTTAGGGATTGGTGACTGGGGCGTCGGGGGGATTAACATTGCTATCGGCAAGCTTGCAGTGTATACGGCTGCGGCAGGCATTCATCCCGGGCGGGTGCTGCCAATTGTACTAGATGTAGGTACAAATAATGAAAAGCTGCTGAATGATCCACTGTACATCGGAAACCGCCATAAACGGGTTCGCGGAGAAGCCTATAACCAGTTTATTGATACTTTTATCAGCAAAACGTTAGCGCAATTCCCAAAGGCGCTTTTACATTGGGAAGACGTGGGCAGCGTAAATGCACGCCATATTATAGGAAAATACGGTCAAAGCATACTCACCTTCAACGATGATATACAAGGTACAGGAGCGGTGACCTTGGCTGCGATTCTTTCGGCGGTGGGTGTCACCAAGACTCCGCTGCGTGAACAAAAAATACTTGTTTTCGGCCCAGGGGCAGCAGGAATCGGTAATGCTGATCAAATTCGGGGTGCTATGATCGAGGACGGCCTTTCCGCAGAAGATTCCTTCAAGTCCTTTTGGGCCTTTGATTATCGCGGGCTGTTAATGGAAGATATGGAAGACGTATTGGAATATCAGAAACCGTATGTGCGCAAAAAGGATGAAGTCAGCTCATGGACCCGGTCGGGTGACGGCAAAATACCACTGCTAGAGGTCATCCGTCAGGTGAAGCCTACGATATTGATTGGAACTTCCGGTGTAGCAGGTGCCTTTTCTGAAGAGATCATCAAGGAGATGGCGAAACATGTAGAACGCCCGATCATTATGCCCATGTCCAATCCTACAAACCTTGCAGAAGCAGTACCCGAGGATTTGATCCGGTGGACCGATGGCAAAGCACTGATTGCAACCGGAAGTCCTTTTGAGCCCGTCACCTATAACGGTACGAAATTTGAGATTGGACAGGCGAACAATGCCTTTGTTTTTCCGGGACTGGGTCTGGGTGCGATTGTGGTTAAAGCCAAAAGGATTACCCCTGCGATGTTTACAGCGGCAGCAGTTGCTGTTGCCAATGGTGTAGATTCGAATACGCCTGGCGGTGCGCTACTCCCTCATATCCGAAAATTACGCGAAGTTTCGTACGCTGTTGCGATTGCGGTTGCAAAAGCCGCGATACAGGATCAGGTAGCTCAGGCGCACATTTCAGATGTGGAACAAGCTATACGAGATGCAATGTGGAAACCGGAATATGCCAAGGTCAAAGCTGTGGAAAGTGTAATTCATCACCCTCACTAAGCTCAAAACACCTAACTAGAGGAAATTTCATATTTTGCACACTATGTTTGACATAGCGTATGAACGTATGTACAGTAATAGTCAAAAGAATAGAAGTCCACTAGGGGAGCCGCTATGGCTGAGACAAGAACGTATCTTGGACCCTTTGAACCTGATCTAGTTCGTACTAGCGTAGGAAAGTGGAGCCTTCGTATATAAGGTTTCAAGCGTTTTTTTGCGTATTGGGCCTATTGTTGAAGCCGCTCCCATTTTTCCGGGGCGGCTTTTTAGCGTTGTTCCGGAATTATATTCTTACAGGACTTCTTGCTCTTCAATTTGATGGAGGTGGGGAAATTGAGTTTTACACAAGAACTCCGTCGGCAGGCGGACGGCATTTTTCAAGCGATTTTTGAGCACCCCTTTGTGAGAGGTATTGCTGAAGGAAGTTTGACAAGGGGACAGCTGATTCACTATGTAAAACAGGACTTTGAATATTTGAACGCCTACATGCGGATATACGGCATCGCAATCTCCAAATGCACCAATCGGGAGGATATGGCTGTATTAAATGAACAAATCTCTTTTATTCTCCACAGCGAGGTTCATCCGCATCAAAATTTCTGTGCTGTTGCAGGGGTGACCTATGAAGAGTTGCAGGGATATCCGCTCGCTCCGTCGGCTCATCACTATATCCGTCACATGCTGACGGTTGCCCATGAGGGTAGCCTGGGCGAGATCTTGGCTGTGCTGCTGCCATGTATGTGGACGTATGCCGAGATTGGTCGCAGGCTGCTGGATGAAGTAAAGCCGGATGAGTCTCATCCGTTCTATGAATGGATGGGCTTCTATGGAGACCAGCTTGATGATACAACACTCAAGTTCCGAGAACGTGTAGATGCTTGGGCGGAAGGCGCAACGGCTGCTGAGCGAGAGCGGATGATTGAGCATTTTATACTGAGCTGCCAGCTGGAATATAAGTTCTGGGATATGGCTTATAGGCAGGAAGAATGGCCGGTCCATATGCAGGCAGCGGTCTTGGAATAGTCAGCCTGGCGATTCGATGCGTGAAGTACGGTTAATGCCCTGTTGGACCACTAACTATAGAGAGGATAAACATTATGAGTACATGGGAAAAAAGTTATTCGGATCTCCTGACGAAGGTACAAAACAGCAAACCCCTCGTTCACAATATGACCAATGTGGTAGTCACCAACTTTACGGCCAACGGCCTGTATGCATTGGGCGCCTCCCCGGTGATGGCCTATGCACCCGAGGAAGTAGCAGACATGGCAAAAATAGCGGGAGCCGTCGTATTAAACATCGGTACACTGAACCGCGAACTGGTGGATGCCATGATCATTGCTGGACAATCGGCGAATGCACACGGTGTTCCGGTGCTGCTAGATCCGGTCGGTGCGGGAGCAACGAGCTTTAGAACTGAATCGGCACTGCGAATCCTGAGTGAAGTCAAAATCTCATTGGTGCGAGGCAATGCAGCCGAAGTCGCACATCTTGTTGGAGAAGCGCGTGAGATTAAAGGCGTAGATGCCGGTGACAGTGCTGACAGCGACCATGTCGATCTGGCAATTCGGGCTGCTCGAACGCTCAATACGATGGTTGTCATTACTGGAAAAGAGGACGTCATCACCGATGGGGCCGAAGCACGAATGATTAGCGGCGGAGACGCGCTCCTCACGAAGGTAACCGGAGCAGGCTGTCTGCTGACCTCTGTGTTAGGTGCCTTTGCAGCTGTTGAACCCAACCTGCTGCTCGCAGGTACAGCAGGTTTGGCATTTTACGGTGCAGCAGCTTCTCGAGCCGCAGCACGTACCGCAGAGCTGGGGCCCGGCAGCTTCCAGATTGCCTTTCTCGACGAGCTGGCCAAACTGCATACAGGTTCACTAGAGGGGCATGTCTCGATCCATGAAGCCGGAACAACAGCAGCAGGTGGTGCGCGATGACAGACGTTCGTGTACCCAGAGCGCTGACGATTGCTGGTTCGGACAGTGGCGGCGGGGCTGGAATTCAAGCTGAT
Source organism: Paenibacillus sp. FSL H7-0703 (assembly GCF_038003485.1). NCBI lineage: Bacteria > Bacillati > Bacillota > Bacilli > Caryophanales > Paenibacillaceae > Paenibacillus > Paenibacillus sp. FSL H7-0703. The sequence continues at coordinate 4,607,868 of NZ_JBBOPF010000001.1, read as the reverse complement.
CTCAAAACCTTTCAAGAACTTGGCGTGTACGGCATGTCGGCTATTACAGCCGTTACCGTACAGAATACCTTAGGAGTCCACGGCGTATATCCGCTACCAGAGGAAGCAACAGCAGAACAGATCGAAGCCGTAGGATTAGACCTTGGAGTGGATGCCCTGAAGACTGGTATGCTGTTTAATGCCGGCATCATCCGTCTTGTGAGCGAGCAGATCCGAAAGTTCGGCTGGAAAAAGGTCGTCGTCGATCCCGTGATGATTGCCAAGGGAGGCGCTGAACTGCTGCAACTGGAAGCGGTGCAGGCTTTGAAGGACGACCTGCTCCCCTTGGCACTGGTCGTTACACCGAATATCCCGGAGGCGGAAGCCCTGACAGGGATAAGTATCCATACGATGGAGGATCGCCGCGAGGCTGCGAGACATATTAGCAGTATGGGACCAAAATTCGTTGTGATCAAGGGTGGCCACGCTGACGAGAGCGAGAGCAGCGGACAAATTGTTGACCTGCTTTTTGACGGAACCGCCTTTATAGAGCTGAGCGGCAAGCGAGTACGGACTGTCCATACACACGGAACAGGGTGCACTTTCTCGGCAGCGATTACCGCGGAATTAGGGAAAGGGATGTCTGTACCGGAGGCTATCTCGAATGGTAAAGCCTTCATCCAGGCGGCGATTGAGGATACGTTGTCTCTGGGACAGGGACACGGCCCAACCAATCATTGGGCCTACCGACGTCGTCAGGAGATGCTTCTATGAGCGGCAGAATATTGTCAGAGGTGGTGCGCCGCCATCTACAGATATACCTGGTGCTTGGAAGCGTGAATTGCCTCGCGGAACCAGGCTGGGTCGTGCAGGAGGCTCTGGCTGGCGGGGCAACCATGGTCCAGTTCCGAGAAAAGGGTCTCGGCGCGTTAACGGGCGTTCCTATGTTCGAACTCGCGCGCCAGCTACAGGAACTGTGCCGTCACGCTGGTGTCCCCTTCATCATCAATGACGATGTGGAGTTGGCTCTTGAACTCGACGCCGACGGTGTTCACATCGGTCAGGACGATGAATCCGCCGATTCCGTCCGCGAGCGAATCGGAAATCGAATTTTAGGCGTCTCCGCCCATACCATTGAGGAAGCACGTCGAGCCATCCTGCAAGGTGCTGATTATCTTGGCGTCGGGCCCATCTATCCCACCATCTCGAAAGATGATGCCCATGCCGTACAGGGACCGGCAATTTTATATGAGATGCGTAAAGCGGGAATTGATGTGCCGATTGTTGGGATCGGAGGTATTACAGTGGACCGTGTTGAGGAAGTCGCACGTGCAGGTGCAGATGGTGTAGCGGTGATTTCAGCCGTGACACAGACAGAGCAGGTTAGAGGTGCGGTCAAGGAATTAAAGAAAAATATGGTCTCATTTCTCAATGATCCGATCTACATGTTTGATATTGATTCAACAGATCATCCAGCTTTTTAGATTGTTCTATTACTTTGGGATGTGTTAAAAATCCATACTTTTTCTGGACCTGGTACAGTTTCTTCCTAGCTCTTTCGACACAAAGTAAAGTCACACTTTGATTCATCAGCATGATCCCTCCTATATGTCATATTTTATAACAAAAAGACGTTTTTTGGATTTTCAAATGATGCGCCTAACAAAAAAAGAACATCCCAAAAGTTTGCATAAACAGCGAAGCCCCAAAATCCACGTAAAAAAGCCTCCGTTCCACTAATAAAGCGGGACCGAGGCTCTTTTTCATAAAAAGATTCAATGAATATTAGAACATACAACCTAACCGTTTTAAGCACCTCCAATTTGTACTTGAGGCGTTATTCTTTGATTTTGGTTATGCGACTGAACAGGCATTGATAAAATAAACAAGAAGCTAGCTGCGATGACCAGCAGAATCATTTTTTTCAACATTGTCTAACCACACCTTTTCTAATAGTTTGAAATACTCTTCCCTTGTTTCGGGAAGCGCATGTGCTTGGAAATGTGCAAAAAGTCCCGTACAGTTTATAAAATAAGTCTCATTATTTAGTATGTGGGCTTTTACCAATGCATATATTAAGTGTTTAAAGCCATCATTGAACATTCCCCGTCTTAAATAGTAATAAGCCAGTTCATAACCAAACCATGCAAAATAATCCGGCATCACTTGTTGGGTGTACATATCAGTAGATTGTGATAGCAGAGCAAAAGAATTAATCTCCACTTCAAAACGTGAAAGGACATCATTGATATCTATTGCATATCGGTTAGCAGCTATCATAACGTTCAGCAACTTGGATAGCTTTTCATTCTCGGAAGTGATTGATGTGGATGCAATATATTCAACATAATGAGGAAGCACATTCGTATCTCCAGATAGGAGTTTATTTACATAAGTATTACCTTCTGCCCAATGCTTGAACAAGTTGACCCAGTGTTGAGTTTTCTGGTCTGTCTCGATCACCCAATCTAAATCTGCGTAGGCATTTGTAAATTGTAATGCTTGCTGATAATCGCCTTGGGCTTCACAGACACTCGCACACAGTAAATCAGCATAGGTAATGTACACAAACATCGGGCGACTCAGCCTCTTTTCAGACTCCTCCCACTCTCGCTTTTTCTGTTGATGTTTCAAAGAATATTGGATCTCCGCTTTGGCTCTCATTTTCCGAGCAGTTGCATCGAGCTTGTCCCATTCACGCAGAGAACGATACACATTCGCCAAATCTTTTAACGCATCGAGTTGATCTATTTCATTCAGACGTTCGACAAAGGGTTCAAATCGTGTAGCCGCCTTGAGATTTCGAATCTGATTGTTACCCACCTGAATGGTAAACATACGATACTGACAGATAGCCAAACGTTCAGAATGCTGGTACTTCTCGCCTTCCGCAATCCCTTCGTAGAGCAACAATGCAGCATTGTGCTGACCTTGTGCGAATAATTTTTCTGCTGCATCAAATAACTTTGGGGAATATAGAAGGTTGTCCATAATATGTCCCACTACAAGCTGGATAGCATCCAACTTGTCCAGTTCCGCACAGCGAAACAACAACGGCTCAATTCGCCTCCAATCCGGGGAACGCTCAATGATGTAGTTATCTATGTATAGTTCGTAAAAAAAACCTTCTGGTAGTCCCATAGCCCAAGTGATTCGATCAAGCTGATGTATAGCAACAGGACGATGCTTGGCAATCCAATTATTAAGTGTTCTTTGATGAACACCTGAATGTTCGGCAAATTGTGCCAGCGTCAAATTGTTTTCCCCTAAATAATCCTCTAACTTCGTCAAAATCGTAGGTGTATGTCCCAAGTCATAACCACCCTTCATACAAAAAATCCAAATTTTATACTTTCACCTCAAATTATTCACCATGTTTTAACATGTGTCAACATTTTTCTTCCATTATTCCTACTATATAAACTTGAATATGGAAATTAATAACCACTAACATGAAGTCCCTTTTGGAATCAGGTGGTCGCTCGCTCTACTAATTTGAATTCCAGATGATGTATCGTTTCATCCAGCCCTTCAAGGGCATTGCGAATCATAATGAACGCATTCTCAGCTTGCTTGTCTATCGGGTAATGAATCGTTGTCAAATCAAGCAAATGCGATATTTCGGTGTTATCAAAGCCTACTACTGCAAAATCGCTTGGCACAGAAACACCGAGTCTCCGTGCTTCAGTCAAAAGACCTGCTGCCAAATAATCGGTAGAACAGGCAAAGGCATCCGGCCTTTCTGTTTGTGCTCGTTCTGCCCACCAATGAGCTATTTGTTCACCAGCTGCTATTGAATTTAAATCATAAAAATGCGGGAAGGCCTCAGCATCCAAATCATATTTTTCACAAAAGTCATGATAAGCTCGAATGCGTTCTTTCGTATTCAACCCCCGCATGCTGCCGTACACATTCACAATTTTCCGATATCCTCGGGCGTACAAATGTTCCAATGCCAGCGTATAGCCCTGATACTGATCCATAAATACAGACGGGATTGCCTCAATGTTTACACGCTGCCAGGTCACAATCGGGCCATATTTTGTATAATGCTCAATCACACTCCACTCATTGACGCGAATCATGCAGACCAAGGCGTCCAGTTGCTTTCTCCGCAACATTTCCAGCGCTTCAAGTTCTCGCCCCTTCTCCCCATTCGTAATAAACAGCGCTATATTAAAGCCATGCTCCTGAGCATACATTGTAAATCCACGCACAAATAAACCCAATGAATCATTAAAAGAAAGTGAAATAATACCTATGAGCTTGGTCATGCCCTTTTTTAAAGATACCGCATTTAAATTAGGAACATAATCCAGCCGATCTATGACCTCCTGCACTCGCTGCCTTGTGGGTTCACTCACGTACGGATGGTTGTTAATGACACGGGATACCGTAGCCGAAGATACCCCCGCCAGCTTTGCAATTTCATGAATATTCGCCATTTTTCTCACCTCGTTCTTTCTATTTTAGCATGTTCGTAGTGTCCGCCCTATAATTGTCACCTTCCCAAAATAAGTTTTTTAAAAGCGCTTGACCTGTAATGCATTACAGGGATTACAGTGAATTTGTGCTTAAGAAAGCGGTTTACAAAACATACTTAGGAGGCACTAACTATGAAAAAAGGCATAAAGATTGCAACCATTGGCGGAGGCTCCAGCTATACACCAGAACTAATAGAAGGCTTCATCAAACGTTATGCAGAGCTTCCCATTCGGGAATTGTGGCTGGTAGATATTGAGGCAGGACGTGAAAAATTGGAGATCGTAGGTGCTATGGCCAAACGGATGGTGAAGGCTGCAGGCATTGATTGTGAGGTACATTTGACGCTGGATCGTCGGGAAGCGTTGAAGGACGCCGATTTTGTAACGACCCAATTTCGGGTAGGCTTGCTGGAAGCCCGGATTAAGGATGAAAGTATTCCGTTAAAACATGGCATGATCGGTCAGGAGACCAATGGTGCCGGAGGAATGTTCAAGGCGTTTCGCACCATACCCGTTATCCTCAGTATCGTCGAAGATATGAAAGAACTGTGTCCGAATGCATGGTTAATTAATTTTACCAACCCTGCAGGTATGGTCACCGAAGCCGTGCTTCGTTATGGTCAGTGGGATAAAGTCATCGGATTATGTAATGTTCCAATCGGCGCGATCAAGAGTGCATCAGCTGTGCTGGACAAACCGGAAGAAGAGCTGTTCTTTAAATTTGCAGGAATTAACCACCTTCATTGGCACAAAGTTTATGACAAAACAGGGGCCGAATTAACAGAGCAAGTCATTGAAGGACTGTACGCTCCGGGTGCAAAGCCAGAGAAAGTCGTTGAAAATATTAAGAACATGCGCTTCCTGTATGATCAAGTTCGTCAATTGAAAATGCTGCCTTGTCCTTACCATCGGTATTACTATATGACGGATAATATGCTCAAGGAAGAATTAGAGGAAGCCAAAAACGAAGGAACTCGGGGCCAAGTGGTTAAACGTCTGGAAGAAAGTCTGTTTGAATTGTATAAAGATCCGAATCTGGATTACAAACCAGAGGAACTATCCAAACGCGGCGGTGCGCATTACAGCGATGCAGCCTGTGAGATCATTAATTCCATTTATAACAACAAAGGCACATTGATGGTGGTTAGTACACGCAACAATGGGGCCATTGATGATGTTCCTTATGATAGTGCCATCGAAGTGACTAGTGTCATTCGCGCCCATGGTGCCGAACCTGTCAACTTTGGCAAATTCCCACCTGCACAGCGGGGCTTGCTACAAGTGATGAAGGCAATGGAAGAGCTGACGATTGAAGCGGCGGTCACCGGTGACTATGCAACCGCACTACAAGCCTTCACCCTGAATCCGCTCGTGCCAAGCGGGGATATTGCTCAAACCGTACTGGATGAATTACTAGAAGCACACAAAGAGCATCTGCCGCAGTTCTTTGCTCATAAAGCGAAGGCGACGGTATAAAGCTAGCAGCAATCATCCTGCTGGAACACAAAAAAGCTTCCTACATGTAGGAAGCTTTTTGCTATACGTCCCAGGAGTACTTGCTGGGACATTGGTGTTATTGGTTTGTACTTGGCTTGACAATCCGTCATTAAGCTTATTGATAAATTTGTTAGACTTTTTTAAAGTATGATCTCCGTTGAAAAAGCAATAACCGCTTTCCCCGTAATTTGAACTAATACGGGTTTTCCCTGTTCCTTTTTCACATGAACATGCATTGTTCCCTCTCTTTTGATTGCCTCACCTTGTAAAATATCAAAATCAAAAGACTGCTCATTCTCATTTTGCAAAATGTTATAGTGTACCAAATAGGCTCCAAGCGGTCCGTTTGCATTTCCTGTCACCGGGTCTTCAGCTATTCCAATTGCAGGAGCAAACATTCTTCCGTGAACCAATATATCCTCTTGTGGATTTAATGTAAAAACATAATATCCATTACATCCAATATGCTTGCTGATTTCTGTAAGCTTCTGCAAATCAGGTTTTAAACTATGTAGTATTTCATTGGAGTAAATCGGAACCATTACCTTAGAATGACCTGTTGAAGATATTGCAACTGGATATTCCATGCAAATATCTTTACAAGAAATACCTAACGCATTTGCAATCTGACTTCTTATTTCATCATTTAAAGGCTCTGATACAGAAGGTTCTCCCTGTGTCATTACAATAGAATAGTCATCTTCATACTTTATAACATCAACAGGCAATATACCTGCTTTTGTTTTTTGAATAATTCTTCCAGTTTCAGCTTTTCTCTCAATTGCATAAATATAATGCGCTGCTACTGTTGCATGACCACAAATTGGAACCTCTGTTGTTGGAGTAAAAAATCTTACTTCAACATCATAATTTGAAGAATCTGTTTCAAAAATAAATGCAGTTTCCGAATTATTTAATTCTCTTGCAATTCTCTGCATCTGCTCATCTGTAAGTCCATTTGCATTTGGAACAACCCCAGCAGGGTTACCATGAAATCTATTTTTTGTAAATGAGTCTACTTGATATATTCTATATTTTTTCATAATTTCGCCTCTATAAATACTAATTTGTCTGTCTGTTAAATCTGATATTAACATACTTTTTAGGCAGTTTCACTTAAATTAAAAGATATAATATGGCCCTTTAATGAAAACGAACTGATCCTTATTATAGAATCGCGCTCTTTTATGGAAGATTGTTATTAAACTAAAGCCGCAGTTAGCTGAAATGGTCTTCTCAATCCTTATCTAAAAGTGGAATAAATCTTTTATGATTATAGATACTTTTAGATTCTGCCACGCCTGTTGAATAACCAAAATAAGTAACTCAATTCATGAAACAAGAGGTGCACTGAAGAAGAACGCGCCGAATCTGAATCAGCCATTCAACAGGTAGTTTTGAAGAAGAAATAGAAGAGAAAATCGCGCAAAGGAAAGAACGGCATGTTGGGGCCATGAAGTCTGAGCAGCAACAAATAGCCAATCGAGCAGGACATAGACGATTAGAGCACAGAATAATTGCCCTTAGACCGCATTTTCAGTCGTACCGAACAGCGTTGGAATATTCAAATGTTGCTTGATCCAACGAAAGAAGACTTCAATCTGCCATCAAGCCTTATTGATCTGTTTCGACCCCCTGAAGGGGTTGCCCATTTTCTGCTCGTAAAGCGACATGAAGTTTAATAGCTGCACGCTCTCCGTGATAAGGAGCCCAATGGATCGATAGCTACCCCATTGTTCCAACGCAGCCATGCACCAGTATTGGAGTAAATGGTACACCGTAAACTTGCGGGCTTTGTCTTCATAACCTATTAACTTCACAACCCTTTGAACTTCTTCAGGAGTCAGCATGGATTGAAGGATAGATGTAATCGTGATAGAATTTTTCATGAGATCGTCTTCTTTCGAATTCGTTTGGATGGTACCAACGATTCTGCAGAAAAGACGATCTTTTTTCTGCCATTTTGTGGTTATTCAACAGGCGTGCTATTAGGGGTATTAGTTTATATAGCGTGTAAAAATCGTGTGTATAATTTGTGTAAACAGGTGTATTAATCACACCTTTTTCTAACGTTTTCTATCGTAACCCCAATAAAAGAAAAAAAAACGCCCCAAACCCTTATATATCAAGGATTTGAAGCATTTTTAATTTCGTACAAACTTTACATATCTGAACGCTTCGACGTCCCAGGAGGGATTCGAACCCCCGACCGACGGCTTAGAAGGCCGTTGCTCTATCCAGCTGAGCTACTGGGACAAGATGGTGATCAATAAAACCTTATGTATTCAGCGCATTGATTATTATATCACATTTCGGGCAACTGTCAAAAGCATTTTTTCATGATATAGGGAAGTGGGCTGCAAAAGGAATCATTTGGACGCTAACGGGGTATTATGTACAAAGAATCATGCCATTAAAGGAGGGGTAAAGCCGTGAGAGGTCTTTTGTCGTCACTTTGTTATTTCAGCATTTTCTTCGCACCTTTTCTAGTGCCTGTCATTGTGTGGATTGCAGTACGGGACGAATATGTTCAGGGACATGCAAAAAAGGCTATTTTATCGCATATTTTCCCCATTATTGCGGCAATTCCGCTAGTGTATTTTATTATTACGGCGAATCATGCAGGTTCAGTGATCGGGTTTGTGCTGCTATTCGTAGTGGTCTATCTCGGGGTTTTTGTTTATAACATCTACAAAGGGATTATGACGCTGCGTGAAGCGGCTTAGTTCAAAAAGAAGCCTCCTACATACCGCAAATTTGGCGGGATACGGAGGCTTCTTTAGGGTCATTTTTAATGAGTTGCTGTTGCTATTTGGTTCAATGGCTGCTTATTTATTCCCAAAGCGTTTAGGACTTCTCCGTACTTCATGTCTTACGTTTTTCTCCAGCACTTCTTCCGCGAACTCATTGTTATGAATATAACTGCTGCCTTTGTTTTTCTTATAATTCGCTTTACCGTCTATGATTTCCCCCTCCTTTCACGCTGATCCGGCGATGGCGCCGGGGCCCAAATCAACAAAAGCCGAGGCATAGCACACCATATCCTCATGCCCCGAACTCCTTGGCGAACTCTGTGCTGAGCTGCCCATAGGAGAGCAATTCTTTTTTAAACTTCTCTCGCTCCTCACCAGCAGTAATGTGTGTAGAGTCGGTAAAAGCCTTGTCTGTCACTTCCTCAAATGCCGAATGCAGATTATTGTCGTACCAATCCAGCTCCAGATCGGCGTCATTGCGGATGATCCGTACCATGTCATAGTCATGCTGACCATCCGTCTGATCCTTGGCCGTGATATAGACCAGCAATTCCGGGTCATCTGCGGCACCGGGCCGCACCTCTACCTCAGCGCAGCGCACTCCGTCAAGTTCAGTGAAGCGGCGTATTTTGGCATCCTTGATGTAGTACATGGTCTCCCTCCTTCCTTGCGAGTAGACGGGTTGTCCCATCTGTAGTTTTCGGAACGGACAGACATTTTATGCTTCTTTTCGGCATATATACTGATGAACTGGGGATTTAGTTTTTGATTCATTCCAACACTGGATGAACACGACAAAGAGAGGATGAACAGACATGTGCGGAATTACAGGTTTCATACAGTGGAACGGAGACTTAATGCATCAATCTGAGCTGCTGCTGAATATGACACAAACGCTCTCCGATCGCGGACCGGATGCTGCGGGTACCTGGATATCCAACCCGTGTGCCTTCGGACACCGAAGATTGAGTGTTATGGACCCGGAAAATGGTGCTCAGCCCATGATCCGGCAGCTGGAGGATATCACTTATACGATTGTATATAACGGGGAAATATATAACGCGCCTGAGCTGAAAAAAGAGCTGCAACAGCGCGGGCATTTTTTCCGTACACAATGCGACACGGAGGTGCTGCTCGAATCCTATATCGAATGGGGCCCTGAATGTGTGGATCGGTTAAACGGCATTTTTGCATTTGCGGTCTGGGATAGCGAGCGGGAGCAGGTATTTCTGGCACGGGATCGGCTGGGAGTGAAGCCGCTATTTTATAGCCAAACCGAAGAAGTATTCGTATTTGGCTCAGAACCCAAAGCACTGCTCCAGCATCCAGCGGTAGAGGCAGCAGTGGACGCCGAGGGATTGGCCGAAATTTTTATCATCGGGCCTGCACGTACCCCCGGACACGGCGTCTATTCGTCTATGAAGGAGCTACGCCCCGGGCATACGTTAACCTACAGCCGCGACGGCGTGCGCATCCATGCCTACTGGAAACTGGAAAGCATTGCGCATGAGGATAACACCGAAGAAACGGCACTTAAGGTAAGAGAACTGTTACTGGATACGGTGGAGCGGCAGCTCATTTCGGATGTTCCAGTGTGCACCTTATTGTCTGGCGGGCTGGATTCAAGCGCTCTATCCGCATTAGCTGTCGATTATTACAAACGTACCGGGCAGGGACAAGTTCATACGTATTCGGTCGATTATGTGGATAACGACAAGCATTTTAAAGCCCATGCGTTTCAACCCGGAGCCGATGCCCCCTGGATTCAGCGGATGGTGGATGAATTAGGGACAAATCATCACTGGATTGAATTCGATACGCCAGAAGTCGTAGCAGCTCTGAATAACTCCACGCTAACGCGGGATTTACCCGGAATGGCGGACGTGGATTCGTCGCTATATCTCTTTTGCCGGGAGATTAAAAAAGGAGCTACGGTCGCTATTTCCGGCGAGGCTGCGGATGAAGTTTTTGGCGGATATCCTTGGTTCCACCGGGAGGATATGCTGAATTCGGGTACATTCCCGTGGGCAGTTGCACCCGATATGAGAGCCAGTCTGTTGTCTCCAGAGGTACGGGACTGGATCAAGCCGCTAGAGTATTTGAACGATCGCTACTCAGAAGCGATAGGAGAAGTGCCGAAGCTACCAGGGGAAACAGGAAAAGCTGCGCAAATGCGCGTCATGTCCTATTTGAACATCACCCGCTTTATGCCTACTCTACTGGATCGCAAGGATCGGATGAGTATGGGGGCCGGACTGGAAGTGCGGGTGCCGTATTGCGATCATCGATTGGTACAATATGTATGGAACATTCCGTGGAGTATCAAGATGACAGGCGGACGTGAAAAAGGTATTTTACGCAAGGCGCTGGAGGGTGTATTGCCGGATGATGTGCTGTATCGCAAAAAAAGCCCGTATCCTAAAACGCATAATCCTTCCTATCTTGCCGCTGTGAAAAAGCAGGCGCTGCAGCTGCTGGATGATTCCTCTTCCCCACTGCTCAAGCTGATCGATGCGCAAAAGGTACGTGATATTGCCGCCTCACCGGAGGCATCCACCAATCTGCCTTGGTTTGGTCAGCTGATGTCGGGTCCCCAGTTGTTCGCCTACTTGGCTCAAGTGGATAACTGGTTGCGCACTTACAAGGTTGCTATTCGATAAGCTACGCTGAATGCTGAAGCAATAGAGCTTCTAAGCGGCAGCGGCAATTTTTCGCTGTGTACTATATGGGGAACAGAAAGTACACAAAAAGGCTATCCGCAGCTTATGGCTGACGGATAGCCTTTTTTTCGTTATGTGAATGGGGGATGATTTCGCCCCTGTTACCAATGCTATGCCTGTGGATTACCCAGTTTTGTTGCCAAATCACGCAGAGCTATCCCTCTGTGACTGATAGACTGCTTTTGTTCCAACGTCAGCTCGGCCATTGTCTTTTCAAACTCTGGCAAATAAAACAGCGGATCATACCCAAACCCGCCGCTGCCGGCGGTTTCAGTAGTAATCCAGCCCTCCACAGAGCCTGTCGATTCCAACGTCTCGCCAGTCTGCGGATTATATAGAATCAAGGTACAGACGAATTGAGCCGGGCTTAGCAAAGGCTGTCCCGTATCATCACCCAGCTGCTTCGATTCTAGAACGTCGAGCAGCTTAATATTGTTTTCGTGATCGCTGGCACCTTCTCCAGCATAACGGGCAGAGTATACCCCCGGTGCACCGTCCAGCAAGTCCACGCAGAGGCCGGAATCATCGGCCAGTACGGGCAAACCGAGCACATCTCCAACCGCTTTAGCTTTTTTCAGTGCATTTTCGGCAAAGGTTTTGCCATCTTCAACGACATCAGGAATGTCGGGATAATCGTACATGCTTCTGACTTCCTTGCCAAACGGCGCAAAAGCATGCGCAAATTCCCGCACCTTTCCTTTATTTTTCGTAGCGACAATGACGACCGGGCCATCCAGCCGCATTAGGCGCCAGCTCCTGTACGTCCAGCACCGATCTTATCAGCAATCGGTCCAAGCACTTCTTTTTGGCGCTCAATCATTTGCAGAATCCCTTGTTCGCCCAAGCTAAGCAGTTGATCCAATTCGTTACGGTCAAATGGGCTTTCTTCACCTGTACCTTGCAGCTCAACATATTTTCCACTGCCAGTCATGACAAGATTCATGTCTACTTTGGCCTTGGAATCCTCTTCATAGTTCAGATCCAGCAACGCTTTTTCACCAACAACCCCTACGCTGACGGAAGCCAGGAAATCGGTAATTGGAAAAACAGGCAGCTTGTGCTGGGTGGCAATTTTATTAACCGCAATCGCCAACGCTACGAAAGAACCGGTAATTGAGGTTGTGCGTGTTCCGCCGTCCGCCTGAATGACGTCACAATCCAACGTAATCGTCCGTTCACCAAGCGCATGCAAATTGACCACCGAACGCAACGCTCTTCCAATCAGACGCTGAATTTCCATGGTACGGCCTGTCAGCTTGCCACGCGCAGCTTCACGCTGATTACGGCTATGAGTCGCACGCGGAAGCATGGAATACTCTGCGGTCACCCAGCCCTTTCCTTGTCCCTTCATAAAGGGGGGTACGCGTTCTTCTACAGTAGCCGTGCAAATGACTTTCGTCTCGCCAACCTCTATAAAAACAGAGCCCTCCGCGTATTTATTTACTCCTGCTGTCAATTTCATCGGGCGCAGCTCATCACCGTTTCGTCCGTTAGATCTACTCATGCTTTTTCCTCCTACGTCGTATGCAACCTGTTCTTATATGTTTATTTTACCAAAGTGTGCAGGCAAAAGCACCCCAAGGACGATTCCCGCCCTTAAAGAGGGATTTCGTTAATATGTTGCGGCTTGGCTACAGGCTCTCCATAATTTTGATTATTTTGTCCAATTACGCTTTTTTCACCATTCAGTTCAATCCGAATTTTTGTTTTGACCGCATCATCTGAATTGTCTGCCGCTGTCAGCACAACCGATTCCAAAAATTCAGCAGGCACAGCTTCTCCTTTAGCAAACATATCATCTGAGAGAGATACCGTAATTACGTTGTCTTTGGAGCGTTCTACCGATTTCAGCGCCGTCTCCCCTGTCATCACTTCTTGTAACCCATCTTTGGTCTGCGGCCCTTGAATCAATTGATGCAGTGCTGACTGGACACGATCTTTCTCAGGGCTAACCAACCGTGTTACAGGTACATAGTATTGAACTCCAGCAGGAGAAGAAGAAGAGAAATACACAGTGACTGGACTGGAATCCAGGGGTGTCACGCCATGACCAATTTCCAAATTAATACCTACTGCACGCGTCAATGGATGATCCAGCGGTGTGCCGCCAACAGGCATTTCGTTCAGCTTTTTGCCCTCCACCCAGATCTGTACGCTCTCAATATCGGGACGGTCGGTTAGGGTCCAAGTCAAGCTCTCCATTAATTGGCGTTCTTCCTGTGGCTTATAGTTGGCGAAAGATTTGTTGAATTCGACAACAGCCAGCTTGTTGTTCTTGTCCACTGTCACACTTTTTACTTCTGTACCCTGAGGTATTACCCCTTTAAATCCCTCTGGTAATAATCCAGCATACGGCCCGCCCTCAACCAATGTTTCTAGCGCTGACTTGGCATCTGCCTGTACATCACCTGTAGCAATCGGTAAAGATACTGGGGCCAGCAAACCGTTATGATCTTGCAAAAAAACAGCCCTCAGTTGCCCTGTACTGGCAGGTGCTTTTCCGGTTACAGCCTTAATCATGGACTGCTCTGTCGTGGACGGCGGGGGGTCAATAGATGCCGATTCATCGCCGAAAAGGCTGCAGCCTGACAACAACAGCGGTAGGGATAGCAGTCCAGCTACAGAGGTCATACGCCATGGGTGTTTTATATTCATAAGTGAAGTTCCTCCCTAACAATTTTGTACAGATTGTACTAATATGTATACGAGCCTCGCGTAAAAAATAACTACTTTTTCAGCAGACTGGACACACTGGTCATAATTGCAGTAGAAATCAGGATCTATACGAGGAGGGAATTTCAACTTTATGGACAAGAAAAAAGCACCATACAGCCTGAATAGTAAAAAGGTAGCCGATGCCACCCGCGAGTTGCTGCACAAGCGTGGTGTACACCTGACTGAAATCGCAGAACTGGTCATGCTTTTACAAAAGAAATATTACCCGACCCTAACGATGGAAGAATGTATTGAGAATGTGGACAAGGTGCTGATGAAGCGCGAGGTTCAAAATGCAGTGCTCACGGGCATCCAGCTGGACATCCTTGCCGAACAGGGCGCTCTTCTTCCCCCATTGCAGGACATGATTGAGAATGATGAGGGATTATACGGAGTGGATGAGATTCTGGCCTTCTCCATCGTAAATGTGTACGGCAGCATTGGATTTACCAATTACGGTTATGTCGATAAGCTCAAACCGGGTGTGCTGGAACGCCTGAACGATAAAAGCCTCGGGCCGATCCATACGTTCCTGGACGACATCGTGGGCGCTATCGCAGCTTCGGCCAGCAGCCGTATCGCCCATCGCAAACAGGCAGAGCGCGAGCAGGAGCTTGGGGAAGAAAGCGCACCGAATACAACACGTTAAATAACAAACAACGCTTGGAATACAACAGATATATACAGGGTTAGAGGAGAACTAGACATGGCAAACGTAACTGAAGGATATACATTCCGTACGATGCAGGCTGACGATTATGATCAGGCTATTGAGCTTTGGAATGGCTTAGACGGATTGGGATTAAGCGAGGCCGATTCACGGGAGCGGATTGCACGCTTTTTACAACGGAACGAAGGACTTAGCTTTGTCTGTGAGTACAACGGAAACATTATAGGCACGATTTTAGCGGGTCACGATTCTCGCAGGGGGTTTTTGTATCATCTGGGTGTAGCCACAGCACATCGTGGTCAAGGGATCGCGCCCAGACTGGTGGATAAGGCGTTATCTGCTTTGCTGAGAGAAGGCATTGATAAATGTCATCTGTTTGTAATGGAGCATAACGCAGGGGGGCAACGCTTCTGGTCAGCTAACGGCTGGGAGAAACGGGATGGAATTTTACTATATTCCCGAGGGCTTGAATAGGGTCTAAGTGCTTGATCTATACAAATAGGAACGCCGGGTCTGATTCAAGTCGAGTTAGAAACGATCAGACCCGGTGCATAAAACTCACAACATATTGATTAGCAATCCTGACATTTCAAGCCCAGATTACCTTCATTCATAAATTACAATCCATTTTTTGGACGCAGTGCACGTTCTACAATTCCCAGCGTGGATTGACGAGAGAATAACCGGGACACCTGAGCTACCCAATAGTTCTGGCGACCGGAAATGATGTGACTACGCCCCTTTTCAAATGCTCTCAACGCGTTCTTCACAACGGTTTGGGGAGTTTCCCTAATTCCAACTGACGCTTCACTTGCGCCAACAATATCAAAAAAAGGCGTTTCTGTTGAGCCTGGACAAAGGGCCAGAACTTTAAGCCCCCGTTTCCGATTTTCGGCCCATAGCGCTTCAGTAAAAGAAAGCACAAATGCTTTGGTTGCTCCATACACCGCCATATAAGGATCGGGCTGAAATGCAGCTGTGGAAGAAACATTGATTAATCCACCATCCCGCTTACGCAATAAATCAGGCATAAATGCATGTGTGATGTCGACTAAAGCAGCCACATTGAGCATCACTTCCTCATGCTGTCGTTCTCCTGAAACCTGCTCAAAGTATCCATAGGTGGCAAAACCGGCGTTGTTAATCAAGAGATCTACCTTTAGCTGTTGCTTTTGAACCTCCTGATGCAATGCTTGTGATGCTCCTGGTGTGGAAAGATCCATCGCAATCACCGTTGCTTTTACGTTATATTTAGCTGAGAGTTCTTTAGCCAGCGTCTCTAATTTGGTTTCATTGCGTGCTACCAAAATGAGATTACATTTCTTAGCTGCGAGCGAATAGGCAAAGGCCTCGCCAATCCCGGATGAAGCCCCAGTGATCAGAGCTGTTTTATTTGCGTACATAAACATGATGATAACCTCCATAGTATCGTTGTTTTATTTTAGAAACATTGTTGCCACTACTCTATAATGAACTGAAGTCATCTACTATGACGACCTCAGTACACTTCATATTTACGATGGGGATGAGGATGTTTTAAATGCTACGAGCGTATTCTTCAGTGTAAATGTATACACTCCTTGAGCCATATCTACATCTGAAAAATGACCTGCAAACTGAAGATGTATGACTCCATGTAAAGCAGACCACAGCATTCGGACAACTAACAGCGGATCTTCCTCTTTCAGTGCCCCTATCTCCATAGCATGTGTGACGGTGTGCAGAATTCGTGACAATGCCGTTGTGGTACCCTCCAAGCTCTGTTCATCCGGCTTGAAATCAGATAATGCACCGCCAAACATCATTTTGTAATAAGCTGAATGAAGCTGCGCAAATTCCCAGTACGCCCAGCATAGAGCTTCAAGATCAGCGAGTACGCTTTCGGTAACAGGTACTTGCTGGAAGGATTCAGCCAATAGCCGACATCCATCCAGGTACATCTCATTGGCAAGACCGTCCTTACTGCCAAAAATACTGTAAATGATCTTGGTGGAACAGCTTAATTTCTGCGCAACTCGCCGCACGGTCACGGCCTCTGGCCCTTCTTCCGCAAGAAGGATGCATGCCGCATCGATGACATTTTTACGTAGCAATTGCTGCTGCTGTAGCTTCACTTCCGAATAGGTTTTATAGGGATGCGATGGCTCGGACATGATTCAATACACTTCCTTTTGCTTATTAAGAACTGTCGCTTGATGCTACTATAATAAATTAAAGATCTACACAAGATTTCAGGAAACAGTGTTTCCTTTAAGAATCATAGTATTCTAAGCCTGAGTATTTGTCAAATTAAAAAAAGAACGCAATGAGTAGGTACACTTACCGCGCTCTGGTTGAATACTTAAAAATGAAGCTATGTTTGGCGTTCCATGATTAGTAGGCAATGCCTACCCGTGTACGGACAAATTCGTAACTCTTGCATTGACGATAGGTAAAATCAGCCGTATCCGCGGTGTTAATTTGTGAGCCACCTTCAGGCAAAAAATCTTTTTCCACACGATAAATCCCTGTCCGCGCTCCATCCGGCAGATAGGTTGGACATACGATTGTCCAGTCTAGTGCTGATTCACGCAGCAATTCGTACACTCGCCGATGTTCCTCGGCCGCACGAGTGCTGCGTCGCCGGGTCTCGGAGGACTCGTACCGATACAGGTCCGGTTCGGTCCGGCTTTGCAAAATCCCTGCCGTTCCTACCGTAATGAGCCGGGAAATGGACCGCTCCTGCATGAGCCGGATCAGCAGGGCTATATTAGCGGATAAGGTAGTCGTTCCATCCGTATTCAGCGCACTGATCACAGCCGTTGCCCCACCCTTCAGCGCTTGTGCTACGTCCTCTGCATTAGTGGCATCGCCTTGTACGATTTGCAGCTGATTCCCGTATCCGGGTGCGTAATCCTCCAGCTTGTCTGGTGAACGAACAAGGATCGTAACGGCATGGCCGTCCGCTAATGCATAATCTAATATGTACCGTCCTACGCGTCCGGTAGCTCCCAGCAGCAGCAAATTCATAAAATCCTCTTTTCCGGCATGCATGCCGCTTGTCATGTTGCTCTTGTCATGTCACTTTGTTGGTTAACTTTCCGCGACTATTGACGGCAAAGGGGATAGAAGCGCGTGATTGAGTCCGTCTCGCTCATAGAGGCCCGTTCACGGCGCACCAGTTCCACCAGATGAGCCAGCGTCTCGGACATGGCAAACCTTAGCTGGTGAATACCCAGCTTGCCACCGAACATGGCAATGCACAGCTCATAGGCTGTGCTGCCCTCCGGTTGGATCAGCTGCTGGAATTTCTCCAGCCGTTCTTCATGATGCGCCAGCAACGCTTGCGTCCGCTCCCGAAAATAACCAAACGGATTGCGGTGCCCCGGATATGCCCACGCTACCTCCAGCTCGCCTAGACGCTGCAAGCCGTCTACATAAGACTTCAACGGCTGGGCATCACTGTCTGGCAGCAGACTGATATTAGGAGAAATCTGCGGCAAAACTGCGTCACCGCAGAGGATAACGCCGCTATTCGGATCATATAAGGACACATGTCCGGGCGCATGTCCTCCTGTCTCGACGGGAAACCAACTGCGTTCACCCCATTCCAGACGAGCGTCCATTCCGGTAGGAATAACGGTAATTTCAGGCTGTGGATTCACTTGCAAATATGCCTGCCGCATATGTAATTCCAAGGCCGACACTTGCTCCAAAGGAAAGCCATGCTGGACAAAAAAGCTGGGAAGCCTGTTCTCCATAGCGACCGTCGATTCTGGAGCGTCCCACATCATCATCGCTTCCTTATGGCTTCGAGCTGACATATGTACACGAGCCTGACTTTGCTGCTGCATCCAGCCCGCCAATCCGTAATGATCGGGGTGATGATGAGTCACCACAATGTCAGAGATATCCCCAAAGGACATCCCCAGCTGTTGAAAGACATGCGCCCATTCTGCCTCAGTGTCCATATTGCGCGGCCCCGGGTCTACAATCGTAAAACCGTGCTGTCCCTTGAGCACATAGCTATTCACCCAGCGCAGCGGAAAGGACATGGATATTTTGACCTGAAAGCCTCCGTCTATTCGCTCACATGGTGTAAGCTCTGGCAATTTCATGGCTTCCATCCGCCTTTCTGTTTCAAGCCCGCACGCCGACAAAAATCATTCGAGGCGAAGCATCTTCAATATATTGATCTTCATTATAGCTTCCGTGTACCTGCTCTACAGATAGTCCGGCTTGTTCTAGCAATCCACGAAACTTTTCATATGGATATAGCTTCACTCGTTCATGATACACGCGCGCAGGTTCTCCCTCAGTAGGAGTCGTGCCCAGAGCAGAGGCTACCTCAGTGCCCACAACGGATGCAGCTGACCGAATCGCAATTTGCTTTTTCACAAAGCCATCTTCAATGACCCGATGCTCCTCAATCCAATTCCCTTCATCCTCCCGTGACGAATGCGGTACCAAATGAGCGGTTACGTAAGCAGGGTTCAAATAATCTATGATAAAGCGTCCCCCCGGCTTCAACAGCCGATATATTTCCTTTAGTACTTTAAGCTGCTCCTCATCCTTTTCAAAATAACCGAAGGAGGTGAACAAATTCATCACCGCGTCATAGCTTTCATCCAGCGGCACCTCTCTCATATCCCCTTGATGCCAACTTACCCGCCCTTCGGAATCAGCTGCACGAGCCTCTCTCAGCAACACATTGGAAAGGTCCACACCGGTCACCTTATAACCTGCATCTGCGAGCGCAAGCGAATGACGGCCCATCCCACAGCATAAATCCAATACGCTGGAGCCTTGCGGTAATTTGAGCCAGGAGATCATTTTTTGCACTTCCTGATAGGCTCCCTGAAAGTCGCGATGCTTGTATACCAATAAATAATCTTCCCCAAAGCTTTGCTCGTACCATTCTGCCATACCGTTTCTCCTCCATGAACTCATTTTCACTCTATTACATACTATATTAGCTTTTTCAAACTGGAAACTCAAAAGCATTACGAATAAGGTTTTTACAAAATCATGAACATCAAACCGTGTTACAATAACCGTATTTGAGCTTAAATAATCATAGGAACTTCATACCAACTTCATGTGATTCACCCCATTTTATCATTAAAATGATTCATGGGAGCGCCTTTGGAAGTATTCATAAGAGAAAGGAGCGGGGAAGTTATGATTCAAATTGGACTTACGGGTTGGGGCGATCATGATGACTTGTATCCAACGGGCACCAAAGCTAACCAAAAACTAAGCGTCTATGGAAGCCATTTTCCGGTAGTAGAGATGGATAGTTCTTTCTATGCGGTGCAGCCCACAGATCGTATGGCACGCTGGGCGGCGGAAACCCCTGACTCTTTTTCATTTCTCGTCAAAGCCTATCAAGGCATGACTGGACATACCCGCGGCAAGCAGCCTTACTTCAAAACAATAGATGCCATGTACGAAGCACTGCATGCATCTATACAGCCTCTTCGCGAAGCGGGTAAGCTCAAAGCCGTGCTGTTTCAGTACCCACCCTGGTTCGACTGTACACGTGAGAATGTCGCTGTACTGCGAGACACGAAAAAAAGGATGGGAGAGGTCCCATCCGTACTTGAATTCAGACATCAAAGCTGGTTCACATCCGACTTTCGGAAACAAACGCTGGCATTCATGCGTGAAGAAGGCTGGATACACAGCGTATGCGACGAGCCGCAGGCGGGACCGGGGTCGGTTCCTATTGTGCCGTTGGCTACAGACGGCAATCTGACAGTCGTACGTCTCCACGGACGGAACATATCGGGCTGGAATCAAAGCTCCGCGCCTAATTGGCGGGAGGTTCGTTATCTGTATCGGTACAATGAACAAGAATTGACCGAATGGAGAGACAGATTGCTGGAGCTGGAGCAGCAAAGCCGTGAGGTGTGTGTTATTTTCAATAACAATTCAGGTGGAGACGCCGCTGCTAACGCCAAGCAGCTCATGACCATGCTTGGCATGGACCCTAAACCTTTTCCCCTTCGCAAGCCACCCGAAGAGGATAACGGACCGGAACAGCTTGAACTATTTTGAGGAACGGGCTGAGGGTGGGGAGTTGGAAATAGCCTCCTTGAGCTTGCGTGCATTATCCAGTAAATGCGGGTCGTCGGGCAAATAGCGTAAAGCGGTTTGGTTATGCTCATACGAAGCGTCCAGCTGACCTACATGGGCATAGCAATGGCTAAGCCGCACATGAGGTAACCAGGAGTAGCATGGTAGTGGAACAGGTCGCATACCCGGAAGGTGATGCTGTTGCTCCAATGCCTTTTCATACCAGTATGCGGCGGTGGTCCATTCGTTTCGTGTGAAAAACCAGTCACCGATCATGCAGCACAAGTCTGATTGCGGTACACCGTATCGAAAGGAGCGTAACAGACTATCCAGCTGTTGCTCCGGCTTCCCGAGGTGAAGATAGCATTCCGCCGACCGCGCACAAGCGGTAATCCGATCCTCACGGTAGCCGCTTGGCTCCTCCAACAGATGGTTGAACGCCTCTGCCGCCTCGGCATATTCTTTACGGTCAAAACATTCATTGGCGTGCAAATACAGCAGACGCCCCTCCAGCTTGCCGCTTTCGCTGATCCACCGGGCGAGAATACGTTGGTTACGGAGCGTGTGGTCTTGCATTCGGCGGTGAGTTACTGCCACATCCGAATGCACGATTTGCCCCTGAGGTATCACCAGATCCTCATGCAGACGCCCTTCCCAGCGGTATTGTCGCTCACGCTTCACGAGACGGATACGGCGTGAGGTGAACAACAGTTCACCCTGCTCCCCCTCTGCCAAATGAAGTGGCATCACCACTGCGTCGATATCCATAGACAAACGCCGCTTCAAGGCGCGCAGGCGCTCACGGTCCGGCTCCAGCAGCACATCGTCCGCATCCAGCCACATGATGTAGGAACACGCCGCTTTGTCAAACGATTCATTACGGGCGGCTGCAAAATCATCCCTCCATTCAAACGTATATAGCCGATCCGTATAGCGGGCTGCTATCGTCTTCGTCTGATCCGTCGATCCCGTGTCCACAATGATAATTTCATCCATCAGGTCTGCGACCGAATCCAGACAGCGGGCCAGTGTCTGCTCCTCATTTTTTACGATCATACACAAGCTGATAGTCATTGGATGCTCAGTCATGACTTCACGTCTCCCCTTTACCTTTGGCTGAATCTGCCGTCGTTTTTCCGGTAGACTCGCCATCAGTATATGCACCTCTCCTTTCAGCCTGCGTCTTGTCTAGCTGTTCGACACGTGCATACCTGTGCAACGTCAAAAGTTGTTCCTCCATATGCCGGATTCGCTGTACCGCCTTGTCGAGTGCGGCCTTTCGCTGATTCATTTTGCGAACATGCTGCTGCTCCACCAGTCGAAATTGCTCCTCGTCTAGTTTCATCCACTCATTCAGATGCTCTACCCCTGGTTTGGCCTCACGCAGTTCTTTCGACTTCTTGCGGCCGGCAAAGCACAAATATTTGTGATGCACCTCCAGCGCTTGTTCATCAAAATAAGGATACAACACACGGGAGAGGCTCCCAGCATAGTAAGTCCGCTTGTGATCATGAAACGGATGGTATCCATAAGGTACAGACAAGACGAGCGTTCCCTTTTTATTCAACAAGCGATAAGCATGAGCCAGCAGGGTGTCAGGATGCGCAAAATGTTCCAAAATCTCCCCTAAAATAATGGTGTCAAATCCACCGGGAGGACGCTCGAATTGTGAAATGTCCTTTAACTGAAAGTGGACTCTTCCCCGGACGGGTGCGGATTCCTGGCGAAGTTCTTTTTTCGCATAAGAAATGCTGCCCTCTTCCAAATCAATGGCTGTTACCTTAAATCCTTCCCGCCCAAGCAAAATGGACGTTATGCCCTGACTGCACCCAACATCCAGCACAGTATGGCCCTGTACATGGCGGCAAATCCAGTGAATTCTATTGCGGGTGGCTTCATGGGACTCTTCCGAATTGATTTGCCCGTAATAACGTTCATTTACCTGATCACGGTTAGCCAACAGCGGCGCCCCCTCCATCACCGGGATGCCCCAAGATGACGACATGTCCACCTGTACAATGTGCAGTCGCATTACGTGTATCGAAGACCAGCGGGGCATGGTCGACCAGCTGTTGGTAATCCACCACAGAATGGTCTGTCGTGATGACTACGATATCTGCACTTTCCCATAACTGGGCATTTGCCGTTCGAGAGGAGATTGCTTCACCGTTCAGCTTAAAGCTCGATACATACGGGTCGGTGAAGCTCACCGAAGCTCCCAGTTTTATTAGATGTTCAAACAGGACAAGAGCTGGGGATTCCCGAACATCATCAATGTCCTTTTTGTAGGCCACACCTGCCAGAATAATTTTGGCTTTGTTTATGGCTTTACCTTTCTGAGCGAGCATGGCTTCAATTCGCTCCGCGATATACAGCGGCATACGCCGGTTCATGCGATCTGCCAAGTCCACGAATTCCAGTGGAAAACCATGCTGCTCGGATTTCCATGACAAGTATAGCGGATCAACCGGGATACAGTGCCCCCCGATCCCAGGTCCCGGATAAAAAGGCATATAACCGAATGGCTTGCTTGCCGCCGCATCCAGTACCTCCCATATATTGATGCCAATTTTCTCACAGGCGGCTGTCAGCTCATTAACCATTCCAATGTTGACGCTGCGGAATGTATTCTCGAACAGCTTGGCGGCTTCCGCCACGGTTGTCGAGCTGACTGGTACAATCTGGTCCAAAAAGGACCCATAAAAACCTACTCCCGCTGCCAGACAATCCGGTGTGCAACCGCCGATCACCTTGGGTGTGTTGCGAATGTTAAAATGAACGCTGCCCGGATCAACACGCTCCGGTGAAAAGCACACATAAAAATCCTTACCTACTGTCCAGCCCCTGCGCTGCTCTATCACCGGCCGAATCAGTTCCTCGGTCGTTCCGGGATAGGTGGTGCTTTCCAGAATCAACAGTGTTTGTCTACGCAAATGAGGTATGGCCTGATCAATAGCCGTTTCAATATAGGACGTATCCGGCTGGTGTCCGTCCGTCAGTGGCGTAGGCACGCAGATCACAACGACATCCGCATGCTCCAGCACCTTGATATCCGTAACCGGATGCAATTGCTGCCCGATCAGACCTTCCAATGCATCGTCACCAATGTCTATGATGTACGACTTTCCTTGAAGCAGCTTGGCTACTTTGACGGGATCGGAATCCACACCATATACATCATAACCAGCCTTTGCCATTTCCACTGCCATGGGCAGCCCTACATAACCGAGGCCGATTACCGCAACCTTCACAGTTCCTTTAGTTATTTTTTCCATAAGCTGCAAAATACCCACCTCTTTCATCGTTACTCCATGCCTCGCAGTAGCTCAGCAATTCCAGCGCGATCCATTAACTCATCGTCCGAGCGATATTGATCGAAGCTCACTCGTTCCAATCCACCGTATTGGCTCAGTAAGCGCTTGTCTGCTTGCTGGGGAAGAATAACAAAATAGCGATCATCATAGCGATACGTATGCGGCACCTCATAGGGCGAAATCAGCACTTCATGCAGCTTTTCCCCACCACGTATACCAATCTCCTTCACTTTCAACGCAGGCTGACCCGCCTGTTCTTTCATCACTTCTGCCAGATCTGCAATATTGCAGCCCTTCATTTTCATCACAAGTGTCTCTCCCCCAATCGCCGTGACAGAAGCCTTCAGCAGCAAGCCAATCGCTTCTCCGAGCGTGAGGAAAAAGCGTGTCATATCTGGGCTCGTCAGCGTTAAATCCTGCCCTTCCGCGATTTGGCGCTTGAAAAGAGGCACGACACTTCCACTCGTCCCCAACACGTTGCCGCCGCGAATACACACAAAGCGAGTACGCTCACTTAAAGTGTTGGCGCGGATCATCAGTCTTTCACCTATCGCCTTCGTCATGCCATATACATTCACCGGATCTACCGCCTTGTCTGTAGAGACATCAATTACCTTGGCGACTCCCTGCTCAATGCTGGCCCGGATCACGTTTTCCGTACCGTGTACGTTCGTCTTGAAAGCCTCTTCCGGCTGTCTCTCACACACAGGGACATGCTTTAATGCCGCCAAATGGAATACATAGTCCACTCCGCGACATGCCTCCTGCAATGCCTGAAGATCTCGTATATCTCCAATCATGAAATTCAGGCGAGGATCAGATTGAAACTGCCGCTGCATGGCAATCTGTGCAAATTCACCGCGTGAGAAAATACGAATCTCCGCCGGTCCCTCCTTCAGCAATTCAGCCGTTAGGCGTTGCCCCCAAGATCCCGTTCCTCCGGTCACCAGCAGTTTTTTTCCTTTGAACAATATAATCTCCTCCTGCCGTTACGAATTGGCAATGCCTGTTCCCAGAAATTCAGCCAGCACAGCATTCATTTCATTCTCTGACAGCCGATCCTTCGCCGGCACTTTTTTCACCGAAGTATTTGCGGCATGAATGACGTTCACATAGTTACGAAGTGGAATGACCTCATGCGGCAGCTCCGTTACATATCCATGCGTACCCTTCCCAGGAATGACGACACGGTAATCATTCAGAAAATCCTCCACTTGATAGCGAAACACATAAAAGGAAGGCGAACGGTGAAACACCGGTGCCATCTGCCCCTCAACCGCATCCCACAGGTAACCCATCTGGTTCACCAGCGCAACTGTCTCCGGTTGAAACTTGTAATCATGCAACTGTTGTACAAATGACTGGTGATACAAATCGTCGGAATCTATTCGAGCAATGAGCAGTTCGTCCGCGCCTTCGATGTACGTATTAATACGGCGTTTACTTTCAATGCTCGTACCAAAACGAATGTGGTCGGGAATGGGCTCCTGCTTGGCCAGTTCCTCTTCCACAATGTCACTGCATCCGCCCGCCAGCTTGACGACAGATAAGAAATCCGTATTCGTCTGACTGAGCAGACTGCGCAGCGTAAAGGTTCTGAATATATCCAGTCGCTCACTGATCCACTCACGTGTCAGGCGGTTGGGATTCATCCCATAGTTATTAAAATTAATTTCAATTACAATCTTGCGATTCATTGATCTTCCTCCCTTTCAACCGTCTTCTCTCAAGTTATGAAGACGCTCCCGAAACGGCACGTACAGATGCAACGAATCTTGTAAAAATAGGTAGAATCCAAAAAGAATAGCCGTTCATACAAAAACCTTTTCGCTTTCGACATATGATAGAATACAAAGTTTTTTACTCCATCTGAAAAGTTGAACAAGCAGGAACGACAGGGAGGTAACATGATATGACGAATCCAAAGTATCTGGAGATTGACGAGGTACTGAAACGTTTGAAGCTGGCACTCGAACAACACCAGCCCTTTTCGCTCATACGTATTGGAGATGGTGAAAATTTAGTGTTGGCGCAGGACACCGTCTGGCCGATGGAAAAGGTATTACAGGAACGTTGGGCGGTCAAAGCCAATCTCGGTCAAAAGGGACTGTTTCTGCCGAACACGGAACTGCGAGATGCGGTGGCTGAGGCAGTGAGCAAAGCCAGTATTGCTGGCATTTTGCCATATGATGACGAATCTATTAAAGCACCATCCTATATGAAGCGGGAGCTGACCGATCAGGTCTTTGCTCACTATGCTCTCTCCCCCGCGCTGACCTGTCACGCCTGCCTGAATCGGTATTTGGCTGAGACACCCGCTTTCTGGGACATGCTGAAAAATCGACGCATTCTGCTAGTCACCCGAGCGGCTGCTGAAGTAAAGCCTGTTCTTGAGGCCGATCCGTACAAGCTGTATATCGCGCACACGCTAGCATTTCATCAATATGAACAAATGCCCGAAACACTCCAATGGATCGCAGCACACAAAGATGACTTTGATATTGCGCTGTTCTCTTGTGGTGTCAATGCAGTCGTATTAGCACAAAAAACAGCAGAGCTAACTGGAAAAATAGGTATAGACTTCGGCAAGGCGATTAATATCGTCATGTTTGGCAAAGCTAATTAATAGATAAAATAATATTTGTGAAAAAATCCACTTAGCAAGTAATCTTTGCTCCGTATATCAAAGAAGCACCAGCAAAATTCAATGGGCTGGTGCTTTTTGATATCATATGTTGTCCTAAGTCCATGATCGAAAAGAATAATCCATATAAAGCCTTGGACCCTTGCTTGTTTAGAAATAGAATTTGAGATTCCTTGTCACTTCTTTTACAATATTACAGAAACTAGCATTCATTTATATATCATGAGGAGGGTGTTGAAATGTCACATAACAAGATATTGAAGACATACCCACTTACAAAAGCAAAGCATGTAAAGGTTCATGGTCGAACTACGCACACACGTACACCTCTTACTCTGTTTTGGACAGGCAGTGGCATTGAATTGAATATCAAAGGCTCAGAGCTGTGGATTGAAATTGAGGCCGATTACCAGGTGTATGAACCCTGGATCAGTATTGTCATCAATGGTGTTCCGATGAGTCGCCTGATGGTGACCGCAGGACGGCATTGGATCTGTGTTTTGAGAGGGTTGAACCCTGATACGGTCAAAAATGTCCGTGTGGTCAAGGATGTCCAGCCTATGAGTTCGGACTCGCGCTGCTTGTTGCAAATCCATGCCCTGAAGGTTGACGGGGAATTGCTGCCAGTCACTGATAAGTCCCTCAAGGTGGAATTTATCGGTGACAGCATTACCTCGGGAGAAGGAACGATTGGAGCGAAGGAGGAGACAGACTGGGTTCCCATGCTGTTCACAGCACTACGCAATTATACAGCCATAACAGCCGAAGCACTGAATGCAGACTACCGAGTGTTATCACAAAGCGGATGGGGTGTCCTAACAAGCTGGGATAATAATCCGCATGCAAACATACCCGCATATTATGAGCAGGTATGTGGTGTGCTAACCGGTGAGAGAAATGAAGCATTAGGGGCATTTTCAGACCATGATTTTACCTCATGGCAGCCGGACGTGGTCGTAGTGAATTTGGGGACTAATGACGGGGGAGCCTTTTATTCTCCTGCATGGACGGACCCAGCAAGCGGGAAAGTGTACAAGCAACGCTTGAACGAGGACGGTACATTCAATGAAGAGGATTTACAAGATTTTGAAAGCGCTATCGAACGTTTTCTTGTCAAGCTTCGGACCTACAATCCTGCTGCCCATATTGTGTGGGCCTATGGGATGCTGGGTACTCCGATGATGCCCTCAATCTACCGAGCGGTAGACGCATACAAAAAAAGAACGAGGGATCGGAATGTGTCGGTATTCCAACTACCTAATACGACGGAAGAAACGATAGGATCTCGCAGCCATCCCGGGCTCCCCGCCCATGCCAAAGCAGCAGATGAGTTGACAGTGTATTTGCGAGAGATTCTAAAGAGATAGAATCCGAGAAACACAATCAACTCTGTAGAACACGCTCATAAAGGAAATTACGACAACTAGGTCATTTGTGCTCTAGGTGTTGTTGAGAATTATAGCCACGAGTCTGCAGCAGATGTCTGTCTATGCTCGTGGCTAGATAGCTTGGGCGCAGCGGCCTATCCTAGGAGAACCACGAACAGGCAGCGAGCATTTACTAAAAAAATATTCACCTGATATATTTACAAAAACGGAGTCGAAGCGATGCCCGTGAACACCTCTGGACCATTACGAACAGTGGTCGATACACCAGAAATATAAGAAGAATATACGGTTTGTATTGCCCAGGGAGCGGACAGATCCTGTGCATTAAAAGCTTGCGTTTCATTAGCCCCTGTCACGCACAGTACCCCCTCGGCGCGGTAGACTACTTCGCTCGGATTATAGTCGGCTCCACGCACGATTTCAACCGCATACGTATCGCCAAGCTCACCGATCAGACCAATGGAACCACTAAAAGTTACAATCGGACCCGGCACAAGAAAGGTTCGCAGGGTGATCAAACCGAACCGCTCTGGTATAGGACCCAGCTGTATATCGGGACCCTCACCTGTTTTTGATGAATTGGTGGAGCTTCTCATATCCAGAAAAAAACCCATACCCTATCCCTCCAAATTGCAAGATACTCCATGCTATGCAAGAAATTCTTTAGCGTATTGGACAAATTAGTAATAAATCTATCAATTCAGCTCAAAATAACCGATAGTAATTACATATGGTATAAATATGAGAAATGAATATGTAGATAGAAAGCAGGGGTTTGATGAAACAACTGAGACGACTGAAAACATTAACACTACGCAAGAAATTGACAGCAGCATTTCTACTGGTCATGCTTGTTCCTAGTATTATTGTGGGCTCTTTCTCCTATCAGGCAGCGTACAACCAGACAGATCGTCAATTACTGGACAGTGCAACGTCTAGCGTTACCGCATCTGATCGTGCTGTTACTCAAACGATTCAGGCCAAAATCGCTGATCTCGAATATTACTCTACAACGATGACGGTTAGTGATAACAGTGCTGAAGCAGATGATGCCATTCTGAAAAAATTACAAGTATATTTAAAAATGCATGCAGAAGCTGTTGATATGTTTGTAGGAACTCCCGAAGGTAAACTCATTATTGGCAAAGCCGTAGGCTCCACAAACGATCCTCGTGAGCGTCCGTGGTACAAACAGGCCATGGAGAAACCCGGACAAACCGTAATCAGCCCTGTTGGACTCAATACGGCTAAGGTCCCCGTTGTGTATATTTCACGCACACTTCCCGACAACAGCGGTGTTCTCGGTCTTTCTCTGAACCTGAATAATTTGAAAGAAATCACAAATTTAAAAATCGGACAAAATGGTTATATTATGATATTGGATGGTACCAAACGTATCGTTACCCACCCGACAGAAGTCAGCGGAAGTACCAAAATAGGGGAAACCATACCCAAACTGTTTGCCTCCAAGGAAGGCAGCTTTAATTACGATCTTAATGGCGTAAACAAACACTTGATTTTCAAAACTAATGCGCTGACAGGCTGGAAAATTGCCGGAACGATGGATAAATCAGAAACCAGTGCCTCAGCCCAACCGATTCTTATCACGACCATCGTCGTGTTGGTGATTGCAGCCATCATCATTGGTGTACTCGCAATGTGGCTAATCAGCAGTATACTTAAGCCCATCCAAAGATTACGTAATTCTATGGATGCCATCAGCAAAGGTAATCTTTCGATTAACGTAGCTACGACCAGCACAGATGAAATTGGTGAATTATCAAGATATTTTCAACAAATGGTAGATAATCTGCGTAACATGATTAAAGAAATTCAAGCGATGACAGGCAATTTGTCGGCATCCTCGCAGGAGCTTGCAGCAGGTGCAGAACAAACGACCCGGGCTATCGAGCATGTGACCATAGCCATTCAAGATGTAGCCGCAGGCAGCGAACGCCAAGTGGGCAGCGCTAAAGCTAATCAGACACGGGTTAGCGACATGGCAACAGACATCACCGCGATGACTGAAACTATGGCTGAAATGACCACTTACTCCACACAGGCCATTCAGGCGTCGGATGCAGGCAGTGAGCATATCGGCAACAGCGTCGTCTCCATTGACGGCATTCGTACTACCGTGGAAGAACTGGATACGATTATCGGTGCTTTGAGTGACCGATCTGGACGAATCGGAACGATCGTCACTGTCATTACGGAAATTGCCAGCCAGACTAATCTGCTCGCATTGAATGCTTCCATTGAGGCAGCACGCGCAGGAGAGCATGGCAAAGGTTTTGCTGTCGTGGCGACAGAGGTCCGCAAGCTGGCTGAAAACTCAGCTCATTCCGCACAACAAATTCGTGAACAAATTCAAGGGATACAGAACGGTGTGTCTGAAGCTCTGGTTGCTATGGAATCAGCGAAGGAACGCGTAAATGATGGTATCAATTCCATTGACCTATCCGGTCGCTCCTTCTCTCGCATCCGTAGAGCAGTAGCCAAATCAGCGAAGCAGCTTGATAACGTCGCAGCTTCTACCGCTGGCGTCGCAGATGGAACGAGTACAGTCGTCAGCAGCATGGAGGAAATTACACGCATCGCTGAAGAAGCGGCATCCCATACAGAGACCGTGTCCGCAGCCGCAGAGGAGCAACTCGCCTCCATGGAAGAGATCGGTTCGTCTGCCGCAGATTTGACCCGTCTGGCAGAGCAGCTTCAAGATTTACTGACACAATTCCAATTGGATGAAACAAAATAACCGTTCCAACCGATAAATACAGAGAAAGAGTCTTCACAATGAAGGAGGGTTGGAACATGGATATCGCAGCATTATCCACAGGTATGAGTCAGGCCAGCTTAGCTCAAGCCGTAAGTGTGAAAGTATTAAGTATGGCTAAGGATCAGGCCAGTGAACAAGGACAGGCTTTAGTGCAGATGATGGAAAAAAGCGTACAGCCTCATCTCGGGGGTCAACTGGACATTCGCGCATAAGTGCATCCATATGCTTGGTTAAGGGCGATTCTGCTCAGGTCTGAACAGACCCGGGTAGAATCGTTTTTGTATCTCCCTATTTTTCGTTCAGCACAAAACGTAGTAAACTAGACATATCGTCCACAACCTCGGTTCGGAGGATAGCGAAACATTCACACGATTTACATTGAAAAAGGAGGATACATAGTTTATGAGTTATTCCGAATATTTTGAAAAAGCCAGAGAGCAACAACTGGGCGAGTTACAGGAGTGGTTATCCATTCCGAGTATCTCAGCATTATCGGAGCACAAAAAGGACATTAACCAAGCAGCTGATTGGCTGGCTGCCAAACTGACTGCTGCCGGTCTGGAAAACGTTGAAATCATTCCAACCAAAGGGCACCCGCTGGTATACGCCGATCATTTGCACGCACCTGGTAAACCAACGATCCTTGTGTATGGACACTATGATGTACAACCCGTAGACCCGCTTCACCTGTGGGAAACGCCGCCGTTTGAGCCATCCATCCGTGATGGAAAATTGTATGCGCGCGGAGCGACAGATGATAAAGGACAGGTTTTCTTGCACATAAAGGCAGTTGAGGCCATTTTGAAGCAGGAAGGCAAATTGCCGCTGAACATCAAATTCTGCATTGAAGGCGAGGAAGAAGTGTCCAGTCCGAACTTGCTTGAGTTTTTGCAAACTGGAGCTGAACGTCTGGCTGCCGATGCTGTACTGGTGTCCGACACTTCCTTGATCGAAAAAGGGAAGCCTGCCATTTGCACAGGTTTGCGTGGACTATGTTCACTGGAAGTCGCCATTCACACGGCGAACACAGATCTACATTCCGGCTCTTTCGGTGGCGGCGTGCCGAATGCCCTGCATGCTCTGGTGTCCTTGTTGGCAACCCTGCATGACGACAAAGGCCGCGTTAGCGTCGAAGGATTCTACGACGATGTCGCTCCATTATCGGCAGAGATGAGAGAAGAATTCGTGAAGCAAGGCTTCAATGAGAGCAAGCTGCAACAAGATCTTGCACTTGATTCCCTCTATGGCGAAGAAGGATTCAGCTTCGTTGAGCGTGTTGGGGCGCGTCCGACACTGGAGCTGAACGGCGTGTACGGCGGCTTCCAAGGGGAAGGCACGAAAACGGTCATTCCGAAAGAAGCTCATGCTAAAATCACGTGCCGCTTGGTGGCTAACCAGAATCCGCAAGACATTCTGGACAAAATCGAGCGCCATTTGCGCGCCCATGTCCAGGCAGGAGCTACTCTGGATATTCAACAGGGTGAAAAAGCGAACGCCTTTAACATCGACCCGTCACACGCGTTTCTGCAAGCGGCAGCCGATGCTTTTGAGAAAGTATACGGTGTGCGTGCCCTCTTTACCAAGGATGGAGGCTCCATCCCAATCGTGGAAACCTTCTCCCGTGTGCTGACTGCCCCAGTCGTGCTGATGGGCTTCGGCTTGCCAGATGAGAACCTGCATGCGCCTAACGAGCATTTTAACTTGGATAATTTTGACAAGGGTCTACTGACAATTGTAGAGTTTTTGAAATCGGTGTAAGCACATGACAACTTCTTATGGCTAAGTTACAATAGAGAGGGCGAAAGCCCTTTCTATTTTTTTTGGAGGAGCGCTACATAATATGATTATTCAGTTTATTCGTTTACGGTAATGTGAGGTACAGTTCATGAAAACTCAACCATTTTTTCCAAAAATGGGTTGGGTCTATTTGGCTGTGCCTTTTTTCATTCACCAAATACGAATGAACGGGGTGCTTTTCTGTGTCCAAATGGAATAAACACGAGATGAAGGCTGGCCTGATTGGTAAGCATGAACATCTCTTTAGGTGTCCTCTATGCTCTCAACCGATGCGTATGGTGGAAGGTAAAAGCCTCCTATGTACGAGTCAGCATTGCTATGATCTTTCAAAATACGGGTATTTACATTTAGCCGCCCGGTCCTATAAGACCAAATATGATAAACAACTATTTTCCTCCAGAAGAATGATGTGCAATAGCGGATTTTTCGATCCCTTAAATGAAGCGATAAGCAGCACTATAATGAAATTTATGATGCCGCTGTTTGATCAAAAATCACACCTTTACTTGCTCGATGCAGGTTGCGGGGAAGGCACTCATTTGAGCCACATTCAGGATAAGCTGACCTGGAAGGGAATCACTGAGCTTACAAGCGTAGGTATGGATCTGTCTAAAGAAGGTATTGTGGCCGCAGCCAAAGAATATCCTCATACCCTCTGGTGTGTTGCGGATCTGGCTCATTGTCCGTTTTCAAATCAACAATTTGACGGTGTATTCAATATTTTATCCCCTTCTAATTATGCTGAATTTACAAGAATCCTTTCGGAGGACGGCTGCGTCCTGAAGGTCATTCCCGAACAATATTATCTTCGGGAATTGAGATGCTTGTATGAACAGAAAAAGAATAAGCCTGCTTATTCGAATGACAATATATTAAGCCGATTTAAAGATCATTTTAAACTTCTATCCGCCGAACGGTTAACCTATCGTTTTATGTTAAATGCCGACCTCATGAAACCTTTGCTCCATATGACTCCCTTATCGTGGGGAGCTACGGAAGCAGACTGGCAGCAAGTGCAGGAAATACATTTACCGTATGTCACAGTAGATTTGCTCATCTTATGCGGTAAAAAATAGAATACTAAAAAGCATTCACAGCATGGAACCATCCATGCTTCGTGAATGCTTTTTTTACGTTAGTCCCGTCGCTTAAGAAAAACGGGTGTAGCGCAACAGGTGAGCTAGCCGATTGAGCCGTTCTATCTCCCGATCCAACTCATGCAGCGGCTGTCCAGCCAAAGCAGCGTTTGCTCTCAGATCCCGTAGCGGGTTCATTTTTCGACCCATGAGTTTGAGCACCGTGGCCTTCCCCATGTTATTCACCACCACATATTGCGTTAGCGGGTCAAGCTCAATCCACAATACATGATGCTGTTGAAAAAACGACAATAGTTGCTCTTTTAACGCCTCCAGCTCTTCAAGCTCACCTGTGATTTGCGGATGATGATGAAAAGCCACATAGCCCATCACCCGTAGGTCACTTATGATTTGTTCCATATGGAGCGTTTCGTTTATGTACACATTGTTTGTGCTCATGCGGTTTCTTGCACCATTCGTATGATCTTCCCGTATGACGTTCACCACCTGACTATCGTTATATCAAGATTCATCTTTCCCCTTTTTCACTATAGCGCAATCGGCTTTGAAAAGTCAGGACGTATACAAACCTTGCGAAAAAAAACAACCGGCTTATACGCCAGTTGTTTCTCTTTCTACAAAATACTTATTGGTCATATAATGGGCCTTGCCTCTGGAAGTATCCACCATTCCCTTTTTGTTGTCGAGAAAAACAATCTCCCGGCATTTGGTGCAGTACCACTTGGTCCGCTTAAAGGGAGATTCTGTTACATACGATGTACCACATTTGCAATCTACTTTAATTAAGGTTTCAGTTGATTTGTAAGCCTGGGACAACTCTTTTAGGCCAGTATCCGGCTGTTGAATCGGGATAATAACCTCCTGATAGCTAGAATACTGATTATGCACCTTAAAATCAGCCACCAGTTCCGAATGCAGTCCAAAGTACTCTTTGCCAATCTCGGTTACAAATTTCTTGCCGATTCTGTAACACTCAAGCCATTCCTGTATCTGTTGATTAGACAAAGGCACTGTGCCCTTGATACCACTATTTAATGTGTAAGTCATGATGTATAAAGTATCATCTTGTCTATGTCCGTACATGAGAAGCCTCCTTATAATACACTTGATAATGTACTACAAAGCGTAAAAAACATCAATTTTATTATTTGGCAAAAGACCTAATATCATTTTGGTAGGCACACAAGAGGTGTGAGTGTATAGTTAGAAAGCAACTGACAATCTGTCAGTTGCTTTGTCTTTCCACATAGTATTTGTTGGTCATGTACCATGCCTTGCCTTTATCTGTATCCACCATGCCCTTTTTACGATCCAGGAACACAATGTTATTACACTCCTTGCATGACCACTTGGTTCTTTTGTGCGGTGACTCTTCTATATAGGAAGCACCACATTTACATTCTACCTGAATTAATGTTTTATACTGGCTGTACGCCTCTACCAGTGGGTCCAGTTCTACAGCTTTGCGTTCTATTACAGGCTGTATTATGGATATGTGTTCTCTCTGCTCCGAGTATTCATTATGTACCTTGAAATCTGCTACCAACTCAGGGTTTAAACCAAAATACTGTTTCCCCACAACCGTTACAAACTTGCTGCCAATTCGATATGCTTTGATCCATTCCTGCACCTGCTTACTGGTTAGGTCGACAGTTCCCTTTATACCGCTGTTCAGCGTATAAGTCATCAAGTGTTGGTTGGGTGTCATATGTCTTAACATTCACCTCCGATCAAGAATATACCACAGGTAGCTCTAGGCAAAAGCTACTTCCTACTACCTGAAGCAATGAGCTTTTTCTGCCTTGTGATTCTTCTTCAACACCTATATATAAAAGTATAGCTCAAAACCTGATCCATCTTCCATCCTGTCGTCATGCTGAATACTGCTTTTGTAGGGATTTATATTCTTAGACTATCACCAGATGCATTTCTATCTTAGTATAACTTTGTGGTACAGTCTTATGTTTTGATCACTCCTGTTAGTTGCACTATGATCCCTAATGGTAGTTTCTTCCTTATATATATAGTACATCATTTACACGCAAATTCCCACATATTTCAGCGGTTTAATCGTTTTACTTTTTTACATACCACAAAACAAAAGCCTTCCCGACCACCCTTCACTGTCGAAGGATCATCGAGAAGACTTTGTACCCCGCAAGGAACGAGAGGTCAGATTTTTAATTCTCCAAGCCTGATTAATTCCACGACCGCCTGTGAACGACCTTTTACGTTCAATTTTTGCATCACATTGGAAATATGGTTTCGGACCGTTTTTTCGCTAATGAATAGCTGTCCGGCGATGTCACGTGTTGTTTTGTCCTGCACGAGCAGTTCAAATACTTCACGTTCACGGTGAGTTAACAAAAACTTGTTTTTGTGGTCGTTACCCTTCGTCAATTTCACCCCTCCTTGCTCGGGTTTTGTGTGGTGTAACAAGGTTAAGGGATACAGTCAACACATTTTATGTCATGTGCTCAGGTATGGTTCAATATGCGGATAAAAATGGGCATAGGCACCTTACCATCCCCCTCCGATGGAGGGTTGAACTCTGCGTCTAATTTATGTATTGACAGGCATATGGGCCAGCCTTATGATAAGAAAAACCGCGACTGATAATCATTATCAAAATAAAAATTCGATATAGATATCGCGCAACAGACTATGGTTCAAGGCCAGTTTGGCCAGAAAGGGTGTTCATTGATTATGAAACTACGTTATGCCGTACCGGCCGGAGTGCTGGTCTCTTCTATTCTGTTCACAGGTTGCGGACAAACCGGAACTGCTACTCAACAGCCTGCCGCAACGACCAAAGATGCAGGAGCAACAACACAGACAACGACTCCTGCCGCTTCTGCTCCTAATTTTGATCAAGCGGTAACAGCTTACCGCACCTATGCCATCGAGCAATGCGATACGTTTGTGAAGAAGACAGAAGAATTCACGAACGCAGTCAAAGCTGGCGAGCTGGATAAAGCCAAGGCGCTGTATGCTCCTGCACGTATGTACTATGAACGGATTGAACCGATTGCAGAAGCACTGGGTGATCTTGACCCGAATATTGATGCACGTGACGGTGATGTGGATGCAGCGGATTGGCGCGGCTTTCACCGGATTGAAAAAACATTATGGGAAGAAAACACAACCAAAGGAATGGACGAGTTTTCCGACCGACTGCTGAGTGATGCCAAGCTGCTGCGTGCCAAAGTAGAAACAGTTAATATTGACGCCAGCCTGATGGTAACGGGTGCAGTCGAGTTGTTGAATGAAGTATCTACCTCGAAGGTGACGGGTGAAGAGGAGCGATATTCCCATACGGATTTGTACGATTTTGCTGCCAATGTAGAAGGCGCACAAAAGATATATGACATTTTGAAAACAGATCTGAACCAAAAAGATGCGGCGTTGGAAAAACAAATCGGTGAGCGCTTTACGGCCTTACAGCAAGAGTTGGCTCCTTTTAAGGACGGAGAAGGCTATGTGTCGTATACAAAACTGAAACCGGAAGAAGTTAAAAAGCTGAGCCAAAACCTCGATGCCTTGGCAGAACCGTTGTCCCAAATGGGGAAATTGTTAGGAGTGTAATGATATGAAAGGCTTTAAGCGGCAAAAAGGGCTAGAAAAGCCGCAGTATGCGGAATCCCATAATGAACAGGACGATCTGGTAAAAAAGGATGCGAAGCTAGTGGAAGATGAGCCGTCAGGAAAAAGCAAATCCGTATCACGCCGAGACCTATTGAAGCTGGCCGGGGTAGGTGGACTAGGCCTCCTGCTTGGCGGCGGGGGCGTGGGAGCCGTGCTGTCAGCCGGTCAACGTCTCGAAAGCATGATGACGGATGCGGATACCAAAGATGTAATCCCTTTTTACGGTAAGCATCAGGCAGGTATTGTGACTCCGGCGCAGGATTTCATCTGCTTCGCCGCTTTCGATCTAACAACCAGCGACAAGGAACAGGTACGCAGCCTTTTCAAAGCTTGGACGGAAGCAAGCGCTACAATGACTTCTGGCGTGCTGCTTGGCAACGATAATGAAAACCTCAACCTCCCTCCTTCCGATACGGGCGAGGCGGCAGGATTGTCGCCATCCCGCACGACGATCACCTTTGGTGTGGGCCCATCCTTTTTTGATGGAAGATACGGCCTGGCCGGGCTTAAACCTGCCGGGTTCCGTGAGCTGCCCCGTTTTCAAGGGGATGCCCTGGAGGAGCAATGGTGCGGCGGCGACATCGGAGTGCAGGTATGTGCCAATGACTTGCAGGTAGCCTTCCATGCCCTGCGTAATTTGGCACGTATCGCCAGAGGAACGGCGGTGCTTCGCTGGACGCAGGAAGGCTTCCAGCGAACAGCACAGGCCGATCCTGCGGGAAGCACACCGCGCAATTTGCTAGGCTTCAAGGATGGTACGGGGAACCCGGATACCTCCAAGGCAGACGAAATGAATCGGCTGGTGTGGACACAGACCAGTGACGGACCAGCATGGATGGGCAACGGTAGCTATATGGCTGTACGCCGTGTACGCATGCGAGTAGAGGTGTGGGATCGCTCAACATTGGGCGACCAGGAGGATACTTTTGGACGTCATCGCAGCAGCGGGGCCCCACTCGGCAAGGTCAAGGAGTTCGACAAGCTCGATCTGGCGGCCAAAAATCCGGAAGGCAAGCCGGTTACGCCTCCCACCTCTCATGTGGCTTTGGCTCATGGGGACGGGAGCATCAATATTTTGCGGAGGTCTTATTCGTATTCAAGCGGATTGGACAAGCAAACAGGACAGCTGGATGCTGGGCTGCTGTTCATCAGCTACCAGCGTGATCTGTTCAAGCAGTTCGTTCATATTCAGGAGAAGCTTGCACGCAATGACAAGCTGAACGAATACATTGTACACAAAGGCAGTGCGGTGTTCGCCTGCTTCCCAGGTGTATCGCAAGGCGGCTACATCGGGGATACGTTATTTTAGCAGCAGGCAAGGAAGGGGATTTATATGAATCGGCGCAATAAAAGCTTGGGATGGGTGTTTGTGCTGGTGGCAGCTCTGCTGCTGACCGTAGCTCCGTTCATTTCCGGGTCGGTCGCTTTTGCACAAACAGATGCCAAAGCTGTCACCAATGATCAGCTAATGCCTGTAGTGGGCGGAGCACTGGTGGAGGCGGGACAAGCCCAATGGACGGAAGCCTCCAAGGATCTGAAAGAATTCCGCACGCTGTGGGAGACCGCCAAAACAAATGGCGGAGATTCAGCTCACATCGCGGCTGTAGATCAAGCACTCACCGATGCGGAGCAGACACTCGCCAGTGGTGGCGGGGAACCAGCGAAAGCTGCCTTATCCGTGCTGGCGCGCTCGGTCAATGAGTACGTCACTGCGGCCGAAGGGGACAAACCAGCCCCGGCTGGAGCCAAAGCAGCGGAAAAACTGCTTCCCATGGCGAAGGGCAGTCTGGCCGCCATGCAAAAAGGCGATTGGGCTGCTGCCCGGGTGGATTACGATCGAATCGTCAAAGACTGGTACCAGGTAGAAACACCGATTCGTTTGGACAATTTTCCGGTATACAGTTCGCTCGAAACTAAAATCAGTCTCATCCGCATCTCCATGCAAGCTGAGCCTATTCGCCAAGAACAGGCTCTCAAGGAAATGCAGGAATTAACGACTCTGCTGTCTGATTATAGTCAGGGTAAATCTATGAACACAGGTCAAGGAACGAATGCAGGCAATACGGCTGCCGGAACGGCGAATGGTTCGGCAGCTTCCCTAGGCGATGCAGTCACCTTGCTCGAATCCGCACGCCAAAATGCTGTAGCTAATCAGCCAGAGCAAGCGGCTGACAAGGTAGTGCAGTTTATCGCTCTGTGGCCTTCTGTCGAAGGACATGTACAAATTGCCGATCCGACGTCTTACACTGCAATTGAAAATGAAATGACCGAGACTTCAGGATATCTGCTGTCTTCTCCACCGAATACGGACAAAGCCATTCAGACTCTTGATCAGATGCTGGACAGACTCCGTCCGTTGACGGAAGAACGTTCTTACACTGCGTGGGATGCTGCGCTGATTTTGCTGCGTGAGGGCCTGGAGGCCATTCTCGTGCTCGCAGCTCTGCTGGCGTATGCCAAAAAAAGCGGCGAAGCCGTGGCTGGACGGTGGATATGGGCAGGAGCCGGAACGGGGCTGGTGCTGAGCGGAATTCTGGCAGTACTGTTCACCACACTGGTGGCAGCTGCCGCATCAGGCAGCATGCGTGAGTTGCTGGAGGGTGTCACCGGGCTGGTGGCGGTCGTGCTGATGCTGACCGTTGGTAGCTGGCTGCATAGCAAATCCAATGCTGCCGCGTGGAACCGCTTTGTGGAAAACAGCGTGGGCAACGCGCTGGCACGGGGAAGCCTGTGGTCGCTATTTGCGGTTTCTGCGCTCGCAATTCTGCGTGAAGGAGCCGAGACAGCTATCTTTTATGTCGGTATGGCTCCAGCCATCGAAACCTCGCAATTGCTGATCGGCATTAGCTCGGCGACGTTTATTCTGGTCATTCTGGCGTTTGCGATCATTAAATTTAGTGTACGGTTGCCGATTCGCGCATTTTTCCTGACTGCCACTGTACTGATTTACTATCTCGTATTCCGATTTCTGGGCGAAAGTATTCATTCGCTTCAGGTGGCTGGCAAGCTTCCGGGGCACACTGCCTCCTCGCTTCCGTCTATTAGCTGGCTGGGAATGTATCCAACTTGGGAAACCTTTGTCCCACAAAT
Source organism: Paenibacillus sp. FSL H7-0703 (assembly GCF_038003485.1). NCBI lineage: Bacteria > Bacillati > Bacillota > Bacilli > Caryophanales > Paenibacillaceae > Paenibacillus > Paenibacillus sp. FSL H7-0703. The sequence goes on along the minus strand of NZ_JBBOPF010000001.1, from coordinate 4,567,239 downwards.
CGCTGTACTGTTCTTTATGGTATGGCAGCTTGTGCGTCAGGAAATACGCAGTTCCAAGCAACATTAAGTCGATACTACCCTACTCATCATGTAAAAAACGCCAAATCACAGGTCCGATTTGTATCGGTTCCCATGAGTTTGGCGTTTTTTTACATACTTACAACACATCCTCAGGCAACGGAATCATGCGCTGATGACGCAGCAGGTCTGTGCGGTCACCGTGTTCACGAATGACATGCACCTCCCCACGAAAATCGAGCAGCTCCGCCGGGGTAGCATGTCCCAGAAATTGTAGTGGACTATAGCTTAATCCATAGGCACCTGCATTCGGAAAAACAATATAATCGCCCTCGTGAATCGGGGGAAGCTGCGCTTTTTTCACAATACAATCCTCGGGTGTACAAAGCGGACCAACAACGCTTACCGTCTCAAGCTCTATGGATGCCTCTTCCAGAGGCCCTCCTACTCGGTTTGCAACCTCTTCTAGTGATTGTTCGACAGCAACAGCCGTTTGAGCAGAAGCGTCTCTCTGTCCCATCCGTAGGGTTGGTTCCACTTCTCGTTCTTTGGGTTCTTTCGATTCTCCCGCTTGCCTGCGCATAATTCTCACCGGGTAGTTGTCCCTAATGCGGCGTCCTCGAAAAGTAGCTGCGGCGTAGTGATTCATGCCACCATCAGCCACGACAAACTTCTCTCCCTTGGATTCCTTTGTATACAATGCTCGGCAGACATACATGCCCGATTGAGCAACCAGATACCTGCCGCTTTCGATGATTAGCTTAACCCCGGGCATGCGGGTTCGGGTCTGCTCCGCGAGTGTGTTCAGTCCGTCAATGACGTGATCCATATCGAGCGGCTCCTCATGAGCAAAATAAGGTACACCAAATCCGCCGCCCAAATTGACCGTATGCATCGCCACACCATACTGAGCCTGTACCCGTTCTGCCAACTGCAGCGTATTCGCAAATGAAGCTAAAATCTGATCCGATTTCAACATTTGCGTACCTGTGTATACCTGAATACCTTGAAAATGGACGTGTGGGCAATCTTCCAGCACCTTAAAAAAGTGATCCAGCTGCCCTTCATCCACTCCAAAGGGGCGCGGAACACCACCCATTTTAATCGTTGCTCCAGACAGATCGTTATCGGGATTGATGCGGACCGCTACCCTGACAAGCTGGCCCGTTTGGGCAGCAATGTCCTCCAGCAGACGCAGCTCCCTCACCGATTCGACATGAATACAGCCGATTCCATAGGCTATCGCCTCGTTCAGCTCGGCTACTGTTTTTCCCGGTCCGGCGTACAGCACGTCTTCCGCAGCATACCCGGCCTCCATAGCGACGAACATTTCTCCAGCCGAAGCAATCTCAACACCACAACCTAACGAACGCAGCAACCCAGCCAAGGCTACGTTACCATTAGCCTTGAGCGCATAATGTACACGCACGTCCGGGTGCAATCGGGATAGCAACGAGCTGACGTGGGCATGCAGCGCGTCCCCGTCATAATAGTAAAATGGCGTCGGATGCTCGCCGAAACGCTCCAGTAAGGCTTCGTCCTTTTTATCCATCACCTGAGTTCCCCTCCTCTCTTTGCCTTGATACTCCGTATTTTGCATCATTTGCTTCCCTCCGCTCGAAAACACAATCATACTCATACTGCATAAATCGTCTCGCCCGAGCGTGCTGCTTCATGAATGGCTGCCAGCAGTCTGACGCGTTCAGCAGCCTCGCGAAATGGAATGGGCTCCGCTTCTCCCCGGATGATGCTACAAAAGGTATTCAACTGATTGACATAATAGTTCATAGGCTCGAAAACCGTTTTGGTATGCGAAGATGTCTGTGATAACACAGGCAGTGCATCCACATCCGTTATATTCGGCATGATATCCTTCTTTATTTCTGTCTTGAGTGTCATTTTATAAAAACCTAAATTGGCCCGAAAGCAGTCCTTTAAAGTGACTACTGCCGAATCAAAGGTCAGTACATGAGCACAGCGATAAGGGCGCTCAAATGAAAAGAGGGCAGATGCCTCCAATCCGCTCGGATAACGGGCTTGCGCACGAAATGTCCAGTCACAGCCATGAGGACCATCGAAATCCGATTGACTATGGAATTCCGCCTGCTCTAATCCAACGACGGCTTGAAGCAGCTGTAGCCAGTACACGCCCAGATCCCAAAAGCATCCCCCACCCTGCTCCGGACGAGATCTGTAATTGTCCGCATGTCCTTCTTTTGCCGGAATGCATAGACTCGTCTCTATGGAGCGTAAGCGACCATAACGCCCCGATTCTACCATCCTCAGCAGTTCATGCTGCCAAGGATGGTGCTGCACCATCACTCCCTCCAGCAGGTAAGCGCTACTCTGTTCGACTGTCACTGCCAAGGGAGCCAGATCAGCCGTATTCAGGCATAACGGTTTTTCCACCAGCACATGCTTATGAGCCCGTAATGCTTTGTCAATCCACTCGGCATGTAAGTCGTTGCTGAGCGCAATATATACAGCATCGATCTCCGGGTCCTTTAGCATATCCTCAGCATGCCGATAAACGACACTGACGCCAAAACGATCTGCCATTTCTCCTGCCTTGGCAACCGTGCGGTTCGCAAGCGCGGTCACGCGTGCCCCTGCAACATGTCGGATCGGTTCCAGCAACGCACGGGGAGCAATGGCAGAACAGCCAATGATCCCAAAGCGAATATCTCGCATCGCAGGCTCTTGCGCAGCCGCCGCAGCGTTCATAACCCCTGCTCCATTCCTGGGGAGCTTACTGGCATTTGGATACTATTCACATAGGACTCTATATAACGCGGCGTCCGACTGCGCAGCTCTACGATCCTACGATGCATATCCTCCAGTATCTGAGCACTGCCGTCATAGGTTTGTATCCACGTATCGTATCGCATACCAAGTCCCAGCCGTTCCCATAGATCTGCATTATGCTTTTCATGCACACCAAATGGCTCCAGCATAATGAGTGGAGTGGCTGTAGCGAACGAGTCGGTTAGGCTGCCACCACCTGGCTTGCTGACAATGGCCTGGACACGACATGCTTGGTCCAGCATGCTATGGTAATCCGGTCCGACCTGATATACTGTCTTCTCGCCCCTTTTCACCTCTCCGAAAGGCGGAAATGTATGCTCCCCGGCTTCATTACGCTGCCATGTCCTCCACTGCGGGTCCATCTGAAAATAGCGTATACTTTCCCGCTGTTCATCCGGTTGATCCTGATCATACAACAGCAGATCCAGCTCCCAGCCCGCTTCTTCCAACCGTCCAACCTTGTCACGATATGTGCCCATGCCCCAGCCGCCGCCATGTACGAATAAGCGGGATTGCCGCTCTTCAAACGGAACATACTCCACAGCCGGTACATCAATATAGTGGCTGACTCTATTGTTATCATTTTCAAAAAAGGTTGTTTCTCCACAGCCATCCGCAAAACGCGGGTTATGCTTGGCTAGATTTTTCCAGGAAGGAGAAGGTGTCGAATCCATATACACGATGTCCACATGCACCGACTCCGGTTCTCTGCGCTTGCGATACTCCTCCAGTACATACATCCAATGACCGGATAAGCATATAAAATACCGCCGATCCTCCTCCATCCATTGGTTCAGCAACACTTCCATTGCAGCGAGATCCAGTGAATTACGCATATCCTGCGGGACCTTTTGTGACATTAAGGCCACCGCAAAATTGTCATGGTAAGCTTTGCGGCTTTTGTCGACCTTGAGACGGGCCGATTCTGGCAGCACATTTTCAAATACATGAATCGCCGTATCCACGCCCAGCCTGCGAAGACCCGCTTGTAACAACAAGCCAGGGGTATAAAAGCCCAATCCGAAACCGGAACACAAAATCGTTACCTTCATAAGCTTATCCGTACTCTTACGCATGCTCATACGCCTCCCGTTTAATTCAGCACTGTAAAATGATGCTCTGCCAAAAAACGCTCCAGCTTTGTAGTCAATCGCATTTTATCCTCATCGCTCGCAGCAACCAGTTCTAAATAAAGACGCCCCTTACCTCGTGCCCGTTCGCTTCCAGCAGTTTCTTTTTTACCATTCAAGTCCGGCTTAGCCATGCCGTTCCCTTCTGATCCGCCATCGCTGGCCCCAATCCCGCTCACACGAACCTGCTTGACAGGCGATCTGCCTCCGCGCCCGGTTGCATTTCTGCTTGGCGTGCTTGTATGGCCCACAATCTTGTTCTCGCCATCTCGTCCACCTGTGTTCACATATAATGTATTGGCACCCAGAGGCATGACACCTTCTTCCCGTTCACCTGTGAACAACAATCCTTCACCTTTCAGCCCTTCCAGCAGTTCTTCATAGGATAGACTGCCATCATGGGACAGTGAATAATTCGTCAGCGTGCCACGCATATTTTTCCCGGCCAGAAAGGTATCGAGCTGATACTTGATCAAACTCATCGACTTTCTGGCATTAATTTCGATAATAGGCTCCAGCTTCCCACCACGAAGTGTCATGGAATCAATGCATACATCGCCATAATAACCATCCTGATACAATTGCCGTCCCACATCCTGCATTAAGCTAAAATAGCCCTCGCGCTCCAGCCGCTCTAAAAAAGCCACGTCCGGCGACAAGGATTCCCGATAAGAGAATTGAGTATTAGCCAGCCATTGTACAGATAGGATATCGACACTTCCATCATCACCAATCGTAAATTGGCATGAAAAATCCTGCTCTTTCTCCTGAAAAGGCTCCAAAAGGAAAAGCACCTGTTTGCCTTTACGCTCCTGTCCACGCAAATACGATACGATCCGGTCCAGCATTTGTGTCGAGGTAATGTGCAGGTTTCCTTTGCCCGATACACCAAAATCATCCTTGATTAAAAAGCTTCCATCCCGCAGCAGCTTACGCCCCGCCTCAGCGACATCTGCAAACGAAGTCACAATATAGCCCGGGTTGCGCAGACCGAGACTGCGTTTCAGATCAGAGGAATACGTTTTGGCATTTACCTTGCGAATCGTTTCCAGCGGCGGCTGATGCAGTGTTATACCCCAAGCACGTGCAGCCTCCTCCACATGCGGTAAACCCGCAAACGGGCTAAGCACACAGCCTTCCAGTTGAGGAAACCCCTCTCCAGCATCGGCCTTACGACTGCCCAGCAGTTCAAATACTGAAGCGGCTGATACGTTACCTGCACGCTCCATTCCGTCGGTCAAATCTCGTTCGTTGACAGCCGGATGAAAGCCCAACTGCGCGATATACTGACGATGTACGGGCGAAATGGCATAACGGGTCAATAACGCATCTCCTGGCTGGCAAAAGCTGAACAGCAGTTCATCCATGGCTGCTACAATCGCAGAAGAAGCCCGGTCAGGCAGGGCTGGCAGGGAAGCTAACTGGGCATCCCGCCAGTAAGCCTCCGCTTCGAACGTTCCCATATACAAATGACGCTGATTCGGTATCGCATTCATATGATTCGCTTCCTTTCCTGCTTCATTATTGGCCCACTACACGGTAGCGCTACTGGCTCGCGCTCGTATAATCACGTAGAGCAAACTGCCATATCAGGCGGATGATCGCCAGCAGCCAGAGAGGTGCGAGAAATGCCCATACCACCAACCCGGTATCCATTTTGCCGAGAATGAACATGGGCGGAAAATTACAAATGACAAACACCGGAAGCACGAACAAACCGATACGCTGAATCAGATTACTGTACACGGCCATCGGCACATAGTTTGTCTCGAAAATGCTGTTGGACAGCTCCGTAACGCCGTTCGTGCGGATAATCCAGAAGGCCAGCAGTTGGGGGAGCAAAAATACGGAGTATGCCGTAAGCACTCCGCATCCGAGCAGCACAGAGAACCCTCCCGCGGTTTCAAAATTAAACGACAATCCGAGTCGATACCAGCCAATCCCTGTCATAATTCCGCCGCCAATTACATTCGGCACGGTATAGCCCAGCTCAAATTGACGCAGTGTCACCATAAATTGCAGCGATACGGGTTTGGTCATGAGCACATCCAGTGAGCCGGTACGAATTTTGTCAGGCAGGCTTGTAAAATTACTGTAGAACAATCCACTATAAAATCCGCTCATCATCGTAAACACGCCGATATATAACAATATGGCGTCAGGAGACCAGCCGTTAATGTCCGTCCCGGCGCGGTATGGAACCGATGCGTACAGCAGCTTGATAAGCAAATAAGCTGTTTCAACCAGAAATGCCGTTATAAAATTAATGCGGTATTCCATCTGCGACATGACGGAAAACTGGACAAACTTCCAGTACAGTCTGATGTAGCGCAAAACGTTTCGGAAAACATTTTTCATGTTAACCCCCCACCGAGACAAAGCGTTTGACCCCGGCTTGCCACACCCAGCGTGATACGGCCGCCAGCACTACAATCCAGAGCCATTGCACGCTAATGCCTTTAGCGGCTTCCAGCAAAGTCAGCTTGCCCGTTAACGCATTCACCGGAAAAAATACAGTGTAGCTGAACGGCAGCAGACTGAACAGACGGGCCAAAACATCTCCAAAAATCGTCAGCGGAAACACGGTACCGCTAGCTACGTAAATGACAAGCGACAGTGTATAAAATAGCCCCGCCGATTCTGTCACCCAAAAGGCTATGCCGCTCAGCGCATAATAGACCACAAAATTAAGCACAAGCGCTCCCGGCAACGCCAATATGTAAAGCAAGATGTACGATAGCCCGAAGCTGATTTGTCCTTCCAGGCTAAGACATAACAGCAAAATAGCAGCCGCCAGCAGCACGACCGCGGACTGTATGACTTTGCCTCCGATAAACCGGCAAAAACGGTAAGCAAAATAATGCACAGGCTGTACCATGAATTTTGCCAGTCCACCTTCCTTGATATCTGTAGCAATTTCGTATTCAAAGCCCGTAGCAATCAGTTTTCCAGTTACTCCCGCCATGACCACATACACCAGCATTTCTGGCAGAGAGTAGCCCAGCACTCTTGCTTGTCCCGAAGAACCGAATACAGCTAGCCAGAGAAAAATTTGCGTCATGATCGGCAGCATGAATCCCGCCATTTGGAGCCAATAATTAGCCCGATACTCCATTTCGTTTTGCATGCCAAGCTGGAGTACCTTCACATATTTGTTATTTCGCATCGGCCAGCCTGCCCCCATCGTACAAATTGGCTATCCCCTCTTCCAGCGGGACGTCCTCAATCGTAAAATCAACGACAGGCAGTGCGTCCAAAATCTTTTTGGACCAAGCCAAGGTATCTTCTGCATCCAGCTCAAATACCGCCTCCATCTCCGAGTTGGAGCGAAGTTTGCCGAGGCTCGCCAATGTTAGGTTGGATACAGGGGTCTCCAGTCGAACCTTAAGTAATTTACGGGCACCGATGACCTCATTCACCTTGTGTAAGTCTCCGTCATAGACCAATCTGCCCCCGCTGATAATGATGGATCTACTGCACAAATCCTCAATATCCTTCATGTAGTGGCTTGTCAGCAGGATGGTCGTCCGGTGCGTGCGGTTATAGGCTTTGAAAAACTCTCGAATCCGCCGCTGAGAAACAAGGTCCAGTCCGATGGTCGGCTCATCCAGCAAAATGACCCGTGGACGATGCAGCAGCGCGGCGATCAGTTCCATTTTCATACGCTCGCCGAGAGACAGCCGCCGAACCTGCACATGAAGCTGCTCCTCCACCCCAAGCAGGGTGACCAGTTCATCCAGCGTCTCTTTGTAACGGTTGTCATCGATTTCATAGATAAGCTTGTTCAGCTCGAATGACTCGCTTGCAGGCAAATCCCACCAGAGCTGGTTTTTCTGTCCCATTACAATGGAAAACTGACGTTTAAACTCTTTTTGTCGTTTCCACGGGGTAAAGCCGAGTACTGATGCCTCCCCGTCCGTGGGATGGAGAATGCCAGACAGCATTTTGAGCGTCGTTGTTTTGCCCGCTCCATTTGGACCGAGAAATCCGACAATTTCGCCTTCCTCAATGCTAAAGCTGACATTTTGTACAGCCTCTTTGGTCAGCTGCTGACGCCTGAACAAGTTTTGTAACGATTTGCGCACGCCCGGCTCCTTTTTGTAGTACGTAAATGTTTTCGACAATTGGTTTAATGTAATGGACGGCAATCAATTCCCCTCCTCTTTCCTCTGCGCGTAACCCCTGGATGAACGTGCCTGATAAGGCCGAGTGCTCTGAACTACTCGGCTGCTTGCTCTGCTAAAATCATCAGTTCCTCCAGCATATGCCGCTGTCTTTCAATTAAATGCAAAGCTCGTTCCGTAATCTCAGGCATCCGATGCTTGCGCAGTTGAAGCCCTGTTTTGTAAATATGCAGATTAAGCTTGTGCCAATCCGCGTACAGCCCCTGTGCCAATTCAATTACGTGCTGTGTTTGTGGCCCCAGCGTGGCTTGATGCAGCAAGCAATAATCAGCTGTATAATCCGTCAAATGAAGGGCACTGCCCAATCGCAGATTGTAATAGATTTCATGACAGTACGTCCGAAAATCCTGATCCTCCATGTCTGCCAACAGACGGAAGTCACCGACAAATGCCCGGTACCCCTCATCTCCCCGCTTGACCTGTTTGCCTGTTACAGCTTTCCCCGTTTGATTTTCCGACTCATTAGACGTAGGTACGCCTCTCCAGATGGCTTCGTGTCCAGTCAAATACTGTCGAATATGATGAGCACACGCAGCATGCATCTCACTTGGCGAAAGCGGGGCAGGCTGCTCCACCAGCCATGCATACTCAATAATGCCCTGCAACAGATCGTCGAGCCGAGCTGAGCCTACATAAGTCATGGCATGTCCCGAGGAATCGAGCAGGAAGCTATCATTCACCTGTGCTGTCCGTTCTTGCAAGTCCAACCCGCACAACTCAATCACGTGGCCCCTTGGGTAATTTTTCACATATACATCGTGATAGGTTAAAGCGGTGCTCGACGTATGCAGCATGGTACCGTAGCCCGATGTGAGTACCCGCAACAGGTCGGTTTCATCGCTGACACCAGCGACCCACGGTTCCACCCGAATAACAGGTCCGCCACTGGCTGCCATTTCTTGAAGCTGCTCTGGATATTTCTCAGGTCCGAAGCGCTTCAAATCTCCACCGTACTCTGCGCACATACTCCCACACAGCATGAATAGCTCGGATTCGGCCATGTTCACCCCGTACCTCCGCAATGAGGTACGCAGGGAAGAATATACACAATGTTTCCCTGGAAGAGCGTTTGCCACTTCTTCTGCACCATAGTCCACAACGGAATCATGACGAGTCTCCATATCGGATCCCTGCATCAACCTTGCCTTTTCGGCGCCCTTATGCATATTTGCCCAGCAGACGCTCAATGCCTTGCAGTGTAGATAGATGCTCCAGCACTAGATCGTCGTCCTCCATCGTAATATCAAGCTCATTTTCCAACTCTACAATTAATTCCACAGCCGATAAGGAATTCAGCCCCAAGGTTCGCAGATCCTGATCCGGAGTCAACTGTTCCAGCTCTCCCGGAGCCAGCTTCAAAATCTTTTCCAGCAAGGGTACTACATGGTATACATCTGTTTTCATTTTTGATTCCCTCCAATTTATGAGCATCCTAATCCAGCAATGATACCTTCCAATTTGTGCGCATACGCATCAGCTTCCTGCCAGCTGTCTGCCAAAATAAGTGTGAAAATTCGGTTCACATAGCCCCGCTTCACAGGAATACCAGACAATGTACCCGCCGTATACACAAACACCCCTTCTGGACGTTCGGGCGTATAGAGCAAGCCCTCCTCTGCGAGCAACCCGCACAAGCGGCTGTAGGTGAGAGGTGTAGCAGTAACGTTGCGGTAATAACGGGATAATGTTTTATGCTGTTCTCCCAGGACGGATGACAGGAATGAAATATAGGTAGACAACGTAAACCTACCGTTAATCTCAATAACTGGAACCAGCAAACCTTCTTCGTCAACAAAACCGTCAATAGAGGCCATTCCCGTATACCCAATAGAATAGAGATACGTACCCAGCTGGTAGGCGCAGCGTCTCACTTCTTCCTCCAGCGCATCGCCAATCTCAGCCGGCACTTGAGATCCGATATATACGGTGCCATCCACGTTTTGTCTTTTTAGCGAAAACATCGTCACACCACCGCCCTCGTCAATGCAGAGCTGGTAGTTCAGATCCATCTGCTTATTGTGCCAGCGCTCCACCAGCCAGCCGCCGGAAGATGGCGACGAGCCGCCAAAGCGCCTCATCACACTCAGCAGCGTGTCCAGCTTGGACAGCTCGTCCAGCATATACATGCCTTGTCCCGAGGCACCGTGCGGCTGCTTGATAATCAGCTTCACAGGTCCATCCGATAAGTCAGCCAGTCTGGCACACTCCCTGCGGATCGCCGATTCGTCTGCACATACAGCGCCTTCGCTGACAGCAAAACCAAGCTTTTGCGCGGTCAGGCGGCTGAATATTTTATCATTCACCTGAGCACTGACCGCGGATGGAGCGCCGATCAGCTCCAGCCCGCAAAGCTCCGCGATCGCTTCCTCCTGCGGTGTGACCGCATAGGGGACGAGCCACGCTTTGGCTCCGCTGCTGCTGTGGCCTGCATCTGCAACCGTACGCAGTCGTGCCAAAAGCGCCTCATCCGCCAGCACCAGCTCTGAAATCGGCGTAAGGGGATCAGAAGGCTCCGGCACCTCAATACGCGGCAGGCTAAAGCCCAACCGTTGAAGCATGTCCAGAAACGCCTCATCCGGCTGTTCCCGAAGTACAATGACATCCTGACTTCGACATAGCAGGAGATTCATTTCCTCCATCCGGTTTACGACCTGCTGTTCATCCCGGTCTACCATGCCCCCCTTGCGGGGGGATGGATGCCACACTTGCTCTGCGCCGATATTAAACAGCCAAATCAGGACTCCATGGTCTCGTTCATGCGCAAGCGCTTCCACAAGGTTAATAGTTTTAGTCGTCACGTCTTGTCATCATCCCTCTCTCTTCCATCCAGTAACAAACAACATCCATAGAAAACTAAATGTACTTCAGAGAGCCTGCCCCATGCAGATACAATACGCTGCATTTGGAGCACACCGGAGTCAATCCTTCATGATTAATCTTTTGACGAGTTTTCTCATACGCATCCGAGTTCCATATCTCCTTCAGACTATGCTCACGCATGCTTCCAATCGTGAATTCACTGAAAAATTTGCAAGGCATGACCTTCCCGTCTGGTAAAATATCTGTTCTGGAGGTGAGCGCCAAACAATGATTGGAACAACGGCTGACCATTTCCTCGCCATGGATAAATTTATCAATTTCCTCATAATCCAAACCGGGCTGATAGCGCACGCGAATGTTCCATACTCGCTCATTGATCCGCTGTAGTTCCTGCATCAGAGGATCGATGTTATCCGGGTTGATTTTATATTTGAAAGCATGCCAGCTACTAATATTTTTTTCTTCAAGTTGTCGGAGCCAGGAGAAATTACGTGTAAAATATTCATCCATTTTGAGGGAGGTTTCTTTGGAAATGTACCAGGGGAACGTCAGCAGCACCAGATCCAGCCTTTTGTCCTCCAGCATTTGCAGAAATTCGTACATCCGTCCGATCATGTTATCGTTAATGACCGCATGGACAGTCACCCGTCCCTTGTACAATCCCTGGTCGCGCAGTTCAATCAGCTTATCCATCTGCCGCATTGTTTTTTGAAAAGTGCCTTTACCGCGGATTAAATCGTGTTCTCTTTCAAAACCTTCAATCGCTATTAATAACTCCAGATTTTCGGACAAATCCAAAATCCGGTCCAAATATTTATCAATAAGTAACCCATTTGTACAAAAGGTCATTTCGCGCCGATCTTCCGCCAGCACGTCCAAAATTTCATCAAAACGTCGATGAAACATCGGTTCGCCGCCCCACATGTACAGTCTGGACTTGGCTTCCTTGGTTTCGCTCAAAATTTGCCGGAGCATGTCCGGAGCAAGATCCATGTTTTGTTCTTCTTTATCCATTTGGTGATGGTAGCCTTCCTCGTTCCATTCAAAGCAGTGTGTACATCTCAGGTTGCAGCGGTTAGTCAGCTTAATGCCGATCGTCTGGGGCATGTCCGTTTTGAAAGTAGGGTCCTGTGTGGCGTTACGGTAAGATACAGAAGCGTTTTTCAGGTTACGCTTGATGAGCTTGAACGCTTTCTCATCAATCAGCACATTGCTTTTGGGCTGCATGCTAACACCTCGTTTAATGGATTTTCAGGCACATGTACCTAGCTGTACGTCAGACCGTCTCCATTCCCTCCAGATGCGGCGCTTGTTCCGCATCGCTGATCCCCTGAATGTAGCTGCAAAACGCATCTACCGAGCTCAAATGCTCTAGCTCAAAGGAATCAAAATCAATCTCCACATCAAACGCATCCTCCACTTGCAGCATGAAATGAACCAACTGCAACGAATCCAGTCCCGCATCATGAATAATGTCCGAATGTCCATCCAGGTTAGCGACCAGTTCAGGATCTTCCTTAACCGCGCTGATCATTTCAATCACTTGGCTTTGCATAGCAAACTCCTCCTTGTGAATGAGATTCTGTTCGTTCCACCCAACGATGCCCTCTGCAAAGAAAGCTCCTAGAAAAATTCCTTCACTGGAACTTTATTCAATTATACTCCTCCAATGAAGAGACAAGTCAATAGGTTGTTTTGTAAGTAAAACTCGCAATATGTAAATTAATGTATGATAACTTCTACAATTTTCGCTGGCTATTTTTTCGCAAAATCTAATAAAAATTCTTCTCACATCTCTTGCATGAGCAGCAGAATTATTTTACAATACACGTGAAAATGTTTTTCTTTATATTCCCATTATATACGATACTTATTTTCACATAAACACTCTACAGCCAAAGGAGCACAGCTCATGTCCCCCATTCTTCATACATTAGCCCATAGACTGGAGCAGCTTCCCGTACAGGAGCGCAAGCTGGCGGAATCCATCCTGCAATCCCCGGAAGATGTGCTGCATCTGGGTATTCGGGAGCTGTCAGAGCGTTGTGGTGTAAGTGCGGCGACCGTTACGCGGTTTTGCAAATCACTACATTTTAAAGGCTATCCCGATTTCAAAATGAAACTGGCCGCCGAGTTGTCTCATTCCAACCGTAATGGTGAAGAATCCTATCAGGATATTGTCGCCGGAAATTCACTTTCCCGAATCGTGCAGGCTATTCAGGCGAACCATACCGCATCCATTGCAGACACGACCCGACTGCTGGATTTCGACAAGCTGGAGCAGGCCATTGCATGGCTGTCAGCCACGAGCCGCATTGATCTTTATGGCATGGCGACATCGTCGATAGTGGCCCAGGATTTTTACCAGAAGCTCATCCGTATTGGCAAGAACAGCACTGCCTTTGCAGATTCCCATATGCAGATCACCTCTGCCTCCTCGCTCGGAGCGGAAGATGTCGCCTTTGCCGTCTCTTATTCAGGGGAAACCCAGGAGACCATTGCGGCTCTACGCTGTGCAAAGGAACAGGGGGCCAAGACACTATCCCTAACCTCCTTCGAAAACAATACGCTGGCAGGCCTTGCGGATATTGCGCTATTTTCCTCTTCATTGGAGGAAGGAATGCGACGTGGGGATATGGCCTCTCGCATCGCCCAGCTTCATATTATAGATATTCTGTTTACAGGTATGGTGAGCGCGGATTTTGACAAATATATTCCGAGATTGGAAGGTTCATATCAACAAGTGAGCAAGCTCAAAAAACAACCAGGGGGTCACTAAGATGAACATACGCATTTTGAACAGCCGTGAGGACCTGAACGCTACTGCCGCCGCTGTGATCGCCAGCTTGCTGCTATCCAAACCACAGGCCATGCTTGGCCTGGCCACCGGTAGTACGCCGATTGGCATTTACCAACATCTTGTAGATATGTACCGCAAGGGACAGGTCAGTTTTGCACGAGCCTATTCTGTGAATCTTGATGAGTATGTTGGTCTTTCCCCAAAACATCCGCAGAGCTATCGAAGCTTTATGAATGAGCACTTGTTCCAGCATATCGACATTCCGATATCCCATACACGCGTTCCTGACGGGAATGCACTAGATCTGGCAGCAGAATGTGCAGCGCACGAGCAGGCTATTCTGGATCATGGCCCCGTGGATCTGCAGTTGCTTGGCATTGGTCATAATGGGCATATCGGCTTTAACGAACCCCGTCACAGTTTGGCTGGAGGAACACATGTTGTAGATTTGAAAGAAAGTACGCGCTCGGCGAATGCTCGATTTTTTGGCGATATAGATGCTGTACCCAGGCAAGCAGTTACGATGGGAGTAGGCACGATTCTTAAGGCGAAGCAAATTATACTGGTGGCTTTTGGTGCGGATAAGGCCGACATTATAAAGCAGGCTTTAACTGGACCTGTCACGACTGAGTGTCCGGCTTCTTTGCTGCAATGTCACCCCAACGTACTTATTTTACTGGATCAGAAAGCGGGAGGATGGTTCAATTGAAGTCAGATGAAATGAGTGGTAACGTACCCCAGCTACTGTATGGGCAAGTTGTCGTTGGAAATGACATCATTGAAAAAGGAGTTGTCGTCATTGAGGGGCAGACCATTGTTTATGCTGGTTCCGAGGGAAATTTGCCCGCCGATTGGACAGCGGTAGTCTTGGCAAATCAGGAAGAAAGTGCAGCGAGAACGGTAAAAATTGTGCGTCTGGAAGGAGGCTATCTGCTACCAGGCTTTATTGATATTCATGTTCACGGCGGTAACGGTGAGGACTTTATGGACTCCAGTCCAAAGGTGCTGGATACGATCACCTCCTTTCACGGTTCACAAGGAACGACGGCCATGCTGGCTACCACCATGACCGCGCCCAAGGAACAGATTGACCGAGTATTGAGTGAAGTTCACGCTTATATGGCACTACCTATGCCCTATGCTCAGTTGGAGGGCGTACATCTGGAAGGGCCGTTCATCAGTCCGAACTGGCCTGGAGCGCAAAACCCAGAACATATCGTGCCACCGAATCTCTCATGGGTGGCAGAATGGGAGCAGCGCTATCCAGGCCTTGTTCGCCAGCTCACGCTTGCGCCCGAACGGGAAGGAGCGCTGGAACTGATTGCATGGCTTTGCAGCCATGGCATTACCGCGGCTCTAGGTCATACAGATGCTACGTATGAAGAGGTTGAACAGGCAGCGACGGCGGGGCTGAACCATGCGGTGCATGCGTTTAATGCTATGACTCCGCTGCATCATCGCAAGCCGGGAGCCGCTGGAGCCGTACTTGCTGATCCGCGCATTGAAGCAGAAATCATCGCGGACGGCATTCATGTGCATCCCGCCGCCATTTCCTTGCTCGCTAGGTTAAAGCAGGATCATAATCTCATTCTCATCACAGATGCCATGTCTGCTACTGGTCTGGAAGACGGGAAATATACGCTCGGCGATTTGCCGGTGATCGTGCAGGGCGGTGTAGCGCGACTGGAGGATGGGGTCACTTTGGCAGGAAGCACACTAACGATGATTGAAGGCTTCCGCTATTTGGTTCAACATGTGGGTATGAGTATTCCCGCGGCATCACAAATGGCCAGCCTGAATCCGGCTCGATCCTTGCACATTGCTGATCGTACAGGTTCGCTAGAAGCAGGTAAACAAGCAGATATCCTGTTACTGGATGGAGAGTTAAAGCTGCAAGGCGTATGGATTAAAGGATTGCGCAAATAATTCAGTTATAGTTATCATTCCCCAAAACTAAAGAGCTATCCACCAGCGTATTCGCTGAGATGGATAGCTCTTTCTTTGGCATTGCACACACTTATAGGGTTTGAATTAGCGATGATTCATCGGCGCGGGCGTATGATTTTGTGGGCGTGTGGGTGCTGTATTTTCCATTGGACGGTTTGTACCAGCCGCCGGGGTCGGGAATACACGTTCAATCACATCCACCATTTCATTGCTCAAGCCTCTGATCGGATGACCATTTTGCACACTGTGTGTAAAGTCAGTGGCTTGTTTGACAAAATCCGGGTTAGCCGATACATACACCTGTTCAATCGAAGGTGCAAATTGCTTAACTTTATTCGCGATTCGGCTCTTGACTGCATCACTTGGTTCATATGCAGTTCTTGCTCCCTCGATTGTGGTGTTTCTGTTATCTGTGCCATTGTTGTTCGCCAAGCCACGCAACATACCATACGAGCCTGTACCCATCGTACCGAATAAACCGTCATCACGACGCGCAGGTGTTCCATTCCCGGTAACTCCATTTCCGGCAACTCCATTGTCTGTCATTCCAGGCGTTGTAGTATCCGTAGTACGGTTTCCTCTAGTGCCATTAACGCCATTCACACTCGGTACATTACCGTTACGTCCAATACTATTAGCACTTGGAGTACCGTCAACACTTGGAGCACCGACACCTGTTCCGTTGGCTTGGTCTTTCAAGGAAACGGCTACATAGGCATGTCGTTCACCGACCAGCACTGTCGCAGACTTTACATCCGGCATCTCAGATATACGTTTGGACAAATTGCGATCGACTTGCAGATTACGGACTGGATGTCCGGTTCGGTTGCCATTTTCATTCAATGACATCCCGTCCATACCATTCGACTTAACCCCATAACGATTCACACCATCCATACCATTACGGTTCACACCATCCATATGATGTGTGCTTTGCGCGTTATAGCGTGTACTGTTCGTACGAACGTTATGATCGGCATTTCCGCACCCGGTCAAAGCAGCCATACTGGCGAGTAAAGCAGCAGAAATCGTAAAACTGATGACCTTCTTAGTTCCTGGCATGAACTCATCCTCCATACATTATAAAATGTGTGACGAGATTATCATGCGCTATGAATCATAGGGATATCCTGACTAAAAAATGACTAAAAAAATAAAATTTTAATGTAAATATGAAATACAATTGATGATTTACCACAAGATGGCATGTATAATAAGCTTGAAAAATACTTTATTTTACAAAGGAGGATTTTCAGTTTGAAAAAGATCACTGTTTTAATGTTCATTTTTTTGTTATCAGTTACCCTTGTACCCGTCGGCGCTTTTGCAGGCTCCACTACACCCCAACCCCCGAAAGATCCCGCCGGAAGCTGGGCAGAAGGCCCACCACCTAATCGCGTTGATCCTGCCAAACCTGCATTATTATTCGTACATGGTTTGAACAGTAGCGCTGAAGTCTGGACCAAAAATAATAACGACATGCTTCATCGCGCACGTGACGCCGGATACCAGACGGCCACCATTAATCTGTACGATACAAATGGTACATCCCAGGATATGTGGGACAATGGTAAGCTTTTAGCCGACAAAATCAAGGTCATCAGTAACCACTTTGGAAAAAAGCTCATTATCATCGCCCACAGCAAAGGTGGAGTGGATACTCAAACCGCTCTCGTATATAACGGAGCCGCTCCTTATGTTCAACGTGTCATCACCCTCAGCAGTCCCCATCATGGATCACAACTTGCAGATCTCGCCTACAGCAGCTGGGCCGGATGGCTGGCAGACATCGTCGGCTCACAAAATCCCGGTACCTCCACTTTACAAACATCTTATATGAAGTATTTCCGATCCAAGACCGATGCACTCAGCAACGCAACTACAATTCCATTCTTCACGTTTGCTGGTGATAACTGGTCTGACGGCACTGCTTCCTACATACTGGGCGGACTTTACCTCTCAACCTTTGGTAAAAATGATGGGGTGGTCACAGTCGACAACGCTAAGCTCCCCGGCGGACGTGTAGTTAAAATCGGATCTTGGGATCATGCCAAGGTTCGTACCGGTTCTTACGTCTTCTCCCTGATCCAACCCTACCTCCAGGCGAACACTCCAGCATTGAATCAGGAAACTGAAGCACTTTCAGCTTCTTCCCTAACTGCTTCTGCTGTACAATCCACCTATAACGAGATCGATAATTCTTACTTTATCCGAGGCGGCGATTATAATGGAAAAGCCTCAGAAACCCTCACTGTTGAAAATGGTGTCAAATCCATTGATCTGGACTGGATCAGCGATAAACGTGTGAGTAAGCTGGAACTAACCAAGCCTGACGGTACTAGTGAAATTATTAATCTGAAAGCAGGCTATGATGACGATATTTTTGCTGGTGCCTGGCATCATAACGCCGTCATTCAAAATCCAAAACCGGGCACCTATAAACTGAACGTCACAGTTCCTGATCAAGGAGCATATCTCCTGATTGCACGTTACCAGGCTGTTCAAGTTCCAGAGCTAAAATACAATCTGAATGCAGTGGGCCCGAAGCTAAACCTGAAACCACAGGATTCCCCGGACAGCGTTACACAAGTTACCTACCAAGTTCAATATTATGGTGATCCGCAGCAAGGAGTCACTTCTGCCTCCAAAGGTTTGACGGTACAGCAAAAAACCGTTAACCCTACCGGACAAATAGAGCTATCCAAAGCGGACAAGCCCGGCATCTATTCTGTAACCTATGAAATTAGCGGCACCACAGAGGCAGGTTATCCGTACCGTCGCACAGCTGTTCAATCCATCTATATTGATGCTGACGGCAATAAATATGTTGACTAAATAAATCTACAACCTAAAAAGCCTGCGAACCCCTACATATATGGGGCGTTTGCAGGCTATTATTCATTACAAAACTTCTTGATAGTAGTAATACTTTGTAATTCCATTCTTGTGTTCAATCGGTTGTTTGATTCTGATTCCTCAGCTTATGAAGCCAATAGTAGCGGTGTAAATCCATAATAAAATGAAAAAGAACAAATGCCAGCATGGAGTATACACTGATCAATACTGTGGCAACTAATTGTTGTGTAGCAAATCCGAGGGAAACATTAGCTATCAGATAACCAGCCCCAGTAAATGTGGTGATCGTCACTACAGGCGCTCTCTTGTTTTTTTCCTTAACTTTTGGTTTCTTCTTATGTTTTGAAGGATCTTTGAATTTCGCCAAATTATATTTTATAAAGGAATACAAGGCGACTCCATAAAGGGCAAAAGAACCTATAAAATACCATGAAGTATCCAGACCCAACATGCCATAAGCAAACTTTTGTGTCATGATCATGAAGCCCATAGAACAAATCAAACCAAATACACCACGGAATAAAATGTAATTCAACTGCAATTTGCGTGGCATGATGACCAGTACTAGAGCCCAAATGTTTATCATAACAATCGGTGGCAACAGTACATAAACGTAAACTGCAATGTATGGATTTCCCACTAAGGGGATAACCAGAAACAGATCTAACAGTAATAAAACAAGAATGATGACATTGGAACGAATACTGTTGACTGGGTACATCTTCATACTTTTCTCAAAAGAAGCCCTGTTATCACTCATAAACTTATAAGCCCTCCGTTAAATAAGTAAACCTACGGATAAGGATAGCCAAGGCTAGATCCATTGTCCACTTTTCTATTGAACTGTTTTTAACTCTTGTCGCAGTTCTTCTATAAAATCAGTCACAATGCTTTGGACAGCATCTTCACGGGACATACGGATATACCGACTGGTTTTTTGAATGTCTTCCTCGAACAATTGAAGTATCCTATACATGGCCTCCTGATCTCCACTTCGTACTAATTTTAGCAATTGGACGAACTCAGCATCCGAAATAACTCTTTGAGCATTTTCTTTTTCCATTTATTCACCGCCTGTTGGGATAGCTTTAACTCTTTTGCAATCTGTGCTTCGGTTTTATCTAGTATGTAAAGGTCAAAGATGATCATTTTTCCGATCTCAGAAGATAGAGAGTTGATAAGCTGTAATGTGTACATATTAGAGTTTGAAGATTCTGTAAAAGATGGGGCGCTGACGGCTTCGTTCTTTTCCATTACAAATTCATGATTGGTTTGTACCCGAGCACGATACTGGATTCTCCAGGCAATGCGGTACAGCTTCTTTCGATATTGTTCTACCAATGTTAGCTGAGACTGATCCATTGTAAATCACCCTTTCTCTTTGGATTTGACTTTTTCTAATCCTCATACTATAGGGTAATTTCCAAACCTATTCTACAACCAAAATCAGAACACTTGTTCTTATTTATTATACTATTTTTACAATCAGTTGTATATGGTTCTTTTAATTTACCTTCCTTTATATATGGCTAAAAAGGAGGGAATACATTGCAAATGGATGATGCTCTTTCTCTGGTTACCAACGTAGGCTTTCCGGCTGGACTTTGTTTTATTTTATTGCGGCACATCCTGCACACGATGGAGGAAAAGCTGGACAAGCTGGATCTCTCACTTCATGAGCTGATTCAGGTTATCCAAGAATTAAACGACACTAACAATTCTTCTTCCAAAAGCAGCAAACCTGACGAGTAACGAACACAAAGAAGCTCCAGACGACGATCATCCGCCGTTGGAGCCTCTTTGTGCGCTAATATAATTCTAATGATTATTTTCCAGTCTGAGCTTGGTCGTGTCCATTCTGTTCAGCACGGTTTACGTCAGATACTGACAGACCATAAGCCCAGTTACTTTGTGGCGGTACAATCCATACGGTATCTGGATCATCGTTAAGCGTCCAACCCTGATAGACCAGCTGGGAATCATCCTTACCCAGTGATATGCTCAGCGTAAAGCGGTGAACAGGCTTGTTCAGCTCAGAGGCTTTGCGCAAGGCCTGACTGCTGGCCAGGTTTTTGATTTGCTGCGAGAGGGAAGTCGCCGTGTCACTGGCTACTGACTTTCCGTTCAGCGTCCAAGATGTGGAAGCACTGTCTCCGGTTCCGCTGTTACCGGAGGATTTGAGCATCCATGAAGCATTTTGGCCTTCCCACTCTATTCCGCTCAGCTTGGTATCGTCCCAATCGAACGGCGTTGTATCTATAAAATCATCAGCACCCAGCAACAACCCTGAAAGTGTATCGATAGGTACAGAAGCTATCTCTTTTTTGTCTGATAATACATAAACAGCATCTCCGGAAGGCAACGTTTCACCGAAGGCAAAGGTACGAACGTCACCCTTCTTGGTCTTAATCTCAATCTGATCATGGGTAGCGCTGATCCCATATTTGGCTACGTCTGTAGGAGAAGATTCCACCACTTCACCCAACTTTACATTTTGAATCGCCGCTAGCCAATTGTCTATTGTATATTGGTTTAATGGGTAAGTCCGTGGCTTGCTCATGCTCCAATGACCATCATGTTGTTCAAGTTCCACCGACTTGCCGTCCTTTCCAGTGATCGCGAAAGACGTAATATTCTCTTGCGTAAGCTGAACCAGCTGGCGAGCCGCCGGCGCTTGTTCACGAAAGAAGTTTTGGCTCTTTGCATAGATTATACCCGCTCCCAATACAACTAACAGTAGCACTGTGGGTATCCATTTTCTCATGCTCTTCTTCGCCTCCACCATAATAAGATTCCGATGACCGCGAACAGCAACGGCAATCCGATGACAGATATGGTCAATATCGTTTTCGCTTGTGCAGGAGTCAAGTAAGCTACCTTATAATCCTGCTCCTGACGAGGACGAATGGTGAGCCCATCAGAGTGTTCCTGCACATAATTCAGACTGTTCAGCACAAAGTCTCGATTGCCTCCTGTGCTGATCTCAGTGTCGCTTAAGAGGGCCGACGTTCCGAGAATAACGGCTTTGGGCTTGCCGTCTTTTCCTTCTACCGCATAACCGAGATTCAGCGGCCCCTGCGGGTCTTTGTCATCCTTCTGCGTTTCGTTGTTCAGCAGTCCTTGGATATTCGTTTCACCATAGCTGGCTGCAGAAGATTTCATCAAAAGCGTCGTCTTCCAATCCTTCTGCTCTCCTGCCTGCAAAGCAATAGACAGTGAAAGAACCGGGTACAGATTGGAAGCTGCCAACTTATCGGTGATCGCATGACTGCCGAAGGTAGGAACCGTCCATAGAGGTCCAAGTGTATTCGTCTGTTCCTGATCCACCACGATGGCATGAGTGTCCTTCACTCCATAATCAGCTGCTAATGCATCAAGGTTTTTCCAATCGGACCCCATGTTCGGGTGAAAGCCTAGTGCCATAAAAAGCTTTCCGCCATCATTCAGATACGTACGAATACTCTTCAGTTCCGTTGCACTGATATCACGTTCTGGTCCGACAATAGCCAATATAGACGCATCTTTGGGCACGCTACCCGCCTGATTAAGCTGAACTTCCTCTGTTTTCACATTATCTTGTGACAGTGAGCTGCTTAATTCAGTCATTTGGGACAATGGGATTTCCTCATGTCCAGTTAGAAAGACCACTTTCCCTTGACGGGTAGATGATAATCCCAGCAGTCCACTAGTCAGCTTTTCTTCCCCGGTAAATTGGTATGCCCCTTCACCACTCCCCTGAGCTTGCGTAAATAGACTCCCAATATCTATAACCCGCTTCTTCTCCCCCTGCACCAACACAATAGATGCTGAAGTAACACCATATTGCTTGGCCAGTATCGGTTCCTGATTCAGATCGTATTGTTCGACCTTAAGCTTGTTGTTACGCTTGGCATATTCATTCAGCATGTCCGTAACATCCCGGTTCAGCTTCTGATTTTGTGAAGTAGATACGGTAAAAGCAATGAGCCGTACGTCTTCCTTTACACCTTGGATGGTCGTCAACGTTTGGTCAGACAGCGTATACTGCTTGCCTGCCGTCAGATCCAGTTGAAAGCCACCCAAAGACCGCAGAAATAACGTCAATAAAATAAAAATACCTACAGCAGCAACTGATAGTACCACACTATTGGTATGACCCAGCCATTTTTTCATATTCATTACCTCCACCGTTTCCGTTCAACCACCTGGATGCTGAATAGCAAAAAGAGCACCGCCACCGTCACGTAGTACATCACATCGGCTCCATTCAGCAATCCTTTGGTGAAACTGTCAAACCGTGCGGTTAGTGAAAAAGGTTCCAGCCATTGCTGCACCGCCGCAGATGCACCCGTCTGTCCACCAAACGAATCCAGCATCCAGAACATAAGTAAAATAATAAAACCGACGACCGCTGACATCATCTGATGCTGTGAAAGCGTCGAAGCGAATAAGGCGATCGCCATCATGGCTGCGCCAAGCATAAATAGACCGATCACAGATGTAAATACCAGTGTCCAATCCAGCGACCCATAAAAGGACATCACGACCGGATACGCTAGACTGCACAGCACTAATATGAGCAACATGCCCAGCGACGCCAAAAATTTACCCACGATCATTTCCGTCACACTCACAGGGGAGGTAAGCAGCAGTTCATCCGTACCTTGCCTGAATTCCTCCGCAACCAGCCTCATCGTGAGTAATGGGACGACGAACACCAGCATGGACAAGGTGTCACCGAGTACCAGCCGATAGTCCAGAATGCTAGGCTGATACATAACAAAATTTGTATAAAAAAGTAACCCCGTCAGCAGCATGTACACTGCAAGCGCAAAATAGGTCGTTGGGGTCCACAGATAGGCTTGCAGCTCTTTTTGACAGACCGCGAACAAACGCCTCATGACCGATTACCTCCTGTATCCTTATCTTCTTCAGCCTTATCGTCGCCGGACGCAGCATCTCCATGCTCCACCGTGATAGCCGTAGGGGCTGCATTCTCCGAGGAATGTAGGTCTTGTACTGCTGGATCGCTGACCTGACCTTCTTCCGTCTCGCGGGTCGTTAACTGCTGGAAGATATTTTCCAAGCTAAGACTTTCTTTTTTCATCTCCAAAATCGGAAGCTTCGCATCAGACAGCACATAAAATAGTTCTTCGCGAAAATCCTCACCGGAGGCTCCTGTGAGTAGCAATCCGGTCATATCTGGCTCTGCGGCGGTCAGCTTCGTGTTCGCTGGAGGCAGCGTGGTCGTCATAGATTCAACCTCTACTTTTCCCCAAGTACGAAGGACATCCAACACCTGCTCACGCTTCCCTCTGACCTCTACCTTCACCTTGAATCCATCTTCCATCGAACCGCCGAGCGCGTCAGGGCGCCCATCCATGACCAGTTTCCCTTCATGGATGATGAGAACACGATTGCATAACGCATCCACCTCAGGCAATATATGCGTGCTAAGCAATACCGTATGATTTTCGCCAATCTCCTGAATGAGCTGACGAATCTCCAAAATCTGATTGGGGTCCAAACCCGAGGTCGGTTCATCCAACACCAGTAAATCCGGGTTATGAATAATCGCACCTGCCAGTCCCAAGCGCTGTTTATACCCTTTGGACAAACTGCGGACTAATTGTTTTTCCCGCCCATTCAGTCCTAGCCTGGAAATCATCTCCGAAATACGCAGCTTCTGCTCTCTCGCAGGCACGTCCCGAATACTAGCTACAAACTTCAAATAGGATCTTACGGACATATCCTCATACAAAGGGGGAGTCTCCGGCAGATAACCGATTTTGGAACGGGCCTGTCTACCCTTATCCTGAATCGGGATACCATCAATCGTAATCACTCCCTCGTTGGGTTGAAGATACCCTGTAATCATGCGCATCGTCGTCGTTTTACCCGCACCATTCGGCCCGAGGAAACCAACAATTTCACCGCGCTGCATTTCAAAATCCAGCTTATGTACACCCCGGTTGCCCTCATACCACTTGCTCACCTGCTGCACTTTGAGCACATGTCCCACCCTTTCCCTTATCGTATTGACAGATCATTTCGAACTACACACACATATCAAAAGAATTCCATAGCGATAAGTTCGGAAGACCAAAGCCTTCGCGAAGCGGCCTCCTCCTACTTCCCTCCACCTAAAATGTTGCATCAGTAGCGGGTAGCGGAGCGGAGGATTTGGAGCTGGAGAAGCGTCAGCGTTCGCCTTTGCCTTCGGATTTTTACCTTTACATGTCTTATTTAATCACAGAAAAATCCCACGGCAACAGCGATCGGAAGCCCAAAGCCTTCGCGGAGCGGTCTTCCCGCACCTTATGCTACACTTTTAAATTCTAATAATAATCCCCCACATATAACTCCAGCTTAACGTCACTTAAATAGAAGCTTAAAATAATGTGTCTGAAATGTGAACACAAAATTACACATATACCCTCAGAAACTTGTACGGTTCGCTAAGGTATGGATTCGCATCTACTATCATTACAACGTGTGAAGGGAGTGTATAAAAGCGATGAGTGTATTGTTTACCAATCTAGTTTCTAACGGCGACTTCGAGATCGGATCAACCCTTTTTTGGAGCTCTGTCAATGTGACTGTCACTAACTTATCTGTAAAAAAGACAAACTTTTATAGTGCGATCCTGGCAGGAGGCGCAGTAGATGCATCTCTTTCCCAGGTCGTTTTTGCTGCACCAGGCGAAAGTTATACGTTAAGCCTTTCAGCTGCAAAAATAGGAAGTCTGTCCAGTCCTCAAGTTAACATTTTTCTGTATTACTATGACGCAACCTTTGGCTTCCTTGGCACGGGGCTGACTACCTATTTGAGTGCAGGTACATTGCCAGACGCTGTGAATGGGACATGGCAAAGCCTATACGAAGTAACAGCTCCTGTACCAGCCAACGCAGCCTATGCCTTTTTGATTATTAGTAAAAATGCCATGGCTAACACCGCTGATGTAGCTATTGATTCCATTGCTCTTGTTAAAGCAAGTGCAGCTGGAGCTGTGGGTCCAGCCGGACCTGCCGGCCCAACTGGTGCTACAGGCGCTAGTGGCGCTACAGGTGCTACGGGGCCTGCGGGTGCCACAGGCGCTACGGGCGACACTGGCGTTACCGGACCTGTCGGACCTACGGGTGCCACAGGTGACATAGGCGCTACCGGGCCTGTCGGGCCTACGGGTGCCACGGGCGACACAGGTGTTACCGGACCTGTCGGACCTACGGGTGCCACGGGGGACACAGGCGTTACCGGACCTATCGGGCCTACGGGTGATACCGGGCCTACAGGGCCGACTGGACCTACTGGACCATTCGGCCTTGGATTTACCGGACCTGTCGGGCCTACGGGTGCCACGGGGGACACAGGTGCTACCGGACCTGTCGGGCCTACGGGTGCCACGGGTGATACAGGACCTGCTGGACCTATCGGGCCTATCGGGCCTATCGGCGACACAGGCGCTACTGGACCTGTCGGACCTACGGGCGACACGGGACCTACAGGGCCGACTGGACCTACCGGACCGTTTGGATTTACTGGCCCGATTGGGCCAACAGGAGACACTGGTCCACAAGGACCGATTGGACCTACCGGACCTACGGGGCCGACTGGACCTACGGGGCCTACCGGACTCTAACCTCCTTTTCTACCACATCATGTTTAAGCGATGTACCATACCTTATCGACAAAGCCGCACAGCATGTTAAAAGCTTTGTTATCCTTGCCCTGCCGCGATTGTGGCAGGGCTTCTATAAATCAGACCTCTTTTAAATCCAACTTTATGTTTGACCTGAACCCTTAGATGGTTCCCAAAGGAGTGATGCTCAATTGATCAGTATCAGCCTGTGCATGATCGTCAAAAATGACCAAAATACGATTGGCCGTTGCCTGGAATCGGTCCATCCTATTGTGGATGAAATCAACATCGTGGACACAGGTTCACAGGATCGGACCATTGACATATGTCGCAACTTTACGGATCGAATTTTTCCATTTGAATGGGTAGATCATTTTGCCCTTGCACGTAACTACTCGTTTGAGCAAGCTACGCAGGAGTACATTCTCTGGCTTGATGCCGATGATATTTTGAAGGAGCAGGATGCCGTCAAGCTGCTTGAGCTGAAGCAAACCCTTGATTCCTTAGCCGTACCAACCGTCGATTCCGTGTCTATGAATTATCATTATGGCTTTGATGATCATGGCAATGTCACCCTACATTTTCGCCGAAACCGCTTGATCAGAAGGTCAGCCGGATTCCGTTGGCACGGAGCCGTGCATGAGTACCTCGCCGTAGACGGGAATATTCAACATGCCGATATCGCCATAACTCATACCAGAACACATACGGTCTCTCCAGGAAGAAATCTGCGAATTTATGAGAAGTTGCTCGCCCAAGGTCATGCCTTCTCTCCTCGTGACCTCTACTATTACGCTAACGAGTTAAGAGATAATGAAAGATATGAGCAGGCCGTGCAGGCTTACCAGAATTTTCTAGATACCGGACAGTGCTGGGTAGAGGATGCGATTAGTGCATGTAGCAAAATGGCCGACTGTCTGCAACAACTTGGCAAGCTGGAGCAAAGTATTACCGCGGCTCTCCATAGTTTGACCTTCGATACGCCCAGGGCAGATCTATGCTGTCGGATAGGTCATTATTTTTTGCATAAAAATGAGATCTCCAAAGCTATTTATTGGTACGACATGGCTACCACTCTGAATCCTCCCGACACGATGGGCCCGGTACAGGACGCGTACCAAACGTGGTTTCCTCATATCCAGCTATGCATTTGCCATTTTCGGATGAAGGATTACACACGTGCGAATTGGCACAACGAACAAGCTGCAATGTACGTTCCCAACGACCCGCATGTCCTGCATAATCGGCAATTTTTCAGCTCAATCCTGAATCCTCCCCAATAGAGATGTCTCCCATACTCACCCCTCAATCTTTAAGTAAGTCAAAGGAGGAGCAAGCGGAATGCAACAATCGAATCGGTACAAGATAGCTGTCTATGCCATTAGCAAAAATGAAGCCCGATTCGCCAAACGCTGGATGCACACCATGCGTGAAGCCGATGTTGTCATTGTAGCGGACACCGGCTCTACAGACGATACTGTTTCCCTGCTACGCGAAGCGGGTGCAGAGGTGCATCGTATCGAGGTAACTCCTTGGCGTTTTGACAAGGCTCGCAATGAGTCCCTACGGCTGGTCCCTGACGATATAGATATTTGTGTCTGTACGGATCTGGACGAAGTCTGGGAGGAAGGTTGGCGGTCGCGGCTGGAACGGAACTGGAAGGAAGGAACTACCCGGATGCTATATGCCTTTACGCATGGACAGCCTGGGCAAGATACCGTTTATACATGGTTCTGGAAAGAAAAAATACACACTCGTCACGGTTACCGCTGGGTACGCCCGGTTCACGAGGTGCTTGAATATATCGGGGAGGGTGAAGAACGCAGCATTCGATCCGATCAGCTCCGCTTGTATCATGATCCCGATCCGCACAAATCCCGCAGCCAATACCTTCCGCTGCTGGAGCAGTCTGTGCGCGAGTTTCCCGAGGATGACCGCAACATGCATTACTTGGGGCGAGAATATATGTATCATGGCCGCTGGGATGAGTGCATTACTACACTGCAACAACATCTTGCCATGCCGCAGGCACGCTGGGCAGATGAACGCAGCGCTTCGATGCGCTTTATTTCTAGAGCCTATAAAGCAAGTGAACAATGGCAGGAGGCAACACGTTGGTTATACCGGGCTATTGCGGAAGCGCCGTATTTACGTGAACCTTACACGGAAATGGCTCAGCTGGCCTATCATACACGGAACTGGTCCGCCGTCTATCATATGGTTGAAGAAGCGTTGCGTATTTCAACACGACCCGATACGTACATGCAAGAAGATTTTTGCTGGGACGCCACACTGTATGATCTTGGTGCCCTCGCTTGCTACGAGTTAGGCCTTTTACACAAAGCTTGTGAATTTGCGAGAGAAGCAACAGAGCACGCCCCGGACGATTCTCGCCTTAGCCATAATTATGCGCTAATTCAATCCAGGCTTCCATAGGAACCCACACCCCGTCCTGTAGGTTGAATAACTTGGTATAGGAGCTTGTGATTGGCAAAGGAGGTTATTGAGATCAAAGTTCTATTTACTTTTTATATACCGAGCGGCGGCGTGGAAACCTTGAACCGCCAACGCTGTAAAGTGCTCATGCAGGACGGGATTGAATGTCATCTTCTCTATTATCAGCAGGGTACGGGGATGCAAAACCTGAACGGCGATATTCCTGTGTTCATGACTTCATCTGAAGAAGAAATTCGAATGCTGGTAATTACTAATCGCTATGATGCAATTATCGTCTCATCGGATTATCCTATGCTCGCCAGACTGCGAATGTTGGGCTATCAGGGGATATTAATCTATGAATCGCAGGGCTTTGGTTCTCACGAAGAGGCTGCTTGGGTGGTCGCGGATGCTGTTCCGTATCTTCAAAGATATGCCAACGCGGTGCTCTTGCCCAATACAACTCATCTGGTGCAGCTATTTACCAACACGTGTCCATGGCTTAATCGTTATGTATTTCCCAACGTACTGGATACCAGCGTATTTAATTATGTACCTAACACTCCTCCGACCAATCCGGTTATTGCATGGGTTGGGCGGCTGGAGCCCAATAAGAATTGGAGGCATTTTATCGACATTTCTTACTGGATGCTACAAAATCGTGCGGATCTTCGGATTTGGATGTTTTATGATGACACATTGTCACAGCCAGAGGATAAAATACAATTCGAAAAAATGCTTACTCAGCTCGGCATGTCCTCAGTAATCGAGCGTTTTCAAAGCGTGCCTCATGCCAAAATGCCTCTGTATTATTCCATGATTGGCGACTCAGGTGGCTACCTGCTGTCGACTTCGCTGGTGGAGGGATTTGGCTATGCGGTAGCTGAGGCGATGGCCTGTCGTTGCCCCGTATTAAGCTCTGATTCAGACGGAGTACGGGCATTCATTGACCACAACGAAACTGGTAAATTTTATCAGCAGGGAGACATCTTACAGGCGATATTGCAAGGACTAGACCTGATGAACAACGTACCTCAACGCGAATCTATCCGCAGGAAAGGGCTGGAGCGAATCGTTAGTCTGTTGGCACCGGATAAATATGTGCGCTCCTTCAGGCAGATGATGAACACGCTGGGTGTGAGGTAACTAAAAAACAGCTGACGACAACCCTTTTTATATACGGGTCATCGTCAGCTTTTACTTGCCTTTTTATTATGGAATATTGGAATCTATCTAATCTTTAGTAAGCGGTCTCCTGCATGAATATCCTTGGGATCTTCAACTAAAATATCCGTGTACACGGCTGTATTGGTTACAATGACGGATGTGGTAATATCATATCCTTCATCCTCTATAGCTTTGGGATCGAATTCAACCAGCTTGTCCCCTTTTTGAATCGTATCCCCTTCAGACACAAAGGAAGTGAAATGTTTTCCTTTCAAGCTGACCGTATTAATCCCAATGTGAATGAGCAGTTCAACTCCATCCTCAGAAATAAGCCCGATGGCATGCTTGGTTTTGAAAACGGTAACAACAGTTCCGTTAAATGGCGCATAGGCTACTCCTTCTTTCGGAATAATTGCGGCCCCCTGGCCCATCGCACCGCTGGAAAAAGCTTCATCTTTTACTGCAGTTAAAGGAATCAATTCACCGTGTAGAGGACTGAATACCGCTTTTTCTTCTTCTTTGTTTTCATCTGCAATTTTAATCTCAGACGCAGGTTTTGCATTTTTATAACCGAAAAGATAGGTCAAAATAAATGCGACTACAAAAGCTACAACCAAAGATATAATAAAGCCGATGAAACCTGCATCCATGCCTTTTGGATTAATGAATAGAGGTATACCAAAAATGCCGCCTGAAGCAAATCCATATGCCGTTGAGCCGAGTAAGCCTGCAGCAGCTCCTCCTATACCTCCAGCGATCGAGGCTAAAATAAATGGTTTTTTGGCGGGTAAAGTAACCCCGTAAATAGCTGGTTCAGTAACCCCCATCAAACCCGCAATTGTGGCAGAAGTGGCGATAGGTTTTAATTTAGGGTCCCGTGATTTCAAAGCGATGGCAAATGCCGCACCTGTTTGCGCAAAAGTCGTACAGAAAAGCATACCGTTAATCGGATCAAAACCGTTCGTAACTACATTATTCAGGAGAATTGGAATGAACGCCCAATGCAGACCGAAGATAATAATGCCCTGCCAGAATCCGGCCAGAACGAGGCCAGCTACAGCCGGACTTAACTGGTAAATCCACATAGAGCCTTTGGCTAACCCATCGCTGATTATAGTTGCTATCGGTCCGACAACCAGAAAAACAAGCGGTGATATGATGAGCAAGGTCAGAAAAGGCACCATGAACATTTTAATGGAGGCAGGTGCAAACTTACTTATCATTTTTTCGACCTTTGCTGCCAAGAACGCTCCAATAATGATAGGTATAACAGAAGAAGTATAATTAATCAGAACGACAGGTATGGTCAAAAAGGACAGCGCCGTTTTATCCGTAAAGGCGGAAGTAATGGTCGGGTACACCATCGCTGCTCCCAAAACGGCAGACAGATACGGGTTTCCTCCAAATTTTTTACCTGCCGAAAACCCTAGAATAACCGGAAAGAAATAAAACATTGCGTCTGCTGTCGCATATAAAATTTTATACGTGCCCATCTGATCAGTCATCCAGCCCAGGGATGTGCATAAGGCCAATAGTCCTTTTAGAATCCCCACAGCAGCGAGCACACCCACAACGGGCATAAACACACCTGAAATTACATCGACAAATCGGCTGAATAGACTCGCTTTTTCATTCTTTTGATCCTCTTCAACCATCTGATCTCCATGCTTTACTCCCATTGTATCCAGAAGAGCTTCATAAACTTTGGGAACCTCATTCCCGATCACCACCTGAAATTGGCCACCACTTTCCACGACGGTAATGACACCGTCAATCTGCTTGATCTTTTCTTTATCTGGTAATTGATTATCCTTCAACTTGAATCTCAATCGAGTGACACAGTGAATGACACTGTTCACATTTTCATTTCCGCCCACGGCACTCCATACTTCTTTGGCTGTTTTTTTATGATCCATCATGTTCACTCCTTCTTGGATGCGCTTTCTATTTTTCTATTCGTAGTAGTCGGATGTGCAATAACTGCGACAATTACGGCACTGATCCCGCCTGCAAGTTTACCCACGATCATGGCAATCACCATATTCTTGTCCATTCCTGCTACAAAGCCAAGATGTCCCCCCAGAACGAAAGATCCACTGACAGCAAAAGCAATACTGATCACTTTGCCTCTGGGCTCCATCTCTTTGACTAAAGTGAACGTAGGAATATTATGAGCAAGACTAGCTACCAGACCTGCAGTAGCCGATGGATCTATGTTTAGCAAACGTCCTGCCCGTTGAAGCGGATTTTTAAATATTTTTGTAATCCAAGCAACCAACGGAAACGCACCAGCCAATACAATAGCAATCGTTCCAACCGTTTGCACACCGACAGACAACGGAGCCATATTGGGAATAATAACAAATCCAGTTAAGGTTTCGACCCCAATCGCTGCCAAACCGACAAGGGATAGAAGCCTAATGCCGTTACCAAACCACTTGAACAATCGGATCGTAAGCTCCGTAAATAGACGTAAACCCAGCATAATGATTATTGAAAGAAGCATGGGAATAATCAGATTTTTTAAAATCATTATCACGTCAAAACCAGCGGTTATTCCCCCTATGAAACAACCAACGGGAATTGTACTGATACCGATTAAGATTCCTTTTGCAAAATATGGATGATCCTTTTTTTCCAAAATGCCGAGGGCAACCGGAATCGTAAATACGAGCGTTGGGCCAAACATGGTCCCTAGAAAAACCCAGGAAAATAAACCCGCTTGCTGGCTGTGCGCCATTTCTGCCGCAAGCGCGTATCCTCCCATATCTACCGCCAATATCGTATTGGCAAAGGATGCCGGATCGGCACCCATTGCCACATATAATGGTGAAACAATAGGAATCAACCATGAGGCGAGCACAGGAGCCAAGGAAACAATTCCTATCATGACCAGAGCAAGAGAACCCATGGTCATGAGCCCATTGTTGAAGGCTTGTCCCAACCCCCAGCGATTTCCCAAACATTGATCCAATGCACCCAGCACTAAAAAAAGAGCAATAACATACATCACAATATCGTTAATGGACATCCTGTTGCCTCTTAATACACATGAACTTTATGATTTTCTGCGCTGTCATAGGTGTCGAATACAAGCTGAAGGGTCTTGATATTGTCGTGACCACTCGTTTGAAATTCTTTTCCTGTGTTGAGACAATCTATAAAATGAGCCTGTAGCTTTTTATGGCTTTCCTCATAGTTTAATTCAGTCTTTTCAACCAATACTTTTTCGACTCCCTGATTATTAATGAGACATAATTCACCTGTGTTATACAGTTTTAGGGTGGCCTCATCGCCTTCAATCACCAGCTGTTCTTTATGATCGGGAAGGACCTGCTCTGGAAGCTGCCCATTCAGTTCCCTACGAGTCGCCCAGCTCATGTCCATAAGACCAAAATAATGTTCATAACCTAACATAATAATGCCCGTGTCTTCTCCCTGTGTGTATGGGCTGACCCGCTTGGTTTCCGCATATAAACGCTGAGGTTCACCGAATAAGAAACGCCAAGTATCCAGCCAATGAACTCCCATTTCATAAAACAAGAGCTTGGGCATATCTCTGAAAAATGGCTGCGGCAGCTCTTTTTCCGGAGCAAACCTCGGCGAATAAAAATCGGTATGCGTATAACGTATAACATTCATATTCCCAACGATATTCTCTGCCAGCAATTTTTTAATAATTTGAAAAGGTTCAAGCCAACGCCAATTTTCGGTCACCATTAGTCTGACTCCTGCGGCTTCAGCAATACTTACCATCTGCTCGGCTTCCTCCACAGAACGTGCAAAAGGTTTTTGGCACATAATATGTTTTCCGGCTGTGGCCGCCAGTCGAACCAGTTCCAGATGTGTCTCAGGAGGTGTAATAATGTCCACGACATCAATATCCGCTTCGCTTAGCATCTCCTCCAGGCTGGTATAACAATATTCAGTAGGGATATGGAATTGAGCTGCTTTTTCAAAAAGTAAGCCTTTATTTCGATCACAAAATCCTGTGATTTCTGCATCCGAGATAAACTGCCATGCTTTTATATGTTTTTCCGACCAATATCCCGTTCCAATAACGCCGATTTTCCACATGTTGCTTCACTCCATCCACGTTCTTCTCTGTTTTTATTTTGTTCCGATGATGACAACATCACTTTCAAAGCTGTGCATGTCTAGCACCGATTGATCCTTTTGGACGGACACGTCGGTTTGGGCAAACCGCTTCCCGGCTAAATCAATCGTTGTAAACTTGTAATCCTGCACGTTGATACTTAGTCGTACCTTCGTGTTAAATGGGACATACAAGATCATGGAATTCTCGTTCCCCGCAGCTCTGATTTCCTCTGTCTTGTTTAAAACAATATCCAACGGCTTTACGCCAATCAGGTTATACATTTCAAACAAATATTTAATAAAGGAATAATCCCATGCGCCCTCAAATCGCAATGCTGTTCTCCAATCATAGGGACTATCGAATCCTTCCCCTTCTACAATGCCGAATTTCTTTCCTTTTTTGTGCCAGCTCCAAATCCCGTGCGCCCCGTAGGTAATGCCCGCACCCCCGCCTGCAAGGAGGCTTTGCCATGCTACTTTTCTGGCATCCAGTGCTGTGTATCTGCCATACACATTGCGGCTATAACTAATTTGTTCATAACATGGCTCTCCATTAATGACAGGCCGTATATCCGGCTTATGGTAGAAATGTTGAGCAATCTCATGGCCCACATGCTGAAACTCGGAATTATGTCCTGATTGATACATATAAAATCCAAGACCCTGGTGTTTCTCAAAGGCTGGAGGAATTTCTCTCAATCTTCCTTGAATATGCAGCGTAGTTAAGCTTGCAGGGCTTAATTGTTGTACAATTTCCAGTGCTTTTAAGTAATAGGAATTGGCACGTTCGGTCGGAAAATCACTATCCCCGCTGATCAGAAAAATAGGATCAAATGGAGAAAAACGGTTTACGACGTACGTTACATAGGGTTCAACGCATTCAAACGGCATTTTATTACCCTTTTGGAACATTTCAGCCCATGTATCCGGCACATAGTTACACCACAATAGAACCAGGGCCGGAACAAATCCACGCTCTACAGCCATTTTCAACATGATTTCTGCCCGGTCAAAATAAGCTTCGTTTAATGTATGGTAGTCAAAATCCCCATTTTCCAGTAATGCAAACGGCTGTAGGTTCAGATCCGATTCACTTGCGTCCCATTGTCGGAGCATGTTGATTTGCAACACATTGAAACCTTGCATCTTCCGATAGTCAAGATAATCGCTCCACTCTTCTATCGTAGCGTTGGTAAATACACTCCAAACCGTATCTGCCAAATAAAAAAACGGTTTTTCCTCTTTTGTAAAACTTCTTTGATTTTCAGCCATGTTTAAACTCAAATGAATCACCGTTCCTCTCTTGCTGTATTCCCAAAATCACCTAAACAAAACTAAATAAATAACTAAATTTATATGATTATTTCGCAAAATAAACTAAATTAAAGCGCTTTACACTTGAATATTAACACTAAAAATCATAAATGGTCAACAAATTTTTATTTTTAGTTATTTAGTTTAGTTTAGTTTATGAGCTAAACTTTCTTGCAGAGTAATGATATAATTTATGTAGTTTAGTTCAATAGGGGGTTCCACATTGAAAATTGATGATATTGCAAGGCTTGCAGGTGTTTCGAAATCTGCTGTCTCTCTTGCTTTTAATAACAAACCCGGAGTGAGTGAAGAAACCAAGGAGCAAATTCTAAAAATAGCCCAAGAGCATGGATATAAACCACGCACCATGAAGACAAGCAAGGAAGTTATTAAAAATCATCATGTGATACGCTTTGTGGCCTGTAAAAATACAGACATCGTAACAGAACATTATGATTCACTTCCATTTTTCAATGAGTTAATTCATCATATTACCAATCAGGTGAGAGAACATGGAAACACCTTGATTTTTTCGTCTTTTGATAGCCATAGCCTCGAAGAAGAATTATCTGCTTTGGAAAAAGATCAGCCTTCTTCAGGCATACTTCTGCTCGGTACCAATTTAACTTCTGAGATTATTCATTCCATACAATCCATTCATTCCAATATTGTGATTCTGGATACTTGCTTTGAACACGTCGATGCCAGTTTCGTATCTATTAACAACTATCTTGGTGGGTATCAGGCAGGCCAATATTTAATTCAGTCAGGACACAGAAAGATAGGATACGTACAATCCAGTACGAGGATTCTTAACTTTACAAAACGAAAGGAAGGGTTTATTGCGGCTTTAGAGGAGCACAATCTTTCCATAGAAAATGGGCTTACATTTGATATGCATCCCATGCTTGTGATGTCACAGGACGCATTTAAAACAGCTATTCATGAACTGAATGAGCTACCTTCGGCCCTATTTTGTGAAAATGATTATATGGCGATCAGTGCCATTAAAACGTTTCAAGAAATGAACATTCGAGTGCCTGAGCAAATTTCCGTCATGGGATTTGATAATATACATGAAGCCAAGGTGATTAGCCCGGAACTCACAACCATTCATGTGAAAAAGGATATTTTGGCCCAAACTGCTGTAAACTTGCTTATGGAGAGGCTTAACAATCATCAGGGGCATCATACCCAGGTTATTGTGAATACAGAGGTTATTGAAAGAAGATCTTGTGTAGCCTTGAAATGACCTATGATCATTGGTTTATTATTGCTTGCTCTCTCTATGATTTTAGAATAAAGCCGCCATGTTGGCGGCCTTTTCTATTTTCGGACTCCATATTGGACATTTTCAATTTATCGTCATTCGTTGAAATCTTCCTCTGTCAAATCCATATTTACGCTCGCAGCAGTTCGACTGCCGTCGGCCGCGGCAAAAATCAACTGGGAAGGCATGAAGTACGATGAATCCCCGGCAGCATATACACCAGGTATGGAGGTTCTCCCCGCTTCATCCGTCTTGATCCCACCCGACTCCGTTCTTTCACAGCCCAAACGTTCTCCAAACGGTGCACTTTGTACAAACTGGGGAGACACAAAGCCGCCGACCCTCGGGACTTGAGTGCCATCCGTAAAGCGCACATGCTCCAACTTTCCATTGTGCCCGATGAACGCCGCAACAGGTTGCTCCATTACGATGATTCCTTTAGAATAGAGCCGTTCTTTTTGCTCGTCCGACAGGGATGCCTGACCATTCGTACAGACGATCAAATCCTTACTCCAGTTAAGGAGTAGTTTGGCTGTATGAAATATAGCTGCCGATTCAGAGACGAGGACAAGCGGTTGATCCCGCAACTCCCAGCCGTCGCAATAAGGGCAATTAAATAAACTTTTCCCGTATAACGGATAAAAACCTTCAATCTCGGGGAATATCTCCTTTACGCCCGTCGCCAATATCAATTTCCGCGCTTGAACGCGATGGCCTGACGAATCAAGTACCTCAAATCCAGATTCGTTTTTCGTAATCGAAACAACCTCGGTTTGCAGATGATGGACAGACGGATAACGCAACACTTCCTCATAAGCTACACGGCGGAACTCGGCCGGCGTTACGCCGTCTCTCGTAATAAAGCCGTGCGACGCATGCGTAACCGCATTTCTGGGCCGATTATTATCAATCAAAGCCACACTTCTTCTGGCCCTGCCAAGCACGAGGGCTGCATTCAATCCGGCGGGCCCTCCGCCAATAATAGCGCAATCGTACAGCATAACACCCAACTCCTTTTAAAAGATATTAAAGATTCTTTATATCTATGATAAAACAAAAAAAACTCTATACATAACTGGCAACCACCCTCTTTCTATATAAAGTCGCTTACTTTGAAACTTGCGTTTGCTTTTGCGCCAAATCGGACAATTTCGTATTTTTAAGATGTCGTTCCATTTTCTCCTCTGCTTCCCTCATTACAGCTTGAATCAGGCACTCGGAGCCGTGGACAAAATCACATTCAAACAAAGAATTGGTTCCTTCAATGGCATGGATAATATCCAAAAAGGTAATGTCCTCTTTATGACGAGATAGTCGATAGCCTCCATTGGCTCCAGAAACCGATTCGATCATCCCAGCCTTCACAAGCCTTGTCAAAATTTTCGAAAGATAAGTTGGTGAAACATTTTGGGATTCAGCCAGTTGCTGAACACCTACCGGCTTCACCGACGAATCAGTAACGAGCATGAGCATAGTGTGCAGAGCATAATTCGTTGCTTTTGTAAATTTCATAACTACACCTCAATCAAAGACTTATTGTATCCACTATATCCCCGAATCTGTTAGTGTGTCAAGGTCATCTAGCATTCACGCTGCTGTTAATCCTTCTTTTGGTTACGCTCTAACCGTTGTATACTGTTCATCAGAACAGCTAAGAAAGGGGGCTCGTTGTGCGTATTTTTGATATTCTTCGTATATTGGTTGCAGAACAGATGGTCAAAGGAGAACACTTGGCAAATGCATTGAAGGTATCTTCTCGAACGATACGAACGGATTTAAAGGAATTGGGTGCTCTGTTGTCAAAGCATGGAGCAGCAGTTAAGCCCCTTAAAGGAACAGGATACAAGTTAGAGGTTCGGGACGAACAAGCATTTCATCATCTACTGAAGCAATTAAAGGATTATGATCATAATGTGCTCTATCCATTAGCGAGTTCTTCTGAAGCTAGAAACCGTTTTTTAATGAAAAAGCTATTGCTTACCAATGCATATGTCAAACTTGATGATTTAGCCGAGATCCTGTATGTTAGTCGATCTACTTTACAGAATGACCTCAAAGAACTGCGCAAGTTACTGGCAACTTACGGACTATCTCTGGAGAATAGACCCTATCATGGTATTCGAGTCAAAGGTAATGAGGCCAAGCTGCGTTATTGCATTTCCGACTATATATTTAACAGGTTAGATGAAATAGGCGAGCAGCAGGTGTCCCCCCCTCTTCTGATCTCTAACGAAGAGATGGAATTCATAAGAGAAGTGATTCTGTATCGTATTGAGATCCATGATATTCAGTTGTCGGACATTGCCCTGAACAATCTGGTCATTCATATCGCTATAGCATGTAAGCGTATTCGCGAAGAAAGGTATGTGTCGTATTATCCGCAAGAGATGAAAAAAATTGAAGCGCAGAAAGAGTTTAGGGTGGCGACTGAGATCGTATCCGCCTTGGAACAAATCATGAAGCACTCCTTTCCACTTGTTGAAGTTGCGTACATTGCTGTTCACCTGTTGGGTGTAAGGACCGTCGTTAGTGCCCGTATGGATGAGGTGGAGATTAAAAAGATCATTGATAAAGATATCTACGAACTGACTATCGAAATACTAGACCAAATTGATCAGCAGTTGAAGATGAACATTCATAACGATCAAGAATTGCTAATTGCATTTTGCCTTCACCTCAAACCGGTGATCAACCGTTATCAATACGGAATGAATTTGCGTAATCCTATGCTGGATGAAATCAAAGCCAATTACCCGCTTGCCTTTGAAGCAGGTATCATTGCTGCGGAAGTCATCAAGCAGCGGCTTCATATACACATCGAGGAAAATGAAATTGGGTATTTAGCCATTCATATCGGAGTCGCGATGGAAAGAAAGAAAATGGAGGACGCGCCCAAAAGATGTATGATCGTATGTGCTTCTGGACTCGGCAGCGCTAAGCTGCTGTATTATAAGCTTCAATCGGTCTTCGGTTCCAGGTTGGATATCGTAGGAACCACTGAATTTTATAAGCTGAAACAAATGTCGTTGGATACATTGGACTTTGTCATTAGCACGATCCCCATTTCAGAACCACTTTCTATCCCCATGATCCATGTGAATACATTTTTAGGCGGTTCCGATATTACTAAAATTGAGCAAGCCATTTCTGAGGCCAGACTTCCTGCTGTGCAGTATGTACGAAAAAAATTGGTCTTTCTTCAGCAGAAGTTTGAGAACAAGCTCCAAGTGCTTGAATTTATAGCCGAAAAAATACACGAAGCAGATCTTGTAAAAGGCCCCCTGCTGCAATCTGTAATAGAGCGTGAAGCCGTTTCCCCCACTTCATTTGGCAACTTGGTCGCGATCCCGCATCCGATGGAACCTTTCGCAGATTCTACGTTTTGGGCCATCTGCACATTACAAAAAGCTATCGACTGGGATGGCAAGCCGGTACAGTTTATTTGTATGCTCTGTATACAGCGCACCAAATCAGAAGATTTACAGACTATGTATCATATTTTGCTTGAAATTTTAAATAATGAACAGCTCGTCCAGCAGCTTATTCGCTGCAAGTCATATACAGAATTCATAGAAGTGTTGCATAAAAATTGTTGAACACAAGGAGTATGTGAACAAAGGAGAAATCTAAAGCCTACAGGGCTGGGGTTTCTCTCTTTTTATATTTAATGATAAGACTTCAACTAGAAAGAACGATTTATTTCCGTTAAGAAGAGGAAATAATGTGCGTTATATTGAAAGCGATTCCAAATTATAATAGCCATACGACGAGGATGATTGAAAGGAGAGAGGATCACGTGAATCATGATGAATCTACAGAGCACGACGTGAACATGGAGGACATGGATGATACAGAGATTGTATTCCAAATTATATTATACGCAGGGAATGCACGCAGCTCGGCCATGGAGGCGATTGAGCTTGCAAAGGCGGGGAAATTCCGGGAAGCCAAAGATGAATTAGCCACAGCAAAAAAAGAACTGGTGTCCTCCCACAAAATTCAAACCAGAATTATCCGCAAGGAAGCAGCGGGTGAAAAAACAGAGATGTCCGTCATGATGGTACATGCTCAAGATCATCTGATGAATGCCATCACCATTCGCGATATGGCCTCAGAGTTTGTAGACCTGTATGAACGCATTGATCAATTCGTACCGAAATCGTAGAGGGAGGGACGCTATCCCATGGCATTCAAAGACAAACTGGTCGATGGCCTCACATCAGTAGCAAATGCAATCAATAATTTTAAATATATTATAGCGATCAAATCAGCTTTTATCACATTGATGCCTGTTATTATTGTCGGTGCCTTTGCTGTATTGATTTCTAATATGGTCATGGACCCGGTCAATGGTCTTGCGCATTTTAAGCCGTTCTCATTCCTGGCTGAGTACAAACCGATTTTCTCGGGCATTAACTATGCCAGCTTGAATATCCTTACCATTCTGGCTATTTTCATGATTGGTCTGGAGCTAGGAAAAATTAACGGTGAGAAAAATCTCTTCCCCGGTTTGCTTGCTTTAATCTGTTTTATCTCTGTGACACCAACCACGATAGAGTTGATGGTTAACGGTGACATGCAAAAAGTAACAGACGTCTTAGCCCGTCAATTTACGGATACCAAGAGCTTGTTTTTAGGTATTTTCATAAGCATCCTATCCGTTGAGCTGTACAGTAAGCTGGGCAAGTCCGATAAGCTAAAAATCAAAATGCCTGAAAGTGTTCCCAGCAATGTGGCCGTTTCTTTTTCTGCATTGATACCAACCATCATAACGGTGACAGTCTTCTCAATGCTCGGATTTTTCTTTCATAAGTTTACAGGTCTCTACCTGTACGATGCCGTCTATAATGTGGTGCAAAAACCTCTGGAGACCGTAGTACAGGGACTGCCAGGTATACTGGTGCTGATGCTGGTTGCGCAAATCTTCTGGGTGATCGGTATTCACGGGAACCAAATGGTAAAGCCCATTCGTGAACCCCTGCTGCTTGGCGCGATTACCGTCAACATGACTGCTTATGAGCAAGGACTGCCCATTCCGAACATTATTACGATGCCTTTCTGGGACGTGTACATGAGTATCGGTGGTTCAGGGATTACGCTGGCCCTCTTGATTTGTATTATGATCGCTTCCAAGCGTGAAGATATGAAGGAAATAACAAAGCTTTCATTGGGTCCGGGTCTGTTTAACATTAATGAGCCTGTCATTTTTGGACTTCCGATTATGTTGAATCCATTGATGGCTATCCCTTTCATTATTACTCCGCTCATCACAGGAACGATTGGTTACTTCTCGACGTTGCTTGGATTTGCAGGTAAAGCCGTCGTCATGGTTCCATGGACTACTCCGCCTATTATTAATGCCTACCTGTCTACAGGTGGAAGCATTGGCGCCGTCGTAACTCAGATCATTTGTATTGTGGTAGCCATTATCATTTATTTCCCGTTCGTCAAAATTGCCAACAAGCGAACGGCTGAATAATGCGTTACTATAGAAATACATCAATAATTGAAAACGCATTCTTTATACAATGAAAAGGAGAAACATGTCATGGCTAAACATACGATACAAATTCCGTCGAATTTCATCATGGGTGCAGCGGCTTCCGCTTGGCAGACAGAGGGATGGAGCGGTAAAAAAGAAGGTCAGGACTCATACCTAGACCAATGGTACAAAAATGACCGCTATGTCTGGCACAATGGATATGGACCCGCGGTTGCAACCGACTTTTATAATCGTTATGCCGAGGATATTGCGCTGATGAAGCAGATTGGACTAACCCATTATCGTACTTCTATTAATTGGTCCCGCTTCTTAACGGATTATGAGAATGTAGTGGTGGATGAAGCGTATGCGGATTATATGGGCCGGGTCATTGATGAGCTGATTGCAAGCGGAGTCGAGCCGATGATTTGTCTGGAACACTATGAGGTACCCGCTTATTTGCTGGACAAATATGAGGGCTGGTCCTCCAAGCATGTAGTGGAACTGTTTGTAAAATATGCGGAAAAAGTGTTTGAACGGTATGGCGATCGGGTCAAGCACTGGTTTACGTTTAATGAGCCCATTGTTGTACAAACGCGTGTCTATCTAGATGCCCTCCGCTATCCCTATGAACAAAATACGCGGAAGTGGATGCAATGGAACTATAATAAAACGCTGGCTACCGCGAAGTGTGTACAGCTTTTCAAAGCAAAAAACTATAGTCAGCACGGGGCTAAAATAGGCGTTATTCTGAATCCCGAAGTCACGTATGCCCGATCAAGCGCCCCTCATGACCAATACGCGGCGCATGTGTATGATTTATTTTACAATCGAGTATTTCTGGACCCGCTTATTAAAGGCGAATACCCACAAGAATTATTCGATCTCATGGGCAAGCATGATATTACATTTGAAGCTACAACGGAAGAGCTGACCGTGATTAAGAAAAATACCGTTGACTACGTCGGAATCAATCTCTATTATCCCCACCGGGTCAAAGCGCAGAGTAAAGCGTGGAATGAAAACACCCCCTTTCACCCCTCTTACTACTATGAGCATTTTGATCTTCCGGGTAAAAGAATGAACAAGTCACGGGGCTGGGAGATTTATCCGAAAATCATTTACGATATGGGAATGCGTATCAAGAACGAATATCACAATATCGAGTGGTTTGTCGCGGAAAATGGTATGGGCATTGAGAATGAAGTTGCTTTCAAAAATGAGGAACACATTATTCAGGACGACTATCGTATTGACTTTATAACTGAGCATTTATACTACACATTACAAGCTGTAGAAGCGGGCTCCAACTGTACAGGTTATATGCTGTGGGCCTTTACAGACAACGTTTCTCCCATGAATGCTTTTAAAAATCGCTACGGACTGGTGGAAATTAACCTAGACAATGATCGAAGTCGGCATTTGAAGAAATCCGGCTACTGGTATCAAGCTGCTATCAAGGAACGCTCGTTTGTTGCTGATCTGGATGAAGAGTATAAGTAGTTAAAAATGAATTTCTGGAGGCGCTCAACGATGAAAAAAATTATTCTGGCATGTGCTGCGGGTATGTCCACATCTATTTTGGTTTCTAAAATGAAAAAAGAAGCAGCAGCAAGATCCATAGAGCTGAACATCGAAGCCATCCCCGAAAGCACCATTAAGGAAGAGCTGGAAGTCATTACAGATTCTGTGATTGCTATTTTGCTCGGACCTCAAGTACGCATGCGTAAAAAGGCAGTAACCGAAATTGCTGCTCCCTATAGCATTCCTGTAGATGTCATTGACACGTTGGCTTATGGTAGAGGAAACGGTGCAGCTGTCCTAGATCAAGCCTTGAAGCTGGCTGGCGAGAACATCTAATTGCTATTCAAATGAAAAAGAGGCTGAGTATTTCCTCAGTCTCTTTCTTGATATCCGCGCGCTTTTGATCACATACCTTCTTTGCCTGAGCCCATACTACTCACATACGTTTCCTGTAAACCAGCAGAAATGCCGTATAGCGGTTCCCAACGAAGCCAATGTCTGGCGACTGCGTTACTAAGACAGCTATGGTGAATATCTCCAGCTCGCGCCGGTGAATATACAGGGCGGACAGACGAACCGTGCAGCTTTAGTAAATCGTAGGCCAGTCGATTGATAGACGTCGTTCGTCCCGTACTTACATGTACTGTGCGTTGATCCGCTGCATGAATAGCCGCCATATTCGCTCGAACGACATCCTTGACGTACACAAAGTCGCGGGTTTGTGTCCCATCGCCGTGAATGAGCAAGGGGCTTCCTTTTTTCAGCCGCTCCATAAAGAGAGCGACTACACCACCCTCTCCCTTCGCAGCCTGACCGGGACCATACACATTTCCATAACGCAAAATCGTGTAGTTCATTCCGTACAGCCGATAAAAAAGTCGAA
Source organism: Paenibacillus sp. FSL H7-0703 (assembly GCF_038003485.1). Taxonomy (NCBI): domain Bacteria; kingdom Bacillati; phylum Bacillota; class Bacilli; order Caryophanales; family Paenibacillaceae; genus Paenibacillus; species Paenibacillus sp. FSL H7-0703. The sequence continues at coordinate 4,522,887 of NZ_JBBOPF010000001.1, read as the reverse complement.
TATACGATTCTGCGGTCAGCTTGGACAGTCCGTAGCCTGAAATCGGCTCCACGGGATCGTCTTCCTGTATACATTGCTTTTGTAGCTCTCCATATACACCGGACGTGGACGCAAATATAAATTTTGACACACCCGCTTCATGACAAGCCTGCAACATATGAATCGTCCCCAGTACATTCACATCCGCGTCCTCATCGGGTTGATGAATGGATTGCTGCACATCCGCCTGTGCGGCCAAATGAAACACAATATCCGGGCTTTCCCGAATCAGCAGCGTCCTAGCTTCAGAGCTGCGAATATCCGCAATATGCATGACTGCGCGCGGGTCCACATTTGCGATATTCCCGGTCGTCAGATTATCCAGCACATGCACTCTGATGCCCGAATCAGCAAGCGCACGTACCAGCTGAGAACCAATAAATCCGGCTCCCCCGGTGACCAAAGCCTTCACTAGCTCACCCTCCTTTTGAACCGAAGCATATGACTTCCCTTCGCATCATGTTATGCGACTCCCTATAGCTTGGCGCAGGCACAAGCACAGTCCGAAGACAATCTATAATGTGTCTCTGGAATCTCACCACCTCAGACATGCAGCCTGACATTTTCCAGCATATAACGCCACATCTCATCCTGACCGTTCCATATATCCTCAGGCGGTAGCTCCACTGAAACCAGCCGCTCCAATCCCCAATCCAGCTCCGTCACACCATCAGTCCCTGTATAATCCACGTATAACAAGCGAAAATCGTGTGTAATCCTCTGCAATAACACATCATGTAGTTCCACCGCTTGCTCCCGACTGCCCCCGAGACGAACCAGTAGCAGACGGGACGCAAGCGTGAATTGATCTAGTAGACGTGCGATGCGGCGATCAAGCGTCGTTTTGAATGCGGGGTAGGAAGTCAGCTGCTCCGATGTATTCTGGCTAACCGGAAAATGGTGTGCCGCTGTAATCCCATAGTTTGCATCCTCGACCATGAAGTTATGCTCGCCGTAATCGTGCCCCGTGACACGCAGACTCTCAACATCCATAAAACCGGCAAAACGGGCGTCCAGCAAGCGACTGACCTGTGACAAGTTACCGGAAATCATCCAGTCCAGCGGACCCGCATAGGGACGCAGTCCGTTTTTATCCAGCTGAATGGAAGGCAAGCAATGTCCACCCAGACTGAATGCAGCATCATAATCCCCCTGCAACCGCTCAAGCACGACGCCCTCCCCTTTCCGAAGACAAGGTCATCCCTTTAAAAAGAGTACGCCAGTGCGGATCACTCTTGTAATTCCATACATCGGCAAAAGGCATTTCCACTGCGCATACATGTGGAAGCTGCCAATCCACCTCCGTCAACTCCGTTACACCGGAACAATTCACCACCAACAAACGAAATTCATTCGCTACCATGCCTGACAAAATACGTTCCAGTTCCTCTACTTCTTCATAGGTTCCCAGCATACGGACGAATAAGCTGCGCTTCGCCATCTGTGTTTTTGCAAAAAAACGTTCGATACGACGGTCTATCTTTTCCCTGAACTCGGGATAGGTCACCAGATCTGAGGACGTATTGCGTTCCTGTGGAAAATCATGCACCGAGATCACATTATAAGCGATATCTCTGACCATATAATTCAGTTGGCTCGTACCAACGACACTTAAATTGGGCAAATCCATAAATCCGGCAAACCGATTTTCTAGCAAGCGGTTCACATCGGACAGCGTGTCAGACATCATCCAATCCAGTACCCCGGCAAACGGCCGCAAACGGTTCTTTTCCAATTGAATGGCAGGTGTACAGTTTTGTCCCAGACTGAAGACCGCTTCATATTCCCCTGCCAGCTGTGCGAGTCTCATAGCCGTGCCTCCTTTTTTAATACGCCCCTTCCCTCAGCGACCCTTCTTCTGTAGTCGAAAAGGGACTTCAGGCCGTAGTATGTTCCACTCTACATTACATGCACAGCACGGCGAAAAGGGTTGGACACCAATGCGCTTTTTGTCAAAGAGGCGTACAACTATCCAGTCCAATCCCGGTTATTTTTCATATCATATTAAGGCTGGTAACCTAACGGAATTCAAGGAGGCATCATCATATGTCCGTGTTTCTTTTAACCGTCGATCACCATCTCGCTTACCACAGCGCCCATATAGAAAGCTGCCATGTGACCTTTTTCAATCGTGAAAAGAGAGCCGTCGATGTGTTGCTGGAAATGGGAAATGACAGTGGCGTTTTCCGACGGCAGCTCCTTCGATTGAGCCCTTCTCCCGAAGCTGGCTCCGTGCTAGAACTCAAGGATATGGAGACCGCCCAAAATCCTTTTTACCTGCGAGTGGTGACGAGTATTTACAATCCGGAAACGCTGTTTATCCTGGCTGAATTTTTGGAAAACGGGAACATTGTCGCTAAACGTACAGCCAGTCATTTTACCGTGACGCCCTAATGAACGGGCAGAGGAGGAAGAAGGTATGTTGAAATATTCAGTTCAAAATAAAGCTGAGCCAGGCACATATGCACTGCCTTTTCAGGTCACCGAGCAGGAGAGCGTGCTCTCTACATTAATCATTCCTGCAAGTAAGTCTGAAGGACGTATTGTCATTGAAGTCTCTTTGGCATGGGAAAATCCGCTGCTCAACTGGGATATCGGGGAGTTGGACATTCGATTGCGTCGCAATGATGAGCGGGGACCTATGCTGGATTGGTTGCAGGATTCCTGTTATCAGGAGGGATTTGCCGAGTTAAGCTATGAGGAAACGGGAAAACAGGCAGAGCCTTATGTATACTGCTTGACCGTACAATCAGCTGACCGTCGTGCTGTTGTTACAGGGCCGCTCATAATTCGAGGCTCCGTTTATGAAGATTGACAAAAACCTGGATGGACAATGAGCTGAAATAAACTAAAGGCAGGTGGGAGTTTTAAACCCGACCTGCCTTTTTATAGGGTCTGTGCTCTCATGGTGCGGGTTGTTTCAGTCGTTCCAAAATGTCAACGTCCGGCAGCTTATAATCTTCCGGCAACGAGGTGTTAATTCGGTTCCATATTGCGTAATCGACCTTCAGATCCGGGTGCGACTGCTGGATTTCAAAAATACGGTTGTACAAGTCTCCAACGACAGGAAAAGTCATGCTCTGCCTCCTAACTGTTGAATCAACGTACTCAACGTACTTGATTCAGCGCTTGCCCATAAATATTCACGAGCCGTTCAATCATAACATCCAGAGACCAATGCGCGGTCCCCCATGCTTTGGCACGTTTTCCCATAGCTATCCGCACTTCATCCTGAGCCAGTAAATGCTGCAAATGAGCTGCCAGTGCCTCCACATCGCCAACCGGGGAGACCAGTCCGGTGTGTTCATGCTTCACCATTTCCGGCAGTCCGCCCGCATCCGATACCACTGCCGGAAGCCCCATAATCTGCGCCTCCATGACCGAAAACGGCTGATTGTCCTGTATGCTCGGATGGACAAAAAGGTCCGCCAGTTGTAAAAGAGCAGGTACATCTTCACGATGCCCCAGAAAAACCACGTCTTCCTCCAGCCCTAGCTCCTTCGCCTGTGTTTGAAGCTCTTCCCTTTTATCTCCCTCCCCGACAATCCAGCAAACCCAATCCGTACGACTTGCTTTCAGTAGGCCAAGAGCGCTTATTAAATAATGCAGCCCTTTGATATAGACCAGCCGTGAAGGACAAATTATAACTTTTTTCCCCTCAGGTCGTACTACGTCCGTTCCCCGGGCGTGGACTTCCCAGAAGTGCTCGGTATCCAATCCGTATTGAAAAGTGACAATCTGCTGCTCAGGCACTTCGAACTCACGCACGAGCGTCTGTTTCATCCATTCTGTAGACGTAATGGTAATATCCGCGGATAGAGCGCCATAGTGCTCCAGCGCCCAATAATATTTCCACATCAGCGTCTCACGGTAACCCTCCTCATGATCCCGCTCCAGAGCCATCATGACTTCACGAGCCAGCGAGCCATGAATATTCGCTACCAACGCACTGTCCTTACGTTTGACCCGACTTAGAGCACGCGTCGCAATAACATCTTGCGTGTGAATAACATCATACTGCTCAACCCCGAAATACGCCGCTGCCAGCTCCATACAGTATCGATCCTTTTCCACCGTCTGCACCCATGAATCCAGATGTAATACAGGGACAGCCGATTCATTCAGCTTCGTATGCAGCAGGGGCAGCAGTTGATCCTTCAGTAGCTCCCTATCTTCAAAAACAATATGGTATTTAGGTGTATCCGGTCCGTTCCCCATCAAATCTACCGTGTGACCCAGTAGCTCCAGTCTCCGTTTAATTTGCAGCATAAAGGGCCATACGCCACCCAAATGAGGAATCGGCCAGTACGTAGCCAACAAAATTTTCAAAACAGCCTCACCTCCTCTGTCTCGTACGCTGAGCTACATTCCGTTACTTCCGTAAATTTGCTGGAAACCCGATAACGCATCTGTCCAGACCGCAAAAAATCCATTATTCGGCACGATCGTTACATCAATAAAATTACCGATCGTAACGACTGGAACCGGACTAATCCCGTTAGGATTAAAGGAGCTGTCTGTTATTCTGAGGTTTGTAAATGTATTCCCTCCGTTCGCTGATTCGGCCACAAATACGTCTAATAAAGAGGTCGTTATTTGATTGGTATAATATACGATCTTAATCACGCCGGTCACAGGCGAAACATCAATAGCCGGGAAAAAATGCTGTGCCCCGGCACTGGCTCCTGTCACCGATTGCGGTGCAGTCCAGCTTAATCCACCATCCACCGACCGGGCGAGTAGTACATCCGCATACCCTGCCCGATTATCCTGCCAGACCGCATAAAGTGTTCCCTGATTCGGGCTAGTAGAGCGATCCACCGCAATGTTGGCCATCGGCAGCACATTGAAGCCAAAACCGGCCACGGGCAACGGACTTGGAACCGGGACAACAGAAGACACAGGCAGCGAAGAACTGAATGCTGTCCCCCCATTGAAGGATACAATGACCTGATATTGGTTAACCGGATTCGTCACAATGTACCCGACATAAATCACCCCTGTAATGCTCACGGTGATTTCCCCACGCGTAATCTGATTGGAGCCAGGGGTGAGCACCACGGGTGTATCCCACGTGATCCCTCCATCCTGTGAGCGCTGGAAAAACATGACGGACCCGCCGAAAAAGTCAGGATTGTATTGATGCGTATAACACAAATAGATGTTTCCGGTATAGGAGCTGACCTGAGAAGTATCAAATTTCACGCTGACCTCAACATTATTGACAAATGTCCCATACCCCCGCTGGGCAATCACGGGCGGATCAAATGTATTACCGTTGTCTCTAGATACATAGGTAGCGATAGTACCGCTCAAGCCGTCTGCGGTAAATACGTGACAGGCTATGACAAACAAGTTGGGAAAACCGTAGCTGACGCTATGGGATTCCGCCCCTACATAGCCGGCTGGTAGCGGTAAAATCTGCTGTGTAAAGGAGACACCGCCGTTACCTGAACGATATACCGCCGTCAACGGCGGCCCTGTCGTAAAATCGATAGCCGCAGACACAATGGTACCGTCGAGCAGGTTGAAAGCTACACTCGGTTCCTGCGCCAGCCTTCCGTTAGGCGTAAGCTGTACGTTCGGCATCAGTCCCCACCTCCCGGTACACCTGCAAAAATTGTCAAACTGCCTGTGCGCGTATCCGTCCAGACGGAAATGTAGCTATTCGGCGGTACAATGGCGACATCAATATAGTCGCCGATCAGCTCTGATTCGCCTCCACCGACATTCGGATTAAAGGAGGTCGTCGTGAGACGGCTGTTCGTAAAGGTGTTGCCTCCATCTGACGATTGGGCGGCGAACACATCCAGATTAAAGCCGTCCAAGCGATTGGTATAGTACACGACAACGACCAGTCCCGTCTTAGGCGACACCGAAATCGCAGGAAAGAAATTTTGCGAGCCAGGCGGGCTGTCCGTCACGATGATCGGAGCACTCCAAGTACCGCCAAAATCGCTTGATTTGGACAACAAAATATTGCTGTATCCCTGACCAAAGTCCTGCCAAACGGCATATAACGTATTTGTTGTGGACGGCACAGCCGAGCAGTCAGCAGCCAAGCTGGGAATATTCAGTATCCTAAAGCTGTAACCGGGGACGGGCAAAGGATTGGGCACCAGCGTTATGTTGGATACGAGAATATCCCCGCTAAAGGTAGCGCCTCCATCGAAGGATCGCCGGATAAAATAAGCCGGTGTTTGCGGACCCGTACGAATCCAACTGACATAGACACTTCCATATTTGTCGACCGCAGGCTCAGGTCGTTCTGTGGAAGATTGGATATTCGAAAGCAATAACGGTCGATCCCAAGTTAGTCCTCCATCGGTGGAACGCTGGTAGAACGCCGCAGATTGAGCATTAAAATCTACATTATATTGGCGGTTATACGTGACATAGACGTGCCCGAGATAGGGACTTGCCCCCGCATTATCCGTCGTAATATTAGTCCAGTCATTATTAATGTAATCTCCAAAACCCGGATTAATGACCACCGGGGGGGAAAAGGTGGCCCCATCGTCCGTAGAGCGATAGATCACGACAGCCCCGTTCTCATTTCCCGGAAACACATGTGCGGATATGATAAAAATATTCGGGAACAGATAGGCTACCATTCCTGCCTCGGCTCCTGTATATCCCGGTGGAATTGGCAGTAAAGAATCAGTCCAGTTCGCCCCAGCGTCCAAGGAACGATACAGTCCAATCAGCGGGGGCCCGCTACTAAAGTCAACAGCGACAGCCACAACAATATTCGGATTCAACAAATTAACGGCGACACTGGGCTCAAATTTGGGCAACCCGCTGGGTGTAACCTGAAAATTAAAGGGCATCGCGAGCATTCCCTTCATTATATAAATGGACGTGCCTGAAGTATTTATATCAAAATGTACTTTTTTGGCTTACCCTACCGACAAGCATACAAGCTTTCTTTTCAATAGATTCATAGTATAGAAGCATCCCTTCAGGGGTTTTCCAATATTCTGTTTTTTGAGAGGATGATTCGATTGGCTTTTACAACCGGCTATATGACCAACACTAGAGATTTTGGTACTGCCTGCTCCAATGTCGTTGTAAATTTGGTCAACGAGGACACGGTGAACGCGGCAACCGTGACCATCCAAATTTTTTTCTCGCTTGTACCGGATACCAAGATCCCCTTGTACGTGACATCGATTAACGTACCTGCAAACTCCATTGCCCGACGTACCTTCTTTATACAAGGGGTACTTGCCTATGAGGTTCAATACAACGTAGTCTCCGCTGCTCCTTCCAATGTTGTGCTCTCTAACTTTGGACTGGACCAGTTTGGTAATGTTGTACAGGAGCATCGTGTTCTTCAGTCGGAGCTGACCACAATTCCGGCGCTGTCTCCTGTCAGCTAAAAACAGCCCTGCTCCAGGGCCTGATGCAATCTGTGGGTGTAATACACGTAATTCCATTCCGGCGGAACGGACTGCACTCCTCGGCCGCTACCGATGGTTGAATGGTCATCTGTATAATAGGAAAAGGCATGTGTATCCTGTAATGGGCGCAACAAATCCGTCAGATATAGCAGATCCGTCACGGCAATATAAGGTTTGACACCAAAGCATACAACAAAGCGGGTCGTCGTTTCACCAATAGCCTGAACCAGTGCTTCCTTGATAGAATAATGCGGCCTCGGCGTTACCATTAGCCGAGGATCAGGCATCATCGACAGGAAGGAGGCAGCCCCCTGTTCCGGCGTTAAATCCAGCAAACGTACCACAGAGTTGCTGTAGTGCTGCTCCAGCAGGTTATCCAGCAACGGCTCAGCTTGAGTCATGTCCATGACAGGCATTAAAATGGTCATCTCAAGCGGGACCCCCCGGCGCGCTCTCGCCTCATGCTTGGCGATTTGAAATGCGTGCCGCCAGCGTCGGTGCTCCTTCTGGCTGTGCAAGCCAGCCGATACACTAAAAGCAGAATTCACCCGGTAATCCATCAGGATTTCCGGGATGAATTTCATGCTGCACGTCTCGGTCAGCCGCAGCCAATAATCATAATCCTCCACAGGTTGTAGCCGATAACTCCCAATCTGACGGGCATATTGGCTTTTGTACATAAATGAAACCCCAACGATGCTGGCGTTCAGCAATTCGTGATCCGGCTGACTTTGGTACCGGATCAACGCTTGTTGATGCTGCTCGTCGTACAACGGGTTACCCGCAGCGTCAATCTGGCGGAAAGTGGAGAACACAAGCCCGAGCGAATCTGGCCCCTGCTCCAGCTCCCACCGTAATCGTTCGATAAAGGATGAATTATAAACATTGTCGCTGGATACCCAGGTCACATACATGATCGCCGGATCTTTAAACAACTCGTCGAATCCCCGGTTAAGGGCATGGGATACTCCTTTGTTCTGAGGGAGTGTAACCAACTGAACGCGCGGGTCCCCCATTGCTGCGTTGAGCGCCGGCCCTACCATTTCCGGCGCTCCGTCAATAACAATGATGAAGCGAAATGCCCTATAGCTCTGGGCTAGTACGGATGAGATCGCAGCTTGCAGATAGCCGATATCCTGTTTGTACAGTGGCATAACAATCCCCGTATCTACCATATCAATCCCCCCTGACAGACTTTCGGCTTCATGAGGATAAACCGCTCAACACCTGACTGAAGCGATCTCGATAACGTGCTTGGGTTATGTTGTACTCCCGCTCCACAGCGGGCCAATGTTTTTTGGTTCCCATTTCATCATGCCAGCGGTAGTTAACCAAGGACTCGTTCAGAAAAGGAAATGGATATCCCGCCAGCATTACTCGGTACCACATATCCAGATCATGTGTGTACGGCAGCAGTTCATCAAACAAACCAATATGTGCAAACAGCTCCTTTTTAAACATAACCGTGCATCCATTAACCGGATTTCCTTGCTGAAAAAAACGGTAAAACTCCGTCATAGACGGAAACACGGCAGCTGCCTGGTAGCTTGTGACTTGGCTGTATTGATTAATGAAATTGAAATTGGTATGGGAGATGTACGCACCGTTTTCCACCATAAAAGAAACCTGATTATTAATTTTGTCCCTATGATAGGTATCGTCGGAGCTGAGCCACGCAATATACTCCCCGCTGGCATGTCGGATACCATGATTCAGGGCGCTGGCTGTTCCACCATTGGATTTCCCTAAATAATGTATATATGGACGATAGGGCTGAAGCATATCAACATGTTCCGTGGACCCGTCATCGACGACAATAATCTCGAGGGGCCCATAAGTTTGCTCTAGTGCACTTTGCAAAGCCTGATCCACATATGCACAGTTATAAAAGGGAATGACGATCGTTACTTTCGGTCTCATATCGTTCCTTCCTTTCCAGCTCGGCGGTATTGAATCATATCCTCCAGAGATTGCGCCAGCTGTATGGTCGGCTTCCAGCCCATGTCCTCCAGCTCTTTCGCACGGTATGCCTCGGTGGATGCTGACTCTGACACATCCCCCCATTGTATGGGAATAGATGTTTTGGCCAGCCCAACCATACGTTCTACGATATTGCCCAGTTCCACAATGCGGCCTGTGCAGACCGAGTAAACTCGGCCTGGCACACCCTGTTCCAATAGCACCCCGTATGCGCGAACGGCATCACGAACGTCGAGGAAATCACGTTGCGCATGTCGGGAAGATACCCGGAACGGGGCAGTTTCAGTTATGGACTGCCCCTCCAGACGTTCCGTCTGAACGATATACCCCGCGAGTAATGCACAGAATCCGGTAGATGGACCCGGACCGATCAAGTTGCAAGGCTCTGCCAGCATGACGGATTGTTCGAACAGCGCGCCCCACGAGAGCGCGACTGCCTCTTGGAGGCTTTTGCTAAGGCTGTATGGATGCGTTGGATGATACGGTGCTTGCAAAGCCGTCTTTAGCCGAGAACCCGCCACAACAATTCTGGCTTTGGGGAAAGGTCGCAGTACATCGAGCAGATACAGAGTGGACAGTACATTGGATTCCATGTATAGCAGGGGGCTTTGCCAAGATTCAGGGACGGAATTTTTACCACCTAGGTGAAGCACGTAATCTGGAGCAATCTGTCTAATGACTTCGCCTAGACGTTTCTTGTCGAGCAAGTCACACACATAAGGCGTAATACAGCTACGGGTCTCCGCCTCTGGGCTGCTATTTTCATCATCGTGAGCCAGTAAGATCAGTTCTGGGACGGAATCGGCAGTGCGAGTCAGCGCCGCTACCTCCCAACCGAGCTTTGCAAAATGGCGGCAGGCATGCATCCCGGTATAGCCCGCCGCTCCGGTAATGACTATGACAGGCCGACGTTGTTCCGCTGTGCTTCCGTCCATTCCAGCAGCTCCTTCAGCATGATGCTGTAGTGAGGAACATCGTAGAGCAGATCGGCCCGGGTAGAACGAAGCGTCCGGTCCTGCACCGGCTCATCTTTCGGCACGATCCGAATATCCTCCCTTTTCCAGATGTCTTTGAACAGCAGCAGCAAATCATGCTTGCTGATCGGTTCAGGGTGAACCAGATGAATGAGTCCGTCCAGCGGCTCATTCATCTGCACCTGTATCGCCTTCGCTAATTCCAACGTCGTAACCCCGTTCCAAAAGACTCGGCGATACCCGTTAACGTCTCCGCTCTGCTGCAAGAACCAGTGCAGCAGACCAATGCCTCCCGGCCGAATTTCCGGCCCGATAATGGAGGTACGGATAGTCAGATGTCCTGTGGCCTTTACTTCTCCGAGTATTTTCGTCAAAGCATAGGCACTTGTCCCATCGGGTTGATCCGTCTCCTTATATAAACCAGGTATGCGATTTCCTTCGAATACGCAATCCGTGCTGATATGAATCAATCGGGCACCAATACTGTCCGCTATCCGCCGGAGAAGATGTGGCAGCAAGCCATTGATTTGGTATGCTGCTATCTGATCCTCTCCGGCATGCTGATTCAGTACGCCTACCGCGTTAATCATAACGTCTGGCCGTACACTCCGTACCAGTTGCTCCACCATAAAGCTGTCCTTTACATCCAGCAGCAGACCGCCTTTATTTTCGGGATCACGGGTGGTGTAGAACACGTTATACCCGCTCTGGTTTTGGAAATACTTAACCAGAACATGGCCTGCCATGCCGTTACCACCCAAAATAAGCAGCTTCATTTGATGAACCCCCCGCTTTGGAGAATGCTGCGAATCTCCTCTTTCGACATCAAATTAAACTCCGAACTAAAGCTGCTGAATGACACCGGAGGGCACTGATTATAGCGGTCCTTTAATTGAGGAATATTCAGCGTTGGGAGAATGACCAAATATTGCTCGTCATAGACTACCGTCGTCAGGCTTTCAAAGTCACTCATCAAAATCTCATGAATTTTCTCGCCGGGACGCACACCTTTTTCTACAATTTCTACGTTTTCCACACCTGAATCCTCAATGAGCACCTCAGCCAAGTCCAAAATACGGCAGGTTGGCATGGTCATGATAAAAATTTCCCCGCCGACACTTTCCACCGAGGCTTTGAACAGGAGACTGATCGCATCACGCAAGGTCAGGAAGAAGCGGGTCATGTTCATATCTGTGATCGAAACCTTGCCTTTTTGGCGAATCTGGCTTTGGAACAGATGCACCACGCTTCCGTTGGTGCCTAAAACATTACCGCCGCGCACCGTCACGAAACGTGTATCGCTATTCAGCAGATTGGCGTAAACAATCAGTTTTTCTCCAATCGCCTTCGTCATGCCGTAAAAATTGGACGGATTCGCTGCCTTGTCAGTCGATATATAAATGACTTTCTTTACCTGATTGGCAACAGCGGCCTCGATCACGTTTTGGGTGCCTACGACATTGGTTTTGAGTGCCTCGTAGGGCTGATCTTCACAGACGGGAACGTGTTTGAGCGCTGCCAAATGAAATACATAGTCCACTCCTTGACAAGCGGTGGTCAGCGCATCCTTATCCCGAATATCTCCAATACAGAAGCTGAGCCGTTCATCCTCAAACTGCCTGTTCATTGCAACCTGACTGGATTCTCCGCGTGAAAAGATAATGACCTCTTTGGGGTTACGCGGCAGTAACTGGGTAACCAGCTCATGCCCCCAGGAGCCGGTACCGCCGGTAACCAAGATACGTTGGTTTTCAAACATGCCGTTTCCCTCCAAGCAGAAATTTAACTACCTTATCCGACACATCTTCCGCCAGATAGCCCGCGGGACATTGCCACTTATGGGTCATCCCGGTCATTATGGCTACCGCGTTTGCTATAACCTCGCCATCAAGACCAGACACGATATTGCTGCCGCAATCTACCGTTTCCGGCCGTTCGGTCGTCCGGCGCATCGTAACCGTCGGCACCCCCATGACACAGCATTCTTCCTGTACGGTACCACTGTCCGTCAAAGCGCAGCGGGCATGCCGCTCCAGCAGAACGAAGTCAAAAAAACCGAACGGTTCGTGAAATTCCACTAGCGGATCAAGCTGGATCGGCGGGTGGCTTGCGATTCGGGCGGCAGTGCGGGGATGAATACTGCAAATGACCCGCTGCCCGAACTGCTGGGCTACCCGGTTAAGACCATCTAAAATAGCCAGCAAATGCGGTGGATGGTCCACATTTTCAGCTCTGTGGGCAGTGACCAGGAAATATTCTCCCGGCGACAGTTCCAACTTTTTCAAAATTCCACTGCTCGATATCTCTTTCTTATAGTGCTGCATCACTTCGTAGATCGGATTTCCAGTCAGTATAATTCGTTGGCTTGGGAAGCCTTCGCGTAGTAGGTGCTGCTTGCTTTGCTCCGTATAAGGCATATTAATGGTAGATATCGCATCAATGACACGCCGGTTTTTCTCCTCCGGCACATCCAGATCATAACAGCGGTTCCCCGCCTCCATATGCACGACCGGATAACCCATACGTTCCGCAAGTAAGGCACATAAAGCGCTGTTCGTATCACCGAGCAATAGCACATGATCGGGGCGTTCCTTGTTTAAAATATCCTCCATCTGCGAGTACATGGCGGACAACTGTTTGCCCAGTGTCCCCGCTTTCTCCTGAAGTACATAATCCGGGGCACGCAGTCCCAGCTCGCGAAAGAACTGCCCGCTCAGGCTTTCGGTGTAATTTTGGCCCGTATGCACAAGCACATGTTCATCTGCATGGCGGTCCAGCTTCGGAATGATCAGGCTGAGCCGTATAATCTCCGGTCTTGTGCCGAGCACGGTCAATATTTTCATGGTTTTGGAACCCACCTTTGCTGTCGTTGTTTCATTGAATTGTGGCGTTCAATGAAGGATAGCCATCCAGCAGACTGGCTGTGCTCCAGCTTAACGTTCATCTCAACGGTCCGGCGTAGGTTCACCCGGACCGTTGTTTTGTATGCTGTCCAGCCTTGAGCGTGACTCGCTTCTGCTTGTGCGTGTTGTGTCGCCGTGACCGGTGCTTTAATTTCCGCTTGAGTTTCTGTCTGGACTTGGTTTTCGGATAAAGTCCCTTCGACAACGGGGACCCGTGAATTTTCTTGAGGCGACTCTTGCCGCCGCTTCTCTTATACCTGCGATTCCGCAGTCGGGTACGCTTGCGGCCCTTTGGCCATCTCGCCCGAATACTACGATTGCCGCGGGGCAATTCGGGTGGTGAGTCAGGTAAAGGGGATACTGGTTGTGGCAAGCCTTGAATAGCTGCATATTCGATTGGCGGCAGGCCCAGCACAGGCAGTTGACACACCACCGATTCGGGAAATTCTCGAATCGTGCTGGTATAACCCTCCGGTATAGCGGTGACCTGACGCAGTCCTTCGCCTTCCCTCGTCCATACAGGTCCACCCGGCTGCTGAATCAACGGGAACCAATGCGGATGATGACATACCCATTGACTGACCATGAGGTGTAAACTACCTCGGTAGGAATCAGGTCCGTATACACGTGTAGCCGCACTGTTGTTACGCACACCAATCCGTTCCACTTCTTCGGGATGATCGAGCAGATAGCCCACTTTTTGCGCCAGCATGTCGCTGTTGCCCGGCTCTACCAAAAAATCTGTATTTCCGGTCGCCTCCATCAACTCCACAAGTCCACCCTGCGCAAAGGCTACCACGGGCTTACCGTAAACCAGCCCTTCCAGGGCGGTCAGGCCAAAGCCTTCCTCCACCATACTTGGGATTACAACAATATCCATTGCGCTATAGGCCGTTGACACGGATTCCTCGAATGAATTGAACTGGAAGCGGCGGCTATAACGAGATTGGCGGATTAAAGAGACACATTTTACGTAATATTCCGAGTCCACCGAGCTGCCGATGATCCAGAAACGACACCGCGAATTGGTTTCGCACAGCTTTAGAGCCATTTGGACAAAAGGCAACAGCCCTTTGGCTTCGTAGATAAAGGAAGAAATATAACCAATACAAATATGGAAATCCCGCAGCCCCAGTTTTTCACGTTTCCTTTTCCGTTCCAGCACATGCTCTTTGGGAGACGGCATATCCATATCCCGGCAGGGAGACAACACCGTATGCGGACGTGTCAGTCCCCCACCATGCAAAGGACGCATTACAGCTTGCGAAATGCCGATGACCCATTGGCTATAGCGCTCAATAATAGAAACAGAAACTGGCGTATGCGCATTCTGGTTAATGACCTCGGTTATTTTCCAGATCACCGGAATATTAAGCTCTTGGGCAGCCATTGCAGGCATGACGTTCACACAGGTATTGACCAGCACCACATCAGGTCGAGCATGCCGAAGCATCTGGAACAACGGTGCATACGCCACATGGGTCCGCAAATTCTCCGCATCCTGCGCCAATCCCTCATATGGGGTATACATGCCATGCAGCATGAACAGGTTCTGTGTCAGAACGGTGATTCCGCGCTTGCGGGCCATTGAGGTCAGCCGCCCTTCACCAGGCGTTACGAGAATACAATCGAAGTACGTACGCATGTCTAGACAAAATTGCAATAGCAGCTTCTCTGCCCCTGTAATACTGCGGACGTTGCTAACATGGCTGAATAGCATCATTTTCGGCTTGATCGGAGTTCACCTCCTTTAAAATAGCAACCATCGGACGTGTGAATCACCTTATGGAAATATGACCGACAATAGTTGGTCAATCCGGTGACCATACGTGTGCTCCCGCAGGGTTCGTTCCAGAGCACGTAGGGCAATTTCATGGCGCTCTTTTTCATGCGTCAAATAAAACTCAACCTTCTCCAGCAATTCCTGCTGGGAGCTGTAGGTCTCTATCTCTTCCCCCGGCTTATAAAAACGAGCCAGATCATCTCTTGTATCTGTCAGTTGCAACGTGCCACTGGCAGAAATTTCAAACGTGCGCGGATTGGGCGAAGCCCCCGGAATTTTCAGTGAGTTGTTGTTCACCGAATCATCCTGATGGGAACGATGAAGATTAATTACGATTTTGCTGCCGTTATACGAATCATTGGTTTCGACCGGAGACATCCAGCGACCCAGCTCAATTTTGTCACCATACGACTGATAATCCGGGAGACGATCCCACCAGATTCCGTTGATTTTAATGTTACGAGCCATGAGCTGCGGCATAATCGGATTGAAGAAATAGATGCGGTTCCAGTAGGCTGAGCCTGTAAACCCAATCTCACGTCGTACCGAAGCGGGCGAGCTGAGTGGGAAATAGTGAGTCAGAAATGCTCCAAAGGGCAAATAGTGCACAGACGTGCAACCTAACTGACGGTACAGCTCCATGCAGTTCATTTCTAACGTGAACACATAATCATAATTCGTAACAATTTTGGTCGTCGTGTCAGTGTAATATGGATCGTCCGTTAGCCAGATGGCGGTGGGGATGCCCAACTGGCGTACCGCAGTAACTTGCTCCAACGGAAGATCCATTCCATCCAGTGCCAGCATCAGATTCGGACGGAGCTGAGCGGCAATATCTCCTACCGGCTGACGTGGGTCTGTTACGGTAACCTGAGCCGTCATGCTTTGCAACGTGGTAATGACCGCCTCATCCAGCGGAGAATACGGAAGGCCTTTGCCTGAGACGACATACAGTACATGGATTTGTCGAAAAGGGAAAACTGCTTTCATCCGTGCAACAATTGCGTTAGCACGTCCGCGCAGATATCCTTCGTCGTATCCGTCATGCACTCCCGCAATTCTCCCCCTTTCCCAGGAGGCTGCCGCCGTCTGGTGAACGGCCGGGTCATACGGTCCTGTCGTAGATATCGTCATCACTTTCACTCCTCACTGTTTATGGTGTTTACTTTAGGCCATCGCCTTGTCCAGCAGTTCTTCCATGCGATTGGAGTACATATGCTTTTGCATAGTCGTGTACAATGCGCGCCAGGCCATGCGTTCGCGTTCCCAGTCATGCTTGAGATAGTAGTCCAGCTTCACTTTCAGTTCCTCTGCTCCAGAGAAGGTTTCAATGTCATAGCCTGGTCGGTAATAACGGCTCAAATCCTTCCGAACATCTGTCATTTGAAGCGTGCCGCAAGCAGAAATTTCGTATGTCCGAGGATTGATGGACTCCGCTGAAAGCTGGTGTGTATTCCGATTATCCAGTCCGGGGTCTGTCGGGCGGTGCATATTGATGACAATTTTGGAGCCGTTATAATATTGAGCGGTCTCTTCCGGCTCCATAAAACCCGGACGGATAAAGCGTTCCAGCACATCCCGCCGGGTCAGCCGATCCCAGTGTCCACCTACGATCAGCACTCTTTTGTCCGCCAAGAAGGGAGCAAGATGGTCGAACAGCTTCACACGGTTCCAGAAGGCATTTCCAATGAAGCAAATATCATGCTGATGCTCCCGCTCTACCCTTCGGGGATAAAAGATACGAGCTGACGCAGCCAGCGGCAAATAGTGAACCCTCGTTACTCCCTGATCGCGATAAAACGGCAGGCAAGAAATTTCGTGCGTAAATACGACATCGTAGGATTGACAGATCAACGCCGTATCCTCCGTAAAGTAAGGATCATCTACAAACCATATGGCCGTCCGAATGCCTAGGGCTCGTATTTGCTGCACCTGCTCCAGATGATCCGCCGGAAAAACATGCAGCCCGTTCATGACCAGCACAAGGTCTGGACGTTGAGCCTCGGCGTCAGCTAGCATCGTAGCAGGTGTACCGATGGCGCATGAGCTGCATATTTGGCCTAATGCCTCTTGCACACCTGTGTCTATAGCTGCGAAACCTTGCGGAATATACAACACTTTCAAATGACGAACAGCAGGCTGTATTGCCACGACCTGTGACAGAGCAGCCGTGCAACCGCCCATTCTGCGTCCTTCCCGATAGCCGCATCGGTACGCTTCGCGTTCATGTCCGCTTTGTTGATCGTTCACATCCTTCACCCTGTCCTGTTGTAAGATAAACTTCTGTCACTCCTAAACTATATGCGGAGGGGTCAAACGCATCATGGACGACTGCCACTGCCCGGACAAAATTGGCGTTTGCCCGTCCAACTGCCGAACCGCAAATAACCCCAAAGCTGTTAGCTTCGGGGGTGAACAGTAATAGAATGATTTGTCCAGTTTACTGAGCTTTGTAAGCGAGCTGGTGTCCATCTTCATAACCTTTGGCAAAACCTGAATTGAAACCCTCGTTGTAAGCTGCATCATATCCCTGCTGAAATGCCTGCGGATCATGCTCCAATGCAACAGTCCCGGGCTGTGGATTCTCCGCAGAAGGGGCTGCCACCGGGTTAGCTTGAGGTTTTTTCCGCCGCCGTAAATGAGGATGTCTTCTACGTGCAGAATAAAGTCCCCTTTTACGGCGTCTTAGAGCAAGGAGACGTCTTCTTCTTCGTTTTAATCTACGAATGCTGGAACGCCGGGCATCTTTACGTCTTTTGCGGGCTTTGTCCCGAGTGGCGCGTTCCCACCTTGTACTCATTTTCATTCCTCCTTTGCTTTCTCGTGGTGGTTTCATTTTTCTGAACAGGCACATGGAGCCACGGCTTAGTCGGTTTTCCATATACCTGTCGTCTTAATGGAATACCCGCCAACATTTGCGTGATTTCTCCCTGGTAGTTGCTGAGTATACGGATGGTTTCTTCCAGACGGGTAGCCGACATATCCGCATGGGGCGTCAAGTCCGCAAGACTGGTCAGCATCCGAGCAACGGCGTGCTGGCTGGCAGCAATAGACTCCATCATATCCAGCTTGATCTCACGTTCACGCCTCATGCTCATTAGTTCATATCCCCCGAGCCCATTCCTCCCATCATCCCTTCCATGCCGCCACCCTGCTGCTCATCCTGATCCAACAATGCTTTGAGATTGCTGCAAAGTCCAGTCTGAAGCCGCGTTAATCCCTCCAACATTTCCACCATCTGCTCGTGAATTTCCAAAGGCCGTCCCAACTGCTCTTCATCGGTGTCAAAGGCGTGGGGGGCCAGATGGTTCAACGCCCAATTACGCACTTTTTCTGCTTCGACCGCCTTGGCCTCCAGGATCATAGACACATTCCGCTGCATTTTGGAGGCTGCGTCCAGCATGTGAATCATTGCTTGTTCCCTACTCATGTGTTCACTCCCTGCCCTCGGTTGGTACGTTACTCCTCTTCCGGGTATGCCGTCTCTTTCACGACACGAACGAGCATTTCAGCCATTGCTTCCTGAAGATCGGCAATACCGTTCAAGTAGGCAACAATGCTTTTGTTTACTTGTCCCGAGCTGTCGAGAATGCCCGGAATTCCGTCAAAACGCGGCTCCTCATCTGGCAGTTCATGTATGATCTGCGCCATGCGCACAACCACCTGCCGTTCCGCATCCAACAACCTTGACATCTGTTGTTGCGAGTGCGAAATGTGGATCAGCAAATCATCTAACTCGTTATGCATAAGCCCCTCCTTTATGTGCTCCGCCGTGCGGAACGCACGAATTACCTACGGGCTTTCCGCTACTACAGCGTATGCCGCAGCGAGTAGTCGGTTCCGCCTAAAAGCGCCTATTCAGATCATTACAGATGCCCGTGCAGCACTGGTGGAGCAATAATAGGCTGCTTCTCCACCAAAGCCGACAAATCTCCGGGAGACAAAAACTGAATTCGGTAGTCCTCTGCCCGCCAGCTCATCGCAGCGTACAGAGTAAGGAACGGCCTTTTCCAGCCGTTACCGATTTGATACAGTTGCCCGCCCTCAGCATACAATACCTCGATCCATCGCTTGCGTTGAGCCGGTATATTCAGTGTGGGCAGCATGGACATGTTCTCCAGATCGGGAGCTGCCAGTACAGGAATGGGTTCCTCTGGCAGCTCAGCTGTAGGTGCATCAATGTTGCCGGAAACTGTAGCCTCCGGCTTCCCTACCAAGGGAAGCACCAACAAATCCAGCTGAGACACTCTAACAGGGCGCACATTTTCACCTCCCGCAGCACTGACTCCATGCAGATATCGCCTTCTTCCCGGCTCTAACCGAAATACTGCACCGGACGGTCCCTGAACAACCGCTCCGATGGGATAAAAGCTTGCCCCTGATACGTGTGTTTCCTTACCTGTTGATATCTGGCCGTCCGTCTCCGCTGTACTGAATTCCAGATTGCGGATTAGCTTATCCGCGTCTCCCCACTTTTGTACAAAAAAGGATCGGTTCCGGCTGCTTTCCTCCATTGAACCGCTTTTTTCGGTCGTTTGAGGAAAACCATACACCGTATCCCGATCTCTTTCTTCATAATGGATAAAAGCATCTCCAGCAATTGCCATACGTATCCCCAACAAACGCACACGCAGTAGCCAATCTGCATGGGCTTCCTCAGTACTGTGGCAGCCTTCGTCCCAATAGCCCGTTTTTTCCAATGTCTCTCTGCGCAGCAATAAACAAAATCCGGCTAAGCTTTCGGTCTCTCGCCATGCATCCGGATTGGGAATATTGAAGGCCATGGCAAATTGACGAGCTCCATTTTCGTTCATATAAGGAACCTCAATCTGCTGTTCTTTGAATGGACCATTCGTTACAGCCCCAACAACACCAATACGCGGATCGCTGTATAAACACCCTAACAACCGATCCAACCAGCCGGGGGTCACCATAGAGTTTTGATCCAGTACCACGATAGTTGTGCCTTTTGCCATCATCAGCCCCTGATTCAGGCAACCTATCATTTGAACATCTTTTTTTAACAGCGCATAACGCACAGCGATGCTTTTACGGAGCAAATAGGTGGGTGTCCCGTCCGTCGATCCGCAGTCCACCACAATAATTTCGTGAGGATGGCTCGTATTCTCCTCAATACGGTGAATGCATGCACGGAGCTGCTGAAGCTGATTGCAGGACGGAATGATAATACTGACACCTTCAAAAACCTTGCCGAACGAAGCCTGGCCCAACCTGTTGCCCTGCTCCTGCCCCCTTTTATATCCTGACCAATAGCCTTTCTTTCCGAGCCGCTTGCTGTGTTTCCTTTGCATACTCAGGCGTTTCATGCCGTTCACTCCTCCGGGTGGCATTATGCCTATACTATATGCCTGGCCCGGCCGGATGGTGTTTCGTTGAGATCAGGGTAGAAGTCCTTTCATTTTCACTCCAGCTTCCTGAAGGGAATCGAAGGTTCCTGCGTCGCTCCAATAGCGCCGTAAAATATCATATTCCAGCTTGCCTTCAGCTGCATAACAGTTGTTAACATCCGTGATCTCAAGCTCACCGCGTGCCGAAGGTGTAATTTGCCGGATCTTATCGAACACGGCAGTATCGTACATATAGATACCCGTAACGCAATATTTGGATTGGGGATGCTGCGGCTTTTCTTCAATCCGCATAATGCTCTCCGGGCGCTCAGGATCAAATACGGGTACCCCGTAACGACGAGCATCTGCCACCTTTTTCAACAACACTCTGGCGCTCCCCGGGGGCTGTTGCTTGAACCGTTCGATCACAGGTCCCAAGTCTTCCTTGAACAAATTATCACCTAACAAAACAGTGAATTGCTCTTCTGACTGCATGTAACTTCTTGCCAGTTCGAGTGCTTCCGCAATGCCGCCCGCCTTTTCTTGAATCCGGTATGTCAGTTGGACACCATAATCACTGCCACTGCCCAAAAAATCGGTATACAGCCCGGCCGATTGTTTACCAATAATAATAAGCATATCGGTGATTCCAGCCTGTCGTAGCCTCTCGATACCATATACGATCATGGGATACTTGCCGACCGGAAGCAGATGCTTGTTGATTAATGTAGTCAACGGATGAAGGCGCGATCCGGTTCCTCCTGCGAGAATAACCCCTTTCATATCTTCCTTCCTCCTTCGACAGCATGTTCAGTGCATGCAACCCCAGTGTTTCCAGTTTCGATGAACATTCTGGGATCTATGCTCCATTTCTCTATAAACAAACGATAGTTCCGCTCGATCAGCTCTTCAATCCAGGAAGTTTCCGAGCGTGAGAAGCTCGCATTCCCCTCGTGATAGACAAAACAGTCGTTGCACATGAGCAGCTTGTAGCCATGCACGCGTGCGCGCAGACAATAATCGTCATCCTCATAATGTCCGGGACTGAACCGTTCATCCAGCAATCCGATCCGTTCCATCAGATCGCGCCGGAACAGCAAACAAAACCCGACCAACCGCTTGACCTCCTGCCATCTGGAGGGATTACTTGCATTATTCTGCTCCGCATATCTCAGACAACTGGCCAAATCTCCTTCCAATCCGTGTATCTGCTGAATACCGCTGACGTAATTCGTCACCGGTCCCACCAATCCCACCATGCTTTCGCTCTGCAATGCAGCCAACATAATCGATAGCCATCCCCGCGTAACCGTCACATCATTGTTTAAAATAACGAACTGATCACCCGAAGCTAGCCGGAGCCCCGTATTACATGCTGCTGGAAAGCCCCTGTTTTCAGGAAGACGTATGCTGATCAGCCGCTCGGATGCGCAAAAACCATCCGTTCCGTCATTCGAAGCGTTGTCCACAACAATGATTTCATACGGTACATCTATCGTATGTGTCCGAATTGCTTCAATACACGGCTTTAACAGATGTAGGCCGTTATAAGTCGGAATAATGATGCTCGTCAGACTCATTGTGCATTCCTCCCTTTGGCAACGTCTACCCGTGTTGGAACAGGCCCGAGCGGGGAATACCCGGCTACCTGAAACAACGCCGTCAGTGCCTCTGCATGATCACCGACGATCAACTGTTCCATAGCGTTCCCTTTGCCAGCATTGAAGGTCCGCTTACGGTTTGTTTTAATGACATCGACAGCATGTACTGCCGCCACGATCATGCCATGCAGAATTGCCATGGCGTGGGCTTTTGGCGGTACGGCAAGCACGGCTGAGCCAAGCTGATCCAGTAAACGCCGAGATAATGCATGCGGTACGGCGGTTAATGAGCTTGCTCCCAAATCCGGCCTGCGCAGTACGCGATTCAGGAATGCTTTGCACCGTGTCACGCTGTCCTGCTGGGCATAGGGCGGCAAATGTCTGCCCAGATCATTAAGCGCAACATCCGTTCCCTGATCCACCGCGTGGAGAAAAGGCAGCAAATCAGATGCTGGAATCGGCAAATCTCCGTCCACGAACAGCACAATATCAGCCTGCGTCATACGCGCGCCTACCGCCCGGCCAACATCATGCCCCAGTCGATCCGGCACGTTGACAAGAGTCACACTGGGATGATGTTTGGCTACGGTGGAGCGCGTGCCGTCCGTGCAGCCGTTCAATACGACAATGATATCCGTAAGCGGAAGTTTTTCCAGCTCGCCCAGTACCCGGTCAATCGTTGACTCTTCATTACAGGCGCTGACCACGGCCGCTGCCGTTCCCTGTAACATAATATCTCCCGGAACTTCGCGTTCCACAGGCGGAGTCACTTCGGTCATTCCTTTCGCCCGAGGTGTGGGCTTTCTCACCCTACGGCTATGCATTGAAGTCGTCGTTCCTCGTTTTCGCTGCACACGTCTGATCCCCCAGCTCGGTTCTTCACGCTTCCCTCTGCGATACTGTCTACTCACAGTTTCACCTCGTCTCTGATCCGTTTGCGCCCCAAATCCGTATATCCCGCACGCGTTCCCAGACGCGATGTAAGCCAGGCAATGGCATCCAGATGATCCTGAACAATTACATCTGCCAGCGGGTCCTTGCCGTTCTGTTTTTTACGTGTCGCATTTATTTTACCGACAGCTATTCCATATACAGTCACCACTCGTAACCCGGAGGCGATGGACATAGCTTGAAATAAAGGAGGTTTCTCCAAGGGCTTTAGACCTATTTCCTTTAGAGCCTTTTGACTTATGGCGTGTGGAATGCCAGTCATAGATGCTCCCCCTAAATCAGCACGATTCGACAAGATATTCAATACATGCTTTGCCTCCACTACAGGATGTACGGGCGTACGATTCACAGGTCCATGGTAATCATTCAGCACCACATCCGCCCCTGCACATATGGCGTGTATAAACGGCCGTAGTCTAACGCAGGGAATGACGATATCCCCATCCAGGAAAAGCAGGATCTGTCCGGATGCCGCCTCCGCTCCAATACGACGGCCAACATCATGTCCGAGCGGTTCCGGAAAGGAAAGCACACGAGCTCCCGCCGCTGCTGCCACCTTCGCCGTTCTATCGTGTGATCCGTTCTCAACGACGATAACCTCTGTATGTGGATGGACACGGCGCGCTTCGCGAATCACAGCTCCGATTGTTTTTTGCTCATTCATGGCCGGAATAATGACAGATACGAAAAACTTTCCCACTGATGACGGTTCAGATGGTCGCTCTTCGCCGATCTGTGCCCCTCTCTCCGTGTCGAGTACCTCCCTCATGGCAGGGGCTACCGGATTCTTATGCATGTTCGGCATTCGTAACGGCAGCCACATCTTAGAATGATAGTAAGCGCCGGAATGCCGCCTCCGTTTGATCTTGTATCCAGCTCTTCCCTGTTTCTTCATGCTCCCGTCTCACCTCCCTTCCTGCTGTATAGATGGACAGCATGATTAGGACAGTTCAACATAACCTATGCGGTCCAAAAGCCGTGTGTAACGGCAATCGTGGAGTCTTTTCGACACAGCAATTTTCGACTTTATTTTACATAACTTATTAATCCTATTAAATAAATGAGTTATTAGGGTCTAAAGAATCATTTTGGATAAATTTGTGACATAGATCTTCTCGTCCGTCATTCTCTGTGCTAATATCAGAGCCAGATGATGGGAGTTCAAAAAATCAACATTTGTTTTTTTTGCATAACTCAATATTTTTCCATTATCCACCATTATTCTATTTTCTTTTTATACGACAGGAAAGGAGGAGTTTGTCACCTTATTAGGCTACATGCTTCATATTGCAGTACCCTCTTTTCACGTACGCTTCATGAAAAACACTTCGGTATTTCTCTTCATGTTCCATTTTCTTCTATTCCAGACGACAACACGACCTACATAAATGGCGCAATGCCTTATTCAAGACAGGATGATTCATCCTGACAATAATCGAGGAGAGTGAATTTTTAATGAAAAAAGTATGGGTTTCGCTTCTTGGAGGAGCTATGTTATTAGGGTCTGTCGCGTCTGGTGCATCAGCGGAGAGTTCCGTTTCGGGGCCAACTCAGCTTACACCGACCTTTCACGCCGAGCAATGGAAAGCCCCTTCCTCGGTATCCGGGGACGACATTGTATGGAGCTATTTGAATCGGCAAAAGAAATCGTTACTGGGTGCGGACAACTCTAGTGTACGTGAACAATTCCGAATCGTTGATCGCACAAGCGACAAGTCCGGTGTGAGCCATTATCGGCTGAAACAGTATGTAAACGGGATTCCCGTATATGGAGCTGAACAGACTATTCATGTGGGCAAATCTGGTGAGGTCACCTCTTACTTAGGAGCGGTGGTTACTGAGGATCAGCAAGCTGAAGCTACGCAAGGTACAACTCCAAAAATCAGCGCTTCTGAAGCAGTCTACACTGCATATAAAGAAGCAGCTGCACGGATTGAAGCCCTCCCTACCTCCGACGATACGATTTCTAAAGATGTTGAGGAACAAAGCAGTGTAAGCAAAGACACTTACGCCGAAGCAGCTAACAACGGAAAAACGCTATCTACTGATAAGGACGAGCTGAGTCTTGATAAAGCATCTGCCCTGAAAGATAGCAAAATTGAGGCGGTGGAGACAGAAAAAAGTTCCAATGCCAAAATCGCTAATCTGCAGCCAGAAGTAGATCCTAAAGCTGATCTGTACTTCTATCCTAAAGGGGATGACCTGCAGCTAGTTTATGTAACAGAAGTCAATGTTTTAGAACCTGCCCCACTGCGTACTCGCTACATTATTGATGCCAATGATGGCAGCATCGTATTCCAGTATGACATCATTAATGAAGCGACAGGCACAGGTAAAGGTGTGCTTGGTGATAGCAAATCATTCACCACGACGGCTTCCGGTAGTAGCTATCAGTTAAAAGATACAACACGCGGTAATGGTATTGTGACCTACACGGCCTCCAACCGTCAAAGCATCCCAGGTACCCTTCTGACCGATGCCGATAATGTATGGAATGATCCAGCCGGCGTGGACGCCCATGCGTATGCTGCCAAAACATATGATTACTATAAGTCCAAATTTGGACGCAACAGCATTGACGGACGCGGGCTGCAACTCCGTTCGACAGTCCATTACGGTAGCCGCTACAACAACGCCTTCTGGAATGGCTCCCAAATGACTTATGGAGATGGGGACGGTAGCACATTTATCGCATTCAGTGGGGACCCCGATGTGGTAGGTCATGAACTTACTCACGGTGTCACAGAGTATACTTCGAATTTGGAATATTACGGAGAGTCTGGTGCATTGAATGAGGCTTTCTCGGACATCATCGGCAATGACATTCAGCGTAAAAACTGGCTTGTAGGCGATGATATTTATACGCCAAACATTGCAGGCGATGCTCTGCGCTCTATGTCCAATCCTACGCTGTATGATCAACCAGATCACTATTCCGACTTGTATACAGGCAGCTCCGATAACGGTGGCGTTCATACGAACAGCGGCATTATCAATAAAGCCTACTATCTGTTGGCACAAGGTGGTACTTTCCATGGTGTAGCAGTAAATGGAATTGGCCGCGATGCAGCGGTCCAAATTTACTATAGTGCCTTTACGAACTACCTGACTTCTTCTTCCGATTTCTCCAACGCACGCGCTGCTGTGATCCAAGCAGCAAATGATCTGTACGGTGCGAACTCGGCACAAGCAACTGCAGCTGCCAAATCTTTTGACGCTGTAGGCGTAAACTAAATCATATACGCTATAATCCTCATATCCCGTCCATAGACCTTTGCCGTTGTGCAACTGTCACTTAGGCCTGCTCATAATGGACGAAAAAATAGGGGTGCAGTGTACAAGTCTGCGCCCCTTCCCCCCTTATTTATGGCGTCCCCTCAAAGGGGCGCCCTTTTCTTGTTCATCGGGTCCCTTCGATCATTTTCGACTAAATAAGACAAATAAACAGTAAATCAGGGACTAAAGATTCATTTTGGGGTATTTTGTAAAATTAATCTTCTCGTTCGACAACCTCTGTGCTAATATCAGAGCCGAGACGATAAAATTGCAAAAAAATAAACCTTAATATTTTACATAAGGTCATTTTTATCCAGCCTCTTCACGTTTCAAAGGAGCAACAAGACTTACATATATGACGCAAGACTTCTTCAAACAGGGTGTTTTTTACCTCAACATTAACTAGGGAGAGTGAGTATGAATTGAAAAAAGTATGGGTTTCACTTCTAGGAGGAGCTATGTTATTAGGATCTATAGCGCCCGGGGCCTCCGCAGCTGAAAATTCTGTTCCCGATCCGACTCAGTTTACACCAACATTCCAAACGGTGAACTGGAAGTCTCCTTCAACGGTAACAGGTGACAATCTGGTCTGGAGCTTTTTAAATCGACAACAAAAAACATTATTGAGTCTGGACGATACCCACATCGGCTCCCATGTGCGCGAGCAATTTCGTATCGTGGATCGCACCAGTGACAAATTTGGTACAAAGCATTATCGGTTAAAACAATATGTAAACGGAATTCCCGTATTTGGAGCCGAACAGACCATCCATGTGAACAAATCTGGTCAAATCACCTCTTATTTGGGAGCGGTCATTTCGGAAGATCAACAAGCCGATGCCAAAGAAAATACAACTCCAAAAATCAGTGCTACTGAGGCTGTATATACCGCATATGAAGATGCAGCTATACGGGTTCAATCTCTCTCCTCCTCCGTCCAAATCGTTCCTGAACCTTACGAGGATACAAGTAGTGTAAGTAAAGACACTTACGAAAAAGCATCTAACAATGAATTATCAATTTCTACTGATAAGGACTCCTTGGATTTGGATAAAGCAGTTGAACTGGAGAACAGTAAATTGGAAATGGTAGAGCCTGCATCCTCTATCCCCAAGATTGCCAATCTGGAACCAAGTGTAGACCCTAAAGCAGAACTGTACATCTATCCCGATGGAGACTCAACACATCTCGTCTATGTAACCGAAGTTAATACTTTACAGCCCGCTCTGCTGCGCACACGTTACTTTATTGACGCTAATGACGGAAAAATCGTATTCAAGTATGACATTCTTAACGAAGTGATCGGCACAGGGCGCGGTGTATTCGGTGATACCAAAACATTTGAAACAACAGCTTCGGGTAAGAAGTATCAACTAAAAGATACGACTCGTGGTAAAGGAATCCTAACTTATAACGTCTACAACACCGAGACGCTCCCCGGCACCCTGTATACAGATTCCGATAACGTATGGGAAGATCCGGCTGCGGTGGATGCCCACGCTTACGCTATCCGCACTTACGATTATTACAAGGATAGATTTGGGCGCGACAGTATTGACGGGCATGGCATGGCCATCGCTTCGGCAGTCCATTACGGCGCAAAGAACTACAATAATGCCCACTGGGGCGGCACTCATATGCTTTATGGAGACGGAGACGGCACGTTATTTGCCCCTTTTAGCAGCGACCTTGAAATTGTTGCCCATGAGCTGACACACGGTGTAACCGAGCATTCATCAGGGCTCGTGTATTTCGCTGAATCTGGTGCATTAAGTGAAGCCATCTCAGATATTATAGGCAACGACATTGAGCGCACCAATTGGGATTTCGGCAAAGTCGCTTATACCCCTAATATTAAGGGCGACGCCATTCGCTCCCTTTCCGATCCTGTCAAATACGGTCAAGTCGATCACTACAGCAATCTCTATCCTGATCCTAACAACGAGGATTATGGTGGAGCCCACATTAATAGTGGTATTATTAATAAAGCCTACTATCTACTGGCACAAGGAGGCACTTTCCATGGTGTCAAGGTAGATGGAATCGGACGTGATGCAGCCGTATATATTTATTATAATGCCTTCACCAATTATCTGACTTCCACGTCTAACTTCTCCACTGCGCGAGCCGCTGTGAT
Source organism: Paenibacillus sp. FSL H7-0703 (assembly GCF_038003485.1). Lineage (NCBI taxonomy): Bacteria > Bacillati > Bacillota > Bacilli > Caryophanales > Paenibacillaceae > Paenibacillus > Paenibacillus sp. FSL H7-0703. Next base: position 4,494,492 of record NZ_JBBOPF010000001.1, on the reverse strand, counting down.
CCAAGCGGCCAAAGATGGTTATGGTGAAAATTCAATAGCAGTAACCTCTGCTATGAAGTCTTTTGACGCTGTAGGTGTGAGATAAGTGAAATAATATAAACTTCCCCGATATTACAAGTCTCCCCCCTTCTCTCTTATGTATACGGCGTCCCACTATGGGACGCCTTTTTTCTAGTATAAAGCTGATTATTGGCAATTATATTTCCGGCTTCTTATTATTGCCCCATCGCAATCCAAAGGACCAACCCTTCACATAGCGGACCTGAGTGTATGCGTTCCACAGTAAGTACTGCTGAATACCTCTGACGTTGTGTGACGGATACCATCACTCCCGGTATACTCGCATTGGCAGTGATTACATACTGTGTATTTATAAAAGGCTTCTCAAATACAACGCTCACTTCACCCCTATCCGCTCGTGCGGGGAGGTGAAAAGAAATGCTCCCATATTGAGGTGAAGCTATATGATCGTCAGAAGCCTCGTCACTGGTCGCTGATCCGTCGTGAATGGCATTCAGGTTTAATTCTTTCTCCATATCGAAAGCTAGATCGATATCTTGCTCAGACAAGACCACGCGTTGCTTTGGGCGTGGTCTTCCTTCAGCAATGTGAATACTGGTTATGGAACAATCCAGTAACGAATCTTGCTCTGCCTGATCTTCCGTCGTAATAGACGGTTTGTCGTTATCTAACCTGTATTCCGTATCTGACCCAGGCACAGACAACAGCAGTACAGATGCTCGATTCATCTGCATCGCTTCCTCTAGCGTTTTGGGGAGCTTATGCTTCTTCCATGCCGCTTCCTCTATAGCTTGAACCGATGTGTCCTTCTCTACGGGGGCAGGGACCGTTGCCGTTCCACGCTGGTTCGATTTATGACTGCCGGAAGTCGAAGCCGCTTTTTCCTTGTTAACACGGGGGGAGGGAACCGCATGGGAAAGGTTACGCCGTGCTGTTCTTTTATCCTTAGGGCTATGGTTCGTACGATGGTTCATGGTGACCGCTCCTTTGGCACAGGAGTGAACCAGCGGTCGCTCCGCTTCATTCACCCGGCTGGGAATCATGGCTAATGCCTATAAGATAGCCTATGCGCGTAACAGCGCCTACGTCACTCCGCTACGCAGTCCGTTATGATTTGTGCCCAGCGTTGTGCTGAGTGTTGCCATAAAAATCGTCTCCGTACCTCGCCAAGCCCGGCTTCTCCCATCCGTCGTCGCAAGCTTGGTTGCTGGAGCAGCCTGATGATGGCATCGGCCATTTCCTGCTCACCGTGAGACGGATACACAAGCCAGCCTGTCTCGCCGTGTTGTACAACCTCTGGAATACCGCCGATTCGTGAAGCGACCACAGGCACTCCTGCCGCCATGGCTTCCAGATTGACCAGCCCGAAGGCCTCATCCTTCACTGAAGGAACAACGGTCACATCGGCTAGCTGATATAGCGAGGCCAATGCTGGATGCGGAACATAGTCCAGGAATTGCACATGCTTCCCCAACCTTAGTTTACGCATCTGCCGATGCAACGACGCCGTGTATGGCGTGAGGCGGTCATGCCCGTAATAGGCACTACCTGCAATGAGCAGCAGTACGTCCGGGCAGGCGCGGACCACATGCCGCAGGGCCTTCAGCAGCCGGTGAACGCCCTTCCCTGGCATCAGTCTGCCCGCGAATAACATGATTTGGCGGCCTGACCAGCCGAAATCGTCCAATCGCGCCGATCTGGCTGCTTCTGCTGCTGGAGTCCACCGTGGCAGGAAATCGCCGGGATGGATACCCAGCTTGTTTATGACGATGCGCTCTCTGACGGCCTCGGGACAGTCAGAAGATACGATTGCCCCTAAATACGCACTGTTCACGATAATGCGATCCATCGACAACAGCAGCCTGCCCATATCCTTCCGTTTGAGGTAAGGCTCCCGGATGAACGTGGTCGAATGCAAAGTCAACACAACTCGGCTATCGGGTAAAGCCTCGCGAATTGCATACGCAACTGCCGGGCGGTTGTGTACATCTACTACCGCTGGTAACCATCTCTTTAAATCGGCAATCACCTCAGAAATATAGCCTGTTCCCCGCGTATAACGCATGCAGGGAATTCCGTCGACATCGCCATGATCCGGTGCCTCTGCTCCCTTTATGCCATAGATCTGCGCTTGAAGCTCATGACTAGCCAGCGGTACCATGCGGGCAATTACCCGCTCCACAGAACTGCTGCGGGGCGAAGGTATAACAAAGGAGCCCGGTGTAACGACTGCTACCTTCGGCCTCTGCATTACCTCACCTACTTTCTGAGCTTATTCCAACACTCTTCAACACTCATCTTTTATCATATCGTCTGCCTCGCTGAAATGTGCCTCGCTTCTAACTTTGGGCTTACCGCAAGGCAAGCGTCCATGCCTGGCCGATCTTTGATACATATGATGGACTAGAATCACAGTATGATCAGTTGGAGTGACTACAAGGAGGGCGGACATACTCATGTTGCATGTCGGCGTCATGCTCAACCCGGCAACCTACCGGGGCATTCCCGCCATGAGGACGCGATATGAATCTATCGCCAATTACGAGGACGCCGGGTTAAGCTACGAGCTCATCCCCTGCTTTCTTCGTCTGGAGGATATTCATATAGCGACCGGAACATGCCGGGCTTATGTTAAAAACGGCAACGAGTATCGGCAGATGATTCTTCCGTTGCCGCCGGTCATCCACAATCGGACTCTCTATCGGCAAAATGAAAATGCTAGAGATATCAGCAAGCTTGTACAAAAGGGGTTCTATATTTTTAATGAACAAAACCGTTTCCACAAAGACCATATACATGCAATTCTGCAGGAAGACCCTTTGCTACGAATCCATCTCCCCAAAACATTGCAAGGCAACCTTTCCTCCATCCATACCTTGATGGAAGAAACCGGAGATGTTGTAATTAAACCCAGTAGCGGTAGCGTGGGTAGAGGAATTATGCGTCTGCGGCATTCCCGCGGAGGCTGGACTTTGCAATGCGCTCATCCGGCTATACCTGAGCGTTGGTCCACCCTACGTTTGAATGTCGGAGAACTCCCATTATTTCTGCACAAGCGACTGCTGCAGGTGCCTCATATCGTACAGGAAACCATACCGCTTGCTTTGTACAACAATCGTCCGTTTGATGTCCGTGTGTCGGTTCAGCGCGGATATGGCGGTATCTGGGGTGTGACAGGCATGTATGCTAAAATTGCTCCTTCCCACACCTTCGTCTCCAATGTGGCACAGGGCGGTACGGCCCGTTCCTTACTGGAAGTGTTATCACAAACAGAGACGGTTCAGACTTCGAACGTAGTCCGGCTGATGAATGAACTGGAGCGACTCTCATTACAAATCGTGCACCGACTGGCACAAACCCTTCCCCGTCTCGCCGACGTCGGTCTGGATCTGGGAATTACCCATGAGGGCAAGATTGTTTTTATCGAATGCAACGGTCGTGACCAGCGCTATGGCTTCAGCCAGGCGGGCATGCACAATGTCTGGAAAGAAACATACACTCAGCCGATGGCTTACGCTCGTTGGCTTCTCGAACGGATGCCTTCGTCAGACACCGAACGTTCACCAGGCCGTCCACTGTATTGATTTACGTCACATTCTGTGTCAATATAGTTCAGAGCGGCCGGACAGGTTCCGGCCAAGACGGCTCGGAAATGAACAAGGGGGATCTGTAATGGCAAAACAGTGGCTGCGGCTCATGACGGAGCTATCATCGCGCAAGTGGGTGTGCCGGATTGTAGGCTCCTTCGCGCAAAGCGGTGCAAGCCGACTTTTTATCCCCACCTTTATACGTACGTACCAGATCCAGACGCATGAGGCGGAACAGGAATGGAAGGAATACCGTTCTCTAAACGCCTATTTTACACGCAAATTAAAAGCGGGCATGCGCCCGATTGATACGAACGCCGAGGTGATGACCAGTCCGGTGGATGCACGGATTACTTTCACTGGCCCAATTACGTCCGGCACTCTTTTGGATGTCAAAGGGCAGGACTATACGCTGGAAGAGCTTCTTAACCGTTCTCCGCGTCTTGAAAAATACACACACGGCTATGCTTTTGTGCTCTATCTCAGCCCGACGGATTATCATCGCATTCATGCACCAGTATCCGGTACACTGGTAGAAAAAGAACATCTGCGCGGCAAGGTATACCCAGTGAATGACTTCGGCTTGCAACATATGCGAGCAGTTCTTAGCCGCAATGAACGACAGATTACGTACATTGCCCATGAATATGGTGAGGTGGCGGTCGTCAAGGTTGGCGCAATGAATGTGAGTAGCATCAAATATACGGATGATAAGGCCGTCTCATGGACAAAAGGAGACGATCTAGCCTATTTCGAATTTGGATCAACTGTCGTTTTGCTAACTGAGAACGGCACGTTTGAGCCAGACCCCGCATTGAAGCCGGGGGATGCGGTGAAAATGGGACAACGTCTGGGTTGCTTTCGACATGATCCCAAAGCATAAGTGAATTTATCGTAACAGGATTATAGCTACACATATGAGCATTGGGATGGATGATGTTAAATTCCTCATATAAAAAAGGACCCGGCGTAACTGCTCGGGTCCTTTTTTTGGAATTTATCCTTTATATTCTTCATGCGTTAATCCCATTACGCCTAAATCCGAAACAGCTTGTCCACCGTCCGTATCATTACCGGATCTCAGACGGACTTTTCCCCGTGTACTGCTTGAATTGGCGGCTGAAAAAAAAGATGTCACGATACCCCAAAGCCTCTGCCACCTCGGTCACATTCATTCCGGCATGTAGTAATAGATGCTGTGCACGCTCAATCCGCATGCTGATAATATGAGATTGCGCGGAAACACCCAGCAGCTCCTTGAATTTAATCGAAAAATAACGCGGTGACAGCCCCGCCCGTGCAGCCAAATCCTCGACGCGATGAGGAAGTCCCGGATGCTGACGCACATAGTTGGCCGTTTCCCGAATGACCTCGGTGAGCTGGTTACTGGCCTGTTGCTCCTGAGGCTCCTTGCGGTCCGCACGCAGCAGATGAATCATCAGTTGTTTCAGGATCAGCTTGCCTTCCTCGTCAGCTCCGTAAGCACGCTCCAGGCGTAGTCGAACGTATCTGGCAAGCATATGCTCTACCTCGAACGTTTCCTCCAGCATACGGTAGCTTGCAGGGATAAGCTTTGGTTGTTCGATGAGATCAAAATGAATATAGGTAAGTATGAGCGGCTTTTGTGGGTTATGTGTGGCACGGGTATCATCTCCCGGCTTGAACAGGAAGCAACTCCCCTTGCTCACCGGATACGACGTCCCGTTTAAGACCACTGTTCCTTCTCCGCTCCATACATAAAATAAATCATAGTTTGGCATCGGCTTCTCGCGTACCTGCCACTTCCAGCCCGGCTCGCACACAATTTTGGCGAAGGCCGACAACAGGATAAACGATGACGCAGATGTATCCAGCAAAACCTGCACCTCCTTTTGTTAATCTTTGGTTGTCCTCTATCCCGTTAATTTATAATATAAGCTCAGCGCCGTCATTAAGCAAAAAAATGCGCTTTTATGTTCCAGATGCTTTTGCGTGACGCTTACCGTGTGTAATGCTATAATATGTAATCAAAATGACTTGGAAGGATGAAACGGGAATGAATCCACTGGCAGCGCAGTTAAACCAAAACATTCAGACAGGCAACGAGCATGTATATCAAATGCTTTCTCTTTTAGGGAAAGAAATTTATTTCCCAAAAGAAGGGATTTTGAGTCAATCCGCAGAAGCAGGGAAGCTTGCTAAAAAGTACAACGCTACGATTGGCATTGCTACAGAAGGCAATGGTCCTATGCATTTGGAGGTCATTCAGGAAAAGCTGTCCGCTTACAATCCCAAGGATTTATACCCTTACGCTCCCCCTGCGGGCAAACCTGAACTACGTAGTGTATGGCGCGACAAAATGCTGAAGGAAAACCCTTCGTTGGCTGGAAAAAGTTACGGCCTTCCCGTAGTTACGAACGCGCTGACCCACGGTTTGAGCATCGTTGCCGACCTGTTCACGGATGAAGGGGATGCTGTCATTTACCCAGACAAAAACTGGGAAAACTATGAGCTGACTTTCGGTATTCGCCGTCATGGACGTTTGGTGAATTTCCCGTTGTTCACAGAGGATCAACGTTTTAATAGTGAAGGATTACGCGACGCTCTACTGGCACAGAAAGAATATGGCAAAGCGATCGTTGTGCTGAACTTCCCGAATAACCCGACGGGCTACACACCGGGAGTCGAAGAGGGTAAAGCGATTGTTGCTGCCATCCAGGAAGCCGCGGAAGCAGGCATCAATGTCGTAGTTGTGACGGATGACGCTTATTTTGGTCTGTTCTTCGAGGACTCCCTGCACGAATCACTATTCGGTCAGTTAGCTGGACTTCATCCGAGAATTCTACCAGTCAAAATTGACGGAGCTACCAAGGAAGAATTCGTTTGGGGCTTCCGTGTCGGATTTATTACCTTTGCTTCGGAACATCAGGATGTACTGAGCGCACTGGAACAAAAAACATTAGGGATTATCCGGGCAACGATTTCGAGCGGTCCTCACCCATCTCAAACCTTCGTACTGGATGCCCTAAAATCAACGGACTTTGAACAACAGAAGAAAGAAAAGTTCCAAATTATGAAGGGGCGGGCTAATAAAGTCAAAGCGTTACTCGATAGTGGAAAATACGGAGATGTATGGGGCTACTATCCTTTCAATTCGGGTTATTTTATGTGCCTCAAGCTGAACGGCTTGTCCGCTGAACGACTGCGCACACATTTGCTGGAACAATATGGGGTAGGGACGATTGCGCTGGGTGAATATGATCTCCGAATCGCATTCTCATGTATCGAGGAAGAGTATCTGGAAGACCTGTATGACATTGTTTACCGTGGCGCACAAGATTTGTTGAACGCCTAATATGTAACAGATTAAATATAGCATCATTAGCGGTATGCCGGATGTTGCGGCATACCGCTTTTTAATGGGCTGAACCATTGTAAGTCACACTTCGCAACAAACTATCCTTCAGCAGCGAGCAAAGATTTCTGTGCGAGTGGCAGCAGGATGACTACCTCGGTTCCGACTCCGGGCTCACTCTCATAGTGTATACTTCCGTTCATGGCTTCAATGATTCGAAAGGAGACAACCGTTCCCAGTCCCGTTCCTACCTCTTTGGTTGAAAAAAACAAAGTACCCACTCGCTCCAGATGCTCCTGACTCATGCCTTTTCCGGTATCCCTAATATGCAGACATGCCTTCTCTTCCTGAATCGCCAGCTTTATGTATACCCTGCCCCCATCATCCGCAGCTTCGATCGCATTTTTCGTCACATGTATTAACGCCTGTAACAGCTGATTACGATCCATATGTACGTATATTTCATTCCTTAGCTCAGTATACAGTCTTACGCCTTGCTTGGTCGCCATCGGTTTCAAAAGCAAAACAATCTGTTGAACCATGCCAGACAGATCCATCAGCTCTGTGTTCCCAATCTGCGGTCTGGATAAGTTCAGATAGTCGCTAATAATTCTTTCAGCCCGATCGACCTCTGCTAGTGCCAAAGCAATATATCTGCGATTTTTCCCTTCTAGCCCTGACTGAACCATTTGCAGGAACCCTTTAACCACGGTCAACGGATTCCTTACTTCATGAGCCATAGAGGCAGCCAGTTCACCTAAGGTATTCAGATGCTCAGCATATTTAATCTTTCTTCTCATTTCTTCCCGTTCCAAACTAAACTCCATCCAGAAAGAGGAGGCTCCAATGCTTAGGAATTGAATCACACCGAACCAGAGTATTGCCCGGATCAGCTCGACCTCATCCTTATCCAGCCTGCCATTGGCCCAGGAATGTATTAACAAAAATATAAGCATGGCAATATTGGTCCATATACTCATTAGCATATTCATGCCCACCCGAAGCAACATACTATTGAGCTGCATAAACTTTTTTCTTACCAAGAGAGGGCCCAAATAACACAACATCATGCTGGGAAAGCTCACCACCATAGACTCAGGATCTATATACATACGAGCCATCACTATCAGCGTTATATTCAGAAGCCCTGCCTTAGGACCAAAATATAAAACAGAGAGGATCAAAGGAACATATCGGAGATCCCAATATAATCCATACCAAATGTACGAAAACATAAGGCAAAGCACAGAAGACACACCCAGCACCCCTCCCATAAGCAACGGGGTATGTTTCCTATGCCGATGATCTGACAAAGCGCTATATACTAATAACGGTACAAACACAAGAAATATGTTCACGAGCAGCTTATCTACCAGCATCTCGTCTTTCCCACTTTCCAAGTGATAATGACTACGTACTTCTTCTATTCTCGATAATACGTGTCTTTTCCTCTATCCTCCCCTACATCTGATGAAAAATATAAGGCGATTCGGCAACACACCTGAGCATTGGCCCACGCAATCTGAAAATCCACTTCATAAGATACGATGTATCCTTTATCACAATGACCGAGAGGAGAATGAGCATGGGAGCAGAAGAAACAAGAGGCGGTTACGGTGGTTACGGCGCATTCACAAGCACAGGAACAATTCTGGTACTGTTCATTTTATTAGTTATCATCAGCAAAACGATCTTTATATAAGCAGACGGATATCTGCACCCACGGCTACGATAGCAGTGAGCGTACAAAAAAAAGGCTAATTCGCAGACAGCTCTTGCTGCTTGCGAATTAGCCTTTACTTTATTCACATAGATACAAATTACACTTCTTCCTCATCCTGACCGTCCAAACGCCATTTTTTGGCTTGAGCGCCTCGTAACAGAAACACTACTGCAACTCCCCCAAGCAGCGTGAGCAGTGTAGACAGTAGATCTTCCGTTCCTTTTGCCAGAAAAGGAAGCCACAAAACCACAGCAGCCGGCAACGTCAACCGAACAACAAAGTCGAGAAAAGACGCACGACGACTATGCGCAGGAATCGGATATAACTGAAGCCACAACGAATCCTTGTGATACTGCCTTAGCGAAGTGACCTGTACACCGATGAGGAATATGAAAAATAAATATACTGCAATCCCAATCCAGCTAGCATGGGTGATATATATAATTAACAACCCCAGAATTCCAAGCCGAATGACAATACCTGCTGGCTCTGTACGCAGGAATGTCTTAAACAGCAGGTAACGATACGCTCCCCTTCTGTTCCAAGGTATATTACCTCCCAACCAGGACAGCCAACGACGTGGCGTCACTCTCTGCGTAAGGGCGGGCACATCGACAAACCAGCCCAAAGTGCGCATCACCCGAGCAGCCTGCATACCCTCTGTACGAATCAGCTTTTCCCAAGCCACTAGCAGCTTGACCGGAAAGCGCAGAACAAGCACGTACACCACACCGACTAATATGATAAAAGGCACGCTGTGTAGTGGAGGCTGCCATAGCCATGCGGCTACCATCAGCACAGCCAACACCCACCGAAGCAGACGATAGCCTACACTCCCACCAATCGATACCATGCGAAGCTCTTGCCAGCCGCCGTAGCTGAATAGCAGCTTTAACAGCACAAACAGTAGCAGGGTCAGTAGCAACGGCTTAGGCGCGGCATCACTGCGAATATACAGCGGCCACATGATAATAGACAGCAATAGCAAACCGAATATTTTATACACCACACCCCGAATCCGGCTGGACTTAAAATAATGGTGCATCGCATGCTCCTGTGGACGGAGGAAAACAATATCCGCTGCGTTTAAATACGTACGAAAGCTCGCATGAGCAATCGGAATAGCCACAATAAGCATGATCCAGCGGATGGGCAAATCCGGTGGAGTATGCATTAGTAGCGACGTGTACCATGCGGCAAAGGCAATCAGCGCAAAGCCGAAGACCACCGCCAGACCGCTTTGAATGACATAGCCCAGATAGGGCAGCACCTGTCCCCAGAACGCTACACGTCTTTCTTTATGCAAACGTTGCAAATCCATGCTCATTCCCTGCCCTGTACCAGCTCATAAAATGCATCTTCCAGCGGCATGCCCGGCTTACCCGCCTGTGCTGTCACTTCGTCTAGCGTACCCTGTGCAATGATGGCACCCTGATGAAGTACAATGAAACGATCACAATAATTTTCAATCGTGGACAAAATATGAGAACTGAGCAGGATAGACGAACCCGAACGCTTCATCTCTAACATAAAGTCAAGCAGGGAACGAATACCCAGCGGGTCCAAACCCAAAAAAGGTTCATCTATGACATACAACGGCGGTCCCGCTAAAAATGCGCACATAATCATCACTTTCTGGCGCATCCCTTTAGACAGGTGCATCGACATACTCCCACTTTTATCGCGCATACGGAACAAGTCCAGCATTTGATCACTGCGCGTGCGGAAATCTGCTTCGCTAACTCCGTACGCTCTGGCCGTGAATTCCATATGCTCCATCACCGTCATTTCAGGATACAGCTCTGGAGATTCAGGTACAAAAGCAATGGCTCCCTGATACTCCTCGGGATTTTCATCCTGCTTATGACCCTGCACACGAATTTCTCCGGCCTGCGGTGTCATCAGACCCAAAATATGCTTCATGGTCGTACTTTTTCCGGCCCCGTTTAGACCGATCAGTCCTACCATTTCGCCCGGTTTCACATCCAGCGAAATCTGATGCAGCACCGGGCGCTTGGCGCTATATCCGCCAGTCAGTCCGTTAATTTGCAACACAGGCTGTTGTTCCATGGCTCCCCCTCTTCTCCCTTACTCGTTCGGTTTTGATCCTTTTTCCTTCAGCCATCTTGGTGCACCCTTGTTTTTGCGATCACGCTCGCGCTGTGCTTTTCCTGCTTTGGACAAGGCTGCTCCTTTACTCTTGCCTGGAGCTGAACCGTTCGCGGAATTCCTGCCAGGACGTCCGTTTTCGGTACGAACAGGTGCCTTACGGTTTTCCGTCTGTGCTCCGTCAGATGTGGATCTGGACTCGGATGGTCTTACAGGTGCACGCTTGGCATCCGCCGGACGCGGCACGACTACTCGACCTCCGTGCAACGCACGCTCTGCGATGTCAATGCCCAGTTCACGGGAGAACTTACGCATGATGAACGTTTCACGGTCGGTGACAACCGATGCCACCAATCCTTTGCGTCCCATCCGTCCTGTCCGTCCTGCACGGTGAACATAAGCTTGACTATCCGTAGCCGGGTCAAAATGAATGACCATTTCAAGTCCCTCAATATCCAGACCACGAGCTGCCACATCCGAAGCGACCAGCACTTTGAGCTTGTCCTCGCGGAATTTGGCCAACACGTTGCTACGCGTGACTTTATCCGCATCTCCATACAAGGACGCCGTAGTCAGCCCCATATGCTTGAGCTTGGCTTCAATTTCCCCGATGGCATTGGTTGTATTCACGAATACCAGCGCTTTTCTCGGATTAAAATGACGCACCAGACGGCGTAGCATATCCACCTTATCCCGTTCTTCAGATACAAAGTAATAGTGTTCCAGTCCACTGGCCGTCTTCTGGTCGGGATCAATCCCAATTTCTACGTATTCACGCATCTCCCGTTTCGCCAGCGACTGAATCTCATCGTTCAGCGTTGCGGACAGGAATACCAATTGACGATCACGTTGGGCGGTGCCCAATATGTTGGTTACATCGCCTGCTCCGCCGAGCTGGAACATCTGATCCACCTCATCGATGACAATGGCTGTAATATTGTGCATTTTCAACTTTTTCGAAGCGATGAGTTCCCGTACACGTCCTGGTGTGCCCACGACAAGCTGTGGATGATCCTTGAGCTTTTCGATTTGACGTTTAATAGCCGCCCCACCAATCAGACCGAGCACACGGATTCCACGATGCTCTCCGTAGTGCTGACCCTCACGTACAATTTGCATAGCCAGCTCCTGGCTTGGAGCTAGTATCAGCTTTTGCGTAGCCTTTTTCTGTGGATCAATCGCTTGCAACAGCGGCAACAAATAAGCCAGTGTCTTGCCTGTGCCAGTTTGTGAGCGCGCCAATACATGCTTTCCCTTCATTATTTCCGGTATAGCCTCTGCCTGAACTGGCGAAGGCTGTGTAATTTCATGCTCAGTCAGTTTGTCCAACAGATCTTGTTCAACGCCGAGCGATTCAAAATTCAATGTCATGAAAAGGTCCAACCCCTATACGTAAATTCGTTACTCTCCATTATATGCGAAAATAGCCCTGTTACCAAATCACAAAAATAAAAGATGTCCCTCACCATAGCTAATGGCTTACGGGACATCTTTTATTTCTTATTCATCACACCATGCCCCAGCCTGTCGGTCAGTCTGGGAGCTAACTGATACAGCTTGAGAAAAGGAGATACCCACCGTGGCAGATTAACCTCCTCCTTGCCAAGCTCCATCGCTCTTACGATATGCCGTGCTACCTTATCTGGTTGTAGCATAAACCAGCTTACATTTCGAACATATCCTCCTGAAGGATCTGCCAGTTCAAAAAACGGTGTGTCGATCGGCCCGGGGTTAATCGTCGTTACAGTCACTCCACTCCCGCGCAGCTCTTGCCGGAGCGCATTGCTGAAACCGAGCAACGCATGCTTCGTCGCCGTGTAAGAAGACGATTTGGCTGTCCCGATTTTCCCAGCCATTGATGCTACATTGACAATCTGTCCATGGCCCCGCTCTGTCATTTGCGGCAGAAACGCCTTGATGCAGCGAACAACACCCATGTAGTTCACGTCCATCATTTGTTCAAACTCCGTCAGATCGGTTTCATTAAAATACTCAAACTTTCCGTAGCCCGCATTGTTAAGCAATATATCGACCCGTCCGTACTGTTCCAATACTCGTGCAGCAACAGCCTCTACCTGCTCCTGGCGGGTGACGTCCAGTTGGATAAGCTCATGTCTGCCGCTGATTCCCGCAGATACTTGCTTCAGTCGCTCCTGCGAGCGTGCTGTTAAAATAGGAATCGCGCCCTTTTCGCTTAACAACTGAGCGCAAAGGGCGCCAATCCCACTAGATGCACCTGTAATCACAACTATCTTGTCCTGTAGTATATTCACAGTCATCCCCCCACATTAAAGAAACTTGTTCCTTTAATATTAAGAGATCATCACCTGAATATCCAGCTCCCCGATTCCTTCCACCGTAAGCGGAATATAAAGGGCACGCTGAGGCACAAAAGTGGTCAAGTTTTCTGATTTCATGACCTGCGGAGGCGTAATATCCACGACAATTCCCTGACTGGACAAAATCGTACTGGCATTACCACTAATCATATTGCCCAATTCTGAAATTGCGCTTTTTCCCATCTCATCAATTTCAGTCAACACAAATCCGCCCATCATCGCTGATACCATACGTAGCGCCACCTGTTCATTCAGGCCGAACACAATATTTCCGCTAAGCTGTCCGGTCATCCCGATCATAATCCAGATGTGGTCGTCCACCAGCTCGACATTTTTCACACCAAGATTTCCGGGTGAAGGAGATACTTGGATCAATTGTTCAATGACCCGTCGCGCCGACTCCAAAAAAGGATTTATCACTTCTGCCTTCACGATCAAAGCGCCCCTTTACGATGGGCTTTTAGACACACAACAAAAGTCCCATTTAAATTAGAATTTTTTAATTAAATATTACTGTAAAACGAATCGATCCTCAATAAAATGCTCTCTATATCACTTATCGACAGCTACCCGGCAATTTTTTATAGCTAAATCACAAAAAATGTGAATAATGTCCTATATCTTTACTTCTTACCGGTTTAGATTGATTATTTTTGAAGGATATCAGGACTTTAGTCTTTATTTCCCAATATACCACACTTTAAGGTGCTCTGCTTCGATTCATTGCCCTTCCTGCTCGAATAACCTATAATTTAATGAAATAAAGCATAACGACGGTTTTACATATGAACCTATGGATTGGCTAAAAATATTCATTCTATACAGCTGCGATAAGATTAAGAAAAGAGAGGAGGAACTTCATGAACATCAGTCAACTTGAAACACTTATCATGATTTCCAAAACGATGAGCTTCCGCAAAGCCGGAGAACTTCTCAATTTGACGCAGCCGGCGGTGTCCGCCCAAATTAAAAGTCTAGAGGATGAGTTCAAAACCATTCTGATTGACCGCAACCAGCCTGTCACCCTGACCGACCGGGGAGCTGTTTTTTTGGAACACGCCGAGCGCATATTAGAGGTTGTTGAGGAATTAAGACAAAAATTATACGATCTAAACGAAACACCGCAGGGTCACATTGCGCTGGGCACCACAACATCCATCGCTATTCAAATTTTACCGCGCGTGCTTTCCTACTTTCAGGATCAGTTCCCTCTCATCAAAACCTCCATTCAATCCATGGCTTCCTCCATGATTTATCAGCAGGTGGAGAACGGACTTATTGATGTTGGCATCGGTTATCTGATTGAACGTAATCCCAATTTAAGCACTTCGGTTCTGTACTACGATTCCTTTGAGCTAGTCGTGTCTCCTACTCATCCACTGGCCTCACAACCACATGCTACCATTGAAGCCCTTCGGGAAATTCCGTTGATTCTGCTCTCTCCCGATACGGTGGGACGAAAATTCGTGGATGATGTATTTAAAAAGCACCAAATCATACCTCATGTCGTGATCGAGTTGTCCAGCAGCGAGGAAGTCAAACGGATGGTCGAAATTAATCTCGGTGCTGCCATTATTTCCAGACTATCGGTCACTTCTGAACTGCGTGCAGGCACATTAAAAATGATCCATATTCCCGAGCTGGAAGTTAGTCATCCGGTAGGAGTGATTTATAAATCCGGCCGATATCTAAACTCAGCCATGCAGCAATTTTTAAGTGATCTGAAGGGGATGCCGGAGACGAATTTCACCAGTTCTGAATAACGTAATTCGCTATGAACACCATACGAAATATAAACCCTGATTACGAAAGGAAGACAGGCTATGAAATTTGATCTGCACACCCATCATTTCCGCTGCGGTCATGCAGACGGAAACATTCGAGATTACATTGAAGCAGGCATTCAGTCGGGCTTACAAGCGATTGGTATTTCGGACCATTCCCCTTTCTTGGGCAGCGAACAAGATCAGGCTTTTCCTAAAATTTATATGGCTAAGTCACAGCTTGCTGAATACGTAGAAGAGGTACAACAGCTTAAAAAGGAATACGAAGGCCGTATTGACGTGCTCCTCGGTTTGGAAACGGATTATTTTCCTGATTTTGCTGAATTATATCGTTCCACTCTGGCTCCTTATCCATTTGATTACCTCATTGGGTCGATTCACAATGTCGAAGGGGACAGCATTTTTAACCGTAACCGTTGGAACAAATTAAGCGATGCTCGTAAAATCGAGGTCAAACAAGCCTACTATGCGCTCATTCAGGAATCTGCGCGAAGCGGCATGTTTCAGATTTTAGGCCATATTGACGCAATGAAGGGGAACTTCCCTGCCTTTTCAGACATTCCTGCTGATGCAGCCATTGATGAAACCTTGCGGGTAATTGCGGAATCCAATGTGGCGATTGAAATTAACACTTCGGGTAAAACCAAGCTAAGTGGCGGATGGTACCCGTCTGCTTCTATTTTAGAGAGAGCGCACCATTTTGGTGTGGAGGTTACTTTTGGTTCGGATGCTCATAAGCCTTCGCGTGTAGGCGATGACTGGGAAGAGGTAAAGGCAATGCTGAAGGATATCGGCTTCCGCGAATGGGTTTATTTTAAAGAAAAACGTAAAATTCCTGTGGCGCTTTAAAATTCAAGGCGGGGATTGCCGCTCCGCAAATCATTTGATCTTACGAACGCTGCTGCAATGGGATTGTTGGGGATTGTAATTTATAAGGTGATAATTCCATTGCAAAGGCGAACGCTTAGCAAGATTATGACATCTATGTGTGAGGAGAATTACATATGCACTTGGAAGATCCTATGGACAAGCTTAAAAAGCTAAAGCATGACATCACGCGATTTATGCTCATTTATAAATTTGCGCTCGACGAAATGGAAACCAAGATTGAAATATTAAAGCAGGAATTTCAAGCATTGCACGATTACAGCCCTATTGAGCATACCAAATCACGCCTTAAATCTCCTGAGAGCATCATGAATAAAATGATTCGTAAAAATAGCGAGTTATCGCTGGATGCTATCAAAGATCATATTAAGGATATCGCAGGTTTGCGAATTACTTGCTCTTTTATTTCTGACATTTATGATGTCAATAACATGCTTCAGAGACAAAGTGACTTGAAGGTACTGGAAATTAAGGATTACATCAAGAATCCCAAGCCGAACGGTTACCAGAGCCTGCATTTACTGGTTCAAGTTCCTGTATTCATGTCGGATTGTGAGGAGCTAGTCTGCGTAGAGGTGCAAATTCGAACCATTGCGATGGATTTCTGGGCCAGCCTGGAGCATAAAATCTTTTATAAGTACAACCAGTCCGTTCCCGAAAGTCTGACACGTGAATTAAAGAACGCAGCGGATTCCGCTAATGCGCTCGATCTTCAAATGGAGCGGCTGCATCGTGAAATTAAGGAGATTAAAGACGCTAGAGGTGAAGAAGACTCCATAGAGGAGCTCCGGAAGATTACGATTAATAATCAGCAAATTACGGTGCCGGCCAATTTCCTGAAGCTTCTAGGGGAATAAATGGATAGGCTTCGACGGTGATCCACCGCTATGCGAATGATTTGATCTTATGATCGCTGTTGCAACGGGATTCACTGGATATTATAAGCCCTTTAAAGGGTAGAATCCCATTGCAAAGGCGAGCGCCTGCGCTTCTTCAGATTCAAATTCTCCACTCCTGTTCAAATTCATCTGCCCCCTCAGGACATGCGACTCCACTACAGCCTATGATCCTCCTCTTTTTACTTAATTGTTAGATAAACTATGTAACTAAGAGCACTTCATCAAACTCTTTTCATTCGCTCTGTATCCTTAACAGTCATTATTTCGTCTACCTTAATATATAAGGAGTGATGTAAGTATGAAAAAGATACTTGTTTTGGGTGGAACGCGCTTTTTTGGCAAGAGACTGGTGGAACGTCTGCTGGAGAGCTCCCAGAACTCCGTTACCATCCTCACACGAGGCCAAACGAGCGATTCGTTTGGTGACCGCGTTCAGCGGATCTGTGCAGACCGTACCGACCGGCAAGCGCTCGCTGAGGCGGTAGGTGAGCAAGTGTGGGACGTTGTTTATGATAATATTTGCTTTTCTCCAGATGAAGCCAGCGAAGCCTGCCGCATTTTTGATGCTAAAGCCAAGAGGTATATTGTTACCTCCAGCCTATCCGTCTATGATTCGAGCCCGGAAGTGCTGACAGAGAGCATCTTTGACCCTCAATCTTACCCGGTTCGCAAGGGCGGGAAAGACGATTTTACATATCAGGAAGCTAAACGGCAGGCAGAAGCAGTTTTTATGCAGCAAGCTACATTCCCTGTAGTCGCTGTTCGCTTTCCGATTGTATTGGGGACAGATGATTATACGAAAAGGCTTCATTTTCATCTCGAACATGTTCGTGAAGGAACAGAAATCGGAGTCCCTAATTCCGAAGCACAAATCTCATTTATTCGATCCGATGAAGCCGCAGATTTTCTGCTTTGGCTCGGTCACACTCATTTATCAGGTCCTGTAAATGCTTGCTCCGACGGTACAGTGAGGATTGGGGAGATCATTTCGATCATTGAGCAGACAACAGGAAAACAAGCTGTGGTGAAAGAAAAAACAGCAGACGAGCACATGTCTCCATTCGGTATTACACAATCGTGGTACATGGATACGTCCAAAGCCCAGTCAGAGGGGTACTCATTTCTCTCCCTGAATGAATGGCTTCCAGAGCTGATAACCAGCCTGAACCGTTCTTATAAATCATAAAAAAAGAGGACCCGAAACTTCGGGTCCCAGCAATATATATATGATTTAAAGGGGGTCATGTCTATGTTGTACCCACTGTATGTTAAAGTAACTTTGCAGTTATGTTTCATTTTTGTAACAAAATGAAATACAAATGAGCGCAGCCAAGGCAAGAAGACCACTCGCCGTCACAGCGATAGAGAATGCCCTACTACAGAATAACAAAAAAAGAGGACCCGAATCATCGGGTCCCAGCAACATATATTATTCAAAAGGGGGTCATGTCTGTATTGTACCCGTCCTGTGTTAGAGTTGTTTTGCAGTTATATTTCATCTTTGTAACAAAATATTCCACTGCCATTTCTACGCATAATCCCCTTGGGTCATTGAAAATACCAATACACTCGGCACCTCGCCTGAGGGATCATAAGCACCAATTGTACGCAGCAGGCGCATCTTATTTTTAATAAGTACGCGCATGGAAGCCTGATTATCCTCTTGGCAACGACTTTCGATCCGCTTGAGCTTCAAAGATCCGAAACCAAAATTCAGCATTTCTCCCACCACTTCTGTAGCCAGCCCCTGTCCCCAAAAAGGACGATCCAGAATATAGCCCAGCTGTGCCTCACCCGTTCTTTCATTCCATTGCTGAAAAGAGACGATACCGAGCAACGGTGAGGAGGTAAGCTCATTGGATTCACCAAGTAGATTGCTTTCTCCTGTATTTCTCTGATGCCATTCCACCGCAAAATGCAGGGAATCTAGTGAATCAGCAGATATTTTAATTTGCGCAACCAGACCCCGCATTCGTGTATTGACTGGTTTGCGAATTCGATTCACATATTGGATCACCAATGGATCGGATAGAATCCGTTCCAGCGCGGGATAATCCTCCGTTCTTAGCTGGCGCAATCGGACTCGGCGGGCGTAAAGCTCCGGTAGCCCAAGACGAAGCATTTCTCTGGTCAGCACAATGTTCCCCCCTGCGGATGGATTGGCTTTTAGAAATGAATGTTTCCATACTTAATCCAGGTCCTGAATCCCGCGGTAAATTCCTGTGCGCAGCTCTCGAATATAATACGGCAAAGAAGGCACAGCAGCTTCCTCCGCTTGTTTTACCGCCAGTTCTATATCATAAGGTACACGTACAAAATGAATGGAGAAGGACGTAGGCTGCTCCTCTCCCATCTCACCCTCTAAAATGCAGTAGGAAGCCTGCGTAACATCCAACGGATTCCCGACACTGCCGACGTTAAAAAGGGTTTTTCCCTGAAAATGCTGGATAAAAGCATTGTGCACATCACCATATCCCACGACATCTGGGGCAAAAGCAACTTTTCCATTTTCTTCTGCTAACGGATCGAACATGGCAAGCCGTTTTTCCGGCTCATCCCATGGCTGCACACGGTGATATACACTTTGCGGCGAGGCATGCACCAGACGGATACGGCGTCCGCTCATTCTGAAATCATAATGAAACGGTAACTGTGCCAAATACTGCACTCGTTCTGCACCCAAGCGCTCGGCTTGCCAGCTAAAATTGAGATCATCCGTAATACTAACCAGCTCATCCCAATTCCCCCGCACGACCACTTCACAACGTTGACGGACAGCATCCAGAACCTCGCACGGGCTAGGCCCTTTGCCGATCAGATCCCCCAAACAAAACACACGGCTAATGCCTCGAGAAGCAATATCCTCCAGCACCGCCTCACAGGCAGGCCAATTGCCATGAATATCTGAAATGACAGCAATACGATCCATCTGAACCTCACTCCTTTGTCCGAAACGACTACATCTCTACACTACATTCAAGCCATCTTTATGTAGTTCCAACATATATGATAAAGATGAAAAAAAGATCATGGCCTATTGGCCGGATTTTAGCGTAATGACACTAAGCTCTGGTCTGCACAGCACGCGAATCGGCAAATGTGTCATGCCAATGCCTCGGCTGACATACAGCGGCATTCTCTCTGTTCCCACATGAAATAATCCCTGGATGTACTTGCGTCCACCCGGAGGCGGCATTGGTGCTCCAATGACCGGCAAGCGTACCTGTCCTCCATGCGTATGCCCCGACAGTTGAAGATCAAAGGACATTTGCGCCGCTACATCTGCATAGTCCGGCTCATGCATCAGCAGCAGCTTGCACATCTCATCAGGTAGCCCGTGAATGGCACGCTGCGGATTGGGCTTGCCCATAATGTTATCCTCTAAACCGACCATGGCTACACGCTGTCCCGCAAGCTCTACAATCGCATGCTCGTTTCTCAGCAGCGTAAACCCGGTTTTCGGATACAATTTCTGAACTCCGGCTGGTAAGCCTCTATAATCATGATTGCCCAAAATAGCAAATTTGCCAAGTGTGGCGTGCATCGAAGCCATAACTGGAACAGCAGCCTTCATGGATACTGCATAGTCATCTACAATATCGCCTGTAAAACAGAGCAAATCTGGCTTCAGACCTGCTATACGGTCCGCAAGCTCGCGCAGATCCTGCTCATCCATATGAAAACCCAAGTGCACATCACTGAAATGTACGACCCTGATTCCGTCAAAAGCAGACGGAAGACGAGGGAGAGTCAAGTTGAAGCGTGTAATTTCCAAATGATTAGGCTCCCATAAGGAAGCATATCCTCCAGCCAGAAGCGCTGTTCCGGCTGTGGCTAAAGCCGCCTTTTTCAAAAAATGACGGCGCGAAGGATTGGCTGGTTCATTTGAAATGGAACGCCGCGAAGAACCGGGAGGGATAGCGGCCCCCTGATGCGGGCCATCCTGACTCTCGCGGCGGGTGTGCGGCGTCTTCTCCATATGCGTTCCCCCTTGCGATCTATTCCTTGATCTCACTTTTTAGAAACTCTTACTGTCCAGAAGCTTTAGCGATGGGTGGACAACCACTGCTCCGCATAGTCTACCAAATCACGTTGCCTCGCGAAAAAACATGAAGCCTCTCCAATGTTCACTCGCTTAAAAGCTGAGGGACAGTCCCGTTCAAAATCAAGTCCCAGCTTCTCAAAGTCATCTGAGGTAATATTAAAATCCTGAAAAGATACCCACGCTTTTGCTCCATCCACCATCATAGGAGCTTGATGCATGATCACTTCTCGTCCATTATAGGCTGTTCGATATTCCGCCAAATGCAAGGACGTGTTGCTGTCATGTCCGCACCCCAACAGCAGCACATAGGCATCTGCCTCATACAGCTTTGCCAAGGGCGAATGCTCACCCAGCCCATAGTCGAGCTGATGATCTGTCAGTAATCCCAAAGCAACAGGTCCACGTGCCGCCAGAGAAACATGCGGATGCCCGCTGCGCTTGGTTCCCGGCAGGCCACGGAACGTTTCTACAATGATGCCCATCCCCCCGGTCAGCGTCCAGGCCGGATCATAAGCGGGCATTTCCTCGCGTACCAATTCCCACCATGACTCGTCCAGAGGTGGGTTCATCCAAGTCGAGGGATCAGTCAAGTCATGAGACTGTGTCGGCATCACCAGCGTCCCTTCCGGGCCAACCGCTTCGGTTAGCGCGGCAAGAATGGCCGAGGCCCCGCCTGGAATAAAGCGTCCAAAGCTGCGCATCGACGAGTGAACAAGCAATGTCATGCCGCTCCGAACTCCCAGCTCCTTTAATCCCTTCATGACATCCGACCTAGTGACAGGTCGATTCGTTATCGGTTGCACAGTCACCTGTCCAGCCTCCTTTTCTCCAAAAACGATACACAATACCATAATTATACCATAACTGCTATCCGCGCTCCTTCCTCCATGTTACCCTCCATCTTTTCTGAGCGCAAAAAAACAGGCTTTCTCCAGTTTGAGAAAAAGCCTGTTTGGGCATAACCTATTTGCTATACAGTCAGCCAGCGCTTGAACATATGCTTGGTCGTTTCCTTATTCATTTCGGCAATAGAAGTTGTCAACGGAATGCCTTTCGGGCAAGAGCGTACGCAGTTTTGCGAGTTCCCGCATCCTTCCAGCCCATCGTCCGTCATCAACGCCTCCAGCCGCTCTTCCTGATTCATTTCCCCTGTCGGATGGCTGTTAAACAGGCGAACCTGAGATATCGCCGCTGGTCCGATGAACGTCGTCTTCTCGTTGACGTTCGGGCAAGCTTCCAGACAGACACCGCAGGTCATGCACTTGGACAGCTCATACGCCCACTGACGCTTTTTCTCTGCCATTCTAGGACCAGGGCCCAGATCGTAGGTACCGTCAATCGGAATCCACGCTTTGACCTTCTTGAGCGCATTAAACATCCGGCTGCGGTCGATGACCAAATCCCGAACTACCGGGAATGTGCTCATCGGCGCGATCGTAATCGGCTGCTCCAGCTTATCGACGAGTGCTGCACAGGCCTGACGCGGCTTGCCGTTAATCACCATGGAGCATGCTCCGCATACTTCCTCCAGGCAATTCGACTCCCAGCATACCGGAGCCGTCTCTTTACCGTGGCTGTCCACCGGGTTACGCTGAATTTCCATCAGCGCGCTAATCACATTCATCCCCGGACGATAAGCCAATTCGAATTCTTCCGTATAGGGACTGGCTTTAGGATCAGCTTGACGGGTCACAACGAACTTCACTGTTTTATTCGACTTCACTGCTTGCTCCGACATCTAAATACACTCCCTTCCGTTATTTGTTCTTGGAATAATCCCGAATACGCGGCTTGATCAGCGAAACATCCACCGCTTCATACGAGATTTGTGGTCCTTCCGGTGTCCAGTCCGCAATCGTTGTTTTCAGGAAATCCTCATCGTTGCGATCCGGGAAGTCTGGTTTGTAATGGGCCCCGCGGCTTTCGTTGCGCAGTAGCGCACCTTTGGTCATCGCTTCAGCCAGTTCCATCATATTCCACAGTTGCCGTGTAAACGCCGCACCCGCATTGTTCCAGCGCGAAGCGTCATTGATGTTAATGTTAGAGTAACGCTCCTTCAGCTCCTTGATCTTGTGGATCGTAGCTTCCAGCTTGTCATTATAACGAACCACAGTCATGTTGTTCGTCATCCACTCGCCCAGCTCTTTATGAAGAACATAAGCATTTTCTTTTCCGTCCATATGCAAAATACGCTCATATTTCTCCGTCTGCTGATGAACTGCTGCATCAAATACGGAGGTAGCTATATCCTGTGCAGATTTTTTCAAGCCCTTGATGTATTCCACAGCCTTAGGTCCAGCCACCATCCCGCCGTAAATGGCTGACAGCAACGAGTTCGCACCCAAACGGTTCGCACCGTGATATTGGAATTCACACTCACCAGCCGCGAACAAGCCCGGTATATTCGTCATCTGATTGTAATCGACCCACATACCGCCCATTGAATAATGAACAGCCGGGAATATTTTCATCGGGATTTTGCGCGGATCGTCACCGACGAATTTTTCATAAATTTCAATAATGCCGCCCAGCTTTACATCCAGCTCTTTCGGGTCCTTGTGGGACAGATCGAGGTAGACCATGTTCTCGCCATTAATACCCAGTCCATCATCAACGCATACACTGAATATTTCACGTGTCGCAATATCACGAGGGACCAGATTTCCATAAGCCGGATACTTTTCTTCGAGGAAATACCATGGCTTGCCGTCCTTATACGTCCAAATACGACCGCCTTCTCCCCTTGCCGACTCGGACATGAGACGCAGCTTGTCATCACCTGGTATAGCCGTCGGATGAATCTGGATAAACTCACCGTTCGCATAGCGTACGCCTTGCTGATACACTGCACCGGCAGCCGTGCCCGTATTAATGACGGAATTCGTGGTTTTACCGAAAATAATCCCGGGGCCACCAGACGCCAAAATAACTGCATCCGCCGCAAAAGTCTTCACTTCCATCGTACGCAAATCCTGCCCGCAAATCCCTCGACAGATGCCTTCATCATCCAGTACAGCCTGTAAAAACTCCCAGTTCTCGTACTTGGTCACCAAACCCGCAGATTCCCAGCGCCGTACCTGCTCATCGAGAGCGTACAGAAGCTGCTGTCCTGTCGTCGCACCGGCAAAGGCGGTCCGATGATGCTGGGTACCGCCGAAGCGGCGGAAGTCCAGCAGTCCTTCCGGTGTCCGGTTAAACATGACGCCCATGCGGTCCATGAGATGAATGATCCCCGGAGCCGCTTCGCACATCGCTTTTACCGGAGGCTGGTTGGCCAGAAAGTCCCCCCCATAGACTGAATCATCAAAGTGAATCCATGGTGAGTCTCCCTCACCCTTGGTATTAACCGCACCGTTGATGCCGCCTTGAGCACAAACGGAGTGGGACCTTTTGACCGGAACCAAAGAAAATAAATGAACGTGAACTCCCGCCTCTGCCGCCTTGATCGTAGCCATTAGACCTGCCAGACCGCCGCCCACGACAATAATGTTGGATGCTGCCATTTCTGCTCACTCCTTTTTTTCAGGATTTTAACCAAATCCCCTTTTACGTTTGAAAATAGAATCTCAACACGATGTATAATTGATATGAGTCGTTTATAGTAGCTGTTTAAAAGCGCCGCATTGCACCAAGGCAGTTGCCGTTTCCTGAAATTCCGCACTGCGGAATGCAAGCAGGGAAGCGATGAAGCCGATAGACACCACCACGAACAGGGTCATACAGATATAAGAAGATACTTTTTGCGCACGTGGTCCCACGGTAATCCCCCAACTAACCATAAATGCCCACAGTCCGTTAGCAAAGTGAAAGGATGCCGAAACGACACTGATTAAATACAAAATGAAATAAACCGGGTTCGTCACGATGCCATGCATGACTCCGCCTAGCTCCTCATGGGTTACATTACCCAGAGCCACCTGAAAGCGCGTGTCGTATACGTGCCAGATAATAAATACAAATGTAATGACGCCGGAAATACGCTGGAACAGAAAGCGCCAGTTACGTGAATAGCCGAATCTTTTGACATTCGGGTCAGCCTGATAAGCAATATACAAGCCATAAATTCCGTGGAACAGTAATGGCAAGTAGATGAATAACGTTTCTAGCACAATAACCAGTGGCAAACCATTCAGGAAGGCCACGCTGCGATTAAATCCTTCCTTGCCGCCCTCCACCGCTGTGAAGTTCGTCACCAAATGCTCAACAAAAAATAGAGCCAGCGGAATGACGCCAAGAAGCGAATGCAGCTTTCTGGAATAAAATCCTCTCATCTAGGTCATGCTCCCTTCTCCCGATAATAGCGTTTTCAATAGTAATATAACATATAAATTGACAGTTTCCGACAGGAAATGTCCAACAAGGTGTCCCTTATAAGGAAAAACAAAAGTGTGAACATCTTGTGTCGCTTTCATGTTACTCCTTTTCGGCTTATAATGGAATTGCAATATACGTATTAATTATTATGTCTTTTTTGCATATAGAGAGGAAGTGGATGATTTGTTTGAGGATTTGAACGCTTTTGCCGTCATTGTCGAGCAGTCCAGCCTGAATAAAGCCTCCAAACTGCTGAATCTGTCCCAACCTGCCCTGTCTCGCAAAATTGCCAAGCTGGAGGAAGAGCTGGGTGTGAATCTCTTTGATCGTCGGGGCAAACGGCTCGAAATTACGTCCACTGGCCGATTTGTTTATACATTCGCGCTAGAGCAACGGCAACGACAGCTTCGCTTTTTACAAAAGCTGTCCCAGCACAAAAATGAAGCCCAGAGTATGCTTACACTCGGCGCAAGCCTCACGACGCTCCAAACGACGCTGCCTACCCTCGTCGAAGCTTTCATGAGCAAGCATCCTCAAACCGAGCTGAAGCTGCTCACCGGTAAAACCCATGAAATCGTCGCCTTTGTACGTGACAAAAAAGCAGACGCCGGTATTGTCGGGTCTGCCATTCATGAAGCTGGACTGCGTTGCATTCCGCTATTTGATGATCATTTGGAGCTCGTCGTTCCCATCGGACATGAATTAACGGTCAAGACAGGAACAGCCTCGATGAAAGATCTGCAAGGATTGCCGATGATTATTTTCTCCAAAGGGACCTGGTACCGCAGTCTGACGGATGACTTGTTCCAGCGCAGCGGCATCATGCCGGATATCCGTATGGAAATCGACTCTTTCGAGGCGATTGTACGCCTGCTTCCAACCTGTAAGGCTTCAGCCTTGCTGCCCAAATCCTATTTGCGTAGCGAACTATTGCGGGATAATGGACTCACTGCATTGTACTTGCCCGATTTGAAGGAGACACGCCGAACGACCTCCCTCATTTACTCGGAGACGACCGATCTCGGTCCGACAGCACGACGCTGGATTAGCGAGACACGGGCTTCGTTTGCAGGCTACCGTATGGTGTAGAGGGTTTAATCCTCTTCATTAACATTAACAACCTCATCCTCAAAGCGACCGATATTGTCATTCGAACCGATGATGACCATAATATCGTCTGCTTTTAGCCGATCCATAGCCGTCGGTGCGATCAGGATACCGTTCGCTGTATGAAGCGCCACGACGCTACAACCAAAGCGAGTACGGGCATTTAGCTCTGCTAGCGTTTTGCCATTCAGACATGCAGGTACATTGAGTTCCACAATACTGTATTCCTTAGACAACTCCAAATAATCGAGCAAATTAGGCGTGACTAGCTGGTGAGCCACCCGGATACCCATATCCCGTTCTGGATAAATAATCCGGTCCACACCGAGCTTTTCTAACGCACGCCCGTGCAGCACAGATATGGCTTTGGCTACAACTTTTTTCACACCCAGCTCCTTCAGCAAAATGGCGGTGAGGATGCTTACCTGAATGTCATCACCAATAGCAACAATGCCACAATCGAAATTACGGATGCCCAGTGATCGCAACGAGTCTTCATCGGTAGCGTCCGCCACGACAGTATGTGTCAACATCTCACTCATACTGTCCACAACATCCTCATTCCGGTCAATGCCTAGCACCTCGCACCCCATATCCACCAATTGCAAAGCCAGGCTTGAGCCAAACCGCCCCAAGCCAATAACTACAAACTGCTGCGTTTTCATATCTACTCGAAAACTCCTTATCTGAATCAATTTCATAAATGGGGATTTTGCAAAAATCCCATAAGCGACTTCCAATGAAGAAGATATAGATCGAAATGGTTTAGTTCGTCTATATCTTGACTTCGGAGCGACTGGTATCGAATTTTGCAAAATCCTGAAATGATTAAACCAACGAAATGTATATGAAATGATTCATCCTATAATCATTTTGCCTTCCGGATGACGATATAATTCTTTACCCTTTTTCGGCCCCAGTGCATAAGCTAGCGTGAGTGGCCCCAGTCTACCTGCAAACATCGTCAGGGTAATCACCAGCTTACCTATGACTGTTAAATCAGGTGTAAGCCCCATCGACAGCCCCACCGTACCAAACGCAGACACCGTCTCAAACAAGATCATCAGAAAATGATGATCTTCGGTTGCCGACAAAATCATGGTCACCCCGATCACGAACAGCAACCCCAGCAGTGTAATGGTCAAAGCCTTGTAAATTCGTCCCTGCGCAAGTCGGTACTTGAACAGTACAATATCTTCCCGCCCCCGCAGCATCGAAATCACTGCTCCAATGAGCAGGGCGAATGTTGTGGTCTTAATCCCGCCTCCAGTGGAGCCAGGGGAAGCCCCAATAAACATGAGTATGATGATAAAAAACTGCGTAGCCTGCCGCAAGCCTGCGATGTCCAGCGTATTGGCACCTGCGGTACGGGGAGTAACGGACTGGAATAAAGATCCCAGTAGCTTACCACCCCAATCAAGCGAGCCAAGAGTCTTTGGATTCGTAAACTCAAATACAAAAATCACGAGCGTGCCGACTACAATCATAGCGCCCGTCATGCTGAGTACCACCTTGGTGTGCAAGGACAGTCTCTTGCGCTTGCGATATTCTGCCAGGTCTGACATCACTACAAAACCAATGCCGCCAGAAATAATTAGAAACATTGCGGTAAAATTAACAATCGGATCATATACATAACCTGTCAAGCTGCGAAATTCACCGAATAAATCAAAACCAGCATTGTTAAACATGGAGATGGCATGCCAGATTCCAAAATAAATCGCCCTGCCTACAGGCATATCAAAGGACCAGCGAACCGAGAATATCGTAGCGCATACGCCTTCAATAACTAGTGAGTACAGTAATACCTTACGGATTAACCCGACAATTCCCTCTACAGAAGTCTGATTCATCGCTTCCTGCAAAATGAGACGCTCCCGCAAGGAAATCCGACGCTTGAACACCAGTGCAATCAAGGTAGCCATGGTCATAAAGCCAAGACCGCCGATCTGGATCAGCGCAACGATGACAACTTGACCAAAAGTGGTAAAAAAGAGCCCGGTATCCTTTACGACAAGCCCGGTTACACAGGTCGCAGAGGCGGCAGTAAACAAAGCGTCTATAAACGCAAGTGGCTTTCCTGTTGTATTGGAGATCGGCAGCATTAACAATAAACTACCTATAAGAATGATAATGGCAAAGCCCGCAACGAATATCTGCGGTGGAGAAAGCCGAAGCCAGCTTGCATTGGGATTCATCTATTCATCACTTCTCTCCTAATCCTTAAAACTATAAAAACAGTGATTTAATACGGTGTAAGCTCGCTACGCGTTCCATTTGATCTTTCGATCGTCGTTGCCCCTGAATTTTTTGATTTTTCCAAACCTTAGTTAACTATAATTAGCATTCCCTGAATACAGGAAGAATGCATGTCAAGCACTACTCAGCCCCCTGTGCTATTGGCGGGCAGTAGCGAAAGGGGCAGAATTGTTCTGAAGAAGCGAAGCGTTTGCCTTTATCTCCGGATTTTAACCATTAAAGGGGGTATACAATCAAAAAATCCGGGGATAACAGCAATCGGAAGAATAATCTGCACCCGCAGCGGTCTAACCAATCCAAACACTTTTATACGCACAAAAAAAGACACCGGAAAACCGAGTGCCTGACTTGGTTCCTGCTCATAGCCTACGAGGTTAGCTGACGGATTCGGGCAGCACAGTATGCCCTATTTACACTTCCGATCCAGCAGGATCGGTTGTAAAATTCACCCCAGTAACATGGTTCCCCCGTTTTCCCATAGAAATTCGGCTCAACTGTATATCATTACCTATGTATTTTATAGGCATTGCCTCAAGATTATAATCCTTCTATATCCAGATCACAAAACCGATTTCGCCGAAAAAACGTGAAATTGGCTTTATTTTGCGAATGGGCATCGTTTAATCGCAGCTTATCTAATTTTATTGGAACTTTAAAGTGCTTTCACTCTATTTTCATGAATATCGCTGGTCTGTTGGCGGGAACCTGTGCAGTATGATATCTTTAATGGATGTTCTTATTTACAGATTAAGGAGGAAACTCATGAATCCTATCGGGAAACCGGTCGTGCTCACGGCCAACTTCAAAAAATTAGGCTTGCTGGGCGGGATTGGCCTGATTTGCTTTTTTATCTTTCAATTGCTTATTCCCTCGCTTAGCAATCCGAGTCCAGAATCAGTAATGAACGCAAAGGTCATCAGCAAACAAGAAGCGGTCATACACGCATTGGACTTCGCCCGCTCCGAGCTGGGCTATACTGAATCACAGCCTGAGGAGCCCGTCGTGACCTATCAGGCCGAAACAGATTTGTACGGTTATTTATCTAGAGAAAAACTGCTTCAACAGTACGACCGTACATGGAAAAAGAGTTACCCTTACGAAACCTTTCGGGTCGATCTGCCTGAATCCTCAGCGAAGAGTAAGCTGCAAATTCATGTGGATTTATCCACTGGCAAGGTCGTTAGCTTTAAACGAATCACCTCCAGCACCAATTACACACAGGCTGATATTTCTACGGATGAACAAGCACGTAACAGGCTTGTACGTGTGGCTGAGGACGGCATGACCCTCGAAGCCAAGGAGCAGGCGGCCGCAGTATGGGTCAAGCGCTTTGGCTTTAAGCCGTCGGATTTGAAGCTTGCGACCACTGAACAAGAAGGCGGATTAAAGTATACCGTAGACGATAAAAAAATCGGCGCCTCGGTACTTACACTGGCTTTTACTTTTGAAGACGGTGATGTTCGCTCCTTCACTCAAAGCTTTTCGGCCCCGTCGTCCTATACCGATTATATCGAAAAGCAAACATTTTGGGCGAATTGGATGACCTATGCGGGTTATGCCCTATTTAGCTTTGTACTGGGTGTACTTGCCATTGTGTATGCGTCACTCACCCGACGACATACTTCATTTGTACGCGGCATTGTTCTATCCGTTGTATACTTTATTGCTAGTATAGCTGGGACCATGAACATGCTGCCTTTATTGCAAGCAGAAGCAGGCGGTAAGGGCATGCTTATATTTCTTATGGTTTTCCAGATTGGTGTTACCTTCGTCATGGCTGTAGCGCTCTACTTCTCCTTGGTCGGCGGTGACGGGCTTATGCGTCAGGTTGGACTGAATGCATGGCCACGTGCAAAAGAGCCGGGCTACGGGCTGTATGTGCTTCGCAGTATGTATGTTGGCTACTTGTGGGCCTTTATTTTACTCGGGGTACAATCCATTTTGTTCTTTATACTGGAGCGCACATTTAATACATTCTCCACCACAGATGCCACGCAATCCCCTTACAATATGGCTTATCCATGGCTACTGCCGATTATGGCCTGGATGGCAGGTATTGGAGAAGAGACTGTCTACCGTCTGTTTGGTATTCCGATGGTCAAAAAAATAGTGAAAAATACTTTTGTTGCGTGTCTGATCACCACGCTGATTTGGGCACTGGGACATACACTTTATCCAATCTATCCGGTGATTTCCAGACCTATTGAGCTGACTTTTCTTGGTTTGCTGTTCAGTTTTGTGTTCCTGCGTTACGGCTTTATTGCCGCCATGTTCAGCCACGTTATTTTTGACAGCATTCTAATGGGACTTAGTGTGATGAGTCTGGGAGACACTGTGAATGTGAGCGCTGGTCTATTCTGGATCTTACTTCCAGCCATTGTGGGTTACATCATTTATTGGTTTAGTCCTAAAAAACCAAATCGAATTATGTTTGAACCTATAAAAAAAGAGGAGCCGTATTCTACGACTCCTCCTCCCGAAGGGCAGCTATAATCTGACGCGCAAGCTTATCCCCAATAGAGAGAGGCCGGAAGTCTTCGACACTGGCCTCTCTTATTTTTTTGAGCGATCCAAAATGCTTAAGCAGTAACTTACGCCGTTTCTCGCCGATGCCTGGAATAGAGTCCAGCCGGGAAGTTACCATAGATTTGCCGCGTTGCTCGCGGTGGAACGTGATGGCAAAACGGTGAACCTCGTCCTGAATCCGT
This sequence comes from Paenibacillus sp. FSL H7-0703, assembly GCF_038003485.1. Classification (NCBI taxonomy): domain Bacteria; kingdom Bacillati; phylum Bacillota; class Bacilli; order Caryophanales; family Paenibacillaceae; genus Paenibacillus; species Paenibacillus sp. FSL H7-0703. Next base: position 4,463,375 of record NZ_JBBOPF010000001.1, on the reverse strand, counting down.
TGCAGCAGATAAAATTCTTCGCTATTGCGTGCAAGTGTCACGGCCTCAGAGGACTCTCCCACTAATAGTTGGGAAGTTCTATGTTTGGCATCCTTCACCAGCCCACACACAGGAATGAACAAACCCAGCTCATTTTGCAATACATCGGTCGCCGCCTTAATTTGTCCACGTCCACCATCGACAACGATCAAGTCGGGACGTTCCAAATTTTCCTTAAGCACACGTTCATATCTACGTCGGATAACCTCACGCATTGTTTCATAATCATCGGGTCCCTGCACAGAACGGATTTTATATTTTCGATACTCCTTCTTGGCAGGCTTGCCATCAATAAACACGATCATGGCTGAGACTGGATCGGAACCCTGGATGTTGGAGTTATCAAACGCCTCCACCCGGTGCAAGCTATCCAGTCCAATGGCACGTCCGAGATTGCTTGCAGCTTTGGATGTCCGTTCCTCATCCCGCTCGATCAGCTTAAACTTCTCATCCAAAGCAACACGTGCATTTTCCGTCGCCATGCCTGTCATTTGCTTTTTCAGTCCACGCTGCGGTACAAGTACCTTTACATCCAACCATTCAGCCAGAGCGAGAGCCGCCGTACTCGGGTCCTCCAGTCCACCGGATAGTTGGGTTTCTGTTTCCTTTACTCCGGTATCTTGGTCACCAACTTGGTCTTGATTTGTTGCTGCATAAGTTACCCGTTCTTCAGCCACCAGCAATGAGTCAGCAGAAGGCTCTGTCTCCGTTTGTATCGCTTTCTCATCTGTCTGTCCGGTAGCATCGGTTGTAGCTGCACTGTGGAGTACAGTTTCTGCCGCAACCGGTTGATCGACATTGACCTGTTCTGCCTGCATCAGCCTAGGAGAATCTGGCAGCAATATTTCTTGCGGCACTGCCGGGTTGTCACTATAATATTGCGTCACATAGGACATAAAATCACTGTAAGCTTCACCGTAGAAAGGAAAAGTCGACATATGGCGCTCGATCATTTTACCTTTGCGGACATATAGGATTTGTACACACATCCAGCCCTTATCTACTGAAAAACCGAATACATCTCGATCCTTCGCATCCGATGTGGTGATTTTCTGCTTTTCCATCATCGCGTCGATGCTGATAATCTGATCTCGCAGCTCCTTGGCCCGCTCAAAGTACAATTCCTCTGCGGCCTCCTGCATTTTACGCTGAAGATCCTTTTTAATTTCCTCATGTCCCCCGCTTAAAAAGGAACCAATCTCCTGACCAATCTGGTCATACGTTTCCTTCTCGACCTCTTTCACACAAGGCCCCAAACATTGATGCATGTGATAATACAGACACACTTCCTTGGGCATCACACCACACTTGCGTAACGGATACATACGATCCAGCAGCTTCTTCGTCTGATGTGCCGCGTAGGAATTGGGGTACGGTCCAAAATATTTTGCTTTATCTTTCAGAACGCGACGGGTCACCTCCAGCTTGGGGTGTGCCTCGTTCGTAATTTTCAAATACGGAAAGGTTTTATCATCCTTCAATAGCACGTTATAACGAGGCTGGTACTTTTTAATGAGGTTGCACTCCAAAATGAGCGCCTCCATATTACTGCCTGTAACGATATATTCAAAATCACGGATATCGGAAACCAGTCGCTGCGTCTTGCCGTTATGGCTACCTGTAAAATAGGAACGGACCCGGTTTTTCAACACTTTGGCCTTGCCGACATAAATAATGGTGCCTTCGCTATTCTTCATCAGGTAACAGCCTGATGCATCCGGCAGTAACGCTAATTTGTGCCGTATGTTCTCCAGCGCCTTCTCCTGATTCTGCAAGTCCTCCGCATAAGGTTTCATTCGCCCGGTTCCTCCTTCCATTCTTAATGATTACTCAACTAACTATTTATAATATATAGGAATAGTACACAAAAACGCCCCCGGTATTTACAACCGGAGGCATTGACCTTTCATGGCCGCTCCACCAAGCCCCCGCAGGAGCATGGGTCACATGCGATGATTATTGGTGTTTAGTAAGCATGCTTTTCAGCGCTTCTTTGGAGTTCAGACCTACCACTTTATCAACAGGCTGTCCGTCTTTGAAAACGATCAGGGTAGGAATACTCATCACGCCGAAACGGGAAGCAGACTCTGGATTTTCATCCACGTTCACCTTCGCGATTTTGACGCTGTCGCCAACTTCTGTGGACAGATCCTCCAGAATAGGAGCGATCATTTTGCAAGGACCGCACCATGGCGCCCAAAAATCAACCAAAACGGTTCCTGTGCCTTCGACTTCTGCGTTGAAGGATTGATCGGACACGTTAACAATTGCCATTGTATGTTCCTCCTTTATAGAAAAGTCAAGATTATTATAACCTGTAATGTCTGTTTCGACACCTTTTAATTATATCACAATAGTCTTTTAATTGTAAGATATCAAAATAGCAGACGGATAAACGCTTACCCCCGCTGATTTTTTCCCTTTACGGTAATGACATCTACAAAAGGACGAATCCGGTCCATCAAGCGTTGTCCTTTGTACATTTCCTCTCCGTCCTTGCTCGTAAAGCTGAGATGCTTCTCCAGCCCCTGCAACGAATAATTGGAAGTATAAAAAGTAGGTTTGCGGTTCATTCGGTAATTCAAAATGGAACCCATCACATGGTCCCGTACCCACGGGCTTAAATTTTCGGCACCAATATCGTCAAATACGAGCAGATCACAATTTTTGAGCATTTCGGTCGTTTCCTTCAGCTTCTGTCCATCCTGAATCATGGACTTTAAGTCCTCCACAAAATCAGGCATATACACGATCACACCGTTCAGACCCGACAGAGCCAGCTCGTGCAATAGATAGCCCATCAAAAAAGTTTTACCCGTACCAAACGTACCTTCCAGATACAGTCCTTTTTTGGATAGACCCTGACTTTTCGTCTCTTCAATGTAACGGAATAGCTGTGTAACGGCAGGCATACGCTGTGAATCCTTACGCGCAATCTCAAGAGCGTTATATCCCTCAAGAAGTGCCCGTTCATCCACATAAAAGCTTTTAATTCGCTGACGCACCCGTTGTTCATGTTGGGAAGCAACCAACTTCGCACATGGGGTCCGAATGTCCACGATTTCGGCTGTTCCATTCGGATATTCCACGCCCAGCTTGCAAAAGTGGCCCTGAAAATCGTTAGGACATCGTTCCAGCCCCGGACAATTGTCGCAATTTCGACGATCCCGGGCATACTGAAAGAGCATGCTCATGTTGAGTCGCAATTGTGTTTCGTCCACATCAGGATGCGCAGCACAAAACTCCTGCACGAGCGGATCATTTAGAACTTGATCGGCTACATTGCGAGTGCGCTGGCGAAACGAAGGGTTCTGCATCTGCTGTAGCAAATCGCCCAGTGATTCCAAGAACGCTCCTCCTTTCTTAAAATGTGCAGAGTTATGGACACCTACACCTTTTTCTGTTTACCGGATTGCATTCGTTCGGCCAGACGCAGCAATTCATCCAATTCTTCCTCAGATACAGACTCCTCGGAAGGTTGATCTTGAACGATTGGAATGGATGGCTTGGCTGGCCCGTTATTTTTGGCATACGCGCGGGATCGGCCGCCGGAAGGAGAAGCAGAGGACTGTTTTCCTTTTACTTTGGCTTGATCCCTTATATATTGAACGGCTTTTTCATAAGTGTTTACCTGCTTAAGCAGCATGTTGGAAGCAACGGCCTCGACAAAGTTGCGGTTAATCCGCTGATCGCTCCCAGATACGAGCAGTGACATTAAATAATGGATCAGCACGTTGATGACTTCACCGGGCAGCTTATAGCTGATATCAATTTTCTCGAATATATCCAGCAGGTTACCGGGAACCGTGCCGGGGAAAAAGGTTTGCAACAAGCGACGATAAGGCTCGTTGCGCAACATCATATTATACTGGTGAATGTCACATTTGGCTGTGAATTGTGGTGGAACCTCCACATAAAATTCCATTTCCACAGCCTGTTCTGCAGGCGGCTCTTCAGATGTGGAAGTTTCCCTCTGGCGCAAGGCGACCACTTTGGCGGCCTGTACCTGCTGTTCCTCCTGACGCTTCCGATCCTGTCTGGAGTGCTGACTAGCTCGAAGTTGAAGCTCATCGAGCAACAAATCGCCTGCTTCGGTAAAAATACCATCCTCATCCAGCAAGCGACTGATATCCTGTACAGAAAGGTCAAATTTGCGAACAACGTAATTGACCATGCCTAACTGCTCGTGCTCAAACCGAAGACGTTCCACGTGCTTACGATTGGCAGATTCACGCGGAAAACGGAGAATAATATCTGCATAATTCAATGCTTCCTCCGATTCTGACGCAATTGGTCCAGTCTGACGGCTAGTGGACACCTCGGACAGCGCCTGCTCCAGTTCATAATCTATAACATGGGTATTCAGTTCAAATAACTCATAAAATGGAATCGAAATATTCTCTTTATTATAGGAAGATTGCGACCATTCGCTAGATTCTCTGCTCCACAATGATTCTCTCAGAGAAAGCACTGCAAACTTACCGATTTTGTCTCTCAACAAAAGGGTGAGATGCTGCGTTCTGAAAAATTCAGCAGGTGCGAGCGGCGGCTGCATCTCATATTCATACATATAGTCGTCCGTTTCGGGTGCATACAGCCTGGACGTCTGTAACAGACCGACGGCCTCCAGTTTGGAGGTCTGTTCAATCAAATACTTGCGTCCCTTTTCACTCGGCTCCAGTCCCAGTGTCAGAAAAAGGCGACGCTGCTGTTCCAACGGCGAATAACCAATTTGTCCAACTGGCACATGCTGGAACAACAGTCGATACAGACTGACCGCAAATGCGCCTACCATCGGCTGATAGACGCTTCCCAGCATCAATTCATCCAGTGCGCTCAAGCCAAATTCCCGATAAACGCAATAGCGGTGGTTCTCAGTATAGTGCAGCAGGTTTTTCATCCGCATTCCAACATTCTTCCTTTCCTGACATAACGGTCTCCAAGATGTTTTTCTATTCTATCATACTTGCCTTCTGGTGGGGCCAACAAAATAAGGGCAATTGTTCTCCTTTTTGGCAGCCATATTCGTCTGAGTTCTACTTTTTTCGAGAATACTAACTATTTTATGACTTTGTGACCTGCATCATGGTAAAAATAAAATTCTTCACACTTCTTTCATTGGTGAAAAGCTTTACTTTGAGCTACAATATAATGGTTAAGCATCACGTATTGGATACAGGAAAGATATAAGGAAGTACACATAGTTCGGCTAAGCCGATTATCATTTACAGATCGTAAAGGAGTGTAGATCGTGAGTCAACATCAACCACAACAAACCCCAGCAACACCTAACGAAGTAGCCTCCACACTGGAAGGCTGGTATGCGCTTCACGATTTCCGGTCCATCAACTGGACAGCATGGAAAACCGCAGACGATGAAGAACGCGCTGGAGCACTGGATGAGCTTCAAGAGTTTATGAAGGAATGGAACGTTACCGAGGAAGCGGGTCTGGGCAGCTCAGCTGTCTATACTGTAGTCGGACAAAAGGCTGATTTTGTCATGATGCACCTGCGCGAAACGCTGGAAGACCTCAATAATCTGGAAAATGACTTTAACAAAACAACCTTCGCCAAATATACAACTAAAACCTACTCTTATGTGAGTGTGGTTGAACTGAGTAATTATTTGAGCAAGGATGAAGATCCTATGCAAAATCCACAAATTGTCGCACGCTTGAAGCCTGTATTAAACAAGGCCCGTTATATTTGTTTCTATCCAATGAACAAAAAACGTGATCTGGATGACAACTGGTACATGCTTTCAATGGACGAGCGTCGCACCTTGATGCGTAGCCACGGTTTAATTGGACGCAGCTATGCTGGCAAAGTAAAGCAAATCATTTCCGGTTCCGTCGGCTTTGACGATTGGGAATGGGGTGTAACACTGTTCTCCGATGACGCACTTCAGTTCAAGAAGCTAATCTACGAAATGCGTTTTGATGAAGTCAGTGCCCGTTACGGTGAATTCGGCTCCTTCTATGTCGGCAGTGTGTTGAATGAAGAGACATTTGAAGACATGTTGAAGCTGTAAAGCACAACCGTCAGTACCATTCGCAGCATACAATTTAGGATTCCGCGAACTCCCACTTTCGGGACGACGGAATCCTTTTTTTATAAGACCTAAAGCTATAATAGAAGAGAAAAGGCCCCTCACGGGTGCCTGATTAAATCGTATTCTTTATGAATGCCAGTCATAGCCAAGGAATGATATCTCCGATTATTGCAGCACAGGCTCGACCCCTACGGATGTATCCTCACTTTTCGCCAGCTTTCTTTTCTCCAAAGCGATCAGGATAAAGATCAGAAGCAGCAAACCACTTAGTAAGACCAAAAAGCCTCCCAACTCGGGAATAAAATATTTTAAGCTCCCACCTTTGAAGCCCATACCTCTCAAAAACTTGAAATGCCAGGTCAATGGAAGAATATTACTAATATATTGCAGCGATGTAGGCAGCATAGCTACTGGCAATTGAGCGCCACTCAGTAAAAACGAAGGCAGTATAATTAGCATGAGGCGTGGGGAAGCTTTTCCCGGATTCGCCGCACTCCACCCTAAAGCCATCGCAAACAAACTCAACGTAATCGTGTACAGGAGAAATGGAATACTGAGCTGCCATACATTCGCTTCAAAGCGTAATCCGCTAATTTGCTTAAGTAAACCAATGGACAGGTAAAAGGACACACATCCTACTAACGCATACGGCAACACCCTAAGAATCAAGCCATACGAATGCTGAAGCTCCTCTTTTAATCTTCCTTGCTCCCGCAATCGCGGGACAATGGTCAGTACAGTAGCACCAATCAGTGAAATCATGACCGTATTAATGAACCCCATAACCGAGGTCATTAAAGTAGCATTGGTAGGATTATATAATAGGCGCTGCTGAAGCAGCATATTGGAAGTAAGTCCCGTTACCTGGCTGTCACTCATCCCCATGCCCTTTAAACCACCACCAGCCAGTGTTGCATTCTCCGTAGCAATGATCTCTGTGACTGCCGAGCGTAGATTTCCAGTAGCCTGACCTACCGTATTATCTACATAAAAACCGATGTTGCTCTGAACTCCTTTGATCCTATTTTCCTCCAACCCAGCTGGAAGGTAAATCACCGCAAAAAACTTTTCATTATATAAAAGTAAATTCGGATCGGCTTCATTCTCTTGCACATGGCGTACATCAATATACTGCGATGCATCTAATTTATTAATAAGCTGTCGACTATAACTGCTATGATCTAAATCGACTACAGCTACAGAGGCATCGTTAAGCTGATTATTTTTAAAAACAAATCCAAAGGCTACAGCTACTACGATAGGAACGAGCAGCATAACAAAAACCATCTTACCGCTGATCAACAGCTTCCATTCTTCTATAAACGCCTTCATTTCGTCACAACCTCTACCGTCATTCCAGGTAATAATTCAGATGTGCGCTGAACATCCACCCGTACTTGGAAGGAGCTTATATCCGACAGACCTTTGTCCCGACTCATTCTCATGTTGGTATACTGAGGAGCAGAAGTAATGTACCTCACCTTGCCTTGGACATCTTTATCTAAAGCTACAATGTGCGAAGTCACATTTCCCCCAGCTTTAAACTGTGATATGGAATCCTCGCCCACATAAATATCGTAGTATAGCTGATTGGTTTCAATAACGGCGCCCGTTGCCCCCGTAGAAACGATCTCTCCCATTTTAGGTACAATACGCGACACCTTACCATCTGTGGATGCCTTCAGCACCATACGTCCACGCTGCAATTCCAAAGTTTTGAGTTGAACACTCAATGCCTGCTTTTGTTGAGCCAGAAGATCCACATTGTATTCGCTATTCTTAACATCTTTTCGTGTTTGCGAGGTTTGAGTCAAGGCTTCCTTGGCCTTTTCTGTTTTGATACGAGCCTGCTGGCGTTCCTCAGCAGTTGCACCCGCCTCCATTTTATCCAAAGCGGTTTGCTGCTGAGCGATCCCATTTTTAGCAATGTCCGATTGTTTGCTAGCCGCTGTAATCTGGTTATTGGCAATTTCAACCTGATCCTTAGCTGTATCTAACGCGATTTGGGCATTATCCAGTTGGTTTTTAGCGTTATCCAGTTCTGCTTTGGTTCCAGCTCCGGCATCATATAACGCTTTGATACGGTTGTAATTCACTTTAGCCAAGTCCAGAGCCTGATGTCTGGATGATACTGTTTTTTGTGCGATTTCCGCATTTCTTTTGGCTGTCTCTACTCCTGTCAGAGCTGCGTCCAACGATTGCTGTGCTGCTTCAATAGCCAGCTTTTGTCTTACAATATCCTCCGCACGTGTGCCTTGGTTTAATAAGGACTCTCCCGCTTGCGCGGCTTGAATGTCCAATTGCCCCTGTTTTTCTGAATTCGAAATTTTCTCCGACTGATTTTGCAACCCGTCTTTAGCCTGTTTTATTTTCACATCAGCCTGTGCGATATCCGTTTTTAATTTCTCAATTTGCAAATCAAGGTCTACAGGATCGAGGGTCATGAGCACATCCCCTTTTTTCACCTGTTGTTCTTCCTTCACCTCAATCGTGTTTACTCTTCCCCCTACGCCCTGAAAAGCAACATTCACGGTATCTGCCGTAAGCAGTGTATTTTTTTGTTGGGCTGCCATACTCACAGCATCCTTGCCGCTCATTGCCATTAGCGTACCCCCGGTACCTAACGCGACAACAAGTAAAACGTACACGATGATCTTTTTGTTCATTACAATAAACTCTCCTTCATGATGATTTAGCCAATGATAGTTAAAAATAATAGTCAAAAACAAATAAGGAGCCTGATAGTACGACGTCTAACTATTTAAGCCGGGAAATTTGATTATTCCTGTTTTATCCGTTCAACACCTGAGGAAAGCTTCTGTAAGAGTGTTGCAAAAAGATCATGATCCTCCTGCGTAAATTCATTCATCAAATCCGAAAAAAGCTGAATGAACAGTGGAATTCTTTCCGTCATTAACTGTTTTCCTTCATCAGTCAAAGAAATCGCGGTCATACGTCGATCCGACAACGTACTTCTTCGGATGATCCCGTCCCGTTCCAGCTTGTCAATTACGCTGGTTACTGTTGAACGTGTAACTCCGGAATACTCAGCCAACTCGGACGGAGTTAATGAACGGTCATACAAATACAAAGGCATTAGAATTTTAAGATTTCCAATAGATACCCCATACTCAGACAGTCTGGAAGACACCCCATTGTACACCTCGTGAGCTGTCTGCACGAAAAGTACTAACGTATTCAACGATCGGGAATCCACATTTGGAAACTTTTCAGTCAATAAATTTATTTTCCTGGGATCAGCATTGATGTTAAAATCAGAATTCAACGTGAAGGTCCCCCTCTATAATTTGTAACCATACTATACGTCGCCATATAGTTATAAGTCAATACCTTTTTTTTGATTACCTCTACTTAAAAAAGGTCTCCAAGCTCCTGTATTGGAGTCGTGGAAACCTTTCTGCCTTAGAAAAACCGTCCCTTTTTCAGCACTAGCGGAATCCCGCCAATGATGAACAGATAGCGGATATCTACGATTTTTTTCAACTGTGCTGCGATCCAGCCTTTTATTTTACGTTTGCCCACCACGGCGACGGCTTCGCCTTTTCCAAGCGAAGCAACCGTCCCTTTGTTGGAAAATACAAACTTGTGCAATTCCTTTTTGCGAAGAGTAGCGGCCAGATTCTTGGCACAAAGGACCCCTTGCTGCATCGCAATTTGGGCAGTCGGTGGATAAGGACGTCCTTCGGGATTAAACATCAGGGAGCTGTCCCCGATAATAAAAATATCATCGTGGCCCGGTGCACGCAGAAAATCGTCAATTTTCACCCTTCCGCGCATCACTTCGAATCCGGCTTTCTCAATTAATCCGTTCCCACGAATCCCTCCCGTCCAGACCACCGTGCACGCTTCGATTTTCTCACCCTCACCAACGATTACACCATCCTGCAAGCATTCCTTAATCGGAATTCCAATGCGGAAGGTGACCCCCTTGCGCTTAAGGACATCCATCGCATATTCCACCAGCTCAGGATCGAACCCTGGCAGTGCCGTAGGAGCTGCCTCGACGTTAATGATTTGAATCCGGTTGAAATCGATGTCGTACGCTCTAGCGAGCTGTGGTAAACGATCCGCCAACTCCGCTACAAACTCAATGCCGCTGAAACCAGCGCCCCCGACTATAAAATTGAGGCGACCTGGCTTACCGTCATTTTTATACAAGGCCAGCTGGTATTCAATATGCTCACGAATCAGGCGAACCGAGTTAATACTGCGAATCGTCAGCGCGAACTTATCCATCCCCGGAATACCGAATGTTTCGGGCTCCCCGCCTAGTCCGATGACCAAATAATCGTAGGACAGCGAGCCATCCTCCAGCACGATTTTTTTCTCCTTTGGTATGATTTCCTTAACCGTTCCTTTGACTAAATCCACCTTGAACTCATCGATTAGCTGCGCAATTGGAATCCTTGAATGTTCAATCGTATCTGTACCTGCCGCAGGCATATGAAGATGTGTCGTAATATAGTGGTAATCATGACGGTTGATCAGCGTGACATCCGCCTCATTGTGCTTGAGCTCCTTTTGCAATTGCTGTGCCGTCAATATACCGCCATATCCGGCGCCCACAATGACAATTTTGGGAATACTGCTCATGCTTCTACCCCTTCCGATATACATAATTATTCAAAGCTGTTCTCTCAAAACGGTTAATTGATACTCACAGAAAAGTCTTCATCAAATATTAATCGCTTTAACTTTGCAAGCGGAACCCAGCAGTTTATAATGATAAACAGTGAATCATGCGTTCGGCGGCTATCTGAACCTCTATGCGGCTGATTCAATATCTACAAATCCCATACTATCCCTTTCGGAGGTGTTTTTAGAGTGACAGCTCAATCCACAGGTGCGGAGATCCGCGATCTGATTATTATCGGAGGCGGTCCAGCCGGTATTTTCGCCGCTTTTTACGGAGGAATGCGTCAGGCATCCGTCACCTTAATTGAAAGTATGCCCCAACTGGGCGGCCAGCTTGCAGCCCTTTATCCTGAAAAATATATTTATGACGTTGCTGGCTTTCCTAAAGTGACTGCACAAGAACTGGTTAACAATTTGGTTCAACAAATGAACCACTTTAATCCAGAGGTGCAGCTAGAAGAGAAAGTCGTATCGTTAGAGAAAAAGGAAGAACGCCACTTCATCGTAAAAACAGACAAAGGTGGCGAGTATCATGGTAAAGCGGTTATTATTACCGCTGGCGTTGGTGCTTTCGAGCCGCGCAGACTGGAGCTTCCAGGTGCCGAGCGTTTTGAAAAAACGAACCTGCATTACTTTGTCAGCGACCTGAGCAAATTTGCAGGCCGAAAAGTGCTAATCAGTGGTGGTGGTGACTCTGCTGTAGACTGGGCACTTATGCTAGAACCGATTGCAGAACAGGTTACATTGATTCACCGCCGTGACAAATTCCGTGCGCATGAACACAGTGTCGAAAACCTCCTTGCTTCCAAAGTAAACGTTATTACACCAACGGAAATTACAGAATTGCATGGAGAAGACACGATTACAAAAGTCACTCTTGCTCATGTAAAAACCAAAGAAACACAGGAAATCGAAGTGGACGATGTGATCGTTAACTTTGGATTTGTATCCACACTTGGCCCGATTGCTGAATGGGGAATTGAAATCGAAAGTAATTCCATCGTGGTCGATTCTCGCCAGGAAACCAATATTCCCGGCATTTTCGCCGCAGGGGATATTACAACCTATCCAGGCAAGCTCAAGCTGATTGCGGTCGGCTTTGGTGAAGCTCCTACGGCAGTCAACAACGCCAAGGTCTATGTAGATCCAGATGCCAAGTTGTCTCCCGGCCACAGCAGTAACATGAAATTGTAGTCTAGTTTAGACTATGACAAAAAAGGGTATTTCACTCCAAATTTGAATCTTTGGAGTGAAATACCCTTTTTTACGGTGTGCCTATTCGTTGCAGTGATTGTCTGTAAAGTCATTCGAACCCTGAATGACTTTACAGTCGCAGTACGAGAGCTTGTCCGGTCTAATGAAGGACTACGGCTGTATTCATCTCTAGATTTCTTTTGTGAATCTCAGCCAGCAACAGTGCAATGAAGTCACATTCAAGTTTAAGCTCGATTGCCATCTGATAGGAATCCAAAAGCATTTCATCCGTCAGCATAGCCATCCTCGACACAACCTTTCCTTTTATTTCAAAATCTATTCTATCAAAATACCAAAATCGGAACAAGCGTTCTGTTATCCACAGTCAATTGTGGAAATCCTGTGTATAAATTGTTGGTAAGTGTCGTTAACCCATATATGTGACAGGGGATAATGTGGACAATATTTATACACAGAATTTTGACGCTCGAACACAAAAAAAATATTTTTATTATTTATACAAATATATTATATTTAGCGTCTTGTTAATAGATTAAATTGGAATTTTATTGAAGAAAACAGAAATTATTGAGGTCTTGTATTAACCTCTAAAATCCATACCCGTCCATTCTGATCAAGCCCGTAATCAAATCCCAGTTGTCCGATCCCGGGAAATCTCCTTTCCAGTACAGGAATACAGCGTTGTGTAAGTTCAATGATCTCTCGCCGCTTTTGAATAGCAAGCCGCCGGGGATATATCATCCGAAGTGCCTCTGTTCCCTTCAGCAAAGTGCCCCCCTTGCACAGATTCGTAATGACCAGCCCAGGCCGAGCATGACGTGCAACCACCGCACGAAAATCCCATCTCTGCCCTTCCTTCACAACTTTGACTCGATAGTCGACAGGTCTACCTTGAATACTTGCCAGTTGGATGCCTTGTTGAATGAGATATGGACGTTGGATTCGGAGCTTATGGATTCCGATTACAAGCGCTCTAAAATGACTGAACCGGTGCGTGTGCTCCATACGCGTACAGGTGTATCCCCTACGCTCCTTTGCCACACGCATGACTCCGACTCCTCCGCCTCCTTTCACTGGTTTTATAAATACAAAAGCATGCCGCCGCAGCATCATGCGCAATTGTTCTTCACTATATAGACAGGTTTCCGGTATATAAACGGCGGTATGTGGATGGTGGAGCAGCGCCTTCGTCTTTAGCCATTTGCTTGCAAGTTGTCTCATCTAACCCTCTCCTTTCGCCGTCAGTTATACTTATACATACTCAACAGGAATGTTCTATTCTTGGATGATTGTCCGCGGCATGTGCCTATTTCGACAAGATCATGGCGAACGGTAGCATGCACCGAACATCACTGGTACAATGACAATAATCTACTACCATTTGCACGGAGCAACGGAAATTACCGGCAAATCGTTTTTTCAACAAGGAGGTCAACTCATGAATAGCAAAATTGGCATCATGGACATTGGCTCAAACTCCATACGTCTGGTGATCTATGAAATGACAGAGACAGGAGCCTATCGAATTGTGCAGGAATGCAAAGAAGCTGCCCGACTGAGCGAAAAGGTTGGGGCCAACGGCCGTATGGAACGGGAGGCGATTCGAAGCATCGCTCCATTGCTGCGCCAATTTATGGCGGTATGCCATATGCACGGGGTGGTCCGTATGCGTGCAGCAGCAACAGCAGCCATCCGCAATGCCACGAATTCGGACGAAATCGTCCAATGGATCGCGGAGGAGACAAATTTAACACTGGAAATACTGAGCGGGGAGCAAGAAGGCTATGCCGGTTTTCTGGGCGTAGTGAACACTATGAATGTGAGTGACGGAATCATTATTGACATCGGGGGTGGCAGTACCGAAATTACGCTGTTCCGCGATCGAGAGCGGCTGCATACGGTGTCATTTCCTTTTGGCGCCGTCAATATGAATTGGCGCTTTGGACGTGAGGTTAAGAATGGCGAATGGTCTCCTCAGCAGATTGAGGAAATGGAGAGCTTTGTCCGTTCTTCACTGCAAAATCATGATTGGATCTTCTCCAATCCGGGTCTGCCATTCATCGGGCTGGGCGGAACCCTGCGTACTTTGGCTAAAATCAATCAGAAGCGGCAGGATTACTCACTTCCTGTGACGCACCATTACGAAATGACGATAGAAGATGTCGATTACTTCTATGGCAGTCTGCCCCATCTTCCCTATGAAAAACGCAAAAAAACAGCCGGCCTGTCCAAGGACAGAGCCGACATCATTGTACCGGGTCTTATTATATTGAAAACGATATTTGAAGCTGCTCAAGGCTCCGCGTATTTGGTCAGTGGAGCGGGGCTGCGAGACGGCCTATTTCATGAGCTGGTCAACGCTGAACAGCCCGTGGTAGCTAATCCGCTTATCACATCCATTCGCAATATCCTTTCGTTTGCTGTCCCGGTTAGCGAAGCGCATGTCAAGCGGGTTAACGAGTACGCCGTCCGTCTTTATGACACATTAGCTAACGGAACCTCAGCTGCTATGGACAAGCGCTTGTTACTGACCGCAGCAACTCTTTACAAGACGGGGGCTGCCTTGAATTATTATCATTTCCGCCAGAATTCCGTGTTCTGGATTTTACATGCAGGCATTGGCGGTTTATCCCATAGGGAAACGGTACTAGCCGCGTTGATCGCGGATTACCATCCCAAGAACCGGACTCCCCGTTTGCTACGCACACATGCCGATATTTTGGAGCCTTCCGACGAGGAACGTGTACATCGGCTCGGCTCGCTGCTCCAGCTCGCGATTGGCATGGATCGGAGTGAGTCGGGAATGATTACCAGCATCAATCCCACTACAGGGGATGACGCACTGCATCTTCGTCTGGAAAGCAAGAGTGAACCCATATTAGAACAACGGGAGCTAGAATCGGTGGCCAAGGATTTTCAAAAGGCGTGGAACCTTACATTGTCGTGGTCCATTCTACCTTCTTCCAATTTCTAACCTTCATCGCTTCAGATTGGCTCCTGATAGGAGCCTCTTTGTCGTTTCTGGATACAAATTGATAGCTGCCGTTAGGCAAAAGCTGGCGCGCCTTCACATTATCCCTTAACGATAAATGCAGAATATCTGCCAGCATTTCTTTGATCCCGTCATCATAAATCGGGCACATCAGTTCAATTCGGCGGGTCAAATTGCGCGTCATCCAATCTGCACTGGACAGAAATAACTCGGACTTGCCTCCATTTTCAAAATAAAACAATCTGGAATGCTCCAGGAAGCGGTCTACAATACTGATGACACGTATGTTCTCGCTGAATCCTTCCACACCGGGACGCAAACAACAAACCCCTCTAATGATAAGATCAATCTTCACACCTGCCTGGGAAGCTGCATATAGTTCATCGATCATCTCTTGATTGGATAAGGAGTTGATCTTGGCAATAATCCGGGCGGGCTTACCTGCCAATGCTTGCTCAGCTTCCCTACGGATGAGTTCAAACAGCTTGTTCTTCATCCCCGTTGGAGCCACCGTAAAAGCTTGCAAAGTCTTGAGCGCAGAGAATCCCGTGATTTCATTAAACAGTTCGGAGGCATCCTCGCCAAGTACCGGATCTGACGTAAACAATCCGATATCCGTATACACGCGCGCCGTGCTTTCATTATAATTGCCTGTGCCTACGTGCACATATCGTTTGAGTGCGTTGCGCTCATGACGTATGACAAGAATGATTTTGGCGTGCGTCTTCAAGCCAACCAACCCATACACTACATGACAGCCTGCTTTTTCAAGCTTACGCGCCCAGGCAATATTACGTTCCTCGTCAAAACGGGCTTTCAGCTCTACCACCACCGTTACCTGCTTGCCCGATTCGGCCGCACGTGCCAATGCCGGAATCAACTTCGATTCCCCGTTGACACGGTACAGGGTCATTTTGATTGCCATCACATCCGGGTCTTCTGATGCCTCAATGATAAAATCAGTTACCGCATCGAATGATTCATATGGATGGTACACGAGCACGTCCCGTTTGCGAAGTACGTTGAAAATATCCTCTTGTGGGGGCAGTTCTTCCGGATACAGTGGTTTGATTGCCGGAAATTTCAAATGCGAATACCCCTCCAAATGATCGGCAAAAGACGACAAAAATGTCAGATCCAACGGCCCGTCCATCTCAAACACATGATCGAACAGCTTGAATTCGCGTTGAAGCTCCATCAAGGCATAGGGATGAATCCCTTTTTCTACTTCCAGTCTAACCGGCGCCCCCCGGCGTCTTCGACGCAGCTCTTTTTCAATCTCTTCGAGCAAATCTTCGATCTCTTCTTCATTAATGGATAAATCGGAGTTACGCGTAACACGAAAGGCATGAACCGCCTCCGGAACATATCCGGTGAACAGCGTTTGGATGTGATGCTTGATTAGTTCCTCAATTAAAATAAATGATTTCTTCTTGCTGTTCGACCGCAAAGGCACCGTAACAACACGTGGAATATTCGAAGGCACCTGCACAATGGCAAAAAGCGGTTTATCCTCCTCCGTATCCCCGGGACGTCTCAAGACGACCGCTAAATATACGTATTTATTGTGAACGAGTGGAAAAGGACGGCTCTGATCGACCGCCATCGGCGTGAGTACCGGAAATATAATTTCATGAAAATATGCATCCAGCGACTTGCGCTGTGTTGTATTTAAGTCTTCATATTCGAGCAGTAAAAGACCTTTTTTCGTCAAGAGGCGAGAAATATCACGATAGGTCCGGTATTGTTCCGATACCATCGAGGCGGTACGCTTGATCAGCCGTTTGTACAAACCGGAGGGGGTATATCCCGTAAAATCCTTTTGCATAAAACCCGCCTTGATCTTCTCGCGCGTCTCTGCAACACGAACAGCCATAAACTCATCCAAATTGCTAGATACAATCGCCAAAAATTTGGCTCTCTCCAGCAACGGTGTATCTGCATCCTGAGCTTCCTGAAGCACACGGCGATTAAATTCAATCCAGCTTAAATCTCGGTTAAAGTAACGTTCTGACCCGGCTTTATCCTTATTCTGACTCTCTATCAACATATGGCCTCCATCAATTCATGCAGTATAGTTACCCTTTATTGTACTATTAGATGAAACGCGCTAGCATCACAGAAGTGTAAACGCAATGTAAAATGTGTGTAAACACAAACTGGATGTTTGAAAAGGTCATTCGGATGCTTTACAAAAATAGCATTAAGCGGTACAGTGTTTACGTCTGTTTCATAGAGTAGATTGACGAACCGTTCCTTTTTCAGTTGTTTATGTTCATTATGATGTGTAGTAACCACTTAGAAGCCACGTTCAATTGCTGATTTTCAAATGGCATGATATAGGGAGGATTTACGTTATGGAACCCAAGAAAACGCCACGCGTACTGCAAAAAAACATCGAATTTTTCACCGCGGCGCTGTCTCAACACCTCGTTTCGGTCTGGCAAGAGGACCCTACAGGTGTGTACTGTGAGATTGGCTGTGGATATATCGAGTTATTCAGTAGCGAGATGATTCGGGTGCGCAATCAAGATGGAACCCCAAGCCATTATGACCGCAATATCACCATGTTTCAGTTAATCACGAAGGATCAGCCGATATAATTATTATATGCTATGCCTGCGCTGTTCTTCCAGATTAGAATTGTTTTATATTACAATTACCGATTTTGATATCTGCTGAATCTTGCAGATTTTCCAAAAAGCGCCTCAGAGCGCTTTTTTTGTCGACTTTTTTTGAACATCGTTTCGAAAAGCAGTATGATAAGGGAGCATATTACCTAAATTTAAAGGGGAATCAACCGATGGAGCATACAACATCAGATGGGCGCATCCTGGTTATGACCGCGGTTGAAGCCGAACGGGAAGCTGTACTGCGGGGCCTGAAAGGCGATACCCGTTTTGTGGTCGAGCTGGCTGGCGTGGGCGCACCGTCCGCAGCGGCTTCAACCGCGCTAGCATTGGCGACAGCTGGTGACTACCGTCTGGTCATCAGCGCCGGAATTGGTGGCGGCTTCGTGGAGGTCGCTGCACTGGAGAGCGTCGTTGTTGCTGACGCGATCATTGCCGCCGACCTGGGAGCAGAAACGGCAGAGGGCTTCAGCAGCGTGGACGAGCTGGGTTTCGGCTCAAGCCGAATTGCCGTGAACGTTGCCACCGCGCAGCGATTCGTTCAGGCGTTGCGTGCCGCTGGACAGACGGCTGTCGCGGGGCCGATCCTGACCGTTTCCACAGCCACCGGTACGGCGGCAACAGAGGAACGGCTGGCCAAACGCGTTCCCGGAGCTGCTGCCGAAGCGATGGAAGGCTACGGCGTAGCCGTGGCGGCAAATAGACTGGAACTGCCGACGATGGAAATCCGCACGATTTCCAATGCTGTCGGTCCACGTGACCGTGCAGCCTGGCGGGTCAAAGAGGCTTTGCAAGCGTTGGAAGCCGCATTTTCTACATTAACGGAGGTTATATAGATGCAAATTGCTTTTTCGCCTTGTCCCAACGACACTTTTGTCTTCCATGCCCTGGCGCATGGATTGATTCCGGACGCACCCGCGCTGGACATTACATTTGCCGATATCGACATCACCAACAATCTGGCGATCACACCAGACGGACTGGATATCATGAAAATTTCGTATGCTGCACTCCCTTGGGTGCTGGATGAATACGCCCTGCTGCCTTGCGGAGGCGCACTGGGCCGGGGGTGTGGTCCGCTCGTGCTGACCAAGGAAGGTTCCGGCGTCGAAGGTCCGGAAGCCCTGTCCGGCAAGCGTGTAGCCGTTCCGAGTGAACGTTCCACTGCCTATCTGCTGTTCCGCCTGTGGGCAGCCAAGCATGTGCCTGGGGGTGTCGGCGAGATCGTCGTGATGCCGTTCGACCAAATCATGCCTGCTGTCCGTGACGGGGAGATAGATGCCGGGCTGGTCATTCATGAAGCACGGTTCACGTATCCGTCCTACGGACTTAGTAAGCAAGTCGATCTGGGGAACTGGTGGGAAGAAGATACAGGGCTGCCGATCCCGCTCGGAGCCATTATTGCCCGCCGTACGCTGGATTTGGATGCGATCACAAACTGGATACGTGCCTCTGTCGAATACGCTTGGAAGCATCCAGAAGCTTCGCGTGAATATGTATTGTCTCATGCGCAGGAGCTTTCACCCGATGTCGCCCAATCGCATATCGACCTATATGTTAACGATTTTACCGCCAATCTGGGCGACAACGGATATGCCGCCATAGAAGCTTTGCTCGGTCGCGCAGCGCAGGAAGGGCTGGTACCTTCGTTTGATTTAGCCCAACTGCGCCCTACTTCCACAACAACACGTTAAAAGGAACAGACATGCCATGCATGTTTTCCTGCTGAATAGATTAGTTTAAACATATAAAACCTCCCGAACGAGCACATGGCCTAGCCATGCGCCCCATTCGGGAGGTTTTATCATTTCATATGGCGAATCCACATTCGGACTCGCTTGATCCTTATTCTTAGTTCTGTTCCTGCTCCACAACCTCGGTCTTAAATACGTTATCCAATTTGGTACCCAATCTTTTGACCAGTGGTACCTTGATATCCCGGCTCAGCTCCTTGAAAAAAGCGTCCATGTCACAATTAATCTTATCCAACACGACCTTTACGGTGCCCTCTGCCAAGATCTGCTCATTCAGATCCTCCGGTACGGTAACCGAGATATCATACTTCTTGCTTAACGTTTTAATGTAGCGGGTAAAGATTTCGATAAGCTCCTCATTGTTGAACTTCTCAACTGCAACTTGCCCTTTGTTGGTAAATTTCAAATTCACTCTCACGTTAGCATTTCCCCTTTTCCTTTTGACCATTTATTTTGGATAAACGTTGAACCTTTCAGAGGCTCTTCAAAGAAAGGGCCTTACCGGTCGTTTTAGACTCTTGTCCTTTGATATACTAAGTATAACACATTAAGGCCGTTTTCATTTCCCAACTTGTCGTTTTATGATAAAAAATGATACAATTTGCGCATTTTCAGCATAAATTCTTTCTTTTCATGCCAATCATTAGAAATAGTTTATACACAAATACACAAAAAAACGCCTATCTCGCAGAAGAAAGACGTTTCCGTGTAGATGCTTAAGTGGTATGCATTTACAGAGGTTTCGTACATTCCCAACCGTGTGAACGATACTCACGCACAGCGTCTCGTATATCCTCAATATCATCAGAATGCAGCAAAATGGCAGGTAGAATTACCCAATACTCATTCTCCGCTAGATCAATAAATACGTCCTCGACATCATAATATTGCATATCGCCAAATGCCATATCCCTGATTTTCTGTCCAACCAAAGGTGTAAACTGGGAATCAAATGTTTTCATTACCTTCGTATATTCCTTCACGCCCGTTGCCGAGATCTGCTGTGAAATAATGACGCTCAATGATGTTACCTCCCTGACCT
Source organism: Paenibacillus sp. FSL H7-0703 (assembly GCF_038003485.1). Lineage (NCBI taxonomy): Bacteria > Bacillati > Bacillota > Bacilli > Caryophanales > Paenibacillaceae > Paenibacillus > Paenibacillus sp. FSL H7-0703. The sequence continues at coordinate 4,442,995 of NZ_JBBOPF010000001.1, read as the reverse complement.
AATAATGCTCATTATACCCTTCTCTCAGACCTTCTACAAAACCTTGTGCAAAATCTTGTGCAAAAAAAATCATAAAAATTAATAGTCCAATACCAATAGCTACGGAGCTGATTACGATAATGAAGATACCCTGCGTGTCTCTTTGTTCCATCTTTTTAGTCAAAATTCCGAAAACAAGACCTATGATCCCCAACAAGCCTCCAACGACAAAAAAACTAAATACGAACCCCAAACCTGCAAAAATCCAGCCAAATAGAGCGAGCACCCAGCCCTGCGGCTGTGGCTCACTCTGTTTCATCTGCCAGCGTTCCCTCGCTGTAGGTGTATATCTGTCCATTCCTTAGCTCCCCCGCTCCACTTGCATTCCTTAAGACAAAAATTCGCTCGCCTTCTCCCGATGGACAGGCTTGATATGCATGTCCAACACTTTCAAAGCTGCTAGCACAACCCCCGCATCATCTGTAAAACCCAACATCGGAATAACATCTGATATAGCATCTAGTGGAGAAATAAAATACGCTAAGGCTCCGAATGCTACCCCTTTGGCATAAAGAGGCGTTTCAGGATCTATCGCACAATAGTACATAGCCACCGCATCCTTCACAAAGGGAACTTTTCCAGCCGTGGACTTCACCTTGTTGAAAAATCCCTTTTTCACCTGTTCTTCCTGTTTTGGATCATACTTGGCTTTGGTTACGTCAAAATCCTTCATAGGTTCCTCCTATTGCTGACCGGTGAGTTTGAAAGTGCCACCTTCCCGCTTACCAAGCGGATAATTTTGAACCGTCATTTCCACTTTCGTGTTCTTATCCCATACCGGAAGCTTGTCAGATGTACCGTACCCTTTCATAGCTATGTTTATGACTTCCTCCGCCTTCTTCGTCAATGCAGCAGAGGACATATTATATTTACCATAACCTTGATAAGCACCGCCAAAACTGAGATTAGGTTGATTGTTCACATTCAGTAGCACACCCTTCAACGTGCCATCTTCTGTTACATCAAAAGTCACTTTTTCCAATACAAAATCATCGGTGACGACAGATGTCTGCTCTAACATATGCGTTATGGCTGACAGGTTTGCTGTTAATCTAACTCGTTCCAGTAGCGCCGCTGTATCGTTTTGTTGCTTCGTTAATGCTTGTGTTGTCTTATTTAGTGAAGCGTTCGCACTAGTTAAAGTATTTACCTTCGTATTCAGATTATAATTCCATACCCCCAAGGCTATACATCCTAGTACGGCTACTCCTGAAATGACTGTTGCTACAACTGCGAGCTTACGAACAGAATGTGGTTGCGGCTCCACAGACTGAGTATGACTGCTTAATTCTCCCATACCAAACTTCCTCTCTACTTATATAGTCATATTTTACTATCCCCCTCTCTGATAATCTAGTATATTTTTCCTAATTGCATATTACTATGCATTTGTACAGGAATTCGTTTCATCAGTCTTTGAGCTTCGGTTCTTTCGTTTTCCGGGAGATGCTGTATTTACCAGATACACACTGCCTGCAATCAGCACCAGCCCCACAACAAACGTCAAAGTAAGTGATTCCTTGAGCATTACCATACTAAAGACCGTGGACAACACCGGTACCATAAACGTATATGAGCCGACGGTTCCTGCATCTCCGTTATCGATCAGTTTAAAATAAATCATCCAGCCCATCGCAATCACGAATATCGAAATAAACAATAAAATCGCGATAAAGGAGGTCGTCCAGTGAATATCGCTCCATTTCTCGGTCGTAAATCCAATCCCATTGAGTATGATTCCCCCAAAAATGAGCTGCATCGTCACCGCCCAAATGGAGTCCAATTGATTGCTTTTTTTCTTCATATAAATCGTTCCGAGCGCCCAGCACAGTCCTGAAGCTAGCCCCAACACAATGCCCAGTACCGACAAATGACCTGCCATCCCACCAGAGCTAATCACAATCACCCCGCCAAAACCCAGTACCAGTCCAATGACCTTCAGGGGAAACATGCGCTCCCCCAACCACATCCAGGAGAATAATCCCAACAGGATCGGCTGAAGGAATACTAAAGTGGAAAATAACCCAGCAGGCAAATAACGCAGCCCTACCGTCTGCAAGCCATAGTAGCCTGCAATATTAAATATGGCCAGCACAAGATAAGTCCACCCATTCTGTCTAAGGCGCAAGGTTTCCCGGCGACGCATAGCGAACAACAGTAGAATCACACCACCCAGTAGGGTACGGAGTCCTGAAAAAAATATCGGCGGGGTATCTGGCAAAGCCAGCTTGGTCAACGGCCAGTTGATCCCCCATACCATCAATAATATCAAGACAAGCCACAGCGTAGCTTTAGGTGTTAATTTTTTCATAGATGTCTTCTCTCCCTTAGATTTATCGCTCATTGCTTTACGTCTACAATCTGAATAGCCGTTTGCAAAGTTTTGCTTTACTAGCGTATACTGTGGTCACTAATAAATAAAATGAATATTTTCAATAAGGGAGATAACTTTTCACTTATGACCATTACTCAAATTATGATCTTCGTTCGCGTAGCTGAAACACTAAACTTCACCCAAACTGCCCATGAGCTGCATATGACGCAGCCCGCGGTCAGCCATGCCATCGCCAGCATCGAAAACGAGCTGGATGTCCAGCTATTGCTGCGCGACCGAAAAAAAGGAGTGCTGCTGACCGATATCGGGCACAAGGTACTGCTGGAATTCCGTATGATGCTGCAAAGCATGGAAAAGGTACAGCAGCAGGTGGCTGCTGAAAAAGGTCTAGACGTTGGCACGATCACGATCGGTGCCTTTCCTTCTGCCTCAGCCTATTTTCTGCCCCCGATTATTCATCATATTCGTCAGCATTATCCGAACCTTGTTTTCGATCTACATGAAGGCTCCACGAATGAAGTCAAGGAGTGGGTGCATACCAGAGAAATCGAGGCGGGTATTATCCTGTTGCCAGACCCTCAGGTAGATGTCATCCCTTTATGTCAGGATGACATGGTTATTCTCCTGCCAGACGGTCACCCTCTACAATCGCACAACAAAATCGCCATTCGAGACTTGAATGAGCAGGATATGATCTTTTGTAAAGGTGGACATGAGGTCGCCATTATGGAAGGTTTTGAACGCGAGCAAAGTCAGTTGCAGGCACAGTTCATTACTCATAATATCAGCACCTTGGTTAGCATGGTTCGACAGGGACTAGGTATGGGTATTGTCTCTTCACTTGCCTTGTCCACGTTCCCTCATAATCTGACCGTTAAGGAAACTTCGCCTCTGATCACACGTCAAATCGGTATAGCTGTACCGTCCCTGCACAATGCTTCACTTGCTGTACAGTTATTTGTGCGGACCGCGCAGGAGCTGTTTACGGATGTGAAGCAATAGAAGCATTGGTAACGAGATTTTGGCAGGTGTATAATGTTTCCTAAATACTTTTCTTGTCTTAATATGGTGTACTTAAAAAACAAATAGGAGTTTTCCATAAACGGAAAACTCCTTCGCACGTTAAGCTATTTACTGCTACAGCTTGTTCAATGTCGGACCACCAATTCTCCGGCTACATCATCCCAGCGCCAAGAAACTTCATGTCCATGGAGATGCAGCCCCCCAAACCACTCATCGATCCCTTGAACTGCAATGCGGTCCGCTGATCCATTCAGTACCTCTTTACCCAACTCTGTCAGAATTACCTTTCGGTTCAGAAAATCCGGAATTTGTCTGAAATCCAAGCCGACCTCATCCCCGTCAATGATCAGCAAAGGATGTTCGCCTTGCGCCAAAGCACGAATAAATTTCCAGTATTCGAGATCACCCATGCCGAGCACATGCAGGACGTCAGTTACCTGACGAAATAATTCCAGGGGCGTATTCACTCCATTATGAACGGCCTGAAGCGTGGTCTGTTCCACAATGCCAAGACCATTCTGCTCCGAGGGCAGCCGCTTGAGGTGCGCTGTGAAAGCTTCATAGGCAAAAGGCAGGCCGGATGCTGCCAATTCTGCCTTCTTGTCTTCCAGCAGATTAGCCATTTGAGTAGGATCAGGAGAAGCATACGCCTGCCAAAGCTTGCTTCCGAGTTCCATTTCTTGCCGCCCAATAGTCCGCCAAGTACCGGATAATGTCTGAAGCTGTGCCGGAGTGAGCTGTCCCAGACCATGAAACCGTTCGATTCCCGGAAACTCCCCAATACAGAGCAGGCTCAGCTTCGTGCGGCCCAGTTTCTGTCTTTTGAACCAGTGGAGCAGATAGGCGAGCATGCTCTGATCAAACAGGTCATGCTCAAACCACAATACGACTTCATCATACTTGATAAATTCACGAAGTTTCTGCTCTTGTTCCTCACATGCCGTAATATATTCGCTGGTCGGAATACCCATCGTTTCCTCCAGAATCCGGGCCCGCAGTGCCCGTTCTTCAGCCCCCGCTGGATTTGCAAATATCGGTCCTGCCGGATATACCTCTCTCCATACAAGCACGTCACCTTGTACAACACCCTGCTTCAACATCTCACCTACAACATCACCGTTAACAATATGTAGCATGTTTTGCCCTCCCTCATACAAATGATTGAACACGGAGACGAGGTCGGCCACCGGGAGTGTACCTTTCAACTTTCGGCGGGCATCGTGCAGCCGCTTCTTAAGCGTCGGGACCGGAGTGCCCAGATAATCGGAAATTTCCTGAAGAGAGTAGCCGTAAAAATAAAACAGCCGCAGAGGCACGCGCAGCTTGGCAGACAGTGCCTTCACCGATTGTTGCAGAACTTGGCTCTCTTCTCTACGCTCCGCAATTTCTGCCAGACCCGGTACTCCTCCCGATACCTGCACAGCCTCATCCAGAGGAAGCATCGAATGATGCTTGCGCCGCAGCGTCCGCTGGCACTGTCTTACGACAATGGTCTTGAACCAGCCTGGAAAAGCTGCCGGGTTCTGTAGCTTCTCCAGATTCTGATAAGCCTCTATGAACGCATCCTGCACGGCATCTTCCGCGAGATGGACATCCTTCAGCATGTCATAGGACACCGCATAGGCCATCCCGCGAAAATGCAGCATTAGCTGCCCGAACGCTTCTTCATCCCCTTGCCGTGCCTTTTCAACCCACTCCCTCATACGTCCCTAGCCTCTTTTCTTTCGTGTTCTTATTCTTAAGTGCCAGCTCAGTGGGGGAAGGTTACAAATCATGTTGATGGAAAAATTAAATTACTGATAAAGAACGTCACTGAACACAGCAACCATATTAACAGATTCTTTCTCAAAAGAAGCATAATATAGTTACAGGCTGTTGGTTTTCAACAGAAATATATCATCCTTTATTTTTCACGAGGTTAAGCTCAATATGACTTCGACCATGTAGCCATAGCAGTTCATCCAGTAAAAACCCCAATCCATCCTTACTACGCAAACGCTCGATCAGTTCTGTAACGACTTCCATAATCTCACGCTGTACATTGTTCGCTAGTTGGAGGCCCCCACTTTCCCCATCCACATAAAGATGTGGATGATCCGGTTGATCTACCTTTCGTACATGCCGCAGACACAATATCCCATGTTCAAGATAAAAGAAATAGCTACGATCATACAGAATTCCCTCAAATAATTCATACATATGAGGATCATCATCAGGTCCATATACCATGGCAACTCTATTCAATTCAACCGATTCCGTCATAAATAATTTCTCTCCTTCTGGATTGATTAATTTTTTTGTCAAATAAAGAACAAAAATTATGTATATATGTATTTAATGTACGACTTCTTATACATATAATACACTTTCACATGTACATTTTCAACACTTATCGAATAAAATGTACGCATTATTGTAATTTAGGTTTGACTTCTCTAAGATTTAAGTACATATAATAAGTTGAGGGGGATTGCTCATGGGATTGAAACCAAGTTATAAACCAATGGAAATCACTCTAATTAAACGAGATAAAACACGAACTTACCTTCGCACTCAATTAGGAATATCACCATCCACTTTGGCGAAAATGTCTAATGGGGAATTTGTAGCTATGAGTGTCATTGCACGCATTTGTGAGGAATTAGACTGTAGAATTGAAGAGGTTGTAGAGTTTATAGAGGAGCAACCATTAGATACAGAAAAAGAGCGCTAGCCTTTTTGAAGAGGATAGCGCTCTTCCTTTTTTATTAACTATATTTTCCTATTGTTATCTACCCGCTGCATAAGGAACCGATCAATTAGTTCAATTTTTTGCTATATAGTAAGAAATGTACACGAAAAACGGAGTAGACGGAATGGTGCTGTACAAGCGAAGCGGTCGCTTTTGTCCCCGGATTTCTACCCTAACATAATCTTTATTCAAGAAATCCGGGGGCGGTGGCGATGGGAAGCACCATCCGTCTGCGGAGTGGCACTAAAGTAACTTTTAAGTTCCATTTATATATTCGATCTTTTGATAGGTTGCTCCATTGCTTTATAAGTCATGCCAGAGTAATCACTTATAATAAAATGGAGAGTGATACAATGCACTTTATAAAATCGATGTACACAAAACAAAACATAAATACCTCAGTACTCTTTTTTGCATGTTTAGTTCTATATAGTGTTTTTTCTGAGATTGAAATTAAACCCGTAGCACTCTTACTTTTTACAGTTGTATTTGCCTTTTTTAATGCCCTGAGTAAATTTGTCCAATCCACACGTAGTGATAATGATCATTAAACACATTCAAAAAGGCCTCCTTAGCAATATAGTACGCGACTATACCGCTATAGAGGCCTTCATTTATAGTTGGATCTTTTCTTGCTTTCGTCTGATCATCACTTCGATTGCTTTGTGGCTTCGTACAAACGCTGTAAAATGGTAACCGCTTCAGCCCGTGTGACTAGCGCTTTGGGGTGAAGGTATCCATCATTGGCGGTAAGGACGCCCATATTAGTCAGGGTGTAGAATGCTTCTGCCTTTTGAGTTTGGGAATCTTCATAAAAGGGCTCCTCTTGAGTCGTGTCGATGTATATTACTGGATAGCTGAACGAGTAATTGTCATTGTAATTCGCCTGACGAATTTTTATATCCTTATACTGCGCAGCTGCAGAGATTACTTCCTTGATCTCAGGATGAAGAGTCTGATTCGTATAATCCGTCCGAACGGAAGCAATCATCATCACATCCCAGCGGGTCAGCGGTTTGTCGGGATTGATATAGAATTGATAGTTTGGATATTTGCCTCCTACTCTTTCAGTGAAGCCCCAAACATAATCCCCATTGAATAATGCTGCAAAATCTTTATTCGCCCAGTGCTTACGCGCATCAACAAATTCTGAAGCTTTTCCAGACGAATGATTGATCTCTGGAAAAAGCTTGTGAAACATATTTACAAATTCCGCTTTCGTTATGGTTTTGCCTGGCTTGAAGGTGCCATCCGCATAGCCCTTGACAACACCTTTGTCGACCATCGAACGAATAGATTCAGCAGCCCACTCATATTTTGTCCCGTTCACATCAGTAAACGTATTTGCCGCGAATGCGGATTGACTAAAAAACAGTGCCACCGCAACCAACAGGGTGATAAGCCATTTCTTTCTTAACATCTCTTTCCACTTCCTTTAGGTAAAATTTATGTAGAACATAGTTCTCCAAACTCCATGTTATATCGGTATTTCAAAAGCAAATGATGATATTAGACAGAAGAAACAACACAAAAACGACCTCCGCAACGAGTAAAATCCCGTTACAAAGGCCGTTATCCGCAACCTAAACACATGTTTTAGGGAACCATCCTGACATTTAGGCTTCTATAATTCAGACCACTACTCGAAAAACCTTAATTAACAAGGCTCTTCGTTCGGTTTCCCGGCATCCGTAGCCGTACGGAAGCTTGAACCACAGCCGCATGTAGCTACGGCATTCGGGTTATGAATCGTGAAGCCGCCTGACATTCCAGACTCTTCAAAGTCGATTTCCAGACCGTCCAGGTAGCGGATGCTTTCCTTTTCCACTACAATCTTCATATCCTGTACGTTCATATATATATCCTGATCCGTCTCGTTGTCGTCAAAGCCCATTGCATACGAAAATCCGGTGCAACCGCCCGGCGTAACACCCAGACGCAAAAACATATTCGGCGTTTCCTGCTGCTCCAGCATATCCTTCAAACGCTCAGCAGCGGAATCGGTGATGTTAATCATAGCTCCATCCTCCTCTTTTACTTCATGTTCTCCTTCAGTATACTCCACTATTTGCAGGTGCTCAAGTCATGGAATGTCCTTCCCTTACAGGCTTAAAGACCTGTTTTTCTATTCGTTTGTATTGAACACCAGTGGTGTGAGGTTTATAATAGGTGAAGAGTGTGTAAAAGAAACTGTCGGAAATTTGTCATTTCAAAGGCGATATTTTGAGATATTCATCATTGTAGCCTGGCATTGTAACATTTTTCACATATCGTATATCCGCGCTGCCGGATTCTTACCGACGGAACGGGACATCCTGTGCGCACTTAGCGCTTGTGCCGCTGATTTGGCGGACAGCCTCGCACAGAGCAACTTGAAGGAGGAATAGGCATGTCCACATTAGTTACACCTTTTACAGACCGCAGAATGGCGGAAATTGTAGAAAAGGTACAGAACGGTATTCGTTTGAACCTTGAAGACGGTATATATTTGTATGAAACTGACGATATCCTCACACTGGGTCAGTTGGCTAACGAAGCTAATTTACGCAAGAACGGAAAAAAGGTTTATTTTATCGAAAACATGAGCCTGTACTTCACCAATGTATGCGAAGCGCGCTGCGCGTTCTGCAATTTCCGCAAGGATCAGGGGGAGGACGGCTCTTATACGTTGTCCGGGCAGGAAATGATTGATTATGTAGAGCAACACATCCATCCGGGGGTAAGAGAATTTCATATCGTCGGTGGTCATAATAATCATGTGCCTTTCCAATACTATGTAGACTCATTGAAGGCACTAAATGAAAAGTATCCCCACGTTACACTGAAAGCTTACACAGCAGCGGAAATTGACTTTTTCACACGCATAAGCGGTTTGAGTATTAAAGAAGTGCTTCAGGAGCTGCAAAAGGCTGGACTTCAATCCCTGACTGGTGGTGGCGCGGAAATCTTGTCCGACGAATATCGGAAGAAGATGCGTGTTACGAAAGCCAACGTGGACCGCTATCTCGAAGTACATCGCACGGCCCACAATCTCGGCATGAAAACTCATACGACTATGCTGTACGGTTCGGTCGAATCGTATCAGGATCGTATTGAACATATGCTGCAAATTCGTGAATTGCAGGACGAAACGAACGGATTTATGGTATTTATTCCATTGTCCATGCAGCCGAAAAGCAAAAACGCCAACATCATGCGCCGTAACTCCGCTTACGAGGATCTCAAAACCATTGCGATCAGCCGCCTGATGCTGGACAATATCGACCATGTCAAAGCTTACTTCATTAATATTGGCCCGCAATTGACGCAGGTCGCTCTCACCTTTGGCGCATCAGACGTCCATGGCACGATTGTGCGTGAGCAAATCAGCCATGCCGCAGGTGCGTTGACCCCTGCCGGATTGACCCGTAAAGAGCTGATCTGGCTGGTCAAAGGTGCCGGACGCATACCTGTAGAACGGGACACCTTCTATAACGAAATCGAAGTTTTCGAATAAAGGTAATATCGGATTCAGATTTCCCGCGAGCATTTCATCCCCATTACTCACACCATGCAGCATCATGCTGCCTCGGAATACGCTGGTCTGCCTGCCAAAGGCAGGCCCGATTCTCGGGTTTTATAACAACAAAAACTTGTGTTAGATCGATAAGACACCAGACCATTTGCCGGGGACACGGTAGCGAAAGGAAGGCGGATTTTGATGAAAAATTTCGTTATTCTGGGGGGCGGCTATGGCGGCCTTACCATTGCCAAAGAATTGCTGGATAAACACATTCCCGACGATGTTCAAGTTATTTTAGTGGATCGAATGCCCTTTCAGGGATTGAAAACAGAGTATTATGCCCTCGCGGCTGGTACGGTTTCTGATTTTGATTTGCGGGTGCATTTTCCAGATGAGCAACGTCTTATTCGCAAATATGGCGAGGTCACCTCAATGGATCTGGAGAATAAAATGGTCCATTTTCAAGACGGTGAACCCTTGCCCTATGACCAGCTCGTCATTGCGTTGGGTTGTACCGACCGCTTTCACAATACACCGGGGGCTGAAGAACACAGCTGTACGATCCAGTCGTTTAACCATACTCGCCAAACCTACCTGCGCTTAAACGAAATCAAACCATATGGACATGTCCATATTGTAGGCGGCGGTCTTAGCGGTGTTGAGATTGCTGCGGAGTTACGTGAAAGCCGCACGGATTTGAATATTACCATTATGGATCGGGGCGAGCGGGTGCTGTCGGCATTCCCGCAACGTTTGTCTGCCTATGTACATGCTTGGTTCAAGGAGCATCAGGTTAATGCCCTGAATCATGTTGCGGTTTCCCGTATTGAGCCGGGGGCTATTTATAACCGTGACGAGCAAATTGTAACGGATGCAGTGGTATGGACAGCGGGGATTCAGCCGGTAAAAATTGTGCAGGATTTAGCCGTCCCTAAAGACCCTCAGGGCCGCATCGTGCTCAACGAATATTATCAAATACCGGATCATCCTGAGGTGTATGTGGTCGGAGACTGTGCGAGCCTTCCCTACTCTCCAAGCGCTCAAGCAGCAGAAGTGCAAGGGGAGCAAATCGCACACATTGTACGCGACCTGTGGAAAGGCCAAACGCCTCACCCGCATCCTTTAAAGCTGCGCGGTACATTAGGCGCACTTGGCAAGAAGGCCGGGTTCGGCTATGGCTTTATGGGCAGTACCTCATTGCGCGGACGAGTACCACGCCTGCTTAAAAGCGGTGTGCTCTGGAAGTCCAAACGCCATTTTGGCTGATCACATGCTAAACAAACAAAGAAGGCCCGCTCCCAGAGCAGGTCTTCTTTGTTTCTTGAGTGTTTGCATCATGTATATTCTCTACAAAAAGGAGCTGGCTAACAAATCCTTTCAATCCAAATCTAGGTTATCCCATGCTTCAGCTTCCTTAATTTTGTTCATAATCACTTCGTACAGAAGCTCTGCTGAATCTGCAGATACAATCTCGCCGTTGACCATCGCATAGGGTTCGGCGTTGCACTGACCGCAATTGCTTAGGCAGCCGTATTCAATCACATCATAATCTGGATTCTGTTCCAGCTTGGACATGATCTCATCGGTACCCCAATGCATATTACTGGTGCAAAACTCAATAATAGGTCTTAACATTTTTTCACCTGCTTTGGATGACGGGCATTTTAATTTGGCCCGCTTTGTAATATAATAATAAAGGTATAGGAAAGGAGTTGAATTCTAATGAGCGAAACACAAAGCGTTCAAATGTATGATGAAGTAGCTGATGTACTGGATAAGCTCCGTCCGTTCCTGCAACGCGATGGTGGCGACGTTGAGCTGGTTGACGTTGAAGACGGCATCGTTAAGCTGAAGCTGGTAGGCGCTTGCGGCAGTTGCCCAAGTTCCACAATCACGCTGAAAGCAGGGATTGAACGTGCTCTTCTCGAAGAAGTCGACGGCGTCCAAGAAGTGGTACAAGTATTCTAATGCTTGATGCATAATGATCATGAGAGTCTTGACTTCGGTAACGAAGCTCAAGACTCTTTTTTGTGTTACAGCGTCTGAGGGATCACTCAAGCTTATATGGTTGGCCGAATGGGGTCCAATCCTCCCGATACATCCATAATATTACCTGTTATAAAATCCGAATGCTCCTCACACAAATAGGCGATCACTCGCGCAATGTCCTCTCCGCTCCCCGGACGTCCACGCGGTGTCTCTTTATCCTGCATGCCGATGACATCGGCGATTGACATTTCCTTATTTGCTCCTCGGATATCCCCTGGACAGATCATATTGACCGTAATGCCATAAGGAGCTTCCTCCACAGCCAGTGACTTCGTAAAAGACACCAGCCCCACCTTGGCGGCTGCGTAGACGGCGCGATGCGGCCAAGCCCTTGCTTCTCCAGCATGACCAAAGCCAAAATGAATAATACGTCCCCAATGCTGGCTACGCATGTGGGGCAATACCAAATGATCCAGCAACATGGTACCGACCAGATTCCCTTGTATCATGGCATGAATCTCAGCTACACTGTAATCCGCAAACAGACGGCGTTCCCGGATGAACGGTCCGGCATTGTTCACCATAATATCGACTCCGCCCAGCCGATCCTGTACTTCGCCAATCAGCCTCGTAATATCTTCCTGAACAGAGATATCCCCTTGTAAAGACAAGCAGCGTACTCCCTTAGACTCAATCACCCGCTTAAGCGCTTCAGCTTCTGCTTGGCTATGCACATAATTCAGTGCAATATTACAGCCTTCATCCGCCAGACGCAGAGCGGTCGTTTTACCTAAACCTTTGGCACTGCCCGTTATGAATGCGACTTTATCTCTCAACAATTTTCCTCCTGTTCACAGAGAACGGTCACCCCCAAGTATAAAATATTTAAGCTTCCCCTACAACTCCATTCAAAAAGAAACCCCCAGTCCTCTTGTTCAAGAGAATCTGGGGGTTGCGTGCAATGCGTTCTTGTTCCCTACTTAAAATGCCGGGATAATTGCGCCTTGGTATTTATCTTCGATGAATTTTTTAGTTTCTGGAGATTGCAAAGCTTTGATCAACTTCTGAATCGCTTCGGAATCTTTATTATCAGGACGTGCTACCAGAACGTTAGCATAAGGAGAATCTTTATCTTCCAGTGCCAGTGCATCCTTCGTTGGATTCAACTTCGCTTCCAGAGCGTAGTTCGTGTTGATCAACGCAATATCCACTTCAGGCAACTGACGTGGCAGCATAGCCGCCTCAAGCTCCTTGAATTTCAGGTTTTTCTTATTTTCAGTAATATCTTTTACCGTAGCTTCAATGTTGCTTGCGTCTTTCAGCTTGATCAGACCTTGTTTCTCCAACAAGAGCAATGCGCGGCCTCCGTTTGTCGCATCGTTCGGAATGGCTACAGTTGCGCCATCTGGGATTTCATCAAGCTTTTTATATTTTTGGGAGTAGATACCGAATGGCTCCAAATGAACTGCGCCCACAGAAACCAAATTCATTTTGCGCTCTTTGTTCATCACATCCAAGTAAGGTACATGTTGATAGAAGTTAGCATCCAGCTGCTTGTCAAATAATTGAACGTTCGGTTGTACATAGTCGTTAAACTGAACGACTTGGAGGCGAACCCCTTCTTTTTCCAACTGAGGCTTGATTGCTTCCAAAATTTCCGCATGTGGCACAGGAGAAGCTCCAACTTTCAGCTCCACTTCACGTGGTGATCCGCCTGTATTTTCGTTCGCATTGTTTGTATCCGATGTTGTGCTCTTTGTACCACAAGCAGCCAGCACCGCAATTAATGTCAAGCTTAATACAGCCAATACCCATTTCTTCATGTTATTACCCCTCCAATAAGTTTGTAATATTCAGGAGCAGACGTCCTGATCAATAAGGATATCTATATGTTTTCCCTATTTTCGAGTATAATGCCGCACGAGGCGATCTCCCGCCATTTGCAGCAATTGTACCAATACAACCATCAGCACGACCGCAACGATCATTACAGCCGTTTCATAACGATAATAGCCGTAGTTGATAGCCAGTGTACCTAGTCCACCGCCCCCGATCATCCCGGACATTGCCGTGTAGGATACGAGCGTAACGACGGTAATGGTTAATGCGGCGAGCAGACCCGGAAGTGCCTCACGTAACAGCACACGCCGGATAATTTGTCCTGTCGAGGCACCCATCGCTTGTGCGGCTTCAATGACGCCCTTGTCCACTTCACGCAGAGACGTTTCGACAAGACGTGCGAAGAATGGGGCAGCCCCGATAACCAATGGTGGGATGGTTCCCAGCACCCCGGTCGAGGTACCTACCAGCGATCGTGTAAAAGGAATAAGTGCAACGATCAAAATGATAAAGGGTACGGAACGTAAAATGTTAACGATGAATGATAATACAATGTATATCACCTTCATCAGAGTCAACGAGGAGCGGCTCGCCAGAAACAATAATATGCCGAGCGGCAAACCAATGATGAGGGTGAACAATGCGGATGCCCCAAGCATCTGAAGGGTTTCCAGCGTAGAATTCCCTAGCTCATCCCAACTCACTTGTGAAAAATCAAGTTCGCTCATTGTCCGATCACCTCCACATCAAGTCCTTGCCCAGACACTTCGCGCAGCGTATGCTCTATATCCTCATGGTTTCCTTCAAAACGAACGATTAGCTGTCCATAGGGTACATTTTTAATGGTAGATATGGTTCCCTGCAAGATCGCAAAATCAACACCAGTGCTTCGAGCCGTACGCGACAGAATCGCATCATATGTTTTGCTGCCCAAGAAGGAGATACGCACCACCTGCGCCGACTCGCCGCCACCTGCTGCCGCAATCGCTGCTTGCAACTCCTCGGGATGCTCTGACTCCCGCTGGATAAAGTCCTTGGTTACCTGGTGCTGCGGCTTCAAAAATACTTCCGCCACCGGACCTTGCTCCACGATGTCACCCTGATGAATGACGCCAACTTTATCACAAATGCTTTGGATGACATGCATTTCATGTGTAATGAGCACGATAGTCAAATTAAAGCGCTGATTAATATCCAGCAGCAATTTCAGGATAGACCCCGTCGTCTGCGGATCAAGCGCAGAAGTCGCTTCGTCACACAGTAATACATGAGGATCACTAGCCAGCGCCCGTGCAATTCCTACCCGCTGTTTCTGCCCACCTGAGAGCTGTGACGGATATTTTCCACTGTGTTCTTCCAGACCCACCAGTTCCAGCAGTTCACGGACCTTCTTGTCCAACTTCTGCTTGGGCGTGTTTACCAGCCGCAACGGAAATGCAATATTGTCATATACCGTCGCCGAAGACAACAAATTAAAATGCTGAAAAATCATTCCGATTTTTCGGCGCTGCATTTGTAACTGGGATTGACTCACAGTAGTGAGGTTTACCCCGTCTACCCATACTTCACCTGAAGTAGGGCGTTCCAATAAATTAATACAGCGAATCAATGTACTTTTCCCCGCCCCGGAGTGACCAATCACTCCGAATATTTCTCCACGCTTTATAGAAAGATTCAACCCAGACAGCGCATTAACGCGTCGGTTGCCTTTGCCATAATGCTTGGTTAACTGCTTAAGCTCTATCAACGTGCTGCGACCCCCTTCACTTCTTCCTTACCCTTTTAACAGTTCTTATCTCTCAGGATTGCATAAAATGGCTATTTATTCATACAAAAAAGAGCCCCTTTCACAGAATGAAAAGGGCCCCACCTTGCGATCCTTTTCTCATCTGCCAAAATCGCTATAACTCTAGCGGTTTTGTAGGAATTAGCACCATCATGTTCCCTCCCAGTGTATTACACCGGGAAAGAACGGGTTGCCGGGCTTCATCGGGCCAGTCCCTCCACCTCTCTGGATAAGAAAAATATGTTAAACTCCAGCTTTAGCTGTCCGTTAAGTTTATATAAAAAAACATAATTCAAGCATTTTTCTGAAACTAGGTTTCAGTATAGATAGTTTACATTGCTTTGTCAAAGGATATTTTCTATCATATTCTTGGGCGTACTGCCCGATTCTCCCATTGTTTCGCAGTATAAGTAAAGGCGTTTGACAGCGATCGACATACCATTTCCAAGCCCTGCTGCAAATCTTCCAAATGGTGATCGAGGTCCTCCAGTTGGATTTTTCCATACAAAGCTCGGTGTCGTTGCCAGAGATCATCCTGCATTTCCGTATTCATATAGTGTATCTCCGTATTCCGACGCTTACGCAGCCGATTGATGGCATCGTTGTAAGTGTCCTTGATATCATTTAAATTATCGGTCAATACAGGATGCATTTTGAGATACTTGAGCTGCCGCAACACGGTAAAATACGAATAATGCGCCTTATACTGCCCTGTTTTTAAATCACACAGATCATTTAGCCAGTTGCCCAGCTTATCTAAAATGGAAAATACCCTCACAAACCCATCTTTATAAAAGAAAACATACAATGCATAATCGGATTTTTCATCCTCACTCATATCTTCAGCATATCCGGCTTTTACTTTCATACGGAAAAAGGCGGCAGCATGATGGCTCTGCTCCAGTTCATCCAGAGATGACATTAGACCGCGTGTCAAAATATCCGCCTTTCGAAAATCGTGGGTCGGATCTCCACCAGCCTGAATTTGCCGTTCCAGCAGGTGCAACATATCTGACATGCTATTCATGGCATCCAGCAAGATGCCCTTGTTCACACGTGGCGGCTCACCCAGTAGCTTGCGTATCATGCTTACACCTCCTTATAAATGTAAAATCCGGCTGTAGGTTTAATTAGGGCGTCAAGCGAAATAACTCGTCCATCGTTGATCTACAAGCTTAACAATATCCTCACGCGGTAACACCTCATCCGGATACCCCGGCTTCATACGCGCATCCACTACAATCGGCAGCTTATAGTTCAGATGATGCAAACGCACTTCGCTGTCCGCGTACATATCCGTAGCCGGGTTAAAGCGTGTGAACACTGTCCACAGGAACGAGGCTTGAGAGCGAACAACTTCTTTGGCATCGTCCACAATGAAGACGAGCGGCCACTCTTGCTCACCTGCAGCTAATCGCTCCAAAACACGTGCCGCCAGCTCAGGCTCCTGCTCAAAGGACGCACCCGATACGACGAGGCAACCTCCGCAATAGGGCTTAATTTCACGAATTCCCGGCAGATCGCCTCCCTCATAAGCACGAGGCAATTCACGTACAGGCTCACCTATCCCCATCAGGATCGCCTTACTACCATGATTCAGCTTGCGACCTGTGTAATCGAGCGTATCGTGTGACGTGTGATTGAAAATAAATAAATCCGTTGCTGGATTAAATCGCTCCAGAATGGTTTCCAGCAGCAGGTTAAAGTCAGATAAATCAATGACTCGATCTGTCAGCATCAGGAACTTGGTCAACGACAATTGACCTTGACCCAAAATGGTAAAACCGGATACAAGCGCTTCACGGGAGTAGCTTTCACGTACGACTGCCGCTGCCAGCGCATGTACGCCCGTTTCCGCATACGCCCACAGGGACTTGACGGAAGGCATCACAAGCGGATAGGCAGGCGACAGCAGACGTTGCAAAAACTCACCGAGATAGTAGTCTTCTTGCCGAGGCTTACCTACAATGGTTGCCGGATAAATGGCATCCTTGCGGTGATGCATATGTTTGACATGAAATACAGGGAAATCATGCTGTAATGAATAATATCCAAAATGATCGCCAAACGGGCCTTCCGGACGGCGTTCATGAGGCGGCACATAACCGCTGATTGCAAATTCTGCTTCTGCTGGAATCCGGTGACCCCCAAGCGGGTCTTCTGTCATGGGCAGCTTGCCTCCCATAATAAGCGAAGCCAGCAACAGCTCAGGCAAGTTTTCCGGTGCTGGAGCAATGGCAGACGCAATCAGGGCAGGCGGGCCACCAATGATAATCGTCGTAGGCAATGGCTCATTACGCAGCTCCGCTTCATGATAATGGAAACCGCCGCCTTTATGAATTTGCCAGTGAATGCCCGTCGTCTGATCATCATAAATCTGAATGCGGTACATCCCCAGATTATGATCCTTGGACTGACCTGGCTTCTCGGTATACACAAGTGGAAGCGTAATAAACGGCCCCCCGTCCTCATGCCAACTGGTCACTTTAGGCAGTGGCGCTAACGGAGCCTCTGTACGGCGAACTCCCAACACAGGGGCCTCGCTGTGAGATACTGTTTTTAGCCCTACTTTTAGCATGTCCTTAATCAGGCCACGTTCATTCCACAATGCTTTGGGTGTAGGTGGAAACAATGTTTTGGTGGCTCCGACAATCGCATCCATCAGTTGCTCTGGTCGCGGGCCAAAAGCCATATCCACACGGCGATTCGTGCCAAACAGATTACTGGCTACAGGAAACGGGGTTCCTTTTACATTCGTGAACAGCAGTGCTGGCCCTTCTTCCTCAATGACTCTTCGATGAATCTCAGCCAGCTCCAAGTAAGGATCGACAGGTGCCTCTATAATTTTAAGATGATTTTCTTTACGCAGCGCTTCAATAAATTGGCGCAAATTCTGGTAGATCAACTGGACGACTCCTCCTAAGCAAATCAAGCCCTCGAGAAACTCGTGGGCCTGGTTTGTTTCTTATATGCTATTATACGTGTTTAAACGCCTCTTGGGCAAAAATCCGCTTCACTATGATCTATGAAATGCTTAAGTACGTTGTGCTTGGGTCGGAACAAGCTTGCGGTCCGGTGACAATTGCCATACACGATAGCTCAGATAAGCTAAAATGGAGAACAACGATGCAATCACCAGCATATGTCCCAGCACGATAAACATGTAGATTTCAGGTCTGTTGACGTACAACAAGATAATTCCAATCACCACTTGAAGCAAAATTAACAAGACCGATACGACACCCAATATACGGATATCTCGGTGATTCGGGTGATAACGGTATGAGTAGTGACCCACAGCCAAGATAATGACGAACAGCAGACCGGCTGAAATCTGATGAAGCAGCAGTGGAGATATGAAGCCCCCAATATTTACAACCTTCTGGATGACCGAGTGACTAAGCAACGCCCCTGAATAGACAGCAATATAGGTATAGATCGTCGATAACCATATAAAGTTACGAAAGCCCCGACTGACAGGCCCAGGAATCAGACGCGGGGTGTGGCGTGAATCTGCATGCTCCTGCCAGGCCCCCAACGTCATCATAGTCGCACTGGCAAAGGCGATAAGCGCAAAGCCAAAATGCAGTCCCATGACTGCAGCCGATTGGGAGAAGACGACAGCCAACGCCCCCATTGCACCTTGTATGATGACAAACATGAGCGTGAGCAGCGAGAATAGCTGCAAATCCTTCCGATGCTTCATAAACAGCAAAAAGCCAACAAATGAGGCGATAGAAAGAATCCCGGCCATGGCACTGACGGAGCGATGAGAGAACTCAATAAGGGATGCGATCGTATGTGCCGGAACCAGCTTACCATTGCAAAGCGGGAATTCTCGGCCACAGCCAAGACCTGAATCCGTCCGTGTCACTACACCTCCACCGAAGGTAGCCAAAAACATGACAATACATGTTACGAGTGCCAGCCATTTTAATATTCTAATTTTGTTATTCAAATTCACCCGTATCCTTCCAAATATAATATTTATTCACTTTATATGTTGTGAAATGATCACTTATAGTAATTATAACTGATATATCGTTCCTTGACATACGAGCTTTGTTGACAAAATGTGAACGTGTCCGTGAGAAAGCCGCCCCCTTGAAAGGAAGCGGCTTTCTGAATGTCTTGATGTTTAAAATTCACTTTGGAACCTTCATGCATGCACAGCATTCATTATTTTGCCAAGCTCGCATGGACTTCAACAGCCCGATCCAAAAATTGCTCAATCTCCTCGCGGGATTTGCGCAGTCTGTTTACCAGACGTACCAGTTCTCTCCCTTCACTGTAGGCGATAAAGCTAGGAATACC
The DNA here is from genome assembly GCF_038003485.1 of Paenibacillus sp. FSL H7-0703. NCBI lineage: Bacteria > Bacillati > Bacillota > Bacilli > Caryophanales > Paenibacillaceae > Paenibacillus > Paenibacillus sp. FSL H7-0703. Next base: position 4,423,437 of record NZ_JBBOPF010000001.1, on the reverse strand, counting down.
CAATACATTCTGCTCTTGGCTGACGCTTTCAGCCTGTTCTACATCAATCTCAATTAATGTAAGCTTATCTGCATATTGTTGTTCCACATCAGGCATGAACGGATCAATGAAATGACAATCCCCACACCAGTCCGCCTTAAATACAGCCACCGTTACGCCGGAAGTAGATATTGCCTTATTAAAGTCTTCATGAGAGACGATTTTTTGCATGGATGATTCCTCCTTAAATTCTTTTTATGCTAAAGAGATTGCACTTTCTATTGTAACGCCAAGTGAAGCTTTTGCACACTCCCCCATTCTGCTCACATGCCGATTGGAAGCCCTCTCATTGAGGCATACTAAAGATATACTTAAGAATCCACATAAGCGACGACATCCTAACAGCATACCCAACTTACTTGGCAGGATACGGGAATGCTTGCAGTTGGAAAGGAGGTTATTTAGTCATGTCTCTCACCGAATGGCTCCATACAGCATCTCGACAGCTTCAAGGAGGGCTAAAGTTACTGGGTTCCGTTCCCCGTGTTGCAGAGGAAGCTTGGGAGGGCAAACGGGCGGCTTGGACCGAATCCCGCAAATTACGCTACCCCTTGCGTGAACTAGCGTGGGATTATCATACAGCACAGGCAGCTATGAATGAAGCTGAAGCGTTAATGCTGGTGAACGGACCCGCAACGCGTCCCTCTTCTCTGAATATGCCCTTATGCGAAACAGACTGTGAGCTGCTGGAGCGTATCAAGAACGATACAGCACAGGAGAATCGCAGCAACGTCACTCGGACTGCTGCTTACCTTGAATGCTATCGTGGCTACCCGGAGTTACACTGGGCATTACTGGCCCACCTGGTTTCTCGTAATGGCGGCTATAATATGACCGATCTGAAAGGGGGACTGATTAGCAACCTGTTCGGCGAACAGGAAAAGGAATGGCTGTATCGGCTACTGGAGCGCTGTAACGCCCTTATTTTTCAGGACGCTTATCCGCAGTTGCAACTCTACATGCACAGCCGCCATTTGGGTCGGAGTTGCTTTCATTTGTTGCCTTATTTTCACGTTTCGCCATTTATGAAGCCCTTTTGGGAACGTTTCTGGGCTTGGCGTGATAGCTCTCTGTTGACTGTGGCGCTCATCATTAATGAACAAAACTATATTGAAGGACGTGTGGTAAAAGATCCGTATTTTCAGAAATTTGTGACACACAAGCCGGGCTTTTATTTGCATGACTGGCTCCAGCTTAATCAGGTTATATTTCCACTTGGGCTGAATGGTGGACTTGCTGGACTAGTGATGGAGCGTTTCGGCCATTTGGATGAGCGGATCGGCTTTGGCAAAAGTCTCTATGCTATGCTCTTCGGCCATCAGCAGGTGCTGGACCAGGTATCCGCATTCGCTAACAGTGTGCCGCATACGGGTTCACGCAGCGACTATTGGCCCGGATTGTTCACACCGAATGAACAAAAAGCGTTGCACTCTCCAGATGAAAGTGCAACGCTTTTAGCACATAAATGGCTACCGCCAGGACAACGTCTGTACAGCCCGGAGCTGAACGCCGTCTGGTCCGATACAGCTTATGATCCAATCCCCCGGTATGACTGGTTTCAGGACGGCTCCACACTTGGACATCTCAGCGAACCAAGGCGACCGCTGTTATTTGCCATGCGCCATGAGCATCGCCATGGCATCCAAAAAACAGCAATGGCCCACGTTGCCCATAACAGCTTGCAACCTTTCCACTGAAAGACTGGAGGACTCTTTTAGCCTCGTTGTCCTATAGACTCACGCTGTAGACGCATTAACGGGCGCAGTACCTTTTGCAACATACGTGGGTAGTTGCCCAGCTCGTCCCTGCGCAATACGCGCAGTACAACCAGCAACACCAAGTAGCATACCAGTACAGTCGCTCCGGCAATGCAGCATGCGATCAAGAAGGCCACACGCGCAGGCATCAGATGCACCAGCAGAATACAGGCTTCATTTACACCGTATCCGATAGCTCCCGAGACGACGACTGCGGTTAAGAACCCTGCCCAGCGACGGCCCATGATGGAAAAGGAGACGATCCCTTTAAGCACACGCAAATTCAGCAACGTGATCACGAGAAAACATAATCCGGTTGCGGCAATGATCCCGTAAATCCCAAGCCAACCAGCCAGCAGCCAGCTCGCTGCAAACTTGACGACGATACCGACCATGACATTAACCATTGAAATACGCGGCTTGCCCATACCGATCAGTATTGAATTAGAAGTCATCATCGTAATCTGGAATATCGTTCCGAGTGTCAGAACAGCGATGATACCACTGCCTCCAAGCGAGCTAAACAGTAAACCATTAATAGAATAGGCGGTTACACATAAAGCCAGCACAATTGGCATTCCAGTCAAAATAGAGATACGCAGGGCCAGCGTCATCTGATTTTGTAAATGCTGCTCATCCTTACGGGCAAATGCCGCTGAAATGATCGGAATGAGCGATTGGCTGAGCGCAATGGCCAAAATCGGGGGAATTCCCGCCACACTCTGTGCCCGAGAGCCTAGATAACCCAACTGAGTAGTCGCCTGATCCAATCCGACTTGACCAGATAGCAGTCTCACCACAATCGACGTATCAATAAAGTTGACCGCCGGAACCGTCAGAGACGACAATACAATCGGAATGGAAAGCTTGAAAATATCTTTGTAAATGCGCATCATCGGTAGCGCGGAGCTTTCCTCTTGGAATTGATCTTGACGATCCTGTCGATCCTGGCGACGCAATTTCACCGTGTAGTACAACATGACCGCCAGAGCGCCAAGACTTCCCATGACACCTCCAAAGGAGGCCCCGGCCGCAACCTCGCGATCTCCATAACCTAGCTTCAAAATAATAAAAGCGAGTACAATAGCGGTCGCTACCCGTGCAACCTGCTCCACAATTTGTGAAATACCGCCTGCGGTCATATTACCGCGCCCTTGGAAGTATCCACGCATCATGGCAATGGCAGGGAACAGCAGTAATGCTGGTGCCAAAGCCTGAATGGCCAAAGCGGATTGCGGAACCCCTGCTACATGCTCGGCAAAATAAGGCGCTCCAAAATACAGCAGCGCTGTAATGATAATGCCTGCCGCAGCCGCGAATATCAAAGCCGCACGATACACACGTCGCGCTTCCGAAGGCCGATCCAGTGCATAACGTTCTGAAACCATTTTGCTCAACGTGCTTGGAATGCCAGCCGTAGCCACCGTGAGCAGCATCAAGTAAGCGTTGTTCGCAATGGTAAACGAGGCGTTCCCGACGGAACCGAGCAGATGCTCCAATGGAACACGCTGTACCAGACCAAGCACTCTCGCCACCAAGGCAGCAGCGGCTAAAATGAGCGTACCTTTAAGGAATGTTTCTTTATTGGACAAAATGCGTTCCCTTCTTTCTTGCTGTTCACACGCATGCAAAAGCCCCGCACAAGCAGTCATGGCCTGAGCCATCACCGGTGCGGAGCCGCATGTCGATTCTGTCTCTGCAAATCATAATAAACGAAAACGAATCTCGGGTCATAACACCCAAATCAAGAATACAATAATCATGGCAAGTTGCAAAATCACTTTCATCACGGTGCTGGTAAAAAGGCCTAATACAGAGCCAAAGCCCACTTTTATAGCTCGATCCAGCGGAGCTTTGCTTATCAGCTCACCTAGCACAGCGCCAATAAATGGTCCCAAAATCAGGCCAAATGCCGGAATAACGAAGGGGCCGATAATAATCCCGATGGTACTCAGTATCGCCGACAGACGCGAGCCGCCAAATCGCTTGACTCCCCACGCATTCACAGCATAATCCGCAACAAAAAGGGCAACGACGATTAGTGTTTGTATAATCCAAAACAATGCATTGTATGGAGCAAACGAGAAAAACCAGCCGTATACAAAAAATGCAAAATAGATGGCGAGCGCCCCTGGCAATACGGGATATACCGCCCCGGCCATGCCCACAATGAATAGCACAATAACAACAATCCAGCCTACAACGTCCATGGGCCTCCTCCTTCTCGTCCATTCATCCTGCTAGCTGCATCATTCGTTTTATTACACAAGCACATAATCACGAATCACTTCTACAATGCCGTCGTCATTGTTCGAAGCCACGACCACATCAGCGGCTTCTTTAACCGTATCCTGAGCATTACCCATTGCTACGCCCAGTCCAACCGCTTGAATCACTGCCATATCATTCAGACTGTCGCCAACGGCAACCACCTGCTCCAGAGTAATGCCAAGCAGGTCGCACACTTCAGCGATTCCACTGGCTTTGGATATACCAGCCGGGTTAATTTCCAGATTTGTCATCGAAGAATTGGAAATTTCAAGTCCACCCATGTCCTGAAGCTTAAGCAAAATTTGGTGGCGAATTTCGTCATTTTCCGTATTATAACCGAATTTGAGCCACTCCTGTGTGTCCAATGTATCCGGCCAGCGATCTCTGTTATATAATTCCTCCGTGGAGTAAGCCCAGAACCAAGAGCCTGTTTCTACGGCAATCTGGTGCATCTTGCGAACGAGCTCCTTATCAAGTAAATACCGGCGCCACAACTCGTGGGGTGATTTCCACACCTCACTACCGTTTACGGTTACCATGGGCGTCTCCAGGCCGAGTTGCTGACCGTAAGGCAGAGCATGCATCGCTGCACGTCCGGTGGATAAGCATACATGAATCCCTTCCTGAATCGCCTTGTTAATCCAGTTAATCGTTTCCAGGGAAATTTCATGATTATCATTCAGTAAAGTTCCATCCATGTCGAGCGCAAGCAGTTTGTATTTATATTGGTTTTCTCCCATAGTCTCTCTTCCTCCTGTTGTCCCTTATGTCCAACGACATTTTACCATGAAAAAGAGAAGCCCACAAAAGTATTCAAGTCCTTACTTGGCTGCAAGAGGCTTTTTAGGAGTACCATCTAGCCCGTAAACTTCGTCATACGCATCAAATATTTTACGCGCAACCGGTCCCGCGCTCGTCGCACCAAAGCCCCCTTCAGGAATGATGACCGCTACCGCCAGCTTCGGATTTTGACGCGGAGCAAAAGCGATGAACACCCCATTATCTTTAACCGTACGTCCTACCACCTGCTGGGAAGTCCCTGTTTTGCGGGCATAATCATAAGGAAATCCGTTAAAGGCTTTAACATCCGTAGCCATACCCCGAATCACTGTATTCCAGTACGTATCTGAAAAGGCGACCTCATTCAGCACCTGCGGCTTAAACTCACGTACGAGATTCCCCTGATCATCTACAATTTTGCTGACCAAATGAGGCTGCATACGCTTGCCCTTTGTTGCCAGTACAGTCGTATACTGGGCCAGCTGCATGGCCGTATACTTTCCCTGCTGACCAAAGGATGCCTGTACCAAACGTGTCAACGCACTTTCCTTTTTGCTCGTATACTCGAGTCTGCCTGCCCACTCGCCCGGCAGATCTACTTCTGTCGGTACGCCTAATCCAAATTCCTTCATATACTTGTCCCATACGTCAATTCCCTGATGCACCCCTGCATTACTTCCGTATTTGCCATACAGCGGCTTGCCGATCATATCTACCATAAACGTATTCGACGAGACCTCAATTGCCCTGCTAGGTGTCAAAGAACCATACACATGTCCGCTAGAATTCCCAACCCGGCTGGAGCGATTTTTGCCGTAGTACGCACTTCCCGTATCCAGATAAGTTTGTCCGGGAGAAAACAGGTTTTCCTTCAACCCGATCAGCACGGTTAGCGGTTTAATGGTTGAACCCAAAAGCACTGAGGATTCTGGATGTGGACCCGCTTTTCCGCTAGGCACGGATTTAATGGTTCCATTTCCCATTTTATGCTGAATTTCGTCATATACCGAAGGCGAGGTACTTCCACTTTTCCATACATTAGAGTCATAATCCGGCATACTGGCCATTGCCACGATATTTCCAGTCTCTACCTCCATCGCTACAGCGAAGCCAGTGGTAGCGTCTTGATGAAGCTTCCCCGATACGGCATGAGTATGAAGCCAGCGAAGCTGATCCATAATGGCCTGTTCGGTTTTCTGCTGAATTTCCTTGTTGATGGTGGAATATAAATGATGTCCTTTTTCAGGAGGAGTAATGGATTCAATGCCCTCTGGCATGCTGCGAGGATTGACCTCTACCGTTTTATATCCATTTTTTCCTCTCAGCTCGTCCTGGTACTGAAGCTCTAAGCCATCATATCCGACCGTTTCACTTTCCGAATACACCTGTGTCGGTCTTAGGACCTCCGAATTAGCTTCATAGAGCTCTTTATATTTGGGTCGGTTCGTTCGAGCTCCTTTGAACTTGTACATATATCCAATCGCTTGGACCGCCACCCGATCCGGGTCATAATGGCGTACACTTTCTTCTACAACCTCTACACCAGGAAACTCTGTCCGATGCTCCAGAAAATAAGCGATTTCCTCCCGACTCAGGTCGGATTTGACCAAACGCGGGGTAAATCCCCTATATTGATTATAGTCCGGGTCCAATCGTTTTTTTATTTCCTCTGCATTGAGCTGCTCTCCTTCGGTACGCCCCAGTTCGTTTAATTTGGCAGCAAGCTTGGTAGCAAAAGCATTGAGCTCAGGGAGCAGCTTTTCCCCTGGTTTGCGGTCTTTCTCCGTATGCTTGCTATAATCCTTAGATAAAGTTACATATAGGGACTGTACTGGAGTCGAATACGCCAGCTTAACCGTACCTGTGGAATCATAAATCGTGCCGCGACTCGGGACTAACGGGACATTTTTCGTATTTACGGATTGCTGCTGACTCTTCAGCTCGTCCGATTGTACAAACTGCAATACAGCTAGTCTGGTAATGATCAGGGCAAACAACACAAAAGCACTAAAAAACAGTAGGTTGGTTCGTAAAACCGTCCGTTTTTTTCGTGACTCTTCATCCTCTTCTTGATTTTTCTTTTTGAATGAAAACTTTTTATCTAAACTTCTTCTGTCCATATTAGCTGCATTACTCCTTCCAATAGGTTTCATATTCCCTGATCCTACCATATCTAAAACAATAAACGATGAATTCTAAGATGACAATTTTGTAAGAAAACGTAGAAAAGACATAAAAAAGCTTCCCTCAGCCCAAAGGCTAAGGGAAGCTTTCATGAAATGACATCGTATAAAAGGATTATGGCTGTTTGATTGCATTAGGATCGGTTGCTGTTTCATCCTTTTTCTTTGGAACACCGTCCAGACCGTACACTTCATCGTAAGCATCAAAGATTTTGCGTGCAACAGGCCCAGCACTCCAGGCCCCAAAGCCCCCTTCAGGAATGACAACGGCTACGGCCAGCTTGGGATTCTGACGTGGGGCAAAGGCGATAAATACCCCGTTATCTTTGAGTTCTCTGCCCACACTTTGCTGCGATGTTCCCGTTTTGCGAGCAAAGTCATAAGGGAAACCTTTAAATGCGCTAACATCTGTTGCCATCCCACGTATGACTTCATTCCAGTATGCATCAGGAAATTTCACCTCATTTAGAACCTTCGGTTTAAATGTTTGAACTACATTGCCGTTGGTATCTTTAATTTGGCTGACCAAATGCGGCTCTATCCGTTTGCCCTTAGTAGCAATCATCGTTGTATATTGGGCAAGTTGCATAGGTGTATATTTACCTTGTTGACCAAAGGATGCATATGCCAATTTAGAAAGTGCTGACTCTGATTTGCTTGTGTACTCCCGCCACCCCCGGAACTCACCGGGCAAGTCTACTCCAGTAGAAACACCTAATCCAAACTCCTTCATATAACGATCCCATACGTTAACGCCTTGGTCTTCTGCTGCATTATTGCTGTATTTGTTATATAAGCGTTTGCCAACCATATCGACCATAAAGGCATTGGAGGAATGGCGTATAGCGGTAGCCGGGTCCATTGAACCGTACACATGACCAGAGGAGTTCCGCACCCGTGAGGAGTTGTTACGTCCGAAATATGCAGCTCCTGTGTCTTGATAGTACGTATTTGTTGTAAATAGTCCTTCTTCCAATCCAATAAGAACAGACAGCGGTTTAATAGTTGATCCGAGAAGCACGGTAGAGTCTGGGTGCTGTCCAGATTGGCCTGAGCCAACGTTCTTAATTGTAGCGTTTTGATACACATGTTTTATTTCTTCATATTTGTCTTTTGAAATCGTACCCGTCTGCCAATAATTCGCATCATAATCCGGCATACTAGCCATAGCTACCACATTTCCTGTATCTACTTCCATCGCTACAGCGAAGCCTGTTTTCGCATAAGGATGAGTCTTGCCAGATACAGCGTGTGAATGGAGCCATCTCAATTGATCCGTAATGGCTTCTTCTGTTTTGACCTGAATCTCTTTATTAATGGTGGAATAAATGTTATTCCCTTTTTGCGGAGGAGTAACAGAATCTACACCTTCCGGCATATTGCGCGGATCAATCGGAACCGTTTTATAACCATTTTTCCCTCGTAACTGTTCCTGATATTGATATTCCAGTCCATCAAAGCCAACTGATTCGTTATCCATATAAATGAGGCCCGGATCATTTTCAGCTGACATGGATTTTTGGATGTTTTTATATTTATCTAACGTTTCACGCGCACTTTTATAGCTTTTAATGTAGCCAACCGTTTGGACAGCTACCGTATCAGGATCATAATGGCGTACCGTTTCCTCAACGACATCTACGCCCGGGAACTCACTCTTATGCTGCATAAAATAGGCAACTTCATCTTTATTAAGATTCGTTTTAATCAGACGCGGCGTAAAACCGCTAAATCTCTGATAGTTTCGGTCCATAGCGTCCATAATTTGCTCTGCAGTCATTTTCGGCTCATCTTTATTACCATATTGAGCAAACCGATTTGCCAGCTTTTGTGTCATATTTTCCAGCTCAGGCAACAGCTTTTTATCAGGATTACGTAACTTTTCCATACTGTCACTATAGTTCTTGGAGAGTGTGATATACAGTGATTGTACAGGTGTAGAATACGCCAGTCTATTCTGCCCGGTCGAATCATAAATCGTTCCGCGAATCGGCGTAAGCGGTACATTTTTGGTAACATTACTGGCCTCCTGCTGCTTAAGCTGAGGTCCATCTACAAATTGAAGTATCGCCAGTCTTACAATAATGACCGTAAATATAATGAACGAGCTGAAAAAGAACAGATTGATCCGAAAGCTGAATCTTTTTCGATCAGACGTCTCGTTGTCTTTTCCCTGCTCGTTGTCTATCTTTCTCATGTGCCCTTTTCCACTCCTTATTAAATCACTTTATCCTTGATATGTGTTTGGGCAAAACCAGGCGGATTAAACCAGTCCCCACTTTGCGCCCAGGTTGGGTCTAACGGTACCCACTGATCCTGTGCGCTCAAATACACTTCATTCCATGCGTGGGACCCGTATCCTCCCTGTCCGTTATAACCAAGCCCTGTCACCACCTTGACCTGTAATCCCTGCGAACGAGCCATCATCGCATACAGGCGGGCATAATCAATGCAGACTCCTTTACGTGTATCAAACGTATCTCTAGGGGTCTGTTCATGCCAGTCACCACGCTGCTCATAGGCTTCTACCTTACCAAAATCATAGCTAATACGGGTACCTACCCATTCATACAACGCTCTGGCTTTTTGCTCATCACCGCTCATCCCCTGTGTAATCTTGGCCGCAGCTCGATCGATATCGTTCGGAATTTCCCGGTCAATCATTTCGTATTTACGCTGCAGGATACCGTTTAATTCCTTGGTAACGGCCTGCGTAAATACGGGCAATTTATCCTTAATCAGTGTACCGGATAACGGCTCAATGACCGATTGCGCTCCCTGCTTATAAATCGGTGAAGCTTGGACGTAGCTGCTAAACCCGCTGTCTGGATACAGACTTACGCCGATGAATAGCAGGGCTATAACCATGATAGCGCGTGCTCCACCAATAAGAGTACCTATTCCAGCCCCTGCCACCCTGCTGAAAAAGCCTGATTTTTTTTCATGCTCATGGAAAGAAGAATCTGACTTGCCACCTACCATCAATACATAAATTGCACGTAGTACAAATTGGGCGATCGCATAACTGAGCATGAATAATACGGCGAACCGCAGCAGCGGAAAACCTTCTAACCCCGCCACCAACGTATAATAAAATTGCTCAATCCCGCTTAGTTCTCGTTGAGGCAAATGTTCCATATAAGTCGCCAGCCACTGTTGTACTTTTGGTGAAAGCCACATGGCTAACCCGAGCGAGCACAAAATACCCGCCACAGTCAGTATGCCATCTACAATAAGACTGAACAGCGCCCCTACAGATCTCGAAGCTCCTCGTCTCCAGCCCTGAATCAACGACAGCAGTACAATGACAATCAAAAACACCGTCACGCCATTCCAATGAAGAATAGGCTCCAGCCAGGATGGTTTCATTGTGTTCCTCCTGTCTCTACGGCGACTGTGGCGACTGTATTACAGCCGAGCCTTTCGCACTTTCGATATATTTCTTGACGGTATCGCCCATACTCCACTCGCCCAGCGACATCCCCTGAAACCATACCTTGACCTTGTCACCATCAAATGGACCTTTCACTTCCAAGTTGGAGCTGGTTACCGAAAACGTACCATCCGCGTTGGATGTGTATTGGGCATCCCGTCCCTCCTTGATCATCATGTTCAAGGCCTCGCCTTGAACCTTGTTAATCGCATCATCCTTTGCCTGAGTAACGACCTTGCCGACCTGTTCAAAGGAAATGCCACTGTAGATAAGCAAGCCCGCAATCACGACAATGACAATCAGCCATTTTACGAGAGTTCTTACAATCTTCAATATGACTAACAGTAGGACAAGCCCAATTAATATATACATCCAGTTATCCTGAACGATCTGCCAATTATGTTCCAAAAACTCTGTCCAGATGCCCTTATCCATTTCGCTACACTCCCGTTTTCAACTACATCATTCAAATCACAAAATTGTCTCTGTAATTATACATGATTACGTGATGCCCTGTCAGCTTAGCTCTTTTACATACCTTGTTATTCAATTCTTGTCCATACAAAGTGGTCTATGTTCGTCCACTCCAGCGTACAACTTAGGAAGGGCCAATACGTGGTGCAACATGAAAGTTTACATTAGGGAAGGGGGTCATCCTATGAAAACAGCCCTCTGGCTGTATCTCTTTTTATTCATTGCCTTTTTCGATTTGCATGCACAATATCCTATTTTGACACCATTCGCCATCTCCCTCGGTGCAGCACCTACTTTTATCGGCTGGATGATGGGGATTTACTCTCTAACTCACCTGCCTGGTAATTTGATGGCCGGTCCCAAGGTCGACAAACACGGCAGCCGCCGATATATTATGTTTAGCCTAACAGCCGCAGGCATCATCCTCATCATTCAATCGTACATCCACACACCTTGGGAATTACTTTTTCTTCGTGCGATTAGCGGTTTTGTGTTGGCCTTTTTATCTCCGGCCTGTCTGGCCATGTTGGCACAGCTATCCGATCATCCAGTTACGCAGGGCAAATATATGTCGGGACATGGTGTCGTTCACACATTGGCCTCTGTCCTGTCTCCAGCTGCCGGCGCATTTATCGTAGCCAGTTTCGGCTTTAGTGAGACGTTTAGTTCCCTTGGCATCATTCTCGTAGTCACGGGGCTTATGGCTTATTTCACCTTGCCCAAAACAGCACCCGCTCCACAGGCCCAATTATCAGATGGTCATGCGACATCTGCTCCACTATCCGGGGTACAGAAGACGCGTTTACCATTCAATTGGCGTTACCTGCTCCTGCCTTTTGTTTTGGCGTGTGCACAAGGCATTTTATTTTACGAAATTCCATTACGGAATAACGGTTCTGCGTCTATGATGTCCACCGGATTGCTCTTTTCCATCATTAGTTTGGGAGCACTTTGCACGCTCAGTCTGCTGTTTCTGAACAAATATTCACCCATGGTGCGACTACTTTGTGGCATTATTTTGATGTCTCTAAGTTTTTACGCACTCGCCACCACGCCCGAAGCGGCGATTGGCATTATACTTTTTATTTTAGGAACAGCCAAAGGCATCATTTTTCCAGCGCTGGCCTCCCTTTTCATACGAATTGGAGGTGCGCGACTGGGCAAAACCTTTGCACTACAGTCTATTGCAACATCTATCGGCTCCTTTGCCGGACCTGTACTAGCAGGTCAGCTACCCGATCACATTTCTCCTTTTTTTATCGCATTTCTGATTCTGATGGCTGGCCTGCTATTCGTTCCTATTAAGCGATTATCTCCGACGCCGCCACTGTCTGCCTCAGGACCTTATCATTCCTAGCTAGTCTGAGACAGCGGTACGCTAATATGCTACCTTTAAAGCCCAAAATGTCGTTTCAGAGGACAAATGCACAGTACGCTATGCCTCTATCCACATAGACTATTTTGACTGAACATTCACTAACAAAGGGAGGTGCAGCCTGTGAGCCACTGTCATCCTGTAAACCCTTGTTCTGTTTTTGGAACTTCAACTGGCATCATTCTTGTTCTTTATATTCTGCTCGTCATCATTCTCCGTACTTGCTGGTTTTAATGTCTGAATTCCCCTAACATGTTGCCCCTTGTACCCATGCCTGCCACTTCTGGCAGGCTGTTTTGTTATTTTTTGCATGAGAACCCTATTTGGAGCTACACTATACACATATTCTTCATTTCCCGGGGAATTTCGAGCATATGTATCAGACAAGGGGTGAGCTAAATGGCGATAACCGTGATCGTCGAAGGGAAAAATGACCGCAGCAAACTTCGCCGATTACTTGACCCGGAGGTTCACATTTTATGCACCTTCGGCACACTAAACTCTATAAAACTAGAATCCCTACACAAGCGGGCCAAGCACGACGAAATATATTTATTTATGGACAATGACAGCTCAGGGAAAAAAATAAGGGGTGTGCTTGCAGACTCTTTTCCGGATGCATTTCATATGTATACACGCAAAGGCTATGCTGGCGTAGAAGGCACTCCAGATGAATATGTGATCACTCAATTGGAAAAAGCAGGGTTGGAAGAATACATTATATACCCGCCACCTGTTCTTTAGTCTTGAAAATAACAAAAAAGCTGTCCTCAGGCCGCTTTTATGCCTGTTGGACAGCTATATGATGCACTATAAAATGCCTCTAAAATGACATTAGAACTTATGAACCGTATCGACGATCATCAGCAAGAAGCTGAGTGTCAGATGGTTAATGGAAAAGAAAAATACTTTTTTTGCCCAGGAATCCGTTTCTTCTTCCTTAATCGTAAAACCTTTAAAGGCATAGAATGCCCACAGCACGGACAGTAACACGGACACGATCATAAAAATCATACCGGCATATCCATAAGCATACATAAGGATGGGTACCGGAATCAGCAATACAATATAAGGAATCATCTGAATCTTGGTCCGATGAATACCTTTTACGACTGGCAACAACGGAAATCCTGCTGCGCGATATTCCTCAACTCTGCGAATAGCAAGTGCCCAAAAGTGAGGCGGCTGCCATAAGAACAAGAGAGCGAATAAGAGCCAAGCGCCCATATCAATACGACCCGAAGCGGCCACATAACCAATCACAGGAGGCATTGCACCAGAAATACCGCCAATGGATGTACTCCATGTAGACGAACGTTTTAACCAAAGTGTATAAATACCGACGTAGACGAACATACCAAGTAATCCCAGTAATCCTGCCTTTACACCAGAGAAGAAGAATAGAACAGCTAACCCGACAACACCCAAAATAATAGCGTATGACAACACCGTTGTAGGGGTCAGACGCCCTGTTGGCAGTGAGCGATTACGTGTACGTTCCATTTTCAAATCCAGCTCACGGTCAAAATAGTTGTTAAAAACACAAGAAGACGCCATAACCAGCATTGTACCTAAAAGTGTAAGAATTAGCTTTATATAATCAACGTCCCATTGCGATGCTAACCAAAAACCACCAAAGGCTGCAACCAGATTGGTACGAAGGATGCCTGGCTTGGTAACTGTAATAAAATCTTTCCAAGTGCCCGCTTTGCCGGGTGGTTTAGATTTTACAGAATAGGTAGCCGCATCCGAAGAAGTCTTATAACTTATATTATCCATTGTGAGTAACTCCCCCTTAGAGATGTATGAATTCGGGAGTAAGTTGAACTCCGATATAAATTTTATCATATACCTACCCCAAAAAGTTTGACAGAAAACGCACAAAACGTTCACAATTCCGATGGCAAATCGCCCCTGTTGATCGTTTACAGTAAATTTGGGTAGTAATAAGTACAGGAAACAATACAAAAGGAGCGACAGATATGGATACAGCCACACACTTTGTCATGGGAATCGGATTGGCCGGGCTGGCCTACACTGATCCTGTCGTCGCCGGAGATCCAAAGTTGGCCGCAGTCGTACTGCTCGCTACAGTCGTAGGGTCACAAGCTCCGGATTTTGACACTTTGCTTCGGTTGAAAAACAATGCAGCCTACATTCGCAATCACCGTGGACTGTCGCATTCAATTCCCTTCTGGTTGATATGGATCTTGTCCATAACAGGACTGATTTGCCTGATCTTCAGAGATGTGCCCCCAGGTCATGTAGCATTATGGGTAACGATTGCTGTCTGCCTGCATGTATTCACAGATTTATTCAATACGTACGGAACACAGGCATTCCGGCCGTTTACAAACAAGTGGATATCTTGGAATATCATCCATATTTTCGATCCCTTTATCTTTGGCACCCATGTTGCTGCGATTATGCTGTGGGTCACCGGATTGATTCCACCCGCTCCCTTATTTATTACGCTGTACGTTATTATTGGCCTATATTACATTTGGCGAACCTGGAGTCATTTTATAACCAGGAAAGCGGTACGTGATATGGACAATGAGCGTCAGGAGGGCGACATCTATTATATCATTCCCACCGTATCATGGAACCGGTGGCATGTGGTAAAAGCTCATCAGAATGGAAGTTATGACATTGGCGGTTTAAATGGCAAACACTTATTTTGGACGAAACATGCAATTCCATCCACACATCCTGCCGTAGAAGCATCCAAATCCTATCGCGATGTGCAGGCATTTCGCTATTTTTCCTCCTTTGCCGTTGCCGAGGTGGAAGAACTGGAATGGGGCTACATTGTGCGATGGGGAGACGTCAGGTACCGACACCGGAGACAATATCCATTCGTGGCTGTGGTCGCGATGGATAAGCAGTTCGGACTGATCAACAGTTATATCGGATGGCTCAGTGACGAAAAGATGCAAAAACGCCTTTCCCTGCATACGAATTAAAACTGCTTCCAAGCTAACAACCAGCCTTATGAACAAGAGACAGCAAGTTCCCCCTTAATCTGGGAGCTTGCTGTTTTTTTGGGTCTTTCGCGCCAAAAATCACATCTCATGAAAGCGCCCTCTTGACGAAGCGGACTTGCGTGATTCACAATGGTCATAAGCCATGCGTAAAAAAAATCCGGAGCATGATCGCTCCGGATTTTCTTCATCACAGTTGCTCATAATACAGCTTCCAAGATGGAGTGTTTATGTGTATTACTGCAAACGGCTGCTGCCCGACAAGGATTGTTCTGCTTGTTGGACCAGCTTTTTCGTGATATATCCCCCAAGAGAACCTGTTTCGCGGGAAACAACATTACCGAAGTAACCGTCCTGAGGGATGGTGATGCCAAGTTCTTGAGCTGCCTCATATTTTAATTGTTGTAAAGCGGCGTTGGCCTGCGGTACTTGCAGGTTGTTTGAACGACGTCTGCTCATATTTGAATCTCCTTTCAGTTCTTTGTGAGTGAGGTTCATTGCAAGCTTGCAAGATTATTATGGCTCGCTTACAACTACTTATTCCTGAAATTCAACATTCGAACACTGGAGGTTTTTACCAATGAGCAAAGGTTTATCCCTATGGTTCGCCGTTTCATCCATTGTCCTGCTGACCGCGGCCGCAATATCCATCAGTTATTCCGCATGGCTTGCCATTCTACTGGGGTTATTATCTGTCGGCAATATCGGCTGGGGTTTCGTGGTCAAAGCCCGACAACGCCGCTCCTAATCCAATCCTTTAAAAGGCCTAATCCGTTTCGTCTCAATATGCTTTAGCGTACACGTGGCAGAAAGCCCATGCGCTCTTTGACCGCAGACAGCGTGACTTCAGCCGCCTCTTGTGCACGCTCTGCGGATTGGGCTAAAATACGTCCAATCTCACCGGATTCCCGGATGTCGCGATAGCGTTGCTGAATCGGTTCAAGCATAGCTACAACGGTCTCTGCCAGTTCTTTTTTAAATGTTCCGTACATTTGACCTTCATAACGATCCTGCACTTCTTGGAGTGACAAACCGGAACACTGGCTGTAGATGCCCATCAGATTACTAATTTCAGGTTTATTGGCCGGATCATATCTAACCTCACTACCGGAATCGGTAGTAGCGCGGCTGATTTTCTTGCGTATGACTTTCGGTTCGTCTAGTAGCGCAATAAAGCTGCCTGCATTCGGATTGCTCTTACTCATTTTTTTGGATACATCATCCAGGGACATAATTCTCGCCCCTACTTCAGGGATATACGGTTCAGGAACAGTAAAATAATCTCCATAACGGTGATTAAAGCGACCCGCCAAATCGCGTGTCAGCTCCAGATGCTGTTTCTGATCGTCGCCTACCGGGACGAGATCCGCGTTGTAGAGCAAAATGTCAGCTGCCATCAACGATGGATATACGAACAGCCCTGCTCCTACAGAGTCCTTGCCTGCCGCTTTGTCCTTAAACTGAGTCATCCGTTCCAACTCGCCCATATTCGTCAGTGTTGTCATCAACCATCCCAACTCAGCGTGCTGAGGAACATGGGATTGTAAAAAGACATTGGATTTCTCCGGGTTAATACCTGCTGCGATAAATAATGCTGCTACCGCCTCCGACTGCTCACGTAATTGAGCCGGTTCCTGCGGTACGGTAATTGCATGAAGGTCTACGACCATAAAGTAACATTGATGATCCTCTTGCAATTTGACAAAGTTTTTCATGGCACCAATGTAATTGCCCAAAGTAAGTTGTCCGCTAGGCTGAATACCTGAAAGTACAGTTTTCATATTCTTCCTCCTCAGTATTTCAAAATTAGAACGCAAAAAGGCCCCGCATCCTCAAGGGACGC
This sequence comes from Paenibacillus sp. FSL H7-0703, assembly GCF_038003485.1. Taxonomy (NCBI): domain Bacteria; kingdom Bacillati; phylum Bacillota; class Bacilli; order Caryophanales; family Paenibacillaceae; genus Paenibacillus; species Paenibacillus sp. FSL H7-0703. Next base: position 4,406,298 of record NZ_JBBOPF010000001.1, on the reverse strand, counting down.
GAGACCGTGGTACCACCCTTATTCATTGCCGTCAACCTATTACTTGTCGGAGCTATGCTCCGTGGCTGCCTGCAATCTTAAAGCTCCGTTAACGGGGAGCAATCGGCCGTCATACTGAGGACAGTAAATTCCTGTTCTGTGCGGCACTCCAAGGTCCATTCAGCAGTGCAGGCTCACCGGTTCCCATCCACCACCGGCTTTCTGAAGAGCTTATGCGAAAGCTTACTTGTCCTCATCATCGCGTTATCCATGTCATTACTTTCTAAACTACATTAATGATAATTCCGCATAATGTTATTGTCAAATGACGATTGTGCCCTACGACCAAAAATCTGTTATCATAATGACACGAAGCTTCAACCGATTATAGTGGACAAAGGAGCATGGATATGAAACAAGTGACCAAAGAACACTGGAACGGTTACGACACGTATGTTTTACATAGTGGTGAACTGGAAGTTACGATGATCCCTCGCCTCGGGAATAATATTATTTCAGTGCGTGATCTGAAGCTCGACCGGGATATCGTACGTCGGCCCGGTGAGGAAGAATTGGCTTTCTATTTACAAAAGCCTTATCATTTTGGCTTGCCCATTTTGATTCCTCCAGGCCGAATTCGCAAGGGAAAATTTGAGTTTGACGGTGTTCCTTATCAGTTCGACCGAAATACAGCCAATGACAATCATATACACGGTCTGCATCGTAATCAGTCCTGGCGCTGCAGTGATATTGAAGAGGATGAAGAAGGTTGCAGTGTTACTACCGAGCTTTTAACAGAAAGTGATCCGCACTGGATGGAACAATTCCCCATTCCTTTACGTCTGGAGATGACGTATCGCTTGCAGGGTGCTGTATTAAGTCAAACGCTGCGCGTAACGAATTTGGGCGAAAAAGCAGCCCCATTTGGCTTGGGATATCACACTTGGTTTATGGTGGACGGAGAACCTGAGCGCTGGCGTCTAAAGCTACCTGTGAACGGCGTATATGAGCAGGATGCTGAACAGCTACCTACAGGTATCATTACTTCGTTAGATGACTTGGAACAGCTCTCTTCGGGACTTTCTCTGAAAGGAACAAATCTAGACACTCTGCTGCGGGCAACTGATGGCCCTGCTGAAGCTCTTTTGACTCGTGACGACGGTTATCAAATCCGCTACACAGCAGATGAGCAATACTATAAGTATTGGGTTTTATATACCAAAGGTGAATGCGACCAGTATCTTTGCATTGAGCCTTATACATGTCTGCCTGATGCGCCCAATTCACCTGATCCTGTCGGGGGAGCCGGACTGATCCGTTTGGAGCCTCAGCAATCCATCGATCTCAAAACTCAGATTCATATCATATATCCGTAATTTTCCTCTAGTCACTTTTCTTCCTTCGGCGCATATTTTCATAACTCTGTCGCATACTAACCTCATCACAGCCGAAGGAGGTGACTACACATGAATGAAGCTAATCAAGGCAGAAGCCGTCGCAGTAACAACTTAGTTGTTCCTCAAGCCAACAACGCATTGCAACAATTGAAATATGAAGCTGCACAAGAGCTGGGCATCACCATTCCGGCAGATGGTTACTACGGTGACATGCCATCCCGTGAAGCTGGTTCTCTGGGAGGTTATATCACTAAACGCTTGGTACAGCTGGCCGAACAGCAATTATCAGGTCGTTCAGGTCAATAAGCGTCATTATTCCACATGAGCATTCCGTTCATCGTAATTTACCAAAATGCGTTATAACGGGCATATAACAAAGGCGGTCTTCCCTAGGAAGGCCGCCTTTTCTTTACTCTTTTTTTAAAATCAGGATTTTGCAAAATTCGATTCCAGTCGCTTCGAAGTGCAAGATATAGACGAACTAAACCATTTCGATCTATATCTTGTTCATTGGAAGTCGCTTATGGATTTGCAAAATCCTCATATTGATAATTATTCCGAATTAGCCGCTCGGTATGTAGGCTTGTTGTAGCGGATCATGAGATTCGCCATGTTGTAGTTGGACTCCAGTGTTGCATCTACCAAAATCGTTCCTTGTCTAATGGCAAAATCGAAAGCAATCTCACCATGAGTCCAGCTACGCTTATGATTTAGCGTTTCTAGAGCCATACGCCGAAAATCCTCCCGATGCTTTGCTGATAACCCCGGTTCTACTGCTGCAAATGTGCCCCCTTTACCTGCAAGCGGGTTATGGCGAATCCCAAATTTCCCAACTACATTGTTACGTATTTGTACAAATACGATACCTGACGACAAACCCGCCAGTTCATTATCCAGTTCTTTTAAAACGATATCCATCTGCCTTGCTAACGACAATTGACCTACTTCATCCATTACAAAAACCCTCCTATATACCTTATCAAGAAATAATTAATAGGTCTTACGGCTCAATTATATGCGAAGATTTTTAACCTTACAATCAAAACCAACATAATTGGGTATTTATAACTATTTTCTAAGTATATCCATCATTTTAAATTTCACCAACAGGTAATGTTAATTACACTTCGACATTTTGCGACTTTGTTCATCATCTTCTGCAAAAATAACAAAAAAGGCCTCCCTTATGGGAGACCTTTCAAAAGTGTAAATCTGTTATTTTGTCATTTGTAAAAATTGCTCAATATCCTGAACAGTAACTTGCGCAGCATTACGCCAGAAGTCAGCCTGTGTTAAATCGGTACCTAAGTGCTTGGAAGCCAATTCTTCGACTGTCATGCGACCCGTATCACGCAGCAAGGCATCATATTGGTCGGCGAAGCCGTCAGGATTTTCCTTCGCAAAAGCGTAAATTCCTGCACTGAACATATACCCGAATGTGTACGGGAAGTTGTAGAAAGGAGTGTTCGTAATATAGAAATGTAGCTTGGATGCCCAAAAATGAGGATGAGCCTCATCCAGGACACCACTAAACGCTTCACGCTGCGCTTGTTCCATCAACTCGCTTAATTGTTGTGCTCCCACAACTCCTTTTTTCCGCAGCTCGTAAAAACGGGTTTCAAACAGGAAACGAGCATGAATGTTCATAAAGAAGGCTACACCACGCTGAATTTTATCCTCCAGCAAAGCGACCTTCTCCTGACCCTCGGCAGCTTCCAGTAAAGCATCTGATACAATTAGTTCTGCCAGCGTCGATGCCGTCTCAGCTACGTTCATGGCATAGTTTTGATTCAATGGGTGCAATTCATTCATCACATGCTGATGATAACCGTGTCCGAGCTCATGGGCCAGTGTCGAAACGTTGGATGGTGATCCGGCATAGGTCATAAAAATACGGGTCTCTTTGCTCAGACGCAGAGATGTACAGAACCCACCCGGACGTTTGCCTGGACGATCCTCTGCTTCGATCCAGCTTTTCTCAAAAGCCATTTGGGCAAAGTCAGCCATTCTCGAGCTAAATTTACCAAATTGCTCAACAATCGTTACAGCAGCATCGTCGTAAGGGATTTTAGTAGTTGACGTCCCCAGCGGAGCTTCAACGTCATGCCAGGACAGCTTCTCTAAGCCCAGCAGTTTTGCTTTCCGCTCCAAGTATTTGACTACAATAGGCTTTGTTTCATTAATAACCTGCCACATCGTATCTAGCGTTTGTGCAGACATACGGCTGATTTCCAGCGGTTCCTTAAGCACATCTGTCCAGCCTCGTTTTTCATATAGCTTCAGACGAAAGCCTGCCAAATGATTCAATGTATCCGCGCAATAGTCCTCTACCTGAGTCCATGCCTCTTCCCAACGTGCAAACACGTCTTTACGTACGCTGCGGTCTGCTTCATCCAGCTTATTAGCAGCCTGACCTACAGACAGGTTTACGATCTCGCCATTTTCTGGCATAGGGATCGTCATATTTTTGACAATGGTATCATAAAAGTCGCCCCAGCCATGGTAGCCATCCACTGCCAGATCCAATGCAAGGCTTTCCAGCTCAGGAGCCATTTTTTCACGTGCTTCGTTCCGATATTCAGTCAGGACAAAAGAAATCGGCTGGATAGCTTCGCGCTCCATCCATTTCTGCCAAATGTCTTCACTGGTTTGTGCCAGCAAGTTCTGGAAAGATACTAAAGCACTTTTCCCTTGGGCATACAGCGTGTTGACACGCGCCCCCAGTTGAACAGCCAGCTTGTCGTGCTGGTTTTGAGCAGTTAGACAAGAGACAAAGGAGCCCGCCTGCGACGCGCCATTAAACAGCTCCTGTATGCTATTCAGTACACTATCCAGACGCTCGGTGTCCAATACCGTTTGTGGTACTTTGGCTGCTTTAAGCTGGGATTGCAGTTGTTGGACCTTGCTCTCCATTTCTTCCAAGAATGCATGAAATGAGGCAGAGGAAGATCCTCCGCTAAAAATAGATTCCAGATCCCATGTTTGCTTTAACGGTGTTTTCATAATAGTTCCACCTTTCTTTTTTGGCGAATTCATGTGGTTTCATATACAATAAAGCTACATCGTGATAGTAAATCACTACAATTGGGAGGAAAACAGGATGAGACCCTTACAAATTTCGCCGGAAACGGCTGTGAAATTATCCGAAAAGCTCGGCATTCCGCTGGAACACCTTATGCATACACCCCAGCACATTTTGATGCAAAAGCTGGCCGAACTGGCTAAAGAAGAAACCGCTGACCCGAACGGCGGAGAATCGGACAAATCATGATCCCTTTTCATAAAACCTGGCCTTATGACATCGTCATGGGAGACGTTTATGTACAGTCTTGTCCGTTTTGCAACCATGATAATGTTTTGCTGCCCCTGAAGCCAAAAGAACTTAAGCTCATACACGAAGGTATGAAAAAGTTGCTTGTGTTTCCATGCTGCCATAACAAGGTTACTTTGGTGGATTGTGATGACGATTATTTGCTGTCAGATACCACATTGCGTCATCATTAATTCATGAGCAGTTGTAAGATAAGATAACCCGTTTTACAAACAAGGTGTGAACCATGAGCCTAAATCGGCCATAGTGCACACCTTTATTTCTTCAAGAGGAGCTTGCGTTTTGCATTTCCTCCGGCAGTTGGAAATTTTTAGCCAACATTTGTTCTCGCAGTACAGACCACTGTTCACGGGAAGCCCGGATCATGGCTGCATCCATAATCTTTTTGTCATTTATGACACGCGAAAACCAGCGTACTGCTTCGTGAAAGTTGCCTGTACGTCGATGCAGTTCACCAATCAGATAAAGCAGTTTGGCATTATTCGCCCCGACACCCTCCAGCTCATAGACCCGAACATACGAATCCAGACTAAATTTGAGAAAGCGAAGCTCCTGCTCCTCATTTCCCTGGTATCTGTACATCCATGCGATATGCTGTAATAGACTGGCTACTACGCGTTCCTTTTCTCCGATGACCTGGGCACAGAGTAAACCCAGTTTATACGTTTCTAATGCCTCTTCCCAGCTACGATGCCCGCCATATTCGCGAGACTGCCAGCGATTACCGATTTTATCCTTGAATATCTTGGTTTGCTGATCGCTTAACTGAACGGTAGAGTGCTCTGTCGAGGTAAATCCACAATGAGGACAGACCCTTACGACATAAAAATCCGGATTTTCATTCTTATAATAAGCACAAAAATCTGAATCCGTACGAATGGCCTTCTTTAGGCTTGGTCTGACACGGGATGTCTGAAATTCTTCTTCGCAATGTGGGCAAGCGATTTTGATCTGATATAACGGTTCAAGTTCCAATGTTTTTACAACCCTCTCCAAAATTCGGCAATCCCCGAAAGCTTACGGGGTATTTACAAAATGATGCGCAGGACCAGACAAACGGTTAAGTATGATTGAACGAAGCGGCTCCTCAATGCCCGTATCCGTTAACGCACCTGCCATACAAGACAACCATGCCTCTGCTCGCTCCTCCGTTACGGGAAACTTCATATGTCTGGCACGTAACATCGGATGACCATATGCATTAGAAAAAAGAGACGGTCCTCCAAAAAACTGGCTCAGGAACATATACTGCTTTTCCTTAACCGGTTCCATGTCTTTAGGAAACAGGGGACTTAACAACGGATCTTTATAAACTCTCGGGTAGAAGGCCTCAATAATAGCACGAACACCTTCCGCACCCCCAAGGTTGTCATAAATGCTCAGGCTAGGATTCACTTTTCTCCAACTTTCTGTGCTATGGTAATAAATATACACCCGTATTATAACAAAAAACAAAAAATGACGCTAAAAATAAGCGTCATTTTATCAATTTAACATATGAAGAGGGTGTGCTTCGTTGCACACAGCTTCGTCATTCTATAAACACAACTAATAACTCCGCCAATCCTCTTCACCGGGATGGACGAGAGAGGCACGAATAACATACACAAAAGCACATACGAACAGACCGGCAACGATACTCATCCTGATCACTCCATCCTTAAGGTTATGGATCGTTGTTTTCCTATTTTAACATACTATTTACAAAAATACAGCATTAGATGTAACCGTTTTCTTTGATTTTTTGTACTCTTTGTCCATCCCCCACATAGGTATATTAGTACAACTCCAAAGGAGGGGCCTCTATGTCGCTATACCGTCGTTACTCACTTCCTCTGCTCATCCTTACACTGCTATTCTTATTTATGCTTATGGCTGTATACCCGCAATCTTCTCTGAATGCCGGGCTTCGGGGGCTTGCCATCTGGTGGGACGTGCTGTTTCCGTCTTTATTCCCGTTTTTCGTTATTTCCGAGCTTCTCCTCGGTTTCGGAATTGTTCATTTCATAGGTGCGCTGTTGGATCCGCTGATGCAGCCTCTATTCCGTGTACCTGGCTGTGGGGGTTTTGTAGCTGCGGTCAGCTGTGCATCCGGTTACCCGATTGGAGCTAAACTAACAGCCAAGCTGTGGGAGCAAAAATGGATCACACGCATTGAAGGAGAGCGTTTGGTCGCGTTTACCACTTCCTCTGATCCGATATTTTTGATCGGTGCGGTTTCCGTTGGCTTCTTCCATCAACCAGAAATTGCACTCGTACTGGGCGCAGCCCATTATGGTGGCGTGCTCATCATCGGGCTGCTTATGCGCTTCCACGGTTCCCGTTCAGGGGAAATAGATACTCGCAGCGACCGCCCTCAACCTACTCAAAAAGCTTGGTCGAAGTCCAAGAATACAAAAGCAGCAGATCGCAATAGTCAGCCTGGACCCCTACGCCAAGCATTATATGCCATGCATACAGCTCGTTTGGAAGATGGTCGCCCATTGGGTGAGTTACTTCGTCAGGCGATTACTTCCTCCCTACGCCTTATTATTGTCGTAGGAGGGCTAGTTGTATTCTTCTGCGTCATTTTAGAAGCTTTGACGAACTCCGGTTTAATGAGCGGGCTTCACCTGCTTACGGCAAGCCTATTGACTGCATGTGGTCTTCCTCCTACGTTAACGGAGTCCATCGTGGGTGGTATTTTCGAAGTCACTTTAGGAGCGCAAGCCGCAGGTGAAGCCACGGCAGCAGCGTTACCATTCAAGGTAGCCGCAGCCGCTTTTGTTCTCTCCTGGGGCGGGCTGTCGGTTCATGCGCAGGTCGCAAGTATTTTAAATATGACAAATCTCCGCTATATGCCATTTTTGTTGGCCCGGGCTGCGCACGGCATCATCTCAGCACTGCTAGCTCTCGTGTTATGGCGGCCTCTGATGGGACAAGGAAGCTCTCCCGTCTTTTCTCCAATATACGACATCGCGTGGTCTCCTGGCTTCTCGTCCGCCATGCTGTTGCAAAGTCTGCTGTTTCTTGCCTTTATACTGGTTGGAATGCTTAGTCTCTCATGGTTGAGTGTGGGTACAAGTCGCTTATACGTACGTTTGAGAAGAACACACAGGCAATGAACGATTGTGTTCTTGCTCATAATTGATTATGATCGATATATACCCATGACAAAGGAGCTTTTCATCTTGAGATATTATGTTCTGGATCGCGGGGATCAGCACTCCATGGACTTGAGTCAGCAATTTCACCGTCTTGCCCAAGAAAAGAATTTCAAGCTGGATGCCGAATCGCCGGAAATCGTCGTGTCTATTGGAGGCGATGGTACGATGCTTCATGCGTTTCATACCTTCATCGACCGCATTCCGGATATTGCCTTTGTTGGTGTACATACCGGTCATCTGGGCTTTTATGCTGATTGGCGTGCGGACGAGCTGGAGGAGCTAATCCACCTGATGAGCCAAAGCGGATCTGAGGGACCGCTTAACCCGAGAATCGTTAAGTATCCACTGATTGAGTTGGAAATTCACAAGAAGTCAGGCAATGCTTCTTTTATTGCCTTGAATGAGTTTACGTTAAAAGGGGTAGATGGCACTGTCGTTGCCCAAGTAGATATTAACGATATCACCTTTGAAATGTTTCGCGGTGACGGTATATGTGTTTCTACCCCCTCAGGAACGACCGCCTATAATAAAGCACTTGGCGGAGCTATGGTTCACCCCACCATTGAAGCATTGCAATTGACTGAGATCGCTTCCATTAATAACCGCGTGTATCGGACACTGGGATCGCCATTGCTACTGCCCAAACACCATCATTGTGATATTTTTTCACGGAAAGATCAGCGTCTTTTATTGACAGTAGATCACCTGAACTTTCCTGTCGATGACTTAATCTCTGTTCGATGTCAGGTCGCAAGTCAGAAGATCAGCTTCGCTCGTTACCGTCCTTTCCCATTTTGGGATCGAGTACGCAACGCTTTTCTTAATTAGAACCTATAAAAGAGCCGAATTCGGCTCTTTTTTTACAAACAAAACGGTTCCTGAAAATTCAGGAACCGTTTTGTTGTGGAGCTGTAAATGATTTATTCTTTTTACTACCCTCAGCTCTTTCGGCTTTAGCAGCTGGCTGGGTCTGACGCTGGCCCTCAGGTTCACGAGAGACACGAACTTGCCGTCCCTCCCGATTTTCCTTTGATTGACGCTCATAGCGTGGTCCACGCGATTCCTTTTTATCGAAACTCCCTTGCTGATTGCGCTGTCTACGTGGTTCACGGGTTTGCTGCCCTTCACCCGGATTCCGTCCATCCTTTGCTTCACGTCTTTCTCTGGATGGACGACTTTCGCGAGCTTCACGCGGCTGTCGTTCACGTACTTCCTGGGCATCCTTCGGTTCCCGACGTTGCATCTCACGTGGTTCTCGGGATTCTCGAGGCTGCTCCACTCGCGATTCCTCCGTAGCTGTGGAATCCTGCTGTGGTTGCGGCCACTCCTGTTCTCCAGCTGTATGTTGCAATACTTCTTGCTGCTCTTCGGGTTCTAACGTTCCCGCTTGTTCCCTTTGAGCATCTACCAACTGCTGAATATCTGGAGCAATGATTTCATCATTGGCGCCGTTTTTATTAACCAATTCACGGCTTTTTTGCAACACAAAATAGGCGCAGCCAAAATTGCAGTATTCATTAATGTAATCGTCCAGTACCACTATAGATGTATCCTTATTTGCTTTGGGATGGCCGTCTCGATAAAAGCCCTTCAGACGTAGCTGATTGTAACCCCAATCACCAATAATGTAGTCATAGCGATCCAGCACTTCACTATACCGATCACGAAACGCTTCGGGATTCCATCCGTTCTTGTGATCCTGCAACAATTCATAGTTTTTACCACCGATTTGAAACAAGCTATTCTGACCGCCTTTCCCGGATCAAGCCTGCGAAAGGGCGCTTTCTTCCTTATGCTGAGCGGCTGACTTCACCTGCTCATGCGCTTGGTAGGAGCTGCGGACCAACGGTCCAGATTCGACGTGACTGAATCCCCGCTGTAATCCCTCTTCCTTTAACTTCGCAAAATCTTCCGGTGGATAATATTTTTGCACATATAAATGTTTCTCGGACGGCTGCAAATATTGACCAATTGTCAGAATGTCACAATCGACTTTACGCAGATCATCCATGGCTTGTAAGATCTCGTCCCACTCTTCCCCTACACCTAGCATGATGCTTGATTTCGTTGGAATAGCCGGATTTAATTGCTTCGCACGTTGAAGCAGCTCCAGAGAGCGACGGTATTTCGCTTTAGCCCGAACCTTGTCGGACATGCGCTCCACCGTTTCAATATTATGATTCAGAATATCTGGTTTGGCATCCATGACGATTCGCAGCGATTCAATATCGCCCATAAAATCGGGAATCAATACTTCTACACTGCAAAAAGGTAACCGGCCGCGAATCGCACGAACCGTTTCTGCAAATATAGTAGCGCCCCCATCTTTTAAATCGTCGCGAGCCACACTGGTTACGACACAGTGCTTCAAATTCATGTTCCCAGCCGCTTCCGCGACGCGATCAGGCTCCTGCAAGTCCAGTTCCGTAGGCATTCCCGTATTTACTGCGCAAAAACGACACGCACGCGTACAAGTATCACCCAAAATCATAAATGTAGCTGTCCTATTGGCCCAGCATTCATATATATTAGGGCATCGTGCCTCCTCACATACGGTATGTAATGTCTTGGAACGCATCATGCTCTTGATTTCCTGATAGTTATCGCCTGTCGTAAGTTTAATACGAATCCAGTCGGGCTTAGCTTCCTTTACTTTTCTAGACAATGGCATAGACCTTCTTTCTGATAAGCTTAAGCTGTCATTGCCATACATTATAACATGAAAGCCATGGAAAAACCTCCATTCATTGTTCCCTTTTTGATATGACATTGATGCCGGAAAAAGTAAACTCTTTACATGGATAAAAGCGGCGGATATGGCTCAATCTAAACAAAAGCGCCCCTTTCACGTTATTGAATACGGGCCTAGAATTTATCGGGCGATTAAGCCCTTCTATAGGAGGTCGGTTCACGTGCCTTACCCTACGCGGACAGCCCGAGCTGTTCGTTTGTTATCGCTGCTGTTATGCGCTACTACACTGACAACGGCCTGTCCGCTTCCTGCTCGTGCCTTTGCCAATCACTTACAGTCCTCGTCCGCCAGAAGTAGCCTGACCGCAAATGTAGATGCTTCACATGCTCAGTCTTCGTCGTATACGTCCAGGCTAGCTTTATATCATTCCATCGAAGCCCTGACTGGAGTTCCTTGGTACAGGCTGGCTGCCATCGACCAGTATGAACGCACACTTACAGTGGCCCATCCCAGGGATCGGAAGCATGCGGAACGGATCATAGGTATTTTCATCACGGGACCAGTCTGGTCCGGCCTGATGAACCCTGATTCGGAGGATCAAAATCCGCGTTCCATTGAACTATTTTCCGGGCTGGGACAAGACGGTTCGGGTGATGGAATCGCTGACCGTAATAATGACAAGGATCTGCTGTTCAGCATCGCATCTTATCTCGGAAAGTATGGAAACAACGAGGATGAATTTGGTATTGCCGTTTGGGAATATTACCATAACAGCCGCGCAGTTCAAAGAGTTCAGCAGTTTGCTAAGCTGTATCGGACGTATGGCAAGCTGGATCTGGGCAGTCAAGCTTTCCCCCTTCCTTTAGGCAGCATTTATAGCTACCGCAGCACATGGGGAAGCCGTCGCAGCTGGGGCGGCTACCGGATACATGAAGGAACTGATCTGTTTGCTGGCTATGGAGTTCCAGTTCGCAGTACCTGCTACGGTGTAGTTGAAATGAAGGGCTGGAATCCCTTCGGCGGATGGCGAATCGGGATTCGAGATCTCAACAACCGCTATCACTACTATGCGCATCTTTCCGGCTTTGACAAAACCGTCCACAACGGAGACATCGTTACACCCGGCCAGACGGTTGGCTGGGTCGGAAGCTCGGGCTATGGAAAACCCGGTACCCAAGGCAAGTTTCCACCGCATCTGCACTATGGTATATATCGGGACAATGGTTGGGCAGATTGGTCCTTTGACCCGTATCCGTTATTAAGACAGTGGGAGCAGTCCGAACGCAAAGCGCTCAAAAAAGGAAAAATAAAAGGGACCTCCTCATGATATGATCCCCTCATAGTGGACAGAAAAAAGCAGGCACATTACTCTGTCTATTATGGGGGGATTTTATATGGGGAAAATTAGAAAAACGTGGAAAGGAAGCAGTTCATTTCCACCAAACAGCGCGAGGACGAACAGATCAAAATGAAGATTGCGGAGTGCTGTAGAGAAGTCAGAGGAATTTACGGATATCGACGGGTCAAAGTATGGATCAAGAAGAAATACGGACAGACCGTAAACCACAAACGAGTCCAGCGCTTGATGAACGAGATGGGAATCCAAGCGGTCATCCGCAAGAAAAAGCCTTATTACGGCAAAAAAGAAGCATATGTCATTTCAAGTAATCTTCTGAATAGGGATTTCCACGCTGCAAGACCCAACGAGAAATGGGTCACCGATATCACCTATCTCATATTTAATGGACAGAAACTGTACCTATCCGCCATTAAAGACCTGTATAACAACGAGATCATCGCCTATCAGATCAGTCGTAGAAATGACTTGAAGCTTGTGATGGAGTGTTTTGATCGCTACACTTTCCGAACAGGTGCCGAAGTGAAACATGCTGTCCAACGTTATATCCATTTCTACAACTACCAACGTTTTCAACAAAAATTAAACAACCTAAGCCCGTATGAGTATCGGACTCAGGTTGCTTAATGTTGCTTTTTAATTACTGTCTACTTGAGCATTTTCGCATATTGCTATGTTTGGGAAACTGTTATCTTTCATTTATTCGATTTCGTTCCATTGAGGCGAACAAGATCACCATTTGTCATGCAACTCGAATAATTATCTTCTAAAATCTCCAAGGCTACTCTTGATTGCTTTTACTTCACCAGTTCCAAGAGTACGCAATATATCATTTCGTTCCTAATACCTCTTGCATTTGCAGCCTTGAAAACTTGCCTATTGTCCAATCAGAATCAATTTCTGAAGAATAGCGTCGTTGGACTCCAGGTAGACGTGAACGTAGTCTTGGACAAAAGCTCTAATATCCTCGGTTACGTAGGCAATAAGCTCCGTTATACGATGACAGCTACTTATAGATTTACCCTAATTCGATTGTACGCCCAACTACACTCTCGCAGACAACAGTCTCTTTCGTTGTTTCTTTGCGATGGAAAATCCCCCCCCCAGCTCCTCCTACTTGATAACGATTTTTTCAGACGTTGAACCTGTTTAACTGAGAGCCCCAGCAGGGTTACTCCTTCTCGTTCGTCAGTTGTCCATCCAACACTTTCTCTACAACCAATACCTTCTTCATCACTGCGTTCGTCAATGTCACTGTCTCCTGTCCCATAGTGACATTATCTCAGACGAACAACAGTAACTAAATTGAGTCACTTGACTTAGGATTATTATCACCTTATACTTATCCTCGTAAGTATCTTGCACTGGAGGTTTTGACATGAACAGACTTAATGGTAAACGGGCACTTATCACGGGCGGCACCAGCGGAATTGGCTTGGAAACGGCCAAGCAATTTCTTGCTGAAGGCGCTCAATTGATTGTCACCGGAGTAACCCCGGCAAATGTAGAAAAAACGCAAAAGGAACTGGGAAATCAAGTCCTTGTGCTTCAGGCAGATTCCCGAGACCTCAACGCCCAACGTCAACTGGCTGAACGTGTTGAACAACATTTCGGCAAGCTGGATATTGCCTTTTTAAACGCAGGTGTATCCCACTGGCGTCCATTCGACCAAATCGATGAGGATAGCTTTGACCGCTTGTTTGACATCAACGTAAAAGCTCCATTTTTCTTGATGCAGGCCCTGGTTCCTGTGATGGCGAACCCGTCCTCTGTCGTCCTAATGGGATCGAGTAGCTCGCATGCCGGATATGCAACTTCTAATGCTTACGCGGCTACTAAAGGTGCAATTTCCACCCTGACCAAAGCCTGGAACTCCGACTTATTGTCGTCTCACGGAATTCGCTTCAATACTGTGAGCCCTGGACCGATTGATACACCGCTTTACGACAAACTTGGCGTGTCTGCCGAAATTCACGAGAAAATTATTGACGGCATACGTGCCGGTATTCCAGCCGGACGCATGGGAACAGCCGAAGAGATTGCCAAAGCCGTTGTCTATTTGGCTTCAGATGAGTCACGGTTCACCATTGGCGTTGATTTGCTTCTGGATGGCGCTCAAACCATTCTCTAATGTGTACTCCCTGCTGCCTAAGCCCATCGGGGCCTTGGGCAGTTTTTTCTTTTAAAACACGGTCCTATGTTTTATAGTAGTACAGAGGGTATTCCCCCTCTGAACAGGACTACAAAAATCCAACTTTGGAGTGGCGCTATGGGAACGAAATCAACTTACCATGAACGTATAAAGGAAGAAAAAAAGGCTTGTACGATTGCCGCAGCAACCGAACTTTTTTTTGAACAAGGGTATGCACGCACCACTTTAGCTCAGATTGCCAAGCGGGCCGGGCTCTCCACCGGAACACTATTCAATCATTTCCCAACCAAGGAATTGATCTTCGAAACCATCGTCAAGCATTTTTGGGAGCTTGATCCCGAATGGGCCGATCCACCGGTTCCCGGTTCTCCCCTGCAAGGATTAACAACGCACGGACGAAACTACGCCTGCGTGCTGACACGTGATGGAATGGCCCCCTTGTTTCGAGTCGTCATTGCAGAGGCCACGCAGTTCCCCCAGCTCAGTCTTCTCCATTATCAATTGGGAGAAGGCGCTGTCCATCAGAAATTGACACAATATTTATTAGATGAAGTTCAATTGGGTAATCTAAACCTGCCAGACGCGGCAAAAACAGCCCACGAATTTATGGCGGTAATTGCCGGGCAGGTGCTATGGCCCAAAATGTTGCTGCTCGATTTCAGTATTTCCCAAGAGCAGGCTTTTCAAATATCCGATGAGGCTGCTCGAATGATATGCTCCCATCAAAGTAGACAGTAGAAAAAACAAAACTCTACTTCTACCATGATGGGAGTTTTTGTAATGTCCAAAAGAAGCCCAATTTCATCTGAAATAAAGCTAAGGGCCGTAAGGCGCTGCCTGCAATATGAATCCAACTCGGAAAAGGATAGAAGCCCCTCTTTTGAATAAAGGACGGAAAACGACATACGAAGAACGGATCGAAATTGTACAATTCACTATCGCCAATGATTTAGATTACCAGAAGGCGATCGACAAATACGGTGTCTCTTACCAGCAGGTTTACGCATGGGTTCGTAAATATAAAGCTAGTGGTCAGGAAGCCTTACAAGATCATCGAGGGTGTAAAAAGCCACTAGAGGAGCTAGATGAGCAGGAACGACTAAAGCTTCGGATTAAGGAACTCGAAGCGCGTAATGAGTACCTTGAAATGGAGAAAGCACTTGCAAAAAAGTTGGCAGAGATCCGGCGAAGAAATACACGCTAACCTTAGCTCGGCATGTAGACATCTATCAAGCAATTCAAGAGCTACATGCTGAAAAAGAACTACAACCGCAAACGGTATTACCGTATCATGCGCGCACTTGAACTCAAGGCAGTCATTCGAAAAAAGCGGCCAAATTACGTGAAAGCTCCAGCCCTTCATATCGCTGAGAATGTCATGAACTGAGAATTTAAGGCGGATGCTCCAAATCAAAAGTGGTGCACTGATGTGACCGAACTGAAGTACGGGAATGGTCGTAAGGCCTACCTGAGTGCCATTATTGATGGATATGACAACTCGATTATTTCGTGGGTTTTAAGCCATTCCAATAACAATGAGCTTGTTATGGATACCGTAAAGAAAGCGTGCAGAAGAAACCGAGGTACTAAGCCGCTTTTGCACAGTGATCTAGGCTTTCAGTATACTTCGGTTGAATATAAACGACTTCAAAAGAGATACAAATTTAAGAAGAGTATGTCTCGTGTAAGCCGATGCCTGAATAACCAACCCATTGAACGATTCTGGGGTACCTTTAAAGCAGAAAGCTATTATCTGGAGAAGTATGACACGTACGATGATCTTCTGCAGAGTGTAAAAACCTATATGCGCTATTACAATAATGATCGGTACACCGAACGACTAAACGGTTTATCCCCTAACGAATATCGAGGAACAGCTTAACGACAAAAAACAATCCCCTCGGCTTTGATACCGAGAGGATTGAACACTTTTGTTTTTTGGTCTGTCTACTTGACAGGGTGCACTTCATCATAGGGTGCCTTTTATTTTTCCTGAGCAACTCACGTCACTCCACTCTGCTCTATGGCGTTGGGGGCTGACTAGAGGAGTTTGGGTTTTCCTGTACCTCTGGGACACTTACTATGCTGGAATCTATAGCGCCGTTACTCTCTATGGAATGGGGAGGCAACGCCAACTGCGGAGCAGCTGCACCATTTTTACCCACTGGTTTCCCCTGATTGTCATAGTAGTACATCGGAACGTTGCCTACCACTAATAAATAAGAAACCGGAATTTCCGTCTCCACAATCTGAGGTTGCATCTCAAACGGTATAACCACGGACACTTCCGTCGTAATCCGAATGTACACTTCCACCAAGATCATGTTTATGCCCGCATCCTGTTGACGGGTATTTAAATCCACCTTGATTGCTCCATGCGGCTCCACCTTTAGGGGGACCGTTGGTCCATAAGCTGCCAACAGTGGACTGCCCAATGCCTGACCAATCGGAACGCTCTCATCAAAATGGCTCATGCTGTCCATCGTTGCCTTGACTGCTTTGAGCGTATCTGACGTAATTCTCATATGTTCCGCATAATTCAGAACAAAACCGGAGGTTCTCCCTTGTGCATCCGTTCTCCATTCGATCAGATTATCAGCCGTCTTCCCCTGTTCTACCTGTGCTGTAATTGCTGAATTAATAGCCTCCGTCGCCATTTGTTTAACCCGCACTTTTGCCAGGTGCATCATGGGCGGCTTCAAATGCTGCTCCACATAAGCAGCCATCTGTATGATCCCTACCAGCAGCGCCAGTGCCACAATAAAAAAAAACCTACGTCTGCCGCGTCGCCTTCTGTTGGGTGCGCTGTGCCATTGCGGTCTTCTCATCATCCGATCCCCCCGCAGCGTTGAACTTACCCTACAAGGATATGCGAGTTGTACACGAAAAAGAAGCCGCCCGTCCGGCAGCTTCTCTAGATGGAACAAATATATAATTGCAAATATAAGGTGCACTCATTATTTGAAAATATGGTCAATCTTTTCGATATCAGCCTGACTCAATTGGACATTTAGCGTCTTCAGATTCGCCAGCACCTGCTCCGGCCCCTTCGCCCCTGGAATGAGGGCATCAATCGAATCACGGGTCAAATACCATGCGAGTACAACATGAGCAACCTCTGCATTCAACGCATTGGCAATCTCCCGTACCTGCTCCACTTTGTCCAAATTACGAGCAAATGCATCTCCCTGAAACAATGGATTTTTCGCTCTGATGTCCGAGAAGGTCATGTCTTTCGTATACTTCCCCCCCAGCAATCCCGAAGCTAACGGGAAATAAGGCACAAACGAAATCCCATTTTCCTTGGTATAAGGCAGCAGATCCTTCTCAGCTTCCCGTTGAAACAAATTATATTGGGATTGAAGCACATCTACATAACCGTCACTATTCGCATCCTTAAGTTGTTCAATGGAGAAGTTAGATACACCAATGGCCTTGATTTTGCCTTCGTCCTTGAGCTTCTTCAGTTCTCCGACTGCTTCTGCCTTCGGTGTAGTTTCGTCCGGGAAATGGATATAAAACAGATCGATATAATCGGTCTGCAATCTTTTCAGGCTGGATTCGACGGATTCACGCAAAAAAGCAGGCGAGTTGTCAAAAACGACCTCTCCGTTTACAAATTTGTGTGCACCCTTCGTGGCAATAACAGCTTTATCACGCTGACCACGCTCTTTCAATACCTCACCAATCAACCGTTCCGAGTGCTCAGGTCCATAAATAAAAGCCGTATCCAGAAAATTGATGCCGTTATCCAAAGCTGTGCGAACGACTTCTTTGCCCGTTTCATCATTCAAATCGGAAAAGAGATTATGTCCTCCCACTTTATTTGCACCCAAACCGATTGGTTTTACATATAAATCTGTTTTACCAAGACGTACTTGCTCTGCCAATTCACGTCATCTCCTTTTCGAAAGTTACTTCCATTTTATTATTAGATTCCAAAAAAAGCAAAGTGCGTACCTGGCTGCTGAGCCCCATCCTATTTTCTTTTTCGCTTCATACCGCGAATGGTCGTTTTCGTTGCCTGATCCACCCGATATGATTCCGTGATTTTTTGCAGTGCTTTGTTGAAGGTGAAATCATCCAATGTATTATGACTTAAATACGCCATGGTTACCTCAGGTAGCTTGATATAACAGATCGATATCGCCCATGCTACCGCCATTTGTACATAATAATCCTCGCGATGGGTCTGATCCAGTAAAATAAACACCTGATTCATATACTGTTCCTCAATATAAAAATTCAGAAGCATAACTACACCAAACCGAATTTCATATTCTTTCTTGGAGAATAGATAGGGCTGAATAAACTCCCACACCCGTTCTTTATGATGTTTTGTGATTTTCAATCCGGCACAGAAACTATCACATACGGACCAATTATCAATTTTAGGAACAAACTTGGCGGCATAACTCAAAACTTCCTCTATATCTGTTTTGACAGAACCAATCACCATACCTTGCAGCATTACTTCTTCGAAGTGTTCACTTTCAGCGGTCTCCAGGTAAAGACGCCAATCTCCTTTGGCAATATCTTGAGCTAGCTTACGCAGCACTGGCAGACGTACACCCAGCACATTATTAATCGTCGGAAGCAATGCAGCCGTGAATTTCTGAAAATCCGCATCCACATATGACAGTATCTGTTCTCTGATTGTTTTCTCCATCGTTTCCACTCCCTGATTCTTAACGAAATGAAATACTCCACAAATAAATAGAGGCCACCGAACCATAAGGCGAATAGACTCGGCGGTACTCCTCAAATTGCTGCTTGGTCAATGTATCCAGATGGTACAACTTCATCATTCCCCGTCGAATAGCCATATCACCCCAACTCACGACATCTGGACGCTCCATGCAATTAATCAGCATCATTTCAGCCGTCCAAGGTCCTATTCCTTGCAGCGAGGACAATTTCTGGATCACCTGTGCATCGGAAAGCTCATATAATTCCTGTAAATCCAACAGGCCCTGCTCGATCGTCTGGGCTATATTAAGGATACATGTGGCCTTTTTCATGGTGATACCACAGCTTTGAATATCTAAAGCCGTCTGAACGGCTATATTTTGTGGAGTGATCACGCCTAACTTCTCCTGCATCCTTGCCCATATGGTCTGAACCGCCTTGGCCGATATAAGCTGTCCCACAATTGCATGAACGAGCGCCGCAAACAGGTCAGGAATGATCACACGTTCTACCTTGCCCAATTGCGTCATCGCTGCACCAAGTACGGTATCTACGTTTTTTAGATAATTGATTTCCTTTTCCCCATAGTCAAAGTTTTTGGTCATTACAGTTTGCATTCGTTCTCCCGCTGCCCCCTTATATGGTTCACTCTTGATTCAATGGCATGGACTGCTTTTACATCAAGGTTCGAATCCTTCTTTGCTCACATAGAGCTGCTCTTTCGGGAAAACATGGAGAAAACGCTCATAAACCGCCTTATAGGCAGCAGGATGATACCATTCTTCCAGCCCCAATGACTCGTACAACGCACCAATTTTTAAGCTACGCGTTCGTCTTCCCCCACTGCCGTCTCCCATAAAATAATCATCAATACAGACACGGTTGACCAGAGGCAAAAGCTTGTCTGCAAAATGTTCACTGCTTGGAAGCATCGGAGCAATCGTAGCTTGCGTCGGTACACCTGCCTCCTTTAAGAGATGCAGCGTTTGGAGGCGAGCCTGGATGGGAGGAGCTTCCGGGGTAAAATGTTTGCGTATATCTTCTCGATCCGTTTCTACAGTCATACTCACACGAACACGATCCCCCAATCGGAGCAGTAAATCAGTATCCCGCCGTACCAGTGGACTGCGCGTCTGTAAAAAGAGAAAATCCGGTGGATCCTCCACCATCACCTCCAGCAGAGACCGGGTCACCTCTTCCTTATACTCGGCAGGCTGATAAGGATCTGTGCTTGACGACATGAAAATCGTGACTTTACCTTTGGATTTGGCTCTACGAAGCTCCTTGCGAAGAATATCTGCCGCCTGATTTTTAATATCAACCCATGTCCCCCACGCTTCCTTCCGAAATGTGGAGACTGGCAATTGGCGTACATAGCAATACGAACAACCAAAGGTACAACCTGTATACGGGTTCAACGAATGTGTATATCCTGACAAGAAGCCGGTCCCTTTATTCAAAAGAGTCTTGGGGGATTTGTAATACTCATTTTTCATACTGAACCGATGCCACACTTTCCTTTTCGAGCTGCAAAAGCTTCACCTTCATGCCCAAACCACCACGATATCCGGTCATAGCTCCATTTTTACCGATGACCCGATGACAAGGGACCGTGACCAAAATCGGATTAGCACCGATGGCAGCCCCCACCGCACGAACAGAGGCTGGCTTTTGAATAGCGTTGGCAATGTCTGAATAGGATAGTGTTTCCCCATACGGAATATCACACAACGCATTCCAAACCGCCATCTGGAACGCAGTCCCATGAAAATCAAAGGGCAATGTAAATTGGGCGCGCTTCCCTTGGAAATATTCAATCAACTCCTTGGCATAGGACTGTAAAGCAGCATCCTCTTCAACTAAAGGACTGCCGGGAAATCGTCTTCCCGCCCATGAAAACAATTCCTCTACAGGTTGATTGGGCGAACCTACATAACATAGTCCTTCCGATGTAGCTGCAATATATAAATTCCAATCCTCATGTGTCAACAATGACCAATAGATCGTTTTATTTATTTGCTGTGCCATGCTGTGTACCTCCATTTTGTGTTGCTTTCAATTTGAATTGGCGATATTGCAATGGGGAGTAGCCTGTATTCTTTTTAAATAACGTAATAAAGTAAGGTGTATTGGACAGACCTACGTTCTCCCCCACTTCCGCAACAGATATATCTGAGCAAATGAGCAGCTTCTTCGCTTGTTCCAACCTGGTCTGCTGTATATATTCCATCGGAGTTAGATGCATGATCCGCTTGAAGGTACGATGTAAATGATACGGACTTCCATGGCTTATTTCAGCCAGGATGTGCAATGTTAAGTCCTTCATATAGTTAGAATTCACGTATTCTGTAACCAGTGCGATCCATTCATGATCAGGCAATCGTTGTCCTGTCGGTTTGCATCTTTTGCATGGACGGAAATGCTCGGCCAATGCCTGCTCTGCTGTTTTAAATATACGGATGTTTTCTCTTTTGGGAGGACGGGATTTGCAGGAGGGGCGACAAAATATTCCCGTTGTCTTCACAGCGTACAAAAATACCCCATCATAAGACTTGTCGTTTTCTACAATAGCGCTCCACTTGTCGTCAGTTATGGATAAATCGGATGTTCTCATTCAAATCACCTCTCTGATGCAAATGTGGCCTCCCCACATATCCATGGCAGGACTATTCAAAATCCTTCTGTCTAAATTATAGACTAAATAGTGAACATATGTACCCTTCTTGGAATGTAAAGGCAAGATAACGAAAAAAAGATGACTCCCCGCGGAGTCACCTTTGATCTTACTTAGCTATCATTACTTAGGCTTGAAGTTTGCTCGGTTCAGCGGTGATCGTCAACTCATCTGCAGGAGGCTGATATTCCTTTGACCAATACTCCGCATTTGAAATACCTGCTTTCTCCGGGTTGAACACCGGATCTAGCCCTTGCTTTCGCTGCCGTTCGTAATCCTTAAGCACGCGGAAAGCAGGTTTGGCCAGCAGAATCATGGCGATTAGATTCACCCAGAGCATAATACCGACGCCCATATCCCCCAGTGTCCACGCCAGAGCCGATTCCTTGACCGCCGTTCCGTAGAACGTCGAACCCAGAATAACCAGCTTTAGGACGAACATGGGCCATTTTGCTTTATAATCTGCAACCAGATAGGCCATATTTGTTTCTGCGATGTAATAATAAGAGATAATGGTTGTAAACGCGAAAAAGAACAATGTAATTGCCAGCAGACTGGAGCCGAAGCCCGGAAATACTGACTCAATAGCAGCCTGTGTATACTGGGTCCCCTCTTCAACACCGGGAAGATTGTGCACAATAAAGTCGCCACCGGGTCCCTTCACGTTATACATACCTGTGAACAGAACCATAAAAGCCGTAGACGTACAGACCAAAAAGGTATCTACGTACACGGAAAATGCCTGGACCAGCCCCTGCTTCGCCGGATGAGATACTTCCGCAGCGGCTGCCGGATGCGCACCAGAGCCTTGTCCGGCTTCGTTGGAATAAATCCCCCGCTTTACACCCCAAGCAATCGCCGTCCCTGCCATACCGCCGAACACAGAATCCACGCCAAAGGCACTACGAAAGATTAGCGAAAATACATCGGGAAGTGCAGTAATGTTCGTCATCATAATGTAGAAAGAGACGAGGATGTAACCGAGTGCCATAAACGGAATGACAACCTGAGCCACATTGGCAATCCTTTTTACACCACCAAAAATGATAAGCGCCAGCAACACGACTACTAGAATCCCTGAAACCTTCATATCCATGCCAAACGAACTGTGAAAAGCTACAGCAATGGAGTTCGATTGAGTTCCCGGCATCAGTAAACACATCGCGACCAACGCAGCAACCGCAAAAATGACGGCAAACCATTTTAAGCCTGTCCCTTTTTCAATATAAAAGGCTGGACCGCCCCGGTACTGACCATCTCGCTTTACCTTATACACCTGAGCCAGTGTGGATTCTACAAAAGCTGTAGCCGATCCGATAAAGGCCATGACCCACATCCAAAATATCGCCCCAGGTCCACCCATACCAACCGCCAAAGCAATCCCAGCAATATTCCCCGTCCCTACACGCCCCGATAGTGCCATCGTAAAGGCCTGAAAGGAGGATACACCTGCCTCGGAACTTTTCCCTTTAAATACTAGGCGGATCATCTCTTTGAAATGCCTGATTTGTAGGAAGCGAGTCATGATCGAAAATAATAGCCCCACACCCAAACAGACATATACCACAGGATTGCTCCAAATGACGCCGTTTACTGCCTCTGCCCACTGCTCTAACATTCCTTGTATTTCCCCCTGATCAATCAATTGATTTTCCAGTCTATGTTTTCAGAAAATTTGCATAATTACAAAAAATTATAGATTAGTTTTTACCCCCGTACAAGTTAATTTAATTGACATATTGTCAATTACAAGTGGGCTTACCAGCTACATAAAATGACGACAAAAAAGCTCTGATGATCCGAGAATATGGATCATCAGAGCCTTGTCCTTAAGACATTTAGGCAATGCTTTCTTTCTCATTCAAAGCACTAGACAGTTTCAACAGTGGGGCCTGCTCCGTTACCTCTCCTTGAGCGATTGGAAGGACTTCAGTATATTCGGAAGAATTCGTAATGATAACTGGCGTAATCGTAGGATAACCCTCTGCCCTGATCTGCTCAACATCAAACTCGAGCAGTAGGTCCCCAGCTTTCACCTGATCGCCTTCTTTGATATGGGACGTAAAATGTTTACCGTCCAGCTTGACCGTATCTACTCCGACGTGAATCAGAACTTCTGCGCCATGATGCGAAACAACTGCAAGCGCATGTTTTTTCTTGAACGCCACGGTGATGGTTCCATCGAACGGGGCCACGACTCTGCCCGTTGTCGGTTGGATGGCGATCCCTTTGCCCATAGCTTCCGAAGCAAATGCAGGATCGGGAACCTCCGACAAAGCGACCACAGTTCCTTCAATTGGGCTGAGTACCTCTTCATTAGAAACAACAACTGTAGAGGTCGATTCTTTAGCCGAATTGTTAGTAGTTTCCTCTTCTTCAACTGGATCTTCAAAACCTAAAATATAAGTCAAGATGGCCGACACCAGGAATGAAACGGTAATCCCTAAAATCAATCCCGGGAATCCTTGTCCACCAGGGCCGTAAAAGATCGGCAAGGTCAGCAACCCAGGTGCGCCAGAGGCAAATGCTTGCGTTCCCGCTTGACCGATAATGGCACCACCGGCGGCGCCGCCGATAATACCTGCAATAAACGGACGTTTCAGTGGCAACGTAACCCCATAAACTGCTGGCTCCGTGATGCCGAATAAAGCGGTAAGTGTAGCGGAACCCGCCAGCGTTTTCAGCTTTTTATTTTTCGTTTTCAGCATAACACCGAACGCTGCGCCGGTTTGAGCAAAGACGGAAGCCGAAGCAGCGGGCTTAATGCCATCCCGGCCGTTGACAGCAATGTTATTAATAAATACAGGTATAAGCCCCCAGTGAACACCAAAAATAACGAGCAGCTGCCAGCAAGCACCAAGGATTGCTCCAGCCAGCAACGGACTAAAGCTGAACGCAGCAACGAGTGCGGTAGCGATTGCGTTGCCCACATACACCCCGACTGGACCAAAGACCATCAGGGTCAGAGGAAGCATAATTACAAGTAGAATCAAAGGTGTAATAAAGTTTTTAACGCTCTCGTGGATCACTCGATTGCACCATTTTTCCAGCTTACTCATGACGATGACGGCTAAAATGATCGGAATAACGGTAGATGAATAACTCATCATAACAATAGGAATACCGAAAAAGTCCGTAGGTGTACCTTCCGTTTTTAGTGTGACAATGGTCGGGTAAAGCAACCCTCCGGCAATGGTCAGGGCAACGAAGATATTACCTCCAAATTTCCGTGCCGTTGTAACCGCTAACAAGAGAGGGAGGAAATAAAACAAGCTGTCGGCCGCAGCATACAAAATCATATAGGTAGTGTCTTTCGGTAGCAACCAACCAAGGTTACTCGCAATCAGCAGCAGACCTTTCAAAATACCGGACCCCGCCATAACTCCGAGCAAAGGTGCAAAAATGCTGGAAATTACGTCGATTACGGCACCAAATCCTTTGTTGCCTTTAGCTGAATGATCTTCTTTTCCAGTTTCATTCAAGATATTGGATACATTGCCGATTGCATTATATACCTCTGGTACTTTGTTGCCGACTACAACCTGGAACTGACCACCGCTCTGCTTCACAGTGATAATTCCGTCGGTTTTTTCCAACTTTCCCTTGTCCGCTTTTGCCTCATCTTTTAGCACAAAACGCAGGCGTGTGGCGCAGTGAACGAGCGATACTACATTTTTTTCGCCACCTACCAGGTGTACAATTTCTTTGGCCAGTTTTTCATAACTCATGATGGACACCTCCATGTTCTAAGGGGCTTTTTACATATTTAGGCACACAAAAAACCTAAGCCTTGAAAAATGGTGGGCACTTTAGTCCCGCAATTTTTCATGACTTAGGTTTTGCCTGCATAACCAGTAACAATCCCAGTTAAAACTTATTAAATTCCTGTTACTCTCATAATATAACCAATCTACCATATTTGTCAACAAAAACTTTTAATCGTCTATTCTTGGTCTTTTTTCGTTGAAAACGTTCGACTTATCTGTTCACCACCCGTTCAATATGCACGGTCAGATACAATTTTTCTTCGTTCGTCAATTCGTGGTTGTATTCTTTTTGCACAAAAGCTCCGATTTTCTCTGTACAAGCAGCCGCTTCCTTATGCTTTTCCTTAATCATGTCATACAAATGATCATAGTTATTTTCGTAGTGATTTCCCTTAAATACGCGCTGGGCGAAAAATTTCAGATGCGTAATAAAACGGAAATAGCTCAGAGAGTCCTCGTCGAACTCCACCTTAAAATGATATTTTGCGATATTGATAATTTGCTGGATAAACTTCGTGATACTCATGGTCGTAATGACTTCCTCGTTCATTTCAGCATTCACGATGTGAATCGCAATATAAGCCGCTTCGTCCACAGGCAGTTCAATACCGAGCCTTTGTTTGATTTGTTCCAACGTTTTCAGACCCATCGCGAATTCTTCTTTGTACAACTGCTTGACTTCCCACAATAACGCGTTTTTGATTTCCAATCCTTCCCGGTATCTTTCAACAGCGAAATTGATATGATCAGTCAGCGAAACATAAATATTTTCGTTCAGCTTTCTATTCAGATTATGCTTGGCGTCATTAATGACTTCCTCCACAATCACAATCAAATCAAGCGGTACCTCACGTAACAGCATTTTAAAGTTATCGGACGTCTGCTTGTTTTTCAGAGCAAATACCTTCTGAATTCTGGTTTCGTCTACTTTGTCTCCAGGCTTTTTCTTAAAAGCAATCCCCCGACCCATCACTACGAGTTCGGTGCCGTCCGTCTGGTAGACGCTGATTACATTGTTGTTGATGACCTTTGCTATGTTCATCTTGATCCCCCGTTCCATATGCCAGCAAGAGCCACACTTGCTCCATCCTCTTTATTGTAAACAGAAAAAAACCGAAGCACGCCAAATAAACAAGACTGTAACATCTTCTTATTTGTGGCTTAGGTTTTGCCTGCTACGCAGTAACAATCCTAAAAATGATGGAATTGCGTCAAGTATAGCTTGAAGAGGAACGATTGTCAACGCTTTCAATGAAGAAACGAAGATCGGAAATCCCCGTGGGCCCGGGACGTCCGATCCTATTTACTTGTGGTACGATTATTCGCCCAGATTTTCGCCGTCGGAATGAATTACATTTTTGTACCAGTGGAAGCTTTTCTTTTTAATCCGTTTCAACGAACCGTTGCCTTCGTTATCACGGTCCACATAAATATAACCGTAGCGTTTTTTCATCTCTCCTGAGGAAGCGCTGACAATGTCAATAGGTCCCCAACTTGTGTAACCGATAATTTCGACTCCGTCTTGCAGAGCCTCACCCATTTCGGCAATATGCCGCTTGAGATAGTCGATCCGGTAATCGTCGTTAACTTCTCCTTCAGGCGAAACCACATCATTGGCACCAAAACCGTTTTCCACTACGAACAGAGGCTTTTGGTAACGGTCATGCAATTGGTTGGCTGTGATGCGGAATCCTTTTGGATCGATCGTCCAGCCCCATTCGGACTTGTCCAGATATGGATTGGCCACGGAGCCAAATACATTACCACTGGTCATGTTCTTGACGATTTCCGGGTCTGTGCTGGTCGTCCGGCTCGAATAATAGCTGAATCCGATATAGTCAACGGTATGATCTTTCAGAATGGCTGCGTCGCCTGATTCCATCTCAATGTTTAATCCATGGTCCTTGAAGAAGCGCTTCGCATAACCAGGATATTCGCCGCGTGACTGTACATCAATAAAGAAGTAGGACTCGCGGTCTTTTTCCATGCCCTGATATACATCTTCGGGATTACATGTATACGGATAGAAGCTGCCGGCAGCAAGCATACAGCCAATCTGGGCATCCGGGATAATCTCGTGACACGCTTTAACAGCCAGCGCACTTGCGACAAGCTGATGATGTGCAGCCTGGTACTGAATTTGTTTAACGTTTTCACCTTCTTGAAAAACAAGACCGGCACCGAGAAACGGCAAATGGAGAAGCATGTTAATCTCGTTGAATGTCATCCAGTATTTCACTTTATCCTTATAGCGGGTGAATACTGTTTTGGCATAGGTTTCAAACAGGCCTACCAGCTTCCGGCTCCGCCAGCTTCCATATTTCTCGACCAGATCTACCGGCACGTCAAAATGAGCGAGGGTAACGACTGGCTGAATGCCATGTTTATGTAACTCGTCGAACAAATCATCGTAGAATTGCAAACCTGCTTCATTTGGAGTAGCGTCTTCTCCTGTTGGAAAAATACGAGCCCAGGCAATGGAAACGCGCAGCGCCTTAAATCCCATTTCTGCAAATAGCGCGATATCCTCGCGATAGTGATGATAGAAATCAATGGCTTCGTGGGAAGGATAGAATTCGCTTTCAAGTGGAGTCAGCGAAGGAACATTCCCTTTCATTATGTTTCTTCTCTTCTCTCCGGTAGGCAGCAAATCTACCAGACTCAATCCTTTACCGTCTTCCAAATAAGCACCCTCAGCCTGATTGGCAGCAAGAGCACCGCCCCATAGAAAGTCTTTAGGAAAAATATAACTGGACATAAACATTCTCCTTCCAAATGTGTGATAAAAGGGGTTCCGATGGGTGATAGATAATAAAAAAACCCAAACCAGCCTGTATACACTTACAGTGTAAACAAGCCAATTCAGGTTATGCCCTATCGGTAACATCCCATGAAAAGGTTATACGTATTTGATTGAAACTCTAACAAAGATTTGGGAACCTGTCAAATTCATTTGATATAATAACACGCATTTAACTAACCAACAGCATTACTTCAATCTATTGGGTAATCAATAGAAAGACCCAACCCAAGGTGGCGATAGACATGAAGAACGAAGAAATCGGTGATCTACTCAGTTGCTAATTTAAAATATTTTGTTGCAAGAAATTTAGAAAATCCCTTTGCATAGAGCCAAGAGGAATAATTTTTTTGATTATCTTGAACCTCCAATGCTGTCCTTTACTGTTAAATGACCATATTGCAGAAGAGAGATATATGGAATGATATTTTTGTTCTTGTAAATCAGCTACTTCAAATTCAACTTTTTGTACTACTTTAGTGGAAAATAGATTGAGGAAAAGGATAATAATTTTATCATTATTTAGGAGTAATATAGCCCGACTTGACCAAGCCGAAAGGCTTTGAGGAGTTGAATAGCAGATAAGCATGTTAGGTTCTCTATGCGATTCAGTTAGCTTATTAATAGTTTTTTTGTTAATGAATATCATAACCAAAAACCTTTCTATTTGGATGTTCAAATAAAATAGCTTTTTAAAGAATATCTTTCAAAATATTTAAAATTCTAATTGTTTCCATTGTTTGTTTATTGATTCGTTTCATAAACTCGCCGACATGAAGCTTAATCTTATAAAACCTCTAAAAAAACACGTTATTCGCCACATTGGATTTAAGCCACAGCCATAGCCCCTCGACTGGATTCAGATTGGTACTATAGGGCGGAAGAAAGACCCGGTGCAGGCGTAGATGTTCCTTCAGGAGGAGTTGTAACCCAGTGGCATATAGTTATTAAGTTGTCCTCAGGAGAGTGTTTATCTTACAACATCATATAGAAAATATCCTGCCCTTTTTTACTATAAAAACAAGAAACCTCCATCAATTTATCCCCATTCTTACTGGGTTTACTGGTAGATAGTTTGTCTCATTTAGATGTTATAAGTAGTCTTATTTGATTTTATAAACCACATAGACAGGAATTATTTTAGTTTAAAAGTTTCGTTGTCTCATCGTCTCAAATAATAGCACCGTAGAAGCCATAGCTGCGTTCAGTGATTCCGCTTGCCCCTGCATCGGAATGAATACCGACTCATCCACCATGCGCGCGGTAGCAGCAGAAATCCCTTGGCCTTCGTTTCCGATTACAAGCCAAGTGGAAGCGCGCAAATCTATGGCATAGCATGACAAGCTCGCATCCAGTGAGGTGCTGAGCAGGCGGGCACCTTTACTTTTGGCCTGCGGTAAAAGCTCCTCCAGACTGCCTTCAATCACCGGCAGGTGAAACAACGATCCCATCGTGGAGCGGATCGTTTTGGGATTGTACAGGTCGGCGCAGCCATGACCCAATATTACGCCTGCGGCTCCCGCAGCGTCCGCGCTGCGGAT
The DNA here is from genome assembly GCF_038003485.1 of Paenibacillus sp. FSL H7-0703. Classification (NCBI taxonomy): domain Bacteria; kingdom Bacillati; phylum Bacillota; class Bacilli; order Caryophanales; family Paenibacillaceae; genus Paenibacillus; species Paenibacillus sp. FSL H7-0703. The sequence continues at coordinate 4,376,773 of NZ_JBBOPF010000001.1, read as the reverse complement.
GATGGTGCCTACATTGCCGGGGTCCTGCACCCCGTCCAGCACCATCACCAGTGCATCCGGCTGCTCCAGCAATGCCGGGAATGCGCTGCGCTCCTCCTTACGCACGATGGCAAAGACCGACTGCGGCGTCTTCGTATCGGTGCATTTTGCAATGACCGCCGCTGACACGGGAACCCATTCCACCGGCTGGTCGGCTGGATCTAGGCCATTCAGCTCAGCGGGAATGCCCTTGTCCAAATCATAGGCGACGGTTTCGACAGCCGCGTCCGAACGCAGCGCTTCCTGCACCAGATGAATACCTTCGACAATATATTTATGCTGCCGTGTGCGATGCTTTTTCTCCAGCAGTTGCGCCCACTCTTTTACACGCGCATTATTCGGTGAAATGATTTCCATTCGTTTAACCTTCCGTTTCTTTGGTCCTTTTCTTTAAACATAAATGATGTATCACTTTTGCTTTAACACCAAGCCTCATTAGGCTGCAAAAGCCAGCTCCAGCTTGGTCAGATCATCCTTGTGGCCTACAATGACCAGCACATCACCCGGCTCCAGACGATCTTCGGCATAAGGTGAAATGTTCATTTCCTGATTTCTGCGAATCGCCATCACATTGCAGCCGAAGCGTGCACGTATGTCTAGCTCCTTCAGGTTTTTTCCAATCATGGAATCGGCGGCTCTCATCTCCAAAATACTGTAGTCCTTGGACAGCTCGATATAATCCAAAATGTTGGGAGATGTCAAATGATGGGCTACCCGCAGCCCCATATCCCGTTCAGGATAAACGACTTTATCTGCACCTATCTTTTGCAGCACTTTCCCATGCAGTTCATTTTGTGCCTTGACCACAAGAGCGGGTACGCCCATGTCCTTGAGAATCAATGTCGTCAGAATGCTGGCTTGTATATCTTCACCAATTGCAACTACGATTACGTCAAAATTGCGGATACCCAGCGCTCGCAGTGCTTCCTCATCCGTCGAATCGGCAGACACCGCATGCGTCACAATATTCGACATTTCCTGTGTACGCTGCTCGTCCGAGTCAATAGCCAGCACATCAAAACCCATCTCACTCAGCGCGCTAGCAACACTGGAACCAAAACGGCCCATGCCAATGACCGCATACTGTTTTTTTGCCATTCTTTCTTTACCTCCCGATCACCATACTGTTCGTCATAGTATAGCATATCATGCTACAAACATAAATTTTGACATACTTATGCCAAATGCTTCTCCATGTATACTGGGCAACAGCCCAAGCCATAATACACTCGACCACTACTACAACATACGGGAGGTACACATGCCCATTACAATGGATTTACGACAAGCGATTGTCCACAAAGTTCACGGCAAATCAGAAGCTGATCTTACGGATATGATTATTGGATCAGTGGACGGACCGGAGGCCGCTTTGCCTGGATTGGGTGTCATTCTTGAAATCGCTTGGAAGCACATGAGCCCAAACCAGCAGCAGGAGTTCGTCCATTTGGCACATGAACAAATCGATAAAATCAAACCCGTACCCTTAACCTAGCTCTGCTATTCAAGTCCTTGTTCAGGTTTAATTGTGCTCATTATTTTACCCGTATTCGAAAATGAGAATAGTCCACTCGCATTAACATCGAGTGGACTATTCGTTGTATACATCAAATGACTGAGATCAGACTGCTCTGCTTATTAAATCTTATGGAGCCATTTCCAAAAACTTAGCTGTCGGATTTTTCTCCATAGCCGTACGCATGGCATACTCGTTTTCGAACAAGGCGACATAATTGCCCTTCTTATCCTTTACCAGCGTGGAGTTAATACGGAACTTACTCGGATCAATCTGTTCATCCACAATCCATCGAGCAAATTGGAACGGCATACGTTGAAGCTGTACATCAACTCCATATTCACCCTTCATGCGATACTCAAATACTTCAAATTGCAGTTGGCCGACAACACCCAGTAGCGTATCGTCAAAGCTTACCGTACGAAACACCTGAATCATACCTTCCTCGGTCAACTGGTCAATACCCTTCAGATACTGTTTGTGCTTCAAGGCATTTTTCACCGTTACCTTGGCAAAAATCTCAGGCGAGAAGGTCGGCAATTCATCAAACACAACCTCGCTACCTTGGCTGAGTGAATCACCAATACGGAAAATACCCGGGTCAAATAATCCTATAATATCGCCAGGAAAAGCCTCCTCGACAATATCACGGTCCTGTGCCAGGAATTGCTGTGGCTGAGACAGCTTAATCTCCTTACCCATCCGTACATGCTTAACACTCATCCCGCGTTGAAACTTACCGGAGACAATACGCAAAAATGCAATACGGTCACGGTGAGCCGGGTTCATGTTCGCTTGAATTTTAAATACATAGCCGGTAAACTTTTCGTTTGTTGGCTCAATTTCCCCAGCTGTACTACGGCGCGGCTCCGGTTTAGGAGCAAGCTGAAGGAAGTTTTCCAAAAATGTTTGTACACCAAAATTATTAATCGCACTGCCGAAGAATACAGGCGTTAATTCTCCGCGCTGTACTTTCTCCATGTCAAAAGGGTCACCCGCGACATCAAGCAACTCCAAGTCTTGGCATAATTGGTCATGCAAATATTCGCCCGCCATCTCACGAATGATCGGATCATTGTAATCTTCCACTTTTTGTACTTTGATCGTGGAATGGTCATCTCCCTGAAACAGCTCGACCTGATTTTTGACACGGTCATAGACACCGCAAAGCTCGCGTCCTGTACCAATCGGCCAATTCATAGGCACCGAACGGATGCCAAGCACCTGCTCCAGCTCCTCCATCAAATCAAAAGGACTACGTCCCTCACGATCCAGTTTGTTAATGAAGGTGAAAATCGGAATTCCACGCTTCGCACAAACTTGAAACAGCTTAATCGTTTGCGCTTCCACACCTTTCGCTACGTCAATCAGCATGACTGCACTATCTGCTGCTGTTAATGTACGATACGTGTCTTCACTGAAATCCTGGTGACCTGGGGTGTCCAGAATGTTGATGCGGTGACCATTATAATCAAATTGCATTACTGAGGATGTTACAGAGATCCCCCGCTGTTTTTCAATCTCCATCCAGTCACTCGTGGCGTGTTTGCTTGCTTTACGTGCTTTAACTGAACCCGCAAGACGAATCGCGCCCCCGAACAGCAGCAGCTTTTCCGTCAGTGTCGTTTTACCCGCATCCGGGTGAGAAATAATCGCAAACGTACGCCGTTTGTCGACTTCCTGTTGAAGTATATCTGTTGTTTTACTCATTTCACATATCCCTTCATGATCAAATCCATTGCATTACTGCTCAAGCTATTCATAAAAAGGCCATGATGCACGCCTGTTTTCATAAGTTCATCGGCTCTATCGGCTACATTGCCGTTAGCTCCAGTATTCGGCGTACTCCGTTACCATATTCATTATAAATACGATCTATTTACATGTTTTAGCCTGCCTTTAACTTATAATCAGTTGCAAACTGAAAACCTGAGACTAAGCTATTATAGCACACTCCGAACGCAAAGCATCCCCTTACGTCCTGAACAGGACATAGGGGGATGCTGGACAAATCGGGATTACTGAACGCCGCCTACTCGCCAGATGACATTATCTTCATCCTGACCGCTAACCGGCCACCACTTGAAGCCATCCTGCTCCAATAGCTTGTGAGCACCTTCCGGTCCCCATGAGCCTGCAGCATAGGTTTCCAGCGTATCCGGGGTCTGCTGCCATGCTTTGGCGATTCGATCGACGAATCCCCATGCCGTGGCAACCTCATCCCAACGCGTGAAGTACGTCGAATCACCCTCAATCGCATCCATCAACAACCGTTCATAAGCCTCCGGTGAGTTGATACCCACCATACAGCTTTGGCAAAAATCCATAGCCAGTGGCTCAATATCTGATTCCGAACCAGGTTTCTTGGCATTGATTTTAATGTAAATGCCCTCCATTGGATTGACTCGAATCACGAGCAAGTTCGGTTCCAGCTTATGCTTTTGACCGAGGTACACGTTCGTTGGCATGCTCTTAAATTCCACAACAATCTCCGTTGTTTTTACAGGGAGACGTTTGCCCGTACGAATATAGAACGGTACGCCAGCCCAACGGAAATTATCAACAAACACGCGTGAAGCAAAATAAGTCTCTGTGTTCGACTGTGGATCAACCTTGTCTTCTTGGCGATACCCCGGCAACTGCTGACCGCGATAACTGCCTTCGGTGTATTGACCACGCACCACATTGGTTTTCACATCCTCAGACGTTTCAAAAGGGCGCAGCGAACGCAGCACTTTTACCTTTTCATCACGGATATCCTCAGGCAACAAACGACTAGGTGGCTCCATCGCAATCATCGTTAGCATTTGCAGCATATGGTTCTGTCCCATATCCCGCAAGGCGCCGGAATGATCGTAGTAACCTCCGCGTTCCTCCACCCCTACCGTTTCACTAAGCGTAATTTGCACATTGGCAATATGCTTATTATTCCACAGTGGTTCAAAGAAGGCATTCGCGAAGCGGATCACCTCAATATTTTGTACCATTTCCTTACCAAGATAGTGATCAATCCGATAAATTTCTTCTTCGGCAAATACTTCTCGTATTTCAACGTTCAATTCTTGTGCAGATTCGAGGTTATAACCGAATGGCTTCTCAATTACAAGACGATTCCACCCCTTGCCATCCATCATACCGCCATCTTTCAAGCTCTTCGACACGCTTCCGAATAATTCAGGAGCCAAGGCCAAATAAAACAACCGATTTCCCGGTATGTTAAACTTGCTTTCTATAGACTCCGTCTGCTGTCTCAGCTCATGGAACCCTTCGACATTGTTGATATCTAGCGATTTATATTCAAAATGCTCGGCAAATGCCTGCCATTCTTGATCATTTTCTGCTTTGTAGCGACTAAACTCCTGTATGGAAGCGTACAGGTCATTACGGAATTCTTCCTCTGTGCGAGGACGCCTTGCTACACCAATAACAGCAAAATCTTCAGCAAGTTTGCCTTCGCGGTACAAGCTGTAAATAGCAGGAAAAAGCTTGCGACGAGCCAAATCGCCCGTAGCGCCAAAAATAAACAGAACTGCGCCTTGCGTCACAACAGATTCTTTAGCAGGTATGTCAGCCATGAAGTACCTCATTCTTCCCATGTCAAGATTCCGCAATCCACAATCCCCGAAATCCGCATGTAGTATTGTGTATATTTATACAAGATCATACTTGATTTTCGAAAAACATGGAACTAAAGATTTGATGATATTTTATCATATCCTACATGGATAAGCTATCCGATGAATCATAAATTTACCTTATAAGTCAGTATTCAATCGTGATGAGCGGGAAACCGAGTGTTATACGTGTATCCTGCTGCTCCCTATCTTCATGTACAGCCATCTGCATCTGGACCTGATGCTCACCGCTTTGAATCATTAACGGCAGCTCTGGAGCTTCATAGGATATAGCCACAGTAGTCGCATCCGTATATCTTTCTTTGGCCTGCATGGAGATGTTCCCTGCTAAGCTCGCCTCTGTCAGTTTCAACAGTTGATCTTTGGATTCCTTTGTATGCAGCGAACGCTGAAGGGCCGTGTTCCACTGTGCTTGAATTCCCATAGACTTTAATTGCTCAGCACAAAGCTTATGAAGCTGAATCAACCGCTCACGTCCTGCATCATTGCTCTCCAGTTGAACAACTACATACCATTGTCCAGTTTGACGTTCCATCACATTTAAGCGGATTCTTAGATCCTCACTATCACGAACAGAACGATAAACCGTGTGTCCATTTTCTACGAGTTTGTTTACTGTGGGTATATTCAGCTGATCAGCTATCTGTGCCGCCACATCTGCTGGCTCTTCATGGTTAGAAATCCAATCGCCTTGCCACTTCACAACCAGCTTATCCAACGTACCCGGGGTCTGATCCGAGATGATTAACAATGAGCGTAAAGCCGTTTCTGCCTCGCGGGAGTCATTTCGGTTTGTCTGAAGGGTTCCGTAACGCCAGCCAGCTAGTACCAGCACCGTTCCTAATACCAAAATTGCAATAATCCCCTTTTTAATCAGCTCTGCTTTTAACATTATCGTTCCCCCCGCTCCACAACCATCCGATTCCCACACCTAAGCTCTGGATACTTTCTTTTTCGGCTGGATTGAAATCTATGAATCTATCAATAGCATTCCCATTGTCAGAGGTTTTATACACACAGCACTACGGCAAAGCCCTTCTAAAATATTCATCTGCCTACTGGGTGTTCGACCATACATCGTAGGCACCGTAAGAATAGACTATGATCACAATGCATCTTACACCAAAAGAGGTGAAATCATGTTTCCCATTTATCCTGTAAATGAAGCCAGTGTGGCACCTCATGGTGGACGTCTGGTCTGTGCCGTTATGCGTGATGGTACACGACACATCGGCATCTTAAGTGGGTGTAGCAAAGGCAAGCTGATGTTGAACGGATATCCACCCTCCTTTCCTGGCAGTCTCTACGCCGGGAGCTACAGTAACAAAGGAAAACAATCCCCAAAAAAGAATTCCTCTAAAAAGAAAAAAAGGAATCCTAAAAACAAAGCTCGTACCTCTGCCAAACTAAATGCCTTAATTAAGCCGCCTAACGAACCTCTGAGTCCATCCTTTCCTTATGACGCAGGCGGCTTTGCTGGAAATGGCAGAACAGGCTATCGCGGTGGGTACGGCGGATATGGATACGGGGCAGGGCTTGCACTAGATCTGGCTTTAATCGCCTTTTTATTCCTCCTGATCTAAACATCTACAGAACGCAAAAGAACCGGAGGACTATTGTCGTCTCCGGTTCTTTGTATTCGTTTATTCTACTTCTACTCTGCTAATCCGTTCTTATAGGCATAGATTGCCGCCTGTGTACGGTCTTCCACTCCTAATTTAGCGAGAAGGTTCGTGACATGGAATTTTACCGTCTTAATCCCGATAATCAGCTCATCTGCGATATCCTGGTTAGACTTCCCTTGTGCCAACAGGCGAAGCACCTCCATCTCACGATCAGTCAGCTCCGTATGCGCGGGTGCCTCAGCCTGTGGCTGGCGGAATCGATTCATCATCTTGGAGGCCACCTGTGACTCTAGTACGGACTGTCCGCGTGCAGCTGCACGGATGGCATCCGCTATCTCGGAAGCACGAGACGTTTTGAGCAAGTAGCTGAATGCCCCTGCCTCAATGACCGGATACATTTTCTCATCGTCCAAATAACTCGTCAGCACAATCACCTTGGTCTCTGGAAGCAGGCGAGTTACTTGGCGTGTCGTTTCGATGCCATCCATGCCATCCATGACTAGATCCATCAAAATCACATTTGGCTTGTATTCAGAAGCCAACCGTATGCCTTCTTCTCCGCTTCCGGCCTCGCCGACCACTTCAATACCTTCTTCCGTCCCCAGCACCGCCGCAAGACCAATCCGTACCATTTCATGGTCGTCTACCAGCAGTACGCTAATCGGTAATTCCGTTTCCATGATCATCGTTCCTTCCGCTTTCATCATTAATAACTGGCACGGACACCTCGATCCGTGTTCCTTTTCCCGGAGCCGTTATATACTGAATAGCTCCCCCAATCTCACTGACCCGCTCCTGCATTGTGGATAATCCATATGAAGTCTGCTTTTTCTCATCCAGTTCAAAACCAATACCGTTGTCCCGAATCGTCAGCCTGATGGAATCTGGACGTTGCACGATACGAATTTCCATACGGGTTGCTTTGGCATGACGCAATGTATTAGACATCGCTTCCTGAACAATACGAAACAAGTGGTTCTCAATGCCTTTAACCAACTGTACTCCGCTTTCAATCTCAAAATCAATCTCCATCGGTACCTTTGCCTGCAACTCTTGTACCAAATCACGCAAACCCTGCTCAAGCCGTTTCCCTTCCAGATAGACAGGCCGCAGATGAAGTAGTAACGCCCGCATTTCGGATTGTGCCACGGAAGACATTTCTTCAATTAGCGCAACTTGACGCTGCGCTTTATCAAAATCCTTATCCAGTGTCCTCCCCACAGCCGTTGCCGTCATTGAAATAGCAAATAATTGCTGTGATACGGCGTCATGCAACTCTCTGGCCAGCCGCTGCCGCTCCTCCACAATCGCAGTCATCCGTGCCTGTTCTGCCAGCTGAGCATTATCCGTAGATAAGCGTTGTAAAGACGTAACTTGTTCCTGCCATTTACGCCCAATCCGTTCCAGCTGCTCACCCAGCCTGCCAAGCTCATCATGCCCTAGGGGCGGCAACTCACGTGCTGGCGTTCCCTTTTCCCACATCAGCAACGTCTCTCTCAACATTTCCAGTCTGCTTTTAAAGCGGTAGCTTTCATAAAATCCGTACATTGCCCCTGTACCAATCAACACCAATATAACGGCTCCTGCAACTTTCAATATCATTCCCCAGGTTGGGAACGACTTCACATATCCATATGTATACAGCATATAAAAGACAACTACGCCCACAACAACACACAGGAGGATACCTTCACCCATACTGCGGGTTACCATGTTGGACGTTTTTTTATGATTCATCCCGGCTCCTCCTGATTCAATAAAATCGGACGCGGACATCGCCCGCCAAGTACGAAACGACAAACTTCACTTTATACTCACTCTGCTCAAAATGGGGAGACTTCCAAACCAGTCGATTGAGCATCCCCGCCTCATGATCCCGGTCAAACTGAATCTGTCCGAACAATATGAACATCTCCACCTCTACACCGTAATTATCCGGTAGGGTGATGTCAATGTCACCGAAGATCCCCTGTAAAAATATAACGGGCTCACGTTCCTCTGGGAGAGCCAACGTCAGGTCGGCATCCACGTCCCCAACCACATGCCATATGCTTGTGCTGCGCAGGCTCCAAGGCACTTCATCCCATTTATGATTGGATATAAAATTGTGCTTGAATATGGAGCTTTGACCTTTATGCAGCTTCCTTGAACGTGAATAGAATACAGCTAATGATGCTAGTGTAACTACCACAAACAGGAACAAATGATCCAGTACTAACAGTCCAGCACCCATCGCGAGCATCGTGTAGCCCTTTTTGATTTTGGAATTGCGGATCTTATATATTCCGGCCAACATTAGGATCAGTGCAACCACGGAGAGGAACCCAATCCACTGACCGAATAAAATGATGATCCCGATGCCAATCCCTGCCAGTGCCAAGGCTGATTTTCTTCTCTCCATGCTGCACCCCCTTTTTGTTTATACAGGACGGAAAAGCCATAGTGGCGCAACATTCCGCCATATGGCTTTCCTGAACCATACAGATTAGGCACGATCATCGACCAATGTCCATTCCATACAGCATATCATAATGTCTTGTTTCCGAGTAGTCAGTCCTTCTTCATATCGACTGGTTTAGCACCTGTCTGAATTTTGGACTTAAGCTGTTGAAGCTGCTCATCCACTTTAAACTGTTTTTCAGCCTCAGCCGGATTAACATATGCTTCTCCTGGAGCTTGACGGTAAGGAGCACGCAGTACGTCAGCTTCAGCTTCCATTTGCATGATTTTTTCTTCCATACGGTGGAAGCCCAGTGAAGCAGACCCACTTTCAATCGTGTGCAAACTATTGATTTGAGACATTTGCTTTTTAGCTTTCGCCATTTGAGCACGGGATACCAACTCATTGCGCTTGTTGCGCATTTTATAGAATTCATCTTTCATGTCGTGAAGCTGCTGTACCAATTCTTTTGCTTGAAGCTCAGCTTGTGTATGCAAGTCGCGGTATTCGTCCTGCTTCTGCACAAAATAAATCTTCTCTCCCAACAACTTGCGCGCTACTTCTTCCTGACCATTTCGCAATGCGGATTCAGCTTGTTTCTCACGCTCATTGGATACACGTACCGCTTCCTCCAAACGCTGTTTCATACGTCGTTCATTCGCCATTTGCTTGGCAACCGTTACCTCAGCCTCGTGAATTTCCGCCTCCATATCGCGCAGATATTGATTCAACATAATAATCGGATCTTCCACTTTATCCAACACTTCATTCACCGATGCTCTTGTCATATCCTTCATTCTTTTAAAGATCCCCATTATTTACGATCTCCCTTCTCAAATTGCTCTACTTTTTTGCGTAACTCTGCCAATTCTTTTTTCATTGCCTTTTTCTCGATATCTTCCATCATGGAATCCAGGTCACTGTTCTGACCTGTGTTAAATTTAGATGAGTTGCGGGCATCTTGACCAAAAAACGGGTTCGAATTGCCATATGCACCGCCCTGGTTGTAACCAGTTCCCGGCCCATACTGCGATCTTGTATTGTTACTGCCATAATAGCGTGGATCCTGTTGATTGTAGGGTCCGCTGTCAGGGCCAAATCCTCCATCGAAAGGAGATCTCGGCTCCTTGGAGATAACTAGGGCCGCAATCACATAAATCATAAATGTGGTTCCTGCTGTAATAAAGAAACTGATCACAACCAGAATACGAATCCATGTTGAGTCCATTCCTGTTGCGTCAGAAAGACCGCCACATACACCTGTTATTACTCTATCCCGGCTTGATCTGTAAATTCGGGTCATTATCAAATTACTCCTTCCCGCTGTTGTTCAGCTTGCTTTTCAGTCTCGCCCACTCTTGTTCGAGCAGCGATCCACCGCCTTGGGCATCCTGTGCATGGTCGCCCTCACCCCGACGTAAATCACGCAGACTCATCGTTTCTGCTTCCATATCGGCTACCCGGTCTTCCAAGCGGTTGAACATTCGGGGAACATTCCGTCCACCGTATGTACCAGCCCGTTCGTTCATTTGCTGCTGGAGTCTCAACGTCTGTACACGTGCCGCATAATACTGACGCTTGCTGTGTACCGTTTGATATTCTGTCTTTAATGTATCTAGCTGTTGTTCTAGCTCACGTAGTGATTCACGGCTCTGCTCCCACAGTTCTCTATACTGCTCTTCTTTTTCTGCATATAGCATTTTCTCCTGAAGGGCCAGCTTCGCGATATGTTCTTCATCAGCCTTCAAAGCCAGTAGCGCCTGTTCCTCCCGTTTGGTCTGCATGGACAATGCATGATCCAACTGCTGCTTCATCTGTCTTGTATGCATCGCATACTGTTGATGGAGTTTTTCCGCTTCGGCAATTTCCTGGCGGGTATTATACAAGAACTGGTCAATCAGTTGCACTGGGTCTTGGCTTTGTTCCAAATGCTCATTGAAGGTCGCTACCGTGATATCGCGCATTCTTCGAAAAACACTCATTTGCGTCTGCTCCTTTCACAATTCGTATTCCATAATTCAACACTTAGTTACTGAAATCTTTCTTAATTCTTGCTAAACTGCTAAAATCAGTAATGTCTTCTGCGGTCACTCAGCAGGGAAACACCAAATATGATTAACCCGATTGCCAGTAGCGGTCCCAGAAGCCAGGACAGTTTGCCAAGCAAAATCAGTACCCCGAGTACGAGTACGATCCAGCCGAAGAGCGCATTTCCTTTTTTCACACCGTAGTAGCCTAGCATCACCATAGCTATCGGAATTAAGTAACCAATCAGATGTCCTAAAAAGTGACCGAAAAACGGAGTAAACTTACCGAGCAGCATAATCGAACCCAACACGATCAGTACAATGGCTAACCCATTCCCTTTGTTAACTCTCATCATCTCTCACCGCCTTTCACTGTGTCTTGCTTATGTCCTTATTGTACGCTGAACTAGCGTTTGACAAAACGGACCCCAGACGGTTTTTGAACCTAGACCTAAGTCGGGGATGAGTATAGACCTGCGGCTATCCTCATTTACGCTGTTCTGCTGTACGGGCTATCGAGTGTTGCTCACCCGCTTGCTTGGAACGTAGTGAAAGGACGAGACAAGCCAGTAACGCTATAGCTGCAACCATATAAGGCAGATTAATATGAACATCGAACAGCAATCCCGCAACAAGCGGTCCAATCACATTACCCAAGCTGGTATAGGACGAGTTCATGCCTGCCACAAAGCCTTGCTCATCTCCAGCCTGCCGCGATAGAGAAGTGCTTACTGCCGGACGAAGGATATCCATAGCCAGAAAAATGATGAAGGTCGTCAGCATAATCATCACGTACTGTTCAGCAAATAGGGTTAGAAAAATGAACAGGCCCCCAATAGCCAAACAGAGGTGAATTACTTTTTTCTCTCCAAAACGATTAATGATCCATCCAAATATAGTCGCTTGGACAACTGCTCCCAAAATGGAGCCTGTCGTTATGATGATGGCAATATCCATCGGTGTAAAACCATATTTATGGTCAACAAACAGTCCAAATACTGTTTCAAAGTTCGCTAACCCAAAAGCAACGACAAATACAATGAGTAAACCCATGAAATATGGAGATTGATATGACTTGGAAAATTGCTGCAAAAGATTTTCTTTTTGACGTGGAAGCTCTCTATTATATTGTTGCTTTTCCTTGCTTAAAGACTCAGGCAGTACTAACAGAGACAAGATAGCTGCTATTCCCGCAGCTCCTGCTGCCGCAAAAAAGGGAATGCGTATTCCATATGTGGCAAGCAATCCGCCAATCCCTGGCCCGATTATGAAGCCTGTGTTGATCGCTGCATTGATCATGCCCATTCCCTTGCCTCTTTCCTCAAACGAGGTCACGTCAGCGACATAGGCCATAATAGAAGGAGTAAGCAACGCTGCCCCTGCTCCACCCATGATTCGTGCTATGAACAGGGTAGGAATGGAATTCGCCAGTCCAAAAACAAGCTCTGATAACATGAAGATGAACATCCCAGAAACAATCAACTTTTTACGTCCATAACGATCAGACAACTTTCCTGACAATGGTGATAACAAAAGCTGTGTCAACGCAAAAGCTGCAACCATCAGTCCCATCGAGGAACCATTCATCCCTAGCTCACTTATAAACTTAGGTAACACAGGGACAACCAATCCAATCCCCATGAATGCCAAAAAAATGTTAAGCATCAATAACAGCATTGCTCCTCGATTTCTTGTGAGTATAGACATATTTCCACCCTTCCTTTTCCGTATCTCTTTATTCAACATTAGGTAAACTTCATTATTCTTTTTCAAAAACAATTGAAACTAAAATTGTTTTCTTAGTTTTCATATAAAAAAATGGCCTCTTCAAATATGCAGCATATTGATGAGGCTATTTTTTATTTTTCGACCAATCCGAACAACAAAATATCTACAATAGAATAAGTTGCTTCCTCTACCGTCACACTGTTATCCAGAAAGAAACGCTGATCAAGCGTTAAATTTACAGATTCAATAATAAGCTTCATGATCAGAGCCTCATTTTTGTTCACAATAATTCCTTCTCGGATGCCTTCCTGAATTAATGTTCTAATCGGAGACCAGTCATTTAAATCGGCATGTACCCTTTTCCATTGCTCAGGATAATACTTTTTCATCTGGTCCAATATTCTTAAATCGTAAAACTTATAATACAGAGGCATGACCCTAATCGACTGCTTAATCTTATCTAACAAAGATAACTCATTATTTTCGATAATCTGCTCAGTTTTTCGAATCATATCATCATTTGTACGCTCAATAAGTGTTTCTAAAATAAGCGTCTTAGACGAAAAATTTTCATACAATGTACGCTTACTAATAGCGAGTCTTTTCGCAAGATCATCCATCGTAAATTTCAATCCATTTTCATGAACTTCATCTACAAAAGCCTCCAAAATTCTTTCCTGCATATTCGTCCTCATTTCTCTTGTACTTAATAAACTAAAAATGTTTTTTCAGTACCACCATCTTACTATAAGATCAAAGACCTGGTCAAATCCATGTTAACCTTGTTGCCAAAATCATGAATACATAATAAAAAGGATGATAAAATGCCTTTAAGCATTTTATTATCCTTTTGTGTATACCGGCGAGAGGACTCGAACCTCCATGGTTTCCCACTCGATACCGAATACAATCTTTCTAATACCTTGTTTGATGAAGGAAAAAAAGTGCTGCTCGTCGATTTCGACCCGCAAGGTAATCTGTCGATGTACTTTAGTATTGAGCAGCGGGATCAACTTCCGTAGCTATGGTCTGCGACAGGACTAACTCAGTTGCTCAGTATCAAGGAATTTAGAATACTTGTACAACTTCTTTAATATCATCAATTTCCTCAAGAATTGCGCGCTCAATAGCAACCTTTAACGTAATCGTAGCACTTGGGCAACCATTGCAAGCTCCCAAAAATCTTAATTTTGCTATACCGTTCTCAACCTCGACCAGTTCAGCATCTCCACCGTCACGCAGTAAGAAAGGACGTAGTTTGAGAAGAACTTCCGATACTTCATCGAATAAAAATCCATTTTCATCCATTATGTCAACTCCTCCCATTGTTTTACCAACCGTCAATTCAGACCTTTTTTCACCCTAGATCGTCTGAGTGATCCTTTGCTTTTTGCCTAAGAGTGACCTCTTGATCCGAAAGTTCCCTTATAAGCGTATGAATAGAGTCTAAAGGTATCATCACACCACAACTTGCGCTCAATCCTGACAGCATATTGAAGCAGAACTGAAGTTTTCGTATCTCTCGGGTAATTTGAGCTAGTTCTGAATCGTCCGAATTATTTTTCTTCATTACTAGCACCTCGCACTTCTTTAAAGAATGATAAAGGTTTGATCTATTAAATTAATGAATCAACCGATGCTTCCTTCCATCTCAAATTGAATTAACCGATTCATTTCAACGGCATATTCCATTGGCAATTCTTTGGTAAACGGTTCAATAAAGCCCATTACAATCATTTGTGTAGCATCTTGTTCTGTAAGCCCGCGGCTCATTAAGTAAAACAATTGTTCCTCGGACACTTTGGATACTGTTGCCTCGTGCTCCAAAGTAATCTGATCGTTTTTAATTTCATTGTACGGAATCGTATCTGATGTTGACATGTTGTCCAATATCAACGTATCGCACTTAATATTGGACTTGGACCCTGCGGAATCGCGGCTGAAGCTGGACAACCCTCGGTAGTTTACTTTTCCGCCCTGCTTGCTGATGGATTTGGATATAATCGTAGATGTTGTCTCGGGAGCAAGGTGAATTACCTTCGCGCCAGCATCTTGATGCTGATCTTTACCGGCTACGGCAATAGACAGGATGGACCCCTTGGCTCCCCGTCCTTTCAATAATACTGCCGGATACTTCATTGTTACCTTGGAGCCGATGTTGCCGTCCACCCATTCCATTGTGGCATTTTCTTCTGCCACAGCCCTTTGGGTTACCAAGTTGTAGATATTAGGAGCCCAATTCTGAATGGTCGTGTAACGGACACGGGAATCTTTCCGGCAAATAATTTCAATAACTCCACTATGCAGAGAACTGGTACTATAAATAGGTGCTGTACATCCTTCAACATAATGGACAAAGCTACCCTCTTCGGCAATAATTAATGTCCGCTCGAATTGACCCATATTTTCAGAATTAATACGGAAATAACCTTGTATAGGAACCTCGCACTGAACACCCTTCGGAATGTATACAAAGCTACCGCCTGACCAAACCGCACTATTAAGCGCCGCAAATTTATTGTCGGCGGGAGGGATGATCGTCCCAAAATGTTGCTTAAACACTTCGGGGTATTGCTTTAATGCACTATCCGTATCAAGGAAAATAACGCCCTGATCCTCCAGTTCTTTCCGCATGCTGTGATAAACTACTTCCGACTCATATTGAGCGGATACGCCCGCCAGGAACTTTTGCTCCGCTTCAGGGATTCCCAGCTTGTCAAAGGTTGCTTTGATCTCGGAAGGAACCTCCTCCCAGGTCTTTCCCTGTTTTTCAGAAGGGCGAACGTAATACTGGATGTCATCAAGATTTAGCCCGGTCAAATCCGCTCCCCATTCAGGCATCGGCATTTTGTAGAATTGATTCAAAGCTTTCAACCGAAAATTGAGCATCCACTCCGGCTCTTCCTTGATTCGGGAAATTTCCCGGACAATCTCTTCCGTCAGACCTTTTCCAGATTGAAAAATAGACTGGTGCTTGTCGCGAAACCCATATTTATATTCGCCCATATCTGGTGCTTTTTTAGCCATTAGTATCACTCCTTTTTAACCTTTCAAGATTCATTTTGATTTGCTATGATCTGCCGAGCTTGCTTTCCACTAAATCTTTTAGGCGACTGCGAACACCTTCCAGCGGGATCTCCGAAATGACAGGAGCGAGAAATCCGAAAATAACAAGATGTTCGGCTTCACTCCGTGATATCCCGCGCGACATCAGATAATAGATTTGCTCTGCATTTACTTGCCCCACGGATGCAGCATGACCCGCGGTTACATCATCCTCATCTATCAGCAGGATCGGATTGGCATCGCCGCGAGCTTTAGGACTTAGCATAAGCACGCGTTCTGTTTGCTGACCATCACAATGGGTTGCACCTTTTTCAATCTTTGTAATGCCGTTGATAATGGCCGTAGCTTCTTCAAGCATGACTGCACGCGTAATCATCTGGCTTACCGAGCTTCTGCCAAAATGCTGAGCTTGAGTTGTATAGCTCGATTTTTGATTGCTCGTGCCAATAGCAATCACCTTATTGTCGGAGACCGCCCCGTTGCCTTGTAGCAAAGTCTTGGTATCGCTGGCGGTATAACCATTGTTCATCTCACCGATAATCCATTCCACACCCCCATCAGCAAGAACGACCGCCCGTCGCTGGGTGAAATCTGTTGTAGTTGCAGCAAGCTGATGAACCGAAGCTACTTGCACCTTTGAGCCCGCCCCCGCGAAGACCTCCGTCACACCGTTATGCAATACCTTGACATCATCACCACTCGATACACAATTATCCACATAAGTGATCTTGCTGTTGCTCCCTGCCACAATTAAGACGTGAGGAGCAAAACACACACCGCTTGTATCGTTAAGAAAGATCGCTTGAATAGGTGCTTCAACCTCTACACCGTCTGGGACATATAGAAAAACGCCACCACTCCATAAGGCACTGTGTGCAGCAGATAAACGATGTTCTTCTGGCTTTACTGCCTGAAAGAGATAACGTTGAACCAGCTCCTCATGCTCTTTTGCCGCAGTATGCAAATCCGTTAAAATGACTCCCTGGGCGGCTAAGCTCTCGGACAATTTCGTATACACTACATCCGAGTTGAACTGAACGATTAGTCCGCCTTTCACCGGAGAAGCAACCAAACCTCGAACAACCTCCGGCGCTTCCTCCAAACTAGACCACGCATTCTCGGCTTTGTAATCTCCACTTTCGTAGATATCCCATTTTTCGAGATTGATTTTCTCCACTTTAGGCAACTCCAGCGTCCCTACCAGTTCGAGTGCGTGAACGCGGCGTTCAATCAGCCAACGAGGTTCATTCTTAGCGCTTGACCATGCGCGTAAATCGTCCACATTCATTGAAACTCTAGCTTGTATATCCACGTGCTGTTCCTCCTCTCCGGCTTTTAAGCTTCCCTTACCGTCTCATCCGTAATCCCAAGTTCCTCCTTCACCCAATCGTACCCTTCAGCCTCCAAACGGTGTGCAAGCTCCGGACCGCCAGATTTAACTATCCGGCCTTGCATCATGACATGCACAAAATCCGGGGTAATATAATTCAACAGTCGTTGATAATGGGTGATGATTAAAAAGCCTCTATCCGGGCTGCGCATCTCATTTACGCCATTGGCCACAATACGCAGTGCATCAATATCAAGCCCTGAGTCCACTTCATCCAGGATCACAAACTTGGGTTCAAGTAGCATCATTTGCAAAATCTCATTCCGCTTTTTTTCACCGCCAGAGAATCCCTCATTCAAATAACGATGCACAAATTCCGGGTTCATCTCCAGCCCCTTCATTTTGCTCTCCATTTCACGGATAAAACGGATTAAGGATATCTCATCGCCTTCTTCACGCCGTGCATTGATGGCACTTCTGAGAAAGTCCGAGTTGGTCACGCCAGCAATTTCACTTGGGTATTGCATAGCGAGGAACAAGCCTGCCTGGGCACGCTCATCCACCTCCATCTCCAGAAGGTCTTCATTGTCCAATGTCACCTTACCGCCAGTAACCTCATATTTGGGATGGCCCATTAAAGCTGAAGCCAATGTACTTTTTCCCGTCCCATTAGGCCCCATAATCGCATGAATCTCTCCGCCATGAATCTCCATTGTGAGCCCTTTTAAAATTTCTTTCCCTTCAATCTTGGATCTTAATTCCTCAATCTTTAATGTCGTCATTTATCGTAAACTTCCCTTCGGAGTATTCTTCGGCACGCGCCACCAAATCACTCATAAATTTTCCAATAGTCTGCAGTTCAACCTCTGAATAGGATTCAATGAATTGGTAAAACCTTTCTTCTTTTTCTTTGTGCAGTTCTTTATGCAAATGATAAATGTGTCTTCCCTTATCCGTTAAACTAAAGTAAATCTCCTTACGATTGCTGTTCAGTTGACTTCTCATAATGAAGCCCATTTCCAGCAGCTTTGCACTAATTTTAGTAATGCTAGCTTTGGACAACCCCATCTTCTCCACAATCCCGGTATGATTTATCGGTTCATAATCACCAATGCAATCAATAACGTGTACACTAGTAATATTGTTGGAGAGCATGTCAATCTCATACTTTCTGGCCTGTTGCCGAAACGAGTTAAATTCTTGTTCAGTATACAGCTCATTCAGATGTAGCATTTTAATATATTGCTCGTAAAGATGACCTTTAAAATGATTTTGAAACTCCAATTTCCCAATCTCCCCTCTCTTGTAGTAGTTGCAGATCAAGTTCAGTGTCACCATTAGATTATTTTTTGTTCACTAGTGAACAAAATCATATTAACACAATTGATATTGATAATCAATATCAATTGTGTTAATATGACGCAATTTTGGAGGCGCTTTTCATGGGTTTGTTGTCATTGTCATCGGCCTCATGCTGTGTTTTGACTAGGGCACGTCCTGGAAATGGTTTTGCCTACCTCTGATCAATCCTGCTTTGCGGGGGTTGAACAATGGAACCAATTCGGCAGCACCCGGATGGATCTGGTAACCAAAGCCAAGTCCAATACCGTTGCCTATGAACGTCATGGTACACCTGCCACAGACCGGGGGCGCTACCGTAAAAAGAGGACAAAGGTGGTGCTTGGCCGAGCTGTTTTAAAGCCGTATCGCCGCGTTTGAGTACGCTATCGTGAGCATGTATGGCAAAGAATAATCCGTCAATTACCTGTGTCTGGATATGGTATGGGGCCAAAGAGTATACCAAAAACTGTGGTTTTTGCTGGTGAATCCGAACAGGCGATGCTCCATTCTAGCCAGCACCGATCTGACACTGGAGGCGACTTAGATCATCGAACTTTATACCGCCCGGTTCAAAATAAAATGCACCTTCTGGGCGCTAAAGCAATCCATCGGCGGATTCAGCTACCACTTTTGTAGCAAATCCATTCGGAAGCCCAACCGGTATTTGAAAAAGGATCGGGTTCACCCTCTGGAGTTGTTGGAAGAGGAGAAAGCGCAACGGGACATCCGCCTAACTGTAAAGATAAGAATGGTAAACGATAACCAAAATGGATCCCTACGGGGCTTAAGATAAAAGGAACCAAGAAAAGAGCCGAAATCTTGCTTCAGGAAGCCAGGAAGAATTATCATATGGAAGGACAAGCACTCGCGGTTGAAAACGAAGATATGCTGTAAGAGTAAAAGCGGCTACTCCATCCGGTAATAGCAAAAGGCTGTTCGCAGACTTTATGCTTCAATGGCTAGAGATGATGAAAAACAGTATCGGGCTTATCTCCTATATCTCCTATTCCGACACTGTAAAAGGCCACGTAGATCCTTTTTCCGAGAGAAAGGGATGTATTGCTTGATGATTTAACTACAGAAGATTTTCAGACCTTGTATACCCATGAAATGAATGTGCAAGGTGTCAGCGCCAATACCGTTATTCATTACCACGCGAACATTTGCAGAGCCCTTCAGTATACCGTGAAAATAAAGCCGATTGTGGCGAATCTCCCTGACTCAGTTGAAAGCCCAAAAAAGAACAATTACGTCGTGAGCTTCTACAATGCCGAGGAGCTGAATCAACTCCTCGCAGTAATCCGAGGCGAAAGAATTGAGCTTTCCGTTATCCTGGCTGCCTTTTATGGGCTAAGCCGAAGCGAGGTCGTAGGATTAAAATGGTCGGCTATTGATTTATTGAATTGGACTATTAATATTAAACATACAGTCACATCGGGCAATTTGAATGGTAGATATATTGAAATTGAAAAGGACCAAATCAAGAATAAAGCCAGTCGCCGTATACTGCCACTGGTGGACACGTTCTATGAGCTTCTGATTCGTATGAAGGAATAACAGGAATCCTATCGCTTATCTTCTGACAATTCTTATTGTCTTGAATACCTGGAGTATATTTATGTAGATGTATTAGGGGTAAGCATGAAAGAAGTTCAGGAATGGTTAGGCCACAGCGATTATGCAACAACGGCAAATATTTATTCGCATTTGGAATACAACTCAAAGGTGTCTTCAGCTCAAGCAATGAGTGGGGTACTAAAGCTCAAATAAAAAAAGCCCACTAGAGATTATCTCTAATGAACTCTTTTAGTTAATACCGGCGAGAGGACTCGAACCTCCACGGTTTCCCACTCGATTTTGAGTCGAGCGCGTCTGCCATTCCGCCACGCCGGCGTATTAAATTATGGAGGCGCCACCCAGATTTGAACTGGGGAATAAAGCTTTTGCAGAGCTTTGCCTTACCACTTGGCTATGGCGCCAGAGTATAACAAAGCGGACGACGGGAATCGAACCCGCGACCCTCGCCTTGGCAAGGCGATGCTCTACCGCTGAGCCACGTCCGCATAAAGATGGCTGGGGATATAGGATTTGAACCTATGCATGACGGAGTCAAAGTCCGTTGCCTTACCGCTTGGCTAATCCCCAATAAGTAAAGGGCGGCCGATGGGGCTTGAACCCACGAATGCCGGAGTCACAGTCCGGTGCGTTAACCACTTCGCCACGACCGCCGCAAGTTATGAATAATTGGCAGGGGCAGCAGGAATTGAACCCACACCAACGGTTTTGGAGACCGTTGTTCTACCTTTAAACTATGCCCCTATAAAACTGGTGGAGGATGATGGATTCGAACCACCGAACCCGTAAGGGAGCAGATTTACAGTCTGATGCGTTTGGCCACTTCGCTAATCCTCCAAAAATGGTGCCGGCGAGAGGACTTGAACCCCCAACCTACTGATTACAAGTCAGTTGCTCTACCAGTTGAGCTACACCGGCACATAAAATATTCAATTAAAAGTGGCTCGGGACGGAATCGAACCGCCGACACGAGGATTTTCAGTCCTCTGCTCTACCGACTGAGCTACCGAGCCTTATTCTAAGGCTCATCATTAAACGTTGTATTACTAATGGCGGAACTGACGGGATTCGAACCCGCGATCTCCTGCGTGACAGGCAGGCATGTTAGGCCTCTACACCACAGTTCCATAATAAATTTTAATTGGTTGCGGGGGCAGGATTTGAACCTGCGACCTTCGGGTTATGAGCCCGACGAGCTACCGAACTGCTCCACCCCGCGACAGTAATAAATATTTATTTTTCAAATGGTGGAGGCTGAGGGGCTCGAACCCCCGACCCTCTGCTTGTAAGGCAGATGCTCTCCCAGCTGAGCTAAGCCTCCACAATTGAGCACTTCTCATATTATACCATAATGAACTTTTTATTGCAAGCCCTTTTATGATATTTTTATGACCCGTAGGGGATTCGAACCCCTGTTACCTCCGTGAAAGGGAGGTGTCTTAACCCCTTGACCAACGGGCCATGCAATAAAATAATTCTGGCGGAGAGAGAGGGATTCGAACCCTCGAGACGCTTTTGGCGCCTACACGATTTCCAATCGTGCTCCTTCGGCCAACTCGGACACCTCTCCATATGGCTCCCCGAACAGGACTCGAACCTGTGACAACTCGATTAACAGTCGAGTGCTCTACCAACTGAGCTATCAGGGAATATTAAACATTTATATCAAGGTTACACCCTGAAAACTGGATCCGAAACTCATTTACGTTTTATTTTTTAGGATAAGCCCTCGACCGATTAGTATTGGTCAGCTCCATGCATTACTGCACTTCCACCCCCAACCTATCTACCTCGTCGTCTTCAAGGGGTCTTACTAATTGGGAAATCTCATCTTGAGGGGGGCTTCACGCTTAGATGCTTTCAGCGCTTATCCCTTCCGTACATAGCTACCCAGCGGTGCTCCTGGCGGAACAACTGGTACACCAGCGGTACGTCCATCCCGGTCCTCTCGTACTAAGGACAGCTCCTCTCAAATTTCCTACGCCCACGACAGATAGGGACCGAACTGTCTCACGACGTTCTGAACCCAGCTCGCGTACCGCTTTAATGGGCGAACAGCCCAACCCTTGGGACCTACTTCAGCCCCAGGATGCGATGAGCCGACATCGAGGTGCCAAACCTCCCCGTCGATGTGGACTCTTGGGGGAGATAAGCCTGTTATCCCCAGGGTAGCTTTTATCCGTTGAGCGATGGCCCTTCCATGCGGTACCACCGGATCACTAAGCCCGACTTTCGTCCCTGCTCGACTTGTAGGTCTCGCAGTCAAGCTCCCTTCTGCCTTTGCACTCTTCGAATGATTTCCAACCATTCTGAGGGAACCTTGGGGCGCCTCCGTTACTCTTTAGGAGGCGACCGCCCCAGTCAAACTGCCCACCTGACACTGTCCTCGCACCGGATCACGGTACCAAGTTAGAACCTAGATACGATCAGGGTGGTATCCCAAGGATGCCTCCTCTCAAGCTGGCGCTCA
Organism: Paenibacillus sp. FSL H7-0703; assembly: GCF_038003485.1. NCBI lineage: Bacteria > Bacillati > Bacillota > Bacilli > Caryophanales > Paenibacillaceae > Paenibacillus > Paenibacillus sp. FSL H7-0703. The sequence continues at coordinate 4,353,981 of NZ_JBBOPF010000001.1, read as the reverse complement.
AGATTCTACGGCTCCCACCTATCCTGTACAGATCGTACCCAAATTCAATATCAAGCTGCAGTAAAGCTCCATGGGGTCTTTCCGTCTTGTCGCGGGTAACCTGCATCTTCACAGGTATTAAAATTTCACCGGATCTCTCGTTGAGACAGCGCCCAAGTCGTTACGCCATTCGTGCGGGTCAGAATTTACCTGACAAGGAATTTCGCTACCTTAGGACCGTTATAGTTACGGCCGCCGTTTACTGGGGCTTCGGTTCATAGCTTCGCCCCGAAGGGCTTACCACTCCCCTTAACCTTCCAGCACCGGGCAGGCGTCAGCCCGTATACTTCGCCTTGCGGCTTCGCACAGACCTGTGTTTTTGCTAAACAGTCGCTTGGGCCTTTTCACTGCGGCCCCCTCGGGCTATTCACCCTACCGAGGCACCCCTTCTCCCGAAGTTACGGGGTCATTTTGCCGAGTTCCTTAACGAGAGTTCTTCCGCGCGCCTTAGAATTCTCTTCTCGCCTACCTGTGTCGGTTTGCGGTACGGGCACCTTCTCCTGGCTAGAGGCTTTTCTTGGCAGTCTGAGATCATGACCTTCGCTACTACAATTTTCGCTCCCCATCACAGCCCAGCCTTACGATGTGCGGATTTGCCTACACACCAGCCTCACTGCTTAGACGGACATCCATCAGTCCGCGTCACTACCCTACTGCGTCACCCCATCGCTCATAACGGATTACGGTGGTACAGGAATTTCGACCTGTTGTCCTTCGACTACGCCTATCGGCCTCGCCTTAGGTCCCGACTTACCCTGAGCGGACGAACCTTCCTCAGGAACCCTTAGGCTTTCGGCGGATCTGATTCTCACAGATCTTTTCGTTACTCATACCGGCATTCTCACTTGAATGCAGTCCAGCGCTCCTTACGGTACACCTTCAACCCGCATTCAACGCTCCCCTACCCCTGATGCAAGCATCAAGCCATAGCTTCGGTGGTGTGTTTAGCCCCGTTACATTTTCGGCGCAGAGTCACTCGACCAGTGAGCTATTACGCACTCTTTCAATGGTGGCTGCTTCTAAGCCAACATCCTGGTTGTCTGTGCAACTCCACATCCTTTCCCACTTAACACACACTTGGGGACCTTAGCTGATGGTCTGGGCTGTTTCCCTTTCGACAATGGATCTTAGCACTCACTGTCTGACTCCCGGAACTAAATCTATGGCATTCGGAGTTTGACTGAGCTTGGTAACCCTTGCGGGCCCCGCACCCAATCAGTGCTCTACCTCCACGATTCTTTTTTCCGAGGCTAGCCCTAAAGCTATTTCGGGGAGAACCAGCTATCTCCGGGTTCGATTGGAATTTCTCCGCTACCCCCACCTCATCCCCGCATTTTTCAACATGCGTGGGTTCGGGCCTCCAGTGCGTGTTACCGCACCTTCACCCTGGACAGGGGTAGATCACCCGGTTTCGGGTCTACGTCCACGTACTCAAGTCGCCCTATTCAGACTCGCTTTCGCTGCGGCTTCAGCTCTTCACCTTAACCTTGCACGGGAACGTAACTCGCCGGTTCATTCTACAAAAGGCACGCCATCACCCATAGATCGGGCTCTGACTTCTTGTAAGCACACGGTTTCAGGATCTATTTCACTCCCCTTCCGGGGTGCTTTTCACCTTTCCCTCACGGTACTGCTTCACTATCGGTCGCCAGGGAGTATTTAGCCTTGGCAGATGGTCCTGCCGGATTCATACGGGGTTTCACGTGCCCCGCACTACTCGGGATCCGTCTCGGAGGGAACAAGTTTTGAACTACAGGGCTTTTACCTTCTCTGGCGGGCCTTTCCAGGCCTCTTCATCTAACCGGTTCCTTTGTAACTCCATGTGAGACGTCCCACAACCCCAAGGAGCAAGCTCCTTGGTTTGGGCTAATCCGCGTTCGCTCGCCGCTACTGACGGAATCACTATTGTTTTCTCTTCCTCAGGGTACTTAGATGTTTCAGTTCCCCTGGTCTGCCTCTATTCTGCCTATGTATTCAGCAGAAAGTGACTGTCGATGAAGACAGCCGGGTTTCCCCATTCGGACATCCCCGGATCAAAGCTTGCTTACAGCTCCCCGAGGCCTTATCGTTGTTCGCCACGTCCTTCGTCGGCTCCTGGCGCCTAGGCATCCTCCGTGTGCTCTTTGTAGCTTAACCTAGTATTTACATGGTAAATACGATCGCTTTGAATTTCGGTTCAACACTTACGTGTGAATGGAATTCAAGGCAGCTACCTTTATTTCACTTGTTTACACAAGATCAGCTTAAAGGAATATTCTAAAACGCAATTTCGTTTCGGTATCCAGTTTTCAAGGTGCAATACAGTTTCATCGAAACTGTAGCCTGTGTGAATATCGGTCTAACTCAACCGAGTAGATGATATTCATGCAGTATGTTGAGAGTTTGAACTCTCAAAACTGAGCAACGAGTGAGTAATTTTTGAAGCTTATGCTTCATATTTGAATGTTTCCATTGCAGGAAACGATTCTCCATAGAAAGGAGGTGATCCAGCCGCACCTTCCGATACGGCTACCTTGTTACGACTTCACCCCAATCATCTACCCCACCTTCGGCGGCTGGCTCCCTTGCGGGTTACCCCACCGACTTCGGGTGTTGTAAACTCTCGTGGTGTGACGGGCGGTGTGTACAAGACCCGGGAACGTATTCACCGCGGCATGCTGATCCGCGATTACTAGCAATTCCGACTTCATGTAGGCGAGTTGCAGCCTACAATCCGAACTGAGACCGGCTTTTCTAGGATTGGCTCCACCTCGCGATTTCGCTTCCCGTTGTACCGGCCATTGTAGTACGTGTGTAGCCCAGGTCATAAGGGGCATGATGATTTGACGTCATCCCCACCTTCCTCCGGTTTGTCACCGGCAGTCTGCTTAGAGTGCCCAGCTTGACCTGCTGGCAACTAAGCATAAGGGTTGCGCTCGTTGCGGGACTTAACCCAACATCTCACGACACGAGCTGACGACAACCATGCACCACCTGTCTCCTCTGTCCCGAAGGAAAGGTCTATCTCTAGACCGGTCAGAGGGATGTCAAGACCTGGTAAGGTTCTTCGCGTTGCTTCGAATTAAACCACATACTCCACTGCTTGTGCGGGTCCCCGTCAATTCCTTTGAGTTTCAGTCTTGCGACCGTACTCCCCAGGCGGAATGCTTAATGTGTTAACTTCGGCACCAAGGGTATCGAAACCCCTAACACCTAGCATTCATCGTTTACGGCGTGGACTACCAGGGTATCTAATCCTGTTTGCTCCCCACGCTTTCGCGCCTCAGCGTCAGTTACAGCCCAGAGAGTCGCCTTCGCCACTGGTGTTCCTCCACATCTCTACGCATTTCACCGCTACACGTGGAATTCCACTCTCCTCTTCTGCACTCAAGCTCCCCAGTTTCCAGTGCGACCCGAAGTTGAGCCTCGGGATTAAACACCAGACTTAAAGAGCCGCCTGCGCGCGCTTTACGCCCAATAATTCCGGACAACGCTTGCCCCCTACGTATTACCGCGGCTGCTGGCACGTAGTTAGCCGGGGCTTTCTTCTCAGGTACCGTCACTCTTGTAGCAGTTACTCTACAAGACGTTCTTCCCTGGCAACAGAGCTTTACGATCCGAAAACCTTCATCACTCACGCGGCGTTGCTCCGTCAGGCTTTCGCCCATTGCGGAAGATTCCCTACTGCTGCCTCCCGTAGGAGTCTGGGCCGTGTCTCAGTCCCAGTGTGGCCGATCACCCTCTCAGGTCGGCTACGCATCGTCGCCTTGGTAGGCCTTTACCCCACCAACTAGCTAATGCGCCGCAGGCCCATCCACAAGTGACAGATTGCTCCGTCTTTCCTCCTTCTCCCATGCAGGAAAAGGATGTATCGGGTATTAGCTACCGTTTCCGGTAGTTATCCCTGTCTTGTGGGCAGGTTGCCTACGTGTTACTCACCCGTCCGCCGCTAGGTTGTGTAGAAGCAAGCTTCTACACAACCCCGCTCGACTTGCATGTATTAGGCACGCCGCCAGCGTTCGTCCTGAGCCAGGATCAAACTCTCCATTAAAGACCAACCGAAGTTGGTTTATAGAAAGAGCGATAAGCTCATTTTGAAACTGACGAGATAAAATATCTCATTTTCGCTTCCATTTCATACAGCCTGACGGCATGTACCAAAATCTCAGCGTTGGATTTTGTAAACAAAATCCGTACTCACTCGTTGTTCAGTTTTCAAAGATCAAACCTGCATTTTGTCTTACTTTGTTTCACCACCGCGTCTCAGCGGCGACTTAAATAATATAACACATAACCTCATTTTTCGTCAAGCTTTTTTTTGAAAATTCATTTTTACACTTGATGCAACACGTTTATCCTGCTTTAAACAGTTCTAAATTATTCATGCTGCTTAATGGGGCGAGTTATAACTTAGCACATATTTTATATACTCGTCAACCTAAATTAATAATTTATATTTTTTAACTATCTATAAATACTAAATCACGTACAAAAAAAGGAAGAAAAGTCGATTTAACAACCTTTCTTCCTGACAAATCAACCCCTGCACATCAAATAAGGGAGTAACGCAGTTCACGATTTTGCCCACGATCCCTAAAATCCCCGGCAGCTGTTTCTCTAATAAGTGAACGATATACCAGTTTACGGAGCACGACGGTAAGATCCAATTGAAGATTCTTTAGCTCTGAATGGTTAATAAGTTCATTTATAGACCAGGGTTCCCGTCTGCTGCCTAATATACGGAATAGCGGAGATGAGCACTCCTCCATTTTTGACATCACTGAAAATTCACAAGCAAGCAATACTAGTTCAACCCGTTGTTCCAAGGTTTCTGTACTTAATGTGAGTTCGTTATACAGTTTGTCAATCGTTCGATCCAGAGGCTGTACCTGAACCCATAAGTGAGTCTTTGGATAAATCCCCCGTTCAATGAGTTCAATAGATGCCCAATGATCCAATGCTTTCAGAACACTTTGATAAGCGTCAATGATCCGCCCTTCTCGCACCGCTCTTTTACCATGAACGTAATTGACCAGAAAGCGGGAGAACTCATGAAATCGCTTCTGCTCCCGTAGTGGATCGTTAAAATCAACAATTTCCTGTCTTAAAAGACGGACCCCGTCATCCCGTTCCCAGACAATACGACCTTCTAGCACATAATCTATAATGTTGGCTTGTTCACCAGCGATAATCCATTCCTTCAGACAACTGAGCGTTGCGTACAACACTTGGCATCTTAAGCCATTCATAAATAAGTGTTGAATAGAACGAACCGGCTTGGTGCCTTCTCCAATAATTAGAATGAGTTCATCAAAGTCATACAACATCGAACCGTGAAAATACTCTCCCGGCTTTCTGTACGAAATAATACCTATTGAATCTTCCTGCAACATTTCATCATACATTAGGTTTAATTTGGTTAGCTGCACTTCTCCCTCCATACCTGCAAGGCGGCTATGACCGCAAATTGGATATTTGGATACATGTGATCATTTCTACATAAATAAGAAACTTCCTTCTTCAATTGTATAAATTTTTATCTTATTCACTTATTTTTTTCAGTGTTACCCAAGCGTTTTCATCTGCAAAGGTTCGATTCCACGCCCCAATTCCTCCGAGCTTCAGCGATTTGGCAAGTTCTACTCTTGCCTTCAGAGATACCTCATCCTCTAGCCAAATCTTTTTGACCACGCCGTCTTCTGTATACTCGACATAATTCTGGCCTTCAGCAGCTCTAAACTTGGGCTTCAACTTAAATTCGGCTATGATACCGGCTGCTGACTTCATACCAAGTGATTTAGAGGTGACCTTAATCTTCCCTTCTTTGGGAGTCTCGGACCACACGCGAGTATATAACGGAATACCTAAAATCACTTTTTGAGGCGGCACTTCATCTTCCTGAATAATTCGCTTAATTGACGCTTCCGTCCATGGTAGCGAGGCGACAGAACCAGCCTTTGGACTAGCCGCCCAATGCTCATCATATGCCATTACCATGAGGTAATCTGTGATGGTGCCCAATGATTTTCGATCCAAAAAAGCTGACCACATTTCACTTTGAGATTTAGGCGTAACATCAATGGACAGTATCAAATCATGTTCCCGAGCCATCGGTTTAAGTTCCCGCAAAAATTGGGTGACATTGGGGCCATCCTTCGTATGAACATTTTCAAAGTCAATATTAATACCATCCAGATCATTTTCTAGGGCAAATGAAATCATCTGATCTATAATCGACTTTCGACGTTCAAAGGTAGACAATGCTTCAGTTGTTAATTCGGGATTAAAGCTGTTGCTCAACAAGCCCCAAACCTCCATCCCCTTGCGATGTGCCCAGCTGACATAGGCAGGATCTGCCTTGCTTTCTACAGTGCCCTCATGATCGACGACACTGAACCACGTAGGACTCACCACATTTACTCCAGGCATAGGATCAAACTTGGAAGGATCGGGCTTACGATTATAGACAGCTTCCCAAGCGAGGTTTACTGGCCTACCCTCCCAATGTTTTTCCGAGATGGACAAATCGTCTTTAGCCGAAGGGATCACAAGCTCTTCTCCTTCAGCGATATGGTCTGACTTAATGTATCCCGCATAGCCATTGTCTAATTGAACAAAATACCAATCTCCTTGTTTGGACCAAATACGTACCTTCGTCCGCTGAGATATATCTGTCAAAATAAAAGATAGGTTAGAGGCTTCTTTACGTAAGGCAATTCTAGCATCCTGTGAGCCATCCTTCTTTTCTACACTCCCCAGCCTGACCTTCTCTCCAGCTTTCATTAGGATGACAGCACCAGTTACAGGGTCTTCGTGTATAGAAACGCCGTATACTTTACGTACAGCCTCTATCGGGATATATACCTCTCCACTGATCACCTGAGGGGCTACGCTAAGCGCATATGTCTTACCATTCAGTTCCCCTTGTGCCTTCGAAACCTTCATATAGAGCAGGCTTTGTCTCGTCGCCATAATGACGGTTTGGCTATCATCCTCATAGCGAACCGTAGGATCAATTTGACTTTGCACCAATTTAAACGGCATCAGCATGTTCTTGCCCGAGCTTTGAGCTTCATACCCAGTCAACTTGCCCTGCATAAAAATAGGACGGACACTGCCCTGCCAATCGGGTTTCTCGTGAAGGGGATTACCAAACCATACGACAGTAATTGCGCATATAATCGCTGCAAATAATAGCAGGCTTGCCGCTCCTCTGAATCGCGAACGTTTACGGCGGCGTCTGGAATGATTTCTGGCCAATATTGAACCTCCATTGTATGAACTTTGAATTCTCGTATTTTGTAACCACAACAGATTACTTAAAACAAAAATACAGTGATTTAAATAAAAAAACGCGGTAAATCCCCGCTTATGGGGAATTCCTCACGTTTCCAATCCATTACAATATATACATACCGCACAAAAAACTTCTATTCCTTGTTTCGTTACGTTTGTTTGTTACTACAAGCTTTGCATACTCCGTGTAACTCCATTCGATGTCCATGCACCTCGAAGCCTGTTTCCAACGCGGCATGGCGTTCCACATCAGCCAAATAGGGATAACTGAAATCTTCAATTTTTCCGCATTTTTCGCAAATGATGTGATAGTGCTCCGAAATATTGGCATCATAACGACTGGCGTTATCTCCATAGGTCAACTCATGTACCATACCCGCTTCTATAAACATCTTTAAGTTATTATAAACCGTAGCCACACTCATACTTGGAAACTTGGACTCAAGCGCTCGATATATTTCATCTGCAGTCGGGTGCCCCATAGTTTCCATTAAATAGTTTAATATGGCATGACGCTGGGGTGTTATGCGTACACCTGTCTTCTTCAGAAGTTCCAAAGCATGCTGGACGCGTGCCGCCATATATGTCCACCGCCTTATCCCTTACTTACGATCCTATCAATTACCACGCATCTATTTTACAACTTACTTCTAAACCTACTCACATTGTACGGTCTACTCAAGTTTCTTGTCAACGCGCCGTATTGTCGCCGGATGTTCCTATAGAAGTATCTGACTCAGGAGCTCCGGGTTCAGCCGGAGAGCTTTCAGATGTATCGGGCGCAGTCGTACCCCCGGAATCATCCAAGTCAGGTAACGACGGCATCAGTAACTTTTTAATGGTTAAATTACTGTTACCCTCTACGTTGATCGCATACTTGCCTGTCCCGTTTTGGCCTGAAATACTTTTACTGTCTATTTTAAATGGAAAATCGGATTGAAGATTACCATAACTGCTTGAACCCTCTAACTGAAAATCTCCATTCGACGGAAGATCCAATACAATATCACCGACAGCACTGTATATTTTCCAATCTCCGCCCACCTGCTCGCTATGCACTTTGATAGAGCCATTAAGCGAATTTGCATTCAGCTTGGCTGTAGAATTCAGCACATTCATGTCACCATTCTGAGTATCTACGGTGATGTCCCCTTCCGAACGAGCGAGCTGAATATCACCTACCATGGTGTGTAGTGTCACAGCTCCTTCAATATCTCCTGCCTGCATATCGCCACGGTTCGTGCGCACATCTACATCTCCAGAAATCCGATGCAATTTAACCTGACCGTTCAGCGTGCCTCCCTTGACATTGCCGATAGCGTCATTAACGGTGAGATTTCCATTACCGCTCTCGAGCCGAATGCTATCAATAGCATCAACTCCATTCAGGGTAATATTCCCGTTGGAGGTTCTAATCTGCACATTGAACCGCCGGTCCTCCGGCACGGTGATCAGCATGTTCACACGGGGCTGACGTTTGCTTGAAGCTCCGTATGACTGTGCCTCCGGACGAATCTGGATGGTCTTGCCGTCGGTAGAAGTCAGTGAAGAAGCTTGAGCAATCTTGTCCGCTTCGGCAGCAGGCGCTTGATCCACCCATAGAGTCCCACGTACCTCTATATTGGACACAGGCCGTCTGATCAGTGTTACATCACCATTAACCGAATCAACTACTAAATCGGACGTCTGCATAGTTACAGGTACCAGTACACCACCCATATCATACCGATTCTCTTTAGCCTGACTAAAATCCATAGAGGCTGACGTCAGATTGAGACTGACCCGGTTCCACAGATACATATAATGATTTTGCTGGGTCACGATAAAAACCGAGGCTGCCACTACCAAAGCGGACAGAATCCCCTTTAGGTCAGGTCTGAATCGCCTTCCGTTGTCAGACTTGCCTTCTTTCCGATAGTACACAGCAAAAAAAATCAGATATTCCAGTCCCCAAAGCACGAAGATTACGGGCCACCAAACGAGGAGCTGAAGCATATATTCAGTATTTTGAAACACATCTACAATAAGCAAAATGCCTACAGCCATCAACAGAAGCGAAGAGGTGTAGCGACCGACTCTTATTTTACGGTGCACGCCAGCTTCACCCTCTTTCTTTCAACTTTTTACGTTTAAAGGACAGAAAGGCTTCCCTTAGAAAAAGGGATAAACCGATCATCATTAATAAAATGGCCAGCGTCAGGAATCCATAATCCTCAAAGAAATTGCTCAACCAGCGAGGTTTCATGCGAAACAAAATCATAAGCCCACCGCCTGCCACCATCAGCACAGCAAAAGCAAAGCCTCTCTCCCATGCATAAAAAGGACTACTTTGCTGGCCTTTAGCATCCATTCGTGCATAACGATCTGGCTTACGCCGATAACGAACCATGTAATCTGCTGACTGTAAGACATCATATACATTATAAAAATATAAAACGGGTATGAACAATCCAAGCAAAATAAGTAATGGGATGTTAATCCTCAAGCCATCAGAAGAAACATACAGCATCGCAAAAATATCTAGCAGGAGCAACACAATAAAACTAAGCCCCCTAATAAACAGCCCTAAAAAAAGATGTCCCAGTCCGGGTAACAATGCGGCCATGATAATGGCAATCACTTTGCGAAATTTAGCATATTTTAGACGCTTCCCCTGTCTGGGTTGTTCCCGCTGTTCCGGCGCTTGTAGCTGCCCAGCCTCTCCAGACGGTAACGGTTGTTCCGAGTTCATGCCATCCTCCCCTTTGAATCCCATGCGTGGCTCCGCTGAAAAATACTTCAATGCTTACATAGTACCCCAATCGGATTTAAGAGTAACTGTTAAAAAAAGGTAGGCTATTACTCAACAGAGACTGCAGCTATATCTTCCCATTGTCGTAAATCAGCGGCAATACGTACGGGATTAAAATCATGACGGGACAGCACCTCTAGGGAAACCTCCATACTCTGCCGATCTGGATGTAATTCGTGAAATGGGACATTTTCATGTTCTTTAATCATTATTTTACGTATTTCCACTTTTTCTTGCTCTAAATAAGTGGAAATCTGCTCCAGCAATCCGTGAGACGACAATCCGTACAATATAATAAGATGACGCTTGCGTCCACGCATATACCGAAGTTCGACTTTGTTAAATACCCATAAATTTAAAAATACGAGCACTGTCGCCGCTATAGACGGGAAATAAAAGCCTGCTCCGACCCCAAGACCAATGGCAGCCACGACCCAAATGGAAGCCGCAGTCGTTAGTCCGGTAATGGATTTACCTGTGAACATAATCGTCCCTGCACCCAAAAAGCCTACGCCAGTGATTACAGCCGTAGCCAAACGAGCGGGATCTATGCGTACATTAGCTTCTTTAATAAAATCGGCAAAGCCGTAAATGGAGAGTAGCATAATCAGCGTCGAACCAAGACTGACCATAATATGAGTCCTCAAACCAGCTGCGTGATTGGAACGTTCGCGTTCAAAGCCAATGAATCCACCGAGAAGCATGGACAGCAAAAGCCGTAAAATGATATGTGAATCGTCTATAATCCACGGATTATTCATTCAAGTTACTCCTCCCGGTTATGTCGTGCTTCCCACTCCGGGTGCGCGGTTTGTGGGCTTATGTGCATTTTTAATGCCAATTTAATGATAACTCAATGCTATTCCAACTTATGCAGATGGTAGGTGGTTAATTCCACGCCTGGGGCGACCTCCGCCGCAGATACGGGGCGAAAGCCATGTTTTCGATACAATGTCACGGCAGGAGTATTTAAAGTTCCTGTAGAGACGATAAACAACGGGATATTTTGATATTCATTCAAAACATGCTTCATTAAAGAGTCTGCAATACCTTTTCGAAAATGATCTGGGTGAACCATCATACGTGTAAGAGTAAGCGAATCGGGCGAATCGGGCGAATCAGACTGCACAGCCAGTGCCCCTAGCAATTCACCTTCCTCCAGCCACCCATAAAAAGACTCTCCACAGCTTCTCAGCGTATCCAATGTATCCATCAGTGGAGGAATCTCATCAAACCCAATCAGCTCAGCTTCCAGCCTATAGGCAGCGTGCTGGAGACGCCATATCTGACTGACGATATCATCATCTTCCAATGAACATAGGGTAACCATGCTGTTTTCCCTCCTAAGGAAACTCATAAAATGCCATCAGGATTCTAAAGCTTGTTCGCGCCAATCGTTCTCAGCGTCTATGCAAAAGGGGCCTGTCCCTAAAAGACAAGCCCCTGTCAAATCTATGCCATTAGCGGTTCAGCACTTCCGTCAGCAACTTATTAGCAAGGCCAGGGTTTGCCTTTCCCTTGCTCTCCTTCATCACTTGACCGACTAGGAAGCCGATGGCCTTTTGCTTGCCGGCTTTGTAATCTTCGACCGATTGCGGGTTAGCTGCTACAACTTGTTCGACAATGGTCAAGATTGCACCCTCATCACTGATCTGTACAAGCCCTTTTTCTTCAACAATTTGCTGTGGCAGTTTATCACTTTCCAGCATTTCCTTGAAGACCGTTTTGGCGATTTTGCTATTGATCGTTCCCTTCTCCAGCAGTCCGATCATTTCACCCAAGCCCCGTCCGGTCAATTTAACCTGCGACAGCTCCACACTGGCACTGTTCAAATAACCAAGTAAATCCCCCATAATCCAGTTGGATACTGCTTTGGCATCCTTGGTGAATTGAAGGCTATCCTCAAACAAATCGGCCAATGGCTTGGAGGACGTAATCACCTGGGCATCATACTCAGGTAATCCATATTCCGAAGTGTAGCGTGCTTTACGCTGGTCAGGCAATTCAGGAATCGAAGCACGGATGCGTTCTTTCCATTCCTCATCTATATGCAGTGTAACGAGATCCGGGTCTGGGAAATAACGATAGTCATGGGCCTGTTCCTTACCACGCATGGATAAGGTTTTACCTTGTGCCTCATCCCAACGACGTGTCTCCTGTACAATCGTTCCGCCTTCGTCCAACGTCTGCTCCTGTCGGAACTGCTCATATTCCAGTCCGCGCTGTACGCCACGGAAGGAGTTCATGTTTTTCAGTTCCGCTTTAGTTCCCAGCTCTTTTTGTCCATGCGGACGAAGACTGATATTCGCGTCGCAGCGAAGTGATCCTTCCTCCATCTTCACATCGGATACATCACAATACTGCATAATGGCACGTATTTTTTCCAGATAGGCCTTGGCTTCTTCCGGCGAAGATATTTCCGGCTCCGAAACGATCTCGACCAATGGTGTGCCGACCCGGTTAAAATCGACCAAAGATGCGTAGCCACCATCAACATGTGTTAATTTTCCTGCGTCCTCTTCCAGATGCAGTCGGGTAATACCGATACGCTTTGTCTCACCATTCACTTCAATATCAATCCAGCCATTTTCGCCAATGGGTTGATCGTATTGTGAGATTTGGTAAGCCTTAGGTGAATCGGGGTAAAAATAGTTCTTACGGTCAAACTTGCTCACATCAGCAATGGTGCAATTCAGCGCCATTGCTGCTTTCATTGCATAATCAACGGCCTGACGGTTCAATACCGGCAATACCCCTGGATGACCGAGACAGACCGGACATGTATGAGAGTTGGGTGGTGCTCCGAAGGATGTCGAGCATCCACAGAATATTTTAGACTTCGTATGCAATTCCACGTGCACTTCAAGTCCGATGACCGTCTCATATTTGGATGTAGTTGTAGACATGAATAGGTTCCCTCCTTTTTAGCAAATTACAGCTGCGGACGCTGCTTGTGAAATTCGGTATTTTGTTCAAAAGCATGAGCTACGCGTAGCACGGAAGACTCGTCAAAGGCCTTTCCAATAATTTGTAGTCCGACTGGCATTCCATCCGCAAGACCACACGGAATGCTGATGGCTGGCACACCAGCTAAGCTCACCGGAATCGTCAAAATGTCGTTCAAATACATCGTCAATGGATCATCCACTTGTGAGCCGATTTTGAAGGCAGTTGTCGGTGCAGTAGGTCCGATAATTACATCATATTGTTCAAATACACGATCAAAATCCTGTTTAATCAGTGTGCGCACTTTTTGAGCTTTCAAATAATAAGCATCGTAGTACCCAGAGCTGAGTGCATAGGTACCCAGCATAATCCGACGCTTCACCTCGGGACCAAAACCCTGCGTACGGGACTGATGGTAAAGATCAAGCAGGTTGTCCGGATTGTCAGAACGCACACCATAGCGCACGCCGTCAAAGCGGGCCAGATTGGACGACGCTTCGGATGAAGCCAACAGGTAGTATGTCGCTACCGCATATTCCGTGTGCGGAAGAGATACCTCTTCCCATACCGCGCCCAATCCTTCCAGCGTTTTCAGTGCGTCGAGCACCTTTTCCTTTACCTGTGGATCTACGCCCTCACCAAGATACTCTTTAGGCACAGCGATACGAAGTCCTTTTACATCCCCGGTTAAAGCGTTCAAATAATCAGGAATGTCTACCTTTGCAGAAGTGGAGTCCTTCTGGTCATAACCTGCAATGGCTTGTAGGACATAGGCCGAATCCTGAACATTTTTAGTAATAGGTCCAATTTGGTCTAAAGAGGAGGCAAAAGCCACCAGTCCAAAACGGGATACTAGACCATAGGTTGGTTTCAGGCCAACTACACCGCAGTAAGAAGCAGGCTGGCGAATGGAACCACCTGTATCCGAACCGAGCGTGAAATAAGCCTCACCCGCTGCAACAGCCGCAGCCGAGCCGCCACTGGAACCGCCGGGAACACGTTCTAAATCCCAAGGGTTACGTGCAGGGAAAAAGCTGGAGTTCTCGTTAGAGCCGCCCATGGCGAATTCGTCCATGTTCATTTTACCGAGTGTCACAGTTTGCGCTGCGCGCAACTTGCTAACAACTGTGGCATCGTAAACGGGATCAAAATTTTTCAAAAACTGACTGCCACATGTTGTACGCAGCCCTTCTGTCACAATATTATCCTTAATACCAACCGGCAGACCAAACAACAACCCTCTTTCCTCTCCGGAAATCAGCTGATCATCCAGCTGACGTGCGGATGCACGGGCCTGTTCCTCGTCAACGGTAATATAAGCTCTGATCTTGTCTTCCCGCGCACCAATCGTCTCCAGAGCGTGTCCCACCAGATCACTCACGGAAATTTCCTTTTGATGCAGCTTGTTATGTATCTCGGGCAATGTGTTATTGAACAAGCTCAATTTGCATCCTCCTTTCAAATATGAGATCTATTCCAGAACAGCAGGAACCTTAAACTGTCCGTCTTCTTCTTCAGGTGCATTGCGCATCACTTGCTCATGTGTCAAACTTTCACGAACTTCGTCGTCTCGCATGACATTGCTGACGTGCAGCACATGAGTGGTCGGTTTTACCTGCTCCGTATCCAGCTCATTCAGCTTCTCCGCATAATGGAGAATGGCGTTTAATTGTCCTGTCATCGTTTCTTCTTCAGCCGCGGTCAGATTCAACCTAGATAGCTTGGCTACGTGACGGACATCTTCCGTGGAAATGTTCATACAAAACCCTCCTCATGTATATGAGGATTTTGCAAAAAGTCCAATAAGCGACTGGAATCGAATTTTGCAAAATCCTGATATTAAAAAATGCTGCACCGAACTTTGAAATAACGTTTTTAATTATAGGATAGAACCCTTTACAATTCAATCTTTGACGCGGTACAGAAGCAAACTGTACATCAATGAGGGAAATGTTGCTAAAAGAATATAAAAAAAGCACCTCTCGGTGCTCTTTCGAGATAACTATAAGAGCTGAGATTGTGCCCTTTATATATTTTTAAAAAGAGTCGGCAGTAGCCGACCCCTATATCCAAGCACGCAAATTGACTTGTCTGATAAAATCAGCCTGTGACAACAACTCTGCCGCGGTTTCTTCTTCTTCAGTCTCTACCGAATCAAGACCACCGTTCATTACATGCTTGAACAGTTGCTCATTATGAGTAGCAAGGGCATAATCTATCAGCGCTTCACGCTCAATCCGCTCGGCTTCAAGCTTGAGAATACTCTCTTCCAGCTCGATGTCCCCGGATGGTACAAAAAAATTGCGGTTCACCTTCGGTACGCGAATGACATAGTCAAAAGCATTGTCCGCATTACGGTCGTAAGCAATGATATAACCATGTTCGCCCACAGGAAGATTCTGCTCAAAAGCATCCGCGACGATCATAATTCTAGCTCCTAAATGATGCATCGTTAGCCCCCCCGTTTGTCTGAACTTATCTGCTAAGTCTACTAAAAAAAAAGTAGCTTGTCTATATCATCTATGTATCTTCATAATCGACCGTCTCCACGTCCCAACCTGTGTTCATTCAGTCTCACATGCCAGTTTTGTGAAGGGATTCTGCCCCGTCGTTTCACCTTTTTCCAAGTTATGATCTTCGGTTTGGAACCTACCACAGAATCTTCAATATCTATTATATTGGGAACACGGAAACTACCTCCAATCTCACGTTGTACCCCATGTATATGTTTTCTTTTCATTCTTGCTCCCCCTTGTGATCTGACGGCCTCATGCCTCTTTATCCTCATAATGGGCAAAAAAAAGAACGCAAACCGGGATTCATCCACAGCTTGCGTGCTTCGCGAGTTTAGTATGTAACTTTAATAAATTTATGTTAACAAAAATAAAAACCTTTGTCTATACATAATTTATAATTTGTTGTCGAATTGGGGCAAAACCTGTCACACCTTTGATTTTGCCCCTCCTGAAAGGTTCATCACATTTACCGGATATACGGATTGTTAGCTTTCTCATAACCGATGGACGTTTTGGGACCGTGACCGGAATAGACTGTAACGTCATCTCCGAGCGGAAACAATTTGTTTTGAATAGAATCGTATAGATCCCGTTCCCGCCCACCCGTCAGATCCGTGCGTCCAACGCCCTGACGGAATAGCACATCCCCGGAAAAAAGATCTTTGCCACACAGAAAGCTGACACTTCCGGGTGAATGGCCCGGTGTATGGAACACCTTGAACGTGTGCCCGATCAGGTTCAATTGCTGACCTTCCGCCAAATCATATTCGGCAGGACCGGTTGAGATTGGTGGAGATGCCTCTGGCCACATCAAGGAGCCATTCAGCTTAGGAGATGTGAGCCAGTCTTGCTCCAAGGCGTGCAAATACACCGGGCATCCTTTGGCATTGCGAATCTCCTCCACCCCACCAATATGGTCAAAATGGGCATGGGTCAGCAGGATAGCTTCAATAGTCAGAGACTCAATCGCCCTCAGCAAAGGACCCGGATTCATTCCCGGATCAATAATAATGGCGCGCTGTGGATCATCCCCTTGAAGCAAATAAGCGTTCGTCTGAAGTGGACCGAGATTAAAGCTGCGAATAGATAGCACCATAAGTTAAAATCCCGAGATCAGCTCACGTAATTCCTGAACAATCACAGGATGGACCTCGGTTCCCTCCCCATATTTTTCAGCCATTTCTTTACGAGCAACTGCAATTTTTTCTTGATAATCATCGGCTTCCCGATCTGGATTTTCACGTTTGAATTCGATCATAATTTGTTGGACATGTGCAGGGCGTGGTCCCCAGTGGCCAAGTACGTGACCTCCTGTATCCGCAAAAATCACAATCGGTACAGCACGTCCGCCCATTGTCAGGAAGTCATCCATCAGCGCCTGATGGTTTTCCAAGATTAATACTTCGGTCGGAATCCCGCTATTCTCCAGCGCACGGAACACAACTGGCACATTACGTACCACATCCCCACACCAGTCGGCAGCCAAAATAAGCACGCGCAGATCATCCCGATGGTTCAGGCTTTCAAAATACTCTCGATCCTCTTCGCGATTCCACACAAACTGATCGTACCCAGAGCGGAAGGCTTCTTTGTTCTTTTCCATGCCCTCCATAAACTGTTCAGGGCTTAAGCCCTTTCCGAAGTATTGCGATACATTAGTACGGCTCATGTTATACACTTCCTTTTTTGTTTTTGGACAAAATCCATTTGATAACAAAATAAATGATCAAGAGCGCAAGGGCAACCAGCAAAATCGGTTTGATGTAAGGTGCTGCCACTTCGTCAATTTGCTCCCACTTGTCTCCTAGCAGCATACCTAAATATATAAACAAAACAGACCAAGGTATAATCGCTAGCGTTGTCAAAATAGTAAAACGCCACACGTTCATTCGAGCCAACCCGGCAGGGATTGAGATGGCATGACGCACAACAGGAATAAAGCGAGCTGTGAAAATGACCCCTGTGCCGTATTTGTTAAACCAGGCTTCAGCATGGTCGACATGACTTTTTTTGATAAGTATGTATTTCCCGTACTTATCTAATACCGGTCTGCCGCCATAGCGTCCAATCCAGTAAATGAACAACTGGGCCAGAACCCCGCCAATCGTTCCAAAAACGACTGCGCCAAAAAAATTAATATGACCCGAGGATACTAAAAAGCCACCGTAAGCGAGGACAATTTCGCTTGGAATGACCTCAACCATCAAGCCTAGCATAATACCAAAATACCCAAGACTACGAATGATCTCAAACAAATAATTAATGATACTAGATATTTGGTCCAATTCTCTTCCCACTCCCTGCCTGTTTCTCTATTTTCATTAGTGTATCACAGCGGCAGAACAAGTCGCCACTTCGCCCAAATAGGGAGGTCAGTGACCCCGGCTCCTCTGCCCGCATAAGTTGAGAGAGAGAGGAGGGGGTACAATATGCCTCCCGGCAAATTCCCCAAACATGACAATTCACAATCCCGTTTACCCACGGCTCGTGGTATCCGCCGCGCATGTACCAAAGAGTTGTATCGAACCTGCAAACGTCTGCCTGTTCACATTGCTCCTGATCTGGTCAAGCAGGGCGAGGAGCTATACTGCCGCAAGGTCGTCGGACACCTTATCTGGATTGCGGAAAACCATAGTAATCGCAAACTACTATGCGACTGGTGGGACGAAGATGTCAGCGAGGAGCTCGCGGCATTGTGGAAGGTGGATCGCGATGTCTTGTGCACCGCTTTTAGAAGCGCCTATGGCGGATAGATATTGGCGTACTGCAACCATGAACTGTAAACTACAAAAAAGTGGAGCCACCCCGCAGTGGCTCCACTTTTACTATATTGTTAGCTATGTGTCTGCTTCTTCCCCGCTCCTTCGGGAAGCAAATCCGCACAAGCGCATTCCAAATAAGGATCAGCATGAATAAAATCCCGAAATGCTGTGTATTCACGCCACAAAACGGATTGTTCTCCCGCCTGCCCTTTGACGGCACGAATCAGAATATTTTTAGGTGTATGCTCCATGTCGATAAATTCCAATAGCTGTGTCCGATATCCCATCATATCCAGCAGTTTGGCCCGGATTCCATCCGTTGCCAGTGCAGAAAAACGCTCCTTTAAAATACCGTGAGATAGCAAAGGCTCCAATACCGGATTTTCTAGTTGGCTGAACAGCTCATGCTGGCAACACGGAACCGACAAAATAACGGATGCTCCCCAGCGGACGGCCTTTTCCAGCGCCGCATCTGTTGCTGTATCACAAGCGTGCAAGGTAACAACCATATCCACCTGTTCCAGTTCGTTATAGTCTGCGATATCACCGACCAGAAACTCCAACTGTCGATATTGCAGCTTTTGAGCCAGAACATTACAGGTTTCAATGACATCTGCCTTCAAGTCCAAACCAACGATCTGCAATGGTCGCTTTTGCTGTACAGCCAAATAGTGATACAGCGCAAAGGTCAAATACGATTTGCCACAGCCAAAATCTACAATCGTCAATGGGCGGCCTACCGGAAGGCTGGGCAATACATCCTGCACCATTTCGAGAAACCGGTTAATTTGACGAAACTTATCATACTTGCGGGCCAGTACCTTACCATCCTCATTCATAATCCCAAGCTCAATCAGGAAAGGAATTCGCTCCCCTTCTTCGAGCACATATTGCTTTTTGCGATTATGAGACAGGTCGGCTTTACTTTTGCTCGGTGACTTTGTCAGAATGGATACTTTATATTTTTTACTGATCAGCACTTGGTAGTCTGCATCCTTGGCGCATAGAAGTCCTTGGCGGAACGTGTCCTCAAACAAGGCAGTCATACGCTCATTAGCTTCGTCAGGGGTCAGATTTTCATGAATGACTTTGTTGCTATAATGAAAAGCAAACTGGTAATACAGCTTATTTTTCAATTCTACAGGTTTGATTTGCACTTTAGTAAAAGAAGCATCCTCCCGTTTGCGAAGCTGACTCAGCGTGGCTGTTATGAGGGATCCTCCCGTGGTCAATTGGTATATAAGTTCGCGCAGTGAATCCAAAAGGTACATCTCACTTTCTTTCATGTAATTGGGTGATCTCGGTCAAACCCTCGGTGACTTCCTGGCGTGAAATTCCACCCAGCTCCAGCTCTGCATTGGTCTTATCCAGTAATTGACTATAAAACGTCTCCGCTTCCGCTAGCAGCTCTGGCTGCTCCCATGCCAATCCAAACCAGACATCGGCGGCTTCGTCCAGCCTGTTTTCCCGCTCGTAATGAACAGCCAACAGTTTGCTGGTTTCAGGGGGAAGCTCATATTCACGCACCAGTTTCACGATACACGCTATTCGTTCAGGCAAGACCTGCAGATCACGAGTCGCGCCATTCGTATCGCTGTACAAATATAAATGAAGAGATTTCATCAAGATTCGTATGCCCTCGTCTGTTCTGCTGGTTTCCAGGTAAATCACGGCTTCTTCCTCTAAAATGCGAGCCACCTGCTGAAGCTTATCCGCTTCAATTCCAGGGCCCAATCGGAAAAGCTCAATAATTTGTTCCGGCGGCAATCGTCTGAGCAAATCTGAACGAAGACGAAACTGCTTGTTGAGCAGGTCATCTAGTTGTTTCAGCGCTTCGACGTGTTTATTTTCACGCCTTAGACCGAGCACCGATGCTACTGCGGATGTCAATTCTTCCATCATACTGAGCAAATAATCTTTTCTAAGCAAGCCGTTCCCTTCCTTTCATCCCGATGCCTAGACAACCAGAAACTCTGTCTTCTGATTGTATGACATCCTTGTCTAAAAGCCAAATGCCCTACCATGCAGAAATACCACTTATAACCTTCACCCTCAGTTAACAACATCAATGATCAGGAAGTCAGAATGCTCACGCATGGCAGTGAATTCCTACGGTACAGCACTTTGTAGCAGATCATGTGACTAGCGAATGACGTTTTTTTTAAATCAATATTGCTTCTTCATTAGTGTTGTGATATTTTTGTTTCATACGAAACAAAAAAATTAATCAGTATATTTAAACATTCCATAAAATTATTTATAATAATTATTTTCTTCAGAAACAAAATTTATATGAATATTTTTGTGAGAAAGGATGATGGAGTTTGGGTAAACAATTTAGCTCGATATTACCGGAACATCAAGAGTTTATACAGCGGCAGCACATTTTCTTTGTAGGATCAGCACCGCTATCCAAGACAGGGCACGTTAACCTTTCCCCCAAGGGATATGATTCCTTTCGTATTCTATCGGACCAAAGGGTAGCCTATCTCGACTTGGCGGGAAGCGGCAACGAGACAAGCGCCCACATTATCGAGAACGGACGGGTAACAATCATGTTTTGTGCATTTGAGGGCGCTCCCAGTGTACTAAAGCTCTATGGTACTGGTACCGTCGCGCTGCCCGATACTAAGCAATGGAATGAACTGTACCCTCTCTTCAACCCGCTTCCCGGCGCAAGACAAATCATTGTTGTGGACGTTCACATGGTGCAGAATTCATGTGGTTTTGCGGTTCCCTTCATGACATACACGAACGAACGGGAAAAGCTGAAGGAAGTCTCGATTCAGATGGGAGAAGAAGCACTTAAAAAATATGCCTATGAGAAAAATCTGGAGAGTATTGACGGTTTGCCGACAGCGTTTGCCTTTAACAAAAGCAATATAAATTAGACACCTTACACACCTAAATAATTGACTACCCAAAAACCGGAACCTTCTGTTTATCACATCAGAAGGTTCCGGTTTTTGGGCTTACCTTAGTCTACCTTTTCAAGTTTTGCTCTAAAAATGTCAAGATGGTGTTCGCTAATAACTCCGGTGCCTCGAACAGGCTCATGTGACCTGCTTCCGGTAGGGTAACCTGAGTTACTCCGGCCCGATCTGTTGTAAACGTCCGCGCTGGAGGAACCGCCTGATCCTGCTCACCCGCTACTAAAAGGGCTGGCAATGCAGAAGCCGACAACACATCCCGCCGATCAGTACGCTCGCGCATAGCCAATGATGCTCCTACGGCTCCTTGTGGTGGTGTTTTGTAGCCAATTTCTTTGACTTTAAGTAATTGGCTGGACATTGACTCCACATGATCAGGAGCAAACAGTCCCGGTACGAGTCCATCTACAAAGGTCGTAATCCCCTCCGTTTGGATGGTGGATACAGCCTTATTCCGCTTTTCTTTACCTTCATCCGTATCTGCATATGCTGTAGAATGAATCAGTCCAAAGGCTGTCAGGCGCTCTGCATGTCTCTGCACTGCCGAAAGGGCAAGATAGCCTCCTAGGGAGTGACCAAACCAGGCAGCCTGAGGAATGTCCAATTGTTCTTGAAGTTTAAGCACATCATCTGCCATTTGATCAATAGTATAGGCTCCTAGTGGAGCATCGCTGCGTCCGTGTCCACGCAAGTCTGGAACAATACAACGATAGCTTTGGGATAGCAAGGGAACAACCTCATCCCAGTAGGAAGAACTTCCGCAAAATCCGTGCAATAGAATGATCGGATCTCCTTTTCCCTGTTCGGCATAGCAGATCGTCGTTCCTTCGCATAATACCTTTTCCATGTGGAACCCTTCCTTCTCTGTATATAATCTATTGGATCTGAATATATTAGTGAGTAGAACATGCTGATGTATATTATTAAGCAGACCATCAATATCTGAAACGGTAACCCTCTGGAAAATCTTGCGAAGCTGTTTTTAAACCAAATTCATAAGCCGCCGCATTAGCAATATGCGCAGCCATGGTCATGACCAAGTGAAGCGACGTCATTTGGAGTGTCCAATAGGGTTTGGGACTGCGCTCATTCACAATCGCTGCAACACTATAATGACCAACAGACGGCAGAGACAGCCCCACCGATCGCGCAGGAGTTAGCGGTTCACGCGCAATAAGAAACATTCCCGTTGAGCCGTGCTGTCCAAGACAAGCATCTATGGCGATCACATGATGATCTTGGGGAATGCACTCCAAGTATGAAACCAGATGATCTGCATCGCAGGGCTCCGTCATTGTGCCAATCACGTGCGGAAAGCCTTGCTCCTTGAGCATGGTGCCTACCAGTGGCCCGAGTGAATCACCCGATGAGCGATCTGTACCGATGCAAACAAAAGTCAACTTATCTATAGCATGCTGTTGATAAATTTCTCGGAAAAACGGCGCGAGTCCATCTCGATCTGTTTTCTTTACATTATGTTCTAAGGACGAGCGACCGGGTGCGGAAGCTCGATTATACAAAGACAACTTTGTCCATCCTCCTTGATTCGGTTGTATATCAGTAATCTGGCTTTCAGTACATTCTACAACAAAAACATGATACAATACAGGCAACTTCCCCTGTTATGAAAGGATGGAAAATTAACGATGGATTTGTCTGTACCGTCTCATGCCAACATTGAGTATATGATTGAGGGTATTAAAACCAAGCTCCGTATGGCGAGTGGTGCTGCTATGCAGGCATCCGCTTTCTCGCTGGAGCAATACGAGGACATCCATGATGTCTATGATATGGTGATAAGCAAGCCTAACCTGAGCATTTCAGAGGTTGAAGCTATTGTTTCTGAACTGGGCAGATTACGCAAATCCTCCTGAATAGCTTATAGGAATACAGCTTAGCTGTATTACAACCTATCATCATGAACAACAGCCTTCATGATAGTGCCCTGTCACCGTAAATAAAGCTCGTATCTCCGGTCGTCTCAACAGACGTGCAACGGGATACGAGCTTTATTTTCTCGATTGCATATACGGATTTTCATACACTTCTTCACTCACTCAAAGATGCTTCAAGGCAAATCCGCTAACACCAATTCAGATATATCCTCATTACCTGTAGCTAGTATTTTTAAGGAACAGCTTTTTTGAATTCGCGCGGCGTCACCAGGTCCTAACTGAAAATCTCCATCCTGGCACGTAATTTCCACATGACCGCTAACTACATAAATATGGGTGCGGCGCTCCTCTTGCTGCGGATATTCAAGCTGCTGTCCTTTTTCCAATCTGCTCAGATACAGATTTATATCCTGCGCGATGGATAACGCTCCCTCCACTTCTGAACCAGACACAACAGGCTGAAGCCGATTTAGACGTTCACTGTGCTTGAATCTTTGCACCTGATAAGAAGGCTGAATGCCAGGACTCTCGGGTAAAAACCACATTTGCAAAAAACGAACCGGTCTTTCATCCCCAGTATTTCGCTCTTCATGTTCAATTCCGGTGCCTGCACTCAGAACCTGGATCGAGCCGCTTTTCAAATCCTGCTCATGTCCTAAGCTGTCGCTATGATGCAATTGGCCTTCAATCACGTAGGTGACGATTTCCAAATCGTGATGCGGATGTCTTTTGAAGCCTTGCTGCGGTTCAAGCTCGTTATCATTATGGGCTAGCATACAGCCAAAATGGGCATTGCTCGGATCTTCATAATCGGCAAACGAAAAGCTAAACTCACTATGAATCCATCCTTTATTTGAGGTATGTCTTTCTGCCGATGTCACTATTTTAATCATCCTTAACACCTCCATGGATTACAGTTCCGTAAAGCAGCTTTGCTTCGTGATGACTATTCCACTTCCGGCCCTGGCATTACAAACGCTGTGATACGATCCCTTTACCCCGGGCTTATATGCCTCAATCAGCCTGTCGTCTCCGTCGGGTTTTGCTCTTAAGTTCATTATTAGTTAAGTTAATAGTACGAAAAATTGAATCTATCACAGCCATAAGGAGGAGATTTATTACATATGCTATCTCATGAACCCCAACCATCCCGGTTCCTACCAAGCTATTTGCGCCGTAGTCTGTATGCATCTATTATCATGATCGCTGTGTTGCTTCTCATCGCCTACTCTGTGAAGTGGATTGGCACAGCTCCTTTTCTATATTGGGATGAACGCATACAGGATGCCATTTTTCCAGACACTGCAGCTGCTCGTTACCAACTCCTAACCATCGCTATATTCATTACATCTTTCGGTTCATTCCGCATGTCGTTGATCATCGCCCTCGGTGCCGCTACCTTGTGTTGGGTCAGTCTTCGTTCAAAAGCTTATTCCTTTGCGATCCTAAGCAGCTTTACGGCGATGTGGGTGCTGAATACGCTCATTAAGGAAATTTTGCAACGGGAACGCCCGTCACTTCAACATTTGGTTGAAGCCGGGGGTTATAGTTTTCCCAGCGGTCATGCGATGATTTCCATGGGATTTTTCGGAATGATATTTGCCATTTGGGCCATAGAACGAAAGATTCGTGGGCGTTCGCTCTTTCTTCCGTGCGCTCTGGGTGTACTACTGATTCTCTTGATTGGATTAAGCCGCGTATATCTAGGCGTTCACTTTCCTACAGATATTGTGGGTGGCTATATTGCAGGTATAATTTGGCTGGTGTTTACCGTTCCTGTGATCTATTGGCGAGCGCGCATGCAGCTTCCTTCCACTCCCCACCGGTAAATGTCTAAGTCGGCTTTTTGTTTCACTCCGGGTCACGACGTTTATATACGAAGTAAGCAAGGCTCAGCAATATCGAAGCTCAGCATTCATCAAAAACGTTATGGTTTTGTGAACTTAGGATAAGGGAGGCGATCCTTGTGTGGGGAATTGTACTAAGTATTGTAATGGCTATTATTATCGGATTGATTGGCGATGCACTGGCTGGTCATGAAATGCCTGGCGGCATTGCGGGCTCTATGATTGCTGGATTTGTAGGAGCTTGGCTAGGTGTCATGCTATTGGGAGACTGGGGCCCGGTCATCGGAGATTTTGCAGTCATTCCAGCCATACTCGGAACAGCATTGTTCGTGTTCTTGCTCGGACTGGCGTCCAGGCTATTAAGAAGGGCTACCTAAAATTTTATATATATTTTTTATTCTTTAATTCTATAAGAGGAGTGATATAACATGAGTAACATTGACAATCAAAATATGGCAAGTACTTCAGGTTTTGCAAAAGGTTTATTTATTGGAGGTTTGATTGGTGCTGCCGCAGCCCTGCTGTTCGCGCCGAAGCCGGGTCGTGATTTGCGTAGTGATCTGTCTGATAAAATTACAGTCGTCTCCGATAAAACAAAGGACGTGGCATCTGTAGTGAGCAGCAAAGCGACAGATTTGGCCAAAACCGTTTCCACCAAAACAGCAGATGTAGCCAAAACGGTATCCGAAAGTAAAGACAACATCGTATCCAGCGTAACCAAAGCTTCTGCAGATGTCGCTAATGAAGCAGCCAAAGCGGATAAAGAAGTTATGGATGCAACGGCTCAGGCGGCCAAGGATACACAGAAACAATTGAATGCTAATTCCTAATAGCTACACATTCTGATGGCAAAAAAATAAGCCCTACACTGAACAGCCAGCATGCAAGAAGCTGGCTGTTTTTAAATGATAGAAAGGCTGGGATGACAATGAACAAGCCAAATTCATATGGAGATGATCTTACCGCGAACAACAAAAGAACCTTTCATCCCCTACAGGCTCAAGATCAGCCAGATGAAGTTTCATCCAAGCAGACTTCTTCTACTCATAATCATGTTAAAACACATGATCAGGAGAGAGACTTTGATGTAAATGAGCATCCTTTTGAGCTGCGCCATGAGGTCAAGCGGCTTAACAAACGCTTAGATCAAATAGCAGATACGCTCGAAAGAGCAGAATTCAAAGATATTCTGGAGAACTACTCCAGCACTAAAAGAAGAATTATGAGCAATCTGACCGCAGGCATTGCACGTGGTCTCGGTCTTACGCTGGGTACAGTGGTCATACTCGCCTTGCTCGCTTGGTTGCTCAGTTTCCTAGTGCAATTAAATCTTCCGGTCATCGGAGATTTCATCGCCGAATTATTAGGATATATCAAAATGAGCCAAGGTACTAAGTAATTATCCCTATCACATTTAAAAACGATCCATCGTAACCGGTAATAGACTCCTCAAAGAGCCTCCAGTTACGATGGATCGTTTTTTATTTTTAAATTGTAACGACTGTAATCAGCCGCTACAATTTGTTGCGCTTGTTAGCCTTCAATAAGTCTCCTGTCCACCCCTTCATCATCAGCCAGCCGTACATTCCCGCCATACTTAGCAATGTGGCAATAATCACGGTGGTAAAACCCCAGCCTGTTTTAATCCAAGGCATATTTTCAAAGTTCATGCCCCATATAGCGCCCACTACGGTTGCTGGTGTAAATACGGCGGTGACAATGGTGAGCGTCTTCGTAATCTCATTCCCTCTAAATGCGGAAATGGCGTCGTCAATGGAGATCAATGTGTCGATTTCCTTTTCATAATGCAGGAAAAGTCCTTCCATCCGAGTAACACGGTAAAGTAACTGCTTAAAAAAACGATTCTCCTCCAGTTGATCCAGATATGCCTCCCGAGAAGCCGTCACCAGCTCTGAAAAAGGAATGAACATATTGCTCCAATACAACAGCTCGAAACGTGCATTCAATATAGAATCCATCAGCGTACGGGCATTCCTTTTCTCCATCTCCTCTTCCAGTCTTCTCAGGTTGATCTCGAACTTATCCATACCTGTATGAAAATAATGAAGCACGGCTCTCGCCAATACAAACATGCCATCAGCGGCATCCTCACACTGTTCCAGCATTTTTTGGCGTTCCGCGGTGTGCATGATTTCACGGGTATTTTGATCCAAATTTAAAGTCACTAACTTTTGGTTTAGAACCAGAAAATAAAACTTATTGCAATTACGCTGACTGTCGATCTCCTCCTGAACGGAGTAAATCAACGACCCGTACATTAAGGGCTGATTGCCATCTGGAAAGCGCACAGATATAAAGCTGGATGGAATGTCCTCTACCTTGTCCAGCCATTCTGCGGCTTCTGGGAGCTTCTCCTTCAAGTGCTGTATGACCGAATCTTGCCAATTCCCAGCACTGATGTCCCACCATTCCCATCCTCCACGAAAGGAAGAAATCTGTTCAAATGCTGTCATGGATTCCAACCTTCCTCCCAACCTTTTTCGCTTTATAAAAAGGACACGCTTCCCATATCGGAATAACGTGTCCTTACGATGTGACGTCAAATATGTTAAGCCAAGAATTCCGCGGTCTTCTCATGAAATAGAGGAATTAGACATAATCTGCTTCAGCTTTTCCGTTGCCCGCTTCTGAATACGGGAAACGCTCATCTGCGATACGCCCAACGTCTGTGCAATCGCACGTTGAGATTGACCGTCCTGAAATGCCAGAAGAAGCACCTTTTGTTCCTGCTCCTTCAGTTGGCTTAAAGCCTGCTGCAAATCCATTCGTTTTTCCACAGTGTCATAATCGTTAGCATCCGAACTAATGAGCTCGCCTAACGTAGCTGCACTCTCTTCCTGGGATAAAGGCGAGTCCAGTGAAACATAGTGATAGCACTCACGGCCTGCAAGCACCTCAATCGTTTCTTCCACGGTAAGATCCAAATAGGTCGCAATCTCATCCACATTGGGTGAGCGTTCCAATTTAACGGTTAGTTCATCAATAGCATGTTGAACAAGCGCACCCTTTTCCTTAATACGGCGAGGAACCTGGATGTACCAGGATTTGTCGCGCAAATAATTTTTCATATGTCCCAACATACTTTTCATAGCATACGGTTCAAATGGGATACCCAAGCTGATATCGTATTGCTGAAGCAGACGTATCAAAGCCATCTGACCGGTCTGATATAAATCCTCGTATAAGTCCGGACGGTTACGGGAGATCTTCCCGGCAGCCATCTTGACCATTGGCTCATACTTGCGGATCAGCACGGTAGCAATCTCGTTATCTTTTGTTTGCTGGTACTCCCAGATTAGACCAACGGCTTCATCCATCGACTCCGGGGGAGTTACCTTTTCATTCATACTCTTTCCTCACTTCTGGTCAGGCGCTTTACCAGCACCACTTCGGTGCCTTTTCCTGTCTCATTCAAGATATGGACATCGTCCATAAGCGCCTGCATGAGATAAAAGCCTAATCCGCCTATCTGCGCATCATTCAACTCCTTGTCATGCAAGGATGCGATACGGGACGGGTCCTCCACACGTTCAAAGCTCTCCCCTTCATCTTTGACACGAATGGACAACGAAGCTTCATCAAATTCGAATGTTACTTCCACGACTCCCCCCTCATGACCATATGCATAAAGGACAGAGTTATTACAGGCTTCCGATACAGCCACTTTCATGTCTTCAATATCCTCATAAGAGAATCCCATTTTCGCGGCAATACCGTATAAATTTAATCTTACAATATCAACAAAGTCAGCAGTTGCCGGTAAATTAAGAACTACTTTTTGAATTTGAGCATTCATTTCTTTTTCTTTCCTTTCCTATTGGGAATTCTCCTGGGGGACAAAGAATTTGGCAATACCGGTCATATCAAACAGCTTTTGAATTTGAGGCGGTACCTCTTGAACAGCAAAGTGAGACTCCATCCCATGCCTTGCTTTTAAAATGGATAACAAGATACCAATACCCGTGCTGTCAATGTATTTAAGGTCTCTCAAGTTAATAATCAAATCTTGGCTGGACTCCCCCACCAAAGGCTCCATCACCAGACGAAAATCAGGTGCTACCGAAAGATCCAACTCTCCACTCAGATAAACGGTATTTACGCCATCGGTTGTTTCTGTAATTGCATTAAATTTCTCATTTTTATTTGTATTCATAGGCCTACTCTCCCGAAAAAAGATTTCCCTACATACTAACCCATTATACGAGCGTTTGAATCACGGTATAACTTTTTAAATACTACCAAATGCCACCATCTAGGCTTCATTGATTTGATCTTTACCCGGCTGCATTGGAAAATGGTCCGGAGAATGCCGTAGCAACGCCTGTTTTACACTGCTGATTTTAACGGGCTTACTAATATAATCGTTCATCCCAGCTTCAATACATCGAGGCTGAATACCCTCCATGACGTTAGCCGTCATGGCGATAATGGCAGGTTGGGATCTTCCCGCCAATTGTTTACGCATTCTACCCGTACATTCCAGACCGTCCATCACGGGCATCTGCAAGTCCATAAAGATATAGTCATAGTCGTGATTCGCCATGACCATATCAAGCGCCTGTTGCCCATCTGCTGCCACATCTGAAGCTAAACCGAGCTTATCCAGTATATTAACCATTAGCTTCTGGTTGATCGGATGGTCATCCACCACCAGTACAGGTTTACGACTTGGAGACTCCTGATGTGGAATTTCCCAATCGTGGCTGGACTCCCCCTCCAGTTCATTTTCCTCAGCAAAACCAAGCTTCATTGTAAAATGAAACGTCACGCCTTGTTCTCCGCTCGTATCTACGCGGATATCTCCGCCCATCATATTCACTAAGGTTTTACAAATGGCGAGTCCTAACCC
Organism: Paenibacillus sp. FSL H7-0703; assembly: GCF_038003485.1. Taxonomy (NCBI): domain Bacteria; kingdom Bacillati; phylum Bacillota; class Bacilli; order Caryophanales; family Paenibacillaceae; genus Paenibacillus; species Paenibacillus sp. FSL H7-0703. The sequence continues at coordinate 4,324,110 of NZ_JBBOPF010000001.1, read as the reverse complement.
GGTTCCACCATATTTACGCGTCATCGAAGAATCCAGTTGGGAAAAGGGCTGAAACAGCCTTCCAACCTTAGCGGGATCAATACCAATGCCTGTATCCTTCACAGAAAACTCAACGGTAAGTCCATTGTCGCTTTGCTCTTTGACAGATGCGAAGACATACACCCCGCCCCGATCTGTAAATTTGACGGCATTGGATACCAGGTTAATCAATACTTGACGCAATCTTCCCATATCTCCATATAACACAGGAGGCATCTGTTCATCGAGGAAATAAACCAGTTCCAAGTTCTTTCGGTTCACCTCTACCGTAAATAGGCTGAAAACTTCCTTGATACAGGAAACCAGATCAAAAGGATATTCCTCTACCTCCATTTTGCCTGACTCCAGCTTAGTGAAGTCCAGAATATCATTAATGACTGCTACCAGCGCGTCTGCACTACGACGGATGATATCGGCATATTCCTGTTGGTCGCTTTGCAGCTCCGTCTCCATCAGCAAATCAATCATGCCAATGACGCCGTTCATAGGTGTGCGGATTTCATGGCTCATCATTGCCAGAAATTCCGTTTTGGCATTGGCAGCAATCTCTGCTGCCTCCTTGGCGGCAATCAGTTCGCTGTTCATCTTCTCAAGCTCCTGCGTCTTGTGGTGAAGCAGCATGGATTGTGTCTTCAAGCGTTTGTTTGTCAGATACATTTGCACGAAGCCTTCAATTTTGGACTTGAGAATTTGAGGGATGAACGGCTTCACCATATAATCAATACCACCGGCTGAATATCCCGCAAACAAATGCTCAGCTTCCTTGCTGTTAGCTGAAATAAAGATAATCGGAATATCCTTTGTTTTCTCTCTGGCCTTGATTAACTTTGCAGTCTCAATTCCATCCATACCCGGCATCTGCACATCAAGGACTACAAGTGCGAATTCATCTTTTAATAGACATCGCAGCGCTTCTTCCCCGGATGTGGCTTTTACCAGATTATATTGTTCACTCTCCAGCACCGCCTCAAGAGCGAGCAGGTTCTCAGGTCTGTCATCTACCAGCAATATATGAATCGGTTCATGAAGCCCCATGGAATCCTCCTAAGCATCTCTATTTAATCTTCCGGTATATTTTTTCTATCCGGTCCAGCGGCTCGTAGGAATCACTATAATCGGTAAAATGTATGGATTCCTTGGCCCCAAGCACCAACACACCAAAATGACTTAAGCTATCATAAAACAACCCATGTACATGGTTGCGAAGTTCGTCGTTAAAATAGATCATGACATTCCGGCAAAAAATCACATTGAACTCGTTAAAGGACCGGTCTGTCGCTAAGTTGTGCTCCGCAAAAATAATATTCTTCCGTAAAAAAGGATGAAACATCACTGAATCATACTTGGCTGTATAATACTCAGAGAACGATTGTGTTCCCCCGGACTCCAAATAATTTTTGGTATACAGCTTCATTCGGTCGATCCCGTATACGCCTTCCTTCGCCTGCTGTAAAGACAGGTTATTCATATCCGTCGCATAAATGCGAGCCTTATCATATAAGCCTTCTTCATGCAGCAAGATCGCCATAGAATATACTTCCTCACCAGTGGAACAACCTGCATGCCAGATTCGAATGTACGGATACGTTCGCAAAATAGGAATGATTTTCTGCCTGAAATTTAGAAACAGCTCCGGGTCACGGAACATCTCGGTCACCGGAATGGAAAGGCTTTGTACCAGTCTATCGAAGGCGCTGCGATCATGCAGCACCTTCTCCTGAAGTCCTGATATCGTGCTTACGTTCTCGGACTGCGCATGATAATAAACACGCCGCTTAATCGAAGGCAGAGCATAGTTACGAAAATCGTAGCCGTACAGCCGATGTATACCTTCCAGCAACAGCTCAATCTCAATCAATTCCCGCTCAGTATCATTCGATTTCACTTCATTAGCAGCATTATCCGCCATATCCTTAGATGTCATAATCTCTCTCCAATTCCTAAATAGGTTTTGCCTATGCCGCTCCAATCATGTGTCGATTTATATTACCCATTTTTTTGGGTTACGAATACAACCACACCCGCATTAATGATAAAAGCTGTTCGGTTTGAATCGGTTTTTTCACATAATCGGAAGCGCCTGCCTCAATACACTTGGAACGATCATCCTTCATGGCCTTGGCTGTCAGGGCAATAATAGGCATCTTCTCGAATTGTGGCATTAGCCGGATACGTCGCATCGCTTCATATCCATCCATTTCCGGCATCATCATATCCATCAGCACCAGATCAAAATCAGGTGTCTGTTCCAGCAGTTCCAGTGCTTCTCTTCCATTTTCCGCAAAGGTAACCTCCATACGATAGCTTTCCAGCACACTAGACAGAGCAAATACATTGCGAATATCATCGTCTACCAACAATATTTTCTTACCTTCAAACAGCTCTTCCTTGTTGTATAGCTTCTGCAAAATTTTGCGTTTGTCCTCAGGAAGGTTCGCCTCTACACGATGCAAGAACAACGTTGTTTCGTCCAAAAGCCGTTCCGGCGATTTAACATCCTTAATAATAATAGACTCTGCATATTTACGAAGTTGCGTTTCTTCTTTGCTATCCAGATCTTTGCCTGTATAAATAATGATCGGCAGATCAGTTAGCTGCTCATTCTCTCGAATACGATCCAGCAGTTCAAAACCAGTCATATCGCTCAGCATCAGATCCAGTACCATGCAGTCATACCGCTGGGTAGCCAGCTCATTTAGTGCTTCCTGACCTGTCGATACCGCCGTAATGGCAACATCATCATGATCGATCAGCTCAATAATGGATTTACGCTGATTATCATCATCTTCAACCACAAGGAGACGTTTGACCATTTGGTCCGTATACGATTTGATATGTGAAAATGCTTTATCCAGACTTTCCTTCGAAGATGGCTTTTTGAGATAGGCAATCGCGCCCATCATCAAGCCCTGCTTCACATCATCTATGACCGAAATAACATGCACTGGAATATGACGTGTCGATGAATTTCCTTTTAGCTCGCCCAAAATAGACCAGCCATCCATCACAGGTAATTGAATATCTAATATAATAGCGTCCGGCAAATAAGACTGAGCCATGTTGAGCCCATCGTCTCCTTGGAGAGCGATCAGGGCCTTAAAGCCCCGGCTACGGGCCATATCGTACAAAATATTAGCAAAATTAATATCATCCTCAATAATCAGCAGCACTTTATCCTGTGAGGTAATCTCGTTTCGGTCGTCCCCCGGATGAATAATGTCCGCCGCTTTGTTTTTCGAAGGCATCTGATATAATGGCAACCGTTTAGCAGGCATAATCATGGGAAGATCCGTTTCTGCCGAGTCTGCGACATTCTCAAAATCCGAATTCACAACCGTACCGTTAAATTCCTCTCTCGAATGAGAATCCATATCTTCAGCCGTTGGCGTTTGTTCCGGCAAATACAGTGTGAAGCAACTGCCCTGTCCCTGCTCGGATTCTACCGTAATAACGCCGCCCAACAATCTGGAAAGCTCGCGGCTGATCGACAGACCTAGTCCTGTGCCCCCGTACTTCCGGCTGGTTGTACCGTCTACCTGCTGGAAGGCTTCGAAGATCAGATCCGTTTTATCGGAAGCAATCCCAATGCCCGTATCACGCACAGATAGAGCCAGATAGGATCTTCGTGGATTTAGCAGACCAGGAAGCTGCTCTCCGTTTGCACGGGATACATTGAAACTAATAGAACCTTCCGTGGTGAACTTAAACGCATTGGACAGCAAATTACGTAAAATTTGTTTGAGACGATAACCGTCACTGATAATGGCATCTGGCAGGTTCTCTTCGATTTCGGTATGCAGTTGAAGCTCACGTTGGGCTGCGACCGGAGCAAAATTCTGCTCCACAAACAGTTCCAGTTCCTTCAAGTGGACCGCTTCATGGTTAATATCCATTTTTCCAGCGTCCACTTTGGATAAATCCAGAATTTCATCAATCATTTTCAACAAATCGGCGCCTGACATATAAATGGTTTGTGCATATTCCACTTGCTTTGGCTTAAGATTGCCTTCCTTGTTCTCAGACAAGAGCTGAGAAAGAATAAGCAAGCTATTTAGCGGAGTACGCAGCTCATGAGACATATTGGCCAAAAACTCGGATTTGTATTTGCTGGTGATTCCTAGCTGCATTGCCTGTTGCTCCAACTGAGCTCGTGCACGTTCGATCTCATCGTTCTTTTCTTCTACTTCTCGAACCTGTTCTTCTAGCGCTCTAGTTTTGGCAATCAGTTCAGTATTAAAATGCTCCAATTCTTCTTGTTGACGTTGTAACAATTCCTCTGAACGCTTGAGTTCTTCTGTTTGCTCCTCCAAATTTTCGTTGGAGCGCTTGAGTTCCTCTTGCTGAGTTTGTAGTTCTTCGGATTGGCATTGCAATTCCTCAGTAAGTGCCTGAGATTCGCGCAGCAATTGCTCTACACGCATCCGTCCCTTGATGTTGTTCAGAATGATCCCCAAGCTCTCTACTAATTGAGCAAACAGCTTCGTTTCCAGATCACTGAAGCGATCCAGTGACGCTATTTCTACAGCACCGATACACTCATCCTCGAACAAAATAGGAAAAATCATAATTCCCACGGGCTTACTTTCTCCTAAGGCAGAGCCTATGGACAAATATCCGTCAGGAGCCTCTGTAATCAAGATCGGCTTACGATCCAGAACACATTGTCCGAGCAAGCCTTCGCCCACATGGATAACGTCCCTAATCGAATTTTCGCCAGTCACCTTTGCATAGGAACCGTATAACTTAAAACGGTTGTCTTCTACATCTTTCCCTTGCAAATAGATGGCTCCATAGCTACCTCCCAAGATGGGCGTAAACTCACTAATGAACATCTGAGCAACCTGCTCCAGTGAATTCACACCACGGAACAGCTCAGTTACCCGAGCAGTATTGGCATTAAGCCAAGTTTGATCCTTCTGCGTTTGAAGGACAGAATGCTCAAATCTCCGCTTTTCTTCCAAGTCTCCGGCCATTTGTTGAAATACACGAGCGACCTCCCCGATTTCATCCTTGGAAGAAACACTCATTCGGCTAATGGCCCTGTATTTCCCCTTGCCAAAACCATTAATCATGAGATTAACGATATTTAGACCTTTGGCAATGCTTGGGAGCACCCACAAAATAACCAGTAAGCCCATGATCAGACCGGCGGCCATCAGAATTGTGGTAATCTGCACAGATTCCTCATAAGCCTGGTTGGCTTGCTTCATGTCGTTATCAATCTCCCGATCCTGAAAAACGGCAAGGGCATTAATGCTATCCATTGCCTCCTCTTGAGCAGGCAAACCAGTACTATTGCGGAAAGCGTTAGCCTCATCAATGCGATCTTGTCCCAGTAAGGAAACTAACCTTTGTTCGTAACTTAGAAATTCATTCCAGGCGACGGCTACCCGATCAACCTGCTGCTGCTCTTCACTGGTGCCTGAATTTGTTTGCAAACTTGCCAGCACTTTCGTTCCAGTAGCAGAAATATCATCAAGCTCACGTTTGGCCTCGCCGACGGAGGAGCCCGGATTTAAAATCAGGTTGGCCATAACTTTAGCCATATCATTCACCTGACCACGAATAGCCGTTGTTTTCCGGACCTTCACATATCGGTCCTGGTAAACCTGATTCAGCTGCTCATTCAGGTTCCCCATACGGTCATAGCTGATTAGCGTCAGCACAAGGAGGATCGCCATAAGCGATCCAAAGCCGATCAGCAGTTTATTTCTGATTTTCATGCAAGCTCTCTCCCTCTTTCAATGAAATCCAGATCAGGCACTTATCATCATCGCGATCCTGTGGCGTCTCATTACGAAAAAATGCATCCAGCATCGCTTCTTCGTTCCATTCCTCATACTTACGTAGACACTCAGTCAGATACTCCAACTGCTCCTCATATTCACCTTCCACCGCTTCCAGCAAACCATCCGTATACAAAGCGATATGTCCAGTTCCTTCATAATGAATCGTGTGCATTTCTGCATCAATCTTATCAAACAAACCAACCGGGCTACATGCACGGTCAAATTTGGTAATGCTGCCATCCTGGTTGAACAGCAAACCGGGAGGATGTCCCGCATTTACATAGTCAATTCGCCGTGAACGGGTATCAATCACCATATAAATCGCCGTAAAATAATACTGTACCAGCTGCTTGCCCAGATCCAGTTGGTTAAAACGCCGATTCAGCTCTTGTATGACTTTCTCAGGCTCCACATATGTGGTCACCGTATCCTTAAGTACAGACGCAATGAACATGCAGAACAGCGAGGAAGAAATGCCATGCCCCATCATATCAAGCAAAATGATGGCATATCGCCCCTCCCCTAACGGATACCATGAATATAAATCCCCTGCCAGTTCAAAGGAAGGCTGATAGAGCGCATTCACTTGCAGCACTGGGTCATGGATGGCAGGGCTAAGCACCGCCTGCTGCACCATCGCGGCCAGCTTCAACTCATCCTGAATTCGCTGATCCCGATCCTTATGCCAATCCTTCTCCTGTTTGAGACGCAAGGCAGACCGGATTCGCGCCATGAGCTCTACCTTGTTGATTGGCTTCGTGACGTAATCGACGGCTCCCACATCTAGAGCTTCGGCCAATTTTTTGGAATCGCCTACCGCCGTTACCATAATAATCGGGATATCTTTTAAATGCTCATATTCCTGTACAATACTGCAAGCTTCAATGCCGTCCATTTCAGGCATCATCATATCCAGCAACACCAGATCAATATCTGAAGGACGGGGCCTGAGACTAATGGTACGGTCGCCGATTCCCAGATGCTCCAACATTTCTGCGGCCGAGCTAGCAGAGATCACATCCCGATAATTTTCTTTTTTCAGTATTTCACGAATAATAATGACATTCGTCGGGTTATCGTCAACAATTAGAATTCTCATTGGCCTCTCCTTATCTGTAACTCATGTATTATACTATACCTGCTTATACGGCAACACCCTTGTTGATTGGAAGTAGTGTTTCCGTAAGAAGGCATTCCAAAAACATAGATAAGGAATGAGGCTAAAACCCCATTCCTTATCTATGTTTTTGGAGGACCCGCGAAACACTTGTGGTGCGGTCAACTTCCTCTTTTTCGAATCTAATGTCACTCAGCTTTTATGGTGAACAGCAATATCACGCTTTTTTAGCAATGACCAGCACTTTACCCTGATCCAGTTCTTTTTCATAAAAGTCAGCTTCGGTATCTGTAAATCCCAAAGAAGTAATTTTAGCGCGAAGCTCATCGCCACGGGAACGGAACAAGTTGGCTAATGAATCGAAAACGCCCTCTTCCTTAATCCCGATTTCCTTAGCATCCACCGTATCGGCAATACGATCTGTCCGATCCTGATCATGAGCGAGCACGAACACATCCTCATAACGATAGCCCGTGTTACGCAACTCATTTACTGCTTCAACGGCTTGTACACCGTTATCTACCACTTTGGCATAAGATTTATGATTGGTCTGATTCATGTTTCTCACGCTCCTTTAAGGATTGACTTCTCTGACTATTACACTTCACATATCCATTTGAAACTTCCATGTTATGTCACGCCTCAAAAAAAATCGATTACCACTCCGTTTCATCAAAAAACTCAACATACTTAGGTTTATCAGACGTCTCATCCATAAACACTTTGATTGCACGTTGTCCGCGTACATAGACCTCTCCGTCTTCCGCCGTGAATTGCGAGCCACCCAGCGCCTGATCCAGCGTTTTCCGTTGCAGCGGCAGCCACTTATCATTTACCTTGATTCGACCAGCAGCAGGATCTACATGCACATAAGAAACGACGTCCTCACGCATACCTACAACAACATCTGGATATTGGTATTCTGTAGAAAGCAGCAGCATATCCTTTTTGACTCGTTGTGGCTTGCCTAGCTTCTTCAACACATCCGCACGGGTGTCATCCAAAGATATGCCATTTAAGGTATGAAAATCTGCTGGTACAGCATGTGGAGCGGGTATCGTCTGTACAGTCCTAACCATATGCCCCGCTGTTTGCGGGGAAACGGTTTGCTGAACCGTATCCTGTCCGGAAAAGGGAGTGAGCAAACCAGCAGCTAGTAATAACGTCTTCATCATAAATCTCACCCTTTCAATGAATTTCCTGTAGTTTACGGTTCAGCCACTATGCTACTGACGCATTTTCTGCCACACTCCAGCAGCGATGTCTACATAACCCAACCAGTTTTTACCCGGTTTGGCCGCAGGCTCCTCATAAGTCGCATTGTAGCTCTGAACCGTCCGCTCCGTTGCGGTCAAAGGTCTATTCGGTGTCGTTGCCTTGATCGCGTGATCTGTTCTGGAAGTATTACTCGCAGCGCTATGCGATTTCTGAAACCGTGTCATTAACGCTGTTGAAGCCTGCTTGGCAGCCAGCGTCACTTCACTGAGTACCTCTCCCAAGTTTCTAACCGATTCCATCACTGGCTCCACTTGCTTCAATTTATGATCAACGTCTGCGGTGATGTCATTCGCATGTCGAACCGTTTGTTTTACTTCATAACTCAGTTCATCTATCGTTTTTTGTACATCCTGCAAGGTTTGAGTCACCTTATCCAGAGAGCCTTGTGCTGCTTTTAACGTTTTGATGAGGAAAATAACGAGAACTGCAAATGCGATAGCAATAATAAAAATGCTGACCTGTGTTAACATAGCGTAACCTCTCTTTCGTCTTTCACGATGATGTTTATGATTACTGCATAGTTACCCTTTAGATTCAGACACGAAACAACGTCCAGGCTGGCTTCTTCTCCGCTCCAAACGTTATGATTCACGGACTCTCGCACCGTTTAAAACACCATATAACGATGGCACAGCCACGAATAATCTATAGAAGTCATTGTCATCTGCAACCACGCTCTATCGGAGCGTGAGTATGCCACATTATATACAATTAAAGGAGGATACAGAACATGCTAAAATGGTCCGCTTTATTCTTAATTTTTGCTGTGATCGCCGGGATCTTAGGTTTTTTTGGTATCGTCGTGTCCATAGCTGCTACAATCGCTAAAATATTATTTGTGATATTTCTGGTATTGTTCGTCATTTCACTCTTTACCGGAAGAAAACGGGTTTCATAGTTATCGGATGCTAGCTGCACAAAAGTAATATTCTAAATGTTTATAAAAAAAGGATGTTCCCACCCTGGTTAACAGGGCTGTGGAACATCCTTTTTTGATGCAGCTTTTTAACATTTAGCAGCGCTCTATTGAATCACGCTGCCCCCAAACAGGAAACGATCCTGCCAAGGCTTGCTGAAATCCGTAACTTTTACACCGCCACCCGCTACAGAAAACGTATGGAGAAGCTTGTTGTCTCCCAAATATACAGCTACGTGTGTAATCGTTTGGGAGGAATTATCCAAGGACGTGTACGCCCCGGAAGATGCATTATAATTTGTAAAGAAGAGCAAATCACCACGCTTCAGCGTAGTCATGTCCGTATTCGGCTGACTGTTTTGCTTGATCCACTCACCCTGTGAACGAGAATCTGCCGGAAGCTGGATACCTACAGCCTGACGGAAAATTTGACGAGTAAATGCCGAGCAATCAAAAGTAGCCGTACTGTTGCGATCTGAACCATATTCATATGGAGTTCCGAGATAAGTCATCCCCGTGTTAATAACCTGCTCTATTGCAGCCGCTGCATCACCGGAAAACATGTTCATAGTTGACACAGGAGAGGCTGTCGCAGGTATTGCGGTAGTATCAGGAGTGGTTGTCACCGGAGCAGACACAGGCTGCTGCACAACAACGCCCTCACCAATACGAATATACTGTGGAGACGAGCTGACGTAGCCCACCGTACCATCAGCATTGGTAACCTTGAACCAATAAGCATTACTTGGGTCGGTAATCGTAACGACATCCCCTGCATTCAAATAGCCCAAAACCTCGGAAGAAGTGGATGCCTCCGCCCGCAAACGAACGGACGTTTGAATCGTGGCTTTCGTTTGACCGGCAGAACTATTCACTGAGGCCACTGCCTCTTTAGCTGAAACATTTTTAACTGACTCTGTGGCTTCCGATTTACGAGTGGTAGACGGGGTGACAGCAGCAGCGACGCTGGTAGCGCCAATTTTTATGTACTTGTCGGAGCTGCTAGTGTATCCGGTTACTCCATCAGAAGTCTTGATCTTATACCAATAGCTGTTCGTTTTCTCCAATACCGTTACGGCCTCTCCCTGCTTCATAAAGCTGACTACATCCCCTGTAGTCGAAGGACCGGATCTAAGCTTTACAGCCGCCTGAATAACCGCCTTCTGTCCTGTGGATGCTGTTGATGCCGCTGCGTCAACTTGACCCGGCGCCACATGAATTGCTGCCAACAGCGCGGCTGACGTCATGAGCATTCCCATCACGCGTCTTCTCAATGTTGCACCTCCTGGCTGTTTTTACGAATTTGAAGAGCATATCCAATTCCGACGAATATAGCCGGACATGCCTTCATTATAGTAAAAGCAGCAGGAAGAGAGATATAATCCAAACGTCACAAAAGGAAGCGTATACGGCTTTTGCATATAGGTCTAAAGTCACTTTTAATACTAACTATTCAATAATTAATCTATAATTTGGGTTCTACATGGACATGGACATGCATCGTGTTATGAACCTCTTGCAGGCGCTCCTCAATCCGGTCGCTGATCCGATGCCCTTCAATCAGGCTGAGTTGCGGATCCACCTCAATGACCACATCCACCAGCGCATGATTGCCGTGTACACGTGCCTTAACGTCCCGAATCCCCTCTACTCCAGGTATACAGGCAATCGTACTCCGTAAGTCAGACAGTTCTTGCTCATCAAATCCATCGGTCAAGCTGTGCGTGGAATCCTTAAAAATATCCCATGCTGTTTTACAAATGATAAATCCTACCGCGATCGCAGCTACAGTATCCAGCCAGGGTAGCCCGAACTGTGCGCCGATAATGCCAACTGCTGCCCCAACACTGACAAGTGCATCCGATAGATTATCCTTGGCCGCCGCCAGCAAAGCCTTATTGTTAATTTGCCGTGCCAGTCTGTTATTGTAAAGGTACACTCCCAGCATAATCACTGCACAAATCACAGCTACACCCGCGGAGGTGATATCCGGTATTTGCTTTCCGCCCTTGAAAATGCTCCCTATCCCATCAATAAGCACCTGCAAACCGACGACAGCCATAATAAAGGACGCCAGCAGCGCCGCGATCGTTTCTGCGCGAAAATGTCCATAGGCATGGTCAGAGTCCGGTGGTTTTTGGGAAATTCTCAGTCCAACCAGTACAGCGACCGACACTATAATATCGGTGACATTGTTGAACCCATCCGCCCGCAACGCGCTAGAAGCAAATATATATCCGCTAATCAGCTTAAAGGCGGATAGCAAGAGATAAGCAGCAATGCTCACCCACGCCCCACGCTCGCCTTTTCGTATTTCTTCATAGACATTTACCACAACGTAGGACACTCCTTCAAATATATAGTTTCCAGCAGAACGATCTCACCGGGCCTAAAATAAAAATAGCAGCGTTGCTGCCCTGAATAATAACAATTTTTCTTTGGTTAACTGTTATTTTCAGGATAGCAGACGAACTTTGTGTGGGTCTAGAGAAACAGTCTTTCCGCTCTGCATCGCTGTAGTAACAACGAAAAAGTATTGCCAGGCCTCATTCCTGTAGGTTACACAAAACATTTTTTCCTTCACACAAAAAACAGACGTTTTCTCTTCCACCCCACCCCAGATGTGTGTTATCATTGTTGCCCTTGTCCCTTCTTTTAAAAACGTATAAAATGAGGAAACAGCCGCGTTTTTCTTCAATCCAGCATGATTGACATGAATCTGGCGGCAACAGGAGGAATTTATTCATGAGCGATGCCAATGAACCACGTAAAGTTAATCTCGCAGATGCCATTCGGGAAAAGCTGGCACAAAAAAAACAGCAGTCCGGCGCTTCACAGCAGGGCGGCTTTCAAGGCGGTTCCACCAAAACACTGAAAAGCCAAAATACGAAGAAGCCGAACAACCAACGCCGTCGTACAGGCGGATCATAATCCACCTCATAGCCTTTATAGGGTATCAAAGGTCTGGCGTACCTCACTGCCAGAACCAAGTAAGCTATGGGCATGGTACAAAAACGAAAAAGAGGAGTCTCCCTGCCATCTTAATGGCCTGAAGGAGCTCCTCTTTCGTTTATCTAGTTGCTGAAGTTAGCCAATTTCTACCGGATACATACGTTCACGCAATTTCGCGATTTCTTCATTTTCCAAGTACTCATCATAACTCATCGTACGGTCAATTACGCCGTTTGGTGTAATTTCTACGATGCGGTTCGCGATCGTTTGAATAAACTGGTGGTCATGAGATGTGAACAATATAGTACCGTCAAAGTCGATCAGACCATTGTTCAGCGCTGTAATGGACTCCAGATCCAAGTGGTTGGTCGGTTCTTCCAGCAGCAACACATTGGCACCGTTCAGCATCATTTTCGCCAGCATACAGCGAACCTTTTCGCCCCCGGACAGCACACTTGCTTTCTTAAGCGCTTCTTCTCCAGAGAAAAGCATACGTCCCAAGAAACCGCGCAGGAACGTTTCGTCCTGATCCTTGGAATATTGACGGAGCCATTCCACAAGATTCATATCCACGCCTTCAAAATAGGTGGAATTATCTTTCGGGAAATAAGCCTGGCTAGTTGTAATCCCCCAAGAGAATTCTCCGCTATCCGCTTCGATCTCGTTCATCAACACCTGGAAGAGCGTCGATTTAGGCAAACCGTTCGGGCCAACAAACGCGATTTTATCGCCTTTGTTCACAACCAGACTGAACTCATTCAGTACTTGCTCGCCTTCAACGGTTTTACTGAGGCGGTCTACTGTCAGGAGTTGTTTGCCTGCTTCGCGTTCAGGCTTGAAGTTCAGGAAAGGATATTTACGGTTCGATGGACGGATATCGTCCAGCGTAATTTTATCCAGTTGTTTTTTACGTGAAGTTGCCTGTTTGGATTTGGAAGCATTCGCGGAAAAGCGCTGAATAAAGGCTTGCAGTTCCTTGATCTTCTCTTCCTTTTTCTTGTTGGCATCACGAGTCAAGGCAAGCGCAAGCTGGCTAGACTCATACCAGAAGTCGTAGTTTCCGACGTACATCTGGATTTTACCAAAATCGATATCCGCAATATGCGTACATACCTTGTTCAGGAAGTGACGGTCATGGGATACAACGATGACGGTGCCTTCATAGTCCATCAAGAAATTTTCCAGCCATTGAATGGATTCGAGATCCAAATGGTTGGTAGGCTCATCAAGCAGCAAATTGTTCGGACGACCAAACAACGCTTGAGCCAGGAGAACACGTACCTTGTCATTACCACTCAGCTCAGACATGTTCTTGTCATGCAGGTCGCGGGGAATACCAAGACCGATCAGCAAGGAAGCTGCATCTGGCTCGGCATCCCATCCGTTCAGCTCCGCAAATTCACCTTCAAGCTCACCGGCACGTAGACCATCCGCTTCGGTAAATTCCGTTTTGGCATACAGCGCATCCTTTTCCTTCATGATTTCATACAGACGCGTGTGGCCCATAATAACGGTTTCCAGAACCGGGAATTCATCGTATTCATAATGGTTCTGCTTGAGGACTGCCATCCGTTCACCCGGTGTCATGTGAACCTCGCCAGAATTGGCTTCAATTTCACCGGAAAGAATTTTCAAAAAGGTGGATTTACCCGCGCCATTCGCCCCAATCAGGCCGTAGCAGTTCCCAGGAGTAAATTTGATATTTACGTCTTCAAAAAGTGGGCGTTTACCATAACGAAGCGTTACGCCGCTTGTACTGATCATATAAGCATACCATCCTTATCATTAGTAAAGTGCTAAACACAAAATTACCGACGGCAATAGTATAACACACAAAAGATCGGATTCGAACCGTAGTATAAGCATAACCGCCCCTGAATCTCATCCAATATCTTATAAATAAAATAAAAAATGCTTCTGTCTCCACGATTGTCACCTGACAAACACATGGACCAGAACCATTTTCATGTTTTAAATTCGTTGAGATGCCGTGAGGACAGACGCGTTATTCAGTCGCAGCATTGATGTTCCGTGCGCTTGTAAATGTCAGGAAACCCCGACACCTATCGGAATGAGGTACATGCCCGCTTCATCATCCTGTTTGATTAAGACCTCCACGTCATAGACCGCCTGGATCAGCTCAGATGTAACGACCTCTGTAGGTGGGCCGTTCGCTATAATACGCCCTTCCTTCATGGCAATCATCACATCGCTATACCGAATAGCCTGATTGATATCATGCAGCACCATCACGATGGTCAGTCCATGTTCCTGGTTTAACTGCCGAATGAGCTCTAAAATTTCAAGCTGGTAGTACATATCCAAATAGGTAGTTGGCTCATCCAAAAATAAAATTGGCGTCCGCTGTGCCAAGGCCATTGCAATCCATACACGCTGCCGTTCTCCTCCTGAGAGCTGATCCAACGTGCGAGTTCTACGTTCGTTCAGATTAGTACAGGCTATCGCCCACTCGATCGCTTCCTCATCCTCATCACGTCTCGCTGTGAACATGTTCTTATGGGGCAACCTGCCGAAGCTGACGAGTTTTTCTACAGTCAAGTCGGAAGGTGCCTCATTCTGCTGATGGACTACCGCCAGTTGACGGGCCAGCTCCTTGGGCTTGTAGTGGGCTATCTCCTTGCCGTCCAGAATCACCTGGCCCAAGCGGGGAACAGCATTGTTGGACATCACGCTGAGCAGCGTCGATTTGCCGCATCCGTTGGGACCAATTATGGTCGTAATCCGTCCCGACTCAATAACAGCATTAATAGCGTGCAGACGATCCGTTTTCCGATCATATGAGAAGGTTATATCCTTAATGTCCATAGGTGCGATCCGCCTTTCTGATCAGGAATATCAGGAACGGCCCGCCAATGACGGCCATAATAATAGAAGCCGGGATTTCATTGGGAGCAAGCACTGTCCGCCCCAGTGTATCCGCGAGCAGCAACAGCAAGCCGCCACATAATGCGGAAAATGGAATCAGCCACTTATGATCCGAGCCAACCAGGTAGCGGGCACAATGCGGAACGAGCAGGCCGATAAAGGCAATTACTCCTGCGATGGCTGTAGCCGTTGCTGCAAGCAGCACTGCAATCACAGAAATCAAAAGTCGTGCGCGCGTTACATTGAATCCTAGATTTTTAGCTGTTTTATCTTGAAGGGACAAGAAATTGCACCAAGAGAACACGAGCATGGCTAAAATTAGCCCAATCCCGCCATAGGTCACAATAACCTCGACATCTACCCATTTTTTCATAGACAAGGTTGAAGTGGTAACCTGATTAATGCTGGTGACTGCATAACTGCCTCGATAGTTAAATGACTGACCTAGGCCGGAAAAAATGGCGTTCACAGCTACCCCGATCAGAATGAGACGAATCGGATGCAAGCCAGATTTCCATGAAAATCCATAAACCATTAGGCAGGCTAACGCACCGCCAATAAATGAAAAGAACGGCATCCAGAAATAAAGCGCCGGAAAGACCGTCACCGCAATCAGCGAGATCAATGCCGCTCCCGAAGAAATGCCGATAACCCCAGCATCCGCCAGCGGATTTTTCATGACGGCTTGCAGTAAAACACCCGCTACTGCAAGGGCTGCACCTGCCATTACGGACACGAAAATTCTCGGTAGTCTCAGGTCCTTGACCACATTCACCTGATCATCTGTACCTGTCCACAATCCGGTCACCAACTGACTCAAATCCACCTTGAGACTGCCTGTCATCGCTGAATACAGCATGACGCCAACGAGCAAGACAATTACAACAATAAGGCTCCAACCTTTTTTGGACATGTCATCAGCTTCCTTTAATTCGAAGGATACAGCATTTTCATCAGCTCATCCAGCGCCGAGTTTGCCGCTAAATTCCCTGTTGTGCCAAACAACGGTTCAGGCAGATCATAGACATGCCCATTTTTCACAGCGTTGAAATGCTTCCAGATATCGTTAGTTTTGAACTCTTCATCGAACATTTTCACTACTTCATCCGGCATCCCGTGTGCAGCGCGCAAAATGATATCGGGGTTGGATTGCTGCAAGGCTTCGGTATTGTGGGCAATGAACTCCACCTTCTCGCCCTGAACCACATTGGTTCCCCCTGCAATTTTAACCAGATCCCCAATATAGGAATGCTCGGTAGCCACCAGATAGCTTCCCGGTACTCCCAGCAAAATCAATACTTTAGGGGATTTCTTCCCTTTGATCTTTTGTTGAATCTCGGCTACTTTCGCATCCAAAGCTCCATTAATCTCTTTGGCCTTATCGGCTTTGCCAAACGTGTCTCCCAGCTTTTGAATTTCTTTTTGCATATTCGCGAGACTTTCAAAATTTAAAAATTCGGCATTGATTTTCAAATCTTTAAATTTAGGCTCCAGATCATATTTCAGTGTCGTCACCGACAGTACGTCCGTCGGCTTCAACGACATCACTTTTTCCATATCAGGACTCATCGGATTACCCACATCAGGCACATCCTTGTAACGGTCAGGCAGCACTTTTGTGCTTGTCGGCTTGCCTGCCAAATCCAGGCCCAGTGCATTCGTGATTTCCGCAATGGCTACCGTAGTCGCCACAATACGAGGAGCTTGAGCTTTACCGTCAGACGACTTTCCGGTTGCATTAGATGTTGCCGCTGATTTCGAACCATCGCTCTGATTCTGCCCGGCCTGTGCCCCTCCCGAACATCCAGCCAGCAACAAGATCACGATGCCGATTAACATATATAAACCAAATGTTTTTCCTTGAGCCAATGCTATATACCGTTTCATGAAAATCCAGTCACCTCAATTCAAAATATAGAAAAACAGTAGGAGCCCCAACTTTTCGGGTATCAGGATTTTGCAAAATTCGATCCCAGTCGCTCCAAGGTGCAATATATAGACGAACTAGACCATTTCGATCTACATATTGTTCATTAGAAGTCGCTTATTGGATTTTTGCAAATTCCTCGGGTATGTAAATGCTGACAAGTCTTGATGCCGGGGCACCAAGACTTGCTTGCGTACAAACTTTGCTGTTATTCAGACTACATTGATTATCACAACCTGAGGCTACTTCGCTTTTAGGCTTTCTTCATCAAATTGGAACTGAACTGTATACCAGTGATCATACGGCACTCCGCCAAGAACCAAACCAGGCACAATGACGTGTGTGTAAGCACCAATTTTCTGAGACAAGTCCCCTACCTCGAATTGAACGACACGTGTATCGCCGGATGTCGAGATTACTTCCACATCTTTCAGGGTACCGTTTTGCTCTACTTGGAGAGCTGGCATCCAGGAACTATTTTTCAAAGTAATTTGAATATAGCGCTTGTCTCCCTTTTCAATCAGTGTAGCTGGCTTGTCGAGATAACCGTCCATAACGGAAGCTTCACTCGTTTTGTCTTTAAATACGTTGTAATTAATCGTGTATTGCTTCTCAGGAGCCGTTTGAACCGGTTGCTCAACTACTGGTTTTGTTTCAGCCACAGGTGTGGTCGTTTCTGCTGCCTTGTCCGTAGAGGCCGCTGTCGGTTCAGTAGCGGTTGCAGTTGTAGCTGCATTGACTCCCTCACCTTTAAGCGATGCACGGTCAAATTGAATCTGTCCGCCGAATTTCTCATTTAGAATGTATTTCTCAGGCAGATATACCTGTGTGTACACACTCAACTTTTTATCCAGATCAGGCACTTCGAACGCAATAGTGTGCGTATCACCTTTGGTGTCCGAACCCATAATCGTCGGATTGGCATAACGGCCTTCAAAATCCGTTTGGAATAGCTTCAAAGCCTGGTTGTCCGTAACGGTTACATGGGCCTGAACCTTACCATTTTTCACAATCAATTTCGCTAGATTTTGTACAAAAGGAGCCGCTAGAGATTCCTTGTCCGTTCCGTTCGCAAGCACACGGAAGTTCGCAGTGTACTCTCCATCCGCTAAGTTGTTTTTCCCTTTTTCTGCTTCAGCCGACTTCTTGTCGTTGTAATAAGCTACATTACTGGTATCGAATTTAAATTCAAAATCGTATACCTTCTCTACCCGATCCTCAGTCTTAAAGACCATCGGAGTGGCACTTGCCACTTTAGGGGCTTCATAGACAACTAGTTGGCCTTTTACATTGTTTTTAAAGTCATTTACGCTAAAACGAACGTGCTTCGTATTGCTTGCTGCATCTTCCTGGGTCACTTCTGCGTCTCGGTAGTCCCCGCTTGCGTTGTCCCAAATGCGCAACGCCTTCACTTCATTACTGTTTTGCAGCTTCAGACCTACAAACCGTTTGTCGCCTTCCACGACCAATTGCGCTGGTTCATTAGTGATAAAGCGTTGAGCTGGAGAATCCACTCCTGTGGAACCATCCGACAACAGAATGCTGAATTTCAAGGCATATCTCCCATTGACAAGCTTGTCAAAATCCAATTTTACGATAGGATCTGTAGCTCCTGTAGAGGAAGGCTCGACAAAGCTGCGAATAGTAGCAGGCTCGAATTGAAATTGCACATCATATACGTGATCATATGGGATGCCGCCCAAATCCAATCCAGGTACGATCACATGCGTATTCACTGTCACTTTATCCGAGAGATTTGGCACTTCAAATTGTACTGTTCTTGTATCTGCGGAGGTCGATTGCTCAACCACCGGAGCTTCTGCACCATTTACTTTAAAGGTTTTGATCCAGCTGCTCTTGTCCATTTTGATCTGAATCACATTTTTACCGGACTGTCTTAGCAGCGTGGCTGGTTTCTGCATATAGCCATCCATCACAGATATTTCATTGCTTCCGTTTTTAAGTACAGAGAAATCAATGCTGTATCTGCCGTTTTCAGTCACGGGAGTTGTGCCGCCGTCTGTTCCTTTTACCGCAATGCTGCTGCGGTCAAATTGAAGACGAAGCTTATGATCCATCTCATAAACCCCACCTGGATAGGTCGTGCTCACATGTACCTGTGCATTCATAATAGCGTCCAAATCGGCCACTTTGAATTTCACAACACGTGTGTCCGCTTTCTTGTCCACGCTTACGATATCTGCATCTGTTAACGTTCCGTTTTGTTCTGTTTTGAACTCCGTCACTGTGGCGCTGTCTTTGATCGTGAAGGAAGCTTCATACTTGCCTTTTGATACCGTCAGTGTTGCCGGAGATAATAAATATTGCGCCATTGCCGATTTTTGATCTTTTGTTGCGTGCAATGCATTGAACTGGATCGAATACGTTCCATCAGCTAAAACTTTTCCAGGCGTACCTGGCGTCCCAGGATCAACCGGGGATGTTGCATTAGTGATGCTACTCTTATCAAATTGCAGACGAAGTTTATGATCCATCTCATAAACCCCACCTGGATAGGTCGTGCTCACATGTACTTGTGCATTCAAAATAGCGTCCAAATCCGCTACTTTGAATTTCACAACACGTGTATTAGCATTCTTGTCCTCACTTACAATATCCGCATCCGTTAACGTTCCGTTTTGTTCTGTTTTGAACTCCGTTACTGTGGTGCTGTCTTTAATGGTGAAGGAAACTTCTTTTTGCCCTTTCGATACCGTCAAAGTCGCTGGAGACAACAGATATTGTGCCATGGCTGACGCTTGATCTTTTGTGGCATGCAGTGCGTTAAAGTTAATCGAGTACGTTCCATCCGCCAAATCTGATGGTGCGGGTACAGAAGCCAGCTGAAGATCTACATTATAAGTATGCACGTAGCCCAGCTCAGGCCAGTTGATGCTTACCCATGCGCTTAACTTAGCAGGTATTTCTTTAACCTCGAATTCAATAACTCGTGTATTCGCAGTTTTGTCTTCACTTACTGTAGCAACATTAGTTAATAGTCCATTTTGTTCTACCTTAAAGCCATCAATTTGCTTACTGTTTTTCAATGTAAAACGTACATACTTCTTGCCATTACGTTCAATCAAAGCGCCTGGTTTCTCTGTATAACCATCCATCATTGACTTTTCATTGGTTCCATCCTTTAAAAGGGTGAAATCCAGATTGGAACTTGTTTCTGGAGAGGTTCCATTTCCTGTAATACTATTCTTATCAAATTGCAGACGAAGCTTATGATCCATCTCATAAACCCCACCTGGATAGGTCGTGCTCACATGTACTTGTGCATTTAAAATCGCGTCCAAATCCGCTACTTTGAATTTCACAACACGCGTATTGGCTGTCTTGTCCTCACTTACAATATCCGCATCTGTTAACGTTCCGTTTTGTTCTGTTTTGAACTCCGTTACTGTGGTGCTGTCTTTAATGGTAAAGGAAACTTCTTTTTGCCCTTTCGATACCGTCAAAGTCGCTGGAGACAACAGATATTGTGCCATGGCTGACGCTTGATCTTTTGTGGCATGCAGCGCGTTAAAGTTAATCGAGTACGTTCCATCCGCCAAATCTGATGGTACGGGTACAGAAGCCAGCTGAAGATCTACATTATAAGTATTCACGTAGCCCAGCTCAGGCCAGTTGATGCTCACCCATGCGTTGAGCTTGGCAGGCAGATCTTTTACTTCAAACTCGATCATTCGTGTATTCGCAGTTTGATCTTCACTTACAACAGAGGTGTCGGTTAACACTCCATCTTGCTCTACCTTGAAACCATCAATCTGCTTACTGTTCTTTAATGTAAATTGGACATATCGTTTACCACCACGCTCAATTAGAGAGCCTGGTTTCTCCGTATACCCATCCATCATTGACTTTTCGTTGCTTTCATCTTTCAAAAGGGTAAAGTCCAAATCAGCGAGTTTCTCTCCTGTATTAGGAGGCGTTACCGGTGGTGTTACAGGTGGAACCGTTGGATTCTCCGTTGAGTTTTTAAGTCTCAAACTGGAAGGATCAAACTCAATCCATTCCTTCACTGAACGGTCTGGATCGGTATCTACATACCATGGAGAACTGCTATTAAATCCAAACTCCGTATTTACATTTTGATGAAAATCATAAACATCGAAGCTTACAGTCCCGGAAGTTTTCCCAGAATCCACCTCTATTTTTGCGGGAACTGTTTCCCCGTTTTGTTCAACTAAAAATTTCGAAAGACCTTGAGATTCCGCAAACTTAAATGAAAAATGGTATTTTCCATCCTTAATGATCAAATCTCCAGGATAGGTATAGTTTGTTTTGAAGCTTGAATCCCTAGTGTTACCGCTGACTGTCTTTCTTAAAGGTTTGTAATCAATCAGGTATTCTCCATCTGCATAGGTCGCATCAGTAGTGGTCACAGTATTGGTAGGCTCAGCATATGTGCTGGGCACTTCTACCGGAATCTCATAAGTAGCATAAGTAGCACTAGTGACTGTAGTGCTTAAATCGGGCAAATTCGACGAAGTGGACTCACCCTCAGGTGTTGCTCCTACGTATGGTGAAAATAAAGAAAACAACATTAGAATAGCAGCAAATGTCGTTATAAATTTGTTAAATCGGCTTTTCAAGGTGATGTATCCCCCTACTTAAAATATACTCATTTGGAGCTTTGAAACTAAGCTCCAAATGAGTATTCAATTCAAAATTATATTTTCAAAAAGAAGTCTTAGATATCGCTGTCGTCGAATTGGAATTGAACAACATAGTCGTGATCGTACGGAATGCCACCAGTGTATTCTGCAGGCACACTTACATGCAGTTTAACGTTCAATTTTTGAGACGGGCTAGTTACAGGGAATTCGACTATTCTTGTATCCCCTGATGTGCTTACTACAGTCGCATTCACATACTGACCGTTTTGTTGAGTTTTGAATTCAGTAACCCAAGCACTTTTGGTAATAGCTACTCTCACTTTATATTGACCATTCGTAACAATCAGTGTGGCTGGTTTTTTCACATAACCATTTGTATCCATGTAAGATGGCTGAGTCGTTCCATCTTTATAAACGGTATAAGGCAATTGATACGTTCCATTAGGCAAAGCCGCGTTCGCTTTATTGGCAGAAAATGGAGCTAATACCACAAAAACAAGCGCTGCCATCAGTACAGTAAGCATTACTTTTTTCAAAGACAATTTTTCCATACGATTCATAATCATGTTCATGTTCTTAATCTCCTTTTACGTTTTATTTTGGATTAGATTTCGTCGAATTGCAGTTGTACATCGTACTTGCCTGTGTAGCCGATTACTGGAATTGTGATTTCAGCGTAAGCATTCACTTTTGCATTCAGATCAGCAACTTCGAATTCCACTACACGAGTGTTGTTCGCAGTATCTGTGCTTACCACAGTCGCATCTTGCAGTACGCCATTTTGCTCTACTTTGAACGTTGTAATCAGATTGCTGCTTTTCACAGTCAGACGAACGACATTTTTGCCATTAGCTACCGTAACCTGAGCAGGCTTCGTCAGGTAGCTATCCAATCGAGAAGTTTCATTGGTTTGATCCTTCAGAACGGTATAGTCTACGTTATACGTGCCGTCGGCTGCTGCCGCTTTAGCTGAGAATGGAGCAACAAGTGCAAAAACAAGCGCTGTCATGATCAATGCTACAAATACCTTCTTAAAAGAAAATTGCTCAAAGCGATTCATTGCCATATTCATATCTACACACACTCCTCAATTTTTTATGCTTCAATTTGTGTTGATTTTATGAACGATAAAGATGGCTTGAATTTACTTCTTGGAAGATTTAGTTGATTTTGCTGACTGGACGGCTGCTATTTTTTTGACGCTTTTGGAATCAAAAGCGAAGCGGATCGTATAATCATGATCGTAGTTATACGCAGGGACAGTAACATGAATTTTAGAGATTAGCGGGCTGTTCACACTCGTAATTGGAAATTGTACGGTGCGGGTATCGGTTTTGGCATCCTTATGGATGACCTTTGTATCGATGATTTTGCCTTTGTAATCTACTTTAAACCCAGTTGTCCATTCGCTATGATTCAGCTTAATTTGCATGGTCATTTGACCTTTTTTTACATACAACTTAGCTGGTTTTTCAAAATAATCATTAGCCATGGACACCGAATCATTTTCTGCCTTGAGAATATTGTATTTGAGCGTGTATGTACCATCCGCCAATTTTGGAGAAGCCGCAGCGGCTACTACAGATGACGAAGTTGGCCAAAAGTTCAGCACACTCACCAGCAGAAACACAGCAATAATTGCAGAATACCCCTTCTTCATTTTGACAGCAGTCCCTCCCCACGAGAATAAACTAATTGATTATCATTCTCAATTAATAATTTAAAAAAAATAGCTCTTTTCGAGCTTGTCTCCCCACCTCTCTATTCCATAATTTCGCAAAATAAAGTAAACCCATCACCAATATATCTTACACTTTTCGAAAATGTCAATATGTATTTGCATGTACATAATCCCTTGATATATGCTATTTTTTAAGAAAAATTTGTAGTTCCTTCTTCTATAATTCGAATATAGGCCCTTTTATTTTTAGTTCAAAATTTATTTAAAAATTTGCTTTTTTCAATTGACAATCCCCAGTGATATTCATTATCATTCTCTTATACATAATTGAAAATGATTATCATTATTGTTTAACTCAAAAATTGCAGGAGGAATAACATGAAATCTTATATGTTGTGGTCGTCCGCAGTGCTTTTATTGGCAGTTACCGGATGTAGTAATGGTGCCTCGACCGCAGATCATAAACCAACCAGTGCATCCGTATCTGCCACTTCTGGTACGACAAGCGGTGCGGCGATTCAAGTTACTGATTTTTCAAAACGGACGTTGGCGTTTCAAAAGGTCCCACAACATATCATTGCGCTCAGCAATGGCGATCTGGATATCATATACGCATTGGGTGGAAGTGCCGTGGGCAGGCCCAACTCCAATGGACCTGCCGTCGTACCTGCTGCTGAGAACGTCCAGCAAATAGGCTCCACTCATGAAGTCGATCTGGAGAAAATTACGATGCTCAAACCGGATGTCGTGCTAGGCAATTATCCTATGAATGAAAAAGACATTCCAGCCATTGAAGGAGTCGGTTCACAGCTGCTGCTGACAGGAGCCAATTCAGTTCACGATATTCAGTCGCAAATTACGCTGTTCGGGCAATTACTGCAAAAGCAGGCTCAGGCCGTGAAGCTGAACCAGCAAATTGACCGAAAAGTAACCAAGCTGCAAAAGGAAACCGCTTCTGCCTCCAAACCGAAGGTGTTGCTCGTCTACGGAGCCCCGGCCACGTACATGGCTGCACTGCCGAATTCATTGAGTGGAAACATTCTGGAAGCTGCGGGTGGCTCTAACATCGCCGCTGATTTTCCGGGCCTGCAAAATTTCCCGCAATATGCGCAGCTGAACACAGAACGCATCATACAGGCTGACCCTGACTACATCTTCATCATGACTCATGGCAATACGGAAGATGTTAAAGCTGCATTTATAAAAGAAATGCAGGAAAATGCAGCTTGGAACGGAATCCGAGCAGTCAAAAATAATCAGGTCGAGGTTTTACCTTCAGATCTGTTCGGTACGAATCCGGGCACACGTGTCACTAAAGCGCTGGATTTGATGCATCAAAAGCTGTATCCGGCGAAATAGGCGATGGAGATGAACAAACTACAGCGCGCCAGAAGACGCACCATCGCCTGGATTACCCTTCCGATTCTACTGCTGGCCGTCTCTGTGTACGGTCTGGCCTACGGTTCGGTGTCGATTCCACTTCAAGAAATCTATCATGTTTTGCTACATAATGATGAATCTACATATCGCACGATCCTGATGGATCTCCGGCTACCTAGAGTATTAGTAGGTTTACTGGTGGGAGCTTGTCTTGCAGCTTCCGGAGCACTTCTTCAAGGTGTGATGAAAAATCCATTGGCTGACCCTGGCATTATTGGTGTATCGGCTGGAGGTGGACTTGCCGCCGTCATTACGATGGTGATGCTTCCACAGCTCAGCTACCTTCTTCCGATAACCGCCTTTTTGGGAGCCTTTCTGAGCGCAATCGTCATTTATCTGCTGGCTTGGGACCGAGGGGCATCGCCTGTTAAAATTGTGCTGGCTGGCGTTGCGATCAACGCGCTGCTGGGCGCACTCACCAACGGCGTAATGGTCATGTACAGCGACCGCGTACAGGCCGTTCTTCCTTGGCTATCCGGCGGATTAAACGGAAGAAGCTGGCATCATCTGGAGTTCATGGCGCCTTACGCCATCATTGGATTAATCGCCTCTTTCTTTGCGATTAAACCTGCTAATTTACTGCTGCTGGGCGACGATTCAGCACAGCTGCTGGGCCAGCGAGTGGAGCTTCAACGTATGCTCATTATCCTGCTTTCTGCCCTGCTTGCCGGTACAGCAGTCAGTGTAGCCGGGTTGATCGGCTTTGTAGGACTGGTTGTTCCCCACGTCATACGACTGCTGATCGGGGAAGATTATCGTTTCCTCCTTCCCCTTTCCATTGTGGGCGGCGGAACGCTGGTTGTTCTCGCAGATACGGTGGCACGATCCTGGTTTGACCCGATTGAACTGCCTGTAGGTATTTTGCTGGCCGTCATCGGGGCACCGTTCTTCTTAATCCTGCTCAAGAAACGGGGGAGTTTCGGATGACAGCCATTCAGGGTGAGCATATCTCCTTACAACATGGGTATTTCAAGCTGGACGATGTGAATATCACCTTGCCCGCTGGTCAGCTCACTGCGATCGTCGGACCGAACGGTTCAGGCAAGTCCACGCTTTTGCGGATTATGACCCGGTTGCTCAAGCAGGATCAGGGTCAGGTTTCCGTCCTCGGCAAGCCCGTGCAGGAATACAAGCGGCGTGATTTTGCCCAGACGATTACAATGCTACCGCAAATGAAGGATATGCTGCCGTTATTGACGGTCCGCGAGCTGGTCGCTTACGGAAGATCTCCTCATGCCAAGGGCTTGAGGGTACGCCATACCGGACAGGACCAGCAAATCGTGGACCATGTCATGAAGATCACGGGCATCCAGCCCTATGCAGATCGGATGTTCCATACTCTATCGGGAGGTGAACAACAAAAAGCACGAATTGCAATGGCCTTGGCCCAACAAACGGATATTCTTTTGCTCGATGAACCGACCACTTTTCTGGATATCGCCCACCAATTTGAAGTTATGGATATGCTGCGGCGTATCAATCACGAGTCCAGCTTGACGATTGTTATGGTACTGCATGATTTGCAGCAAGCTGCGGCCTATTGTCATCATATGATTGCGCTTAAAAAGGGACGAATCGCCGTTGCCGGCGAACCCCGTGAGATTTTGACGTCTGCTTTTCTTCGCGACATTTATGAAATGAACGCTACCATCAAATTTGAGAATGGCTATCCGGTTATTATACCGACCATACCACATCATTCAGGAGGAATTTAATATGGTTATCGTTACAAATACATCTAAAATCACACCGGGCAATGCACATCTACTCATCGAAAGATTTAACAAAGAAGGAAAAGTTGAAAAAATGGAAGGTTTTCTCGGTCTGGAAGTGCTGCTGACTGAAAACACGAAGGATTATGAGGAAGTAACGATCAGTACACGCTGGAAAGAAAAGGAGAACTTCCAAGGCTGGACGAAAAGCGAAGCATTCCGCGAATCCCATAGCCACCGTCAAATTCCGGACTATATTATTGAAAATAAAATCACGTTCTATGAAGTTAAAATCGTTCGTCATCCCATCGCCAACAGCGATTCCTCTTTGGCGAGTGATTCCGAAGCAGTTTAATCCTGCATTATAGCTAAAAACCAAAAAAAGCGGCTTGGCAGGCAAAATTAATTGTCCGCAGAGTCGCTTTTTTTATCAGGATTTTGCAAAATTCGATTCCAGTCGCTCCGAAGTACAAGATATAGACGAACTAAAACATTTCGATCTATATCTTATTCATTGGAAGTCGCTTATTGGATTTTTGCAAAATCCTCTTATATAAGGATTATGTCGAATTCCTCAGATTGTAGTTGAGCAGCGACGTCCAATTTTCAGCGTCTCTCCGTGCCCCAGAACATGAATGCGTTCCTTCGCAATACCCATACGCTCACGCTCCGCTTCGAGACGATCCAGCGCCTCTCTTGGCGTATCATCCGCCAGCTTGAAGGCTCCGTAGTGCATCGGAATCATCTGATCTGCGCCGCAATCTACAAACCCTTGCAATGCCTCCTCCGGTGTCACGTGCTGCGAGGTCATGAACCATTCCGGTTCATACGCACCAATCGGCATAAAGGTCAGGTCAATGGCAAAGCGCTCGCCAATCTCCTTAAACCCACGAAAATATCCAGTGTCTCCCACAAAATACAACGTCGGTGTATGCTCTGAATCTGTATTCGAATGAGGATGGGATTCCGTGACGGACGTGGCAGAGCCAATCACCTGCTGCTCATTTTGCAGAACGTATCCCCCCCAATGTGAAGTATTGGTATCAAACGGCGTGCGTCGTGTCCAATGCTGGGCTGGAACAAATGTGAAGCGTACCCCTCCTACCGTAAAATGCTCCCACCATTGCAGCTCATGACAGTTTCGAAAACCTTTGCGGATCATTTTCGCCTTTAACCCCGAAGGTACGAGCATCAGCGTATCTGCACGATATAATTTCCGCAACGATTCTAAATGTAAATGATCATAATGTGAATGAGACAGCAGAATGATGTCCAGTGGTGGTACATCCTGAATACGAATGCCAGGCGGAGCCAACCTTTTATCAAAAGCCATACGCTCTGCCCATACCGGATCGGTGACGATATTCAGCCCAAGATACTGGATGAAAAAGGTGGAATGTCCCACCCAGGTCGCTGTCGCCATCTCCCGATTGCTATGCAGGAACTCCAGCTCCGGGGGATGGTTTGGCACAACGAACGTATAATCCTTTATTTTGCTGCGTCGCTCTTGCCTCCATTGTCTGAATTGCTTGATTGTTTTATCGGTATTTACATGATCCATATTGTTAAAACGCACTTTGGGCATGATGCAGCTCCCTCCCTGATGAACCCGTTCTCCAAAAAACACAGCGGTTCCATTTAACTATATATTGTCACTCGAGTGTGAACATGAAATGATGCAACATCCTGATATATGTAAAGTATAATTCAATCACGTCTGTAAAGGAAATTCTGCGATAATACAGCAAAAACAGACCTCCCGCATCAATCAGGAAGGCCTGTTCCACCTGTAGTTGTCAGTCCTGTGGATTTTTAAAGCGTGCCGAATAAATAAACAAAAACACAATCGCCACGACAATAATGATAGGTGACTCGTACATAATCGTAAAATGCTCGAAAGCAGCCACTCTAACTCACCCTTTCTTCCCTTCATGTCCGCGCACATATTTTGCATCGAATAGAAACAATCTTAATATCAGAATCAGCGAAGGGATCAGCACCAGCAGACCCGCAACAAACGCCGTAATCAACGCATACGCCATCGTAGAATTTGTAAAGCTGTCGTAGACATTAATGTAGGGATACAGAACATACGGGAGATGCGAGCGGCCGTAGCCATACCAGGCAAATGCAAATTGCAGCATCACCAATATAAATGAAACCCCCAGATGCCGCCGCTGCCATACCAGATAAACTGCTCCCGCGAAGCATATGAAGGATGCAACAAACATCCAGGCTATGTTCAGCATATTGGTAAAATGATCTGGATTTTGTTTGTTAATCTGAAAAAATGCGAGCAGACTCGCAACAATCGTTGGACCGCTCCAAAGCAGCGCATATCCCCGTACAATTTCAAAAGCGACCTTGTCTCCCGCCCTTTTGGCATAATAGGCCAAAAACATCGCCGAGATATACAGCACGCTCACCAGCGCCAGAATAATAACCGCCCACGTGTAGGGATTACTTAATAGCTGACCCCATTGCAGGTGTACACCTGTACTGTTTTCCACAATAATGCCGCCCTCCGAAATAGCGAGAACTGTGGACAGTGCCGCCGGAATCAGCAACCCTGTCGCACCGTATAACGCCATGTAGACGATATTATTTTTACCAGAATGCCCATACGTATTGTACGCATAATACACTCCCCGGATGGCGAGAAGCACAATCGCAATACTGCCGGGAACGAGTAACGCCGTGCCATAGTAATATGCCGCATCCGGGAAGAACCCGTTTAATCCCACCACAAAAAAGATGAGAAATACGTTTGTTACCTCCCACACCGGGGATAGATACCGTTGAATAATATTGTGGATTTTGTTCTGGTGGCCTGTTAACACACTGTAAAAGCTGAAAAAACCTGCACCAAAATCAATGGATGCCACAAGCAAATATCCGAACAGGAACGTCCACAAAATGGCGATACCTACAATTTCATAGCTCACTTGCCTTCAGCCCCTTCCAGGCCCAGCTGCCTTATCTCTTCCACCGCATCCTTATTGCGGAATAGCTTGCTGAGTACCTTAATGGCCGAGAAACACAACACCAGATACAAAATAACAAACAACACCAGCATCCACCCGACACTCGTAGAAGTGGTTGCTGCTTCGGACACTTTCATATATCCGCGTAAAATCCACGGCTGTCTACCGACCTCCGCAAACATCCATCCGAGTTCAATAGCTACCATCGCCATCGGCCCCACCAGAATGAGCGCCAACAGTAGCCATCTGGGGTACGGTTTGCGGCCTGGCAAACGCTTACGGATCAGATACAGCAGTGGGATGACGAGAATCAGCACTCCTGTGGTGATCTTGAGGTCAAACATATAATGAATAGACAGCGGCGGACGCTCCTCCACCGGATAGTCATTTAATCCCTTAACCTCCGTACTGGGCAAATTACCAGCCAACACACTAAGTGCATAAGGCACTTTCAAGGCATATTTGATTTCACCGTTCTTATCCATGTATCCGCCATATACGAAGGGGGCGTGCGTCATCGTATCAAAATGCCATTCGGCGGCAGCCAGCTTCTCCGGCTGATATTTGGCCAGAAATTTACCGGATGCGTCTCCAATCATCACGGTGCTGATGGCAAACACAATGGTACAGATGGCCGTCAGCTTTAGCGCCTTTTTAAAATAAGGGTGATTACGCCCTCGCAGCATGCTGTAAGCAGCCAGCCCCATCAGCACACCAGCGCTCAATGTATACGAAGAAGCCAATACATGGGACACTTTGGTTGGCGTAGCCGGATTTAGCATAGCCTCGATGGGATGAATATTTGTCATGACTCCATTTTTGAGTGTAAAGCCTTGAGGTTGGTTCATGAACGAGTTCACAGTCGTAATAAAAACCGCTGAGGCAGACGAGGCAATCGCTACCGGGATGAGCAGCATTAGGTGAAAATATTTGCTTTTAAACCGATCCCAGGTATACAAGTAGATGCCCAGGAATATAGCTTCGATGAAAAAAGCAAACGTCTCCAAAAACAGGGGCAGCGCAATCGCTTGTCCAGCCACCCGCATAAAGGTGGGCCAAAGCAAGCTGAGCTGCAGACCAATGGAGGTGCCTGTAACGACACCCACGGCAACGGTAATGACAAACCCTCGTGCCCACCGTCGGGCCAGCAGTGTATAATGCGGATCACCAGTTCGCAGCCCGCGCCATTCTGCTAGTGCAATCATTAAGGGTACGCCGACGCCGATGGATGCAAATACGATATGAACAAACAGGGTAATTCCGGTCAGCATCCGGCTTAGCAATACAGGGTCCAGTGAAGACAAATGGGTTTCACTCCTTCATTTCACATTTTAAACATCGCAGATCACTCTGGATTACCAACTAAGGAGTCAAGCGAGCTATGCTTTTAATTACGGCATATAGCATGATGGCCGCAATTACTATACATACAATAATGAGCGTTCTTTCCTGCTTGCGGAACATAGGAACGCCTCCTTCACTTATCTATTGGCGCATTTTGGTAACCTATTCACAGTTTGGTTCATTCTATCGAGTTTTAACCCTGCTTCTGCATTGAATGTAGCAGTATTTCTTTTTAGATATTGTTTTATGCATTTCAATACGCTATATTGATATATAGTTAGATAACCTAATTATATGAAAAGAGTGAATGTATGCCACCAAAACAAAGTAAGCGGGACACCGTCCAGCAACCTCTTCCCCGTCTGGGTCCAGAACCTTATCTGGAGTTAATGGATCAAACTGCCCTTGCAGGAACGGATCGAAAACTTGCCCGCATGGGTCTCTTCTTGCTATGGACGAGCGATAACGTGCTCGACGCGATCGATCTAGATCTATCTGCTTACGGCCTCACAGAGAGTAAGCTCGATCTGTTGTTGCTGTTGACACTGCACCAATCTCAGGCTCAGATGAGCCCCTCTATGATTGCCGACCGTCTAGGAATCCGGCGTGCATCTGTTACATCCCTCCTGGACTGGACAGAGCAACGAGGATGGATTATCAGAGAACATAATTCTACAGATCGACGTAAAATTCATGTACGCATTACAGAAGCGGGTTCTCATCTTGTACAGCAGGTGCTCCCTGTTTTTTGGTCTTCCTGTGCTTCACTAGCGAGTATTTTGGAGCCTGAGGAGCAGGTCGTTTTTTCACGGATTATAGAAAAAATCCATCATTATATGGAAGGCAGACTGGGGGTGGGCAGATAAATTTTTTTAAACATATAATTAGGTTATCTAATATATTCAATTGTTTGTATTAACAAGCTGCTTATTTTATGATTAAGGAGTGTTTAATTAATGAGTAAATTACGAACCCATCATACCGTTATACAGAAAGGAAATGTTGCTCTCCCTTATGCATGGATGACTGTAATCCTATGTTGGTCGGCGGTTGTCGTCATGTCCAGCCTGTATGTGACGATCCCTTTGCTCCCTTTCTTTGCTAAAGTATTTGGAAAAACGCTTGCTGAAGCAGCCCTGCCGGGCAGTATCTTTTCCTTAGGCTTTGCGGCAGGATGTCTTGTTTATGGTGGATTGTCTGACCGCTTTGGACGAAAGCAGGTTATCGTCACCGGACTGCTCGCGCTAACGATTATTTCTTTGTCCATCAGTTTAACCAGTCAGTATTCTGTATTGGTTATACTGCGCTTGCTTCAAGGTTTGGCTGCAGCCACCTTTTCTCCCGTTGCTCTCGCATACGCCGTCGATATGTTTCCGGCCGAAAAACGGGTAACAGCTATCGGCTTTATCAGCACCGGTTTTCTAGTAGCGGGCATTGCTGGACAGGTATTTAGTATTGTCATCAGCGAACAAATGGGATGGAATACGGTATTTCGGATGCTAGGCGTTTTGTATGCAATTACCTTCCTAATCGTCCTTTTTTTCCTACCTAAAACCCCTTCCCCTCAACGAGGTATTCGCATTTGGTCAGCTTTCAGTCAATTAGGGACCGTCCTGCGCTCGTATCCTTTATGGTTAACCTACACGGTCGCTTTTGTTCTCCTGATGTCCTTTGTGAGCATGTATACGGTTTTGGGTAGCTATCTTAGCGGCCCTGAATTTGGCCTGAATAGCCGACAGATGCTTTATGTCAGATCCGCTGGTATCATCGGCATGCTTCTTTCACCATTCGCCGGAAAGCTGGGCGAGAAATTCGGTGTGCATATTATATTACGTACAGCCCTTATTCTTGCTATCCTCAGTTTGGCACTAATGGGAATGACGCATTCTCTGATAGCTATCGTAGTATTGAGTGTATGTTTTGTCAGCGGCATTGCCCTGAGTGTCCCTTCACTTATAGCAATCGTCGGCCAGCTCGGCGGTGCAGCAAGGGCTATAGCCGTCTCACTGTATACCTTCGTCCTGTTTGCCGGTACGAGTCTAGCCCCTACGCTTTCCATTCGTTTGATGGGAAATGGCAGTAATCAGACAACTACATTTATGATGCTGGCAGCTGTTCTGTCTGTGGGCTTTATCGCCTCCGTGCTCATTCGCAGCCACCAGAACGATCCGCTGAAGCGGGATGCATAGTACAGCATCAAACTATAAACCGAACTTAAAAGCTACCTATAGTGCCACTGCGTAGTCGGATGGTACTTCCCATCGCCACCGCTACGCTTGGATAGCACCATTCCGCCTACTCCGTTTTCATGTTCATTTTTCGAGTTTGGCTTATATAGCATCCTGTTTTTATTAAAAAACTCCATATTCATCAGACAAGTTTACCCGAATTAGTGTGAGATATGTCATTGTGTTTTTCCTGTATACACGAACTTATCTTTGGAGACATTCGCAGAATGAGTTACAATACAGATAAGCTATATATGGAGAACTTTTGAACAGGAGGCTGTACTGAGCTATGAAAATAACATCTATCGAGCCAACTCCCAGTCCGAACACCATGATGCTGCATCTGGATGAGCGACTGGAAGCGGGTATCCGCAGAACATATACACGGGACAATGAGCGTTCCGCTCCCCCATTTATCCGGCGCATGCTGGGCATTGAAGGGGTCAAAAGTGTGTTTCATACGACTGACTTTGTAGCCCTTGACCGCAAAGGGAATGCAGATTGGTCAACCATTCTGGGTCAAGTCCGGGATCGGCTAGGCGAGGAAGGCGCTGACGCCAATTGGGATTTGCCAGAGGAAACCTCTGGAGAAGCATTTGGCGAGGCACAGGTCTTTGTGCAATTTTTCCGTGGTATTCCAATGCAAATTCGAGTCAAGGCGGGGCAGCAGGAGGAACGAATTTCCTTGTCCGACCGCTTCGTGCAGGCCGTTACCCGTGTAGCGAGTGCAACGCTGATCAAGGAACGCAAGCTGAGCGATTACGGCGTCCGCTACGGTGAACTGCCGGACATTGCACGCGAGGTCGAGCAGGAATTGGAGGCAGCCTTTCCGCAAGAGCGGCTGGAGCAGATTATCCAACAGGCGATTGCCCACGGCGCAAACAACAGCGAATTCGTGGAGGAGCGCCGCGAGTGGAGCGATGCCGAGCTGGAGAAGGCCCTGCAGCACGAGGATTGGCGCACACGCTACGCTGCGCTGGATCGGCTGGAGCCGACGCCTGAGCATTTGCCGCTTATCCGGCAAGCGCTGCATGACGATAAAATGCAGCTGCGGCGGCTGGGCGTCGTCTATCTGGGCGATATTCGCTCACCGGAGGCGATGGATCTGCTAGCCGAGGCGCTACGCGATCCTTCGGCGGCAGTACGCCGCACCGCAGGCGACACGTTGTCAGACATCGGCGACCCGGTCGCTACCAGCGCAATGATCGGAGCCCTGTCGGATAGCAGCAAGTTGGTGCGCTGGCGGGCGGCACGTTTTTTATACGAGGTTGGAACCGAGGATGCACGTGATGCGCTGGAGAAGGCTGTCGATGATCCCGAATTCGAGGTTAGTCTGCAGGCTAAAATGGCGCTGGAACGCATCGAATCAGGCGAACAAGCCGCGGGCACAGTTTGGCAGCAGATGGCCAAGCGGAACTCTTAATTTTAGATTCTACGAGTGATTTTCAAAAAATTGTCGATTGTCAGAAGATGTACAGGTACGATATACTGTAGTTCGCTATACAATAAAATATCATGTCATACACCTCATCAACCCTGTTTTATGATGAGGTAGAGGTCGCGGATGTAATCAGTACACCGGAGGAGACGATAAGAGCCGTCTGAGATTCCAGTGGAAAGGTACACCCGCCGAAGTATGCGGAGCTGACTCTTTGTAAATACTCCGAATGCTGGGGCTGCTAACCGAAAGGAGCAGAACTGTCACACGCTGTCCTAACACAGACACGTGTGTTGAGCTATCTTGTTATAGAAGAAGGTATGGTGCGGAATGCATAGACAAAACCGCAGGCGTATTCCCTGCGGTTTTTTGATTTATATACTCCCCCTCCTTCTGGCTCTTGCCCTGACATGAAATACAATTTCATGAAGGAGTGTTTAAACGTGCAACACAAAGCAACACCTGACGCAACCTTGCGTAAAAGTCTCAAAGCCCGCCATATGACGATGATCGCCCTCGGCGGCTCTATCGGTACGGGCCTGTTCCTCGCCAGTGGAGGCGCGGTTGCCGAAGCTGGACCCGGCGGTGCGCTGCTGGCTTATGCAGCAGTTGGCCTCATGGTCTACTTCCTTATGACCAGCCTCGGTGAGTTGGCTACATTTATGCCTGAATCCGGCTCTTTTAACACCTATGCAGGTCGCTTCGTCGATCCGGCTTTTGGTTTCGCCATGGGCTGGAACTTCTGGTACAACTGGGCGGTGACGATTGCTGCCGAATTAGCAGCAGCGACCGTGCTCATCAAATATTGGTTCCCGGAAAGCCACTCTGCCTGGTGGAGTCTGTTATTCCTAGCCGTAATCTTCGCGTTGAACGCATTGACAGTCAAAGGCTACGGTGAGTCTGAATACTGGTTCGCCATGATTAAAATTGTGACCGTGGTCATCTTTTTGACCGTAGGTGTACTGATGATCTTCGGTATTATGGGTGGCCCTGCGGTCGGCTTTGCCAACTTCACGGTAGGAGACGCCCCGTTCCATGGCGGATTCTTTGCTGTATTGGGCGTATTCATGGCAGCGGGCTTTTCCTTTCAGGGAACGGAGCTGATTGGGGTAGCCGCTGGAGAGAGCGAAAATCCGCGTGAAAATGTGCCGCGCGCCATCCGTCAAATCTTTTGGCGCATCCTGTTCTTTTATATTCTCGCGATTCTCGTGATTGGATTGATCATTCCATACACCAATCCAAATCTGCTGCGGGGAGATATCAGTGACATCGGGGTCAGCCCGTTCACGCTCGTATTTGAAAAAGCAGGGCTTGCGATTGCTGCTTCTGTTATGAACGCCGTTATTTTGACTTCCGTATTATCGGCAGGTAACTCGGGTATGTACGCGGCAACTCGGGTACTATACGCTTTGGCACGGGAAGGTAAAGCCCCGCGTTTCCTCGGACGTATCAATAGACGCGGCATTCCTATGAATGCGCTACTGATCACGACCGCTGTCGGTATGCTAGCCTTTCTCGCCTCCCTGTATGGAGACGGTGTAGTCTATAACTGGCTGCTGAATGCTTCTGGAATGTGTGGGTTTATTACGTGGGTCGGGATTGCAGTCAGCCATTATCGTTTCCGCCGTGCCTTTACTGCACAGGGCCACAGTCTGAGTGAGCTTCCATACAAAGCCCGCTGGTTCCCGTTTGGGCCGTTGTTTGCCTTCGCTCTGTGTATCATTGTCATTATCGGGCAAGGGGCGGATGCCTTCACCGGACAGGAGATTGACTGGAAAACGATGATCGCTACGTATATGAGTGTGCCGCTGTTCCTTCTGCTATGGCTCGGCTACAAATGGATCAAACGTACTAAAATCGTTCCGTTAAAAGAATGTGATTTGAGTCCAGATGCTTCTTCGGATAAATAATAGAAAACAGTAAAAAAAGCCCGTCTCCACATATCAGGGAAAACACGCTGGTAAGCCTGGTCCAAGACCGTTTATCCGCATTTTCACCTGTATATGCCCGGAGACGGGCTTTTTCTGTTTATTTGGAGGAAGGTTCCAATGAAGCTGACAAAGACATGGATAAGGCACGACGACTAAAAACACCGTATATAACAGCAATCAGCGTCAGCACTGCAGAAAACAAGTACAAATTAACGATGCCTAGATGATCTGCAATCCAGCCCATTAACAGGAGCGAAATACAAAAGGTCAAACTTGTCAGTGTGGCCTGGGCAGACAGCACCTTGGGCAAATCTTGTACGGACACACTCATTTGCATCATCGTGCGGCGGGATACGACGGACATTTCCGCAGGTAGTCCCATCAGCAACACGATAAGCAGCGTCAGTGGCGGTAATGTGTTCAGTGCATACCATGCTGTCAGCAGCCCGTAGCCTGCCATCCCCGCCAACATGGCGGGCAGCAGCCTGCGCTGCAAATGCTTGACGCAGGCGAGGACAACGATGCCGCCGCCAATCGCTCCTGCAAAATACGCTGCATTGATGTATCCCCACCATGCCTCGCTCTTGTGCAAAACCTGCTGGGCGAAAGCAAGCGTGAACGCGCCTACCCAAACCGAACCCCCTAGAAGGTCAATCATATCCATAAAAATAAGAGCTTTCAGTCTGCGACTGGCTCCGATAAGGCTCCAGCCTTCACGAAGTATTTCCTTTTTACGTTTGGGAGGTAGTGCATGGCTCTCTGATTCCGGCCCATACAGTGTATCTTCCAACTGTGCAGGAGGCAAGTCATGATGCCCTTGTCCGGGCTCAGTACCAGTTTCGGAAACCGAAACATCTCCACCTCGCACCCTTGTTCCAGGTTGCAGTAAATAATGGGCTTTACCCTCTAATGGATCTCGAATCAAGCTGGTGAAGATCATTGCTACCATATAGAGTCCGCCAGCCACTAGCAGTGTTTTTTCCGAGCCTAGCATGGCTACGAGCACACCACTAAGCCCCCACCCCGCTAATTGCACCGTCTGATCGCTGACCGATACCAGACTGTTTGCCCGCATGAGTCCTTCCCCGGACGCAAGGCGAGGAATCAGCGCATTACGCGCAGGCGTGGTCCAGCCGTCCAGAAAGGACATGGCTGCTACCAACGTAAACACAATCACCCATATCGGCTCCGTACCCGCTGACCACAAGTGGCCCAGCAGAACAGCGAAGAAAACCAGTTGTCCGAACTGAGAAACGAATAAAATAAAAGGAAGCTGGAATCGGGCCAAAATGAGCGGTGCTAAAAAGCCGCTGATCATCTGTGCTCCCATTCGCAGCAACGGAACGAGCACCGAAGAGAAGATGGAGTCCGTTTCATGAAAAACCAGAGACACAAGTGCCATAATGTAAAGAATGTCGGCCGCATTAGACATGGTCTGCGTGCCAAGCAAATAGGTAAAGGAACGCTTGTGCATATAAATAAAATACTCCTTTGTTAATGTAGCTTTTTACAGCAAGATGATCAGGTCCATTTCAGGGTTACACGAAGATTGCCGGTACTTCCTAGATCCGTAATCTGATAGGAAATGGATTTCAAACCGAGTTGATATAAGGATTGTAAATCCTCCTTGAGACTTCGCTCCGTTCCCTGATAGGCAAAGGTAAGTGTCATCCCTCCCTTATTTACAATCTTACGTACCTGTTCCTTAATGTCGGCAGATGATTTAACCAGACCCTTGCCGTCTTGCAGCGGATATTCGAGGGTATTGTACAGTTTTTGATACACAGCAGCCTTTGATCCTCCGGCAGTTACCAGTGCTGATAAGGTTTCCCGATACGATGTATTCGCTTGAGGATAAGGCTTAACCCAGGAGTGATCCCGCCGCATTTCGG
Source organism: Paenibacillus sp. FSL H7-0703 (assembly GCF_038003485.1). Lineage (NCBI taxonomy): Bacteria > Bacillati > Bacillota > Bacilli > Caryophanales > Paenibacillaceae > Paenibacillus > Paenibacillus sp. FSL H7-0703. Next base: position 4,285,931 of record NZ_JBBOPF010000001.1, on the reverse strand, counting down.
TATCCGTCAGCAGATAATATGAAGTGCTTACCTCGTTCGCGCGATCCGGGGTTGGATCATCCCATGTCGTATCCATGTGATACCATCGACCATCTAATAAAACCAGATTCCATGCATGCAGCTGGCCCCCTGCTCTTCCTTCCACAATCCGGTTCGTAATGCCTGCACGTTCCAGCATTTTATAGGCCAGCAGTGAATAACCCTGACAGACCGTGCTTCCCGTTTTCAGGCCATCATAGGCTGTGTACTTTTGCTGTGCTTCATCATACTTCAGGCGAACGACGATCCAATCATGAATGGCCTTTACCTTCTCATGATCCGTCATTCCCTTCGTAATAATATCCCCCAGCACCGCTTTAACTGTGCTATCCACATATGCTGTCTGTTCCTTCGTCTCCCGGTAGCTTAGACGAATCGTAACCTGAGCGGAGGTCGTTGTACCTGTATAGCTGAATGCGTAGCTTTTGATCGTATAATTCACATACGGATCGCTCTCCATGGCCTGTTGGATGGCCGTCTGTAATTGCTGCTTGAGACCGTTCACTCGCCCTTGATATGTAAAGGTCAGCGTTTCACTCCGCGTAGCCATTGCCTGTAAAAGCTTGTTCTGAAGCTGCTGCGATGATACGGATGGAGCCGGCTTAACCGACGTCGCATACACATTGCTGCCCCACTCCACAGCCTGCGGCAGCAACACAGCCAGCGCTGCACCCGCAACCAGACATTTTACAAGCCTAACCCCGATTTTTCTGTTCATACAGAGCGTTCCTGCCCTTCTTAGCATAGTTGTAAACAGCTATATCTTACCATAAAAACAGTTGCCCCAAACGCTCTAGTTTTGTCGGTTGCAGACGAGTAAGGGTGCAGTTCAAGACAGGTTGTGACATCATACTCGGCTATATAACAGATCGGATAATGAGCAGACATGTCGTTCGTAGAGAGTTTTATCACAGCAATCTAGACTTCCTCATGATATGGTACTGGCATCGGAAGTAAATGATATTGATTCTCATTCTAGATCAGAAAGGCTGAGCACCATGCCAGAATGTATCTCACTCCTTCGTACGCCACTGGGTCAGACTGTGCGTTTGCAATCTCTCGCCCCTCTTCATCCCTCATTGCGCCGCCGCTTAACAGACATGGGCATTAACGAAGGTTCCATCATACGGTTAAAAAAAATCAGTTTATTGGGCGGTCCTATTGTCATTGAATGCAACGGCCAGCTGGTCGGCCTTCGCCAAAATCAGGTGAAACAACTGGAGGTTGTTCCAACATGGACATGATCGCTCTATTCGGTAATCCCAACACAGGAAAAACCTCATTATTTAACAAGCTGACTCGTACGTATGCAGAAGTAGGAAACTGGTCCGGCGTCACAGTGGAAAAGAAAACAGGAATCCTGCGTGACAAGTCTGCCGTATTGGTGGATTTGCCGGGCGCCTACTCTTTACTCCCTCTTTCGCTGGATGAAGGTGTCGCAACTCGATATTTGCTGGAAGAACCTCCTACGGCCCTGATCAACATTGTGGATGCCTCCCAGCTCCAGCGTAATCTCTATCTGACCGTACAACTACTGGAGTATGGCCGTCCGCTTGTACTTGGCTTAAACATGACTGACGTAGCCGATGCCACGGGTCTTCGTGTAAACAAGGAATTGTTAGCCGATCAATTGAACGTTCCCATCATTCCTATGGTGGCGCGTACAGGCAGTGGAAGTAAGCAAATGCTCGCTTCTCTTCGGGAGGTAAGACGTACATCCAATGCTTTTCAATTGGACTACGGCCCTACCGTTGAAGCTGCTATTACCGATATTTGCGACTTGCTGCCAAATGCACCTGTGCCGCAACTGCGGTGGGCCGCACTGCAATGTCTGGAAGGCAATCCTGTCGTCATGGAATGGATGACGAATGAGGTACAGCGTGAACAAGTAACTGCACGCATCCACCGTTGCGAGGAAGAACTTCTCGGTGAAGGTCATGCCATCACCCCTGCTCAGCATATTCGTTCTGTACGAACAGCATGGATTGCTGATCTGTGCACCAAGGCACTCGACACCTCCAAACTCAGACCGCACAGCTTGACGGATAGGCTGGATTCACTATTAACTCACCGATATCTGGGGATTCCGATCTTTTTGCTGTTGATGTACGCTACCTTCAAGTTCACCTTCGATTGGGCGGGTACGATCCTTTCAGATATGCTGGATGGATTTTTTTCAGGGACACTCAGCACTTGGATTTCTGAGTTACTCGTTCACTTGAACGCGTCTGCTTTTACGCAAAGTCTAGTCGTGGACGGCATCGTGGCTGGAGTCGGGGGTGTGCTTGTTTTTCTGCCTCAAATTGCTATTTTATTTCTGATAATTTCAGTGATCGAAGACTCTGGTTATATGGCACGGGTCACGATACTCATGGATCGCCTGATGCAAGCCGTTGGCTTGAACGGGAAAAGCTTCATTCCCTTCATCATCGGATTTGGCTGCAATGTCCCTGCGATTATGGCGGCACGCACCATTGAACAGCCCAGAGAACGCCTCATTACCACATTGCTGGTGCCCTTTATGTCGTGTTCAGCCCGCCTGCCGGTATATGCGTTGTTTGCGGGTGTGTTTTTCCCAACACATGCGGCAAGCATCATCATGCTGATGTATGTGTTAGGAATCATCGTTTCACTTATACTTGCCAAAATTTTTTCCAAAGTATCCATTTTGTCGGGTGAGCCCTCCCTCTTCATCGTGGAACTTCCTCCCTATCGAGTGCCGCAGGCTCTTACACTATTCCGCATCACATGGGAGAAGGTCAAAGGCTTCGTCCGTAAAGCCGGAACCATTATTCTTGCAGGTTCCGTTGGCATCTGGCTCTTGTCCAATTTCGGTCCGCAGGGCTTCGGGGCAGAAATGAATGACAGCCTGCTTGCCACCGTTGGGGGTTGGTTCGCTCCATTACTGGCCCCTCTCGGTTTTGGCACCTGGCAAGCAGGAGCTTCCCTGCTCACAGGCTTTATGGCCAAGGAAGTTGTCGTATCAACGATGAATATTATTTACCACGTTCCCGATATGCAGGGACTTGAACTACAAGTCAGACAGGCCTTTACACCGCTTGCCTCTTTTAGCTTTATGGTGTTCATTCTGCTGTATGTTCCGTGTCTGGCTACGGTAGCGGTCATTCGTAAAGAAACCCTTTCGTGGCGTTGGACCGCATTTTCTGTGATCTATCCATTGACCGTCGCATATATCATCGCTGTCTTGATCTATCAATGTGGCAGATTATTAGGTTGGGGTTAAGTCAGGCCCTATAGTAAATAAAAGGAAGTGGATTCCATGATCAATATCAGCATTTTATTGGTGATCCTCGGTTATAGCGCGTGGGTGTTGGTACGATTTTTACGAAAAAGCCGTCAAGGCGCCTGTGCGGGGTGTTCGTCGAGCAAGTCATGTCCTGGCTGTGCCGTGAGTTCTATGAATGAAGATCATGCGAAAATCAAGAAAAGTATTTAATTCAAAAACTCATCATTACATGAAAAAAGCGGCTCCGGGGGTTTCTTACACCCGGAGCCGCTTCTTATTTACGCTTAAAGCTCACCGTATTCACCGATATACTGCCAAATGCTCACTTAGCTCTCGCGTGTGCAAGTAAACTTCACGGTACAGCTCGTATAGGCCTTCATACTGTGCCACACGTTCTGGGTTCGGGGAATATCTCGCTGCTTCACGCAGAAAAGCTTCAGCGCACGCTTGCAGAGATTCAAACCAGCCGCTACCATAAGCAGCCAGCATGGCCGCTCCCAAGGCAGGTCCCTGTTCGCTTTCCAGCTTGATGATATCCGCGTTAAAAATATCTGCCTGCATTTGCAGCCATGCCTCATTACGCGCACCGCCGCCGATGGAGATTACCTCATTCACCGTTTTGCCCGTTCCTCTCAGAATATCAATGGATTCCTTGAGCGAAAACGTTATTCCTTCCAGCACCGCTCGTGTAAAATGCACAAGCTTATGCCCCGCATCCATCCCGATAAAGCTGCCTCGAATGGTTGCATCCGGATGAGGTGTACGTTCGCCGACGATATAAGGCGTGAACAGCAGCCCTTGGCTGCCCGGCTCAACAGAGTTCACATCTGACAACAGTGCATCAAAAGAATGCTCTGGTGCAAAGGTATCCTTAAACCAGGTCAAGCTGTATCCGGCCGCGAGCGTAACCCCCATAATATAATAAGCATCCTGCTCACTATGATTAAAAAAATGTGCCCGTCCCTGCACATCAATATCCTTACGTTCCTCATAGGAAAGTACAACCCCTGAGGTGCCGATGCTGCACAGGGTGCGGCCTTCGCTCAAAATGCCAGCGCCAATCGCGCCACATGCGTTGTCCGCACCACCTGCAAAGACCTTCGTTTCAGGCGAAAGCCCGCTCTGCTCCGCAATCTCCGGCAGTAGTGTACCCGTCTGATCAAAGGATTCCACCAGCGGCGGGAACAGCGACAACGGTAGGTCAAACGCGGCAGCGATCTCTTCGCTCCACTGCTTGTTCGCAATATCCAGCAGCAGCGTGCCCGCCGCATCCGAGTACTCCGTCGCCAGCTCTCCTGTCAGACAGTAGCGCACATAATCCTTGGGCAGCATAAAATGTGCCGCACGGGCCAGCACGTCTGGCTCATGCTCCTGCACCCACAGCAGCTTGGGTAGCGTGAAGCCTTCCAGCGCGCGATTACGTGCGATGTTCAGCAGCTCCGATCCGAGCTTTTCTTCAATACGACGGCATTGTGCTGTTGTACGCGTGTCATTCCACAGAATAGCCGGACGAAGCACTTGGCCCTCCTTGTCAGTCAGCACAAGACCGTGCATCTGTCCCGAAAAGCTAATACCGTCCACGGCATCTGTGCCGCCGATTCCAGCCTTCTCCACAAGCTGTTTCAGTGATGCTAACGTGCCACTGACCCAGTCCTCAGGGTGCTGTTCGCTATATCCTGCCTTCGGCTGATGGAGCGGATAAGACTGGGAGGTTTCATAAGCCACCTGCCCCTTACGGTTGACCAGCACCGTTTTGACCGCGCTGGTACCCAAATCTACGCCGATGACATAGCGTTCCTGCTCCTGATTCAGCTTCTCCTGCATTGGAGTTCCTCCTTCCCTGTTATCGTACAGCCCTTATAAGTTCTGATATTAGTCAGCTAAAATGTATTGATTTAATGTTGCTTTCAGATATTCCTGACGACCGGATACGTTTTTACGTGGTGTTTCGTTCGCCAAAGCATATTCAGCCAGAGAAGCAAGCGATGCTTTTCCGGATACGATGTCTGCTCCAATACCTTCTTTAAAGCTGCTGTAGCGCTTCTCAATAAAGTCTTCAAACACACGATCCTCGATCAGTTTAGCGGCTACCTTCAGTCCCTTCGCATACGTATCCATACCTGCGATGTGCGCAAGGAACAAGTCTTCTGGCTCAAATGATGCTCTGCGCACCTTAGCATCAAAGTTGATACCGCCACGGCCCAAGCCTTCATTTTGCAGCACTTCATACATGGTTAGTGTGGCATCATACAGATCAACCGGGAATTCGTCCGTATCCCAGCCCAGCAGCAAATCTCCCTGATTTGCATCCAGTGATCCCAGCATGCCGTTAATCCGTGCTACACGTACTTCATGATCAAAAGTATGACCCGCCAAAGTTGCATGATTAGCTTCCAGATTAAGCTTGAAATGCTGATCCAGATCATATTTTTGCAGGAAGGCAATCGTCGTCGCCGCATCAAAATCATACTGATGCTTCGTTGGCTCCTTCGGTTTTGGCTCAATCAGGAACTGAGCGTCAAAGCCAATTTCACGCGCATAGTCTACGGCCATATGGAACATACGTCCCAAATTGTCCTGCTCCAGCTTCAAATCTGTATTCAGCAGTGTTTCGTAGCCTTCCCGGCCTCCCCAGAAAACATAGTTGTCTGCGCCCAGACGTTTGCCCACTTCCAGCCCTTTCTTAATCTGGGCAGCTGCGTGTGCGTACACATCTGCATTGCAAGTCGTCGCAGCTCCATGCAAATAACGCGGATGACTAAACATGTTCGCCGTGTTCCACAGCAGTTTTTTCCCTGTAGCTTTCATATGTTCCTCAATTAGATCCACGATGGTATCCAGATTGCTGTAAAATTCCTTCAATGACGCGCCTTCTGGTGCAATATCCACATCATGAAAAGCAAAATAAGGTAAATTCAGCTTATCCAGCAGCTCAAAGGCAGCCTCCACACGTGCCTTCGCCAAATCCAGCCCGGTAAACTTGGACCATGGACGTTCCGCTGTTTCTACACCAAAAGGATCGGAGCCGCCTGCAACCAGTGTATGCCAATAGGCCATGCTAAAACGCAAATGCTCCTCCATCGTTTTTCCCGCTACAATTTCCTGTGGATTATAAAATTTGAACGCAAAAGGATTGTCGGATTGCTTGCCCTCAAAGTTAATTTTAGATACCTGTTCGAAATAAGCCATTATAAGTTCCTCCTTTATAGTAAACGTTTACAAAAACGATTCTAGCACAGCCAAAAGACTTTGTCTATTGCTTAAACTAAGTTTGTTTTTATGATATAATATCAGGAATTACACCAACAGGAAGTGAATTAACCATGAATGTCACTGGCGATCAGGCGCTTGTCAAAAAGCTAAATAAATCTATTGTGCTGGAGCGTATTCGCCTTCATGCTCCGCTATCCCGGTCACAGTTATCCAGTCAAACTGGATTAAACAAGGCTACCGTCTCCAATCTGGTGGCAGAACTCATCACCGATGGACTTGTATATGAGACGGGATTAGGGGAATCCAGCGGCGGGCGTAAGCCTTTAATGCTGCTGTTCAACAGCCGTGCAGGCTTTGTACTCGGTATTGAGGTGAGCGTACAGTACATCAAGGGCGCTCTGACTGATCTGGCAGGCACCATTGAAACTGAGCTTACCCTTTCCCTTACTCAGCATGATCCCGCCTTTGTTATGGAACAGATTCGAAAGCTCGTTCAGGAGCTCATGCAGGCCACTCCTCCCTCCCCTCACGGTATTGTCGGCATTGGGCTGGGGGTGCCGGGTATGGTGGATGAAACCGGAACCGTTTTGTTCGCACCCAATCTGGGCTGGGAAGAGGTTCCGCTGCGGCAGCAACTTGAGACCGAGCTAGGTCTGCCCGTCGTAGTGGATAACGAAGCTAACGTCGGCGCACAGGGCGAGTTGTACTATGGGATGGACGGCGATCACCGACAGCAGGTGCGGGATCTGGTCTACATCAGTGCAGGGTCCGGGATCGGGGCCGGGATTATCATTGATGGCAAACCGTATCAAGGAGCTTGGGGGTACGCCGGAGAGACGGGTCATATGACCATTGATTGGAACGGACGACTCTGCTCCTGCGGTAGTCGCGGCTGCTGGGAACTCTATGCTTCAGAGAAGGCGTATGTAGCATCCACATTGAAACTACCTGCACAGAATACAGCGGAATTACTGCCATTTGCTCAGCAAGGTGAAGCAAGTACATTAAGCGTCCTTGATGATATTGGGCGATATTTGGGTGTGGGTATTACCAACATTGTGAACAGCCTCAACCCCGGAATGCTTATCATCGGCGGTCCACTGGCGGAAGCCAGACCTTGGTTGGAGCAAAGCATGCGTGATGTGATTGACGAACGTGCCCTGCCCTATCACCGTCGGCAACTACAGATTCGTTTCTCCACGCTTGGCAGCCGTTCGACGATGCTAGGTGCCGCCTATGCGGCAACAGCTCCTTTTCTGGGGCGAGTACGCGTGTCTTTATAGAAGAAAAAGCGTACGGGAACACTTAGGTTCCTGTACGCCCACTTTTCTCGGAATTTTGCAAAATCCTATAAAAAAGATTAGGGACTATAAAAAGGCCCCCTCCGCAGTATGTAACTGCGATGGAGGCCTTATCTATACCCTATAACGATCCACAGGACCGTTGTCTGCTCTTAGGTTGGATTAAGCGTTCAATACTTTTTCAAACTTGGTTTTGTTCATACCGGAAATACGTTCTTCTCCGATCAAAGTCAATGGAACGGCACGAATGCCCATATCCCAAACCTCTTGTGCAAAAGCTTCATTGGTTTCAATGTTGCGTTCTTCGTACTCTACGCCTTTTTCACTCAAATAGCTTTTTACTTGACGGCAATGCGGGCAGTTTGTAGATGTGTATACTATTGCTTTTTCCATGAATATCACCTCATCATTTATTTTGTTACAACATATTTATTCATATTTCCAAGGATCATTACAGGGCCAGTGCGCTGTGCTCCAGGCTTTCGATGTACTTCTCGCTGTCCATAGCAGCCATGCAGCCACTACCTGCTGCGGTAATCGCTTGTCTGTAGCGAGTATCCTGTACGTCACCACAAGCGAATACGCCAGGCACGTTTGTTTCGGAAGTACCCGGATTTACGACGATATAACCGTTCGCATCCGTTGTAATTTGCCCCTCGAGGAAGCCTGTATTCGGATGATGACCAATCGCCACGAACACGCCGCTAACTGTAATGATTTCCTCTTCACCTGTTGCATTATTCAGTACTTTCAAGCCAGTGACTCCGTTCTCGTCCGCAATCACTTCTACAGGAGTACGATTAAGCGCCCATTCAATTTTGTTGTTCGCACGAGCACGATCCTGCATAATTTTGGAGGCGCGCATTTCTTCACGACGATGCACCAACGTTACTTTGGAAGCAAAACGAGTCAGGAAATTGGCTTCTTCCAAGGCAGAGTCTCCACCGCCGATGACAACAATTTCTTTGCCACGGAAAAAGAAGCCGTCGCATGTTGCGCAAGTGCTTACGCCACGTCCGATATTATCCTGTTCACCGGGAATACCCAGATATTTGGCAGTCGCCCCTGTGGAAATAATCAGTGTATCAGTAACCAGTTCACCCAAACCTTCTACATCCAATGTAAATGGGCGAGCCGTTGTGTCTACCTTGTTTACCCAGCCGGTGCGGAATTCAGCGCCAAAACGCTCCGCTTGCTTACGCATATTATCCATCAAATCGGGTCCCATGATTCCTTCAGGAAAACCTGGGAAATTTTCGACTTCCGTAGTCGTAGTTAACTGTCCGCCTGGCTGTGGTCCTTCGATCACCAGTGGGCTCATGTTAGCGCGTGCCAGATAAATTGCAGCGGTCAAACCGGCAGGGCCGGTACCTATAATAATGGACTTGTACATATCTTGGTTCCTCCTAAAATATCATAAGTATTATATAACGAGTTTTCAGCACCGGGTGCTGGGCAACTGCATATACTCTAAAAGTAATTCCACCAGAAGCTTATCCCAAAATGCGGACACCCGGATATTGCAAAAACGAATCACTTGTTTTGTAGCTTCTTATGACTTAGACTGATTCTAAATCCTAATTTCATTATGCGGAAATAGCTGTAAACAGTCAAATGAAGTTTTCATGAAGCGAAGCTTAAAGATAAATCAGGTATGGAGGGATTATCCCGATTATGAATGACGTTTTTGTAGGTAGCTTTATTTCTGCCCTGTCCACTGGACTCGGCGCCGTGCCCATACTGTTTATGCGCAATATCACGCATCGGCTTCGCGATGTTCTGTTGGCTTATGCCGCAGGAATTATGACCTCTGCATCCGTGTATAACCTCATTCCCGAAGCAATCCAGCATTCCAATTGGTTCGTGCTGACTGCGGGAATCCTGCTCGGCTGTCTCGTATTACTGGTGATGGAAATGTACATTCCCCATGCGGATTTGGAGGACCCAGACTCCAAGACCTTTCAACTGGAGTCCAAATCTTTTCTCATTATCGCAGCTATTACATTGCACAATTTGCCAGAAGGACTCTCTGTTGGGGTCAGCTATGCAAGTGAAACTCACAATCTCGGCAATCTGATCGCCTTCTCTATCGGCCTGCAAAATGCCCCGGAAGGCTTTATCGTAGCGTTGTTCCTTGTGAATCAAAATATCGGCCGTTTCAAGGCATTGGGCATTGCTACCCTCACTGGAGCCGTGGAAATCATAACGAGTCTGATCGGCTTTTATTTGAGCAGCTGGGTGAACGGACTGGTACCTTACGGCCTTGCTTTTGCCGCCGGAGCCATGATGTTTATCGTCTACAAGGAACTGATTCCCGAGAGTCACGGGGATGGCAACCAGCGGATCGCCACATTCTCTTTTATTCTCGGCTTAATTACGATGATTGGGCTAACCGAATGGCTATAGCCGAGCAACACAAAAAGGCTGCCTTCTGCCTGTAATCCAGACAGATAAGTAGCCTTTTTAGCATGTTCACATGGAGATACCTCATTTTTTTTGGTTCATGGAGCGCAGTGCTTCACGGTACTGCTCGTCCTCACTTTTGTGAGTCTCCTTCTCTCCATTGGATATTTGGGAACGTCTATCCTTTTCTTCGTCCTTTTTGGCAAAACCACGTAAAGCCGCACGATAATCCTGATCTCCGTAAGCATCTTTGATATTCTCGCGATCCTTTTCCACCTTCTTATCCGTCTGGATATCAGGCATATTGCGATGCTCCTCGGCATGGTGTTCTTCGACGTCGAGATTTTTATGCTGCATCTCTCGCGTTTGATCTGTCAATTCACGCACCTCGGGTTCCACCTGCACAGGATAAGGACGTTTGCTTCTTTGCCGTGTATCCTCTTCGGTGGGCCGAGTCTTGGGAGAGGACTTGCGCGTCATCTTCGTATTAAATACCAGCAAAAAAATAAAGGCAACCGCAGCTACTACGATAAAAGCAATGGTCATCGGCGGCCTCCTATTCTCTTTCAGCGCTACGGTACCGTCCCGCTATCTCAGCGACCCGTTTGCCCAAAGAGCGACCTAGTGCAAGATCATCACCCGTTGGAAGATTAGGCGGTCCATTGGGGTCTGTCTCCACCGGACATGTTATCCCTACGCCGTAATAGGAGCCGTATAACGCATTTTCCGTAATATTAGCGGGCAGTCCTACAATAATCATGCCTTGATGAAGCATCGGAGTAATCAAATTTAGAAGCGTGGATTCCAATCCACCATGAACGGTAGCGGTTGTGCAAAACACAGCGCCGATTTTATCCACCAGCTTGCCCTGTGCCCACAGATACCCCAGCTTATCAATCCAGCTTTTCAGACCGCTGCTGATCGTACCAAAATGGCCTGGGCAGCCCCATATAATCGCGTCCACACTCACTAGCTCATTCACATCAGCCTCATTCACATGCTTTAACAACACTTCTGTGTGCTCAAGGTGTGCTCCTTCTGCGATCGAGTGAGCAAGACGTTCGGTATGCCCATTTTCACTGTCATATACAATCATGATTCTGGTCGTCATTATGCGCATCATCCTTTGTCAGCAAAATCATCTTTTCGCATGCGCTCTTAACCTTGCCCAAAATCCAACTGAATATTATGAAACGTTTGACGCATACTTTGAAAATCCAAGAACTAGGGAGGCATGTTACACATGAATTCACGCGCCATATTAGTCAACCTGCTAGTGATTATCATTATTCTGGCAGGAGGTGGAGCCGCCGCCTATTACTACAATCAATCCGCCAACTACATAAAAACCGATAATGCGCAAGTGAGCGGACAAGCGGTTACCGTTGCCTCTCCAGGCGCGGGCAAGCTCACAGGCTGGAATGCTGAAGTTGGCAAAACCTACACTGCTGGAAGCACACTTGGTAGTGTTGAGGGAGGCGGAAGCCGAATTAGCGTTACGATTCCAACCGATGGTACTATCGTGCAGCAATCTGCGGTCAACAACTCGATTGTTGGGGCGGGCACACCTTTAGCGAAGGCTTTTGATCTAAACAATTTATGGATTACTGCCAATATAGATGAAACGGCTGTACAGGATCTTCAGGTAGGACAGACGGTTGATGTATATATTGATGCTTACCCGGATACGTCTCTGAGCGGTAAACTCGAAAAAATCGGCCTGGCAACCGCATCGACTTTTTCTTTACTGCCCACTTCCAATACCACTGCCAACTATACCAAGGTGACGCAGGTCGTGCCTGTCAACATTTCCATTCAAGGTTACAAGGGGCTGGGTATTATCCCGGGAATGAGTGCGACCATCAGAGTTCACAAGTAGGAGGCTGTCATGGATCAAAAAATGTCCGTCGGACGTATTCTGTCCGTGCTGCTGCTAGGCGCCTTCATTTCGATTTTGAATCAAACGCTGCTTAACGTGGCCATTCCACACTTGATGAATGATTTCAATGTGTCTGCCACGACCGTTCAATGGCTATCCACCGGATATATGCTAACCAACGGGATTTTGATTCCTATCACCGCTTTTCTGATTGAGTCATTCGGAACACGTGCGCTATTCATCTCCGCGATGGGGTTATTTACTGCGGGATCTGTCGTCTGCGCTGCCAGTACCGGCTTTGCGCCTATGCTGGTTGGACGCGTTATTCAGGCCAGCGGAGCAGGCATTATCATGCCTGTAGTCATGAACGTGTTCCTGACTGTGTTTCCTCCGGAAAAACGGGGCGCCGCCATGGGTACCATGGGGATCGCCATGATGTTTGCCCCGGCGATTGGACCAACTTTATCCGGCTGGATTGTGGAGCATTACAGCTGGCGACTGCTATTTTTACTCGTTATTCCGCTGGCAATCATTGATATTCTGTTTGCCATACGCTGGCTCAAAAATGTATCCAAGCTAACAAAACCGAACTTTGACCTGTTGGGAACCATCTTTTCCACACTGGGCTTTGGCTTCCTGCTGTATGGCTTTAGTTCAGCTGGAGACAAGGGCTGGGATAGCAATACGGTAATACTTACACTCGCTGCCGGGGTTGTGTTTATTGTATTGTTTATCGTGCGCGAGCTGAATATGGTACAGCCGATGCTGGAGTTCCGTGTGTTTAAATATGATATTTTTACTGTATCGACCTTAGTTGGGGCTACCGTCAACATGACGATGTTTGGCGGGATGCTGCTGCTACCGATCTATTTGCAAAATATACGCGGCTTTACACCGCTGCAATCCGGTCTGCTGCTGTTGCCGGGTGCACTGCTGATGGGTGTGATGTCACCGATATCAGGGGCAGTATTTGACCGTATAGGCGCAAGGCCGTTGGCGATCATTGGACTGATTATTACGGCAGTCACGACATGGGAATTCAGTCTGCTGACCGATGCCACCACCTACGGACATATTATGATCATCTATACGATTCGCAGCTTCGGAATGTCATTGCTGATGATGTCCGTCCAGACAGAAGGGTTAAACCAGCTGCCTCCCCATCTCGGCAGCCATGGTACAGCCATGTCCAATACAGTACGGCAAATTGCCGGGTCTATCGGTACCGCTTGGCTCATAACTGTAATGAGTAGCCGGACCACGATTCATGTAGCGGATTATGCGAATGTCGCTACCACCGCCAATGTTCCTTTAACCGAAGGGGTAGCACAGTTGGGACAAACCCTCGCGCAAACAGCGAGCATTTCAACAGAAAGTGGTTCATCGTTGGCGCTACAACAGGTGTACCGAAGTGCCGTTACAGAATCAACGATCCATGGCATTAATGATGCCTTCATCATTGCTACAGGGATTGCACTAGCGGGGCTATTGTTTTCCTTGTTCTTGCGACGGTCTACGCCGCGCCGAAGATAGACGTACAGCGTTGGCGAACAAGAGGTATAAGATGAACTTGCCTTTCAGACAGGCTGGTACTGTAAAAGAAGGAGCATTCACCCCTTGGATTTTAAGAGGTATGAATGCTCCTTTCTGTTTGTCATCTTGTGATTATTAGTCCTATGACCGCAATAAGCGCAGGCCATTCAAAATGACAAGTAATGTGCTGCCTTCATGTCCAATCACCCCAAATGGCAGGGCTATATCTTGCACAAAGTTGCTGATCACAAGCAGCAAAATGACACTTACCGCGAAGATCATATTTTGTTTGACCACCCGCTGCGCCTTGCGCGCCAGTGCTATCGTCGGAGCGATCTCCTCGATTCCATCGTTCATCAATACCACGTCAGCGACCTCTAGCGCTGCTCCGCTGCCATGCATCCCCATGCCTAGTCCTACGGTTGCCGCAGTCAACGCTGGAGCGTCATTCACACCGTCGCCGACCATGACGACATGCCCGTACTGCTCCCGCAGCATGCGAATATGGCTGACTTTGTCCTCCGGCATTAAGCCAGCATATACGGCGTCGACTCCGGCCTGCTCCGCGATCACAGCAGCCGTTTCTGGGCGGTCTCCGGTCAGCATGACGACCCGGATCCCCTGCGCTTGCAGGCGTTTCACGGACTCTTGGGCCTGCGGACGCAGCTCGTCGCGTAGTGCCAGCATCCCGGCAATCTGATCATCCGTGAGGATAATGGATACGGTTTTGCCCTCAGCTTCCAGCCGGGCCCGACTCTCCATCCAATCTGGCTCTGCCAGAGAACCAGGTCCATCCAGTACATTTGTACGACCGATTTTCCACTTCACCCCGCCTATGATGCCTTCCATTCCCCATCCGGTGAGTGCCTGCACTTGCTCGGTTGGGAGAAGATCTCTCTGTCCCAATTCAGCTTCCGCTTTGGTTACAATCGCTCGCGCCAGCGGATGCAAAGAATAACTTTCAATTGTAGCAACAATGTGCAATAGCTCATCGGCATCGTATTCTGCGGCGGTAATCCAATCCGTGACGACAGGTGACCCCATCGTTAACGTGCCTGTTTTGTCAAAAGCAACAACAGAAGTCAATGCCATATTCTCCACATGTGCACCACCTTTGAACAGGATGCCTCGTCGGGCACGGTTGGAAATGGCCGATAGCATCACTGGCATAATGGATGACACGAGCGCACAGGGTGAGGCCACGACGAGGAACACCATAGCCTTGTAGAACGCTGCTGCCCACGTCCAGCCTAATGCTATGGGTGCACCGGCAATGACGATCAGCGTGACAGCAACAACAATTCGGGCGTACACCGATTCGAACGTTTTAATAAACCGCTGGGAATCGGGAACTTCGGTCTGGGCCTCTTCCACCATACGAATGATTTTTGAAAATAAAGTGTCCTCTGAGGACTGACTAACCTCTACATATAGCACGCCTTCTCCATTGATGGTGCCGGCATATACTTCGTCACCTTCCACCTTATTTACCGGAACAGATTCACCGGTAATTGATGCCTGATTCACTGCCGAAACGCCCTTGGAGATTCGGCCGTCCGCCGGAATCAGTTCGCCCGGCTTCACCAGCAGCAGGTCGCCTGGCAACAGCTGCTCAATGCCGACCGTTTCCGTTCCCTCGCGAGACAAGCGCAAAGCCGTTTCCGGCTTCAACGCCATAAGCTCAGAAATATCCTTACTACTACGCTCGGTGGTATAGCTCTCCAGCGCACCGCTGAGTGCAAAAATAAAGATCAGCATGGCTCCTTCATTCCAATAGCCAATGGCCGCAGCTCCTAGGGAGGCAGCGATCATGAGCAGATTAACATCCAGATCATGTTCTCGGATCAGTGTTTCGACCCCTTCTCTGGCTTTGGACCAGCCCCCAAGGGCATAGGACACTACATACAGAATGACCGATAGCCATTGCCACCAATGTGAGACTCCCCATGCCATCAGCATCAGCAATCCACTACCTAGAGCAGCTTGCATCTCCTTATTTTTCAGCATGCTTTTAAGCTGAAATTGCGGCTTGCGATTCGGACCGGGTCGTCCGCTGCCACTGTTTTTTGAAAGGGTTCGGTTAGAGGGAGACAATGTATCTTGTAATCGTTGAGCAGCTTGCATCATGTCACGTTCCTTTCCATATTTTGTTCCTTGTACTAGCATTTCATTGAGAATGATATCCATTGTTAAGTGCCCTAAAATAGCACATGCTGCTTCGGGAAGTCCGAAGCAGCATGTTTGACAATGAGAATGATAATCATTTTTGCATCTATACAATTATTTTGGATTAGCGAAACTTTTGTTTTATTATATACCTTTTCTTTTCCACTTGTAAACCAGCAATGGCCTAAATAAAAAAAGATACCCGCGCAAACACCGCAGGTATCCTCCATATTTAAAGCATCCTATTCCAAGAATTCCGGTTATCTTCAGGCTAAAGGAAACTTCCACGCATGATTGTGTGCAGTTCCTGAAGTGTGCTGACGATCTCCGGGCTGTTGCAATCCCAAACGCGCAGCCGCAAGGCGTGCAGTGGGAACCGCTGTGTCCGGGCAAATGACCCCCGTCAACTCATTCTCCAAGATCGAAATTCTATCCAGAGAATGGTTAATTTCATCTATTGCTACCCATAAAGGAAGCTCAGGCTTTACACGTCGAACAGCTTCCATTATGCATTTTATCGTATCACTATTATTCTCATGACCATCGACACCGGATGGAATCAACTGATCCTCAGCCCTAATGCCATCGGATGAAGTTGGTATGACTTCTAAGATGACCGTATCGGCAAAACGTGCCAGATCTGCAGCTTGAGCTACCTGCTTGATCTGTCGTACGCTCACTTCGGACATGTTATTGGAATTGGCTGACTCCCCCGACCGTGCGGCTTGCCTGTTCCCTGTTTGGTTTACGTTAGGCACCAAAGACGGGTCAACTGTCAAAAGCACACCTACCCGATATGGAATGCACCGAAGACGCCCGCATAAAGTCTGCTCTGCAACGCCGTCAATCCAGTCTCGCGTTGCCCGGAATTCGTCCACGTCAGCCGGATTGCGCACTATAATCTCCAGCTTGGGTTCTCCCCCCTGCCGCACGCTCCGCAACGCCGCACGCAGTAATGCCTCCAGCTGCATATCTTGCAAGCTTCCAATACCCACTGCATTGTTCTGCTCAATTAGGGCTATAGTGAGTGGTGATCCGTTCAAAGACTCGAATAAGCTTTCATATTGTGTTTCCAGCAAACTGATAATTCGACGGGACAAATGCTCACACAATCCAGGCAGGCCAGATGCCTGGTTAAAGGTTTTGTACGTGTCAGATGCACGTGAACCGGGAATAAGGATGGGATCGGGCTCCCCGTCAGGGGCATGAATCGTCTGTCCAGACTCTGCTACGTCCAGATAGGCATAGCATAGTTTCCCTACACGGCCAGATGCCAGTGACAAGGGACCATGCAGAAGACTATAACCGTCATAACTGCCTATTTCTGATGCTGTCTCTGTGCTTATACGACTCAAACTTGCAGGAGCATCGGCATAAATCCGTATGGAGGTGCGCCTGTATTCATCGCTCCATTTTAGGAGTGTACCCATTGCTTGCCCAATATCGTTGCCGTTATTCAGCATCGTTTCCTCAAGTAATTCCGGATTCGCAGCCATCAAAGCCTCTGCTCGACTGATTACGCCCTGCTCAGCTAAACCAACCAGCCAGCCCAACGGATCTTCCTCCTGCGTAGCAGATACTTCATGGCTGCCTGCCTTTAGCGTCTCCATAGCCAACCTCTGTGCAGCAGCCTCCATACCCGGCTCTGGAACTTTGAGATCCCGGCTATTTTTGCCACCCAACAGCTCTGCGAATACATGCATCAGTTTAGCCTCCATGCTATTAATCCATCCTTTCTTCCGTCAGCAAGTTGGCACACACGAATTCGACTACCCCTCCAAATAAAGAAAACGCTTACCCATAATGGAGCAACCGAATCTTACATGGGCCTTACTTGTAAAGCCCCTACCTTAACGTATTAGGCACGCCACACATTTATACATTTCGGCACAACTACCCTACATCCCAAAATAAATCTCTATCCTGCTGGTACAAGACCACTCGAAAAAGGAACCTATAAAATAAACACCCCCGGTCTTCACAGGATGCCTACATCCGATGTTAACCCGGGGGTGTTTATTTTTTTACTCGTAAGAACGAACCTTCAATACACGCATCACATTCAATACGGCTAGCAATGTTACACCTACATCGGAAAATACAGCCTCCCACATAGTAGCAATACCGAATGCTCCCAGCGTAAGAAACACTGCTTTGACACCTAGCGCAAATATAATGTTTTGCCATACGATACGACGTGTGCGCTTGGCGATATGGATCGCCGTAACCAGCCTTGAAGGCTCGTCGTTCATAATTACGATATCTGCCGCCTCAATCGCAGCATCCGATCCCAAACCGCCCATCGCTACACCGACATCTGCCAGCGCCAGTACGGGTGTATCATTAATCCCATCGCCTACGAACAAAATTTTGTCGCTCGTTTTTTTACTTACAGACAACTGCTCGATGGCTTCGGCTTTGTGCTGAGGTAACAGTTCTGCCCGTACTTCATCCAAACCCAACTGTCGTCCTACGGCCTCGGCAACAATCCGATTGTCACCCGTCAGCATGATGGTTTTCACCACACCCAACTTTTTCAGTGAAGCAACCGTTTGGGCTGCGTCTTCCTTAACCTCATCTGAAATCAGAATGCACCCGGCATACGTTCCGTCTACAGCCACATGTACGACCGTTCCTTCATCCAGCGTCCCTGCTTGCTGCGCCACGTTAAAAGCCACATGCTCCCGCTCCATCAGCTTGGCGTTTCCGGCTGATACCAGACGACCATCAATTTGTGCCTGAATCCCGTGACCGGATATTTCACTATATTGCTGAACCCGTTCTGCTCTGAGTTCTTTACCGTAGGATTCACGCAGAGAAGCAGCAATAGGATGTGTGGAATGCAGCTCCGCCAAAGCGGCGGTTTCGAGCAAGGTTTCGTTTGTAAAATCTCCGGCAGGATAAATCCCTGTTACACGGAAAACACCTTTGGTGAGTGTGCCTGTTTTATCAAAAACAGCGTATTTCACATGATTCAGAGCTTCAAGATAGTTCCCGCCCTTGATCAGGACACCTGAACGGGAGGCTGCCCCAATTCCCCCAAAGAAGCCCAGTGGAATGGATACTACCAGCGCACAAGGACAAGAAATAACGAGGAAAACAAGCGCACGGTATACCCAATCTGCAAATTGTGCACCTGGCACAACAAGCGGTGGAACAACCGCCAACAACAGCGCTACAATAACCACTACTGGAGTATAGTATCTGGAAAATTTCGTGATAAACTTTTCAGTCGGCGCTTTTTTGGCACTCGCATTTTGCACTAATTCCAAAATTTTCGAGACCGCCGATTCACTAAATTCTTTGCCAACCTCTACCGTTAGAAGTCCGTTCGTATTGATAAATCCACTCAACACGTTGCTTCCCGGCTCTACGGTACGAGGCACGGATTCACCAGTCAACGCAGAGGTATCCACATGCGATTTACCATCTATAACTTTACCGTCCAGCGGGATCTTCTCGCCCGGCTTAATTACAATCAAATCCCCAATGCGAACGTCTTCTGGGGACACTCTCCGTAAGGACTCAGCCGTCTTCAGGTTGGCATAGTCCGGTCTAATATCCATCAGATCACTGATGGACTTACGTGAACGGTTAACTGCGATGCCTTGAAACAGCTCTCCGATTTGATAAAAGAACATGACAGCTACGCCTTCCGGGTATTCCCCAATGGCAAATGCACCAACAGTAGCCAGCGTCATCAGGAAGTATTCGTCAAAGGCCATTCCACGCACTAAACTGCGTGCAGCCTGCAAGACAACATCACCGCCAACGATGATATATGCCAGTAAAAATAGGGCCAGCTTGCCTACACCTTCGACAGGTAACCACCAGGCAATAGCCGCAACGACCGCACCAATAGCCAAACGCGCAATCATGCGGCGCATACCGTCCGTACCGTGATCATGCGTATGCCCAGCGTGGCCATCATCTCCATGCGAATGTGAATGAGCGTGGTTGGCTTCACCATGTTCGTGCTCTGCATGGTGGTTGTGATGCTCGTGTCCATGATCGCCGTGGTTGTGTCCATCGTGCGTATGGGCTTGCTTGCCATGTGCTCCATGATGATGATCAGCGTGGCTGTGAGCCGCATGTTGCTCGACCTCGTGTGTATGCCCTTCACCTTCACTATGATGTTTATGACCGCATGCACAATCATCTGTGCAGTCTGACTGTACTGCACCAGCATTGCTTCGACTGTCTTCATGCAGGCGGCCACGAGCATTTTTCACAACCATTCGAACATGCGGCTCGAGTCTTTGAACCTTCCGTTCAGTCTGGCGAAAAACCTCTTCTTTTTGATCCGAACTTGTGGTCATCGTCAACGTTTTCGTAACAAAATTGACCGAGCAATCCAGGACCCCTTCTATTTTACTGACTCCATTTTCAATCTTTAGAGCACAGTTGGCGCAATCCAAACCTTCCAAAATCCATTCATGCCGTTCCGTTCTTTTTAGAGCATCCATAATCATTGGCCTCCAATTAACTATATATGAGCAACTGTTCATATATTATTTGTTAAGGCCATTATATTCAGGATCAGGGTCAAAAGTCAATGACTATAGCCCTTTTTTAACAAAAAAATCGACTTCAACGGACAAACGCCAAAAGAGCGCCAATCGCTTGGCGCCCTCTGTTGTTTTATCCCAAAAATTATTGATGTGATATGTGCTGATGGGTTTGCAAAAAAATCTGCTCCACATGATTATCATCCAGTGAATAAAACACCGTCTTGCCTTCTTTGCGTCGTTTGACAATACGCAGGTTGCGCAAATAACGAAGCTGGTGGGATACCGCAGATTGTCCCATGTTCAACACCTGGGTCAGATCATGAACACACAGTTCTTTTTGTGCCAGGGCATAAATCAGCTTGATTCGTGTCGGGTCACCCAGTGCTTTGAACAGCTCCGACATTTTGTATGCGATGGAATCCTCAACAAGGGAAGATTTTATGCGCTCAATTTCCTGATCTGAACCGTGACAAGCCGGCTCGCAATCCAAAGCTTCCGTTTCAGAATTCATCCTTTTCACCCCGTGTATTTCGACTTGATGCTCCTATTATAGCAAATTCGTAGAGTTTACGAATAGCTTATATTACAGCTTGCCCTGTAACAGAAAACTTCCAAGTCTCAATGCTTGCCTAACACTACAGCTTTACACTACTTAGAGCTTAATAAAGCTTAATTCAACGTTTTTAATACTTCATCACTGTAAGGAATAATTTCATTTATTTTTTGATCACGTAACTTCACCGCAAACGCTGGATCAACCAGCAAAGCACGTCCAACCGCAACCAGATCAGCTTCCTCTCGTTCTACTTGCCCCACGAGTTGTTCTAATCTTGCCTCTACACTACTGGATTGATCGGTTTGACGATTATTATTTTCCAAATCACTCAAAAACGCCTTCTCCAAACCAATCGAGCCCACAGTAATCACTGGCTTGCCTGTTATCTTTTTGGTCCAAGCTGCCAGGTTTAGATCAGACCCTTCAAATTCCGGTTCCCAAAAACGGCGGCTTGAGCAATGGAATACATCCACCCCGGCCTTCACTAATGGAGTGAGAAACTGTTCAAGTTCCTGTGGTGTTTGGGCCAGCTTTTCTTCATAATGGTACATCTTCCACTGGGAGAATCGCAATACAATTGGGAAATTCGGTCCTACTGCACGACGACAAGCCTCAATGACCTCCACCGCAAACCGAGTACGCTGGACCAAGTTGCCTCCGTATTGGTCGGTGCGCTTATTGGTTTTGTCCCAGAAAAATTGATCGATTAAATAGCCATGTGCTCCATGAAGCTCAATACCGTCAAAACCCACTCGCTGGGCATCGGCAGCGGCCTGTGCATAAGCTGAAATAATATCCGCAATCTCAGCCTCCGTCAATGGCTCAACCACCTTTTCGCCGGCGGGAGAGATACCGGATGGACCGACAGGCAATGCCTCGGGATTCGGTTGATTATCTGCACCTATTTTACGGGCCGCACCCACATGCCAGAGCTGCGGTATAATCTTGCCACCTACCGCATGAACCTCCTCAACTACCTTGGCCCACCCCTTTAATCCCTCACCATAAAAATTAGGAATGCTTGTGTGCTCCACAGCTGCGGGATGATTAATAGCAGTCCCCTCTGTAATAATCAATCCAACTGCATTTTCGGCACGGCGACGATAATACGCAGCCACGTCAGGCCCTGGAATACCTTGAGGAGAAAAATTCCGTGTCATTGGCGCCATAACAATCCGATTGGGAAGAGATAAATTACCTAACTTAAAAGGTTTAAACAGTAATTCTGTGTTCATTACTTTTTCCTCCGCTCTCCACTAGTATTATCGTTTTCACTCTACTGTTATACAATTCCATTTTACACATATGTAAACTTGAGTTCAAGAAGCCACAGTTTTTATTTTAATAAGCTACACAAAAAAAGAAGAAGCGGCTCTAAGTCCGCTTCCTCTTTCCTAATTCGTTTGTACTTGAGTGATTTTGCAAAAATTTCAACTTATTAGTGTGCTACCATGTTGTATTCCATAATCCATACAGAACCACCAACAACAGTCAACAGGATAACTACCCCGAAAATCAAAGTCATGACATTCCAGCGCGGTCCATTGCTCTCACGAATGTGCATGAAGAAGAAAAGCTGAACCAGAAATTGCAGCACTGCCGCGGCTAAAATAACAACCATGGTCGAAGTGCGGCTCAACATATGATTCATAACCACACCGAGAGGAATGATGGTCAGTACGATGGACAGAATAAACCCGATAACATAGGATTTCACTGAACCGTGAGAATCATCATGACCATGCGAACCCGCTCCTGTTTGATGCTGTGCCATCTACATCACCCCCATCAAATAGACGACTGTCAGCAAGAAGATCCAGACAGCGTCCAAAAAGTGCCAGTACAAGCTCAATGCCGAAACTTTCCCCTTCGTCTCTGGTGTAAGCCCGCGTTTTTTCAACTGGAACATGAGTCCAATCATCCAAACCAGACCTAACGAAACGTGAAGTCCGTGCGTTCCGACTAAAGTGAAGAATGCCGACAAGAACGCACTGGTTCCAAAATTGGCTCCTTCGTGTACCAACTCAACAAACTCGTAAACCTCAAAACCGATAAAGCCAAGACCCAGGATCGCCGTCACGATTAACCAGTTAATTAATCCCTTCATGCTTCCTTTGTTCATGGCCAACACAGCCAGACCACTTGTGAAGCTGCTCGTGAGCAAGAGGAACGTTTCAACAATAACGCCCGTCATGTTAAACAGCTCTGCGCCACCCGGTCCTCCGGCTGTGTTGTTCCGAAGGACGACGAAGGTTGCGAACAAGGTACTGAACAGGATTACGTCCGTTACGAGGAAGATCCAAAAACCAAGCATCTTCAATTCTTGCGGATCGTGATGCCCGTGGTCATGATCATGGCTTTGGTGTGCTGCAGCTTGTGCCATTATACAGACCCCCTTATTGCCGCTTCCGTGCGTTTTACTTCATCCGCAGGGATATAGTAGTCGCCATCATAGGAGAAGAACGAACGGCAAATCATACAAATTGCCACACCGATCAGTCCTGGAATATAGAAGAACGACCATCCGAATACGAACCCGAAACCTGCAATGAAAAAGAATACCGACATAATGAATGGAATCGCCGAGTTCTTCGGCATATGAATCGCTTCAATTGGCGGTTGCTTTCTGAAAATACCTTTTGCACGTTTATCTTTTTCTGCCCACCAGTCATCACGTTCTTCTACTTGTGGAATGGTAGCAAAATTGTACTCCGGTGCAGGTGAAGGAATCGACCATTCCAACGTATGGCCACCCCAAGGATCGCCTGTTGTATCCTTCAGCTTACGGTAATTCTTGATGCCCAAAAGAATTTGAAGAACCTGGAACAAGAAACCAATCCCCATCAAGAATGCCCCAACGGTCGAAACGAGGTTAAGCGGCTGCCAGCCGGTATCCCAGCCGTAAGTGCTCAGACGACGCGTCATACCCATCAGACCGAGAGAATATTGCGGAATAAAACATACATAGAAACCGATGTTCCAGAACCAGAAAGCCCATTTACCAGGCGTTTCAGGCAATGTGAAACCGAACATTTTAGGCCACCAATAGTACAGACCTGCCAAGTAACCGAACACTACACCACCAATCAGAGCGGAGTGAAAGTGAGCGATCAGGAAGTAACTGTTATGGAACTGGAAGTCAGCAGGCGCTACAGACAACATGACGCCCGTCAAACCAGCAATCAAGAAGTTCGGAATAAAAGCAATTGACCACATCATAGGAGTCTTGAATGTAATCTTACCCCGATACATCGTGAACAGCCAGTTAAATACTTTAACCCCTGTCGGTATTGCGATAACCATCGTCGAAATCGCAAAGAATGCATTAACATCTGCTCCTGATCCCATCGTGAAGAAGTGATGCGCCCAGGTGAAGAAGGACAAGATCGCAATAATGAACATGGCGTAAACCATGGACTTGTATCCAAACAATTTCTTTTTGGAGAATACGCTGATAACCTCGGAATAAATACCGAAGGCAGGCAAAACTACAATGTATACCTCAGGGTGACCCCACATCCAGATCAAGTTGATATACATCATCGGGTTACCGCCGAAATCAAGCGTAAAGAAGTGTCCTCCTCCGAAGCGGTCAAGGAACAGCAATGCCAAAGTAACCGTCAGAATCGGGAATGCGAAAATGATAATAACACATGACGAAAATACGGACCACGTAAAGACAGGCATTTTCATCCAAGTCATACCAGGTGCACGCATTTTAATAATAGTAACAATAAAGTTGATACCCGTAGCCAATGAACCTATACCCGAAATCTGAATACCCCAGATATAGAAGTTCTGACCGACGCCAGGACTAAATTGCAGTTCTGAAAGCGGTGGATAACTCAACCAACCTGCGTCTGGCGAACCACCGATAACGAAGGACAGGTTGAACAACATCGCTCCCATAAAGAAAAGCCAGAAGCTCAATGCGTTCAGGAAAGGGAACGCAACGTCGCGCGCACCAATTTGAAGTGGTACGGCAATGTTAAACAAACCAAACATCAACGGCATCGCCATAAACAGGATCATGATCGTGCCATGTGTTGTGAAAATCTGGTTGTAATGCTCAGGATGCAGTAGTGTAACATCCGGTGTAGCCAGTTGAACACGCATCAATAATGCATCCACGCCTCCGCGGAATAACATCAAGATGGCCGCAAGAATATACATAATACCGACTTTTTTATGGTCAACGGTAGTCAACCAGTTTTTCCAAAGCCAGCCCCATTTTTTGAAATAAGTGAGCACAAACACGATCCCGATTGTTGCCAATGCGATGGAGACGTCCGCTCCATAGATCATCGGATCTCCAGTAACGAAGAAAGTGGATGCAAACTCTTTTATTTTGTCAAGCATTGGGGGCCTCCTTCCCTATAATCATTTAATTGTGTCCGCTCATATTCATATGACTCATGTCCATTGCCGCATGATCTTCTGCGCCGGACTGAGAAGAACCTTCTGTGGATGTAGCTTCACCATGTCCAGCATGTGGGTTAGAAGCACCCTCCACTACATACTTGTTAACAATGTCTTTGAACAAGCCATCTGGAATCGAAGAATACTCATCAGGCTGGGACAAACCTGGTTTTGCAAGCGCCAAATAGCCGTCTTTCGTCAGCGGCTTAGACTGCTTTTTGATGTCAGCGACCCAGTTTTTATACTCTTCATCCGACTGGACTTCTACATCAAAACGCATTTGTCCAAAATGCTCACCGCTAAAGTTTGCACCCGAACCAAAGTAAGTTCCTTCGTGATCGGCCTGCAAATGCAGTTTCATAGCCATGCCTGACATGGTGTAGATTTGTCCGCCCAATTGCGGAATCCAGAACGAGTTCATCGGGGCGTCAGCAGTCAGTTCAAAACGGACTGGAACACCTTTAGGAATGTGAACTTGGTTAACTGTAGCTATACCTTCCTCTGGGTACATAAAGAGCCATTTCCAGTCCAGTGAAGTCACTTGAATGGTTACTGGCTTTTGCGTACTTGCCAACGGCTTGGAAGGCTCCAGCAAGTAGGTATATCTTGCAGTAATGACCGCAATAATACAGATAACGATAATTGGAATAGCCCACCATGTGGTCTCCAGCTTTTTGCTGTCATCCCAGTGGGGTTGATACTTCACCTTGTTTGTCGGTGTATCACGATACCGCCAAATGATGAAGAAAGTCAAAATCATGACCGGTACAATTATTAGCGCAGACAATGCCGTTGTAAGAATGATCAGCTCTTTTTGTGCTTGCCCAACGGGTCCTTTCGGATCGAAAACAACGTATTTTCCGCCAGCATAAAAACACGTCCAAATGAGCAATGCTACCGTGAGCACGGTCAAAACCAACGCAATAATCGCTTTTGGTTTTTTGTTCATGTTGTTCCCCTCTCCTTAAATAATAAATTACTCAAAACTTTACGAACTCCTGTAATGTTGCCCCTATATAAGATAGCAGAAAAGTGGCCACTTTTTTTATTGTTAACAGAATTGTCGATTATTTGTCCGTTTTTTGTGAAAAACATCTCTAAAAATAAAATTTCTCTTGCAAATTCAAAATTTCTTATTAATACAAAGATGACATAATAAAAACGTTATTTGTGTATCTTAAAGAAGTTATATTAAAGAAAAAAGCGGGACTCCTTACAGTTATCATCCTACACTGCTCGAAGCCCCACATTGTTGTTTTCAGCATATATTTGCTTTAAATCATTTTTAAATTGTATTAACTGCGGCCGTTTTCCTGGTCTTCCTTCTTGCGGGCAATGACAAATGATTTCCCAACTAGAAAAATAAAAATCCCGGCAACAACGCAGCCAATACCTGTCATTAAATATATATTCCGATCAGTTAAATTACCTATATCAAGCAAAATAAGGATAATACCTGCAATACAGGCGATCCAAGCGATAACAGATACCGTCCGGCTCATTTGCCCGTCAGTTGATCCTGATTTCCTAAAATTTGCAGCCATACCCTCCACTCCCTTCGGTCTAAAATAATTTTTAACGCCCTCGTCCGGTATTTTTGTCAGTATGCACATATCTTGCTTCTTTATTCCTTGGTCTCTACATACCTGAAACAACCCTCTGCATATCTTGACTATTATTACCCCGGAAGACCCAGTGTTCAAACAAAAGGGAGCAGAGACAGGCCTAAATCTGCCTTATTTTCAAAACATCTCTTCGTTTATCGTTTAACGTCTGGTCTCCAACCAGTTATTACTTATTACATTTCGATACCAATAGTAACTTTCCTTCGGGGTGCGGACCTGTGTGCGGAAATCGACATGAATCATGCCAAATCTCATATTATATCCCTCTGCCCACTCAAAATTGTCCATAAGTGACCATGCCATATATCCTTTGACATGAAGGCCGTCATGAATAGCCCGGTGCACCTGCACCAAATGCTGCTGCATATACGAAATACGACGGTCATCCTGAATCTTGCCATTCACGACATCATCATTGATGCAAGCCCCATTCTCTGTGATATAAATATCGAGGTTACCGTATTTTTGCAAATAATGCAGTACCTCGTACAGCCCACGCGACTCCACTGGCCAACCGATATCCGTTACAGGTAGCCCCATATTGATTTCTTCAGATTGAAGAAACCCGGCTTCAGGATTAAAACGATTAACTGACATAGCATAGTAATTGATACCGATCATATCAATAGGCTCGCCGATAATATCCATATCCCCATCCTGAATAGGCACGGTGGCTCCCTGCTCCGCAAACCAGTCTACCAAAAACTGAGGATACGAGCCTTGATAAATAGGTTGAAGAAACCAGTCACTGTGCAGGGAAATGGTGCGCGCACAAGCGGCTTTATCTTCCTCAGATGTGCTGTAAGGAACAGCCCAGGAGACATTGGGAGCGATACCGATCTGACCACTGGTGCCCAGCTCGCGGAAACGGCGCACAGAAAGACCATGCGCAACTAGCAAATGATGTCCTACATCAATGGCTGTCTGAAGATTTGTCAGACCCGGAGCATGAGCACCCAGCATATTAGATAAAAAGGCGATGCACCATGGTTCATTGAATGTTAGCCAATGGTGTATTTTACCGTGAAACTCGCGGAACATCGTTTCTGCAAACTGGACAAACGCTTGAATCGTGCGACGATTCTCCCATCCTCCAGCATCCTGAAGCGCTTGAGGCAGATCCCAATGGTACAGTGTACAAAACGGTTCAATCCCATTTTCGTTCAACAAATCGACTACGCGATGATAATAGTCCAATCCTTCTTGATTGACTTCACCGTCACCATTGGGAAATATACGCGGCCAGGACACTGAAAAACGGTATGTACGAATGCCCAGTTCCTTCATTAGGCGGATATCTTCCTCGTAGCGATGATAGCTGTCACAAGCTACATTGCCGTTATCACCGTTGAATACTTTGCCAGGCGTATGGGCAAAGGTATCCCAGATTGACAAACCTCTCCCATCCTCCTTATAAGCTCCCTCGATTTGATAGGCTGCCGTCGCGGTCCCCCACATAAAGTCCTGCGGAAATTGAAAAATGGTCATATTGTCTCTTCCTCTCTTTCAATTATAATCGTATGTCTGTTCGTTATTTCCTGCTCTTTGGTAAAAATCCATGACAAAATAAATCCTCCATGCTCAGGATCAGGCAGAGCCTGACGAGCATCTGCGCTAAACGGATGTGAATAGCGAATCGTGCAGCTTCCCGTCTGGACAGACGCGGTCAATTCAGCACGGACGAGCCTGGAACCAGACCATTCCATGCCGACCGTCATCCCGCCATGCCCCTTCAATCCACTGACCCGTCCCTCCGACCATGCCGTTGGCAAGGCAGGCAGTAACGTCAGCTCTCCCGGACGGCTTTGTAGCAGCATTTCTGCAATCCCCGCCGTCGCACCAAAATTACCGTCGATCTGAAAAGGCGGGTGAGCATCGAATAAATTAGGATAGATCGATCGCGACAGCAAGGTGCGAACATACCGATGTGCGGCGTCGCCATCTTCCAGCCGAGCGTACAGGTTAATCAACCAGGCACAGCTCCATCCGGTATGACCACCACCGTGATCAAGCCGTCGACGCAGCGATATGCGGGCTGCCTCAGCCAGCTCCGGGGTATCACGGATGTGAATTTGTCGACCGGGATATAACCCATATAGATGCGAAACATGTCGATGCCCAGGCTCCGCTTCCTCAAAATCGACAAACCATTCCTGTAACTGGCCGTGACGTCCGATTTGATAGGGCATTAACCGTGCCCGTGTCTCCTCGCAGCGGTTGCGGAATTCATCGTCTAATTCCAGCAGGTCCGCAGCTTGAATGCAGTTATCCAACAGCTCCCGAATCAGCGTCATATCCATGGTGGAGCCCATAGAGATACTGCAATCCTCGCCGTCCGACGTTTTGAATTTATTTTCAGGTGATGTAGATGGACATGTCACAAGCCGACCCTCCGGGCCTTCCACGAGCCAGTCCATGCAAAAGGCTGCCGCCCCCTTCATGAGGGGATAAGCTTGTTCTGCCAAATAGGCTGTATCCAGGGTAAACAGATAGCGCTCCCATAGGTGAGCAGTTAGCCATACACCCCCAAGCGGCCAAAACGCCCAACTGGCATGGCCCCCTGAAGGTCCGGCGTATCTCCACACATCTACATTGTGATGAGCTGCCCACCCTTGAGCACCATAATGGATGGAGGCTACCCTCCGTCCCGTACGAGCCACTTCTCCAATCATGTGCAGCAATGGTTCATGGCACTCGGCAAGATTGCATACCTCTGCGGGCCAATAGTTCATCTGAGTATTGATATTGGTTGTATAATTACTGTTCCACGGCGGCTGCACACGGTCATTCCAGATGCCCTGAAGATTGGCAGGCTGACTCCCCGGACGCGAACTGCCCATGAGCAAATAGCGGCCATACTGAAATAACAGCACCTCCAGCCCCAGGTCGGCCTGACCTTTCTGATAACGTTCTAATCGCAGATCGGTCGGTAGAACGGAGTCGTCGGTTAGAGTATCACCTCCCAGTTCTAATGCAACGCGGTCAAACAGCTTTCGATGATCCTGTTCATGGCGTTGCCACACCTGCTCACTTCCCAGCGAAATTGCTTCGTCTAAAATGACTTGACATGCTTCTGCTGATTCCGTTGCATCACTATTCGGCATAGCATGAAATCCCTGAAATCCGGTAGCTGCTGCCAAATACACCGTGATTTTATCCGCGCACGAGATGATCAGTGCTCCATCAGCACCCTTCGTCAAGGTTCCTCCCTCAGGAATAACCCTCGCCTGAACTGCAAAAGCCATCCCCAAATCATTTTCATAAACGACAGACTGTGGATGATTGCCATGATAATTAGATTCCACATGACTGGGCGCTCGCCCAGTCAACGTAATAAAGTCCCTGATCGGCTCATCGGATGGATCGCCATTATCGCTATCCCATTTGGATGAATCACCAAAATGTGCATCCTCTCCAACCTCGTCTTCACAAGGATGGGGGGAAGTGATGCGCACAGATGCATGGATCTTCCCAAGCTTATTCGCAGTCAGTGACACCATCATGATTCCATCTGGCGCACTGGCGATAACTTCACGAGTATAGCGGACTCCATCACTTTGAAAAGTGACCGCTGCCGTTCCAGTCAGCAAATCCAGTTCCCGTTCATAATGCACAATTTCCCCTAGGCCCTCCTGCGTAATCCACAAATCTCCCAAAGGCTGATAGGCTTCCGTATCGCGACCTAGCATATTCGCATTAATCAGTTGTTCCGCTTCCTTGTATTTTCCATCTGCAATCAGCTTTCTGACAGGTTGCAAATATCGCAAAGCATCATACTGAACGCCGTCTCTGGGAAACCCGGACCAGAGCGTATCCTCGTTTAATTGCAAATGCTCCTCTCTGATTCCGCCAAATACCATAGCTCCCAGTCTTCCATTGCCGACTGGCAATGCTTCCTCCCATGCCTCAGCAGGCTGGCGATACCATAAACGCAGGGACTGTGGCCTTTTGCCTTTCGTCACATCAAACCCTCCCCCATCAAGATGAAACAGAGCGCTAATCCCGTATGGACCATAAGGACAAGCGCTCTGTCATTCCGGCATTCAAATTTTCGTTAAAAGCAGTCTGCTACTTAGAAGCCTTACCGCTCCATAACTCCACTCTGTCCTTTACCAGTTGCGTGTATTGCTGTTCCATTTGGACAGCTCCGGCGGCATCCAGTTCTTTAATCATGTTGTCGTATACCGTATCAAAATTGGAAGCTGGTGCTAAAATAGCTTCGGGTATACGTTTGCGGATAATGTCTGTCGTTTTTTTGAATGTAACGTTATAGTTGGATTCATTGTCTGTTGTCAGGTTATAGGCTGCGCCCCAAGGCTTTACATCAAATTCTTTCTTGTCCGGGAACAGATCTTTCCACGTTTTTACGCCATACGCTTTAAGCGATTCTTTCTCTGGCTTCGAATAAGCCGCGATAATTTGTTCCGGGAATTTGGCAGTATAGTAGTTGCCTGTAGGGTCCTTCACGCCGTCACCATAGTGTCCACTGATGAGCGTGTACAAATCTATACCCGTGGATTTGTTGAAGTTGGTTGTATTGTTCGTTTTTTGCTCCAGTACATCAGCCGGAATGACGCGTTTGCCGTCTTTGATCTCATAATGCTTGCCCTCGATCCCCCAGTTCACTAGCACCTGTCCTTCATCGGAAGCTAAATAATCAAGGAATTGAATAGCCCGCACCGGGTCCTTGCAATTTTCCGTAATACCTACACCATAACCGGACGCGAAGCCCGTATCCTGAAAGGAGCTATCCTTGTATTTCTCCGAGAGTGTAACTGGAAAATGCGCGTAGCTGGAATCGGCCTTGCCTGAAGCTTTTAACGCATTTTCGGCATCCTGATACCCCCACTCCTGATCAATTAGACCGAGGACACGGCCGCTGGCAATTTTGGATTTGTATTGATCACTTTTTTGCACAAACGAATCTTTATCGAGCAGCCCTTCATTGTACATGTGGTTCAACCAACGGAAATATTCCTTTTCTTCAGGACGTTTGTAATGAAGCTTCGCTTCAAATGTTTTGGGATCAATAAAATATTCACCATCATCTGGCGCTCCAGTCGTCTGGAAGGCAGGATTCGTTACGGTAATCATAATTCTCCAGTCGTCTGCATCCAGCGTGAGTGGGATCGTTTTTTTGCCATTGATCGTTGGGTGCTTGGCTGTATAGGTTTTGAGTACGTTTTCATAATCCTGTAGCGTTCTTACCTTTGGATAACCTAACTCCTTGAGCACCTTATGCTGAATTTCAAATCCGCCCGTCGCGTCAAAACTCTCCTGTCCCACACCTGCATACGTAGGAAGGACATAGATGGATTGATCTTTATTACTGTATTTCAAACGATCCATATAGGGTCCATATAGCTTTTTGAGATTGGGTGCGTGATCGTTGATCAGATCTGTCAGATCAATCATGGCCCCCGCATCCACAAGCTTGTTAATATTTGCTTTAGGAGAAACCAAGTCCGGGTATTCTCCACTTGCTGCCATCAAAGCAATTCGGTCATCTCCACCTCCGCCGCTGACATCAAATTCCGCATTCAAGGTTACACCTGTTTTCTTGGTGATTTCCTTGCCTATTTCATCCTTCATTCCATTCCATTGCGGGCTTGTATCTGCTCCGAAGAAGCTAAACGTAATCGGGTCTGTACCGCTGGACGTGCCTTCCTTCGCTGCTTTATCGCTTCCTCCACAACCTGCGAGTGCGGTAAGAGACACCGCGAGCAAGGGAATCAGTGCAAATCTGGACCAGTGTTTTTTCATGTATAAATCCTCCTATATTCCTATGATGACTTCTCCTGCAAATAACTTCTATTTCACTACCGGTATCCCGATTTTTATGATTTCACTGCCCCCAGCGTCATACCGCCTACAAAATATTTTTGCAAGAACGGATACACCATCAGGATGGGGAGCGTAACTGTAATCGTGATTGCCATTTTAATCGACTCTGGTGAAATTTGAGCCATTTGCTTAGCCATATCGTTACTATTCGTCATACTGGAGCCGCCTTGCTGCGTACTTTGCAGTATCTTCATCAGCTCATACTGTAGCGTCGTCCATTGCGGCGCCCCACCAT
Source organism: Paenibacillus sp. FSL H7-0703 (assembly GCF_038003485.1). Classification (NCBI taxonomy): domain Bacteria; kingdom Bacillati; phylum Bacillota; class Bacilli; order Caryophanales; family Paenibacillaceae; genus Paenibacillus; species Paenibacillus sp. FSL H7-0703. The sequence continues at coordinate 4,252,960 of NZ_JBBOPF010000001.1, read as the reverse complement.
TATACAAATACGTATCAAACCAAGCATTCCACTGACCTACTGCCAGAAAAAGAGCAATCGTCGCCAATACTGGTTTGCACAGCGGCAAAATAATTCTCCAGTAAATCGTAAAATCATTCGCCCCATCGAGTTTGGCAGACTCCTGCAGCGCATACGGCAAACCGTCCATAAAGGAACGAATAACAAACACGTTAAATGCGCTAATTAAGCCTGGAAAAATGTACACCCAAAACGAACCCAGCAGATGCAGATCCCGCATCAAAATAAACACGGGCACCATCCCGCCGGAAAAATACATCGTCAACGCCAAAAACGTAGAAATAAACTTACGAGCGCGAAACTCGACCCGACTCAATGTAAAAGCAAGCATAGACGCGCAGATCAATCCAAGTACCGTCCCGACCAAAGTACGAAGAATAGATATTTGCAGGCCCTGAAGAAGGCCATCGTACTGGAAAATCGTTTTGTAATTTTCGAGTGTAAATTGGCGAGGCCATATATAAATACCACCGCGAACCGTGTCCGTTGAATTGTTCAGGGAAATCGCAAGTACGTTCAGAAACGGGTACAGCGTCAACACCACGATCAGAGCCATGAGGATATAGTTGAACAGATCAAACAGCTTCTCAGACCGGGTAGCATTAAATGCCTTATTCGTCATTTCGCTTCTCCCTCCCTACATGATGCTTTCTTTGGTCAGTTTTTTAAATATACCGTTCGCCGTAAACAACAGCAGAATGCTAACCAGCGAGTTGAAAATACCAATTGCCGTCCCATAAGAGAAGCGACCCAAATTAATCCCGTAATTGAGCGCGTACAGATCCAGCACCTCGGAATAATCCGTCACGAGACTATTGCCAAGCAAGAACTGCTTTTCAAAACCGTTGCTCACCAGATGTCCAATTGCCATAATGAACAGAACGGCAATCGTCGAGCGGATACCCGGCAGTGTAATATGCCACATCTGTCTCCAACGGCTCGCTCCATCTACGCGCGATGCTTCATACTGTTCTTGATCAATTCCGGTGATTGCAGCTAAATAAATAATCGTATTCCAGCCCGTCTCTTTCCAGATGTCGGAAGCGGTTACAATGTACCAGAACCAGCTCCCCTTTGCCATGAACTGAATCGGTTCATCCACAATATGAAGCGCTACCAATATATCGTTGACAATGCCTCCGTCAATGGACAGCATCTTGGTGACCAAACCGGCTACAACTACCCAGGATACAAAATGCGGAAGGTAGGATATTGTCTGCACGAACCGTTTGAACAGCATACCACGCAGCTCATTTAACAGAATTGCAAAGAAGATCGGTACGACAAAACCAAATATAATCCCCATCAGGCTCATCGCTAGCGTATTGCGTAATACCAGATAAAATCGTTCATCCTGAAATAGCTCAATAAAGTTATTCAGCCCTACCCATTTCTGGTCCGAAAAAGATTTAGCTGGCTTATAATTTTGAAACGCCATCGTCCAGCCCCAGAGCGGAAGATAGCTGAAAACAAACACCCATATGACGAAAGGAATGGACATAAAATAAAGATACTTTTGCTGCTTCACACTGTCCCACAAGCCTTTTCTACCACGTTCAGGCTTCGGGCCGCGAGCCTTGCGCGGTCTTCTCCGGTTGGATTCAGGAATCACAGCACCATTACTGGAAGCGGTTTCAGTTGAAGATTCCATAACAAGCTCCTCCTCATCTCTAGATACTATTATCATACTTTGCTGGCTTGAAAGCGGGTACCCGACGAATTAGGAGAAAAATCAGTTCAAAATTAGATATATGGAATGAAAAAATTACATTCGTGCCACTACACATGCGGATGGTGCTTCCCCTCGCTGTTGCCCCCGGATTTCTTGTATAAGCAACCAAAGGTAGAAATCCGGGGACAAAGGCGACCGCTTCGCTTGTCCAGCACCATTCCGCCTGTTCCGTTCTAATGTAAATTCCCTGAAAGAAGTCTTGTAAAAAACAAAAGATCAGCAATGTAAGCTGATCAGAGGTAAAGGATAAAGGTTAATGTATATTGCACTACAGATAAATCAGGGTTTATATACATATATTGTTATATACTCCTCGATTAAAGGCATAAAAATAGCTTTCTAGCATCAAAGTGCTAGAAAGCTATTTTGATTTATTTTACCGTGATCGTCCCGAAGTACATGTACATGCCACAATTATACTCATATACCCCTGGCTTCAAATCCTTGACGGTAAAATAATTATTTTCATGATCCAGGTAAACGTCCATTCCGATCTTCAACGACTGCACTTCATCAATGCAAGTAAAGGATGTCATTTTCTTGAAATTGATTTTGGTTGGAACGCCGGATTTCACTTCAATATTTTTAGGATAGAAACCGTCCCCTTTTACACCCACTGTAACAATCTCATATTTGGTCTTGTCTGGCTCTTCCTGAGCTTGTTTAGGTTGACTGGCCGGAAACGACGACACGCTCCCCTGAAAATAAAACAAGACAAACCCGCCCATGCTCAGGGCTACAAAACCAATCAGCATCAAATGCCAATGCTTAGAGATAAGTGTTTTCATTCATATCAGCCCCTCCTGTTGAATGTCTACATGTGACGCATCAACTCTAACCAGTATATAAAAGTTAATCAAAATTTTAAATACCTCATTTCACAGGCTCGGATGATCCAGCTCATACAGGTTGCGGTATCGGGGCTGCTCCTGCCACAGCTGTTCATGACTGCCCCGCATGGAAATGGTGCCCTGTTCCATAAAGATCACCTCGTCCATATGCTCCATTCCTGTCAGATGATGCGTGATCCAGATCAATGTTTTGCCTTTCAGCACACGAAACATCGTCTGCATGAGTTCATGCTCTGTCAGTGGGTCAAGTCCCACTGTTGGCTCATCCAGCAAAACAATTGGGTGATTTTGCAGCAAAATCCGCGCCAGTGCAATTCGCTGTTTTTCTCCACCGGAAAAACGAAGCCCCGTCTCCTGCATTCGGGTATCGTAGCCCTCTGGCAAAGAATCAATCAGGGCTCCAAGCCCTACCTGCTCTGTTACTGCACGAACCTCATCCAGCGTAGCATCGGGTCGTCCCAGCCGAATATTGTTCGCTACCGTTGTATCGAATAAATACGGCTGTTGGTTTAGCACTGCAAATAGACTGGAGTATGCTCCACCTGTATATACGGGAATCCCTGCGACAGTGACGCTACCTTCATCAGGCTGCAATGCTCCCTGAATCAGGTTCAGCAGCGTGGACTTGCCCGCACCACTGCGACCAAGCAATGCAACCTTGCCCCCCTGTGGTACGTGCAAAGAGATATCACGAACGCTCCATTCCTGTGTTGCCGCATAGCGGTAGCTTACGTTGCTCAGCAGCAGGTCTCCTCCGTGGCCCAATCGCATAGCGGTAGCCTGTTCCTCTAGAGTGTCTGCTGTTCCACCTGCTCCAGGTGTAGGTGTGTCTTTCTCCGAATCCTTTAACCGTCGAAGTGAATCCTGATACTCCGGCGCATGAACCACTGCTTCTCCAGCGCGAACGAAGGCATCCAGCAATGGAAAAGCCACAAGGGCAAAGGATGCCAGCCATGTGGCTTCTATACGATTCTGTGCTACCAGTCCCCCGGCCCACACAGTCATAATTACAACCCCGCCACCTACAACGCATTGTGCGATCCAATGCGAACGCCACTCGCTTCGGCGAAGTGAATTTTCCATCACGGCAGCCCTATTGTGCCGTTGTGTAAAGGTACTCAGGAAATGCCCAGTCCGTCCGCTCAGCACCAGATCACTCATGCCGAACAGAGCATCCGTCAGCTCCTGATAGGCTTTACGCCGTTCCTGCTTGAACGTTCGCCGTTTGGCGAGTGAGGTCCATAGTGAGATAGCTGGGGCAATAAAAAGCAAAAATCCGCCATATAGCGCCATGAGCAAGGCAAAGGTTCCGTCCATCCGTCCGACCGCCGAGATGCCTGCTGCATAAATCAGCAAAGCCGATAGCGCAGGCAGAACTAGCTTCAGATAGATGTTTTGAAGCTGCTCAATATCCTCTGCCAGCAGTCCCAAGAGGTCCCCTGTACGGAATTTGCTGCGAATCATCAGCGCCTGCGGTTCCACTGCCCGATATAAGCGTACCCGCATACGGGACACAAGGCGCAATGCTGCATCATGTCCTACCAAGCGCTCCAGGTACTGAATAACCGCTTTACTAAAGCCAAATGTTCGCACAAGCACAATTGGAACGTACACCATTAATATATTTTCCGGTTTTAAGGCCGAACGGGTAATCAGATGACCGGACGTAAAGAGCAACGCGCCCGCACATCCAATGGCCAATGCACCCAAAAGAGCAGCTATCAGAAAGGCCCAAAAATATTGTCTCAGATACGTCACAAACCAGCCTTGTCTGCTATTGTCCGTTACTCTCATATCGTCCGTTCCCTCCTTCCGACATCCCCGTCAGCAATCGGTAATATGCCCCCTTACGGGCAATCAATTGTTGATGGGAACCTACTTCTTCCAGACGACCTTGATTCATCATCCAGACACAGTCCATATCTGGCATCCAATGTAGCCGGTGGGTGGCAAGAAACACTCTTTTGTGTTTCAAAACCGATAAAATCGTCTGTTTTAGCTCCCACTCTGTCTCAATATCCAGATGCGCCGTAGGCTCATCCAATAAAATGACCGGACGGTTACTGAGCAATGCCCGCGCCAATGCAATCCGCTGCGCCTGCCCTCCGCTCAGTGTCCTACCTGCTTCACCAATGGGCTCATTCATTCCACCCAGAAGACCGTCTACCAGTTCACGCAGTCCAACCGCGTCAATCGCCCACTCTACCTGCTGGTTGGATGCCTCAGGTTCATAAAAGCGGATATTATCTGCCAAAGAAGCGCTAAACAGGTAAGGATGCTGTGGAATATAGGCAATATGCCGTTGCCATTCAGTTTTGGCTTCCCCACCCAATCCGCATCCATTCAGGAGTAGCTCGCCTGAAGTCGGATCAGCAAAGCCGCCAAGCAGACTAAGCAGCGTCGTTTTACCTGCACCGCTAGCTCCAACGATGCCGATCATGTTCATGTGCGGTTCAACATGTGCAGACACATGTTCAAGCCGAGCCGAACCGTCTTCATTAAGGAGGCACACATCAGACAGCTCAAGAATGTCCTGTCCCGTGATGTCCAATCCTTTATCGTTAGCTGCCTGTTTATTCGGCTTGGTCGCATCATCCTCTGTACTGAGAATGGAGCGTATTGCTCCCCAAGCCTCCTTGCCATCCAGTGAAGCATGATAGTCTGATCCCAACTGGCGTATAGGCATAAAATATTCTGGCGCCAAAATAAGCACCGCCAGCGCTGCCTCCAAACCCACCGAGCCACTAATCAGGCGCAGACCCAAGCCTACCGCGACAAAAGCGACCGATAGCATACTAAAAAAATCGAGGGCAAATGAGGAAAGAAACGCTACCCGCAGCGTGCGCATCGTTGCCGTGCGGTATTGGTCGCTGACCTTCCCAACCGTTTCCCCATGCTCTTGGCTACGACCCAAAAACCTTAGTGTCTGAAGTCCACGCAGCGAATCCGTGAAATGATGAGATAACAGACGATAGGAACGCCACTGCTTGTCTGCCTGCTTCCGCGCCGCTAAGCCGAGCAAAATAAAGAAGCCTACCAGAATCGGCATCGTAGTCGTCAAAATCACACCTGAAATGACATCCAATGTGAAAACATACACAAGTACAAGTATAGTTACAGCCATCATGTCAATCATTCGAGGAATGGACAGTTCCAAATACGTGCGAAAACGATCCATGCCGTCCAGCGCTAGCGTCACCAATTTGCCGCTGCCTTCCTGCGCTGCAAAACCCGGCCCCCGTTCGAACAAACGTGCAAGCAGACGCTCCCGTAAGGAAGCGCCTGAAACTTCGGCAAAACGGCCGGCTGTCCGGCGTTGCAGCCAGATCATCGTATGCCTCATTGCAAAAGCTGCGAAAAACAACGCCAGCGACGGCCAAGCCATCACCAGCGGATTTTTATCAAATAAAATCGTAACAGCCTTTGCTAAGAAGATTGCTTGTGCAATCACAGCGGCCCCCTGGAGCAGGGAAAGGGCAGCCAGTAGCAGCATCACTGGCCGAATGCCCTTTAATTCAAACCATGCCTTATCCATTAGTATTCCAAATGATCCTTCTCACTGAGGCGCTTATGGAAAACAAAATAGCTCCACGCCTGATAAGCCAGCACAAAGGGTAAAAGCGTTGCTGCAACAATCGTCATGGCTTTCAGTGTGTAATGACTGGAGCTTGCATTATAAATCGTCAAATCAAAAGCACTGTTAATCGAGCTCACCATAAATCTTGGGAACAAACCGACGAATAACGAAACGAAGGTCAGTAAAATCACTGCACCTGTCATCCCGAAGGCCCATCCTTCGCGGCGCTGCTTCAGGAAGTACCATGTCAGCACATAGGCGACAATTCCCACTGCTACCGCAGCATACATAAAGGGACCGCGACGTGCAAATAAATCCGTTGCAAAATAAGTCCATACCACCATGCCCACAAGTAAAATGCCCAATACCGGAAGAAACTTGGACGCGATCACACGAGCGCGATCCCGTACTTCTCCAATCGTCCGCAGGGAAATAAACGTCAGTCCGTGCATTAGACACATTCCGACCACTGTCAGTCCAATCCATATGGTGTATCCATTGAATACATCGGAAAATCCAGCTTTCAAATCCATGTTTTGCTGAATAGGTACACCTTTCACCAAAGCCGCAAAAGCCATACCGAACAGCATCGGCGGTAGAAAGCTACCAATCAGAATGCAGGCATCCCACGTTCCTGTCCACCATTTCCCTTCAGCCTTGCCGCGGAACTCAAAAGAAACTCCACGCAAGATCAAACCTAGCAAAATAAAAACAAATACCAGATAATATCCGCTGAACATAGTTGCATAAAAATGCGGGAAAGCGGCAAACATCGCACCTGCTGCTGTAATCAGCCACACTTCGTTGGCATCCCAAAATGGACCAATCGTATTGATCATCAAACGTTTTTGTTGGTCATTGCGCGGTACCAATCCCGTGGCCATCCCCACGCCAAAATCAAAGCCCTCCAGAAAAAAGAAACCAGTAAACAACACTGCGATCAATAAGAACCATAAATCATTTAGCGACAATGGTGTCACCCCCTTGAGCAAAAGGATCATGAATTACCGTTTGCTGATGCGGCTCAATATCTGGACCTTTGCGAGCCGTACGGTAAAACAGAAACGCCAGCACACCTGTTAAAATTAAATACAATGTGGTAAATGAGATGAACGAGAACAACACTTCTCCAGCCACAACAGTAGGCGAAACAGAATCTTTCGTTTGAAGTAAACCAAATACAGTCCACGGTTGGCGACCTATTTCAGTCATGATCCAACCTGAAGTATTCCCAATGAATGGAAGGGATATCCCCCATATCATAAGACGGAAGAACCAGCGATGTGAACCTTCCAACTTTTTACGGAACGTCAGGTAAGCTCCGTATAAAGCGAGTGCAATCATGCCACATCCCGCCGCAATCATAATGCGGAAGCTCCAGAACGTGGTTCTTACTGGCGGGATATAATCTCCCGGACCATAGGTTTTCTCATATTCTGCCTGAAGCTCATTCATACCAGGCACAGAGCCGGTAAATTTACTATAGGATAGAAAACTCAAAGCAAAAGGAACTTTAATCTCAAAGGTATTTTCCTTTTTTCCAGGATCAATCCATGCGATAACTGTCCAAGGAGCGGGGTCACCGCTGTTCTCCCATAAGCCCTCACTGGCAGCCATCTTCATCGGTTGTGTTTTCACTAAATATTGAGCCTGACCATGACCAAACAAAGGAATAGCTATGGCGCTGATTAAGGCAACAATAATGCTCAATTTGAAAGAAGGTTTAAAAAAGTCCATATTCTTTTTTTGCATCAGCTTCCATGCACTGATACCCGCGATCAGAAATGCTCCTGTCGCAAAAGCAGCAAACAGCGTATGCGGAAATTCCCATAGCAGTTGTTCGTTCGTTAGCAGAGCGGCAAAATCTTTCATTTCTGCACGTCCATTTTGAATCTCATATCCTACGGGACGCTGCATGAATGAATTAGCAGCTAGAATCCACAATGCCGATAACATCGTACCGATAGATACCAACCACATACAGATTAAATGGACCGTTTTGGACAATCTTTCCCAACCGAATACCCATAATCCGATAAACGTCGATTCTAGAAAAAATGCAAGCAATGCTTCAATCGCCAGCGGCGTACCGAATACATCACCGACAAAACGGGAAAAGTCCGACCAGTTCATCCCGAACTGGAATTCTTGCAAAATCCCGGTGACTACGCCCAGTGCAAAGTTAATCAGCAGAAACGTTCCCCAGAATTGAGCCATTTTTTTGTACAAGTCATTTTTCTTGATAACATACATAGTCTCCATAATTGCCACCAATAACGACAATCCAATAGAGATCGGCACATAAACAAAGTGAAGAATCGTTGTGGTTGCAAACTGCAACCGTGCCAAATCCAATACGTCCATGATGTTGCTCCTCCCCCTGCACTTCTCTTAACAATGATTTATAGTGTCTGTAATCTGAAGTCTTCTACATTTGTGATAGTATTCACATTCTTACATATGCAGCGGTCACTTTTTAGAAAATGACTCACTCCGTACCTTCACCATGGCTGTCATGATCCGGCTTCAGATTATCCCCATTATATAGAATAAATTTAAATGAAATAGAATCGAAAATGTGAACATCGTGTCGAAGCTGTGTCATAATGGTGTCGATTTGATGAAAACGCCCTAAACTCCATAATAAATGTGACATTTTCGATTGATCTATCCATTTTTTCACCATAAAAAAAGAGCCTCTCTTCGTTCGAAGGTTATACCTCCGACATCTGCAAGAGAGACTTCATAGCGTTAAACCTAGGAATCTATCAACAGCCATCTGTTCCTCCATTCTTTTGAACCCGATTACGGTAGGAGGAAGGTGACATTCCAGCATACTTTTTAAATTTACTATGAAAATAATCTGCATTCGCATATCCCACGCGTTCCGCCACCTGGTGTACCTTAATTCCTTGTGCAAGCAATTCCCTTGCTCGCTCAATCCTCACCTTATCCAGATAGGCATTAAAGGCCTCGCCAGTATGACTTTTGAACAGTTTGCCCAAATATCCACTATTGTAATTGAACATATCTGCCAGTAACTCCAGTCGCAAATTTTCATCATAATGACTATGTATAAAGTCAATCATTTGTTTCATGATGATGCCCTTGCCACCAGATTCAGTCTGGCCAATCCATTGCAACACATGCTCCAGCGAGTGATCCACCAGCTCGCCCAATGTGGAATAAGCATATACATCGGTTATAAAGCTGGAGTGCTCCTCCACCACGGTTCGGCTGTGATCCTGTCCGGCTGCATACTTGTTCAACGCCAGTGTGAATGTTTGGGCGAACGCCGCCTTGATTGCAGATTCTGTGCGATAAATCCGTGGAAATTGGTCTTCCATTTCCTTAATGACACGGGTTGCAGCTTCACTATTAGCCATATCTAGCGCATAGTACAGCTTTTCTGCATAACGTAGGGGATCATTTGTAGCACGATCAGACGCTCCACTCATTTCAGCCTCAACTGTCTCCAATTCGTGTAGGTCTCCAGAAAGCAAGACTCTTTCTGCCCGGAACAAAAACGTACGTTCTAACAATCGTAGTGCCTGCTCAAAAGATCTGGGAATGTCGTTAAGAATGGATACAGGATCACCGGCAGCCACATAAATTTCCGTTGCCCACGGCTTTAGCTCCTGTCGCCAAGCAGCCAGTAACTGAAAAGCATCTTTCTCCGTTTTTAACGTGGCGGGAAGCAAAAGACCCATATATATTCCAGCCTCAAACACGATACCTCTGCCCTGCTCATGGCACAATTCCGTTAGCCGCTGCTTTGCTGCCGACTGCCGAGCTTGCCGATCCCAGTCAGGAATACGTAAATCCAGCAGAATAACCTGATAGCTACTCCAGTCCAACGCTGGTAACGCAGGCTGTTGTCCATGTTTTCCGTTACCGCTTTGATGTTCAGCTTGCTCGGATGCTTTGTGCAGAGAATCGCTGCCTTCTACGGCATTACGAGCATGCTCTCGATGAACCGGAAACAATAATGCTTCGATCCAATTACGCTCATGGGAAGGCGTACTTCCCCATTTACCGTCTTCTTTCTCGTCCTCAATGTTTTGCCATACCCGTTTCAACTCTGTCGTCATTTCTTCCTCATCAACTGGCTTCAGTAGATAGCCATCTACCCCGAAGCCCAAGGCTTGCCGTGCATAATCAAAGTCTGCATATCCGCTTAATATGAGAAAATGAAACGGCTCTCCGTTCTTTTCACGTATGCTTCGTATGACCTCCAGTCCACTCATCCCGGGCATACGAATATCTACAATGACCAGCTCCGGCCGATGCTCTCCGAACTTATCCAGAGCCTCGCGTCCGTTCCCTGCCGTATCAACAATACGGAAGCCACAATTCCCCCAGTCAATAATAGAGGACAATCCTTCACGAATCGCAGGCTCATCATCTACAATCATTGCTTTATACATTTGACTCTTCCTCCCTTGGTATGGAAAAGTATACGGTTGTTCCTACTTGTAATGCGCTTTCAATATGCAGACCATTACGTTCGCCGTACATCAATGTCAGACGTTGGTGTACATTACGCAGGCCAATACTGCTCCCTTCCGGCTCATCCGCCCCCCTGATCCGAGCTAGCAGACGGGTCAGTTGCCCAGCTTCCATGCCGATCCCGTCATCTTCTACTTTAATTTTCAACTCTCTTTGTTCTATTGTAATATCTACCTTCACGGTAACTGGCTCTTCCTTATTTTCCAGGCCATGAATGACTGCATTTTCCACCAGCGGTTGTATGATTAAGGGAGGAATCGACATGTCCGTCGCGCTTTCTTCCAAATTCACTTCATAGATCAAACGATTTCCAAATCTGAACTGCTGAATTTGCAAATAGGATCGCACCATATCCAGCTCCTGTAGTACCGTCGTTTTACCACTGCCAATCTCCAGATTCCGGCGCATCAGCCTGCCAAGCAAACGCACCGTCGTTGCAATTTCCGCTTCCCCATTCAGATGTGCTTTCATTCGAATGGACTCTAGCGCATTAAACAGAAAGTGCGGATTAATTTGGCTGGCCATCATTTTTAGCTTGATATCCTTTTGTGCCAATTCCAGCCTGTTGTTGTGCTCACTCGTCTCATAGACCTGCGCCATGAGTTGGCGAATACTACTCACCATATAGTTGAAACGGCGGGATAAATCCCCGATCTCATCTCTTCCCTCCACACTCGATACCACATGAAAATCGCCCGCGGCTACCTTACCCAGCTCATAGCTCAACCGCTGTAGTCGTTTGGTAATCAGCCAGGAAATGATGGTGATTAGAATCAGTGCCATAACCAGCACTGCAAGAACACATAAAGCACCAATCAGGCTGATTCGGTTGGCTCCCTGTACAATATGCTCCGTCGAAAACACTGAAATAATCGTAAATCCGCTCACACTGGAGGCGGGCAGCAGCTCATCCACGATGATGTTGGAGGGCACTCCGTTGATTTTCGCTTCATATATTCCCTTACCCGCACGCTGGACGTCAAAGCCCAAATGTAAATCTCCCAACGTCTGACCCACCGACTGTGGACGAGTAGCTGCGACTACAATCCCGTTACGATCCGTAATCAATGTTTCAAAAGGCTCCTTGCTCAGCATATGATTCAACTCGGTCTGGCTCAGCGATATCATCAGAACTCCCTTGGTATTGTATTCAGGAAATGGAATTTGCCGTATCAGGCTCAGGCGATTAACCGGGTTATCCTCCTTATCCTGAATGTAAAACCAGTTAATCGCCGTCCCCTTCAAAGCCGTCTGGAACCACGGCTGCCGCTCAATATTAGAATCTACAGGAATAAACTCCAGATTATTGACAAGCGTCGGATTGTACGAATAGAACCGGATGGTAGCAACTTCTCTATATTGCTGAGTATACTCATTAAAATCCTTGTATTGATGATACGCATTCATGAGCTCAAGCATGCCCGAATAGCGGCGGTTCGCCATCTCCTTTAGCCTTTTATCGAACATGAGCCCATTTGAAATATCCGTTGGCACACGCAGTAAATTTGCCGTCTGGCTCTTGATCTTTTCCACATTGTTTACCGTCTGGGCAATTGCACTATTCAATGCCTGCTCTCGCAAATAAAAAGTAACGCAGCCGCCCACCACCAGCACCGGGATCATGACAATCAGTACGTAGGAGAACAGCAGCTTATTCCGCATACGCATATTATTCATCAAAAGCCGTACTCCACGATTCATGCCATCCCTCCCATAAGATAAGCGCTTACATTTTTATGTATTTTCACATTCTCTATCACAATCTACACGTTTCCAGTTTAAAGCTTCGTAACCTCTATATCTATATTTTTGTAAAATTTAAAAATGTGGCGAACGGAGTCACCACACTTTACGATTCCTAAACTATTTACGTACAAAAGGTTCGATATGCACTCCCTGCGGCAGCTTATGCGGATCTTCCGGGTTGATACGGTCATAGAACATAATGCCGTCCAAATGGTCCATTTCATGCTGCACGACAACCGCTGCATAACCTTTGAAAGTCAATAGCTCCTGTGTTCCGTCTGGTAAAGTGGCCTTAATACGAATTTTTTCGTAACGCGGTACATATCCGGCTACGTACCGATCTACAGACAAGCACCCCTCACCCTGTTCCAAATAAATCATGGACGTGGAGTGACTGACCAGCTTCGGATTAAACAATGCATACTCTACCGTTTTGTCCCCATCTTCATAATAAATAGCGCACATTCTTTTGTTCAAACCTACCTGGTTCGCAGATAACCCCACACCCGGGCGCAGATCATAGCGGCCAGCCAGCTCTTCATTTTGGCTATTTTTCAGATAATCTAGCATCCATTGCATCTGTTGCAGGTCCTCTTCAGACAGCGGCAGGCATACCGGCTCAACCTTTGTGCGCAAAATCGGTTCCCCTTCACGCACGATATCCTTCGTGAGAAGCATGTCCATCGATTGATTACTCATTCGTCAGCCTCGATTCATTTAAATAAATATACTTTCATGTTATTCTGCAAAAGTTAGGGAGTTCCCAATATTCCTACAAGTTTTATCCCATAAATTATATCTATTCATGAAATGAATTGTCAAAATGAAGCGGTATTTAAGCCATTAAATATTCATTGCCTTAATGGTTTATCTAATTAACAATTATACTGATGCTCTATATATCCTTAAACGAAAAACCCCCTTAACCAATGAAGTGGTCAGGAGATTTTTTGCCGTTATCATACCTTTGAAATTAATCTACGTATCTTTTCTTACTATTAAGATGGCTGCTCCAACGCACTTGGAGCTTCACTAAACAGCTGCGCCTTTGGATTCGGCTGTGTCCAGGTATTATAATATTGCGAGTTCTTGCCGTAGGAGTTGTCAATGACAACGTGCGGCATATCAAGCAGACAGGCCAGAATGTGACCATGCAGCCGTGAAGTGCGAACCTCTCGGTAAGAGCTGAACAGCGTAACCGCTTTGTTCATGAGATGGTCTGTATACTTGTACCAGAATGTACGCGTAGGCAACGGGCCACCAATTTTCTTATCCAGTCGATAAAACTTCTGGAAATAAACAATTCCCTTCACTTCCAGCGGAGTGAACAAAGTATCCCAGTCCAGACGGTGAGCGGCATCTGCCTCGTCATCGAACTTCTTTTGTCCACCCACCGTTTCAATATCTGTGCGCAGGAAATACAATACATCCTTCACGGTTTCCGTAGTCGGCTTCAATGGCCAGAGCTGGTGTGCCATATCAGGACATAGTGTGATACTGCACTGGTTCAGCTTGTCCTTAGCCCACTGATAAGAGCGTGTATCCCGCACAAACATATGTAGATCCGGATGAGCATTGAACAAGGCAGCGACTTCATTAGCCTTCTGTTCAGATTGAAAGTGGATCGTCTGCGGCATAATCACAATTCGGTGGTTAGGGAAATCGCGAACGATGCGTTCTCGCAAATTTTGGTGATTTGAATAGAGATCGCCGAAGTTGCCGCCGCCGTGGCACACGATAATCCAGTCACCCGGAATTTGAAGCCGATCGGGAATATCCATAGCGCTATAACGGGCACGGACACGGATGCCATTATCCTTGAAGAACGCCTCGGTGCCTTTCATGATGAGTACATCCCCACCGTTATTATAGACGGGATAATCGACATAAATGATATTCGAACCTTGGGGGACTACGTCGAGAATGACGCTCAGCTTATTTTTCAGTTTAGCCATGGGATGCAAATTCGGCATCTTTCAGTTCTCCCTTCCTGCGCTTCTTTTGTATAGTCTGAATGACAAATGTAATATCACTTTTATCAAAAATGATCCGTGATAGCGGAACATTGAAAAACATCGGGAATGAGAACAGTGAGAACGCCAATCGTACACAAGCGCCTACAAGCAAAGCAATCGCAATGCCGTCCAGACCGAAGATCGGTGTACAAATAAAAAATAGACCGACGGTGATTGCATAGGCTACAATTTGCCGGAACAATACCAGTCCCGGACGTCCCAGCGCGTTAAAGGCCGAAGCCAGAATCCATGAGCCGCCACCAATGATACATTCCAGTGATAGCAGGTAGAACGTTAGCGATGCTTCCAGAAAAGCGGGGCCGTACAGCAAACCCAGCATGTATCGTCCAATGAAGAGAGCAGGCACAATGACGATTAGCATCGCAGCCATAGAGATGCGAAAAGCACGACCCACCGTTTCGACAATCTTGCTGTGCTCCATCCCCGTCACCTTAGGAAAAGTAACGTTAGTGACGGCATTTTGCACCACATTGAACACACGAGACAAGGCGTAGACGACAGAGTATAGACCGAACGCTTTGGGTGATAGCAGCGCCACAATAACGATTTTGTCCGTTTGTGTGGACAGCGTCCCCATCAGCTCCATCCCGTAAACCCTCGCTCCATAGCTATAATAAGGACGAAGCACTTGGCGGCTGGTAAATGGGCGGAAAGCACGCACATTCATATACTTGCGCAGACGGAGGAACGCCCACACTAGTGCAAGGAAACTCGCGGCAAAATTCACTGCTCCTGCCAGCTGCACATTGAGCAAGCCCATCAGCCACAGTGTCACCAGACCGATGAAATTCAGTAACGGGTAGTAAAACAACAGACCATTATATACGCTAAACCGATCAAGTCCTTGCGACAATGCTGTCGTCAGCGCTGTAAGCACTGCCAGCGGTACAGCTGCCGCACAATAAAGCTGGGACAGCTGGATGATGTCCGCACCATAACCATTCAGCCATAGCGGCATGCATATCCAGGCCACCGCTCCCGCCAACAAGCTGGCAGGCAACTGAATCCAGAGCGACAACGCCAGCAGTTCTTCCGTCGTGCCTGTTTTCTTCTTGATGTTGTAAATTAACGACGTTGGTAATCCGAAGCTCAACACACTGCCGATCAGCGTAGGCCAGAACAGAACTGCCGCCAGTTCTCCTTTCCCCTCTACTCCGAGCATACGTGCGGTCAGGATGGAAGTCAGGGTCGTGACGATTAGCACAAAAAAATTGTTAAAGCTCGTGCGCATGATCGTTTTAGCGAGACTGTCACCCGTGAATACTTTCCTTGCTGCTGTCCATGTGCTCATGTTACGTCCAACTCCTGTTCCTTATTAAGCCTCTCGTCTCTATGCTCAATCGCGTCTTATGACGCACCTCCATCAGCCTACCGTTTTTTTTGAATTACGTTCAGGCAACTGTCCCCCGCCAATAGGCTCCTTCGGGCTTGAAAAGATCGCTTTCAACGCTCTTCTATAGCCTTGAATGGCAGTATGATTTTTCTTGGGCTTTTCTCTCAAAATCTGATACAACGTCGTCCAGTATAGTGCTGCATAACCAATCGGCCCAGATCCCTCGTCACGCAGCAAATGAATATGATTCATCACCCGCATATAAGTAACCTGCTCCATATTGTCACGCGACGACGGCGATTCGTGATGAAGCAGCGTAAGCGCTGGGTTAATGTATAACGGACCGCTTTTCATTGCGATGCGTGAAAGTAATAAATCCTCGCCTACACTATAGCTTTGCAACCAAGGTACCGGCTCCAGACTGCGAATCGCCTCACGGCGAAATGACATATTGCAGCCATGAAAAAACTGGGTTCTAAACGTCTTCTTGGCCTTATGCCAGTTATACATCGAGCCGGACTGACCGCTGAGGGACAACCTCCCTTTGGACAAAGACTGCTGGAATGACAACAAGCATCGAATCGTTCCCATGAAGCTGTTACTCATTCCCTGTGCAATACCGCCGACACCAGCGGCCTGCGGGTAAGCCTCATAGGTACGCATCAACTCATTCAAGTAGTTGCTCGGCAGCTCAACGTCATCGTCAAGGAACAAAATGATGTCACCCTGCGCAAGTTCAGCTGTCTTTACACGAGATAACCATAATCCCGGCTGCTCCTTACGATGATATCGGTAGGTAATTCCCGCTCTGCCCAACTGACGCTCATAACGTTCCAGCACATGCTTCGGCAGTTCTCCGTCGTCAATAATCCATAGCTCGGTTTCACATGCCTCCGGTGCTCCCCCAATGGCAATTGAATTAATGCATCGGGTCAGATCATCAACCCGATTTCGGGTGCACAGAGCAATGGACAAGCTTAACATCATACTCCCCCTTTATCCTGTCAGTGTGTAAAAAAACAGTTTACTGAACCGCCGGGCCTAAATATTCGTTATATTTTTGCTTGCGCGGATTCAGAATGAACAACACCCCCTGCTTGTATCCATCTGCGGCATTAAAATTGCGGCGCAGCGTTTCTTTGAGCATCAAGTAGGATAAGGTCCATAAAAGGGCTCCATACTGAATCACTCCAGCCTTTTTCAAGGCAAGAAAATAATAGTGGTTAATCGCTGTAGCCTTGGCTACTTTGCCCGCCTTATCGCGCGAGCTTGGAGATTCATGATGAATGATGGTTAAGTCAGGATTGATAACCAATTTGCCATAACGGCTCGCCAACTGGCACATGTACAAATCGTCAGCCACGGCATAACTGGTCATCCACGGATACGGCTTCATGTCCCGAAGCGCATCTCTCCGAAATGACATATTGCAGCCATGGAAAAATTCTGTATCGAAAACCTCCGTTGCTTCGCCCCAACGCAGCAAGGAACCTGCCAGACTACTAGGCGAGAGCTTGCCGAGGGATGAAGACATCTGAAATGTCAAAACGCCCAGCAGCTTTCCTGCCCGGCTCGAATATAATCCCTTTGCAATCCCTCCAACACCCACAATCGTTTCATCCTGATCATAGGTATCGAGCAAACGCCGGATATAGAGTTTATCGTCCAGTTCTGCATCATCGTCAAAATACAGCACAATATCATACCGCACAAGGGACAAGGCCTCATAGCGGGATAACCAAACGCCGGGACGACTTTTTTTATAATATTTCAAAACGCTTTGAGGCAATCCGGATACCATGTGACGGTACTGCTCGATCTGTTGGTCGGAAATATCGCCGTCATCAACAATCAGCAGTTCTACAGCCGTATGCTCCAATTGCTGCTGTACTGCAATAGATTGTATACAGCGTGTCAGGTCTTCGATCCGGTTGCGGGTACAAATGATGATGGAGACATCGGACATGCCATTACCTCCTGTGTGTGTATCCAGATGCTTTGGAAGAGATATTCAAAGTTTTTCCAATTGCTGGATTATATATGTTTATTGTATCTTTGACAGCGTTTTAGTGTATATACCTCTTTTGTATACTTTTTCAGTCTCCAAAAGGGTAGACAATCCTCTAAAAAGAGCAAAAAATCAGGATTGGCTTCTGTGCCAATCCTGATTTACCCTTGGAAGTCCAGAAACAACGTCGCATTCACATACCGACGTGCCATGGACAAAAAATAACTATTTTGCACCGCAACTGCTGCCACCAGCAAAGTATTACGCACTGCTTCACACTGGTTAGGGGTCAAATGCTGTAAACGACTGGTGTATTGATCAGCCGCCTGAACCAGCAGCTCCTCTGTCGCACCTTCCTGACGCTGCTGTCCTGTAACGGAATTTCCGTTGTCCTTTGCATAGCCTGCTCCAGCAACATCGAGCAGTTGGTCTCCGTTCGCATCCAGCTCCTCAAACAAAGTTGAATAGGCCGCGTACAAATCGACCGGCTGAATCAGATCGTCCGTATCATCTTCGGGTTGTTGGAACAGGATATGAAATAGCTGACGAATGGATTCAAAATCAAGACATGATTTTAAATCTTCTACAATGAGCAATATAGCTGCCTGGTTGACCGAGTATTTTTTGCCGATCTTCGGAGCGCCGAGAAATTCCTTGAAGTCGCGTTTGACCCAATTTTGCATAGAGGCCAGTGAGACATGGCTGTATTCGACCAGTTGACCCAGGGAAACAATCTCCTGCAGCGAAAAGGCTGCGCTGTGCTTACCCTTGATGATTTTATCTAGCACAGGTGTCACGTCGGTGTATAAAAATGTCGGCATCGTGCTCCCGGAACGGGCGAGATGGCTATGAGTGCGCCTCCAGGCGTCCTGCAGAACGGCCAGAGGCTGCAATTCGCGGCGACCTTCCATGGCCAGCAGCAAATGGGCCATATCACGACGAGTAAGGGTAAAAGACTCCATCTGCTTTCCTCCCTTTCTTACATTTCAAGTTCATTTGAACTCATCATACGCCCTCAAACTAGGCTTGTAAAGCGAAGCAATGAGCCGTGCGGGTTCTATTATGCCTTATTTTCCGTGTAAATTGGAGGTAGGTGACCTGCTACGATTCCATATGAACCTTGTATATTTCCTTTTAAGTTCTTAAAATAAGTTCAAGTGAACTTAAAATGGAGTTCCTTAAAAAATTGAACGAAAAAGGGATGAGTGAAAATTATATGGGTATAGGTGTCAGTCTATTTTTGTTTGCGGTGTTGATTTTATTTAGTGCTTTCTTCGTGGCTACCGAGTTTGCGATTATTAAAATCCGTTCCAGCCGGGTTGATCAGCTGGTCGTGGAGAACCGTAAAAACGCACTGGCGCTACAAAAAGTCGTCAATAATCTGGACGGCTACCTGTCCGCCTGTCAGCTTGGTATTACGATTACAGCGTTGGGACTCGGCTGGCTCGGTGAACCGACCGTAGTCAAATTGCTGGAGCCTCTCTTTCAACAGCTCAACATCAATGGGGATTTTTCACATATCCTGGCCTTTATTATTTCATTCGTCATTGTAACTTACCTGCACGTGGTGATCGGCGAACTGGCTCCCAAAACATTGGCGATCCGCAAAGCGGAAGCTGTCAGTCTGTTAACCTCCCCAGTCATCGTGTGGTTTAACCGGATTATGTATCCGTTTATTTGGCTCCTTAACGGCTCGGCCAATCGTCTGGTTCGTCTGTTTGGTCTTCAACCGGCTAGTGAGCATGAAGAAGCGCACTCTCAGGAAGAAATTCAGATCATTTTGTCCGAAAGCGTGGAAAGTGGTAAGATCAATAACACCGAATATGGCTACGTAAATCGTATCTTTGCTTTTGACGAGACCGTTGCCAAGGAAATTATGGTGCCACGTACAGATATGGTATGCTTGTTTACGAATCGCTCGCTACAAGAAAACATGCTGACTATTCACGAAGAGCAGTATACCCGTTTTCCGGTGGCGACAGATAGCAAGGATCAGATCATTGGTATGATTAATACCAAACAGCTCTTCCTTGAGTATGATCGCAATCCCGAGCTTGTTTTCGACAGCCTGATTCAACCGATCTTGACCGTTCCGGAAGTTATCCCCGTCAACACGCTGCTGAAACGTATGCAGAAGGAGCAGGTTCATATCGCTCTCCTGGTCGATGAATACGGTGGAACCTCCGGCCTCATTACCATCGAGGACATTTTGGAGGAGATTGTTGGCGAAATTCGGGACGAATTTGATAAGGATGAACGGAAGGAAATCGAGAAACTGACGGAGAACAGTTATTTGATGGATGGTAAAGTGATGCTTTCCGATCTGAGTGATCTGACGGGCTTGACATTGGACGATGAAGACGTGGATACTGTCGGAGGGTGGGTGTATAGCCGGGTTCCGGAACCTAGACAGGGCAAGGAATTCATAGAAGAAGATGTGAAATTTATCATTCGTGAAATGGGTAAAAATCGTATTCGTCGGGTGGAGATTATTTTACACCACACATCCCCCGCATCTGAATTGGAAGCAGAATCGGACACTTCTTCCCGGGAGTGAACCGTGTGACCTGAGCGTTTATCTTTGCTCTTGTGACACTTGCGTTCACTCCTACTGAAATGACATATTTTCAGGGCAAACGACTTAGGTCGTTTGCCCTGCACGCGTGTAAGGAGGAGCTAGTAAAGTGGATATTTTATCTTCTATTATTATGGGAATTATTGAAGGACTGACAGAGTTTTTGCCGGTCTCTTCGACGGGTCACATGATCCTCACGGCTAATCTTCTAGGATTAAACACAGAGAATGATACGGTCAAAACGTTTGAGGTTATCGTGCAATTAGGTGCTGTGCTGGCAGTCGTCGTATTATACTGGCGCAGATTCCTGAGCCTGTTTGATTTCAGACGCAAAATCTCGAGCCAGCCACGTCTAAACCTGTTACATATTATTTTAGCCATGATCCCTGCGGGCCTGATTGGCGTACTGTTCCGTGATGTAATTAAGCAATACCTGTTTGGTCCTGAAACGGTTTTGTACAGTTTGGTGATCGGGGGCCTGCTCATGATCGCGGCTGAGAAATTTCATCCGCCTATTAGATCACATACGCTGGATGAGATCACGTACAAACAAGCATTTACCATCGGTATGTTCCAAGTCCTAGCTCTATGGCCAGGCTTCTCCCGTTCAGGCTCAACCATGTCTGGGGGCCTATTCGCACGTGTAAGCCATACGGCAGCCGCGGAATTTACATTCCTCGTATCTGTTCCGATCATGCTGGGTGCATCGGGTATTGATATGATCAAAAGTATGGATCATCTGTCTATGAGTGATTTTCCAGTGTTCGCAGCCGGCTTTATTACTGCCTTTATCGTCGGAATGCTGGCGATCAAAACATTCCTCGGTCTGCTCAAACGCTTGAGCCTGACTACGTTCGCCATTTACCGCTTCGTGCTGGCGGCTGTGTTCTTTTTCATTATTTTATAAGCCATTGTTTGGTACCAATAACCAATAACTAAAAAGGGATATCCATAGGGTCTGAATGATCAGCCTTGGATATCCCTTTTACTATTTTGCAGAAAGGATAGATCGTACTGAACTATCCCTATCATGCGTTCTGATTATTGTTTGGATTCCAGCGTAGTCAAATATTCCGAGATTTGAGCTGGCGTTTTAGCGTATTTGCTGTGCAAATGAGCAATTTTTTCGCCATTACGGAACACGAGCAGACTCGGAATGCCGCGCACTTGATTTTCGTCGGCAATCGGCTGAAATTTCTCTGCATCAAGCGCAAAGAAACGCTTATCCGCGTTTTCCTCAATAATACCGTCCATAAATTTATCCAGTGTCTTGCAATCCGGACACCAGGTTGTATCAAATTTCACGACGGTCAGACCGTCACCGTTAATTAAATCCTGATATTGCTGCTGAGATTCGATGCGTTCCATTCGTTGGTCCCTCCTAGAGTGTATTTATAACGTCTCCATATTCACATATGAATAATAAACCGAAGCTTATTCTTATATTGTAATGATTCTTTTATAAATTGCAACTGGGATAGGTACATGTTCAAGCGTGTACTTGGTTATAGACTGAAATGTAGCGTTTATAGCTAGGAGCAACAGATGAACACGCTTTTGTACCATCATTGCCCTTATCAGCGGTATTGCGCATCATAACGATTGGCTCGGCTGATTTGCTGTAGCGTCTGCCGCTCTTGCCTGGTTAGCGGTGCAATATCCGCAGCAGAAATATTATGCTCCAATTGTCCCAAAGAGCTTGCACCCGGGATCACAGCAGCGACAGTCGGATGTGAAAGACTATAACGAATCGCTGTCTGCCCCATACTACGGTCGGACCCTGCAAATGCCTTTAATTGCTTACGCACATCCAACAGCTCTGCTTCATTGTAGTCCAGATATCCCTTGGCTATCTTCCCTTCCCCTTCGTCAGCCAATACACCACTGGCCACAGGCCCACGTGCAATCACGCTAATTCCCCGCTCCTGAAGCAAAGACAGTACCTCCTCCTCTGCACGCCGATCCAGTAAACTATACTGATTCATAACACTAACGATATTCGAACGTTCGACATATTCACGGATGACATGAGGGCGAATGGAGGAAATACCATAGTAACGAATAACGCCCTCCCGCTGGAGTTGCTCAAAAGCCTCTATGGTTTCGTCCATCGGATCGTCAGACGTCCCTCCGTGCAGCTGATACAGGTCGATGTAGTCCGTTCCAAGGCGACGCAGGCTCTCTTTAACAGCAGATAGAATATATTTCTTGGATGGGTCCCATCCCCAGCCCTCCTGCCCCGGTAGACGCCGATTGCCGACCTTGGTCGCCAGGATGACCTCCTGTCGTCGTCCACGGATCGCTGCACCCACGATTTCTTCATTGCGTCCGTGCTGGTACAAATCCGCCGTATCCAACAGGTTTACGCCCCTGTCTAGCGCTTCATGAATCAAGTAAACACCTTGCTGCTCCTCCGTACCGACCGACATGCATCCCAAACCAATCTCACCTACCAGCAAATCCGATGATCCCAGGCGGTTTTTTTTCACTTATACTCCCCTCACTTCCAACAACGTATAACTTTAAATTTTTAATATTCCTTTATTATACGAAAAAAATATACAAAAAAAACAACCCCAAAGACATAGAGACTCCACGCTCTCCAATCCTTTGAGGTTGTTGTATGAGATTCGTATTCCATTCATGCTATCCGAACAGCCATTGGACAGCCTTAGGAAATTGACGCTGAAAACAATCCACACGATGTACCGCATCCTGATCCAGCTCAAGAAGAATATCTTTTGCATCCAGTCCCTGTGTCCGCAGCATCTCGTGTGCCTGGAGGGTCAGCGGAACCATATCTTTTTGTACATTCGTTTTCCCTTCACCTTCACGGGTCCCAACAGATATATAAAAGCGATGTATCCCATCCCTCACAGTTGCACAAGATGCAGATCGCATATAATCAATCATACCCGGATACCAATACGAGCCTGAGATGGAACCGACGCGTCCGAATACGTCCTTATACTTGAAGGCGGCATACATGGAAATTAATCCGCCCAATGAGGCGCCGATGATGCCCGTATGCTCCGATCCAGTGCGCACTGGATATCTTGCCTCGACGTACGGCATTACTTTTGTAACCACAAACGCCAGATAGGCATTTCCGACACCGCCAAAAGCAGGTCTTCCTTCTACTAAAGCCGCTGCCTTCCAAGGCGTGTAATCATCCAGTCGATTTACGGGATCAATACCTACCAGCACCACACGGGGCAGCTCTCCCGTAGAAAAACCTCTTTCCAGCTCATCCAACCCGCTTAGAAATAAAGAGCTGCCATCCTGCACATACAGCACAGGATACAGCTCATTATGATTCACGGAGACGGGAGGTGTATAGATGTGTACAAGGTACCCATCTAATGGAATTTCATCTATATGACCTTTCATCCTACACAATCCTCCATGATGTGAATGTATTCATTACAGTGCAGCATCCATTTCCTTGATCATTTCAGATACGGATTCCAGACCATTACCTGACAGGTACCAGTAGTTAGGATCAAGGTATACAATATGACCGTTTTTAAATGCATTGGTTTTCTTCACCAGTTCATTCTCCATGGCTTGTTTGCCTGTAACCTGTTCCTTGCCTTCTTCGACCACCACAGCCCCACGGTCAACGACAAAAATATAATCCGGATTTTTTTGCTGTACATATTCAAAAGAAACCTTTTGACCATGCGTGGATACTTTAATGCCAGGATCTACAGGGGTTACGCCAAAAGCATCATGAATGATACCGAAGCGAGATTGTGAGCCATATGCGCTCAGGCTTCCTTCATTCGTCAGCACGATCAGTCCTTTAGCTTTGCTCGCTACAGCCTTGTCATGTACGGCCTTGATGGAGCTATCAATCGCAGCCAGTTCCTGCTTGGCAGCATCTTCTTTGTCGAAGATTTGACCCAGTGTTTCAACGTTTTTCTTAAAGGAATTGATATAATCCTTGGTGTCTACAGCCATCGAAATGGTCGGTGCAATTTTACTCAACTCTTTATATGCATCAGCTTGTCTGCCACCGATGATGATCAGCTCAGGAGACAGATCACTGATTTTCTCGTAATCCGGTTCAAACAGCGTGCCCGCACTTGCATATTTGGAATCTTTATATTTGCTCAAATATGTAGGAAGATCCTGCTGCGCTACCGCCGCAACGTCTACGCCCAGCTTATCCAACGTATCCAGTGAGCCAAAATCAAAGACAACGACATTTTTTGGGTTAACTTTGACTTGTACCGGGTTTTCATCCAGTGCGTGTTTGACCGAGATGGTTTTGGATTCCGTTGTTGCAGTAGAAGAGCCGTTGCCAGTCGCTTCCGGTGTTGCCGGAGCTGCTGTGCCACATGCCGACACAATCAGTACCAATGCAAGCATTAGCGTTAAAAACATCATATTTTTCTTCATTTAACATTCCCCCTAAGTGAAATAAACGCAAATTTTATGGTCACCAATCTGTTGAATCGGAATATCCATATCGTACAAATCCTTTAATACCTGACTATCAATCATCTCGTCAGCCGTTCCTTGTTTTAGCAACCTGCCATCCTTCATCCCCACAATATAGTCTGAATAGCAGGATGCAAAATTAATGTCGTGCAACACGACCAGAATCGTTTTGCCGAGATCATCCACCAAACCGCGCAACGTCTTCATAATCTGAACCGAATGCTTCATATCCAGATTGTTCAGCGGCTCATCCAGCAGGATGTATTCTGTGTCCTGAGCCAAAATCATGGCAATAAAAGCCCGCTGTCGCTGTCCCCCACTAAGCAAATCAATATGCTTATCTTTCATATCCTCCAGTCCCATGTAAGCCATAGACTGCTCCACCATTTTGCGATCCTCGCTGTTCAATCTACCCTTGGAATACGGAAAACGGCCGAAGCTAACCAGCTCCTTCACGGTTAAGCGGATATTGACATCGTTCGTCTGTTTTAAAATAGATATCTTCCGGGCTAGCTCCTCACTTTTCGTCAGACTCACGGCCTGCCCGTCAATGAGGATTTCTCCCTCATCACTGTCAGTCAGGCGACTGATCATCGACAACAAGGTGCTTTTTCCAGCGCCATTAGGTCCAATAAAGGAGGTAATCGTACCTTTAGGTACAGTGACGGATACCTGATCCACCACATTTTTATTCCCGTAGCGTTTGGATACGTTTTTGACTTCTACCATGACTTATTCTCCCGCAGCAAAAGATACAGGAAGTACACCCCCCCGATAAAGTTAATAATGACACTGACCGTTGTCGATAAGTCGAATACTCTTTCTGCCAGCAGTTGGCACCCTGCCAATGCAATGACGCTAACACAGATGGAGGCCGGAATAATATAACGATGCTGATAGGTTTTCATCACCTGATAAGCCACATTGGCCACAATTAATCCGAGAAACGTAATCGGCCCGACAAGCGCTGTAGAAATGGAAATGAGAATCGCTACAATTACCAGTAGCCTTTTAATGATAAAACCATAAGGAAGACCCAGGTTAATCGCATGCTCCCGTCCGAGCGACAGCACGTCCAGATACTTGATGAATCTCCACGCATAAGCGAATACGAGAACAAGAATGAATACAGAAAGCCACAGCAGCTCGGTATTTACGTTGCTGAAGCTAGCAAAGCTCTTGTCCTGGATTTTCGCAAATTCGTTTGGATCAATCAGTACCTCCATAAAGGTAGATAAACTGTTAAACAGCGTGCCGAACACCAGACCAATCAGCAAAAGTACATAAATCCCGCGTCCATCTTTGCGGAAAATTAATTTGTATAGCAGTCCTGCGAACAGCACCATCAGCCCCACCGATATCAAAAAGTTCAATTCTTTGCTGGTCGAAATGAAAGGGACGGAACCAAATGCAAAAATAATCGTCGTCTGAATCAGCATATACAGTGAATCCAGTCCGATAATACCGGGAGTCAAAATCTTATTATTCGTAACCGTCTGGAAAATAACGGTTGCAAAAGCAATGGAGCCACCTGTCAGAATGAAGGCTGCGATCTTTTTCAATCGTCGTGGCAGCGCGTAATGCCAGGTATGCGGAAGATCTATAAACACGAAAGCAGCAATCAACACAAGCGCGGCAGCGGCTAATATTCCGATTTTTAATTTAGGATTCATAAGCCCTTCTCCTCAGCAGCAAATACAAGAACAACGCGCTCCCGATCACACCAACCGTAAGCCCTACAGAAATTTCATACGGATAAATGATCACCCGTCCCAAAATGTCGCAAAACAGCACAAAGACGGCGCCCAAGATCGCTGTATGGGCCAGGCTTTTTTTCAGATTATCCCCCATATACATGCTGACCAGATTGGGTACAACCAGCCCCAAAAAGGGAATCGTCCCGACCGTTAAGATGACAACAGAGGAAACCAAAGCCACGATCACCAACCCAACATTGACGGTGCGCTTATAATGAACTCCCAAATTCGCCGCAAAATCCTCGCCCATGCCTGCAATTGTGAAACGATTCGCATATATGTACGCCAGCGCAACCAAAGGAACACTAAGATATAGCATCTCATAGCGACCACTCATGATTAGAGAAAAATCCCCCTGCATCCACGAAGAAATGCCCTGGATCAGATTGTATTTGTAAGCAAAAAAGGTCGTTACCGAATTTAAAATACCTCCAAACATCAAGCCGACAAGCGGGATAAATACCGGGTCCTTGAAACGAATTTTATCCAGTATTTTCATAAAAATCAGCGTTCCCCCTAAAGCAAATCCAAAAGCCGTCAGCATCTTCGTCCAAAATCCCGCCGCTCCAAACACCATAATAGCCATCAGCACACCTAGTCGTGCCGCATCCATCGTCCCCGCGGTGGTGGGCGATACAAATCGGTTCCGGGTAAGCTGCTGCATGATCAATCCACAGATACTCATACTCGCCCCTGCGATAATGATACTGATCAATCGTGGGAATCTGCTAATCAGGAGCACCTGCGCCTGATCGTTGGTTAAGTGGAACACATCAAGTGGAGTTACATTATGAACACCAATAAAAACCGAGGCGAAGGCTAGTACCAGAAAAGCCAGTATTAAATAACGCAATTTCATCTCTAACTAAGGGAGCCTGTCCAATAACCTGTACCAAGCTTCGGCCCTGTCCTCCCCTCCAATAATGATAATCATTATCAAAAATCAACTAGGATAAATTATATCAGTCAACTCGTATCTGTCAATGTGAGGAGGTTTTAAAGTAGGACAAAAAAAGCTGCTGAGAACTTTCTCGACATCCCGCCTAGGCAATCCAAGGAGCAAATAAGAGTAAAATCCGGTAAACTGGAAATGGAGAGTTTGGGAGCCTCTTTTTTATGTTTATGATGAGTAGTTCTGGAAATCGAGTTCAATGACTTTGGTTAGTAAAAAAATAGGAGGAGAATGATGAATCACATATTAATCATCGAGGACGATATCGCCTTGAGTAACGGTATTGTTCTTGCTCTTAAAGAACCTAACAACGTATTTACGCAAACGCATGACATAGCTACTGCAAAAGAACATTTGAATGTTACTGCCTTTGACCTAGTGATTCTTGATGTAAATTTGCCGGATGGAAGTGGACTCGACCTTTTAACCCATATACGTAAAACAAAAGCTTTACCAGTCATTGTTCTGACTGCAAATGATATGGAAACAGATATTGTCACTGGTTTTGAGCTGGGTGCTGACGACTATATCACCAAACCTTTCAGTCTTATGGTACTGAGAGCAAGAGTTGGTGTTCAGCTAAAAAGAGCTAGGTATCCACTTGCCGATTCCTTCCAGCTTGATGGTTTTTCTTTTTCTTTTAACAAAATGGAATTTATTAAGAATGGTATACCTATTGAACTAAGTAAAACGGAGCAAAAATTGTTGCGCATCCTAATCAACAATCGGGGAAATACCGTTTCGCGTGATCATTTGATAGACAGCATCTGGACTGACGGGGCTGAATATGTAGGTGAAAATGCCTTGTCAGTTACGATAAAAAGGCTACGTGACAAGCTCGAGGATCATCCTTCTTCCCCACAATATATTAAAACGGTTTATGGGCTGGGCTACACATGGGCGTTGAAATGACAACACTCCTCTATATATGTACAGGAATTGCCGTTGTTGCTGTATGCACCGCTGTGGGTGCTATTATGCTTTATCGCAGGAGCATCCATAAAACAATGAAAACCATTGAAAACATGCTGGATGCCGCGATAAATGGCAGCTTCTCAGAGGATGTCTTTGATGAATCCGTTCTCTCTGCAATAGAAGCTAAATTTGCGAAATTTCTTTCCATTTGTTCCGTGTCCTCCAAAAATCTGCTTGCCGAAAAGAATAAAATAAATGAGCTGATTTCTGATATTTCGCATCAAACGAAAACGCCTGTTGCTAATATCTTGCTGTATTCCCAACTGCTTAGTGAATACGAATTATCGCAGGATGCATTCACTTGTGTGAAAGCTCTCTCTGCACAGGCCGAAAAGCTTAACTTCCTGATCCATGCATTAGTGAAAACTTCGAGGCTTGAAACGGGGATTATCACGGTAGCGCCAAGGCGGGAATCTGTTCAAAAGCTCCTTGATGCTGCACTGGAGCAAATGATACCAAAAGCAGAGACCAAAGGGATTTCAGTTGTTATGGAGGACACAGTTATCCATGCTTATTTTGACCTAAAGTGGACGAGTGAAGCTGTCTATAACATTATGGATAACGCCATAAAATATACAGAGACAGGCGGAAACATGAATATAAAAGTAATGGCATACGATTTGTTTTGCCGAATTGATATTATCGACAACGGCATAGGTATTGCAGAAGAAGAACAAGGTAAAATCTTTACCCGCTTCTATCGCTCCCCCACTGTTAACTCGCAAGAGGGTGTAGGTATTGGACTGTTTTTAGCTAGAGAAATCATCGCTGCGGAGGGTGGTTACATCAAAGTACGGTCACGCTACGACCGTGGTTCTACCTTCTCTATTTTTCTTTCTATGGATACTTAATTCTTTCAATACCGTTAGATTTCAGAAAGATTGTAGAAAGATCAGTGTGTTAATGTCTGTACTGTAGATGACTACGATCCAGACATTTTTTTGTGGAGGAGAACGTAATATGGCTCTATTGAAAACTCAGGCATTAAGGAAGCATTACGGGAACGGAGATACTGCTGTTCATGCCTTAGACGGCGTGAATCTGGAGGTGGAAAGCGGAGAATTTGTCGCTATTGTTGGTACGTCCGGGAGCGGCAAATCTACCCTTCTGCATATGTTGGGTGGACTTGATCGTCCGACAAGTGGAACCGTTACGATTGATGGTAAGGATATTTCTTCACTGAAAGACGAAGAATTGACTATTTTTCGCAGACGAAAGATTGGCTTCGTGTTTCAAAATTACAACCTGGTACCTGTCTTGAATGTCTACGAAAATATTGTGCTTCCTATTGAACTGGACGGTAAAGAACCGGACAAAGCCCACGTAGATAAAATTGTACATACCTTGGGCCTTCACCACAAAATGAATAATCTGCCAAACAATCTTTCCGGTGGACAACAGCAACGTGTAGCTATTGCCAGAGCACTGGCAGCCAAGCCCGCCATTATCTTGGCAGATGAACCCACTGGAAACCTGGACAGTAAAACCAGTCTGGATGTGATGGGATTGATCAAAGTTTCCAGCCAGCAGTTCCGCCAAACGATAGTGATGATTACTCATAATGAAGAAATCGCGCAGATGGCAGACCGTATCATCCGCATTGAGGACGGTAAAATAGTTGGCGGTGAAGGCGAATGATCAAGGTAAAGAACAAAAAAGTAATCCGCAAGCTGGCAGATAAGAGCTTCAAAGTAAACAAAGCCCGTAACCTCATTGCTATTGTTGCTATAGCACTAACCTCATTGCTATTTACAACACTGTTCACTATGGGGATTGGCGCTGGGGAAAGCTTACAACGGGCGACCATGCGCCAGGCCGGTGGAGATGGGCATGCCGTACTTAAATATATAACGGATGACGAATTTAATCATGTCAAGAATCATCCGTTGATCAAGGAAATAGCTTATAACCGTATATTAAGCGACGAAGTTAAAAACGATAAATTTCTAAAACGCCACACAGAGTTCTGGTATTACGATGATGTAGGGATGAAGCTTGGTTTTATTGAGCTTAAAGAGGGGCACAAGCCTGCGGCGGAAAATGAAGTGATCGCAGACTCCAAGACGTTGCAGCTATTGGGTGTTCCACTGGAGGTTGGAGCACCTTTGAGGCTAAAGCTTGACATACGAGGTAAAGAAGTACAGCGTGATTTTATCCTCTCCGGCTGGTGGAAAAGCGATCCTGTGTTTAACACAGGACAAATATTCGCCTCCAGATCCTATGTCGATGCTCATGCAAAGGAATTACAAAGCACCTATAAAAAAGATCATTTCTATACAGGAACCATTAGTGCATATATGATGTTCGACAATAGCCTTGATTCGCGAGGAAAGCTCAATAAAGTGATTACCGAAAGCGGATATTCGCTTGACGAAGATGCACCGAACTATATCGCGAGTAATGTAAATTGGGCATACATCTCAACCAATTTTAGTCTAGATACAGAGACCATCATAGCGTTAACTTCTGCCCTGTTACTGATCATGTTTACCGGTTATTTGATCATATATAATATATTCCAAATATCAGTGATGCGAGATATTCGTTTTTATGGTCTTTTAAAGACGATCGGCACAAGCGGCAAGCAGATCCGCCGGATCATTCGCAGACAGGCGTTAGTTCTTTCAGTGATAGGAATCCCGTTTGGATTAATAGCAGGTTTTTTTGTCGGTAAAGCACTTATACCACTTCTTATGAACAACACTACCTTTGCTGGTACCGAGATATCGGTATCTCCCAACCCATGGATTTTTATAGGATCGGCTTTGTTCGCGCTCATTACCGTAATGATCAGCACTTTCAAGCCAGGCAGGATTGCGGCAGCTGTTTCGCCGGTTGAGGCAGTAAGATACACAGACGGAAATACCAAGGGCAGCCGTAAGCTGAAAAAATCCACCGAAGGCGCTAAAATGATCCACATGGCTCGCTCCAACTTGGGGCGCAATACAAAGCGTACCGTGTTGGTAGTCATCAGTCTTTCGTTAAGCCTTGTACTTCTTAACACGGCGTTCACCCTGTCTCAGAGCATTGATATGGATAAGTTTGTATCCAAATTCAATGACACTGACTTTCTCATTGCTCATGCTGAATATTTTCATCGTCCCTATTTTAGCGGCCCTAAAAATGAGACCTCCGAGAGTTTTATTCAGGCTGTACAGACACAGCCCGGCTTTGAAGAGGGCGGTCGCTTGTACGGCGGCAGATTAGTGCTTACTGTCGAGAATGGAAAAGACACCCATGAGGACGATGAGACTGATTCTCGCGGCAACTTCATTGCGGCAGTATATGGGCTGGAAGATTTACCACTGCACCGGTTGCGATTACTAGACGGTGAGCTCGACTTTGAGAAGCTGGCTTCCGGTAAGTATATATTGGAAGGGGTAGATTTAGATGACCATGACATCCCCCAGATGGAAGAAGCTCTTTATAAGGTGGGTGAAAAGGTCACGCTTCACAGTTATATGGGAGCAGCAGAAGCTCCGCTGGATAGAGAGTATACTACGCATGCATTCACAGTGCTTGGTCATGTTGCAATTAAATATAGTACCAATTCTGATCGCTTTTCAAGTAAGTATAACTTCTATCTTCCGGCGAATATTTACAAGCCGCTTGCGGAGCAGCCTGCTGTGATGAGCTACGCCTTTAATGTATCCCCTGATCAGGAAGATGCCATGGAGAGCTTTTTAAAAAGTTACACCGAAACTACAGAGCCGGTAATGAACTACACATCCAAATTCACTTCAATGAATGAGTTTTCCGGTATGCAAAACACCATCATGATGATCGGAGGCACGCTCAGTCTGATTATCGGCATGATTGGTATCCTCAACTTTGTAAACGCAATTCTGACAAGTATATTGACCCGACGTCAGGAGTTTGCCATGCTGCAAAGTATCGGCATGACCAAAAAGCAATTGCGGGGTATGCTGATCTATGAAGGGCTATATTATGTTCTCGGCACCGCCCTATCCTCCATTTTATTAGGGATCATATTCTCTATTTCAATTGTGAAACCCCTAAGCAGTATGATGTGGTTTTTAAGCTATCACTTTATAATCTGGCCACTTCTAGCCTTATTGCCTGTACTATTATTGCTTGGGATACTTATTCCAGTAGCAGTCTATTCTATGAACAACAAACAAAGTATTGTGGAGCGACTTCGAGAATCAGAGTAGATGCACCTAAAAATAAGAAAGTAAAATACCCATGCGCGTCAAAAAAGATGACTCCTGATCCATTCAGAAGTCATCTTTTTATGCTTAGTAAGGCCTTATTTTACAGAATACCTATAACCTCCACTCTTCCCGTAGAAGCCCCATTCGGATCGAATCATAATACTCTCCATTATAATATCTGCACTTTCGAAGCCTGGCCTCGAGGGTCATGCCCAGCTTCTCTCCCACCTTCATCATCCGATGGTTTCCTGACCAGGTTGTAAAGCCTACTCTTACTAGAGGCAATGTATTAAACAAATGTGTGATCCATAGTCGAAGCGCCCTCGTACCATACCCACCGCTCCAATATTGTGAATCAAAGATACCTATTCCCATTTCAAGCCATTGTGAAGGCTGATGCTCCCAATAGTAGCTCACCGATCCAATGACCTTGCCTTCCACTTCAATGATCCAAAAGTCATCTTGTCCGATTCGTTATTCCTTCTCTTTTAAATAATCATCAAAAGAAAGTGGCTTATGTTCATAGTAGGGTGCATCCCACTGCTTCCATTCCGGTGCTTCTTCCTTAAAAGTTAACGTCCAAAGAGCCGGCAGGTCTTCTTCTGTAACAGGCCTAATCGTTAAATCCTTATCCGTATACATTTAGTGCACTCCTTTTATAATAAAATTTGTTCTATCTATATTGGGCTATATCGGGCTTTATTGTATCTGCTTTTGCATTATTTCGAATTTCTATTTTTGTCCGTCTTTGTAGCTAGTGTATAATTCAAGTTGACAAACAA
Source organism: Paenibacillus sp. FSL H7-0703 (assembly GCF_038003485.1). NCBI lineage: Bacteria > Bacillati > Bacillota > Bacilli > Caryophanales > Paenibacillaceae > Paenibacillus > Paenibacillus sp. FSL H7-0703. Next base: position 4,219,467 of record NZ_JBBOPF010000001.1, on the reverse strand, counting down.
TCAAAAAACATATATCTTAATATCAAGATAATAAATATAAAGAAAAGTTTTTCGACTGTTTATTTTGTTTAGAAAAACCTAATCATATAAAAACCAAGGAGGATAATGACATGAAACTATTAGGATTGCATCACGTTTCGGCGATTACAGCGGCAGCGGCTAAAAATGTTGATTTTTATACTCAGGTAATGGGACTTCGGCTGATCAAGAAAACGGTGAACCAAGATGATGTTAGTGTGTATCACCTTTTTTACGGAGATGAGCGTGGAACTGCGGGTACAGAAGTCACTTTCTTTGAAATTCCACATGCGGGACAAACTCGTACAGGAAATAACAGCATTTCAGCACTCTCCTTACGGGTACCGAACGACAAGGCACTGGATTACTGGAAAAACCGCTTTGAGCAACTGGATGTAAAACATGGCGAAATTACGGATCAAGCAGGACGCCTGGCGCTTTCGTTTGAGGATTTTGAAGGACAACGCTTCTTCCTCGTTTCAGATGAGCATGATCACGGAATGCGCGGCGGCACGCCTTGGGAGAAAAGCCCTGTCCCTGCCGAATACGGCATTGTAGGACTTGGACCGGTTCATCTGACTATTCCCAAAGCGGAGAATACCATTCTTATTCTTGAACAGGTTATGGGCTTCCGCAAAAAGGGCTCCTATCCTTCTCCTGTTGCTGGACAACCGGATGTGGTTATCTATGAAACGGGTGAAGGCGGTACAGGAACCGAAGTTCATCTGGAAGAGCGCAACGATCTGCCACAAGAGCGACCAGGACGCGGCAGTGTGCATCACGTAGCCTTCCGTGTTGAAACTGAGGAAGAGCTCAAACAGTGGGTAGACCGTATTGGGCAGCTGCAAATTTCCAACTCAGGCTTTGTAGATCGCTTTTACTTCCGTTCATTGTATTTCCGTGAGCCGAACGGCATTCTGTTTGAATTGGCAACCGATGGACCCGGCTTTGATACGGATGAAGAACTCGAGTTTCTGGGTGAATCGCTGGCGTTACCGCCATTTTTGGAATCACGCCGCGCATCTATTGAAGCCAATCTCAAACCGCTTAACACCAAACATTAATTGAAGTTTAAGGATACGATCAGGTATGGTCAATTCGCCCCATAAATATTTATATTTCATGTTATTCAACTCATGAATTGTGACCGTTTATTGTGCATGGAACGACCAGCCACGAATGACAGAGCAGATCGAACACACCATACCATCTACCGGATATAACGGATTATTCTTTCTTAAATCTCAAAATGATCCGATAAATAAACAAAGAAAGCTTCAGACCGATGAAGGCCTGAAGCTTTCTTTGTTTTTCGCGCTTTACTTAACATCAAGCACCATACACTTTAGCTGTAACGAAGTTTACTGCTTGGCTAGCAGGATCACCAGCCCAAAATGCATCAAAATAAACCCCTCTGCCATTATCCGCATAAACAATGCTTGCACCTTTAACTAAAAATATCCCTACAACAATACCTCCAATCCAGCCTGGTAGACCCAAAGACGAAAGAATACCGGTAAGAGTTGATCCGGATATTGCACCAATTCCCCCAGCGTAAAGGGCTTTTGATTTGATATCATTTATTAATTGATGAGAAAAATAGATACGGTATCCCCACCAAAGTAATTCATAATCCCAATAAGAGAAAGTGTTAATCGAAGCTGTAGAGAATTTATTAGTAGGTACTACTTTTAAACTGTTATTATCCGTTGTAGTAACTGTTACATCACCTGAGATATTTTTCGCTTGATTATTTGCCGAATCTAAAGCTTTATTAACGAGTCCAAGTTCATCTTCAGTTAAATTTTTTGAAGCCTCTTCACTTAAAGTGAATGTTTGTGACTGTAGTTTTATGTAGGGATTTGCTTTGTTAATTAATTCTTGGCTGAGTTCGGAGGTTGATTCTCCCTGTACTGCATTTGGCGCTGCTGCTGCCAGTGCTGCTGTACTGCTGATAACAAGCATTAACATAACTGATGCCATCAAAGCTGATACAAATTTCCTTATTTTACCATTTTCCTCCCAATAATATGATATAATTGTAATAACAATATATATAGTACCATACATGAGATATTTTTGGTACATTTTTTTAGAAGGAGTTGTCAATTTTGAAAAACTTTTCAAAAATATTGATCATTGGATTTTTTACTGGAATCTTGACTATATTTATACTTACTGGAAAAGTAGAACTAAATGGTTTACTAGTTTGCTTTTTAAGCGCAGGAATAGTAGCAGTAGGATATCTGGCTATATATTTAATAAAGAAAAGGCGTAAATGATTTAACACGAAATCGGAAACCGCGAGTGTTCCAGCTCTCTTGGACTGATTTATATAATTACATCACACAATACAGCGTTATCGCATTACCTAGATGGCATATATATGTCTAGCCTTCCATGGAACAATGTAAAAAAGCAGAGATTTGGCTATCTAGCTGATCTCTGCTTTCTCCCGATTTCTTTGATTTTCGCCTATGCCCATTTCTGAAATAACGCCTTATTTTGGCTTACCCCTCGGCGGCTCATGCCGTTTATTTCATCCAAAATCTTCAGCACGTTGCCCCAATCACTCGGCAGCCGGATTTTTACCTGTTCTGCCGGTATTTCTTCGTTAATGACTCCCCACGGATAAACTTTCCCTTCTGCATCAATTCATAGTTAATTTGGAACAACCCAAAAAATTGTTTGCGCTTGCCGTGCAGCTCCAGCCGCAAAACAGCCCCGCAATTTCCGTGAGCTGCTGATCTGCACGTTCTAGAATTTAGCGCGCTTCCTCCAGGACACCATTTATCTGGTCACCAATCCCGGAATCGGCCTATACTGCTCCACGACAGCATTTATGGCGCACTGATACTCAACGCCACGATTCAGGAAGTCCAGCAGCTCACTAAAGGCTACAATGTCGTGATCTACAAAGGCTTGATGTTTTTTTTCATCCTTAGCAAACGCATAGCCAGCTTCTTCAAGAGTTCTCGCAAACTTATTAACCATTTACACAAAAGGGCATTCCGCTATCTGCAAGCTTTTCAGCTTTGACAGGTAAGCGGAAATGCCCTTTTTAGTTATGCTTACAGCTTTTTATCATCCACGCTGTTCAGCCATGCTTCGATTTCTCCGATCACAGAGGCGATACAGCCATCCTGGAAGGGCGAGATCAGTCCAGCCAGCTCAACCAATCCGGTAAAGGATCGACTTCCCCCAGCACGACACAGCTTCAAATAATCTTCCCACGCCGCTGTCCGGTCGATACTCATGCGTTTCCAGAATTGGAACGCGCACAGTTGCGCGAGTGTATAGTCAATGTAGTAGAACGGAGATTGGAAAATATGCCCCTGTTTGTGCCAGAATCCGCCCTGCTCCAGATACTCGTTGCCTTCATAATCCAGATGCGGTTTATACTTACGTTCAATGGAGCGCCATGCGCTTTTACGTTCGGCTGGGGTCCAGTCCGGATGTTCGTATACGGTATGCTGGAATTCGTCCACGGCTACACCGTAAGGCACAAACAGCAATGATGAAGATAGATGTTCAAAGTGATATTTGTCCGTATCTTCTTCGAAGAACAGATTCATCCAAGGCCATGCGAAAAACTCCATGCTCATAGAGTGGATCTCAGCCGCCTCCATCGTTGGCCAATGGTACTCAGGAATTTCAAAATGTCGGCTTTCATAGACCTGGAAGGCATGACCTGCTTCATGCGTCAATACGTCGATATCACCGGATGTACCATTGAAATTGGAGAAAATAAACGGTGTGCCATATTCGCTCAAAAATGTACAATAGCCTCCGCTTTGCTTGCCCTTTTTGCTGATCAAATCCATCAATCCACGTTCGATCATAAAGCTGAAAAATTCATGTGTTTCCGCTGAAAGTTCCTCATACATACGTGCTCCATTACGAATGATCCACTCCGGGTCACCTTTAGGCGTAGGATTGCCTGACAGGAAGTTGAAGCCCTCGTCATAATAGCGAAGCTGATCTACTCCGATCCGTTCGCGCTGGCGCTCCTTCAACTTGGTTGCCAGAGGAACGATATGCTTCAGCACCTGCTCGCGGAAATTGGCTACCATTTCGGCATTATAATCTGTACGTCCCAAGCGGGCATAGCCCAATTCTACGAAGTTGTCATAGCCCAACTTGTGTGCCATGCGCGTGCGCACCTTCACCAGTTCATCATAAATCCGGTCCAGCTCGTCCTCATGCTCACTCATAAATTGATATTTAGCCTCGGAGGCCTGTTTGCGCGTCTCCCGGTTGGTAGCCATTTCAAAAGGCAGGAGCTGCGACAATGTGCGTTCTTCTCCCTCGAACGGGATCTTCGCTGAAGCAATCAATTGAGCATATTCCGAGGTCAGCTTATTTTCCTGCTGCAAATCCTCAATAATATCCGGATGGAACGACTTGAGTGCTACCTCGGCAATACTGAAAAGCTGGCTGCCCCATTGACTCTCCAACTCGGTTCGGAATGGAGAATCCACCAATGCCCGGTAGTAATCGGTTACATACTCCTGAATAACCGGCATGAAATCATCAGCATACTCTTGCTCCGCTTTGTAAAAGGCATCCTCCGTATTAATGGAGTGCCGAACTTCCACCAATTGCAATTGTGTTTCCACATTACTGCGCAGCTTGTTAATTGCATGAATCACTTCATTTTGACGTTCTACGCTGTCTGCTTCACGAAACTGCTGCAACAGCGTTTTAAACCACTGTTCAATTTCAGGTTGCTCTGGTCGACTGTAAGCCATTTGGCTGAATAATGTCATTGCTTCGGTTCCTCCTTAAATGTAATAAATCTGATGCTTATTATACAGTACGATTAGACCAAACTGGAAGCTGCAATTCCAAAAAAATACAACCTCAAAAGCCGCAATACTATGTATTGCGGCTTTTGAGCCACATCTAACTCTATATATTAAAAAAGTCATGGTCTAAAACAATCTAATATATATTCAGCCTGATGGAGATTTATAAGTCTTTCTAAGATCGCATACCTTCATGCTTTATTGATTTTGCAAACGATGTGCCGCATGCAGGGTCGGACCGACGAATTCATTCAGCTTGAAGCTACCTTCAATGGCCTGTGTAATAAATCTCTTGGCCTGATCCACTGCTTCACGTATAGTCAGCCCTTGAGCCAAACCAGCCGTTACCGCTGCCGAAGTAGTGCAGCCTGCACCGTGGGTAAAGTTTGTTTTTACAACATCGGCTTCAAACCAGTCAAAAGTGATTCCGTCATATAGCAGATCCATCGCTTTACCTGCGCGAATTTTGCCACGGTCCTTGATCAGTACATGCTTAGCTCCACGCTCATGGATAATCGCAGCCGCTTCCTGCATCTGCTCCAGTGTCGTGATTGGTCCATTCTTCGCCAGTTGCGAAGCCTCGAACAAGTTCGGTGTTACCAGGTCAGCGCCAGGAATCAACAATTCCAGCATCGCCTCTGTATTTTCCGGCTGAAGCACTTCGTCCGTGCCTTTGCAGACCATAACCGGGTCAATTACGATCCGCTTCAGATCATGCTTTTTCAAATGGCTGGCTACCAGCTCGATAATTTCAACGGAACCAAGCATACCGGTTTTCATCGCATCAAAACCGATACCTTCCAATACAGTACGCAGCTGCGCTTCTACCACATCCAACGCAACAGGATATACAAGATGATCCCAGGTTTTAGGACCCATCGCTACTACGGTTGTCAATACGGTCATGCCATATACGCCAAGCTCCTGAAAGGTTTTCAGGTCTGCCTGAATACCCGCTCCACCGCTTGTGTCGGAGCCGGCTATCGTTAATGTTTTGGGAATCGTCATTTGTACATGCTCTCCTTCACTTTCTGTGCTGCATTTATCCTAATCCCGCTTGCGAAACTTGTCAACGCGCAAAACGGTCCTCTCTATGCTAAAAGTCACAAGCGACAGCAGCAGCTAAAAAACGAGAACATCCCCTTTTGAAACGGGAACATCCTCGCAATAACGTGTTATATGAAGAATTCGAATGAAATTTGGAATTATAAATATCCACCGGTACTGTGATCATAGGCATGATTCTTTTCATTTGCACGTACGCCCAGGCACAGACTCTGATACAACTGCTGCTGTTCCGGTGTAGCAAAATTCCGATGCTGCTCAAATAAAGCCATACAACCAATGATATGTTCGGTATAGCTATTATCGACAGACAGTTGCAAGCAATGCAGTATTTGTCCCACTCCCTCGGGGTAATCGCCTTTTCGGAAATAATACTCCGCATACACCTTACAAAAGGATGCAAAGCGAAATGCATTAAAGTGCTTGCGATAATGAGTGTCCCATCGTTCCGGTGCAAGCTCCCAGAAGCTCTTGAGTTGCTGACTAAACAGTCCCAGTTCGGCATCCACGAAATAACCGAATCGGTTCGCCGATTCGAGCAAGGTGTTCAAGCCTTCCAGTATCTCATCCGGATGCTCACGCAGGTAAGTAATATATTCATAGATTGCAGAAGTGTTGCCCATTTTAATTTCAATACAAAGTCGGTTGCCCTGTGCATATACACGATGCAGGTTGACCACTTTCCAGCCTTCTTCGTCTAAACCCTCAAACCAGCTCAAATCTGCATAACCCTCAATCCATTGCTTGGATTCCTCATATCTGCCCTGAAACTCATAGCAGCTGGCCTTGAGCAGATGCCCCTGAGCATAGTAATAAACGAGCGGCTTAAGCAGCTCCAGGTGCTCATCTCCAAAACGGTTCCGATTGCGATACAATGCCTGCGCCAGCTCTCTTAGCTCGTCCGCATACATTTCCATCTCGGACCATTGCATTTTTAAAGCAAACACTTGAGATAGCATATGTAAGCCTTCCAGTGCGTAAATTTCCGGTAGACGACTACGGTACAAATGGAATTGTACAGCAGCCTTCAAGTTCCGTTGGTTATCCTTGATCTGAATCTGGAATATACGGAAATAGCTGATCGCCAACCGTTCAGAGTGGGTATACTTCTCACTCTCGATGACACAATCATACAGAAGCATGGCGGCTTCATGTCTGCCATCCTCAAACATCGCTTCTGCGGTCTCAAAAATAGCAGGAACGTTCGATAAATCGTCCATCAAATAGCCAAGTACACTGCGTATACACTCCAGCTTGTTCAACTCTGAGCAACGTAGGAGAAACGGACGCAACCTCCTCCAGTGTGGTAAGGAATGAATAAAACATTCATCCACATACATCTCGAACAAAGATCCTTCTTCCAATCCCATGGCCTCGGTAATCAGATCAAGCTGATTGACTGAGATAGGCCGTGGTGGGTTCCGATTAAGTATACCGCTAAGTGTACCCGGATTTACCTTGGAAGCATCTGCAAAACATTGCATTGAAATGCCTTCACTTTGAATATACTTTTCTATTTCTGCGCGGATCGTGGTGTTTTTTTCCAAAGGGACACCCCCTCAAACGAATGATGGTGACTTTTTCATTACCTTTTAAACCAAAATTTGTTTAATCAAAGTATATGTCTATTTATACGAGAGGTCAATAACTTTAAACACGACTCAGGACATATAAAATCACGAATTTTGTACGATTTTAAAACTGTTTTATGAAAAAAGACCGTCCTCTGCGGGACAGTCTATTTCTATTATTTTGATGCTTGGACTTATAGGACAAAAACTAGTTAGCAGTTCTACCGTGAACGTCCGAAATCGATGGCAAACTTAGCGTATCCCTCTACCGTTAACCCTTCATAAAGCAACTCCGAACAGGCATTAGCGGCATCCGTTGCTTGCGGCGAGGTCAGAAACGTCACATGCGGACGCCCCGACCATGGGGCGAGGGACCAATGGCCGTCAGCTTTTGGCGTCAACGTCTTCATATGCCGCACGTATTCGGTCAGCACATGACGGTTCTCATCCGGTGAAGCAAGTATAATTCGCTCTCCACCCGGATTGACCAGCGCAGAGGAAAACGCGCGATAGTTATTCGTAACAACCAGATAATTTCGCTGCATATCCATCGGTTCGCCATCAAAAGACATCTGAATGATTCTGTGTGCATCTGGGTCCTTTAGGCCCCCGTCAGCATCATATTTGGCTGGCTGTGTTACATCAATCTGATACCTGATGCCGTCGATGATATCAAAATTAAAGCTTGGAAAATCAGAATTAATCAGCTCTTGCTCTTGTTCTGCTGAAGGATCAATTTGCCGGAATTGTCCAGCAGACCACTCTAGCCATTCCCGAATTTCCGTTCCGGTCAGTCGAACGACATGCAGCGTATTCGGAAAATTGTACAGATCGGCGATATGCTTGATCGCCAACGTCCCCGCCGGAATATGGGTATAGTACGACGGGCCATATCTGCCGCCTGTTTTAAAAGGAGCTGCTGCCGACAGAACGGGCAATCCTTCGTACTCGCTCCCTTGCATCTGCTGCTTCACATACCACATTTGCGCATCATTCACGAGCTGAACCGAAGCATCATCCATCACCTGAGCAAAAAAGCTGTTCACCCCCATCGTCGTCTGACCTACAGGTGCACGAATATACTCTAATGTTCCGGCGTGCTCTTCTGCTACCGCCAGCTGAATGGCAGTATCCGGTTGTACCAGCGCCTCCTTGCGTATCGGATCATACACCGGGCGTACCTCGGCAGCAGATGCAGCCACTTGCCACTTCCCTCCACTAAAGGTCAGCTCCAGATCAATGATCCCCAGATGATCCCCCCAAAAGCCCGGCTCCACTGCTGGAATATCGTGGATGGTACCTCGCTCTATATCAACACCTGTTTTCCCCATAAACGAAGGTCCGGGAAATACTTTATGTGCATGACCAAACACAATGGCATCGATCCCTTCCACCCTGCTTAGATGCAGCACCGCATTTTCCATATCAAGCGTTTCGGGAATATCCTCAAAGCCTGCATGGGGCATGGCAATGATCAGATCGGCTCCCGCCGCCTTCATTTGTGGAATAAACCATCTTGCCGTTTCCAGCATATCTTTGACAATGATTTTCCCCTCCAGCCACGCCTTGTCCCATTGCATAATTTGCGGAGGAACAAAGCCGATGATCCCTACCTTCAACAGATGCTTACCGCCTGCTTCATCCTCTACCGTCTTATCCAGCAATAGATAAGGTGTAAAGTAATTTCGTTCTTGTTCTCCTGCTATATAAATGTTGGCATTCACATAAGGAAATTGCGCTTCTCGAAGGCAAGTCTGCAAGTATTCCAGTCCATAGTTAAATTCATGATTCCCGATATTGCCTGCCTCATATCCAAGCAGATTCATGGCTTTATAGGCGGGATGCACCGCGCTTGAGTCCTGTTGGATTCGTTGTACAGCATAATCCCCCATCGGATTCCCTTGGATCACATCTCCGTTATCCAGCAGCATATGGTTGGGTACCTCCGCCCGGGCTATTTGAATCAAGCTGGCTGTTTGCGCCAGACCGTAATGCAGCGTTTCCTGATCCGTATAATAATCGTAATTCCACAAACTGACATGCAAATCGGTTGTAACCATAATGCGAAATTTCACTCTCACAAGGCTTACATTATCTTGGTCTGCCTTTTCGTTAATATCCAAAATATCCAATCTTGTTCTCTCCCTCAGCTTCGGTCATAGAGCTTGAACAAGTCTAACAGAGCACTGTTAAGAGAATGTTAAAATAAGCATTTCGCATAAATCCAGAAAATGGTTTTTACCATACGATAAATTTTACATCATTTTTACCAAAGTCAGGAGTGGTTTTTACCCTAGCTGTGGGACTAGCTGTTAAGATTTGGTTTGTCACAGTATTTACAGGTTTTTAATTTTATTTTCGTTATTACTATGTTTAGGGGGAAATTATTTTGTTCAAAAAAGCACTGACCTTGTGCATGACCTTCACACTGGCAGCGGGTCTAGCCGCTTGTGGCTCCAATGCAAGCAATAATAACAGCGCGTCCACTCCGGGTACAGATGGCTCTAAAAACGAAAGCACAGCCTATGTTCCTAAAGAGTTAAAGGTACAGTTCGTTCCTTCTCAAAATGCAGATACGCTCGAAGCCAAAGCCAAACCGCTCGAAAATCTACTGGGTGACAAGCTTGGAATCCCGGTGAAAGTAACGGTATCTCCTGACTACAATACAATTGTGGAAGCCATGTCTTCCAAGCAGGTCGATGTAGGATTCCTTCCGCCGAATGCTTATGTACTGGCCCACGATAACCGTAAAGCAGCCGACTTGCTGTTGCAAGCTCAACGCTACGGCATTGAAGATGCTACAGGTAAGGACACGACTGAAAAAGTAAACTTTTATAAAGCAATGATCGTGGTGAAAAAGGGTTCTCCGATTCAAAGTCTAGCTGATCTGAAAGGCAAGAAGGTTGGCTGGCAAAATGTAACCTCCTCCGCAGGCTACGTGTACCCTGCAGCAGAGCTGAAAAAAGCTGGCGTGGACCCGGACACGGATGTGCAGGGTGTGACAATCAAAGGCCACGATGCTGCTATTCTGGCGTTGCTGAACGGTCAAGTTGATGCGGTAGCTGTTTTCCAGGATGCACGTAACACGGTGAAGAAGGAAATCCCGGATGTATTTGAAAAAACTCGCGTCATTCATTACACAGCTAAAATTCCAAATGACACCGTCAGCGTACGTTCTGATATGGATCAAGCGTGGAGAGACAAGATCAGCCAAGCCTTTATTGACATTGCCAAAGACCCTGCAGGCGGCGAGATCATTAAAGAAATTTACACCCATGTAGGTTATGAAAAGGGTGACGATAAAAACTTCGACTCCGTGCGTGAATACGCCGAAGCCGCTGGTCAAGCGGTTAAGTAATCGGAGCAAACAAGGTACTTTAATGAAGTAACAGCTACGAAACAGGCTTTACGAATGACAGGGCAGCACCGTCCATGTATTCATGGCGGTGTTGTTTTCATTCCACCCCATCGGGGGAGAAAGTTGGGAGCATATGATCGAATTCCGTAACGTATCGAAAACATACCCGAACGGCACCAAAGGGTTGAACCATATTAATTTGACGATTCAGGAGGGAGAAATGGTCGTCATCGTCGGCTTATCCGGTGCAGGTAAGTCTACCCTGCTGCGTTCCATTAACCGACTGCATGACATTACGTCCGGCGACATTGTCGTGGGTGGCAGGTCCGTCACGTCTGCTGGAAGCAGCGAGTTGCGGCGCATTCGCCGTGATATCGGCATGATCTTTCAAAGCTTCAATCTGGTTAAGCGTTCGACAGTGCTCCGCAATGTACTTTCCGGCCGCGTCGGCTATCATTCGACGCTGCGGACCATTCTCGGTCTCTTCCCGAAGGAGGATATCGAACTGGCACTAACAGCGCTGGAGCGCGTGAACATCCGCGAAAAAGCTTACAGCCGGGCAGATGAACTGTCCGGTGGCCAACAGCAGCGCGTATCCATCGCCCGCGCCCTGGCGCAGGAGGCTAAAATCATTCTGGCGGACGAGCCTGTCGCATCGCTGGACCCGCTGACCACCCGCCAGGTCATGGATGACCTCCAGCGCATCAACCGTGAAATGCAGATTACGACCATCGTCAATCTGCATTTCATTGATCTCGCGCGCGAATATGCAACGCGGATCATCGGATTGCGCGCCGGAGAAGTGGTCTTTGACGGCACACCGGAGGAGGCTACGGATGAGGCCTTTGCGGAGATCTACGGCCGGGCCATCAAGCATGATGAGCTGCTGGGAGTGGGATCATGAAGCCCGGCTCCACTGCCCAGCCGCTCTCTTCGACGCAACCGTCACCGCATGCTGGACCGCCGCAGCCAAGCAAGCCGCCAGCAGGGCCACCTTTGCCAGGACGTTACAAGCGTTATGCCACCTGGATGATTTTTATCGTAGTGCTGGTAGCCTGCTCCATTCATACGGATGCCACACCTTACCAGTTGATCATCGGCTTGCCGGAGATGGGCAAATTGTTGGGCGAAATGTTTCCACCCGACTGGAGCTATCTGCCTACCATCTGGAAACCGATGCTGGAAACGATCCAGATCGCCATTGTTGGCACGACACTGGGAGCCATATTGGCGATCCCTGTCGCGTTGCTGTGTGCCTATAATGTGATGCCGCGCAAACTGATTTCGCTGCCAATGCGCACGATCCTGAACCTAGTACGGACAATTCCTGATTTGCTGTTTGCCTCAATCTTTGTGGCGGTGTTCGGCATCGGGCCGTTTGCAGGGATGCTCGCCCTGCTCTTCTTCTCCTTTGGCATCATAGCCAAGCTGACCTTTGAGGCGATTGAAGCCATTGATCCCGGGCCGCTGGAAGCCATGACCGCTGTTGGCGCGAGCCGCATTCAAATCATCGCCTTTGGTGTGGTTCCGCAGGCTCTTCCTTACTTTGTGTCGTACTTGCTGTATACCTTTGAGGTTAATGTGCGCGCGGCTTCCGTTCTGGGCCTGGTCGGCGCTGGTGGTATCGGTCTGTTGCTTGACCGTTCTCTGGGGCTATTCCGATATGATCGGGCAAGCATCATTATTCTACTGACCCTCGTCATCGTCCTTGCGATTGATTACGGCAGTAACCTGCTACGGAGGAAATTATTATGAATGATCCTACGCTTCGCAGACCTATTGGCTCCCGCCTGCGCCTATGGGCGATAGCTATTCTGCTAATCATCATTTATATTTGGGCTTTTCGCGGGATGCAGTTTGAAGGATTACAGGGAACGGCTAAAAGTGTCTCTGTCGCTATATTGGACGGCTTCCTTCATCCCGACTGGTCGTTCGTCTACATCCCTGAGGGAGAGGATTTACTGCGCGGGTTGCTGGATACGCTGGTCATTTCAGTGCTCGGAACCTTCGTGTCCGCATTTGTCTGCCTTCCGTTCGCCTTTTGGGCGTCCAGCAATATGACCCGTCTGCGTCCCTTATCGGGTAGCGGGAAATTTGTGCTTAGTGTCATCCGGGTTTTTCCAGAAATGATCGTCGCCATCCTATTTATCAAAGCCGTTGGCCCCGGTTCGTTTGCGGGTGTGCTTGCCCTCGGCATTCATTCCATCGGCATGCTAGCGAAGCTTTTCTCGGAAACGATCGAAAGTGTCGATCACGGGCCTCAAGAGGCTTTGATCGCGTGCGGTGCCAACCGTTGGCAGGTGATTTTCTTCGCCGTGCTACCGCAGGTGATTCCACAGTTTCTTTCGTATTCGCTTTACCGTTTTGAAATTAATATCCGTTCCGCTACCACGCTCGGTCTGGTCGGTGCAGGTGGTATCGGTACTCCGCTACTGTTTGCACTCCAAATGCGCAACTGGAACCGTGTAGGCGTTATCTTGCTCGGCATTGTGGTCCTGATCATTTTGACGGATCTGATTTCCGGCTGGCTGCGCAAACGGATCGTATAATTAGAATTCTAAACGTCCAAAGAGCCTCTCCTGTGTAAAAAGGGATGTTATACTCCCATTCACTCGGAAGAGGCTTTTGCCGTTCGTTCAACATCGCCCTGCCAATTCATCTATGACTCGTCGGACTTCCTCAGCCGTATTGTAAAAATGCGGAGCCACACGGATAACATCCTTTCGTGCTGAAACGATCATATTTTGGCTTCTCAAATTCCTTTCCACAGCCGACACGTCGGCTACTTCAACAGCGAGCAGGCTTGGTAATGTGCCTCCCCTGTAAGGTACACGTATGTGTAACCCTTTGCGCCGTCCATATTCAACGGAAAAATCCAACAACTCACTCATATAGGCCTGAATACTCGTGACTCCAATCTCCAGCAGCAGCTTTAAGGCCGCATTGGCGGCAAAAATGCTAATGAAAGAAGGCAATCCCGTCTCAAAGCGTCGGGCTCCCGCCGCCGGAACCGGGTGAGCAATATCAAACCGGGAAGCGGGCTCCTGCCCAAGCCAGCCTGTAAGACGGGGCTTGAAGCGGTCTATTCGGTCCTTGCTTACATAAAGAAAAGCCACGCCCGGAATTCCAAGCATATATTTGCGTGCTCCCGCGACCAAAATATCTACGCCCATTGCCTTTACATCCACTGGAACGATCCCTGCAGACTGATAAGCATCCACAAACAGCAACGCCTGCTTTCGGTGGGCTATATCGGCAATGGATTTTAAATCCTGCTGAAATCCGTTGGTATAGTTCACTTGTGACACCATAACGAGCGCAGTTTTCTCCGTAACATGCTCCTCATACTGCTCTATCGTCACTTCTCCCTCGATGGAGGGGATACAGCAGATGTGATCCCGGAACATCTCCTGTGCCTGCCAGATGTGTCCCACCGTCGGAAAGTCGGTGTCCGCATACACAATGCCTTCTTTTCCCGGTACATAAGGAAGGGCTGTGGCCACCCCGGCAATCGCCTCAGAGGCTGAGGACAGGACCGCAATTTCGTCAGGCTCCGCCCCAATGAGCTTGGCAAAATGCCCTCTAGCCTCCTCCAAACGTGCCATAGACAGATCGCCGTTATGACCGTGTTGCAGCAAACTTCGATGATATTCCTCAATGGCAGCGGAAACCGGCCTTGATACGGCCCCCTGGGAACAACTCCCTACATGGATATGTGAGGACAGCACTGGAAACAGCTGACGGTAGGACTGAAACGGATGTTTCATTTTTCCCTTCGCTCCTCCTGGGCACACCAACGTGCCTTGATATGATCATTTTATTATCCATATAAGCCACCTTAGAACAAGGGCCTCTCTTCCCATCTTCCCGCCGTTAACAGACGATAGACGCAAAGAGAGGCCCTGAGGGATCATATACAAAATCATAAATTAATGCACGCGTTTGCGTCCAAACCAGCTTTTAAGTACCAAGGTTGCCAGAGCAAGTAACAATAACAACGAGGCCACCGCAAAAGATGCCGAGAACTGATATTCGTTATACAAAATTTCTACATGCAGCGGCAGTGTATTCGTCTCTCCACGGATATGTCCAGAAACGACGGACACTGCACCGAACTCACCCATGGCTCGCGCATTACACAAAATGATGCCATACAACAAACCCCACTTGATGTTCGGCAACGTCACTTTCCAGAAAATGCGCCAACCGCGCGCGCCTAGCATGACCGCCGCTTCTTCCTCCTGCTGTCCCTGATCTTCCATCATTGGAATGAGTTCTCGCGCCACAAATGGAAAGGTGATGAACAGCGTCGCTAAAATAATACCAGGCAGAGCAAATATAATTTTAATATCATGCTCGTCCAACCACGGTCCAAGCCAGCCCTGTGCGCCGAACACTAATACATACATCAGCCCTCCGACGACAGGAGAGATGGCAAAGGGTAAATCAATCAAGGTGACCAGCAAGCCTTTGCCGCGAAATTGAAATTTCGTGATCAGCCAAGCGGCAGCTACACCAAATACCGTATTCAGCGGTACCGTTATCGCTGCCACCAGCAGCGTCAACCGCAATGCAGACATGGCATCTGGGTCCCGTAACGCTTCGACGTAGACGCCCCATCCTTGCTTGAGCGCTTCGGTAAGCACGACGATTAGCGGCAATACCAGTACCCAGAGCAAAGCTAAAAAAGCAGCACCAATTAGCGTCCACTTCACCCAAGTGGCCTCGGTCGTGACCCTGTTGGGCGGTGCGGATGAAGGCACTGGTGCAGAAGCAAGCTCCTGCCCAGTTATTGCTTGTGACATGGTGTATCCCTCCTTAGAATGCGGTTATCATGCGCAGCCCTGCATGTTAACGTTAGATAATTACATTAGACAGTTGCGTTTAGGCAGTTACGTTAAACTGCACGGCGCCGTGACCAGCGCTGAATGCTGTTAATCACGAGTAACAGCACGAATGAAATTACCAACAGCATCAACGCTACCGCCGTAGCTCCTGCATAGTCATTTTGCTCCAGCTTGGACATTATGAGCAGTGGAGCAATTTCCGTCTTCATCGGCATATTGCCAGAGATGAAGACGACAGAACCGTACTCGCCAATACCACGGGCAAAGGCGAGCGCAAAACCCGTCAACAGCGGTGGCACCAGCTCCGGCACAATAACGTTGCAGAAGATACGCCATCTGCCAGCTCCCAGCGTAGCAGCGACCTCCTCCTCATCCTTATCCAGCTCCTCCAAAACCGGCTGAACTGTCCGTACGACGAACGGAATGCCAATAAACATCAATGCTAGCGTAATTCCCGTCTGTGAGTATGCCAGCCTCCATCCAAGCGGTTCAAACAATGAACCGATCCAGCCATTCTGCGCATACAGAGCAGTCAAAGCAACCCCCGCTACGGCAGTAGGCAAAGCAAAGGGCAGATCAATCACCGCATCAAAAATTCGTTTCCCCGGAAACTCATAACGCACCAGCACCCAGGCTATCAATAAACCGAGAAACAGGTCGATCAGCGCCGCAGCCGCGGCACACAAAAAGCTTACCTTGTAGGAAGCCAGCACCCTGACATCAGTCGCCACGTCCCAAAATTTTTCCCACGTCAGTCCAGTTGAATTCAGAAGCAGTGCCGATAAAGGCACCAGCACCACCAGACTGAGATACAGCACACTATAACCCATTGTTAATCCGAACCCGGGAAGTACGCGTTTTCGGGTGGCTTGCACTTGACTCATGTTCTGTTCATCCCTCTCTGAATCCATTCACTATGACACTCGCGGCTACCGATCAATCGCCTACACAGTCCACCTATTTTATGAACTGCCGGGTACATAAATCTGGTCAAAAATGCCTTTGTCGCTGAAATGCTTCTGCTGCGTCTCCTTCCATGTCCCGAATACATCCTTCAAGGTTACGAGCTCCAAATTAGGAAATTGATCCTTGAACTTTGCCGTCACACTCTCCAGTGTTGGGCGATAATAATTTTCGGCAGCAATGGTCTGCCCTTCTTCACTGTACAAATATTTCAGGTACGCGTCCGCCACCTCGCGTGTACCTTTTTTATCTACCACCTTATCGACTACTGCTACCGGAGGTTCAGCCAATATACTGATCGATGGATATACGATATCGAATTTATCCGCACCCAGCTCCTTCACGGAGAGCAATGCTTCATTTTCCCATGCAATCAGCACATCGCCAATTCCACGCTCTACGAAAGTCGTTGTCGCTCCACGTGCTCCGCTATCCAGTACGGGCACATGCTTATACAGGTCCTGTACAAACTGCTGGGCTTTAGCTTCATCGCTATTGTTCTTCTTGAGCGCATAGGCCCAGGCTGCAAGATAGTTCCAACGTGCTCCGCCCGAAGTTTTAGGATTCGGTGTAATAACTTGCACATCGCCACGGATTAAATCGTCCCAGTCCTTGATCCCTTTCGGGTTCCCTTTGCGCACCAGTAACACGATGGTTGAAGTGTACGGGGCGCTGTTATGCTCATATTTACTTTGCCACCCCTCTTTAACAAGTCCTTTTTCCTGTAGCGCATCAATATCGTAGCCCAGGGCCAGAGTTACCACGTCCGCATCCAACCCGTCCTGCACAGAACGACTTTGCTTGCCAGATCCTCCATGAGATTGCTTGATCGTAACCTTCTGTCCTTTCTCCTTCTCCCAATGGGCGGCAAACGCTTTATTATATGCCTCATACAGCTCACGGGTCGGATCATAAGAAACATTGAGCAACTCCACTTCCTTGGAACCGGCAGCAGAACTACCATCCGCCTGCGTCCCTCCCTTGCTTGCCCCGCAAGCGCTCAGCATAATCGTTAAAACCAAAGATAGTCCGAGAATAAGTCCACTTTTCCATTGCCTTTTCATCAAGACACCCCGAATTCTATGTAATTTGTATTCATTTACGCCTGTTATTGACAGACATAATCAAAAAAAGAGCGGAGAATTCCCTGATGCAGCCCTGATAGGTCAAACCTGTCACGTGGACAGTGTCTGCCTGCTGTTCCTAGAGGTTCTCCGCCAAAATGGCGAGATCATACATTAATTCTTTAATTCCTACCTGTTTAATGAGTTATATGGATATAATACGAGAGTTTAGGAGTGATGTCAAACCTTTTTTTGGTATGTATCATCTGGACTTTTCTTTCTTTAAGAGGGGGGCAGTCAGAAACATGATATATGTTTCCGACCGTTTAGAGGTCATTTACACACGAAGTACGACTTAGTTGGCAACCGTTTCAAGATTAATCGAAAAGACTCCAAAAAGCTTCGGATTGTCCGTAGCTCTTCTCAACCACAGTTCACCCGATCCCACCATGACTCCCTGATAATTAACAAACAAATCATCTGTCTTTTGATTCACCAGCGCCTCGCGAATTGCATCCGTAAAAATCTGATCATACTTGGCCATAAAATCTTTCTTATTCGGAATCGTTAGCGACTTTTCACTATCATTAACACGCAGAGGGTACAAAATATAATTGGCCACTTTTTCCTTGTCATTGTCGGCAACTGCCTTCTGCAGCGCTTTGAACGTGTTCAAAAACGCTTTAGGATCTTGAATACCCGCTACCTCAAATGGATTTTGCGATGGATTGGAGGTTGCCGGAGAAGAAGATGTATCCGATGAAGCAGATGGAGCCGAAGGAGTTGATTTTTGTGCATCAGTACCGCTGTTTTCTGCACTCTCGCTCTCTTTCGCTGCTTTGTCACTTTGGGCTGAACCGCTACGATTACCACCGGCTCCGTTCTCGATTACGCTTGTACTGCTTCCAGTATCAATGGTTTCAGCATTCTTATCCTGACCACAGCCAGTAAGTGCTACAAAGGTAAGTGTAAGTAAAATGGCTGTCAGTGACAGCCTCCGTGACATCTTTTGATTACCGAATTCATGGTTTTTGGGCACAACGGGTCATCCTTTCTGCTTTCTGCTCTGACCTATTCTGTTCATTAAGTCTTCAACCGTTCTATTGTAACATAAGTAGACTAATGACCGCATGTCGCACCCTTTCTGGAAGGGGCTTACAGTGTAATATATGCGAAGGTTTTAACGTTTCCTTGCGATCCATCGTCCGTACTTACTTTCAAAATCAGCTCTTTCAAGGAGTCATTTGCTGCTTCATCCTGCCCTTCTGGCTTTACAAACAGCAGATCATGGCGTTCTCCTGGCTGCAACGTTCGACTGGAAAATCCGCTCGTTGTACCTTGCAAGTCCGATCCATTCGAACTGTTGAGCTTGTATTGTATGGGCTGCTTTCCAACATTCTTGATACTGATGTACAGCTTGCGCCCCTCTTCAAATTTAAAGTTCGTTTCGCCTTGTCCTTCAAAATGCATTCTTTGATCATGTACGATACGCTTCGCTGTGCCTCCCTGCTTATTCTGCACGCTTAGCGGTATTGCTGGATGCGTCACACTCGACGTTGATGTAGTATATGTGTGTGTCGGAAAACTAGCAAAAGTGGCATAACCCACAATTGCCCCTGCAACCCCCATCCAAACCCATTTCTCCATCATTTGATTTCCTCCTTTTCTTATCTATCCTTCAGTCGTCACCATGATTGCACAGATGGAACGGCTTATCTTCTATAAGGAAGCGATCCAGCCAAGTCATTTTATATATAAAATCGGGTGCGATTCGATGAATCCGTTCACAATGTCCAAAGAGCGTAGATTGTTCAAGTTTTGTATTTCAGGAGGCAACGTACGGATTCCGCTATACTGGATATCCAGATACTCCAGTTGTTGCAGCTCTCCAATTTCAGGAGGCAAATGCCGGAATGCCAGCTCCTCTTTGGGAATTACTTTAACATCTGGTGCCGGGCGATCATAGCATCCACAGCTGATCCTCAGGCTTTTGAGCCGGGTCAGCTTGGCAATGTCAGCCGGTAGCTCTTCCAAATCCGCTACTCGTATCGTCAGTGACTCCAACGATTCCAATTCGAATAAAGCGTGCGGTAGTGTTCGTATATCCTGCTCGAAAATGGTCAGATGGTTCAGAGAATGCAGTGTATGCCTAGCATAAACGTGTCTGCCCGTTCCATAGCATAATCAATCAGTCTTTCATAGGCTGCTCCCCGAACATCGCTGTATAATCTGAACATGTCTCTCTCCCTCTTGCCCTCCGCCTTACAATAAAAAAAGCCGAACTCATATCTATTATGAGTCCGGCTGTCATATTTTTCAAACTTGATCAAAGGCACCCAATACGACTTTTTGAATAGGGCTTACCGCTTACTCTGTCACTGTTCCATAGATCAGCACTGGTGCTTCCGCATGATCCGCAATACGGATGTTCGCGTAGATTTTCTCCAGTACTTGAGCTACATCTTCACGGTTCGCATGGATGGTAACCAGTGAATCGCCTTTTTGAACAGCATCCCCGACCTTTTTGTTCAGCATCAAGCCGACAGCCAGATCAATCTCGGATTCTTTGGTCGCACGTCCTGCTCCAAGCAACATCGCTGCGGTACCGATTTCGTCAGCCACGATTTCAGCTACCACACCGTCCTGCTTCGCAGGCACCTCAATAAGATACTGTGCTTGCGGCAAGCGTTCAGGATGATCCACTACAGAAGCGTCACCGCCCTGATTCGCAATAAACTCTTTGAATTTCTCCAGTGCTTTGCCATTGCGAATGACTTCTTTGAGCTTCTCTTCGGCGTTTTCGAGGGAATCTGCTTTCCCTGCCAAAAATACCATCTGACTGCCCAAAGTCATACACAGCTCTTCCAGATCTTTCGGTCCTTGGCCACGCAGCGTATCAATCGCTTCTTTTACTTCCAGTGAGTTACCAATGGCTACACCCAGCGGTTGACTCATATCGGAAATGACTGCCATCGTTTTTCGGCCCACATTGTTACCGATGCTCACCATAGCATGTGCCAGTGCTTTGGCATCATCTACGGTTTTCATAAATGCGCCTGCACCTGTTTTTACATCGAGCACGATGGCATCGGAGCCGGCAGCGATTTTCTTACTCATAATCGAGCTGGCAATCAGCGAAATCGAGTTGACCGTCGCCGTAACGTCACGCAAGGCATACAGCTTTTTGTCCGCAGGTGTAAGGTTACCGCTTTGTCCGATGACCGCAATTTTGCTGCGATTCACCAAATCCACAAATTCGTCCTTGCTGATTTCGACGTGGAAGCCTGCAATAGCCTCCAACTTGTCGATTGTTCCTCCGGTATGTCCGAGGCCGCGGCCTGACATTTTGGCTACCGGAATGTCCAAGGCCGCTACGAGCGGAGCCAGTACCAGCGTTGTTGTATCACCCACACCGCCAGTGGAATGCTTATCGACCTTTACACCTTCAATCGCGGACAGATCAATGGTATCACCCGAATGAACCATCGCCATCGTCAGATCAGCGCGTTCGCGTTCAGTCATATCTTTGAAGAAAATGGACATCGCCAATGCACTGACTTGATAATCGGGAATTTCACCCTGAGTGTAGCCTTGGATAATAAAATTAATTTCCTCCGTACTCAGTTCTTTTCCGTCACGTTTTTTCTCAATCAAGTCTACCATTCTCATATGTCATTTCTCCTCACTGTGCGTATGATCGTTTACAGAGATACTGCTGTATCCAGTGCAACTTCCATCATTTCTTTAAAGGTTGTTTGCCGTTCTTCTGCGGTCGTTTCTTCCCCCGTCAGCAAATGATCGCTTACCGTCAGAATCGTCAGTGCGTTTACGCCAAACTTGGCTGCCAACGTATATAAAGCCGAAGTTTCCATCTCTACACCCAGCACGCCGTATTCCATCAGCTTTTGTACCACTGATTTGTCATCACGGTAGAAGCTGTCTGAGCTGAATACATTACCGACATGCATGTTCAGGCCTTTGGCAACACCACGATCATAAGCGCCCTTCAATAGATCGAAGCTGGCAATCGGCGAGTAGTCGTAGCCGCCAAAGATATGGCGGTTCATGCCGGAATCCGTACAGGATGCCTGTGCCAAAATGACGTCACGAACGTGCACATGCTCCTTCATTCCGCCACATGTACCTACGCGGAACAGGTTTTTCACACCATATTCGCTAATCAGCTCGTTGACATAAATACTGATAGAAGGCAGCCCCATCCCAGTTCCCTGTACAGACAGGCGTTTGCCTTGGTACGTACCCGTGAATCCGAGCATTCCGCGAACCTCATTGTAGCAGGTCACGTCCTCCAGATACGTTTCAGCAATAAATTTTGCCCGTAGCGGGTCTCCTGGCAGCAAAATCGTTTCTGCAATTTCTCCGGGTTTGGCTCCAATGTGTACACTCATGTTTTTTATTCCTCCGTCCCATTTGTCCATGCTTGTATCGTTATTTATATTGTTACTAGTAATCTTGCTTGTACTCTTGCTGGTCCTTGATTACTGAAGCTCTGCCAAAAAGCTCGTTCCGTGTTCAGGCAGTTTCACACCAAAGTTATCTGCTACGGTCGCTCCAATATCAGCAAAGGTTTTACGAACCGCAAGCTCCTTGCCCCCAGCTGTAAAACGCGGGGAATATGCCAGCAAAGGTACGTATTCGCGGGTGTGATCCGTTCCCCGATACGTCGGGTCATTCCCATGGTCTGCAGTGATGATTAGCAGATCGTCATCGGTCATTTTGGCAAAAACCTCTGGCAAACGCGCATCGTAATCGTCCAAAGCTTGACCATATCCCTGCGGATCACGACGGTGACCGTATACAGCGTCAAAGTCCACCAAATTCAGAAAGCTTAATCCGGTGAAATTCTCATCGAGCGTAGCCACCAGCTTATCCATGCCGTCCATATTGGACACCGTACGCACCGCCTTTGTCACACCCTCACCGTCATAAATGTCGGAGATTTTACCCAAGGCGATCACATCTAGACCTGCATCCTTCAGCTCGTTCATGGTGGTGCGGCCAAACGGCTTGAGCGCATAATCATGTCGATTGGAGGTACGGGAGAAGTTCCCTGCCTCGCCTACGAACGGACGTGCAATAATGCGACCCAGCATGTACGGATCTTCCAGCGTGATTTTACGGCAGAACTCGCAAATCTCATAGAGTTCCTTCAAAGGTACAACTTCCTCGTGCGCCGCAATTTGCAGCACAGAGTCCGCCGAGGTATAGATGATGAGCGCTCCAGTTTTCACGTGTTCTTCGCCCAGCTCATCAATGATTTCCGTTCCGCTAGCAGGCTTATTGCCAATAACTTTGCGACCTGTGTGCTCCTCAATGCGTTGAATCAGCTCATCCGGGAACCCATCAGGAAATACACGGAAAGGAACCGCAATGTTCAAGCCCATGATTTCCCAATGGCCCGTCATCGTATCCTTGCCATTGGACGCTTCCTGCATCTTAGTGTAATACGCGAGCGGCTTGTCGGCCGCTGCCACTCCTTCTATGGAACGAATATTGGACAGACCGAGCTTACCCATATTCGGCATCTTCAGGCCACCGCGTTCGCGGGCAATATGACCGAGCGTATCTACATCGTAATCATCAAACTGGGCAGCATCCGGCGCTTCACCGATACCAACCGAGTCCATAACCACCAAGTGAATCCGTTTGAATTTAGACATCATAAAAATCCTTTCCTGACTCGCTGTTTTTTTTACAAAAACAACCCTGCAATCGTTGCCGACAGCACGCTAACCAGCGTTGCCCCGTACAACAGCTTCAGACCAAAGCGGGCCACCACATTTCCCTGTTTTTCATGCAACCCCTTCACAGCCCCCGAAATGATACCGATGGATGAGAAGTTAGCAAAGGATACGAGGAATACCGATACGATCCCGACCGTGCGCTCCGACAAGCCTGTTTGCTTGGTCAGATCCAGCATGGCCACGAATTCGTTGGATACGAGTTTGGTAGCCATAATGCTGCCCGCCTGAACGGCTTCGTTCCACGGAATACCCATGACAAAAGCGAAAGGCGCAAACACATATCCAAGCAGCGCCTGAAAGCTGATTCCAAACAACCAGGAGAAAATCCCGTTAACCATGGCAATCAGCGCCACAAAACCGATCAGCATCGCAGCTACCGTAATAGCAACCTTGAAACCGTCCATAATATATTCCCCGAGCATTTCGAAGAAGGACTGCTTCTCTTCCTCCTGAACCTCCAGTAAATCGTCTTCCTTCTCAATCTTGTACGGATTAATAATGGAAGCGATAATAAAGCCGCCGAACAGGTTCAATACCAAAGCTGTGACCACATATTTGGGATTTAACATTTGCATGTAAGCTCCCACAATCGACATGGACACTGTAGACATCGCAGACGCACACAGCGTATACAACCGATGTTTTGGCAGCAGACCAATTTGCTTCTTAACGGAAATAAACACCTCGGATTGACCCAAGATAGCCGAAGCTACAGCGTTGTAGGATTCCAGTTTACCCATTCCGTTTACTTTGCTCAAGACAAGCCCGATATATTTAATAATAAAAGGTAACACTTTTACATATTGCAAAATACCAATCAACGCGGATATGAACACGATTGGCAGCAGTACACCGATAAAGAACGGTGCTGCTCCTTCATTCGCAATTCCGCCAAAAACAAAGTTAATCCCTTCAGTTGCATATGCCAAAAGACTATTAAAACCTTCTGCAAAGCCTTTGACCAAAAATTCGCCAATTCCTGTATGCAGTAATACGAAAGCAAGCGCTGCTTGCAGAACAACCATAACCACCAGCGGACGATACCTGATTTTGCGCTTGTCACTGCTGGCAACGTAAGTAAGTGCAAATACAACGAGCAGTCCCACCAGAGCGATTACATATTTCATTTAATTTCCCCCTCATTACATTAAGCGCTTACATTACCCATAAAAAGAACGCGCCCCAAAGAGGCATTCTTTTTTTTATTTCCCCAGATCCGCAGGTCGAAAGGCACCCGGCAGTAATTGATCCACCGTCCACTCTTCTGTGTTGCCATGAAGGTTTGTCAGATAAATTTTGGTATCTTGATGAGCAAATTCGGAAATGACCTGACGACAGGCCCCACATGGAGACACAGGCCCTTCCGTATCAGCTACAACCGCAATCGAATCAATTTTCCGGCAGCCTTCGGATACCATTTTGAAAATCGCTGTCCGCTCTGCACAATTGCATAAGCCGTAGGAGGCATTTTCCACATTACATCCGTGGTAAATCGTGCCATCGCTTCCGAGAACCGCAGCACCCACCTGAAAATTCGAATACGGAACGTATGCCTGTTTACGCGCCTCAAGCGCTTTTTGAATCAATTGATCCTTCATTGCGAATCCCTCCATGACTTTAAAATAAACTTAGTAGGAAGATGTAGACTGCTCGCCCTCGATGATCTTCACACCGGAACTTGCACCGATCCGACTTGCGCCAGCTTCTACTAATTTTTGCACGTCTTCCAGACTGCGTACACCGCCTGAAGCCTTAACACCAATCTCAGGTCCTACCGTTTTGCGCATCAAAGCCACATCTTCCGCAGTAGCTCCACCTGTTGAGAAGCCTGTCGAGGTTTTCACAAAATTCGCTCCCGCTTTGACGGACAGCTCACATGCCAGTACCTTCTCTTCGTCTGTCAGCAAGCAAGTTTCGATAATCACTTTTACCAGTGTACCGGCAGCTGCCTCCACGACCGCACGGATGTCCTGCTCGACGAGCTGTACATCACGTGCCTTCAAAGCGCCTATGTTAATAACCATATCAATTTCAGTCGCACCGTTAGCAATAGCATCTTTCGTTTCAAATGCTTTTGTTGCGGACGTGCTCGCTCCCAGCGGGAAACCTATAACCGTACAGATGGCCACGCCCGTACCTGCCAGTTGCTCTGCCGAATAAGCTACCCACGCCGGGTTCACACATACAGAAGCAAACTGATATTTTTTGGCCTCGGCAGTCAATTTCGTAATTTCATCCTTCGTCGCATCTGCACGCAACAATGTATGGTCGATTAATGCTGCAATGTTCATATCTAAAAGCTCCTTCATTAGATAAATAGTGTGAAGACAAAAGTCATTTATTTCTCTGTGATGAGACCATCATAGCACGGCTTTGAACATATGTAAAACACATTTTGAAATTATGTTCAAGCTTATGCACAAGGCGTCACCTACAATTCATATTTCCCTGTAGGGACGTGCCATAACCGTATATTTTGCTGGGTTGAGACGACTTGCTCTATTGTAAAAGTGCTTGAGCCGTAAACTGATCCGTCACCAAAATATTCGCATACTTGCCACGCAGCGATGCCCGAATGGCCTCCACTTTACGCTGGCCTCCAGCGACGAGAATGGACTTCTCCTTCTTTCGCAAATCAGGCAAATCAATCCCGACGGTACGGCTATTGATTTCCTGACTGCATATATTGCCCTCAGCGTCAAAAAAGCGCGAGCAAATATCGCCCTTGCCAATTCTTTGCAGTAGCTTCTGCTCTTCCCCGTTAAAATAGCCCAATCGGAACAGCAACGCATCCTCCTTGACCGTACCCACCGTAAACACAGCGATGTTCGCCTGCTTGCCAAGTTCAATGATACGCTGGATATGCCGATCCTCCTCGACCATTTTCTTAACGGCGTGACTGTCGAAAATCACAGGCAGCGGCAAATACCGTGCTATGGTATGAAAGGCTTCTGCGAACAAGTTCACGGTTTCCACGGCATATGTGTTGACATGCGAATGGCTCACGCCTCCTTTGAGCTGAACCACCTCAACACCCTTGACCTGCTTTTGCTGGAGATGAAGCGCTACGGCATGCATCGTTGTTCCCCATGTCACTCCAATAATATCAGCATCCTGTACCGTTTCATGCAAATAATCGGCTGCTTTTTTGCTAATATGCTTCTTGATCTCCTGATATTCATTTAACGGCGAATAACAGACTAACACGGTATCCAGTCCGTACTTCTTCTTCACCTGCTCTCCGAGCGCGTCCATATCCTCCATCGGGTCCACAATACTGATCCGCACGTATCCCTGTTCCTTGGCAGCCTGCAGTAACCGCGATACCGTAGGACGCGAAACCCCGAGTCTGACCGCGATATCTTGCTGACTGTAGTCGTTTAGATAGTATAATCTGGCTGCCTCGATACTTAATCGCTGCTTTTCATGATCCATTCTACCTCAACCCGCTTATCTTAAAATGTAGTGCCAGCGGACACAGCTTTAGTCCCAAACATTATATATGAAGGGAAACTTGAAGCCACGCCTTGGCCGTATAGTTGTTAATTTGGAAGATTTAACTGCTCTTTTGTGATATTCTGTGATTAACTACAACTACTTTACCGCATCCTCAACTTTATCGTTCCATCTGTCAAAACGCAATAGTTAAACCATTTTACCGCTCATTCACAATCTGTGATGGCTTATCTGAATATGTAAGGAGAATTGCTATGTCTGAATTTATTGTGTGCAGTCTGGCGGACAAAAAGTTCGCTTTAAACTTTGTGGAAGTAGAAGAAGTCATGAATGCCAAAAAAGGAACGCCGCTTCCCTTTTCCGAGGCGTGGCATGAAGGAATGGTGACTATTCGCGGCAATGTATTTACGATCCTTAATTTACGCAAAAAGCTGTTTCTTCCTGCATCAAGCGATTCCGCCGAGGACAAAATGATTTTGCTCAGCCGTGCGAAGATTGCTCTGCTTGTCGATCAGGTGGAAGACACAGCTTCTGCTGAGGACAGTCAGCTACAAAGCAATGAGGAAGAGTGGCAACGCGAGTTGTTCCCTACAGTGATGGAGCATCAGGGTACCCTCATTCCGGTGATCGATATGGACGCTTTTCTTGCATCCACCAAGACGAACTAAAAAGCAAAAAATACTCCCGAACCTTGAGCCGGCTTGCACTCATCGTTCGGGAGTATTTTCAGTTATTGGAGTCCCTGCCCCTCTTTCATGTGAACCAGTGTGTTCAGCTGCTCCAGCAACGTATTTCCGCCAGTCAGCGAAATCGTGCCAATCTTCTCGCAGATTTTTTCCATGAATTCCAGTTCTTTAAGACGAAAGAGGGTGGCATTCTCGTCCATCAGCTTGGCCGTATTGAGCAGACTACGAGTGGATGCCGTCTCTTCACGTCGTGTGATGAGGTTGGCCTGTGCCTTCTTCTCTGCCAACAGCACGGTATTCAGAATATCCTTGATATCCCCCGGCAAAATAATATCCTTCACCCCTGCTGACGTAAAAGTCACTCCATATTCGCCACTCTGCTCATTCAGTCGAGTCAAAACATATTCCGCAATCTCTTGCTTCATTTTCAGCAAATCATCCAGCTTCATCGTGCCAACATATTCGCGCAGCAGCAGTTGAAGCATAATGTACATTTGTTCCTCGTATGCCCTGAATTCCAACGCCCGCAACGGGTCGATGATACGGTACTGACAGACGAAGTTGAGGCGCAGCGTGATTTTGTCCTCTGTCATGATTTCCTGTCCCGTCAGGTCCATCTGCTGTTGTCGCATATCTATCGTTTTGATCTCTGTATTCACTGTGGACATCCAGAAATAATATTTGCCCGGTTTTAGCTCACCCTGCAACACATTATCGTAATACAAAAATCCCAATTCATAGCTGCCCACCTGAAGTGTCTTCCAGAAGCCCGGTGTCTTGGACAAGAATGCTTGCCCCAATGCCTTATCAATTGCAGGCTGCCGAGTATCTGCACGAACAAAACGATGTTCCTTGAGCATGTTCCAAAAAGCATATTTTCCAGCCGTCAGTAGCTCCACAAATCGATTATCCTCATAATGCAACACATATTCATGGTCCTCTACATCAATGACATTCAATTGCTCAAGCAATAGGGGATCTGTCAAAAACAAACGAATGTCATGATCAGGTACAAAAAATGGTTCGGCTACATTCAAAATTTCAACTGCTTCCTGCTGAAATGTCTTTAATAGGTAAGTTCCTGGATGCAACAACTTGTGGTAGCTTCCTTTTTTGAACAGCAGCCCGCGCTCATCAGATTTAATCGTTATCTTCTTAAACATCGTATCACTCCTAGTATTAAAATCCTCCACTTAAAAGTATGCTTCTTTCTATGTGTGGCGGCTCCGCGGTCCAATTGATCTTCCGATCGCTGTTGCCACTGAATTTTTAGAATGGATGAACCCGTTAAAGGGTTAAAATTCAGTGGCAAAGGCGAACGCTTCGCTTCTTCAGATTCAAATGGGCCGCTCCGCTGCTATCCGCCTTAAAATCAACACACTTTTAAAATGAGGATTTTTTATTTTTTATTTGTTGTAGTAGGGTTATTGACCCTTGCAGAGCATCCCTCCGGTGTGGACGGCGGGGTCAAGCTTAAGGAAAAAGAAAGATACCGTCTGTTTCCGTGTTCTAGGGATGGGATTCATCAGCCCAACATCGACTGTGAATCTGTATCCCCGAGACCTCAAAACCTGTCGGCGCTTGCTCTCTCCGGTATCCACTGACCGCATAGCCATCGCCCCGGTATCTGTCATCGAGACCAGACATGGGATGCTCTTATCCGGGTCTTTTCATTGTTTTTATTCGATCATTCGAATACTCTACCAGAAGTCGCGTGGAAGGCGATTGGGAATTGAACCCTAATGTTGGTGGATACATCAGATTTACAGGATACCTGACCCCATCAGGGTAGGCACTGTGGGACCTTTGGAAATCCACGCCTCGGTAATATCTTCCTGTATCAGCCTTTATCATTATCGCGCAACCTGGAACTCACGAACATGACGAAAGTATTACGACCCTATAAAAAAAGACACAGGAGAAGCGTATGTGCTTCCCTTGTGTCTTTCTTTCTATAATTAACTGTCGCGTTCGTATCTTAGGTCTGATCCACTAGGATGTTTTTTCGAAAACGGGATCGACGCTCGGTAGTGGAAGTTGTGGAACGTCTGTTGTTGTAGAAGCAGTCTGCTGGTGTGTATAGCTGAATGAAGGGGTCTCGTATTGCAATCCCGCCTTTTCATAGGTAAACCAATAGCTGACAGCCTTCCCGATATCGAGGTCTGTAACCCGCTGCTCCCAGACACCGCCGTTGTTTGTCATTCGGTAATTGAGCTGTTGTCCACCAGTTAAAGTATAATGCACATCAACATAGGCCGAGGCTGTTTTGGGTGTAAATTGAAGCAATGCTTCATGATCGCTGACAAAGCGAGCTCCTACTTTATAATCCTCCGTTTCCCCGCCACCCTCATTACCACCAGATGCTGGCTCTGTCGTTACCCCTACCGCATTGCTTGCTGCAGATAGGTTACCAGCTGCATCTCGAGCCTTAACGGTAAAGCTGTAAGTGGAAGCTGCATTCAGCCCTGTAATTGAAGCGGAAGTACCGCTTATCTCTGCTGCCTGGGCCTCGTTCTTATAAACGATATAACCCGTAACGCCAACATTGTCTGTAGCTGCATCCCACTCCAGAGTGACTACCGAAGCCGTTTTGGTCGTAGCTCGAACATTCGCCGGGATGGACGGAGCCTCCGTATCAGGTTGCGGATTGCCACCGCCGCTTCCATTTCCGGTATTAAAGCTATTCGGCTGCACGGTAATACTGTGCCCATCTGAGAAGGTTACTGTTTTGACTTGGTTTGTAAAATTGTAGGCCACATAAGTTTTTACACCGTTTTTATGAAATACGGCATAAATAGGTGAATTAGCGGTGATGCTGCGGTCGATGTTGCCTAAAGCACCCAAATTGTAGATCCAGTGGTAGGCATTCGCCTTGGAATTCCCTGCTTCCGGTGTCATGGCTGCTACGCGTGCACTGAATTTCGCCTTGGCATCGGACGGGTTCGAGATTGCTCTGTACATATACACAATATCTTCCCACGGACTGAAGTTCCCACCGCTTTTTCGCAGCAGATCGTTATAGTTCTTAGCCGCATACTCCGAATATTGCGTCAGATACAAGGAGGCCGAGGTGATCGGTAGCCAGTTGATACCATGCACCTCTGCGGCATTATCGGTCCACCATGTTGCATTCCCTACCGTTTTACCGCCCCAGATCATGCTTGCCGTCGCGCTTTGCATCCCTGCAGGAGTGTTTGTGCCATGCACATCAAACCAGTATTCGTTAATGGCATTCATTTCAGTTGTGTATAGATAGATGCCGAGATCACGAGTTTGAGTATTTCCCGTCGCCTCGCCCCATAAAATAAGACCTGCCCAAGCATTCATCGCTTCCGAGGAGGATTCATTGTTGTTGCCATCACCAAATTTGGCATGGCCGGAAGCCCAAGTGTGTCCGGCATAGGGATCAAAATTACGCAAATACGGAAATTTTGAATCAGACCTGTCGGTATTGGCAATGTCGCGAATGAGCAGCTGCACCATTTGTCCCCATTGGGAATCGGATGCCCAGCTCTTGTCCACACGTGCAATTTCGGCTGCGGCCTTGATAAAGTATCCATAATGGAAGTGATGGTCATTTAATTCTACCGCACTGCCAAAGCTGTCGGGATAACCGATCAATGTCCCCCAATGGTTGTTATACACAAATAGACTGGAGCTTTTCAGATTCCCCGAGTTGTCACTAGCCTTAAACCAGTCCTGCAGCCGGCTTTTGATCTCATTGCGGAACTGGGTCGCTGCTGCGGTATTGCCAACCTGGTCGGCAATCGGCGCCAGCGCTGCTAGCTTGCCCAGACGTTTTCCCGTCCAGTACGTGTCTCTATCGCCAGAGTAGACTTCCGCTTTCGCTTCGTCTATATAACTGTTGAGCGTATTTTTATCGTAGGACCCCAAGTCGGGCAGGGAAGGCAGTACTCCTGTAAATTTCATTTTCGTTTGAAAAGACGCACCCTCTGCTGTTTTCATCAGACCGCGTACAGAATTGTACGTATAGCCTAGCAGGGGTTGTGATGAATTTTTCCACTGATGAGGGTATAAGGCAAAAATAGTGCCGCTTTGTGTGCCTTCCTTCGCTGTCGTTGCAACAGTAAAGGTGGTCGTTACCTCGGAAGAGGCTTCGTTATAGCTGTACTGTGCTTTGGAGTTTGTAACGAAAGAATAGGCGTATTGCTGAAATTTGTCCAATGTCGCGGTTGTTTTGTCAGGCAAAGCCGCCACTGTAAAATAGTTTTTCCCGTTTAATTGATTGATCAGCGTACTCGACCCGAGGCCAGACCAGGTGCTGCCGGAAGGACCAAACAGACCATAGTGTGAGCCATTGACTGTAATGCCAAGCACAGGGGAACTAGCTGACCCAGACCAAACCTCTGGCACCCCATTAAATGAAAGCTTGGGATTGCCACCGCCAAACTCAAAAAAAACATAAGGGGAGCCGTGTCCATAGGTAGCACTCATTTTATTGTTGCCGCTTTGAAATAATGATTTGACAAACCAGTCGCTGAAACCGTCCACTTTGGCATCCGGAAATGAAGCGCTTACAGAATGACCGATGGTAAAATCGTTCACATCATCCATCCAGCCCGCGATGTATCCCGGATTTACCGTAATTTTCCCACTCGGGTTAAAGATGCGTAAACCGTTTTGCTGATTTTTCAAGGCAAGGGGATGCGGATATTGAGCCTCGGAGTACGGTACCCAGGCCAGGCTGCTCCACCAGTCATTGGTAGGCATTGGGCTGATTACATTCGCTGTTTTGTAAATCTCGTTTTGCGGTGTTGCTGCTCCGGCAGGTAGTGTAGTTGAATATGAGCCAGCGCCTTGTGTGACCTCACCCGAAAAGGCTTTAGTAGAAACCGGTGCAGCTAAAAATATCAGACTGGCACTTAACAAGCATAATATCATCTTTTTCACAACCTACATCCTCCTTTGAATTCTATAATCCCTTTCACTGCAAGGATTTCCCTTTCTCTTCCAAGTTGAATTCAACTTCATTGTGCTCGATCTCAATTTCCAGGTCAATCCTTTTATTTCTATATTCTAACTAAACGAGGCGAAAGTCTCTAAAAATACATAAGAAACCAGGACGAAAAACCCAAATATTATGTAATTATGTCATTTCGATTTCACCCCATAAGACGTTCACCTTATGAGTTATTCACCCCATTAACCATTCACCCTAATAAACGTTTAGTATATAAAAAAAGAATCCTCCAGGCCTTTTAGCCCTTCAGATTCTCTGTTCTTTTAAGTATATGAGCTTTTGAGCTTTTCCCCTTCCCATGCTCCCCACCATTTCGAAAAATGAGTGACTTTGCGGTGGCCAGCAGCGGAGCGAAGGGGTTGAATCTGGAGAAGCGGTAGCGTTCGCCTTTGCAGTGGGATTCTTACCTTTAAATGTCTTATACAATCCGAAGAATCCCACTGCAACAGCGATCGGAAGATCAACCCCTTCGCGGAGCGCCTCCTCCACCGAAAACAACTCACTCATTTTCCCCGCCCAAAATACCCTTCTATTTTCCAATCTACACCAACCTGTGTCACGCTCAAATCATGCAATGCCACCGCATCGCTCATCGCAGACACGCCTTCTCCCCCGAGAAATCCCGGGGCCGCGCGTCCTCCTACCAACTTCGGTGCAATATACAGCACCAGCTTATCTGCCAGCCCTTGCTGCACGAACGAAGCGTTCACCTCGGCTCCGCCTTCCACGAACACCGATGACACCTCCGCCGCACCCAAAATATCCAGCATTTGCGGCAGGTTAACCCGATCACTGTTTTCATCCTGAGTCGGATATACCTTTACACCCAGTTGTTCCAACTGGCTACGCTTGCCTTCATCATAAACGCGCCCTGTGAATATCCAGGTAGGTGCCTCCACATCTGTAATGACACGGGCATCCACTGGAATTCGAAGCTTGCTATCCAAAATGATACGAATCGGATTCCGTCCATCCGGTAGACGAGTCGTAAGCTGGGGATTATCGTGAATCACCGTCTGTACACCGACCAGGATTCCCACATGCTCGTTACGTAGACGATGCACATCTTCCCGTGCAGCCTCAGACGTAATCCATTTGCTTTCCGAGGTCCGGGTTGCAATTTTACCGTCCAGTGTTACTGCCGATTTGATCGTAATAAAAGGACGCTTGCTCACGATATATTGGTTAAACACTTCATTCATGCGGATGGATTCCTGCTCACATACGCCGACAATGACCTCAATGCCCGCATCTTTCAAAATCTGTACCCCTCTGCCGGAAACCAGCGGGTTCGGGTCCAGCGCTGCAATCACCACTCGACGAATGCCAGCCTTCACAATCGCTTCCGCGCACGGGCCTGTCCGGCCGTGATGGGAACACGGCTCCAGCGTTACGTAAATCGTCGCTCCCTGAGCGTGTTCACCCGCCATACGCAACGCATGAATCTCGGCATGTGGCTCGCCGGGCTTCAGATGAGCGCCGATCCCAACGATACGACCGTTGTTGACAATGACTGATCCGACGAGCGGATTCGGTACTGTTTGCCCTTTAGCACTTCTGGCATTTTCCAGTGCCAGGCGCATATATTTTTCGTGAATGGTCATAGAACCTCCCTGAGATCGGAATCCCGCAAATGGCCGGATCGTTCCACTTTTGTATTCAAATACCGTTCATTATATTGCGACACATCGCCCCAGAGCGGCATGCGACCCGCCACATTCATACCCGATTTCTTCAAGGCATCCATTTTTTTAGGATTATTTGTAATCAAAGTTACCGGTTTTTGTCTCAGGTGACGGAGCACACTAATGGCATCCGCATAGTTGCGTGTATCATCTTCAAAACCCAATTGATGATTGGCTTCGACAGTATCCATGCCTTCTTCCTGCAGAATATAAGCCATTGCTTTACTAAACAAACCGATCCCGCGGCCTTCATGGTTAGCCAGATAGAACAACGCACCCGTTCCATGCTCCACGATCATTTTCATGGACTGGTGGAGTTGAAATCCGCAATCACAACGCTTGCTACCAAAAATATCTCCAGTATGACAAATACTATGCATGCGAACTAATGCATTTTCCGACTGTTGAAGATCACCGTACACCAAAACGCTTGACTGTTGTCCCTCTGCCAAATCCAGTGTGGACAATCGCTTCACAATCGTCACAGCGGTGGCATTCAGTAAGTCCTGACGATCTTCCTCATCCCGTACAGGCAACCAGCAGTACCACTGAAAAACAACCGTTTCTCCTTCCAAATTAACTGGCAGCTTGATCGGTCCTACCAAAATCGTCGAAGATTGCTCTCCACGAACGGTTTGAATTTTATCGTTAAGTAGCGTAGCTACATCTTTTTGGTTCATCTCTCTGCACCATCCTTTATATGAGCTCTATATAGAAAATGCCTAATTCTTCAAAGGCTAATCGTTATTGTCAGGGTACAAATCATTGAACTATGTGTAAGAAATGTTCATGAAACGTGGATTCCATCGTCAGCTGCCGTTCCTGAAGCTCGGTGACAGCCTGTCGTCGTCCGTCTTCGAACGCCTTTAGGTCTCCTGCGGTATAGCTCTTCTGCCGTAAACGAAGAAGCTCACTGGCTAGCACATCGGCATCCTTCAAAGCTGCGTTCAAGCCAAAAGCTCCCGTAGGTGTCATGGTATGCGCCGCATCTCCGATAAGGACCAGTCCGTTCTGCGCCCAGGTGTCACTGCGACTGCTGAAAATATCCAACGGTACGAAGTCCTTCCATGAACGAATGTGATCATGCACACTATGCTTCAAATCTGGAAAAGCCTCTGTAAACCGTTGTATAAAGGGTTCAAAGGATTGCTTAAACAGGGTTGAAAAGCTACCTTCCTCCACATTCCAGCCAATTTGAATATAGCCCTCAGCCTGCGAGAATAAAGCCAACTGCCCTCCGTTGACCCGTGCCAGACGAGTGACGGGCTCCCATCCAGCAGGTGCCGTAATTTTCGCCCATAGCAGATCATAGCCGTGTCGAATGTTCGTCACAGGCATCTGCGCCAGCTTGCGCACAGTCGAGTAGCGACCGTCTGCCCCTACAATCAACGAACTGTCAATCGTGATCTCATGGCCGTTCTTATCGCGGGCGGTCAAGCCTGTATACCCCTGCTCGCTGTTACCTTCCAAGGTAGTCACCGTTGTACTGGCCAGGTAACGGAAGAACTCGTAGGTTGCCGCCTGCTTGAGCAGAGCCTCCAAAAATCGAGGCTGTGGAATATGAACCCCCACATTATTATTTACTGAAGCTGGTTTGACCGTCTTCACCTGCTGCTGATGCTCCCAATATTCGATTCTTGTAGAGGCGAGAACATAGTCCTCATGAATTTGTTCGAGCAGCTTATGCTTTTGGATCACTTCCTGACCCTCATCATTCAAGATTTCACCGCGGAAAGCCTTACCCGCCACGCTCTGCCGCTCAATCAATACCGTGGATACACCCTGCTCCGCCAGTAGACAGGACAACAAAGTCCCTGCGGGTCCCCCTCCAACTACGCAAACTTCACATTCCAACTTCATCTGACTTCCCCCTACGCCCAAACCATAACCTCAACGATTAGTTCGTACCTGTTCATTTAATTACATCATTAATAATATCAAAATAATATCAAATTAAGTTCAAATTTTAAGTATTTACATCTTAAGTTCCGTATCGAATCCAATAAGTTACTTTATGTAACAAAGTATATTTATATCATGTCGTTTCGTCAAGTAATAAATTTATGTAAAGTAAAATCATTTACTTTTAACAGTGAATCGTTAATAATAGGAGCATGAGGTGATCATATGAACATTCCGCAGATGTGCCCACGGTTTGAAAAGGCTATGGAGCTACTAAGCAAGCGTTGGACGGTGTTGATCGTATTTCAACTAACTAATGGTCCGCAACGTTTCGTCGCTATTGAGAATTCAATTCCTAATTTAAGTGGAAAGGTCCTTTCGGACCGTTTGAAAGAGCTGGAGGAAGAAGGAATCATACAACGTATGGTTTATCCTGAGAAGCCTGTACGGATTGAATACTCTCTTACAGATAAGGGACGCGATTTAGCTCCTTTGTTTGACCATATCGGTACTTGGGCTACACGCTGGATTGAGGTTCTACCAGCACTTGAACAGCAATGATTCTTATTGAAGCAGCTTCACGGCTACCGCTATTGTTCCTAGACTAATATGATAAAAACACAGACTGCTAACATGCCAAAGAACGCCTTTGCTCTAAGTACAATTGTACTCATAGTGCAAGGCGTTCTATTTTTCATATGAAGGAACTTTAAACGTTCCCCTCACCGCTGCGTTGCATTTCCTCACGAATGGATTGCACCCGTTTTTTCCCCCAGTCATACATCATCTCCACAATCGGTAAAATCGTCATTCCTAGCTCGGTCATCGAATACTCCACCTTTGGAGGTACCTCGGGATACACTTCCCGGTGCACAATACCGTCCTCCATCAACTCCCGCAACTGATTGGTCAGCACTTTATGCGACAGCTTCGGAAACAGCCTTTGCAGGTCACTGAAACGGTGCGCTCCTTCCACACCCAGATGCCATAAAATGACGACCTTCCATTTTCCGCTTAACACTGACAAGGTTAGTTCCTTTTCGCAGTTATAGTCTCCGTTAACGATCTTTTCCCGTATTTCTTCTCTCAGCGTATCAGTCATATATCAACTAACTCCTTCTAAACCATCATGGTCTTGCACTTTAATAGTAACCTGCAGGTAACCTCCGTACTTGAAAGTGCATTCTTCACAGCCTGACGAGTCCACCCTACAATAGTAGATAACGTTACACATTCAAGGAGGAATAAAGTATGAGTAAAAAAGCTCTTTTTATTATACCCCCAGAGCGCTTTAATGAGGATGAATTGTTTAAACCAAAGGAAGCACTGGAGCAAGCAGGTGTTACTGTGACGCTAGCTAGTACAAAAACAGGCGAAATCACGGGTGACTACAACGGTAAAGCGACAGCTGATCTTGTTTTTACAGACGCTATGCTGGCTGATTATGATGTAGTATCTGTGATCGGCGGATCAGGTACGAATGACCATCTGTGGAATAACGCGGATCTCCAAGCTCTGCTAAAACAAACTCATGAGCAAAAGACTTTATTGGCTGGCATCTGCGCAGGCTCTGTAGCCGTGGCTCAAACCGGACTGCTCTCTGGCAGAACGGCTACATGCTATCCAGTGGATATACAAAAAGATCAGCTCCAATCGCATCAAGCCGAATATGTGGCGCAGCATGTCGTTGCGCATAGCGATATTATCACGGCCGATGGCCCGGATGGTGCTGAGGAGTTTGGTAAAGCCCTCGTTCAAGCTCTGCAATAAGCACATTCTCGAAGTTCCAGGTGGCACTTTAAACAACACTGTAACAAGCCGCATCACGTCCTTTCTATTGTATGGGACCTGATGTGGCTTCTTTGTGTCATTTTCATGCTAAAGTGACTAATTTAATTGTATGGTCCTGGATTTTCGTGTTAGCTTTAAAGAATCGACGTTTAGCATAGGAGGCTTATATGCCGTGATTATGAAAGGCAAAATCCATTTACATCAGGTAACGTCCGAATCGTTACGACTGGGCGCCTTACTATCATTAGTAGGGGGCTTTTTGGACACATATACCTTTGTTGGAAGAGGCGGTGTTTTCGCCAACGCACAGACAGGCAATATCGTGCTGCTGGCTGTCAAAGTCATTCAGGGGAACTGGATTCAGGCGTTATCCTATATCCCACCCCTGATCGCCTTTTCACTGGGCGTTTTTGTTGCTGAAGGGATTAAACGAAAATCAACCCATCGTTTAACTCCGGACTGGACCCGCACAATTATTTTACTGGAAATTGCGATTTTTTTCATCGTGGGACTGATTCCGCAAGGAGTTCCCAATACGGTAGTGGTGGTGATCGTCTCGTTCGTCGCTTCCGTGCAAATGACTTCCTTCCGCAAGCTCATTGATGTGCCGTACACCTCCACGGTCAGCACCGGTAACCTTCGATCAGCTATCGAGGCTGTCTATGTCGCTATGACGACCAAGGACACGAACGCTGCCATTCGAGCGATGCGTTATGGTGTCATCTTGGCAGCCTTCTTGGTAGGAGCCTTGCTGGGGGGATTTCTGACTTTGACGATTGGGGATAAAGCCGTTTGGGGCGCTGTTGTTGTACTTATTTTTTCGTTTATTTTATTTACAGAAGAGGAAAAGTGGAAGCTGCCGCTGCGTCACTAATCCTCCATTACATCAGCCCTGAATGAACTGCCGCTGGGCCGTTTCAAAGAAATTCAAAAGGTCTTCGCGGGACGCGAATGCTGCCTGAGCAGATTGGTTGCTACCGCCCCCCTTACCGTGAAACGCGCCCAGATTCTCTTTCAAAAATGCTCCGCAGGCAACAGACTGGGTGCCGTTATGTGCCAGAATGATTTTGTTTTCTGCTGTTGTGGCAAATAAAACAAGCAGATCATGCTCAGCTGTTAGCTTGGTAGCCAATTGCTGCATGTCCTGAAGGGATTTTTGCTCGAATACATGAGCAAGAACATGCCCCTGCACAGCAGATAGCAACTCTTTCGCCTGGTACGAAGCATTTTCCTCTTGTAGGAGCTCCACTTGCGCCTTAAGCTGCCTATGCTCCTGCTCCCACTTTTCGAATCGGGTCAAAATATCTTTTCGCCCGGTATTGAACTTCGTAGATAACACGTCCAATATCTGAACACTATCGTTAAAATCCTGGAGTGCGCGAACGCCACATTTGAAATGGATTCTTGCCATCCCCTTCTGCTTCTCCCATTTTAAGCATTTAATGATCCCAATTTCCCCGGTCTGAGCTACATGTGTGCCGCCGCAAGCATTATATTCAATGCCCTCGATCTCGACAATCCGAATATTTTCTGTCACTTTGGGCGTTTTCACCAGCGGAATATCCTTCAATTGCTCACTGGTTACAAAAAAACTTTTTATGCTGCGATTACTATAGATTTGCTGATTTACTTCCTGCTCGATTGCCGATAGCTGCGCAGGCGTTACATCCGAACAGTTCACATCAATCGTGGCATATTCTTGTCCCAGATGAAAGCTTTCAGTACGCGCACCCAACAACTCCAGACAAACCGCTGACAGCAAGTGCTGCCCGCTATGCTGCTGCATATGATCAAATCTGCGCTCCCAATCCAATTGGCAGGCTACTTTCCTATCCTCCGGCAAATGCTCTACCTGATGCCAAATATCCCCATCCTCGAGAACAACATCTAATACACGGACGCCCTGAATTGTTCCTGTATCACAAGGCTGGCCTCCGCCATGCGGATAAAAGGCCGTTTCCTCCAGCATAACCAAATATTTTCCGTCTCTTTCCATGCTCTGTGTAATATGAGTGTCCCACTCCGTAAGATTTGGAGCAGTGTAGTATAATTTTGTCGTCATTCCAGATTCCTCACTTTTAGGTTCTTTGTCTCGTACGATATCCACTTATTATCAAGCACTTCATTGTAAATATCAATGTAGGGAAAAGCTTGAACCATGGCACGAACAACTGTAGAAAGAAAATAAAGTACTAGACTGGATATGTTGGTCCCACGCGACATTTCGAATTATAAAACCGTCAGATCTCGTAAAAAAAGTATTAGACTGGCCCCAGCTATAAAAACAGCGGCAGCCGTGGACGAGAAAATAAAGTCCTAGACTGTCGCTGTTTTATTGAACTAAAGTTCTCCGTTAGTATAACAATGCATCATCTTTACGGTTCCCGAAGGAGTTAATGCACAATGAGGACTGGGCAACTTGATAGCTGTGAAACCTTGTGGCTGACACTTCCAAGCATCATTTCTTTTATGCCACTTAGCCCACGGCTTCCAATAATAATGAGTTGCTGCTTGGAATCTCTTGCATAATTTAATATTTCATGTGCAGGATCTCCCTTAAGATGAAGTGTTTCCGGGTTAATCCCCGCAGATTCTAATTTGGATTTGGCTTGTTGCAACTGTTCCAAACTCGCTTTCTCCATTTCGTTCAATATTTCTTCCAAGAAATGCCCTGGTAAATATGTCATGCCATTCGATACATATTCCTGGCTGACATTAACCAAGGTAACTTGAGTTTGTTTGTTTCGAGCTATTTCAACGGTTGCATCGAGGAGTTTGTTCGTTATTTCAGCTTTATCAATTGCCACAATAATTTTGTCAAACATATTTATCGTCCTTTCCGTGGCAGATCGTAACTATTTCAGCTACCTACAAAACGGTTTCTTGCTGCTCCTATACCGACTAAAAAGAGTAAGACCGAAGCGCCAAGCAGAATGAAAAGTGGCAGATTCCAACTATTTGTCGCATCATGCAGAAATCCTATAAGGGCAGGACCGATTGCGGCAAGAAGATATCCGATCGATTGCGCCATGCCAGACAGTTCCGCTGCTTGATGCGCATTTTCAGTACGTAAACCGAAAAACATCATGGACAAACTAAAGGCGCAGCCTCCACCAATTCCGAGTATTATAATCCACAACAGAATGATATTGGAGCTTCCGTATAGAAGTCCGAGCGTTCCCGTTAAAAGCAAAATGATTGTGATGACCACTAACAAACGTTGGCTAGACATGCGCCCAGCAATAACGGGGACAATAAAGGTAAATGGAAGCAGAGCTAACTGCATTATCGAGAGGTACCATCCTGATTGGTTTGAGCCAATTCCTTGCTGCTTTAAAATTTCAGGCAACCATGCGATCAACACATAGAAAACCATGGACTGTATACCCATAAACAAGGTTACTTGCCAGGCAAGAGGGGATCGCCAAACATTCACATCGTTGCTGGCCATCTGTTGACTCGTCGTGGTTGTTTGCTTCGTTTGATTTCTTAATTGGGGTAACCAACAGAGAATCGATACAAAGCTTAGAATCCCCCATATTCCCAATGCTCCCTGCCATTTTAGACCTGCGTTCACGGCTAGCGGTACACTGATTCCCGATGCGATTGCTCCAAATAAACTCATTGAAATTGAGTAAACACCTGTCATGGAGCCAATTTTATTTGGGATA
Source organism: Paenibacillus sp. FSL H7-0703 (assembly GCF_038003485.1). Classification (NCBI taxonomy): domain Bacteria; kingdom Bacillati; phylum Bacillota; class Bacilli; order Caryophanales; family Paenibacillaceae; genus Paenibacillus; species Paenibacillus sp. FSL H7-0703. The sequence continues at coordinate 4,177,836 of NZ_JBBOPF010000001.1, read as the reverse complement.
TCCCTTTTGATTAAACTTGGCAATAATACATTACATACGGCAATTGCGAATCCAAGAATTGCTGTCCCAATATATAGATTAGCTGCGCCAGATAAAGAACGTATTACAATGCCAACAGTCAGAACGATTAGGGCAATCAAAATGATACGTTCAATCCCATACCTTCGTCCAAATTTGGGTACTAGAGGTGATAATAAAGCAAAGACAAGCAAAGGTAGCGTTGTTATCAGGCCTGCTACTGTATTTGAAATACGAACGTCATCCCTTATGAGACTCACTAAAGGACCGACTGAGGTTAAGGGAGCACGTAAATTAGCTGCAATAATAATAATGCCGAGAATTATCAGTCCTATAGAGGATGGTACGGCTTTTATATTTTGTTTGTTCGACATTCTTCATTTCTCCTTACTAAATTCATACGTAAAATTTGTTTCCTGCTGATTGAAAAACTATGAAATAACATCCGCGCGAACAATAATAGTATAGTATAATATATTATTTTTAACAATAATTATTTTATGATATATTATTTTTAACAATAAGTATTTTATAACACACATTAACTCATCTAAAAACAAAAATACAACTCTGAATTCCCGTCATGGAATTCGGAGTTGTATTTAATAAGTGGAATTTTCGACTTTTAGAAACCATACTTTAAGGATATATGGAGCACTGTTTCGCTATTCGTACGATTGGTATAAGAGTGAGGACAATCTGCACGAAAACTGATCGTATCATATTGATTCAATGTGTAAATCTCTCCATTGACTTGAATTTCAATGGAACCAGTCATTACTGTCGCAATTTCAGTTGTATTCACATGATGACCTTCAGGGTGATACGAGCTATTCGGCTGTAAGTAAGCCCGACACATTTCAATATCGTTGCTTGCGTTTTTAAAGACCGGTTCAATGATCCAATTTTTTTGATCATTAGAAAACCGCAGTCCTTCGCCTGCTCGATACAAACTAACAGGGTCTTCTGATTTCAACAAAGCTAATAGCGGTAAAGATATGCCTTTTGAAATTTTCCATATAATCGCCAAAGTTGGATTTGTATCGCCACGTTCGATATTCCCCAGAGTAAGTTTGCTTACACCCGTTAATTCCGCTAAGTCGTCTAAGCTCATGTTTTTTTCTTTTCTGTACTTTTTCAAGACACCGCCGATTTGTAATACAATTTGTTTTGATTCATCGATTTCATCCATTTGATATTCACCTCAACAAAAAACAATTATAGCTAGTATACTGTTTATCTAGACTCTTTTCCATACAATTAGTATGGGATGGTGGACTACACTCCTATGCAAAATTCTGACGTCTATGTAACTAATCTGCCAGTTAGCTTAATGAAGCATCGTCAGTCTAATACTTTATTTTCTTTTGACAACAACCTCCATATAGTGAAAAATCTACATGACGATTAACAAAATTTAGCTTGAAATTCATTTTTGAATAGATTAAGATTAGTCGGCTAACTAATTTGTTGATTGGAACATACTGTAAGGAGAAAGGAGAACCCTATGGATTTTGATTTACGGGACTTGCCCACTCGTGAGGCGCTACAAGAATTTTCTAAGCGTATCCCCGAGATTGATGTAAGAGCGACGGAAGCTATGCTATTTTTTATGCGGGTATCTTCCAGGGTCTTTAAAGTCAGTTTTGAGGGTTTTGAGAAGTACGGTATATCTCATGGTAAATTTTCGATATTAATTCTTCTGTATCGCAACATCCATACAGGGTTACTGGCTACAGAGCTTGCGGAAAAAGTAGGGGTTAGCAAGCCAACCGTTACCGGTCTCGTTGACCGTCTGGAACGCGATGGGCTTATTATTCGATCTGTTCATCCTTCCGACCGCCGTATGAGCATTGTTAAACTGACCGATCAAGGAACAGAAATGATGGAAAGACTGCTGCCTATACATTTTACAAGCACTTCCACACTGATGAGCCACCTGTCCACCGATGAAAAAGAGCTGCTCCTGACGTTAATGCAAAAAATAGAAAGCGGCATCCCTCAAGCAAAAGAGATATATAAAGCAGCAAAACCAGAATAAGTTTTAATTTTGCGCTTTAGTTAGCCGACTAACTTTTAAATTATTAAATAAAAGAATAAATAAAATGTACATATCAGGATATTTATTTATTCGAGTCCCTGTTTAACTCATTTTATGAATTTAAGGAGCGTATTACTCATGAATCGCACACAAGTCACCAGCCTCATCATCCCTCTCATTTCTATCGCCTGTCTTATCGGCGGGGGGTTCCTACTCCAGACCAACGGACAAGATCAAGTCAATGCTTCTCGATCCGTTAAAGGCACAACACTAAATGCGGATAGCATTCATGTATCGTTTGAACAAGTAGGAGGCAAAATCCTGAACATCCCGGTAACAGAAGAAACTAAGGTGAAAAAAGGAACTGTCCTTATGACTTTGGATTCCACAGATGTGGATCTGCAAATTGAGCAGCTGCGGACACAAATCGCCCAGTTCAATACGCAAATCAGCCAACAACAACAATCCATCCATTTAGGGTATACACGAGCAGCAACTCAGGAAAAACAGGCACAGCTAGATATCGCGCAAGCTCAAGTGACTGAGCGTAAAAGTCAGGCGGCATTGCAGCGGGCACAAGCGGCTGAGCGTCAAGCCACTGCTGCGGAACAACAGGTCAATAACGGGGCTCGGGCTGAAGATGTTCAGCAGCAACGAATTGCCGTAGCTTCAGCCACCAAAAACGTTCAGACGGCGCAGACCAACTATAAGCGTAATAAAGCACTCTATGATGCAGGAAGTGCATCCAAAGCAGCGTTGGATGATGCCGAATCCTCTTTGACTTTAGCGACAAATCAGTTAAGCCAGCAAAAAGAGTCTCTTCAAAAGCTACTTCATGGCGCCACTTCTGAAGAACGTATGCAGGCCAGTGAACAGACGACACAAGCAGCCGTTTCGGTAAAACAAGCCGAGGAAGAAATTCGCGGTGCCCAATTGTCCGTCGATCGTTCCAAGACCCAGCTGGAAACCATTCAGCAGAGTCGTCAACAGTTGGCCGATCAGAAGCTGGCTATTGACCTCTTAAAGCAACAAAAAGACACACAGGAAGTTCAGCTTAAAACGTTGCTGCTCAAAAAAGAACGCCTGGTGTTAAAAGCACCACAGGATGGCAAGGTGACTTCGATTAGTACCAAAGTCGGCGAAAATGTGGCGCAAGGGGCTCCTGTGATTACCCTGGAAACCAATGATTTATATTACGATCTCTATGTGAATGAAGAACAAGCGGGGAAATTCAAGGCCAATCAAGAAATTAAAACTCATATCTCTGGTCTCAATAAGGACCTGAAAGGTACGGTACGCTATGTAACTGCTGCACCACAATTCGCTAATGTGAAGATGTCCCGTGAAAAAGGAGAAGCAGATACCGCTACATTCCAGGTACGTGTATATGTAACAAGAGAAGCAGCTTTGCTACCAGGCATGACCGTTGAGGTGAATACAAATGAAATCTCTTCGTGATGAATGGTCGTATCTGGTTCACTCCAAGTATCCGATCATAGCTATTATCTTCCCGTTGATTGCCGTACTGGGGTATTCACTGTTGCTCCCAAGCAGCCAAATTAACGACGCTAACGTGGTAGTAGTGGATCAAGATAACACAGCTTACAGCCGTGAGTTCATTCAGAAAATAGATGCTTCCCCGTATATGAACGTAGCTGAGATTGTTTCGTATACGGACAACCCTGAACAGTATTTTTATCATGAGCAATATTTGGCTGTTATTTCCCTACCGCATGGTTTAGAGGATAATCACAATCGTTCCCTTTCCAGCCGCGTGGGTCTCATTCTCGATAATACCAATGTTCAATCTATTACTTCGATTCGTACAGCTATGCAGGAAATTAGCGTTTCCGAGAATATGGAACTGTCTGTTCCAGCTATGTTGAAAACAGGGATGAACGCAGAACAGGCTCAAGGGGCCCTCAATGGTATCGCCTTGGAAGTGCGTTCCCTGTTTAATCCAACGAATGACTATCAGAATACGACGATACTTGCATTCACTTGTATGTTCTCTTTTATGATACTGAATATAAATAGTTTACCTCTGGTCGCCAGACTCCGAGTTTCCAAGAGGCTGGCTTCTGAGCTGCAAAATCCATTCAACATCCTGCTGCGTATGCTTCCTTATACGCTGTTTTCGACGGCTGGCTTAATCTTCTCTCTCGGGATGCTTAAAGTGTTTGGGGGAGGCCGTTTCGAGGCCAATCCAATTCTCTTTATAATTCCAGTTGTCCTGTATGTATTCGGTACCGTTTGTATCAATGTCCTGGTTGCATGGGGCGCTGCACATCCGGGAATAGCCATTGGCAGAATGGTGATGATACTCATGCCTGCTTTTGTTCTATCGGGGGCTGTTCTTTCCAGATCACTGTTTCCACCTTTAGCGATTCAAATCGGTGATTTCTTCCCCTTTGTATGGATGTATAAATTCCTGCGCACCATGGGTCTGCGTGGTGCACCCTTGCAGGAGATGCTTCCCGAACTCGGTTCTCTGTTACTATATGTGGGTGTACTCTCCATGCTGGTGATCGCCAGAGCCCTATGGGAGAAACAGAAGCTGGCCAAGCAGACTGCGGGCACTGCTTCTGAAAAGGGATTACCACATCCCGTTATTCCAGCAAGCACACCTGGCGGCGGATTATCTATGCAAGGGGCACCGTCAGCACCTATGCACGAGCCTGTAAAAGGATAGAGTCTCGTCTGTAAAATAAAAAAGGGTTAAGTGCCGTCTAACGAGCCTTAACCCTTTTTCAATAATCAGGATTTTGCGAAATCCTCAATAATATTAAATTCTCATTGTTATCAGAATAGAATTCACTTATATGCCAGACCTAATTGATAAGCGTGCTCCAGTAATCCTTCAATGTATTCTTTCGATTCGGACAAAGTATCATAGAAGAACTCCACCTTGGACTCTCTTACTCTTGCGTAACCAGCAATGGCTTTATTCAAATAATTAGTAACCAAATCGTGATATTCATACTTGATCAGATGTTCTTTCGTCCCTCCCGCCAAGCACATCCACAGAACCTGCTTTGTCGTGAACTCCTGAAGTAAACCTATGTTCCACACTTTATCCAGGTATCCTTTTAGCATGGACGGGACACTATACCACCATAATGGAAACACAAAGACTAGAGCATCCGCAGCCACTATTCTATCCATCTCTTTCCGTGTTTCAGGAGCATATTGTTTATGGGGCGTATTCCAATCCAGCTCATCTGCAGCGCTGTACACCGGATTGTATCCATCCCGATCCAAGTCCAAAATATCTACCTCGTGCTTATTCTCTTTCAATCCCTCTACAAAACGATTCATGACCGCAAGAGTAAGTGAATCTTCTCTAGGATGCGTGACGACCAATAGAACTTTCATGTATCCGTAACCTTCTTTCTCCTCATAATTGTTGAACCCTGTCTACAGATGCTATTATGGATGTTATACATTAAAGTGTGAAGTACGCACTTCAATGTACTGTAGGTACTTTAAGGTTCCTTAGTGCCTTTTGTACTACAGGTCGGAGAGGGGGAAAGTCTATGGAAGACAAAGCCAAAACCTATATGCTCGGGATCGATGCAACTTTGGAGGTCATCAGTGGAAAGTGGAAAGGCATTATCCTACATCATTTAACCAGCGGCAGAAAACGTACATACGAACTTCGTCAACTCATTCCGAAAATCACCCAAAAAGTGCTCACCCAACAGCTTAGAGAGCTTGAAAAGGATGGAATCATCCACCGCATCATTTATAACCAAGTTCCCCCCAAAGTGGAATATGAGCTTAGTGAATATGGATGGGATTTTAAAGATCTGCTTGATCGTTTTTGCTTATGGGGAGAAGATCATTTGGATAGGATCTATGGAGATAAAACAAAGGTACTGGAAGAGTATTCTGTGAAGGAAAAAAACGCCAAACAAGCACCACCTCTTTAAGGAGGCGTGCTTGTTTGAAATACTATAGCTGTGCACCTTGTTTATTCACCAGTCTCCGCAAATTTCCGAATACGAGCCCCAACTTCATCCCGTACACGCTGGAATACGCTCCATTTCTCTTCTTCTGTTCCTTGTGCTTTAGCCGGATCATCAAACCCCCAATGTTCACGACGAACGTGCGGAGGTGTGATAGGACATTTATCAGCAGCATCTCCGCACAAGGTCACAACGAAATCCGCGCTGTTCAGCAAAGCAGGATCTATAATATCTGAAGTTTGACCGGAGATATCGATCCCTATTTCATTCATCGCTTGCACCGCTTTAGGGTTAAGGCCGTGTGCTTCAATGCCCGCACTGTATACATTCCAACGGTCTCCCAAGTATTTTTTGGCCCAGCCTTCTGCCATTTGACTGCGACAAGAATTACCAGTGCACAAAAAGTAAATTTTCTTCTTTTCCATCATTACCGTCTCCTTCAATGTTCAATTATGAAATGATTAACCACAGATATAAGCCCAGTAGGGTCATAAAAAGTGTAGGAATAGTTAAGATGATACCCGTTTTAAAATAAGTCCCCCAAGAAATTTTCACGTTTTTCGAACGAAGCACATGCAGCCACAATAATGTGGCTAACGAACCGATTGGGGTTATCTTCGGCCCGAGATCCGACCCAATGACGTTAGCATAAATCAGTGCCTCTTTGACCATACCTGTTGTATGGGTGGCATCTATAGCAAGCGCATTAATCATGACTGTAGGCATGTTATTCATGACCGACGAGATAATCGCCGCAATAAAACCCATGCCCATGGTGGCCACAAACATACCTTGATTGGCAACCGCTTGAATCACATGGGCCAGCAGATCCATCAAACCGGCATTACGTAGACCATACACCACAACATACATTCCGATGGAGAAAAATACGATAGCCCATGGAGCGCCCTTAATGATTTCTTTCATCGGCACTGCAGGGCTTCTACGCGCCATCAATAAGAAAAAGATAGCAATAATACCGGCCACCACCGAAACGGGAATATTAAAAAATTCGCATGCAAAGTAGCCAACGAACAAAACCGCGAGAACGATCCAGGACATACGGAACATCTTTGGATCTTTAATCGCTTCCGCAGGCCTGATTAATTGTGTCGCATCAAACGTTTTAGGAATCCTTTTACGAAAAAAGAGATACAGTACTCCTATACTGGCTGCTAAAGAAAATAAATTAGGTATAATCATGCGACTCGCATATTCCATAAAGGTGATCCCAAAGAAATCGGCTGACACAATATTAACCAAGTTGCTGACCACAAGCGGAAGCGACGTCGTGTCTGAAATAAAACCGCTCGCTATGATAAAAGGAAACACCATTTTCTCATCCAATTTAAGTGCCCGAACCATCGCCAGTACAATCGGTGTCAGTATTAAGGCGGCACCGTCATTCGCAAAAAAAGCAGCAACAACGGCGCCAAGAATGGTCACATAAACAAACATCCGGGTTCCGCTTCCTTGCGCAGCTCGTGCCATGTGAAGCGCCGCCCATTCGAAGAAGCCTATTTTATCAAGCACCAACGAAATCAGAATAATGGCTACAAAAGCCAGTGTCGCATTCCAGACAATATGAGTAACTTCCCAAACATCATGCAAATCGACGACACCCACCAGCAAGGCGAGTATGGCACCGCCGCAGGCAGACCATCCGATGGACAAATTTTTAGGCTGCCAGATCACCAACACTAAAGTGGCTAAAAATATAATGCATGCCAACAAAATCAATGTTTTAAACCCCCATTACATTACCTTATAAACATATACTTATATTAAAAACACCGTTTATCCCCAAGGATATAAACGGAGTAGCCTTTAGGATGAACAAGCTGAGGAATCCGGTCCACAAGATGCGATCGGCTCCTCTTTATTCAGCCCTTTTAAAATCTGCTTAGAGTCTGGCATACTCTCAAGAACAGCTTGAATATGCGGCTTATCGTCTACATTTAAGGAATAGTATACCCACTGACTTCGTCGTTCTTCTTTTACAATCCCTTGCGACTTTAATTTTCTCAAATGTTGGCTAATTGCTGGCTGCGACATATCAAAGATATCTACAAATTCGCAAACACACCATTCTCTTTCTCTTAGCAGGGAAAGCATGGCCAAGCGGTTTTTATCTCCCAGTAGCTTTAAATGATCGGCTACATAACCAAGTTGCTCCAAAGTGTGACCCCCTTCCGGTTATATAACTACATGCTTATATGCTAATGGAGTTCAATCTTAATATCAAGAACCGAATAATACTTATTCGTTTACCAATTGCAGAATCCAGTCTTTTATATCCACAATTCGCAGTGTTTTGGGGCGTGTATTCGTTTCGGAAATAATTAATGGGACAAGGGAATCCTTTTCGTGCAGCGATCCATGAGCACCTCCACCGATGTGGGTGGGAGAACTTTCACCGACGAGTTCATATCCGGGTTGGACCGTGACGACAACATATCTTCCTTCATGTGAATTCATTGCCCCGTGTAACCTCGCCAAAACGTCTGGATATTTTCCATATTTGATCCGGTTGTTGTTTATCGTAATATCCACTAGATTTGTTTGACCCGATAATGTCCATGATTGTCCATATTCATCGGTCAATTTCCCACCGGGACGATAAGAAAACAGGCCACCATTTTTCCCCTTTGTAACATGAATATGGTTTGTACCATCTTTCATAGCGATAATGTCGAGCTTGTTCTCCTTTTGTAAAGACTTCACCACATCGGATAGCTCTACGTTATCGTTTATTGCATAGATATAGGCCATCCGTTCATTAGCGGCAATCACGATTTGGTCATCGTTTCTTACTGGTTGATTTAATTTTGCAATCCGGTAATGATTCAAAAGCGACTTTAAATCAACCGTTGCTACCTGTCGATCATTATAAATAGCGCTTTGCGCACTGTCACCCATGACAATCCATGTCGCATTGTTTACAGCCTGTTCCCACGAACCATATGCATTCAACACAGTTTGCAGTGCTTGATCCGCTTTTTCGATTCCCTCCAGTTGAGTCGGGCCCTTTCTATGCGCCAAATTATCATTCTCTGGAAAGTATGTGATGGTTACGTCTGGAAGTTTCTTCTGACTTATTAGAAAAGCGGTATCTTTTGCGGAAAATTCGTCGTTCATCCCAAATTTTTTCCACAAAGGAGTATTCCAGCTATTTTTCGGATTCAATTGTGCCAGAGCTGCATAAGATAACCATTTAGGTCCTGTTACTATCATTTTTTCTGGCACCCTGTTGCTATTCGCTATGAAGTCAGGCACCTTTAAGGCATGTTTCGTTTTCCCTCTGAAGACAACAGCATTGATGGACGCGGATTCTTTACCTTTGTCAGCCAATTCCTCATGTATGGTTTTCGTTTTTTTGTTCAAATGAACTTGGTTTAATTGGTAAATTGCGTCTAAGAATACTTGCAGTTGGTCTATCTTCAAGGCTTCTTTGGCACCATTGCCGTAGAGAATCATGCGTTTCTTTTGGTCGCTGTACCAAACAAGTCCAGGCACATGATGTTGGTCTGCATACGTTCCCGTTAATAATGTACTGTCGATTGTCACAGACATCGTAGGAAATGAACTCACTACCTGCGGGAAATATTGCCCATGTTTCAGGAGATATTGCATTGCCGGTGCGCGGCCTGCTTGAATCGCGTCTTGCAAAGGCTTATCCATTAACGAATCAATCAAGATCACAATGACAGGTTTTTTGCCCATTTGATTTACTGTGATAGGTGGCTTCACACTCTGTTGTTTTAACTGTTGACTGGAGTCCGCTCTACAGCCCAAGATCAACAACAATAAACTTAGCACTACTGCAATGGTAACTTTATTTTTCATACCCATGTATGTGTCCCTTTCTTAGAAAAACTTGATCCTCTTATTTTTTTCTTGTACTAAAAATATTATTCCTGCATTGGATCATCGGGACAAAGGTATCTCATACAAGCAATTAAAGTTAGACCTCCATGAATTTTTTGGATCTAATAGGCCAAATTTAAGATCAAACCATTCAGGAAGGGAGCATAACCATGACTACGACAAACATAAACGAATACTCCATGCATTATATGGATTCCGGTGAAGGAATGGCCATCCTATTCATTCACCCTCCAGTACTCACAAGCTTAAATTTCACATACCAAATTCAAGGACTCTCGCCCCATTTTCGAACTATAGCTTTTGATATCAGAGGACACGGTAAAAGTCAGCCTTCCGAGCAAACGGTTACTTACCCTCTCATCGCCCTGGATATTAAACATTTGATGGACCGGATGAGCCTTGATAAAGTATTTCTGTGTGGATATTCTACCGGGGGCTCGATAGTACTTGAATTCCTCTTGACTTATCCAGATCGGGCATGGGGAGGCATTGTTATCAGTGGAATGTCGGAAGTAAACGAATGGCGACTAAGAAATAAAATTTCTTTGGGCATTGCTCTTTCCAAAATCGGCACAATCGGTACGATTGCCCTTTCTAATGCTTGGTCACAAACGAAACAGCTATCTTTATTCCGTAAGTTATTCAACGATGCGAAGCAGGGAAATCCCAGGAATGTCGAACAATATTATCGATACAGCTTGAAGTACAACTGCACCTCACGGCTCGGGGAAATCCATCTTCCTGTCCTGCTCGTTTATGGTGAAAAAGATAAGCACTTTCATCCCTATGCCAAAATATTGCATCAACAATTACCAAATAGTGAGCTGGTTTTCCTTAAGAAAGCTGATCATCGCCTTCCTACGAAGGCCGCTGGATTATTGAATGAACTGATCAAGCAGTTCGTAGATCGGTTCAGCCTTTAAAGCAAATCCTACAGGATAATTCCACATACATATCTACATCCCACTCCTGTTACGTTAAGCGTCAAATAGCCCCCCACCTGTCAACATCCGTTGGCCATGACATGCGGCGGATGGGCATTCCTTTCCGGACCCCGGCCGAAAGGCAGGAATCAGCACATTACATGCCGTTTTCTGCGCCATCATCGCGCAATCTTACAAGAGTGTTAGGCAATTGTCATCTAGATCAATGGTATCAACCTAGCTGCTCCTCTATACTAATCCATTGATAGGATTATTTTTAAGGGGGAGTTGGCGTGAGGTTTTTTGAAATGCTGCTATTCTTTTCAAGTGCTTGTTTGTTGGCACTCCTGTTCATTATCAATCAACGTATCCGAAGACCAGCTTTGCTCCTGACAAGCGGAGCAGGCTCCATTTTTTTAGTGATACATTTGCTTGTCGAAGGATACAGGGTTCAGCTTTTATTTTTATACGGATTTACGATCCTGATGCTTATGCTCTCGCTTATAGACGTTTTCATAACGCTGAAAGTCGTTCGGACTGCCTCGCGAATCCGTAGGGTGCTGGGCCGCCTTTTTATCGTGATTGGGCTAATCGCAACGGCGTGCTTCCTCTATGTGTTTCCCGTATTCGACTTTCCGGCGCCAACCGGCGAGTTGAAGGTAGGCACGCAAGTCTTTCATTTCATCGATCCAAGCCGGGAGGAAACATTTGGCAAAACTGCGACAGGCAAAAGGGAATTGATGGTTCAGGTATGGTATCCGGCTCAAGCTGGCACCGACAAGTACGCTCCCTTTATTCCCGATACCCAGATTTTACGTTATATGGCCGCGGACTATGGCCTTCCCGGGTTTACTTTTCAACACCTGAAGTACGTATCCAGTCATGCTTATTCGGGGGCCGAAGTCTCTTCGGCACAGACTTCATACCCGCTGATCCTTGCGAATCCCGGCAATGGCTCTTCCAGGTTCCTCCACACGTCGCAAGCCGAAAATCTCGCGAGTCATGGATATATCGTGGCAGTGATCGACCACACCTACAATACATTTGCAACCGAGTTTCCGGACGGGCGAATCACGACCAGCACAACCAACGACTTATTCTCGCCCGCCCATGATTACCAGACGAGTAGAGGAAATCGCGACAAGTTGGGAAAAGTTTTAACCGGCGATGTGGCGTTTGCGCTGGACCAATTCGAGCTCATCCAATCGGGGCAGATTCTAAGTCATCTAAAAGGGAGGATTGATCTCGGTCATGTCGGGGTGTTCGGTCATTCCATCGGCGGAGCGACGGCCTATGACGCTTCTTACGATCCGCGAATCGCGGTTGGAATAGACCTTGATGGAGGGCTTTATCGACTGCGTGACAGAGAGGGTCTGCGAAAGCCGTTTTTGTTCATCAACTCGGAAAGCTATTTCGAAAAATTAAAAATGGTGATGGATAACCGGGTCTACACGGATGCAGAGCTTAACCGTATGGGCTCAACAAGAGAGTGGGAGGATCAAGTAACGGAAGATAAAAAGTTGGAGCTTGAACGGATGCGCGAAACGGTCGACGAAGGGGGACAAGTCCTCTATATCGAAAATACGGAGCATTTGAATTTTGCCGACGTACAGTTCATTTCTCCGATTTTCAAAATGCTGGGCATTACAGGAAAGATTGCGCCCGAAAGAGCGAACTCCGTTATCAATGCCTATATGCTGGATTTCTTCGATAGGTATCTGAAAAATCAAGGCGGAATCTTAATGAAAGGACCGGATAGCCGCTTTCCGGAGGTGAAGTTCGTAACCTCGCTATTATAAATTACGGAACAGGCTACTGATTTTGATATGCTCCCCTTCAAGTAGGCAGGTTTAATAAATAACCGCTACTTGAAGGGGAGTTTTCCTTTGTCTAAGAAGAACGCATACAATGCGATTGAGAAACTAGCCATCATACAGGAGTTAAAAGCAGGACAGAGCAGCCGTGTGGAAGTAGCAAAAAAACATAACATCAGCGTTACCACCTTAGTGAAATGGCGACATCGCTATGAGTTGTACGGAATGGGGGAGCGAAAGCTATGAGCAAGGGGCGGTCTACCAATCATCAGGAACGAATAGACATTGTTCTTTACTGTCTTGCCCACGATCATGACTACCGGAAGACAGCGGAACAGTCAGGTTAATCTCATGATCTCATAGCTAGGTTAGGAGTTGAAGGTGTGGAGAGTTTGACGCTTAGCCTGTTACTGTATCTTTGCCTGTATATTGACCTGCTCATCAAAGTGAAAAATAATATATAATATTTTACACCAAGTAAAGTACAAATTATGCTAAAGTCATATATAGTTTGGTTGGGATAGGTATGTATTCGGAAGGAGTGTAAAAATGAAATGCTAAAGCGTATTCAGAATCTTTTTGTTATCCCTAACTACCCATTGTTCATGATCTGCATGTTATTGCAAGGCATGGCTATATCCATCAGCGCACCTTTTTTAGCTGTATATTTTACAAGTACACTTGGCGTATCTGTGGGAACCTTTGGTGTGTTTACAGCGGTAACTTTGATTTGTGGCATATGGATAAGCTCTCTGATTGCCAAACGTTCTGATACCGGATTAGATCGTAAACAAATTTTGGTGATTTGTACGTTATTTAATGCCATAGCCTTTGCAGGATATCTTGTAATCCAAAATTTTTATGTACTTTTTGTTTATATGACGATCTTTACGGCCATTGGTGCTCCTGGGATGCCGCAGTTATTTGCCAGTGCACGTGAAGCAGTAGATCGCAGTAAATCTGCGGATCACGCCTTTGCTAATTCAACACTTCGGTCTATGTTTTCTCTTGGATTTATTACCGGGCCGCTTTTTGGTTCCTTTTTGATTGCACATACGGGCTTTAAGGGTATCTTTATGGGGACGACCTCTATTTTTGTTCTTATTGCTGTTCTTTTATTCTTTTTTATCCAGCAGCCTCCCGCTCAGCTTAAACATAAGAATCAACTTTCACTTCATAACATTACATTACATAAAAATATTGAGATTCTGATCCCCTTTTTAGTTCTTACTCTGCTCTATACGTCTCACTGGATGAACAGTTTAAATATTTCTTTGTTCATCATTCACAATTTAAAAGGTGACACGAGTGACGTTGCTCTAGTATCCAGTATTTGTGCCATTTTAGAAATACCTTTGATGCTCATGCTAGGCGTACTAGCAGCTAAATACTCCAACCGTTTGCTTGTATTTTTAGGGGCATTAACAGGAGTTGTCTATTATATCCTTGTCCTTATGTCTACGGAGATGTGGCAGCTATTCGTGGGACAGCTTCTTCTAGCTTTCTTTGTTGCAGTGATTTCTGCCATTGGCATTAGTTACATGCAGGATTTGTTACCCTCTCTTCCAGGGTACGCATCGACGCTATATTCCAATGCGACAACCATAGGAAGACTGGTAGGGAGCTTGATGGGCGGATTAACCGCTCAATGGATGGGTTACCGAAACACCTATTGGGTATGTTTGGCCCTAATTATCTGCTCCCTGGGTCTCCTGGCGATTTCAAAGAAATTAGAGTTTGGAAAATCTGCTGCTTTAAAAGAAAGGAATCACAGTATATAGACTGCGCCTTATTTTTCTATGGTGGAGAAATGACTCATAATTGTATCTGCAGCATGTCTATACCCACCAGCCTGGCGTAATGATTCACCGATCACATGAGCCTGTTCTTTATAGGTTGGATGACTCAATACCGCTAATAAGGCAGCTCTCAAACTAGCGGGTGTAAGCTCATTTTTATCCACAACAACACCCGCTCCCAGTTCCTGCACCCGACTGGCTACGATCGGCTGATCCGATGTTAAAGGAATCATGACCTGCGGTACATTGTAATATAGGGCTTCACTTGTACTGTTCATCCCCGCATGTGTAACAAAAGCGTCCACATGCTGAAGCATTTCCAATTGCGGAATATAAGGCTTGATTATAAAATTGTCAGGGATACACGGGGCCAAGGGCTCCATGTCTGTATAATTGCCTGAAGACAGCACAAACTGCACAGGCAAATCGCGAAATGCTGCAAAACAAAGCTTATAAAATTCCAAGTCTTTATTCAAAATAGTACCCATTGAAATGTAAACCGCCTGTGGATGCAGAACACGAAGTTGTTCGAACGGGAAAGATGGAGCATCTTTACGCGGTACAATAGAAGGACCTGTAAAAATAAAACTGTGATCCAGTTTTTCGGCTTGCGGTTGAAAATAGCGGCTTGTATAAACGATTCTTAAGCGCCCGCCATGAGGAGCAATCTCTTCTATAGCCGGAGCGTCAACCTGAAGCTCATTAGCTAGTTGATGCGTTATTTGCATCGTAGCCGTGTACAACTTTTTTACCTCCGGATCATTGTCATTCATGCCTTGCCCCGATCCCAACGGCTCTACGAAAGCAAAAGAAGCGATAGAGCACACAGCAGGGATTCCTAGCTTCTCTGCAATAATCGTTCCTCCCCAGCCCATCAAAGAATCATAGATTAAATAATCATAGGTTCTGTTTTCAATAACTCTCAAAACCTCTGGAATAATCGGAAGAATCATACCTTTTACCATCATGTACACAAATTGATAATGATGTTTGTATTCTGCTGGCTTTAAATCAGAGTCTTTAGAAAAAGCATCATCAACAAAAGGGTAGGTGATCATCTGTGCTCCTGTCTGTTGAATTCTCGTACGATATTCTTCCGTACACACATAGTCAACATCCTCCCCACTGTCTACCAACCTTTTCACTAATCCTAGTGTCGGATTAACATGGCCTTCAGCAGGCGTGATCACTACTAACACACGTGCCATACCTTACACCTCCAAATCAATAATAAATTACAATTTGAAATAAATGCACTTTTAACATAGCAAACATTTACCATATAAACAAGTATTTTCAACACCGAAAATTAAGTATGTATCCTCTACTCAAACTATAGAAATAAGCGAGGCTGAACGCTAGAAGCGCTTGCCCCGCTTAACCATTGAACATCAAATTTAAAGACGCCAATCCCAATGGTCTGTCCCGCTCAGAACAGCTTCAACGGTGTACTGGCTTGCTTCATCGGCGGTAAGCTGTTTGGCCCAAGGTACACGCCCGCTACTTTCTGCACCTGGCCCAAAGTTGTCAAACTCTCCAAATCTTGCGGTCTGCTCATTGGATTCCTTGCCCCAATTGTTCCAGCCGCCCGGCTTGATATGGTCATCCATATAGGTCTTCAAAAAAGTAACATGAGCGTAAGGGCGCCATGGCCGTCCGAGATCCACCTTGCCTGTCAAGCCATTTTCTGTTGTCAGCCGACATTGAATAAATACAAAGCCCGGCTTGTTCTCTTCTGTTGAAGCTGCTGTCACATATCCAGCACGCAGGCTGTGTATGATCGAATTATCAAACACGGCAGGTGCATTGCCAAATATAAAATCTACACTGCCACTGAGGTAGCTGTCCTTGAAATACTGTCTGCCACGGTTCACAAGCAACGTATCCTGTAGGCCGGTAATTTTGACATTATGATACTTACCACGATCGCCTTCGGCATATAACGCTACAGCCTGCACCTGCCCAGTTCCTTCTGTATTGGCAACCGTGACATTCTCCAACACAAAATCGGGACTTTGCACACGCATTGTATAGCTGTTGCTTGTTCCTAATTCTTTTCCGTCCACCACGGTTTTGGCCGTATCATCAAAAGAAATGATCGTTTTGTCGCGATCTTCTCCGATAATACTCAGATTTTTTTTGGAGGAATTCACCTTTATTTTTTCACGATACGTACCGTTTTTGAGATGGATAACTGTCCTTGTGTTGCTGTCGTCAGGGACTGCATCAATCGCTGCCTGGAGAGATGTAAAGTCAGCAGGGCCATAGGTCGCTACCACCACACTAGTGGGATGAGTTCCTCCTGAGTCTGTCAGGTTGCGGATGGTGACATTGCTGAATTCCGACGTATTGTAATTCCATACATCGTTTTGTTGTTTGGATGCATCGGTGGCCAACCCGAACAATAGCGGCTGATTATCCGGCACATCTATAACAGTTTCACCAACCTTCTCCCAGTTCGTCACACCATCTGCGGATACCCAGCCCGTAACCTTTTGTCCTTGTCGTACCAGACGAACCGAATATGGCGTTGCAATAAACGTCTCCATTGACGCACGTTTCGTCTTACCATCCGTTTGATCACGACTGATAAGAATACCCTGTTTGCCATATTTAACAAATGCTAAAGACATAAAGGCCATTTTTGATCCAGGCTTCAGCGATTCACGAATCATTACACCCGCTTCGGCATTATCATCCACCGGGGTAATTTGTTCCACACGGGCTGTAATTTCAGTGTCACCTTCCCATTTTTGATAAGCATAATGGAAAATATCTGCCTTACCGTCAACATCTCCCGCTGACTTCAGTCGTATTCTGCTGCCGCTTGTATCTTCTTTTAAGACCTGAGTATGCCCTTTTATATAACCATCGTTGCCCTCAGAGCCAATCTCTTCGCTGAGCCAACTTCCCGATGGCGCAGTCGTATTGACGTGAATGGTAACAGGATTGGAAAATGCAGCAGTCCCCTTGCGGTCGGTCACCCGTACAATAATATTATGGGTACCGTCTGTTACATGATTCCAATCGAGATGATAAGGCGCGGTCTCTACTTTACCAACAAGTTTACCATCAATGATAAATTCAACGTGAGCAATGCCATCTTGGTCCTTGGCCGTTGCAGTTATGGTCGCATCATGTCCTGCTTCCAAAATATCGTTATGCTTTAGTGCACGTCCGTTTGCATCCGACACCTGAACGACGGCCTCTGGATTGTCCACCTCATTTCCATTCGACAGCTTCTCAATAAGATCATTTAAATAGACCTCCAGATTCGTATAACCCTTGGCAAAATGAGCATACGCCCCTGTGCCAGCAAGCCCCTGACCGTTACGGTCATCTGCATTATTGGGGTCCAGCCCATGGGCACGTTCCCATTCATCCGGCATTCCATCATGGTCACTGTCAGAAAGCTCCGTCGTCGTTACGTTATAATCGTCGTAAATCCACCCTGCTTCACGCGGGGAGTTAATAAACGCACCCGTTCCATTCTTCACATCATTTATAATTCGGGCGTCCACCGCATCTCTTCTTGGCAGCGTGGCTCCTGAGCCGGCAAGCACTTCATTATATGCGGTTTGTGCATCCGTCGCTTGATATGGACCATACGCATCCGGTGAAATTCCGTTGTCGTATTCCCCTCTGACTTCAATCGGCTCCGCCAAACGGGTGGAAGGATCAATAATTGACCCAATGGATGTGCCAAGCTGCCAGTTATCTTTCGTAACCGAGTCATTGCCGTACATGTAGTTACCACCAATAAAGATGCGTGTTTTATATTTTTTACTACCTACGTCTACAAAAATTTGACCGCGAACGTCCTGATATGTGTTGGGGCCATACTTATAATAGTTATTTAGCACATTATACGATCCTTCACCGCCGCCGTATGAAGAGAAAAATCCCCAGTTATAAATGACATTATTGGTCATTTCCACAGCGTCAATTTGTTTTTTATCGGTTGGAAAACGCGGATTACGGCTTGCATTGTGAGCCAACAAGTTATGATGATAGGTGGAATTTCGTCCGCCCCATATGCCGCCATAGCCGTGGCGACCTTTCTGGTGCGTGGTCATTAGCATACTTTCGGACGCAATGGACCATTGTACCGTTGTATTGACGTTGTCATACAGGCTCAGTACCTCATCCACCGACCAGCTAAAGGAACAGTGATCAATCATTATGTTTTTATGGTATCTGGCCCCTAACGCGTCATCCTCACTGGAGTGACGATCGGTCAATCGGAAACGCAGGTAACGGAGAATGACGTTATCTGCATCAATCCCTGTTGTGTAATCGCTTACAGTTATACCGTCGCCAGGAGCTGTCTGACCAGCAACCGTCAGGTTGTTTCCCAAAATTTTAAGTGGCTCCTTGAGATGAATCGTTCCACCCACCCGGAATACGACCGTCCGATTATCGGAGCTGACCGCTGCGCGAAGAGATCCGGGTATGATCTGTTCCCCTTTGCCGTAGTCTGCCAGCGTGGTAACCTCATACACTTCACCTCCGCGTCCACCGGTAACATATTTACCGCCACCCTCCGCCCCCGGAAACGCCGGAATATCCGTCGCCACTTTTGCCACCTTTGCGATCTCTGTTCCTACCGCAGTCTCCGCTTGGATTAGTGGTGGGCACAAGGTCAACAACAATGAACCCACAACCACATTACATAGCACCTTTTTCCATGTACGCTGCTTGCTCATATTCTGTTTCCTCCCTAAGATTTTCTTCCACATCAGCGCATATTTTTATAAAAACACGATCCGAGACGTTCAGAAGCGCCTTCACCTCCCTTCATCAATCTTTTCTGCTTTTATCATTGGCAGGTTGTCATATATACTGTTGGTATATGAATGCGCTTACTTATCTTAATTTGTAAAGGAAGAAGCACATGAATGAAATGAAAGAAGATAAATATGTCATTGGCGAACAACAATTCTCCATTCATCACATCTATCGTACCGGTTTCACAGTTATGCCCCGGCCTCATGTCCACGAGAACTATGAGCTGTATCTCTTACTGCGAGGCGAACGCATCTATTTTATGAATGGCAAGGTATACACCGCTCGCAAGGGGGATCTGATATTCATCCTTCCTCATGACTTGCACTCTACTGCCAGTACGCAATTGCAGGAAACAGAGCGCATTTTGATTCATTTTTCTCCGACATTTCTCCCACAGCAGGATCATGACATTCTTGACCTGCCGCCGTATCAGCAATCCGCGTTACTTCGCTTACCTGCGAGAGAGCAAGTGGAGGTTGAACGTTTATTCCTACAGATGAATACCGAATGCAGGAATAAGCAGCCTCTGCATGACCGTTGCGTACAGCATTTACTGTTGGAAATGCTTATCCTGGTGCACCGATCGGAATCGATCGAGCGTAGTGAACCTGTTTCCTCTCATCCCATGCATCAGAAAATCACGGAAATTTCTTCTTTTATTCAGGATCATTACAATGAACCGTTAACTCTCGAACAAGTGTCCGCCTGCTTTTTCATTAGTCCAGCTTACCTAAGCCGTATCTTTCTAAAGTTGACTGGTTTTCATTTCAGCGAATACATCCGCGTAGTGAGGGTCAGAGCGGCCCAAACCAGACTCCGAACCACCAAAGACAAAATCCAGCATATTGCAGAGGAAGTGGGGTTCGGTCATGCTTCCCACTTTAATAAAATTTTCAAAAAAATAACCGGGCTCTCCCCTCTTCAGTACCGCAAGCAGGTTCGGTAGATATTCAGTGTAAAGAATTAGACTCCAATTTTATACCTCCGCTCTTGTCTTGTTTTTCCATTTTTATATCCACTTGCTCTTTCATGGAACTAAAGACAAGCCGCTTTGAAATAAGTAAAATGCACAAAAAAGCCATACTTCGCTGCAATGCATGCAACGAAGTATGGCTATTCCATAGTCATTCTCCATCTTTAAAATTATAAATTACTCTTTCTATGACTTTTATTGCAATGCTTTAATATCCTGAATCAGCATTTCAACATTTTCTTTCTTCGTAGCCCAACTGGTACAGAATCGAACTGCACTATGTGTATCATCAACCTTTTCCCAAAAGGAGTAAGTATATTTTTCACCCAATGCCTTTAGTATACGATCTGGTAAAATCGGAAACTGCTGATTGGTTGTAGAACGGTATTGAAAAGAAAAACCTTGCTCAGATAATCCGTTTTGAAGCAGCATTGCCATATCTATAGCGTGTTTGGAGATTTCAACGTATAAACCGTCTTCAAACAAAGTTTCAAATTGAATGCCCAACATTCTTCCCTTAGCCAGCAGTCCTCCTTTTTGCTTGATCATATATCGGAAATCTTTTTTCAATGTATCATTTAGAATGACTACTGCTTCTCCCATCAATGCTCCAATTTTTGTCCCGCCAATGTAAAACACATCGCAAAGCTGTGCTATATCTGCTAAAGATGCATCGCTATCTTCGGCCACCAAGCCATAGCCTAATCGGGCTCCATCTATAAACAGTGGTAAACCACACTCTTGACAGACTCTACTTAATGCTTCTAGCTCTGATTTGCTATAAATCGTTCCATTTTCAGTAGGTTGGGAAATATAAACCATCCCGGGCTGTACACTATGCTCAGGAGCGGCATCATTCCAGTGAGCGTCATACAGCTCCTTTACCTGCACGGCCCGGATTTTCCCATCATCACTTGGCAAAGTAAGTACTTTATGCCCAGTAGCTTCAATCGCTCCGGTCTCATGTACGGCAATATGTCCAGAAACTGCCGCAACGACGCCTTGATGCGGACGCAGAATAGAAGAAATGACGGTGGTATTGGTCTGTGTGCCTCCAACCAAAAAGTGTACATCCGCATTTGGGGAGTCACATGCTTCTTTAATATATGCTCTGGCTTTTTCACAATGATCGTCGACACCATAACCTGGAGTTTGTTCATCATTAGTCTCCAGTAGTCGCTTTAATATGCGCTCATGAGCACCTTCGGTATAGTCGCATTCAAATCGTATCATTCTGTATCCTCTCCAAATTATCCAATTTCTTCTGAATTAACAACATAGAAGCATGTAATTCCTTAATCTCTTCTTCTGAAAGTCCTTGAACTAATTTTAGAATTTGTTCATCAGACCTTTCATTCAGTTGGTTGTAGAATGCTTTTCCTTTAGGAGTCAAACGAATCAGATTTGTTCTATTATCCAACGTTGAATTTTCCTTAACAAGAAAGCCCTCTTTGCAAAATTTTGCAATGATCCTACTCATATAGCTGCGATCAATTTTAAGAGATTCGACTAGAGTATTCGCAATACAGGGCTCGATCAACCCGATCTCTATAATGACACGGGCCTCGGTAAAGGAATATCCGCTGTCCAGCACATGTCTATCTAAAACACCCAGTATATTCGTATAGAATCGATTAAAACGCCTCATATCCGCTATGATATTAGCATCTATATTGATCATAACTCCCCCTATTTAGTGGACTTTTGCAACAATTATAGTAATGATTTTTGTGGACTCTGTCAATGAAATAATAATCAATATCGACAAAAGAAAAAATCGTACATTAAGACACTCGTCTAATGCACGATTTCATAGTAATAAGGAGATAATGAAGTATATTCTTTTCTATATTTACCTATAAGGTCATTGAGCTATCGCTATTTATAGCCTTTTCCTTCTTATGCTTCCGTTTCAGCTTCAGATGAGCTACGACCATATACAGCGTCGGAACTACAAACAATGTTAAAATAGTTGAAAAAATTAGTCCGAAAATAATGGTCGTTGCTAACGGTTTGAACAAGATCTCCCCGATTGTGGCAATAGGAATCATACCCACAATCGCAGTTAGCGAAGTAAGCAGGATCGGACGGAAACGGGCAGAGCATGCCATTAGAATGGCGTCTGTTAAATCAGCGCCTTCACGCCGCGCATCTTCAATAAACTCTATCAGCACGATACCGTTACGCACGACGATACCAGCAAGTGAAATGATACCCATAATACTCATAAATCCAATTGGCATCCCTGAAATAAAACTTCCAAGGATTCCTCCTGCCGCTGCCAGATAAACAGTGGTCATAATAATGAGCGGTGTGGAAACCGAGTAAAACTGCATGGTAATTAAGAGGAGAATAAGAAAAATAACAATCAAAGCTAATTTGCCCAAGTCCTTAAACATATCAGACTGCGCAGATGTTTCCCCTCCCATCTCCCAGGTGTAGCCTGGTTCAAACTGGGTATTTGTAAGTTTGCTACGGATATCATTAGTGAGTTCTGTAGCCGTACGCCCATTTCCATTGGCTGAGATCGTTACCGTCCGTTCCAGATCATAGCGGTGGATTTGTTGGATGGAAAAGTCCGGTTTCATCGTGGCTAATTGGGATAAGGGGATTTGCTCCCTTGCCGCATTGTTCACACTTAATTGTTGGAATAATACCTCAGGATCATGGTTTGGTTTATTCATGTATATATTGACATCAAGCAATTCCTTACCCGTATCAAAATCCGTTACATTCACCCCGTCACCCATTAATAGCAAAGTACGCGTTAAATCGGAATAGCTAACCTGATATTTATCCAAGGCTTGCTGATTGATTTGGAAATTCAGATTATAGCTTTGCATACCCATATTATCGGTCACATCTACAGCTCCGGGGGTTCCCGCAACCATTTCTTTGACTTTAGTTGTCATGTTTTGCAGCTTATCCATGTCTTCTCCTTTTATACGGATAGACACCGCACTGCCGACCGGAATACCTAATTGGGGAACACGAATGCTGATTAATGCAGATGGATATTTAGCTTGTAGCGTATGGGTCCAGTTATCCACTGTTTTTTTGAGATCAAATAGCCCTTCTTTTCCAACGACAGCAATTTGGCCGTTTACCGCTCCCCCAGAGCCGTGACCACCTGCAACATCGCTGTACAGCTGAGGCGCTCCTCCACCTGCCGTTGCCGCCAGCCGCTCTGTTTCTGGCTGTTTTTTGACCCACATGCCAATCTCGTTAATAACCTGATTGGTTGCCTGCAACGATGTTCCTTCTGGCATTGTTACACTGATCGTGGCATCCGCTTGATCGGAATCCGGAAATAATTCAATAGGAACAACAGCAAGTAGTCCATAAGCTGCTGTACCCATCATAAGACCAATAAGCGCTGTTAAAAGTGGGCGTCGCAGTATTCTTGGCATCCAGTTTTTAGAGTACACATTGGATAGAGACTGGATTTGATTCCCCAGAAGTCCAGGTGGCTTAACTGTCCTATTATTCTCTTTTCCTTTACGACGTTGATCATACCATTGACGGAAAATAGGAATGATCGTTAATGACATAATCATGGAAGCCAGCATCGTTAACGAAATAACGGTAGGTATCGGTTTAATAAAGTCACCAATGGTGCCCGGCAGGAATAAAAGCGGGGCAAATGCTGCAACCGTAGCTAGTGTAGCTGTAATGATTGATAAGGATACCTCTTTCGTTCCTTTAATGGCTGCCTCCGTAGCATCTTCCCCAAATTCAGTGCGTCGGCGTTCAATATTGTCATTGACCACGACGGCATCATCAACCAATATCCCTAGCACGATGATTAATCCGATGACTGAAATTTGATTCAGCGTGATTCCTGTTGTGGGCAAGAAAATAAAGCCGATGGCGATGGAAACAGGAATGGCCAAGGCCACAAATGCAGAAGTCAGCAAATTTAAACCTAATGTACATATAACAATGACCGATATAATAGCGATGATCATCTCTTTGGTCAGATTTCCAAACATTTCATCTACTCGATCATTTTGCGCAAAAAGCAGCTCAAAATGTACATTCTTCGGCAAACTGCTCACAAGTTCATTGATTTTGGCTGTAGTCGCTTTAGATACTGTTGGTACGTCTGTGCCTGTATCTCCACTCACACTGATCGAAATAGCAGGCTTGTTATTCACATACGTATAACTAGCTGCTTTTTTAAAAACAAGTGAGGCTGTCCCTACATCTTTCAGAGATATCGGGAATCCATCGTCATTGCTTGAAATCTGGACGTTATTTAGAATGGATGGATCGGTAGAGGCATTTACCGTCAGCTGATAAGTACGCTCATTGAAATCCATACTACCTGTAGGAACTCTTTCATTCTCATTTTTGATTGCTTGAACAACCTGCTCCCAGGAGATGTTATATTGTTGCATCTTTTGTGTGTCTAAACTGATTCGTACTTCTTGATCTGGTATTCCTTGAATATTAACTTGCGAAACACCCGAGACCGTTTTTAATTGATCTTTCCATTTGTTCATTAATTCATTCAACGAGTATAAATTCTCAATTTTATCAGAAGTAATCGCATATGAACCAATGAAAGAGCTTGTCATGCTATCATTGATAACCGGCTGCATCGCATCATCTGGAAGCTCGGACTGTGCATCCTGTACCTTTGTACGAAGATCAGCCCATACTTTTGTCGGGTCTGCATCTTCAAAAGCTTCTACAGTTATACTGGATTGGCCTTTAGATGAAGTGGAAGAAACCGTTTTGACACCTTGTACGGCTTTAATTTTCTGTTCCATGACCTTAGTAATGGTTTGCTCGATTCTTTCGGGTGAGGCGCCCGGATAGATGGTTGTAACACTGGCTGACAAGGGAATAACATCGGGCTGCTCTTGTTTAGGTAACGATGTAAAATTGTAGAGCCCTAGCACAATGCACATGCCAAAGAAAATGAGTGTAATTTTTTGTTTTTTACCGATATATTTAATCATTCGGACGACTCCTCCGATTTCCCAAGTACATCATTCCCAATTAAATCACCATTAAATAAGGTTCCTGCTCCTTGTGTAACGATTTGATCGCCTGCCTGTAGTCCAGAGACCACTTCGAGCTGATTATTAGTCACTTTCCCCAGTTTAATCGGTGTTTTGACGGCTTTTCCGTTTACTGCTTTAAAGACATAAGGATCATTTCCCGTACTAATTACGGCCTCTACGGGCACTAAAAGCGCTTCGTTTTGATTCATGCTTTTAGATGCGCTTATGACTTGACCAGGTTTCCAATTCAGTTCGGGATTGGGAATGCTAACTTCCACATTGATGCTTCCCGTTTTGGAGTTAGTCGATGGATAGATCTGAGTAACGGTCCCTGTTCTAATTTCATCATAGAGAGATATATTTACTTTTTGGTTTTTCTTCCACGATAAGATTTCACTGTCCGGTACAGGGAGAAGTACTTTTAAAGTCTTGATATTTCCGACAACAAATGCCTCACTCCCGCTGGAGCCCAGTTGACCATCAGATATCTTTTTTTCAATCACAACACCCGTGATCGGGGAAGTTAAAGTAGCTTTTTTCAGTGACAAGGCTGACTGTTCATAAGCAGCCAATGCATCCTCATAGGTAGCCTGCGCCTGAGCTTTACTGGCTAGCCCTTGTTGTATAGTAGCCCTAGCCGATTCCAGCCCTGCCCTGGCCTGATCTACCCCGGCCGAAGCTTGGGCACGCTGTTCCTGGGATGCCCCTGCAAGCAAAAGAGACAATTTCTCTTGCGCATCACTTAAGCTTTTTTGTGCGTTTGCTAATTCCAGCTGCGCATTCTCATTTTCCGTTAATGATACTGCACCTGCCTGGAATAGACTTTGGGACCGTGCGGCATCCGCTTTCTTCTTGTTATAATTATTAGTTGCTACAGTAACCGCATTTTGAGACTGTGCAATCTCCTGCTTTTTGGCGCCATTGTTCAATTCCTGCAATTTGGATTGGGCCGCGTTGACCTGGGATTGTGAACTATGAATGCCCGCCTGGGCCGATTGAACAGAAGCCTCCGCTTGGCTTACACCAGCCTTTGCCTTTTCCATGGTTGCCTTTGCCCGATCTAGCTGTAACTGGTAAGCAGATGTATCTAGCTTCGCAAGGACACTCCCTTTTTCTACTGAATCCCCAACCTCGACCATGGTGTTCAATATACGTCCATCCGCTTCAAAGGAAACATTGGCCTCATTACTTGCCTGCAATGTTCCCGCCAAATTAAAATCATTGGCCAAAGGTTTCATTGCAAGTTTCTCAATTTTTACCGGGTGACTTGCTTCTGTTACAGAGTTCTCCGATGCACTGGAGCAACCGGAAGCTACTAAAGCTAATGCAACCCCTGCAATCATTATCCTGATTTCTTTTCTCTTCAACTAATGTCATCCTCTCTGATTCTCTCTTCTAAAGGTGCTATCAGCAACCCGTGGGTCAAGTAAACTTTTTCATTCTTTTTTCATGTTATAACAATGTACAAACAAAAAAATCGTACAAAGGGGCAAGCACCTTATGTACGACTGGGCAAATAAATAACATATTTTCAGTTATTATTTCTAAAGCTGTAAAATACCACGTTCCAACGAAACGGCAACGGCTTCGGATCTGGAATCAACACCAAGCTTGTTATAAATATTCGTTAAATGTGCTTTTACGGTACGCTCGGAAATTCCCATATCAAACGCAATTTCCTTACTTTTAAAACCATGTGCAACAGACTTTAATATGTGTCTTTCCTTATCAGTCAGAACTAAGCTTCTTTCGTGTGATTCTATCTCTGCTTCTCTCTTATTCGTAGCAGCAAATACCCTTGCTGTTATTTCTGGCTGAAGCAGCGTTTCACCCCTTAGCGCAGACTCAATAGTGCGAAATAAGTTTTCTCGACTGGTATCTTTTAGTAAATATCCTTTTGCCCCCAAAGATAGTCCCTTAATCATTAAATCATCTTCGTTATAGGTCGTCAGGATAATGACTGGTGTGTCATTTTGTTTTTCTCTGAGGGCTTTCATGGTTTCCAAACCACTCATTTGTGGCATATATAAATCCAACAATATGACATGTGGCTGAAGTTCCTCGATCAATTTAAGAGCCGTTACACCTTCTCCAGCTTCACCAATCACTTCATAACTGTCATTGGTCTCCAGCACCAGCTTTAATCCTTCTCTAACTACCCAATGATCGTCGACGATTAAAATCTTGTATTTCATGATAGGTCTCCTTTAGTAAGAGGCGCCTCTATTTTTATAGCTGTACCTTCTTGAAATATACTGCTGATATTGATTTTTCCACCCAGCATCCGTACACGTTCATGTATACCTATTATTCCGTAATGCCCTGTTTGCTTGGCAATAATATCCGTATCAAATCCTTTTCCATCATCGCGAATCTCAATTTCAATCATGCCCTCTTTATCTAAAATATGAATCCATACGGTATTAGCATGTGAATGTTTCGCTACGTTGGTTAAACACTCGCTTATAATAAACAATCCATGTTCGAACAACAGTCTGGGGACGGAAGCTTTAATTTTGATGTTGCGTGTTACACGAATGCTCGTAGCCATTGTAAATCGCTGTATTTCTTCCTCCACTGCTTCTGCAAAATCAACTTCCGAGATGGTTTTCGAACGCAGATTGTCTATAGCTCGCCTTGAATCAGACAATGTTCTTCGCACTTGTGACATCGATTGTTGGACGATCTCCTGAGCTCTTTGCGTACTCCCTTTTGTCAGATGGGCATCAATGGCTTCAAGTTGCATGATTAGCCCAGCAAGCCCTTGAGCCAGCGTATCATGAAGATCACGGGCCATGCGTTGCCGTTCGTTAGCAATTGTAAGTTCTTCGACCTTTTGATGTGCGATTTCAAGTTCTTTAAGAACGTTTTGCGTTCGGATTCGTGCTTTGACTTGTTTGAGAAAAAGAACGGCATAAGCTACTATAACAACTGCAATTAGAAAAAATAGCGGGATGAACAACACAAACTGCCTGCCATCATTATGCCAGACCACAGCTACACAAAAAAGTACATAGGAGATCAAAAATACAAGAATGACCTTAAACGGCTTATAATAAATACCTATACTCTGACCCACCAAAATTGGCATTAACCCAACCAGTACAATCGAAAAACTGTCAGGTAGAAGAAATGCACTTGAAAAGATCAATCCCCCTTGCACAACAAAATAAACCCATGAAAAATATTTTGCAACTCTTTGAGCATGCAAGTACAAGAGGATGTGCAATATGATGATTACAGTGAATAAGACACTTTGCAGCAGATTTAGACCACTAGACAAATGTTGAAGAATGACAGACTCACTATAAATTATAAAAATCCATATTATAGTTAATACTTTTGAAATATCTTTCTTCTCAAATTCACCTTCACTTTCACTTATTTCCGTATCTACATTCTGGACCTGTACATTGAATTCATCGTTCATAATTCCCTCCTACAATTCTAAATTCGGCTTTTCAACTTAATAGAGATAATAGCACTATGACGGCCTGGTCCATTTAGTTTGAACAGAAATCATTTATATATTATTTTACAAAAAAACAAACAGAAAAAAACGTACACATGGGCAACATCATTTGTACGTTTGGGCACTAAATACTATTTGTTCGACTCCAGCCAAATATGTGTCATATAAAAAGCACGCAGCAGGTTACCCTGTGCGCGCTTGGTCATTCTCTATTTCTCCTCCAACTCATCCGGTACATCGTATTTATTGATATGTGAGGTCATTGCTGCAACTGCTTCGCTGGCATCCGTCGTGGCCGGCACTTCTCTAACCACATCATCCGTCTGATCACGAAAGTTCAAACGGTCTGCCTCGATTTCCTTCTGTTGATTGGGTTTCATTTTTCATAGCCCTCCTTTCTTATTCCAGTGCCTGATCTCGTTCTGTTAACGCGTACAAAGGCACTTCCCGTTCCTCTTCCGGGTTGTTTAGCGCATAGATCCGTGCCGTCTCACGCTGTTCATTCACATGCTGAATATAAATGGGTAGCCCATCGCACAACACATTCGCCATGATGGAAGAGGACGCTATTTCTTGTGCTCTTTGAACATTCACTTAGAAAAAACCTCCCTTGCTAAATAGCGTTCGTCTTTACTATGCACGAGGTAAATATTTGTTATACACATTTCATGCCAACATGTGTTTCACGATCATGAAAGGATATCATTTGAAAAAATAAATATTATTGTTATTATGGATTAAGAGATTCAGTGAAAACTGCGATCTTAATTGTAGAGAAAAGGAGTAATGATGAATGTTAAACGTATTAATGGTTAACTTTCCGGCAGAAGGACATGTAAACCCCACGCTTGGGATCACGCAAGCCTTTGCAGCACGAGGGGACCAAGTACATTACATTACAACTGAGAAATACAAGAATAGACTCGAAGCAGTTGGAGCGAAGGTTCACCTGCATCCTGATCTGGTCAGGACTGCTTCCATTGATACCAACACTCCGGCAGGACTGAACGCATTTATGAATATTCATATCCAGACTTCGATGGACATCTTAGCCATCACTCAGGAGCTGTCCGAGCGTATTCAATTTGACTTGGTGTTCTATGATCGATTCGGAGCTGGTGAATTAGTAAGAGATTATTTGAATATTCCAGGCATTTCTTCATCCCCATCTTTTCTCATTTCAAATCATCTGATGGCTGCCAATCTCTTCCGCTCCGACGCTAAAGTACCGTTTCAGCCTGATGAACAAGTCACGTCTTCACTGCATCTCATGAAAGAAAGGTTCGGTGTTGCTCCCAAAGATCTGGTTCAATTTATGAACAATTCAGGAGCTTTGAATGTTGTATATACGAGCAGATATTTTCAACCGAATGGTGAAAAATTTGGGGACGAGCATCTTTTTATTGGCCCCAGCTTCCCGGAGCGCAAAGGAGAAAATTCATTCCCGCTGGACAGACTACAGGGTAAAAAGGTTTTATATATTTCGATGGGAACTGTGCTGGACCACACTGAAGACTTTTTTAACACCTGCATTGAGGCTTTTTCCGATTTTGAAGGCATCGTCGTGATTGCAGCTGGCGAGAAAGCTGACTTTACCAAAATTAACCCGGCTCCTGAGCACTTTATCATCTCGTCTTATGTTCCTCAATTGGAGGTATTACGTCATTCAGATGTATTTATTACTCATGGTGGAATGAACAGTGTGAATGAAGGAATTCACTTTAATGTACCCTTGGTCGTACTGCCTCAGGACAAGGATCAGCCCATGGTCGCACAGCGGTTAACAGAACTTCAGGCTGGCTATCGAATAACTAAGGATCAAATCAATACACAAACGTTAAAAGATGCCGTACATGAGGTAGTGTCAAACGCAGCGTATAAAGAGGGCGTACAAAAAATAAATGACAGCTTCCAGCAATCCGGCGGTACAAAAGAAGCTCTCGCAAAAATTGATGCTTATCTTGATGCTTATCTGCAACATAAGCGCGCCTAAAATCACACGAGCAAAATGGCCACAAAAAAACAGGAATCTGACCATCCACGGTCAGGTTCCTGTTTGTATGCGATTCTATGCGAGGATATCCCACTTCTGGAAAGAGGCAATCGTACAGTTTCCGTTCGCAAATGCACGAATACCTGTTGATTCCATTCCGGGATACACTCTTCCTGTGAGAACGTATTCGCCGTCGCCGATGAATATCTCCACAGAGCTTTTATCGACGAAAATCCGAAGCTCCAGACGCCCCTCTTGTAATTCCAAGGGCACTCTTCTCTCTCCGCCCGGTCCGATACCGGCACGCTCACGGTTAAAACGGAACAGACCGTCATCAGGACGATACGAGAGTACAGTCTCCTCTTCGTCGCCCACCCGCAGCTTCAAGCCGAATTCATCCGTATGGCCAGCCTCGAACTCAAATACGACCTTCAGTTCGTAGCTATCTCCGCGCGTGTCCATAATCTGCTCACCTGTCAGTAAGATATCTCGCTGCTCGAACAGATTGCATCGGTAATTCTTTACCTCTTCAAGTGGACGGAACAGCAGCCTGGCGCCGTCGATCACCGCTTCCCGCGGAAGACTCATCGCACCAGCCCAATGGTGCCCCTCCTGAGTCGGCATCTCCGATTCCCACATATCCATCCATCCGATAACGATACGCCGCCCTTTATCATCCAAGGTTGACTGTGGTGCATAGAAATCGAATCCGTGATCCACCTGAGCATACCGCTCTGCCGTAAATGTTCCGGCAGCGGAATTGAAATCACCTATACCGTACATAGTGGAATGCAGATTGCGGTAAGCCTCCCCCTGTGCAGGCATGCGCTGCGGGGATAGCATAAATACGTGCCGACCACCGAGCGGGAACAGATCTGGACACTCCCAATTATCGCCGAAGCGTCCGTCACTCACGGCTAGTACATTGACATACGTCCAGCTTTTCAGGTCTTCAGAACGGTAAAGCAGTACAAGTCCGTTCCCTTTCGCATCATTAGAGCCGAGAACGGCGTAATATTGATCTTCGTGCCTAAACACCTTAGGGTCACGGAAGTCTTTACGGCTGATCGTGTCCGGTATAGCGTCATAACCGATGACCGGGTTGCCCTCCCACTTTTCGAACGTTATTCCGTCTTCTGATACTGCAATTCCCTGCGACTGCTTGTAATCCTGATCTTTGTCAGGCCCGGTTACAACATGTCCGGTATACATCAGGACAAGCTTTCCGTCCTGCTCAATCGCACTGCCAGAGAAGCAGCCATCCTGGTCGAACTCACCGTCCGGTGCCAAAGCGATCGGCAGATAATCCCACTTCATAAGATCGCGGCTGACTGCATGTCCCCAGTGCATCGGTCCCCATACTGATTTATACGGGTAATGTTGATAGAACAAGTGATATTGCCCGTTATATTGAATGAAGCCGTTCGGATCATTCATCCAGCCCAATTCAGCCATTAAATGGTAGTGCAGCCGATAATCTGGCCGAAGCATATGCTTCGATTGGGAAATAAATTGATCTGCACGCTCTCTCGTATACGTTCTAGTCTGTTTGATAAAGCATCCTCCCCCTGCAGTTATTTAATCGAGCCTTGCATAACACCCTGAATAATATACTTCTGGGCGAACAGATAGATGATAATGATCGGAAATATCGTCAGTACCAAACTTGCCATCAATGGACCATAATCCACTGTATAGGTTCCATAAAAGTTATACGTGGACAACGGAAGTGTCCTTTGCTCCGGATCGACCAGAATGAGGGAAGGCAGCAGAAAATCATTCCAGATCCACAGCACATTGAGAATGGAAATGGTGGCAGTCGTGGGCATCAGTACCGGAAACACAATCCGGAAGAATGTCTGAAACCGCGTGCAGCCGTCAATTAGCGCCGCTTCCTCCAGTTCCTTTGGAATACTCTTTACGAAACCATGATAAATGAAGACGGCCAGCGAGCTGCCAAAACCGATATACATGTAAATCAGCGACCACTTGCTGTTCAGCAGATCAAGTGACCCGTAGATTTTCACCAATGGAATCATGATAGCCTGGAATGGAATGATCATGGATGCAACCATCAGCATAAATGTATATTGGTTGAACTTGGTGTTGTTTCTGACAAAATAATGAGCCGTCATCGCCGCGAACAGTGAGATAAACAGAACACTTAGCACCGTTATGACCAATGAGTTGGTGAAGGCAGCGATGTAATTCATTTTATCGAATGCATTCATATAATTGACCATACTGAAGCTCTCGGGAAGGGATAACGGATTTGAGGTGATGGCCATGTTTTCCTTGAACGAATTGATCAGTAGAAAGACGAACGGTACGATGAACAATATGAGTATGACTGTCAGCACAATGAATTTGATCACGGAGGAAGCAACTCTTTTTCTTGTCATTACGCCTCCACCTCCAACTTCTTGCTAAAATAAACCTGAAGCAGAGTGATGAGAGCAACCATCAGGAACAACACGAATGCTTCTGCTTGCCCCACACCATAATCACGGGAAAGGAATGCCTTTTCATACACATGCATCGACACCATTTGAGTACTGCTGAACGGCCCACCTTTTGTGAGCGCAAGGTTCACGTCATAGACCATAAATCCGCGTTGCAGGGACAAAAATATACATACGATGAAAGAAGGAACCATCAAGGGCAGTACCATTTTCCGTAGTCTGGTCCAGCTGTTTGCCCCATCAATGCTTGCGGCCTCCATAATATCATTCGGCACACCCGTCAATCCTGCGATGTAAATGACCATCATGTAACCCGCGTTCTGCCACACGGTTACAATCACGAGTGCCCAGAACGCTTTGTCGGGATCAGCCAGCCAAGTCGTGCTGAGCGACTGTATGCTGGCATGTTGTCCCAAATAGACAAGCACGTTGTTGAATATAAACTGCCAGATAAAACCGAGTACAATGCCGCCGACAAGGTTGGGCAGGAAAAATCCCGCCCGGAAAATACTCTGTCCTTTTAACCCTTTAGTCAGCACATAAGCCAGCATAAAAGCGATCACATTGATAAGAACAACGGTATAAAACACATACTTGAGCGTCAAGCCGAACGATTTCCAAAACTCAATATCTCTAAAAACAGACAGATAGTTTTGGATGCCAACTAGCGATAGTGTGGTGGAAATACCGTCCCAGTTTGTGAACGTCAGATAGATGCCATACAAAAATGGAATAATCATTACCGTTATGAAGGCAAACAAGGTTGGGCCGGTAAACAGCAGCCGCGTCCGCAGCCGGTTCCATACTCCTTTTTCCGTAATCATGATGATCCCTCCCTTTGTTCCGGGTTTCTCTCTCTATTCCAGGTAATTTGAAAACAACCTTATTTAACGGTTTTCCAGTAGTTTTCGATTTCTTTAACCAGTGTTGAGCGATCGCCCTGTTTCGCCAGATACTTTTGCATGGAAGATCCTGTCTTGGACCAGTGGTCGGCAGGCAGCATGCTCATCGACTGCTCTGACTTGCCTTTTGCGATATAATCCTGGATGGACTTGCCAAGCGGGTCGGCCGCAGGCAGTGTAATATTTTTGAACGCCGGGATAATGTTCGCTTGGTTCACGAGGAAATCCTGGCCTTTCTCTTCATAGACGATCCAGTTCAGGAACTTCTTCGCCGCCTCTTGCTGTTCCGGAGTAGTCTTCTCCTTGTCAATAACAATGCGCTTGGATACAGCAGACGAAATCTCCTGATTGCCGTAGTCAGCGGCATTGTCGCTGATGGGTACAGGCAGAAAACCATATTCTTTGTTAGCGGTATCAAAACTGTTGATTTGCGGCCATGCCCAGTTGCCCATGAACCAAATGCCAACTTCACCTTTGCCGAGCAGTTCCGGTCCGCGTTCATAAGTTCCTGCTAGCGGAGAAGCCTGATCGATATTGTATTTCATCATGACGTCGAATGTATCCATAAGTCCGTTAAATACAGGATTATTAGCCAAGTCCGCCTGGCCCGCTTTTAGTGACGCCATGAATTTGTCCACTTCAGCCATGTCTTTGTTCTGGCCTGCATAAGCAAGAGGCAAATAATGAGCGCCCAGGGACCAGTCCATTGATGAAATCACCAGTGCTTTCTTTCCGGATGTCTCGATTTGCTGAAACAGTTTTTCAAGGTCATTTCGGGTTTTAATTGTGGTGGGATCAAAGCTTCCGCCTACCGCTTTATCTACAACGGCTTTGTTGTAAATGAATCCGTAGCCTTCAACAGCCAGTGGAAACGCGTAATTTTTACCATCAAATGTCGTAGCATTGGTAGCGTTTTCAACAGTGTCCGCATTCCACTTTTCCCCGCTTAGATCGAGGATACGGTCCTTAAATTTCTCAACATCGCCTGTATCTAGCATGATCATGGTCGGCGGGTTTCCTGATGCATACAAGGCAGAGGCACGCTCAAAAGGAGATCCACCAGTCGGAACCGGCTGGATTTCAACAGTAATGCCCGGATTGTCTTTCTGGAACGCCTTCGCGGCTTCCTCCAGCTGTGGAAGGATTTCGCCTTTGGAGTTCAAAAGCGTAATTTTCACATTTTTCGAATCCCCTGATCCCCCTCCAGAAGCCGAATTACCTTCTCCTCCGGAGCCACTGCATGCAGACACCACCATAACCAAAAGAAGCAGCATTACCATCCATTGAACTCTTTTGAATTTCCTCATTGTTGTCATCCCCTTATTTATATAATGGCTCTGAACACTTAAATAAAACGCTTACAAACGGATTATATGTCAAGGGTTTAACTTGTGTCAATCGTTTGACATGTTGAATTTTTAACATGTACTAAAAAAAATCTGTTCCCCTTGTTAGAGGAACAGATTTTCATTCAGGTCGTTGCACGCTCAATTAGTTCAACAGGCAGCAGATTGACAGGTTGTACCTGCTCCCCTTCCGCCTGCCTGCGGATCAGCTCGACCGCCAGTCTGCCGATGTCTGTAATCGGCTGTCTTACCGATGTAAGTTCCGGCGTCAGCCAGGAAGCAACGCTTACATCATCGAAGCCTACAATGCGCACATTCTCTGGCACATGCCTTCCAGCGCGAATATATTCTTTCAGCGCAAAAGCCGCAATAATATCACTTGTTGCGAACACTCCATCAACATCGGGATGTTCATGAACGAGTTTTGAAATGATTCGCTCGTACTCCTTCTGGTCGAACACATTCAAGTCTGTTTGAACGATCACATGCTGGACACCATCCCTGCCCACGACATCCCGGAATGCTTTGGTCCGCTCATTGGACAGCATGTTCAGCTCCAGATTTCCGCATATATGCGCAATTTTCTGGCAGCCTTTGCTGATGAGCAGCTCCGTAGCCAGCTCGCCTCCGCGATAATTATCCGAGGATATGTAAGGAATACACGGGTCAATCTGTCTATCAAATGTCACAATCGGTGAATTCAAATGTCGGTACTCTTCTACTTCTAATGTATGGCTACCCATAATGATGCCATCCACCCGGTTCCGCTTCAACATATCGATATACACTTTTTCCTTCACGGGATCCATATGGGAATTGCACAGCAGGACCTTGCAGTTTTGCTGATAGGCATAGAACTCAACCTGATTGGCAAGCTCACTGAAGAAAGGATGCGAGACATCGGGAATAATCAGGCCAATAATATTAGACTGCTTGCGCAATAGGGATCGTGCTATTTCATTCGGTTGATAATTAAGTTCCTCCATTGCGTCGAACACTTTTTTGCGTGTAGTTTCGCTGATATATCCCCGGTTGTTCATTACACGGGATACTGTTGTGACCGACACGCCCGCTTTTAATGCTACATCATGAATTGTCGCCATATTAACCTCTTCCCGCACAAAATAAATACATACAAACTATACTCTCTCCTCATCATTTCAACAACCTTACATAACGGAAGCCTAAAAATGGACGTAAATGTTAGGTGACTGAACTTTGCGAATCCCAAATTAGAGGTTACAGCAAGTTCTACTAACTTCATATAAACTGATCATCATACATAATTCGCGAAGAGATTTCTTCTTCCATTTGTTCACCGCCTGCTGAGTGATTTTGAGTTCTCATTTCTATAAAATAATACGACAGCCTATCCAATTGGATAGGCTGTCGGTAGCTGAAAGTATTAACATCATTCTGATTGTGCGTCAGTCGGTGCATTAATGTATGTATCTGTAAGCACATCAGTCGGTGCATCCGCAGGCACATTATCCGTTGCTGATCCACTGTTCTGGAGTAGTGCTCTCGGATAGGCCTGTGCACGCTCATAGTACCAGCCAAACAAAAAGCGGGCCATCGCCTGACGTCGGGTATCGCCATCCCACTTTAACCCTGCTGTTGGGTCCGCAAATGAACTCCTTGCTCCAGATTCCAGCAGAAAGCCATTCATGTGTGCGGTCATGCTGACATTACCGGCTGCTGTAAAAATGGACTTCGTGTTTTTCCCAAATCCATCATTAGAGCCGTTAAACAAATTCCAGTACTCTGAATCGCCGGGTTGTGTTTTGAACCAGGTAAATTCTGTAACATTTATTGGATAGGCTTGAGCTGCCGCCTTAATGTTGGAATCCCATTGCGATTGCAGCTTGTCCTTGTTATCATAAGCTCCGTAGCCCGGATACCAGTGGACAGCATAGCCGTAGTTGTTCAAGGGGTCTGTCAGCGGGTGTTTTGCCACCGGGCTGTAAAATTGGTTGTATCCAAGTCCTGCAGCCCAGATGACATTATCCGCTCCTTTACTTCGAATCGTGGAAATAATAGAGTTCTGGAATCTTCTCAGATCATTCCAATGGTCAAGAAAATCATTCTCGCCGGGATAGCCTCCCCAATGCCCATTCGCATACGACTTAATTGGCTCGTTGATCAGTTCAAACATGACGTTATCCGCGCTATTAATAGCCGGCTGCGAGGCAAGATACCCCCAGATTTGATTAAATTTGTCCAAATTGGATTGTGTTGTACCCTGGTCGTTAGCCAAAGTGAAATCAAGACCAAGGGTAACATAAACGCCCTTTGTTTTCGCATAATTGATGTATGGAATAATCACATTTTGTGTAACTGCCTGTAAACCGGCGAAGTTGTATGACCCTGCGGCCACATCTCCCATATCCTGGCGGTCAATAAACAATCGGACCTGATTCATATACCAACCGTGGTTGCTTCCATACTTCGGTCTGGTGTCTGTAAAGGTGTCGGTGATATCCTTCAAATAAGCCAAAATTGCTGCATGACGATTGTTACCATTCAATTTGAGATAATAATTACTGTTTTGATAGGTCCAGTATGCTCCCGACGGCTGATGCCAGCCACTCAAAACAACAGGTTTTCCGCTGCTGTTCACCAATTGATTGCCCCTGACATGGAGCTCTCCCATGGGCATACCTGACCATGCATCTATATGTTGGTCAAACACCGGTTTTAAAGGCAATATGAATACAAGTATCAGAACTATTTTACATACCATACCTAATTTTTTCAAAGAAAGGCCTCCTCCTCAAAAATTTAATTGACTATTATGCCAAAAGAATAAAATGGTATAAACATGTAGTGGCTCCGCTTCCTGAGTCTATCCTATTTCAAAATTATCACCTCCCTTAATGGAAAATTATAACGTTTATTTGCATTTCTTGCATCTAATTGTATAACTTACATTTACAAACCACAACTTGATAAAATTTAGTTTTTTTGAAATTATTTTTCAATCGTTAAGTTTGCTATAGTCTACGCCTCAATTTCAAGCTACAATGAAGATGCCAAATATGGAAGCGTTTTATATTTTTTCGATAAGCCGGTCAATATTTGAAATAATGTATCATTGCCAGCCGTCTCTTTCATATTTGGTCAATCTTTTATGGAGGTGTAAAATGAAGAAGAAATCTTGGTTCACTTTAATGGTCACGGGTATTGTCTCTCTGTTTTTTTCGGTAAGCGTTTATGCGGGGAATGTTTTTTGGGAACCACTTAATGGTTTCAATTCTGGTGCATGGCAAAAGGCGGATGGATATTCCAATGGGAACATGTTTAATTGCACTTGGCGTGCCAATAATGTCAATTTTACGAAC
Organism: Paenibacillus sp. FSL H7-0703; assembly: GCF_038003485.1. Lineage (NCBI taxonomy): Bacteria > Bacillati > Bacillota > Bacilli > Caryophanales > Paenibacillaceae > Paenibacillus > Paenibacillus sp. FSL H7-0703. The sequence continues at coordinate 4,139,096 of NZ_JBBOPF010000001.1, read as the reverse complement.
GATGGCAAAATGAAGCTTGGCTTAACAAGTTCTGCGTACAATAAATTTGACTGTGGAGAGTATCGATCGACGAACACTTACAGATACGGCTTATACGAGGTCAGCATGAAGCCTGCTAAAAATACTGGGATCGTATCTTCCTTTTTTACGTATACGGGACCTACTGATGGCACGCAATGGGACGAAATAGATATTGAATTTTTAGGCAAAGACACGACAAAAGTGCAATTCAACTATTATACAAACGGGGTCGGTGGTCACGAGAAGATTGTTGATCTGGGCTTTGATGCATCAAGAGGCTTCCACACCTATGCTTTCGACTGGCAGCCAGGGTACATTAAGTGGTATGTTGACGGGGTTCTAAAGCATACAGCAACTACGAATATACCGAGCACGCCAGGCAAGATTATGATGAATTTATGGAATGGCACCGGCGTTGACGACTGGCTGGGTTCGTATAATGGAGCGAATCCGCTATACGCCGAATACGATTGGGTAAAATACACGAGCAATTAGCCCGTAGCACAAAAGCAGCCCTGTAGTGGCTGCTTTTTTTGTGATGCATTGATTTAGCCATGTTCCGGCCATGAAGAAGATTGCTGGAAGTCTATTCAAAGCTGGCGATCACCCGATGCGCAGCTTGAATATAATCAGTGGTGAGGATTCTGACAATCGTCGTCTTGCCCGCGCCGTTGGAGCCAAGCAGGGCGAAAATCTCCCCTCGCTTCACTTAAAAATCCACGCCTTTTAGGACTTCTATGTCCTTGAAAGACTTTCGCATCCCGATATCCCCCTTTTACTTTGTTTTATCCGTAACCTTTTTCATGGCCTTGTTACCTTCTTGGTCAACAGATTCTTGATAGATGTCAGCGTAAGTTTTTGAATCTTTGATTAGATCGTCGCAGAATGCCGCTACGTCACTGCCTGTCACTTCGAGCACGCCTTTCCCCAAGGCCGCGCCCTCTTCAAAAAGATCGATAATTCCCGAGAGTAAACCCGCCCCGTCGGTTAGCTCAACAGGGCCGACCTTAAAGAGATATTTTCGAATCTCTTTATAAACAATCTGATAATCTTGCGGCAGCGCTTTGACACGCGCCACGTGCGCTCGCCACTCTTTTTTGCCTTCGATGATATTTCGTATTCTCATTTTATCCTCCTCCTATTCACCTAATTTTTTAGCGATATTATTGTTTAGTTGCTCGCGCCACTTGTCGCGAAAAGACTTTGCCCCTTCTTCGCCGGCCAGCGCTGAACAAAAGCCTTTGATGTCGTCACTCAAAACCTCTTGGACACTCTGACCGTCCGCCGCCGTTTCTTCTAGCAGGCCAAGCACACCGTCAAGAATTGGCATGAGGTTGCGACCGGTGAAATCTGAGTATCCCCAAAGATTGGAATTAATTTTTTCCCATGCCGCTTGATAATCAGCCGGCAGCTTTTTGACTCGCGATTCAAAAGTTTTGAATTCTTTAGTCATGTCGCCGCCGGTGATTTTTTCCCAAAAATTCATTTTTTCTCCTCCTTTAACTCGTTAATTTTTGATGATACGAACTCCCACTTTTCCCAGAACTTCCGCAGTTCCTCGCGCCCCGCGTCGTTGATCGCAAAAAACTTTCGCGGTGGTCCCATTTCGGAGGGCTTCTTGGTGATCTCCACCAACTTGTTTTTTTCAAGCCGGATCAGGATGGTGTACACCGTTCCCTCCACAACATCTGTGAAGCCGAGGGCGTTCAGCCGCCGCGTGATTTCGTAGCCGTAGGTTTCTTTGCGGCTTATAATTTCAAGGATACAGCCCTCAAGCACGCCTTTGAGCATTTCCGTTAGGTTTTCCAGCACAATCACTCCTTGCTATTCTGTATAACCGGTATGCAGTGTTACTTACTACCGCTATAAAGTATCACGTAGTAGATGAATTGTCAATAGCGTTATCTCTGACACGGATTTTACATTTTCAACTATCCTGCCCGTTAGCGTAACAAGGCTGCCATTCAATCCACGGCAGCCTCATGGTTTATTGAGTTGCCTCAACAAAGACCTCTTCTTTTGCTTCCCATTTTACGGCTTCAATCAGTGTTTAGACAATCATTTTACATATTGAAATTTGTCTGTATGCCATAAGATAGCTTCAAGCGGAGGAAGTGTTGAAACAATAGAGCTCTTTTTAGAATGAGTATAAGCTTCAGGGTCGCAGTTCAGCCCGCCATCAGGTAACTGATGCTTTAAGAGCCATTCGCGAATCCAAGGCAGTTCCTTGTCCAAATCACAGCCATACGCCATTAGAATCATATAGTATACGGCAAGTTCACAATGGCAGCAATCCATCTTCATCTTATCACTTTCACTTGTTGGATGGTCATCGGCGGATATGATGAAGGTCGGCCAGACCTGAGTTTCGAGTAAATATTTTGCTCCGACAATAGCAGACTCGGGAATTAGTTTCACCTCTCCCATTTCATAAAGAGCAGCCATATGCCACCAAGCTCCATCCCATTTTCGACGGCTGCACTCGCCGTGAGTCATCCCCAAATGGGGAGTAGATTCAAGGAACTGTATAGATTCTTCGATTGCTAAACGAATATTTTGATTTGTTTCCATCTGGGTATCTCCTTTTTGATTACCTCTACTTCACGCTTCAGTTAAGCAAAGTCTCACCTCGTATACCCTTACACTCTTAAAAAATTCGATATGTTATTAAACTATCCTGCCCGTTAGCTTAATGAAGCATCGGCAGTCTAATACTTTATTTTCTCAGTCTAAAACATTATTTTCTTCTGACATCAGCAACTAAAAAAACCGGTCATCCTAAACTAGGACAACCGGTTTTAAAAGATCAGAACCCACTATAATGTTAAGATACCAACTTTAATGTAACTGAACAATTAGTTGTCAGGTGATAAAAAAGTCGTGAACCAATTTTGTTGATTTTACTGCGTTTGCCAGAGCACCTGATAAACACGAAAAATAAAAAGTCTGAAACCACCACAAATTACCATAAAGAGAAAGTTGGAAACTTGTACTATTACGATAATATAATTTTCATAACCATTTCCTCAATATACTGAATGTCACATATAACGTGCTTAAATGATCAATTTTCTTTTTCAAAGAATTATCTCTAATAATTTGTCCATCTTTAGTCCATTGTCCATATATTTGAACTAACCGCCCTGTAGTTCGTGAGAGTTCAAGAAGTGCTGTGCCATTATATCTCTAGCTAGTTTATTAATTCTCTTTTTTTGTTCGAATGATAGCTTGATTTTACTTCATTCTTTAAATAATGAACTTATGGAATGGTTTGATTCTTAGTATGCCAAAGGTAAACTACGATTTCTGTTGTGTTTTGTCGATTTTCCAATAAATCGAAAAAGTTGCTCAGCGGCACTTGACGTCAGATTCCTGTGGTGGATTTTTCCCTTTCATTTGGAAAAAAACACCCGGCAGGATGCGTACCGAGAGAAATACGGCATACACCCAAGCCGGGTAAGGGATTAGAAAATAATATCAATGGCCTCTAGCACATCTTGCTCCTGTTCGGATTGCCCGTTCAGGGAAATATCCTTCAACAGCACCGAAGGCTGTTCGCAAATTTGGGTGATGATCACGAGCAGGTCCTGAGCGAAATTGTCGATCAGATTGCGCGTAAACAACTTGGTGGCATATTCAAACTGCCCGTTCATTCCCTCATCCAGCAACGAAATGACCAAGGTAAGATCAAATTGGGAAACCGTATGAGTTTCCGGATAAGATTCGATCTTGATATCCCCGAAGCTTTGAACATTATCTTCCTTGGTTTCCAGAACAAACATGACATCGAATACAGGATTGCGGCTTTGATCTCGCGGCGCCTGCAGCTTTTTCACAAGCTCCTCGAACGGATAATCCTGGTGGTCGTAGGCCCCCAGCATCGTTTCTTTGACTTCGTTCAAGTAAGCGAGGAACATCTTCTCCCCGGACGGATAATGGCGAATCGCCAAAGTGTTGACAAACATTCCGATGAGCGGCTCCAGGTCGGCATGTGTGCGGCCCGAAACCGGTATGCCTACAATGAAGTCTTCTTGTCCTGAGTACTTGCTGAGCAGGATTGAATAGGCCGCCAATAACACCATATAAAGGGTGGCACCGTTCTCATCGGCGATGCGCTGCAAGCTGTCGGTCATCTGCTTGTCGATGCTGAAAGGCAGCACATCTCCCTCAAAGCTGCGAGCGGCAGGTCTGACAAAGTCCGTAGGCAGTTCAAGCGTCGGCAGTTCGCCTTCCAGCACGTCCAGCCAGTAGACTTCCTGACGTTTCAGCCGCTCTTTTACAGGTTCGGACTGCTGCCAAGCGGCGAATTCCTTGTATTGAATCCGAAGCGGTTCCAGAGTCTCGCCGTTATACAGGCGCAGCAGCTCTTCGACGAAGATGCCCATCGACATGCCATCCGTGACGATATGATGAATGTCCAGCATGAGCAGATGCCGTTCCGCTTCCCATTCGACTAAGCCCACACGCAGCAGCGGCGGCCGCTCCAAATCAAAGACGCGCACAAAGCCGTCTGCGATGCTCTTCGTTTCACTTTCCGTCGCTTTCGTATACTCGACGGCAAACTTCAAGTCCGGATAAATCCGTTGTACCGGTTCGCCGTCGACCAACTCGAAGCCGGTTCGCAAAATTTCGTGACGAGCTATCAATCCTTTGAGCGCCGCCTCGAATTGATTCCGTTCCAAGCGCCCGACGAGAACCGTCATGCCGGACATGTTGTAGCTAAGCTCGGCGCCTTCCATCTGCTGCTGGATGTACAGCCGTTTTTGCACGGAGGAAAGCGGATAGTAATCCCTCTTATCCAGAACCGGAATGGAGAGGTGTTCCTGCCGCTCCAATTGGCTGATCGCTTCGGCCATCGCTTCGATGGTCGAGTGCTGGAACACATCGCGCAGCGGCAGATCCACGCTCAGCTCCTTGTGCACCTTGCTGACCATCGTCGTCGCCCGCAGGGAGTGCCCGCCGAGGTCGAAGAAGTTGTCCGTCACGCCAATCGTGACCGGCCCGAGCACGTCCTGCCAGATGGCGACCAGTTTCGCCTCCAGTTCGGTGCGCGGCGCCACGTATTCGCGGCCTGCGCTTGCTCCCCCTTCCGGCGCCGGCAGCGCCTTCCGGTCGATTTTCCCGTTCGGCGTCAGAGGCAGAAGCTCCAGCTCGACGAAGTACGACGGGATCATGTAACCCGGCAGCTCGCTGGAGATCGCCCGTTTCAGGTCTGCCGCCGTCAGTTCGCCATCCGTTGTGTAGTACGCGCACAGTGCTTTTTGCCCGTTCGCGTCACTTCGAACCAGCACCACCGCTTCGCGAACGCCTTCCACCCGCAACAGCTGCGACTCGATCTCGCCCGTCTCGATCCGGTAGCCCCGGATTTTCGCCTGGTTGTCGATCCGGCCGATGAAGTCCACGTTGCCGTCTTCCATCCACCGCGCCAAGTCTCCCGTGCGGTACAGCCGCTCGCCCGCGGTGAACGGACTGTCTACGAACTTCTCTTCCGTCAGCTCCGGACGGTTCAAGTACCCGCGCGCCACTCCGACTCCGCCGATGACCAGCTCGCCCAGCACCCCGACCGGCACCGGGTTCAGATGCGCATCCACGATGTAGAATTTCGCATTCAGCCACGCTTTGCCGATCGGCACATTGCCTGTCTGCGGCAGCTTCGCCAGCTCCTCGTCGTAGAAGCTTGAGTCGATCGCCGCTTCCGTCACGCCGTATGCGTTGATGATCCGGAACAACGAGCCGAAGCGTTCCTGCAAGGTCCGGTAATCCGCCACGCTGCAGCTGTCCGAGCTCGTGATCAACAGCTCCAACCGGCTCATATCCAGTTGCTGCTCGTGCACGTACTCCAGGAACGGCACGATCAGCGCCGGCGTCGATTCGAAGATGGTGACCCGCTCCCGCTCAATCCAGTGGTGCAGACGAGACGGATCGATCCGGTCGTCCTTCGGCACAATCACCATCGTGCCTCCGTTGTACAGCGTCCGCGCGATATCTCCCACGAACACGTCAAACGAGAAGCTTGCGAGCTGCAGCAACCGCACCGGGAACTGATCCAACCGGTATTCCCGCCGGTAGCCCGCCGCCGTGTTCACCAGACTGCGGTGCTCGATCATCACGCCCTTCGGCTTGCCCGTCGTTCCCGACGTATAGATCACGTACGCCAGGTCCTCCGGACGGCATTCGTGCAAGTGATCATCCGCTTCCAGCGGCGCATTCGTCCGCTCCTCGCTGTACGACGCTTCGTCGTCCAGGTACAGCACCGCCGCCAGCGCCAGCTCCTCTTCGCCGAGCCAGGCTTCGGCACGCTCTCGCAGCGGCGTTTGCGTCAGCAGTACCTTCGCTCCGCTGTCTTCAAGCATGAACCGCACGCGCTCCGCCGGGTAATCCGGGTCGAGCGGCACATATGCCCCACCCGCTTTCCAGACGGCCAGCACGGCCACCAGCACGGCCACCGAACGCTCGGCGAGAATGCCGACGATCGTCTCCCGGCCGATGCCGCTTGCGCGCAGCGTCGCCGCCAAGCGGTTCGCCCGCTCGTTCAGCTCCGCATACGTCAGCCGGTCGTTCTCGTACACGACGGCCGCCTCTTCCGGCGTGCGCTCCGCCTGTTCCTCAAACAGCTGGTGGAACGCGGCCGCAGGAGCCGCTTCAGGCTGCGCCGGGTTAAACGCGCCGAGAATTTGCTCTTTTTCCGCCGGTGTCAAAATACCCAACTCGGCAATAGTCGCCGACGGGTTGCGGAGAATAGATTCAAGCAGCTGCAAGTAGTGAGCGGCCAATTTCTCCACCGTTTCGGTTTTATAAAGAGCAGTGGCGTATTCAAACAGATATTCCAAGCCTTCCTCGATCTCCGTTACGTCCAAGCTGAGATCGAATTTAGAAACAATTTCTTCGCTGGCATACGTCGACAAATGGAGTCCGGGAAGCTGGATTTCCAAATTCTCTGTATTCTGCAAAGCAAACATCGTATCGAACAGCGGATTGCGGCTTAAATCGCGAGCCACGTTCACCTTATCCACCAGTTCCTCAAACGGATAATTCTGATGTTCAAAAGCGCCCAGCGTCGTCTCCTTGATTTCCTTCAAGTAGTCAAGGAACGTCTTACCGGCAGCCGGATAACTGCGGATGGCCAGGGTATTGACGAACATCCCGATCAGCGGCTGAACGTCGCTGTGATTTCTTCCCGCAATCGGCGTACCGACCACCACGTCTTCTTGCCCTGTATATTTATGCAATAATATTGTATAACCAGCAAGCAGAACCATGTAAAGCGTTGCGCCGTTCTCGGCTGCAAGCCGTTTCAGACCCTCGCTTTTCTCGCTATGCATAAACAATTGCAGCGTGCGGCCCTCGTAGCTCTGCATAGCCGGGCGCGGATAGTCCGTCGGCAATTCCAAAACCGGCAGCTCTCCGCGGAACATGTCGAGCCAGTAGGCTCCCTGCTTGGCAAGCTGAGCTTTCTGCTCGTCCGATTGCTGCCATACCGCATAATCTTTGTACTGGATGCGGAGCGGCTCCAACTGCTCCCCGCTGTACAAGCGGACGAACTCTTCGATCAGTACGTCAATCGAAACGCCGTCAGATACGATATGATGCGTATCGAACATTAAAATGTGCCGGTCCGGCGCCAGTTCGGCAAGGCCTACCCGCAGAAGTGGCGGCTTCGCTAGATCAAACGGACGAACGAATTGGCGCACCGTTTCTTCCGCCTGCTCCCCGCTGATCTGCACATATTCCACCTGGAAGGCGGCTTCTTCGTAAATCCGCTGAACTGCTTCGCCTTTTACCATCTCAAAACCGGTACGCAGCGTTTCATGACGAGCTACGAGCCCGCGGAACGCTTCTTCAAACCGCTGCCGGTCGAGCTCCCCTTCTAGCAGCATAGCTCCCGGTATGTTGTAGCTCAGCTCGGCTCCTTCCAGCTGGTTCAAGATATAGAGACGTTTCTGAGCAGAAGAGAGCGGATAATACTCGCTAGGTTCCGCAGTCGGAATAGCCGTGAACGAGCCGATCTCCAGCCGCTCCATAGCCGCGGCCATTTCCTCAACCGTCGAGTAGCGGAATACGTCGCGAAGCGGGAATTCAACGCCTAGCTCCTTATGCATTTTGCTGACAAGCGTCGTCGCCCGCAGGGAGTGTCCTCCGAGGTCGAAGAAGTTGTCCGTTACGCCTACCGCCTTCTCCCGAACAAGCACATCCTGCCAAATGGCGGCCAGCTTCGCCTCAAGTTCGGTGCGCGGCGCCACGTATTCACGGCCTCCGCCTGCTCCACCTTCCGGCGCCGGCAGCGCCTTCCGGTCGATTTTCCCGTTCGGCGTCAGAGGCAGGTGCTCCAGCTCGACGAAGTACGACGGGATCATGTACCCCGGCAGCTCACTGGCAATCGCCCGTTTCAGGTCTGCCGCCGTCAAGCCTTCTTCTGCTGTATAATAAGCGCACAAAGCTTTCTGACCTTCTTGATCTTCCCTGACGACGACGACCGCTTCCTTCACGCCACCTACACTCAGCAGCTGCGACTCGATCTCGCCCGTCTCAATCCGGTACCCCCGGATTTTCGCCTGGTTGTCGATCCGGCCGATGAAGTCCACGTTGCCGTCTTCCATCCACCGCGCCAAGTCTCCCGTGCGGTACAGCCGCTCGCCCGCGGCGAACGGGCTGTCTACGAACTTCTCTTCCGTCAGCTCCGGACGGTTCAAGTACCCGCGCGCCACTCCGACTCCGCCGATAACCAGCTCGCCCAGCACCCCGACCGGCACCGGGTTCAGATGTGCGTCCACGATGTAGAATTTCGCATTCAGCCACGCTTTGCCGATCGGCACATTGCCTGTCTGCGGCAGCTTCGTCAGCGGCTCGTCGTAGAAGCTTGAGTCGATCGCCGCTTCCGTCACGCCGTATGCGTTGATGATCCGGAACAACGAGCCGAAGCGTTCCTGCAAGGTCCGGTAATCCGCCACGCTGCAGCTATCCGAGCTCGTGATCAACAGCTCCAACCGGCTCATATCCAGTTGCTGCTCGTGCACGTACTCCAGGAACGGCACGATCAGCGCCGGCGTCGATTCAAAGATGGTGACCCGCTCCCGCTCAATCCAGTGGTGCAGACGAGACGGATCGATCCGGTCGTCCTTCGGCACAATCACCATCGTGCCTCCGTTGTACAGCGTCCGCGCGATATCTCCCACGAACACGTCAAACGAGAAGCTTGCGAGCTGCAGCAGCCGCACCGGGAACTGATCCAACCGGTATTCCCGCCGGTAGCCCGCCGCCGTGTTCACCAGGCTGCGGTGCTCGATCATCACGCCCTTCGGCTTGCCCGTCGTTCCCGACGTATAGATCACGTACGCCAGATCCTCCGGACGGGCTTCATGGAAGCTGTCGGTGCCAACATGCTGATGGCTCTCATCGCCGTCGTCCACAGCATCCGTCAGCTTGCCGGAGACAACCGACGCATTCGCCCGCTCCTCGCTGTACGACGCTTCGTCGTCCAGGTACAGCACCGCCGCCAGCGCCATCTCCTCTTCGTCGAGCCAGGCTTCGGCACGCTCTCGCAGCGCCGTTTGCGTCAGCAGTACCTTCGCTCCGCTGTCTTCAAGCATGAACCGCACGCGCTCCGCCGGATAATCCGGGTCGAGCGGCACATACGCCCCGCCCGCTTTCCAGACGGCCAGCACGGCCACCAGCAAGTCCACCGAACGCTCGGCGAGAATGCCGACGATCGACTCCCGGCCGATGCCGCTTGCACGCAGCGTGGCCGCCAAGCGGTTCGCCCGCTCGTTCAGCTCCGCATACGTCAGCCGGTCGTTCTCGTACACGACGGCCGCCTCTTCCGGCGTGCGCTCCGCCTGTTCCTCAAACAGCCGGTGGAACGCGGCCGCAGGAGCCGCTTCCGGCTGCGCCGGGTTAAACACGCCAAGAATTTGCTCTTTTTCCGCCGCCGTCAAAAGCTCCAACTGATTCACGCGGATGTTCGGGTTAGCCGCAACCTTCTCCAGTGCCCGGGCAAAATGACCGTGGATCAGCCTGATGTCTTCCTCTCTGAACGTCAGCGCATTGTACGTAAACCGCAGCAAAATATGCTCTTCCGGAATGACGGTAATGTCTAGGTCGTAGTTCGTTTGCTCCGGCGACTGGATATTACCGATTTTCAGCGCTTCTTTATCTCCGCCGACGACCTGCTCAATCTGTTCTTCCATCGGATAATTTTCAAAGACCATGATATGGTTGATCAAGTCGCGCTTTTGCTCGCTCAGCGACTGAATTTCGAACAGTGGGAACGTTTCGTAAGCTCCCGATGCCAGCGCTTGATCCTGGGTTTTTCTCAAGATATCGGCTACCGTCTCCTCGGCTTTGCCTTGAATACGGACCGGGATCGTATTAATAAACAGACCGATCATGCTTTCGATGCCCGGAATTTCCGCCGGACGCCCGGATACGACGGAGCCGAATACGACATCCTCGCTGTTGTTATATACCTGCAGAACCAGTCCCCATACGGTCTGCATGAACGTATTGAGCGTCACCTGCTGCTGGCGCGCCACCCGCTCGATTTGCCCGGTCAGTTCCTTGCTGAGTTCCACATCGATTTCAGCCGTTTCAAAAGCGCCCTGCTTCAGCTGCGTTTTCTCCTGGGGCAGCTTGGTCTGCTGATCGTAACCCGCCAAATACTCGGACCAGTAACGCGAAGCTTTCACGGCATCTTGAGCTTCCAGCCATTCGATATACCGGGAGTACGAGGTAACCGGAGGAAGCTCCAGCGTTCGCTTCTCCTGGAACGCGAAATAGGTGTCGAACACTTCCTTGATCATGAAGGACATGCACCAGCCGTCCATCAAAATGTGATGGTGACTCCAGATCACATGGTAGGACTCGTCGCCCGTGCGCAAAACTGTCACGCGCATAAGAGAGCCTCGGGCCAAATCGAACTTGTTCGCTTTATCCGCGCTGACGAAATCGGCTATCGTCTTCTCCGGGTCTTCATCGCTTACCGAGCGAATATCTTCGAAGTACACTTCACACTTCCGCTCGCGGAATACCACTTGAATCGGCTCGTCTCTCCAGCCGGTAATAAAGTTGGTCCGCAGCGCCTCATTCCGCTGCACCAGCGTATCCAATCCTTGGGTGAAGGCTTCGACATTCAGGCTTCCGTACAGATCGAAGGTCACCTGTTCGAAGTAAGCTTCCGAATCGGCATCCAGCAGGCTGTGGAACAACATCCCTTTTTGCAGCGGAGTCAGGGTGTATACATTCTCCAGTTCGCCGAGCGCCGCCGTATGTTCGGCCAGCCGCTCCAGTTCCTCCAACGTCACATCTTGAAGCAGTACGTCGCTAGGCGTAAGCTCCGGCCGCTCTTTCGATACGCAATGGCTGATGATTTCACGCAAGCTCGAATGAAGCAGGGTGCCCAGGCGCTCTACCGTTTCCCGTTTATACTGGGTTTCCCCATAACGGATCGTGAGTTCCTGCACTCCTTCCGACACCATACCGTTGATATCGAGGACATAATCCATCACTGCATTCGGGCTTGAATCGGAGCCCGGGCTGAACGGAGACGGCCTCGAGCCGCTGCTTTCGTAATCCTGGTCGAACTGACCCAAATAGTTAAAGCTGATCTCCGGCTCCAAAGCGAAGCGCTCGCCGTCACGCGGCGCCGACAAATAACGCAGGATGCCGTAGCCGATTCCTTTGTTCGGAATGCGGCGCAAGCTTTCTTTAACCTGTTTCACCTGATGACCGAGCGCCTGGGCGTGACCCGGCTCCAGAACGACAGGGAATTGGCTTGTATACCAGCCTACCGTGCGCGTAATGTCCACATCCGGCAAAATATCTTCCCGGCCGTGGCCTTCGAGATTCACCAGCACGCGTTCCCGGCCGCTCCAAGCTTGTACCGCGAGGCCAAGCGCGGCAAGCAGCAAATCGTTCATTTCCGTATGGTAAGCACGGTGTGCCTGCTTCAGCAGCTGTTCGGTTTCCTCCGCCGTCCAGCGAACGGTCACGAGCCCGCTGTCCTTCAGCTTGGATCTGCCTTGTTCAAAATCTTTCGGAAGCGGCTCATAGGTCAATTGCTCGATATGCTGCCAATACTCTCTCTCGCTTTCCATCGCCGGACCGTTCGCATAATCAGCGAGCTGTTTCGCCCACGTTTGGAATGAATCCGTTTTGAGCGGCAGACGGATCGGCTGCCCTTGCAGCGCCTGCTCATAGCCGGCAGCAAAATCCTCAAGCAGAATCCGCCAGGATACGCCGTCTACGACCAAGTGATGGATCGCGATGAGCAGGTGGTCGCCGTCGTCGCAGCGGAACAAGCCGAGCTTCACCAGCGGACCGTTTTCCAGATCGATGCTCGCTTGAATGTCATTCGCCTTAGCCTCTACCGCTTCTTTCACGTCGCCGACTCCCTTGAAATCGACAACTTCCAGATCGAACAGCGCTTCGTTCTCCCCGGCGCCGCGGTTCCAGGCGGTATAGCCGTTCTCGGTTTGGCGGTAAACCGTACGGAGAGCATCGTGATGCACGACAAGCTGACGCACCGCTTGGCGTAAAGCTTCTTCGTCAAAGCCTTGCTTGGAGAACTGCATGAACGCCTGGTTGCTGTGATGCACGTCGGCCGGATTTTGTTCAAAGAACCAGCGCTGAATCGGGGTCAAGATGACCTCTCCCGTCACTTCGGCCTGGCTTGCCGTTCTCTCCGCCGTTTGCAGCTGCAAACTAAGGGCGGAAATCGTCGGGTAATGGAACAAATCTTTCATGACCAGCTTGTACCCCGTTTGCAAAAGACGGGACGATACCTGCAAGGCCTTGATCGAATCGCCGCCGAGCGCAAAGAAATTGTCCATCGTGCCGACCTGATCCACGCCCAGCACCGACTGCCAGACCGACGCAAGTGCTTGCTCGGCAGGAGTACGAGGCGCCGTGTATGCAGCCTCGGCACGAATGCTTCCTTCCGGTACAGGCAGCGCTTTACGGTCGATCTTCCCGTTCGGCGTAAGCGGCATTTGATCCAGGCACATGATGCGCGAAGGCACCATATGGGAAGGCAGCGCGGCGTCCAGATGGGCCACAAGCCCTTCCAGATCGAAGCTGGAATCCGCTACGACATACCCGCACAAATATTTCTGCCCCCGCTCGTCCGTCCGGTCGATGACAAGCGCTTGACGCACGCCGGCAAAATTTTTCATGGCCGCTTCAATCTCACCAAGCTCGATCCGATAGCCGCGAATTTTCACCTGGTTGTCGATCCGGCCGATGAAGTCCACGTTGCCGTCCGGCATCCAGCGCGCCAGGTCGCCCGTCCGGTACAGCCGCTCCCCAGCGGCGAACGGGCTGTCTACGAATTTCTCCGCCGTCAAATCCGGGCGGTTCAAGTAACCGCGGGCCACACCCGCTCCGCCGATAACCAGCTCGCCCAACACCCCGATCGGCACCGGCTTCAGATTCGCATCCACGATGTAGAACTTGGCGTTCAGCCACGCTTTCCCGATCGGCACGCTGCCCGTCTTCGGCAGCTTCTCCAGCGGCTCGTCATAGAAGCTGGAGTCAATCGCCGCTTCCGTTACGCCGTAGCTGTTAATAATACGGAACTGCGAGCCGAAGCGCTCCTGCAAGGTGCGGTAATCCGCTACGCTGCACGCATCCGAGCTTGTGATCAGCAGCTGCATCAAGCTGAGCTCCAGACCCTCGGCATGCACATGCTCCATGAACGGCACGATCAGCGCCGGAGTCGATTCGAATACCGTCACGGCGTAGTCGCGAATCCAGCCGTAGAGGCGGGTTGGATCAATCCGGTCGTCCTTCGGCACGATGACCATGGTGCCGCCGTTGTACAGCGTCCGCGCAATGTCGCCGACGAACACGTCGAACGAGAAGCTTGCTAGCTGCAGCAGCCGGATCGGGAACTGATCCAGGCGGTATTCCCGCCGGTAGCCCGCCGCCGTGTTCACCAGGCTGCGGTGCTCGATCATCACGCCCTTCGGCTTGCCCGTCGTACCGGAGGTGTAGATGACGTAAGCCAAATCGCGCGGCTTGTTCACATTCGCCGGATTCGATGCGAGATCCGCCGCTAGTACGTTCTTCTCAGCTTCTGCCGTGGCGGACGTTTCGGCAGCAGCCGTTTCCGCTTGAGCCAAAGCCTCCGCCTCTGCGCCTGCTTCGCCCAAAGCTTGTACGCCCACAGCCGCTCCGAGGCTGTACGTCGCGGCGTCGTCAAGCGCAAGCACCGTTTGCAGCACTAGAGCTCCGTCGCTGCGCCAAGCTTCCGCCTGCTCCAGCAGGCGGGTCTGTGTGAGCAGCACCGACGCCCCGCTGTCCGCGAGCATATACTCGATCCGCTCCGCCGGATAGTCCGGGTCGAGCGGCACATAAGCGCCGCCCGCTTTCCATACGGCGAGCACCCCGATCAACAGCTCCGCCGAACGGCCGGCCAGAATGCCGACCACCTGCTCCGGCTTCACCCCGCGCGCCCGCAGTGCATACGCCAGACGATTCGCTTTGGCGTTCAGCTCCGCATACGTCAGCTTGCTGTCTTCGTAGACAACCGCCAGCGCTCCCGGAGTGCGCTCCGCCTGCTCCTCGAACAGCTCGTGGAACGTTCTCTCTCCCCACGACTCATCCGCTTCCAAACCTGTACCCTCTGCGGCGGGTTGCTTCGCAAGAGCCGAAGACGACACGTCAAACCCGACCAGCAAATCATGCTTTTCGCTGTCCGTCAAGATATCCAAATCCGAAATCCGCGCACCCGGCTGAGCCAGGATCGACGCCAATAGCTGCTCGTAATGACCCGCCAGCCGTACCATCGTTTCCTGTCTAAACAACGAGGTAGCGTACTCGATCTTGCAAACCAGCTCGTTATCGGCTTCCACGATATCAAGGCTAAGATCAAACTTTGCCGTCTTTTCCTCGATGTCGAACAGCGACCATTGCAAGCCTTCCATGGTTAAATCCAAGCTTTCGTGTTTTTGCAAAGAAAACATGGTGTCAAACAGAGGATTCCGGCTTAAATCCCGGCTCACCTGAAGAGCTTCCACCAGCTCCTCGAACGGATAGTCCTGGTGCTCGTAGGCACCAAGCGTCGTTTCCTTCACTTCCTGCAAGTAATCCAGGAACGTCCGCTCCGCCGCCGGACCCAAGCGAAGGGCCAGCGTATTGACGAACATGCCGATAATCGGCTGCAGGTCGGCGTGAGAACGGGCGGCAATCGGAGTGCCGACCACTATATCTTCCTGTCCCGCGTATTTATGAAGCAATACAGAGTACGCAGCCAGCAGAAGCATGTACAGCGTCGCCCCCGAATCGCCGGCAAGCCGTTTGAGAGCTTCGCTTTTCTCCGCATCCAGCGTAAACGTGAGCGTTTGACCGTCAAACTGCTGGACGGCCGGGCGGGAGAAGTCGAGAGGCAGCTCAAGAACCGGAAGCTCGGAGCTGAATACCCCGCGCCAGTATTCCTCCTGCCGTTTGATGCGCTGGCGCTGCTCCTCGGATTGCTGCCAAACGGCGTAATCCTTATATTGAATCCGCAGCTCCGGCAATTCTTCCCCATTGTAAAGCCGCACGAATTCGCGCAGCAGCACGTCCATGGAAAGGCCGTCGGAACCAATATGATGAATATCCAGCGCGAGCAGGAATTTCTCTTTCTCCAGTTCGATCAGCAGGGCGCGCAGCAAAGGCGGCTGGGTCAAGTCAAAAGGCTGAATGAAGCCTTCAAGAATGGCCGCAACCTGATCTTCGCTTGCTTGAAGCTTCTCGACCTTGAAAGCTACGAGCGGATGAATACGCTGAACCGGCTCCCCATTCACGATTTCAAAACCGGTGCGCAGCATATCATGCCGGGCCACCAAAGTTGTCAGCGCCTTTTCCACTTTGGCCTCGTTCAAAGCCCCTTCCAACTGCAAGGCACTCGGGAGGTTGTAATTCAGCTCCGAGCCATCCAGCTGGTGTAGGACGTACAGCCTTTTTTGCGCGGAGGAAACCGGATAGTACGCTTTCTCTTCCGCTTTCGGAATCGAGCTGTGCCACGTTTCTTCCAAGCTGGCAATAGCCCCGGCCATCGACTCTATCGTCGTATAGCGGAACACATCGCGCAGCGGAAGTTCGACGTTCATTTCCTTCTGAATCTTGCTGACAAGGTTCGTCGCCCGCAAGGAGTGGCCTCCGAGCTCGAAGAAATTGTCCAGGACTCCAATGCCGGAGTAGCCCAGCACTTCCTCCCAGATCTTCACAAGCTGGGACTCCGTCCGGTTACGCGGCGCTACGTATTCGACGCCCGTTTGCAAGCCGCCTTGCGGCTCCGGCAGCGCTTTGCGGTCCACTTTTCCGTTGGACGTCAGCGGCATGCGCTCCAGCTGCACGAAGTACGACGGGATCATGTACCCCGGCATTTCCTGGGCCAGCGAGGTTCTCATTTCGCTGACCGTCAGCGTCCGGTCCGCCACAAAGTAGGCGACAAGCGCCTTCTCGCCCCCGCCGTCCTGACGGGCTAGCACCACCGCTTCTTCCACGCCCTCGACGTTCAGCAGCTGCGTCTCGATTTCGTCCAGCTCGATCCGGTAGCCGCGGATTTTCACCTGATGATCGATCCGGCCCAGGTATTCGATGTTGCCGTCCGGCAGCCAAGCCGCCAAGTCGCCCGAGCGGTACAGTTTCTCCCCCTCCGCAAACGGGGAATCGACGAACTTCTCCGCCGTCAGATCCGGACGGTTCAGGTATCCTCTCGCAAGGCCTTCCCCGGCCACGTACATTTCGCCCGCTACGCCGATCGGCACAGGGCGGCGGTTTTCATCAAGGACGTATACGCTCAGCGTCGGGATCGGCTTGCCGATATTGCTCTTCGCCGCCTCAATCTCGACCCACGTAATTTCCTTATACGTAACGTGAACCGTCGTCTCGGTAATGCCGTACATATTAATCAGCTTCGTCTCCGGGTACTTCGTCTTGAAGCCCTTGAGCAGCAGCGGACTGAGCGCTTCGCCCCCGAAGATGACGTTGCGAATCCGCAGATCGTACGGATGGTCCGCCAAGACCTCACGCAGCAGCTGGTAGAAGTACGTTGGCGTCTGGTTCAAAATCGTGACCTGTTCGCGGCCCAGCAGCGCCAGGAAATCGGCCGGATTTTTCGCCGTGAGTGGCGGTACGATGACCAGCTTGCCTCCATACAGCAGCGCTCCGTACATTTCCCAGACGGAGAAATCGAAGCAGAACGAGTGGAACAGCGTCCACGTGTCGGATGGCCCGAAGTCAAACAGGTTCTTGTCGTTGAACAGGAGGCGCACGACGTTCTTATGCTCGATCAGCGTTCCTTTCGGTCTGCCGGTCGTTCCCGACGTGTAGATGACATAAGCCAGGTTGCCCGGCCCGGAAATCGGCTCCAGGTTCGAAGCGTCCAGCGCATCGGCGGAGTCCGCCCCTCTGTCGCCCCAAACGAAATCGTCCAATTCAAGGCGTGTTCCTGCAAAGTCGGTCTTCTCGTGCAGATGCTTTTGAATCAGCAATAACGGCGCGCCCGAATCCTCGATCATGAAGCGGATGCGCTCCTCCGGGTAGTCGGGATCGACAGGCACGTATGCTCCGCCCGCTTTGAGAATCGCCAGAATGCCGACAACCATATCGAGCGAGCGTTCGGCCAGAATCGCTACCAGCTGGTCCGCTTCTACTCCCGTCTCCCGCAGCTTCCGCGCAAGGCGGTTGGATCGCTCGTTCAGCTCGCGGTAGGTCAGCTGCCGCTCGTTCATGACGGCGGCCACGTTGTCCGGGTAAAGCTCCGCCTGCTCTTCGAACAAGCCGTGAATCGTCTGCTGCCGCGGGTAGTCCGCCTCCGAATCGTTGAAACCGCGCACCAGCTCGCGGATTTCCTCCTCCGTGAGCATTTCCAGCGAGGCAATATCCTCGTCCGGCGCTGCTGCGATGGTTTCGAGCAGTTTGTCATAATGTCTGGCGAACCGCTCCGCGGTCTCTTGTTTATACAGAGCCGTAGCGTACTCCAACCGGCATTCGAGCTGACCGTCCAGCTCCGAAATATCCAGGAGCAGCTCGAACTTGGATGTTTGGTTTTCTAGTGGATAAAACGATTGCTCCAGCCCCTCGATGACAATTTGCTCGTTCTCCGTATTTTGTAGGGAGAAGAACGTGTCAAAGAGCGGATTCCGGCCGGTCGCGCGCGGAATGTGAAGACTTTCTACCAAGTCTTCGAACAAATAATTTTGGTGTTCGAAAGCCCCGAGCGTGATGTCCTTGATTTCTTCCAGGTACGTAAGGTACGGCTTGGAACGCTCCGGACGGCTGCGAATGGCCAGCGTGTTGATAAACATCCCTACGATCGGCTGCACTTCTTCCTGCGTTCTTCCAGCAATCGGCGTTCCTACGATCAGATCTTCCTGACCCGAATATTTATGCATAAGGATGGTGTAAGCCGACAGCAGCACCATGTACAGGGTCGTCCCTGTCCGTGCCGCCAGCTCTTTCAGCTTCTCCGTCCGACCTTTCTCGATATAAAACTTCACGGTTCGGCCGTCAAAGCTTTGCACCGCAGGCCGCGGGAAGTCCGTCGGCAGCTCCAAGACCGGCAGCTCGCCCGACAGCTGTTCCAGCCAATACTCCTTCTGCGGCTGGAGCATCTGCCCGTAAGCTTCGGAATGCTGCCAAACGGCATAATCTTTGTATTGAATGCGCAGCGGGGCCAGCTCCTCGCCCCGATACAGGCGGCTGAACTCGTCGAAGAGCAGCGCTGTCGAAATGCCGTCCGAGACGATATGGTGCATATCGAACAGTAGAATGTGGCGATCCTCGGCGACTTCGATCAGGCCGATGCGGAGAAGTGGCGGCTTGGTCAGATCAAACGGGTGATAGTAAGCTTCCACCACTTGCTCCACTTCCCGCTCGCTCGCTTGGAAATAATCTACAGCAAACTCCACCTCGTCATAGATGCGCTGGACAAGCTCGCCTTGAACCTGCTCGATCCCGGTACGCAGCGTCTCATGGCGCTGAATCAGCGCCCGGAACGCGTGCTCGACGCGCGTGCGGTCCAGCTTGCCTTCGAGAAGAAGCGCCGCCGACATATTGTAGCTGCGCTCGGCCCCGTCAAGCTGGCGCAGGACGTACAGACGCTTTTGCTCGGATGAAACCGGATAGTACTCGGCCTCAGCCGCCTTTGTAATCTCATACGTCTCCTGCTGCCTTAAACCGCCGATTCTTTGGGCTAGCTGTTCGATCGTGGTGTAGCGGAAAACTTCCCGCAGCGAAACCTCGACTTGCAACTCTTTCCTAATCTTGGAAACCAGCGTGGAGGCCCGCAAGGAATGACCACCCAAGTCAAAGAAATCGTCTTGGACTCCAACTCGCGCAATACCCAGCACCTGCTGCCAAATGAGAGCAAGTCTTGTTTCCAGCGTTGTGCGAGGAGCCACATACTCACGGCCTACTTCTACCTCTCCGGTCGGTTCAGGCAGCGCTTTACGGTCAATTTTGCCGTTCGGCGTGAGCGGAAGCTTATCAAGAGACACCAGCCGGGCCGGGACCATATGGGCCGGCAGCTCTTGCTTCAATTGGGACAGCAGATCGCTCAGCTGCAAGGAAGCATCCGCCGCGACGTAGCCGCACAAATACTTTTGCCCCTGCTCATCCGTACGGTCGGTCACCACAGCCTGCTTGACGCCCGGGAAACGCAGCAGGGCCGTTTCAATTTCGCCGAGTTCGATCCGGAACCCGCGAATTTTCACCTGATAGTCGATCCGGCCGATGAAGTCGACGTTGCCGTCTTCCAGCCAGCGGGCCAAATCGCCTGTCCGGTACAGACGTTCGCCCGGCACAAACGGGCTGTCCGCAAACTTCTCAGCGGTTAAGTCCGGACGGTTCCAGTACCCGCGCGCCACCCCGGCGCCGCCGATGACAAGCTCGCCCGGAACCCCTACAGGAACCGGCTTTAACGCGGCATCGACAATGTAAAACCGGGCGTTCAGCCAAGCTTTGCCGATCGGCACATGCCCCGACGGCGGCAGCTTATCCAGCGGCTCACCGTAAAAGCTGCTGTCAATGGCCGCTTCGGTAACGCCATAGCTGTTGATGATGCGGAATTGTCCGCCGAATCTTTCCTGCAGCAATCGGTAATCGGTGACACTGCAAGCATCCGAACTGGTAATCAGCAACTGCATGGAGCTAACGTCCAGCCCTTCTTCATAAATATGCTGCATGAACGGCAGGATGAGCGCAGGCGTCGATTCGAATACCGTAATGTTTTGGTCCCGAATCCAGCCGTATAAGAGGTTCGGATCAATCCGGTCATCCTTCGGCACAATCACCATCGTGCCTCCGTTATACAGCGTCCGCGCGATGTCTCCGACGAACACGTCAAACGAGAAGCTGGCCAGCTGCAGCAGCCGCACCGGAAACTGATCCAACCGGTACTCGCGACGGTACGCATCCGCCGTATTCACGAGACTACCGTGCTCGATCATGACGCCTTTCGGGCGTCCCGTCGTACCCGAGGTGTAAATCACATAAGCCAAGTCTTGTGGGGCGCTGCCGGCAGATTCAAATTCCACGGCTAAGGCATCCCTGTTATAAATCTGTTCATCGTCCATGGCATAGACAGCTTGAAGCTTCAGCCGGTCATCGGCCAACCAACCTCTGGCCCGCTCCAACAGATGACGCTGCGTAAGCAGCACCGATGCATCGCTATCGCTGAGCATGTACTCAATCCGCTCCGCCGGATAATCGGGGTCCAGCGGTACATAGGCTCCGCCGGCTTTCCAAACGGCGAGCACCCCGACCAGCAGTTCCACTGAACGCTCCGCCCAGATCCCCGTAATCGTCTCCCTTCCCACGCCCTGTTCGCGAAGGAGAGAAGCCAGCCGCTCGGCGCGTTCGTTCAATTCGCCGTAGGTCAGCTGTTTGTCCATGTAGACGACTGCCGGATGATCCGGAATTTCCCGGGCAAACTTTTCAACATACCGATGAAACGCTTCTCCCTCGCTCAGCCCTGCCACCGGCGGGTTAAAAACGTTGAGAATGCGGTGTCTCTCCTCATCGCTCAGCAGAGAAATCTCGCGTACCGGCAGTTCGGGAGTCTGAAGAAACTGGTCCAGAACGGTTACATACTGTTCCATAATCCGATCAATCTCGGCCGTCTCGAACAGGCCGGTACGATAGGAAGCATGGAGAATTACATGGCCTTCATTCAGCATATGGTCGAAGCGCAGCAGCAAATCGTCCATCTCGTGCCTAGCGAAGTGAGCCTCCAGGCGTACCTTGATTTCTTCGTACTCCACGATTTTCAAAGGCAGATATTCCAGAGACGTGCGGAACAGCCCCGAAAGATCGTTGCGGCCGTGTTGTTCGCGTAAATCCTGGATCAATTGGTTATAAGGGTATTTCTGATACCGCAGATCCGCCGTATTTTCCTTGGAAACCGTTTGGATCAAGGAAAGCACGTGCCCGTCTGGATTCAGACGAATCCGCGTAGCCACGGTGCTGACGAACATGCCGATCGTTTCTTTTTCCTTCTTGCTGGTGCGATTGGCGAAAACCGTGCCGACCGGAACATCGGTGCTGTCGGTCAGCTTGTACAATAAGGCGTACATGGCGGACAGAAATAACGTATATAAGCTGACCTGATATTGTTCGCTGAAGGCCAGAATGCGTTCATACCGGGAACCGTCCAAAGTGATGGCCAGTTTATTGGATTCGCTGCCGATCGAGAATGGCGGATACGATTTAATGCCGGTCGTTTCAGGCAAAGTGTTGTACTTCGTCAGCCAGTATTCCTTGCCTTTTTGATAACGCTGCGATTGCTCATATTCACGCTCCGCGGAAATATAATCCAGATAGGTAGGGGCCTGGTAACTGCTGGAGATGCCTTTGCGCAGTTCCAGGTATTTTTCCATCACCGCATGCAGCAAAGCATTGACGGACAAGCCGTCGGCGATAATATGATTTACCGTCAAATTGAGCCATACTTGGCCGTTCGCAAAATGGATAATCGTAAATTGGTAGAGGTGTTCGTCGAACACGCTGGCCGGTTTTTCGCTTACTTCTTTCACCCAAGCATAGAATTGTTCGGTTGTGCCTATTTCGAGGCGGCTTATCCTAGCTTGGACATTCTCCGGCTCTTCGAACCACTGCGTTGGATTTTGCAAATCCCCGCTAATGCGGATTCGGAAAACGTCATAGGTTTTGACGATCTCTGCCGCCGCTTGCTCCAGAAGCTGTGTGTTGATCTCGCCCGTAATCTGGTAGGTCGCGGAAAGCATCGTGATGGACGTTCCCGGATTCATAATTTCCATGAACCATATTCGGCGCTGGGCTTGCGTTAATCCATATTGCTCGTTGGTATTCTCTTTCACATCGACACACTCCCGGTTTAGAGATTCTTTATAGATAGGCTTTGTACCTAGATGTCACTTAGTCACTCTTAGAAGAACCGCGCGGCCATTCCCGGAACGGCTCCTTCGGACTCTGTCCCCTTTTTCGTGTCTGCGTTTTCTGGTAACTACCGGTTATAAAGTCATACCTTGGATTACTAAAAGACTCTGTCGCATTCGCAAGCAGGAAGCCGCCCGCCGTAAAGCGGGTCTAGCCGTACAGCCGGGCGTAATAACCCCCGAGCGCCAGCAGGTCCTGATGGCGGCCCCGCTCGACGACCGTCCCTTGGTTCATGACGGTAATCAAATCCGCATGTTCCACGGTGCTGAGACGGTGGGCGATCAGAATGGTGGTGCGCCCCTTCATCAACACGTTCAGGGCCTGCTGTACCCAATGCTGGGATTCGTTATCCAGCGCGGAAGTCGCTTCGTCCAGCAGCAGAATCGGGGCGTTTTTGAGAATCGCCCGGGCGATCGCAATTCGCTGCCTTTGTCCGCCCGACAACGACGCTCCTCTCTCTCCCGCCGGCGTTTTATACTGTTCAGGAAGTTCCTGAATGAAATGGTGAGCGTATGCCGCTTTGGCCGCTTCGATCACTTCTTCATCCGTTGCATCCGGGTTGCCGTAGCGGATGTTTTCCTCAATCGTGCCGGTAAACAAGAACGGCTCCTGCGGAACGTATGCAATCTGCCTGCGGATTTCGTCCAGCGTGTAATGGCCGAACGGTTTGCCTTGGAGCAGGATTTCTCCGCTGTCCACAGGATAAAAGCCGAGCAGCAGCTTGATCAGCGTACTTTTGCCGCTGCCGCTGGCCCCCACGATAGCGGCGACCTGGCCGGGAAACACCTGCATGGAGATGTCGACAAGCACCTTTTTATCCGCCTGATAGGAAAATTCCACATCGCGAAACTCCACCGCAGCCTCCGACACGAGCTCGCTGTGAGGAGATCCCAAACGCTCCGGTTCCTCTTCCTCTCTTAGTACCTCTTGAATCCGGTGAGCGCCCGCGATCGAATTTTGGGTCATCGACAGAACCATCCCCAAGTTCAACAAGGCGTGCGTCAGATTCACTTGCAGAACTGCCAGGGCAGCGACGCTTCCCATTCCCATCAGTCCGTAGGCATAAAGAAGACTGCCGATGACGATGATGCCGCAGAACGTGACGTAGCTGATAAAATGATTCACCGCAGCCTGCATGCCGTTCTTCTGCGCGGTTTGCCGAAGCGTCTGCGTCATTTGTTCGTTCAACGCCTCGTACTGGCCGTAAATCGTGCGGATGCGGAACAGCTTCACAATTTGAATGCCGCCCATAAAATCTTTGAATTTTTCGGTCATTTTACCGAGCGTTTGCAAGCCTTGTTCGGACAAGGCGCGAATATCCCGCGCAAATTTCAGGCTGACCACGGAGGACAGCAGCAGAATGACGAAGGATACGCCGGCAAACCGCCAATCGATCAACACCATGGAGACAATGGAGCCGATGCAAAAGACAACTTGAAGCAGCAAAACGAAGTAAACCTGCGAGAATGTAAACTCAACGGTCGTTACGTCGTTGTTCACCCGCGACAGCAAATCCCCATGGTGCGTCTGCTCCAGGAATCTCGGCCGCACCCGGCACAGCTTGTCATAAAGACGTTCGCGGATATTCAGCACAGTCAACTCGACACTGCGCTGGTATAAGTAAATGAACCAGGGAGAAATCACATTTTCCAGGAACAAGGCCGCGCCCAAAATAATAAAGGCTTCCACCATCAGGGACGTATCTCGTGACACGGCGAAATCAACCAAGTTATGTACGACCAAGCTGAAGGCGATCAGGAACAATGTCTGGGTGAGCGCCGTCACGGCCAGGCCAATGGCGTACTGGGTTTTGCGCTTGCGGTTCATAAACATCAGCAAGTAGCCGAGTTCTTTCACTTGCGAGAGCCATCCGCCCTTTTTCATGTGTACGCCACCTCCCTGCGTTCGGCAGACTCGGTAAATTCCTGATAGTACGACTGGGCGTACAGTCCCTTCATCTTCAGCAATTGTTCATGAGTGCCCTTTTCAACAATACTCCCCTGTTCCATGACCCAAATTTCGTCGGCGTTTTGTACTGTAGAAAGCCGGTGGGCAATAACCATCGTCGTTCTCTGCTTCATCAATACGCCCAGCGCTTCCTGAACCGCGCTTTCCGACTCCGGATCAAGAGCCGACGTTGGCTCGTCCAGCAGCAGAACGGGAGCATCCTTAAGAAAAGCCCGGGCCATTGCAATGCGCTGGCGCTGCCCGCCGGACAAAAGGCCTCCGCGCTCTCCGACATACGTCTGGTAGCCGTCGGGAAGCTGCATAATGAAGGAATGCGCCTGAGCGGCTTTGGCGGCTTCGATAATCTCGTCCATCGACGCTACTTCCCGCCCGTAGCCGATATTTTCAGCGATCGTGCCGCTAAACAAATATGAATCCTGGGTTACCACGGAAAAATGCGACCGAAGCTGCTCCGGATCGGCGCCGTGGATCAGGCTGCCGAACACGCGGATCTCGCCCTGGTCCTCCGGAAGCGGATAAAAGCCGCATACAAGCTTAAACACCGTGCTCTTCCCTCCACCGCTCGCTCCGACAAGCGCGATCGTCCTCCCTTCCGGCACCGAGAAGCTAACATTCCGCAGGATCGGAGAGCTCTCCTCATACCCGAAGGTTACGTTCTGAAACTCGATGGGGGCGGCGCTCGCTTTCGAAAGCGAACGGCCATTTTCCGTTTCGGTCGGCTGCTCGACGATTTCGGAGACCCTTCTCAGGGCACCGGCCATTTCGAACGTCCGCGTGATGAGCTCGGGAATATGCTCCAGCGGCTCCAGACACAGATTCAGCAAGTACAGGAAGGCGATCAGCTCTCCCGCGCCTAGCTGCCCTTTGTAGATCAAATAGCTTCCGTAACTGACGGCGAAAATGATCGGGCTGATCATCAGCGTGGAAAGCAGCGGGTTGACCCAGGCTTCCCGCTTTTTCACGGCCAGCTTTTTTTGGGCCGTCAATTGCAGCAGCACTTGGTAGGAGCGAGATAACATGCCGGATAGCAGGTAGCTTTTTACAATAGGCATACCCCCAAGCGTATCCTGGAGGTTGACGTTCATTCGACCCATGTTCGCCTGGGCTTCCTCCGTCAACCGCTCCAACTGCTTGCCGATCCATTGGGAAACCAGCAGCGCTACGGGAAATAACAGCAGGCTGTACAGCATCAGCTCCCATTGGAGGTAGATCAAATAAGCGAAACAGCCGATGAACACCAGCGGATGATAAAACCACTGGGCGAGGTCCCGAATCATAAACTGCTGGATCAGCTGCAGGTCGTTGTTGATCCGCGACAATACGTCGCCGGAGTGCTGCTTTTCCAAGTAGGAGACCGGGAGTTTGCCGATATGACGCATGACATGGTTGCGGATATCCTGCACCGCAGAGGCGCTGCTCCGCTCCACGCCGAAGCTCATGAAAAACTTCGCCGGCACACCGATCAAGATAACCACAAAGACCGTGTACACGATTCGCAGAACGATTGGCCCCGCCCCCTTCTCGGCCTGGGTGGTCAGCTGCTCGATCAAACTTCCCATCCATATCTCAATAACGGCGGCGGCAATCGCGGACAAGATACCGACGATCATCCAGCCTTTGTGACGGCTTACATAGGACATCAGCCAGCGGAACGCTTTCCAGGCGGCGTAAGCGGTTTGGCGCTTGGAGGGCGCCGCTGTGCCTTGTTCTAGAACAGACGGCTGGCGGTCAGCTTCCATGCAGTACCCCAGCCTCCGCTTCGATCTGCCGCTTGACTTGCTCTAAGATGTCCCGGATGACGACGGCCGTTTCTTCCACGCGAGCGAGTTCCAGCAATTCCTCGTGCGCGCCCTCCAGCCGGTAATCGGCGTAAGCTTGCGTCGTTGCCCCCCGCCAGGAAGGCGATTGGTGCTCCAGGCGGAACGCTTCGCTGTCCTTCGCAATCAGTTCGTAAATCCGGGCCGGGATCGTGCCGGAATTAATAAGCTGCGCTTCGTACGCCAAGGTCGCTTTGACCTTCCGATGAACCCGCTCCCGCACGAGCAGGTTGCTCATTAATTCCTTCTCTTCTTCGTCGAAATCGGCAAGCGTTTCTTCAAGCTCTTTCTCCGACGTTTCGGAAGGCGTCAGCGTGTCCTTAATCCACGAGTCCACCATGAGCACGTCCGTTACGGAATACCCTCTTTTCTCCATCGTTTTGGCTACCTCGAACGTCAGGTTGCCTCCGAAGCAGTAGCCGAGCAGCACGTAAGGTCCTTCCGGCTGGATGCGGACGATCTCGTCCACATAACGGTTCAGCATGACCTCGTAATCGACGGCATCGTCGATAAAATCAATGCCGTAGAGCACGAATCGGCCGTCGAGCCTGCTTGCGAGCTCTCGGTAACCGATGCCGAAGCCGCTGCCCGGAGGGAAGCAGAACACGTTCAGATCTCCTGCTTTATTCAGCTTAATGAAGGAGTCTCCCCCTTTATCCAGGCCCAGATCCCCCTCTCCGAAAGCCATGGCTTCAACTGTTAAATTGTGGAATTGGCGGTTCAGCGGTATCTCGATGCCCGTTTCATCGTAAACGGCTTGAACGAGCCTCATCAGACTTAACGAATTGCCACCCAACTCAAAAAAGTTATCCTTTACGCCGACCTGCGGAACGCCAAGCGTATCCTGCCAGACGCGGGCGATCTTCATTTCGCGCAGCGTTCTCGGCGCGACATATTCCGCTCCTCCGGCCGCGGCTTCCTCCGGCGCGGGCAGCGCTTTGCGGTCGATTTTCCCGTTCGGGGTCAGCGGCATCCGCGAAAGCTGCACGAGGTGCGAAGGAATCATATACCCCGGGAGCTGCTTGGCGAGCTCCTCCTTGAGTTCATGCGCCGCCAGCCTCGTTTCCGCGACGTAATAAGCGACAAGCTGCTTATGGCCGTTCGCGTCGTCGCGGTCGAGCACCTTGGCTTCTTGCACGGCGGCGATCTTCAGCAGCTGCGTCTCGATTTCGTCCAGCTCGATCCGGTACCCACGGATTTTCACCTGATGATCGATCCGGCCCAGGTATTCGATGTTGCCGTCCGGCAGCCAAGCCGCCAAGTCGCCCGAGCGGTACAGTTTCTCCCCCTCCGCAAACGGGGAATCGACGAACTTCTCCGCCGTCAGATCCGGGCGGTTCAGGTATCCTCTCGCAAGGCCTTCCCCGGCCACATACATTTCGCCCGCTACGCCGATCGGCACAGGGCGGCGGTTTTCATCAAGGACGTACACGCTCAGCGTCGGGATCGGCTTGCCGATATTGCTCTTCGCCGCCTCCATTTCGACCCACGTAATTTCCTTATACGTAACGTGAACCGTCGTCTCGGTAATGCCGTACATATTGATCAGCTTCGTCTCCGGGTACTTCGTCTTGAAGCCCTTGAGCAGCAGCGGACTCAGCGCTTCGCCCCCGAAGATGACGTTGCGAATCCGCAGATCGTACGGATGGTCCGCCAAGACCTTACGCAGCAGCTGGTAGAAGTACGTTGGCGTCTGGTTCAAAATCGTGACCTGTTCGCGGCCCAGCAGCGCCAGGAAATCGGCCGGATTTTTCGCCGTGAGTGGCGGTACGATGACCAGCTTGCCTCCGTACAGCAGCGCTCCGTACATTTCCCAGACGGAGAAATCGAAGCAGAACGAGTGGAACAGCGTCCACGTGTCGGACGACCCGAAGTCGAACAGGTTCTTGTCGTTGAACAGGAGCCGCACAACGTTCTTATGCTCGATCAGCGTTCCTTTCGGTCTGCCGGTCGTTCCCGACGTGTAGATGACATAAGCCAGGTTGCCCGGCCCGGAAATCGGCTCCAGGTTCGAAGCGTCCAGCGCATCGGCGGAGTCCGCCCCTCTGTCGCCCCAAACGAAATCGTCCAATTCGAGGCGCGTTCCTGCAAAGTCGGTCTTCTCGTGCAGATGCTTTTGAATCAGCAATAACGGCGCGCCCGAATCCTCGATCATGAAGCGGATGCGCTCCTCCGGGTAGTCGGGATCGACAGGCACGTATGCTCCGCCCGCTTTGAGAATCGCCAGAATGCCGACAACCATATCGAGCGAGCGTTCGGCCAGAATCGCTACCAGCTGGTCCGCTTCTACTCCCGTCTCCCGCAGCTTCCGCGCAAGGCGGTTGGATCGCTCGTTCAGCTCGCGGTAGGTCAGCTGCCGCTCGTTCATGACGGCGGCCACGTTGTCCGGGTAAAGCTCCGCCTGTTCTTCGAACAAGCCGTAAATCGTTTTCCCCCGCTCGAACCCGGCTTCGGTGTCATTAAATCGCTTCAGCAGCGTCTCCCTCTCGTCTGGGGACAACACATCGGCTTGTCCGAGCTCCAGATCCGGCTGAAATAAAAGCACGGACAGCAGCCGAACAAGATGGTCGGCCGCCTGTTCCACAAATGCCCGCTCGTACCGCTGCCCGTCAAAGCTTATTTCCAGCTCGATGGAGTGGTTTTGGCGGTCGAAGCGAAAAACCGTATCGGCCGCCACCCGGTTACCCAGCGGTTCCGGATGAATCGGGGCGAAGGATGCGACGGTGTTGACGACCGGGAGGCCGTCCCCCGTATAGTCCAGATGGAGCGGCTCCACCATTTTCCGAAAAGGCAGGTGCTGATGCTCCAGCGCCTCGCCGATGGAGGCTTTGATGCCCCCAAGCAGCGTTTTCAGCGTAGTCTGGCGGCTTACGGACGTCTTGATCACCAAGATGTCATGCGGCGGCGGAGTCCCGTCGGGGTCTGCGCTATAAGAAGGCATGCCGACCAGCACTTGGTCCCGCCCGGTATATTTGAACAGCAGGCTTTTTACTCCTGCCAAAACAATCATGTACAAAGCCAAATCCGAACCGTTGGCGAGGCAAATGATTCTCTCCGAGAGTTCGCTCGGCAGAGTACGGTGAAGCAAGCCCGGCTCGGCCGCAGCTTCCCCGTCGGCGGATAATTTGGAGGATTGACTGTAGGGAAGGAAGCTCAGGCTGTCATCGGCGTCAAACTTGCCGCTCCAGTACCGTTCTTCCTTTTCAAACAAAGATTTCATTTGTACCTCCCCTAAAAATGAAGTGACCGCATGCCCCGGCGCAGGTCCGAAAAAGCTTGCTTTCGGCCTGCGCGTTTACGGGCTTGGACGTTGTTCGCCGTCTTCCTTGGGATGCGCGCCGCTTTCGCTTGACGGCGGAGGCGCGCTTGTAGGATTAGAACGCGAATTCGATCGTATCGACGGCACTCTTTGCGCCTGCCGCCGGTTTATGACATTCAATCCGGCTTAGCTCGAGTTGTGGATTTTCCGCAATTTGAGACAGTACCCGCAGGTAATCCTCGGTCAAGGTGCGGATCATCGCTTCTTTGAACAGCTTGGTGGCGTAGAAGAAGCCCCCGCTCAGCGCCCCGTTGTTTTCATACATAAACAGCGTCAGATCGAACTTCGCTTCTTCCAAATGGTCAAGCTCGTAAGTCTTCAGGCTGACCCCTTCCAGCTCGGCGTCTCGTTCTTCGATATTTTGCAAGTCGAAAACGGCATCGAACAGCGGGAAGCGGCCCGGCTCCCGCTTCACATTCAAACGCTCCACGAGCTCCTCGAATGGATAATCCTGGTTCTCGAAAGCACCCAAAGCCGTTTCCTTCACTTCTTCCAGGTAAGACAAGAACGTTTTGTCGCCCGACGGACGATTGCGGATCGCCAGCGTATTGACAAACATCCCGATGACCGGTTCCAAATCGGCGTTCGTTCTTCCCGCCACCGGTGTGCCCACGACCAAGTCCTCCTGCCCGCTGTACTTGGACAGCAGCACGGTATAAGCCGCAAGCAGCACCATGAACAGCGTGCTTTCACGCTCGGCCGCCAATTCGCGCAACCGCGCAGAGAGAGAAGCTTCGACGTCGAACTCCAGATGCGCGCCTTCGTAGCTGCGAGCCGCAGACCGTTCGTAGTCCATCGGCAGGTCCGCCGTCGGCAGCTCGCCTTCGAAGGTTTGCAGCCAGTACGCTTCCTGCCGCCCGATCCGCTCTCGGTGGGCCTTCGACTGCTGCCAAACGGCATAATCCTTGTATTGAATGCGCAGTGGCGGCAGTTCTTCCCCGGCGTAGAAACTCGAGAACTCATCGATCACAATCGCCATCGATACGCCGTCGGACACCATATGGTGCATGTCGAAAAGGAGAATATGCAGGTTCGGCTCCAGCTCGATGACCCCGGCGCGCAGTAGCGGCGGCTTGCCGAGATCAAACGGACGAACGAAGCTGCGGACGATCTGCTCGATTTGAGCCGCATCCTCTTTATCCGCTTGATGATGCTCGATAGCAAACTCGACCTGCGGGTAAATCCGCTGAACCGCTTCGGCCTTCACGATTTCAAAACCGGTGCGCAGCGATTCATGCCGTGTTATCAATTTCCGCAAGGCGGCTTCCAACTGGTCTAAATCAAACTCGCCTTCCACCTGCACCAGCTCCGGCATGTTGTAAAGCTGATCCGCTCCATCCAGCGTGTGCTGAATGAACAGCCGTTTCTGCGCGGAGGACAGAGGGTAGTACTCTCTCTCCTCCGCTTGAGGAATGGCCTCATGCTCCCGCCGTTCCATCCGGGCGATCGCCTCGGCCATCGCCGCAATCGTCGAGTGGCGGAATACGTCGCGCAGCGGCAGGTTAACGTTTAATTCCTTAAATACCTTGCCCGCCAGCGTCGTCGCTCGCAGGGAGTGGCCGCCGATGTCGAAGAAGTTGTCGTGAACGCCAATCTCCTTCGCAAGCCCCAGCACCTCCTGCCAAATCGCGGCCAGCTTCCTTTCCAGCTCATTGCGCGGTGCGACGTACTCCGTTCCGCTTCCCGCTTCCCCTTCCGGCGCTGGCAGCGCCTTCCGGTCAATCTTTCCGTTCGGCGTCAGAGGCAGGCGCTCCAGCTCCACGAAGTACGACGGGATCATGTACCCCGGCAGCTCCTGCGCCAGCGCGCTGCGCAAATCGTTCACCGCCAGCTCCGCTCCGGTATCCGGCGTGTAATACGCGCATAGCGCCTTCTGCCCGTTTGCGTCACTTCGAACCAGTACCACCGCTTCGCGCACGCCTTCCACCCGCAGCAGCTGCGACTCGATCTCGCCCGTCTCGATCCGGTACCCCCGGATTTTCGCCTGGTTGTCGATCCGGCCGATGAAGTCCACGTTCCCGTCTTCCATCCACCGCGCCAAGTCTCCCGTGCGGTACAGTCGCTCGCCCGCGGCGAACGGGCTGTCTACGAACTTCTCTTCTGTCAGCTCCGGACGGTTCAAGTACCCGCGCGCCACTCCGACTCCGCCGATGACCAGCTCGCCCAGCACCCCGACCGGCACCGGGTTCAGATGCGCGTCCACGATGTAGAATTTCGCATTCAGCCACGCTTTGCCGATCGGCACATTGCCTGTCTGCGGCAGCTTCGCCAGCTCCTCGTCGTAGAAGCTTGAGTCGATCGCCGCTTCCGTCACGCCGTAAGCGTTGATGATCCGGAACAACGAGCCGAAGCGTTCCTGCAAGGTCCGGTAATCCGCCACGCTGCAGCTATCCGAGCTCGTGATCAACAGCTCCAACCGGCTCATATCCAGTTGCTGATCGTGCACGTACTCCAGGAACGGCACGATCAGCGCCGGCGTCGATTCGAAGATGGTGACCCGCTCCCGCTCAATCCAGTCGTGCAGACGAGACGGATCGATCCGGTCGTCCTTCGGCACAATCACCATCGTGCCTCCGTTGTACAGCGTCCGCGCGATATCTCCCACGAACACGTCGAACGAGAAGCTTGCGAGCTGCAGCAGCCGCACCGGGAACTGATCCAACCGGTACTCCCGCCGGTAGCCCGCCGCCGTGTTCACCAGGCTGCGGTGCTCGATCATCACGCCCTTCGGCTTGCCCGTCGTTCCCGACGTATAGATCACGTACGCCAGGTCCTCCGGACGGCATTCGTGCAAGTGATCATCCGCTTCCAGCGGCGCATTCGTCCGCTCCTCGCTGTACGACGCTTCGTCGTCGAGGTACAGCACCGCCGCCAGCTCCTCTTCGCCGAGCCAGGCTTCGCCACGCTCTCGCAGCGGCGTTTGCGTCAGCAGCACCTTCGCTCCGCTGTCTTCGAGCATGAACCGCACGCGCTCCGCCGGGTAATCCGGGTCGAGCGGCACATACGCCCCGCCCGCTTTCCAGACGGCCAGCACGGCCACCAGCAAGTCCACCGAACGCTCGGCGAGAATGCCGACGATCGTCTCCCGGCCGATGCCGCTTGCACGCAGCGTGGCCGCCAAGCGGTTCGCCCGCTCGTTCAGCTCCGCATACGTCAGCCGGTCGTTCTCGTACACGACGGCCTCCGCTTCCGGCGTGCGCTCCGCCTGTTCCTCGAACAGCCGGTGGAACGCGGCCGCAGGAGCCGCTTCCGGCTGCGCCGGGTGGAACGCGCCGAGAATTTGTTCTTTTTCCTCTGCCGTCAGCAAGTTCAGCTCGGCGATCTTCGCATCCGGACGCCTTACGATCGTTACGAGCAGCTGCTCGTAATGTTTTGCCAGCCGTTCGATCGTCTCCCTTTTGTAGAGAGCCGTCGCATATTCGAAGCTGTAATCCAAGCCGCCGTTCTCCTCGCCCACATCCAAGCTGATATCAAACTTCGCGGTATCCAGTGCGCTCGGATAAGGAATCAGGCGAAGCCCTTCCAGCTCAAATTCCTCGTTCTCCGTATTCTGCATCGTAAACAGCGTGTCGAAGAGCGGATTGCGGCTTAAATCACGGGTGACTTGCACCTTGTCCACCAATTCTTCGAACGGATAGTTTTGATGCTCGAAGGCGTGGAGGGTCGTTTCTTTGACTTCGTTCAGGTATGACAGGAATGTCTTCTCCGAAGCCGGATAACTGCGGATAGCCAGCGTGTTTAAGAAAATCCCGATCAACGGCTGCACATCTCCATGATTCCTTCCGGCAATCGGCGTACCGACGATCACGTCTTCCTGACCTGAATATTTATGCAGAAGGACGTTATACGCCGCAAGCAGCACCATAAACAGCGTCGTGCCCGTTTCCGAGGCCAGCTGCTTCAGGCCGTCGGTTTTCGAAGCGTCAAAGAAAAACTCCAGCGTTTGGCCTTCGTAGCTCTGCACGGCCGGACGCGGATAGTCGGTCGGCATTTCCAGCACCGGAAGCTCGCCTTGGAACATGTCCAGCCAATACGCCTCCTGACGCTGAAGCCGTTCCTTCTGCTCCTGCGAATGCTGCCAAACGGTGTAGTCTTTGTACTGAATGCGCAGAGGCTCCAATTGCTCGCCGCCGTACAAGCGGACGAATTCTTCAACAAAGATTTCCATCGAGACGCCGTCGGAAATAATATGATGCATGTCGTACATTAGAATATGGCGTTCCGGAGCCAGCTCAACAAGGCCTACCCTCAGCAGCGGAGGCTTCGCCAAGTCAAACGGACGGACGAAACGGCGAACCGTCTCTTCGGCCTCTTGCTCATCCGCTCGATAGAACTCCACGGCAAAATTCACGTCCTGGTAAATCCGCTGCGATGCTTCGCCATCCACCATTTCGAACCCGGTGCGCAGCATTTCATGCCGCGCCACGAGCTTACGGAACGCTTCTTCGAACCTTGCCCGGTCTAAAGCACCCTCCAGCAGCATCGCTTCCGGCATGTTGTAGCTAAGCTCCGCGCCTTCCAGTTGATTCAGGATAAAGAGACGTTTTTGAGCAAAAGATTGCGGGTACACCTCTCGGTCATCCGCCATCGGAATGGCAACGAATGTTTGCTCATCCAGCCGGGAAATGGCGGCCGCCATGCTCTCGATCGTGGAATGGCGGAACACGTCGCGCAGCGGCAGATCCACGTTCAACTCTTTATGAATCTTGCTGACCAGCGTCGTCGCCCGCAGAGAGTGGCCGCCAATGTCGAAGAAGTTGTCGTGAACGCCAATCTCCTTCGCAAGCCCCAGCACCTCCTGCCAAATCGCCGCCAACTTCGTTTCCAGCTCATTGCGCGGTGCGACGTACTCCGTTCCGCTTCCCGCTTCCCCTTCCGGCGCTGGCAGCGCCTTCCGGTCAATCTTTCCGTTCGGCGTCAGAGGCAGGCGCTCCAGCTCCACGAAGTACGACGGGATCATGTACCCCGGCAGCTCCTGCGCCAGCGCGCTGCGCAAATCGTTCACCGCCAGCTCCGCTCTGGTATCCGGCGTGTAATACGCGCATAGCGCCTTCTGCCCGTTCGCGTCACTTCGAACCAGCACCACCGCTTCGCGCACGCCTTCCACCCGCAGCAGCTGCGACTCGATCTCGCCCGTCTCGATCCGGTACCCCCGGATTTTCGCCTGGTTGTCGATCCGGCCGATGAAGTCCACGTTGCCGTCTTCCATCCACCGCGCCAAGTCTCCCGTGCGGTACAGCCGCTCGCCCGCGGCGAACGGGCTGTCTACGAACTTCTCTTCTGTCAGCTCCGGACGGTTCAAGTACCCGCGCGCCACTCCGACTCCGCCGATGACCAGCTCGCCCAGCACCCCGACCGGCACCGGGTTCAGATGCGCATCCACGATGTAGAATTTCGCATTCAGCCACGCTTTGCCGATCGGCACATTGCCTGTCTGCGGCAGCTTCGCCAGCTCCTCGTCGTAGAAGCTTGAGTCGATCGCCGCTTCCGTTACGCCGTAGCTGTTAATAATACGGAACTGCGAGCCGAAGCGCTCCTGCAAGGTCCGGTAATCCGCCACGCTGCAGCTGTCCGAGCTCGTGATCAACAGCTCCATCCAGCTCATATCCAGCCGCTGCTCGTGCACGTACTCCAGGAACGGCACGATCAGCGCTGGCGTCGATTCGAAGATGGTGACCCGCTCCCGCTCAATCCAGTAGTGCAGACGAGACGGATCGATCCGGTCGTCCTTCGGCACAATCACCATCGTGCCTCCGTTGTACAGCGTCCGCGCGATATCTCCCACGAACACGTCGAACGAGAAGCTTGCGAGCTGCAGCAGCCGCACCGGGAACTGATCCAACCCGTATTCCCGCCGGTAGCCCGCCGCCGTGTTCACCAGGCTGCGGTGCTCGATCATCACGCCCTTCGGCTTGCCCGTCGTTCCCGACGTGTAGATCACGTACGCCAGATCCTCCGGACGGGCTTCATGGAAGCTGTCGGTGCCAACCTTCTGATGGCTCTCATCGCCGTCGTCCACAGCATCCGTCAGCTTGCCGGAGACAATGCCGGAGACAACCGACGCATTCGCCCGCTCCTCGCTGTACGACGCTTCGTCGTCCAGGTACAGCACCGCCGCCAGCGCCAGCTTCTCTTCGCCGAACCAGGCTTCAGCACGCTCTCGCAGCGCCGTTTGCGTCAGCAGCACCTTCGCTTCGCTGTCTTCAAGCATGAACCGCACGCGGTCCGCCGGGTAATCCGGGTCGAGCGGCACATACGCCCCGCCCGCTTTCCAGACGGCCAGCACGGCCACCAGCAAGTCCACCGAACGCTCGGCGAGAATGCCGACGATCGTCTCCCGGCCGATGCCGCTTGCACGCAGCGTAGCCGACAAGCGGTTCGCCCGCTCGTTCAGCTCCGCATACGTCAGCCGCTCGTTCTCGTACACGACGGCCGCCGCTTCCGGCGTGCGCTCCGCCTGTTCCTCGAACAGCCGGTGGAACGCGGCCGCAGGAGCCGCTTCCGGCTGCGCCGGGTGGAACGCGCCGAGAATTTGTTCTTTTTCCTCTGCCGTCAGCAAGTTCAGCTCGGTAATCTTCGCATCCGGACGGCTTACGATCGCCGCAAGCAAATGTCCGAAATGAGTCGACAGCCGCCGGATCGTGCTTTCTTTATAAAGAGCCGTTGCGAATTCAAAGCTGCACTCCAGGCCGCCATTTTCTTCCGTAACATCCACACTCAGGTCGAACTTGGCCGTGCCGTATTCGCTAGGGTACGGGGACAATTTCAGCCCTTCCAACTCAAACTCTTTATCCTCCAAGTTTTGCAGGGAGAACATCGTGTCAAACAGTGGGTTGCGGCTCAAATCCCGGCTGACCTGCACTTTATCGACGAGCTCTTCGAACGGATAATTCTGATGCTCGTAAGCGCCTAAGGTCGTTTCTTTCACTTCTTCCAGATACAACAGAAAGGTCTTCTCCGAAGCCGGATAATTGCGGAGCGCCAGCGTATTGACAAACATTCCGATCAAAGGCTGCGTGTCTCCGTGCGTTCTGCCCGCAATCGACGTTCCGACGATCAAATCGTCCTGACCTGTGTATTTATGCAAAAGCACGGTATATGCCGCAAGCAGCACCATATACAGCGTCGTTCCTCTTTGAGCGGCCAGCTGCTTCAAGCCTTCGTTCGTTGCCTCGTCCACGAAGGACGTTAGCGTTTGTCCCTCAAAGCTCTGCACGGCAGGACGCGGATAGTCCGTCGGCATTTCCAGAACCGGCAGCTCGCCCCGGTAACGGTCCAGCCAGTAAGCTTCCTCGCGTTTCAACTGCACTTTTTGCTCGTCCGACTGCTGCCATACCGCATAGTCCTTGTATTGAATGCGCAAAGGCTCTAATGACTCGCCGCCGTACATACGAACGAGTTCCTCGACTAACACGTCCATCGAAACCCCGTCGGAGACGATATGGTGCATGTCGAACATCAGCAAATAACGTTCGGCTGCCAGCTCTACGAGCTCCGCCCGCAGCAGCGGAGGCTTCGCCAAGTCGAAAGGCCGGATGAAGGCCTGCACGACTTCGGGCGCTTCTTCCTCGCTCACATGACGGTACTCGACGGCAAAGTCGACGCTCTCGTAAATGCGCTGTACAGCTTCGCCTTGTACGATCTCAAAGCCGGTTCGCAGCGTTTCGTGCCGTGCGATCAGTCCGCGGAAAGCCTTCTCCAGCAGGCTCCGGTCAATCGATCCTTCCAGCAGCAGCACGCCCGGCATGTTGTAGCTCTGATCGGCCCCTTCCAGCTGATTCAGGATAAACAGCCGCTTCTGAGCTGAGGAAAGCGGATAATATGCTCTTGCGCCCGCCAGCGGAATCGACGAGAACGACTGCTCTCCGATCCGGGAGATGGCGAGAGCCATCTCTTCGATCGTCGAGTAGCGGAATACGTCGCGCAGAGGCAGCTCGACGTTCAGCTCCTGATGCACCTTGCTCACCAGTGTCGTCGCCCGCAGGGAATGGCCGCCCAGGTCGAAGAAGTTGTCATGAACCCCGATGTGCTTCAGTCCGAGCACGCTTTTCCAAATTCCCGCCAAGCTAGCTTCCAGCGGAGTCCGAGGCGGAGTACGTTCTTCGCCCGGCTGCAAGCTCTCCTCCGGCGCCGGGAGTGATCGGCGGTCGACCTTGCCGTTCGTCGTCAGCGGGAGCCGCTCCAACTGGATCAGGTACGCCGGAATCATATAGGCCGGCAGTTCCTGGGAAAGCACGCTCTTCAGCTCGGCCGCCGTAAGCTCGCGGTCCGCTTCATAATAGGCGCAAAGCTGCTTCTCGCCGGAGGCGTCTTCCCTCGCGAATACCGTCGCTTTCCGAATTCCCTCCACTTTCTGAAGCTGAGCTTCGATCTCGCCCAGCTCAATGCGGAAGCCGCGTATTTTCACTTGGTCGTCCGTCCGTCCCACGTATTCGATCGTGCCGTCCGGCAGCCATTTCGCCAAATCCCCCGTCCGGTACATGCGCTCTCCCAGCACAAACGGATTGTCCACAAATTTCTCCGCCGTCAGCTCCGGCCGGTTATTGTAGCCCCGTACCAAGCCTTCTCCGCCGACGCAAAGCTCCCCGGCCACGCCGATCGGCAGAAGCTTATTCCGGCTGTCGACGATATACACCTTCGTATTACTGATCGGCCGTCCGATGGGTACGGTAACCGCCGACTCATCGACGAAGTCGACCGGAAGGTACGTGGTATAAACCGTGCTTTCCGACGGGCCGTACAGGTGGTTGAGCCTGCCCGGTCCGATATGGGCGAGCGCTTTACGCACATGTCCGACCGACACTCGCTCTCCTCCGAACAAAATCGCCCGGACATCCCGCAGGCAGTCGACGTTCACATCTACAAGGACATTGAAGAAAGCCGTCGTAATCAGCATGACCGAGATGCGCTCGCGCTGGATGAGATCCGCCAGCCGGACGATTTCCAGCAAAGTCTCGCGGGGAACCAGCACCAGCCGCGCCCCGTTGGTCAAAGCGCCGAAAATATCGAAAATCGCTCCGTCGAACGAATAGCTCGAAAGCTGGAGGACATGATCCCGTTCGGTGATGTCGATATAATTCGTATTTCGCACGATCCGCACGATGTTGCGGTGCGAAACAAGGTTGCCTTTCGGCTTGCCCGTCGTGCCTGACGTATAGATGACGCAGGCCAGATCCGTCGCTTCGGTGCCCGGATTTAGATTTGTGCCGTCCTCGTGATAGAAGGACTCGTCATCCAGTAAGATCACGGAGTCCGAACCCGCCAGGCGCTCGCGCAAGCGGCTTTGCGTCAGCATGACCTGCGCTCCCGAATCCTCAATCAAGAAACGGATACGCTCCTCGGGATATTCCGGGTCAATCGGTACGTAAGCCGCTCCGGCTTTGTGTGCCGCC
This sequence comes from Paenibacillus sp. FSL H7-0703, assembly GCF_038003485.1. Lineage (NCBI taxonomy): Bacteria > Bacillati > Bacillota > Bacilli > Caryophanales > Paenibacillaceae > Paenibacillus > Paenibacillus sp. FSL H7-0703. The sequence continues at coordinate 4,100,184 of NZ_JBBOPF010000001.1, read as the reverse complement.
AGCATGCCCACCACCATTTCGATGGAACGCTCAGCCATAATGGCGACCAGACGGCCTTTGGATATCCCGTGGCTACGCAAGGTACGGGCAAGGCGGTTGACGCGATCGTTCAGGTCGCGGTAGGTCAGCTCTTGCTCATTCAAGGAGATAGCGGCTGCATCCGGGATGCGCTCCGCCTGCTCTTCGAACAATTGAATGAGCGTCTTCCCGCGCGGAAATTCCGTGGTGGTGTCGTTAAAACGTCCGAGAAGGTCAGCCTTTTCCACCTCCGTCACAAGTTCCAGCTCGCCCACGGTAATTTCCGGGTTATCCGTCACCTGCTCCAGCAGATGGACGAGATGCCCCTTGAGCCGCTCGATGCTGTCTTTATCGAACACTTCGGCGTTAAAGTCGAATCGAATTTCGATCTCGACTCCCGGCACCACAGTCACGTTGAAGTTATAATTCGTCTGCTCCTCCATCTGAACGTCAGCGATCGTCAGGTCGCCGTGCTGCTGGTCGCCCGCCTGCTCCATCTGCTCGTCCACCGGATAGTTCTCGAAAGCGATGATATGGTTGATCAGGTTCTGCTTTTGCACGCTGCGGGCTTGAATTTCATACAGCGGATAGTAATCATAACGCCCGGATTCCAGCGCCCGCTTTTGGAGCTTCGCCATCAGGTCGGCGAACACGGTGTCCGCTTCGCTCGTGACGCGGACCGGCACCGTATTGATGAACAGCCCAATCATGGACTCGATGCCCGGGATTTCCGCCGGTCTTCCGGCCACGACGCTGCCGAATACGGCATCGTTTGTTCCGTTATATTTTTGCAGCATCACGCCCCAAGCGGCTTGCAGCAGCGTATTGACCGTAACCAGGCGCTGTTTCGCCACCCGGTCCATCCGCTCGCTCAAGTCCTTGCCCAGCTCGGCGGTGACGTGATCAGCCGTAAATCTGCCGTTTGGCGCCGGTTCCTTTTGTCCCGGGAGTACGGTTTGCCCTTCATAACCTGCCAGGAATGCCGTCCAATAGCCGGATGCCGCCTGATCGTCCTGTTTCTCCAACCATTCGATATAAGCGCCATAATCCGATCCCTTATCTCCCGCTGGCTGCTTGTCGGATGCCAAGGCCGAGTACGTCTCAAACAGCTCCTGCGTCAGCTGCGGCAGGCACCAGCCGTCCATCAAAATATGCTGGAAACTCCACAGCACATGATAGCTTTGCTCTTCGGTGCGCAGGATCGTAACCCGAACGAGCGCGTCATGTTCCATGTCGAAGCCGCGAAGCTTGTCATCCTCAGCCTTTTTATCCAAATACGCTTGTTTCTCGTCCGCCTGCAAATGAAGCAACTCTTCATATTCAAAGCCGACCGGCTTGTCGCGGTATATGATTTGCAGCGGCTCGCCCGCCGGTCCTTTCACAAAATTCGCCCGCAGCACCAGATGACGTTTCGCAAGCTCCATCCAGCTCCTCTCGAAAAGCTGGACGTCGAGCGCTCCCCGCATCGTAAACCGCGTCTGCTCGAAGTAAGCGGCCGTTTGCCGGTCAAGCGCGCTGTGGAACCACATGCCCTTCTGCATCGGCGTAAGCGAGTAAATATTTTCGATTTCCCCGAGATGGCCCGAGCGCTGGGCGATTTGCTCCAATTCCGCGATGGTCAAGCCTTTAAATTGCACGTCGCTCGGCGTCAATTCGGTGTTTTCTTTGCCTGCGCAGTAGGTAATGAGCTCTCGGAGACTTTGCTCAAGCCGCTGAGCGAAGGCTTCCATCGTTTCCTTGCGATACTGCTTCCGGCTGTAGCTGAGATCGAGCGATAAAGCGCCGTCCAGCACCATGCCGTTGATATCCAGCACAAAGCTGCGGGCCTGCCGGTCGCTGGCCGGGCTGCCGCTGGAATAAGAAGATATGCCGATCTCGTCCTGATTGACATCATCGTCGAACTGGCCGAGGTAGTTAAAATTAATTTCCGGCTCTGCGCCCCAAACAAAGCCATCCTCCGATTTGGAGAGATAGCGGCATACGCCGTACCCAAGCCCCTTGTTCGGAATGCGGCGCAAGCTTTCCTTGACCTGTTTAATCTGATAGGCCAAATCCCGGTCGGTTTCCGGCTCCAGGACGACCGGAAACTTGGTCGTAAACCAGCCGACTGTGCGCGTGATGTCGATATCCGTTCCGATCGATTCGCGTCCGTGTCCTTCAAGATTGATCCGTACCCGTTCGTGTCCCGTCCACTTGCGAACGGCTATGCCGAGCGCCGTTACCAAAATATCGTTCATTTCGGTGTTGTAGGCCCGGTGAACCCGCTTCAGCAGCAGCTCCGTTTCTTCGGGAGTCAAACGGACGAACAGCGATTCGCTGTCCTGCTGCGTCGTAACGTCCGCCTCCAGATCCTTCGGCACGGCCGGAACCGCAATTTGTTCCACGGCCTGCCAATAGGCCCGTTCCTTCGCCATCTCCGGGCTTTGCGCGTAAGCGGCCAGCTGCTCGGACCAAGTGCGGTACGCATCCGTTTTCGCCGGGAAACGAATTTCCTCGCTTTTGCCGGCCTGCTCGTAACCCAGAGCGAAATCCTCCATCAAAATGCGCCAAGACACGCCGTCCACCACGGCATGATGAACCGCGAGCAGCAAATGGTCGCCGTCCGCGCACCGGAACAGTCCCGCCTTCACGAGGGGCCCGTTCTCCAGATCGATACCCGCTTGAATGTCCGTTGCCTTCGCTTCCACAACCTGCGCGGTATTCTCCGCATCCTTGAAGTCGAACACGTCCAGCGTGAACAGCCCGCCTTCCTGAATCGCGCGGTTCCGCGCGCTAAACCCTTGTTCCGTCTTGCGGAACACCATCCGCAAGGCGTCATGATGCTCGGCCAGCTTTTGCAGCACCTGACGTACCGTCTCTTCGTCGAAGCGTTCCTTCCGGTACAGCATCACCGACTGACTGAAATGATGCGGGTCCGCAAAGGAGCTCTCGAAAAACCAATGCTGAATCGGCGTCAGCGCCGTTTCACCCGTTATTTCGCCTTGATCGATAGTACGTCCGATCGGTTTCACATGCAGGCTGAGCTGTGAGATAGTCGGATATTTGAACAAATCCCGGATTTCCAGCTTGTACCCGGCTTGATGAAGCCGCGAAGATACTTGAATGGACTTGATCGAGTCTCCGCCCAGCTCGAAGAAATGATCCGTTACCCCTACGCGATCGGCGTTCAATACCGCCTGCCACACATCGGCAAGCGTCCGCTCAGCTTCATTGCGGGGAGCTACGTACGCGCCGCCGGTCAGCGCGTTTCCTTCCGGAGCGGGCAAAGCTTTGCGGTCGATTTTGTCGTTCGGCGTGAGCGGCATCCGCGGAAGCTGAACAAAATGCGCTGGAATCATGTAATTCGGCAATTTTTGCGCCAGCGCGCTTCTCAGCTCGCCGAGCGTAAGCGGGCGGCCCGCGACCAGGTAAGCGCACAGTTCTTGCCCGCTTTTGCCTTCCCGCGCGATTACGATCGTCTCCTGCACGGAGTCGATCTTCAGAAGCTGCTCTTCAATCTCGCCGATCTCGATCCGGAATCCACGGATTTTCACCTGATGGTCAATCCGGCCCAAGTACTCAATATTTCCGTCCGGCAGCCAGCGGGCCAAGTCGCCCGTCCGGTACAGTCTCTCTCCGGGCTCAAACGGGTGTTCGATGAATTTCTCCGCCGTCAGATCCGGCCGGTTCCAATATCCCCGGGCGAGGCCGACGCCCGCGATGCATAATTCTCCCTCCACTCCGATAGGCGCCAGCTGATTCTGTGCGCCCAGTATATACAAGCGATGGTTCCAGATCGGACGTCCGATCGGTATCGCTCTGCGTTCGGTGTCATGCGTAGACGCCGCCCACACGGATGTGGCGATCGAGGCTTCCGTCGGACCGTACGCATTATAGTACTGTACCTTGTCTTTCCACTGCTGCACGAATTCGGCTGAAACGGCGGAGCCCGCCGTGATGAGCCTGCTCAGACTCGGCAGGCGGTCTGAATTCAAATAAGCCGCATAAGTTGGCGGCAAAGTGGCGATCGTAATTGCATGCTCGTTCATGAAACGTTCGAACAGCTGATCATCCAAAATCGTCTCGGTTGACGGTATATATAAGGTCGCCCCGAAATACAGAGCGTTGAACATCTCCCAGCACGACGCATCGAACGATAGGCTGGCGAATTGCAGCACTCGATCCTGTTCGGTCGTGTGAAGCGTATGGGCAAACGTCAGTTTCAGGCTGACCAGCCCGCGATGCTCCAGCATGACCCCTTTGGGTTTGCCCGTCGTACCTGATGTATAGATGACATAAGCCAGATCGTTCGGACCGCTGGCCGGCTTCAGGTTCGAGCCATCGTCGCTGTAGGCCTGCTCATCATCCAGCGCTACCACGGTCCCTTCGAACGGCACCTGCTGCAGCAACTCCCTTTGAGTCAGCAGCAGCTGCGCGTTCGAGTTCTCCAGAATGTAGCGGATGCGTTCTTCCGGGTATTCCGGGTCGATCGGCACGTAGGCACCGCCAGCTTTCAGAACCGCCAGAATGCCAACGACCGTCTCCAGCGATCTCCTGGCCATCAAGCCTACCAGCTGATTGGGCAGCACGCCGACCGATCGCAGCGTCCGCGCCAGCCGGTTCGCCCGTTCGTTCAGCTCCGCGTACGAAAGCCGCCGCCCCTCAAAGACAACCGCCGTCGCTTCGGGCACCCGTTTCGCCTGCTCCTCCACGAGCTGATGAATCGTCCGATCACGGGGATAGTCCTTCTCGGTATCGTTAAAGCTTTGCAGCAATTGAAATTTCTCGTCCTCCGACAGCATGTCCGCCCGCACGATGTCCAGCTCCAACTCGTGAAGCCCCACGGCCAGCAGGCGATTCAGATGGCCGACGACCCGAGTCATGAACTCGGAGTCATATAAGTGCTCGTTATATGACAACGCTAGCTGTATCGTCCCGCCGGTTAAGCTGAATTCAAAGGAACAATCTGTGACCACGTTTTGCCCGATTTCGTCCAGATGCAGCTCCTTAAGGGATACTAGCGTATGGACGACGGGTATCCCGCCTGCATATTGCAGGTCCAGCTTCTCCGTCATTTTCAAGAACGGAATATGTTGATGCTGAATCGCTTCCGGCAAGGAAGTCCTCAGCTCGCTCAGAAGCGTTTTAAAAGTCGCACCCGCCGAAAGCGAGTTTTTCAAAATGATCGTATGATTAACGGATCGGCGCGTCTCCGTCGGTTTCCGTACAACCGGAATGCCGACCAGAATGTCAGAAGCGCCTGTATATTTATGCAAGAGCGACTGAACACCGGCGAGCAAAATCATAAAAGTGGCCAGCGGAGCGCCCTTGCTCATTTGAAGGACGCGCTGCGCCACTTCCTCCGAAAGCGTCCCGCCGACGGTTGTCATAATGGGCGCCAGGGAGCTTGGAGCTTTGCTGTAAGGCAGCCGCGTCAAGGTATAATCGTCGCTACCGAATTTTTCGTTCCAAAACAACGTTTCTTTTTCAAAAGCCATCTGGATCGTTCCCCTCTCTTCATCGGTAAAAGCAATCCGGCGGAGCATATGCCGCAGCAACGCTCCCCGCCTTTTCAAACATGTGACAACAATGTCAATGGCTTTCGCCAGGTCACCGCTTCGCTTGCCCGGTTGATCGCATGCGGCAATCCTCTGCCTAGCAGCTGTCCCGCTCGGCTCCCATGCGTGAAAGACAACAAAGAGCATCGTTCTACGCAAGAGATGCGGCTGCTTCCGGCTCCTCTGCTTCAATATGCTTGCTGCGGACGAGCCGCCCGAAGACGGGCTTTGGTTTAACATTGGGTTCGGAATTGGATTTGGGGGTGAACAAGGGATGTTCCTCCCATCGATGTAAGGCTTGCTGTAAGATTCCGGCCGGCCAGCAGGAAGTCGGCCGTACCTCCGGATTCGGCACCGGAGCTGCCTTTGTCGAAGCCTATGTTTAAGGGATATTGATACACTCTATGTACGACTTGTATATTCCCCCGCCTGGTGTGGATAAGTAAAGATCCGGCTGCGGGGTAGTGAGCTTTTCCTTACGATTAGATGTGACGATAGTGCTGCATGAGGCTCAAAGAATGCTCCGTATGGCATGAACGGGACAGCCCTTGGATTGGCGGTGAATTCCATGCTGTCTGACGGTACCGCAGGCAGTATGGAGGGAAAATCTTCCAATGTGGTGAAAACGTTATCTTAACATCAGGGCCGCACGCCCCCGGAAGGCACTTCCGTGCCTCTTGCCGGGGCGGCCACCGGCTTGGCCGAGCTTAGGTCGTTACCAGCAAATCCTGGGTCTCCTGAGAGATCACCTGCTGCATACTGGACTTGATAATGTCGCAGCCGGCGGCCAGATGCTCCATCGAGACGGTCAGCGGAGGCATGATCTTTAGTACGCGTTCTCCTCTGCCGGCCTTTCAATGATGAGCCCGTTCTCGAAGCTGATCTCCGTCATCCGCCTTCACCCCGGCTTCATCCGTGAAGCCCGAGACGTCAATGCCCCAGATCAGGCCAAGTCCGCGGAGGGCGATGGACGGATGCAGAGGCTTGATTTCTTTGTCAAGGAACGAGCGCACAAACTCTTCCTTCTGCTTCACCTGGGCTTCCAGGGCAGCTCTGTCCCGGAACTCGAGAGCGGCCTTGGCGGCCGGCTTGTCGATTCCGGAGTGCGAATCAGTCAGGATATTCTCGATATAGCCGAGCGTAACCATTTCTGCGAAAGCCCCGCTCGGGTGCGACATGAACGTAACTCCGCCCGGAGGAAGCCCCGCCCCTTCCCTCATGGACTTGGAGCTTGTCGCCGACAGGCTGCCGATCGACATGCCGTGGAAGCCGCCCATGAAGGCGAATATCCCGGTTCTCTTCTTCGCCTTGCGTGCGAGCTTAAGGGCCGCTTCCACCGCGTTCGTCCCCGTCGGACCGCAGACTTGAAGCTTGTAATTCAGCTTCTTCGGCTCCAGGATCCGCTCCGAGAAGCTCTTGAAGAATTCGCGCTTGGCCATTGTATACATATCCAGACCGTGCAAAATCCGGTCGGAGGTCAAGTAATCGAGAACCCGGTCCTTGATATAATCGTTGTTATGACCGTAATTCAGTGCCCCGGCACCTGCAAAAAAATCAATATATGCTCTTGCGTCCTCAGAATATAACAGGTCCCCACCTTCTGACGTCATGGATCAACATATTCTCGGATGTCATTTTCCACAATTGTCGGTCTCCGCGTGCCGGCTTGCTGGGTAGCCAGTGGACTGGTCTCTCGCACACAGCTTGGATAGGTATAAAAACCATCCAATTCTATTTTCTATCATAATTGGAAAGTTGACCTAGGTAGAATTATATCAAAATTTCCAATAATGTATAGTAAAAATTCAGTTAAATTTGGTCAACACGGTGTTAATATTTTGCCTAAAAAGAGCGAATGGAGAAGAAACGCTGGGAATGGTTTGCCATCAATCGAGGAATTCGACGCGTGTCGACATTCAGGCGGGGTGCCGGCCGATTTGGGAGATCTTCCCTGTAGACATTCTCTGCCGGTGCTCCGAATCCTTGCGCTTTGCGATAACTTAACATGATTACCTGACGAATTTCTGGAAGCCTGGCTGGAAACGTGACTGGATGTCAGCTGGATATTCTGCTGGAAAATCCGTTGGATACTCGCGTTTTGGTCGGGTGTAACGTTAATTCCAGACATTCCATTATCGTTCGAATGATCTCGTATGCCCGATCCGCATCCTTCTTGGGGATATATTGGCGCTTTACGGGTTGCGGAATGTGCAATAAATTTTATACTTTCTTCTTGTTTTACTGTAAGTAACATATCTGTAGTCATAATGATGGGAAGCTTATTCTTGGGGTCAGTTGGATGTTTAATGCCTAACTTTTGTGCAATATAGAGGCTTTATCTAGGGGTAATAAAGGAAATTGTTCGCGAATATCAATCTCTTGCTCTGACCACTCCATTTGGTAATGATGTGCCAATTCAAAGTGTTCAGACAGATAATGGTGAAGTCGACCACTTTTCCAACAAAGAATTTGAGTAACTATCCCTATTGAAGGTACATCTTGTACAGTCAACCAAGGTTTATATTCCGAAAAGTGGCCTTGACCTCTTCCTTCTTTGATTTTCCGTTGAATAGATGCTATAGAGTTACTTGATCGAATTTTGCTCATTATTCACCTTCTTTTTAGAACTACTAAATCAGAGTAAAGTTCAGTTACCTTTTTCTACTCCTAAAATATATTTTAGTTTTACTTCAAAATACAAATGTAGAATATAACAACTCACAGCTTTATACAATAGCAAAGTAATATTTTTTAGCTATATTTTACTTGGTATCCTATTCATAGGCTACTCGTAGGGTACAGTAGGGTATGAATAAGCTATAATATGGACTATAAGTAGGTATAATTAGTAAGCAGATGGGTCGGGTTAAAACCTATTTGATATTCTCAATAGAGGTGAACTCATGAATACTTTGGGACAGCGATGTAGAAATTTAAGACTACTCCATAAATGGACATAAGAGGAACTTGCTAATAAAATCGGGGTAACCAAACAGGTTGTTTCTAATTGGGAGCGAAATGTAGCACGACCTGAAATTAATCATTTAATATCTTTAGCAGAGATTTTTGATGCTACAACCGATTATTTACTTTGTATTGCTAATCAAATGACGTTCCCCTACTGTGTGGACTCAATTGATTGATACAATTCATTCCGACCTTAATAACGAGAAAATCAAAAAATCCTTTTTATCATTTCTAAATTCTGGTTTTCGAATTGAATTAAATGGGCAGGTATTAGAACAAGAAGATTTGAATCTAATCGGTAAAAATATTACCTTTTTAATGGAGCATTTTGTCTCTCCTTTAAAGAAAAGATATAGTAAATAGAAAATTTTAGTACCCATTAGTTCGCTTAAAGAAGTAGCGCCTCACACCTTCTTTTACAATTTAATTAACTTTGTGTTAGCTGAAGTTTTACTTTTAGGGATAGTCTTTCAATATTTCTTTTGCAAGTTTCATTAGTTGCACACTCTGTAAATAGGTCTCTATGTTAAGACCTTATAATGATTCTTTTACCACCAATCTACATTCTTCATAATCTTCAAATTCATTTCTTATGTAAATTGATTTTAGATCAGTTGGGGTATATCTAATGCTGAGGTTCCAATCGCCTTCTTTCAAAGCTCTTTCAAACCATTTCTCACGTATGGCTCTTGAGCAAGTATAAAAAACTTGCTGAAACAGATACCGTGGGGTGTTCTCGAAACAAAGAAATAAGTTCTAATTCCTGAGCTTCAATGGCTAAATTAAAAATAGTGTTCTTTGATACAGGCGTATCTCCAAAGATTAACCACTCTATATGGGAATTGAAGTTTTCTTTAATTGCTATAATTATATCAAGAGAGGGTCTGTATTTATCTTGCTCCAGCTCACTCAACGTTCCTTGAGAAATTCCAATTATATTTGCAAACTTTATTTGATTTAAGTTGTTTGTTTTCTAATAGTTCGAATTCGTTGGCCTATTGTAGACATAATTACCCTCCTAAGCTAAAAAGATCCCGATATATTATCGGGATCTTTCTTGATGTTTGTAAAATGACTAGTTCCAGACTTTTTTTACTGGTTCCACACTTTTTTTATCACCAGACAAAAGTTGTCGGGTGATAAAAAAGTACGGAACCAATTTTGTTGCTTTTATTGGGTTTGCTGCGGCACGTGATAAACACGAGAAATAAAAAGTATGGAACCACTAAAATTTACCATGAAAAGAAAGTTGGAAACCGACTCCCAAACGCGGTCTTCCTCTTAGTTTATTCCATAATCCGCTGGTTCGCTTACATCATATAAAGTTTAAACCCACAAACCGTCTTACCCAATTTAAAGTAATGCTCTCCCTTATTAAGTTGTGAGGAGAAGAATATTTTATATCAGGATAAAGAAAAAGAGGGTCGTTTCTGCATACAAAACAAGTTTTTTGATTATTTTGATATCGTGTATTGGCCTTATTAAATCTTCTTCATAAATTTGTTGTAGAAGATTGCCGACTGGTTTTTGATATGCTTGACGAAGATTGACAAGCTCGTCCATATTGTCAGAACCATGTTCAAGCACATTCTCCCGCCGTATAAGGACTATGTCGTATCTAAAGGAGATGCTTCATTGATTCGCCCTGCCTACCGCTGCCGCGGTAGGTTCTTGCTGCTCTCCACTTCCATCATAAGATATATGCTTCCTGTTCATCGTAGACGAAGCGGGGGATGGAATCAGTGTAGCAATAAACAAGCAACTACGAAACCTCTCAAGAGATATCATACAGAACGACAAACGCCCGATGTGTTAGCCCAAACTTTTGAATGCAGTCTTTTACAGGATAATATAAACGACTTCTCCTTTCGAGATATTTCCTCTTATATGGTAGATACTCTATAGGTAGGAATCACACACAGAAGCATAGGGCGATTATTTAATCTTGAATATGTCACATCGGAATAACATATCAATTCAATCTTAGCAGGGGTAAGAATAATCGAATTTGCTTGGCTTCGTTATCTACCGCCCGCTTAATCCAAGGAACATATCATCAAGTGGTTAGGTAGAATCATCTTACATAATTTTCTACACTGGCAAAGTAAAGATTACCTCAAGTGGATCTTTACCTGCGAAAAAATCTTCATACAATTTTCTAACTTCCATCGAATCTAATTCTTTTTCTTGCTTATTGATTAACCTATCCAACTCTTCTAAAATACTTACTTCCTTTGATGACAGCACCTTTGACTTAATAAGCGTGTCTTTCATATTGGGAAGTAACCCTCTTGGCCAGCAATCCTCATACACACCTCTGTATGAATCGTATAAGAACGTGATCTGACTTATTCCCGCATATTTCCGAACGTGTGGGTGCACTAATAATAAAAATTGAGCGATAATTCCAGAACGCTGGATTAAATAATAAGCCTCTTGTACTTCCTTCATCAAGTAAGATTTGGCTTCTACAGAATTAGCAAGAAAATTGATGTACATTTTTGAGAGTACGTTTATTAAGTGTTCTTTCTCTAAATTCTCTTCCAACTTCTTAATTATTTCTTTTTCACTAATTCCCGCTTGTATAAACCCTATTAAACAAGCTGACATTCCTTTCACATTAACAGCTTTTTCAGCTACACATAACATATATTTATCAAAGATTTCCTTGAGGTAGTTTTCACTAAATGTGTAAATGTCTAAACATTCAATGATTGTTTCTATTACTGAAGCTTGATCATACTTATCTTCTATACGCGGGAGAAGGTCTATCAAATGTTCAACAAATTCTTCTCCGTAATATTCTAGCAAGCTAGGATTATATTTTACTTTTTCTAGTAGAGCAAAAAACGTTTGGTATTCTTTTGTATCATTATTTTGTGTTAGATATTTGAATAGCTCATTAATATATTTAACTTTCTCGTCCACTAGACTTTCTCCCTTTCTATTGTTAGTGTTACTTAATTTAACTTTTTACACGACTTTATATCAGATTAATGGCAATAAAAGCAATTCTACCATAGAAAGCCTAGTGCCATTGTACTACATGCCACTCAATCCCTTTAGGAGTTTGCTTATAAATAATTCGCATTACACCATTGTTTCCATGTTCATCTCGTATATATACAGAATTCCACCCTGCGTAATTCTGCCCATTACGCCTATTATCAAGAACATGATCGTTTAATGCCTCTAAACGCGCTTTAGCGCTTTTGTCACCCCGAGCTTGCGCTGAAATATCATCAAGAATTTGATTAGCTAAATTTCTCTCATGTTTAGTTAAATGACGACTTTCTGTTTTTCCTGATATACCGCCTCTTACTGGAATTTTTTGATTTAAAGAATCTCTTGGATTTAGTATATTTGCATGTTCAATTCCTAATAATTTCTCAGGTGGTATAGATTCTGGCCCCTCAGAGAGATGATCATCCTTCTTATGCGATCCTCCTGGTGAAGCACCGTCATCTTTGGAATGTTTCTTTCCTTCCTTTCCTTCCTTTCCTTTCTTTCCTTTCCTTCCAACTACAAACGCAAATGCTGCTTCTACTAACAGATGGGCATTTTCTTGTTTGGAGCTATTTTTTGCTTTTTCATAAACATCATCTGGCTCCGTTATGACTTTAACAATTTTATCTGCTACGTCTTTTTTTCCTTCGAAGTTATCAATCAACATCTGATGGATATCTAGATTAGGAAAGTTACGTATTCGCTCCCATATCGCCTCTGCACTCTCATAGGCAGAGTTTTTGATTTCATTAAACACAATCCGCTCAGTCTCATCCAGGTCTTTCATAAAAGGACTTTCCCTATACGGCCCATACTCTTTTCTATATTCGTCAATCGAATTCAGAAAATCAATTAGATATTTCTTCTGTTCCGTCGTGTACCCTTTCATATCGTCCCGATACTTGGAACTCATCAAAGCTCTGTCACTATATCGAAAATGGTTGTCTGTCTGCCGCTGATGCTCCATTAATGCAATTATATCTGTGGAGAGATCCTGATTATTATAATAAGCATCCAGCGCATCCTCAAACTGTTGATCCACATTTCTTTGATACCAGCGTTCCCGTATATCAGAAGGAATATCACTATAGGCTTGGACGGAAGCCTGATTGACTCCCTTTACATAGTTGATGAAGTCATGTATGGATTGTACTTCTCCATACCCCCTGGCGCTCGTCCATACCTTGCCGAGGAAGTCCATCATTGCATGCCGTTCACGCGCCCTTTGTTCCTCAGCGTGCGCGTGTAAGGTTTGAGCAGCAACCTTGGCCGTCTTCCCCAACACCACTCCCCAACCATGGGAAGGTACGCTGGCAATCATGGATAATCCGGCTGCCGCATATTTAACTATGGATGACGGTCCAGAGGAAGCCACTTCGGAACGAATTGAAGCTATTTTTTGACTTGCTGCTTTCGGTATGGCTCCCAATACAGGAATAGACGCTGCCACATCACATACTTTCTGGGCTAGTCCCAATACGCCATCCAGTAGACTAGCCTTCGGCGAGTTGGAAGTGTTTACAGCTGACTTAACAGTTCCTCCATCTTTCGATGTAACGCTTGAATTGGAGCTTCCTCCTGTACTGCTGTTTGCTGCACTTTTCGCCGCCTGCGCCTCCGCATAGGCTTTTACAGACATTAATGGCGGTTCCCAGACTGGTGCCAGTTCAGCGACAAAAACCGGCCTTTTAACCGTCCCTTCCAGCTGTACTTTAGCGGATCGGATATCCGTTTCACCGTCCAGCACCAAACTGCTGCTGCCTGCTTTGAAATAGATGGCCTCGGCAGCCTGAATATTCAGTTCCCCATCTGCATGCAATGAAAGCGTCTTGCCTGCCGTCAATGACAATTCATGCTCACTGACGACTTGAACACCCGATGCATTCATTTGAATGTGAACTTGTTCCGACTTGGCCGTCACCTTCAATTCACTGTCGCTTAGCTTGATGTTCTTGTCATGAGGTGTCCCCCAATACTTGGTAGCTGGGTCAGCGAGCTTCGGCGAATTTCGGCCTTTTCGTATAGAGCTTGCCGCATATCCGTCCACCTCCTGCTCTGTAGGGAACCGGACAGATACCCTATCTCCCCGTTCCGGCATGACATACCAACCGCTGTGCCCTTCGGCTGTATAACTGCTGGCATATGGAAACCACCACGCCATTTCCCGATCCTGCTTTTCATCCACGGTGAGATGAACACGGATTCGGCCTGATTTGGCTTCCAATACACGTCCTTCGAGCGAAGCTCCTGTGAGGTGAGGGCACAAAATCTCTGTTTGCTGAACCCCCTGTTCGTGAACCAGTTCATACTCGTGTAGCAGCACCCCTTTTTGTAATTCAGAAGTGACTTCCACCACCATCCATTGTTTCCCATTCCAATCCGTCAGATCCCCAGGCCGGGCAAGCGTTTCACTCTGCAGCAAGTAGCTAAAATTCGTTTTGCTGTTGGGATCAAAACTGCGCCGAGTACGGTAAACGGGATGCTTCATTTCAACGTGTTGTCCCTCCGGCATACCCAACCAGAATTTGGGCCCGTTTAGTGAAATTTCCGGGACCAGCACAGCTCCAAATCGGGAAGCGATCCGTTTGAGAAAGGCCCAATCCGTCTCCTGATACTGTAAAGTAAATGCATGCAGGGTAGCACCGTTTGTTACGTTATCAATAACATCGGCCTGGCTGTACTTCTGTATGATTTGCTTGATCAAATTTCCGTAGGGCATTAAAGTATCCTGATAAGAACGAGTTACAGGTGTGATATCCAACTGAATTGTATGAGATACGGCTTCAAGCTCCACATAATAGATGCCACGCACCATCCGTGTTTCTGCATGGACCAGTAAACCATGGAACAAAATGCGTTCAGGCTGATCATTTTCTGTTTTGGTACGGATAATGACCGGTTCGTTATCCTGATCCTGTTCTATGTAATGATCTCTCTGTTCCTCATCTATCCATCCACTGATCTTTAACCGGGCGTGGTCATTTAGTTTTCGTTCGATACGCAGTTCGTTTATCGTTTGAAGAGGATATGGACCTGTACATTCCAGTTCCTTATACGTTAATATCGTTTGTATGTGATCCAACTTGTACCTCCTTACTCCAGCGTCTGGCCATCGTCTGTAATCCGAATCATTCCCCCGTATAGGCACGCATTCGAGCATTGGGCCAGCAAGGCCGGTTCTCCTTCCACAAGCACATCGCTTTTGCCCCCGATCCAGGGTCCGGTGATCACCGGAACACAGTTCGCTTTTTTGACCCCATAAATATCGACCATGTCACTGCTTTTGACCGCTGGATTGGCTGGGCAGGAGCAACGGCCAAAATTGCTGATATTGGTGCCGGGCAAGTAATCTCCAACATTCATTTGGGCTTTCTCCTTCACATATACGCCGTGACTGAACGGTCGTTTGAGCCGTGTCGGCTGCGTACCAAAGCTGCAGCTCAAGATGGCCCCGGCAACTACGTAGCCCTGCTTGCTTCCCCGTCCAGCCTGAATAGTTTCCTCTTCCGAATGAGATTTTTTTGCCATTCTTCTCTTCCCCTTCCCCATGTCCTTTCTTAGTTTGTTTTCACTTCGCTACCCAGAACATTGGTTATTCCACCCAACGATACGGTACTGCCTTTGCTCGTCATTTGAATTTCATCCCCGGCCGTGATTTTCACTTTACTGCCGGAATGAAGGGAGATATTCCCTCCTGCTGAAAATTGAATCTGTTTATCGCTTACAATGTGAATTCCATTTTTCTCATTTAACTGGATATACATCGTCCCCTCTTTACTGGTGATGACAATTTCATCAGGGGTTAATTTGATTTCCTTGCCGTGCGCGGTACGAAACAATTTGATGTCAGGATGTGCAAGAGCGTGTTGCCCCGCACTCCGATTCTTTTCGCGCAAAGATGTACTTGCCATGCCCTCTTCTTCTCGATGGGTAGGGAAATAGAGCAGAACGGTATCCCCGAGCTCAGGCATTACGTACCATCCGCTATGTCCTTCTGCAGTATAAGGAGAAACATAGGTAAACCAGTGGGCCTTTGCAGGGTCCTGCGCAGCATCGATATGTAAATGTAGTTTGATACGATCTCGCTCTACCTGAATGACTTTACCAGGTAAAGACAGACCGATAAGCTGCTCGTTAAACACCTCTTGGTGTCTCAATCCCTTGTGGGAAGTCAGGGTATACACGTGCTGCATCATTCCTTTTTGCATATGAGTGTCTACCTTGTACACATACAGATTTTTACCTTTAAAAGTAACGGTGCTGCCGAGCTCCAATACCTGCTCCGCCTCAACCCGGTAATCAATAAAATCATGCTCGTTTACATGTGCTGTATCATTGCCGTTAAAATAACGATAATCTCCAACTCGCTTGCTGACGGTATAATGATAATTGGTTAAGTCCAGTCCAGATTGGGTTTCCTCGACTCCAAAATAGCACTTCGGCACATCAAATACCGACGCAGGCGTGAGTGAAGTATGGTAACGCGAAGCGATCCGCTTGAGGAACTCCCAATCGGTTTCACGATATTGGACTGCTATACGGCCTAAAGTCGCTCCCCCTGTAGCCGAATCAATGATATCAAAACCGGGATAATCTGCACCTACAGCTCGCAGCAATTCCTCAACCTTCATATTTTTATCTTGAAAGGACCTGTTCTTTTTACGAATATCCAGTTTATACGTGTGTGATATTGCCTCGACCTCCAGGTAATACACATCTCTGACCACTTTGACTTCCATATGGAGCACCGTTCCGTTAAATAGCGGTGTTGGAGTGCCTGCCTCATCTAGTTGTGATACACAAACCGGTGAATCGGCTTCGATCAACTGGACATAACTGTCCTGTAGTTCTTCAGGCAAAATAGCGGTAAAAGAGAGCCGGGTGTGCTCATTCAGTCGCTTGGTCATATGCAGTTCCTGAATGCTAACCACTTCAAATGGTGTAATTTGCAGCCGATCATATGTAATATGGGTTAATGTCATAAGGGTTGATTTTCCTTTCGCTCAGACTCGATTTTCAACGTTAGCAGCATACTGCGGGCTATTGGCTGCCAGGTCGCCATCTCTTCATCCGTACAGTTAAAAGTACACATGAGCGCACGTCCTTCCAGCACCGTAAAAAAGGATAAATTATACACACGCGCATTCCATACTGGTGTCATAAATTCACAGTATCCAATCTGACACTCTTCGTTCTCCAGCACTTCATGGCCAAACCATTCAGTCAACTTCTGGGTTTGTTTTACCACCTGAGCCATCTCATCCGTAAAGTTCTCCAACTCTTCGGTTTGTAATGGACTTTCGGTATGCTTGAAGGTTAAGTTAATCGTGCCTGTGTCATTCGTAAAAATAAAATCCGGACGATGATGAGAGGGATATTTTAATCGTTGCTCGTGCATGGGCATATCCCGAAAGCTCTTTGGCATTGTTATACTGATGCGTTCATCCAGCAAATGTCGCTGAGCAAAAATAAATCTTTCCCCACCGAGTTGCATAAATGTTTGTAAGGGCTGTCCAAACGGTTCCTTCCCGTGAGCGTGATTCACTCCTTCATCCTGAATTAAAGATTGATCATTTTCGGTATTTTCTGCTGTTACTGTGTGTAGCAACGAAACAATTTTCTTATCCAGATGTTCCATACATCATCCACTCCCATCTTTATTACTGCATGGCGACTTCCTGAAAGGTGATGCCACTTGTCCCTCTCCGCAACAGACTTTCCGCCAATGCCAGATTGACCAACATGCAGGTTTCACGCAACCCTTGGACTTGCAATAGGGATTTCCCCTCGGTACGTTTTCGATCTACGACCAGCTTCATCAATGTTCCTCCGGGACGAAATTGGCTTTGCTCACCCAAACAATCCACTAAAGGGGGTTGAATCATCCAATACAACTTTTGCTGCGAACGTTCCATATCCCGAAGCAAAGCCATACGGCTGAACAAGCTCGGCACATAGACCTGTAACAATTCATGCACAGCATCAGATACCATCATCCTTGAACCCATTAGAATATCAGGGTAAACTGTATAATCGTGACCATTAACCTTAAACTGTGCAGCATAAGATGGGGGCCAATTCGTCCAGTCATTTAGGTCCATCATCTCTGCATTTGCTTCTTCATCCCATACGGGAACAGCAGCATACAACATCCGATCATCCTGCTGACAAAGGAAATACTCCACTATGCCACATCCCTTTCATTCCTCGCATTGTGTTATACAAATTAAGTTAGACTCTGTACGACTGGATGCATGCCTAAACTAAACCGGCTTCCATCCAGCACCGCTCCTTTGAAGCAGGCTCCCTCAAACGCTGCCCCCATAAAGTCAGCCCCCCGCAATATGGCCCCGGTGAAATCTGCATCCTTCAAGTAAGCTCCCTGAAATTGGGCTCCTGTAAGATCCGCTCCTGCAAAACTTACGGGTTGAAAACCGGGTCTTTCCCATCGTTCAGACTGGTAAATTCCAGGTACAGCTATTACATCCCGGAAAGATGCCCCTCTTAAGTTGGCTTGTTCAAAACGGGCTTCCTGAATCAAACAACCACTAAAATCCGCTTCTTGTAAACAGGCTTTATTCCAACAAGAACCAATCAAATTCCCTTCTGTAAAAACACTATTGTTGAAAGAACTTTCACTCAAATCGGCATATTGCAGACGTATTCCTTCATAATCTCCTTGAGATCCGTCAATTCCCCGAAAAACTTCATGTATGTAGTCATATGGCTTCTTTTCCTCAAGCCACTCTTTCATCACCGTCGAATCTTTGACACACACATCTCGTTTATAAACGACTTCGCTTCGATCTAAATACTCTCCGACTCTCAGTTCGAACACATCTTCCAACTGTATTTCATCCAACCATGCCTCTGTGATACTAAAACGCGCCAAAGCAATGATATATTGATGAATATGCATTGCTGCGTGTAATTTCATCCTTTCTATATCATCTAATCCGATTCTTCCACCATATTTCTTAGCTTGCTTACTTAATTCATTCTTCCACTCGTCCAAATAGCAAAAGGCCCATTCTGCATCATAGGTATCCCGGCAAGGATGGCGATCCATAAACCACGTCTTGTCCATGGCCTCCACTAAATAGGTCGCCCTTCCGTTTGCTAATTCGGTACGAAGCATGGAGTAAGATATATATCCCAACGCCTGCTTGGTATCTTCTCGCTGCATCTGCTTGACTTTCCCGAGTAGTTGCTCCAGTGAATTACGAAATGTCTTCGCCAAAGCATGCTTACGATTTTGAAAAGAGGCTTCCAACGTAAATAACATTTGATGCTTTAACGGTTCGTAGACATCATTTGCAAAATGTTGAAGAATTTCCTCACGATTCACGTTCCATCTCCTTTCTGGTTGCTGCGTTTACATACTGCTGTGCATATTAAAGTAGCTGTTTATCTTAAACCGAAATCTAATATAAATGATATGTGAAATCATAATTTTCAAGGGTATATTTAACAATAAAACATCCTTATGTATGTATCGGATAGATTAGTGATTTTGTTTACATAAAGAACCATAATACGTGTTATTTTCAATGTAAACAATAAAGACTTTGCTATACAACTAATCTATCAAATCGTATATCTTAGGAGAGTGAGTAAATATAATTAATTCCCCCCATCTTTCCTCGTTCTATATGATGTTTACAAATCATGATGAACCTTTAAGACTTAATAATCTCATTTCTATACTCTACTCAATAAAAAGCTAAAACCCGCTCAGAGAGCGGGATGAGCAGATAGAAGTAACGGGAGTTAAACCTCTTCCGAAGGCAAAGCAATATAGGATTCTGCGAGTGTAATGACTGGCTTGATATACCCCTTTCCCTGTCACTAATTAACTTCGGGTCGTCGGCTAGCCGCATACTAGGAACCACTTTAGGTTGAGCTCTTATTTTGGAACATAGACATGTAGAGCGAGAGCATATTCACTGAATATTCCCGAACATTTCTTCTGTTCATTCTCTGATGTTCTTCGTTATATAGCTAGTAATGCTAAATCTCTCTTGTGTATAAGCTAAAAAGTCATTAAAAGAAAGAAAATTATACTTTTCTGAACTGGCTTTGCGCAGCAATTTCAAAAGGCAAAAGCGACCAATCTCAAAGAATTAACCACTTTTAGTCTTAAGGCTGTATTAAAGCTCCTGTAAAAGTAATTGCTCCAATTGCATTTGCAGTACCGACGTTTGATAGTGCGGCTAACGAATACGACACATTACCAGTCCCAAAGGTTAAATCAACGTGGTTAACACTGGTTGCTCCATATGTGGCTATCCTGCCCGTTCGTATTATGAGATCAACCAGTTCTTTCTGGTTGATCCTTTTTTCATTTGCATAGAGGATTAAGGTAGCCTGGTCGAACGTACCTGCCCGTGGGACTTGATCCCGAGCACTATAGTGTTCGCCCTACTTGTCATGACCATGATTGAGGCTGGTTGGGACGTAAGATCCCGTATAACAAGCGATGCTATGGAGCGACAAGAAGAACCTTAGGGATGCCGGGGAATCTAAACTTACAGGGAGAGATGAAATGAATCCAGTTGTCGGTCTAGATATTTCAAAAGAAGAAAGTCATGGACAAGCCTTTTTAGCGCGCGGAAAGCCCTTCAGAGGGACATTCCACTTCGAGCACACTCGTGATGGCTTAGCAAATTTACATCAAGTTTTGAAGGATGTTGAGACTGCATCCAGACTACGTCCTCTACTTATTCTAGAAGCAACCGGCCATTACCAAAGTCCCGTTGTTCAGTTCCTAGAAGAACATCACTACATTTACATTGTCATTAATCCGCTCATCTCAAATCGGCTTAGAAAGTCTCAACTTCGTAAAGTAAAGACGGATGCTGCGGACGCTTACCTATTGGGAGAGTTGTACTACAAGGAAGAGTTTGAACCTTTTAAGAAAAGAGGTGTGCAACTTCTCAATCTGCGCTATCTTACAAGACAGTATGAGTCCCTTTCAAAGATGTGTGTACAGACGAAGCTGCAATTCCAAGCCGTTTTAGATCAGGTTTTCCCAGCTTACAAAGGCGTCTTTGGAGCTATGTATTCCCGTATTTCACTACGGTTTTTAAGTAAATTTCCAACCTCATATTCAGTTTTGCAGACGGATGAAATTACACTCAAAGCTAAGATGAAAGAACTACTTTCTTCGAAACAGGGGCGTTCAGAGGGCTGGATTAACCAACGGGTTCAGCGACTGCTAAATGCGGCAAAACAAAACCCATTTCAGCAAACCATGTATGCTAGCCACTTAATCAATTTGAAAGTCCTTATTACCCTCATTCTTCAGTATCAAGAGCATCTTACTGAATTGGAACAGAACATAGATGCTCTGGCTGAAGAAATTGAAGAGTATGAATTAATTCAGTCGATTCCCGGTATTGGGCATAAAATTGCGGCAACAATTTTATCTGAAATTGGAGAAGTCGACCGATTTGATCATCCTAAAAAGCTAGTCGCCTTTGCAGGCATTGACCCGAGTGTCTTTGCTTCCGGTAAGTTTACAGCAACTCGAAACCGAATCACGAAACGTGGGTCCAGGCAGTTGCGTTACGCGCTCGTGATGGCTGTTCAGTGTGACTTATTCGTTCTCGCAACACTCGACTCAAAGAATTTTACGAACGCAAAAGAAGCGAGGGTAAGCCGCATAAAGTAGCATTGGTCGCATGTGCAAACAAGCTAGTTCATTGGCTCCATGCCATCTTGAAAAGTAAAAAGGCATTCCGTCTGGCTTAACAATTACAATTGGTTTAACCTTCCAAAACGCTGTCCGAAATGGAGGGTTATTTGACTTGCCTATTTTAACTATAACATAAGATTTATGGTCATTTTACTGGTAATCTTGACATGCTATTAGCTGGTATAGTTGAGAAAACGGCAGCCACTTTATCGGCTGCCGTCTCTTTGTGTTTATTGAGCTATCGTTTCCCGTTAGTTCAGCCAGGTTTTTTATCTGCAATTTATTTTACTTTTGAATAGTTCTTCGATAATTTCCATATTAGCTTGACCTACAATAATCAATCTTTTCCTCTAAATTCAGCTATAAAAACACAGTAAAAACATTGCCTGTCACTTCATAAACAATATCAATGGATTTGCCAAAATGCAGGTGGTACAGGCACTCACTTAATTAAACACTTGGCGTTTCCTTAAAAACTACTTTTTGTTCCCACTGAATTTCTTCAAAATCTACATTTTCATGAGAAATGGAAATTGGAACAAGGTCTAATATCTGATTTTCATTTTCTTTAAATTTCTCTATTTTTATTGTTCCATACTCAACATATGTTGTTCCTTCTTTTGTTCTAAAATAGCAATAAATCTGAAGTTCATCATAACATGAAATATCAATCGTAAATTCTGTATGATTTCTTTCTTCTTTATCTTTGAAATCAATAAAATAAAGATTGTAATTATACCCTATTGGATACAAAGAGTTTGAAAACATTCCTGATTTGTTTCTAGATGAGGGATTAGGTTTATCCCCGATTCGAATTGTCCCTGAAATATAATTATCAGTTTTACTCGATCCGGCTGTTACCATAATTTTCTTTTGAAATTCACTTGTATATTCGAATTTAATTTTTTCCTCTCCCGGAAAGTAGGGTATACATAAGTAATCCATTTTTTCAATACTTCTCCACTTTGTTTTTTTATCATAGCTAATTCCATAGATAAGTGGGGATATCTCCACATTAATAATGGGTAAGCTCAGGTTAATATTACCTATTAAAAATTCATCCTCTTTTTCCAAAATAATACTACTAGAAACTGAACATAAGTCCTTCGTTTTTATTTTGCTTTGCTTATTTCCATCTAACATATTCTTGGGCTTATCAAAATTCCCGGTTATTCTAACACTAAGCAATGTTAGCATTAAACAAGCAAAAAGTGAGAGTAAAACTATACCTATGGCTGTTATTTCACTCATATCGTTGCCTAAAAATGTTCCAATATTAAACCAAATCCTTATTGTAATAATCAGAAAAAGTACAGTTAGGAGTATTGCCCAATTATTAAAATTAATAAATAATGGCTTAAAATTTAGAAGAAGTGACTCGCTTACCAATCTTTGATATAAAGTGAATTTACTTTTTAACTCATACTTATTATAAGCTTTTCCATTGCCATTAATAATATCTTCTATATCCCATGTAAGTTCTTTGCATTTTTGAATTATATGCTGCTTGTTCAATGAAATAAAAATTGTAACAAGAGCACTGATTGTTAATAAACCCGCAGCAATCGCAACCACAAATGTCAAATTTTGATTAAGTGTATCATTTCTAAATTCACCAATAAGGATACTAAAAATATTATGTACTTTCTCCATATAAAAACCTCGCAATACATTTTTTTCGCAATAATTAAAAATCTCATTTACATATGATACGGTTCACTGGAATTAATATTCAACTATCCTGCCCGTTACTTCAATGAAAACTAGGGTACAGCTGCAACGGCAATCTGCTCCCTGGTTATTCAACTAACGTTCCCCGTTAGCTCAATGATCCGGACTTCTACTGGTTCATCGAGAACATAACCTAAACACAAAGCTAATCTCCATTTTGAAATGCCCTTTTGCCCAATTGTGATAGCCGCACGACCCGGTAACCCGGCTCATCTCCAGTCGCGAACTCCGATGGCTACGGTGTGCTTTAACGTCCCCACGGTAATTCATCTCAGCCAAATGCCAAGCATCTGCTGCATCTGTTTTCACCTTACGAAGCTGTGTGCTTTTCGATCGTTTCGCTTGCAGGGGGTTGACGATGTAATGAATCCATCCACTGCGTTTAAGATACCCTACCAGATTTCGATGGTAATGTCCGGTTGCCTCAAGGACAACAACGGGCATTGTTACGCGATAGGGGTGCATAAGCTCCTGTAGCGCGGGTTTCCGCTCTCGTTTTGAGAGGGGTAAGGGCTTTACTGCGTGACACACCCATAGTAGAAACGGGGTACGGTTGGTCTATGAATGACCGCCGCGCCCCGTTCTTTATATTATTACACTGTTTTCTTTTTCTGACTAATTGCGTGTATATATTTAATAGTAAGCTTCCATAAGACTCTCCCGAGCCAAAACATTAACACACCAATCACAATAGAAATTGGCAAGAACTGCTTTGGGCTTGGTGTAAATGCTCCCAATTCGATTGTTATTCCGGTAATATCATATCCCATAAGATACCCGAAAAATTTAACAATTCCGCCTATCAGCGTAATAACTCCACCAATCATTAAAGCAATGGAAAGAGTACTGATGAACGGCAAAAGTAACACACCGCTGACGCCTGCAAAGCTGCTACAAAATGCAAATATTGCGCCGAATTTACGCCAACTAAATTTACTGTTCTTTGAAATGGCTTCACCTAAGTATGCTTTCGCTAATTCTTTTGGGTTTCCTAACCGTTCAATGATTTGCTCAGAAGATACACCATTATTTTGCAATTCAAGCATTACGCTTTTGATTTCTTTTACAATGTCAATACGCTCGGAATCGGACATAGATTTCAAATACTTTTCAATTTTTACAAGATAGTCATTCATAATTTTATCCATAATCTAAATCTCCTTTAATTTCTGATATAGCTGTTAATAAATTATCCCATTCTAAGGACATCGCGTTTAAGTATTCGTTTCCTTTTTCTGTAAGGGTATAATATTTTCTCGGTGGCAAGCCCTCTGTACTTTCTTGCCAAGATGAAGAAATATATTCTTCTTTCAATAATCTTCTAAGCAGTGGATAAATTGTATTTTCTTTTGCAGCAACAATAGGATACTGCTCTAACTTACTTATGATTTCATACCCATAATATGGTCGTTGCTTTATTAGCAATAGAATACAAAAATCGAGTGTTCCTCGCTTAATTTGTGATTTCCAATCTTCTACATTCATGTATTGTACCTCCTGCATATATATCGTACAACACAGTACTATATTTATCAATAGTAAGTTCAGTACCAACAACCGCCGAACGCAGAGGCTTTTGAACCAGGAAAGTATATTTTTAACTATAAAAAACTATGACAAATTTTATCCGTATTTTCCTTTTTTCCTATTTGCTAAATTCAGCAAGTAAAATATTTTTAAAAGGATTAGGACTGTTATCTCTACCCAAACTGTTCAAACTGACGACCAACGTATGCTTGCCTCCAAGTGTACCTCCAGCAAAAGTAGAAAACCCTAGAATGCCACCCGTATGTCCCCATATCGAGACACCGTTTGGGAGCTTAGTTTCAAAGATTCCAAGACCCCATCCCTCCATTCCTGCTCTTCCAGTAGGAACTGTAGTAAGCATTTGTTTTAGTTGCTGTTCCTTCAGTAATTTGCCACCGAGCAAGGAAGAGAAGAATTTATTTAAGTCGTCAGCAGTAGAAATAATATCTCCAGCCGAGCTACCTGCACTTGGATTATAATAAGTAACGTCTTTTATCTCACTTGCTTCGTCTGGTTGGGAATATCCCCGAGCATGCTTGGTGCCTGGAATAACGCTTGAATTGCCAGGTAGGAATGTATCCGACAATTCAAGCGGTTCAATAATCCGATTTTCAATCTCTTCCGCGTAGCTGTTTCCGGTTACTTTTTCAATAAGAATACCCAGTAATACGTATCCCGTGTTTGAATAAGACCAGCCCTTTCCTGGGACAAAGTCTGGGGGCAGAGAAATCCCCATCTTCACTAATTCATCAGCCGTATACGATTTTTTTGTATCCATAAAATCAGCGTCTTTTGACCTTGAGTATTCAGCGATACCACTTGTATGGTTCAATATCTGCCGGATGGTAATCTGTTTAGCATTATATCCGTTTCCTTGAATGACACCAGGCAACCATTTTTCGATGGAGTCGTCTAGATTTAAGCGGTTCTCTCCAGCTAATTGAAGTACAACCGTTGCGGTGAACGTCTTCGTCACGCTGCCAATGCGAAATCGAAAATCTGTTTCCATTGGTTTCTTGGTGCTCAGATTCGCTATCCCAGCGGCATAACCCCACGTTTTTCCACCCTTATAAGTTTTAGCAAGTATCCCCGGGAATCCAAGTTGCAATGCATCCCGCATTGCTTGCTTGACGGAATTATGATCTCGTTGAGTGGTTGTTTGTAACGAACAAGATACATTTTGAGTGGGCTCTGCTTTTACAATTGAGGTTGGCAATGTGTATAGCAGGGAACTTCCAGTTATTAAAAGGGCCAGACTTGCAAATGTAATTTGACTACGTATTTTCATAAGGAATTCCTCTTATCTATTAATATTGTAAGTTTGTAATCATCTTCATAATTTTGTTTTACCAACGCTATTCTGTCCTAATAAGCGGTGAATTCCTCTTTTTTTCGCATCCCAGAAATTAATTCTTTTCCTTAAAATACTCTGTTAACTGGTTTGTTTTTCATATATTCGTCATATCTGTTCCGCCTTTCACACCTACCTCCTGCATATACATCGTACAACACAGTACCTCAATTATCAACAGTATATCAGATTTTTTTTATTGAACGAGAGATATTTTGAAAGAAATTCAGTATCAACAACCGCCGAGCGCAAGCAGAAACAGCGGGATGTTACGCAATAGGGGCGCATATGCCCTTGTATAGTGCTGGTTTCCGGGCGCGTTTTGAGAGGAGCAAGGGTTTTATACCTTTTCCCTCAAAATCATCGTTCTGCTGCGTGACACACCCATAGTAAAAACGGGGTGCGGTTGGTCTATGAATGACCGCCGCGCCCCGTTCTTTTTTGCTTATCGTTCAGTTTCCTTTTGCCGTTCGGCTTCTCTTGGCTGTCGCAAAATCCCATCAATGTTCCGCTTGATAACGTCGTATTCCTTTACCTGCTTTTTTAGTTTCCCATAGTCGGTATACAGCTTTTCCTCTTGAAGCCTTTTGTATTCCGCTTGCAGGACGGCGATGTTCGGGAGCCTGCCGCCGATCTGCGCTGCCTTTAATACTTTGGTGGCTGCTTCATACAAAAAAATACTGCTTTCGTGCCCTGCGCGGTAGCTGTCCTTATACTTTGCTCTGCGGTAGCCGTCACATCGATCAGCTCATTACGAAATCTATTAGTATATTTCCACATTTTATTCAACTATCCTGCCCGTTAACTTAAGGAAGAACCGTCAGTCTAACACTTAATTTTTCTAGTCTACAACTTTATTTTCTTCTGACAGCTGATGCAGGATTTCTAGCTTGCTGCGTTCGATTAGGCTAAGATGTGAATAACTCATGGACTGATTCTCCTTGTGTGAATGCTGGCGTTGGAACTTTCATTCTACACGAATCAGGTCATGGGCCATTTTTTTATTGATTTCCAGCAGGTGTCGCACTTCATATTACAATCCGTCAAATGAAGAAAGGATGGTAGTGAAAGATGAAACTGGAAGCAAACAACAAGTTAGTCATGATTGGAGATTCTGTCACGGTGCGAATGCGGCTGTAACGGCCGATAAGAGATTAAGGAACAAATAGAGCCTTGTCAATGAAAAAGGAGGCTTCTTGGCGAAGCAAAGGTGCTTTGGAGCGGAAATCGACTGAACCGTCAGAATTGGTTATTGTGACTGGATCCGTAACTCCGGCAGCAACAAGCTTGCTTACGGCCTTGATAGCCGATTCATCGGTTTGCCCTGCCAATCGCACCTCATCGCCAAGCGGCCATGGAAGAGGAATGCGCGTTAAGATGACGGCCATTTCTTCCCGAGTTATCGTGCGATCCGGTTCAAATCGGCCTCCGGGCTCCTCCCCCAACCAATGATGCTCGACCGCCGCCTGTATCTCTTTGACCGCAAAATGGTGTTCGATATCCGTGTAACCGGATTTCGATTTGGAGGGCGGATAGCCGACAGCATGCAGCAGCATTGTGATGAATTCCGCGCGGGTCATGGGTGCCTTGGGGTCAAAGCTGCGCCCATCTCTTCCATTGATGATATCCAGCGAATGGAGCTTTTCAATAGACGGTTGGTAGGGGCTTTCTTTCGAGACATCGGAAAACAGCGCTTTTTCCTGCATTTTGGGCGAATAGGCTAACGGCGATTTGGCAGGTCTGTACATATAAGCAATACCGCCATCCTTTTGTTCAAGAAATGCTATTTTCTTCCCGTGGTCATCCATAAACAACAAGGGATCTATCTTTTTCAAAGTAGTCTTGCTATTCCCCAATTTGTATTTGTCCTCCGCTACAAGTTGTCCGTTATTGTACGTAATTCTAGTCACAAATGCCGGGGTATGCAGGTCTCTGTATAATCCGACGTAACGCGCGGCTTGCTGTTCTGTCAGAGGTGATACCGATTCAGGCGTCTCGGTGCTCTTCGGATAATAATGGTTCATAAAGGCAGCATACAAATCCGAGCGCAATTCGGAATCATTATTATAAATGACGAACAATCCCGTTTTGCGCTCAGGCAGTAGCCATGTCCATGAGGCATATCCGGGGATGTTCCCGCCTTTGCCGACGACATACTGACCATTCGACAGTTCATTGAAAATGCTTTCAAATCCATAGCTTGTAATAGGTATAGCCGGATGAGCTAAAACGGAAAACTTGCTCATTCGCTGAACACTTTGTTCGCTTAACATTTGCCGATCTCCGGCCTTTCCTTTTTGCAGAAGCATGACCATGAATTTAGCCATATCGCTTCCGGTGGACAACATTCCGCCCTGAGGCATGTCCGTAGGATAAATGCCATACTCCGGATATGGCGTGCCTTGCGGATCGTAACCTGTAGCCATTCGGGCTTTAAGCTCTGGGGTTACAAGATCATGGGAAGAATTCATGCCGAGCGGCTGAAAGATGTTTTTATCCATGTATTCATGAAAAGGGAGCCCGGTAACTTGTTCCACGGCATATCCCGCCAAAGCAAAAGCATAATCGTCATACTGGTAGGCTTCCCCCGGCTTCCGGACGATGGTTGGCATTCGATCAATTAAGAAATCTCGAAGAGAAGTCTCTTGATTAAGAAGATCGGGCGAGGCGTCATCATCTTTTTCATATGGGAAATCGAACCCAGTCATGTGGGTCAGCATATTTTCCATAGTTAGCGGTTTACCTGTCGAATTGGGTATTGTGATACCTCCAAGATAGGATTGGATGTCCTGATCCAGCTTGATCTTCCCTTGGTCAGCAAGCTGCAGCACAGCCACAGCCGTAAACGTCTTAGAAATAGAACCGATGCGAAAAACGGTATTGGAATCAACTGGGGTTTTGCTTTCTTTGTTTGCATACCCGTATCCTTTGGATAAAACTACTTGTCCGTCCTGAACGACGACGAACATGGCACCCGGGACATTGAACTTCTTCAAGCTTTCCCCAAAGTAATTGTCCGCGAAGGCCTCCACTTCTTTGGGGTCAACCGGACCGCTTGGAGCAGCAGGAACAGCTGCAGGTTGAATCGCTGTGATTGTTTGCCCCTTAAGAGGGGGCTGTTCCGCACTGACACTATGCCCTGCGACCAAAGCAATCAAGTAAGTCACAGCTAGAGACGTGCTTAGCGTTACAGCGAGCACTTTTGTAACTCTTTTTTTACGCATTAGAAAATTCTCCTTCAATGAAATTGGTATAGGCTGGAAGTGCCCTCTCAGTATAACATGATGGATTATTTCCCCACACAGTCTTCCGTCTAGTTCATTACCTAGCCTAAGGTCAAGTAAAAAAGGATCAGACCGCAGCAGCGACCTGATCCTTTGCACTATTGTTTTCAATGCTTGTACTGCGGATAAACACGGCCCTGCTCAAGCGCTTCCTGGGGTCCCGCCAACATTTTAACGAAAATATACGCTATAGGAAACATTAACCTAAATTTCGAAAGTAACCTTCTATTAAAAAACAAAAAAAAGGGCTCAAATCTTTGGTAGAATGGTGTTTGCGAGAACAAAATCACCCAAAGAGAGGAGCACCTTTTAGGTGAAGTCTACCACACCCATCTATAAAATCAAGACCGAATTTTCACTGGATCAGTCCACAAGCATCGGAGGAAGCAAGATCTTCCTCGATTATCTCGAAAAAATTAAACTGAGCCAGGTGCTGCAGATCTTACTTCGTTTCCTGATGCATGTTGTACAATGTTATTTATAAAAATATTCAAAAGAGAAAACCCCCTGTTGGAAATCTATTTTCTAGAATAATCATGGATTGTAGAGTAGGATGTATTAGATGAGTCATATCCACTATCCAATAACGATTTGCTATTAAATATTTTACGATTTGCATGCAGTACCCACTTGGTAAACCAAATAATTCATCTTGTTCTCTTGTAACTTTCGCAAGTGGTTTTTCACTTTGCTGAATAGCATAATAGAGATTTTCTTCGAGACTATTTATATGGTGATTTGACAATTTATCGTTGTTTTTAGCATTATGAAGCCATTCGACATTCCTGACTAAATTGTAGTTTATCTGCCTTTCCGTAATAAGTGCCCACTCTATCTTTTGG
This sequence comes from Paenibacillus sp. FSL H7-0703, assembly GCF_038003485.1. Taxonomy (NCBI): domain Bacteria; kingdom Bacillati; phylum Bacillota; class Bacilli; order Caryophanales; family Paenibacillaceae; genus Paenibacillus; species Paenibacillus sp. FSL H7-0703. The sequence continues at coordinate 4,070,224 of NZ_JBBOPF010000001.1, read as the reverse complement.
TCTTTAAAAAACTCTTTTTCAATCTGTAATTTTTCTACAACTCGTTTTGTCAACTTGTTAGAGGGTTTGATAGAATGTGCAATAAATTTTATACTTTCTTCTTGTTTTACTGTAAGTAACATATCTGTAGTCATAATGATGGGAAGCTTATTCTTGGGGTCAGTTGGATGTTTAATGCCTAACTTTTGTGCAATATAGAGGGTTTTATCTAGGGGTAATAAAGGGAATTGTTCGCGAATATCAATCACTTGCTCTGACCACTCCATTTGGTAATGGTGTGCCAATTCAAAATGTTCAGACAAATAATGGTGAAGTCGGCCACTTTTCCAACCAAGAATTCGAGTAACTACCCCAGTTGAAGGTACATCATGTATAGTTAACCAAGGTTTATATTCCGAAAAATGGCCTTGCCCTCTTCCTTCTTTGATTTTCCGTTGAATAGATGCTAAAGAGTTTCTTGATCGAATTTTGCTCATTATTCACCTTCTTCTTTTTTTCTAGAACTGAACTAAATTAGAGTAAAGCTCAGTTGTCTTTTTCTACTCCTAAGATATATTTTAGTTTTACTTCAAAATACAAATGTAGAATATAACAACTCACAGCTTTATACAATAGCAAAGTAATATTTTTTTAGCTATATTTCACTTCGTAGCCTATTCATAGGCTACTCGTAGGGTATGAATAAGCTATAATATGGACTACAAGTAGGTATAATTAGTAAACAGATGGGTCGGGGTGAACTCATGAATACTTTGGGACAGCGATGTAGAAATTTAAGACTACTCCATAAATGGACACAAGAGGAACTTGCTAATAAAATCGGGGTAACTAAACAGGTTGTTTCTAATTGGGAGCGAAATGTAGCACGGCCTGAAATTAATCATTTAATATCTTTAGCAGAGGTTTTTGATGTTACAACCGATTATTTACTTTGTATTGCTAATCAAATGACGTTCCCCTACTGTGTGGACTCAATTGATACAATTCATTCGGACCTTAATAACGAGAAAATCATAAAATCCTTTGATCTTTTAGCAATTCTAAATTCTGGTTTTCGAATTGAATTAAATGGACAGGTATTAGAACAAGAAGATTTGAATCTAATCGGTAAAAATATTACCTTTTTAATGGAGCATTTTGTCTCTCCTTTAAAGAAAAGATATAGTAAATAGAAAATTTTAGTACCCATTAGTTTGCTTAAAGAAGTAGTGCCTCACACCTTCTTTTACAATTTAATTAACTATGTGATAGCTGAAGTTCTGCTTTTATGGATAATCTTTCAATATTTCTTTTGCAAGTTTCATTAGTTGAACACTCTGTAAATAGGTCTCTATGTCAAGTCCTTGTAATGATTCTTTTACCACCAATCTACATTCTTCATAATCTTCAAATTCATTTCTTATGTAAATTGATTTTAGATCAGTTGGGGTATATCTAATGCTGAGACTCCAACCGCCTTCTTTCAAAGCTCTTTCAAACCATTTCTCACGTATGGCTCTTGAGCAAGTATAAAAAACTTGCTGAAAACAGATACCGTGGGGTGTTACAAAAGCAATATCAAATATGCTAAGTGAATTTAGTGACATTGAATTATTACACTCCTTTCTCTAATCATATTATAGCCATTGTTAATTTTTTCATACATAAGCGCCACCAATAATCGGTATACGGATAATTCGTGACTTTTATGTACCAAAATTAAAATGAGTATTTCTAAGGCATATCATTAAGGAGCTCTCGTGAAAGATTAGTACCGAACAATCTTCAGTTTTATAAAATCAATAATTTCATCTCTATCTTCTTTAGTAAGTTCTCGAAACAAAGAAATAAGTTCTAATTCCTGAGCTTCAATGGCTAAATTAAAAATAGCGTTCTTTGATATAGGTGTATCTCCAAAGATTAACCACTCTATATGGGAATTGAAGTTTTCTTTAATTGCTATAATTATATCAAGAGAGGGTCTGTATTTATCTTGCTCCAGCTCACTCAACGTTCCTTGAGAAATTCCAATTGTATTTGCAAATTTTGTTTGATTTAAGTTGTTTGTTTTTCTAATAGTACGAATTCGTTGGCCTATTGTAGACATAATTGCCCTCCTAAGCTAAAAGATCCCGATATATCATCGGGATCTTTCTTGATGTTTGTAAAATGACTAGTTCCAGACTTTTTTTACTGGTTCCACACTTTTTTTATTGGTTCCATACATCTTTTACTGGTTCCACACTTTTTTATCACTAGACAAAAGTCATAAAAGCAACTTAAAGCTTATTCTACAGTAACACTTTTCGCCAGGTTACGTGGTTTATCAACATCATGACCCAGTGCAAGAGAAGCGTAGTAAGCCAATAATTGGAGAGATACAACTGAAATTGCAGCAGACAGAATTGGAAGTGTCTTCGGAATGGCAAATACCTGATCCACGGACTTCAGCAACTCAACTGCGTGCTCTTCGTACGTAATCGCAAGAACATCTGCACCACGAGCCTTGACTTCCTTAATGTTGCTCACGGTTTTCTCCAACACGGATTCCTGTGTTACCAAAGCGATAACCGGAATGCCGTCTTCAATCAATGCCAGTGTACCATGCTTCAATTCACCCGCAGCATAAGCCTCGGAATGAATGTAGGAGATTTCCTTAAGCTTCAGGGAGCCTTCCTGTACTACAGCATAGTCCTGACCGCGACCAATAAAGAACAGGTGCTTGTGGCTTGCAATTTGCTCAGCATAGGCTTTGATCGCATCTGCTTTACCCAGCATCTCTTCCACTTGCTCTGGCAGGGATTCCATAGCAGCCAGCACATGAGCTACTTGCTCATCTGTTTGTGTGCCACGCACTTGAGCGAGATACAAACCAAACAGATAGAACGCAATCAACTGTGAAGAATATGCTTTAGTGGAGGCTACGGCAATTTCCGGTCCTGCCAGTGTAACCAACACATCATCTGCATCACGGGCGATGGAGCTACCGACTACGTTTGTAATCGCCAGTACATGAGCGCCATTTGCTTGTGCTTCACGCAGGGCTGCCAACGTGTCAGCAGTTTCACCGGATTGGCTCACCACGATCACCAATGTCTCTGGTGTTACGATAGGTGAACGATAACGATATTCGGAAGCCACATCATTTTCTACCGGTATACGAGCCAGACTTTCAATAACTGTACGACCAATCAAACCAGCATTGTAAGCTGTACCACACGCAACAATTTGAATGTTGCGGATATTTTTAATTTGTTCTTCTGTCAGCTTCAGCTCAGGAAGAACAACTTTTTTAGTATCTTTATCGATACGGCCCAACATTGTATCACGATAAGCCTTAGGCTGCTCGTGAATTTCTTTCAACATGAAATGCTCATAGCCGCCTTTTTCCGCTGTTACAGCATCCCATTCGACATGAATCATTTCCCGAGAAATAAATTGGCCTTCGATTGTCATTAATTCGACAGCATCACTGGTCAAAACAGCCATTTCGCCATCGTTCAAAATAAATACATTGCGTGTATATTTCAGAATAGCCGGAATGTCGGAACCGATAAAGTTCTCGCCTTCTCCCACACCAATAACCAGCGGGCTAGCTTGACGAACAGCAACCAGCTTATTAGGCTCGTGCTCTGTCAGCACACCCAGTGCAAAAGCACCGCGCATAAAGGTAATTGCTTTTTGTACTGCTTTAACGATATCCCCTTTATATTCACGCGCAACCAGATGGGAAATAATTTCCGTGTCCGTTTCGGAAATAAAGGTATGACCTTCGCTGATCAGCTGCTCCTTCAGCTCCAGATAGTTCTCAATAATTCCGTTGTGAACTACAGAGAACTTTTGGCTCTCATCCAAATGTGGATGGGAGTTTTCATCAGAAGGCTTACCGTGCGTTGCCCAACGTGTATGTCCGATACCTGCATGGCCTACCAACGGCGTACCATCCAGTTTAGCTTCCAGATTCGCCAGACGACCTTTAGCCTTGGCTACTTGCAATCCTGAATCTGTAAACACGGCAATACCCGCAGAGTCATAACCGCGATACTCCAGCTTTTTCAATCCGTCAATCAATACCTCTTGCGTATTCTGATTACCAATATATCCTACAATGCCACACATATTCGTTATCCTCCCGATCATCATTTCACAAGGCGACTCATCACAGGACTAACGTGTGCGGTAGATTGTGGAATAAAGTTCATTCATCTATGAAGTTGTCAATGATAACTATAGAATTTACAGGCATCTCTTCACGAATGTAACGAAATTCCCAAACCGCGCACGCCAATGATGATGGCCGCACATTCATGAAATGAATCTTATAATTTAGGTTATAAAATAATAAAGGCATCTACCGGTGCGTTGTGTAAACAGTTGCCTGTTCATTTTCCGCTGCCGGTTTACGGCTCGATGCTTCACCGGAAGGTCCCCGCCGAATGTTTCGAACACCTTCACCTCGTCAGCTTGTTTTGTCGTGAACCGATTTGCGAGCAACTTTATCTCAACTGAATCCGTTGCTTCTCCACCAAGTTCCCCCGCACAAAATCAAGCTCTGGCGCTTGTATTACGTTACCTTACAACCCTCGCTTTCTCTATCTGAGTCACAGCATCCCTATATTATATTCAGCTAAGTATCATTTGGCAATGACACTTTATTCATAATTACACCATGAAGGCCATAAATCGTTAGTAAATAACCGCAAACGCCGTTGCCTGCTTCTTTTTCACAGGCAACCGACGTTTACAAAATTTTAAACTAATTCTTTCTTCACGACATCTACGATCTGACCGACAAATTGCTCCAGTTCGTCCTTATCCGGACCTTCGGCCATCACACGAATAAGTGATTCTGTGCCTGAAGCACGGACCAATACACGCCCATTATCGCCCAATTGTTGTTCCACCTGCTCAATTGCTTCTGCAATGGCAGGATTCCCTTCGTAATTGCGTTTGTCCTGCACACGCACATTTACGAGCACTTGCGGATACTGTTTCATGAGCGATTTTAGCTCACTCATTTTCTTGCCGGAAGCTTTCAAGGTATCTACCAGCTGAATCCCAGTCAGCATGCCATCGCCTGTCGTATTGTGATCCAGGAAAATAACATGGCCAGACTGCTCACCGCCTAGGTTAAATCCACCCCGACGCATTTCTTCCATCACATAACGGTCCCCGACCGCAGTTTTTGCAGTCTTGAGTGCCAGCTTTTCAGTAGCTTTATAAAAACCGATATTACTCATCACTGTCGATACAATGGTGCTGTCCTTGAGTTTTCCCGCACGGTTCATTGCATCTCCGCAAATGCAGAGAATATAGTCGCCGTCTACCTCTTCCCCGTTCTCATCAATCGCGATCAGACGGTCGGCATCGCCGTCAAAGGCCAAACCAATATCTGCTTTCAAGCGTCGTACTTCCTCTTTCAGCTTTTCAGGATGAGTCGAGCCGCAATGATCATTGATGTTCAAACCGTTCGGCTCGGCACCAATAGTGTGTACCTCAGCTCCCAGTTCTGCAAAAAGCTTCGGTGCCAGCTCATAAGCTGCTCCGTTAGCACAATCCAGTACAATTTTTAACCCTTCAAAAGAATGGCTAATTGTTGTTTTCAAGAACTCCAGATAATCGTAGCGAGAATGCTCGTCTACAACAACCGTTCCCAATCCACCGCCAATCGGACGAGGCAGTTGGTCTTCTTTTGCATCCATGAGCTCTTCAATTTTCAATTCCGTTTCGTCTGTCAATTTAAAACCGTCACCGCCAAAAAACTTAATGCCGTTGTCTTCAACTGGATTGTGTGATGCTGAGATCATTACACCAGCGTCAGCTTTCAATTGACGTGTGAGATATGCCACCCCAGGTGTCGAAACAATACCTAGACGAACCACATTAGCCCCAATGGACAGCAAACCGGCTACAAGAGCCGATTCCAGCATCAGTCCGGATATCCGTGTATCCATACCAATAACAACTGTCGGTTTCTCTACATTACCTGCTAAAACATATCCGCCGCAGCGGCCAATGCTATATGCCAGTTCGGCTGTAAGTTCCTGATTAGCAACGCCTCGTACACCATCTGTACCAAAATATTTCCCCATGTAAAATGACTCCCTTTTTTTGTCTAATAAATCTTGATTATTTACTACAGATAAAACATGTTATGGCTGACTGTTCTCCGAGGTTCCATTCGCAGAAGAATCTGCGCCGTTATGAGGATTTGTTTTATCCTCCGCAGCTGCGTTGTCCCCGGTCTTAGCGTCAGAATCCCCACCTTGACTGCCTTGCCCCTCCTGTGGCCTCTCCTGCCCCTTTTCGCCACTACCAGAGGGGTTTGATTCATTCTCATCATTCGGATTCGTTACAGCAGGCGTAGAAGGGCTCTCAATGTTGACCGTTGCCTTTAGTTGGCCAGCATTTCCGGCTTGCGTAATATATTTAGGCAAGCCTACTTTCAGAGTAACCTCGTGTTGACCAGCCGCGAGGCCACTTACATCTGCCACCAAACTAATATCATCATTGGTTAAATTGTTTACCATATCCTGCGGGCCCTTCACAGTAACATCCATCGTCTTACCTGCGGGTGCTGTAACAGTAGTAGTCGCTTTATCTCCTGCACCTTGTAAAACGATTGGGATGCCTGACAGCGTCCGTTCCGTATCTGTGACTTCATTGGAAGGGACGACGGTCACCTGAATTTGTATTGACCCTGGCTCGATTTTATCAGAACCTGAGGGGGCTGCCAAATTAGCTTGAACTGTACGAGTTCCCGCTTCCGTGAATTGACTTAAATCCAATGTAGCCGTGACGTAAGAGCTGAGGCTGCTCAATACATCCTGCGATGCATATACCGCCGCTTCCTTCACGTTTGCATTGACTTTAGAAAGCGCCAATCCGTCTGGCAACTCTCCAGCATAGACAATCTTAACAGGCACAGATTTCGCCTGCTGAGTTACCGGAATTTCAACGGACACAGTGGATGGCTCAATGACCGCTTCTGTAAGTTCCTGTCCCTTTTTGTTATAAGCCTTCAGTTTTACACGCTTCTGTTCAAACTTTTCTGAGATACCATCCGTATTAACAGCCCCTTGAACGGCAGTAACGGTACTCAACTGGCTTTTAGGCAAGGTAACCTTCACGGCTTGAGGAGCAATTACAGGCTTCCCAAGCTGCAGTCCCCCATCTGGGTTTCCTTTAGGAACTATAGATACATTAAATGATTTCGTTTGTTTTTCCTCAATCGTCACTGTAACACGGTTAGGAGTCATAGACACCAACTCCACTCCATCCGGCAAGTCCGGTTCGAGTGGCAATGTTTTAGTACCTGCTCCTAAGCCGTTTAAGTTTAGCTTTGCCTGATAATTATCCGCGAAAAAAGAAGTCAGCACAGAGCGCTGTCCTCTGACCTCCATCTTAACATGGTCAGTATCCATGGTAGACAATACATATTTTGAATCATCCAGACCACTAGCCTGAATGCCCACATTATCAATCACTTTATTATTATAAGAAACGGTCAGCGTAGATGAAGGTGTACCTGTATCTAGATGGACCATTCCCCACAGCAGAACAGCAACCGCAAGCGCCAATATCTTGGAAATCGTGTTATTGTTAATCCATTTGTCCATCATGAATTTCCACGGCCTCCCCTCCGATTCCAGAATGAGCCGCGTTTTTCCTTCAAAGACGGTGTTGGCCGCAACTCCTCATACAGCTTGGAGATTAGGGATTCTTCCTTAATGTCGCGCACGACCTGTCCATTAATGGCCAAAGAAATTTGCCCTGTTTCCTCCGATACCACGACAGTTACGGCATCCGTTACCTCACTCACCCCAATCGCAGCCCGGTGACGGGTTCCCAACTCCTTGCTGATGAACGGATTTTCCGATAATGGCAAATAACAGGCCGCAGAAGCAATCTGTTTATTTTGAATAATCACCGCACCATCATGCAAAGGCGTATTAGGAATGAAGATGTTAATTAGCAGTTCAGAACTGACTACGGCCTGTGTCTTGATACCAGACTCCGTATATTCGTTTAGCCCTGTCTCGCGCTCAAATACGACCAAAGCTCCTATTTTCCTACGTGATAGATAATTCAGCGCCTTAATCATTTCTCCGATTAACTTGTTAATCTCTTCATCATCCGCAGACGAACGCCCAAATAATTTGCCACGCCCCAACTGCTCCAGCGCACGACGCAACTCAGGCTGAAAAATAATAAAGATAGCCACCACACCAAAGGTGAACATCTGGTTCATCAACCACTTGAGCGTATACAAATCAAACCAGGTGCTAACCGCCCAAATGACAACTAGAAACAGAATCCCTTTTAACAATTGAACTGCACGCGTTCCGCGAACAAGTAAAATAAGCTGATACATAATATAGGTTACGATCAAAATGTCGATAATATCTTTAATGGACTCTTTCCAAGTCAGGTCCGCAAAATAATCCAACATGCGCATGCCCCCGCAATTTTCTGTAGTGAGTGGGTGTAATATGTACACAGTATGCTCTCTCTATCTAGGTTATAACGATCAGGCTCACGTTGCAAGCTGTGTGACAAAAGAACCGCTAAAATCAGTAAAATACAGTACAATTCGCCAGCTTCATATACAAAAAAACGCCTTTTCCAGCGGAAAGAGGCGCTCGATATTGTCCTTGCCATTTCAAGCTTCTTTTATGGAGAAGAGGGTCCCCCGAACAAATCAGTAACCTTGTACCAAATCCAATCCAAGGTTTGATCAATACTTTTAACCTGTCCTGCAATATGGGCGGTGGACGCTTGATAATAAGAACCATCAATCACAGTTACATTTCCTTCCACATCACCGTATACACGGGCTTCACCATTTTGCACTGTTAAATCTCCGGCAATGGATTTCCCTTCAGGCACAATCACAGTATCACCCTGAATAACGACTTGATCCAGTTGGCTTCCTTTGACTACCAATTGATGGTCCGTGCTAGAAAAGCTGGCCATGCTTGAGCATATAACAATAAGGAAGAAGGCAGCGGCTGTTACAGCGGGATGCCTTTTCACCCACGTCAGCATAGGCACCGCAGTCTGTCTTTTATGCGGCGGCAAAGCATTCATAATGCGAAATGTCAGCTCATCCGATACACACGGCACTTGATGATAGCGTGTACCGTAAAGCATCGCATCCGTCCGCTCCAGCTCTTTAAAACGCATGCGGCATTCCGGGCAGTCTAACAAGTGCTGTTCCAACTCATGTTTGTCCTGCTCAGACAGGTCGCCATCTAGATAGTCATGCATAAAAGAGACGGCTTGTTTGCAATCCATATGAGCCAATCCTTTCTAATATTCTTCCGTGTTTCTCAACATAACATGCTCCGGCTTAGAAACTTTGCTCATCTTACATACGTTACAACGAGCATTATGTTTCATAAAAACATCTATGCAGACTCTTTTCCTAGAATCTAAGCGTATGATCTATAGCTTGTGCTCCAGTTTTTTGCGCAGAAAATCCCGCCCCCTGTGTACTCTTGTCTTAATAGTGGTAACTGGGAGATTGAGCACATCGCTGATTTCCTGTAAGGAAAGCTCCTGCAAGTACCGTAAAACCATAATCGTTCTGTATTTATCTGGAAGGCTGTCAATGGCGTCATGAATCAAAGCCTGCGTTTCGGACAGAAGCGTACTCCCCTCAGGGGTAAGCTCTTCACTGGCGAGCATGGCGTACCCATCGACACCTTCCTGATCATTCATTTCAGCATCAAGTGAGTATGTAGGTTTTCTCCTTCGCAGACGATCAATGCACAGATTTGTAGCAATTCGATAAATCCAGGTTGAGAACTTCTGTCCATGATCATATTTTTCCAAATTACGATACACACGCAAAAAAGTTTCCTGCACCAGATCCTCCGCCTCATGGCGATTACCTAGCATCCGGTAGGAAAGATGAAAAATCCGATCTTTATATAACTCGACTAACTCCGCAAAAGCTCGCTGATCGCCTTTCTGTACCAGCCTTACCAAGCGGCTTTCCATATTATCCACTCTATACTCCCCCAGACTTGCTGATGGGTTACTTATTACATGTTTATGATTATTCATCGTAGTTTAATTTTATCCGGAAATCAACTGTAGTATTGTTACTAACTGCAAGCACGCCTGCCATCAATATACAAACAGCACAATCGGGCACCCCATGAGTACCCGATTGCCTGTATTCGTACAACCGTACTATATCAGCCCGTATTTCTTAAGCCTGCTGCAATTCCGTTAATTGTCAACAATACCTCACGCAGCATTTCAGTGTCATCACCGTTCTGATCCCGAAGCTCCCGTAACTCACTTAGCAATTGAACCTGCAAGTAACTTAACGGATCGACATAAGGATTACGCAACCGGATAGATTCCTGAATAACCGGCACGTCGTCCAAAATCTCGGATTGTCCGGTTATTTTCAAAATCAACTCAGATGTCAGCTTGAACTCCGCTGAAATCTGCCCGAAAATACGCTGCCGGGCCTCTTCGTTATCCGACATCCCAGCGTACTCTTCTGCAATCAGTAAATCCGCTTTAGCGATTGCCATTTGCAGTGTATCAATAAGTGACCGGAAGAAAGCAGAGTCCCTAAACATCGTTTGCAGCACTTTAAGGTTATCCTCATTGTTTTGATAGAAGCTTTGCAAACCTGTTCCAGCCGCATACCATGCAGGTAACAAGTAACGGCTTTGTGTCCATGCAAAAACCCATGGAATGGCGCGTAAGTCCTCAAAACGTTCGCTGTTCTTACGCTTGGACGGACGAGATCCAATATTCAGCTCACCCACCTCAGGCAACGGTGTAGATTCTTTGAAGAAGTTGAAGAAATCCGGATCTCGGAAAATCAAATCCTGATACTTATCCAGTGAAACTTGCGAAATGCGGGCGATAATCTCCTCCCAGCTCTCCTCAAACACTTCCTTCTTCCCGGAACGATGATATGCTACAGCCGTAATCAGCGCCGATGTTGCCTGCTCCAAGCTCCGGTACGCGATGCCTCTAAGCGAGTATCGGGATGATAGTACTTCGCCTTGCTCCGTGATTTTGATTCCGCCTCCAATCGTATGAGGAGGTTGAGCCAAAATACTGCGATTAAGTGGCATTCCTCCACGACCCAGCGCACCTCCACGACCGTGGAAAAACTTCACTTTTACGCCAAACTCATTAACTACTTCCGTAATGCTGTTCATAGCGACCCGAAGTTCCCAGTTCGCTGTAACCACACCGCCATCTTTATTACTGTCCGAGTATCCCAGCATAATCTCTTGAAGCTGGTCCATCGCAGCCACAGATTGTCGATATACAGGCAAGTTCATCAATCTTCTCATAATATCGGGTGCAGCGTGCAGATCATCTATCGTTTCGAACAAAGGGACGGATTGCAGCGTACAGATAACAGTGCCATCCTTCTCGATGCGGAACAGGCCTACCTCTTTGGATAAGACCATAACCTCCAGTAAGTCACTGGCTCCCTGAGTCATACTGATCAAGTAGCTTGTAATGGACTGCTTGCCGAATTCCTCCTGAGCCAAATAAATCGTACGATATACGTCAAGACATTCCTGTGTGCTATCGCTATATTTTAAATACGGTGAAGTAATCGGACGAGGTTCATTCAGCAGCTTTTCCAGCAGATTTATTTTCTCCTCTTCTGACAGCTTACTGTAATCCGACACAATATTCATTTTAGACAGAATTTCAGTCATCGCATTTTCATGTTCCTGACTATGCTGACGCACATCCAGCGTAGCTGTATGGAATCCAAACAACTCTACCTGGCGAATCATCTTTTGAATATATGTGTTTGCCACATAATCGGCAAAATGATGACGCAGGCTGTTGTCAATAACATTTAGGTCTGCAATGAGCTCTTCCGCAGAATTATAACGCTCATTGGTACCCTGCTTGCTTTCATCCAGGATGTTGTTCACTTTAGCAATCATATATGCCAATTTAATGCGGTAAGGCTCTTTTTCGTTATGCCATACTTCCATCTTTTTAAGTGTAATATGAGTACGGTCTTCTTCAATAGAAGCCAGCAGATCATCGGAAACTCGCACAATGCTGGTGCTGAAACTCAAGTAACCCATGAGTTCCTTTAACGTGTGCTGATATTCTCTCAAAGCCAACTTGCGCTGCATACGTAACGTTTCCCAAGTCACATGAGCTGTCACAGACGGATTGCCGTCCCGGTCTCCACCGATCCAGGAACCAAATCTCAGATAAGTGGGTATGTGCCATTTTTGTTCGGGATAATATTTGTCCAAACATCGTTCCAATTCTTGGTACACATCTGGCAGTACATGAAACAAGGTCTCGTGAAAATAATACATTCCATTTCTTACTTCATCTAATACAGTTGGCTTGCGATCACGCAGCTCATCTGTCTGCCACAGCGTAATTACTTCGTTTAGCAGATTCTCCCGTACCTGTTCCCGCTCACGTAAGGTAAGCATCGGATTATCCAGCAGCATGACGTCCTCGGAAATGCGCTTGTGAATATCAAGTATTACTCGTCGTGTCGCTTCTGTAGGATGTGCGGTCATGACCAGCTCCAAAGAGAGCTCATTCAGCAAGTTGCTAACGTCCTCGGCGGAGAAGCCCCCTTGTTTAAGCTCTTGAACGGAACTTTCAATGGAACCAGGTTGAACATCTTCACCAGCCGAATGCTCATAATCCCGCTTACGACGAATACGATGGTTTTGCTCAGCGATATTCACCAACTGAAAATAAATCGCAAACGCGCGAATAACCTGGTGACGAATATCCGTATCCAGTCCGCTGACCATTTGTTTGAAATCCTCATACAACTCCGGCTGATACCCGGCACGTAACGATTTACTTGTCTCACGTATTTTCTCCACGATATCCAAAAGTTCGTTGCCACCCTGATGAACCAAAACCTCACCAAGAATATTCCCTAGAAAACGAACGTCCCGCCGCAGCAGATTGTTGGATTGGTTTTTGTTAGCGGTTAACGTAAGCTCAGTCATGCTTTTCCCCCCATCTGATCTGTTCCACACCATATACAGTTGTAGCAAAGGAACGTATACACACGAAATTTGACACTTTCTTAACATCATACAATAAAAACGCATGAAAAGCTGCAAAATTTACAGTAAAAAATCATGTTTTTGAAATACTTCTTTTGATAAAATATTGGATTATTATGAATAAATATGAAATTAATAAAAAGAAATGAATGTATACACTAGTGATGCGTGAAACATTATGCACAGTCTCTTATAAAAAGTGTGTTTTGAAAGGTACAAATTCATGCAACATAGTGTGTATATGTTTATTATTTGTTGACAAAGTCAACTCCATTAGCCTTCTATCCACAAAGATATACACAAATTAGCCATTTCCTCAGTGTTTCTAGGGCATTTCCTCTTTAAGACTTCGCTTTTTACCCACATAAATAAAGGGGAATGTGCACAACGCAAGAGCAGATGCAGAGTTATCACCATGAATTCGTACCATAATAGCTATAGGATTCCTATATTCAAAGGATTTGATCACGAAATTAGCCTTACTGCAGAAGATCGGGGTACGTTAGAGGGGAAATTCGGGATCTGGATGTCATAAGTAACAAGAGCCTATGTACAATATGCACAAGTCATCCCCAACTGTGCATGACAGGAGACATAATTGCATTAGCTTATATACATAGAAGTAAATGTAATGTGGACAAAATAAAAAGAAGCCTTTCGGCTTCTAGGTAATCGGTAAGCGGGTGATGGGAATCGAACCCACGCTATCAGCTTGGAAGGCTGAAGTTCTACCATTGAACTACACCCGCAAATTAGTATCGGGATGACACGATTTGAACATGCGACCCCCTGGTCCCAAACCAGGTGCTCTACCAAGCTGAGCTACATCCCGATATTATACTTTTTTAAGTATGGCGCGCCCTGAGAGATTCGAACTCCCGGCCTTTTGATTCGTAGTCAAACGCTCTATCCAGCTGAGCTAAGGGCGCAAATATGGAGCGGACGACGGGAATCGAACCCGCGACCCTCGCCTTGGCAAGGCGATGCTCTACCGCTGAGCCACGTCCGCAAAAAACAAGATGCGCGTGGAGGGACTTGAACCCCCACGTCAAAGACGCTAGATCCTAAGTCTAGTGCGTCTGCCAATTCCGCCACACGCGCATGTAATACAATGGTGAGCCATGAAGGACTCGAACCTTCGACACCCTGATTAAAAGTCAGGTGCTCTACCAACTGAGCTAATGGCTCTTAATGGCTGGGGATATAGGATTTGAACCTATGCATGACGGAGTCAAAGTCCGTTGCCTTACCGCTTGGCTAATCCCCAATATGCATATGATTCACAATTCCCCAAGATTTCATCCAGGTAAGAGGATGAAAAATGGTGGAGGCTGAGGGGCTCGAACCCCCGACCCTCTGCTTGTAAGGCAGATGCTCTCCCAGCTGAGCTAAGCCTCCATACTATCCTATGACCCGTAGGGGATTCGAACCCCTGTTACCTCCGTGAAAGGGAGGTGTCTTAACCCCTTGACCAACGGGCCATCCTATAACAAGCTCTCAACCGGGTTCGAACCGGTGACCTCATCCTTACCATGGATGCACTCTACCTGCTGAGCTATGAGAGCAAATGGCTCCCCGAACAGGACTCGAACCTGTGACAACTCGATTAACAGTCGAGTGCTCTACCAACTGAGCTATCAGGGAATATTAATCATAAAGCTCTGCTTGGCGACGTCCTACTCTCCCAGGACCCTGCGGTCCAAGTACCATCGGCGCTGGAGGGCTTAACGGTCGTGTTCGGGATGGGTACGTGTGGAACCCCTCCGCTATCGCCACCAAACATGAATTTGCTGTACAAATTCTACCTTCAAGGTTACACCCTGAAAACTGGATCCGAAACTCATTTGCGTTTTATTTTAGGATAAGCCCTCGACCGATTAGTATTGGTCAGCTCCATGCATTACTGCACTTCCACCCCCAACCTATCTACCTCGTCGTCTTCAAGGGGTCTTACATACTGGGAAATCTCATCTTGAGGGGGGCTTCACGCTTAGATGCTTTCAGCGCTTATCCCTTCCGTACATAGCTACCCAGCGGTGCTCCTGGCGGAACAACTGGTACACCAGCGGTACGTCCATCCCGGTCCTCTCGTACTAAGGACAGCTCCTCTCAAATTTCCTACGCCCACGACAGATAGGGACCGAACTGTCTCACGACGTTCTGAACCCAGCTCGCGTACCGCTTTAATGGGCGAACAGCCCAACCCTTGGGACCTACTTCAGCCCCAGGATGCGATGAGCCGACATCGAGGTGCCAAACCTCCCCGTCGATGTGGACTCTTGGGGGAGATAAGCCTGTTATCCCCAGGGTAGCTTTTATCCGTTGAGCGATGGCCCTTCCATGCGGTACCACCGGATCACTAAGCCCGACTTTCGTCCCTGCTCGACTTGTAGGTCTCGCAGTCAAGCTCCCTTCTGCCTTTGCACTCTTCGAATGATTTCCAACCATTCTGAGGGAACCTTGGGGCGCCTCCGTTACTCTTTAGGAGGCGACCGCCCCAGTCAAACTGCCCACCTGACACTGTCCTCGCACCGGATCACGGTACCAAGTTAGAACCTAGATACGATCAGGGTGGTATCCCAAGGATGCCTCCTCTCAAGCTGGCGCTCAAGATTCTACGGCTCCCACCTATCCTGTACAGATCGTACCCAAATTCAATATCAAGCTGCAGTAAAGCTCCATGGGGTCTTTCCGTCTTGTCGCGGGTAACCTGCATCTTCACAGGTATTAAAATTTCACCGGATCTCTCGTTGAGACAGCGCCCAAGTCGTTACGCCATTCGTGCGGGTCAGAATTTACCTGACAAGGAATTTCGCTACCTTAGGACCGTTATAGTTACGGCCGCCGTTTACTGGGGCTTCGGTTCATAGCTTCGCCCCGAAGGGCTTACCACTCCCCTTAACCTTCCAGCACCGGGCAGGCGTCAGCCCGTATACTTCGCCTTGCGGCTTCGCACAGACCTGTGTTTTTGCTAAACAGTCGCTTGGGCCTTTTCACTGCGGCCCCCTCGGGCTATTCACCCTACCGAGGCACCCCTTCTCCCGAAGTTACGGGGTCATTTTGCCGAGTTCCTTAACGAGAGTTCTTCCGCGCGCCTTAGAATTCTCTTCTCGCCTACCTGTGTCGGTTTGCGGTACGGGCACCTTCTCCTGGCTAGAGGCTTTTCTTGGCAGTCTGAGATCATGACCTTCGCTACTACAATTTTCGCTCCCCATCACAGCCCAGCCTTACGATGTGCGGATTTGCCTACACACCAGCCTCACTGCTTAGACGGACATCCATCAGTCCGCGTCACTACCCTACTGCGTCACCCCATCGCTCATAACGGATTACGGTGGTACAGGAATTTCGACCTGTTGTCCTTCGACTACGCCTATCGGCCTCGCCTTAGGTCCCGACTTACCCTGAGCGGACGAACCTTCCTCAGGAACCCTTAGGCTTTCGGCGGATCTGATTCTCACAGATCTTTTCGTTACTCATACCGGCATTCTCACTTGAATGCAGTCCAGCGCTCCTTACGGTACACCTTCAACCCGCATTCAACGCTCCCCTACCCCTGATGCAAGCATCAAGCCATAGCTTCGGTGGTGTGTTTAGCCCCGTTACATTTTCGGCGCAGAGTCACTCGACCAGTGAGCTATTACGCACTCTTTCAATGGTGGCTGCTTCTAAGCCAACATCCTGGTTGTCTGTGCAACTCCACATCCTTTCCCACTTAACACACACTTGGGGACCTTAGCTGATGGTCTGGGCTGTTTCCCTTTCGACAATGGATCTTAGCACTCACTGTCTGACTCCCGGAACTAAATCTATGGCATTCGGAGTTTGACTGAGCTTGGTAACCCTTGCGGGCCCCGCACCCAATCAGTGCTCTACCTCCACGATTCTTTTTTCCGAGGCTAGCCCTAAAGCTATTTCGGGGAGAACCAGCTATCTCCGGGTTCGATTGGAATTTCTCCGCTACCCCCACCTCATCCCCGCATTTTTCAACATGCGTGGGTTCGGGCCTCCAGTGCGTGTTACCGCACCTTCACCCTGGACAGGGGTAGATCACCCGGTTTCGGGTCTACGTCCACGTACTCAAGTCGCCCTATTCAGACTCGCTTTCGCTGCGGCTTCAGCTCTTCACCTTAACCTTGCACGGGAACGTAACTCGCCGGTTCATTCTACAAAAGGCACGCCATCACCCATAGATCGGGCTCTGACTTCTTGTAAGCACACGGTTTCAGGATCTATTTCACTCCCCTTCCGGGGTGCTTTTCACCTTTCCCTCACGGTACTGCTTCACTATCGGTCGCCAGGGAGTATTTAGCCTTGGCAGATGGTCCTGCCGGATTCATACGGGGTTTCACGTGCCCCGCACTACTCGGGATCCGTCTCGGAGGGAACAAGTTTTGAACTACAGGGCTTTTACCTTCTCTGGCGGGCCTTTCCAGGCCTCTTCATCTAACCGGTTCCTTTGTAACTCCATGTGAGACGTCCCACAACCCCAAGGAGCAAGCTCCTTGGTTTGGGCTAATCCGCGTTCGCTCGCCGCTACTGACGGAATCACTATTGTTTTCTCTTCCTCAGGGTACTTAGATGTTTCAGTTCCCCTGGTCTGCCTCTATTCTGCCTATGTATTCAGCAGAAAGTGACTGTCGATGAAGACAGCCGGGTTTCCCCATTCGGACATCCCCGGATCAAA
>NZ_JBBOPF010000001.1:3140000-4050000 GCF_038003485.1 Paenibacillus sp. FSL H7-0703 | reverse complement strand
CCTTTATAATATATCATCTCTTTTTAGAATTTGCAAGAGTTTTTTTAATTTCTTTTTTCGAGCAAATCCTTCAAAAAGGAACGAAAGTTAATTTACCATGAATATTGAATAGAGTCAATACTTTTTTTGATATCAGAAAGTATAGCTTTTTAAAATAGTTTACTTCCTGATATCTCTGATATATTCTCCACCTTATCTTTTCATTGTTTGGTTTGTGGGACTCGCCCTCTGCGAGCATATTTTGATAGTTCCTTGGCGGGTGCAAAACGGGCATACATGCGGAAGACTGTTTTATATCGAAGTGCGATTGCGTAGCGAATATCTTGATCCAATCGAGTATCGCTCATATCAAGCAGCATTTCATCTAGCTCCTTACGAAGAACGTAGTCAAGTTCCTTGCATTCTTTTTCGTTAAACAGCATTCCCAACATATGACCATACTCCCTTATCAGCAGATTATATAGTACTTATATTTGCTCAACTATTGTTCCAATCTTTACCTGTTTTTAAACTCAACTGCTAAGGTTTCAAACTTCCCCCGATTAATCTTCAGCTTTTCTTTAGGCTCTCCCCTTTGTTATGTTCAATTTTCAGGAAATATATAAATAATTGGCCATAATATTTTATTGTGACAATAAACGATAAGTTATGCCACTCTCAATAGCAGCTGCTAAAAGCAGTAAGATGACAGACCATAGGGACACCCTCAACGTTTGTTTCATAAATACATTCCACGATGGGCCAGTTCCTTTGCGCTTTAGCCCTATGCTTGTACCTATAGTAGACATTATGTTAATTCCAAACTTCAATCCGAAGGCACAAGCGATAATCAAAACAGGCAATTCAATCACACCGTGAGGCAGTAACCCTTTTACAACAACTTCATACATACTTCTTCCCATATCTGTCTGCAAGTGTACTACAAACCCTAAAACCATACCGTTCACAATCAAAAATATAAACGGTACGATTCCAAATACAGCCCCCATAAATATGACCAGCACACATTTAATTGCATTATTGAAAAAGATAAATACAAAAAAACTCCATTGTGGATGCTCAGAATTCTGCAAGCGCTGCGCTACTTCTCCCAGTCCCTCCATTTGTTGCGCCAGCATGGATTGAATAGTGCCTGTACTTAACCACCCCACTATAATACTTGTGCAGAAAAGAAGTGCAGAGATTAAAATTAACCGTCTTGTCATTTGTAAATCGTGAAAAAATGCGTTTAGTCCCATTTGATAATTCCTCCTATTAGTCCAATGGAATAATTGACAACCCCTGGCATAGCTTTAAGTAAACAAGCACTTCTAGGATGAAAGGGGCGTTATTAACTATGAATTCTTTTTTTTATGTATTAAACGGTAAAAAAATCAAACGATTCTTAATCGTAATGGCTGCAGCCATCTTTACTGTCGGAGTCATTTATGTAGAAACCGATAATGTTACAGTTTTTTCCGAGGAAGCACCAACCGCTATTTATAGTGTGCCCACGGACAAAAAGTTGATCGCTCTCACCTTTGATATTAGTTGGGGCGATAAGCGCACTGCCCCCATCTTAAAAGTCCTTGAGGATAAGAAAGTGACCAAGTCCACCTTTTTTCTTTCTGCCCCTTGGAGTAAAACACATCCGGAACTTGTGAATCAGATTAAAGAAAGCGGATTTGAGATCGGCAGTCATGGCCATAAACACGAAAATTACAGCAGCTTAAGCGATGAAGATATTCGTAAGCAGATTTCAATTGCTCATACCACATTAACCGAACTGACAGGACAGTCCCCGAAGTTGATCCGTATGCCTAATGGCGACTTTGATAAAAGAGTCCTTCAGGTTGCCGGCACTTTAGGCTACAAAACCATTCAGTGGGATACAGATTCCCTGGACTGGAAAAACCCTGGTACTCAGGTCATAATCGACCGTGTTGTAAATAAAGCGCATCCTGGCGATATCGTCCTTCTGCATGCCAGTGATTCCTGTAAACAAACGCATGAAGCCCTGCCGGTCATTATCGACAAGTTGCGAGCACAAGGCTATGAATTCGTGACTGTATCTGAACTGCTTCAACAGGGTACAGTAAAAGGCAAAGAGGTACGCGATCAGGCACTGGGTCTTTAAGGAGTTATTTTACATCGTTCTCAGCTAAAAACCAAAAGCAAATCGACATATTTCTCCCCATTCATCCGCATACTATCCACATTCATGATGAAGGAGGAATACGGCCATGAATTGGACTCGTTTGCGATTTGTTAGCACGGTATGCGTACTGGGCGTTGCACTGAGTGGATGCGGCTCAGATCAGGGTTCTGCGCCCCCCCAGAACAGTTATAAAGAGATGAAAACGATGGTTGTCGATATCTTGAAAAGCGATGACGGAAAAAAAGCCGTAGAGGAGGCTTTAACCGGGGAAAACAGTTCATCCAAAGAAGGACAATCCGGTCAAAGCAGTGAAGAGGGTGGGTCTGGTGGTGGATCTGGTGGTAGCATGGGAATGAAAATGCTTATGCCCATGCAATCGGCTGAACAGATGAAGATCGCAGTCAAAGATACTTTGGTATCACCTGAATATAAAAAAGAAATCGAAAAGATTATGACCGATCCGCGTTTTGCCGGAGAATTTGCCAAAGCCATCAACAGCCAAAGCAAACAGCTTCATATGCAACTTATAAAAGACCCTTCTTATCAAAAATCAATTGAAGCAATGCTCAAGTCACCAGAATTAACCAAAATGTATATGGACTTAACTAAAACCCCTGAATATCGCAAACAATCTATGACAGTCATGCATGATGCCATGCAAAATCCAATTTTCCGACTTGAGGTTATGAATTTACTCAAAACCGTCGTACAAGAGGAGCTTCAACCCAAGGTTGAGAAAAAAAGTGGTGAGCAAAGCGGTGCAGGCGGCGATAAGCAAGGTGGTGGAGGCAGCGAAGGTGGGGGCGAAGGAGAACAAGGAGGAAGCCAATAATAAAAAGGCTGGTTTAATAAACCAGCCTTTTTTCTTTATTCAGATTCCGTGTGCAAAATCGTAATCTGAGCAGCAATATCATTGTAAATGGTCCCCGTGGCAGACTCAGATTTATATACAGATGGAGAAAAGTCGGCTTCTGACGGATGGTTATCTGGAATACCCAGCGGAATTTGAGCAAGAAGTTTTGTATGAAGAGTGTCTGCCAACATAGCCCCCCCTCCTCGCCCAAAAACATAGTCCTTTTCTCCAGTGGAGGACACATAATAAGACATGTTCTCCACAACGCCGATGACCTTATGATCCGTTTGAAGCGCCATTGCGCCTGCACGTGCAGCTACAAAAGCCGCCGTTGCATGTGGAGTAGTGACAATGATTTCTTCACTCTGCGGAATCATTTGATGTACGTCAAGCGCTACATCGCCAGTGCCTGGTGGTAAATCGAGAATCATATAGTCCAGTTTTCCCCATTCGACATCACTAAAAAACTGTCTGAGCATTCTCCCCAGCATGGGACCTCTCCAGATCACCGGGTTGTTTTCTCTAACAAAGAAGCCCATAGACATGATTTTGATACCAAATCGCTCCACTGGCTGAATGATACCATCTTCGACAGTAGGCACATCCTCTACTCCAATCATATCCGGCACACTGAATCCATAGATATCCGCATCAATCAAACCCACACGCTTCCCCTGTCTAGCTAAAGCAGCCGCCAAATTTACAGCTACTGTCGATTTTCCGACACCACCTTTTCCGCTTGCAATGGCAATAAATCGTACGCCAGATGCTGGGCTAAGTAGCTCATGTTCTTCCATGCCAACAGCATGTCCTTTGGTCAAAACCGGGTCAGCCGCTTCCTCGGTCTCCTCTCCATTTTGAAGGGCAGACTTTTCATGCTCAGATGCCTCACGAATACGAATATGAACGTGACTTAATCCCGCCTCTTCTAATGTCTGCCGTATTTCTCGTTCCAACTCTTTCAGCGTCTCTTCCTGGCTATTCAGGGTAATGGCAGTCAAGGATACCCGATCCTCTTTAACCACCACATCCCGAATAAAATGGAGATCGACTAGACGGCGTCCTGTATGAGGCTCCCGCACTTGTTGAAGTAGCTCTATAACTTGCTCTCTTGATTGCATGAATTATCAGCACCTCTGCTTTAATGAATTACGGAGTGGTAAACACTTACAGTATACCACTATCTGGCTTAAGGTGCTGGTGAGATCCCCTTTTCCCCGGCACTGTAACGCAAAATCCCCTTATATATGGACGCCGCCACCTGCCTTTGATAGTTCACGTCACTAAGTCGTCTAGCTTCCTCAGGATGGGACAAAAATCCTACTTCTACAAGGGCTGATGGCATTTTGAGAGCTTTCAATAAATAAACTGTGTTCACGGTCTTAGCCACTCTGTCCGTATTTTCCAAGTTGCGTTTGATCTCTTCCTGAATTAAAGACGCCAAATTCCCGTTATCTGCATGGTTAGGTACGTAAAAGGTTTGGGCTCCACTCCAACGGCTCGACGGAATACTGTTCATATGGATACTTAGAAAGAGGTCTGCTTTCTGCTCCTCAATTATACGCACACGCTGCTTCAAATCCTCCGTTTTTCTTCTGGAATAACCTTTCGTTTCTTGCTGCGCCAGGTCGCGATCATCCTCACGTGTCATGACAACAACAGCACCTGCTTGCTGTAAATAATCCCGCAAATAAAAAGCGATTGCCAGATTAATATCCTTTTCAATAATCCCTTCTTTGCTAACCGCCCCTCCATCAGGCCCTCCGTGTCCAGCATCTAGGGCAATTACTTTACCAGTAAGGGGTAAACTCCAATGGGTCCAAGCTCTGGAAGCAGGTATCTCATACAATGCCAGTGTAATAAATAGAACGGCGAGACAACAGCCCAACAGCATTTTTTGCAACGTCCGATAGCGAATCCACAGTGTAACCTCGTTTTTACGATTATTTTTTTGCATAACAAAACGCCTCCGTCCTATACAGATACTAATAATCTATATGGGACGAGGCGTGTAGATAGTACAACTCAGGCATGAACAAATTCTTTCATACCTTCAATCAGCACTTGAGCGACTTCCGGTCGTGTAAATTCAGGTGGCGGG
This sequence comes from Paenibacillus sp. FSL H7-0703, assembly GCF_038003485.1. Taxonomy (NCBI): domain Bacteria; kingdom Bacillati; phylum Bacillota; class Bacilli; order Caryophanales; family Paenibacillaceae; genus Paenibacillus; species Paenibacillus sp. FSL H7-0703. The sequence continues at coordinate 4,044,909 of NZ_JBBOPF010000001.1, read as the reverse complement.
CAAACCCCAGAGCGCAACAATTCCCGTACCTTGGTGCCCGAGAGCGTTAAATGATGCTCCTTGGGATGTGGGCATGTTTTACTTGAGGCCATATTTCCACATCGGGTGCAATAAAAGCTGTGTTCAAAGAACAATGGAGTAATCCCCAGCTCTTCAGGTGTAAAGTGCCTGAAAATTTCCTGTGCTTCGTAGGTACCATAATAGTCTCCTACACCAGCATGGTCCCTTCCAACAATAAAATGGGTACAGCCATAGTTTTTTCGCACAATAGCATGGAAAATGGCCTCTCTAGGACCCGCGTATCGCATGGCAGCAGGAAATACCCCCAGAAAAGTCCGATCAGCCGGATAATAATTATCCAACAACACCAGATAGCTCTTCATACGCACATCTGCCGGAACGTCATCTGACTTGGTTTCACCAACGAGTGGGTTTAGAAACAAAGCATCCACAATCTCCATCGCGCTTTTTTGAATGTACTCATGTGCCCGGTGTACCGGATTTCGTGTTTGAAATCCGACTACTGTTTTCCAGCCTTTTTCTGCAAAATAGTCGCGTGTCTGTGATGGTGTATAGTAAAACTCACTAAATTGTGTGGGCTCCGGCCGATTCAGCACTTGCACAGATCCACCAACATACGTAGCAGGTCGATCTAACAGTTTTTTTACGCCAGGATGAGCCGGGTCATCCGTCTTGAATACTCGTCTGGCTTCCTCAGCCTGATCTACCTGATAAATACTTTCAATATCAAGTACAGCATAAATAGTACCGTCTGTTTCACCCACCAAAGCCACCTGCTGACCTAATTTCAATTCACTGGCTACACTTTCTGCAACTGCAAGAGTAATGGGAATACTCCAGACTGTACCATCGGCAAGACGCATATCTGTTACCACTGACCGATAATCAGATTCATTCATAAACCCCGTCAAAGGAGAAAATGCCCCCACTCCAATTAAATCCAGATCAGAAATGGTCCATGAGTTTACACGGATTGGGAACAATTCCTCTGCGGCCTGCAAAAGTGCTTTTTGCTTCGGTCCTGTAATGATTTTATCAACAAGTGTTCCGCCATGCGAAAGAATTGCAGTCATAATGCACTTCCCTTCTCTTCATAAATATGACTCATAGCTACCTGAATACCATTTTATTGATGGAGCCCACACTCCGTTTTCTCATTGCCTGACCAGCGACCTGCACGAGGATCTTCACCTGGTAGGACCTCACGGGTACATTGCTCACAACCGATACTGGGATAATTGCGATCATGCAATGGATTATACAGCACTTCATGAGTACGGATATAGTTCCATACATCCTCGGATGTCCAGCTTGCCAAGGGGTTAAATTTAACGAGTCCAAACTTTTCGTCATACTCTACCTTTTTTGAATTCGCACGGGTAGGGGCCTGATCCCGGCGAATACCGGTAATCCATGCATCGTATTGTGACAAAATACGTGTCAGCGGCTCAACTTTGCGTATACCACAACATGTGTTTGGATCTGTTTTCCACAGTTCCTCTCCATGTTCAGCCGCTTGCTCTTCAGGAGTAATTAAGGGAGAGACCCTAACAAAATCCAAGTTATATCTGGCTTTCATCTGATCTCGCGTATCATAAGTTTCTTGAAAATGAAAGTCGGTGTCCAAGTAAAAAATGTCGGTGGAAGGGCTAATTTTTTGAAGCATATCTACTAGTACTACATCTTCTGCTCCGAAGCTACAAGCAAAGGTAAGATTGGGAAATGTAAGAACAGCATACTGGATAATTTCCTCTGGCGTAGCCTCTTCCAGTTCAATTGCCTTGACTCTAATCAACGCTTCTTTCTCCAATAAATTCATTATCAATGCGCCTCCATATGAAGATTCATAAATAAGTGTCACTCCAATACCGACTAAACTAATAAGATTAAATACAGTATAAAACTTTCACAATCGTTGTCAATCCACGGCAAAATGTCCTGATGCAAGCATTTATCCACCTAAATTTGCAGAAATGTTGCTCTGTCAGCATTCTTTAATGCTTTCTTGCGTATCCAATCAAGTTCAATGACTTTATATAAAATATTCTTATACCAAACATTTGAAAATGGCCCATAGGCCCAGTGCGCGGCAGCCATCGGTAATGCTGAACAGCTATGGGTTGCTTTGATCAAGCAAGAACCATCTGTAGAAGAAAGCACGTGAAACCCACTATACTATTCCGGAGCTCTGGGTCAGCGATGCCTTCATTCTGAAAATTATAAAAGGAATGACTGCGCACTAAACTCTTATTATACCTCTATTCAATCCCAAAGCGCTCGTAGCGGCAATTCCCGAGGAATTGATCACTGGACACAAGCAAGACTCTTATCGCTACTGGAAGCCTATTTAAAGCCTGTCATCAATGAAGGGCGATTTTATGAGGGTAGACAGTCGGACAATACACGGGCTCCCGGTATAGTTTGGAGCGATTGCTGTGTAGACTATTTCTATTACCAGTAACATGTACATCGCCGTTGCAATAGCAGTAGTCTAGGAAGCGGGCAACGCTAGGCCAAGGACCGTCCTTCTGCTCCGGCATACAAATAAAAAGAGGTATTTCTTGCCCTATCCCTTGCTACGCCCAAAACAGCAATACAAGAGGCATAGACAGTGCCAGCCAGAACATATCAAGGAGGACTTTACATAAACAAGCGAAAGCAAAGTATCCTCGTGAAACAGCACTTAGCAAAGAATATTAAGATGAGGCTATATTGAATAGCCGAACATTATATTTTTAGTCACAGGTTATAAACATTACAGAATAAACTGCGTTGAAATAGCAAACTGTATTTGTGTATAACAATATCTTCTTCAATTCCATGGTGGATAACTTTTCGTATTCCGTGCATTTGCATGCGGTTATTTATGTATTCGCTGAAACATGCTGAAGCTTGTAACTTTTAGAGTAGGTCTACTTATCCACATGTGGATATTGATCAGGAAATGACTAAATAAAAAAGAACCCTTTCCATAAGGAAAAGGTTCTTCTGTATTCGAAATATTAACGTTTCGAGAACTGTGGTGCACGACGAGCGGCTTTGAGGCCGTATTTTTTACGTTCGAAAATATAACATTCGGATGCGTTCAGTTTTCCGCAGTATAATAGGAAGAAAAAAAATTTTATTCCGATATTTTAAGGTCTGTTCTGGTTCAAATATGGTCAAAATATGGTCAAAAAAAGAAACTCCTGCTGACCATGAAGACGGCAGGAGTTTCTTTTATATTTTTCTATGGAACCAATCTGGATTGACTATATGAAACGTTAATAACAGAGTCATCAAAGAGAACTAAATTATATCCTCCGTCGTGAACAGCACTTTTATATTTAATACCGTCAAGTTTCATAAAATCCTTTACATAAAGTGCAATTGCCTGAGTAGGTAGATAATCAATTTCAGGCTTATTGTAATCTATAGGAGCCGCAAAGCTATCATTAATAATTTTTCGAAAGCTATTACTCTTGCTGTATTCCTCTATACCATGTGTTAAATCAAGCAACTTTAAGTCCTGGTTAGGCTTGCATTCTGCAATACTGACAGAAGTTCCTGACTTTTTGTGTACTTCTTGCAAAACAGTTTCTATTGAGTCCGCGATATAAAGAAAAGGTAAACCAGCTGGATTAACTCTACCTACCCCGCACCATTGTGCTGGAGGGGCTTTCAAATCCTTTGCTTTATAGTATGGCTTCTTGTCTTCTTCGGCTCTGCCTCTGAAAAAAGGTCCGTCATGGCTAGAAATATTTAATGTAGCTATGTATGGAAAAAATTCCTCTAACAATCTTTTCAAGTTACCAACGTAATCATTCCAAATTTGTGTAACTTCTTCATCATTTGTAATCCTCATCGTCATAGGTAAATCTGAATAACTCTGCTGTCCGTCTTGTGTGTTTGATGCCCCTTTATAAACAACATAATCATTTTTTTCAGTCAAAACTTATCTTCCTCCTAATAAAGTAGTGCCCTGTTAACTATCAGGTTAACAGGGCCTTTGTACCGATGCTTTCGGATACAATGTAAGTATAGTATCACTGGGTGATTCTGTAAATATATTAAGCAGATTTAATTTTATTCAGATTAAATTCTTCCCAGGCCTTTTGTATTGCAGCCTCGACTTCCTCCGGCTTGATAGATACGCCAATCTGATCCAGTTTGACGGTTAGGTACTTAACAGCCTCGTGAAACTTTTCCGCGCCAGCTCCAGCATAGTTTCGTTCTACCCATGCATAAGCGTCTTGGGCCAGTTGTCCAATTCTGTTGCGCTGCTCAATGCTAAAACGTGCTTCATAGATCGGTTTAACCTTGCGATACAAGGAGGTTGCCAGTATAAGCAGGCCAAGCGTACCAAGTCCAATCAGTGACAGCGTAATATTTGTGATGTATTGTTCGATCATGGTTATTTATCCCCCTTGAGAATGTTTTTACGTAGACGGCTTAGAGCTGCCGCAGCTTCTTCCCGTGTAATCGGTGCGCCGGGACGCGTTCCATCAAAGTAACCATTCTTGGTCATTTCCTCCCATACGTCCGCTGCCCACGGGCTGACCTTGTTAATGTCTCTTTGCTTTTCTACCACTGTACTTTCCCCCTTCTTATTGAACCGCGTCCGCAGTTCGTCCGCAGTTCCATCAAATTCGTTCAGATCTACGTTGCCAGCGATGCCCTTAATCTTACCGCTATCGCTGTATTGCCAGATATCCCAGCGTTTCCATGTCACTGTGTCGCTAGGGACGCGAGTATCACTGTACCGGGCTATCCATAATGGGTAACCGCCCAATGACGCGTTAAAATTAGCTGCAAATGCATTACCTGTATAGATAATGGGCTTACGTCCTGTAAGTCGCTCCAACTCCAGCAGAAAGGCCAACGCTACAGCACTAATAAGCGTTTTAGACAGGTTGCCGGGATTGTTTTCATAATCCATTACAGGCGGCAAGTCCAGAGATTTCCCACCACCTACCTGTTCCAATACCTCAGCAAAATGCCGCGCTTCCGCTTTGGCTGCCTCAACGCTGATTGCGTCTACAAAATGGTATGCTCCCAGCAATACCCCGGCTGCTCTGGCTCCTTTTGCATTCGTGGTGAATGTCGGATCAACGTAGCGCTGTCCCTGGCTGGCCTTGATAATGGCAAATGAAATACCGTCAGCCTTGACCGCCTTCCAATCGATGTTTCCTTGATAACGGGATACGTCGATCCCCTTTGCATTTCCCTTTTTCCTCGCTTGCATTCTTGTTCTCCCCTTATACAGCAGGCTTCTGCTGATCTTTGTTTTCTGGCTCCGGGTCTGGCATATTCGGATTTTTAGGAGCTTGGGAACGAGACTCGAAGATTTTCACGGCATTACGTAAAACATCGGGCATCGGAACCCCCATTCTCCCTACATTTTCAATGACTGATAGCAATTCGTTAGCCAAATAAAAGAAAATGACCGCATCTCGGAAATAGTGTGCATCCCCAAGAATACGATCAATCAAATGAGCAATTGTAACCATTAGAAATATTGCTACCTTACGAGCTATGCCATAGTACCCTTTCCTGCTTTTCAGCTCCCCATTAATCCAGGCCGCTGCCCATCCAGTGAAGAAGTCGATAACGACCATCCACCACAATAGCGTTAGCATCGTTGTCCACCCCCCGAAAAAATAACCGATCATGGCTCCTGCGGATAAGCTTTTAATTGCCTGATCGACTTTCTCATGCATAACTCTTCCCCCGTCTCTATAGGTCAGGACAATTTTCCTGCCCTTGTCAAAATTCATGTAAATTATTCCGTTAAATATTCTCTTAAATATTTCAGCACAAATAAGCCCCTGACCACTCCAGGGACTACGCAGATAGATATTTTGTTATTGCATAACTGATCACCTCCCCCAAATAACTAAAACTTTTAGCCTGAAATACCGTAATAAATGGTATAATCTATGAAAAAAGGAGCTGTACCCCTTGAAAAAAATGATAATCGGTTTAGTAGCTGGTATGTTGATCGGATCGGCAACGGCGGCTGTAGCTGCTACCTCCCCAACTGTCCAAGCTGTAGTAAGTAAATATGCTATTTCTGTAGATGGTCAGCAGCAAACACTTAAATCAGATCCACTCGTATATAAAGGCACTACATATTTACCAGTCAGAGAGGTTGCCGGGTTGACCGGATATGATTTGCAATTTGATGCAAAGAGCAAGAAGATTGATTTGCAATCCAAAGCGGAAGGAGGTTCAACAGTGAATCAAACTACAAACCAACCTACTGAGAAAAAAGTTTCATGGATTACCGCAAGAGAAGCGAATGAAAAATACGGAATCAAATACGTTGTAGATAAAGAAAGCACATTCTCTTATGGAGAAAACAGCGTAGTCTTTCCTGTATCCATGTACGAAAATCCAGATGGTAAGACTTTTACCAATGCTGAAAAAACAGCATCTCTTATGTTTAAAAACGGTGTGCCTTATTTAGGTAATGACACTTTGCAACTCTTAGGTGTAAATCAATAATTACCACCGCCACGGCTCTGCACGAACAATTGAGTAACCACGTTAGCCACCACGCGCCCTAAGCTATTGGGCGCTATTTGTATTTCATGCCAGTTCCCTCGTGAAACACGCCCATCCCCATCTTTGGACAAATACGGAATGATATTGATGTCATTCCCGCTAGTTCCACTTATCTGGACTGCATTCCCATCAACCGTAATAGAAACGTTGTTTGGCTGTGGTCCTTCATATATCCCGTACTCAATTTCATGTGTATGGTCAGGTAAATTGATGTCGTGTGAATGTTCCGGTATCTCAACCGTATGATTATGACCAGGTATCGTTACTCTGTGACTATGACCAGGGATTGTTACTCTATGACTATGATCCGAAGTCAGAGCATGACTATGACTACCAGACATGGAAAATGTGACGTTCTCTCCTGTGCTTGTAACGAGATTAGTCCCGTCCGGTATACCGTGATTATGTTCCCCTCCCATATCAACTGCTTGAGGGACAAAGGTGGAATACTGAGACCATTTATCAGATGTACTAGCAGATTCGACAGTTGCCGCTAGTGTAGTAGTTGTTGGCGTTTGAACTGCTGACGTGGATGTGGATGGTACAGAAGCCCCACCCGCTGCCGTTGTTGTACTGACACCCCCGCCGCCTTCAATGGCTTTACTGTATGCCCGGAAAGCTTCAGTTTGGAAAGACAGCATAACCTTATTAATTCGGACAGTTTCATCAGGTACATAGAATTTAAGTATGGCGGGATGATCCGGGTCGCAGTTATCAGAAAAATCCCGTGTATCTAGATTAGTTGCGCCCTGTGCGTATACCTCGCTTATATGCATCCGGTTACGTAAATCGGCTATACTGCTGGCGATATCCTGAGTTTTGTTGGCAATCTCCAGCTTCACTTCCCCTGGTCTGCCGAACAGATCGCCTTTGCTTACCTTGAGCACCCGCGCAACGATATCGACACCCATTTCCGCATCTTGCACCCGAACCATAGCCCCTACTTTAAAGCGGTCAATAGGGTCCTTTGTCAGCGCGTAAATTTCAGCAGCATCAACCGTATATTGCACGCTTGGAACTTTCAACTCGTTGAGCATGGCCCGGCATCGCGCAAGTAATGTGTCAGCAAATTCAAATCGTTTATCGGCAAAGATGGTTTGTACAAGACCAAAGCGCTGAATGTATTCCGGTTCTGCGTCAATATATGGCTTACCGCCATTAATATCAGCAAACGTGAGTTGGTTAACCCCTTCACCGTAACCCAAGCCATAAATACGTGTAGTAACCTGAGACGGGTCTACCTTTCGTTCTATGCCCTGCAAATTCACTCCGTATCGAATGTACGCTTCCTCTCGTGCGGAGGGCTGTACAAGGTTCAGAGTCCACGGGTAGGACGTAGTATCAAACGTCCACATGTATTCATCCGTGAATGGCTGCGGAACGGAAAATAGAGCACCTAGAAGGTTCTCATTTTCCCAATTATATTCATACTGGTGTGAGAACTGAATGTCACCCAGCCGCCAACGCTGTGTAGTCTGCCTATCTAGAATGTATTTAAGCACTTGCGGTGTGTAATAACCCAAATTACCAACCGTGTGATATTGAAACAGCACATCATCCAAAAGAGTAGCTAAAACGTGTTCGCACTGATATGTGATTGTTTCCCCGCCGCTGCCTCGTTTTGCCGCACTGGATAGGATGCGAAACAGCTCAAGCCGAACGTCACCGTCAAAGATTTCAACAAAGTACAACGGCTGGCACTCAGCGTTCTTTTCATCCCCCGCAGGCAAAGAAAATTGAGCTGTCCAAAGTGCGTTCATTGATGCGTCATACCCAATGTCGAATGCATTTTCCAGAAATGCTACTCGGCGCATTTGTAAATCATAAACTGTCACATGTTTTATCATGTTTCCTCCTTATACAAACCGATCCCGGTAGGTGACGCGGAACAAAATGTCTCGTCCGGTTTCCGGGTCCGTCCATGTCAGGACGTTATTTCCCAAGTTTAGGTCAAAAAATTACCCTGCATCTCATGCAGAGCATTCTGGCCATTCTTTGTAATTTTGAGGTTCTTTGAATCAATTATGACTTTATCCCCTGGAGCGAATAAGCCTATAAGCTCAATATAGTCCGTATGGAATCTGCTGGCATCCGCTGTTATGCGACCTTCACCGTGCATAGGTACGGCCTGCGCCAAGATTTCTCTAATGTATACAGCATCCGTTATACGTCCCTCGCCCGACATCGGTACAGCTTCCAAGGCATATTCACGGACAAAATCGGCCTGCGCCTGACCTTCACCGGATAGATTAGCCGCTGCTGTCATGTCCAAAACAAACTCCAAAATGTATTCCGTTATTGTACCGGGTTCATCCACATTAAAAGCCATAAGATTGAACGCATTATCGCTTTCGGTTCCATCCGTCTCCACCTTCCGTGAGTACATTTGCCCGGAACCAGAAAGAGATGCAGAAAGGTCAATAATGTTCCCTTCTACATCTCCTGTATTAAAACCAAGGCTATTAAATCCACCATTAAACATAGCGTCCTCCTATCAGGCAAGGAAAATTTTCCTTACTGGAAGTCCACGCCTGTTATGGTCTTGTATTCTTCCGGTGTTATTTCCCCGAAACGGTTTGTCTCCGTGATTACTGCGCCCTTCAATTTCTCTGCCGTTACCCAGTTCCACTTAAAAGCAAGAGTCCAAAATGTCATGATTGATTAGCCCCTTTCAGATTAATTAGTTCCAATTTTGTAGCCGCCAGTTCAGCGCCCATGCTCGCTAAAAGTTCGGTTTGCTGCATGGCCTGAATTTTTAACTCCGTAAGCTGCTGCCCAAGAAGTTCATCACCAGTCGGTTGTACTGAACCCTTTATAACCAGTCCGCCATCCGGTGCAACTTCAATTTCCCGTTCTTCGATAGTTGCCCCTTCAGGTAACGGGTTCGTGGTCTGTTCTTCGTACACAGCTTCTTTCGTGACTTTTCCCTCATCGTCATACTCTGCTGGTGACAACAGCACTTGCTGCCGATTATAATCCCAAGGTCCGATGTTGATTACTTCGTCATTTAATACTACACATTCTTTTATCATTTCGCTGCCCACCCCGTATTCCCGCTACCTGATTGTTTAACGTAAAGCGTGGTATTTGCTCCGCCATCCCACCTGCGGTATAGAGAGCCGACAGGCGCACTCACAACCCCTTCGGGGCTTCCATTTCCTGAGTACAAGTTAATGGATGCGGATTTTAAAGTGTTCAGGTCCCCACCTTGCCAAAACATGTTACCATCTGTGCCAATCCATACAAGACTACTTTCTGCTGCACCTGTATTGATGTTTGCCTTCTGAAAATAAAGTGAACCATCCGTTGCAACTTGAAGCCTCATAGCTTTTGAACCAGACGATTGTTTCATAACCAACGCTTTTTCAACCCCGGCTATGGTTACATCTCTAGGTATAACCCCACCCGTTACAGTGAACACCTCTGTCCAATCTCTCCAATCAAGACCAGCAAAAGCAATTCGTGTATAGACACGACCAGGATTATCATGTGAAAAGTACATTTGAACAATAGCACCGCTGTCGTAATTCACCACAAGTTTGCCGTAGGTATAGGCTCCGGGTGGAAAGTTCGAAAAACCTGTCCATGCGGAAAGAGCCACATTGTAGCTACCCGATAGGGTGGCATCATTCCAGTTTGCTGGTGCATTGCCTCGATTGCGATATGCGCTATTTGCCAGGCCATAAGCAGAACTTACCGCACTCTCTGTAGCCGCTATATCATCCCGTGTCCCGTTAACGGACTTGGAGAGTTGGGTAATGCCCTTTTTAGTTAAAGATGCAGCCTGTGTCTTCTCGGCTACCGTAGCGGACAAGTCTGTTACCTTTTCGTCCATCTCAGTAACATTGCCCTGTACTGCCCGGAAGTCCGCTGCCGTGAAATTGCGTGCAATCCGTGTACCGACAGGCCAAGCACGGGCAACACCCTCATAGCCACGTACACAGCCTTTCAGGATGTTTTCCTCTACGCTTGTATACGTAATGGTTTCCGCTACATCCCCATTGCCTAAAACAGCAATACCCTCGCCCTGTAAAAGCACAGCGGCGTTGGCGACTGTAATTTCGGTTTGCGTGTCTGTGATCAGTTCTGCAAGCTCAGTTTTAGGAGAGTTCACCACTGGTGGATACATTTTTTCCACGTTTCACACCTACCCTTCGTCTACTTTAATTTGCCCAGCCAGAAACCTGATCGTGTCATTTGTCTGGACCGTGCGCGGTGTTTTGACTGCACCGTGATAGACAAGATTGCCCCCGGTTGCTGCTGTCCGAATGCCTATGTGTGTTATCAATCCCCAATCTGCTCCAGCGATAGGAAAAGAGACATCCCCCACGCTGGAAGTAACGGCTCTACGATCCGTTATAACTGGTTCAGAAAACGTCACAGCACGGCGCGTATAGCCTCCACCGCTTACCTCCTGCCCTGTGTCCGCATCCGTAGGACTACTGGTGTATAGGGCAATGTAAAGCGTTTGAGGAGAAGCGAAGTTAACTCCACGCAAAGCCGCATTAATACAGGCTGTTTTCCACCAGTTCGACTTACTTAGTAATATGTCTGCCAATATAAAGACCTCCTATTCTACTTGATATTCATTAGCAATTCTGAAGCTACGCAATGTCGTGGTGCCAATGTTAGTAAGTACGATATATGGATAAGCACGGATATTACCGCCTGAGTATATCTGCACATTCTCAGGTGATTTTGTGATTATGGTTTCATAGATACGCTCCTGCCCAGAGGCAAACGGATCAAAGGCCACCAAAGGCAAGGAAAATTTTCCTACGCCCATAATTCTTTCTACGTCGAAGCTACCCGCATATTGCACTACGAAAGCCTGCCCTGGACGCTCCCGCTGTCGTAGCTCCAGTTCACGAGGCTTGCCATAACTGTCCACCAAATGTGCAGCTAAGGTCATGACACGCTGCTGCAGCTCCATATAATCTTTTGTGATAAAAGCACACTCATAAGTGAAATTTCTTGCCTCATGATCGGCTCCATAATTCCACAACCCGTTACGCCCTGGAATGGATAACGTCCGGTCTACCGTGTTCGGCAACCCCGGACGTTTGGACGTACCCAGCACAAAAAAGCCCAATTCAGCATTGGACTTCCCACCAAGCCATATCATTTCATCAATCAACGTGCTCCACCTGCCCCGCGTGCGGCTCCCTGAGTAAGCGCAAATAATTCATACGCCATCTCTTTAGCCAGCGATTTAATGTCTTCGTCCTGTCTGACGTTGAACACTGCTCCAGCAAACAAACCTTCCATGTTAATGGTGGTTGTCCCGCTTGCTGAGGTATCACCTGGTGTTGGTGACACAGAAGGCTGAACAGCTACAGCCATTTCATGCGCCTGCTGCCTAACACTGGACATCATGCCTGCCATACCTTGCACAAGCCCCTGACCAGCCATTTCACCAATCCAAGCCATTTCCCGGCTCGGTGAGTGGATATCCAACGCTTTTTGCATGGTAGTACGAACGGAATTGGCAATCTCTCGCGCTTTAGCTGTTACAGCCCCTTGCATAGAAGATAAACCATTCAACAACCCTTGCATGGCCTGTTTGCCGATGGTTGGCAGATCCGCTTTCATAGCATTAAACTGACCAACGGTACCGGACCGGATGGCTTTTACCTTTGCTTCAAAGTCCTTTTTCAGACCGTCCATTTCGGTGTTGGCCTTGGCGCGAAGCTGCTGAATCTGTAGGTCAGTGTCTTGCCGCATCCCCTGTAACTCCTGCACCGCAATAGCCCGTGATTCTGCGGACTTGGTACGCCAAAGCTCCGAATACTCTGCAAGTTGCGAATCAGTCAATTGATTCAGCGCTGCCAGCTCAGGCGCAGCCTTCGGACCCATCTGCCGCAATTCCTCCAGCAAACCTTTATCAATCCCCCGTGCCGCCAGCGTTTCAATGCTGGACGCCCATGTCGCAAGGTAGTCCACCTGCCCGCGCAGATTGTCCAAGAGCTGTTGTCCGGTTGTCTCTGACTTCATGACGACAGCATCAAATAAGCCAGCAAAATCATTAATAGATTTCGCCCGCTGCTCTACGGCCTGCTCATATACCTGGTTAAGCCGTAATTCTTCAGCCGCCACATTTTCATTGATAGCCTTAGTCTTGGCTAAAAAGTCATCTCCAGCTTGGTTCAACTGGTTATAAATCTCCAGCCTCACCTTTCCTGCTGCTTCCTCTGCCGCCTTTCGTTGCTCTGATCCAGCTTTATACCGTGCCTGTACCTTTTCCCAGGCTACAAGCTGCTGAGTCAACGAAAGCTGATTCGCTTGAGTCTGCTTATCTATCCACGCTTTAGAGTTGTCAAAAGACTGTTTTAGCGCCTGTTCCTGTTCCTTGGTTAAAGTCTTGTTTACCTTGGATATTTCTTCTGTTACTTTGCGGTATTGCGCTGAGGTTTTAGCATATTGCCCTTGCACACCTTGCAGAGCAGCGATGTACTGTGACGTGTCCAGCGTACCGACTTTGTATTTATGCTGTGCGCTGGCAAACGACTCTTTAAAAGCGTCATTCACCTTTTTCGCTGTATTTTTGGCGGATTTTTCAGCCGCCTTAGATTTATTATCAATCCCGTTCGCTAAACCCTGCGAGATGTATTCACCGTATTCTGTAGTTAATCGGGATGGTGAATGAATACCGAAAAATCTTTTTATTTGCTCAGCCATGCCCTCAGATATTTCCTTGGTCTTCTTCATAACAGCATCTTTCATATTTGCAATACCGTTGATTAAACCCTGGATAATATCCTTACCTATTTTAACCATCGTCTGGAATGAATTTTTGAACAAAGCTTTGATGCCGTTCCAGATTGTCGTAACAACTGACTTTGCATTTTCCCATGCTCCGGCCCAGTCACCTTTAAAAACAGCCAGCCATGTTTTGATAATGCCAGAGATAACCCCGATGACAGTTTCCACCACGATCTTAATCGTATTCCAAGCACCCTCAAAGACCGTTTTGACCACTGCGAAAACGGTTTTGAATAGCGTTGTAATCGTGGCTCCCCATGTATCCCAAAAAGCTTTAATTTGTGTAAAGATGGTTTTTATCACTACAAAAATAGCCGTGAAGGTTGCACCAAAGATGGTATTCAGGATTGTGAAAATCCCTTTAAAGGCTTCAACGATGGTGCTGCCCCATTTATCCCAAAAGGCTTTAATCTCATTGAATATAAATTTAATGGCTTCAAAGATCGCTGAAAAAATAGTGCCATAGAGAAGCTTTAAACCTTCCAGATACGCTTTGAAGAATGTGGTAATATCTTTGCCCCACTTATCCCAAAAAGCTTTAATACTATCAAACACAGACTTGACTACATCAGCAATAGCGTTAATAACGGTGTCAAATACAGACTTGACCAGCTCCCACATACTTTGAAACAGTTCAGTGATTTGCCCGCCCCATTGGTCCCAAAAGTCTTTAATCGCTCCAAAGATGGCCATAGCCGCCGCCTTGATAGCCTCCCAAGCGGCATTAAGCCCATTACGCACTGTTTCATTGTTATTGTATAGATAGGTCAGTCCCGCTACTAAAGCGGTTATTGCCGCTATTACTATGCCTATCGGTCCGGTCAGTGCAGCAACAACCGGACCAAAAGCGGCAAAGGCTCCAGATACCGCGCTAAAGGCTGTGATAATCGTACCTATAGAAGATATAATGGTGCCGAAGATTACAACCAACGGGCCAATGGCTGCTAAAATACCCGCTATAGCAAGAATAACCATTTGAGTGGATGGAGACATAGACGAAAACGCAGTCGCAAGGGTATCCACGGCCTGTGTGATCGGCGGCAGAGCTTTTTCAGCTAGGCTTACCAGTGTTTCGCCCAGTGGGGTCAAACTGCTTTGTAAGTTCCGAATTAAGATCGTGAAGCGGTCACCCAAGTTATCTTTAAGCGCAGCGCCTGCTTTATCCGTTGATCCTTTAAAATTCCCCAGGTCAGTATTAACCGTAGCAAAAAAATCACGGAACTGAGGCCCCAAGTCCTCCAACGGTGTACCCATGAGGGCTACCGCTGTTTGTGCTTGTTTGGCTGGGTCCTTCACGCCCGCAATGGCTGTGACAACCGCACCAAAAGCCCTCTGCGCACCTTGCCCACCAGCGTTTATGTCATTCTCTACCTTCTTAAAATCCAATCCTAAAGAGGTTAGGGCATCACGTGAGCTTTTACTTCCGTCTCCTACTCTCAGGAACGCTTCTTTAGCGCTGTCCCCAATTTTGTCCAGATTAAACGCGCCTTTTTCAGCGCCTGCAATCAGGATAGCTGTGAACTGTTCGGCACTGTAGCCTAAGCCTTTGAACTGTGGCGAATATTCCCGTAAGGTATCCAGCAATTCATCTGAGAAGTTACCCCCACGCTGAAAACCTACGGTGATAAGGTCCATAGCATCCGATCCAGAAATTTTGAAGTTTTTCATCAGTACGGAAGCGGTACGGGTTGTTTCATTCACTTCTGCATCAAATGTTTCTTTAAGGATCATTGCTTTTTGGGTTAAGTCGGTCAGTGTTGAATCGTCCAAACCCCGGATATTTGTTTTAGTGGTAATAAGAGCTTGATTAACTTCACCAAGGCTTTCCCCGAATCCGTTCTTCCAGATACCCTGAGCTGCGACAGCCAGCTTTTCCGCTTCCTCTGCCGTGATTCCCAAGGAGGCTTCCATTTTCCCCGCTGCTGCGTCTAGATCCATCGCCGTTTTCCCAGCTACCGCACCGATAGCCACAAGTGGCGCAGTAACACCCGCCGTAAGTCCTACGCCGACACCTTTAATTTTATCGCCTGCCGCCTTAAACTTTTCCCCGACTTCCCCTATCTTGTTTCCTGCATCGCCTGCTTCATCGCTTAAATCGTCCAGTTCTCCACGGGCTTCACGTAAGCCGTTTTCAAACCGTTGAAGTTCCTGTTCTGTGCGAACCAGTTCACGTTGAAAAGCTCGATACTGTTCTTCCGATATCTCGCCACGCTGAAACTGCTCTGTGACCTGTTGTTGAGCGCTACGAAGCGTGTTCAGCTTATCGGATGTATTGGAAATGGCATCGGAAAGAAGCTTTTGTTTTTGGGCTAAAAGTTCGGTGTTCCCAGGATCAAATTTCAAAAGCTGGTCCACTTGTCGCAGTTCTGTTTGTAGCTCCTTGCTACGCTTGTTCACACCGTCCAACGATGCGTATAAATCCTTGGTGTCTCCATTAATGACAACGTTAATGGTCGGCACGTTCAAACTGTTCAGGCTGTTTTGCAGCCTTTTCAATTCCTGTTCGGTCTGGACCAGCTCGCGTTGAAAAGCGCGATACTGACCTTCTGTGATATCGCCCCGTGCGAATTGGTCAGCTACTTGCTGCTGCGCTGCCTTTAGGGTTTGAAGCTTGTCCGAAGTATTGGAAATGGCATCCGTTAAAATCTTCTGCTTTTGAGCAAGCAATTCCGTGTTACCTGGGTCGAATTTAAGCAGCTTATCAATCTGTTTTAACTCACCCTGTAAATCCTTGCTACGTTTATTCACATCTGATAAAGCAGCCGATAGCCCTTTTGTCTCTGCCCCAATAACGACATTAATACCCTTGATCGTTTCAGCCAAAATCTACACCTCCCCTCTTATCTGCCATAGAATGCGTCTATATCAGCCTGTGTCGCCTCTTTGGTTTCTTCCTCGTTGTCGCTACCTGTGAAGCTACGGGCTAAGTCTATAAGGTCCTGACATCTCAGGTCATTAATCTCTGCAAAGCTCAGGCCGATCCGTTTACCGATAGCTAACAGGTCCATTTCAAGATGGGAATCATTGGTTGGCTGGGACGCCGCCTTTGATCCCGTTGGACTGCTGACGAAAAAAGCCTTCCGTAGCTTCCTCCAATGCCCCGACAAAGAATGTGGTATCCGAAAAATCCAGATCATCATCTAAAGCGGCAAGCCATGTCGAAAAGCCGTCATATGGTTTTGGGTATTCGGCTGATTTAGCCATAGCCCAGACCATTTGCAAGTTGGCAAGAAAATCAATAGAGCTTGGATCAATTTCAACGTTTGGTCCTCCCCCCACATTACCGCCTACCATTTTCAACATATCGCCCAGCAAATCCGACTTAAATTCCTGCTTATAAAATAAAAGAGCCAAGGCACCCGCCTTGACTCGAATTTGCTTGCTACCAATGGTTAAATCTCTCATGCTTCTGCTCCCCCTGTAGTTACATTTGTGAATTTAGGCGTATACACAGAATCAAAAAACGCATTATAAGCAGCAGTGTTGGTCTCATTTAGCTCCAGATCACCTTTTACTACTGTGCGCCCACCAAGCTCAATCGGGGAAACAGTCAGGTTCAATACATCTGTTGCAACTTCGACGGACTCACCTTTGGTTTGCCGTTCCTTAGCTGGGCGGTCAGCTTGGCAATCGTAATAAACAAAGCGGCGGTTCTTCTGATCGCCCTGTACCTGTCCAAGCAGCGCAAACTTTTTAGGCGTTGCGTCCGACACTTCGACCAACATTCCGTTTTCATCAATCACCCAGCCAAGCATTTTGGCCAGAATTTCATCGGGAACCAATGCTAATTCCAATTCACCTGTATAGCCATTGTTCGAAGTCGCTACATAATATTTGGTATTATCGGCGTAAAACTCCGATTGTTCGCCCTGCGCCTCCGGTGTCCATCTAACCGCGCCCGGAATAGGGATTGGTGCACCCCAAGCGGGTTGGGTTGTGCTGTCCTCATCGTAAAAAGCAATATGCACCTTGTCCAAACCAAATGTAACTTTGTTTTTAGGCAT
Organism: Paenibacillus sp. FSL H7-0703; assembly: GCF_038003485.1. NCBI lineage: Bacteria > Bacillati > Bacillota > Bacilli > Caryophanales > Paenibacillaceae > Paenibacillus > Paenibacillus sp. FSL H7-0703. Next base: position 4,027,576 of record NZ_JBBOPF010000001.1, on the reverse strand, counting down.
TTCGTCACGCTCCTATAAGTTGAATTTCATATAAAATCTGATACATTTTTTCATCATCCAGCCAGCTTTCCAGCTTTGAATAAGGTAAGCCCAATTCCTTCAGCTTATCTTGGACTTTCTTTTCAGTAGCCAAATCCTTTTTAGTGGTGTACAACTCCACTTGGAAATTACTGATTTCTAAATAGTTTTTGTTGTCCGCTATCATGTCAGAACTGTATGCGAACTGAAATGTTATGAACGGCGGGGCCGGGGCAGGATTTTTTTCCGTCACTGTAAAATGACTATAAGTTACTGGGATTCCTAGTGATTTAAGTTCCACAAACAGCTCTGATTGTTCCATTACCTACCTCCGTTACGAATGATGCGCTTTATATCATCCGCGAGATGTGCCGCATGGTGATCATATGCAGGCCGCAAGTGAGGATAAGCCCTTACCCGTCCACCTCCACGCTTGGCGTGTCCAAACTCCAGCAAATGCACACGGCGGGAATGCTTTTTGTTCCAGACCACCAGCCGTTTTAGTGTCCCTTTGCTTTGGTCCGATACTTTGAAGCCCTTGGCGTACTTCCCTGTATGCTTAGGTGCGCTTGTCTCTGCTTCCTGTCGTACCTTTTCGGCTACTTCATCCAAATGCTGGTCAATTCCTTTTTCCACATCATCGGTGTATTCCTGTACGGCGCGGGTGATTTCGGAAACAAGCTGGTCAATCTCAATGTCACTAGCCATCTGCCGCCACCCTCTCACAAGTCAATTCCAATTCTTCAAATCCGGTTGCATAGGTACGAATCACCCTGTACAGCACGCCATCAAAACGGACAGACTGTTCATAGTTGTACTCATAGCCATGAATAACAAACACCATTTCAGGCCTTAGCCCTGCAACCGCTGCATTGTAAAACTCAGTACGTCCCACAGATTGGAGTTTACACAATACGACCGTCTCTACTGGATCACCGGGAATCTGATTTCCTATATCGTCCTGTATAATTTCACCGGGCCTGATTAGCGTAAGTTCATAATCCCAGCTCATGGTAACCTCCGGTTATGAAGAATTAGATTGTGTAATCTGAATTGGAGATGACGCGGCAAAGCCCCGGATTCATCCCGGGACTGATACCGCCATGTAGCATAATCAGCACAAAAAAGAAGATGATTGAAGTTCTCCGCATCAAGCGTAAGCCCTTTTTCATCTTCCAGTTCGGTAATGACTGATTTTACAATAGACTCCAGATAACTGTCACGCACAGTTGTACGAATGCCCAGCCGTTCTTTTACAAGGTTAACGATTGTAGATGCATCCATATCAGCCCTTGGCTTCTAGAGCTGTTACGCGGGCCGCTAGAGCGTCATACTGGGCCTTTGTAACCTCGCCCGGATCGCCTTTATCTCCCTTGTCGCCCTTGTCACCTTTTGCCCCGGCTGCGCCCGTTGCCCCAGTATCGCCTTTATCGCCCTTTGGTCCTGCTGGCCCGGTTGGTCCCGCTGGGCCTGTTTCTCCTTTATCACCTTTTGGCCCTGGTTGCCCTGCGCCGCCTCCGGTAGTAGAGCGAACCACGGAAGCCAATTCGCCAGCCTTAACCGCCTTAACGATGTATCCGAATCCAGTTGCTGACGCTACAACAACGCCACCCGTCCCGGCTGCCACCGTTGCACCTGCCGTGATATCCTCACCAGCTTCCACCAACCAAGATGGACTGTTGTTAATGGTCACGGTGATTTCCTCGTCCTTTTTCAGTTTTCCTGTGGAGCGGAAGTCAGGCGTACCACCTGCTGTAGTTGCCGCCAACGTGATGCCCTCTGCTCCTACCGTTTTAGATAGGAGTCGGTTTGCTGCCACATCCTCAGTTACTACCGCTGTAAACTTGCTCATCCCTGAGCACCCCCCACTGTAATTTTGATAACGGCAAAATACTCTGTGTAAACTGGTTTACCATCGTATCTCCCCGTTCCCTTGAAAACAGTTTGATCCTGAATGAAACGGACTTCCTTCGAGCTTTCAATTTTGACGCCTGCACGTTCCGCCAAAAGGTACTTTTTGAAGTCACCCAGGATGATCGTGTCAGCAGGTGCATATTGTGACCAGACAATACGTGTGCCATCGGGCAACATTGGATTGGTGACAGTTTGGACAACCACTCTACCGTCCGCCGTTTTCACAAGAGTTTGCGGCACAATGTGCTTGTAATAAGTGGAACGGCGCATAACGGCAATAACTTCCTCAATCGGTGCGCCATCTTCTCCATCATCAATCAAAGCCATTTTGGTAACGATGCTTTCTATGGAACCGTCAACCTCAACGTTTCGGTCAGCCTCAGATGCCAAAGCTGTAACCACACCAAGCGGCTGTTTTGCTGTCGGGCCTGCACCGATCAAAATAGCCTTGTCCAAAGCTTTACCGATAGCCATCGCTAAACGACGTTCGACAAAATTCGCCAAATCAATCATGCTGTCCTCTAAAATGGCGTTGCACAGAGGAATAAAGCCACCTACTTTAAAGCCATCCAGTTCGGTTTGTGTAAAGGCATCTGTCAGCTCTTGAACCGGATCACACATTTCAATCCAAATTGCTTCAGGAATTGCACCGTCCAAAATAACACGTGCATCACCATTCAGCGGGACAACCTCAACTTCTTTGTACAACCGACTAAAATCGCCAATTCGTGTGCGGATCATGTCAATAACAACGGTAGGAATCGTTGCATCTGCTCCAGTGAGTGCGCGATTTTCTTTCACAGCCGTAGCCAGTGCGGAATAAAAATCACGTACCTCCGGTTGGTTCAATCTTTCAAGTGTTTGCGCCCGTGTTTCGTATTTGTTGCCTCTCATTCTTGTTTCGCCTCCTGTTTGTGTATGGTTTCTTTCGGATGGTGCTGGAGCTGGTACAGGGTTCGGGGTATTATCAGGCGCTTGGCTATTGAGTTGTTCCAGCTCTCCTTCAAGTGCTGCAATCTCGCCTTCCAATACGCCTTTCTGTTCAGCAACCCCCGTTTTCTCCTGCTCCAGCTCCGTAACACTTTCTTCTACAGCTGCAATTTCTTCGTCTGTGGTGGCTTCCTCAATTGCAGATTCCAACTCATCGGATCTCGTTTGCAAGCTGCGTTCTTGCCCCAGTAGTTCTTCAAGAGCAGCTTTACGCTGCTGAATCTTTTTTGCCAGCATAATTTGTCTAAGTGCCATTATTTTTTCAGCCTCTCTTTCAATTGGTGTTTTCGTTGCTGGAGCTGCCGCTCCCGGTGCTGCTCAACCTCAGACTTTCGTGCTTGAACGCCCGTATCTGCATAAGCAGGAAAGGTACAAACGGACACTTCGTGAAGATCAACTTCTCGAATGGTCCATTTAACAGTTCCATCGTCTCGCCAATCCGTGTCCTCTTTCAAAATGTTGAAGCCAAAGGAACACTGGTCCACGTCTCCGCGCTTGACACGTTCATACATGTTCACTGCGTCACTATCGTTCGGATTCACCTTCACACGTCCCCACAAGCCGTGAGAATCGGCTTTAAGCTCCAGTGTGCCAGATTTATTCCTACCAAGTACCAGCGTTGTATCATGGTTAATTAAGGCGCGTACGTCATTCCCTAGCGTGTTACTGAACGCTTCAGGAGCTAATTCTTCAAATGCCCCGGACCATAATTCCGTTGGACGGTTGAAAACAGCAAAATAGCCTTCAATGAACATGTCCTGTCCATCCTGCTCTGATCGGGTTTTCAGCTCTGTATGCAGGCTACGTACAACCTTCTGACTCCTATCCATCCTCCTCACCTCCCCCCTGGTTTAATTTTTTCTGATCGCCAATCATGCCAGCAGGGATATAATTTTCTAAGATGATGCGTTCGTTCAACCCTTCAAGCGGCGATAAACCGATCCAATCCCGCACCTCGTTCCCCAGCATGAGGCTGCGAACAAAAAGATTGCTTCCGACATCTGCCAGCTCCTTGAGGTCATAAGCGTAGAGGCTACGGGGATTAAACTTGAAATATAAATCCGGGCTGTAAAGCAGCTTGCGGGTCAATTCTTGGACAAGTCCGGTAGCCATCGGCAGAATCGTCGTATTGATGAAGCTGTTATATTCATCCTTCCGGAAGTCACCCACGCCAACAAAAAAAGCCGGCACTCCGAAGAGGCCCGCCACTGTCCGTTTATCCAGTTGTACCGAATCGTTTATTGCCAAATCGTTCAGGCTCAGGGGCTTGACCTGCTCCACGTCAATCATTTCCGCTGGAATGATCCACGGTTGCCCTGCCTCAGATCGTTTCAAATACATATCAAATACTTTTTCGCGGCCCTCTTCGCTGCTCAGTTCCGCCGTATTCGCGTCAACCTTAATAATGAGTGAGGGCATATACTTACCGGACATAAACCCCTTCTTGGTCGCCGTAGCCTGCTTGAGATTATGAATAATATCCTTGAGTACAGCCCGGTACCCCTGCCCTTTCCATGGTCGGTCAGGATCAGGGTTTATGATAAAGTGAAGTACCTCATCATGCTGATAGGTCTTTCCCTTATATAAAATTTGATATGCGTCCAATGTCTCCATAAAGCTGACGCTGGACGGCTTGAGTGGGATTAAATCGGCTATCAAACCATTTGATATTTTGGGATATACCACACTATTCCCCTCGCCCGAAAGCAGTAGGTTTTGAACGATGTTGTATATCCATGCTTTACGCGTCATGAGGCTGTAAGGATTAACGTCCAGCTTGCGAGAAAGCTCATTCTTAACGCGAATATCCCCATCACTCGTGTTCTGCATCAGGTGAATTGTCATGCTGCTGATCAAGTCAGCAATCTTATGAACAGCCATCTTCACTTCAGGATTATCGGAAAGCCTTGTATAACCAGGTACACAAAGCGTGTCATATGCATCCTGTGTCAGGAAATAACCAATACTACTTTCCGGTGCAGCCCGTGTGTCACGTTTCTTGCGCATCCAGTCTCTTAGCCCCAAATCACCCACCTCCATTAAGCCACTTTGAAGCACTCGTGGACTTTTCCATATTTTCAAGCTTTCTTACACATGCAAAAACAGACGCATCGAATATATCTATGCGCTGCTGAGGGTTCACCTTTTCGTATTGAATCATGTCATCCGTCTTCTCTATGGCACTAACGTTCTGCACACAATATTCATATGCCTGCGAATGAAGGTAATAAAATTTTCCTTCCTTCGTTTTTTGTTCAATACGTCTAAACCCTTGAGATTTACGCCAGAAATATTGAGGCTCGTCAATCATGGAAAAACCAGACCGCTTCATGTTCAAATAAAACTCTCGACTGAATTTCCGGTCAAAACCTACCTGTTTGATCTTGAAGCCCATCCTCTTCATTTTGACAAACCAGTTCACAATATCTGCGTAATTGACTACAGGACTATTGCACATATCCAGCCAGCCATCTTCCTTCCAGCCAAATAGCGGAATGTTGTCTTCCTCCGCTTTCTTGGCTGCGGCTACCACTGGGAACCAAGCATGTGAGACCACAATATCTATTTCCCCATAGCTACCATACAGTGCCGATGCTGTCAGGTCATGCAGCTTAGACAAATCAGCCCCGCCATACCAGTCAATAGGAAGCTTCGCCAATTCCTCAAGTGTCCATTTATATTTACGGTCAGACGCTTTAAATTCATCCAAATTGAAGTAAGCCCGCATTGCGGCGGTGTACACGTTCAATGACTTGGAAAAGAAGTCTTTACGTTGCTGTGGATCATTTTGGGCTTGCAGAGCATCATTAAGGATGTCATCTGGACGAATGGTTATGCCATAATTCGGATTCGCTTTTTCATGTTGCACCGGGTCAGTGTAATCAACTTCACCTGTATCCGGGTCCTCGTCCGCCTTAGCAATAAATACAAAGTAAGTTTCATCCTGTACCGTTTGATCCAGTATTTTTTTGCAAAGCTGCAACCGCTGATAACAGAAGGTTGTCATGTTATCGCCCGCAGTAGTAATACCAATCATTAACTTGTTGGAATACGGCTTCATGGCTTCTTTGATGATGTTATATTGCTTCGGCTTGGTGTAAGCGTGTAGCTCGTCAGCAATGGCGATATTACAGATTAAAGAATCCTGCTTATCCGGGTTAGCGGCTAATGCCTTAATGTACAGAGTACCATCGCCTAAATCGCCGCTTATGCTATGCTCTTGGTTATTGTCCAGAACGCGGAAATTTTCTTTTTCGCCCATTTTGTCTAGGTTGTAATTGATAAAATTGAAACTTTGTAACGACTGCTCAAGCGCAGCGCCGACAATGTAAATCTTTGAACCGGAACGTCGATTCAGTAATGCCAGTGCCCAAGACAATGCAGCCACAAACCGCGTCTTTCCGTTTTTACGAGGAATGAAAATAAAGGCTTCTTTGTACCTTCGCAGGATGCTGCCCTTATGATAGAACCCCAGCAGATTGTAAATGATAAACTTTTGCCACGGTTCCAATAAAAAAGGCTCCCCACTTAATGGAGTGCCGTCTAATCGTTCCCCCACATCATGAACGAACGTTTTTTCTATGATCCCAATGACAAATTCAGCGTCTTTAGGGTCAAATGTGTATTCCGGGTTTTCCAGATCGCGCATGAATCGTTCACAGCCCTGGACAATCTCTTTCCCCGCAATCTTTCTACCCTCAATGATACTGTTGGCATACTCCATAACCAAATCATAATTCTTAAATTTGTTCATGAAAGCTCACTTAATGCAGCCGCAAGAGCGGATTTCCCTTTCGTTTCAACCGTCACAGTCTCAAGGGACTTCGGATTCAGACAGAGGCGGTCGGAGTATGCCAAAATGTCCTTACGCAACGTTTCAAGAGATGCAAGAATTGGGCTTTTTTTTGCGCCTCCCTGATCGGTACTTACCTCATATTGGTAACCACCTTCCTCAAACTCTTTGGTCAGCGTGTTGTACTGAAAAACCAGTTCCGCGTATATGTCAATTATCCTATTGTACTGCGGTTTATGAATACCAAGTGCTTTCATATCCGCAACAGTTGCCCGCTTGATCGTCTCCTTTGTTGGTGACTTCGCCACATGCCTTCACCTCCCATTTACTGTATATTTTTAGGCCAAAAAAAGTTTTTGGGACCCCGCTCTATTGGAAAAGGCTCCCCTGCCCGGTCCCCAGATAAAATTTTTTAAAAAAATAAAAAGGGGGGGGCTTTCAAAATAATATTTTTCAAAAAAATAATTTCAAATTTATTCGGTCAGTTCGCTTAGAGAAAATTTATTTCCTTGCTCTCTGTCGAAGTGTTCTCTTACCCTGGCCTGCCATGCTTTGCCCAACTCTGTAAGCTCATGCGATTGTCTATCATGCATTGCGTTGTGTTGCTTGTCTGATAGTGATACTAAGTTCCAATCCTTTAGCGCAAGCTCTGGGTAATGCTCCAGCGGATAGATGTGATGTACCGTGACAGCCGATTCAGATTTTCCAAACCTTTTGCTTTCTTGGCACATGTATTTGTCACGCCGCAGGATAGCAGCACGCTTTCGCTTCCAACGTTTTGATTTATAGAATGGGTTGGTCATGCTTCTATCTCCTTCAAATTAATACGCATAATAATGCGCATAATATATTGACGCGCATGATAACACGTGTTATAATAAGAGTATAGAAAGGAGGTAAGCGATGCCGAAACAAATAACAGTAAGAGAGTTAGTCAAACGGTTGAGAAGAGAAGGGTTTAGGCCTTCACCTTCACACACTGGCGGCGGTAGTCATAAGCGGTGGAAACATAAAGATGATCCAACACGATATGCGGATATCAGTTTCCACAATGAAGGAGCCACCATACCGATTGGTACACTCAAAAGCATCGAGAAGACAACAGGGGTTATCTTTTAACCCCTGCGCTTCTCCCTAAACGCTTACCTCCAGTAAGGCTCATAAGCAGGTGAATTTTTCACCCCAAATATTGAAGCATATGCTTCAAAAAATTTAGTCTATACTTGAACCATATGGTTCAAAAACAAAAGGAGTGAGATAAATTGAAAAACACCTATGTTTATCCTGCTGTCATTGAAAAAGCAGATGATGGTATAGGGCTGTACTTCCCGGATATTCCCGGAACGGCCGTTCTTGCCCCTGATATTCCAACGGCTGTTGTTGATGCTAAAAACATGTTAGTTGATCGTATACTGGAACTTGAAGATAATAATATGGCAATTCCATCACCGTCTGATCCGGCCAGCATTGAGTTAAACGATGCCAGTGACCGGATTGTATACGTTGAAGTTTTCTTGCCTCCTTACCGGGATGCAGCAATGAATAAAGCTGTGACTATCAATTGCACTGCACCTCAGTGGTTACGTGATGCCGGGAAGGATGCTGGTTTGAATTTCTCCCAGCTACTTCAAAGCTCCGTAAAAGATGCTTTGGGCATTAAGCAAAAGTAACTAAAGAGTGAAATAAAATGAATTAAGGCGTCCATTGTGGGCGCCTTTTTCTGCATCCTAAGCCAGCGAGTTACTACAATAGCTCTGCTGCAAGCTGTTTCAGCACTGGTGGTGTGGAAATAAGTTTACCGTCCGACTTGTTGCCGTTAATGTAGGCTTTGTCTTCTTGGGCATAATAGACAACACCCTGACCTTCTACGATAGGAAAGCCGCTTTCATCGTCCGTCAAAGATGTTTGTACGTGCTTACCATGTTGGGCAGCATGTTCTTCGTCATGCAAATGCAAGATACCGTCAGAGCTGAGAAATGCGAAACGTGGTTTTAAAGACATAATTGTTTCCCCCTGATATTGAGTTAGAAAAAAGGCAACAAAAAAGGACTGGCGCATTTGCCAGCCCTTTACTTGTTCCCTTCATTTCCACGTTACAAATATATCATGCCTGTTTTAAAACGGCGTGCCATTAATCGGCCAAAAATGTTTCACTTAGCGGCCACTTTTTCAGAAGGCGGATCAACCAGCACTTCCAACCTCAAGCCGAATGCCAGTTTATACAAAGCACGGGCCTTTACTCGGCGGAATGTTCTCTCTCCCATGTGCATTTTCTGACACACGTTATAATCGTATACATCCTCGTCGTCAAGGTACCGCAGTGTCAGCAATTCTCGTTCTCGATGACTTAGGCGGCGCATAGCCTTATCCAGTAGTTCAGACTTTTGTTCAAGTTCATTTTCTTTATCTGCGTTCCACACAGCCGCATCTTCTGCTGGCTTGCTAATTGCATTCGTATTTCCATGAAATCTAGGTTCATAACTAGGGGTGTTACTGACTTCACGCCGGATCAATCCCATTTGCCGATAAATACGGACAGTTTCCAAATGTTCCTCCACTTGGCGGCGGGTTTGTTCACTGTCCATAACTGGCAACCCTAGTGTTAATTGTGTAGCTCTTTGTCTCATATATACTTCCCCTCACCTATGGTATAATTTATAGGTGATGTGTTGAAACATATGCCCCCGTGCTCCCTGCCAAGGTTGCGGGGGCTTTGTTGTGTTCATCCTTCATATTTTTGTAGCAGCTCCATGTATTTATCATGCCACATACGTGCTGTGGCCTTGTGATCCTCTATAATCTCGTCAGATTTCCTAATTGTGTCGGTTAAAGCAGAGGAAGATTCTTGCATTATAATTTTCATCCGGTCTATTTCATCAAGAAGCTGTTTAGCTATGCCTTGCCAATATGAATTACCGCCCAAAGTTAGCTCAAACCGTATTCTATTGAGATTCACTTTTGGAGGACCGGGTAATCTAACTTTCCGCTTGAATTTAGGCAATATCATCCCTCCATCCGCTTCATGAAATAAAGATGCAACATTCTGTTTAAGCCCCTCTCTGTTATTTCAAACTCAATCATTTGTCCCGGAAGCTGTATGACCGCTGGAACATTGTCATTTTTGTTTAGCTTCAACTCATACATAAAGGTTCCTTTTGCCATATCTATCATCCTTCCAACGCTCCGTCAGAGTGCAGGAGCGTATTGTATTGGTGGTTACTCCCCTAACTCGTTAGTAAGCCAGGCTATTTTGCGGTCCCTCTCTGCCAACTGGTCCACTAACTCGACAACCTTGGCATAATGCTGATTGCTGGTTATACATGTCTCGCGTGCTTTTCTAACCGCAATCTCACGAGACTCAACCGCCGTCCTGTTGCCTTCTTGCAATTCCTTTACCTGCTGCTGGAGTGAGTCTACCAAATCCAATAGGTATGGAATGTCTTTGTATTCAGCGCCCGTTGCACCTCCTGTTGATTCTGCTAATTTTAAATTGAATGCGAATCTTTCTTTGATTTCTCTAATCCGTTCACTCACCTTTACCGCCTCCTAATTTAACCCATATCACTGCCCCTTGTGGATGCTTATAAGGTATAGGCTCCGGGTAAATGATTGGATTTCCCATTACCCATGCATAGGGTGTTTTGTAATCTATATCTGCATATGAAACATGATGCTTATCCTTGTTTATCTCCCAGTTGTACATAGTCAGTGGAACGCAACTCATAAGCTCCACTGTGCCATATACAAGTCCGCTGCCACTCTTGATAATGCCGATGGTACCGCGCTTATGAGTCTTGCTGCCACGAATCTCCCACGTTTTGACTCCCGATAGGATCATATCTGCCCATTTAGGCTTAATAACGAGTCCATCCAAATCAGTTCCCTCCTTGGGGATGTAGCAGCTCCGGGTTATCGTGTATGTTTCCGATAGGTTTTCCATGCTCATATATACCTGTCAACATCCATGCATTTACGGCCCATTCTGCATGTTCTGTACATTTCACAACTCCACGTTCCAGCGCACCGTTTGACCACGGTCTTGTAAATTCGTAAATATCGCCTTCCCAGACACCGTAGTTTGGTAAGTCTATGAACTGACCTACTGTTTCATGGTCTACCGGATGTGATTGCGCTCTATGATCTACAATGTCCACCCTGCCGTTATGCTGCCAGATATCTCCGAATACCCATTCGCCGTTATCCAGTCGTTTACCACGGAATTTAATATCTCTCATGCTTATCGCTCCTTATATATAGGGGTACAGGGTAAGAGGCCAGAAGGCCCCTGTTTAGGCGTTGTATGGCAACTCCGTAACCTCTGCCTCGCAATCTTCATCTGTCATGGTAGCAAGCAGGCTTTCTTCGTATCCGATCTCGCGCAATAACTTCCGATCATTCGTTTCTGTAAACATGTTCATTCGCTCCTTTTAATTTGATTGGGTAGGGTAAGAGGCTGTTATGCCTCAATTCGTTCCAAGACATCTGCTAGCTTTTGAAGATCACAATCCTCAGCATATTTTCGAATATCTTCAACTTCAAAATTGGATTCCCGGACAATATCGTAAGCATCGGCGCCCCAATCAGCTTGTAATGCGGCAGCGTAAACTATCCCTTGGATGAATCCTATCTCTCGCTGAGTTATCCGCTTCTTTGCCATGTTATCTCTCCTTTATAGGTAGTAGGGGGTGTATCCCCCTTATGGAGGGCTAAGCCTCCTTCTTATCCCCTATGGGGCTTAATCGTTAATGCCAGGTACCTTAATACCTGCTATTTCAAGAGCCTTTGCCATACCTTTTCGATATATTACGTTCTCCGTGTCATATTCAGCTAAATAACCTTTTGGTTCTTTGAAATGTGCAAGCATCCGTTCTTCCATCGTTAATTCCACTTCATAACCGTTATAAAGAGCGCGTATAAGCAAATCCAATTCCATGCCGTTTGCACCTTCAAAGTCTTGCGACCATTTTTCAGGATACTCAACATGCATTCTTACAATGGACGACTCAGAATGTACTTTCCTAAGCAGATCAACAGCCTGCGCCTGAGCCTTCGTAATCTTCGCTTTATTCATGTGTGTTTGTCCTCTCTGCCCTTGGGGGCGGTCTATTCTATCCAGCGTTCGCGCTTGGTCTTTTCCATCCAATCATTTTTAAGAACCTCTGTATTAAACACATGGTGTCTACGGCCCAGTACATAAGATACAAAACTGCCTGTGCTGCGTTCGTAATAACAGCCGTTAAGAAGTTGCCCGTCCTGTCCCTTGCGTAAATCCGGTGTTTCTGGCATAACCTCCGCTTGGTCAAAGTTAAATTCCATCTGCGGCATGTCGTCACACTCCCAGCACTTGGGATTCTTTCGGTAACAACGCCGCCCGATTAATCTGCTCCGTTGTCCTGAAATAAAACGGAGCGTATCTGAACTCGGAACGGTGCTTTGGACTATACATAAAGGCTGCTGGAGATTCGTCGGGCGCCACTGGACAAAGAAGGGCTGCGCAACGTGTACGGGATAATAGGATTCCTCCCCCTGGTGGATTGCCATTGTGCCACCTACCGCGCTGCGTCTCCTTATCCGGTACCAGCACAGGAACATTGATTTGTTTTACCTCGTCTCTCGAAAGCCAACCATTTGCATTCGGCATATATTCTCACTCCCTTGGTAGAGGGGCAGCCTTAGCCGCCCCAAGGATGTATTAAGCAATAATGGTTACAAAACCGGATTCAATTTCATTTTTCAGTTCTTTTTCTAGAAACTCCTTAATACTTGCCATGGCCTGTAGCTTCCATGCTCCACCGTCCGCCTCAAACAGGGCTGCTTTCGGACCATTTTGCAAACGGAACACAAAGCTACATTCTGGTTGTGGGATATCAATAAACGTTCTGTACGGTTTCAATTTAACGGGATTAGGAACCGTTACCTTTTCAAGACTGGCGACCCCGCTTTTGGCTGTTACCTGTTGCGTTACCCCATCATCTGCGTAAGTATTTCCTGTTTCTTCCTTGACGTTTCCTACTAGCTTCAATACAGCGTCCCGGTCATCGTTTTTTACAAAGCAGGCTTGCAATTGGATGTTGAAGTTCTCTACATCCATGAAGCGTTCAAAATTAATATCTGGAAGCACAGCGGATGCATTTACCAACACGTTGCGGCGTTTGTCTCGGTTGAAGGTGCTGATAACTCGCACGTCAGTTTCACTAAGTACATGGACCAACACGGGGTCTACCTTGTCGTAGTTTTCTTTCAGATACGTGACCATTGCGGAAAGAGTGTTAACTTTCAGCGTGGTAGTAGTTGGTTCTTCAATCGTGTTCAATGCACCAGTAGAAAACACTTGTCCGCCAACCTCTTTAATTTCCTTGCTTGCCAAACCTACGATATATTGCATTGCTTCTTTAATCATTTATAATTCCTCCCAATTTTTAGTTATCTGAAATTGACTACATTTCCATCCCCGGACTTTATTTCCCCGGTATCCTTGTCAACGGGTTCCCCAGTTCCAGTACGAACAGTGCCTTCGTTGTCAAAAAACGTCTGGTCCTCGTCACCGAACATCAATTCCTTCGAGACTACATTTCCAGCGCTGTCAGCGCCCATAACAAATGTGGTATCTAATGGGTTATCTGGCGCGATGGTCGATTTAGTAGCAATTGTAGAATTAATGGTCTTCCGCTTTTTATCCGGTTTGAGAGTTATCGTAATTGTGATGCTACGCGCCGCCGTTGCAGACGTATTAGGATCGTCAATATTTCTAATGACACGATCCCACTCTTTGTTGAATTGCTCTTGCACGCCACCCTGTACCAACCCGCTCAATTTCACATGATCATCCATTACATAAACCTCCAAATAATTAATTTATAAGTACATATGTTTGGTTTAACGGCTGTGGAGGGCTGCGACCTCTGTCCATAACAGAGTCCTATTCCACGATCAAAACGTCAGGGCGTATTTTGATGTAGCCCCATCGTATCTGGTCCAAAGCGATAATGATTACTTCCTGCCAACTATCCCGCTTAAAGTGCTTCCGAATCTGTTCTACGCTTTTGCCTTCTCTCCACATATCACGAAACTTTTTCAAATCGTCTGCGGACCAAATAAAGTTCAATTCCTCGCACGCAACATAAATTTTCCTAGTCTGTTTCCCCTGTTGCTCCAGACGCTTGTCCCAATCTTCTGGCGTGTATATCCTTTTGCCCAAGCCCGGCACCTCCGATCCTCCTTAATAACTCCACTTCGGCATATGCCCGAATGTCATAATCCAATCGTTCGTCATGAATCATTTCACGCAGCCGGGTAACAGACTGCTTTGACATATATGCTGTTGGTGTCACCGCTGCTCCCCCTTGCCTGATTCCATAAGTTCAGCCAGCCGTAGCAATTCCTCGTATTCTTCTTGCGAAACCTCCGGGGCTGGCTCTTGGTCCTGAACAATATCTATACTCGGCTTTTGTCCGCCACGACCATTGCCTTTGTTCGGTGACTTCTCCTTGGTCCAAGGTTCGTCTATACCCTCAGCCTTCCAATTTTTTAAAATGCCGTTGACATATGACATACTGCGTTTTCCGGCAACTACGGCTTTTTTCATAGCCTCACATAGCCAGCGGTTACCGTAGTCCTTTTCTAAGATTGCTATTTCATCGGCTATAAGAGGGCTGATTGTTCCGAAGCCTTCATTTTCAAATAGTCTAAAAGGGTTATTCTCAATTTCAGGAAGACTACTACCAGAAATCTGTTCTGTTCCGTTCTCTTCCCTTCCCTTCTGTTCAGTTCTGTTCTCTTCTCTTCTGTTCTCTTCTAGAGGAATATTAGGGAAATTCCCGGAAGTTCCGGGAAAGTCCAAAGGAGGGTCGGGAAATTTTGAGCGTGTCCGTTTATGCAATCCTTGTTGATGTGCTTCAAAATTGACCACTTGAACCACCTTTTGACCATCAGCTTCATACCATTCAATAAGGCCAGCAGACTGCAAACGGTGCAAAGATTCTTTCACATCAGAAACCAGCTTGTCCAACATAGGAACCACCAGCGCTTTAACTTTAGCTGGCGATCCTGCTAAACGTCCAAAATCATCTGTATGTGGAATCATCCATGTGAACAGCAACATATCAAATATGTCCGGCAGTTCATTAACTTTTTCTGAAATGGATATAACCTTAGATATCATCCTTTTTTCAGCCATCCCTAACGCTTCCCTTCGATTCTGAATTATTCCTAGAAGTTCCGGGAAGTTCCGGGAAGTTCCTGACATAATGGTCCAACACTGCGTTAATAGCTGCCGCCATAAAACGCCTTGATCGTATACCATCTTGCGTACCGTCCAACCAACGATGGCAGGGAATGCAGACATGTATAAGGTCAGTGACCTTTGTTTTTTCATCAATATGACCTCGCCCGGTCAAATGCGCCCTTTCCTCTGCCCAAGCTTTACCACAAAGCTCACATAATCCAGCAGAACGTTCTTTTAACTGCTGATCTACTGCATTGCTTATATCGCCTTTCTGGCGTTGCGTATGCCTGATACGTTTACTGCTGGTTTGCTGCTTTTTACTGTACGGTTGAAAAGGTAAAGTCACGAACCACCACCCCCTATGTGCATATCTACACGGAGCCTCAAGCGCAGTTCATACAGGTATTCAGCCAACGATTTAAATTCGTTCTTCCATAAATGCATCCGCTCGAAGTCTTCCGCTTCGGTATCCCGTATATCCAACACAGCCAGTTCTGCCGCAACCTTCTTGTTCCTCTCGGATGTATCTCGCATGGTTTCGGCATAAACTCGCTTTCGCAAATTATAGGTCTGCATATGCCTTCCGCTCATATAGGCGGATACTCGACCCATTAATGTATGAGCCTGCGTCAGCAATTCAACCTTTCGCACCAATGCACCCGGAGAATCGTCAGTGAACGACTCTGCCGCATCTCGAAGACGCTGTATGTCATGGATGTACTGTTTGATTTCCTTTATGTCCATGCATGAGACTCCTGTTTCTATTAATTTAAAAGTGTGCTATAATTCCGGTAATTGTTTGTTTAAGCAATCGTGTTGGTAGCACGATTATGGGTCTGTCCATTATGGACAGGCTTTTTTTATTTCCCTCTCAAGCCGAAACAATCGAAAACTTAGTTCATTTTGTTCATTCAAAAACTTACGAGGGCTGCGATTGTTCGCGAGAGCGTCAATTTTTTTGTAGCTTACTTCATGTAACTGTTCTCGAATTAGTTTGCATTCGTTTTGTTTATGCAGTACGTCAAGCTCCTGTTCAGTTAAATCAAGCAAATCCATGTCTAATGTAACTGCCCCACTAAGCAGACTGTTTGCGTTGTATGCGGCCTCGAAATATGTGCTTCCCGGTATTTCCAGATAGCTCCGCAAGCCGGAAGCGTCCAAAACTGGTATTAAGCGTGTTTCCAATGTGTACACCCTCTCTCAGACGATACCTAGTACGGCACGTAAGTCCAAAATCTCTTTAAGCATCCATCCAAAAGATGCTTGCGATACTTCGGGATGCACCCAACTCGGATTATTTGCCAGTGTATCGTACATATTTTCAAGTTCGTTTAACCGTTGTTGTACGCAGTCCATTCACATTCACTCCTTTTAGGAAAGTGTCCCAATAGACAATTCCTTAATAATTGTGGTGTAAATCTCTTTTAACTTCGGATCGGCCTCTATTACGTCCAATCTGTTTGTCTCTGCTATCTTGGTTTTTGTGGCCCCAGTCTCTTGAAGCCTATCCCTCAGATTACGCAAACGGCGGTTAAGGTCGCATTTAGCCCGACTTTCCAACATTTCATAACTCCTGCTTCGTAAATCTCGGAACAATCCACCTGACCGCCTAGCTGCTCCATTAAGCATCCCGTTTAGCTTGTCTCTCCAATCGTCGTCACGCTGCAAGATTGTTTCCTGTATTACAGCAACACGTTTGTCTGTCGCGTCCTGACGCTTAATGATGGCCTGTTGCTGTTGCTCCTGTTGAATTAATAGCTGGAGAATAGGACTTAGTTGGGATGTGTCTACGGCTGCTGCCTGTAGCTGCTGTCGCATACGCTTAAACTCTGCCAGAAACTTAACTTTCATCTTCATGGCTTCTGGAGTCGTATATGACATTGCCACAATAGCAAAAGCATCTTCTGTCATATCGAATTTCGGGTACCATTGTCTGTTTTGATGATGTTGATACTGGGTTTCCCCAAAGTTGGAGACACCCCATTCAGCTTCCCCAGCCTCTTGAAGCTTGTTAAGCTGCTGGCGAATATCTCTCATTACATGGTCATGGTCTTTACCGAACACCTTAGCAACGGTCAAACTATCTGTCACGGCTTGTCCTTCGTGTATAAATACCAACTGAGTCATGCTATTCCCCCTTTATTGCTGACACCTCTATGAGAAGGACAATTCAAATAATGAAAGTGCTTATCTAAGAAAGCACTCATTTCTGGCCCTCGAATCATCCAACGTCCACCATCACAGCCATTGGTGATAACTGACATTTCACTTTTATAATTAGGATTAAGTAAGATGTTTTCCAACAGCCAGTCACGTTTGCGACAGGTTTCTAATTCTAATCGCTTCATATCCCACCAAGATCCATTCCCAAACCCCTCAAGCGTTTTTTTTATCTCTTTTTCTGCTAGATCCCGAATAAAATCAGGATCAATGACTATTTTGAAATTTGGGGATACCATTCTACCTCCTCCTTTACTACTTTAGATTTGAAATCAATTTCTGTTGAAAACAGATATTCAATTTCGCATTCTGGGAAAAACTTATTTTTAATCATTTGAGCCTCATCATAGTAAAATCTGAATCTGCCATGTACTTTATCGCTCACTGTTCCTCGTCTCATTTTTAGATCGCGAGAGATATCTGAAATTGTTACTCCTTTTTTTTTCATTTCAGAGCGAAGATTTCTGTACAGCATCGCCTGCCCCCCTTCCTCATGAACGATATTTCGTTCGTCTTGTTTTGAACTATAAACGATATTTCGTTCATGGTCAAGTGGGCAAAATGAATTTCATACTAAATTTCGTACAAAATTCATTTACAACATTATTGTCTTAATGTAATATATAGTCATGTACGAAATATCGTACAATAAAGAAACGTGGGGGTTAGGGTTAACGTGGAAAGAGCCAAAGTGATATCACGATTGATCGAAGAAAAAGGATACAGTAGACGAGCTTTCGCAGAGTCAGTAGGGATTCCATCAACCACGCTTCAGTCAATGTTAACTCGTGGTGTAGGTGGAGCTGCAATTGATAATGTTTTAAAGGTTACGAAGGGACTCGGAATTACAATAGATGAACTTGAGAGACTTGCGTCAGGTAAGGAAGAAATTTCAGCCTTGGAAGCAGCTGAAATAGCTGAATTTGAGGCATTTATTAAGAATCCTGAACACGGGATATTTTTCAAGGATTATTTAGAAGCGCCAGAGGAACGAAAACGGGAGTTAATGCAATTTTGGAAATTCATTCAGGAAACAGAAAAAAACCGTAAGCCCAAAGATCGCCAAGGAGAATAATTATTTCATACCATTAATCGCGGTTTCAGCCAGCGGGCTGTCTCCTCCTACCCATACATACGAACATATATTCTTGTTTACAGGAGAATTGCCATGATATCTCATTATGAAGCTACATACTTGGAACACTCTATAGAAAATATGTATTTAAAGAATGGTATTACTGAACCTCAACATATAACCATCGAAAAAATTACTGCTGCTTTGAATATATGGATTTATCCATCTTCACAAAAAAGCAAGGCGTATGAATCAGCAGCGGGATTACGCAGCGTACTTTTGGATAATCGCTTGCCCTTGAAGGAACAACGTATTGAGTTTCTTCACGAAGTCAGCCATTTGCTTAGGCACTCAGGCAATCAAATGATTATGCCTAAAGCATTTGTAGAACTCCAAGAAGCCGATGCCGATCAATTCGTCCTTTATGCTTCAATGCCTTTTTTTATGCTGTCTAGATTCAAGCTCCCGGCCTTATACAACGATGCCCTTTTATATCTATCTGATATATTCGAGGTCCCTATTTATCTGGCTAGAAAAAGATTGAATCAAATCATGCGAAGGAATTATGAAGGGCAAATACGGACAAATATTGAACAGCAAACCAATACTGCGAAAGGGGTGATGTCTAAAAAAATACCACAGATTTGTGAACCAACAATTTATGCCTATTACGATCCATCTTTTACTTATGAGGGTCCGTCCCAATTGGTATTCCATCTAGATGAAATTACGTTAACTCAAAAAAGAGAACTTCCAATACCTTTGGATGGTCCTTTTAAGCAGATCGAAATTGATGAATTATTGCACTTTGAAGGGGTGGAAATTCTTCAGCATGACATTGTTTATTTTGAACCTGGAAATATAAAGCTCATGCTAGGCCGAATAGTCCGCAGATACGGCACAGGCGCTAAAACTTTACTATTGCAAATGAAGGACCTAGAAGAAGTTATAAATCGGGGCAGAATTTATTGAATCACGGAGGGAAAGTGTTATGGCTAGCTTTCAGAAGTACACAACAAAGAAAGACGGAAATATGTGGCTGTATAAGTATTACACTGGTGAAATCGATCCAGTAACAGGGAAGAAAAAATCATCTACCAAACGCGGTTTTAAAACCAAAGCAGAAGCAAAATTGGACGCAGCCCAAACTGAAAAGGAGGTAAAAGACGGGAAGTTTATCATACAAGATAAGTCAATTACTTTTGAAGAGGTTTATGAGAAGTGGTATGAAACCAATTATAAAAGATTTAAGCTTCCAACAAGAAAAACGGTTCGTTCATGTTTCAACAGTCAAATTCTTCCGCACTTCGGTAATATAAAAATAAAAGATATAACCCGTTCGTATTGCCAAGATGTGATTAACAAAATAGCTGAAGATATTAAATCAGTAGAAAACATGAAGATGTATGCCAATCAAGTTTTCGAGTTTGCAGTCCTTATGGAAATAAGTAAGAGCAATCCAATGGAAGGCGTTATCATTCCAAAAAAAGAAAGTGATTATTTAGCGGAGGAACAGAATACGAGAAATTACTGGGAAAAGCACGAAATCAAAAAATTCCTTGGAATAACCAAGCAAGCATATAGCTATCGTGATCAATTGATGTTTCACCTATTAATTTATACTGGCGCGAGAAAAGGGGAAGTTCTGGCCTTACGTTGGAACGATATAGATTTTAGAGAAAAAACAATTAATCTTGATAAGACATTGTTTTTTGATAAAAAAGCTTTCACGCCTTTGACCTCCAAAACGCCTGCTTCCAGACGTGTTCTTAGTTTAGACGATACAACCCTTACCTTACTAAAAAAGCACCGTACAGAGCAAAGCAGAGGCATTGTGCAACCAATAGGTTCTAACGATGACAGAATGGTTTTTACACGTGAGGATGGAACACCAATTCGCTTGGCCTATCCAAACGACAAACTGAATGAAATCATTCGTTCTAACAACTTACACAAAATAACCGTACATGGGTTAAGACATACCCATGCATCCCTTTTATTTGAAGCTGGGGCCAGCATTAAAGAAGTTCAGGAACGTCTTGGACATTCAGATATTAAAATGACTATGAACATTTACACGCATGTAACAAAAGCAGTAAAAGAAAAAACTGCTGATCGGTTTGAAAAATTCATGGAGTTTGAACCTCCTATCGCTGGTTCAGATGTGGTCACGAATGATCAAGAATAATAAAAATGGTCAAAATATGGTCACGGCACTTTCTAGTTCAAAATTAAAGCCCCTGACCAGTGAAGGCCAAGGGCTGAAATTCCTTGATACACAAGGGATATTAACGTTTCGAGAACTGTGGTGCACGACGAGCGGCTTTGAGACCGTATTTTTTACGTTCTTTCATACGTGGGTCACGAGTCAAGAAGCCTGCTTTTTTCAAAGCTGGACGGAATTCCGGATCTGCTTTCAACAGAGCACGGGAAATACCGTGGCGAATTGCGCCGGCTTGACCAGAGATACCACCACCATGAGCGATAACGAGTACGTCATAGCTGCCAACTGTTTCTGTCAGGTTCAGTGGTTGTTTTACGATCAGTTTGAGAGTTTCCAAACCAAAATATTCATTAATATCACGCTTATTGATGACAATGCGTCCTTCACCCGGTACGAGACGAACACGAGCTACCGAATGTTTACGACGACCTGTCCCATAGTATTGTACTTGTGCCATGAAACTGTCCTCCCTTTTAATTATCCGCGAAGTTCGTAAACTTCAGGTTTTTGTGCTGCATGTGGATGCTCAGTGCCTCTGTAAGCTTTAAGTCTCAGCTTCATTTTCTCGCCTTGACGAGTTTTAGGAAGCATACCGTGAACAGCCAATTCCAACATGCGCTCAGGCTTGTTCTTAACCATTTCTTGTGCAACCGTTACTTTCAGACCACCCGGATGCAGGGAGTGACGGTAGTATTTCTTGTTCTCCATTTTTTTACCGGTCAATACGATTTTTTCCGCATTGATTACAACAACAAAATCACCTGTGTCCACATGTGGTGTAAATTGTGGCTTGTGTTTGCCGCGAATCAACGCAGCCGCTTCGCTTGCCAGACGGCCGAGCGTTTTGCCTTCGGCATCAATGATGTGCCAGTTGCGCTCAACTTCATTTGGCTTCGCCATATACGTAGTACGCATGAAAAGTATCCTCCTTAAGTTCGTTAACAGAAATCATCATTTATCTTCGTTCGTTAAGTTGCTGCATTATTGATGGATTAGATGTTAATTTAAAGTGATCATCTTAATTGGGGCTGTGGGAAAGCCATTAAGAAAACACAACTTTTATATTACAGGATAACCATCAATTCCGCAAGGGTAAAATCAATGTTTTTTGATGTTTTCGTCGTACTCTACATTCCAGAGCGTTAAAGCGTGTCCAACGGCCGTAGGTCCAGCCTTTGAACGATTTTTCGCCTCCAAAATGGAAGGAATATCATCCGACGATTTTTTGCCTTCTCCCACTTCCAGCAAAGTACCCATAATAATCCGAACCATGTGCTGTAAAAATCCGCTACCTGTAATATAAGTATGGATAATTCCCTGATCATCCGAGCCCGGACGTGAAAAGGAATGGTCTACTGTCATATAGGCTTCGTAAATAGTGCGAACATGATTCGTCTTTTGGGAACGTCGAGATGCGAACGAAGTATAGTCAAAGGTGCCCACTAAATGAGCCAACCCTTCCTCCATCGCTCTTACATCCAGTCTCGTTGGATGATGGGCCTGTGTACGACGGTGAAAGATGTCCGGAAATCGGTTCGCATTAATGCTGTACCGATATGTCTTCCGCTTCGCCATGCGGCGTGCATGAAAGGACAGTGGCACCTCTCTCGCATCCGTAACGATGATATCACGAGGCAACCAGGCATTAAGTGCCAGACACCAGCGCTGTAACGGAATCGGCGATTCAGTGTGAAAATTGAATACCTGCCCGTATGCATGTACACCTGCATCTGTACGGCCTGAGCCTGTAATTTTAAGACGCTCGCCCGTCAATGAGTAAATAGCATGTTCAAGGCAGTCCTGAATGGTGTTACCGTCAGGCTGCGTCTGAAAGCCATCATAGTGGGTTCCGTCATAGTTCACCTTCATGCACAAGTTCCGCATGTTTCTCACACCTTTATAGGGGTAGTCTCTGGCCTTACAAGGAATAACCGAACATAACAAAGGAGAAGCCCCTCAAGGACTCCTCCAAGAGAAAAAAAGGGTTGTTCAGAATCAAGCCGATTCTGTCCACCCTTCCCTCATCTTCGCCTGTCTACGCGCGGTCAACCAATTCCAGATATACCATTGGAGCGGCGTCGCCACGACGAGGTCCCAATTTCAAGATACGAGTGTATCCACCTGGACGCTCAGTGTAACGTGTAGCCAATTCGCTAAACAGCTTTTGGATTGCATCCTGCTCACCATCCAAAGTTTCACGGCGAACGAACGCAGCCACTTGACGACGTGCGTGCAGATCTCCTTTTTTCGCTTTGGTGATCAGTTTTTCAGCAATAGAACGAACTTCTTTCGCTTTAGCCTCAGTAGTTTGGATACGCTCATACAAGAACAGATCGGTTACCAAATCACGAAACAAAGCTTTACGGGCACTGGAGTTACGGCCCAATTTTTGGTATGCCATGTAATTTCCCCTCCTTCACAAAAACGTTGCTGTACTATTCTTCCGTACGAAGTCCTAAACCAAGTTCCTCAAGCTTCTCTTGTACTTCTTCCAAAGATTTGCGACCCAAGTTACGGACCTTCATCATATCTTCTTCAGATTTAGTCGTGAGTTCTTGTACCGTATTGATACCAGCGCGCTTAAGGCAGTTATAGGAACGGACGGAGAGATCCAGCTCTTCGATCGTCATTTCAAGAACTTTTTCTTTTTTGTCTTCTTCTTTTTCAACCATAATTTCAGCATCTTTTGCCTCGTCCGTGAGACCCACGAACAACATCACATGCTCAGTCAAAATTTTGGCTCCAAGGCTCACTGCTTCCTCGGGACGAATACTTCCGTCAGTCCAAACCTCAAGTGTCAGCTTGTCGTAATTCGTAACCTGGCCGACACGCGTATTTTCTACGCCGTAGTTCACGCGTGCAATCGGAGTGTAGATGGAGTCGACGGGAATGACGCCGATCGGCTGGTCATCACGTTTGTTCCGATCCTGCTTAACGTAACCGCGACCGCGATTGGCAAAAATACGCATGTGAAGTCTCGAACCCGGTCCGAGCGTAGCAATGTGAAGATCCGGATTAAGAATTTCCACATCACTATCCGCACGGATATCTCCTGCCGTTACAACTCCTTCGCCTTCCGCATCGATTTCGAGTACTTTCTCTTCATCCGAGTGGATTTTAAGCGATAAAGCTTTCAAGTTCAGAATGATCTCCGTTACGTCTTCCTTCACACCGGGAACCGTTGCAAACTCGTGCAGAACCCCATCGATCTGAACCGATGTGACTGCTGCCCCCGGTAACGAGGATAACAGAATACGGCGAAGCGAGTTACCCAGCGTCGTACCGTATCCGCGTTCCAGCGGTTCTACTACGAATTTTCCATAGGTGCCATCATCATTGACGTCAACCGTCTCAATTTTCGGCTTTTCGATTTCTATCACTGCAATATCCCTCCTTCAAAACGTCGCTCCTATATGAAACATTCACCTTATCCATAGTCTATCATGCAGTATACCTAAACATCCATTCTTGGCAGTTTGTGCCGGATCTATACTACACGCAGAGGAGAAATCTCATTAGACGCGACGACGTTTTGGAGGACGGCATCCGTTATGAGGTACCGGAGTTACGTCTTTAATCAGGTTAACTTCCAAACCAGCAGCTTGCAAAGAGCGAATTGCTGCTTCGCGACCTGCACCAGGTCCTTTAACCATGACTTCGACAGTTTTCATGCCGTGTTCCATAGCAGCTTTAGCAGCAGTTTCTGCGGCCATTTGTGCTGCGAATGGAGTAGATTTACGGGAACCACGGAATCCCATGCCGCCTGAGCTGGCCCAAGAGATTGCGTTACCGTGTGGATCTGTGATCGTAACGATCGTGTTGTTGAACGTGGAACGGATGTGTGCCACGCCAGTCTCGATATTTTTACGGTCACGGCGTTTTGTACGTACAACTTTTTTCGGTTTAGCCATTGAATGTTATCCTCCCTTCTTATTTCTTTTTGTTCGCTACAGTCCGACGAGGACCTTTACGGGTACGAGCATTAGTTTTAGTACGTTGTCCGCGAACAGGCAATCCACGACGGTGACGAACACCACGGTAGCAGCCAATCTCAGTCAGACGTTTAATATTCAAGGAAATTTCACGACGCAGATCGCCTTCTACTTTAACTTCTTTGTCGATCGTTTCACGTAATTTGCTCACTTCATCTTCAGTCAAATCACGAACACGCGTGTTTGCACTGATGCCTGTTTCCTTCAAGATTTTCTGAGAAGTCGTTTTACCGATTCCGAAAATGTAAGTCAAGGCGATCTCAACGCGTTTGTCACGTGGCAAATCCACACCAGCTATACGAGCCATTTTACGCTACACCCCCTTCTATTAACCTTGTTTTTGTTTGTGTTTCGGATTTTCGCAAATAACCATTACATTCCCTTTGCGGCGAATGACTTTGCATTTTTCGCAAATAGGTTTTACAGAAGGTCTTACCTTCATGTTGATTACCTCCTCCAAGCTTTACCCTGGTAAAACTCGCTTCGTGAACATTCACATCGTTTTGCCGAGCAAAACAAGTTTTTTTAAATGACATACGTTTAATAAAAACCTGCATGAATTACTTGCGGTACGTTATACGGCCTTTGGTTAAATCGTAAGGCGATAACTGTACAACCACCTTGTCGCCTGTCAAAATACGGATAAAGTGCATCCGCAGCTTTCCGGAAACATGAGCAAGAATTTGATGACCGTTCTCCAGCTCTACCTTGAACGTAGCGTTCGGTAGTGGCTCGATTACCGTACCTTCAACCTCAATGACATCTTCTTTGGCCAAAGTCAGTCTCCTTTCTCTTCAGCTTGGTATTCGGACGAGTCCAGGAAAGTTTTCACTGCATGTCGCAGCTTTCCGTTCGTCACCCGACCGCTTTCGTTTAAACTGTTTACAATCTCGCTACTAATCTTTGGCTGAGGCACCAAATGAAGAACATTTTTCTTCTTCGCTTGATCAAACTTTCGTTTATCCCCATCCGCAATATATACAAACCTGCTATCTGCTACTGAAACGACAACCGCAATCTGTCCGGCACCTCTGCCCTTCAGAATCTTCACCAGCTGACCGATTTGCAGGTTTCCTTGCTGAATCATTCCAATCACCTACGCACTCAGTTTCGTGAAAATATCCATGCCGCCCGTTTCGTACGTCACCGCTTGCTCGTTATGAGCACATGAGGTTACGTTCATCGTAACGACCGTCCAGTTGTCTTCCAGCGTCCCTACATGGTGAGAACCTATCTGAATCATAGATTCAATAGCCAGCCCAATGCCGGTTTTCAGCCTCGGCCCCTGCTCAGGAATACCACGGTTTGGATTCTCAATATATTGCCGAATGGCATGCGACATTGTAAACTGGCGAGTTTTCGCGATGATATCGCCTTTGTTTAACTTGCGTTTGCCGGGAAATCCGTGCACCAGTTGTTCGTTGACTGAAGCGCAAATGCTAGCAGGAAAACCGTTATAACCTTTAAAAGACGGCACAGCTCCCTGACTGCGAATATACCGATCAGCTAAATGATCAAGTTCACCGGTCGTAATACCGGGCTCGATGTGTCCTGCCAAGAGATGATCCGTCTCCGTATCTATTCTCTTAGCTTTCCTCATTAAGCTTGATTCCGTCCCCGACTTGCAAATGATCATTACAGCTAACCCCGCAACAAGGACACGATATTTTGGGAAACCACATCAATATCCTGTTCTCCGTCAATATGACGCAGAAGATTCTGGTTCTCATAAAACGTGAGGAGTGGTGCTGTTTTATTACTATATTCTTCAAGTCGTGTTCTTACGCTATCTTCATTATCGTCAGGACGCTGATAGAGTTCCCCACCGTCTTTATCGCAAATGCCTTCAACCTTAGGAGGATTAAAGACAATATGATAGCTAGTTCCGCAGCTTTTACAAACCCGCCGTCCTGTGATTCGTGCCAACAAGTTGTCACTATCCACTTTCAAGTTGATGACGTCATCTAGCTTCGTATTCAAACGACCCAAAATTTGATCCAAGGCTTCAGCTTGAGCCAAAGTTCTTGGAAAACCGTCCAGCAAGAACCCTTTCTTGCAATCTGGCTGTTGTAGCCGTTCTTCAACGATACCGATTGTTACGTCATCCGGAACAAGTTCACCCTTGTCGATATATTCTTTAGCTTTAATGCCAATAGGTGTTCCCTGTTTCATCGCTAGGCGAAAAGCATCACCTGTCGAGATATGAGGAATGCCGAATTCCTTCACAATGACATCTGCTTGTGTACCTTTACCAGCCCCCGGAGGGCCCATGATCAAAATATTCACAATCTGTCACTCCTCAAGACGACCCCTACACAAGAAACAGCACAAAAGGTGCCGGTAAGCATGCGAACATCCTAAGCCGGTACCTATTGCCTATTTGTTGATGAAGCCTTTGTAATGGCGTTTGATCAGTTGGCTTTCGATTTGCTTCATTGTATCCAATGCTACACCAATGATGATGAGCAATGAAGTACCGCCAATTTGCACGGAACGAGGCAAGCCCGAAAGCGAACCGAAGAATACCGGCAAAACGGATATGACTGCCAGAAACAAAGCTCCTGTCATTGTCAAACGTGACATTACTCGTGTCAAGTATTTCTCCGTGGCCTTACCCGGGCGAATTCCCGGAATATAACCGCCGTTCTTCTTCATATTGTCGGCCATTTGCTGCGGATTCATCTGTACAAAGGTATAGAAGAATGTGAAACCGATAATCATTACGACATACAAAACCATGCCCAGCGGCTTGTCATAGTACAAGTAAGTGGTAATCCACTTAGCCCAAGCATGATCTGCCCAGAAACTCGCAATAATTGTCGGGAATTGCAGCAATGATACCGCAAAGATTACCGGAATAACGCCTGCCGCATTAATTTTCATCGGAATATGCGTATTCTGGCCACCGTACATTTTGTTGCCAACTACACGTTTCGCGTATTGTACTGGGATTTTCCGAATACCTTGCTGGATGTAGATAACACCAACAATAATCAGAACAATCACCAGGGCAATTATAATTGCCTTCAGAATATTCATAAACAGCTGATCTGCTTGAATAAACTGAGATTCTACAACCGTCCGAATATGTCTTGGAATACCCGCCGCAATCCCTGCGAAGATAACAATAGAGATACCGTTGCCGATTCCCTTTTCAGTAATTTGCTCACCGAGCCACATAAGGAACGTAGTTCCTGCTGTAAGCACAATGGCAATAACCAGATAATCTGCAAAAGTGGCTCCTGGAATCATCGCTGCACCGTACAGTCGATTAAAGCCAATTGACGTTCCGAATGCTTGAATCAGGCCAAGTATTACCGTACCATAACGCGTAATTTGAGCCAACTTCTTTTTACCATGCTCTCCTTGTTTAGCCCATTCCGCAAGTTTCGGAATCACGTCCATTGACAGCAACTGTACAATGATGGACGCTGTAATATATGGCATAATCCCGAGGGCGAAGATCGAAAACTGATACAATGCGCCCCCTGAGAAGGTGTTAAGGAGTCCAAACAACTCGCTTCCTGCCTGATCCTGAGAAGTAAAGACTTGCTTGTTCACGCCGGGAACCGGCACGAAGGAGCCAATACGATATACAAAGAGTATAAACAGGGTAAACAGGATTCGGGTTCTAAGATCCTCAACCCGCCATATATTTTTCAGGGTCTTGAACATTAGATCACCTCGGTTTTACCGCCGGCAGCTTCAATTTTCTCTACCGCAGATTGAGAGAACTTGTTCGCTTTAACTGTCAATTTCACAGTGATTTCACCGTTACCCAGAATTTTAATTCCGGATTTGGCGTTTTTCACAATGCCATTGTTCAGCAAAAACTCAGGGCTTACTTCTGTACCCGCTGCAAAACTGTTCAAATCTTCGATATTCAAAACCGCATACTCTTTACGAGTAGGATTTACGAAACCGCGTTTAGGCAAGCGACGATACAGTGGGTTTTGACCACCCTCGAAGCCCGGACGTACACCACCGCCGGAACGAGCGTTTTGACCTTTATGACCACGACCAGAAGTTTTACCCGTACCGCTACTAGGACCACGACCCAAACGTTTACGTTCTTTGCGAGAGCCTGGAGCTGGGGAAAGCTCATGTAACTTCATCGTTCGTTGCACCTCCTTGATTATTGTTAAAATACTTTATTTCTTAAGCCTCAATTTCTTTAACAGAAACCAAATGGCTAACTTGATTAATCATCCCGCGAATAGCTGCATTGTCGGGTTGAACTACTTTATGGTTGATTTTACGCAAGCCGAGCGTTTTAACAGTCGTTCTCTGATTACCAGGACGGCCGATCAACGAACGAACGAGGGTAATTTCTAATTTCGCCATGATATTCCCTCCTTAGCCCAGCAGCTCTTCGATGGATTTGCCGCGCAATTTTGCAACTTCTTCAGCGCGTTTCAAGCGGGACAAACCTTCCAAAGTCGCATTGACCATATTCATGGAATTCGAAGAACCCAAAGATTTTGTCAAGATATCACCTACACCAGCAAGTTCCAGTACAGCACGAACCGGACCACCAGCGATAACTCCAGTACCTTCCGATGCCGGTTTCAACAGAACCCGGCCAGCACCGAACTTACCTGTAACAAGGTGAGGAATTGTTGTTCCTACGAGTGGAACGTGAACCAGGTTTTTCTTAGCATCTTCAATACCTTTGCGAATTGCATCAGGTACTTCGCCAGCTTTACCGATTCCAGCGCCTACCCAGCCGTTGCCGTCGCCCACTACTACCAGAGCACTGAAGCTGAAACGGCGTCCGCCTTTGACAACTTTAGCTACACGATTAATATTTACTACTCTTTCAGTCAGTTCCAAAGTATTCGGATCTACACGCAAGTCGTTAACCTCCTTTTGAGAAATGTCTTAGAATTCAAGGCCTGCTTCGCGAGCTGCATCAGCCAAAGCTTGAATCCGTCCATGATACAAGTATCCACCACGGTCAAATACGATGTTAGCATGACCTTTTTCTTTCGCACGTTTAGCAACGAGTTCGCCAACTTTACGAGCTGCTTCTACACTACCGCCGTTTTTGATTTCGCTGCTCAGTTCTTTATCCATAGTGGATGCAGATACCAATGTTACACCAGCTACATCATCAATCAGTTGTGCGTAGATATGCTTGGAAGAACGGAACACGTTCAAACGAGGACGTACAGCCGTACCTTCGATTTTCTTACGTACACGCAGATGTCTTCTGACACGTGCTTTATTTTTATCTTGTTTTGTAATCATCTCAAGTTTTCACTCCCTTCAGTTTGCCTTTTAAAACTTTATACTAAGACGCACTGGGTAAAAAAGAAGTACGAAGTCTTTCCAGCAGAAAGACCGCACAAAGTCGGTAAGAAACTTATTTCTTCTTACCGGCTTTACCTTCTTTACGAATGATGCGCTCGCCTTCGTATTTAATCCCTTTACCTTTGTACGGTTCAGGTTCACGAACGGAACGAATTTTAGCAGCGTAGGCACCTACACGCTCTTTATCAATTCCGCGAACGATGATTTTAGTGTTCGAAGGAACTTCGAATTCGATGCCCGCTTCCGGTGTGATTTCAACCGGGTGAGAGTATCCAACGTTCAGAACGATTTTATCTCCGGATTTGCTTGCACGATATCCGACCCCAACCAGCTCCAGAGATTTTGAAAACCCTTCAGTTACACCACTTACCATGTTGTTGACAACGCTGCGGGTTGTTCCATGCAAAGAGCGGTGAAGTTTGTTGTCCGAAGGACGAACTACATTAATTTCATTGTTTTCCACAGTAACGGACATGTCTTTATGAAGCTCACGAGTCAATGTTCCTTTAGGACCTTTAACTGTGATTGCTGTGTTGTTCAAAGTCACGTCAACACCACTTGGTACTGTGATTGGTTTACGACCAATACGGGACATATCTGTTGCACCTCCTATCTTTTAAACGTTATCTTACCAAACGTAGCAAACAACTTCTCCGCCGGCTTTGGACTGACGCGCTTCTTTGTCAGTCATGATACCTTTGGATGTTGAAATGATTGCGATCCCGAGTCCACCCAGTACGCGTGGAATCTCATTGCTCTTCGTGTAAACGCGAAGACCTGGTTTACTGATTCTTTTCAAACCTGTAATAACACGCTCGTTGTTTGCACCGTATTTCAAGAAAATACGGATGATCCCTTGTTTGCTATCTTCAACAAATTCCGCATCACGAATGAATCCTTCACGTTTCAGGATGTCGGCGATTTGTTTTTTCATTGTAGATGCAGGCATTTCTACTGTTTCGTGACGAACTGTGTTCGCGTTACGAATACGAGTAAGCATATCTGCAATTGGATCAGACATAGTCATTGTGTATAAACCTCCTTCCCAAACAGGACTTTTTACCAGCTTGCTTTTTTCACGCCAGGAATCTGGCCTTTATAAGCTAATTCACGGAAGCAAATTCTGCAGATCTTAAACTTTTGCAGTACCGAATGTGGACGACCACAACGCTCGCAACGAGTGTAAGCACGAACTTTAAACTTTGGTGCGCGTTGTTGTTTGACTTTCATTGAAGTTTTTGCCACTTAGCCTGACACCTCCTAAATAGTTTCGGAGAACAGGGTGTCTTTAAAATTAGACGCCCGAAACGTTATGCCAACATTATTTTGCGAAAGGCATGCCCAGCTGAGTCAGAAGCTCACGGGACTCTTCGTCAGTTTTGGCAGTCGTTACGATAACGATGTCCATACCACGAACTTTATCAACTTGATCATACTCGATTTCCGGGAAGATCAACTGTTCTTTCAGACCAAGCGTGTAGTTACCACGTCCGTCAAAAGCTTTTGTCGATACACCATGGAAGTCACGTACGCGAGGAAGAGTAATGTTGAACAATTTGTCCAAGAAATAATACATACGCTCGCCACGAAGTGTTACCTTTACACCGATCGGCATGTTTTCACGCAATTTAAAACCTGCAATAGATTTTTTTGCGCGAGTGATTACTGGTTTTTGACCAGCGATCAGCTGCATGTCGTTGAGAGCTGAATCAAGTACTTTGGAGTTTTGGACTGCGTCGCCAACACCCATGTTGATTACAACTTTCTCGATTTTAGGCACTTGCATCACTGTTGTATAGTTGAACTTCTGCATCAAAGCAGGAGTGATTTCTTTCAAGAAACGTTCTTTCATTCTTGTTGTAGCCATGAATCATATACCTCCTTTCTTCAAAAAATAATTAGTCGATCACTTCGCCAGAACGTTTTGCAATGCGCACTTTTTTTCCGTTGTCCAAAACTTTATAACCAACACGGGTTACTTTTCCGCTCTTCGGATCAATGTGCATAACGTTGGAAACGTGAATCGGAGCTTCTTTCTCGATGATGCCGCCTTGTGGATTCAGCTGATTAGGCTTTTGGTGTTTTTTAATCATGTTAACACCTTCCACAAGCACACGGTTTTGACGAGGGTAAGCAGCGATAACGCGACCTTTTTTACCTTTATCTTTACCTGTAATCACCAGAACAGTGTCGTCTTTTTTGACGTGCAGCTTGTTGTTATGGGATTCCAGAACTTTTTTCACTTTTGGCATTTCGTACACCTCCTACGGGCACATTTTAAGGTGAGTTTAGATCACTTCCGGAGCCAAGGAAACGATTTTCATGAAGTCCTTGTCACGAAGTTCGCGAGCAACTGGTCCGAAAATACGAGTACCACGTGGGCTCTTGTCTTCTTTAACGACCACTGCTGCGTTTTCGTCAAATCCGATGTAGGAACCGTCTTTACGGCGGATAGAACGTTTAGTACGAACAACAACCGCTCTTACTACATCACCCTTTTTGACAACGCCGCCTGGTGTTGCTTGTTTTACGGAACAAACGATCAGGTCACCAATTTGAGCTGTACGACGTCCCGTACCACCGAGCACACGGATACACATCAGTTCCTTCGCGCCGGAATTGTCAGCTACAGTCAAACGTGTAAATGGTTGAATCATTTATTTATCCTCCTTTCGGAAAAACTACACTACATTAGATTATAACAGCTTTTTCAACGATTTCGACCAGTCTCCAGTTTTTGTCTTTGGACAAAGGGCGAGTTTCCATGATTTTAACAGTATCACCAATTTGTGCGGTGTTGTTTTCATCATGAGCTTTGAATTTCTTAGTTACTTTAATGCGTTTATGGTAGAGATCATGTTTTTTGTAAGTTTCTACAGCAATCACAATCGTTTTATCCATTTTGTCGCTGACTACTTTACCGACTAATACTTTACGGGCATTACGTTCGCTCATTGTTGGCCTCCTTCCTAATTACAGGCGGATTTTCCACCCGGTCTGATATCTTAGCTAATCCCAAGTTCTCTTTCACGGATCACAGTTTTAGCACGAGCAATTTCCTTACGCACAGCGCCGATCCGAGTCGGGTTATCAAGCTGACCGGTAGCGAGTTGAAAACGAAGGTTGAAAAGTTCTTCTTTAAAACCGGAGATCTTTTGTTCGATTTCAGCAGTGGTTAGGTTGCGGAATTCACTAGCCTTCATTTGCTTCACCACCCAATTCTTCACGTTTCACAAACTTAGTTTTGATTGGCAGTTTGTGAGCGGCAAGACGCATTGCTTCACGAGCAATCTCTTCCGGAACACCAGCAAGTTCGAACATAATCTTGCCTGGTTTCACTACTGCAACCCATTTTTCTACGTTACCTTTACCACTACCCATACGAACCTCAAGAGGCTTCTGAGTAATTGGTTTGTCAGGGAAAATTTTAATCCAAACCTTACCACCACGTTTGATGTAACGAGTCATCGCAATACGTGCAGCTTCGATTTGACGGTTAGTAATCCATGCAGGTTCAGTAGCTTGCAAACCGTACTCACCAAAGTTCAGTGTAGTACCGCCTTTTGCACGACCCTTCATATGACCACGTTGTTGTTTACGATGTTTTACGCGTTTTGGTACCAACATGATTAGTTGCCTCCTTCCTGAGGAGCTTGTTTCTTAGCTGGAGGAAGAACCTCTCCACGATAGATCCATACTTTTACGCCAAGACGACCGTAAGTAGTATGAGCTTCCGCTGTACCATAGTCAATGTCGGCACGAAGCGTATGCAGTGGAACAGTTCCTTCGCTGTACCCTTCGGAACGAGCGATTTCGGCACCGCCAAGACGTCCGCCTACTTGAGTTTTAATTCCTTTTGCTCCGGAACGCATAGTTCTTTGAATTGCTTGTTTCAAAGCACGACGGAAAGAAACACGACGTTCCAATTGTTGTGCAATGCTTTCAGCAACCAGAATTGCATCCAGTTCAGGATTTTTAATTTCAGAAATATTGATGTGTACCTTTTTACCGCCTGCGATTTTAGTAATTTCATTACGCAGATTTTCAACTTCGGAACCACCCTTACCGATAACCATACCTGGCTTCGCAGTGTGAATCGTTACGTTGACACGGTTAGCTGCTCTCTCGATTTCAACACGGGATACAGCGGAGTCTTTCAATCTTTTTTTCAGATGTTCACGAATTCTAACGTCTTCCAGCAAAAGATCACCGAAATCTTTGCCTGCATACCATTTGGATTCCCAATCACGGATAATACCGATTCGGAGTCCGACGGGATTTACCTTTTGGCCCACACGTTTTCCCTCCTTATTTTTCAGATACCACCAGAGTAATATGACTGGTGCGTTTGTTGATGCGACTTGCACGACCCATTGCACGCGGGCGGAATCGTTTCATTGTAGGACCTTGGTTTACAAAAACCTGAGATACTACCAATTTATTTACGTCCAAAGAGTAGTTGTGATCTGCATTTGCAATCGCAGAATTCAACAATTTCTCAACGACTGGAGAAGCGGACTTTGGAGTGTGACGAAGAATTGCGATCGCCTCACCAACCTGCTTACCGCGAATCAAATCGATAACAAGTTTCACTTTGCGAGCAGAAATCCGTACGGACTTAGCATGTGCTTTTGCTTCCATTGAGTTTACCTCCTCTCAAACACTACGCTGTGTTGATTATCTTCTTGTTTTCTTATCGTCATCCGTATGGCCTTTGTACGTACGTGTTGGAGCAAATTCGCCCAATTTGTGTCCGACCATATCTTCCGTTACGTATACTGGCACGTGTTTACGACCATCGTATACACCAAACGTATGTCCGATAAATTGTGGGAAAATCGTAGAGCGACGGGACCAAGTTTTGATTACCACTTTTTTGTCCGACTCGTTCAAAACCTCTACTTTTTTCAACAGGTAACCATCAATGAATGGTCCTTTTTTGAGACTGCGACCCATTTATGAATCCTCCCTTCGTTAAAACGTAGTCGTTCCTTAATATGTTAACGTGCGACTTAAGCGCACGTTTTATTACTTAGTACGACGACGAACGATGTACTTATCAGATGCTTTACCTTTTTTACGCGTCTTGTAACCAAGGGTTGGTTTACCCCATGGAGACATTGGAGATTTACGTCCGATTGGAGCGCGACCTTCACCACCACCGTGTGGGTGATCGTTAGGGTTCATTACAACACCGCGAACTTCAGGACGTTGTCCCAACCAGCGACTACGACCAGCTTTACCGATTTTCACCAGTTCGTGGTCTTCGTTACCTACAGAACCAATTGTAGCGCGGCAAACTTTCAGAATGCGGCGAACTTCACCAGAAGTCAAACGAATTGTAACATACTTTTCTTCTTTACCAAGAAGTTGGGCTTCCGTACCAGCGGCGCGAACGAGTTGGCCACCTTTACCCGGTTTCAATTCGATGTTGTGGATAACCGTACCTACTGGAATGTTTTCCAACGGCAAGGAGTTACCGATTTTGATATCGGAACCTGCACCGGATACCACTTCGTCTCCTACTTTCAGACCTTTAGGAGCGATGATGTAACGTTTTTCACCATCCACATAGTGGATAAGTGCGATGTTGGACGTACGGTTTGGATCATATTCGATCGTAGCAACGCGGCCCGGTATTCCATCTTTGTTACGTTTGAAGTCAATAATACGGTATTTACGTTTGTGTCCGCCGCCTTGATGACGAACTGTAATTTTACCTTGGTTATTGCGTCCAGCTTGCTTGCTCAGAGGTGCCAGCAACGATTTCTCGGGCTGATTAGTTGTAATCTCCTCGAAAGTAGATACAGACATAGCACGTCTGGCCGGGGACGTTGGTTTATACTTTTTAATTGGCACTGAGTTTCCCTCCTTACTTTACAGTTTCAATTATACCGTTTCAAAAAACTCAAGCGGCTTACTGTCTTTGCTCAGCGTTACGAACGCTTTTTTCCACTCGCTCGTATAGCCGGAATGACGTCCGTAGCGTTTTGGTTTTGCAGGAACACGAAGCGTATTTACGTTACTTACTTTCACGTTAAAAATGGCTTCGATTGCTTTTTTAACTTCGACTTTGTTAGAACGAATGTCAACCTCGAAAACGTATTTCAAGTCATTCATCATACCAGCCGTACGTTCGGTGATAACCGGACGTTTGATAATATCACGAGGATCCTTCATTACGCGAGCACCTCCTCTACCTTCTGAACTGCTTCCTTCGTAATGATCAGTTTGTCGTGTCCGAGCACATCAAGAACATTAATGCCGTCTGCGGCTACAAACTTCACACCAGGAATATTACGAGCGGACAGTGCTACATTATCATCATAGCTAGGAGCTACGATCAATGCTTTACGATCAGCTTTAAGGTTATTCAAAATGGCTGCGAATTCTTTCGTTTTAGGTCCGTTCAGTGTAAGAGCGTCCAATACGATAATTTCATTCTCAATCACTTTGGATGACAACGCCGATTTGATCGCCAGACGACGAACTTTTTTAGGCAATTTGTAAGCATAGCTGCGTGGAGTCGGACCGAATACAGTACCGCCACCAACCCATTGCGGTGCACGAATCGAACCTTGACGAGCGCGGCCAGTACCTTTTTGTTTCCAAGGTTTACGTCCGCCACCACGTACTTCAGAACGTCCTTTTACTTTGTGAGTACCTTGACGCAGGGAAGCCAATTGCATAACAACAGCGTCATGAAGAACGTGCTTATTCGGCTCGATACCGAACACTGCGTCGTTCAATTCAATTTCACCAACTTGGCTGCCGCTAATATTAAATAGTGCTACTTTTGGCATTTCGTGTTCCTCCTTTCTTCAGTTGTTTATTTTTTCACCGTTTCTAATACTTTAACGAAGCTATTTTTAGGTCCTGGAATGGAACCTTTCACGAGCAATACATTACGTTCTGTATCGATCTTAACAACTTCAAGACGTTGGATCGTTACCGTTTCATGCCCCATGTGTCCTGGAAGGTGTTTACCTTTAGGAACGCGGTTAGCTTGAATGGAACCCATAGAACCTGGACCTCTGTGGTAACGCGATCCGTGTGCCATTGGTCCGCGGCTTTGTCCCCAACGTTTGATAACGCCGGCAAAACCTTTACCTTTAGAAATACCTGTTACGTCAACGAACTCGCCTTCTGTGAAGACATCAGCCTTCAGTTCTTGGCCAACCTCGTACGCAGCAAGGTCGATGCCACGAAGTTCACGAACGTAGCGCTTAGGTGCAGTATTTGCTTTTTTCGCATGTCCTGCTTCAGGTTTGTTGGATCTTTTTTCTTTCTTATCAGAGAAACCGAGTTGGATAGCTTCGTATCCATCGTTTTCCAGATCTTTCTTTTGCAGAACAACACAAGGACCTGCTTCGATAACCGTAACAGCAAGTACGTTACCTTCAGGGGTAAACACTTGAGTCATTCCGAGTTTTTTTCCTAAGATACCTTTCATGTTGACACCTCATTTCTTTTCCTAATTACATATTACAATTTAATTTCGATATCTACACCGGACGGCAGGTCCAAGCGCATCAAGGCATCCACAGTTTGTGGAGTCGGGTTAACAATGTCGATCAAACGCTTGTGTGTGCGCATTTCGAACTGCTCCCGAGAATCCTTGTACTTGTGTACCGCACGGAGAATAGTAATGATTTGTTTTTCAGTTGGCAGCGGAATTGGCCCGGATACACCTGCGCCCGAACGTTTAGCTGTTTCAACAATTTTCTCAGCGGATTGATCAAGAATTCTATGATCGTAAGCTTTCAAACGAATACGAATTTTTTGCTTTGCCATTTTAGTCCCTCCTTCTATCGCCCAATTTGGTATCGGACATACTCCGTGAAAATTTTCCGACAGCCCTCCCATGGCAAAGGGGCCGGGTGTGTCAGTAACCTCTCACATCATCGCACAGTCACAAACAACATTAGTTATTATATCGAATAGTTCTGCCTATTGCAAGCAAAAACGAAAAAACAATGCATCTTATTTTCAAAAGATGCAGTTGTGCTCGCACTCGCGATTTTCCCCAAGAGAAAAGCCCCCGCACCAGGGCAGGGGCTCGTTTAGCTTCGTTCCAATACAACGTTACTCGTTCCAGTACACTGTTACTCTATTTAAAGGCTAAAGCCTTCTTATTTGGAGATTGTTGCTACGGCACCAGCGCCAACTGTACGTCCACCTTCACGAATAGAGAACTTAGTTCCTTCTTCGATAGCGATCGGGTTGATCAGTTGAACAGTAACCGTGATGTTATCACCAGGCATTACCATTTCAGAACCTTCTGGCAAAGTAATGATACCAGTTACGTCAGTTGTACGGAAGTAGAACTGTGGACGGTAACCAGTGAAGAAAGGTTTGTGACGTCCGCCTTCTTCTTTAGTCAAAACGTAGATTTGAGCAGAAAATTCTGTATGTGGGTTAACAGAACCTGGCTTAGCCAATACTTGGCCACGCTCGATTTGTGCACGATCTACACCGCGAAGCAGTGCGCCAATGTTGTCACCAGCTTGAGCGGAATCAAGCAATTTGCGGAACATTTCTACGCCTGTTACTACGGATTTACGGGATTCTTCTTGAATACCGATGATTTCGATTTCGTCGCCCACTTTAACTGTACCACGCTCTACACGGCCTGTAGCAACTGTACCACGACCAGTGATGGAGAATACGTCCTCGACAGGCATAAGGAAAGGCTTGTCAGTGTCGCGTTCTGGAGTTGGGATGTAAGTGTCGATTGTTTCGAACATTTCAACAATTTTCTTAGCCCAGTCGCCATCTGGGTTTTGCAGTGCTTCACGAGCGGAACCGCGAGTGATTGGAGTGTCGTCGCCTGGGAAGTCATACTCGCTCAGCAAGTCGCGAACTTCCATTTCAACCAATTCCAGCAACTCTTCGTCTTCAACCATGTCGCATTTGTTCAGGAATACAACGATGTAAGGAACACCCACTTGGCGGGACAACAGGATGTGCTCACGAGTTTGCGGCATTGGGCCGTCAGCTGCGGATACAACCAGGATCGCTCCGTCCATTTGTGCAGCGCCAGTGATCATGTTTTTAACATAGTCGGCGTGACCTGGGCAGTCAACGTGTGCATAGTGACGGTTAGGTGTTTCATATTCCACGTGTGCAGTGGAGATTGTGATACCGCGTTCGCGCTCTTCTGGAGCTTTATCGATTTGATCGAATGCTACAGCAGCACCACCGTAAGTTTTGGACAATACAGTTGTGATTGCAGCAGTCAAAGTAGTTTTACCATGATCGACGTGACCAATAGTACCGATATTAACGTGCGGTTTGTTACGTTCAAACTTAGCCTTTGCCATTTGAACAATTCCTCCTCAATAACTTGTTTTATTTTAGGCTGCCGGATGCCTTTTTGGTAAAACCTTAAGCATACCGGTCAGCTGATACATTGTATTACTCGCCGCCTTTGGTTTTGGCAACGATCTCTTCAGCAATGCTCTTCGGTACTTCTTCATAATGAGAGAGTTCCATAGAGAACACGCCGCGTCCTTGTGTACCGGAGCGAAGTGTAGTCGAGTATCCGAACATTTCGGACAAAGGCACCTTCGCACGAATGATTTGAGCTCCACTGCGGGAATCCATACCTTCAATCCGACCACGACGGGAGTTCAACATACCCATTACGTCACCCATATATTCCTCAGGAACCGTTACTTCAACTTTCATAATCGGCTCGAGCAATACTGGTTTACATTTGTCTTTCGCTGCTTTCAGCGCCATTGATCCGGCAATTTTAAATGCCATTTCATTGGAATCGACATCATGGTATGATCCGTCCACGATTGTAGCTTTAACGTCCACAAGCGGGAAGCCTGCGATAACGCCGTTTTTCATTTGTTCCTCAATACCAGCAAGAGCAGGAGCGATGTACTCTCTAGGAACAGAGCCGCCGACTACCTTACTTTCGAATTGACTACCAGTACCTGGCTCGAGCGGTTCGAACTCAACCCATACGTGACCATATTGACCACGACCACCGGACTGACGAACGAATTTACCTTCGACACGTGCTGGAGCACGGAACGTTTCACGGTAAGCAACCTGTGGTTTACCCACGTTTGTTTCTACCTTGAACTCACGACGCATACGGTCAATGATGATGTCCAAGTGAAGCTCACCCATACCCGCTAAGATGGTTTGACCTGTTTCTTCGTTAGTATGAGCACGAAGAGTTGGATCCTCTTCAGTCAACTTACCGAGAGCTACAGACATTTTATCTTGGTCAGCTTTGGTTTTAGGCTCAACCGCGATTTCGATAACCGGATCAGGGAAGTTCATGGACTCGAGAATAACAGGACTCTTCTCATCACACAGTGTATCACCTGTACCTGTATCTTTCAAACCTACGGCAGCCGCAATATCACCAGAGTAAACTACAGTGATTTCTTGACGACTGTTCGCATGCATTTGAAGAATACGTCCGATACGTTCGCGTTTACCTTTTGTTGCATTCAATACGTAAGAACCGGATTGAAGAACACCGGAGTATACGCGGAAGAATGTCAACTTACCAACGTAAGGATCCGTCATGATTTTGAATGCCAATGCGGAGAATGGCTCTTCATCGGAAGAGTGACGTTCAACTTCCGTACCGTCTTCCAAATGCCCTTGAATACTTGGCACATCAATAGGAGCCGGCAAATAGTCGAGAACAGCATCCAACATCAGCTGAACACCTTTATTGCGGTAAGAAGATCCACAGATAACTGGGAAGATTTTAACTTCTACAACACCTTTACGGAGAGCGGCTTTAATTTCGGCAACCGAAATTTCTTCGCCTTCCAGGTATTTCATTGTCAATTCTTCGTCCAGTTCAGCAACCTTCTCGATCAATTCATTACGAAGTTCTTCAACTTGATCTTTGAATTCCGCAGGAACTTCTACTTCTTCGATATCTTGACCAAGATCATCTTTGTACATATGAGCTTTTTGTTCAACGATATCGATAATACCAGTAAAATCATTTTCTGCGCCGATTGGCAATTGAATCGCAACTGCGTTCGCTTGAAGGCGATCACGCATGTCAGAGACAACATTCAGGAAGTCGGCACCAATGATATCCATTTTGTTTACATATGCGATCCGTGGAACGCCGTAGCGATCAGCCTGTCTCCATACGGTTTCGGACTGAGGCTCAACGCCTTCTTTCGCACTGAAAACACCAACTGCTCCGTCCAATACACGAAGGGAACGTTCAACTTCAACAGTGAAGTCAACATGCCCCGGGGTGTCGATGATATTGACGCGGTGACCTTTCCAGGCAGCGGTCGTCGCAGCGGAAGTAATCGTGATTCCGCGCTCTTGTTCTTGTTCCATCCAGTCCATTGTCGCAGCGCCTTCGTGAACTTCACCGATTTTGTGCGTACGGCCTGTGTAGAACAAGATCCGCTCTGTTGTTGTGGTTTTACCCGCGTCAATATGAGCCATGATCCCGATATTACGTGTATTTTTCAAGGAGAACTCTCTTGCCATGAAATGGGTCTCCCTTCAAAATTGAAGTTTTTTTTTGAGCTGAATCCTACCAACGATAGTGAGCAAACGCTTTGTTCGCTTCAGCCATTTTGTGCGTGTCTTCACGTTTTTTCACGGAAGCGCCTGTGTTGTTGGAAGCATCAATAATTTCAGCCGCCAAACGCTCTTCCATGGTTTTCTCACCGCGGTTGCGGGAGTAGTTTACGAGC
This sequence comes from Paenibacillus sp. FSL H7-0703, assembly GCF_038003485.1. Lineage (NCBI taxonomy): Bacteria > Bacillati > Bacillota > Bacilli > Caryophanales > Paenibacillaceae > Paenibacillus > Paenibacillus sp. FSL H7-0703. Next base: position 3,986,108 of record NZ_JBBOPF010000001.1, on the reverse strand, counting down.
CAACGTAATCCCAGGGACGTACGTCTTTCTGGTTTTACCTCGATTGGTACTTGGTAGTTGGCACCGCCGACACGGCGTGCTTTAACTTCCAGGACTGGCATGATATTCTTGATAGCTGCTTCAAAAACTTCCATCGGGTCATTCCCCGTACGTTCTTGGATAAGCTTGAACGCATTGTACAGAATGCTTTGAGCAACGCCTCGTTTTCCGTCGAGCATGATGCGGTTGATCAAGCGGGTAACCAACTTGCTGTTGTATACCGGATCTGGCAACACGTCTCTTTTGGTAACTGGACCTTTGCGTGGCATGGATATCCCCCTTTCTTACATGTTAAACCGACATACGCGGTTTATATTCATTAGGATTTTTTAGCTTTAGGGCGTTTTGCGCCGTATTTGGAACGAGCTTGCATGCGGTTGTTTACGCCTGCAGTGTCCAAAGCACCGCGAACGATGTGGTAACGCACACCCGGAAGGTCTTTTACACGACCGCCGCGAATCAGCACTACGCTGTGTTCTTGAAGGTTATGTCCAATACCTGGAATGTAAGCAGTCACCTCTACACGGTTCGTCAAGCGAACACGAGCATATTTACGAAGTGCGGAGTTTGGTTTTTTCGGAGTCATAGTACCTACACGAGTGCACACTCCGCGTTTTTGCGGGGCACTGATGTCGGTAGCTTCACGTTTCAAGGCATTAAAACCTTTTTGCAAAGCCGGTGATTTCGATTTCTCGATTTTGGCTTGACGTCCTTTACGAACCAGTTGGTTAATAGTTGGCATGTTGGTTGCCACCCCCTTCCTCAATTTTTGCTGTTACTTTACAAACCTTATCTAAGCCCACAGACCCAGGCGGTTCATAAAAGAACAAATGAAAAGTCTTTGCCGCCAAGAATAACAATTCCTTAGACAAAAACGTTCCTTACCCTATTGTTTTACGATAGCAGCCATTGCGGCTCCCACTTCAATCCCACATGCAGCTCCGAGATTTTTCATTGTGTCTACGAGAGTCACTTTGACTCCTTGCTTGTTGCACAAAGCAATGATGTTGGAAGTGAGACGCTGATCTGCGTCTTCTGCCACATATACTTCTGAGGCAAAGCCCAATTCTACCATACGAATGGTTTGTTTGGTACCGATTTTGACATGAGCATCTTGCAGTCCTTGTTCTTTAGACATATCTCATTCCTCCGAAAAGACCCAATAGCATATAGGCTGCTCACGCACCTTTGCTATATTAGCATTGACTATAAGTAATGTCAAGACAATTATAAACTATAATTCATTTAAACAGAATAGAACGTTTCATTTTTGATAAAGCACCGGAGCACCGTCTGCTGTAGCTTTTATGCAAAGCCTATGTCTACGGTGTTCCGGCAATCATACTATTTTTATATTACTCGGCCGAAATTGGTTCAAGCTCCTCAGATGGAGACTGCCCCTCTTCCGGTTGGGCAAATTTCACGCTACGGTAACGGTTCATACCTGTTCCCGCAGGAATCAATTTACCAATAATTACGTTCTCTTTCAGTCCAAGCAACTGATCGACCTTGCCTTTAATAGCTGCATCAGTCAGGACACGAGTAGTTTCCTGGAAGGAGGCTGCTGACAAGAAGGAGTCAGTTTCCAGAGATGCCTTGGTAATACCGAGCAGTACCGGCTTGGCTACCGCTGGTTCTTGGCCGCTGAGAATCGCTATCTTGTTTGCATTTTCATACTCATGGACATCAACAAAGGAGCCTGGAAGTAAGATCGTGTCGCCCGCATCAATGATACGGATTTTACGCAACATTTGACGAATCATAACTTCTACGTGCTTGTCGTTGATTTCTACGCCCTGGTTCCGGTATACGCGTTGAACTTCCTGAAGGATATAGTTCTGTACCCCGCGAATACCTTTAATACGTAGCATTTCTTTAGGATCAATCGAACCATCTGTCAGTTCGTCCCCAGCTTCAACAGTCATACCTTCGCTTACGCGCAGGCGGGAACCATACGTTACTGAGTATGTTTTCGTTTCGGCTTCACCCTGAATGTCGATCTCACGGCGGTCTTTACCTTCACGAACTTCTTTAACTGTACCGTCAATTTCACTAATAGTTGCCTGACCTTTAGGATTACGTGCTTCAAAAAGCTCCTGGATACGAGGCAAACCTTGTGTAATATCGTCACCCGCTACGCCGCCTGTGTGGAACGTACGCATAGTAAGCTGTGTTCCTGGCTCACCGATGGATTGTGCAGCGATGATACCAACTGCTTCACCAATCTCAACGTGTTTACCAGTAGCCAGATTGCGACCGTAACATTTCTTGCAGACGCCATGTTTAGCACGGCAACTTAGTACAGAACGAATCTGAACTTTGTGTACACCAGCTTTAACAATCGCTTCGGCTTTATCGGAGTCAATCAATTCGTTACGTCTAGCCAAAATCTCGCCAGTCTCAGGATGACGTACTGTTTCAAAGCAATAGCGACCTTCCAGACGGTCATATAGATCCTCAATTACTTCTTTACCATCCTGGATACGACTTACTGTGAAGCCTTTATCCGTTCCGCAGTCTTCTTCGCGCACGATAACATCCTGTGCCACATCTACGAGACGACGAGTCAGGTAACCGGAGTCAGCCGTACGAAGGGCTGTATCCGCCAAACCTTTACGCGCTCCGTGAGTGGAGATGAAGTACTCGAGTACTGTCAGACCTTCACGGAAGTTTGATTTGATTGGGAGTTCGATAATACGTCCGGATGGATTGGCCATCAGACCACGCATACCGCCGAGCTGAGTAATCTGTGATTTGTTACCCCGCGCTTTGGAGTCCACCATCATCATGATGGAGTTGTAGCGATCCATGGACTTCATCAATACTTCGGTAATATCATCTTTCGCTTTAGACCAAATGTCGATAATCCGGTCATAGCGTTCTTCATTCGTAATCAGACCACGACGGTACTGATTCGTTACAACTTGCGCTTTGTCTTCGGATCCCTTAAGAATCTCTTGTTTTTCCACCGGCACGATTACGTCCGATACAGCAACGGTTACCCCTGCACGAGTGGAATACGTAAAGCCAAGCTGCTTGATTTTATCCAGAATTACAGCTGTTTCTGTTGTATGGTAAGTCTCAAAACAACGGGCAATGATATTACCAAGGTAATCCTTGCCTACCCCACTAGCTTGCGGAGCGTTTTGAATGGCTTCTGTAAGATTTACACCCTTCTCGTAAACAAAGAACTCCTCCGCAGTACCATAAAGCAGGTTCGCACGGGTAGCATCATTGATGTACGGGAAGCTTGCCGGGAAAATTTCATTAAAGATAATTTTACCAACCGTTGTGATCAACATCGCTTCCTGTTGTTTTTCCGTAAAGCTCGTTTTATTCAAAGCTTTAACCGGAATAGCTACACGAGCATGAAGTCCAGCTGTACCACGTTGGTAAGCCGATATAGCTTCATTCATGTTGCGAAGGATCATATTGCTTCCTTCTTCTTCTTTGTTATCCATAGTCAGATAGAAAGAACCAAGAACCATATCCTGGGAAGGTGTAACAACTGGCTTGCCGTCTTTCGGATTCAAAATGTTCCCGGATGCTAGCATAAGCAAACGAGCTTCAGCTTGGGCTTCCGCAGACAACGGAACGTGAACAGCCATTTGGTCACCGTCAAAGTCGGCATTATATGCAGTACATACGAGCGGATGCAGACGAATCGCACGGCCTTCAACCAAAATCGGTTCGAACGCCTGGATACCGAGTCTATGCAGCGTAGGGGCACGGTTCAGAAGAACTGGATGCTCCTTGATTACTTCTTCCAGCACATCCCATACTTCTGCACTCACACGCTCTACTTTACGCTTCGCGCTCTTGATATTGTGCGCCAAACCTTTGTTCACCAGTTCCTTCATAACAAAAGGTTTGAACAGTTCCAGTGCCATTTCTTTTGGCAAACCGCATTGATACATTTTCAAGTACGGGCCTACAACGATAACGGAACGACCAGAGTAGTCAACACGTTTTCCGAGCAAGTTCTGACGGAAACGTCCTTGTTTACCTTTCAGCATGTGGCTGAGGGATTTCAAAGGACGGTTACCTGGACCTGTAACAGGACGACCACGACGACCATTATCAATCAAGGCGTCAACAGCTTCCTGCAACATCCGTTTTTCATTTTGCACGATAATATCTGGCGCACCTAGATCTAACAACCGTTTCAGACGGTTATTACGGTTAATAACACGACGATACAAGTCGTTAAGGTCAGAGGTAGCGAAACGACCACCATCCAACTGTACCATCGGACGAAGCTCAGGAGGAATAACAGGAAGTACGTCCATGATCATCCAATCCGGTTGGTTGCCGGAGTTACGGAATGCCTCAATAACTTCAAGGCGTTTGATCGCACGGTTACGACGTTGTCCTTGAGCTGTACGCAGCTCTTCTTTCAAGAATTCTAACTCTTTATCTATATCCAAATCTTGAAGAAGCTTTTTAACCGCTTCAGCACCCATACCTGCCTGGAAGCCATAGCCGTATTTCTCACGGTAGCTACGGTATTCTTTCTCAGACAGGAGTTGCTTTTTCTCCAAAGGCGTATCTCCTGGATCGGTTACAACATAAGATGCGAAGTAAATGATCTCTTCCAGAGATCTTGGAGACATATCAAGAGCAAGACCCATACGACTTGGAATGCCTTTAAAGTACCAAATGTGCGATACAGGAGCAGCCAACTCAATATGGCCCATACGCTCACGGCGAACCTTAGCGCGAGTAACTTCTACTCCACAACGGTCACAGACAACACCTTTATAGCGTACACGTTTGTACTTACCGCAATGACATTCCCAGTCTTTCGTAGGTCCGAAAATTTTCTCGCAAAATAGTCCTTCTTTTTCCGGTTTAAGCGTACGATAGTTAATCGTCTCCGGTTTTTTGACTTCTCCGCGGGACCAAGAACGAATCTTTTCGGGGGAAGCAAGCCCGATTTTCATATATTCGAAATTGTTAACGTCCAACAAGGAGCAACCCTCCTTAACCAAATCCTGAGTTTTTAGGTTTGATACCGCCCAGCAGCACCGGGCGGTATCAAGAAACCTGATCCATCCTAGAATGGATCAAGGTATATAACAAAGCTGATATGAGTCAGTCAGCAGGCAAACTACTCTACGCCAACCTCAGAGCCTTCCAGATTCAAACTCAGCTTATCGCCGGTTGTGTCATCCTCATCATCAAGCTCTCTCATTTCGATCTCTTGTTCGTCTTCAGACAGAATCTTCACGTCCATACCCAAGCTTTGCAGCTCTTTGATCAAGACCTTAAATGATTCTGGAACACCCGGTTCAGGTACATTTTCACCTTTGACAATGGATTCGTAAGTTTTAACACGTCCAACCACATCATCAGATTTCACAGTCAAAATTTCCTGAAGCGTGTACGCTGCGCCGTAGGCTTCCAATGCCCATACTTCCATCTCCCCGAAGCGCTGTCCACCGAATTGAGCTTTACCACCCAATGGTTGTTGCGTAACGAGAGAGTAAGGACCTGTAGAACGAGCATGGATTTTATCATCGACCATGTGCGCCAGTTTGATCATGTGCATGACACCGACAGTAACTTCACGTTCAAAACGATCACCCGTACGTCCGTCATACAACACAGTCTTACCATTACGCTGCATGCCTGCCTCTTCCATTGTATCGAATACGTCATATTCCTTGGCACCATCGAATACTGGAGTTGCCACATGAATACCAAGACGCATTGCAGCCATACCCAGATGGACTTCAAGCACCTGTCCGATGTTCATCCGTGAAGGTACGCCCAGCGGGTTCAGAACGACCTGTACTGGTGTGCCATCCGGCAGGAACGGCATATCTTCTTCAGGCAAAATACGAGCAACGACACCCTTGTTACCGTGACGTCCAGCCATTTTATCGCCTTCGGAGATTTTACGTTTTTGAGCAATATATACACGAACCAACTGATTTACACCTGGTGGCAGTTCATCGCCATTTTCACGTGTAAATACCTTTACATCTACAACAATCCCGTCTGTTCCGTGAGGAACTCTCAAAGAAGTATCGCGAACCTCGCGTGCCTTCTCACCAAAGATTGCGTGTAAGAGACGTTCTTCAGCTGTCAATTCAGTCACACCTTTAGGTGTTACTTTACCAACGAGAATGTCACCTGCGCCAATTTCAGCACCAATACGTATGATTCCACGCTCATCCAAGTTGCGAAGCGCTTCTTCACCGACATTTGGAATGTCGCGAGTGATTTCTTCAGGTCCAAGCTTCGTGTCACGAGCCTCGGATTCGTATTCCTCAATATGGATTGAGGTGTATACATCTTCCTTAACCAGTTTCTCACTCAGCAAGATCGCATCCTCGTAGTTGTAACCTTCCCAAGTCATGAAGGCAACGACAACGTTACGTCCCAACGCCAACTCACCCATCTCTGTAGATGGACCATCCGCAAGAATATCGCCAACTTTGACAATATCTCCTCTGTTCACAATCGGACGTTGGTTGATGCAAGTTCCTTGGTTAGATCGCATAAATTTGTGTAATTTATACTTAACAATGTCGCCCTTCACTTCAGCGCCATCTACAGTTTCGATACGACGCAACCAAATTTCGTTAGCCGAAGAACGTTCGATAACTCCGTTGTATTTAGATACAACGCAAACACCGGAATCTTTTGCAGACTTGTGCTCCATTCCTGTTCCGACCAATGGAGACTTCGGAATCAGAAGCGGGACAGCCTGACGCTGCATGTTGGAACCCATCAATGCGCGGTTAGAGTCATCATTCTCCAAGAACGGAATCAGTGCAGTCGCGACCGATACGACCTGTTTAGGCGATACGTCCATGTAATCGACACGGCTACTAGCCATCGGAATAATGTTATCAGACTGTTTGTTATAACGGACAATGACAACCTCATCCTTAAAGGTGTTTTCCTCCGTCAATTCCGCATTCGCCTGAGCTACAATGTAGTTATCTTCTTCATCAGCAGTCAGGTAATCAATCTGGTCTGTAACTTTTCCGGTTTTTGGATCTACCCAACGATAAGGAGCTTCGATAAATCCATACTCGTTAATGCGTGCAAAAGTGGACAAAGAGTTGATCAAACCAATGTTTGGTCCCTCTGGTGTCTCGATAGGACACATACGGCCGTAGTGACTCGGATGGACGTCACGCACTTCCATGCCCGCGCGTTCGCGCGTCAAACCGCCGGGTCCGAGTGCGGACAGACGACGTTTGTGCGTTAATTCAGCAAGCGGATTCGTCTGATCCATAAACTGAGACAGCTGCGAGCTACCAAAGAACTCTTTAATCGAAGCAATTACTGGACGTATGTTAATCAATGCCTGTGGCGTAATTACATTAGCATCCTGAATCGACATTCTTTCGCGCACTACGCGTTCCATACGGGACAAACCGATACGGAACTGGTTTTGGAGCAACTCACCTACAGAACGCAAACGACGGTTACCCAAATGGTCAATATCGTCCGTACTTCCGATTCCGTGAAGCAAGTTAATAAAATAACTGATGGAGGAAATAATATCGGCAGGCGTAATATTCTTAACCGATTTATCAATATTTCCGTTAGCAATCAGTTTGACTACTTTACCGTCCTCAATTGGTGAGAATACATCGATCGTCTGAAGTGGAATATCATTACTTTCTAACACACCACTAGCAACATGATACGTACGATGTCCTACTGATTCCTCGAGCTGGGCCAAAATCTCGTCCAACAGGCGGCGATCCACCATTTGACCAGCTTCAGCGATGATTTCACCAGTTGTTGTATCAATCAAAGTCTCAGCAAGTCGTTGATTGAACAAACGGTTTTTGATGTGAAGCTTTTTATTGATTTTGTAACGGCCTACGTTGGCCAGATCATAACGTTTAGGATCAAAGAAGCGCGCAACTAGCAAGCTCTTTGCGTTATCCAGTGTAGGCGGCTCACCCGGACGAAGACGCTCATAAATTTCAATCAGCGCTTTCTCGGTGGAATCCGTGTTGTCTTTATCAAGTGTGTTGCGGATATATTCGTCATTGCCGAGCAAATCCAGAATCTCAGCATCAGTGCCAAAGCCCAGCGCACGCAGCAACACCGTAACCGGAATTTTACGGGTACGGTCAATCCGGACATAGATAATATCCTTCGCATCCATCTCCAGTTCGAGCCAAGCCCCCCGGTTAGGAATTACCGTTGCGGTGTATGTTGTTTTCGCATTCTTGTCGACTTTTGTGCTGAAATAGACGCTGGGAGAGCGAACCAACTGGCTGACAATAACCCGTTCCGCACCGTTAATAATAAACGTACCCGTTTCAGTCATCAGCGGGAAGTCTCCCATGAATACTTCCTGCTCTTTCACTTCCCCGGTTTCTTTATTAATAAGCCGGACTTTTACCCGAAGCGGTGCTGCATACGTAACGTCGCGTTCCTTTGCGTCGTCAACGGTATATTTGGGTTCTCCGAGAGAATAGTCGATAAACTCCAGAATCAAATTTCCAGTGAAATCCTGAATTGGAGAAATATCCCGAAACATTTCCCGTAATCCTTCCTCCAAAAACCAATCATAGGATTTTTGTTGGATCTCAATCAGGTTCGGAACCTCGAGTACCTCATTAATACGTGCATAACTGCGCCGAGTGCGTCGACCATATTGAACAAGATGTCCTGCCAACTTAAACTCACCCCTCATGTCTACTCACTTTAAAAATACATTGCGAACCTCTGTTTGTGACCTTATAATAAGACACATACAGAAGATTCAATCTTACAAATACAGAAAAGCCCTTACTCGAATGCATTCGAAAAAAGAGCACCGTATCTGCAGAATCCTCTTACCGGAAGATCTTCATCACTTGTAGATTTGCCCAAAATGGTTGTATTATACGTAATAGAGATAAATACTATACCTACTACGCATAAATCTATTGACATTTCAACAAACTAAAGCCATGGAGGGCATCCTAATACTGACATTTTATAATAATATCACAGACCAGGATTCATGTCAATGGTCCTATTGCATTTTCTTAAAAACTTTTTTCAGCCTTCAAAATTCGATAACCTTTATCCTTTGTAACTTCCTCTACATGACCGAAAAGGCTCTCTATCTTAGCACTCGCCGAAGGGGCCCCCTGCTTTTTCTGAATAACTACCCACAAAGCTCCACCTTCGTTTAAATGCTCATAAGCAAGCTCAAAAATGGTATGCACTGTTTCTTTTCCTGCACGTATAGGAGGATTCGTCAAGATCACGTCAAAGCGTTCATCCTTCACTTCCGCAAACAAATCGCTTTGCTTAATGGTGACATTCTTAACCCCATTACGTTCCGCATTCTCTATCGCAAGTTGAACGGCTCGCTCATTAATATCAACCATTGTAACGTGTCCCTCTGGGACAAGCGCGGCTGCCGCCAGACCAATCGGGCCGTAACCGCATCCTACATCCAATACCGAGGCTTGTGCAGGAAGCTGCATCGCTTCAATTAGCACACGACTCCCGTAATCAATTCCCTGCTTCGAAAAAACGCCTGAATCGCTGGCAAAACGGTATGACCGCCCCCGCAGCACTGTTTCCAGGCTCCGTCGTTCATGCGCCGTCTCTGGCCGCTTGGAGTAATAATGATCAGCCATTCATGCCCACCTCTTTCGGTTGTACTACCATCATAGCCTTTACAATAACCTTTCAGACATGCTGGTACTACCGTTTTACAGCAACAAACCCCTTGAAGATCACCTCAAGGGGTTTGTTTTAGTCCATTGTCTGCTAGAAAGCAGTCAATTATTTTACTTCTACAGAAGCGCCTGCTTCTTCCAATTTTGCTTTAATGGATTCAGCTTCTTCTTTAGCGATTTTTTCTTTCAGTGGTTTTGGAGCGTTGTCAACCAGTTCTTTTGCTTCTTTCAGGCCAAGACCTGTGATTTCGCGAACTGCTTTGATAACGTTGATTTTGGAAGCGCCAGCGCTTGTCAAGATTACGTCGAACTCGGATTGCTCAGCTTCAGCTGCGCCACCTGCTGCGCCACCTGCTACAGCTACTGGAGCTGCTGCAGTTACGCCGAATTCTTCTTCGATTGCTTTCACGAGATCGTTCAGTTCCAATACGGACATACCTTTAATTGCTTCCAAGATTTGCTCTTTACTCATGGTTGAACCTCCATTTAAATTCGTATTTTTTTGTTCTCAACTGCTATACAGCAGGTTTAATCCCTAACTTATGCGCTTTGCTCTTCTTTTTCTGCAACAGCTTTAACTGCAAGCGCGAAGTTGCGCACAGGAGCTTGAAGCACGCTGAGGAGCATGGAAAGGAGACCTTCGCGGGATGGCAGTTCTGCCAGTGCTTTGATTTCCTCAACACCGATAACGCGACCTTCTACAACTGCACCTTTCAGTTCCAGTGCATTGTTCTTCTTAGCGAAATCGTTCAAGATTTTAGCTGCAGACACTGCATCATCTTTGCCGAACGCGATTGCAGTAGGACCTGTCAATACTGCGTCCAGTTCAGTCAATTCTGCTGCCGCAGTTGCACGGCGGAGCAGTGTGTTTTTCAGCACTTGAAATTCGATTCCGGCTTCGCGAAGCTGCTTACGCAGCTCAGTTACTTGGGCAACATTCAGACCGCGATAGTCTGCAACCACAGTCGTTACGCTCTCGCGCAATTTTGCAGCTACAACTTCAACAGCTTCTTGTTTTGCTTGAATCACCTTTGCATTTGCCAAACTGTACACCTCCTGATCAATTTATCCGCTTTGTTCGAAGCACCCAATCTGGTGATCTTACAAAGCTTGCTTTCATAAGCATGAAAAAAGCCTCCGTAGAGTACGAAGGCTTGATAAATCTACATGGACGGGACAAGCCCGTCACATGAAACGTTCTATCATAACACCTCGGTAGGAAATTAAGCCCAAAGGCACCTACTGTCTACGGTAAGCATATTCAACTTTAATGGCCAGTCACAAGGACTCACAACTTTTATAGAATAACAAATTTGATTGAACATGTCAATCAAAATATTATCTGTAAACAGATGCGTTCACACGTGCACTTGGTCCCATAGTCGAAGAAATAGCGATGTTTTTCAGGTATACACCTTTAGCAGCCGCTGGCTTCGCACGATTCAAGGCTTCAACCAAGGCTTTAAGATTCTCGTTCAGCTGTTCAGCACTGAAGGAAGCTTTGCCGATTGGCGCGTGAATTTGACCGGCTTTGTCGAGACGGTATTCGATTTTACCGGCTTTAATTTCTTGAACAGCCTTGGCAACGTCGAAAGTAACTGTGCCTGCTTTAGGGTTAGGCATCAAACCTTTACCACCGAGCAAACGACCCAGTTTACCAACCTCACTCATCATATCAGGTGTCGCAACGCAGACGTCGAATTCGAACCAGCCTTGTTGGATTTTGTTGATCATATCTTGATCGCCAACAAAATCAGCGCCAGCCGCTTCCGCTTCTTTCACTTTGTCACCTTTTGCAAATACCAGAACGCGTTGTGTTTTACCCGTACCGTGCGGCAGGACAACAACACCACGAACAGCCTGGTCTTGTTTACGGGAATCTACGCCCAGACGAACTGCTGCTTCAACGGTTTCGTCGAATTTCGCAGTCGCAGCCTTTTTCACCAGTTCAACGGCTTCTAAAGGCTCGTAAGTTGCTTCGCTGTCAATCAGCTTAGCAGCTTCCAGGTACTTCTTACCATGTTTAGCCATAATGTTTTCCTCCTTATGTGGTATTAGCGGATATTCCTCCCACACTTGCCGGACAGTCAAACTGCCGGCACACGTAGATTAATAAAATTAATCTACGATGGTGATACCCATGCTGCGAGCAGTACCTTCAACCATACGCATTGCCGATTCTACGGAAGCTGCGTTAAGGTCAGGCATTTTTTGCTCTGCAATTTGACGAACAGCAGCGCGATTTACAGTTGCAACTTTCGTTTTATTCGGTTCACCGGAACCTTTTTCGATTTTAGCAGCAACTTTCAACAGAACAGCAGCCGGTGGAGTTTTGGTGATGAACGTAAAAGAACGATCCTCAAATACCGAAATTTCAACCGGAATAATCAGGCCTGCTTGATCAGCAGTACGAGCATTGAACTCTTTACAGAATGCCATGATGTTGACACCTGCTTGACCCAAAGCTGGACCTACTGGAGGCGCTGGATTAGCTTTCCCTGCAGGAATCTGCAGTTTTACCATTTTAATTACCTTTTTTGCCATGGATGACACCTCCTTGACTCAATAGTGGTAGACGGACCTATCGATCCTCCCACAAGAAACCTGTAAGAAAAATCTATATTTTCTCCACTTGAGTATAATCCAACTCAAGCGGGGTTTCCCGTCCAAACATGTTGACGTGAACTTTAAGCTTGCTCTTCTCAACCAAAATTTCTTCCACGGAGCCCACAAAATTCGCAAAAGGACCAACTTTAATTCGCACGGATTCCTTAACATCGAATTCAATCTTCGGTTTCGGCTCTACCATGCCCATATGCTTCAGAATCTGTTCAACTTCTTCTGGAAGCAATGGCGTCGGTTTGGAACCCGAGCCTGTCGACCCTACAAATCCCGTAACACCTGGTGTATTGCGTACAACATACCAAGAGTCGTCGGTTTGGACCATTTCGACTAAGACATAACCAGGGTAGACTTTACGCATAACGGTTTTTTTCTTACCGTCCTTGGTTACCAGTTCTTCTTCCATAGGAACAAGAACACGGAATATCTTGTCTTCCATGCCCATGGACTCAACGCGTTTTTCCAAATTGGCTTTGACTTTGTTCTCATACCCTGAATAGGTATGAACGACGTACCATCTTTTTTCCATATCAAGCCACCTGGAACCCTTCCTAGATAATCGCTTCGATCACAGCGGAAATGCCGATATCGAGAACCCAAAAATAAATCGTGACGAACGCAATTGTCCCTATGACAATCAACGTATAGTTGGTCAGTTCTTTACGATTGGGCCAGCGAACCTTCTTGAGTTCAGCCCAGCTTTCAGAGAAAAAGGAAAACAGAGACTTGAAACTGCGTTTCACGCCGACTACACCTCCAAAAACTATCTGGTTTCCCGATGAGAAGTCTGTTCGTTACAGGACTTACAGAATTTCTTCATCTCCATGCGGTCGGGGTGATTACGCTTGTTTTTCGTCGTTGTGTAATTTCTTTGTTTGCATGTTGTACAAGCCAAAGTAATAATTACCCGCATGATGTGCACCTCCCGAAGACATCCAACACCGGAAGTCTCATAATTGATCCTAAAAAAAACCGCGAATTTAGGCCTACCTAAAACACTTTATCACACGGGGTTTTCCATGTCAACGAATGTTTGCATACAATTCGCAGTCCCGGCTGTGGTGCATTTTAACATCTGTGCATCCTTTAAAACTGTTCTCCGAAAAGCTGCTTCAAAAATCAAGGCGATATCTATTATTCATCTTTTTTAGTATAAATCATTTGTAACACTTATAAACCTGCATAGCCTACCCATAACGAATAAAAAAAGACTCGGACTCGAGCCTTTTCCCTGTCAGCCTCTACTTTCAACTATCTCTTACTTCCAGATACTTTTCAAGTTTACGCTTGACCCGTTGCAGCGCGTTATCAATGGATTTCACATGGCGGTCAAGATCCTCTGCAATCTCCTGATACGAACGTCCGTCCAGATACAACATAAGTACCTTGCGTTCCAGCTCGCTCAGAATCTCGGACATCTTGTCCTCAAGGCCCACAAACTCTTCCTGATTGATTATCAGCTCTTCAGGGTCACTTACTTGTGTTCCGCAAATCACATCGAGCAACGTGCGGTCTGACTCTTCATCATAGATGGGTTTGTCCAGAGATACGTAAGAGTTCAGAGGAATGTGCTTTTGTCGTGTAGCCGTCTTAATTGCCGTAATAATCTGTCGTGTAATGCACAACTCGGCGAAAGCCTTGAACGAAGCAAGCTTGTCTCCCTTAAAATCACGAATGGATTTGTAGAGACCAATCATGCCCTCCTGAATAATATCCTCGCGATCAGCACCAATCAAGAAGTAGGATCTGGCCTTGGCCCGCACAAAGTTCCGGTATTTGTTAATCAGAAACTCCAGTGCTTCCCCATCACCTTCATGGACTGCTCCGACAATGTCTTCATCATTTTTGTAATCAAACTTTGACAACATGATATCCTTGAGGTCCACACTCACTAACAATCCCTCCGGCTGCAACGCAAGGTACCCGTTACTCTCTCAAATATAGGACAAGTATACGCGATGTAACCTGATACCGTCAACCACAACAACCTAAAAAAGAAGAGCGCTAACAAAATTGTCAATGGTTTCAAAATGGAGGAGTGCCCAATTATTGGTTTATTCTCTTCTCCATCGTTCAAACAACTTTCGAAGCTCCGGACTCAGTTTGGCATCTAGCGAGTTACGGGACAATTTGGCACTATCCTGCTGGATTCGCTTCTGCACTTCCCTTTCGGATTCCTCAATCTCGATCAGTAATTCCCGCGCCGACACCCTGAGTGCACCTTGTCCAAATGCGACATGTTGCTCTACCTGATCGCTTGTCGCTACGTAAATACTTCTTCTCTTACTGCTCAGCTCCCGAACCAATCGCTCGATGCACTCATCAGCAGTTTCTTTTTCTCTGGTAAAATAAATCTGGACTTTGCTCTGAGCAAAAGTTTTACCTAATCCTGGCACCCTGTAAGCATCAAATACGACGATGACTCTTCTGCCGGAATACGCCTGATGATCCGCCAGTCGTTCAAGAAGTCTGTCCCTCGCTTCCTGCATACCAGATTGTACCAGTGCGGAAAGTTCGGGCCAGGCTCCAATCATGTTGTAACCGTCCACAAGCAGAACATCCCGCGTGTCAGCCATATCGTTAGCCCCGTGCCTGTCGTCCGCGCAATACTTCGTACATGACAACACCCGCAGCTACAGAAGCATTAAGGGAATTAATTTGCCCCGCCATTGGCAGCTTGACGAGTACATCGCATTTTTCACGGATCAAACGGCCCATTCCTTTATTCTCGTTACCAATGACAATGGCTACTGGCCCCGTGAATACTCCATTCCCAAAGACAGGATCTGTCGCTGTAACATCCGTGCCAACTACCCATACACCTTCTTCTTTAAGACGATCAATGGTTTGTCCCAGATTGTTTACACGCGCCACCGGGACGTACTCCACAGCACCTGCCGATGTTTTGGACACTGTTACAGTTACAGCTGCAGAGCGCCTTTTCGGCACAATAACACCATGTGCTCCAGTGCAGTCCGCTGTACGAAGGATGGAGCCCAAATTATGAGGATCTTCAATCTCATCCAGCAAAATTAAAAACGGCTCTTCTCCCTTATCACGAGCAGTGGCGAGCAATTCTTCCACTTCAACATAGGCAAAAGGCGCAGCTTGCGCGACCACTCCCTGATGCTGAATGCCCGGAACCATTTGATCCAGCTTACGCTTGTCTACCTGCAAGACAATAATTCCTGCTTTTTTGGCCTCAGCTGTAATCGGCAGCGTCAAATGTTTTTGTGCATTATCCGCAATCCATATTTTATTTATCGTTCTACCTGAACGCAATGCCTCCGTTACCGAATGCTTACCGGCAATCCATTCTTCTTCCATCTCTAGCTTCCTCCCGGGAAACGGCCGATGCTTGTTCCATCCAGTCCGTTCCCATTTATGATTTTTCTGTATTTTCCATCTGTGCAATTCCGTACGTAATCAACTCTCTTAATCTGTCCAAATGTCCATCACAATAAAGAGATCCAATCAACCCTTCCAGTGCAGTGGCGTGCCGATACTCAAGCACATCAGCATTTTTGGGCAAACTTCCTGATTTAGCATTTCTTCCTTGTCGCACAATATCGCGTTCTTCTTCCGTCAGTACCTTTTCCAATAGCCCCAACATGCGACTCTGCGCCTTGGCGGAGACTAGCCCTGTGGCTCGGCGGTGCAGATGATTTGGACGCAGGTTGGGCTGTGCCAACAAATATTGCCGGACAGCTACCTCATACACTGCATCACCAATATAAGCTAGTGCAATGGGGGGCATCAAACGAGCTGGCTTGGACGCAGGGTACGGGAACCAGTTCCCCGTACCTGCCGATGCTCCTGATTTCAGTGGCTTATCACTCATTTTCGCCGCCACCGCATACCCTGCGCCGTATCTTCAAGCACAATGCCTTTTGCAGCCAACAGATCGCGAATTTCGTCAGCTCTACCCCAGTTTTTGGTCTTACGAGCTTCGACACGTTCTGCAATTAACTGCTCAATTTCGTCATCCAGCAACTCTTCACTCGGTTCCGAATAAATGCGAAGAACGTTATTCATCGATTGAAAGGTATGCAATACAGCTTGTAGTTCCGCCTGACGTACGACATCTCGCTGCAACAAATGGTTTGCTTCGCTAACCCAATCAAATACAGCAGTAATCGCATCAGGTGTATTGAAATCATCATTCATTTTTTCGCCAAACTGCTGCAAAATCCCGTCGAGCTTCGTTTGCAGTTCCGTCGATACTCCCCCATTACCTTCCAGCGCATTAGCTAAACGATGCTTCACATTGGCAACTGCATTGGCGATCCGCTCGACACTGTTCTCTGCCTGACTCATAGTCTCTTGGTTGTAGTTCAACGGATTCCGGTAATGCGTCGACAACATAAAATAACGTAAAGCCTCCGGCTTGTGATGAGCGCGCAAATCTTTAACCAAAATACCATTACCGAGTGATTTCGACATTTTTTCATTATCTATGCGAATATAGCCGTTATGCATCCAGTAGCGAGATAATGGCTTACCCGTGATCACTTCGGATTGTGCGCATTCACATTCATGATGCGGAAATTGCAGATCCTGTCCGCCCCCATGAATATCCAGTGTATCCCCCAAAAAATGGCGAGCCATAGCAGAGCATTCGATATGCCAGCCTGGTCGCCCATCTCCCCAAGGGCTCGACCAATAAATTTCGCCCGGTTTCGCTGCCTTCCAGAGTACAAAGTCCTCAGCATTTTCCTTGCGCTCATCCACATTGATGCGAATACCGAACTGAAGCTCTTCCAGATTTTGACCTGACAGTTGTCCGTAATCTTTGAACTTTTTGGTTCGATAGAACACATCGCCATCATTCTCATAGGCATAGTCCTTGTCTACCAATTCCTTAATAAAATCAATAATCAGGTCCATGCTCTCTGTTACACGAGGGTTCATACTGGCAGCAGGAACATTCAATCCTGCCAGATCCTCATGGTAGGCAGCAATAAATTTCTCAGCAACTGCCGAAACATCCATATCAAGTTCCCGAGCTTTGCGGATTAATTTATCATCGACATCCGTAAAATTCACCACATAGTTTACATCATAGCCCAAGTACTCCAGGTAGCTGCGCACCACGTCAAATACAATTACAGGTCGTGCATTGCCAATATGAATGTAATCATACACGGTAGGTCCGCATACATACATTTTAACCTTTCCAGGCTCCAGTGGCACAAAAGGCTCCCGACTCCTCGTCATTGTATTATAAATTTGAAGCGGCATTGTTATGTTCCTCCCTCATGAAAATCATTTTTCTAATTTATTCTCTTGGGTCACCTGATGTTTCTGAGCAGATGCCCCATCCTTCAAATCAGACATTTCTGCACGCAAACGTTCTATTTCCCGTTGAAGTTCTCGCATAGAGTCCACAACCGGATCAGGCAATTGATGACTAAGTCGGTCTGGACGCCTACCATCCTGTCTGACAACTCGCCCCGGGATGCCCACCACCGTACTGTTTGGTGGAACTTCTTTGAGCACAACCGAGTTAGAGCCAATGTTGGATTGTGCCCCAATCGTGAAAGAACCTAATATCTTTGCACCGGAGCCGATAACAACATTATTCCCAATGGTCGGATGGCGCTTCCCTTTCTCTTTCCCAGTCCCGCCGAGTGTGACCCCCTGATACAATATGACATCGTCGCCAATCTCACAGGTTTCACCGATGACAACTCCCATGCCATGATCAATGAACAGCCGATCTCCGATACGAGCGCCAGGATGAATTTCAATGCCTGTCATAAACCTTGATACCTGGGATATAACACGGGCTAGAGTACACCAGTTTCGCAAATAAAACCAATGTGCGATTCGATGTGCCCAAAGGGCATGAACGCCGGAATACGTAAAAATGACCTCCAGCTTACTCCGGGCGGCCGGATCATTATCCAAAACAGTCTGAATGTCGGATTTGAAATGTCTGAACATGTCGCCCTCCTATTCCCTTCATATCCTTGCCGCATCATCACTACACTTCACGTTCCGCCAATTTTCGCATCCACCAGCACTCTTCGACATTTTTCAATCTATAATGAGTCTGAGTCTGGTAAAAAAGAAAAAGCGTCTCCGCAGCCTAAGCTGCAGAGACGCATGAACGTGGTCCCACTCTGCTTCGAACATATCTGCTGCATAAAAAGCAGACAGTCCGTCTTTGGCGTCCTGTAACGGGAACGACTCGGCACGCCCTTGTCACATCAGCATTTGACGCTAATGAAAGTTCGGGCGCACGGCTCCCAGGCGCATTTCCTCCGCAGGTCATCTGGACGGCTCTCAGCCTGGAGTTTCCCCTCGACCGTCCTCTCTGGCAGATGCCCATATGCAGTGTACTTCTCCTGTTCGCAGCCTTTACACGTAAATATCAATCCGTATCAATGGAGTCATTATAGCGAAAAGACAACAAATTGACAAGAAATATCAGCCTTTAATTTGTGCCTTGAGACGATCCAGTACCTTGTCACGTCCGAGCAAAAAGATGGTTTCATTCAGATCTCGTCCATGCGTTTGGCCTGTAAGAGCCACACGAATCGGCATGAATAGTTGTTTTCCCTTAAAACCCGTTTCCTTTTGAACTTCCTTGATCAGCTTAGCCATTTGTGGAGCTGTAAATTCCTCACTCATTTCAACTTTACCTGCAAAAGCTCTAAGTACCTCAGGAACCTGCTCTTCGGCCAATACAGCTGCTGCTTCAGCATCCAGTTCCAGATGTGAACGGAAAAACAACTCAGACAACGCTACAATATCGGATGCAGAAGTCATCTGTTCCTGGTATAAACGAACAAGGGCCTTAGCCCAATCCAGTTGTTCCGCAGACAGTTCAGTCGGCAACAACCCCGCTGTCTGGAGATGGGGAATCGCCATGCTGGCAATTCGCTCAGGATCAGCCTTTTTAATATAGTGATTGTTCAGGTAAGCAAGCTTATTGGTATCAAACACAGCTGGACTTTTGGACAAACGATTAGGATCGAAAATCGAAATCAGTTGTTCCCGATCATAGATCTCTTCTTCGCCTTCCGGGGACCAGCCCAGTAGTGCAATGAAGTTGAATATAGCTTCTGGCAAATAGCCCAACTTGTCATACTGCTCCATGAACTGAATAATGGATTCGTTACGCTTACTGAGCTTTTTGTGATCCTCGCCTACAATCAGCGTCATATGACCGAAGCGTGGCGGTTCCCAGCCGAGAGCTTCAAAGATCATCAACTGCCGCGGTGTATTGGAAACATGGTCTTCGCCCCGTAGTACATGCGATATTTTCATCAAATAATCGTCAACCGCTACAGCGAAGTTATATGTCGGAATACCATCCTTTTTGACGATAACAAAATCGCCGCTTTCCTTGGAATTAAACGTAATTTGACCTTTAACGATATCGTCAAACGTATATTCACGATCTTCCGGTACGCGAAAACGAATACTTGGTACACGGCCCTCTGCTTCGAATGCCTGGCACTGTTCTTCTGTTAGATCACGATGTTTTCCAGAATAGCGTGGTGTCTCCCCACGTTCCGTCTGTTCTTCACGCTCGCGCTCCAGCTCTTCTTCAGTGCAGTAACAGCGATAAGCCAAACCACGATCCAGCAAATCCTGCCAGTACGTTTTATATATGTCCAAGCGTTCCGTCTGACGATAAGGTCCAAACTCGCCTCCCACGTCTACGCTCTCATCCCAGTCCATACCCAACCATTTCAAATATTTAAGTTGGCTTTCTTCTCCGCCCTCAATATTGCGCTTCACATCTGTGTCTTCAATACGAATAATAAATTTTCCACCTTGATTGCGAGCAAACAAATAATTAAATAATGCCGTTCTGGCATTTCCAATGTGCAGATGCCCTGTAGGGCTTGGTGCATAGCGTACACGAACTTCCGTGCTCATATAATCTCCTCCAAATTGAATTACTCAAGATGATAGCATTTACTTGATAAGACAGACAACCGATTGAGCCGCGATTCCTTCACCCCGTCCGGGAAACCCGAGTTGCTCTGTCGTGGTCGCCTTGACGTTCACCTGGGATAGCTCCTCTGCTTCCAAAGCCCGTGCAATGACTTCATTCATCTGCGGGATATACGATGCCATTTTGGGCTTTTGTGCGATAATCGTAGAATCAATATTCCCCAAGCGATATCCTCGCTCTTTAGCTAGCCCCCACACATGCTCCAGTAGCTTAAGACTGTCGGCATCCTTAAATTCTGGGTCATTATCCGGAAAATGCTTCCCGATGTCTCCCAAGCCAAGCGCGCCTAGGATAGCATCACTAATGGCATGCAGCAGCACGTCTGCATCGGAATGGCCCAACAAACCTTTTCCATACGGAATATTCACACCTCCGATGATGCATGGCCTTCCTTCCACCAGCTGGTGGACGTCAAATCCTTGTCCCACTCTGATCATTTGATATCCTCTCCCTCTGTTTTTACCCATAACGCCGCCATATCCAAATCCTCAGGCGTAGTAATTTTGATGTTCTTGTAGCTACCTTGAACGACAGTAACCGGAATTCCTAGCCGCTCTATCAGCATAGAATCATCTGTTCCCAAGAATCCCGACTGCTCCGCTTCCTCATAGGCTCGCAGCAGATCGGAAAGACGAAAAGTCTGTGGCGTTTGAATACTCCACAGACTTCGGCGATCCGGCGTTGCTGTAATGATACCATCCCCGTTCACTTGCTTGACCGTATCCTTTACAGGTACTGCCGCTACAGAAGCACCAGTACGCTGGGCTGCCTCAAGGCATGAACGTACAAGCTCAGGTTGAATGAGTGGACGCACACCATCATGCACCATCACCCAATCCGCTTGTAAGTGGCGCAGACCGCGATAAACCGAATGCTGGCGTTCATTGCCACCAGCCACCACCCGTACATTTTTACCGATTTTGTATTGATGAATCCAATCACGGCAGCGTTCCACATCTCCTGTCCCAGTCACCATCACCATTTCATCCACTTCGGGCATAGCTGCGAATATTTCAAGTGTATGTATGAAGATGGGCTTGTCCCGCAAAAGCAGAAATTGCTTGCTCTCCTGCGTCCCCATACGGGAGCCGCGCCCTGCTGCCACAATGACAACTCCTACCCGATTGTTCATTCAAATAACTCCTGCCCTGATCGCTTTGGACGATCCGTATGATAACACATCTACTTCATCATACCGCGTTTATTGAGCTTTTTCCAATAATTTTGGTTTAGCAAAGATCATACGGCCGGCAGAGGTCTGAAGTACACTCGTGACCAGTACCTCCATCAGAGAGCCAATATAGTCACGTCCGCCTTCTACAACAATCATCGTGCCATCATCCAGATAGGCTACACCCTGCCCATGCTCCTTGCCGTCTTTAATAATCTGCACCATAATTTCCTCGCCGGGCAATACGACAGGCTTCACTGCATTCGCCAAATCGTTAATATTTAGCACCGATACACCTTGCAGTTCGCATACTTTATTCAGGTTAAAATCATTAGTTACAACTTTACCCTGCAACACCTTTGCCAGCTTGACCAGCTTACTGTCGACCTCTGAAATTTCCTCAAAATCACCTTCGTAAATGAGCACATTCACATCCAGCTCTTTTTGGATTTTATTCAAAATATCCAGACCCCGGCGTCCACGATTACGCTTAAGTAAATCTGATGAATCTGCAATATGCTGAAGCTCCTCCAGCACAAATTCAGGAATCACAATCGTTCCTTCAATAAAACCTGTCTTGCAAATATCTGCAATACGCCCATCTATAATGACGCTGGTGTCCAATATTTTATGCTCCTCCAGCTTGCGTTCTTCTACACCCGTTCCCCGACCAAAAAAACCAGAACTCCAAAAGGATGACAGCTCATCCCGCTTTTCTAGTCCAACCATCAATCCTACATATCCGCATATCACGGTAACAGCGGTCTGGATAAGTTGACCTGGGGCCCCCAACCATGAAAAAAGCGGATAAACTGCTAAGGAAAGCGTCAATCCCACCGCTAAACCAATCACACCTGCCATCATCTCGTTCATCGGAATTCGTACCAAGCCTTCAATGCCCTGCTGCAATCGATTTGCCACGGATGCCCCTGCGAATGAACACCCAGCCATAAATAGCACTGCTCCCGCCATCATCCAAACAATCATTCCCGGTAAAGACCCATCACTCAACCATTGTGGCATCCACGATACAATGCCTCCTACCCGCTGGTATAACGTATAGCCAAACCATGCTCCGCACAATCCTGTAAAAGTTAAAATAGCCTTTCTCCACATTGAGTCTCTATACCTCCTTTATTTTCTTTGCATATAGTCTGCTGCTTATTGGATACATAGCATTTCTCTTACCAGTATGATCCATTTCCCACATAACTAACCCTGTGTTTTCACTTTTTATGCATAAAAAAAAAGCATTTATCTCCCTAAAATGATTCAAGGAAATAAATGCTTATTCTTGTTCTTGCTTGATACTAGCGCTGTGAATGACGATATTGATCGTCCTGTTCTTCCTGACTGGAACGCTCCCGATCACGTCCACGTCTGCGTGACAGCTTACGAATGTTCAGCTTCATACCATACAATGCATACAGCACCAGCGGTACAAAAATCAGCTTCGACAGCTGGTCAGGGAATTTAACAGCCAACACCACCGCTGCAATTACGACCCATGGAGCAACCCAGATCGCCTTTTTCGGAAGGCCGACCTTTTTAAAATTCGGATATCTCATGGAGCTGACCATCAAATAAGAAACCAGCAACATGGCAATCGACATGTATAACAATGAAATATCGTTATGAAATAAGGACAAAGTGGCTAATACGCCACCTGCTGCCGGAATTGGCAAACCCGTAAAATAACCTGGTACACCAGGACGTACGTTAAATCGAGCCAAACGCAACGCTCCGCACATCGGGAAAATGGCAGTAACCGTCCAAGCGAGAGCCGAATTCGCATCATGAAAAGCAACCATGTACATAATAACTGCGGGAGCAACACCAAAAGATATCATATCTGATAAGGAGTCCAGTTCTTTACCGAATTCGCTTTGGGCATTCAGGACCCGGGCCATTCTTCCATCCAGTCCGTCCAACAACATGGCGACAATAACCATAATAGCGGCAAGACTGTATTTTCCGTCTACAGCCAATAAAATGGCGATCATTCCGAGAAACAAGTTACCTAAGGTACACATGTTCGGAATTGATTTGGTAATCATCTCTTCACCTCAATGTATGAATTGTTCCATTATAATCCTTTCACTGTATTACATTTACATTTGCCTGTCAATGAAAACTTGTTCCTGCAAACGTTTAAGACCTTCTTTAATCGTACGCGCACGAACCTCTCCAATACCATCCACTTCATCCAGTTCTTCTATCGTTGCTGTGATGACATGTGGAAAACGTCCAAACCGCTCCACCAGATTATGAATAATCACATT
The DNA here is from genome assembly GCF_038003485.1 of Paenibacillus sp. FSL H7-0703. NCBI lineage: Bacteria > Bacillati > Bacillota > Bacilli > Caryophanales > Paenibacillaceae > Paenibacillus > Paenibacillus sp. FSL H7-0703. The sequence goes on along the minus strand of NZ_JBBOPF010000001.1, from coordinate 3,962,366 downwards.
CGGCAAACGCGGTATCTTGTTCAGTACCCGATAGCCACGTGCAGCAATATACTCCTCTGATGTCGCAGCTGAAGAAGGGTAGCCTAGTAAACGTACAATATGATTCACATCCAACAATTCGTCGTCCGTAGAACGTTTGAGTCCCAATATAATTTCACGAATCTTCTCGTCGCTATCGTCTTTGGCATAATCCTTATACAGCAACCAAGCTTCTTCCTCAATGTTGCTGACGAGCTCTTCCATCTGCATACTAATCAGACGGCCCTCATTTCCGAGCTCGTTAATAAATCGTTTGATTTCCATTTTGATGCGCAGCACCATTTCGATCCGCTGGATGACATTAACGACCTCCGGCATGGTAACCAGCTCTTCAAATTCAGATGCTGTCAAATTGGTAGAGGCTTGCCCCAACACGGATCTATATTTTTCTAACGTCTGAATAGCCTGATTAGCTTTCGTTAAAATAACTCCGATTTCCTTGAGCGCATACCGTAATGTCCCCTGATACAAGGTAATAATATTACGCCGCTGGGAAATAGACACAACTAATTTGCCAGTTTGCTTTGCAACTCGTTCTGCTGTCCGGTGCCGAATTCCTGTTTCAATTGAAGAAATGGAGGAGTCCGGAATCAGTTGTGTATTGGCATATAAAATTCGTTTTAAATCCTCGCTCAATATGATTGCGCCGTCCATTTTAGCCAATTCATACAAATAGTTCGGCGAAAAATCACAATTGATGGAGAAACCGCCATCCACGACTTCCATAACTTCTGGGCTATAGCCAACGACCAGAAGAGCACCCGTTTTGGCACGCAAAACGTTTTCCAACCCGTCGCGAAAGGGAGTTCCCGGTGCCACAAGCCGCAGCAAATCGTTCATTTTATCCAGTTGGCTCGCTTCTTTCATTCTCAATGCCCCCTAATCTAATGCGGCTGCCAGTGCATCTGCCACCGTTCCTACTCCTATAATTTGTATCCCTTTCGGATGTGTCCAGCCCTTCAAGCTTTTCTCCGGCATGATCACCCGTTTGAAACCTAGTTTCTCCGCCTCTCGTACTCGCTGTTCCGCTCGGGATACCGCACGCACCTCACCTGTCAGTCCCACCTCGCCAAAAATCACATCATACGGCTTTGTAGGAGCATCCCTAAAGCTGGAAGCAATACTCACAGCTATAGCCAAATCCACCGCCGGTTCATCCAACTTCACGCCTCCGGCTACGTTGAGATAAGCGTCCTGGTTTTGCAAAAACATGCCCATCCGCTTTTCTAGCACGGCTATGATTAATCCCATTCGATGATGGTCGACTCCTGTGCCCATTCGGCGTGGAGAGGGAAAATGTGTAGCTGCAATCAATGCTTGCAGTTCAACCAATACAGGTCGGGTTCCTTCCATACTGGCTACAACAGTAGAACCTGCCACACCCAGTGGTCGTTCAGACAGGAAAAGTTCAGAAGGATTCGAAACCTCACGCAAACCGCTTTCAGCCATTTCAAAAATACCAATTTCATTTGTAGAACCGAAACGATTTTTAACTGCACGCAAAAGCCGATACGTATGGTGACGCTCTCCTTCAAAATAAAGTACACAATCAACCATATGCTCCAACAAACGCGGACCTGCAATGGCCCCTTCCTTGGTCACATGTCCTACCAATACCGTAGCAATACCTAGCCCCTTGGCAATTCGCATAAAGCGTGAAGTACACTCCCGCACCTGAGCCACACTACCTGGTGCACTCGTCACCTCAGGCAAATATACAGTCTGTATCGAGTCGATGACCAAAAACTCCGGCTTCAAGCTGTCCACCGCTTCTTCAATCGTCTCCAAATTCGTCTCACATAATACGTATAGGCTGGGGGACAAGGCACCGAGCCGATCTGCACGGAGTTTCGTTTGACGGACAGATTCCTCACCAGACACGTACAGCACCTTTAAACCAGTTAAAGCCAGTTCATTAGATGTTTGCAGCATGAGCGTAGATTTACCGATTCCCGGATCACCGCCCACCAAAACGAGTGAACCCGGCACCACACCTCCACCGAGTACTCGATTCAATTCGCCAATTCCCGTCAAAATTCGTGTTTCTTTGCCACTCTCCACCTCTATAATAGGGAGTGGCTTGTCTTTTGTGCTATGAGTAAGAAGGGAAGACCCCATTCCTTGAGTTTTTACAACGCTTTCCGTTTCTTCGACCATGGAATTCCATGCCTGGCATCCAGGACATTTTCCGTACCATTTGGGCGATTCATAACCACATTCCGTACAGGAAAATTTAGTTTTCACTTTAGCCATACTTTGTTCCCTGGCTCCTTATTGACGACGATGATGTCAAATTTATGTTCATACAGCCCAGAAAGAGCTGTAACAATAAAAGTTTACCATTGAAGCTTGGCGGACGTAAAGCAATATCACAAACTTTCCCAAAGCATTTACCCAACCTTTTCACCGTGTTTTATACACAAAAAGGGTGTCTTCGCAATAGCTTTCCAGCTTGCGAGACACCCTTTTCTGCTATCTTATTTAGTAAACTGCTTTAGGACTTGGCAGATACATTATCCTTTTTGGTTACAGTCAATGCACCGTTCTCCTCATCAATGAAGAGTGAGTCACCTTTAGTAATGTTGCCAGTCAACAGTTCCTCGGACAGGCGATCTTCAATATGCTTCTGGATTGCACGACGCAATGGACGCGCACCATACGCTGGATCAAAGCCTTCCTTGGCAAGGAATTTTTTAGCGTTGTCTGTCAACTCGAAGTCCACCTCATACTCATTCAGGCGCTTACGCAGCTCCTCAGACATGAGTGATACAATTTCGGCAATATGTTTTTCTTCGAGAGAATGGAAAACGATAATTTCATCAATCCGGTTCAAGAACTCAGGACGGAAGCTTTTCTTCAGTTCATCCATCACTTTGCCCTTCATATTATCGTAATCCGCTCCAGCGTCCACTACAGCTGTAAAACCAAGCGTGGAGTTACGTTTAATCGCCTGTGCACCAACATTCGATGTTAGGATGATGAGTGTATTACGGAAATCAACGACACGACCTTTGGAATCTGTCAGACGACCATCTTCCAGCACTTGCAGAAGAATATTGAATACTTCTGGGTGTGCTTTTTCAATTTCATCCAGCAACACAACAGAGTATGGCTTACGACGTACCTTCTCAGTCAGTTGACCGCCTTCTTCATATCCAACGTACCCTGGAGGCGCCCCTACCAGACGGGACGTGGAGTGTTTCTCCATATATTCGGACATATCGATACGGATAACCGCATTTTCATCTCCAAACATGGATTCAGCCAAGGCGCGTGCCAACTCTGTTTTACCAACCCCAGTTGGACCGAGGAAAATAAAGGAACCAATTGGACGCTTCGGATCTTTCAGTCCGGCACGTGCCCGGCGAATCGCCCGGCTTACTGCCTTAACTGCTTCATCCTGTCCAATTACCCGCTCATGCAACAACTCTTCCATATTCAACAAGCGGTGTGTTTCTTCCTCTTTCAGCTTGCTGACTGGAACACCTGTCCAGATTGCAACGACTTGAGCGATATCCTCTGGGGTAACTTCGGAATCTGTACGACCCTGTTGTTCTTTCCATTGGTTTTTCGTCACGTCTAACTCTTCACGGATTTTTTGCTCTGTATCACGCAGCGCTGCCGCTTTTTCAAACTCCTGACTTTGTACCGCTGAATCCTTTTCCTTACGGATATCTTCCAGACGGTTTTCCAGCTGTTTCAGGTTTGGCGGTACAGTGTAAGAATTCAGCCTTACTTTGGAGCCCGCCTCATCAATAAGGTCAATAGCCTTATCTGGCAGGAAGCGGTCGGTGATATAACGATCTGACAATTTTACGGCCGCTTCAATAGCCTCATCTGTGATCTTTACACGGTGATGCGCTTCGTAACGGTCACGCAGACCATACAAGATTTGAATCGCCTCTTCTGGAGAAGGTTGATCCACTGTAATGGGTTGAAAACGACGCTCCAAAGCAGCATCTTTCTCAATATATTTGCGGTATTCATCCAGCGTGGTCGCACCGATGCATTGCAGCTCGCCACGTGCCAGAGCAGGTTTCAGGATGTTGGACGCATCAATTGCGCCTTCCGCTCCACCAGCACCAATCAGCGTATGCAGCTCATCAATGAACAACACGATATTACCCGCTTGACGAATCTCGTCCATAATTTTTTTCAAACGATCCTCGAATTCACCACGATACTTGGTGCCTGCTACCACAGAACCCATATCCAGTGTCATTACGCGCTTGTCACGCAACGTTTCGGGAATCTCATTCGCTATGATTTTTTGGGCCAATCCTTCGGCAATCGCCGTTTTACCTACCCCAGGCTCACCAATCAGAACCGGATTGTTCTTTGTACGGCGGCTGAGTACCTGAATTACGCGTTCAATTTCCTTGCTACGCCCAATAACAGGGTCCAGGTTGTTTTCCTTCGCAGATGCCGTCAGATCGCGTGCCAGACTGTCCAGAGTTGGCGTGCTGACATTAGCTGGAGCACCGTGATGGCTGGAAACAGCCTCGCTGCTACCGAGTAATTGAAGCACTTGCTGACGCGCTTTGTTCAGACTAATGCCCAGGTTATTCAGTACACGTGCTGCTACGCCTTCGCCTTCACGAATAAGACCAAGCAAAATATGTTCTGTACCTACGTAGGTATGGCCCAGTTTGCGGGCTTCATCCATAGACAGTTCGATGACTTTTTTGGCGCGTGGAGTATAGGCAATGTTCGTCGGTTGCTCTTGACCGCGTCCAATCAGCGTTTCCACTTCATCCTGGATTTTTTCCAGTCCCAGTCCTAAACCGATTAAGGCTTTCGCTGCTATTCCTTCACCTTCACGAATGAGGCCTAGCAATATGTGCTCTGTGCCAATGTTGTTGTGTCCCAATCGAACAGCTTCTTCCTGAGCCAAAGCAAGCACTTTCTGTGCACGTTCCGTAAATCTTCCAAACATCATATATCCTGCACCTCCACAGTGTGTATTTCAGATCATTCTATATCTTAAAGGGTTGTGCCTAATTTTTGCCGGATCAGCTTCGCCCGGTACATATCGCGCTCTTCGGTATTCATTTTATCCCCAAAGCTTTTTTGCAGGAACCCGGGTTGTGTCATCACATTCAGCTCATTCATCGCTGCGGTGGAAGGACGCTCCAAAATTCCTAAATCTACGCCAAGACGCACATCGGACAGCCGCTGTGCAGCCTCCTTGGAATCCAATACTGCTGCATATGACAAAATACCGAACGAACGCATCACCCGATCTGTAATTCGCAGCATGGATTCATTCATTAGCCGTTCTCTGGCAGAACGCTCGTGCTCAATAATTTGTAGCACCACGCCATGTAGATTCTCTATAATTTCCGCTTCGGTTTGTCCTAGTGTAATCTGATTAGATACCTGAAACAAATTTCCGACAGCTTCGCTACCTTCACCGTAAATGCCGCGAACCGTAAGACCTACCTGTGAAACAGCAGACAATATACGATTGATTTGATGAGTCATGACTAATGCAGGCAAATGCAACATCACCGAAGCTCTCATACCTGTGCCGACATTTGTCGGACAACTGGTCAGAAAACCTCTCCGATCATCAAATGCATAATCAACATGCGCTTCAAATGCATCATCAATAATCATAGCGCGTTCCCAAGCTTCCCTAACCTGACATCCCGGATATAAGCACTGGATTCGCAGATGATCCTCTTCGTTTATCATAACACTAACCGATTCATCATCGCTAATTAAAACAGCACCGTTACGAGATTCGTTCGCCAAATTAGGACTAATCAAATGCTTCTCAACCAGCACCCGCTTGTCGATCTCATCCAACTCGGATATTTTCAACGTATGAAAAGTACCAAAACCACCTAAATCATCATACTGAAGGATATCCGTTAAGCGTTGAAGTGCTTCTTCCGACTGCTGATTGGTAGCAAGCATGGGAAAAGGCAGATGCTGCAAGTTACGCGCAATTCTCACCCGGCTGCTAATGACAATCTCCGAATCCGCAGCATCACCACGCATCCAGTCACTTAGCGGCTTCTCCGTAAACCGAATATTGGGCATTACGCATCCCTCCTACTCTTCACAAACTTTACTCTTCAGTCATTTCTTTTTCAAGCTCTCTGATTTGATCCCTAAGCTCAGCAGCTGATTCAAATTCTTCCTGTACAATATGCTGTTGCATCTCTTTTTTCAAATCGTCAATTTGCCGTCTAACCTTCAGGCGACCTCCAGTGCGAACCGGAACTTTACCAACATGATTCGTACTGCCATGCACACGCTTGAACAGAGGGTCCAGACGACTATCAAAGTATTGATAGCACGACGGGCATCCGAAACGTCCCAGCTTACTAAACTGTGCATAGGTCATGCCACAATCCTTGCATTGCAGGTTTTGCGGACCACTGTGGCCTGGAGACTGGCTCTTTGTACTGGAGTCAAAATCCAGCATCCCCGACAACAAGCTATGAATCGAAAAGCCGTTAGGTGTTCCAGGGATCATCTCCCCTTTTTCCTTGGCACACGTCTCACAAATATGAAACTCTGTCTTTTCGCCATTCACAATTTTGGTGAAATGCAAAGTTGCCGGCCGCATATTACATTCTTGGCACAGCATAAAAGCACCTCCTTTAATGTCAGGATTTATACCAATCCCTACATCCAAACGTTAGTCTCTATTCACACACTATTTGGTCGCCAGCAACGAGATCAGCATAGCCTTAAGCAATCTTGCTCGCAGTTGATCACGATAGGGAAGCTTCAGTAATAATGTATCCCTAGATAAAGCAGCCTTCATTAGATTAGCTTCCCTTTTGCTTAAAAAATGGGCCTCCTCTAACTGATAAATCAGTCCTTCTGCTGCCGATTGGCTTATTTCCTCCCCGATGCTCTGATGAAGATGTGTATGGATGGCATGCTGTGCAGGCAGCTGAATTCGCTGAATACGAATGTAGCCCCCGCCACCGCGTTTACTTTCCACCACATAGCCTTTTTCCAGCGTAAACCGGGTGCTAATTACATAATTAATTTGCGACGGCACGCAGGAAAAGCGGTCAGCCAGATCATTGCGCTGAATCTCCACTAAACCTTGGGGACTTTCCAGCAATATACTCTTTAAATATTGTTCAATAATATCGGAAACATTGCGCATTTCATCATCCTCCACTAACGGAAACGCAAGTATTCAAGTACATTTCACGCTCCACAGAGTCCGCCGTATATTGAACTTAACCAAACGGTAAAGTCACGAATCTAAGCTGTATTCAGGCTGTTGCCTATTCTACACTCATTGGAATTGTACCGTTTTGTCTCTAGTGTGGCCTTTATTTGCGATTAGTCATACACTTCTCTTATTTTCATAAAAGGCAGTTCCTAACTATACGCAAATCATTTCGATCCTCGTTTGCTTCTTTGCTATTAAAATTACTTTATACGGCCAATCCACCAAAATACTTCTACAGAACCTCACGAGGTTTGATTGACTTTGACTTTCTTTGACTATATTCATATTATAGCACATTATTCATTTTTGCCAAGGGGTCAATACCATTTTTCGCAATCTAATTATGTTTTATACAATACCATAAAAAAACTCTTCCCAATTACAGAAAGAGTTTTGAAAATTATAATAATCACACAAGTTATATTCCTGAAAAACGAAGCATAAGAAGACCTAAATGGGCCTTTATCAGAAAAAATCCAATAAGAACGTTTGTTTTACTGGTATTACACGTTTAAGTGCAGACACAGATTCACTGTCCCCTTCAATACGCCCCCACTTATACAGATCATCAGCCTGCTGGTAGCCAAGCATCAGAGTCGTCAATGACTGAATCCCAAGTTTCAAGTCAGCTACCATAGCGTTTTCAGATGAATTGCTTGTATCCACTCTCTCCAGATGTCCTTGCCCTTCCGTAGTAATTGTTAATCTCCATACTCCTTCATTCCATGGTGCATATCGATCTGTCAGATTTAAGGTTAAACGTGTTTCCTCTCCAACCTGCTCAAAAGGGTATCTTTCTACAAAAGCAGCTGCATCCACAATACGGCCCATAAAATAAGGCACGGTCTCCTGTTGAATTCGCGGATCATCAAGTAAAAATGGCAGATTGTCATCTGCTGGAACGTAAATAAATTTACCATGGGTTATCATGGAGTCATGATTTGCAAAATAAGTCCATAAAGCCTGACGGGCCGCCTCATTTTCATAAACCAACTCATCACAATTCAACTGTTTATCTTCAATTTTGTATAGTGCATATCCCTGAGGTTCGCCTGTTTCTGAGTAATATACCGCAGTTCGATAGTTCTCCTTTAAAATCCGCTCTTGCCACCATTCCTTATCTCGTACCAGCGTGCCATTATAACGAGATGCATACGCTTGATACACTTGGTCCATTTCTAAAATATCTTTGACATCGCGTTTGACTGTACCTTCTGTTTTAAGTTTTGCAGGGAATTTTTCAATGGGAATGACATACTTCTTGTATTCAATATACGTTTCCCATCCAAATTTACGATAGAAGGCAAAGGAGAAGGGATGCAGAAAAGAAAGGCTTTGTCCCGCAGACTTCATCTCTTCAAGCGCATGCGTCAACAAACGTGAAACCATGCCTCCGCGACGCCTTTCTGGCCATGTTGCCACACCAGCAATGCCTCCCATATCAAAAACCTGACCGTTTATGTATACCTGTAGCGGTAACAAAGTCAGTTTAGCATTCAATTCATGTCCGTCGAATATTCCCCATGTTTGCTCTGGTTTGAACTTCTTCCTAGCTTTCTCCAGATCCTCCAGGGACATTGTAAACTGAAAAGCATATTGAGATAATTCAATAGCCGCTTCAAATTCCTTACGTTGTAATTGTCTGATCTCCATAACTTCGTCACCTCGCTTGTATACTTGGGCATCCATAAAAAGATTACACACTTAGAGTGTGGCAAACCCCATTCTCTCTGTCAACCTTAGAAACAGGTGGTCATCTAAAAACGCATAAAAAAAGGATGATAATCTCATTGAGATTATCATCCTTTTCACTTTTGCTTGGCGACGTCCTACTCTCCCAGGACCCTGCGGTCCAAGTACCATCGGCGCTGGAGGGCTTAACGGTCGTGTTCGGGATGGGTACGTGTGGAACCCCTCCGCTATCGCCACCAAACATGAATTTACATCGTAAATTCTACCTTCAAGGTTACACCCTGAAAACTGGATCCGAAACTCATTTGCGTTTTATTTTTAGGATAAGCCCTCGACCGATTAGTATTGGTCAGCTCCATGCATTACTGCACTTCCACCCCCAACCTATCTACCTCGTCGTCTTCAAGGGGTCTTACTAATTGGGAAATCTCATCTTGAGGGGGGCTTCACGCTTAGATGCTTTCAGCGCTTATCCCTTCCGTACATAGCTACCCAGCGGTGCTCCTGGCGGAACAACTGGTACACCAGCGGTACGTCCATCCCGGTCCTCTCGTACTAAGGACAGCTCCTCTCAAATTTCCTACGCCCACGACAGATAGGGACCGAACTGTCTCACGACGTTCTGAACCCAGCTCGCGTACCGCTTTAATGGGCGAACAGCCCAACCCTTGGGACCTACTTCAGCCCCAGGATGCGATGAGCCGACATCGAGGTGCCAAACCTCCCCGTCGATGTGGACTCTTGGGGGAGATAAGCCTGTTATCCCCAGGGTAGCTTTTATCCGTTGAGCGATGGCCCTTCCATGCGGTACCACCGGATCACTAAGCCCGACTTTCGTCCCTGCTCGACTTGTAGGTCTCGCAGTCAAGCTCCCTTCTGCCTTTGCACTCTTCGAATGATTTCCAACCATTCTGAGGGAACCTTGGGGCGCCTCCGTTACTCTTTAGGAGGCGACCGCCCCAGTCAAACTGCCCACCTGACACTGTCCTCGCACCGGGTCACGGTACCAAGTTAGAATCTAGATACGATCAGGGTGGTATCCCAAGGATGCCTCCTCTCAAGCTGGCGCTCAAGATTCTACGGCTCCCACCTATCCTGTACAGATCGTACCCAAATTCAATATCAAGCTGCAGTAAAGCTCCATGGGGTCTTTCCGTCTTGTCGCGGGTAACCTGCATCTTCACAGGTATTAAAATTTCACCGGATCTCTCGTTGAGACAGCGCCCAAGTCGTTACGCCATTCGTGCGGGTCAGAATTTACCTGACAAGGAATTTCGCTACCTTAGGACCGTTATAGTTACGGCCGCCGTTTACTGGGGCTTCGGTTCATAGCTTCGCCCCGAAGGGCTTACCACTCCCCTTAACCTTCCAGCACCGGGCAGGCGTCAGCCCGTATACTTCGCCTTGCGGCTTCGCACAGACCTGTGTTTTTGCTAAACAGTCGCTTGGGCCTTTTCACTGCGGCCCCCTCGGGCTATTCACCCTACCGAGGCACCCCTTCTCCCGAAGTTACGGGGTCATTTTGCCGAGTTCCTTAACGAGAGTTCTTCCGCGCGCCTTAGAATTCTCTTCTCGCCTACCTGTGTCGGTTTGCGGTACGGGCACCTTCTCCTGGCTAGAGGCTTTTCTTGGCAGTCTGAGATCATGACCTTCGCTACTACAATTTTCGCTCCCCATCACAGCCCAGCCTTAACGATGTGCGGATTTGCCTACACATCAGCCTCACTGCTTAGACGGACATCCATCAGTCCGCGTCACTACCCTACTGCGTCACCCCATTGCTCATAACGGATTACGGTGGTACAGGAATTTCGACCTGTTGTCCTTCGACTACGCCTATCGGCCTCGCCTTAGGTCCCGACTTACCCTGAGCGGACGAACCTTCCTCAGGAACCCTTAGGCTTTCGGCGGATCTGATTCTCACAGATCTTTTCGTTACTCATACCGGCATTCTCACTTGAATGCAGTCCAGCGCTCCTTACGGTACACCTTCAACCCGCATTCAACGCTCCCCTACCCCTGATGCAAGCATCAAGCCATAGCTTCGGTGGTGTGTTTAGCCCCGTTACATTTTCGGCGCAGAGTCACTCGACCAGTGAGCTATTACGCACTCTTTCAATGGTGGCTGCTTCTAAGCCAACATCCTGGTTGTCTGTGCAACTCCACATCCTTTCCCACTTAACACACACTTGGGGACCTTAGCTGATGGTCTGGGCTGTTTCCCTTTCGACAATGGATCTTAGCACTCACTGTCTGACTCCCGGAACTAAATCTATGGCATTCGGAGTTTGACTGAGCTTGGTAACCCTTGCGGGCCCCGCACCCAATCAGTGCTCTACCTCCACGATTCTTTTTTCCGAGGCTAGCCCTAAAGCTATTTCGGGGAGAACCAGCTATCTCCGGGTTCGATTGGAATTTCTCCGCTACCCCCACCTCATCCCCGCATTTTTCAACATGCGTGGGTTCGGGCCTCCAGTGCGTGTTACCGCACCTTCACCCTGGACAGGGGTAGATCACCCGGTTTCGGGTCTACGTCCACGTACTCAAGTCGCCCTATTCAGACTCGCTTTCGCTGCGGCTTCAGCTCTTCACCTTAACCTTGCACGGGAACGTAACTCGCCGGTTCATTCTACAAAAGGCACGCCATCACCCATAGATCGGGCTCTGACTTCTTGTAAGCACACGGTTTCAGGATCTATTTCACTCCCCTTCCGGGGTGCTTTTCACCTTTCCCTCACGGTACTGCTTCACTATCGGTCGCCAGGGAGTATTTAGCCTTGGCAGATGGTCCTGCCGGATTCATACGGGGTTTCACGTGCCCCGCACTACTCGGGATCCGTCTCGGAGAGAACAAGTTTTGAATTACAGGGCTTTTACCTTCTCTGGCGGGCCTTTCCAGACCTCTTCATCTAACCGGTTCCTTTGTAACTCCATGTGAGACGTCCCACAACCCCAAGGAGCAAGCTCCTTGGTTTGGGCTAATCCGCGTTCGCTCGCCGCTACTGACGGAATCACTATTGTTTTCTCTTCCTCAGGGTACTTAGATGTTTCAGTTCCCCTGGTCTGCCTCTATTCTGCCTATGTATTCAGCAGAAAGTGACTGTCGATGAAGACAGCCGGGTTTCCCCATTCGGACATCCCCGGATCAAAGCTTGCTTACAGCTCCCCGAGGCTTTATCGTTGTTCGCCACGTCCTTCGTCGGCTCCTGGCGCCTAGGCATCCTCCGTGTGCTCTTTGTAGCTTAACCTAGTATTTACATCGTAAATACGATTTGCTTTGAATTTTGGTTCAACACGAATGTGTGAATGAAATTCAAGGCAGCTACCTTTATTTCACTTGTTTACACAAGATCAGCTTAAAGGAATATTCTAAAACGCAATTTCGTTTCGGTATCCAGTTTTCAAGGTGCAAAGCTGTTTGATTATCAGTCAATCTCCAAAGAGTTAACGATTCTCATACAGTTTTAGATGAAATTGTAATTGGTGGAGCCAAGCGGGATCGAACCGCTGACCTCCTGCGTGCAAGGCAGGCGCTCTCCCAGCTGAGCTATGGCCCCTCACAAGTTCCATCAAAACTGAACAAATGGAATGATGATTATTGAAGCTAATGCTTCATATTTGAATGTTTCCGTTGCAGGAAACGATTCTCCATAGAAAGGAGGTGATCCAGCCGCACCTTCCGATACGGCTACCTTGTTACGACTTCACCCCAATCATCTACCCCACCTTCGGCGGCTGGCTCCCTTGCGGGTTACCCCACCGACTTCGGGTGTTGTAAACTCTCGTGGTGTGACGGGCGGTGTGTACAAGACCCGGGAACGTATTCACCGCGGCATGCTGATCCGCGATTACTAGCAATTCCGACTTCATGTAGGCGAGTTGCAGCCTACAATCCGAACTGAGACCGGCTTTTCTAGGATTGGCTCCACCTCGCGATTTCGCTTCCCGTTGTACCGGCCATTGTAGTACGTGTGTAGCCCAGGTCATAAGGGGCATGATGATTTGACGTCATCCCCACCTTCCTCCGGTTTGTCACCGGCAGTCTGCTTAGAGTGCCCAGCTTGACCTGCTGGCAACTAAGCATAAGGGTTGCGCTCGTTGCGGGACTTAACCCAACATCTCACGACACGAGCTGACGACAACCATGCACCACCTGTCTCCTCTGTCCCGAAGGAAAGGTCTATCTCTAGACCGGTCAGAGGGATGTCAAGACCTGGTAAGGTTCTTCGCGTTGCTTCGAATTAAACCACATACTCCACTGCTTGTGCGGGTCCCCGTCAATTCCTTTGAGTTTCAGTCTTGCGACCGTACTCCCCAGGCGGAATGCTTAATGTGTTAACTTCGGCACCAAGGGTATCGAAACCCCTAACACCTAGCATTCATCGTTTACGGCGTGGACTACCAGGGTATCTAATCCTGTTTGCTCCCCACGCTTTCGCGCCTCAGCGTCAGTTACAGCCCAGAGAGTCGCCTTCGCCACTGGTGTTCCTCCACATCTCTACGCATTTCACCGCTACACGTGGAATTCCACTCTCCTCTTCTGCACTCAAGCTCCCCAGTTTCCAGTGCGACCCGAAGTTGAGCCTCGGGATTAAACACCAGACTTAAAGAGCCGCCTGCGCGCGCTTTACGCCCAATAATTCCGGACAACGCTTGCCCCCTACGTATTACCGCGGCTGCTGGCACGTAGTTAGCCGGGGCTTTCTTCTCAGGTACCGTCACTCTTGTAGCAGTTACTCTACAAGACGTTCTTCCCTGGCAACAGAGCTTTACGATCCGAAAACCTTCATCACTCACGCGGCGTTGCTCCGTCAGGCTTTCGCCCATTGCGGAAGATTCCCTACTGCTGCCTCCCGTAGGAGTCTGGGCCGTGTCTCAGTCCCAGTGTGGCCGATCACCCTCTCAGGTCGGCTACGCATCGTCGCCTTGGTAGGCCTTTACCCCACCAACTAGCTAATGCGCCGCAGGCCCATCCACAAGTGACAGATTGCTCCGTCTTTCCTCCTTCTCCCATGCAGGAAAAGGATGTATCGGGTATTAGCTACCGTTTCCGGTAGTTATCCCTGTCTTGTGGGCAGGTTGCCTACGTGTTACTCACCCGTCCGCCGCTAGGTTGTGTAGAAGCAAGCTTCTACACAACCCCGCTCGACTTGCATGTATTAGGCACGCCGCCAGCGTTCGTCCTGAGCCAGGATCAAACTCTCCATTAAAGACCAACCGAAGTTGGTTTATAGAAAGAGCGATAAGCTCATTTTTAATGCTAGCGATTCTTCTTTATAAAAGAAGAAATCTTTGTTTCATCATCCATTTGTTCAGTTTTCAAAGAACTTGTCTGTTCTCGTTCGTTCAACGAGCCAGGAATTAGATCATATCATGTTAGTTGCTTTCTTGTCAAATCTTTTTTTCGATTATCTTTTCAGCAACCTCACTTCAAGAAATGATACTCTCAAAGCAACGTCTAATAATATATCATGCTTAAAGTTATTTAGCAAGCATTTATTTGTATCTATTTTATTTCCTACTATACAACAGATAATAAGGCAGCCACCCCGCCCCAGAGCGGAATGACTGCACTCATTGCAAAACTGTTTATTCTTGTTCCAGCAGTCTGATAAATTCATCCTCATCTTCTATGGTGTCAATTCCGAGCTGTTGGGCCTTAGCCAGCTTACTCCCAGCCTTTTCACCAGCTATGACTAGATCCGTCTTTTTCGATACAGACCCCGCAACTTTGGCTCCAAGCGCCTCCAGCTTGGATGCAGCTTCGTCACGCGTAAGCTGATGCAAGGTACCTGTAAGCACGACCGTTTTGCCACTGAAAAAGCTGTCTGTCTTCTTCTCCTGTGGAGCTTCAGGGGCCTGAGCTTTCACCCCTAGAGACAGCATCTTTTCAATTCCCGCCTGAGTAAATGGATCTGCAAAGAAAGCAACAATGCTTTCGGCTACAATCCCGCCCACATCCGGTAGTTCTATTAGTTCTTCCACCGTAGCGGACATCGTCTTGTGCAAATCACGGTAGTGTTCAGCCAACATGCGTGTTGTTGCTTTACCGGTATTCGGTATACCCAGAGCATAAAGGAAAGAAGCCAAATCTCTCTCTTTACTCTTTTCTAGTGCCGCCAAGAGGTTACTGGCCTTTTTCTCACCAAACCGCTCCAGCTTCACAAGATCATCATATTGGAGTGTATACAGATCCGCAGGCTCGCGCACTTCCAGTTCGTCATGCAGCTGTATGGCCGTTTTGTCACTGAATGTCTCAATATCCATAGCATCACGTGAAGCAAAATGGGAAATACGAGCTACAATTTGTGGTTTACAGCCCAGCTTATTGTCGCAAAATAAATGGGCACCTCGCTGCTGCAACGGAAACCCGCAGGCTGGACAATGATCTGGTACGACAATTTCCTCTCCGTCGTGCTCAGATGTTACCTTTCCTAATATCTCCGGAATGACATCGTTTGAGCGACGGATAAACACACGTGCACCCAAAGCAAACTTCAGGTTTTTGCGCTCGATGTCACCAGCATTGTTCAGTGTACAATTTTGTACAGTGACTCCCGCCAGTTCTACCGGCTCTACCCTTGCAAGTGGGGTGATTTTACCCGTTCGTCCTACATTCCACTCAACCGAGTTAAGCACCGTAGTTGTTTCCTCGGCTTCGAACTTATAGGCCACCGCCCAGCGCGGGAATTTATCGGTATACCCGAGAGCCTCACGTGTGCGCATATCTGTAATTTTCAATACTGCCCCATCAATGAGGTAATCCAATCCGGCACGAGATTTTTCAATCTCAATCAGTTGCTCCATTACATCTTCAAAATTATCAAAGTAAGTCAGGTAAGGGTTTACCTTAAAATGATTTTCACGCAGGAAAGTCATCATTTCCTGGTGGCTATTAAACTGGATACGGTCTGCATAACCCACATTGTAGAAAAATGCATTCAATCGCCGTTCTGCTGTCACTTTGGGATTCAAGTTACGCAAAGCGCCAGCTGCGGCGTTGCGTGCGTTTTTAAGAGGGTCAGCGGCAGTCTCATTATATTTGGACAGTACAGAGAGATTCATTATCCCTTCTCCCTGAACTTCAATAGTTCCATTTCGAAAAGGAATTGTAAGTGGCACGGATTTAATCGTTTTTACCTGCGCCAATATCCCCTCACCCACCACACCATTACCGCGGGTAGAAGCCTGTACCAGCTGTCCATCAGTATACGTCAGGTTCAGCGTTAGACCATCAAATTTAAGTTCTATCGCATAACCTGGAGATGGCAAAGGTTGCTCTGGGTTCTTGGTATTGTAATCATTGACCAGCTTCACGACACGCGCGTTCCATGCACGCAGTTGTTC
This sequence comes from Paenibacillus sp. FSL H7-0703, assembly GCF_038003485.1. Classification (NCBI taxonomy): domain Bacteria; kingdom Bacillati; phylum Bacillota; class Bacilli; order Caryophanales; family Paenibacillaceae; genus Paenibacillus; species Paenibacillus sp. FSL H7-0703. The sequence goes on along the minus strand of NZ_JBBOPF010000001.1, from coordinate 3,946,081 downwards.
CATATTCTGAGCTTTATCAAGGCTCCATAATGGGGCAAGGTGGCGATGCGGTGTGAACCCTTTGAGTAACTCCCCGCCCACACGCTGTGTCGGCGAATCCGGCAGCACAAGACCGCTCGTCTGTTCAAGCGCTACCAGCTCGTCATAAAGCACATCATATTCTTTGTCGCTGATCTTGGGTTCATCCAGTGTGTAGTAATGATAGTTATATGTGTTCAGTTCAGCAACAAGCTGCTCCATCCTGTGCATTGGGTTCATGCAGGCGTATCCCTCCGGGAACTTCATCAGGGCAGAGATCCTAAGCCAAGCTGCCACTCATGAGGTTCGAGATTTAATGATGTTTGAGATTTATTCTACTTTTGTAATCGGTGCAAAGCCAGCTAACAGTCGTTTAACCCCTACTGGAGCCGGGAAAGCAATTTGAAGCTCCATATCATTGCCCGTCCCTTTTACAGCTACAATAGTTCCAATCCCCCATTTACCATGCTGTACCTTGTCTCCAGCAGCAAAAATGGAGGGACCTCCTGCCGAAGCAGCCGGAGTGGGTTTCGTGGATGAAGATGTCGTTACTGTTACTCGGGGTGACGCGGAAGCGGACGAACCACTACGGCTCATCGTATCAAACGAGCGTTCTCCACCAAAGTTGCTGCCACTACCTTTATTCAGTCCGCGCCCACCATAAGATCCGCCTACATTGCCTGAACGACGGTAGCGGTCACGTTTGATGATCGTATCCTCTTTTAACTCGTCCGGAATCTCTTCGAGAAAGCGGGAAGGCGGGTTAGCTGTGGTGCGGCCAAACAGAGTGCGCATCTGTGCGCATGTAAGGAACAGTTGCTCCTCTGCACGGGTGATCCCGACATACGCCAATCTGCGTTCTTCCTCCAGCTCTTCGTTATCCAGAAAGGCACGACTATGAGGGAATACTCCCTCCTCCATACCGACAATGAATACGATGGGAAACTCCAATCCTTTGGCGCTATGCATGGTCATCAATACAACCGCATCGCTTTGCTCTTCTTCATCGTCATTCATGGAATCAATATCGGCAATCAGCGCAAGGTCGGTCAGGAAGGAGACGAGTGACTTGTCTTCCGCTCCTTTTTCAAATTCCATGGTTACCGACAGGAACTCATCAATATTCTCCAAACGTGAGCGCGACTCGAGTGTATTCTCGTTTTGCAGCTCCAATCGATATTGGGTGGTTTCCAGCATTTTTTCTGTTAACTCGGTAACCGACAGGTAGTCTACCATCCGACTTAAACCTTCGATCATATCGTAAAACTCTACCAACGCATTGCGCGTACGTCCTGCAAAGCCCAAATCGTCTACAACTTGAAGGACACGGAAAATTGAAACTCCACGTTCTGCTGCAGCTGCCTGCAACTTGCCGACGGTTGTGTCTCCGATGCTTCGTTTTGGCACATTAATGATTCGGATCAAGCTAATGTCGTCGTCAGGATTGGAGAGCAGGCGAAGATACGCCAGCAAATCCTTAATTTCCTTCCGATCATAGAACTTGATACCGCCCACGATCTGGTAAGGAATATCCGATTTAATCAAAATTTCCTCGACAACCCGAGACTGAGCATTCGTACGGTACAAAATGGCATGATGGCTATAGGTTTTGCCCGCATTAATATTCTTATGAATTTCGGAGGCGATAAAGTAGCCCTCATCATGCTCAGAGTCAGCACGATAAACTTTAATCTTGGCTCCGCCTTCTTTGTCAGTCCATAGTTTTTTCGGCTTGCGGCCTGTATTTTGACCAATAACTTCGTTGGCAGCATTGAGAATATTTGAGGTGGACCGGTAGTTCTGCTCCAGCAAAATGGTGCGCGCTTCCGGGTAGTCTTCTTCAAAATTCAAAATGTTGCTAATATCCGCACCCCGCCACCGATAGATGGATTGGTCACTGTCACCTACTACGCAAATCCGGTGATGCTTGTCGGCCAGCATTTTGCACAGCATGTACTGCGCACGGTTCGTATCTTGATATTCATCAACATGAATGTATTGAAATTTCTTCTGATAGAAGTCCAGTACCTCAGGTACTTCTTTAAAAAGCTGAATCGTTGCCATGATCAAATCATCAAAATCAAGAGAGTTGTTATTTTTGAGTCGTTGTTGGTACTTGGTATATACCTTCGCCACAATCCCCTCAAAATAGTCGCCAATCTTGCGTTCATACATTTCGGGAGTGACCAGTTCATTTTTAGCCGTACTCATCATAGACTGAACCGCTTTGGGCTCAAACTTTTTGGTGTCTATATTCAGATCCTTCATGCAGCTCCGAATGACAGACAATTGATCCGTAGAATCCAAAATGCTGAAATTCGAGGTGAATCCAATCCGCTCGATATCCCGACGTAAAATACGCACACACATCGAGTGGAAGGTGGATACCCACACATCTCTTCCCTGTGGGCCAATCAGCTTGGATACGCGATCCTGCATCTCACGCGCGGCCTTGTTCGTAAAGGTAATCGCCAAAATGCCCCATGGAGCCGTCTTTCGGGTCGCGATGAGGTAGGCTATTCGGTGCGTGAGCACCCGTGTTTTACCACTGCCTGCGCCAGCCATAATCAGTAGCGGACCATCTACCGCCTCCACAGCCTGACGCTGAGGCGGATTAAGACGAGCTACCGCCTCGTGTATATCTATTGATTGCATGCGTGCATGCTCCTTTCCCTGAGCTTCCATAAATTCACGTTCTATACTTCCAATTTCACGGCTACCGTCTCCAGCGCTTTCGCCAAGTCACGATAAATGATGTTTCCTACTACAATGGTGTCACAAACGGCAGCCGCTTGTAACGCGGTAGATTTATCCACGATACCTCCCCCGTATAAGACACGAGAGCGCTCCGTACTGCGATGTATTTTCTGCACCAGCTCCATATCTCCAAAAGCACCGCTATATTCCACATATACAATCGGTAGATGCATGAGCTTGTCAGCAATCTGTGCATATGAGGCGGCTGATGTAGCACCCAGCGAAGTATCTGCTCCGGTAAGCTTAGCAACTGTGGAACCACCGTTCAAAACAATATATCCTTCCGTCACAAGCAAATCCCAAGGGATCATATAACCAAACTGCTCAATCGCACGTTGGTGCTGCCCTAGAATCCAATTACTGTCAGTGGTATTTAGTACCATGGGAATCATATATAGATCAAACCCCGGCACAACAGCCTCCAGATCGGACACCTCAAGCACACACGGCACCTCATAACGCCGAACTCGTGACAGCAAATCCACCGTATTTTCATAGGTAATACCTGAGGAACCTCCTACCATAATCGCATCCGTACCAGACATACACACGGCGTCAAGCGCACCATCATCCAGTTCCTTGTCAGGATCAAGCTTAAACACATGCCTCCATGATTGAATTGAATCTGCCAACACACATTCCTCCAGCATTCATTGCTTTTGTCATGATCCAGGCGAGCCGAATTCCAATATCCAAAAGCGTTCTATGCTAAGTCTATGATAGTGCTTAAAAGGTGTCAATGTTCGTATCAAATGGGAACACCCCGTTCAGACAACTCATGGTCGTAACGCATACAACCAACTGCGTTCACTAAGTTCTTTTTCCGTTAAAACATCGGTATAGAAACCTCGTACACCCATCTGTTCATACTCAGCCGCATCCTTCAACTCATTAATGGTATTTACGTAGCACACCGCCCCTGCCTGACGCAAACTTTCCACTAAAGCTCCACTCACCCGATTCTCTGGTAAAGTTACTGCCGTTATATCATTTTGTTGTACAAATCGGATGATCTGGTCGTCCTTATCTTCTGTGGCATAGAGCGTATAAATAATGGATGGGTAAGGATAAATACTTCGTAACGTTCGCAACATTTCTTCATTATAAATTTGAGGAACTATACGGGACAAAAGCTCGGGATTTTTCTCCTGTGCCTGACGGGTCAGTTGCGCAAACAACTGTTTGATTTGGACAGGGTCCTGTTCTTTCGTATCGGTCACAATATAAGCATCCGGGTATGTTTCCAATAAATCCAATACATCCTTCCAATCTACTGGGGTATAGGAACCGTGTATGGGGGTGTTCTTGAATTGATGATAGCTCCAAGGTTTTCCGCCCTGTTCCGTAGCAACTGCATGTTCCTGTTGCATTTGCTCTGTAAAAGATTCTGTCCATTCATGGCGCGCCACCAATTGTCCATCCGATGTAAACATCAGGTCGACCTCGAATACGCGGCTGCCTTTTTTATAATTTTCCACAAACGCTTCACGCGCATTAGTATAGGCCAAACCATCAACGGCTCCCATGGCATGCGAAATCACACGGTGCGCGGTAAAGCCAGTATGTTCTTCTGTAGATTTTCCTTTGTATGCCAGTAAAAATGTGCCGATTAACATTAAAAGAATAACCGCAACAATCAATCGTTTCATGGGGTGTCACATCCTTTTCGTACAGGTCAATACCCCACATACGCATGCTCAAAACAACTGCCAGACGCAAAAGCACCCTCCGGCTAAACCGAAGGGTGCTTCTGTATTAATACGCGTTCTTGAAACCGTTGCGAATCGTGCGGAAAATAATTTTAATATCGAATAAGAGCGACCAGTTCTCAATATAGAAGATGTCATGCTTAATCCGTTCCTCAATAGATGTATCTCCACGCAACCCGTTGCTCTGTGCCCAGCCTGTGATTCCAGGACGAACATGATGCTTCACCATGTATTTTGGAATTTCCTCACGGAACTGATCCACATAATAGGGGCGTTCTGGGCGTGGACCAACGACACTCATATCACCCAGCAGAACGTTGAAAAATTGAGGCAGCTCGTCGAGACTCGTTTTACGAATAAAAGTACCAAAACGTGTGCGTCTTGGGTCATTAGCAGTCGTCCAGCCCGTATCTTCAGTTCCAGGAGGCAGCACCTTCATCGAACGAAATTTGTACATTCGGAAGGTGCGACGATTCAAGCCCACCCGCTCCTGCTTAAAAATGATGGGCCCTCTGGATGTGATCATTACACCAATCGCCACTGCCAGCATGATCGGAGACGTCAGAAGAATCGCGAATAAAGAGAATAAAATATCGAATAGACGCTTAAACAATCGATTCCCCGCCACATCCAGTGGAATATCCCGTACATTAATCATCGGCATACCTGCAAAGTTATCAAAGTACGGACGAGCCGGCAAATAATCAAAAAAGTCAGGGATTATAAGCGTGCGTACTCCAGCCTTTTCACACATGTTGATAATCTTGGGGTACTTATCATGGGCATCCAGCGGAAGCGCCAGAATGACCTCGTCAATCATCAGACGCGACAGCGTAGCCTCCAATTGATCTAAGCCTCCAAGAATCGGGCGGAAATGCGCCGCTTCCTCTTCACTCCAATGCCGCTTATCATCCAGAAAACCCACTACCTCGTATCCTAGATCAGGATACTGTCCAAGATTATGATAAAATCGTTGGCCTAGAGTACCCGCCCCGAGAATAAGCATGAACTGCTTGTTGTACCCTTTTTGACGGAGAGCTTTAAGAACTTGCTTCAAAAAGAACCGGTAAAACAAAATAAGCAGCACATTCCCAACCATATAGATCGCTAGATAGGACCGCGAAATGTCGATTTGCTTCACGAAGAACATCACACTCAACAGCACGAACAGGCCAACAATATGAATTTGGGTGACGCGGAATACGTCATCTGCAAATCGTTTTTTGCGTTTGGGCGAATAGAGCGAGAATAACATCCCCAGCACTACGGCAATCAGGCCGTAGATTAAGCTCCAGCCTCCATATACTTGAATAGGAAGCGGTTCTTTATAGGTGATCCATTCACTTTCAAATTTGAAAAACCAAGCGATCAGAAAGGACAACTGAATGACCGCGAAATCCGCCACAATATATAATTGGGTTAAAAAACGCTGATTTCTGCGTATCATGCTTTCACCTCAGTACGAGATTGTTCCCCGCTGTCCGGCTTGACCGGTGCGGACAACTTATTTTTCAGAAAGGCCATTCCAAATTTTACGATAATTCCCGCATATACAGCCATATTGGTGATCCAACTGTATTGCTGTTTATAATGCTTACGATGAAATACCCACATAGCTCTATGAAACTCATAAATAATTTTCAAAGGACGACGGCGAGCGCTGCCCCCTTTGATATGAATAATATATGTGCGCGGGTAGTAGTAAATGCCCCACCCGGCTTGCTTAATCCGGTAACACCAATCAATATCCTCACCATACATAAAAAAGGTTTCGTCCAACCCCCCGACTTGGTCAATTGTCTCCCGGCGCACCAGCATAAAAGCACCTACCAGTACATCTACAGGATACTCATCGTCCGGGCTTAGATGCCCAAGCTGATATTGATTGTACTTCGGGTTATCCGGGTAACGCTTCGACCAGCCGAAAGCGTAGTAAAAAGAAGCTGACGGCGTTGGAAAGCCACGCTTACAAGCCTTATCTAGCGAGCCATCTGGCAAGATGACCTTACAGCCCGATGCTCCCATCTCCGGATGCGTATCCATAAACTGAATCATTGTATCCAGCGTGTCCGGTTGCACCAACGTATCGGAGTTCAATAACAATACATAACGCCCGCTGGCTACTTCCATCCCCTGGTTGTTCGCCTTGGCAAAACCTGTATTATTCTTATTGGCTATCAACGTAATCTCCGGGTATGCAGCACGAATAGCCTCAACAGATCCGTCACTAGAGTGATTATCAATCACAATCACTTCATATCGGTACTGCGACTTTGACGCATACACCGATTGCAAACAATCCAGCGTCAATTGACATGTATTATAGTTGACGACCAGTATGCTTACATCCATATTTAAAACGCTCCTGACAAATTCAGTAATCTATTCTACTATCGCCTATTATAGCATACCGCGCAGACCACGGGGCGCAAAAAAGCACATAACTTGTAGCCTTACATAGTTAGTAGAATTTCAAAAAATTCGATTCCAGTCGCTCCAAAGTGCAAATATAGACAAACGAAACCATTTCGATCTATATATTGTTCATTGGAAGTCGTTTATTAGATTTTTGTAAAATCCTCGGTTGAGGTCTAAAATTCATCGTGGTAAGATATACATGGAAAAAGGGCTGGTGCCAGCCAGCCCCTGCGCAACCAACGCTCCAAGAGCGGACGGTTTTGGAACAATCAGGCCGAAAATAGACCCTTCCTTGCGGGGGCGGTCTATTTTCGTTTGTTAAACTCTAACAGTGTGACGATTAACGCCCCGAACGTCAGCATTAAACTGAGCGCCTCAAACACTGTCACAGGCTTCACCCCCCTCCTCGGGAGAGTTAGCCGACCGCTCTTCTTGGCAGCTCTATCGGTTGCACGTTTCAATTATACTATATTTTTCCATAAAGGAACACGCATTCGATGGTATTTTATCTAGTATTCGTTTGCACCTTTGACTATTTGACGCTTATATATGGAAAAAAGTTTCAATATTTTTTCTTTCCATACCTCTATAACTTCCTCAATACAAAAACCAACTTATAAATCCAGTTGTCCAACCGTGACTGCCTGTAAAATGGAGACTGCCAAATATATTTCATACGAGAAAACACACCCTTTTGGTAGCTGTCCAGGAATTGATCCATATCTTTATACATTTGAGGAGACATGTCTTGTCCATAAAGTTGAATAAATTGCTGGGCTTGTTTGCTTAAAATATAGCGATTTTTTCCTTTTGCAAATCTACTTAGTCTTTTCCTCCACTTGCTAACCCAGCCATCCGTAGAACCTCCCAGCACATTGTTTTGATGCTGCCGATACCAAATGTACGGCTCGGGGTCAAAAACAACCTTACCAAAAGAGGAAGTGCATAAGTAAATCCACCAGTCATGCATAATAAGTTTATCCAAAGAATCTGGGATTCTCTTTTTCACGAGCTGAAGTGTTTCTTTATTGATCACCATGGTACAACCTACACATACATTCTCAATAAGAGCATTATAGAAGGATACAGGTCGGGGGATGTCAGCTGGCCATACTTTGAGTGGTTCCAATGTTTGAGAGACCATTTGAGTAGCAGAACAGTACATCAGCGGTCGGCTCCCATCCTGCTCCCTGAGATGAGCCACAGCCTGAGCAAGTTTATTCGGCATCCACACATCATCCTGATCACAAAAAGCGTAATAGTCGAATGTCTCAGACGATCTTTGAATCAGATCAAAAAAGCTTTTAATAACCCCTACATTGCTCTCAAGGCATAAAAAAATCTGTTGAGGATAACGTTGCTTCAGCGCGCTCAACTTGGCAACCGTATCATCTGTCGAGCCATCATCACGAATTAGAATCTGAATTTCTACGTCTTTTTGATTGATGAGACTTTCTATCTGCTCATCTAAGTAAGCTGCTCCGTTATATGTAGATAATAAAATTTGTACGTTAGGTCTGTTCAGAGTAATGACCTCCTTCTTTTAAAATGTGCAATAGAGGGACAATATGTTGCATCTGCTTATACATTATAATGCTCATCGTCCTTAATCAACATAGGCCTTAATATAATAAAATCTCCCAATCATGAACTGATGGGAGATTGTTGATATTTATAATAAGGTTTTATTTACTCGGATGTACTAAGACACTCCTGCAAAAAATCACGCAATCCCTCACGCCAGTCGCGTAAATCATTCAATCCATTGGTTCGGATCGCTATATGCTCCATAACAGAGTTACGTGGCCGCGCTGCAGGTCTGGGGAATTGCTCTGTGCTGCATGGTTCCAATTTCGCTGTGATCTTGGCATCTAATATTTCCGCCGCATCCTGTAAAATAGCTTGCGTAAATTCATACCAGGTACAGGAGCCGCTATTGGATGCATGGTATACGCCGTACTTCTCCGTTTGAATCAATTCAGCCAAAAAGCGTGCCAGATCCACCGTATAGGTAGGTGAACCCTTCTGATCATTCACTACCTGGAGAAGCGGCTTCTCCTGTCCAAGCTTCAGCATCGTTTTAACAAAATTGTTCCCGTACAATCCATATACCCAAGATGTACGAACAATAAAATACCTAGAGGAAAGTGTTTGGGTCAATACCTCCCCCGCCCGTTTGGACTTTCCGTAGATACTCTGCGGATTGGTATTATCGTACTCATGGTATGGCTGTTTTGCCGTTCCATCGAACACATAATCTGTGCTGATATAAACCAGCTTGGCTCCAACCTTTTCCGCAGCCATTGCCATATTACGTGTACCTGCCGCGTTGACTTGATAAGCCCCGTCTACATCAGTCTCCGCTGCATCCACAGCCGTATACGCTGCACAGTGGATTACGGCATCAGGTTGGTACTGTTCCACGATCTTCACAGCCTGCTCCAAATCCGTGATATCCAGCTGTTCCCGATCGTATCCAAGAACATCATGTCCTTGGCCCTGAAAAACGTTTACTACATCTTTACCAAGTTGACCGGATGCTCCAGTAACCAGCACCTTCATTTTACGCATCCCCCAAGCGGGAACCGTACTGTTTAGCATAGTATTGTTGGTATTCGCCGGATTGAATACGAGTCCACCATTCTTCGTTGTCTAAATACCAGCGAATTGTTTCTTTAATGCCTGTTTCAAAAGAGTGCTTTGGCTTCCAGCCCAGCTCATTCATGGTCTTCGTTGGATCAATGCCATAACGGCGGTCATGTCCTGGACGATCCTGCACATACGAAATCAGAGATTCCGGCTTGCCCAGCTCCTCTAATACTGTTTTGACGATATGCACATTTGTCCGCTCGTTATTCCCCCCGATATTGTATACTTCACCCAGTTTACCCTGATGAATGACTAGATCAATTGCGCTGCAATGATCCTCTACATACAACCAGTCGCGAATGTTCAAGCCATCCCCGTATACAGGTAGCTGTTGGTCGCTCAATGCACGTGAAATCATTAGCGGGATCAATTTTTCAGGAAACTGATATGGACCGTAGTTGTTAGAACAACGCGTGATGTTCACTGGTAAACCGAAGGTTTCATGATATGCACGAACTAGCAGATCGCCGCCTGCCTTGGATGCAGAATAAGGACTATTAGGCTGCAACGGAGTTTCCTCCGTAAACAAGCCTGTTTCTCCCAAAGATCCATACACCTCATCTGTTGATACCTGTACAAACTTGGTCACGTTATATTTCTTGGCCGCGTCCAGTAGCACTTGCGTACCCAATACGTTTGTTTTCACAAACACTTCCGGTTCCAGAATACTCCGATCCACATGTGACTCCGCTGCAAAATTAACCACCACATCAATCCTCTGCTGCATCAGCTGGTCAATCGCTTGTGCGTCGGTAATATCTGCTTTGATGAAGCTATACTTGGGGTTATTTTCAATGGATTTCAAATTTTCCAGGTTACCTGCATAGGTAAGAGCATCTATATTTACAATTTCATAATCTGGATGCTGTTTTAACATATACAATACAAAGTTACTGCCTATAAATCCGGCCCCGCCGGTGACAAGAAGTTTCATACTGACCTCCTAAATCTTATTATTCCTCTAATCAAAATTAATGTCAGCGTCGGCCAGTGCCGGATGCTTCTGATCCTTCTCTGAAAGAATAGCATGAGAAGTTGGCCAATCAATCCCTAGTGCTGGATCATTCCACAGAATTCCACGATCATTTTCAGGTGAATAATACTCGTCTACCTTATACAGCACTTGAGTGTTAGGAACAAGCGTACAGAACCCATGAGCAAAACCCTTAGGCACCAGTAGCTGACGTCTATTATGTTCACTCAAGATTACCCCGACCCATTGACCGAATGTTGGAGAACTTTTACGAATATCCAAAATCACATCGTAGATAGCTCCAGAAAGCACACGAATGAGTTTGGTCTGTGCTTTAGGATTAAGCTGATAATGCAAACCACGAATCACACCAGCTTCTGCAGACAAGGATTGGTTATCTTGAATAAAAGCATGGTCTATTCCGTTTTCTTTCATGATCTGTTCATTGTAACTTTCCATAAAAAAACCACGGTGATCACCATGAACCACGGGTTCAATGATTTTTGCACCTGAAAGTACTTCCTTTATTATCATTCACGAAACCTCCAACATCTTGAGTATATACTTTCATTTATGATTACTATAAAATTAATAAGCACACTATATTGGGAGGGAATATGCTTTTGAATTTATCGAGAGTTAATAAAAATTTTGTTTGGTCCTATTTGGTTTTGACGTGGCTACTTATCCCGATTCTAATACTGTTTAAAGTCGATTCTTACTATATTTCCATATTATTCGGTCTAAATATTGCACAGTCGTTTGTCATAGGTGCTACATACATTTTACACATTAGTGGTATCTTAACATATGCCAAGAAAGAAATAATGGTGCAGTACCTAGCTTTTGGCGGTTATCTAGTTGGAATAATATTCATTTACGCCTTCCTTCAAAGGGAACATTTCATTTATTATTGGGACTTTTCAGCCTATTGGAATACATCCATACAATTTAATAACCTTTTAAGTACAGATTTTATAGCAGCTTCTAAACAAATCTATGCAAGCATTTTAAGAGATGATTATTCCGTTTTCCCAACAATCTTTCTCTCTTTACCATTAAAGTTCTTAGGTACAAGCTACATGAGCTATGTCTTGGCAATCTATACCTGCTTCTTGTATCCTTCTTGTTTAATACTTTTCTTATTATGTATCAAGATTGCTGATCAAATCCAGTTAAACACAAAATTGAACATTTTCATGATCTTTGTACTTACATTTACCTTTCCAATTATGATAGCTCCTATGTTAGGTGGATATCTGGATTCTATAGGACTTATTTTTATTTGCTTGTCGCTTGTTATCTTATTTAATAATGACTTTGAACGCTTAAATTTAAAAGCAGTTTTACTCTTAGCTGCTTGCTTGGTATTACTAACATTCACAAGAAGATGGTATGGGTTTTGGATCGTATCTCTTTTTGGCTCGATCAGTATCGCTTTTTTGCTCAAATGGATTCTAGAAAAAGAGTTTCGCTTCAAGCAGCTCTTGCAGGTTATTTTAAATTTTTTCATTATAGGATCTTCAAGTGCATTATTTCTTATTATATTCTTCAATGAATTTATTCAAAGAGCCCTAACCAATAACTTTAAAAACGCCTACTCAGCTTATTATTTTGGTGACGTCTTAAGTAACTTACAGAATTTATTTTATCATTATGGTGCCTTCATTTTTCTGATAGCTCTTGTTGGTTGCATAGGCTTGTTATTTATTAGTAAAACTAGGTATATATCAATCTTTCTAGTTACAAACTTGTTTATTACGTACTTTCTTTTTACAAGAATTCAAAGCTTAGCTTCTCAGCATTATTATCTTCTTACCGTGAACGTATTAATTTTATTTATTTGTGGCGTTATTCTTATTCTAAACTATTTGTCCAAGATAAAATATGCAAAAAATGTTTTCTTAGTTATTCTAGTTTATTTAGTCGCTTGTAATTTCTTGGTAACGTTCACTAATGTAAATGCACGTCCTGTTACCTATTTTTCTTCTTTATTCAGTGACTTTAAACAAACACCTAGAGTAAGAACAGATATACCTGTTTTAAAACAATTAACGACTTATCTTAAGGAAATCTCATCAGAGCAGCATAAAGTATATGTTCTGTCTAGCTCTGGAATTCTTAATGATGACATACTCAGACAGATTGAAATGCCTGACAATAGCAACGCTCTTCCATTTATGAATCTGACCCATCACGTTGATTTAAGAGATGGTTTTCCAGTGTCGTTTTTTGAGTCCGATTATGTCGTGATCGCATTACCTACACAATACCATTTAGGTGAAAGTGGTCAAAAAGTTGTAGGTATACTCGCAGAAGAGGTTATGAACGGATCTCTTAAAAATAATTATAAACCTTTAAAGAGCTATGCCCTTGATAATAACGTTAAAGCCATAGTCTTGAAAAAGACATCATCCATCACGAAGGAAAAAGTTGAACTAATACGTTCACAATTCAAAAAAATATACCCTGATAATCCAGATCTTTTCTAATTCAATACAGATGTCGATGCATACAAAAAAGCCCTCGATTTTTATTCGAGGGCTAATCGTTAAACAATCTTACTGGCAATTGTTGCTGTTTTATTAGAACTACCAGAACTAAATTTTTTGCCAATCAGGAAAGGTAAGAATCTATTAAATAGTTCAATAAAAAGAATACAACTTAAGAAGACAAGCAAGGTAGAAATAACAACAAATGAAATTCCATCTAAATACATATTTGTTGTAACAGAAAACTTCTCGTAAAAATTCACATTCTCCCAGAAGCTAAGTATTAATCCATGCAGACCAAATATAATTAAAGAGTTTTTACCAAAATAGGACAGTAAACTAGATGACTCAATTTTTTTGGATAAGTATATATAAAATATTAAACTAGCCAATACCGACAGATAAAATAATACAAAATTATGTCCATAGTAATTTCCTGACATGCCTGGTTTATCATTTATTAAAAATAATAAAAGACCCAGAAATCCCGCTGCGTAAGCAAAATATGGTTTGTTAATTCTAATTTTTTCAATAAAATATTGTTCATTCAATTTGAATATATAACCACAAATAATTAAAGAGGCTGCATTAATTGACGTGCCAAATGACCAAGGAAGTGCATGTGTGTCAAGCTTGCTTAAGAATGCACCAAGTATGGTTAGCAATATCCAAAATATATACATATAACTTCTTTTGGACGAAATTTTCAAGACCAAGTACGAAATGATCTGGGCTAAGAAGAGACAAGGTAGAAACCAAAGAGACATGTTTAGAATACCTAAGTGATCTCCATCTGCATATAAAAAAGTTTCAATAACAACCATTGGATCGAGCGTTCCGACAATCCCCATCCAATGCATCCAACCAAAATACAGTAGTGAGCATATATACAGAGTCGTATATGGTAAAAGGATTGTTTTGATTTTAGACCACAAAAAACTACTAAACTTATACTTCTGAAAATTAGAAGTAAACCCAGAAGCAAAAAAGAAAAGAGGCATATGGAAGGAATAAAAATAGCCTATAATAAAGCTCTTATCCATCATTTCATTACCTTTAAAACCATGGGGCACCAAATGTGAGAATACTAAAAAAATAATCGCCAATCCCTTTAGTACATCCACCCACTTTATTCTAGTTGGAAGAGCTTTTACAATTTGCATTTAAATAGACTCGCTTTCTTAATTATTTAGCATAAGGTATCTTTAGTTCTATGATAATACTAAGAAAACAGCTCATAACCCATTTCACTTACTAATTTGTTAGCAAGCATCAAAGAACTATGTGTTCCCGCATCAGTCCACCAGTTCTCTAAAATATCAAATGTAAGTTGATTTCGTTGAATATAAGCGTTATTAACATCTGTTATTTCATATTCTCCTCTTGCTGAAGGAGTCAAGGTCTTGATGATATTGAATACAGAGTGATTGAACATATAAATGCCCGTAACTGCATAATCACTCTTAGGAACCTCTGGCTTTTCTTCAATATTTACAATGTTATCGCCTTGTAGTTCTGGTACTCCATAGCGATTAGCATCAGGCACTTTATGAAGTAATAATTTCGCTCCTGATTCTTGAAGTTTGAATTTTTCAACAAACGATGATATATCATCTTTAAAAACGTTGTCCCCCAAAATAACAACCATCTTGTCATTGCCAACAAAATGCTCAGCTAAAAGCAAAGCCTGTGCAATCCCCCCGGCTTCATCTTGCACTTTGTAAGTCAGAGTAACTCCAAGGTCGACACCACTTCCTAAGAGATTGACCACATCTCCCATATGTTCTTTTCCAGTAACGATTAAAATATCATTTATATTCGCCTTTTTGAGTTTATCAATAGAGTAATATATCATCGGATATTTACCAATCGGCAACAAATGTTTGTTTGTAACTTTAGTAAGGGGGTATAATCTAGATCCAGTCCCTCCAGCTAATATAATCCCTTTCATATCTAAGTTCCTCCTATTGAAGCTCTTTTATAAGCAGCCCCATAATGGTTTTTGCACGAGCTTCCCAATTATTATGGACTACGAAGTTTTCCAGTTGCTCTTGATCATAAAAAGGGCGTTGTAGGGTATCTATATCCATTAGACATTTTCTTATTTCCTCTAAACTATGATATAGATAAATCCCTTCCTGATTTAAGAGCCTTGTTTCTTCGCTATCCACCGCTAATATCACTTTATTAAAACTCAAATACTCATAAACTTTTACTGGATTGATCGTATCAATTCTATCCGAATTCCTCAAAAAGGGGTATAAACAAATATCAAAAGCATCAATAATTGCACCAATTTCTGATTTAGGAACAGTCTCATAATATTTAATCCTATTATACTGTTCAAAATTATAATTCAGGTTATTTCTCCCAACCAAACATACAACAAATTTCTCATCAAAATCAGTAATAGCCTTAACCGCTTCTACATCAAACCAGTGGTCAATCGCTCCCACATAGCCAAAAATATAGTAGCCCTCTTGCTTTAAACGTCTCATTTCATCAGCAACCAAGCTATCTACATTTATGTTTAGTATAGCTGTATCCACAGCATTTTTCACTAAATAAGATTGTCTACACAATGTTTGAGAATGCTTATGCAAATGATTACTTGTAGAAATAACCAGATCCGCCTTGGCAAGTAATTCAAGTTCCCACTTTTCGAGTAATTTCTTCATTAATGCATTGTTAGTTAGAAATACATAGTCGTCCATTCGATCAAACACAATCTTCTTATTATTATTTGATTTAATAAGAGGATAAAAGACTGGACTTCCTAACCAAATGATATCTGCACTGGAAACTAGATCTTTCAACTGTCTTTTTTCAAACCATTGATTCAAATGGAATATGTCTAAGCTTTCAAAGCTTCTAGGGAATCTCAGACTGCCCGAAGGCCTGAATATTTGAAGACTATCATTAATGACTTGATTTCTTCTCTTATAATCTGAGTTCTGCCTTACAATACTATTAAGTATGCTAATGGAGGGTTCTACAAAGGTGATCTGAACCCCCGGCATTTTAGCAAGCTCTTCGGCCAAATGTTGCGGACGTTGTTTTAAATCATTCCAATAGATTGGAGAGAAATATAAAATTTTCATTTAACCGCTCCATACTAATAAAGGCGCCCCTTATTTTTTATAAAAGAGGCGCCTTTAAAGTTTTATTAATTATCTATATGCTCTTGCCAACTGTTTTCGGGAATTTATATCGTTTTCCTTCATTTGTATTAATTCTTCATACGCTTCAACTGTGTATTGTTTATACAGAATATCAATTTCAACGTCTCGATTTTTAGTCGGAATCTTCTGCAAATGATCTAATTCAGCTTTAACAATTTCGAGGTGATTCTTATCTGCCTCAATATCCGATTCCATCGGCGCATACAGATCCTTTTGCAATTGGTAATTAGTCAAAATACTGTTTCGCATTGTCTTTCTAACATGCTCAACAGTATATCGGGAGGTGTCCACATCATGAATGACCTTCATTTTAGGATTAAGACCAACCTTATAGCCGATTTCTCTCATAGCAAAAGATACAACAATTTCTTCTCCTCCAGCGTAATTGTTTCCTTTACGCCCATAGGCGCTTCTAAAGCCCCCAATTCGCATTAGCGCAGCATGTCTAACCGCAAAATTGGCTCCATAAGGGAACTCCCACTGAAAATTAGAATCGATAATTTCTTCGCCTTCCACTATAAGCTGGCTCCAGTATGCTTCAGTACCTGGTTTAACCACTTCAGGCCGTTCCTCATGTAAATTGAGTATGATATTCCCACCCATGACCCCGATATCGGGACGATCTGAGAACCCTCTGATGGTTTCCTCAAGCAAGTTAGAGTTTGCAATAGCATCATCATCAATATAGAGTATGACCTCTCCTTCTGCCCCAAATAAACCAACATTACGTGCAAAGGAAAGACCTTTTAATGGAGCCTCCATATATCGCAGGAAGGATTCGTCAATATTATAGGTTGCTCTGAAATCACGAACCAAATGATGAATCTCATCATTCAAATAATCATTATTTACAACGATAATTTCATAGTCTGCTTTATCCAACGACTGTTCTATGACAGATTTAATCGCATTCGATAGCTTTTCACTCCGCTGGTAAGTACAAATAATAACTGATAATCTCTTATTATAAGCGGGTTCACTTTCAATGACCGCCTCAATACGGTACAAGTGATCGTTCTTAACCTTCGTATTTATAAGAGAGAACAGAACTTCCGTATCCTGTGCAAAAAAGTCATAATTGCTATCTGTTTCATTATTCATTTTATCCTTTATTTTCAGATCCCACGGATAGTCAGCTACAAATGTATCTGTTGTATGCTCTGATTTATCTATAAGCAGTGCATACATAGACGATAAAGCATTAGAATCAATAAATTCAAAATCATGGACTTCGCCTGTTCTTATATATAAATAGCAAATAGGCGTTGCCAAATTAAGACCAATAATCGTATTCACTTCATCTCTTCCAACCACAGTATGTCCTTTAGCAAGAACATACTTCTTAAACTCACCAACTTCAGTAGCATCTCCCTCAATGATCCATACTAATGGGGTCAGATAAAAATCTCTTCTAAAATCATCAAGTACCATGAGTTTATATCTGTTAGAGGTGATGCCCAGTTCTTGATCTAAAGCGGTCAGTGACTTATCATGCCAGCGATAATCATATATAGGCTCATCGAACGTCACATGTTTGAGCTCAAATAGAGAGTTCACTCTCATCCAGTAATCATAATCTTCAAGGGTATGCTTATAACTAGAATAGTCACCCAATAACTGGGTTACCTTGGCCCTATACATAAAAGCTGCACCAATCGTATTGTTAGGATATACGTTTAACTCCAATGCAGACTTAGGCAGCATAACATTGCCACTGAACTGTGGTTCTTCATACCAGCCATGGTTGGAAATCACTTGACCAGCAGAGTCGATTAACCTCATGTTCGCATATACCATACCAATATTTTCATCACTTTTAAGATCAGCTACCATCTTCTCCAGGAAATTTTCAGGGAGGATATTATCTGCACTTGTCCACGTATGATATTCACCCTTGGCTAGTTTAAAACCTCTGGATAATGTTCTTGGTATTTTACGATTTTCCTGATGAACTACTCTGATACGATGATCTGCTTTAGCATACTCATCAATAATTTCTGCCGTTGAGTCTTTTGAACCATCGTTAATAATAATGAGTTCAAAATACTTGTAAGATTGCTGCAGAATACTATCAATAGCTTTTGATACATAATCCTCACCGTTATATACAGGAAGGACGACCGATATAAGATCCTTCTCAAATTTAATCTCGAACTTATCAAGCTCCAGAGAAAATGAGTTATCTTTAGATACTTTATAATTGTAAAATTTATACTCATACCAGGTTAATAACTGATTGTAATTCCCTTCATCTTTGCGTAGATCAATCGGCTGATCCCCCGCGTTCGTTCTTTTAAGCTTATGCGACACTTTAGATTTTATCTTTTTCAGTAAGATAGTGGTGCCATAACTTTTCCATACTCTATATCCCTTAAGAACATATATCATTTTGGACTTGTGTAAGATATGTTTAAGTTTATTCGCCATTTTCCACCTTTTAGAGTTATAAATATTGTGAATCTCTGTAGACAGTCTTCCATTATATTCTTCCAACTCACTGAACTGGGTGTTCAATTCATTATATTGACCAAATAGTTGTCTATATTGATGATTTAATATATCCAAGTTGTTTTTTTCATTATTATAATCCTGTGTAAGTTGAACATATTTCTGTTCTAATTCGTCTTTCTTTTCAGACAGAGATTTAAAATCTGCTGACATGCTACTTATTACATTTTCCTGATGATCTCGCGTTTGAATCAATGTGTTAATCTGATCCATATGCTCAACAATGTGTTGTTTTTGCTGCTCTATTTCTTGGCTTTGAGCATGATTATGAGCTTGTAATTCATTAAATTCATTATTCAGGCGTGTATGCCCTGCTCTATAAGCATGGTCCACGTCATCTTTTAGAAATCTGCTAATTACATCCATACACTTATCTATCGTCTCTCTTCCTTTAACCGGAAACATCTCTAAAGTAAATTTCCTTCTTTGTTGTATTAGTTGTTCATCTAAGATTGCATTAAGTAAGGTTTGTTTAATATTGCCGTTATCGCTCACAAAAGGAACAATGTTTTGCTGAACTATTTGTTCTTCCAAAGGTAAAATCCCCTCGAAAGATTCTGTTTGGGGATGTTGGAATATTACAATTGGAGTGTCCGTAAACAGCGCATCAAATATAGCCCCAGAGCCGTCAGACAATATCACATCAGCTTCCTCTATTAAATGAACAAGAGAAGCCTTGTGATCAAGCACATTAGGAATATGAGACTTAACTAGACTAACCCGATCATGCTCCAAAAAAGAAGTGCCATGATGCAATTTCACCTTCATATTAAAGGTATCTGACATTTCTTCAATATGGTTCATAACAAGCTCAATAGACGACTCATTCCCATACGTAGGCAAATAAAGCAAATTATATTTATCCGTTTCGCGCTTCTTCCTTTGAAATTTGGCGTATTTAATCATTCCTACGATTTCAGTCTGAGTGTACGCTGCCAGAACCGAGGAATCATACAGCCCATTACAAAAGATAAAATCGAAATTTCGACTCCATGTGTCTAAATTCCAGTTTGGCTTAGCCATTCCATACTGATATCTAAACTTATAATCGGACTTAACTTCCAAATAATAAGGAAGATAAGGATAAAAAGCTATTTTATATGCCTTGTCAGGTACAGAGCTTGTTAGAGTCACTTTTATACCATTGTTCTTCAAATAATGATAGGTATCTAAGGACATGTCTCCCCAATCTTCTTCTTCAATGTGAGGGACATAAATATCACAAACGATCTGCTTTCTTTCACACTCCTCAATTAAAGGCTTAATCGTTTCATATAAAACTAGATTGTGAATGACAAAAGCTATAGATCTGTTCATATTCACTGCAAAACCTCTTCCTTTCAGGCAAAAATCTTATACTTATTTTCTTAATTTCAGTAATGTCTCATTCAGTAAAGTCGATGATGTACTCTTCGTATAGGGAAAATAAATAATTTTCACTCCAACTTCCTTAAACTGCAACTCATACTGGTCCCAACGTTCATTTTGAAACCAATCATCACCAACGAACATTACGTCATATTTTAATTTTTGCCAAACCTCAAATTTATCCATGGAGTCCTGAGGAATTACAGTATCAACAAAGCTGATGTTTCTGACAATCTCAATTCTTTCCTCAAAAGGAATTACTGCTTTTTTATACTTATATGAAACTAACTCATCTGTTGTCACGCCAACAATGAGTTTATCACAGAGTGATTTAGCATTTCTCAACAAATTCAAATGCCCAATATGAAATAAATCGAAGACTCCGGAAGTATAGCCGATAATCATAAGATTTCTCCTAACGTAGTTAAATTGAAGTTAAACCATTTGTCGAATGTCGTTTTCCCTTCAATTTTCTCAGAAGATAGGACTCTTTCAAGTTGAACAGGAAAACCCACCTTTTTTCTGTTTACAATCTCTGCAGGGACAATATCTTTAAAAATTCTCTTGAGAGGAGCCTTAACAACCCCATCCTTCATTTTGTACATAGAGTTTACACCTGCAAGCCTTTCAATTAATCTATAGTCCAAGAAAGGGGATCTTGCTTCTACGGAATTTAACATTGAGGCACTATCCAGCCTTTTAAGTAACCCTCTCAAGTGGGCTTGCTGGAAGAATGCAGCTACGATTTTTTGAGGTGACTTTAACTTCATGAAAGGTGCCAAAGCGTCTTCTACAATCTCTATATCATCTTCAGATCCGTAGGTGTAGAGTTCACTAAAGGCTCGGATATCAAAGTCTGTAGCGCTACTAGCCCATCTGAAAATACGGTCATACCCAAAGAAAAGCTCATCAGCGCCTTCTCCGCTTAATATGACTGTATTTTTAGCAGATGCTTGCTGAGTCATATGATACAGTAACACTTCGTTGGGCACAGACAGAGGCTCTTTTTTTACAGTTATAAGCTCTCGAGCTAATGATAAAAAGTGATCAGGTTCAAACAATATCGGATGATGAATGGTATTGTATCTTGTTGCTGCGATTTCAGACCACTGAAACTCATTATAATCTTCAAAACCAACAGTCCAAGTATGCTCTACTTTGGCAAGTGCGGTAATAATCGTGCTGTCCAATCCCCCGCTTAGGTAACTTCCAATTTCAACATCTGCGATCTTACGGTACTCTACTGCAGAGCGAATTAGAAACTCAAGTTCCTCATCGGAAGGAGGTTCTTTTTCAGAGTAATCAATTTCCCAATATTTAATAAATTCGCCATTCTCGTAATAATATCCTGGTGGAAACTCTTTTATTTCATTATAGATAGTACGATCATTAAAAAAGCATCTCATCTTTTTATATTGTCTTACGGCTTCTTGATCTATAGAAATGTTGTGGACTAATGGGAGCAATGGAGCAATTTCAGAACTGAAAATGAACTCTTCCCCATATCTGTTGTAATAAAGCGGTTTTACTCCCATACGATCTCGTGCTACAAAAAATGATTTCTGCTGGACGTCTAAAACAATAAAACTGAACATTCCATTAAGCCAATTCAACATTTGGGGACCATATTGAATATAAAGCTTCAATAAAAGTTCAGTATCTGAGTTTGTTCTCATTCGAATTGAATAATTGGAGGCTAATTCTTTATAATTATAAATCTCTCCGTTAAATATAATCACATATCTTCCGTCATCAGAGAAAAAGGGCTGATCACTTCTCCGATCCAAATCTAAGATACTTAATCTGTTATGCCCCAGCATAAAGTTTTCACTCTGATATACACAAAGTGGGGCCGTAGGCCCCCGGTGTTTCATTATATTTAAAGAATTAAGAAATACTTCTTTATTTATGGCTACATTAGAAAACAAAATCCCACACATTTTATCACCAGCCTTAATTAATGACTTGCAAATCTATTGTGTTATCTACAAATATTAATCCTGGTACGTAATTATTCTCTGGCTTAGGAACCTCAAAAACAGCTGCTATACTTACGCTATCCAAATAAAGAGGCTCAAAAGGCTTAGGCTTCAAACCAATAGAAATGGTGTATTTACCACTTTCAGATAACAGATTACGGAAATTAAAGTTAACCTCCAGAATGCCTCCCGCTTGCATTTTCGGAACTAATTTTGCTTTATTATAGATATTCATGCCAAACACATCGACACCAGTATGGTTTCTAACCATGTAGCCAATGGTTCCCTCAGAATCTATATCTTTATAATATTGTGCCAATAAACGCAAAGTAACCATTTCGCCAAAAGGGACCTGGTTCACAACTTCTCCATTCACTAACAAGTCCGCTCTTATAAAGCGCGCATCTCCCGTTCCAGAACGAAACTCATTAGCACGTTTTGCAAAAGCAGGATCCTCTTCTAATAGCAACAGCGAACTCTTCTTATCTGTTTCGGAATTAACAAATACATCCAAAGATTGAACACGTTTCATATCTGCAATTTCCTGGTTAACAATGTTTTCATAAATTTGTGCTACACGTTTCACTGGACCAATTTCGACCATGTGTCCTTTATCAATCAGCAGCGCTGTATCACAAAAACTTTTAATGGTATCCATGGAATGTGAGACAAATAAAACCGTACTTTTTTTGGAGAGCTCTTTCATTTTGGTAATACATTTTGCCTGAAAATAAATATCTCCAACAGACAAGGCCTCATCTACAATCAAAATATCTGGATCAACATTGATAGCTACTGCAAAGGCTAAACGGGCAAACATACCACTGGAGTACATTTTGACTGGTTGATTAATGAAGTCCCCGATATCGGCAAAGGATACAATAGATTCAAGTTTACCATCCATCTCTATTTTGCTATACCCCATAAGGGTTCCGTTCAAATATATGTTTTCCATTCCTGTTAAATCCGGATTAAAGCCCGCGCCCAATTCCAAAAGAGCAGCAACTTTCCCATTCACTTTAATGCTTCCGTTGGTGGGAGTAATCACGCCTGTGATCATCTTTAAAAGAGTCGATTTTCCAGAACCATTTTTACCAATAATACCAATCGCTTGTCCTTTATTTATGGAAAAGGACAGGTCACTGATGGCCTTAAATTCAGAATGATACTTTTTTTTAAAGGGATGAACGGCCTCTTTTAATCGCTCATTGGGATTATCATATATTTTATATATTTTAGTGACATTATTAACTTCCACAGCAACTGATTCTGTTTGATTCATCATTTTCTCCTCACAATACATCTGCAAAATGAGATTTCATTTTCTTGAAAATTTTGATTCCTATAGTACCTGCGATAATCACAATAGCCCAAAAGTAGATCGTCATTGATGGATGCTCCCAGAACCATTTGTGATCAATAAAAGTATCCCGATATCCTTCGACGATATAAAAAACAGGATTTAGTTTAAAGAAAAACTGATACTTATCTTCAACAATATTTAAATTCCAAAAGATCGGCGTAAGCCAAAAGAATAGCTGAATAAATACCGCAACAACTTGACCAACATCCTTTACAAAAACAACTAATGTCGCTGTTATGTAAGAAATGGACAAGGAAAGAAAAATCGTGGCTAATAAATAATAAAGGATTTGAATGTTATAAATCGTAAATTCAACATTGTAGATTTTAAACATGATGAAAAGAACAATGATAAAAAATACATGTACAAAAAGAGCAGACAAAATTTTCACCATCGGCAGCAAACCAACTCGGAAAACAATCTTCTTTACCAAATAATTGTTTTCTATAATACTATTGGTTGCAGTTGCTAAGCTTTCAGAAAAGAATAACCAAGGCACCATTCCTGTTAATAACCAAAGTATAAAGGGAGTATCTCCAATAGGTACATTTTTAAAACCAACCTGAAATACGACCCAATAAACAAGTATAGATACCATAGGATGTATAAAAGCCCAGAGTACCCCCATAAACGAACCAAGGTATCTAGATTTAATATCTTTTTTAGACAATTCCCAGAGTAACTTTAAATTTTTTGATAAGTTTTCAGTTAAATTCATACGAGTGTGTCACGACCTTAAACATGGTTTGGTAAGTCTCTTACAATCAAACAGTGTAAAAATTTGGTAGGTTCTTTGTTGCGATATGGCTCTAACAGCTACGATATGCTAAAATGTTGACGTATCTACAAGAAAAGGAGATTGTAAACCTTGTCGAATCCAGTATACGGGAAACAGGCCAAAACGTCGACCCGTGACGATAAAAGGCCGGCTATGTTTTGGGTGTTAATTGTTGGCATGATTTTGTTTTTAGCTTGGGCTCCCTTCCAGGCTGCACTTTTTAATGGGCAAATGCTCGATTTTGAAAAGCCTCTCTATTGGGCTGTTATCATCGCCTCGATTCTGTTGATCCTGGCAATCGTATCTTATTATAAAAAATTCAAGCTGGAAGAGCAAAGGGATTGGCTGGCTGTATTAGTACTACTGCTTCCCCTGTCTTATGTGCTTTCACTGACTTCAGCAGCTTCGCATTACTTGGCCATGAATATGGTGGTGGTACAGTGCATATATGCCGCCCTGTTTATCATCTCAATCTATCTACTACAAGATCGCTTAGGCAATAAGATTATTCACAACCTGATTATGACTGTTGCTTATGTCATTGTAGGCTTTGGCTTTATTAACTGGTTCGGACAGTGGGTAATTGCCGGCAAGATGGTAGGCTGGTTTACCCAATATGTATATCAGTATCGTTATACCAATGCAGTTATGACAGATACAAATGGTCTCCGGCTGACATCCGTGTTTCAATATGCGAATACATATGCGGCCTTTCTAATGGCTTTTCTATTCGCTGCCGTTTTCTGTCTGATGAAATCAAAACTATGGTATGGCAAGGCTATTCACGGCTTCATGTTGGTACCTATTCTGGTCTCGCTGTTCCTGACCTTGTCACGGGGCGGTCTGGTTATGTTGCCTGTCGTATTCGTGCTGCTTTTGCTTTTCTTTAAACCAGCACGCCAAATTATATGGATTTTACATTGCGCCATTGCTGGTGTAGCGTCAATATCTATCTTGGCGCCAATTACAAATATGGGTTTACAACTCAACAAGACCTACAACGGCGGAGAGGCTGCGAAGGCTTGGGGGTTACTTATTGGTGTCTCCCTAGCTGTAGCTGTCGTACTGTGGCTTGTTGAACGTTATCTGGCACCGAAGTTAGAAAATGCCCTCAAAGGATGGGCCTCCCGCAAGTTATCCAACCTGTGGCTACCTGTCGGATCAGTTGTGGTGATTGGCTTGCTGGCTTTTCTGTTTATTGGAACTGGCCTGCGCAGCGTACTACCAGAAAACGTCCAGGTCCGGTTTGAAAATATCAATTTCCGGCAGCATAGTGTACTGGAACGACTTGTATTCTATCAGGATGCTGCCAAATTGATTAAAGATCATCCTGTTATTGGCACCGGCGGCGGCGGTTGGGCTACTTTATACGAGAAATACCAAGATTATCCTTACACAAGCCGTCAGGCCCATAACTTCTTCATGCAGTATCTGGTTGAAGTTGGTATTCTCGGTTTTGTAATTTTCATGTCATTTATCTTATATATTTTCTACAAATATATTCGTAACTATATTAGACAAAATGATGAAGAACGGGATTCTCACTTTCTGTATCTCATTTTGGCGCTTTCGATCTTACTTCATAGCTTGCTAGACTTTAATCTGAGTTACGTGTTCATGGGCATACTGGTATTTATGAGTCTCGGTGGTATGGCTGCTGCTATGGACAGCAAACCTCTTAGACGCTTGTCCATGAGTACTTCTGGTTTCCGAATCATGTATAGTGCAGTCATCGGCATTCTAAGCATTGTGGTGCTTTTTGCAGGTCTCCGCTTCGTGCAATCGGCCAATGCTGCCACATATGCCAAACAGATCATGGCGGTCAGCACATCTTTTGAGGAAATCCAAAGTGCCATTAATAAGGATCTTGAACTTCGCCCTACGCACCCAGATTCGGTTATAAGATTGGCTGCACTGTACAAGAATGTGTATGATCAAACGAAAAAAGAGGAATTTTATAATGCTGCAATAGAGGTACTTAATACGGGCCTGAAGGCAGAACCGTATAATAAAATCATGTATAACTCCAAAGTTAACCTTTTAAAAGCAAAAGGTGAGCATGAGCAAGCCTTCAGTATTTTGGAAAATAACATTTCCAACTTCAAATGGGACAATGACTGGTACAACATGTTGATTACTCAAGCTTACTCTATTGGTGATAAGGCACGTGAACAGAAGGACACCGCCAAGGAGCAGAAATATTTCCAAGCAGGCCTTGCTGCTTACCAGCAGGTTCTGGATGGGGTAGCTCATATTAAGACGGTTCCACCTGAAATTCAGTTGACACGTACTTTTGAGATAACTCCAGGTATTGCGCTCAGCACTGGCAAAATTGAATTCATGTCAGGCAAGCCTGCAGAGGCTGCCAGCATCCTGAAAAACGGTCTGAAGGACGATTTGAGTGATGCTACGAATCGTGAGGTCGCCCGCTACTATATCGCCGCTCTGCAACAGCAGGGACAGGATGACAAAGCATTGTACGATAAGCTGATTAAAGCTAATCCGAAGGAGAGGGAGCAAATTGCTCAGTTAAAATCGGAGAAATAGTATAGAAAAAGAGACTATCAGATGATGTTATATCATCCGGTAGTCTCTTTTTTATTTGGAGAAAGAGAGGTTTGGTGAGGTGTTTATTTTTGTTGATCAATATCTTCAATAACCTGTCTCATATAAGCCAGTACTTCATTCTTGATTTCGTTATGCTGTAGAGCATAATGGATCGTTGTTTCAATGAATCCCAATTTCTCGCCAACGTCATGGCGATTCCCGTCAAATTCGTAGGCCAGGATCGGATTCTTTTCTCCCAGTTTGGACAATGCATCCGTCAACTGAATCTCCCCGCCTACTCCCGCAGATTGCTGACCCAGGATATCAAAAATATCAGGCGTCAAGATATAACGTCCCATGATCGCCAAGTTGGAGGTTGCTTCTTCCTTCTTTGGCTTTTCTACCAATCGTTCCGCTTCAGAGATTTTGGAAGTAAGTGCATGACCTTCAACTATGCCGTAACGATGTACCTCGTTCCAATCCACTTGTTTTACACCTACAACAGAACGCTGATACTCATCGAACACGTCTATCATCTGTTTGAGGCACGGATTCTCAGACTCAACGATGTCATCCCCTAAAAGGACGGCAAAAGGTTCGTCACCGATAAACTTACGTGCACACCAGATGGCATGCCCCAACCCTTTAGGTTCCTTTTGACGAATATAGTGGATATCTGCCATCTCCGATGGTTTACGCACTTCATTGAGCAGATCCCATTTTTCCTTCGCAGTCAAATTATGCTCCAGCTCAAAGGAGTAGTCAAAATGATCCTCAATCGCCCTTTTGCCTTTACCAGTAACGATAATGATATCCTCTATACCAGATGCAACAGCCTCTTCAATAATATATTGAATTGTTGGTTTGTCTACAATGGGAAGCATCTCTTTAGGCATGGCTTTCGTAGCAGGAAGGAACCGGGTTCCTAATCCCGCAGCAGGAATAATTGCTTTACGGATTTTCATAGGTTAAAACTCCTTTTCAACAAAACTCACTAAATTATTCAATAATTCGATTAACGTTTGTAAATTGCTAATAGTTTATTATAGCACTTAGTCATTGCAATGTTATATAATTTAAGTAAACCATATTATAAACTAAAAAGAATAGAAATTTGAGTACCAGATATGCCAAAATTTGAGGAGAGAGTTCTTTGGATTCAATAATCAGTAACCCTGTTTTAACGTTAGTTATTCCCTGTTATAACGAAGAAGAGGTACTGCCTGAAACTATAAGCAGACTTACGGTCATTCTTGAGGAGTTGGCAGAGAGCCAGCTCATTTCTAAACATAGTAAAATGTTGTTTGTTGATGATGGTAGCCGTGATAAAACATGGGACATCATAGCATCATATAATCTAAAAAATCCTTTTGTCAGTGGTCTCAAATTGGCGAAAAATGCCGGCCATCAAAACGCCCTATTATCTGGGTTAATGGAAGCTAAAGAGACATCTGATTGTGTGATATCCGTTGACGCTGACCTGCAGGATGATCTCAATGCCATCCGAGAATTTATAATAAAGTTCAAAGAAGGTTATGACATCGTATATGGGGTTCGAAAAAGTAGAACCACCGACACATTCTTCAAGCGTTCAACAGCCCAAGGCTTTTATCGTGTTATGAGTAAAATGGGAGTCAATATTGTATACAATCATGCGGATTACCGTTTAATGAGCAAAAGAGTTCTCCAGGAATTAAGCAACTTTAAAGAGGTAAATCTCTTTTTACGTGGTCTAGTTCCGTTAATAGGTTATAAGTCTACTGAAGTTTATTACGATCGACATGAACGCTTTGCAGGAGAATCCAAATATCCTTTAAAGAAAATGCTCGCTTTTGCTTTCGATGGAATCACTTCATTTAGTATAACCCCAATCCGGCTTATCTCAGCGGTAGGTTTTGCAATGTTTGGCATAAGCTTATTAATAGCTGTGTATACCATTATTAGTAAGCTCCTTGGAACCACTGTCTGGGGCTGGTCTTCTTTAATGTTGTCCATCTGGTTCATAGGTGGTCTGCAACTTGTAGCACTGGGGCTCATTGGCGAATATATCGGTAAAATATATAAAGAGGTAAAACAAAGACCCAAATATATTATTGAGACCCTATTAGATTCCCAGAGCACCCTAGATACTGAAAACACAAAAAAAGTGAAAAATAGTGAGAGGGAAGCTGTGGCTGTCCAATAAACAGATGCGAACAGGTGACTAATTTGACTTTATTTCAGAATAGCTTTTTCCGTTTTCTTGTCGTAGGTGTCCTAAATACAATATGCGGCATGTCCGTCATGTTCCTGCTCTTTAATACTTTAGGGACTAACTACTGGTTATCGACCTTTATTGGTAATTCTGTAGGTGCCACTGTAAGCTATTTCTTAAACAAAAGATTTACTTTCAAAAACAATGCAAGCCATGGACAGACCATTTGGAAGTTTGTCTTTATCATATTGATATGCTATTTACTATCGTATTGTCTCAGCTATCTAATCAGCCACTTCCTGATCTCAAGTCTGAGTATTAAAAACAATGCAATTTTAGGCAATCTGTCCATCCTAATCGGGAATATCTTCTATACTTTAATTAATTATGTCGGGCAAAAATTCATTGTTTTTTCCAAAAAAACGAAAGTCCAGAAAGTATAACAATACGAGATTCATAGTATTTCAAATGGACTTATTGATAAAAATAGGGTATGTGCTCTCAAAGCACATACCCTATTTTTTCTTTTTCTACGTTCGAATATCAAAATAAATAACTGTGATAACCTATAGCATCCTTTTACTTCACCAGCTGCCCACGTGTAACACCCAACTGATTCGTCGCTTTCAGCGTCTTCCATACTTGTGTTCCACTGATTTCTCCGCGCAGGGCACGGTTATAGAGATCAATAACCTCATGCACTTGCTCCGGTGTCTCCTCCAAAAATTCCACGCGGTAACGGGACACGCCCAGCTCCAGGAAGTTGGACAGATATTCCGCGCCGGATTGCTCAATCGCGTTGTACACCGTGTTGCGGCAGCCTTCATCCACACGGACCGGATGAGACATACCAATTCGATCACGCAGGGATGCGCGATGGTCCTCACATGGACGTCCACAGTTAGTGTAGTCGGTGCCTTCACTCATAAAGGTGCAGTATACGCAATGTTCAGTATGGAACATTGGCATATGCTGCTGGATCACGATCTCCAGCTTATCAGTACGTGTACGTCTGAGCATATCGACCATTTGCTGAATGTTCAGATCGTACGAAGGCGTAACCAGGTCGCAGCCGGAATCCAGGAACAGATCAGCCGCTTTATGGTTGGCTATGTTCAGCGAGAAGTCACCAATCAATTGCGGGTGATGTGCGTCCGGGTTCTCCAACCGATGTCGCAAGTAGAAATACAGTGCCCCTGGATTGCGTACCAACACAGCATCCGGCTTCAAGCGCAGGATGTTGTTGTGGTAGCCATTTTCACCCGGCATGTGAATACGCGGGGTCGCCAGCGCAATTCGGCGGCCTGCAGCGTGCACAGCCTCTACGGCTGCCGGGAATTGCTTGATGAACTCGAAGTCGGCGTAGATGAATTCCACGCCGGCCTCGAGCGCAGCCTCCACCTGAGGGAGGCTGCGGCACAACGCGGTCAGCTCTGCCTGACCGCGTGCCACAGACGATGCCGGAGCCGATGCATCGTCATACACCTCGACCGCCCGTTTCGTGTACACGGGCGGTTTGGGACGCTCGCCCGCGAGCAGTTCCACCGCCTGACGGCGGATACCGTTCAGCTCGCGCATCGGCACGATGACGTCCCCATGCAGATGGACGTCCAGTTCTTCCAGCTGGAACACCGTTCCGCCCAGTCGGCCGAACTGCTCTTCGAGCAGTTCATGCGTCATCGGACGCTTCTGGGCAATTTCGAGCTCCAGCTCGGAGTCCACGCGGACCGTTGTGCCTTTCTGCACGTCGGTCCACCATGTCGACAGCGGCTGCCCTGGGGAGCCGCTGACCCGCACATGTACCGGGAAGACCCGGTACGGCTTGTCCGTGTCGTACGACTGGCGCAGACGTTTGTCCAGCGCTGGGTCGTTGGTCTTCCAAATGCGGTCGCCCACGTGCACACGGCGCAGATCCACATCGTTGCGTCCCGCTACGATGTCGATGATCCAGCCTTCTCCGGCTTCGCCTTCAATCTTCACGCCTTTGCGGCGGATATCGTATACGCGTCCGCCTTCTTCTTTTTGCGTGGGATCTCCCGCATCGAATACAATCCCATCGCCACGCTTGAGCGGGGCATCAATACGGCATACTACGCCATCACGAAGGATTTGTTCCACTCGGCCCAGATACACCCCACGGCTTTTCGGAAACGTACCGTCAACCAGCTTCTTATTATTGGTTCCTTCGAGAAAACCGTGCGTAAAGCCGCGTGAAAAGCTCTGCTGCAGCTCGCGGATATCTTCTTTGCTGGTCTTGGACGTATCGCCATCAAAATACTTATCAATGGCCTTGCGGTACTTGCTGACCACATTTGCCACATATTCAGGTGTTTTCAGTCGCCCTTCAATTTTAAAAGAAACAACACCCGCGTCGATCAGTTCAGGCATCAAGTCAATCGCTGCCAGATCCTTAGGTGACAGCAGATACGTCACATCTGCCATTGGTTTCTGCTCTCCATCCACCATCAGATCGTAAGGCAAACGACATGCCTGTGCACACTCACCACGGTTAGCAGAGCGGCCGCCCCACATTTCTGAAGTCAGGCATTGGCCAGAATAAGATACGCATAACGCTCCATGTACGAATACCTCCATTGGAAGTCTCGCCTGATCGCCTATCTTTTGGATCTGTTTCAGGTTGTTTTCGCGTCCAAGCACGACCCGTTCCATATTGTACGGCTTTGTAAACTCTACCGCTTCCGGCGAAGTGATCGTCATTTGGGTAGAACCATGAATCGGAAAATCCGGTGAAATGTCGCGGATCATTTTCACCAGGCCCATATCCTGGACAATTAAGGCATCGACTCCAGCATCAATACAGGCATCGACCAGCTCCTTAGCGTCCTCCAACTCGTTTTCAAATACCAATATATTGAATGTTAAAAAACCTTTAACCCCATAGCTATGCAAAAACGCCATAATTTCAGGCAGTTCCTCCATGCGGAAATTATTCGCCCGTGCTCGTGCGTTGAACTTTTCCACCCCGAAAAAGATCGCATCAGCCCCGTTTGCCACCGCCGCACGCATACAATCCCAGTCACCGGCTGGTGCCAGAAGCTCAACATCTTCTCTTCGTACTGCTGATTTCATTATTGCCCTCCCCATATGCTGAAAACGAATGATCCCCCGAGGAATAATCGTTGTTTTCAGGGCAGCTATGCTGCTTACTTGGTAATCTCATGGATGTTCCATAGACTCATTCCAAAGCTGATCATGGTCAGGGGAATGGAAGCCTACTAAGAATCATATTTTAAATCCTATCCGTCTCTATCATCTTGTCCGATCATCCACACACTGAACCATCGGTTCCTCGCGTGAATTACATCCAACTCAAAAAATCCGCATCACAAACATCTGCGGCAGAATCATTCTTATCTTGTAACTAATCTAGTGTACCAGACTGCGACCTAAGCTTCTACACTTTCCAAGCGATTCCTTTAAAAAATAATACTAAAAACACCTCCAATCCCGTCAAGCGGTGCTTTGGAGGTGAGTCATCCTATCATTAACTAGGCAAACCTATACTTCGCAAGCATTTCTCCCCAGGGTGATATTCCCTTCTCCCTGAAGCCTGATTTACTGTATAGCTTTCTAGCTAGTTCATTGTCTGGTTTATACCCAATCATGATAACATCCGTCCTATCACTGGCTTTCCTTATTTCGTCGATAACCAGCAACATCGCATTGTAGCCATAACCTTGACCTTGAAATCTTTCGTCAATCATAAATCGGTAAACCCAGTAATTTCCGTCATCCGGGTCTAAACCATACATTGTAAAACCAATTAATTCGTCATCATTATAAATTGCTTTAGATAAAAATCCATCTAAAAACTGACATTCCGCAATCGAAAAAAGGTTAGATACCATAAATCTTTTTTGCTCAGGTGTCGGTTCAAGTTCGGCACATGCTTCCCAATTATGTTTGTCGACTGCTTTTAGCGTAATCATTTTGGATTCCTCCTATACGGGGAAATCCGTATAGACTTCCCTAGTGCTTACTTCACTCATTATAAGATTGGCGGTATTTGGCGGGCGCCAGTGAAGCGGGCCATTTGAATCCGAAGAAGCGTCAGCGCTCGTAGGCTCAAATGGCACGCGTAGCGCTTCCCCCACAACCTCGCTAATCTTTTACCTACACCTTCTACTTCACAAAATTAAACGAATTTAACGTCGAATCCAGTGCGTTAGACTGTACAGCCGTGTTGTTCGCATCATTTAATGTTGTTGTCACAGTATACGTTTTTCCGTCACGTTCCAAAACCAATTGGTGGCCCGTGTATCCAATGCCTTCCTCTATACGATGGAATGTAAAGGACACTGCCGGAACACCAGCAAACGTTACGTCCTTAACTTCCTCAACTTTGAGGTTTTTGTAGTTCTTTGCTTGCTTATCATAGAAGTCCTTGAGCTGGGATACCGTTAGTTCAAATGATTGGTCGTTGTCGATTTTGATGGAAAAACGTCCTCCGGTAAACTGGTACTCTACATCACCCAATTCAAATTGATCGCTAATCGCGGTCCAATATCGTGGGATATTCACCGTATATTCATAGGCTTTTGACGTCTTTTTGACCGTTTTCGTTTTGTCCGTCAAATAGTCGTCTTCTTCCAACTGTCCAAAGTTACTTGCTACGGTTTGAAAATCGATTTGAAGCGAGGAAATGAGCGCATTGAACTGATCATTTCCTTTGCTTACTTTTTCAGGCACTGCGTATTCAGCCAAATAGCGGTATCCATTTTGCTGAATCAGCACATTGTACTCTTTGACCCATCCATCGCCAAAATTATAGCGGTACTCCTGTACTAATCCTTGAACGCCTGCAACCTCCAGCGGATACGTCTTCTGTGCCTCATAAGCCGTAGACACAAATGAATCGCTCAGCCATTTTTGCAGTTGCTGGCCCCAGTTCTCCAACTTTCCATCCGCTGGAGCCGAGGTTATTTTCATGCGGAAGCTCGATCCATCATTACTTTCATATTGCATCCGTTGATCGTCCATTTTCCAGCCTGCGGGTATGCTGAGTGACACACCGTAGTCTGGATTTCCGGCCTCGCGTGTGCCTCCTACGACAGTGGACAAGTCTTTAATACTTTTATCCTGCGCATTAAAAGAGGTCTTGAAGGAATTTAACAGTCCCGCATACTGAGCCAGATCTTTATAATTCGTTGCTTTAGCATCGGAAAAATAAACTACATACAATCGCCCGTTATCATAGTACTGACGATTTTCCCACAGTACGCCGTCCCCATCCTTCGTAATGACACGAGCATAAGGTACCTTCGCTTTCGGGAAGGATTTTCGATCGATCACAGTTTCTCCCGTTTCCTTGGCTGCCTGCACTAATTGTTGCAACAGATCGTCCGCATTCAGTGGAACCGGCTGTGACGCTGTGTGCACCTCCATATAGTAGGCACTGTTCTCATCCATAAAAGTGGAGATACTCTCATCTCCACCTCCCTGACCGATGACGAGACCTGTTGGATAGTTCATAGACCAGCCATAGTAACTGTTCCCGATCTGCGTCTTGCCCTCATCATTATCAATGTTCGGTGTCTCTTCAGCTACCGTGCCCGCCTCTTCTTGTGCTTCCATCCGGATAGTGATTCCGGCGCCGTTCTTCTCCAACTTACCGCCAAGCCCTTCTGCTACTTGACGCAGAGGCACCATGAGAATACCTGATGACATTTCCGGTGGAGCTGGAAGTGTCACCTTGTGACCTCTCACCCAAGCAGTACGGCTACCAATGGTCAGCGATACAACATGAGTTCCGCTAGTGATTTTAACCACATTATCTTCAGCCAATCGAATTTTGCTGTTAAATGCCTTTTTAAAAATACCAGCTGGAACCATCAGTGCACCACTTTTTGAATATGGCTTCGTAATATTGGCATTATGGCCGTTCACGATGGCTGTATTGCTGCCGCTTTGCAACCGCAATTCCAGCATGGTTTTATCATGATCTGCTGCAACTGCTGGCAAAGCGGAAAGCAGAAGGGACAATGCGACAGCGCCGACCCCCAGCTTACGCATCATTTTTCTTTGAATATGCTTCACAGTAAATCTCCCTTTAGCTTTATTTTATAGATTCAAGTGCCGTAATTGTTCACTTTCCAGTAGTTGCCCCTTGAGCTGGCTCCGATGTTTCCTTAGGAAGCGCTACGCCGCCATCTTCAGCGGCCTCCGAACCGTTCGAATCTTCACCATCTTCTCCAGACTGAATGGACTCATAGATTTCACCATTATCCTGTGTCAGTACTAGCTTGCGCTTCACAATATCACCGTCCGACTGCATTAGTACACTCACCGTTTGACCTGGTTGATAGTTTTTAAGCAGCTCATTGACATCAATGGCCGAAGCCACACGCTTACCGTTAATGCTATACAGCTCATCGCCTTCCTTGATTTTGGCCTGAATGGCATTGGCTGAGGTAATTTTCGTAACTTTCAGAGGGTCCTCGGTAGGTAAACCAACGATAGCTGACCAGCTCTCTTCCAGACTCAGACCAAGACTGGCGCGCCGAACCTCTCCGTATTTGAAAAATTGGCCGATGACATATTTCACCGTATCCGACGGAATCGAAAAGCCCATATTTTCAATGCCGACCGCCGAGAATTTCATCGTATTGATTCCAATGACCTCACCCTTGAGATTGACCAGCGGACCGCCGCTGTTACCAGGATTGATCGCGGTATCACTTTGGATCAAACGATAAGCAGCGTTGACACCACGGTTCAGCCCGCTAACAACACCTGAGGTTGCCGAATTGCGAAGTGAAAAGGATATAGGCGTACCAATAGCCACTACCTGCTCACCTACCTGTAGACTGTTCGTTGAAGCTGCCAAGGTGGCGGGTTTGAGGCCGCTTGCCTTGATTTTGACTAATGCCAAATCACTGATCGGATCGCTGTAGCTGTCGGTGATTCCGTAAGATTTTCCGTCCGAGGTTACGACCACGGCATCACCTAATCCTTCGATAACATGTGCATTCGTCACAATCCATCCATCGGTACGAATGATAACACCCGTGCCGTGAGCCAGGTTGTATCGATCTCCTCCTGCTACGGTCTCTCCCGTGGCTGAACGGCCAATGATACCGACCACAGAAGGAGATACATTTTTAACCACCTGCGGCACACGATCGGCCGATAACGTATATGTACCATTTGCGCTGTTATATGCGCCGCTGGTTCCTAATGCTTTATTCATATCGCTTACATTAACATAGACCCCACCATTAATGACTTTGGCCTTTAACGCAGTCCCACTGCTGGCTGCACCTGCCGTTCCAGAAATACATAGAGCGCTGCCCAAAGCCAGAACAACTGCCCTTTTCCCCATCTTACGCATATACTCACCATTTCCTCTCTTACATGACCCTGTTCTATCAGTTAGTCCAAATCTACCATAGAGGGGACACGTATACAATCGCTTTAAGCCCTATCTTTTTCTAAAAGGCGCCGTTTGCTACATCCCTGTCCTCTCATGCTATTTATATTATAAATTTTCCAAATCCTTATATCAAAAAAATAAGCAAAAACGATAAATAATCGTTATACCGTTTAGGTCATTCCTTCGTTTACGGGCATAACCAACTGTGATACCATCACATTATATCTTAGTTTTATTGTCGGAAATAAAGAATAAAATCATGAATCCTCTATCCAAAACACTAAAGTATAAATAAGCACCTACAGGAGGTTAAAAGAATGGCCTACGAACCAATCTGGAACGCTCATCCCGATAAGCTTAACAAATTCGAGTTAGTCAAGCTGGAAAAGGACGGTCTCGACGTTATCCGTACCATTATTGAAAACTATGCCAACGAAGGCTATGACTCGATCTCTGCGGACGATATG
Source organism: Paenibacillus sp. FSL H7-0703 (assembly GCF_038003485.1). Taxonomy (NCBI): domain Bacteria; kingdom Bacillati; phylum Bacillota; class Bacilli; order Caryophanales; family Paenibacillaceae; genus Paenibacillus; species Paenibacillus sp. FSL H7-0703. The sequence continues at coordinate 3,909,286 of NZ_JBBOPF010000001.1, read as the reverse complement.
GACCGTTTCAAATGGGCTGGGGTATATCAGCAAAAGCCCAAGGATGGTCATTTCATGATGCGGGTCCGCATCAACACAGGGATCATGACTTCAGCACAGGCACATGCATTGGCGGACATATCCGCGCTATATGGACGCGGTCTTGTGGATGTCACCACTCGCCAGGCGATTCAATTTCACTGGCTGACGGTCGAAAGCTTGCCCGATATTTTCGAAAGACTGGAAAAAGTCAATTTGTATTCCTTTGAAGCCTGTGGAGACTGCCCGCGTACCATTGTCGGTAATCCGCTGGCTGGCATCGATCCCAATGAATTGGTGGATACCCAGGAGATTGTAGATGAAGTAAACCGCTTTTTCTTATTAAATCGAGACTTCTCCAATCTGCCACGTAAGTACAAAATGTCTATCTCCGGTAATACGTACAACAATGCACAGGCTGAAATTAACGACCTGTCCTTCACTCCGGCCACCAAGATCCTCGACGGAAAAGAAGTGATCGGCTTCCATGTGATGGTTGGTGGAGGTTTGTCCGCCAAGCCACATATGGCACAGTCTCTGGATTTGTTTGTTCGTCCTGAGGAAGTACTGAAGGTTGCTATTGCTGTCACCACCATTTTCCGTGATTATGGCTATCGGGAAAAGCGGCACCATGCCCGCTTGAAATTCCTCGTTGCCGATTGGGGCCCAGACAAATTTCTGACTAAGCTCACCGAGTACATCGGTGAAATGCCCGGACGAGGCGAGGACAAAACGATTGGCTGGCAAGCCGCCTATTTTGACGGTGTGCATCCTCAAACTCAAAAAGGTCTGAACTATGTCGGTCTGAACGTGCCTGTCGGTCGCCTTAGTGCTGATGAGTTACATGAACTGGCCGACCTGGCTGACCGCTATGGCGATGGTCAGATTCGTACCACGATGTCGCAAAATATTTTGCTGAGCGGCGTGCCGGATGAGCAAGTGGATGAACTACTGGAAGCCCCCGTGCTGCAACGCCTGACACCACAGCCCAAGCATTTTATGAGCCGTACAGTATCGTGCACAGGAAATGAGTTTTGCAATCTGGCGATAGTGGAAACCAAAAAACGGGCGGTTGACGTTGCCGAGTATTTGGATCAGCACGTACAATTGGATGAAAAAGTGCGCATTCATTTTATCGGTTGCCCGAATTCCTGCGGTCAAAAGCATATTGCGGACATTGGTCTGCAAGGCTCGCTTATTAAGACACCGGAAGGCTTGGTCGACGCGTTCGATATCGCTGTCGGCGGAGCGCTTGGAGCAGGCGCCCAGTTTAACAAGGCGCTCAAAGGTCGCGTACGCGGGGATCAGGTTGGACCTGTACTGGCAGAGCTCATTCTGTTCTACAAAGAAAATAGGAGCGCTGGCGAAAGCTTTTACGCATATGTACAGCGTGTAGGTATTCCGACTTTCCAGGAAAAGCTGTCTGCCATTTTACAATCCAGCCACGTTGCATCCTAAATATAGAGTCTATTAACAGCCTGCTTGTATCACATATACAAGCAGGCTGTTTCTTATCGTCATACAACCTCGCAATATCCTTTCCCTCAATTTCACAAAAAAAGACACCGGATTACTCCGGTATCAATATTTTCGCAAAATCCAGTACTGTTGGCTTATGAGCTCCTGTTGTAGATGTCACCACCACGTAGCCTGAAGGTATCTTGTATATCAATCCCGTATCGTATCGGATGCCGAAGGAATTATCCTCCTTATAATGAGTCCTCGTTTCCCACACCTTCGTACCGTTTCCTTTCAGGCCTGTAATGGTGATGCCATGCATCTTCGTGGTTTTACCCAGTGGATCATATTGATCACTGAACTGGACATACAACTGCTCCTCAGGCAGATACACCCGGTCAGCCGCATAGTCCTCTGTATTACTAAATAATTGCAGACCATTACTAAGCACCTGTGTACGCTTGCTGTTTCCTTTAAGCCCTGTTACAGCAATATGACCGCTCGGCAACTCACGTACTGCGGCAATTTCTTTACCTGATCCTAAGTCCAGATGGATGTCACGAATATCGCGACCATATACATCTGCTTGTACCCCAACGGGACCATCTGAGCTGTTCAAAAGCGCATAATATCCATTGTGACTGCCGACCAGCCAACCCGAGGTCACTCCGGCCGTCGTTCGATTCCATTGTAGATCGCCAGTTTCAGTGTATTTGAGTACAGTGAAGGACTGCTCCGCAAGGTTTAGATAGGAGACCAGGAAACTGCCATCCTCCAGTGTCTCCAAACCAACCTGAGAATCCTGCCCATGAGAGATCAAGCCATCTGTGGGTAATGTTTTGGACCACAAGGTGTTTCCACCCTCGTCCAATCGTGAAGCCTGCACCTCTCGTATTCCGTTCGGTTTTGTATAATCAATCAGAAACAGCAAGCCACCATCCGACGTCTCCCGCTGGACTCCCCTGCTGCTTGTTCCGGGTTGTACGTTCAGGTCCTGCTGATGTTTCCATATAGCCTCCACAGAACTGTCCAGCTTGCCATATGTGACGTGTACTACACTTGCTTCTGTATCGTCCTCGACGTTCAGCATTAAAAACCCACCATTCGCTGCGGGTTGAATGTAATCATGAGCGTTTTCTAAATCCTTAATACTGCCAATTGCTGCACTTGTTTCGATTTCGGCTTGTTTGGGCGCAAACGCCTCGGACACCTCGGAGGCATAGGACGGTGCAGCACTATAACCCATCAAACATGCCGCCAAAGCAGCTCCTGCTGCCCATGTATACACACGTGTACGTAAAACTCTACTTTGCTTAACCTTCAAGCGTTCCAGCTCCCTTCATGACTTCCTCAGAGATGTTGTATGAACCTTAGATGTGATAAAACTACAGACGGTTTCGCTTCAACTTGTAATGGTTGTCACGCGGGCACGGAACTTCGTATGATGCTATATAATCATGATTTATATATTTACCTCTTCAAGCCCGAGCCTAAACATTCAAAACTCCAAAATTTAGAGCCTACTCAGAGACTTTCTGTCGATGAATATACGTATAGATTTATTATTCCAGCGCTTGGTAAACTATGTGTCACATGCTTTAACGCAGGAATTTGATAAAAGTTTTCTTTTTTTACAAAAAAAATAAAACCCTGCCAAGGCGAAGGCATCAATACAGTAGCTCGTATTCTGCCTTCCTGCCTATGCAGGGCTTTTAAAACTATGTTAAACGGTATCTATAGATCGACTGTCTGAAGCGCTTGGCTACGCTCTGTATCCCGTTCAAGGATCGGCTTTAAGTATCGACCTGTATAGGATTCTTCGACTTTCACAAGTTGCTCCGGTGTGCCGGTAGCCAAGATCGTTCCACCGCCGCTTCCGCCTTCTGGTCCCAAATCAATCAGATAATCGGCTGTTTTAATCACATCCAGATTATGCTCAATGACCAGCACCGTCTCTCCTGAATCAACCAAACGATGCAGCACCGTCAATAATCGGTCAATATCGTGAACATGCAGACCGGTTGTCGGCTCGTCCAAAATATAAATGGTTTTGCCTGTGCTGCGACGATACAATTCGGAGGCCAGCTTCACACGCTGTGCTTCACCGCCAGACAAGGTAGTCGCAGGCTGACCCAGCTTGATATACCCCAAACCTACATCCATCAGTGTCTGGATCTTGCGATGAATCTTCGGAATATTTTCAAAAAACTCCGTTGCATCCTCTACCGTCATCTCCAGCACATCGGCAATACTTTTCCCTTTGTATTTAACCTCTAGGGTCTCCCGGTTATAACGCTTGCCTTTACACACTTCGCATGGAACATACACATCCGGCAGAAAATGCATCTCAATCTTGATGATGCCGTCGCCTCTACAAGCTTCACAACGACCTCCCTTAACGTTAAAGCTAAAGCGGCCTTTCTTGTAGCCTCGTACTTTGGCCTCGTTCGTCTGCGAGAATAAGTCACGGATATCATCAAATACACCAGTATACGTTGCAGGATTGGAACGCGGTGTACGGCCAATTGGCGATTGATCGATCTCAACAACCTTTTCGATATGTTCTAGTCCGCGAATTTCTTTATGCTGCCCTGGACGTACTCTCGCCCGGTTCAGATCACGCGCCAACGTTTTGTACAAAATTTCGTTGACCAGTGTCGATTTTCCAGAGCCGGATACACCAGTAACAGCTGAGAAAACACCCAGCGGAATTTTGACATTCACATTTTTGAGATTGTTCTCCTTGGCTCCGCGAATCTCCAGCCATTTATCAGCAGGCTTGCGCCGCTCGGTATTGACCGGAATGAACTTACGTCCGCTCAAATACTGCCCGGTTAAGGAATTCGGGTCTTCCATAACTTCCTGCGGAGTCCCCTGCGACATGATCATCCCACCATGGATTCCAGCTCCTGGCCCAATATCAATGATATAGTCCGCCGCCATCATCGTATCTTCGTCATGCTCCACCACAATCAACGTATTGCCGAGATTCCGCATATGCTCCAAAGCACTTATCAGACGGTCATTATCTCGCTGATGCAGCCCGATACTAGGCTCGTCCAAAATATAAAGCACACCCATCAGACTGGACCCGATCTGTGTCGCCAGCCGGATACGCTGTGCTTCACCGCCTGACAACGTGCCTGCCGCACGACTTAAAGTCAGGTATTCCAGACCAACGTTAACGAGGAATCCCAGACGGCTGTTAATTTCTTTTAAAATGAGATTGGCAATCGACTTCTCCTTCTCACTCAGCTCCAGTGTATGGAAAAAGTTTGAAGCTTCACCGATAGACAAAGCTGTCACAAAAGCTATATTACGCTCTTGAATGGTTACCGACAGACTTTCTTTTTTCAGTCGGTGTCCCTTACAGGTGTTACATGGCTTTGCACTCATAAAGCCTTCAATAAATTCACGTATACCTTCAGAAGCCGTATCACGATAACGACGCTCCAGATTGGGGATAATCCCCTCAAAGGTCACATAGGCTTCCTTACGTTGACCAAAATCATTCTCATAGCGGAAACGGATCTTCTGCTCACCCGTTCCATGTAAAATGAGGTTCATTTGTTCTGTCGTCAATTGACTAACAGGAATGTCCTGCGGAATACCGTAGTGCTCGCATACTGACTGTAAAAATTGAGGATAATAAGTGGAAGTTCCACCACTCCAAGCCTGAAACGCTCCATCTTCCACACTTTTTTCAGGATCGGGAATGAGCAGATCAGGATCAACTACCATTTTAACTCCTAACCCATCACAATCTGGACAAGCGCCGAACGGACTATTAAAGGAAAACATTCTTGGAGACAGTTCATCTATGCTGAATCCACAAATAGGGCATGCAAAGTTGGAGCTGAAACGCAACTCCTCTTGCCCCATAATGTCTACAAGCAACTGCCCACCTGAAAGATTCAGTGCCGTCTCAATAGAGTCAGACAGACGCGCACGCACATCTTCTTTAACTACGATGCGGTCTACGACCACTTCAATCGAGTGCTTCTTGTTCTTTTCCAGCTCAATCTTCTCAGATAATTCACGTAGTTCTCCATTCACACGTACCCGTACAAAGCCCTGCTTGGCTATATCCGTGAACAGTGTTTTATGTTCACCTTTGCGGCCGGATACCAATGGAGCCAGAATCTGAAGTCTTGTCTTTTCAGGATACTGCAAAATGCGGTCTACCATCTGTTCAACGGTCTGTGAAGTAATTTCAATGCCATGTTCAGGACAATGAGGATGACCCACCCGAGCAAACAGTAACCGCAGGTAGTCATAGATTTCGGTAACCGTTCCGACAGTAGAACGCGGATTCCGACTTGTTGTTTTTTGGTCAATGGAAATGGCAGGAGACAGACCGTCAATCGAATCAACGTCTGGTTTCTCCATTTGCCCGAGGAATTGACGGGCATACGCAGATAAAGATTCCACATACCGCCGTTGCCCTTCCGCATAGATCGTATCGAAAGCCAGTGACGATTTACCTGAGCCGCTAAGCCCTGTCAGGACGACGAACTTGTCCCGTGGAATCGTCACGTCAATATTTTTGAGATTATGCGCGCGTGCGCCTTTGATGATGATGCTTTCATTCGCCAAATGTTTCATCTCCTTAGCCGTAGTTCACGTCATGCTATATCGCATTGGATTATCCCATGGAAGTGATATATCGCAAAGAGAACGACCACATAGGCCGCCCTCACTATTTTTAAAAGCAAAGCAATCAAACATTTTATTTTCATATGTTTTGCTTCTAGCTTATTCTCAATGTTTAATCAGCTCGCAACTCCAGCAAAGCATCACGCAGCTCGGCTGCCCGCTCGAACTGTAGGTTCTTGGCGGCATCTTTCATCTCTGCTTCCAGACGCTGAATGAGTGATTGACGCTCCTTCTTGGAAAGTTTACCCGTCTCATTAGGAAGGTAATCATTCTTAGACTCTGCCACCTTGGTTGCTTCAATAACATCACGAATCTTTTTACGGATGGTTTGCGGGGTAATCCCATGTTCTTCATTATACTGAATTTGGATCGCACGACGACGTTCCGTTTCCTTTATCGCTTTATCCATAGAATCGGTAATCTTATCGCCGTACATAATAACACGACCGTCACTGTTCCGTGCTGCCCGTCCGATCGTCTGAATCAGAGAGCGTTCAGAACGCAGGAAGCCTTCTTTGTCCGCATCCAAAATCGCGACCAGCGATACTTCCGGCAAATCGAGGCCTTCCCGCAACAAGTTGATCCCGATTAGCACGTCGAAGGTCCCTAGACGAAGATCCCGCAAAATAGCCATCCGCTCCAACGTCTTAATCTCGGAGTGCATATACCGAACCTTGATGCCTACTTCTTTTAAATAGTCAGTCAAATCTTCAGACATCTTCTTCGTAAGTGTAGTCACCAGCACCCGTTCTTCACGTTCTATGCGAAGCCGTATTTCACTAATGAGATCATCAATCTGCCCCTTGCTCGGACGCACCTCAATAATCGGATCAAGAAGCCCGGTAGGACGAATAATCTGCTGTACCATTGTTTCGCATTTCTCCATCTCATAAGGTCCTGGAGTAGCCGATACATAGATGATCTGACTTACCTTGTCCTCGAACTCTTCAAACTTCAACGGGCGATTATCCAATGCAGATGGCAAACGAAATCCATGTTCTACCAGTACATTCTTACGTGCTTGGTCACCGTTATACATGGCACGAATCTGCGGCAACGTAACATGGGACTCGTCAATGACGATCAGCATATCATCCGGGAAATAATCCATCAGCGTATATGGTGTCGCTCCTCGCTCGCGGAATGTCAGTGGACCTGAATAATTCTCGACGCCGGAACAAAAACCAACCTCTTTCATCATCTCGATATCATAGCGGGTACGTTGTTCCAAACGTTGTGCCTCTAACAGCTTCCCTTGCTCCTTCAACTCCGCTAATCGCTCTTCAAGCTCACGTTCAATGTTGACCAACGCTACCTTCATCGTATCCTCATGAGTAACGAAGTGAGATGCCGGGAAAATGGCAATATGATCACGTTCACCGATCAATTCACCCGTAAGCACATTAATCTCGGTAATTCGTTCAATTTCATCCCCGAACAGTTCTACACGTATAGCGTGTTCCCCATGGGAAGCCGGGAATATCTCAACAACATCCCCCCGTACACGGAAAGTACCCCGCACGAAGTTGATATCGTTCCGCTGATATTGAATATCGACCAAGCGGGACAAAATCTGATTGCGGGGTTTCTCCATGCCGACTCTAAGCGAAAGCAGCAAGCTTGAATATTCTTTCGGGGAACCCAAACCATAAATGCAGGAGACACTCGCTACAATAATAACGTCACGACGCTCAAACAGAGAGCTTGTCGCTGAGTGGCGAAGTTTATCAATCTCCTCATTGATGCTGGAATCCTTCTCAATATACGTATCGGAAGACGGAATGTATGCTTCCGGTTGATAGTAATCATAGTAGCTGACAAAATAATCGACTGAGTTATTCGGAAAGAACTCTTTAAACTCACTCGCCAGTTGAGCAGCCAAAGTCTTATTATGTGCAATAACCAGCGTAGGCCGATTCAGCTTGGCAATGGTCTGTGCGATGGTAAACGTCTTACCTGTTCCCGTAGCACCCAATAGCGTTTGATGCTTCTTTCCTTCTGCAATTCCCTCTACCAATTCAAAAATGGCCTGAGGCTGATCGCCTTGAGGTTGGAATTCCGACTGAATTTCAAAAGTCTTATCGCTAACAACGATATCACTCATTGCCCTGCATCACCCTTATCGTCTAAAATGGAAACATCATGATTTTACACCAGTCGAGCTTTAACGTCTTTATCTGTAACTCTATGTCGATATTTCCCGAGCAATGATACTTGGGAAATATGGTTGGATAAGAATGTTTGTTCCCGTATTATACCTCTTTCTTACCGCGGATGCAAACGATAAGTCTTGAATAGGAGTGAATTAAATTTTGGATATCACCATCGTATTGGGCATCATCGCCGGAATCATAGCATTAATCGGTGGCTTCTTATGGGAAGGCGGCGAATTTACAGGGCTGCTTCAAGGTACATCGGCTCTAATTGTATTTGGGGGAACTTTCGCCGCAGTTGTGATCAGCTACCCAGCTTCCAAGCTGAAGACGATCCCCACCGCTCTACGGATGGCATTTAGCCGTGAGGAGAATCCTACGGAGCAATATATAGAAGATTTGGTTTCCATGGCTGCCACCTCACGCCGATCCGGTGTGCTTGCGCTAGAGCGTACTTCATCAGAGCATCCGAATGCATTTTTGCGTGAAGGTCTTCAGTTGGTCATCGACGGCACCGAGCAGGAGCAGATCAAACAGATTTTAGAGCTTGAGTTAGATGCCATTGAACACAAACATGAAGGGTACGCCAAAATATTCGAATCCGCAGGCGGTTATGCCCCTACGATGGGGATTATCGGTACTGTCATGGGCCTGATCCATGTACTGGGCAGCCTGACCGAGCCTACTGCGCTTGGTCCGTCCATTGCTGTTGCTTTTATCGCAACACTATACGGCGTTGCTAGCGCCAATCTGATCTTCCTGCCCATCGCGTCCAAAATAAGAGCAGCCAGTGAGAGTGAAATTATCACAATGGATTTGCTGCTGCAAGGAATTCTGGCTATCCAAAACGGAGAGAATCCAAAGCTTGTACGCAAAAAGTTGGAGTTCTTTATCCGCTCAGAGCAAAATATAGATCGCAAACCGCCTCGTCGCTCACGCACAGAGGACGCTTCTCCAAAGGAGGACTTCCATGAGAGCGCGCGGTAAGCGCCGTGGGGGTCAAGGAGGCGGCGGAGACCATCGTGACCGCTGGATGATTACCTATGCCGATCTGATCACCCTGCTGCTCATATTTTTCGTTGTGATGTATGCCATGAGTAGTCTGGATGCTAAAAAATACGATGTCGTTGTTCAATCCCTCCAGGATACCTTCCACAAGGGAGATTCTATTTTGGAGCAAGGCTCGGGCATTACAGGTACTGCCGATCGTTACACCAGCAAAAATCCACCCACGACCAAGCAACCAGCAGCCGATAAAAAGGAAGCTGGATCGACAAAGCTCACCGAACGTGAACAAGCATTCCGCACGCAGGAAAAAGAGCTGCAAAATCTAATGGGTGTCATTCAAGAATATATTACAGACAACAAACTGGAAAACCAGATTTTTGTGTCAGATCAGCCGCGTGGTATTGTCATTACGCTGAATGACCGCTTTTTATTCGATCAAGGTAGAGCTGCACTCAAGCAAGGCTCTGCCAACACGCTATCCAAGTTGGCCAGTCTATTTCGAGATTTGAAAACACCGATTAGCATTGAGGGCCATACAGACAACATTCCGTTCACGCGCTCCTCGAACTCATCGACGTATAAGGACAACTGGGAGCTTTCCGGTGCACGGGCACTGTCCGTACTCCGATTCTTTCTCGACAGAGAGCAACTTTCACCCTCAGGATTTCAGTATGCGGGTTACGCAGATACCCGGCCGGTTGGTGACAATAGCACCGAAGCTGGACGACAAAAAAACCGCCGTGTCGAAATCACTGTGCTGCGCCAGCTTCAACAGTAAAACCCAAAAACCTCCTGAGTCACGCAATAACGTGAATCGGGAGGTTTTTTTGATACATATCTTCATGTTACATGGCTTCCCCTCTGATGTAGACGCAGAACAATAAACTGTACGAACAACGTGGATAAGAGCGGCGTACTAGATGCAATAGAGATTATTTTGTTTATTCTATATCCCACTATGTATTAGAAGCCCTGGTGAAGTTAGGTTTATCTTGTCATGATACTTGGAGATTAATAAGATAGGACAAGCTCGTGTTGCTTCTCTTGTATTTGTGAACTTTGGGGAATGCTCTGTTGTCTGCGATAGCTATATTTCCAGTCACTGTATTTATTAAGGAGTCGATCCAACTCCATGGACTTGATTAACACCCGTCGATCCTTCAATCCCACCTCATTCGCCAAATCATTTAGTTCCTTCCGCTTTTCTTCGATGCATTCCTCCAATTGTTTCCATTTCACATCAATAAACCTCCTGTTCGGTGTGGTATTTACATTAGTTTACAAGCTGATACCTTCCCTACAGGTTAAAAATATAATAAAACCCAATTCATCCCTTTAACGGGGAGAATCAATAAACCAGCCTTACTAAGGCTGGTTTATTGATTCATATCTATTTACTTGGAAACTCCCTTGGAACTCATCTGGAAGTGAACAGCACTATTGGATTTCACCCACCTCTACCATGACTAGAAACTGAAATATGAGAATTATTACTAAATATAATATCATGGAAAGAAGACAGAACCCCGATATTACTAACTACTATTAGAGAAAGCAAAAGTGAAAGTAAAACCTTCCTCATCTTTGCACACCTCCTTAATAATAGATTTATAAATCTCAATTTGTCCTTCGTCACATAAAGCTCTATTATTTTCGAATAAAACCATACTTTGGGCGAAACTCTCTACATTTTTAAGAAAGAATGATATCTGTATACATTGTAAATTGGCATTTATTGCATCCTTGTATCTCTTATTTCGTCTATAATAAATGGCTAATTGAAAATTAAAATTATAATAATCATCCATAATTATTACATCCTGAGTATTTCTAAAAATATCAATATATTGGATAAATCGATCCAATATACTGTCAACTGAGAAGAAATTTCTATTAGCCGATTCTAAAATATTCACAAGACCTGGTAATATCTCATCATTATTGTTCTCTAATAAGTTTACATATTGAGGGAGCACAGACGTATCTCCTAATAGTAAATCAAGTGTATAAGAGTTCCCCATAGACCATACCTTAAACTTTTCCACTTCTCTTTTCCCAACGGTGTTTAAACCCTCAAACCAACTTAGATCGGCATACTCAGCAACGATTTTTTTTGCATTCTCATAGTCACCAATTTTTTGTAAGGCATAAGCTTTCATAAGTAATCCTTGCCCATAATATACTACTAAATGTCGTTCGGTCTTTATCGGTACATAATTCCTGTTTTTCCGAGCCCTTCTCTTTTTTTCTTCTTCATATATAATTTTAGATTGTTCCCAAAGCTCATCGCTGTGTGTAATTGTTTCTTGCCATTTATGTAGTGAAGAATATATATTTGTTAGTTGCAACAATCCGTCTAATTGATGGCACTCTGGCAACCGAAAACGAAAAGGTTCAAATCGTATAGCCGCCTTTAAATTTAATTCAGTATTCTCTCCAATTTTTGCACGAAACAATTTATAATGGCTTATCGCCAATCTTTCAGAATGTTGATACTTTTCATTTTCAATGACACACTCATAGAAAGGAATTGCCTCTTGCAGCTTCCCCCCTTCGTAAAGCTCCTCTGCCAAAGTAAAGATTGTTGGAATGTGGTTAAGATCTTCCATTAAGCGTGAAAGCACTTTCTCAACACATCGCAAGTTTCCCACTTCAACACAACGAATCAGGAACGGCTTGACCCTTTTCCAATGCGGTCTTCCATCATAAAAACATTCATCCACATACAGGTCATACAACCAGCCCTCTGGATAATTAAACGCTTTGGTAATCAAGTCCATTTGTCTTACAGATATAGGTTTAGGTGGATTTCCGTTAAGCATCGCACTAAATATACCCCGGTTAAGCCCCGTAGCTTGTCCAAAACTATTAAACGTGTAGCCACCAAGTTTTAATTCTTTCTCAATTTCCGAACGAATCGTGGTTGCATTTTCCAATAAAAACACCCCCGGCATATTCAGATGATTTTAAAAAATCACCCTCCTCGACAATCAATTACAATATACTAGAAATTATATGAATAAATTGGATGATGGTCAACCCCTTTTCTACACTGTTTTATTATATTATGGAATTTGATGTTATTAAAATAGTTCTCATAAGAACTAAATTCCGAATAATTAAGGCAATTTAATTACCTCCACGCTTAATCTAGCTTTGTCTACACTCATACTATAGGAGTGTGGATGTCTATGGAAACAACGAAACTATTAGGAACAAAAATCCGTCAATTTCGAAAATTGCGGAGAATTACACAAGAACAGTTAGCAGAAGCATCCGATTCAACAGGTTCCTATATCGGCAAGTTAGAGCGCGGTGAGGTCAATGTGCAGATCAAGACACTGGAGAAAATAGCAGAGGCGCTGGACACAAACGTATTTGCATTTTTTGACTATAATCCATATGAAGAACTCAAAAGCCAGCCTTGGATTTGGGAATGCGTTCATATCCTTTCCCAGCAGAATGAAGCGGGGCAAAATAAAGCTTATCGCATATTGAAGGAACTGTTCACCTCTTCAGAGGATGAGCTTTTAGTGAGTAAATCAGGTGATTCGGATGCTAATGATAAATTAAATTCTTAGAATTAGCGGTGCGCCATACTCTCTAAATGTAAAAAAGGCTATGTCTCTCTACCTATAGTAGAAAAGTACATAGCCTTTTTGAGTTTTAAGGCGTCATTTGCTTAATGTTATATTCGACAGCTTTAAGTACTTTTTCATATTCTGCCCGTTGTTCATGTGTCGAATGTTCTTTGTATTTCTCAAACAATAACGTGATAGACCTGATATAGAAAGCCTTATCATTCAACTGTGAGGTTGCTTTGAGACTGTTCAACATACTATCGATCGCCTCAGAATAGTTTCCCTTATTAAAATAATAGCGACTAAGCTCGAGAAAAAAGCGAGAATAGGTCACCAGGTCATAGTTCGTCATATAATAAGAAATATTTGTGCGTAAGTTCCTAGATTCATTAATATTCTCAGCAAAATTGATCAAAATATCGTCCACTGTGTAATTGTAGGTATTGGCCGACTCTATTATGGTTAGTAACCCAAGTAATATTTCCTGAGGATTATTCCTAATAAGTTCTACATAGGCAGGTAAATTAGTCATATCTCCCATCAGAATTTCTAAATTCAAACGGTTTGCCTCTGCCCACATTTCAAATTTCTGTGCCTCTAAAACTCCCACTTCATCTAGCCCTTTAAAAGAAGTCAATTTTTCATAGTAAGGTATAAGTTTCATTGCTTCTTCATACAGCCCTTGCTTTTCAAGGGCAACTCCCTGTAATAAATAGGCTTGACCATAATAGACGATTAGATGTCTTTCTGTATTTAGAGGCTTGATTTCATGTTTTTTCAGCCTAGTTAGAATCTGCTGTTCAAAAATATTTTTGGTGATCTCCTCAAGTTCTTTAGCATATTGTATAGTTGTCTCACAATCATCAACTTGGTAGTACACATTTGCCAGCTTTAATAAAGCGTCCAAATGATGAGATTCAGGCAAATTTTTGCGATAAGGAGCAAATTTTATAGCTTGTTGACGATTATTCTCCAGATCTTTGTTTAAAGAACAAAAAAATAGCCTGTATTGGCTTATAGCTAACCGCTCCGAATAACGATATCTCTCATTTTCAATTACACACTCATAAAAGGGGATAGACTTCTTTTTCTTTCCTGCTTCGTGTAGTTCTTCTGCAAGCTCAAATATCGTCGGTACATAGGACAAGTCCTCGGTCAGTCTCCACAATACCTTTTGAATACAGTCTTTTCTCCCTAACTCTACACAACGCAATAAAAAAGGCTTAATCCGTTTCCAGTGCCTTTCCCTTCGTAAAAGCATTCATCTATGTATAACTCATACAGCCAGCCTTCGGGATATCCCAATGCCTTGGTAATCAAGTCCATCTGCCGAACGGAGATCGGCTTGGGCGGGTTGCTGTTCAGCATGGTGCTGAATGTACCACGGTTAATGCCAGATATTTTACTGAAACTGCTAAATGTATATCCCCTTTGCTTTAGTTCTGTCTCTATCTTCGAGCGGATCGTAGGTGTATGTTCCATGCTAATCCCTCTCTTTAGCTTGAAAAATTATATTTTTCATCTCTTCTAACGTTATAAGGTAATTTTGGTTCGTGATTCCTTAAACCTGAATATAATAATCAAACATATCTCTTGGAGTATTTTTGTACAAAAAAAATGAGCAGGTAGGATACTAAATCCCCCTGCTCATTTCAGCGATGGTATTTATATCATTTTAATTAGCTGTCGGTTCGGTTCCCCAGACAAGTATGCCGTTATGGTACAACGTAGCCTTCGTATGATCGGCGAATGAAGTCTGCGTGCCTTTATACGAGTAATCGTCACTTTCGTTATAGTTCGACCAGTCTGTTTTATGAATACGGGTTTGAATTCCGCTCGTGCTTCCTCCAGGTGCTAACACGCCTGCATCCGAGTTAAAGCTGACTTCCAAATAATAATCAGCGCCTCCTACAGCTTTATCCATTTTAACCAACTTACCATTCAGCTTCGAGCAGCTCAGCGTCGCATAGTCGCAGTTGAATGTCTGCGCGCGGTCGCCGTCGATCGTGTAGTAGTAGCGAATTTTCAACTCGTTGATCGGTACGGAGGTTGTACCTTTGTTTACAATTTGGAAATGCGGGTTCAAGTGATTGTCGTTCACATTTGTATCCGCTGTGCGATACTGGAGCACCAGTCCCGTTGTCGGCTGCTGAGTATCCGCTTTCGGCGCTGCGCTAGCCGTGTTGGAAACCGTTTGTCCTGCATCATTCTTCGCTACGACTTGGTAATAGTACGTCGTGTCTGCTGTTACGGCTGTGTCGGTGTAGCTGCTTCCGTATACATCGCTCGCTACTGTGGCGAACGCGCCGTTTTCAGCCGTCGAACGCTTCACTTCATAGCTTGCCGCATTCGCCGATGCCGTCCAGCTCAGCTTTACTTTCGCCGTTTCGCCCGCTGCATTCAGCGTGAAGCTGCCCGGTACTGATGGCTGCTCGGTAATGCCATACGTTTTTAAGTTAGTCGGGAGTTTTTCAAGCGTAATGACGTTCGGATGATTATACACTTTTTTCAGATGCTCAAGACTGTTTTGTTTGCCGTCTCTCAAGAAATCCCCATACCATGTAGCGAACCAGCTCCAATGGGCTTGATACGCCTTCATAAGGTCAGGGTCCGGGATAGGTCCGTTTTCGCTCATGGCAACTAGCTTTTTGTCCTTGCCTAATGTAACAAGGTCTTCATATTTTGCAATTTGCGGGCTGTAGTCGCCTGCTTGTGGATAAGAGTCGAAGCTCAAAATATCCACATACTCATCTCCCGGATACCAGTCGGGAGCAACAGAGTTCCAGACCCAGATCAGATTGTTCAATTTGTGCACTTTAGTCAAACGGTCGTACATCAAAATATACAATTTTTTAACAGGCTCAGGACCTTTAGCGCCCCACCAGAACCATTTGCCTTCCGCTTCGTGCAAAGGACGGAACAGGACAGGAACTTTCGCATCCTGCAACTTCTTCAATTGCCCTGCAATCACATCGATGTCGCGAATAAGCAATTTATAATCTTCAGACTCTAGATGATTCATCGCATATTCTATATCGAATGTAGTCGAATCGGCATAGAAGCCTCTCCACCATTCTTTTCCCTGCGTATCGATCAGACCTTTCGGCGCGTTCCAGTGCCATGCAAAGGTAACAATTCCTCCTTGCTTATCCCATTCAATCGCCTTTTCCGTCTCTGTGGAACTAAGACCGTGTTCCGCTCTACTTGGCGAATAGTCGATCAGGTCAAGCGCTGCAATTGCCGGCTTTTTACCTACATTTGCTTGAAGCCAATCAATTTCGGTTATTTCCTCTTGACCGGAAAGCATATTCTTCCCATATTGATCAACCAGATAGTTCATCAATGCTCTTGCTTCTACTGTCGCATTCGGATTGGTGAGCGTTTTGGTTACCGCATGCGGTGGGCGGTCAGCAGCTGGCTCCAGCTTGACATAGTCGATATCATACCAGCCCCAGCCTGTTTCAAAACCGATCGTATTCGCCCCTGCATTCAACAGAACCTTACCTCCGGAAGTTTCTTTAAAATCAGCCGTTTTCCAAAGTACTAGCTCGCCAGATGCTTTGCCGTTTAAAGAAAAGTTGGTGCGTTTGTCATCATGAGGCGAACGGTAGCCGATTGTAAGATTGTACAAGCCTGCCGCCTCTGCCTGGATCGTCATCGTCAGGGAATCCCCTGCATTGTGAAAATTAGTTACATAACCAGTACCGGAGAAGCCGGTTCCGCTGGATTCCACAATGGTTCCCTTCAGCATGCCATCTTCGGCTTCATAGCGATCCTGTCCGTCTACAGGCGTTCGCGGAACCGCTTTCAAAACATTGGATTCGCTCGTTCCCGCCTTTGTTTTTGCGGTTATTTTATAATAATAAGAAGTGCCGTTCGTTACGTTCGTATCCGTATAAGACGTTTCGACCAAGTTGGATGCTACAGCAGCAAAAGGACCGTTTTCATATGTTGCCCGCTGTACACTGTAACTTACAACTTCGCTGGAAGCGTCCCAGGATAAATCGACTTTCCCATCGCCAGCCTCAGCCCTCAGCGCAAAGCTTTCAGGACCTTCCACAGGTGGCACAGACGTATCATTGCCAGCAGTCAACACGATGTGATAAGCCGTCAAAGGCGGTACTGTATAGGTAAAGCGGTTGCCTGAAATTTGCGTGATTGGCGCTGCTCCCTTAATTTGCGAGCTATTTTTGTCGAAGCCCCATACTTTACCGGAACCGTAAGTCGTCTCGCCGGAAAGATCAAATTGGGCGTCGAATGCACTGTCCATGCTTTTATTCATGACAACGAGGTGCAGTTCTTTGTAGGATGCATCCGTTACGGAAGCATGCACCGAGCTATTAACAATATCCGACGTTTGCGCATGAACGCTGATATCACCGAAAGTAGAGCTTTTTCCGTCATAATTGCGGTAAAGCTTGTAAGCGGCACTAACGTAGTTGTTGGCACCATCCTTTAACTTCCAGTAGTTTGCCATATAAACGTCGTTTTTGCCCAAGATGCCCAGCACATCGGCCATAGCGATACCGCCGGAAATATCATTTTCGCCACCATAGCTATACTCAGTCAAAGCCAGCTTGGTTCCCGGGTAATACTTATCCACCGACTGCTTTAATCGAGGCAGTAAAGGCAAGAATTCACTGTTCCATTGAGCGATCCAGCTATCTTCCTTGTAGGTCGGATCCCACAAAGTACGAGGCGCTTGCATTCTGGCTTTCTTCGTTTCGTCATTGCCTACCTCATTTGTAATTCGTATGCCTCCACCCATCGCTTCAGGATACCAGTGCACATCGAAAACATCCAGCAATCTCTTGCCTTCAGCTTGCGAGCTGAGGCGCATTTGATCGAGGTAATAGTCCACGAACCAGCTATAGTTGCCTTTTACAGAGTTCCAATCAGGTGCAGTTTGAAGATCTTTATAGGCGCCAAAACCGTAAAGGACGGGCCCAAAAATTTCCGCACCCGCGTCAACCGCCTTAACGGCTTTGGATAAACTTACCGACCGGTCTACCAACTCTTTCGCTCCGACCTTTTCACCATGAATGCGCGGATGCGTATGCGACCAGAGAGCGGGTTCATTGTCGAGCGAGTATCCTTTCACGCCCGTTTTTGTTGAAGCAACGCCGTACTTTTTCACTAAAAAGTTGACGAATTCATCCGCATAAACCTGATTGTCTTTCAGATCAGGCTGCAATTGAAACGGCGCATTTTTAGCGTTTACGACCTCATTCCACCGAGCGGAAGGAGCCTTTTCGCTTTCCTGCACACTTCCGTTTCCATCCTTGGCCACATAACCGGCCATCGGCAGTGTGACTAAAGAATATGTGTCTTGCTTCAGCGATTGATCGTGAAACGAGGTTGCCACCGCACCTGGCTTTTCACATTCGGCTTTTGTCAATCCGGCGTTGTCGCATAAATAGCTATCGCTGGACTGCATCCAGTCGCTTCCTGCATTGGACATATTGTTTTCCCAGTTATATCCGGTCATTCGATTGCCACCAAGTCGTCTGGCAGTCAGATTCTCATCGCCTGACAACTCCTGATTCGTACCGTAAATATAAGGGCTAATAGGCTTACGATCCTTGGATGTATCGACTTTAATGGTAACAGTCTTTGCCGTTTGACCGTGAACTACAGTTGGAGCCGGTAGAGCACCCCCTACTATAATCGTGCATGCCATGACGACAGGCAGCCATTTGGAACGTTTGGACCAAATACTACTACTATTTTTCGCCTTCATGCCGTTTTCCTCCCTTCAATTTAAAAAGAGCGGCACCCATAAGAATGCCCCTCCTTGAGGCTTTAAGGCCCCTTCCCTGTCCCCAAACGAGCTTATCGTTCCGTTGCAGCGTCATATCCGTGCTTGAAATGTTCCAGCCGAAAACAACACCCTCTTTCTTTGAAACTGGATTTATAATATTACCTTAACACAAAGGCATATTGACATTTTTAACTATTGTTTTAATTAGCTAGTATTAATTTCTTAAATAACCATATAGCTTGAGGTATCCCAATAGCTCTTGCTCATCCACACTCGTCTTCCCTAGCGCACTTTATCCTTTTGAATAAGCTTATAATAGATGCGTGCAGGCTCTGATTCTCCAGTGGATAAAATGTATTCTGCCAAAGGTGCGCACAGCTTTTGGAGATAAAAGGAGTATAATAGCTCGGCCGTGTCAAAATGAATTTTCAGCACTTGCTTCATCAAGCCTTCGAATTTGGAGTAATCCAGTTCTTCCGGGGTAATATCAAACGGGTATTCAGGGAAGGTTTTTTTCTGAATTTCAACAAACTGCTCCCTAAGCTTCGGTTGATTGCCTGAACGGGCAGCCGAGAAATTCATCATAAAAAAAGATACAAAATCCGTCTCACGGTCACTTAACTCATAGTACTCACACCAACGCATGAATATCAGCGGTTTTACCATATATAAATCTCCTTTAACAAAAGTTCAGATTTATCATGAATCTTACAAAAATCTAGCGGGTTCCATCTTATGTAATATATAGGTTAAGCCCCATTTTAAAATATGATTCCTTAAATGAATTTTGCTTTTTAACATATCCCCTTCTTATATATCCATAAAAGTGCACAACAAAAAAAGACCGTTTCAGCATCTCAATGACGCTGACCAAGTCTTATCATAATCATCCGTATATTCACATTCGTATTTATTCTAATCCTCTACATAGCTGCAAAGTTACAGGCTGCAAGTGAACACATAAGCGGGCGGAACATTGCAGTTTACCTTTTTAATCTGAATGTCAGCAAAAAAGGTGCGGAAAAAATTGTGTTTGACCTTGCTGTACTGGAACGTAATAAATTTGCCTTCCTGGCCCAAAACCTCAGCCGTTTGTCCCAAAATGAGGCTGGATAATGCAGCGGGCAAGCTGGTGAAAGGGAGCCCTGACACGACATAATCCACTTTTGGGACCTCATACTGTCGTATATACTGAGCTACATGCTCAGCCGATCCATGAATAATGTGTACCCTCTCCAAGTGTCCGTACTTGCTTTGTAGCGTTTTGTAAAACGATTCATTAGCTTCAATCACTAAAAGTAGCGTTTCTGGACGCTTGTTCAAAATAAGCTCTTGCGTAAACACACCGGTTCCTGCACCATATTCAATAATGCACGATGCTTTGTCAAAGTAAATCGGTGTGGCAATTTGTTTGGCCAACTGTCTTGAGCTGGGTATAACAGCGCCTACGCTGCGTGGATGCCTGATGTACTCTCGAATAAAGTGGATCGCGTTCATCTTTTCCTCTCCCTGCTTGTCACACATGATAGGCATTCGGTTCATCAACGCTTCTTATTACATATTCATTGTATACCGATCAGAATATTGATTTCAAGCAGGCTACTGTCGGCATATAAAAAGAGCGTAGCCTTATTCGACTCTAATCAAATAATGACTACCCTCTTGTTGTAACATCTATTTGTCCATGGTATCCAAATGTGCCTTCTCTGCCTGCGATGCCTGTCCAGCTTTACGTTGGCGTGCGCCTATGTGCATGGCAACAATCCGGTAGATGGAGGCTGGCTGTATGGATACGGCCCAGCTCGCGTCTGCATCCGGTGCAAGCACAACCCCTAGCTGGTGATGATCGCCGTCGTACATGCCTCGCTGCACAAACTTGCTCTCGCCCTGCAGATTGCGTACCTCCAGCTTACAAAAAGCAGAGTTGATTCGCAAGGCCTGGTGTAACTCGGCACGGGTATTCACAACAACCCCATTCACGCGGTAAATGGCCTCGCCCGGCAGTATGCCCATGGCTGTCGCTGGACTGTCTGGCAGCACAGCGAGAACACGCATCCCTTGCTCCGGATGGACAAACATCGGGCTAAGACGACTTTCCTCTATATTACCATACCAGATCAGCGCCTCATGAGCCAGAAAGGAGAATAACGCTGCTAACAATATCAGCGGACTCCACCATGCAGCCAGCAAGCTCAGCAGAAGTAAAGCCACACTATACAGGAGCAAACGGTTCGAAGTAAGTACCGCCTTCTGTCGTGGTAGCTGGCCTAGCGTCACGCTGCTGAAGCCCATCAGGACTGGCAAGGCTGCCAGCATATACCCGGTTCCGGCATCGCCGCCGAACAAAGGTGTCCAGGGAAGCATGAAGCCTCCCTGAGTCGGTACCAACAACAACAACGGAATGGGCCAGAGGTCTTCCATACGATAACCGCCAACCAATCTTCCCCGTTTGCCCTCGACAAACAGTGGAGTGGCAGCTTTCCCCCCTTGCCAGCGAACCAACAGCGCCTCAGCCACATGCAGCACGGCGACCAGCACCAACAGTGCTGGAATATCCAATCCGCGGATAGATGCTACTGATGTTCCGAGCGCTCCCCCAGGTTGCCAGCCACTGGCCACGTTTACGAAAAATTGAGCCACACCTAGCAGACCTACCGAATAAGCGAGACACAGGTAACGGACGCGTACCAGCATGAGCAGTAATGTCGCTACCCACAGGCATACGATGGAAGCCGAGTTCAGATGCACGCTGACGAACATCCCCAGAGCAGATAGCGCCATTCCAGCAAGCAAACCACTCCATACGACACGCCAGGTCTCTGCAGCCCAGCTATGCATTTTGGTATGAAATAGCTTGCGCTCCAGCAGCATTTGCCGACGATAACCAAGTGCGACAATGAGTATCGAGATATAATAAAACGGCTGCAAAAGCAGGTGCAGGCAAGCATTTAAGACGCTCCATCCCCATTGTAATGCCCATTCCAAGTCCATTCACACTCCTTAATGCCCCTGGCCCGCTGTATAGCGGATCACGTACATTTCATATCCATTTATTCTATATGAAATTGCCAACGTAGGGAAGACAAACCGACAGACTGCAAATAAATCCCAATATAAAAGGAGGCTGTTTCCAGCCCCCTTGTTGTAGCCTCACTATTATTTCGCTACACTTGTCTTCATTTCCTTCCGAATCTCTTCAATCCCCTGCTTGAGTTGATTATCATTTTTCGGATCACGAATTTTCTCAATCAGCTTGGCTTCCATCGCTGCTGCTGTCTTCGCATCAATGATGCCGCTAGCCGTCAGCTTCACTTGTTTTTGAAAAGCAATAACAGAGCTTTCCGTTACTTTGTCAAAATAGCCATCCTCGCGACCTGGTTTGTAACCCAAGCCTTGTAGAATGATTTGTGCATTTTTCACATCACTGCTATTCATATTGTATTTCAAGGACTTTTCCTTGTTCAGCGGTGCTGCTGTGAAGTATTCAGGCTGTTCCACCGCGATATTCGGCTTAATCCCTTTTTTATGAATCCACGTTCCATTTGGCGTTAACCATTTGGCAATCGTGATTTTGAGCAGGCTACCGTCACCCATTTGCTTGTCATAGCTGGTTTGTACAGTACCTTTACCAAAGGAGTTTTCCCCAATCAACACGGCACCCGCTGATTGCTGAAGAGCACCTGCCAGAATTTCGGACGCACTTGCGCTACCTTTATTCATTAGCAAAGTCACAGGGTAATTTTTGCGTGAACCTTTGGATTTCTCTTCTTCACGCTTCTGATTCTTGTCTTCCACCTGTACAATCGTTTTGCCGGAAGGTACAAATTGCTGTGCAATATCAATGACGACGGAAAGCACGCCACCCGGGTTATTACGCACGTCAATGACGAGCCCTTTAAGCCCTTGCTTTTCGAGCTTCGCTAACTCTTCCTTGAAACGTTCTGCTGTATTCAAGGAGAACTGGGTGATCGTGATGACGCCTACACCGTCGCTTTCCATATGAGCCGTTACAGTTTCCATATCAATGTTGTCACGGGTAATCGTGTATTCGAGTGCATCTGGAGAGCCGCTGCGCTGAATTTTGACTTTCGCCTGACTGCCTTTAGGTCCACGGATTTTGGAAACGGCCTTGTTTAGATCCAATCCGTCCAGTGTTTCACCATTAACAGACAAAATAATATCCTTAGAGCGTAACCCTGCCTTTTCAGCCGGGGAGCCTTTAATTGGCGTGACTACAACGACTTTCCCATTTTCGGCAGCTACTTCGGCTCCGATCCCGGTAAAAGAGCCTTCAATGGATTGCTCGAATTGTTGGGCAGTTTCTTTACCCATATAAGAGGAATACGGGTCACCGAGCGACTCCATCATACCATTGATGGCGCCATCCACCAGCTTGGTACGATCCACATCCTGATAATATTGTCCCTGAATCAGGTCCATCGCCGTCTCGATTTTGCGGATATCACTTCTGGAGGTAGAACTGCTACCTGTCACACTCGCCAGCAGTCCTTCGCCCAGAGCGCTGTTCCCTACTGTAGTCGTTCCAGTATAGGCAAAAGTGAGCAGACTGCCGCCAAGCAGCCCGATCACCATCAAGAGTATCGCTGTACTTTTTTTCAACATCTAATCGTCCACCGCCTTCTCATTATCTTGTATCCTATTACCTTACAACGCATGTCCATCCACGAAGTATACGTCTAGCTTGTACGGAATATGTTAATTGTATCCTACTCCGTGTCTCAATGCACATGTTCTTCATCGGATATTAACCATTACAGCAAAGCCCTATCTACAACCGTAATGGCTATAAATAGGGCTTACCTTATCTACTATAAATAGTTCATCGGATTTACAGGTTTGTTATTTTCGCGCACCTCAAAATGACAGTGAGGTCCTGTGGAATTGCCTGTCGAACCAACTTCTGCAATTTTTTGACCCCGTTTCACAGTCTGCCCGGTATGAACCACCGTACCGCCATTGCGAATGTGTCCGTATAGGGTCCATAGCCCGTCTCCATGGTCAATCACAACTGTGTTTCCATAGCCACTCCACCATTCGGCAACAATGACAACACCATCTTCGGCTGCATGAATATCGGTTCCCTGCGGAGCCGCCATATCAACACCTGTGTGGCCTTTAAGCTTGCCAGTAATCGGATGTACCCGCATGCCAAAAGTAGATGAAAGTCGGTAATGGGATACAGGCGAAGCCAATGTGCCCGTTCCGCCTGTATACGTACTGGCTGCCGCATGGCTGGAATTCGAGGCGGCACCTGAGGATGAAGATGCATATCGTTTGGCTTCAGCCGCACGCGCAGCCGCTCTAGCGCGTGCGGCTTTGGCAGCCTGCTCCGCTCTAAGCTTGTTCTTCTCCTGCACCAGACCCACACGTTTGTTAGCGAGTGCTACCAGCATGTCATTTTGCTCTTCGCTGATTTCATCTGACTCAGCAATATCATGATCGTAATTGGAAATCAGTCTTTGCTTCTCTTTCTCCTTCGAATTCAGTTCTGCTTTGGCGTCCTGCTTGAGCGCATACAGCTTCTTGGCATTTTTATATTCCGTGTCCAGCTGTTTCTTCTTGCTTACGACCAATGCCTTGTCCTTTTTATGCTCGTCCAACAGGATTTGATCCTGCTCCACGATCGTTTTCAGGGAATCTACCCGGCTGAGAAAGTCACTAAAACTGGACGAAGACATAAGCACGTCCATATATGAGACGGTTCCATCCGTATACATCAAGCGCACACGGGTTTCCAGCATTTTTTCCCGTGACTGGATACGATCAATGGCCTCGGCTAAATCTTTTTTGGTCGCACGCAGATTATCTTCCGTTTGATCAATCTGAACCGCAACACGAGTCAGCTGATCACTGACGCTGTTAATCTGAGCAAGCACAATTTTCAGGTTTTGCACGGTTTTATTTTTGTAATGTTGAGCATACTGTTTATCTTGAGCAGCCTTTTCCTGTTGTTGCTTGGCAGATTGGGCCTGCTTTTCCAATTGGTTCAGCTGCGAATTGATTTCACTCATGCTTTTGGCATATCCGTCAGAAGGCTGGATTAGCAATGCGGCTACCAAGGTAGCGGCCAACACAGATCCTGTTTTTTTCAACTTGCACTCCCCATCCTTTATCGCAAAATAACACCGGGCTTCCCCGTTCTAACTGATATCGACCACGACGTCCAACCCGCGCTTCTTATACTTTTAAGAACTTGCGCATGGACAGGGTACTGCCAACAATCCCGACCAGCATCCCCAAAATAATCAGCAATGCACTCAACTGAATCCAAATGCCTTCAAGTGGCATAAGCTTCAACATATTCAGGGCTATATCACCCTGGACGGCGGTCAGCAAACGCTGATAGCCAGTAAATAAAATACCTACAGTAATAAGGGAACCAATAAGACCAATAAGCGCGCCTTCGATAAAAAACGGCCAGCGTATAAAAAAGTTGGTTGCACCGACCAGCTTCATAATGCCAATCTCTCTGCGTCGTGCCAATATGGTCACGCGAATCGTATTCGAGATAAGGAACATGGACATGATCGCCAGTCCGGCGACGAATATAAAGCCTACATTACGAATAAGCTTCGTAATTGTAAAGAGTGTCTCTACGGTGCCTTTTCCATAACGAACTTTTAAAATCGGCTTCTCTGGATGCAACGTATTCAGCTTCTCAATCTTTTCGGCCACAAATGGAACCGTTGTTGGTTCAATAACCTCTACCACAATTTTGTCCGGGAGTGGATTGCTGTCCTTGTCAAAACCCTCCAGCAGCTCCTTGCCGCTGTCTCCCAAATCTTTGCGCAGCTCCTCCAAACCCTGAGCTTTAGTCACAAAGGTCGTTTTGCTGATTTCCGGCATCGCCGCAATTTCCTTTTGCAGCGTTTCACGCATGTTCTGCTCTACATTTAACTCCAGAAATACGTTAACCTCCACCTGACTATCTGCCTGATCAGCCAGGGAATTGACATTGAGCACCAGCATGATAAATACGCCCAATATAAGTAATGACACAATAATCGAGGTGACGGATGCCACGGACATCCAGCCATTGCGGAATATGTTTTTGAAACCTTCCCGCACATGACGTAAGAAGGTATTAAAAGTCATATCCGTACTCCCCTCTTACCTGATCCCTTACGATGTTGCCATTTTCAATGGCAATTACACGTTTACGCATGGAGTTCACGATGTCCTTATTGTGGGTCGCCATTACAATGGTCGTGCCCCGAAAATTAATTTCGTCCAGCAACTGCATAATCTCCCACGATGTTTCGGGGTCCAGATTACCCGTAGGTTCATCGGCAATGATCACGGAAGGATTGTTCACGATCGCCCGTGCAATTGCTACACGCTGTTGCTCCCCACCGGAAAGTTGGGCAGGCTCACGATTCATTTTTGTTTTCAAGCCAACCAGTTCAAGCACTTCTGGTACCCGTTTGCGAATCAGCTTCTTAGGAGCTTCAATAACTTCCATAGCAAAAGCCACATTCTCATAAGCCGTCAAACGCGGCAAAAGCCGGAAATCCTGAAAAATGACTCCGATGTTACGACGAACGTAGGGAATTTTACGCTGCTTGAGCTTCCCGATATTAAAACCATTGACTGAAATTTGCCCCTTGGTAGGTACTTCTTCTCTATAAATAAGCTTCATAAAAGTCGATTTCCCCGCTCCAGACGGGCCGACTACGTATACAAATTCATTACGGTCAATTCTGACCGATACTCCTTGAAGTGCGTGGGTTCCGTTAGTATAGGTCTTCCACACATCCTGCATTTCAATCACTCGATCACTTCCCGCTGCTTAATCATATTACGCATAACCTAATATCCATTCGACATATTCCATGCATTTCCTTTAAAAACTTCTCTATTTCATCATACCGTTTATCATTGTAACAAATTTGTTACCTAAATAGTACCGAAAGTTTTCTGCTTTTGGCACATATATATGAATATTATGGCACACGAATCGCTATCAAGCTTATCAGACAGGAGACATCTGCATTATGAAAAAAATTCATTTATCTGTCATTTGGATATGGTCTGGTGTTCTGGCGCTGGCCATGTTGTGGGGAGGACTTCATCTGTACGCCGACAGACAAACGCTGCCGGAGGGAGTTAGGGTCGGAGGAATTTACGTAGGAAGCATGGATCACACAGCCGCTCTTCGGCTGGTGGATAAAAAATTGGATGCATTGAAGCAACGTCGACTGCTTCTGACGGACAGTGACAGCAGTGCACAGGATATAAAACTCACACTCGGGGAAGCAGGAATTCATTATAAAGCGGAGGCATTTCGGAATGCCGTGAAGGCACTCAGCTCGGAGCATCTATGGACTCGTGTGCAGACACGTTTTAGCTTCGAAAAGGAATGGTCTATCACATCTTTCCGACAGGAGGAGATATTAAGGGCCCGATTCGGAGTCGATTGGGAGGAGCAACGATACGGCATGCCTATCAATGCTGTGCGTCAGATTGACGGGAATGATCATGTTCGTTATATTCCAGGGCGCTCTGCCCGACGCCTGGATTGGCCCAGATTGGACGCCGCACTAGATAAGGCGCTGCCCAAGGATTTTACCGATTCGGAAGAGCCAGTACGAGTGGAATTACCTTTCCGTCAGCTGGAACCGAAAATTTCGGTGGACAGTCTACGGAACGAAGGGATTGAGCGAAAAATCGTCCAATTCTCCACCAGTCTCGGCAGTAGCTCGGAAGGACGTGTGTATAACGTTAATTCAGCGGCAAGCACCGTTGATGGTCTAATTCTTAAGCCAGGCGACATATTCGACTACGGTCAATTGATTGCCAAGGCTGAGCGCACTCATGGCTTTCGTGAAGCTCCAGTGATCGTCAACGGTCAGTTGGAGTCCGGCATAGGCGGCGGGATTTGTCAGGTATCCAGCACGGTATATAATGCAGCGCTGCGAGTCGGTTTGGACATTGTTGAGCGCCGCAACCATTCTTTGCCAGTCAGCTACCTGCCCAAAGGTCAGGATGCGACTTTTGCTACAGGGTCCATTAATTTTCGTTTTAGAAACAATACAGGCAAGCATTTACTGCTTCGTGCCGCTGTCCAAAACCGAACGCTTACTGTTAAATTTTTTGGTACATTTCCATCCAATGTTTCGTATGAACTGGAATCCCATACGGTTCGCGTACTTCCCATACCGGAGAAGAGACTCCGTAATGACTCACTTTCCCCCGGCTTCTATCAAGTACTTCGGCAAGGCAAAGAAGGGTATGTGGTAGAAACATTCCGGGTAAAAAAGGTAGACGGAAAAACTGTAGATCGCACCCGAATCAGCCGCGATACGTATCGAGCGCAGCAACGCATTATAGCTAGTTATGGCGGTGGCACATCGTCTGAGCCACAAACACGTGAACCCGAGAGATCTATTGTCGAGGACGGTATAAGCGAATAAACGAAAAATCCCCCTTCTACTGTCGGCTGGACTTGTTCCAGACAGAGTGAAGGGGGATTTTAGCTATAAATTACTCGCTGCGTTTACCCAAAACAGAAATTTCTACAGGCTCACTTTCGTTACCGTCTGCATCTTCAGCTTTGATTACCAGCCTAACCGTTGCTTTTTGAGTAAGCACACTGATACTAAATGTGCCATCATCTTTGGCTACTGCACTACCGATAGGCAGTTCGTTGGAATAGGCGGTTACTGTGGAACCTGCTTTAGCTGTCCCCGTAATAGTACCTTCACCGTCATACACATCGTTGACTTTCAGCGCATTCGTAGTTGCAACCGCGTCAGTGGCTGTAGTCGTATCCGTAGTGGTGTCTGTATCAGTGCTAGTATCCGTTGTTGTAGAGTTGTCCGTAGTCGTGCTATCTGTGCTGGTACTTGTGCTGCTATCTCCTGTTTCGCTGCCAGAAGTAGTTGACGTGTTACCATAAGTGGAATCTGTCACGTTGCTGTATGTGGAGTCCGTCACCGTTCCACCAGGAGTCGTCGTCAGATTATCGACAGAGCTCAGGTTGTAACCGGAAGCAGCGTCCAGAATAGCAATCGCCTCTGCACGAGTCAGCGACTTCAGTGGCTGGAATTTACCATCCGGATAACCGTTGATGATTTTTTGCTCCGCAGCTGCCGCTACACTTTTCTTCGCCCAAGATCCAATTTTGTCGGAGTCAATGAATTTAGTAACATCTGCTGCGTTACCCGCAGTCAGTCCAATAGCTTTGCCTACGATAGCCGCAGCCTCTTGACGTGTTACCTTACCATTTGGTTTGAGCTTGTTATCTGCATAGCCGCTTATGTAGCCTGCATTCACGGCACTTGTCAGCTCGTTGTATGCCCAGTGCGAAGCTGGAACATCTGTGAACGTTCTGCTTCCATTACCGTTTACTTTCACACCACCCGCATATGTTACGTCTGTCACTGCTGGAGTTTCCTGTGTGAACGTTCCCAAGCTGCGATTCAGAAGAACAATAAATTCAGCACGTGTGATTGCTGCATCCGGTTTCACCGCCCCGTCCAATTGCCCTGTGGCTGACCAGCGTTGCACCTGGTCTCCCGCCCAATGTCCACTTGTAGTTTGGGGAGCAGCTGCCGCTGCGCTGAATGCGCTAAGAATAAGACCTGTACTCAATACACCTGTAACTGTGTTTCTTAACTTTTTTCCCATGCTATAAATTCCTCCTCTGATTGGATTCATCATTCTTTTTTAAACACTTTACCAGAAATCAAACCCAAATAACCCCCAAATTAAAAAAATCGTCCCATATAACCATACCCCCACCTAATGTAGGATAAATAAGAAACGGGACTTAATACCTAGTTATTCACTTGGATATGTATATTTAGACAGGCTAAGGTATACTGAATGAATACTCAGTCATATGCTGGAACACCGCAATGAGATCACAAAACCCTAAGAAAAGAGGTCTTCTTATGGCTCTTATTCAATGTCAGTTTTATTCGGAAGTTCTAGGTCTGAGCACATCCATGAATGTTATTCTTCCTCAGGCAACCCGTTCGCAAATCGGACTGGAGGGCAAGCAAGGAACCGGGCCACATCCGACGCTATATTTGCTGCATGGCCTGTCGGACGATGATTCAACCTGGTTGCGTCGAACCTCCATTGAACGCTATGTCGCCTCATTGGGCCTAGCTGTCGTCATGCCCCAGGTACATCGGAGTTTCTATACGAATATGGAGCAAGGAGCGGCTTATTGGACCTTTATCAGTGAAGAATTGCCGTCTTTGGCACGTTCATTCTTTCCTCTGTCCGACAAGCGTGAAGACAATTTTGTAGCCGGGCTTTCTATGGGGGGATATGGTGCTTTCAAACTGGCACTCCAGCATCCAGAGCGTTTTGCAGCCGCTGCCAGCCTTTCGGGAGTCATGGATTTACACGCATCACGCACCGATCCTATGCAAAATGCGATGAGTCCAGCGGAATGGCTTAACATTTTTGGTCCAGGTGAAATACGTGGAACGGATCACGACTTGCTGGAACTGTTACAACGTCATGCGACCTTGGGGACCTCTCTTCCCCGGCTTTACCAATGCTGCGGCACGGAGGATTTCCTATATAAGGGAAATCAGGTTTTCCGTGAAAGATGTAATACTACCGGAGTTCCGCTGACCTACGAAGAAGGTCCTGGGGCTCATGAATGGGGATACTGGGACGCGAAAATTCAGGATGTACTGGCGTGGCTACCACTCAAAGAGCACTAAACAGGTTAAAAAAATCCCCGCAGCTTCCCTCATCGCACCATGGCTAAGGGATAGGCTCGGGGATTTTTTTGCACATTACGGATTTGTCGTGGTCTCCGTCGATGGAGATTCTTTAGTTAGTGACTTGGGTAGCACCTTGTACAAGCGCCACTCACCGTTAAACTCACGTTCAAGCTGGACCCATGGAGCGCCTTTTTCATATAAATTCGGATATACCATATTGATTTTACTCAGTGGCATGCCTGACATGATCTTAGGTACAAGGATATAATCCACATGGTGATCCTGCGGATAACTTAATGCTTTATTGAACGAATAATCGCTAGTGATCAGGAAGCGTTTGGGATGTTGGCTGTAGACAATCATGGTGTAGGCTGAAGCCGAATCGGTCATAATGGTAGACTTCGGCAGATGCTCATCCAACCAGACGGCAATCTTACGATCTGACTCCTGTCTCACGTAGTTCACATTACCTGTCCGTGTGAGAAAGCTGTTCTCATCCGGTGCAATATCCGGGCGAGTCAACGCATAGGAAAGTAATCCAGCGGTAAGCAGCAGACTGACGGACACCAGGCCAAAGGCTGCCCTCCGCCATCGTCCCTGAAGCTGGCTCAGCTCATAGGGCAACCAGGCTACAGTAATTGGGAACACGTACATAAAATAACGAAACCATCCGTACGAAGATTGCTTCATCATGAGTAAAAACTGCAACCCCGGCACTGACAGGAACAACAGCAAAATAATCAGTGTTCCCCATCGGAACAAGCGTCCACTCAACAGACGAATGAACAGAATAGCAAACAACGGTACCGAATACCAGAGTGTTTTGGAAGCAATAAATTTCAAGGCCACCAGCGGATTGGAGAAAATCTCTACAAACTTATCATCATTCAGCAGCTCTGCCGATTGGGCTGTGTTCGAATACTCAGAATTCAGGAAGTAAAAAGCATTCCCCATAATGAGATAGTTGAAGAAAATCCACAACAGTCCGGAAAAGACCACGGGGAGCAGAAGCAGTAACCAAGTTGCCTCGACCTTGTGCAGTTTTTCTCGCAAGGCCAACTCGCGTCTGCCCATGTTTCGATGTAGAAACAGGATCGCCAATACCACTCCACCCGCCATTGCCACGCCCAGAGGAACCGCTTCATAGCGAGTCCAGAACGCCATGGCAAGCGCTAATCCAGAAACAATCAGACTTGCCGTCATGCGATCCTTGAGCCACAATGCAAACTCAATCACCGTCATCATAATGAAATATATGTATAGCGAATCACTCAGCCCATTGGCACCAAACAGTAGAATAAACGGATTCAGTGCATACAACAGTGCCAGCATGATACTCATCCCTGAGCTAAGCCCTGTTCTGACCCCCGCCCGATACAGCAACATAGCGGTCAAAGCGGCAAAGGTAGCACTAAGAATGACCGCAGCCAATCCATAGGTGGCTAATGCCGGAAAGATTGGATACAGCAGTAGAATCACCATCTCCAGAAGACTGGGTAATGGATTCCAGATAAATCCGATTGCGCCCAGATGCGGGTCACGGCTGTACAACACATAAAATGCATTAGCTACGCGACTGAGCGCGTCTGTGTGCATATATCCCAGAACATAGCTGAAATAGATGCCCGCAGACAACTCCAATGCAAGTATAAATACAAACAGACCTATAGACATCCATCTGCTTGCAGACCATTTGCGAAAGGACATTCCTCTCGTTCCCCCTCAAACTTCTTGCGGTGATACAGCTGTAGCCCACTCACACCCTACAGCTGTATTCTTCCCTCCGCTACGATGCACTAAAATATAATAATTATTTCGATTCTTCATGCTCTATTTTGTACAATCGCCACTGCCCGTCAAAGTCATGTACCAGTGAGGCCCACGACGCTCCCTTTTCGAATAAATCAGGATAGCTCCGGTTTACCTGATCCAGCGGTACCCCATCCACCAAGCGCGTGACCAACACATAATCCACCTTGGAAGCAGGCAGATCCATCAAAGATTCTCCAAAATCAAAATCACTCGTAATCATAAACTTCTTCGGAATTTTGCTGCTCAAAATGATCGGATAGGCGGCATAAGAATCTGTCAAAATGAGAGATGTACCATAATGCTCATCCAGCCACGGCGCTATTTTCCGCTCAATAATTTGACGTTCGTAGCTTTCATTACCACTATGCGTCAAATAGCTGTGTTCATCTGCTGCAATCGCGGGGTTCGTCAGTGCGTAGGATAACAAGCCTGCTGTTACCAACATTCCTGCTGTGACCAGAGAGATTCCGATCCCCCTCATTTTTCCCTTCAATAAACTCAGCTCATACGGCAACCAGGCAACCGTAATCGGGAATACATACATAAAATATCGGAACCATCCAAAAGAAGACTGCTTGAGCATCAGCAAAAGCTGAAGTCCTGGCACCGATAAAAAAATGGCCAGTAGCGTTAACGTGCTCCAGCTCAACAGACGTTTGTCCAACAATCGTATGAGCAAAATGGCAATCAACGGAGCAGCATACCATAAGGTTCGTTGCCCGACAAACTTTAGCATCAGCACAGGGTGGGCAAACATGGCCACAAAGCGTTGATTCTCTAACAAAGCCGCTGATTGTGTGGAATTGGAATATTGCGAGCGTAAAAAGTAAAGCGGATCGCCCATGATAATCCAGTTAAAAAAGAGCCACAGCAGACCGGAAAAGACAAGTGGCAACAACAATAGAAGCCATGTCGCTTCCACCTTGTACAGTCGCTCTTTTAAAGACAATTCTGTTCTAACCATCTCTCTGTTTGTACGCCACCTATGCAGAAAAAAGATCGTCAGCAATACACCCAAAGCCATCGCAACGCCAAGCGGGACCGCTTCATAGCGTACCCAAAAAGCCAGTGCAAGCGCAAAACCGGATACGATCAAATTCGCCGCCTTGCGATCCTTCAACCACATACAAAATCGACTCACTGTCAACAGGATGAAAAAGATATATGGCGAGTCACTTAAGCCGTTGAAGCCAAACAGAAACATAAATGGATTCAGTGAAAATAATAGCGCAATCAGCAAGCTAGTTGCACCGTGAAGCCCCAACTGTTTGCCCGTCGCATACAATAATGCCGCGCTCGCCCCTGCAAACAGGCTGCTCACAATCACTGCCGCCAGCCCGTGGGAAGCGAGTACTGGAAATAAAGGATAAAACAACAGCACAATCAGTTCCATCAAACTGGGCAGGGGATTCCATACAAACCCGATAGCACCCAAGTGTGGGTCACGACTGTATAGCACATAAAATGCGTTAGCCACTCGACTGAGAGCATCGGTATGCATATAACCAAGATACCATGCAAAATACACGCCCACGGCCAGTTCAAGAGCAGTAATACAAACAAACAATGATAGAAATTTTCCGTGTTTTCTTAAAATCATGAAACCTCTTTCTGACGCTGTTGCGGAACGGAGAAGATCCAGTAGCGGTTCCAAAAATAATTATGAACAGGCACGATGATGGTAGTTAGTACTTCACCGATCAGATACGACCAACCGATCCAGTGAATGGTCACGTACATCAGAGCGGCATTTAAGAGCAAGCCACAGGTACAGACCAATAAATATTTAAGAAACTGGGTGCGGCTTCCCTCGCCGGTAGGCTCGAACGTCCAGTTTCGGTTCAGCACATACGAAACGAGCAATGTAACCACGAATCCGATTGTAGTAGCCGTTACTGCTGGTACCGTAAACAACTCCACCAGCAGCACAAGCACACCAACATGGATACCTGTACCCAGCAACCCCACAATACCGTATTTAATGATTGGATACTTTAGATATGAACGTCTGATCATGTTGATTAAACTCCCTGTCCACCCACAATCGGTCAGCATTCGCCCGTTTATCTGCTATCAGATAGCGAGGCCTAGCTTTGACTTCGTGATATATGGCGGCAATATATTCTCCTACCACTCCAATCGACAGCATGAGTACACTGCCAATAATCAAGAGCAGCAAAATGACAGTGGTAAAACCGGTCACAGCGTCACCCGTTAATTTGCGCATTAAGGTCTGAATCCCCAATACGACTGAAATCAGCATAAAAATGAGGCCCATCAGACTTACTACCCGCAACGGTACTGTCGAGAATGAAACGATCGCTTCTGCTGCCAGTCGAATCAGCCCTAACGGACTCCAGCGGCTTGGCCCCTCTTCGCGTGGAGCCACCCGGAATGAAATCTGGGTTTTGCGGAAACCTAGCCAGGCTGTCATCCCGCGGAAAAACGGCATCCGCTCTGGCATCGCCATCCAGGCATCCACCACTCGTCGATCCAGTAGCTTATAATCGGAGGCATCCTTGAGATTAAAGCCTGTCAATCGGTTCAGGGTCGCGTAGAACAAAGAAGCTCCGAGCTTTTTGCCCACCGACTCTTCTCCCCGAAATTCTTTCACACATTCGACCAAATCATAACCTTCATTTTGCCATAAGCGTACCATTTCTCCAATCATTTCAGGAGGATGCTGCAAATCACCGTCCATGACAATAATCGCATCGCCAGAGGCATTTTCCAGACCTGCGCACAACGCCAGCTCCTTACCGAAATTCCGACTCAGCCGGAGCGCGAGCAAAGAGGGCATACGACGGGACAATTCGGACAGCTTAAGCCACGTATCGTCTTTGGAACCATCATCTACAATGATGAGCTCATAGCGTGAGGTGACAACAGACAATACCCCATCAATTACCTTAAGCGACCGCTCGAGATGCGAGCTTTCATTGTACATGGGAATGACGACGGATAAAAAGGGTGTTTTTGTCTCCATTCTTGCTCCTTCTTTCTTCATATTCAGGAGGACTGTGCCGGGGTATCATCCAAGTCGTGCATATCGGTCAGACCATGCGTGGTCTTCTCCCAATAGAACGGCTTGGTAATGAGCTGCCAAGCTGCTTTCACCGCAGCTATACTCATAAGTACCCAATATAACGGCGAGAGTAGCCCGTATTTGACCATCGCGTATGAAAATGTTCGTTCACCGCGCTCTTCCAGTTCCCCGATGACCCAATACATTCCGGCCACATTACTGAATACGAACAGAAAGTTACCAATATAAAACTCCGCGCTGGCCAGGTAATACACATAACCCGGGAATAGCTTGGGAATAAAGGACAACTCCCAGCCAAACCATAAAATAAGCAACCCCCAAAAAATCGGATTCAGCAACGGCAACATCGGAGTTGCCAGAATCATCACCTGAAAGCCGAAAAAGCCTTTCCAGCCCACTTCGCGCACCAGCTTAACCGGATTGCGCATATGAACCAGCCATGTCTGCATATACCCCTTGATCCAGCGTGACCGCTGACGAATCCAGTTGCCCACGCGGCTGTTAGCTTCCTCCCATGTGCGGGAATCGACAATAGCAGTTTTGTAGCCGCCTTTATACAGACGTATGCCCAGATCGGCATCCTCGGTTACGTTGTAGGGGTCCCACGCATTAATATCTTTTAATACAGATACCCGAAAATGATTGGATGTGCCGCCTAACGGAATTGGGGTATCTAACTGCATAATACCCGGTAGCAGTAACTCGAACCACATACTGTATTCTTGAGTGAACCAGCGGGTCAGCAAATTTTGCGTACTATTAAAGTAGTTAAGCTTCGCTTGAATACACGCATAATGCTCAGGGAGTGAATCAAACGCCGCAATGACCTTTTTAAGCTGATCAGCGTCGGGACGATCTTCAGCATCGTAAATCACGACAAACTCGCCCCGTGCCCGAATAAGTCCATAATTACATGCCTTCGGCTTGGTTTTTGGCAAACCGTCTGGAACGACCAGTGTCGTGTAATAGGCCGGCAGCTTCATTTCCCGAAGTAGCTCGATCGTCTCAATGTCATCCTCTTCAATCAGCAGCCGCACATCCAGCTTGGACTTTGGATAATCCAGCTGCTCCAAATTCCGCAACAACATCGGAAGCACGCCCGCTTCCTTATACATAGGTACAAGAATGGTATAGATCGGCAGTTTCTTTTCATCCATGGCGTCAACCTCTTCCTTCGTGAAACGAAGCTGCGCTCCACGCCGGGAACCGAGATAAATAATGCCAAACTTAAATAGCGTCATCGCAAAATAAAACAGCTGAATCATCATATTGATGATCAACACCGTTTTCCAACTGTTCCATAAGAGACCGAGCAGTGTAATCATACCCATGGCCGCGAACACCCACAGCTGTCCCTTTGTAAAAGTCGTCCGCGCCGAATTGTGCGGTTCTTTTTCCAATAGCCCGGTCGTGCTCTCCTGCATCATTTCTTCACCGTAGATTTTACCCCAGAGCTGCTCCATCTCTTCCTTCGTAGCAAGCACCTGCTCTACCGGCATACCCAAAATTTCCTCCAGCTTCAAGCGTCGCTCTTCTGGCAGTGGATCGCTGACCGCCACAATATAACGGTTCATATATTGATGGATGACGACCACGCCATATGCCATCGCCACTTGCTCGGGTAGTTTATACGCCGCATCCAGCGCGAGTTCCTCACCAATACGCCCGATTCGGTTCTGTGTAGCAATCGCGCGGTACAGATCCGCAGGTTCCAGCATTTGCAATGACAGCAAGATGTCTCCCAGTAGTCCGCCGCTCTTCGCCTGGAACTCCAGTGCGCGCTCCAGTTGTTCCGGTAATATATAGCCGGAACGAACCAGCATATCGCCTAGGCGCTCCTTGGACTCGTCGCCGCCAACCTGTTCCTGTAGCTGCTCGGCTGTAATGAAGCCCATTTCTACAAGAATATCGCCCAGCCTGCCACCGTAGCGTTTCTGGTTGCGGATGGCATCTGTCAGCTGATCGCGGGTGATCATCCCGTTCTCCACCAGTTGATCCCCCAGACGGGCCTTGCCGTTTCGTCCGCTCTGCGTTCCTCTTGCGGCCTCTTCGACTTCCGTACCAGAGATACTGGAAGCAGCGCCCATAGCGGTTCCTGCCGCTACCTGTTCCTGCCCAGATGCATATTGGACTTGAGCCTCCTGCACCTGTCCCTCCTGTAACCCTTCATCCAGCAATTGTTCCACAGCTGCTGCTGTATCATTGGCGTTCTGTATCGCCTGGATACGAAGTTCTGTATCCTGAAGTCGCCGTTCCAACTCTTCGATATGAAAATCAAGCTTGTACAGCACCGGGGCCTGCTCTGACCGCTGGGCCTCTAGCTGTTGTTGCAGTTGTTCGATTCGCTGACGCTCTTCTTTTATTCTTCTCTTGGTTTGGCGAATTGAAACTCCTCCAACCTGCCACCTAAGCTTGTCACCCATGAATTCCCGCCCTTTCAATCCAGCGCCGCTCTTCCGCAAGCGCATCCGCAAGCAGCTGCTTTAACTCCGCATCCCGCTGCTTTTTCCGTTCCAGCGCCGCGTGGAAAAGTTCCCGCTCCTCACGCAGTAACTCCTCCGCTTGCACCCGTTCCTCATGCAATGAAGATATCAATTGATCGGCTTCAGAAGCGCGATAACCGATCCAAGCGCTCTTTAACTGACGCGCCGTCCTTTTAGTTCTCATAATGCCTCCCTGGATCATCCCGACTCTGCCTTCAGCTACGTCGCTACTTTAGAGCTTTTACTTACCCTTCTCCCAAAACCAGGACATACCTATGTTCTCATTCAAGCCCTTCATTTACACATTTATGAAATTCGCCTGAGCAAAAGAGCCCCTAGTAACTTGACATTTATTTATTGAATATAGTTCTTGTCCTATTGAATTGGTAATTCAATGAAAAACTTAGTGCTATTCTACCATAATCATCATAGGTGTAGTATACAAAAATGTAAATTCTAGAAACTTTCACACTAGTGTATTAATAGGTATTTAGAACTATGAATTAATGCCCCAAAAAACACAAAAGACACCGCGAACGGTGCCTTTGAAACTTAGATTGCTAATTCCTTAAAATTTGATTTTACACAGCATCCCGCTGCTATGCAAGAGAATAATATCTTTCTTTACTGATTATTTTTTTGGCTTGTGCCCTTCAAACCATGTTGATGTATTCGCCAGGAGCTGTTCACTGCGCCCAATAGCTGCCTGTACCTGCCCGGTAGCGGTTCCGCCATATACATTCCGTGCATTAACCACCGCTTCTGGTTGAAGTACCTCATAGATACGCTCGTCAAACAGATCCGAAAACTGCTGGAATTCGTCCAGTGTCAGATCAAGCAAGTATTTTCCATGCTGGATGCAATACAGTACGGTTTTGCCAATGACCTCATGCGCCTGACGGAACGGAAGCCCTTTGCCGACCAGGAAGTCCGCAATATCCGTTGCGTTGGAAAAATCCTGGTTGACCGCTTGACGCATACGATCCTTGTTCACCTTCATCGTGGCGATCATCGGTGCGAACAGTTGCAAGGCTCCTTCCAGCGTGGCAACGGTATCGAACATCCCTTCCTTGTCCTCCTGCATATCCTTGTTGTATGCCAGCGGCAAGGATTTCAATACAGTCAACAAGCCCACGAGGTTTCCATAGACACGTCCGGTTTTACCACGTACCAGCTCCGGTACGTCCGGGTTTTTCTTCTGCGGCATAATGCTGCTGCCTGTGCAAAAAGCATCATCCAGCTCGACAAAACCAAACTCCGTGCTGCTCCATAGCACCAATTCTTCGCTCAGACGAGACAAATGCGTCATAATCAGCGAGGCGCCAGCCAGGAACTCTACGATAAAATCCCGGTCGCTGACAGCATCGAGGCTATTTTCATATACACCATCAAATCCCAGCTGCTCGGCTACAAAGTGACGGTCGATCGGAAAAGTGGTCCCGGCCAAAGCGCCAGCACCGAGCGGCAACACGTTAATCCGCTTATAGCTGTCTTTGAGTCGGTCAATATCACGCTCCAGCATAGACACATACGCCAGCAGATGATGTGCAAATAAAATAGGCTGCGCACGCTGCAAGTGTGTATATCCAGGTACAATCGTGTTCAGATTATCCTTTGCCTGGCCGATTAATGCAGCTTGTACGTCATGCAGCATACCCACCAGCGATACCACACGTCCGCGCAAATACAAGTGCATATCCGTTGCTACCTGATCGTTACGGCTGCGCCCCGTGTGCAGCTTACCTCCGACCGGACCAATGGCCTCGATTAAATTTTTTTCGATATTCATGTGAATATCCTCATCCGAAACGGAAAATTCAATTTCCCCACGGCGGATACGCTCCAGGACCGTGTGCAGTCCTTCCTTGATCGTGTCTGCATCCTCCTGCGGAATAATTCCGCATTTCCCCAGCATGGCCACATGAGCCAAACTGCCTTGAATATCTTCTTCCGCCAACGCCTGATCAAACCCGATAGAAGCCGTATATTCCTCTACCAACTTGTTCGTTTGCTTCGTAAACCGTCCGCCCCATAGCTTACTCATTGCATGATCCCCTCTCTGCAATACAAGCCGCCCTCGTCGTTTGGACAAGAGCGGCCCGCATCCCGTACATTTTTTTAGGTTACATCATTATTTATGATTTTGTGTTACGCCCGCGTTGACCTTCAAACGCAGAGCATTCAAGCGGATAAAGCCTGTTGCATCGCCTTGATCGTAGGCTTGTGTCGGGTCGGCTTCCATGGTTGCAATGTCCGGGTTGTACAAGCTAACCGGGCTTTTAACGCCTGCACCGATAACATTGCCTTTGTACAGCTTCACACGCACGGTACCACTGACATTTTTCTGACTCTCATGAACCAGAGCCTGCAAAGCGACACGTTCCGGTGCGAACCAGAAACCGTTATAAACCAAGGTAGCATAACGGGTAATCAGACTATCACGCAGATTCATAACCTCGCGATCCATCGTGATGGATTCCATTTTGCGGTGAGCTGTGAACAGGATCGTACCGCCCGGCGTCTCATAGACTCCCCGACTTTTCATGCCGACAAAACGGTTCTCTACCATATCCACACGTCCGATACCATGCTTGCCGCCGAGCTCATTCAGTTTTTCCATCACTTGCAATGGACTTAGCTGTTCTCCGTTCAAAGCGACGCAGTTACCTGCTTCAAATTCCAACTCCAAATATTCTGCTTCATCAGGAGCGTCCTCAGGCGCGTTGCTGAGCAAGAACATTCCTTTATTTTCAGGAGCACTTGGATCAAACCAAGGGTCCTCCAGCACGCCGCTTTCATAGCTGATATGCAGCAGATTACGGTCCATGGAGTATGGTTTGGCTGCAGAAGCAGTTACCGGAATGTCGTGTTTTTCCGCATAGGCAATCATTTCTGCACGGCCCGGGAACTGATTGCGGAACTCTTCCAGCCGCCAAGGTGCGATCACCTTGATATCCGGCGTCAACGCCGCCGCGTTCAGCTCGAAGCGTACCTGATCGTTACCTTTGCCTGTTGCCCCGTGAGCAATGGCTGTTGCTCCCTCGGCAATCGCAATATCGACCATCCGCTTAGCGATCAATGGACGTGCAATACTCGTTCCGAGCAAATATTGTCCTTCATATAAAGCACCCGCCTGAAACATCGGATAGATAAAATCCTTGGCGAATTCATCACGCAGATCATCAATGTACACTTTGGAAGCCCCTGTAGCGAGTGCTTTTTCCTCCAAACCGTCCAGTTCTTCCTTTTGACCGATATCTGCGGTGAATGCGATGATTTCAGCATCATAGGTTTCTTTGAGCCATTTCAGAATGACCGACGTATCCAGACCGCCGGAATATGCGAGTACGATTTTTTCTTTTGCCATTGTTGAAGTCCTCCCCGAATGCTTCTAGCCTTTATCTTCTTTACCTATCAATACCTATCAACCTTATGCCATTAAAGCAACTAACAGCGCTTTTTGCGCATGCAAACGATTCTCTGCTTCATCAAAGATGACCGAATTCGGACCATCGATTACGCCTGCGCTTACTTCTTCCCCACGATGCGCAGGGAGAC
Source organism: Paenibacillus sp. FSL H7-0703 (assembly GCF_038003485.1). Lineage (NCBI taxonomy): Bacteria > Bacillati > Bacillota > Bacilli > Caryophanales > Paenibacillaceae > Paenibacillus > Paenibacillus sp. FSL H7-0703. The sequence goes on along the minus strand of NZ_JBBOPF010000001.1, from coordinate 3,868,044 downwards.
AATGCAGGAATAAATAATCCGGCTTCGCCAGCTTGACCAGCTCCTCATTCACCTGGAAGTCGGCAAAAGCAAGCTCCCGCTCCTTCTGCTCTTCTTCAAACCCCATGCTCGCCCACACATCTGTGTAGATCGCATCCGCATCTTGTACTGCTTCCTGCGGACTGTGGGTTATAACGATCTCACTCCCTGTCTGTTTGGCAATTTCACGGGAAGCTGCGACCACACTCGGGTCCGGCTCGTATCCAACTGGACTTGCAATGGACACATGCACTCCAAGCTTCGCTCCCCCAATCAAGAGGGAATGAGCCATATTGTTACCGTCTCCGATGTAAGCCAATTTGAGCCCTTTTAGCTTACCCTTTTGCTCATACAAGGTTTGATAATCGGCTAGTACTTGGCATGGATGCGCCAAATCACTCAATCCATTGATCACAGGAACGGACGCATAACGTGCCAACTCTACCACATTATTGTGCCCAAAGGTACGAATCATAATGCCATCCAGATAACGTGACATGACTTGAGCCATGTCGCTAATCGGTTCGCCGCGTCCCAGTTGAATGTCATTTTTGCTGAGGAAAAGGGCATGCCCGCCCAATTGATACATACCGACTTCGAAGGATACCCGTGTACGTGTAGAGGATTTTTCGAAAATCAGTCCGAGCGTTTTCCCTTTTAGCGGCTGATAAGTTTCCCCGTTTTTGTGCTTACGCTTAATTTCAATGGCGAGATCAATTAAATACTGGATTTCCTCTGGAGAGTAATCGTCCAGCTCCAGGAAGTCCCGTCCCTTCAAATTTATCTGCTGCAGTGCGCCGCTCTGGCTCATGCTCTCGTCTCCTTTTACACTCTAGTCTATGATAATTTGGCCTTTACACTAAGCCAAATGCTCCCGAAACAATTCAGCAATCAAGCTTACAGCCTGATCTATTTCGTCTTTCGTTACATACAAGTTAGGCAACAGACGAATCACGTTTGGTCCTGCTGTAATGAACAGAATGCCCTTCTTCTGTCCTGCCAAAACAAGCTCCGCTACCGGTTCCGCACACTCAATACCAACCATCAGACCTTTTCCACGGATATCCTTTACAAAAGGGCTATCTCCAAGCTGCTTTTGCAGACTATGGAAAAGGTAATCTCCCATCTCAGCTGCACGTTCTGGTAGCTTGTCATCAATAATCGTTTCAATAGTAGCTTGAACCGCTGCCATAGCAAGTGGCGTACCTCCAAAGGTAGAACCATGACTGCCCGCTGTGAACGCTTCACGCAAATATCCTTTGCCTAGCATCGCACCCACAGAGAAACCACTGCCCAGTCCTTTCGCCAATGTAAAGATATCCGGCTCTATACCATAATGCTCAAAGGAAAACAGTTTGCCCGTCCGTCCCATACCTGTTTGTACCTCGTCAATGATCAGCAGCAAACCATGCTCGCGGCACAGCTTTGTAATCACATCTACGAAAGCAGGGTCTACCGGATACATGCCACCTTCGGCCTGCACCATTTCCAGCATAATTGCCGCCGTGTGCTCACTAATGGCTGCTTCAAGCGCCGTCTGATCATGAAGCGGAACACTTTTGAACCCGGCAGGAAGCGGTAAAAAACCCTCTTTTACTTTGTCCTGACCCGTAGCGGTCAAGGTTGCCAGCGTCCGTCCGTGAAAGGATTGCGTGAACGTAATGATTTCGTAGCGACCGGTCTGTTTTACCTTCTGGTGGTAACGACGCGCCAGCTTAATTGCAGCTTCGTTAGCTTCGGCCCCGCTGTTGCAGAAAAACACGGCATCTGCGCTGCTATTTGCTGTCAGCAAGGCAGCAGCCCGTTCTTGCCCCGGAATATGAAACAGATTGGATACATGCCACAATTCATCGATCTGTTTTTTCAATCGTTCAGCTACTGCTTGAGGCGCATGACCGAGATTGGTAACGGCAATGCCTGACATGAAATCCAGATAACGCTTGCCCTGATCGTCCCACAACCAGCTTCCTTGTCCTTTCACGAGTGTAAGCGGGTATCTTGCGTAGGTTGGAAAAAGGGAGCTTTCTGTCTGCGCTTTTGCCGACACCTTTTCCGTTTGCACTCCGCTTCCATCCGTACTTGGCATTTCCTCGCTCACCAGCGTATTCGGTTCCTTACTCATTATGTTCACGCTCCTTTATCGTTTGGTTATATAGGTCGAGCTATATGTTGCAATTACTGCATACGCACGATGCGTGTTCCAATCGATTCTCCGCCCAGCACACGGCTTAGTACCTGCGGTTCGCTACCGTTCACAATGACGACTTCCTTCACTTTGCCATGGATACAGGCAATAGCCGCTCTCACTTTCGGGATCATACCACCATATATTTCACCTGTGCTGATCATATCCTCAATCTCCTGTACGGTGATAGAATCCAGCACTTTCTTTTCTCCGCCATACTTCTTCAATATGCCTGGTACATCTGTAACGACGATCATCCGACTGACCCCCAGATGAGAGGCTACCGCACCCGCCGCTGTATCCGCATTAATGTTGTAACGCTGACCAGATCGATCAATCCCGATGGGTGCAATAACAGGCATATAGTCCATATCCAGTACACCTGTAATAATCGAGGCTTGAACGGACGTTACCTCTCCGACCCAACCGACCTCAGCGGCGTTCGACACAGGCTTGGCTTCGATTAAATAGCCATCACTGCCTGACAACCCCAACGCTCGGCCCCCATGCATCCCTATTCTACGTACAATCTGCTTGTTAATGCTGCCTGCCAGTACCATTTCCACGACATCCAGCACGGGTTCGGTCGTTTTGCGTAATCCATGAATAAACTCTGTTTCGATCCCCAGCTTCGCCAAGTTGTCGGAAATCGCAGGGCCACCGCCATGTACAATGACAGGTTGAAGACCTTCCGACTGCAAACGCGCCAAATCTTCAAAAAAGGAATCAGGTAACGCAGCCAGCGTACTTCCTCCGCATTTCATCACAAAATTACGACGTGCCACTCCCGCATGATTCGCTTGATCCGCGTGTTCCACTGCCGATTGCATATCATCTCTCCTTTTCTTCTCTGCATATCCGTGCAATTTCCAAATGATACTGGACTTCCATCCGCTCGTTGCTTCTATTATCTACTATCCTTATTCAATCCGTATTTTATTCTGGTCTCTATGTCCGATAAGCAGCGTTAATCCGCACATAATCATAGGTTAGGTCACAGCCCCATGCTGTAGCGGTTCCGTTCCCGTGATGCAAATCAACAATAATTTGCACCGTATCTCCCCTCAAATAGGCTAGCGCCTCTTCTTCGTCAAAAGCGACCGGACTCGTTTGGCTTAGCACAACAATATCACCCAAGCGAATATCTACCGTATCTGGATTAACGGGCTCTCCAGCACGCCCTACGGCCGCAATAATCCGTCCCCAATTCGCATCTGCTCCGAAGACGGCTGACTTGACCAGACTGGACCCAACCACCGTCTTAGCTATCGCTTGAGCGGACGCATCGCTTACCGCTCCGCTTACAGACACCTCTACTAGCTTCGTAGCACCCTCTCCATCGCGAGCAATTGCCTTCGCCAGCTCTCGGCAGATATAGGTGAACGCCTGGGCAAAAGCGTCCCAATCGGGATGCCCTACGTGCAGTTCACGGTTGCCAGCCAGCCCGCTCGCCATGGCGATTAGCATATCGTTCGTGCTCGTATCCCCATCCACCGTAATCATATTAAAGCTGGTATCCGTTGCCTGCTTTAATAGTTGATGAAGCGCCGTCTGTCCGATCGCTGCATCACAGGTCATAAAAGCGAGCATTGTTGCCATATTCGGATGTATCATGCCAGATCCCTTGGCCGCCCCGGCGATGTGTACGGTCACACCGTCCACTTCAACCGCCACACACGCTTCCTTTTTAACTAAATCCGTTGTCAGAATGGCTTGCGTAAATTGCTCTGCTCCATCGTTTGCCCCGTTCATACGGTCAGGTAAGGAGGATATACCGTCAAGCACACAATCCATTTTCAAATGCTCGCCGATCACGCCCGTCGAGGCGACGGCTACATTGCTCTCAGCAACACCCAGTTCATGAGCCGCAGCCGAACGCATAGCGTAGGCATCCTGCTCTCCTTGTTGTCCCGTGCAGGCATTGGCGTTCCCGCTGTTCACCACTACTGCCTGCAATCGACCATCTGCCAAGCTCTCGCGCGTCACCTTCAGCGGTGCAGCCTGAAACACATTGGTGGTGTACACCGCAGCAGCTGTCGCTTCTACCTCGCAACGAATCGCGCCCATATCGTTGCGGTTCGAATTTTTCAGTCCGCAGTGTAATCCCCCGGCTGTAAAGCCACGCGGAGTTACGATGTTGCCTCCGTTTACTACTGTAAACTCTAATTTGCCCATAATTATGTGCCCTCGTTCGCAACATATTCGATGAATGACAGCTGCCTGTATTCGAAATTCCGCTCGCTGACGTTTCCGTATCCATGTTGCGGTTACTTGCTACTTACGGATATACCGGTATGAAGCCCAGCCCGAGGTTCTCCTCCCATCCCATCATCAAATTTAAATTCTGAATCGCCTGTCCAGCGGCACCCTTCACAACATTATCAATGACGGAAATAATCGTAAGACGCCCGGTTCGGGCATCTGCTGCAAAACCGATGTCACAGTAATTCGAACCCATTACTTCCTTCGTTGCTGGCCATATACCTTCGCCACGTACACGGACAAAAGGATGCTCTTTATAATAATCCCGGTATAACCCGATAAGATCCTGATCTGTATGGTCGCCCTTCAGCGTGACATAAATCGTACTCATAATTCCTCGGGTCATGGGAACAAGTTGTGTCGTAAACGTAATCGTAACGTCCTCGCCCGCAATATCACCCAGTACCTGTTCGATCTCAGGGATGTGCTGGTGCTTATTCACCTTATAAGCCTTAAAATTCTCGTTCATTTCCGCATAATGCGAAACGAGGCTTGTTCCCCTACCCGAGCCGGATACCCCGGATTTGGCATCTACAATCAGCGACCGATGGTCAATCCAATCCGCTTTCAGCGCAGGAATAATGCCCAGCAATGTTGCGGTCGGATAACAGCCTGGATTAGAAATAAAAGAAACGCCCGCCAGCTTTTCTGCATACACCTCACTGAGTCCGTATACCGCTTGCTTGAGATACTCGGGTGAAGCCGCAGGCTTTTTATACCATGCTTCATACGTTTCCACGCTTCGAAGCCTGAAGTCCCCGGAAAGGTCAATGACCTTCAGTCCGGCATCAAGAAGCTGCGGCACTAACTTGGTACTAACGCCCGATGGCGTAGCAGTGAAAACCAGATCGGCCTTGGCAGCAATTTCGTGGATATCGACACCGTCCAAATCCTGCACCACAATGTCCGTCAGATGTGGAAACCCGTCACTGATTGGGACACCCGCGCTGGATGAAGAAATAACAGATACAATCTCTACTTGCGGATGATGAACCAAAAAACGAATCAGCTCCACCCCGCCATACCCGGTGGAACCGACAATTGCCACTTTTAACTTGCTGCTCACAGACCTTCCTCCATTCCGTTCCTATGAAATATGTATTATTATACGACTCTATTCATATAAATACAACACCTCATGTCATGTTATTCCTCTAAATTTAAAATATGCGCTCTTACCTATTCTTTTGACGGGCAGGCTGTACGGGCTATAATAAAGGAAATAAAAAATAGACAGAGAGCCTCTTGAATACAGTCTGCCGTTTTGCATAAAGAAAAGGGGGATATTCCCTTTGAATTATTTCACATATTGGTATTCATCTCGATTGGTCATTTGCTGCACTTTATGAACTTGTTGAACATGAAGGGAGTACACGTAGCACTACACACAAGCAAATCACATGGGCTGCATCTAGTGAATCTGCGCAGAGGAGCCGCTAAAGCGGATAATTGGGGTCGAAAATAAACCAAAACGTTAGGAGTGCTACACATCGAAACATATACAGCGAATATCGTTATAGATGCAAAGGCAAAGTTAGGCGAGGGTCCCAGCTGGGATCAGCGGTTTCAACGGTTATTTTGGGTCGATATTGAAGGTTTTCAACTGCATATCTACGATCCTTCTACGTCCACAGATCGTACAATAGAGGTTGGTGAACATATTGGTGCAGTTGTACCTTATCTCAAAAATAAAGTGATCGTAGCGCTGATTAGCGGTCTATATTGTTTGGATATTGAGACAGGGGCCAAAGTATTAATTCATGATCCTGAGGAAGGTAGACTAGGTAATCGTTTTAATGATGGAAAATGCGATCCTGCAGGGCGTTTTTTAGCAGGAACAATGAGCTTAAATGACGAACACGCGCAAGGAGCATTGTATAGTCTGAGCACTAAAGGCCACGTCTCCTTACTGGTTGATAAAGCTTCCATATCTAATGGATTAGCCTGGAGCGCAGATCATCGTACAATGTATTACATTGATACTCCAACATTGGAGGTCGTCTCCTTCGATTACGATGTGGCACAAGGCACTATTAGGAATAAGCAACTGGTGGCTAGATTGGATGAAAGTGAAGGGTATCCAGATGGCATGACAATCGATGCAGAGGGCATGTTGTGGGTCGCGCGATGGGGCGGTAAACGTGTCTCCCGTATCCATCCTGCTCATGGAGAAGTGATTGCTGAGGTGTCGCTCCCCGTCAATTGTGTGACTTCGTGTGCTTTTGGCGGTGAACATCTGGATGAGTTATATATTACGACTGCTCAAGATGATGATAGTGCCGATCAACCCTTAGCAGGCGGTCTATTCATGGTGAAAACAGGCGTAAAAGGGATGCCAACCTCATATTTTAATCAAGGACAAACGGCAAATTGGCTTGAACGATTAGTAAAAAGAATCTAGTAAAGCCATACTGAAGAGAGAGGAGCCGACTACATTAGTGGGCTCTCCTGCATGGATTCAGTTAAGAGCATGCCTCCGAAGGCCCTCTTGGTTTCAGCTTTCCTTCTTAAACCCTTCACCCAATACCTCACGAGTATTACTAATAATCACAAAGGCTTCTGGGTCTACCAAGCGGACGAGCGTTTTAAGGCGAGTTACCTCGTTTTGCCCGACTACAACCATAAGCACAGGACGTTCTTCGTTCGTGTAACCGCCCCGTCCCGCCAGCTCTGTCAATCCCCGGTCCAAATCTTGCAAAATAGCCTGCGTGATCGTTTCTTTCTGATTGGATATGATGTAAGCCACTTTGGAGTAGCTTAATCCCATTTCCACGGCATCAATGACCTTGCCCGTTACAAACAAGCCGATCAACGCATACAGCGCCCGTTCCGGCGAGAGGGTGAAACCAGCCAGTGTAATCACCGTGCCATCCATCAACATAACGCAGAGAGAAAGGCTAAAACCCGTATACTTTTGAATAATCTGCGCCAAAATAGCCAGTCCACCCGTCGAGCCCCTGCCCCGAAACACGGTACCCAAACCCAACCCTACTCCGATTCCACCATATAGCGAAGCCAGCAACGGATTTGTTGTCGGAACTGCCCAGTCCTTCGTCACATAAACGAATAGTGGCAGCATAATACTTCCCAGCAGAGAACGCAAACCGTATTTTTTCCCTAACAGCAGGACCCCTGCTATAAATAACGGAATATTCATTCCCCACTGCGTATAGGCTGGTTCCAGGCCAAACAGCTCCTCGCCCAAGATAGACAAGCCCGATACCCCCCCGGATGCAATCCGGTTCGGGAGCAAGAACATGTTAAAGGTCAGCGCTGTAATGAAAGATCCGAGTATAATCAGTAAAATATCGGTCACGTTGCGTGCGGGTCCGCTGGCGGCAATCAGAGGCTTGCGTCGTCTTCGGCGAGCAGCGGGAGGATTTAATTGAGACATCATTCGTGTTCTCCTTTAGTTAAAAAATACCGTTACACAAAAATTCCTACAGTCCGCAGGCACATGGTCTGCGGACTGTAGGAAAACGTACAGGCTATTATTCTGCGTCCAGCTTAATTTGGCTGCGCAGGTAACCATCGATGAACGGATCGAGATCGCCATCCATGACAGCTCCTACGTTACCAGTCTCCACGCTAGTACGGTGATCCTTAACCATGCTGTATGGATGGAACACGTAGGAGCGAATTTGGCTGCCCCATGCAATATCGGACTGTTCTCCGCGGATTTCGTCCAAATGCTGACGCTGCTCTTCGATCTTACGCTCGTAGAGCTTGGAACGGAGCATCGTCATGGCACGCTCTCGGTTCTTGATCTGGGAACGTTCATTCTGACAGGTCACGACAATACCGGAAGGTAAATGCGTAATCCGAACGGCTGAATCGGTCGTATTAATATGCTGACCGCCCGCACCACTGGCCCGGTACGTATCAATTTTGAGATCTTCCGTGCGGATTTCAACGTCCACATCATCCGCAATTTCAGGCACCACATCACAGGATACGAACGATGTATGCCGACGGCCGGAGGAATCAAATGGAGAGATACGAACCAGCCGATGAACGCCTTTCTCCGCTTTCAAATAGCCGTAGGCATTATAACCTTTAATCAATAGTGTTACGCTCTTAATCCCTGCTTCATCACCCGCTAGATAATCCAGGGTCTCTACCTTAAAGCCCCGTTTTTCTGCCCAGCGTGTATACATCCGTAGCAACATTTGTCCCCAGTCTTGGGACTCAGTTCCACCTGCTCCCGGATGCAACTCCAGAATGGCATTAAGTTTGTCATACGGCTGATTCAAAAGCAATTGCAATTCAAACTCCTGAAGCTTACTCAGCAGAGAAGTGACACTGTTCTCGATCTCTCCAGCCAGTGTTTCATCGCCCTCCTCATCAGCCAGCTCAGCCATCATACCAGCGTCTTCATATTCCTGACGAAGCTGTTCATAGCTGTCTACTGATGACTTAACAGCGTTCATTTCTGCAATTACACCTTGAGCCTTATCATTATCATCCCAAAAGTCAGGTGCAGCCATCTTTACTTCAAAGTTTGCGATCATTTCCTGTTTGAGATCTAAGTCAAAGAGACCCCCTAAGGTTTGTTAGTTTCTTGCCTATTTCTCGCAAATCATGCTTTACACTTGGATCAATCATGATGTCATTCTCCTTTTAATATATGGTTAGGGGGAGTGGAGCGTTGTGAGTTACGGCTGGGTGAGGAGACGCTGCGCGAATGATTTGATCTTACGAACGCTGACGCTTCTCCAGATTCAAATCCTCCGCTTCGCTACCGACCGCCGTAAACGCCGTAAAGTCAAACTGCTTTTTAAATAACTGGCTCTGGTTATGTGAGCCAGATTAACTGCTGAGTTAACTGACAAACAAGCAGATATCTGCTTGCTTGTCATAATTGTTTTAAAAGAATTGAGAGCAATCTAGCCATTCATCAATATTCAAACTGACCCTCAAACAGAAGAGCTATAAATTGAACACATCAGTCTCACCCCTGTATGGCACAAAATGGCCGACGGTCAGTGGTTGAACTGCCGCCTGCCATTATATGCACTGCAGGGAATAGTGTATCTCAAGATTTCTCCCTTAATTTCAATCCGTTATTTTCTACGCGGACGCGAAGGAGCGGATTTCTTTTTAGGAGCCGCCGGTTCACCACTCGTCGAGATTTTGTCTTCGTCGATGACAGCCTGACGCTCTTGATTGGATTCAATTTGCGCCTTCATGATGTATGTCGCTACTTCCTCTTGGATGCTAGCAATCATAGCATGGAACATTTCGAAGCCTTCAAATTGATATTCGCGCAGCGGATCGGTACCGCCGTAAGCACGCAAGTGAATACCTTGACGCAATTGATCCATAGCATCAATATGGTCCATCCATTTGCTATCGACTGCACGCAGTACGATAACTTTCTCGAACTCGCGTACCATATCTTCGCCAATCATTTCTTCACGGCTGTGGTATCTGTTGGTAACTTTTTCGAAGATCATATCCACGATCTCCTCTTTTTCCTTGCCCCACAGGTCGTCACGCGTAAGTGTATTTTCCTCAAGCAGGTTGTTATTCACATACTCTGCTACTTCTTCAAGCTCCCAGTTTTCAGGAATGTCATCACCGCAATGAGCTTCCACCACACGCTCAATGACAGGCTTGATCATGTCAAACACAATTTCCTTGATGTTCTCTGATTCCAGCACCTCACGGCGTTGCTTGTAAATAATAGCACGCTGCTGGTTCATTACATCATCATACTGGAGAACAACTTTACGCTGATCAAAGTTGTTGCCTTCGACGCGTTTTTGAGCTGATTCGATAGCACGTGTAATCATGCGACTTTCGATGGGTTGGTCTTCCTCGAAGCCCAAGCGCTCCATCATATTCAGTACGTTGTCCGCACCAAAACGCTTCATTAACTCATCGCCCAGCGATAAGTAAAACTGCGTGGAGCCTGGATCACCCTGACGTCCTGCACGTCCGCGAAGCTGATTATCAATACGACGGGATTCATGACGTTCTGTACCGATAATGTGCAAACCACCAAGTTCTGATACGCCTTCGCCCAATACGATGTCAGTACCGCGTCCAGCCATGTTGGTAGCGATGGTTACTGCGCCAGCTTCACCTGCACGGGAAATAATCTCAGCTTCCTCAGCATGATACTTAGCGTTAAGCACTTTATGACGAACGCCTTTGCGTTTCAGCATTTCAGAAAGAAGCTCCGAGTTTTCAATAGAAACCGTACCTACTAATATCGGCTGGTTCTTTTTGTTACGCTCCAGGATTTCATCTACCACTGCATGGAATTTACCTTTCACGCTCTTGTACACTACGTCAGGCATATCCACACGCTGGTTGGGGCGATTCGTCGGAATTTGGAGCACTTCCAGACCATATATTTTTTTGAATTCTTCTTCTTCTGTTTTAGCTGTACCCGTCATACCCGCCAATTTGCGGTACATACGGAAATAGTTTTGGAATGTAATTGTCGCCAGTGTCATGCTTTCATTTTGTACAATGATGTTTTCCTTCGCTTCAATAGCTTGGTGCAAACCATCACTGTAACGACGTCCAGCCATCAAACGGCCTGTAAACTCATCGACAATCAGGACTTCACCATCAGCTACGACATAGTCCACATCCAAACGCATAATAGCGTTAGCTTTCAAGGCTTGTACGATGTGGTGATTGATTGTAACACTTTCCTGATCGTACAAGTTTTCAAGACCAAAGAAATTCTCAGCCTTGGATACGCCATTTTCAGTCAATGCAACTGACTTCACCTTAATATCCAGCGTGTAATCTTCTTCAACATTCAGGCTCTTCACAAAACGGTCAGCCGCAAAATACAGCTCGGTCGATTTCTGAGCTTGTCCTGAAATGATCAATGGTGTACGAGCTTCATCTACGAGAATGGAATCCACTTCATCAATGATACAGAAGTACAACGGACGTTGTACCATCTGCTCTTTATAAAGCACCATATTATCGCGCAGATAATCGAACCCAAACTCATTGTTTGTACCGTACGTGATGTCACAAGCATACGCTTCCTGCTTGGCGGCATGATCCATGTTGGCCAAATTCAGCCCTACGGACATTCCCAGGAAGTTATAAATCTGTCCCATTTCTCCGCTGTCACGTTGCGCCAAATAGTCATTGACCGTAACCACGTGCACGCCTTTACCCAACAGAGCATTCAAATAAACCGGCAGTGTTCCTACCAGTGTTTTACCTTCACCGGTTTTCATCTCGGCAATTTTACCTTCATGCAGCGCAATACCGCCGAGCATCTGTACGTCATAATGACGTTTGCCCAGCACCCGCTTGGACGCTTCACGAACAGTTGCAAAAGCTTCCGGCAAGATTTCTTCAGCCGTAGTCCCTTGTTCGACCCGAGCTTTAAATTCCGCCGTCTTCGCTTGCAACTCCTCATCCGAGAGCTTTTCAAAATCCGGCTCTATCTTATTGATCAGTTCAACCGTCTTCATTAAACGCTTGACGTCACGTTCATTGGTATCTCCGAAGATTTTCTTAACAATTCCTAGCATGGTTTACCCCTTTCGCGCAAAACAATTAATAGAATCAATTTCACAATTAGAAAGGGTCCATGATGAAATTGATTCCCGATATGTTTGACAGGCCCGGCTGTACCAGCCCATCGTGCGATGTTCTTTGCATAAATTGTAACAGTTTGTAGGACATGCCGCAACACAAGCAGCCTCCAGATTTGCATCCGGTTAAAGATACCAAAACAATTGACGCACGAAATACACAACTTGGTTACACTTATCCAAGTTTAAATTTCCTTACATTTACAAAAAAACATATAAAAGAGCCCTATCCCGCCAGGTTCGCAAGGATAAGGCTCGTGTTGTTTTCATTTTCCTAATATCCATGAAGCATGCTTCAATCGAAATCGTTCTATTCATTTTAAAATGTAAAAAGTTCCTACTTACAGGCTATTCCCGTTCGATCAGACCGTATTTACCATCATTGCGCTTGTAAACTACGTTAACTTCTTCGTTGTCTATATTGGAAAATACAAAGAAATTATGTCCAACCATGTTCATTTGAAGAATGGCTTCTTCCACATCCATAGGTTTCAATAAGAAACGCTTGGTGCGGACGACTTCCAGCTCATCCAGTTCTACATCCTCATCTTCAGCAACAGCCACGCCACCTGCCGGATCTTCCACAAAAAGGGTTTTCAAACTACCTTCCTGACGGAATTTTCGGTTTAGCTTGGTTTTGTGCTTGCGAATTTGCCGTTCAAGCTTGTCTACTACGGCATCAATGGATGCATACATGTCATCGCTCTCGTCTTCGGCACGGAGTACAAGCCCCGGCAAAGGAATGGTTACTTCTACAGTGTGCAAATCTCTGGTTGTGCTTAACGTTACACTTCCATCAGACGTCGGGGGTGCATCGAAATACTTTTCAAGTCTGCTGAATTTCTTATCAACGTAGTCCTTCAAAGCGTCGGTAACCTCGATCTGTTGACCTCGTACTGTTAAGTTCATAGGGCACGCCTCCTTTGCTCCTCCAGTATAGCACATATGTTAACGCCAAGTAAAAAAAGAGACCAACATTTCGAAGCTATTTTACAAAATTCTTCTTTTTTCGCTAAAACGCTTCCGATAACGTCATTCTTTGAAAACAGGTATGTTTAAAATTGATTTGCATACATATGTGAATAATGAGTGCATATATAAATATTCCCCGCTGACGTCATGACAAACAACTATTTTTGGCTTCATGCTAAGCGATTTTTATCGAAAAAGGGGGTGTCCCTTTCCCGCTGGACAGGTACATGGACTTGTGCGGTATGCAAGGCCTGGTTACAACCCAGACAATTTATACGAAAGGATTATTACACCCAGCCTAGCTGGCTCTTCCCTATACGGAGATCCCAAGATAACGGATTTGGAAGAGATGGAAAGTAGGAAGCTAATCCATGGCTTTTATTCAGCGTTACGTAACGAACCAGACGGGGGCTGTCACCTTTATAGGGAATACACTTGGGCTGGCACGCTCTAATTCGGTAGGAGTGCCGGGAACAACGACCAGCATTGGCGCGTTCATCACAACCAATACAGCCTCTCGCTTCGGCACGTATCCATTTGGCACGACTTCTGCCTTTACCAGTAACTCATCGACAGCATTCCTTGTGCTCCCTACGGGCAGTACGGTGCTGTATGCTGAGCTTATTTGGGGAGGAAGTTATGCCAACGGCAGTACTAATGTATTGTCTAGCGCCAGCAACCCGGTCACATTTCAGACACCTGCTTTATCTACTACGGTCAGCCCTGAATCTGCAACATCAGTCAACGTCACTAGTCTCAGTACCTATGTGAGAACAGCGAATGTCACAAATCTGGTCAGTCAAGGCGGTGCAGGGGCATACACAGTCGGAAATGTGACGGGCACCATCACGGTTCCCGATTCCACCAGCACCAACCATGCCGGCTGGACGCTGGCTGTGGTGTACAATAACCCATCTCTGCCCTTCCGTAACCTGTCGCTACGTGTTGGTGGTGAAGGGGTCAGTACTGCTACAGGCTCGGTCAATGTGGTGGTGAGTGGCTTTGCCACGCCCGTACAGGGGACTTTGCGTGGTAGGGCGCTGATTAGCGCCCAAGAGGGTGACGTGGACATCACTGGTGACCGTGCGTTGTTTGGACCTACCACATCCAGTTTGACTGCGCTGTCTGGGCCTAATAATTTTTCAACTAATTTTTTTGCTTCCCAAATTAACGGAGACGACGGTACATTGGTCACGACCGGGACCTTCGGTACAACTAATGCCGTAAATGGGGCACCTGGAACGCAGGTGACGGGCGGAAGGCAAGGTTGGGACATTACCAATGTCGATATATCCTCCACGCTGCTCAACAGCCAAACCACAGGTGTCCTCCAGCTGACAACAAATGGCGACATTTACACTGTAAATGCCAATGCCATTCAAATTGATATCAATGCTCCGCTGGTGACCCTGACCAAAACAGCCAGCTCTACAGGCTTGGTTATCGGCGATACAGTGACCTATACGATTAACATTTCGAATACGGGGCTCGTCAGTGCTTCCAACACAGTGCTTACCGATACCATACCAGCCGGGGCTACCTTCGTACCCGGCAGTGTTGTTGTCGCGGGCACAGCCCAGCCAACGGCCAATCCCGCTACAGGTATCACAGTGGGCAGTGTAGCTCCTGCTTCCACGGCGACCATTACATTCCGTGCAACCGTCACTTCATTGCCAGCAAACACCCAGCTGGGCAATCAAGCATCGGCATCCTTTTCCTTCCAAACCGTGCCGGGAGGGCCTGTCATTTCTGGCAACGTTCCGTCCAACACTGCCAGTACACCAATCTACCAACCTGTTATTGGGATTGTTAAAAGTGCCAATACAACGGCTGCTACAGTTGGAGATACGATTACGTACACATTCCAGATATCCAACACGGGCAGCATTGCTGCAAATCTCAGCTTTTCGGAGAGCATTCCCACCGGATCATCCTTCATACCGGGCAGTGTGACCATTGGTGGTTCTTCCGTGCCTGCTGCCAATCCCGCTACTGGTTTTTCAGTAGGAACGATTAATACAGGTGCTACTATACCCGTGACCTTCCAAACCCTCGTCAACGCGGTTCCCGCCTCTGGGTTTTTGACCGATCAGGCAGCTTACACGTATACCTTTACACCGCCTGACGGACGTGTATTGAACGGAAGCGGGACGTCCAACACGCTCACCATTCCCATATCCTCACCAAATGTGACCGTGACAAAAGCCTCTTCCCTGGCGGCAGCCGCAGTCGGAGAGACTGTTCAATTTACCATAACCGCCACAAACAACGGAATCGCCAATGTGACCAATGTAGTCGTTACCGATCCGCTACCAAGCGGAGTTGCCTTTGTACCTGGTAGCGTCACCGTGAACGGAACTGCTTCTGCGACTGCTACACCTGTGAACGGCATTCCGATCGGCACTTTAGCTCCAGGCGCATCGGTTACGGTTGTATTTCGGGCAGCCATTAATTCTCTGCCTTCTCCTGCACAGATCAACAATCGTGCAACTGTCAGCTTCACTTCTGGGGCCTTTACCGGATCATCTTTGTCCAATCTTGTAACCATACCTGTCGTTATTGCAGCGCCGACGATTACCAAAAGCGCCAGCTCCAACCGTGCCAGCGTTGGCGGGACGATTACTTATTCATTCCTCATCGCTAATACCGGAACAGCGGTATTAAACACGACTTTGACGGAAACTGTACCGACAGGCTCCACCTTTATTCCCGGAAGCGTCATTGTCGGCGGGTCCTCAGTGCCAGGCGCCAATCCTAATACGGGAATTTCAGTGGGCACCGTAAGCCCTGGTGCACAAATTACAGTCTCATTCCGGACGACAGTGGATTCCCTACCACCCGGGGGTGGATTAAACGATCAGGGCCTGCTCCAATATTCATATCAGTTGCAAGACGGAAGAACCCTGTCGGGCTCACTTCTCTCCAATATTGTTTCCGTATCGATTTCGCTTCCCAACGTAGCAGTAACCAAGTCTGCGGGGTTCACATCCGTTAGTGTTGGCGAAACGCTGACCTACAGCGTGAACGCCGTAAATAACGGAATTGACCCCATCACAAACACCGTGATTACCGATCCACTCCCCGGCAGCGTGTCATTTGTGCCCGGAAGCGTAACCGTCGGTGGTTCACCTGTGAGCACAGCCGACCCAAGAAGTGGCATTCCAGTCGGCACCATTGGCGCAGGCGCATCCGTACAGGTGTCCTATGCTGTGCTGGTCAATGCCGTTCCGTCCGTACAGCCGCTGCAAAACACAGCCAGTGTCAGCTTCACCAGCGGTGCTTTTACCGGAACATCCCAGACAAATACCGTCTCTGTGCCGGTTTATCAGCCTCGCATCAGTGTGGCCAAATCTGCAAATACAACAGCAGCTACGATAGGCGACACGATTCTGTACACATTGTTGGTCACGAACAGCGGCAACTATAACGCTTCTGTAACGCTGACAGATGCTATTCCTGCCGGGTCCACATTTATGGAGAACAGCGTGGTAATCAATGGTGTTAGTCAGCCCGGAGCCAGTCCAGCAGCAGGTATTTTCATCGGAACCGTGTCGCCGCAAAGCCCTATCACATTGACATTCCAAACTGTAGTGGCTTCTCTTCCAACACCATCCCAACTGACAGACCAGGCCACCGCCGCCATTTCCTTTACCTTGCCCGATGGGCGAGTGCGAACAGATAGCACATCGTCCAACGTGTTATCCATTCCTGTGTCAGCGCCGAATGTGTCCATTTCGAAGACTGCAGACCGTTCCACCGCCATTCCGGGTGATTCGGTGTTATACACCCTGACCGTACTCAACAACGGAATCCAGACCGTGAGCAATGTGGTCGTTTCCGATCCTATCCCGGCCGGCTCTCAATTCACTGCGGGTAGCGTAACGCTGAATGGCTCCACAATAACCAGTGGAGATCCGTCTTTAGGTATCGTAATTGGGAGCATTGCCGCTGGAGGGGGAGCTACGATCACTTTCAGGGCAACGGTATCCTCTCCATTGCCAAGTCCGCCGCAGCTCACCAATCAATCGCGTGTCAGCTACACCAGCGGTGTTTTTTCAGGCGTATCCGTATCTAACCCGGTGACAGTGGCTTTGAACGCTCCGGTGTTAAGCGTAAGCAAAACCGCTGAGCCTATATCAGCCACAGTCGGAAACATCGTAACGTACTCTGTGGCAGTAACCAACAGCGGTAATATTGCAGCTGCTGCCACATTGATAGACAATATCCCCGCAGGCTCAGCACTGGTACCGAACAGTGTGGTTGTCAACGGTGTTCCTATTCCCGGTGCCAGTCCCGAAACAGGTCTGTCTATTGGCTCCATTGCACCTGGAGCCGTGACTCAAACAACTTTTCAGGTGGTGATTACTTCCGTGCCTTTACCTCCCCAACTCACCGACCAGGCGAATATCAGCTTTTCCTTTCAACCGCCGGATGGCCGGATTGTTAACGGCAATGTTTCGTCCAATATTGTCACAATTCCTGTATCATCACCCAATGTGCAGGTAAGCAAAAGTGCTTCGGTAGCTGACGCAGTTCCCGGTGATACAATAACTTATACCATTACAGCTACCAATAGCGGAGTCCAAACCGTGACGGATGTTCGGGTAAACGATACGATCTCGTCGGGCTCCACTTTTGTTCCTGGCTCGGTTATTGTAAATGGAACGACATTGCCGTCAGCCAGCCCCTTAACGGGGATTCCAATCGGCTCCATCGCTGCTGGAGCGTCAACAACCGTCACCTTTTCCGTGTCTGTCAACAGCCTGCCTGAGCCACCTCAGCTGAGTGATCAGGCTACAGTTTCTTTTACCAGCGGTACACTGAACTTCACATCACTCTCCAACACAGTTGTCGTCCCTGTTTACCAGCCTATTATCAGTCTTGTTAAAATCGCAAATACGAGTCAAGCAACGGTAGGCGACACCGTAGTCTATACACTCACCGCCCAAAATACAGGTAATCTAGCAGCGACTGCCACCTTCACCGATGCCATTCCATCAGGCTCCTCCTTTATACCGAATAGCGTCACCGTGAACGGTCTGCCTGTTGCTGGAGCCAATCCTCAATCAGGGGTAGTGGTCGGAAACATTGCAGCAGGGGCTTCTGTCGCCCTTACCTTTCAAGTGGTCATTAACGCTGTCCCTGCTGGCCTAGGCCTATTAAATCAAGGTTCGGCCACATTCACCTTCCAGCCACCTGACGGCCGCACATTAAATGGGAGCGCACAATCGAATCCGGTGTTCATTCCCGTATCCAATCCGAATGTCACCGTGACCAAAACGGTCAATCAGACTTCTGTTGCCTTCGGCGATACCATTACGTATACCATTAATGCAGTAAATAGCGGCATTACACCCGTGACGGGAACTGTCTTTATCGACCCGATTGCTGATGGCACTACTTTTATACCTAACTCCGTACAAGTCAATGGTGTCACTATACCGGGAGCCAACATCGCCACAGGCATATCCGTAGGTACTATCCCTGCTGCCAGCTCAGTAACGGTCACCTTCCAGGCAACGGTAACATCCTTGCCAGCGTCAGGTTTGTCAACGGATCAGGCAACGGTCTCCTTTAATTCCGGGGCTTTCGCAGGTCAATCCGCCTCGAATCAGGTCAGCCTGCCTGTATTTCAGCCAATTTTGAATGTGACCAATACCCTCAGTGCAGATCGTGCAACCGTAGGGAATACACTTGGCTTTTTCATCACTGTAACCAATACCGGCAACGCGCCTGCAGAAACGGTCGTGCTCGATCTGTTGTCCAGCTCGCTTAGTCTGAATCAAAATAGCGTACTGGTCAACGGTTCCCCCATTCCCGGAGCAGACCCGATTACAGGCATTAATATCGGTTCAGTTGCCCCAGGCGCGACGGTAACCGTCTCGTTCAGCGCCGTGGTCATATCGGTACCACCTGGGTCCATACTGACCAACCAGGCCACTGTGAGCTACACGTTCCAATTGCCCGATGGACGAACGCTGAGCGGAAGCGGAGCGGCCCTGCCTGTATCCATTCCAATCTCGTCACCGAATGTAACAGTCACGAAGGCAGCTGATGTGGCTGTCGCTGTCGTGGGTGATTCTGTCCCCTATGTCATAACTGCGTTTAATAACGGACTCGATCCGGTTACTAACGTAATCGTCACGGATACTATTCCTTTTGGAACTGCCTTTGTCCCGGGCAGCGTTACAATCAATGGTACTCCTGTTGTTACAGCCAACCCGCAAAACGGCATTCCTGTCGGAACGCTTGGAACTGGGGGCGGAGCCACCATTCGCTTTTTGCTTAACGTACAATCACTGCCTTCGCCAGCGTCCATTACCAATGAAGCGACCGTCAGCTTTACTTCAGGTGCATTTAACGGATTTTCGGTATCCAATCCCGTTACCATCCCTGTGTATCAACCGATCGTCACTGTAACTAAAAGCGCGGGAACGGGAAGAGCTACGGTTGGAGATACGGTAACCTATACATTCTCCGTTACGAACTCTGGAAACATCGGCGCAGATACCGTCCTTAGTGATCCCATCCCGGCAGGGGCTGCCTTTATCCCTAATAGTGTAGTGATCAATGGCACCGCCGCACCTGGCTCAGATCCAAGTGTTGGGATTCCATTAGGTATCATAGGTGCAGCTACGACCATCACTCTGACCTTTCAGGCAGTCATTACCTCACTGCCCGCATCAGGTACATTGGTCAATCAGGCGACCGCAGCTTACAGCTATCAACCTCCAGATGGTCGTGTCCTGACTGGAAGTGCAGTATCTCCGTCCGTGACCGTCTCGGTCTCTTCGCCAGATGTGGACGTTATCAAATCAGCCTCCGCTACAGATGCCGTAGTCGGAGATACCATTACGTATACTGTGATTGCTACGAATAACGGAATCAGTCAAGTCGTCAATGCCGTTGTATCTGATCAACTGCCACCCGGTACCAGCTTTGTTCCGGGTAGCGTAACCGTGAATGGAACTTCGGTGCCTGCTGCGTCGCCAAGCTCCGGTATCCCTGTAGGCACCATTGCTGTAGGTGGTTCGGCAGCAGTTACATTCCAGGTCTCCGTCGTTAGTCTGCCGCAACCGCCGCAAATAACCAATCAAGCGACCGTCAGCTTTACTTCAGGCGCGTTGACCTCGTCTTCGCAATCCGATCCGGTTACCTTGCCCGTTTATCAGCCGATCATCGGCCTGACCAAAACCGTCAATACCGTCAACACACAGATCGGATCAACATTGGTCTATACCCTGACGCTAACTAATACCGGAAATATTGCCGTTATACCTGTGCTGTCGGATAACATTCCTGCAGGTTCTGAACTACTGTCTAACAGCGTAGTCGTTAACGGCATCCTTGTACCGGGGGCTTCGCCAGTTACAGGCATAACACTCGGATCACTGGCCCCTTCAGGCAGTATTACAGTGAGCTTCCAAACTATCGTCTCGACTCTGCCAACTCCGCCTGTATTGACCGACCAAGGGCAAGCAAACTTTACGTACTCCCCGCCAGATGGTAGGGTGCTGAGTGATTCCGTCACATCCAATACAGTCAATGTTGCTGTGTCTGCACCTAATATTCAGGTGATTAAAACATCCAGTCTAGCAGCCGCTGTAGTCGGAGATACGATCAGATATACACTGAGCATCACGAATAGCGGTGTGGATTCAGTCACAGATACTGTTGTAACCGATACAATTCCTGCAGGTACCTCCTTCGTTCCGGGCAGTGTCCTAATCGACGGAGTAGCCTTCCCTAATGCCTCTCCGGTTGCTGGAATTGCCATCGGAAACGTCGCACCTGGAAATACATTCGTCGTCAGTTTCCAGACAACTGTCCAGTCTTTGCCGCAGCCACCACTGCTCACAGATATTGCAGCCGTCACGTTTACTAGCGGAACGTTCACTGGCACTGCCTTTTCCGATCCACTCATCGTACCTGTGTTCCAACCGTTAATTGCAATTACTAAAGCATCCAGCACTCTTAACGCCTCCGTCGGCGATACACTGACCTACACGATTACAGCCATGAATAGCGGCAATATTGCAGCAGCGCTTACCATCAGCGATAACATCCCGGCCGGATCGACTTTCCTTGCCAACAGTGTCAGCATTGCTGGCAGTCCGCAACCTGGGTTGTCCATCGAAACTGGCGTTCCAGTTGGATCCGTGCTGCCAGGCGGAACGGTATCCGTAACGTTCCAAACCGTTATCAATACTCTGCCTAATCCACAGGTACTGGTCGATCAGGCATCAGGCTCATTCACTTTCCAACCACCAGATGGCAGAACTGTATCCGGATCAGCTGTATCCAATTCAGTTAGTATCTCTGTATCCTCACCAGACGTTAGCATTGTCAAAGGAACGGCGGCTACCGACGCCATTATTGGCGATATCATCACCTACACACTGGCTGTCTCCAACAATGGGATCAGTACAGCCAATAATATAGTGGTTTCAGATATAATTGCGGCGGGAAGCTCCTTTGTAAATGGCAGTGTTACCATAAACGGCACTTCCTTCCCTGATGGAAACCCTGGATTTGGTATTGCCATCGGTACGCTCGCTCCAGGAGCTGTTACTACCGTTACGTTCCAGGTTCGAGTCGACTTCTTGCCAACACCGGCACAATTAACTAATCAGGCATCCGTTAGCTTTACCAGCGGAGTATTTACCGGTAGCTCAACATCTAATGTAATAACCATTCCGGTCTTCCAGCCGATCCTGACAGCAGTCAAAACAAGCAATACCAATAATGCCACCGTCGGAGACATCATCACTTACACGATTGTCGTATCCAACACGGGTAACATTGCAGCCTCAACTACTGTAAGTGACAATATTCCGGACGGCTCTGTATTCCTTCCGAACACCGTCTCGATTAACGGCATTGCAGCTCCCGGCACAAGCCCAGTTTCTGGAATCCCGACTCCAGTCATACCACCAGGACAATCGGCAACCGTCACTTTCCAAGTGCTGGTATCTTCCATCCCTGCAACCGTACTGCTGGTAGATCAGGCTGAGGTAGACTATCGCTTTAATGCACCAGATGGACGAGAGGCAGGCGGTTTCCATTTATCCAACATCGTTGAGGTTGCCGTTTCATCCCTAGACATCACATTAAGCAAAAGCGTAAGCTCACCTTTCGCCACTACTGGCGATACCTTGACGTATGAACTCGTGATCCTCAACGAGGATACGAATACCGTGCAAGATGCCCGTTTGCTGGATACTTTGCCAGAGGACATCGAGTTTATTACAGGTTCAGTTCAGATTAATGGATCTACGGTGGCAGAAAGCGATCCCGGAACCGGCATACCTTTGCCACCGTTAGAAGCGAATACCAAGACTGTCATATCCTTTGATGTCCGTATCACAGCGACAGAACAGCCAGGGCCACGTACGAATCAGGCGCGCTTGTTACTCTCAAATGGTGAAGAAGCGAGTGCTGTTTTGTCCAATGCTGTCACCATTGCCTTACTTCAGCCTGTGGTGAAACTGATGAAAATAGCCAGCACGGAGAGCGTACAGCCAGGTCAAAGCATCACCTATTCCATCATCACAGAAAATACGGGAAATATCGGTGCGTTTGGCTTGTTAACGGACTCATTGCCATCGGATCTTTCTTTTGTTCCCGGCTCTGTTTCGGTTAATGGAACCCCTCAATATGGGGTCAGTCCAGGGCAAGGCATTGCCCTAGGCACCATCGCACCAGGAGAAAAAACGACTACCGTCTTCTCCGCGCTTGTCGTTCGTGCCTCCGAGTCTGGCACACTGGTGAATCAAGCTTCGCTGGCTTACTCCTACCAGCTGCCGGACGGACGAAGCACGAATCTGGTAACTGCTTCACCTTCTGTCTCGGTTAAAGTAGCCCCTACTGCTAAAGGAGTCTTGTCAGCCGTGCTACGCACAACAGTATCTACTGTCGCATTAAGCGATGCTGTGCCTTATCAGTTGACTCTTGTTAACGATGGAGGCTCGGTCATTACCGATGTAGTGTTAGCCGATTACGTACCGAATGGAACCATCATAAACCCGGATAGCTTGAGAATTAACGGTTCTCCACCTGCTGCTAGCAAGCCGGGTGAACCATTATTTATCGGCAGCTTACAGGCGGGACAGACAATGGATGTATCCTACAGCGTGAACGTTCAGTCTCTGCCTCTCGGAGGACGTCTAAACAATAGCGTACGTCTTCAATATGCTGGCAGTGACGGTGCGAGCGAGGTTACCAGCAATACCGTGACTATAACTGTTTTTGATCCACAGCTTGCCGCAAGTATCTCCACGGAAAATACAGAGGCTATCGCAGGAGAACGCCTCACTTATACGTTACTGCTCAACAACTTTGGCAACGTAACATCCGAAGTTACACTGCAAAATTTCATTCCTGCCGGGACTCTATTGATTCCTGACAGCATACAGTTGAACGGTCAATCACTGTCAGGAACCGATCCTACTGTCGGTGTTAGCCTTGGGTCTGTGGAACCTGGGCAGTCATTGACACTGACTTATCAAGTGACCGTATCGGAGACGCCTCCATCCGGTTACATCGTAAATCAAGCTGCCCTTGCCTACTCGTTTACGTTACCTGGAGGAAGAACCGTGTTGGGAACATTGACTACCAATACCGTTACAATCCCAGTGGTATTCCCGCTGCTCGAATTAGTTAAAAAGGTGAATACGACGGATGCCTCTGTTGGCGACACACTCACCTTCACCATCCAAATTACTAACAAAGGAGGAATCCCAGCGCAGTATCCGCTGTTCACAGACCCATTGCCGCATGGACTCATTTATGTACCCAACAGCCTAACTATCCAAGAAAAAGCACAGCCAGGCGCTAATCCCGCCGCAGGTATCACGCTCCCGGATATTGCACCAGGGGAGACGCTCACCCTTACGCTCCAGGCACAAATTCGTGAAGCACCAGCAGAGGGAACATTCAGCAACCAAGCCACCATCGAATATACCTCACGTCGTAGTGGTGGAGAGACCATCCAGGAAACAACCCAAACCAACACCGTCGGCGTGACCGTTATTGCCGCCATCCCTAAACTTACGCTTAGCTCCAGCGCTTTGCGTGTCGGGCAAGAAGATACCCTGTCCTTCACCGTCCATGTGGAAAACATCGGCAATACTCCGCTGGAAGAGCTCTTGCTCACTGCACCATTTGCAGCCGAAGATTTCCTTGTACTGAGAACCGTCACCGTGAATTCTGTGCCGCTTCCGCATCCTAACCTGCTCCAAGGGATTCCGTTAGGTCGGCTTGACCCAGACCACAAAGCCGTCATCGTCTTTTCTTTCGACATCGAATCTGCGCTCCGCGCGTATCTGATCGCCCAGGTCATCCTGCGCTATCAATTCCTCTATCCAGACGGAAGCGTAGAGAAACAATCTGCCTCCTCCAATACCATTTTTGTGGAGATGGCTGACTTTGACGGTTCTCTAGAGTAAATGTTCTATTGTGTTGAGCTCCTTACCACCGGGTAAGGGGCTTTTTTATGTAATTAGAAAACATAAAAAAGCCCTGGAATATATTCCAGGGCAGTTGCTAGCGCGTTATCCATTGCTAACCATCTTACCAATTATGTAGGTCGGCTATGCCGGGGATGATTATAATTTGGTTACGTTAGCGGCTTGTGGTCCACGTGCGCCTTCGACAATGTCGAACTCCACGTCTTGTCCTTCTTCAAGTGTTTTGAAGCCTTCTGTTTGAATTGCGGAAAAATGTACAAATACGTCGCCGCCGTCAGACGTTTCAATGAAACCATAACCTTTTTCTGCGTTAAACCATTTTACTTTACCTTGCATGCACTAACATTCCCTTCGTCATCAAATGAAGTGAAGCTCTCGCCCACATTTCCGACTATACCACCCAAAGTTATCCATTGTCAATTGGAATTGATAATGTTTTCATTCATAGTTATTCCAATTTTACAAAGCAATCTATTTCTATAGATTGAAATGGTATATTAGGCAAAAGAGTTTACTATACAAGTATAGTAAACTCTTTGTGGATGTTTGAAACTTCTAGGGGGAAAAACATTGAAAATTTTTGTTATTTCTTATTTACTTAATTATAGTATACTACCGTTGGCTGGGGCTCAATTCCTTTTGCATAGTAGTAATTCAAGTTACTTACAAAATCAATTACTTTCTTTGTATCGAGATCATACACAAGAATGTCTGGATCTCCAGCCATATCAATAAAATCCAGGCGTCTCGGCGTAGTTCTGCCACTGGTGTCAACAAAAGAGGAACTGTGATACGGTGGATTGCCAGAACTATATGCAGATTCAAAATAGGTAAAAAGCGTATCTGCATTTAGAACAATCAGAACAGCATTATCAGAGCTTGCATAATTTGAGGTATACTTCACAGGCGTAGTGATACTTTTAACCCGAACATCTGATACATTATGACTCCTTGAAGAATAACTGCCACCACTGGAAAAGTTGAATTCTCTTGACCATTCCAAATTCGGGTTTGCCACTGTTGTATTGGCAATTTGGGTCCCATTCACCTTAATATCTCCATTTGGATACTCAATGACCGTATATAACAAATTGTTAGAGTAGGATGTTAGCTTGGCCGTCTTACCATTAATCGGTGTATCCGCTGGCGAGGCCGCATTCATGTGGATACTATAGCTTTCACCTACCGTTCCTGTGGAGGTAACACGAAGTCCCCAGTCCCCTGCTTTTAAGTCTGTAGCAAACTTCAATTCAGAGGCCTTTCCTCCAAAACCCGTCAAACTTGCTGTTCCCGTGCTCCAATCAATCGAGTACAAGTCAAATCTATAATTGGGATTACTGGATTTGATCTGTGCCAGAATGCTTCTATCCGTAGGCACGTTAAAGAACCAAAAATCTGTTGGATCAACTGTCGTTAAAGAATCAGTGAAACTCATGAGGTCACCGTTCACATTGAAATTAGACATTAATGTAACCCGGTGATTGTTCACTTTAAGAGTATCGCCATATACAGCCTCAGTCGTGCTGGTAGGTTCCAGCGTTTGAGTCGTACTGACCGAAAATGGCGTAGGGCTCCCCTTCTCCGTCGTACTTGATGAACTGCCCTCAACTGAGGCTGGAGCTATTGACATACTGCTTAAAACTAAAATAGCTAATAAAATTCCAGAAAGATATTTTCCCCACTTCATAAACATCATCCCTTCTCAGAATACTTAAAATTATTCATAGATTGAAAATAATCCCTATGGATGATGTACTAATTCTATAACATACTTAATTATCCTTTAAACAAACAGAAAATAGACGCGCCAAAAAAACATATAGAAAAAATATATTTTAAACCGTTTGTAAAGACTCTCTGCGAACCAAATTACTAACAGAAAAGACGACCCCTTATTCTATTTAGGGGTCGTCTTCTTATACTTATTTTTACTTTCTCTCACAAAAGTTAATTTCAAGGAGATTCTTTAGTAAGTCGATGCCTAGACGAGCTGAAAGTAGATAAGATTTAATCTTCTTTCATAGCAACGATCTGCATTTGACCTAAATATTCCGATCCTCCAGAAATTTTTAGAATTTTAAATTTATGCATTCTCATAAGTATTCTTAAGGAGATATGATCATATAAAATAACATGTAATGGCGGATCCAGATGTCGCCAGTTGCTTCCAGAATGATAGCTCGCTGTCGAACTAACATTAGGTGTATTGGCAATAAATAGTCCTCCCGTTTTTAGTATACGATTTATATTCTCCATAAAATGATGCGGATTAGGGATATGTTCCAATACATCAAAAGCTGTTACAACATCGAACGAATCATTATCAAATAAATGCTCGTCCAATGAACCCGTTATAACGTTCAATCCATGTTTTTGTCTCCCTATTTGGGCTGCTTTTTCTGATATCTCCACTCCTTTTACATCCCAATAACGAAGTTGAGCCTCTAATACAAAATTACCTGTTGAACATCCCAAATCAAGTAACTTACCTCTAGGATACTTAGTCTGATCTACATATGTCTCTACCAAATCCATTCTAGCTTCTAATACAGCTAATAGGCCTGGAGTAATTTGTTCCAAATCTGTAGACCAACCCATTTTAGTTCGATGCTCGTTAGAATAGTAGACATTGTTATAAAACCAGTCTAAATAGCCCTCTGTCGGTTGAGGATTCATAAACACTGTGCAGCATTCAGCACAGCGGTGCAGATTTGTCTCAAACCCATCATGACCTTGAATAGAATATAACTGAGAGAAATTAGACCCACTACAAACAGGACATTGTTTCATTAGTTCCTTACTTTTATCTGCTTTGTAAGAATTGAGTTCTTTTTCTCTCGCATAATTTAATTTTGAAGCAGTTACGATCTCGATTACTTCCATAGCCCTTTGCTTATAGGTATGTTTTGTAATAACATGCTCATAAAGTTCTTCCACAAGCTCTATCCTTTCCTTGGGATGAGTTAAGAAGTAATCACCTTTAATAACAAGCTCTTCAAGACTACCAAACGAGATTTCGTTCCATACATTAGGGAATATGAGCTTCATATCATCTTTATAGTCACTCAGAACAAAGGATTTAGATGCAAAAACGTCAAAAATTCTGTTATTGACTGAAGTCTCAAGCTGTATAGAAGAGATATTAAGATTTACCGCATAACTTTGATATAAAGAACTAAGCTCACTATAAGGTACTGACGGATGAAGAATAAGATGGTCACTTGCTATTTCTTTTGATCCATACACATGAATGTCAATTCCACTAATACTATTCAAAACATGCTGACGTAAAACAGCACTTCCACGGGTATGAATCGGCATATAAATATTTCTCCAAAATGCATATGGATGTTTTTCATATAGATATCGAATCGGTTCAAATTCTTTTAATAAAAATGCTTCCCTGCATAGATCATAAGTAGGGATATTTATATGTTTTACTTTTTCATTAATTATAAAATTAACGAACCTTTGTTCCAGATTTTCTTCTAAAACATTTTGGTCAACTTTGGCTATGTTACCAACGAACGCGATTTCGCCTTCTTTAGCCTTAATTTGAGGATTAGGGTAAAACTTTAGCGGGTTAGTAGCAAGTATTATTGGATGTACATTCTTAATATTTCGTTCAGTGAGCAACTGTAAGCAATACTTATCCCATACAAAATGGTAATAATACGAAGCATGTTCTTGAAATTCTACTTCTAACCCTTCATCTATTGAGAAAAAAGGATTATCATAATGCAAAGAAACAAGGGGAATCCCCATTTGGCGCAAAAGAAATTGTTTTCCATCTTGAAAGATTCCAACACTGCCATATGCAACAGCTATATCAGGCTTAAAATCCTTTATATTTTGAATTTCTGAAAGCCCGAATCCCTCTTCTAATCTAACATACAGTATTTCATGCCCCAATTGTTCAAATGCAACAGCATAATCGTCGGTAACATGAGGAGCAATAACACCGTTTCTCCTGAAAAGTACAATTTTCATGTCTTCTGTCTCCCATCTGTATTGCCTGGATAACGTTATCAAAAAAATATCTTTAAGCCCTACTACTGATTATTTTTAATATCTGTTCAATGACAAACTTTTGATTTTCGACAGTCATATTCGTATCCGACGGTAAGCAAATTCCATTCAAAAACAATTCTTTACTCACATCTTTTTCTACATCATGTTTAAAGTAATCTGCCTCTGTAAACAAAGGCTGTATATGCAGCGGTTTCCATACCGGACGCGATTCAATGTTAAACTTTTCTAGTTCATCAATAATCTCAGTAACGGTTGTCTTAATTTTTTTGGAATCGATCAACAGTGTAGTTAACCATCGAGTTGATTCTCCAAATGTTGCCTCTGGCATAAACTCTATACCATCTACAACAGATAAAGCATCATAGTAGTTTTTAAATATTTCTCTCTTTTGAGAAATCCTTTTATCCAAAACCTGTAGCTGCCCACGCCCAATTCCTGCTAAAACGTTACTCAAACGATAGTTATATCCGATCTGACTATGCTGATAATGCTTGGCACGGTCTCTAGCTTGCGTGGCATAAAACCTTGCTTTCTCTAACAGAATTAGATCTTCTGAAACCAGCATACCTCCACCAGACGTTGTAAGGATCTTATTACCGTTAAAAGAGAATATCCCAAACTTACCTATTACCCCACTCATTTGCTTACCATATGTAGCTCCTAGCGACTCTGCAGCATCCTCTATGATAGGCACTTCATATTCATCACATAACCTCTTCAAGCGATCATAATCAGCGCTTTGCCCATATAGATTAACCACAACGACAGCTTTAGGCTTCTTTCCTTTATCCGCATATTTCTTAAGTGCGCACTCTAATGCCTCTGGAGACATATTCCAACTGTCGGGTTCAGAATCAATGAAAACGGGAATAGCCCCTTGATATAGAATAGGATTGGCACTTGCAACAAAGGTGAGTGAGGAGCAAAAAACGATATCATCTTTTTGAACATTCAGCAAAATCAATGCTAAGTGAATAGCTGCTGTACCGGAGCTTAGTGCAACGGCTCCTTTGCTGCCTACGTAACTTGCCACTTCCGATTCGAAGAGATCAACATTTTTACCCAAAGGTGCAATCCAATTCGTTTCAAAGGCATCTGCGATATATTGTTGTTCAAGCCCGCCCATATGCGGTGAAGATAAATAAATTCTATCTCGATTGGACATTTTGTTTCATCCCTTATCCTTATAGGTTTTTTATTACTTTGGCCGGACAACCCACAACTGTAACTTTTTCTGGCAAATCGCGGATGACACAGGAAGCAGCACCAACGATGGTATCACACCCTACACGAACACCAGGTATAAGACTTGCACCTATTCCGATATGAGCACAGCGTCCGATCTGAACTCCGCCTGCCATATGTACACCTGGGGAAATGTGTGCGAAGTCTTCTATTCGACAATCGTGATCTATAGTAGCTGCTGTATTAACAATGACGTGCTCGCCAACATACGCATCAGCGTTAATTACAGCATTAGGCATGACAACCGTCCCTGCCCCAATGAATGCGCTGGGTGCGACTACAGCACTTGGGTGAACAGCAGTACCAAATTGGACTGAAGCAGCTTTTAATTGACTTACAATCTTCCTTCTGGTTGTATTATCTCCGATTGCCACAACGAACAGCGCCTCTGGATACAGAGATAATAGTTGAGCAATCTGATTACGGCCCCCCAAGATCGGCAATCCGTTCCATGCTTCTTCTTTACAATGGTCATCCAGAATACCAATGATTTCTTCACCACAGGACCGTAAAATATCCACAATAACCTTGGCATGTCCTCCTGCTCCAAAAACAATATAGCTCAAGGCCGATCCTCCTTAATAGGTAATTGTCTTTTGAATAAGCTGCTCTGACTTGGATATTCGGTTCAATATATCTACGATGCGAGAGCTTGTGTTATCTCTACTGTAAATATTGTCGGCTGCTTTAACAATTTGTTGGAAAGGCTCAGACATTGCGTACTCCATTGCAGAAGTCAATTCGAGCTCGTCAGCTGCAATATCTATTGTGTTCACAGAACGTTCTCTGCCTGTCTGGCGAGTTCCGATATTAATGACTGGAACATGAAAGGAGGCAGCCTCAATAATCCCCGATGAAGAATTTCCAATTAATATTTTTGCGTTTTTCAACATCGTCAGATAATCAAGTTGCTCAAAACTAGTTACAAGGTGCATCCCTTTTCTTGCAGCAAAACGATTATACACATCAACGATCGCATCAGCTCCAGCATCCGAATTGGGCATCACACAAATTACCTCATTCTCCCCAGCCAAGAGAACTTCCATCATCTTACCAAGGATGTGCATATCCGCTTCTTCCGTGGTGACAGGATGATAAGCAAACAGCACATAATCGTTATCTATATTTAGATCGTATTTACGTTTCGTCCTCTCTAGCTCGGGCAGGGAAGTGTTCATCATCGTTTCAATTCTCGGAGCACCGACTACATGAATTCTCCAAGGTTCTTCGCCAAGCCTAATTAGGCGCTCTCTGCTTCCATTTGTAGCCACAAAGTGGACGTGGGCCAACTTACTAATCGCATGCCGAACAGACTCATCAATCGTGCCGGATACTTCTCCACCATGCAAATGAACAAGCGGAATGTTCATGTGAGAAGATACAATCGCAGCTGCAAGCATTTCTCCCCGATCTCCTAATACAACAACGAAATCTGGTTCCAAAGCTTCTACGGCTTGTGTCATGCCCATGATTGCTATTCCAATAGAGCGAGACATATTAGCATGAGTAGATCCTTGCAGCAGACAGTCTACCTTAGCAGATACACGAAATCCGTCCTTTTGGATAGCGTCCAATGTATACCCATGCTGTGGAGATAAATGCATGCCTGTAACCAACAGGTGGAGCTCCAGAGCATGTTCTTCCTCAAGAGCCCGCAAAACCGGGTAATATATCCCATAATCAGCTCGTGTTCCGGTAATCACCAATACTTTTTTCATTGCACATCATCCCATGATAACAAATAGTCTTCATGTACATCCTTTAAAAGCTGCTTACCAACCAAGTCATCAAAATATTTAGGCTCTATTCCAGTGCCCGGACGCTTGATAACTAGATCTTCTCGAGTTAATTGCTGGCCTGTTTTTTTAGGTGTAGCCATCACAACACTTTTTCTTGCAACGGCTCTGGTGCTTTCCTCGGAAGGCATACATCTTTTAACACCATCCCCTAAAGCCTGCTCCACATTTCGAATCGCAAGAACCATCTTTGAAAAGTCAGCAGGCTCCAGTGAAGCCTTATGGTCAGGACCTGGAAGATTTCGATCCAATGTAAAATGCTTTTCAATAATTCTCGCTCCCAGTGCTGAAGCCGCTATAGCGATCTCAATTCCAGCCGTATGATCTGAGTAACCTGTGACCTTATTAAAGGCTGTAGATATTGTCTTCATAGCTAGCAGATTCACATCTTCTAAAGGCGCCGGATAGTCAGAAGTACAGTGTAGTAATAGTACTTCACTTTTTTTAAATGCTTGTAACGATTCTCCAATTTCGTCTAAATTAGACATCCCGGTCGATAGAATAATCGGACGCCCATAGCTATCAAGCTTCTGAAGAAAGGGGATATTGTTCATATCTCCTGATCCAACCTTGAATGCGTCAATATAAATTGAATTCAGAAACTCAGCACTTTCTTCATCAAAGGGCGTGGAAAGGAAATCTATCCCTTTATCCTCACAGTACCTTTTCAATAGAACAAAATCCTCAAAGCTCAATTCCAGCTGTTTTAGCATATCTAGTTGGCTTTCAGCTGAATTGGTATTTTCCGTCTGGTAATTAGCCTTCTGGGCATACTTGGTTACCAGCTTTTCGCTTTTAAAGGTTTGGAATTTCACCGCATCGGCACCGCATAAAATCGCTTGATCAATACATTCGAATGCAAGCTCCAATGATCCATTATGATTGACTCCTACCTCCGCGATAATATAGATAGGGTGGTTTTCATTATTTGATAAAAGGTTTTGCATGTTATATTCCTCCCTCCTACTGCAAGGACTCCTTGTGATTAGATTGTCTCCAAAAAAGCTCTGCCATTTTTAAATCAAACTCGTCATCTATGTCAATAGATCGTTCTTTAGGCATAATGTAGCCACAATTATTAGGCCCAACCAGAGTGTCACCATTCATCAACAGATCTCTTTTCACGATATAGATGGCTCCATTTAAAGCATGTAGTTCTTTGAGATCTTGTCTCCTCAAATGCTCCCTTTCACCTTTCAGGTAGGGCGTAAGCCGTCCGTTATCCATTTCCCTTAGTAAATAGGGTCGCACTCCAGACAAAGTGACACTTTGAAGTGAATCAGCCTGATGATCTAAAAATATTTTATATGCCTCTTTGATGTCCATAGCATTTCGCAGTGGAGATGTGGGCTGTAGCAGCATAATAACATCAAAAAATTGATTTTGCGTCTGCTCATAAAATTCAACTGCATGCTTCAATACATCAATGCTTTTGGCCTCATCGGTAGCCAGTTCATCGGGCCTTATAAACGGAACAGCCGCTCCGGCTTGGCCCGACACACGAGCAATCTCTTTACAATCCGTTGAAACTACAACTTCGTCCACACAACCACTATTTAGTGCAGCTTCAATGCTATATTGAATGAGCGGTTTATCATGTAACAATCTTATGTTTTTACCGGGTAAACCTTTTGATCCACCCCGCGCAGGAATAATCGCCAAACATTGGTGATAGCTCATCATACAATACCTTTTGTGAAGCCTAATCCGTTCTGTTCAATAAGCTCCCGAATGGCTTTCGGGAAAATCTGTGGTGCAGTCATCGAAGAATATTCTTGACGAATTGCCCTTTGAAAACCTTCATATTCTTGCTCTGCGGTATGAAATAACGAAGGAATGATATACATCTGTCCATTCTCCAACGCTCTTTCAGATTCCTCAAGCGTCATGAGTTCCTCATATAGCTTCTCACCCGGCCGGATTCCAGTCTCAATAATTTCTCCACGATAGGGTTTACCAACCGCCTCTTCATATGAATCAACCAAGCATTGGGCCAAATCCGTAATTTTGAGAATCGGCATTTTCAGTACAAATACTTCTCCACCTTGCGAATAATGCGCCGCATCTATGACCAATTGAGCGGCTTGAGGAATAGACATCATAAACCGAGTCATCTCTGCATGTGTGACCGTCACTGGTTTCCCTTTAGCAATCTGATCACGGAATAATGGAATAACAGAGCCCCTGGATCCCATAACATTTCCAAAGCGGACACAAGAGAAAATGGTACGTTTGCTCCCTTTATACAAGTTGGCGGCAGAAATTAAACGTTCTGATAGCAGCTTCGTGGCCCCCATCGTATTCGTTGGGTTTACCACTTTATCTGTGCTGATGGCTACTACTTTTTCTACATTATGCTCAATAGCCGTCTCTATCAGATTTTGTACGCCAATAACATTCGTTTTCACTGCTTCCATAGGGTTATACTCGCATGCTGGCACATGTTTGAGAGCAGCAGCATGAAAGATATAATCCACATCCTCCATAGCATAACTCAGTCTTTGCTTGTCCCTGATATCACCGATCAGATAACGGATATTCGTATATTCTTTTAATTCCTGCTGTAGATCAAACTGCTTGCTCTCATCCCTACTAAAAATCCGTAAGGCTTTAGGGTTATACGATAAAATATTACGTACAATCTCGCTTCCAATTGAACCTGTGCCGCCTGTAACCAGTACGATCTTGTTGGTAAACATAATGACCTCCGGAGTGTAAAACGAATAATTTATATATCTTTACGGATCACTGCATCGCTATCTGTTTTTTTATCTAAACGGTGAATCGATTCCGAAAACATTTCTTGGAGTATTGGGATTTGTGCTGTGATATCCTGTAGCAGCTTACCTAGATGCTCATAGATTAGATCAGACTTACGAGTCAACTGATGTTCTGTCACAATCACAGGGAGCACCTGATCAAAGCGCGCAATTTCGATAGGCATAATGGACTCGAAAATTGGCGAGAACCATTCCCTGTTGGCAATCAATCCCCACATTTGCTCTATGGATTCCACCATATTTTGAGCCTTTGCTGGTTTAGTCCTGCTAAACTCGCGTAGCTTATTCATAAGCTTCTGAATGGCTGCAATCTCAGAACGTACATTGGAAAGATCTCCGAGTGTCGCTATCAGCTTATCTCTGACATCCAGCACCTTATTCATATCAACAGCAATATTTATTTTGTTTATCAAATCGGCAATTGCATCATGATCAACAGATTCTTGTGCTAACAATTTATACATCTCTTCCATGGGCTTGAAAGGAGCCCCCTCAATCACTGCACCATTGCGGCTTGAATTGACGAATTCGATTCTTGGAAGTGCCATAATGAGATTTTCGAGTCCATTCTTCATCAAAGAGAAACTCTCGTCTGTAGTGTTGTATGTTCCCTTTACATTCAGTACTTTCTTAGGCGCTTCTTGCACTGTCTTATCAGTAGCTTCGGCTGCAAAATGTTCAATTCCATCTGCGTAAAATTTGTTATCAGGGAACGACAAATCCTGACCTGCAAGTATGATCCGTTTAGCCCCTAAACATGCTGCTGCTTGAATAGCCGTTCCTGCAACCGTTTCTGTGGGGGATATAAATAGTTCCTCTTTACTGAGCCCAAAGAAATACTGAGATACAGCATCACTTTTCATAATACTATGAATTTTCTCTGCGCAGTTCTGATCAGAGATTTCATAATAAGATGAGGAGGTAAACAATAAAGGCTGCTCCCTTGTTACAGAAGAAGCGAAGATTTTCTTATTGACAGGATGCCCATCCATAATGACAGCAAGGTGAGGCTGTATTCCATGCTTTACTAAAGCCTGAATGCTGGAGCCTGCTGAAATAATCAGTACATGAGGACGTAATTTTTTCAGCCATTCGATATCTTCTTGTAAAGATGGACCTGATGATACAACAACTACTGTTGCACCCTCAAAAGCATAAAAAAGTCGCTCAATGGAAGGAGTGTATAACACATCAGAAAGGTGATATAGATAATTCCGAGTCCATTCTTCTCGAAAACGATTCTCTGTATGTTTATCTACCAGGAAGCTCTGACGATATTCCTGAAATTGTTCCTTTACTTCACGCAATAAATTCATATCATCTGATAGATACTTGCGCAGTGCGATAAACCCCAAATCTTCCAGCATATAACTACTTAACATGTGAAACATCATATTGAGCTGAGACTCACCAACAGATAGCCAGTACAAATTAGGATGCCCCAGTAAAAGCCTAAGGTCATAGTCCGTTACTGCCTTCCGAAAGAGCTGCTCATCCGGCTCGTATACAAACAACCAGTGATTTGGGTACAATTCGAGGAGATCAACAATGCTAAGACCTCTTTCAAAACCATATACAAAAATAACTTTCCCGTTTCCAATAGCCCCTTCAACAGCATTTAGCCAAGCGATATCCCTTTCAAAGGACTCAGTAAACAAAGGTATAGATAAGTCATCATTCGGCAAGCTATTGATTTTGGTTGCAACATGAGGAAACCTCTGCTTTAGAATTGTATGGTTTATTTGTAGTTGAGACAAGGTAATACCACCGTTTCGCATTAATATTTGTTAATTAGTATATCGGATTTACTCTTAATGGAATGAACCTTTTCACAAAAATCCCCCCATTCTAAATCGAATAGGGGGTACGCTCCATAAAGCATTTTTTATTTGCGATGATCAATAAACAAACTGTCTACAGAATAAGCTTGCTGGTATGCATGCTGCTGCATACGAATGGCTCCGCGTTTCTCCATCCAGTGACCAGCCTCATCCTTTAGTACATGCATACGCTGCAAAATTACAGAATCGTTACTTAGTATGTCACGAATTTTCTGCTTATCATGTTCCGTTAACGATAATTGATAGGACTGCATCTGTTCTACAATGCGCTGCCTTTGATCTGCAAAGTGTTCAAACTCTTCCTCACTTATATTCAGAAGGTTAGATAACACTGCTTCTGTCCTATGTTGCAGCTCTTCAAGGAGTACTTGCATATTAGGATCTTCCATCACACACTACCAACTACACCAGGCATTTTCGCGGCTTCCAACCAAGCTTCCCGTAGGTCAGTCAAATGTTCCAGCACCTCTTGTGCCGGAGCGGCTATTTTGTGAACATTCGCCTCAATCAGCTCATGCAGCATATATTCATACAATCGCAATAAATCATGGGATATTGGATACTCAAAATTCAACGCAGATATCAACTCGTGTACAATCGCTTGTGCTTTACACAAATTATTATTTGCCTTCTCATTATCCTTATTCTCTATCCCCTCAATTCCCGCACGAAGGAAACGAATAGCCCCATCGTACAACATAATTAGCAGTTTAGGCTTGGAAGCAGTTTGCGCTTGAGTCTGCCGGTATTTCTGATAGGGTGTATTGATCAATTGTAAAACCTCCTTTATGACGACATGCCTGTAAGACTCGAAGATGTACTATTATACTTGCTGATTGCCGTCTCCATCGCAGTGAATTTTTTGTAATAGTTAGTTTCAATCATCGTTAGTCGACTAGTCATGTCACTAATTCGACGGTCCAGGCTCGACAATTGCTCTCCCATTGTGCTCGTAGTAATAAATGAAGCTGTTAGATCCTTACTCACTTTTGAAGTACCAGCTGTATCGGCCATTCTTTGAAGTGAGGTATTCGAAATCTTTTTAAGTTTAGCAAGAATACCGTCTTGCTGTGTATATTTATTAGTTAGCGCCGTGCTTGGATCCTGTTTCCCAAAAAAATTCGAGATAACATCTGGATCTTTTTCTACCGCTGCGCGCAATTTGTCTGCATCTAGAATAAGCTTACCTTTCGTATCATAAGTGCCTGTAGTAATTCCAAGTTCAGACATCATTAAGGGCATATTCTTACCATTTGCATCAACTCTGCCGATGTCTACACCTTGAATCATAGCACTACGCATTTCAGATAATGTATCCTGCAGGATAGGATCGTTTCTAAGCATGCCACTCTTGGCCTTGGTTGTCCAGAGCTTGGCTTCATCATCACTCATAGCGGCTCTTTGTTCCGTCGTAAGCGGGGCGTATTTTTTATATCTCTCCTCACCAACCTTGCCATTGAGTGTAGCGAGAACATCATTATATGCATCGACAAAGCTTTGAATATTTTCGACAATCTTATCGGTATCTTTGGTAGCTTCGATTCTTGTCGCAGCACCACCGGCTGTCTTCAGTGTAATATCAATGCCATTAATGGTAAAATTATTTGATGACTTTTTGACTTCAAGTCCATTTACCTTTAGCACAGCATCCGTTCCGTTTGTTGAAGACAATTTAAATTCACTACTAATTTGAGAATCAATATTGAATGTTTGCGACCCCGTAGTCTTACTAGTTAATGACAAACCAGATTTGGGATCGTACAGGGCAGTTACTCCTGTCTTACTGTTATCATTAATTTTTTTAACAAACGATTCAATGGTTTCGTTTGCATCCACATCAATGGTGTCCCCACCAACCTGAACCGTACGAGCTGCCCCATCGGCAAAGGCAAGCTCTGTGCTTGCCTTTTCAGACCATGAGCTGTCTGAGACAGATCTTGCGGCAGTAGCGAGATTGGTTACCGAGATATCCAATACTCCACTGGCAGACGATGAAGCCGATGCAGTCAACGCGTCACTATTTCCCGATACTGTTACTTTCTGCGGATTCATTGAAGCAGTACGGCTTAATGTCGTCAGTTTATCTTGTAGAAATGAAACAATTTTAGTACTGGACTCACGATAGTTTTCTCGTTTCCATTCCATTAGCTGCTTTTGTTGAGTCAGCTTATCGAGAGGTACACGCTCAGCAGTCATCAGCTTTTTAACTACTGCATCAATATCCATGCCAGAGGCAAGACCGCTTATTCTAGTTACCATAATTGTATATCCCCCTATACTTTTTTATCGATAATGATTCCTGCAATCTCCATCATTCTAGCCGCTATATCCAAAATTTTTTCTGGAGGTACTTCACGAATCAAATCACCCGTTTCCTTGTTCATCACTTTTATCATGATTGCATGCGTCTTCTCATGCACAGATATTTCAAACGTCTTCTGTGGACCTTGTATAGCATCAATTACTTTCTGTAGCTCCAAAACTGCTTCCTCATGTGTCGGTTGCTTCTGACCGGTATCACCTCTATTGGTTGTTCGGACAGCATCTTGTGTAGCAACATAATTTGTTTCGGCATCTGAAAAGGCTTCACGTTTTATTCCTGTTGATGGCTGAACCGGCAACAGATTCCCAGTGCTAGGGGGGATCATCGAATCCATAGAATAACCTCCATTCATAGTTTTAGACACAATAAAACCGTTCTATATTTGAAAAGCTAATACATTATATATCGGTAAATGAGTGCAATTATTTACGAAAAAACTAAAATAAAACAAAAAAAGATCCTGCAAGAAGCAGGATCTTTTTTTGTAACGGCTGTCGTTTAAAATTAACGAAGCAACGACAATACGCCTTGTGGCGCAGAGTTTGCTTGTGACAGCATGGATTGGGAAGCTTGCAGCAAGATGTTGTTTTTGGACAGAGCAACCATTTCTTTTGCCATGTCAGTGTCACGAATACGGGATTCGGAAGCTGTCAGGTTTTCTACAGTTGTGCCCAAGTTGTTGGAAGTATATTCCAGACGGTTTTGCATAGCACCCAAGTTAGCACGTTGCTTAGCAACTTTTTCAATTGCATTTGTTGTTTGAGACAAACTTACACCAGAAGTAAGACCACGGAATCCAGTGGAATCGATACCTTTGATAGTAATTACGAACTTGTCGTCATCAGCTTGGATTTTAACACCTGTTCCGCCGGAAATTGCAATACCGTTGAATTTAGTGTTGGACAGGATTGCGTCAATTTGACCACCCAATTGACCAAGCTCTGCTTTGATGTTGGATTTATCGCCAGCACTGTAAGTATCATTGGATTGTTGAACGCTCAGTTCTTTCATACGAGTCAGCATGGAGGATACTTCGTTCATTGCACCTTCAGCTGTTTGTGCGAAAGAGATACCGTCTTGAACGTTACGTTGTGCTTGTTCCAGACCACGGATTTGACCGCGCATTTTTTCGGAAATAGAGAGACCAGCAGCATCGTCAGCTGCACGGTTGATACGCAGACCTGAAGACAATTTCTCCATATTTTTGCTTGCTGCCGTGTTGTTCAATTGCATGTTACGGTGTGTATTTACTGCAGGTAAGTTGTGATTGATAATCATTTTAAATTTCCTCCCTGAAATGGTTTGATTCCCACGTCCTTGTGGTATAAGCGTCTTCACAGGTCGGCCGCCCTGAAGAATTACCGCTCTAAACTATATATCGACCCTTAAGCTAGAATTGTTTATAGCATTCAAGCTTTTTTTTGAAATATTTTCTTAGAAGTTTACGACTCGGTTATTTCGATTTAAAATCACCATTTTATATAGTGATGACCTTGCCCAAATCCAACCTGTCCTACCTAACTTAAGCCATCAAACAATAACCAGATGGAGATTTTCGGTATTACCGATAAACGCGGTAATACATGATTATATCAATTACTGTTCCAGATAAATAAGCATAAAATCTAGCCAAACAAAGGCCGACACTTTACTCGTGTCGGCCTTTCTCAATGAATGTGCACTACTATCATTGGTGGATCAGGACTTTCTCTTCTCCATCTCCAACATAGCACTTTGAATGGCATTGGAATCCATAACAGCGAATTGGTTATTTTGCTGAATAGCATCAAAGACTTCTTTTCGATAAATATCGATATCCTTAGGGGCAGAAATACCGATTTTCACAGTATCTCCTTCAACAGAAAGAACTGTAATAACGATATCATTCTGAATTACAATGGATTCACCCTTTTTACGTGTTAATACCAGCATTAGGATTCACCGCCTTTGCTGGACTCTATTTTATTCCACAAGGGATGCTTAATTGTATAGTTCGTATTTTGCAAAACAACTTGCTTTCCCGTCTGCTGTTCAATGTTAAAAATTAAAGGCGCAAGCAAATTAACTGTTGTTTTGGATTGATCACTGTTCCATGTACAAATACATCGTACTGATATCTGTTCCTGACTTATAATCCCAATGTCCTCTAGAGCATCATCGGATAACTCAAATTCATAATCTTCAAAGAAATCAAATGGATTTACGGTAATAAAAATAGTAGCTGGCTGCTCTACTGCACTGAAAAGACTAAATAATTCATTATGCTCCTGTAGTTGAAATTCCCGAAGTTGTTCAAATCCTGGTATTCCTTTCGGAAACACATAAAGACTAGTATTTTTATCTTGGTTCTCTTCATCTAATTTCTGTTCTGGGGTCATAAGTAGTCCCTCCTATATATAGTAACAAAAAAGCTACGGACCACTCGTCCATAGCTTCAAATTATAAATGTCAAAGATAAAAATCAGCTCATAAAGTCCATCAAAGATGGCTGCATGATCTTAGCAGATGATTTCAGGGCAGCTTCATAAATGGTTTGGGCAGATGTAGCTTGAATCATCAAACTAGCAACATCCGCATCTTCCGTTTTAGCTTGAAGTGTCGTCAAATTCAAATTTCGCTCTTCCAAACGGGATTGTATCAGTTCAACCCGATTCGTACGTGCACCTACTTCAGACAAACTGGTCTGCATTTTAGTAAAGCGGGATTCAATACTTGAAAGTTGACTCGATATTGCTGTACTATTTCCGCTGCTTAGTGCAGAAGATATAGCATCCATGACCTTAAAAACATTATCAGCATCTGTCGATTTCCCAAAAAAATCGCTACCGGATGTATTTACCCGAAATGCATCTTGGTCTCCAACTGCATAGCTGACCGCGGCTTGATCCGGATTGATCTGATCATAACTTGTTACTGTAGCAGAAAGCTGATACGGCGCCTGATCATAATTTTGTCCATTAAAAACATACTTCCCACGAAGCTGGCTGTTACCAATATTCATCATTTGTTCTTTTAACTGATCAACTTCTAGCTTAATCGAATCCAAGCCGGATTGAGGTAGTGTTTCACTTGAAGCCTGTACTGTCAGCTCTTTAAGACGCTTCATTACATCACTGGCTTGTTGCATGGTTGTATCAGTGAAATCTAACCAGCTAACAGCCGCATCTGAGTTTGTCTTGTATTGTTCATTAGAAGCTAACTCAGCTCTGTAACGTAGGGCATAAGTTACCCCTACTGGATCATCTGAAGGCTTATTCAACTTACGACCAGTCGAAATCTGATTCTCCATTTTACCCATATTATTATTATTTCGATTCAGGTTACTGAGCAGTTGCATACTGGTCATCCCTGAAGTCACTCGAATTGGCATGGCTTACTCCACCTTCTCATTATACTAGAGACCTACGCGGCCTGTACCATTAATCAGTTTGTCCAACAGTTGATCAAACGTTGTCATGAACCGGGAAGCTGCACTGTAAGCATGTTGAAACTTGATCATGTTCGACATTTCTTCATCCAGTGACACCCCGCTGACGGATTGGCGGTTCAAGTCCACTTGCTCAGTCAACAGCTGCGCATTCTGCGATTGTCGCTCTGCTTCCTGAGTTTGGACACCTAATTGCCCAACAATTGCACTGAAGAAGTCATCTACAGTGGTAGTTTGCGCTTGAGTTGTATTAAAACCAAACTTCACATTTTTCAGGCTCGCCATAGACAATGCCAAAGCATTGTTACCTACAGTTACCTTTTCATTAGCTGTTCCCGTTCCATCTACACGCAAAGAACTGGCAATTTTATTGGGATCATCTTGAATATCCTTATTCAGCGTAATGTTACCGGCTGTAATAGCAGTTCCATCTTTCGAGGTGAAAAACACTCCTCCCTTTTCTGGAGTTGTGCCACTGAGTGTGTATCCCAATTGATGGAGTCCATTAATTCCTTGTACGGTTACTTTC
This sequence comes from Paenibacillus sp. FSL H7-0703, assembly GCF_038003485.1. Classification (NCBI taxonomy): domain Bacteria; kingdom Bacillati; phylum Bacillota; class Bacilli; order Caryophanales; family Paenibacillaceae; genus Paenibacillus; species Paenibacillus sp. FSL H7-0703. Next base: position 3,825,589 of record NZ_JBBOPF010000001.1, on the reverse strand, counting down.
AAATCCGCGGTCAAGGTTCTGTTGTTATTCGCATTTGAGTAAGTCACTGCTGCATTGTTGACACCTGAATTCAGTACCGTTCCCTCAGGTAGAACTGTACCTGCGGGTAAAGTAATTTCAATATCACCATTTGCCAAAGTATTAGCTAACTGGTCCATTTGGGTTTTGTAATCTGCTACATATTTATCTCTAGATAAAATCATACCGTACACTTCGCCACCAGTTAACGCTCCACCTTGATATGCAGCCTCAAGGCCAGCCGCCGTAATAGCAGTTACCTCTGTGCCTGCTACAGCTATCTGTCCTGCCACCGTTACCTGATAACCGTTATCCAGCTGAGTTACCTGCACATTCGCAAGCTTGGACAACTTATCAACTGCATAATCCCGCTGATCACGCAAGTCATTCGGATTATCCCCAAGTTGTTCTAACTTGTAAATATTACCATTCAAGTCCGCTACAGACTGCAATAACGAATTCATCTCGCTTGTTTTTAATGTAACGTTAGTAGTCAAATCAGAACTGAGTGCATCCAGTTGCTTGCTAGCCTGGTTCATCGCATCTGTTAGAGCAAGTGTAGTCTCTTTTACAATTTTGCGATTCGTGACATCCTGAGGGTCTTGGCTCAGATCGGACCATGCATCCCAGAAATTATCCATGACCTTACGGATACCTGTATCCGAAGGCTCATTCATAATGGTCTCCAGCTTGTTCAGTGTGTCATAGCGAATGTCCCATCCACCTTGAGAAGAACTTTCATTACGATACTGATCGTCCAAAAACGTCTGACGGACGCGTTCAATAGCAGTGAATTCAACCCCTGTACCCATTTGACCTCGTACAACGGAACGATTCAAACCGTAGGCTTCCATAGAATCCGAGGCCTTCATACTAACCACTTGTCTGGAGTAACCAGCTGTGTTGGCATTTGAGATATTGTGTCCGGTTGTATTAAGTGCTGCCGTTTGTGTGTTTAAGCTTCTCTTCGCTGTTTCTATACCATGAAATGTTGAGACCATATTTTCCTCCTTCAATTAGGCGCGTGTATCAAATAGTCCCGCTCGTACAGTAGAGGTGCTTTTGTCAGCTGGACGCTGATAAACCGCTTCAGATTCCGCATAATATGACATACTCTCAATGGAAAAATCAATATAGGAAAGCGCCTGTTGTATAAGCTGTTGATTCAACTCATTTAATTTCTTCAATTCTACAAGCGTATCCGCTAGATTTTTTTGAATTTGAAGGAGGCGTTGCTTGTCTTCTACATCAAACACAAGACGAGACAACTCCGTAATATTGAGATTCAACTTGGACTTAATACCACGTTCCTGCAAAAATTCATATGCAGCCTGCAGGCGTCGCTCATCCAGCTGTTCAATGTGTCTGGACATCTTCGATTCCTGGTTCATGACTAGAATGAGCTGATCTACCTTATTTGATATCAGTGCTTCTTTTTTTTGATTCCCTAATGTAATCAACTGCTCGTGAGTCTCTCTAAGTTGCTCCAGCACATCAATCAATCGATCTAAAGGCATATTCCTTCACCTAGCTTTCAGAAGACTGCTTGAAATAAGGTAACAGCTTCTCTGCAATTTTATCGGCATCCACACGATAAGTACCAGAAGCTACTTGCTGCTTAAGCTCCTGAATTTTCTTAACACGGTCTGCATCACTGCTGCGGTTCAGCATTTCCATTGCTTCTGGAGAAATCGAAACCTCGTCCTTGCGGCGGGATTTCTTTTGCTCCTCTTGACGTCCTGTTTCAATATTTCGCTGATATGGATTAATGGCTCCGATGCGGTTGGTCTCGTTAATTTTCATAACTTCCACCTTCCTTAGTTATTTGATATGGTCAGAATGTATCAGACGACATAGCGTCGAACATGGTTCGTATTATGCCTCACTTCTTTATTTTGTGCATGGTTGCTAAAAATAAAAAAACCGATAAGCTCTATAAAGATTATCGGTGGTATTTGAAACTTTTTGAATAGCTGAATGTGTTTTTAATTCCCCTGTACTACTTTCCACGAAGTTTATCAATCGCGCTGTAGGTACCTGAGCCCATATTATTACTTTGATCCTGATTACTACTTTCGCGTACAGCCTGATGCAGGTCTTTAGTCAGACGTGTTCGACAAGAATCGCACATATGCCCTTCACGAATCGGTATCCCGCATACCTCGCAAGGATACGTCATATTGGGCGCATTAGCAATGGAAATACGTCCCTCACGTATAAATGTCGTGATTTGCTTTACAGATACCTCAGTAGCCTCTGAAAGCTCATGCATATGAATGCCCTTATTTTCACGTATATGTTTGACACAACGTTCGTATTCAATTTCAATTTCTTTAATACAGTTCTGACAGATTCCCCTGACATTCTTAATAAACAGCTTTCCACAGCGAGGACAGTTATCCAAATTCATCCTCTGTAGCGCCCCTTTCCAATTTCCGATCTTTAATTACTTTTATCCTTACATTAACTTATAATGAAGAGCCTCGTCTAGCAAATATTTCAAAAAAAGTTTTTCAGATTTTACACAATTGCACATTTTATAAGTTATCATATTAAAAGTATAAGAGAGAATGATCCATCAGCAAAAGTTTCTCTATATTTATATGCATCAATATGCAATGACATAAAAATAAAGAAAGCCCATGAAGGCTAATAGCTCAGCCTAGTGCATGTATCTATTTATCGTCAAACATTACACCGTACTTTAGATAGAAAATAAAATAAGCGCCATTCCAGTTATTTTCGGGAATAGCGCTTCATTATACAATTAAATAGCTATATATGAATATGAGTAAATGTAGAAATTAATTATCAAGATGAGGGAAAAACCGGGCGAAACAATCCTCAGAAGAATTCATGTTCACCTGTGCCCCGAATGACATCAAGGAAATCCTGTAAATCCGGGGGAACGGCGCCCATACGAATGCTCCGCACATGGAGTGTGGGTATTCATAAATCTCATGGACCTAACATCATCTCAACTTATAACATATCTGAAATCAAGCTAGATGCATCAGTGGAAATTTGCAGCCCAAAAAAACAAGCTATTTCACAAATAATTATTCAAAAAAGCATTGTTTTAATAGAGGCCTTCCCGTATACTATAGTCAAACGCTTGGTTTAAAAAACACACTTCATTATACATTTATAATGATATTTATTTATTTGTGTTTGCCTGCGGTACTTGCAGTTCTTGGCCTACTTTAACTAGGTTGTTGATTTTAACCAGTTCTTCAACAGTTACACCGTATTTTTCAGCAATAGAAGCCAATGTGTCGCCCTCTTGAACATTTACTGTTATTGTATTTACAGTTGCTGGTGTTTCAGTTGTAGTCGTTGCTGGTTTTGTGGTTGTTGCTTGATTGTTGTTCTCAGTAGCTGGTTGAGCTGGTGTTGTAGTTGCTGCATCTTTAGTAGTTACAGTCCCAAAAACTTTTGTTTCAAATGCTTTTTGCGCTTCTTCTTGCTGTTTGATGATCAGTTGTTCTTCAGCTTGATCCTTATTATGGTCAGAGTTCGATTTTGCCATTACTTGACCTGTTGCAAGTGGACTCAACAAAGATACTGCACCTAAACTAACTGCCAACATGCTAGATACTGCTACTTTTTTCATTACGTTTTTCATGATTTGTTCTCTCCTCTTTTTAGCTTTAAATTTTAATTAACTGCTTTACTACTGAGCGAGACACTCCCAATGTCCGCTCTTTAGTCATTAGCTAATCACTTATTACCAATCATGTTAGCTATCAACAGATAGAAATTGTACTCCTCTTTTCCAAAAAAATCAACCTCTAAATTGAAATATTCTGTTTTCATCCCTCACTTCCTTACTTTTTGTTTGTCTCTATATTTTTATTATATACCTCTCTCTAGCTCGTTGTCAAATCCTGCTGATTGTACGGCTTAAAAGACTTTTACTCTATCATTTAATCCTGCTTTCAAGAAAGTTATAACCTTTTTTTCATAGTTTCAAGCAAAATTTCATGGAAAATACTAGATATTTAGACTTATGATCTTGCTAAGGTCAGGCAAAAAATAGTCAAATGCATTCCTTGCTCTAATGCCCTTTCTCTCAAAACACGTGCACACGCCTGCAATGTGCTCCCCGTTGTATAAATATCATCTACAAGCAAAACGGTAACGGAAAGCTTGTTCTCCGTAACACATTGAGATTCAGTTTTTAAAATAAAAGACTTCATCAAATTCGCCATATTGGGGTTAACAGAAAACGCGTTATTCATGGTGTTCATTCGTTCCTTTTTGGATTTAAAGCTTTGTTTGCCTGTATCTTGTGGACGAGCAAGTAAAGATAGGAAGGGGAGCTTATTCCGCCTAGCAATCTCTTCTGCCAAGATCCGAGCCTGATTGAAGCCTCGCTCCGTCAGCCTCTTCTCACTTACCGGGACACAGGTCACTACATCTACACTCCACAAAGATTGCTTGAAACGAGAATGTTTATGACTTGCAAACTCATACCTCATCGCCTGATAGGCTCGATTCATGATCTCGCCCAGCAAGGAACCATACTTTTCATTTCCACGATATTTGAACTGCCCAATCCATTCTCTCATCATCGGTGTATAGCTGGTTGCACTCCGATTGCACACATAGTAACGTACTAATCGGTCAAGCCTTACGCAATCCGGGCAAAACGTCGGACGTCCACAATAAACACAACGAATATCGTAAACCCAAGGAATTTGAAGCGAACAAGAAGTACAAATTCCAGGAAATTCGGAAAAACGCCCTGTGAGAGTGCCGCAAGCCATACATGTTTGGGACTGGCGATGGAATAACCAATTCAAAAATAGACGGGTTGTTGGAATCATCCCCATACCAGAATGCACCTTTCTTGGTAGTTTACGTACTGACATTGTTTCAGGTTTCACATTTCCAAAAAAACTTTTTTTATTTAATGCATTTAGTGCTTCGCCTCCTTCAGGTATCCTCTTTTCCGAGCCAGTGCATTCATACGTTTAATCTGTTTAATTGCTCTTTTTTGACCTCGTGTCCATTGGGGGGATGTAAAAATAACACCTCCACATGGGTCATCCTTGAACCTGCCCGCGCGACCCGCCATTTGGACAAGAGAGGCTTCATCAAAAAGACTGCTGTCCGCGTCTAATATGTACACATCACTCCGTGGAACAGTTACCCCTCGCTCCAAAATAGTCGTTGTAACCAGCACACGTATTTCAGTAGCTCGAAATAAGCGCACTTTAGCGGTTCTTTCTTCATCCTGTGAGGAGGTGCCTGCAATAGGTACATCAGGTAATTGTTTAATCAGCAGCTTCACAAGTCCCTGAATATGTGAGATTCGTGTCACAAATAGGAAAACCTGTGCCCCACGTTGTATAGATACGCGTAGGCGTTGAATAAAGGATAGGGGAAGCCGACCTTTTTGCAGCCAATGTTGCACTGAAGCAGCCCCCAGGCGAAATGGGACAGGTAAGGGATGACGATGAAAACGAACGGGAACCTTGGCGTGTGGCAGTAGACCGCATGCAGCCTCTTTCTGCAAGGATTGCGGTGGTGTAGCAGACAAATAGATAAACTTTCCCTTCGGCTTACATACTGCTCGTGCAGCAAAGGCAAGCATAGGATCATTGTGATAAGGGAACGCGTCAATCTCGTCAATCACAACCAAATCAAAGGCTTGACGATAACGCAATAGCTGATGTGTCGTTGCCAGTGTAAGCTGTCCCCTTTGCCACCGTTCTGCGCTTCCCCCGTAGAGCGTCACCATGCTCACATCGGGAAAAGCAATGGCCAAACGAGGCGCTAACTCCAGTACCACATCACGGCGTGGTGTTGCCACAAGTGCCGTTCCTCCGTGGTCCAACACATATTGCAATAGCGGAAACATCATTTCCGTCTTGCCTGCGCCTGTTACAGCCCAGAGCAGAAAACGTTCTACCGTGGTATCAGGTACCTGCCGATCAGCGTTATGCCTCGCACCTTCTCCAGGTTTCGGCGAAGGTTGCCTGCTGCGGGCAAGGTTGCTGCCATGCGAAGCGGCAGCATCTGATCCCCGGCGCGCAACCCTATCGTGCCGGAACAACGCCCGGAGCCCACGGCCTTCCGGGCGAAAACGTCCCCGCACTTCGCCGTGCGGTGCGGCCAAAAAGCGCAGCGCCGCTTCGGCGGCGGCACGTTGTGCAGGGCTCAGCCCCCAGCGGTCGAGTTCCGTCGCCGGGGCCCTGACTGCTGTGCGCGGCAGGACGAGTTTCGCTGCACCGCGCAACAGCAGCGAGCATTCACGGCTTCGCCCCAGTGCGAGACATGTCTCGCAGTAAGCGCACGCCTTACGTCCGCACGATGCGCAGCTCGTGCGGTGCACTACCCCGCTGCCACAACGATTGCAGCGAAGTTCATGCGTACGCGCGGCAGACCAGCGCGTACGTGGTGCTGGAGCGAGGCCAGCAGCAAAGCAGAGTCGGCCTTGCAGATATGCAAGTTGTGCAGCGGATCGCCAAGTATGCTCCAAACCTGGCGCTGCCTCTGCCAGCAGCGCTTCGACTTCCGGAACGAGTAACTGGCGTCCTGACAACAAATTAGCCAGTTCATTCGCTTGTCGTGTTAAACACTCCCTATCCAATCCATCAATTCCCGTGATGAGACTTCTTTTTTGAATAGAACGTAAAATTCCGTTTGTTTCCCGTCCCTCATCCCCACCTTTTGTGCAGGAAGTCCACCCTTGTACATGATCCCAAATGCATATATTTTCTACTCCTCCAGATAAAATTCGTTCTCCATCAAAAGGCTCAAGAGCCAGTTCACTTTTTAGCTGTGCGAGAATATAAGCCCACCACTTTCCTTTTCCCCATCGCTCCATATCTGCCAATCCCTTAAATGTTTCGCACAACTTTGTCCCCCAGGACAAGGGAAGCTCATCTCCTAATAACACCCATCTTTCGACAACATTCTCCTGCCCCTCATCTTGATTCATCCACCATGTCATATCTACTCGAATATCCACAGATAATCGGAGAGTCCAATTCCCTTTATACCTCACTGCATATACTGAAATCTTCACCTTCCCCTGCTCCTCCCATTCATGATTTTTGCGGTTCTTGTTACCCCAGAGAACAGCAAAAAAGCACACTCCTATGGCTAATAGCCTGAAGTGTGCTTCACATCAAGTAGATCTCAACGAAATCCCTGTCGTCTTGCCTATGCAACTGTTTTAAAACATTTATATCCGATTTTAACCACGATGTCCACAATCCCCTATCGCTAAGGAACAAATGGGGCGTCCGCCAACGACTTGACCGTTCTAAGATCAATAACAACCTGCTTTTCACCGCCTGACTTCGGTAAGACCGGGTTCCCCGGTGAAAAACGACTTGAAATGACTGAAACATCCATATGACTATAGCGTAGTAGCCGTGTCAGAATCGGTAGCGTATCGTCCATAGATTCATCATCCAGTACCGTCACATGTAGCGGCCTCCGGTGTAGCCAGGCAAGTATGTTCAGCGAACGCATCACCCATTCCACACGATCTCCGTCATTGGACGTAATCACAATATAGCGAGTCGCGCGATGACCCGGAGATATTGCGCGTGAATCTTCACCATTGTGATAAGCCTGAACCGCCTGTCGTATATACATAAGATGAACGACTGCGGCTCCCACACCGTATATAAGCAATATCCAAACCAAGTGAGCCGTCACGAGGGTTCCACCTCCTCCTATAGCGACAATATATGCCGTATAACAGGAAGAGGTGTCACGGTTATGTACTGGGTTTCCGTATGAGCGGACATATCGCTCCCAAAGAAAGGCGGTACAGCATTCATATCTATTAGCAGCTGCATCGACTAATGCATGGAAAGACTACACTTTACAGCGTAACCCATCCATATTTAATTGAGTTAATAACTGCTTGTGTACGGTCATCAACTTCCATTTTTTGCAGAATGCTGCTGACATGGTTTTTGACCGTTTTCTCACTAATGAATAAATATTCACCGATCATCTTGTTGCTCTTACCTTCAGCCATCAGACGCAGCACTTCAGCTTCACGACGGGTCAATGGATTATTTTCACCTGCGACAAACTTCACGCCGGCTTCCTTCGTATGACCTTCAGCCATAGCCCCTGTTTCATTCAGGTAGGTCATCCGGCGAAGCTGCTGAATGAGCTTACCCGTTACCTTCGGATGGATAAACGCATATCCTTCATGAACCGAACGAATTGCATTAATGAGGGACTCGGCCTCCATATCTTTTAACAGATAACCATTGGCTCCCTTGCGCAACGTCTCGAATACATAGCTTTCATCATCATGAATGGATAAAATGATAACTTTGACATCCGGGAACATCTCACGCAGTTTTTCGGTTGCCTCTACACCATTTTCAATTGGCATATTAATGTCCATCAGAACAATATCTGGTTTCTCTACGTTACAGAATTCCAACACTTGAATACCATCGCCACATTCTCCGATGACCTCAATGTCGTCCTCCATATTCAAAATACGTTTAAGTCCTTCACGGAACAACTGATGATCGTCCGCTAAGAGAACTTTAATGGGTGCATTGCTAATTTCCTGATTTTCCATGTTGTTACTCCTTTCCCTTTTCCACGTTGGTTGGGATATGAATCACTATCTTGGTGCCTTGATTCTCAGCTGATTCGATCTCCATTCTCCCCTCGAGCAGTTCAACCCTTTCCCGCATACCAATCAGACCAAAATGCCCATGATCTTTGCTTTTTTGCTGAAAAAGCTCTGGCTTAAAGCCCAAACCATTATCCTGCACCACGATTTTTACAAGCTGCGCCTGATAGGTAATCTCAACAAGCACATAGGTAGGATAAGCATGCTTGGCAGCGTTGGTCAAAGCTTCCTGGATCAGACGGTAAATGGCTGCTTCCATCGCGGAAGAGAGACGGTGTTCCTTGCCCCTTGTTTCAAAAAGCGATCTAATTTTCGTTTTTTCTTCAAAATCCTGCACATATTTCCGGAGCGTCGGAATAAGTCCCAGGTCATCCAGGGCCATAGGACGCAAATTGAAAATGACCTTTCGCATTTCCTCAAGACTGGAGCGAACCTGTTTCTTCAAGTCTACTATTTCGTCCTGAACCATCTTAAATTCCTGCTTGGCGATCATTCTTTCCACAATTTCCGTCCTAAGCACTAGATGCGCAAGGAGCTGCGCAGGTCCATCGTGAATTTCACGGGATATACGTTTGCGCTCCTCTTCCTGAGCCAAAATAATTTTCAGACCAATAAACTGCCGGTTTTTGGCCGATTCGATGATCCGCGTCACTTGCCCCAATTCACCTGACAAATATTCCAGCACGACCCCCATCTGCGAACCGATGGTTTCGGCACGCTCGACAGAAGCCTCGACACTTTTGGCCCGCTTTTGAAGATCATCTCTTCTGGCTTTGAGATACATTTCCTTCTCGCGGAAAATCATCACATCGAGTTGAAGCTGTGTTGCCTTCTCATAAGCCTGCTTGATATCCTCTTCCGAATAGCGAACGAAGTCGCGGCTGACCTCAGTCAACCGAATGCGGGACCGCCGATAGTTCATTTCCAGCTGGTCCACCTTTTCGATCGTTTCTGCTGTTTCCTTCAAGACGCTCTGGAGCTCCTGATTTAACGTGACCAGCTCGGTCCGGGCCGTGTCCAATATTTCGAACATCTGATATTTGCTGTTCTCCATCACCTGGATGGCGTTTTTAATGACTCGGTCTATGATATCGGCTTGAAAGTCCACAAATGTTCTACTCCAATCCTAGCATTTCAAGTATATATCATACCATATCATGACTGGAGGGTGATGGTCTTCGTTTCTTGTTCCCATTTTACAGTCATTCCTAACTGCTCAGACACGAGTCTTAATGGGACTAAAGTCCTACCTCCTAGCACAATGGGTGCAACATCAGTGCTTTGACGCTTCCCGTTCAGAACAACTTCTTTTTTCCCTACGGTCAAATCCATCAGCACACCGCCGCGCATAATGGTGATCCGCTGATCGCCCGCATTCCATTTGGCTTGTCCGCCAAATGCGTCCAGTACATACTTGATCGGAACATATGTTGAACCATCGCGAGTCATCGGAGCGGCATCAATCGTGGTCGGCGTTCCGTTCACCGTCATTGATTTTTGCCCGATCGTCATTTGAGCTGTTCCTTTTTTGAGTCCTTCTGTACCGACCGTTCCCGGTGTATTAAAAGAAATATTATCAAAAGCAACATTGCCTGTTTTAGCGCGCTCGTCCTGACCCTCTGCCACATTGACCACATAAAGACGCTTCAGCTTCGCCGGATACGAAATATTCAAACCGCTCATATCTGCGTTAATGGTTTTCCAGCCGTTCCAGTCGATCACTTTAGCGAGATCAATATATGCTGTTTTGCCTTGAGCATCCTCTAGCTCTGCGCGCAGCCAGTTCAGACTCTTATCCCCTCTGACATCAATCGAGATGGAAGTAGCCGCCTGTTCAAGCGTTTTCCCGGATGTGCCGTTCAATTGAGCGTAAGCATACATTTTACCACTGCCGTTCGTCATATCGTAGTTCAGCTCTAGCACTTTGGAATTGGCATGGTCGCCATCTCCTTGTACAACAGCCGCTGTGCCGGTAACACCTTCCACATTCGAAGTAAAATCAACCGGATACGAAACATTTTCGAAGTTCTCCCAGTTGTTTGTACTTGCTCCGCCAGCAGACAGGAAGACGACAGCGCTGAAACCATCATAGCGACCGATGGCATAGCCCGTTTTCACGCCTGCATCCACCGTATTTACTGTAAGCTGATTGTCCTTGACACTGCCCTTAAAGCCGATGAACTCCCATTTGAGCGCATCTGACGTAATGCTGACACTCTGTCCATCTTTTGTCTTTGCCGTTACCGGTACAGCGATTTTAGCTCCAGCGGTAAACGAGCCAGTTCCAGTGCCTGCGGTAAGTGATGAAATTTCATCTGCTCCAAGCACCGTGACCTTGGTTGTAGCGCTGGCTGAGCCACTAGATGCCGTTAAAGTAGCAGTTCCCGGTTTGGCTCCCTTTACAACGCCGCCGCTCACTGACACAACAGCCGGATTGCTGGATTTCCACGTCACTTGTACTTTCGAGGTATCGAATGGATTGTAGTAGTTGTCATAACCTTTGAAGGAATAGCTTCCGGTCTGACCAATCAGCAACGTTTTATTGCCCTTGATGGTGAAGCCTTTGAGCGTTCCTTTAGGAGCATTGGTATATACCCCCACTCCATTTACAATACTACGTTGCTCTGTACCATATTCTGTATTGAACGTAAGCCCCGCTGTCGTATCTCCCAAATCACGTGTCACCATGGTGGTAGAGCCGCCCCCGTCAAGGTTCATACCCTTCCAGACGCCAATATCTTTCATCAGCGTTTGCAGCTCGCTCAGGGATACACCAACGCTGTTCCCATTCTTCTCAACAGCAATGACATAAGCGTAACGCTTGTCACGAGAATATCCCAGAGCTGTACGCGCACGCGTTCCGCCTATGCTTGTTGTGCTTCGGGAGAAAGAGGTTTTCTGACCGTCATTTACTAATATGGTATGTCCACCAATCATCATTTGAAGGTTAGAAGGATCTACTTCACTCCCTGTCGATTTAACACGAAGGTGATAACTTGTTTCTACCGTCTGTCCCACGGTCAGATGCGCTTTGGCATAATCAGCAGCTTTACCATGAGTACGTAAAATATAGCCATCCTGCGGAACGGTCATATTCAACGTAGCATTGTCGGAGACTTGTGTAACCACACCATTTTGTACCAATATCTCGGTGGGCGTTGTCGAACTGTTTTTGGGCCGCTCAATCGCTTTCCAAGCAGATGTATAAATATACATAGCATTAGAGTGGCTATAGCCGCCCCCACTCGTCTCAGGCGAATACGAAGCCTTGTTCATCCCCGCCAAAGAGAAGGACGACCCATCTCCAGCTTTTACTGTACCTTCAAAAGTAAACTGCTCCACCATGGGAGAACCATCCTTGGTTACAGCAAAGGCATACATACCCGTTAAATCAGACGGAGTAGACATCAACACACCCTTGGATACTTGTCCACCGATCGGCGCTCCCTCGCTGGAGGTATTAAAATAATCTCCGTTTACACCAGCAACCGCCCCGGTCTCTTTTGCCATGCCACCTGTACTCTGACGGGTCGTAAACTGTCCATTCTTCCCCGTCATGACATCCAGCTTGACGTACGGATTTTGTAAGTCCACTCGAATGATATCAGCCAGCGCTGTTCCCTTGGACCCTTTAAAACGATATTTCAATAATGTTGCACCCGAAGTAATGATCTCTTCGCCCAATTTTAAAGTTGAACCAGAGGCTGCACTTGCGATTGGAGCAGACATCCAACTATTCAAGGGCATTAGAGCCCCAGTTCCAGCAACCGGACCGACCCATAATACCCCTGCCAGTGTTAACACGGCCCATCTTTTAGCAATTCCTCTGCCATTTACTTTCACTTCACTCTGTTTCTTATTACTTAAAAACATTTGGATAATAGCTCCCATCTTCAGTGTATTCAAACGGTTTTATTCCGCACGTGTACTCTATCAATAAACAAAAAAATCCTCTTATGTTAATAGACTTATTATATAGGCAAAAGTTACGAAAATCCCGTCAACTAATTCATAAAATCTAAAACGATGAATTGACGAATGCAATATCGGCGCACTATAATACATTTGAACTTATTAGTTCAAATAATACTGATTAGTTCACAAATCCAATTATGACCCTATCGGAAGGATTGATAATCATGAACAAACAACGGGCCATCATCATATTCACTTTATCCCTGAGCATCGCAATGACCGGATGTTCTACAGAAAAAAAAGATGCCGCTCTAGGTTCATCTGCACAGCCAACCGTTGTGCGCACCGCAATCGTCAAATCCACGCCACTTCATACGGCCTATAACTTGTCAGGCACTCTTCAGGCTTATGAGGAGAACACACTGGCTTTCCAAAATGGAGGCACTGTAGCCAGTGCATATCTCACTGTCGGTACTGCTGTACAGAAGGGCGCCGTTATTGCTAGTCTGGATGACGCTGACTACAAGCTTCAGGTGGCACAGGCGACAGCCTCCATCTTGGAGGCACAGGCTGGTATTGATAACGCACAGGCTAATTTACAGGCTGCTACCTCCGCGATTCAATCCGCCGATGCCGGCATTACAGGAGCTCGCGCGAATGTTAACAAGGTCAATAAAGGCGCACGTGCTCAAGAGAAACAACAAGCGCAAGCTACTGTAGATAAGGCACAAAGCGCTTATAACAAGGCCAAGACGGATAGCGAGCGTACACAGAAGCTGTTTGAGGCAGGCGCTGCTACCGCATCAGATAATGAAAATGCTCGCCTGAATGCTACCGCAGCCCTGAAAGACCTGGAACAAGCCAAGGAATCCCTGTCCCTTTTGCTGGAAGGAGCCACAGCCGAAGATCATCAATCCGCCCAAGCTTCCTTTCAAGATGCGCTTGCAGGTAAAAGCAAAGCCCTTGCGGCCAGTGAACAGGCTGCAGCTTCCCAAAAACAAGCCCATGCCAACTACGAAAAAGCCCTTGTTGCCAAGGGGCAGGCAGAACTGGCACTTTCACGCACACGTCTAATCTCTCCTGTGAACGGTGTAATCTTAGACAAAATCGTGAATACAGGTGATTTGGTCGCGTCAGGGCAAGCCGTCTATCGCATAGGGTCCATCGACCGCCTCAAAGTGCTGCTTCCTGTACCAGACAGTGAAATTAAGGATTGGAAAAAGGGTCAACAAGTAGAAGTGGCGCTCTATGAAGAGACTCGTCAAGGTACGGTGTCTAACGTCTATCCTTCGACCAGCACCGACACGGGAAGGGTTAACGTAGAGATTGTTATAAACAATCCACAGCGAGACTGGTTACCCGGTCAGGTCATTAAAGCTGCTCAACAGGTGACCGACAAGAATGGGATTCTCGTTCCTGCCGAAGCAGTCATTAACACGGGAAGCAAGCCTTTTATTTTCAAAGACATTCAAGGAAAAGCTGTTAAAACCCCTGTGGAGCTTGGTAATCAGGTTGTAGATAATCAGTTGCAAATCGTATCGGGACTTCGTGAAGGCGAACGTATTATCGTTAAAGGGGCAGAAAACCTGTTTGATGGAAATGCGATTCAGTCAGAGGAAGGCGGACGCCCATGATTGAGTACATCGTAAAAAAACGAAAAATTACATTGCTGTTTTTTGTCATGCTGATTTTGGTCGGAATCTTCGGCTTTTTCCAGTTACCACAGCAGGAAATGCCGGATGTCACCATACAGAATGCTATGGTAACAACAGTCTACCCCGGTGCTTCACCACAAAAAGTAGAACAAACCGTAACTAAAGAGCTGGAGAAACGCATTAAGGAAGTTGAAGGTGTTAAAACGATTAGTTCGACTTCTGGTAACGGATTCTCCTCTATTTTAATCGAATCCAAAAACGGAGTTGATCCTCAAACGGTTTGGGATAATATGCGTAAAAAAGTGCAGGATGCACAAGCTGATCTTCCTCAAGGCGCTGAAGTGCCTGTTGTAAATGACAAGCTAACCAGCTCTTTTATCGGCTCCTATGCCCTAACAGCTGACTCTTCCGCACCACTGTATAAACTAAATGATTTAACAACAACTTGGAAAGATCAGCTCAACACCATTTCTGGCGTATCTAGCGTCAAATTCAATGGTCTCCCTGATCAAGAAGTACGTGTTCATATTGACAACCAGAAGCTTCAGCAATACCAGCTGTCATGGGGACAAGTAGCTCAAGCGATCCAGTCTCAAATTGATCGGGTTCCTACTGGTAATATTGAATACAACGGACGTACCTATCAACTTATTGTTCGCGAAACCGAAAAAGCTGATGAATTGAATCAGGTCCTTTTGACACGCACCAAAGAAGGTAATCCTGTATATTTGAGAGATATCGGCACAACGGAGCTGGCACATCCTAATACAGAATACTTTGCCTATGTAGAGGGTAAACCGGCCATTACGCTAAGTATTGGAGCAGAAACAGGCACAGACATCCCTTCTATGAGCGAAAAGGTCAATACCAAGCTCAAAGAACTGGAGAAAACACTTCCCGCAGGTGTTCACTTTCAAACTCTTTTTGCACAAAAGGATCAGGTAAGCCATATCTTTGACGACTTAAAGCGTGAAACGATTCTTGCGATTGCGGCCGTTATTCTCGTTTGTATGTTGGGGCTGAATTTGCTCACCTCTGCATTTGTTGCACTGGCCATTCCTATTTCGGTTTCGATTGCCATTATCTTTTTGCCTATGTTCGGCATCACTCTAAATCAGATTTCCGTTGTCGGTCTGATCATCGTACTCGGCATACTCGTGGATGATGCCGTAGTTGTAAATGATAATATTGAGCGTAGACTTACGGAATTAGGAGAATCACCCTCAGTCGCAGCTGTAAAAGGTACCAAAGAGGTCATGCTTTCTATTTTGGTTGCAACTCTGGCTACTATCTCAGCTTTCGCGCCATTGTTGTTTCTTCCTGGAAATGTAGGTGCCTTTATTAAACCTATTCCTGCTATTGTCTCCCTAACCATGCTTGCCTCTATGATCATGTCGCTCACCATCATCCCTATTTTTCGAGAATGGTATGAGAAGCGCAGACAGGCTCGTCACCCTCAGGGTAAGTCTAAACCAGCAGGCTTGCTCGGCCAGCAGATTCATTCTTTAAACAAGCTCTATTCACAAAAACTGATGCCTAAGGTTATTCAGCGTCCCTTGTTGACAGCCATGGTCGGACTCATGCTTGGAACAGCCGCCTATGGATTAGTTCCCTTTACCTCAGTTGAACTTTTTCCTGAGTCGGAAGATCCTCATGTCGCACTAAATGTAAAAATGCCTGTAGGCACTTCAATTGCGGAAACCGACCAGGT
Organism: Paenibacillus sp. FSL H7-0703; assembly: GCF_038003485.1. Classification (NCBI taxonomy): domain Bacteria; kingdom Bacillati; phylum Bacillota; class Bacilli; order Caryophanales; family Paenibacillaceae; genus Paenibacillus; species Paenibacillus sp. FSL H7-0703. The sequence continues at coordinate 3,809,664 of NZ_JBBOPF010000001.1, read as the reverse complement.
CGTTAAAGACCTTGCAGGCTGGGTGAAAAAGCAACCTGAAACTTCCAAGGTCGTCTACAGCGCTGGAGGGACTGCCCCACAACTTTTTAGTGACATTAATAGTTCGGGTGGAAATATTAGTTATAACGAAACGGTGGGGCAGATTGCTGTCGTCGGCAAAGAAAACGTATTCGATCTCAATACGACAGTTGATGCTTGGGAACAACATGTTAAGAAATCCTACCCTGGAGTTACAGTTACGATGTATGTTCCTCGTCTCGGGATTCCAGTGGGTAAGCCCGTTTCTATTCGTATCTCAGGTCAGAATCTGAATGAACTGCAAACTCTTGCCCAAAAAGCAAAGGAGCAGATCGCGACAGTAGAGGGCACAACAGGCATCGTGGATGATATAGGAATTGAACGATATGCACTGGAGCTTGAGGTCAACAAACAAGCGATGGATCAATACCTGGTAAGTTACACAGATTTGACTCGCACCCTGCTTCTATTAAAAGAAGGAGCCCAAGTCAGCCAATTTGATACTGGAAACAGTCTGGTAGATATTAAAATGTATTTGAATCACAGCGACGAGGAGCCAAGTAAGCTTTTCCAACAATTAAGTGTAGTTAATGCAGCTGGTAAGCAAATTCCATTAAACCAGCTTGTCCAGATTAAACCGTCATTTGCTATTCAGCAAATCAAGCATTACAATATGGAGCGGACGATTACGGTGGAAGCCGATTTGAACGGACGAACTGCAAGCGAAGCGATGGTTGATGTTGAAGGTAAGCTGGCGCAAATGAAGTTCCCAGAAGGCTACAAATGGGAGGTTGGTGGGGAAACCTCTGACCAATCGACCATATTCAAGGACTTAGGACAGCTGGCGATCGTTGTAGTCTTGCTCATTTTACTCTTGATTACTATGCAATTTTATTCCCTCTCCATTCCTATTATTATTATGACGACCGTGTACCTGGCAGCAGCCGGCGGGATTATTGGTATTTTCTTGACCGGTATGCCTATTGGTTTTATGAGCATCATGGGAATTATTGCACTCGCGGGCATTGTTGTGCGGAATGGGATTGTGTTAATTGAATTTATCGAGGATGCACGACATGAAGGAATGGAATTAAAGGAAGCCGTAATACAGGCGGCCGCTGCTCGCTTCAGACCGATTTTATTGACATCTTTGGCAGCTATTGTAGGTATGATTCCATTAGCACTATTGGGAAGCCTGCTCTTTAAGCCACTGGCGTTTACCGTCATTTTCGGTTTGTTATTCTCGACCTTGTTAACCTTGTTTGTCGTACCGTCCTTGTATATGATCATGGCCAAGTACAAGATGCGCCGTCAACTCAAAAAACAGCAGCACACAGTTATCACACGTGACCAACCTTTGTGATGTATGAAGTGAATTCGATGCTGTCGAGTTGGCCGGTCCCTAGGGGGAAGTATGTATGGAAAGTAAAAAAAATGATATTTTACAGGCGGCCATTCGGCTGTTCTCCAGAAAAGGCTATTCTTCAACATCTGTTGAAGAAATAGCCAAAGAAAGTGGGATGGCGAAAGCATCCTTCTATAAATATTTTCAAGGAAAAGAAGAACTCCCTCTAGAAATGTGTATCATTCTGGAAAATAACATTGAACAAGACATCCGGGCTCTCTACAGCAAACCTAATCTTTCTAAGCACGATAAACTGCACGGTTTTATTGTACTTTACTTGAAAAATCTCGTTGAAAACAAAGTGTATCTCATGATGGATCTTCCTGAGCCTTCCATGCTTATTTTTCAGAATGAACAACTCAATTACGCATTCGAGAATCATGAATACAAATTGTACAAATGGGTTCGCGACTGCCTGATTGATATTTTTGGACCGAGCATTGAAGATCATGCATGGGATATGACCTTTGTACTTAAAAGCATTGTGTTTGAATATATTCGCTTCTTTGCCGATCGGATGAATGATGAAACGATTGAACATCTAACACAGTTTATTATCTTCTTATCCAGTTCCTTGGCAACCAGCCTGAACAATGCTGATTCAGCTCCACATTTGTTCTGGAGCAAGCAAGGCTGGTTACCTGAAAGTGCTCTAAGTAACCCCTTTGACCAAGGCCGTCAAATTAACAGCCTTCTCCACTCCTTGGAAGACAGTATACTGCTGTCTTCGTGGAGTTCAGAGGAGAAACAGGAGTGTCAGCAAATCTACGCTCATTTAAAGGAAGAGGCTCTGAAATCGAACCCTCAAAAAGGCCTCCTGAAAGCCCTTTTTGCGTATTTGGAGCAGTACAAGGAACTGCAAAAGGTTTGTCGTTTACTTAAAAATTTATTGGACCATGCACCGATATCCGAGTAGTCACTCAGTATTCGGTACTTCGGTGCAAATTCATACTTAACAGCGAAACACATCAAAAAAAGACTGTTCATGCAAAGCATGAAACAGTCTTTTTGGGTTATTGCTTTTATTTTGATAATATACGAGGAATTACAGCCCCGCTTGTTCTTTTAGAATTTCAGCTTTATCTACGCTCTCCCATGGTACATCCAAATCTGTACGGCCAAAGTGACCGTAGGCAGCAGTTTGCTTATAAATTGGACGACGCAGATCCAACATGCGAATGATGCCTGTTGGGCGCAGATCAAAGTTATTTCGGATCAATTCAACTAGCTTCTCATCGCTTACTTTACCCGTACCGTATGTATCGACGTTAATCGAAACAGGCGTAGCTACACCAATGGCATAAGCAAGCTGAATTTCCACTTTGTCTGCCAATCCAGCTGCCACGAGGTTTTTCGCTACATAACGAGCAGCGTAAGCAGCGGAACGGTCCACCTTGGTCGGATCTTTACCGGAGAATGCTCCCCCGCCGTGACGCGCATAACCACCATACGTGTCCACAATAATTTTACGGCCTGTCAGACCTGCATCTCCTTGAGGGCCACCGATAACAAAGCGTCCTGTTGGATTAATGTAATATTTGGTTTGCTCATCCAGTAATTCGGCAGGAACAACTGGCAAAATAACCTTTTCTTTGATATCTGCTTGAATTTGCTCCAAAGTAGTATCTTCCGCATGCTGCGTAGAAACCACAATAGCATCAATACGAACAGGTTTACCATTTTCATACTCTACCGTTACTTGAGTTTTCCCGTCTGGACGAAGATAATTCAGTGTTCCATCCTTACGTACTTCAGACAAACGTCGTGCAATACGGTGAGACATAGCGATAGGCAAAGGCATCAACTCAGGTGTCTCGTTCGTAGCAAAACCAAACATCAATCCTTGATCCCCAGCCCCAATGTTTTCCGTTTCTTTATCTACTTCAGCAGGATCACGGCTTTCCAAGGCAGCATTAACCCCTTGAGCAATGTCCGGCGACTGTTCATTCAAAGAAGTCAATACAGCGCAAGTATTATAGTCGAAACCGTATTTCGCACGTGTATAGCCAATTTCCTTAATCGTATTACGTACAATGGATGGAATATCCACGTATTCCGATTTGGAGCTGATTTCACCAATGACGAGAACGAGACCAGTAGCTACCGATACTTCACATGCTACCCGTGCATTAGGGTCATTAGCCAGAAAGGCGTCCAATACAGCATCGGATATCTGATCACAGATTTTATCCGGATGGCCTTCTGTTACAGACTCGGACGTGAACAAATGGCGGCCTTTTACAGACATGAATTTCAACCTCCCACAATTAAAATACATGAGGATTTATTAAAAAATCCTGACATGGCAATGGCATTATTCAGATACCTTCAAGCTAACAAATGGCGGAAGATATCTTGTTACCTTATTAATAAAAAATGAACCTTTTCCGGTAGGAAAAGGTTGCGTACAAGCCTCAAATGCCATGATATCCTATTTAAAACAAGGTGTCAATTCGTGCAGCCCAATTACAACATTCGAAATTGAGGTAAGTTTACATGCAAATCATTTTCGATTCACATGTAAATAACCCTAGTCTATACGCTACTATATAATCAAAAACTTAGAAAATTATTGCTATTTACAATGTACCAAATTCAGATAAGCTACGTTCAGCAGATTGTATCAGTCGCTTAGTAATTTCACCACCAACTGAACCGTTCTGTCTTGAAGTCAAATCACGCCATGCTACATTTTGGCCCCCCGAAAACTCCCCCAATTCTGCAGCAAATTCACTGTCAGCATTGGGATGTATATGAGTATATTGAGGATTATAAACTGGTAGCCCAAACTCAGCAGCGATCTCATACTTCAAATCATCTAACCTGGCACGGCTTTCGGGAATTAATCGTCTTTGACCTCTTGACGCCATCGTATACACCCTCCACTAAACATATTGTCTTTCATGGGGTTAGTGTGTAGCGATTAGGTTCAATTTAGCCAAGAACAATTTACTATCCCAAGCAGTATTTAAGAAAAAGAGCCCACCGAAAGCAGCTTATATACAAAAACAGTTTACTGAACAGTGTAACCGCCTCGTACCATAACGACCAGACCAAACTTCTGACCTTCTTTTACTTGAATACCTCTTCCTTCTCTAGGAAAGGATAATAAATGATTTTTTTCGACAGCCTGATTATGGAAAATTTCCGTTCCAGAAGTAATATCAATAGCACCACTGGTATCCATACTATACACAACAGCATAACCATTTCGTAAAATAAACTCTGACCCTGCTTTGGCAATCAGTTTTTGGCCAGGCTTTACATCAACTACTTTTAAAGCCTCTGTCTGCTCTGGTGTGGAAGTTTTTCCTGCACCAGAAGCTCCTGACGCTGTTGTGTTAGAAGTAGCGTTTGTTGTTGGAGTAGTCGAACTAGTCGTTTTACTACTCGTATTACTTGCTGGTGTTCCACCTTTGATGGCCTGAGCAATTTTTTGGTCAACATAGCTTTTGGTTACGACTGGATCATCAGCTGTACCAGGTTGTCCAGAACTGGAGGCACCATCAACTGAATTGTTCATTAAGGAACCAGCAACAATTCCTCCTCCAAGTAAAACAGCAGCCAATGATACTTTATAGCGTGATTTCATGAAGTCCTCCTACAGCAGGTTATAGCAAGTATAGTTAAGTTTTAATTATTGTGCGCTAGCTCCAGAAGAACCCTGCATAGCCCAAGGCTTATCAAAAGCCAACTTCAAAGTATCAATATTTGTAACTATATCTTCGGCCTGTTGCTCAGCAGTAGTGACTTTCAAATTAGCTTCATAAACCTGAAGCTCTGTAGCCAACCCAACATCAAATTGCTTCTTAGCCATATCAGCCGCACTTCTAGCACTCACCAAGCCAGCTTGAATCTGTGAATATTGGCTTTCCAATGCTTTGATGTTGTTGTAGATTGTTCTTACTGCTTCTTCGAGTTGTCTTTTTGTACCCTCTGTTGCATACTGAGCTTTCTCAACATTAAGCTGTTCGGCTTCGTAAGGTGTGTTACCTGGCGTACTAAAATTGTAAAGCTTCAAGCTCAATTCAGCCAAATCCACTTTTTGCTCACTCAGCCAAATAGCCGTGCTGCTGGTAAGTACTTGGCTTACTTTAGTTTCCACATTATCTTTAAACTCAGAATATACAGGTTTATCCTTTAATTCATAACGTTGCTCTGGTTTGTAACCAATCACTTGGTTCAAAGATACATATGCACTATCTAGATCTTTTTTTGCCTTCTCTAAAGCAGCTTGATTTTGAGTCAACTGATTAGTTGCTTGCGTAACCTCATAATCACTCGACATTTGATTATCTCTTTTAATTTGTGCAACTTTCAGCTTGCGCTCAGCATCTTCAATATTCAATGCAGCCAGTTTAACGGCATTCTGCTTTTGAAGAAGCTTATTGTAAAGATCCTTCACATTGTACTCAATGCCTTCTTTGGTCATATCCAAGTTCTTTTTAGCAGCCTCATAATTAAGGTTCGTTTGAGCATAACCTTTAAAAGCTTTGTCTTGTGCTTCATCACCTGCTTCTGCTGGAACAAAGTTAATATCCTTGCCAGCTTCTTTCATTATTTTCCCAGCCTGATCGATATTCGTTGCTGCTGTTTTAACTGAAGTACTATCAGCTATGGCCAGTTTAACTGCATCATCATAAGTCAAAGAATCATTATAATAGGTATCATAAGTAACTTTGGTCACAGGAGCTGTGAGAGGCTTACTGGATAAACTATTGGTTTGATCAACAGTAGTAGTATTACCATTAGCTTGATTGGAAATGGTCACTGTTCGTGTAGCCTGATCCCAATTTACTTTGGCGCCTAATGATTGGCTCACAAAACGTAAAGGAACAAGTACTTGACCCTTTTGAATTTGAGTTGCTGCATCGAGCTGTACAGGATTACTATTTTTATAAGCAAGTTTAGAACCAACATTTAAAGTTAACGTATCGTCATTTTTAGATGCTGTCACTTTTTTAGCTTTGCTGTCCCAATCGACTTTCGCACCCAAGCTTTCAAAAACACCACGGAGAGGCACTAAGGTTGTATTTTGACTAACAACCGGGGACTGGGTATATTGCTGAGTTACACCGTTAATAATAACCTTTATATCACCTGGTTGAGCTCCTGCAAGACTGGCGAACGCAGAAGAAAGAACCAATGTGGACAGTACTGCCACTCCAAAACGTTTCATAATTTCTCTCCTTTGTCAATAAGACTAATAAAAGAAAAGGGCTCCAAAAGGAACCCTCTTCTCATCTAATTCAGTTAACTCAAAAGAGTTGCTCTTAAATTAGTTGTTGTTTTCAACAGTTACTGTTTTAGCAGTTGCATCATAGTTGATGGATGCATCCAGCGCTCTGCTCACCCAGAAGATAGGCAGTACAGTACGGTTTTTGTTAGTTACAGCTTTAACGTCCATACGAACCACTGAACCGTTAATAGTCAACAGGTTTGTGTTCAGTTTGATTTGAGCAACGCGGTCACCTTTAATCAGCGTAACTGTGGAAGTTGCTTTGTCAAACAGGATGTTTTGTGGAGATACACCCAAAGCTTCAGCTGCATAACGTACTGGCAAGTAAGTGCGTCCGTTTTCAGCATAAGCAGCTACATCAGAAGTTTTACTTTCGCCGTTCACAGTGTAGGAAGTGCTTCCCAGTGTGAAGACAGCTTTAGTTTTAGTAGCACCTGGAGCTGGAGTTCCAACAGTTGCGATTGCTACTTCAGCAGCTGCAGTGTTGTTGTCTTTCCAGTTTTGAGTGTTGTCAGTTGCGCCTTTGTATGCAGTGTAAGAAACTGCGCTACCTTTCAGCTTAGCAACGATGTCGCCTTGAGCTACAGTACGGTCAACAGTCAGCTTAGGAGCCGAGATTGTGATTGTACTTGGAGTAGCACTTTCGCTGTCGATGTAGAAGCTCAGACGGCCTTTGTTGCTTTCGCCGTAAGTATCAGTAGATACGCTCTTCACTTTAACGTCACCAGCTGTAACTTTTACTTCTGGAGTAGAAGCAAAACGTACGCCTGTTGGCAATTCCAAGATTACTTCACGGCTACCGTCTTTCTTAACGAAAGCTTCTTTAGCAGCTTCAGTGATTGTGATATCGCCAACTTGTTGATCGCCCAGACCGATTGTCAGGGTTGGTTTGGAAGCAGCAGCCAGAGTAACTGCTTGTTTCACAGTTGCAACCTTAACAGTACCGCTCAGACCTTGGCTACCAGCAACATCAACGTTCAGATCGCCGGAGAAACCTGGTTGCGTAGCAACTTCAACGTTTTTCAGTTTCAAAGTACCAGCATCAGTTGTGCTGTTAGCGCTGTTGAAAGTCAATTTCAAAGTACGTTTGTCAGAGTCAGTATAGGAAACTTCTGCTCCGCCCAAACCGTTAGTGTTCTCCATAGAACCGGAGAAGTTGCTTCCTGGGGTATTGCTTTCAAAAGTTGACTGCCAACGAGCACCTTCAGGCAGACGCAAAGTTACAGTACGTCCTTTTACGAAAGAACCAGCAACAGTTTCTTTAATTGTTACATCACCAATTTTTTGCTCATCATGACCAGCAAGAATTGTTGTTGGAGTAGCAACGGAAACGCCACCACCGATTTGGCCATAGCTACCTACTACGAGGGAGCTAACATCAGTTGTTGCATTACCAGAGATACTAACTGTTACATCGCCTTCTTTAGCACTGTTTTCATCATCAACATAGAATCCTACAGGCAATTGGAAAGATGTTTGAGCATCACTTACTGTTTTCAAAGACAAAGTAAGAGTATCGCCATCAGTAGAATAGTTCACATCTGATGGTTTAATTGCTTTGTCTGTCTTGGAAGTAAACAAAATAGTAGCTGGGGATTTAGGAGCAGAATCCCATTTGAAACCGCTAGGCAATTTCAATTTAATGTTGTTATTACCCAAAGAACCAGCAGTTTCTTCTTTAACTTTCAAAGTTGCAGTAAAGTTTTCTTCACTGGAAACTGTATCAGCAGCAGACAAAGATACTTGACCGGAAGAAACTACGTTTGCAATTGTTGCTTCACCGCTAGTAAAACCACTTGCAGAAGCTGCATCAAAAGTAGCTTTTACAGGTCCATTGCTAGGTCCGTTAACATTAATTTTACCAAAGTTCAGGTAAAGATCAACGCTATCTTTAGAGTTAGTAAAGTTGAAAGTCACTTTTGCAGAGTTATTAGTGAGCTTCTCTACAGTCACACCTTCACCCGGAACGTATCCAGTTTCTGCACGAGCTGCAGCATCATCATTGTTATCGCCTGGATCAACGTAAACACCCAAACCATAAGTAGAATCAATAGCAGTAGGGACAACACCAGGATTAGTAGCGAATTCAAAACCCTTAGGCAATGTAACTGTGAAAGATTCATTCTTGCCAACAGAAGCTTGGCTTACGTTAACTTTCACTCTACCCAGAGTAGTGTTAGTAGTTTGGCTCGAACCAATACTAGGAGTATTCACAGCAACATAGCTAGAAGCCGCATGGATTGCAGTAGGTGCAGTCAATGCTGCGATTGGAGCTGCTACACCAGCAACCAATGTTGCTGTTGCCAGCACGTTAATCATTTTTTTGTTAAACTTTGTCATAACCTTTTTTTCTCCTCCTTGAATATAACCAGAAATATTATTTTTGTCTTTTTGTCGGATCTTGTCACTCATCAGTCGTTACACCTCCTTTCCGAGCTTTATGAGAACCCTTATAAAATGATATCTGTGACAATATCACAGAAGCTTGGAATCTAGTTGAAAGAAAGCGTCCATTTATGACGTACTCCAGTATTATACAATGTGATAACAATGCCGTAAAGATTTTTTTTAGCGAATTTTGTCTTTACGCTTTTGTACCCCTTTGTTTCATACTCACCCAATTAGACGTAGCATGGGTTCAAAAAGTTGCGTCTGTTTCAAAAAAAATTTTTATTTTTTTGATTATGTATTCCGCTTCCCACAGTCATAATTATACTATTAAACCTGTTCTTCCGTCATCCTACAACTTTTACCTTATCAACCTTAAATGTACAAGGGTTATTTTCGTACATCTAACTCGGTCTTTAATGGAGTATATTCGTTAAGAATTATCCATAGAATATATAAAGTATATAAAGTCTATAGATTCCCTTGAAATCTAATACTCTAATACACTTTAAGTAGTAGGAATGACGGAGTAACAGTGATTTACGCTATATATAACCGAGACAAATTACTTCACTACATTAATCTTCGCGCCATCCGTAAGCAGACTAACGCCCTTAATGACAACATTTTGTCCTTCAGCAAGCCCCTTGGTTACCTCAACCTGTTTGGCACTTTCCTGGCCTGTCTGCACCTCTACCCGCTTAGCCACTGTTCCCTCCACTACATAAGCATACTTTTTCCCTGCCTGCTCTGTAATGGCATCCTGCGATACCAAAATGTTTTTGGGAGCTTCTGATTTCATGTATACAGTTACAACCATCCCTGATTTTAATTCACCAGAACCATTAGGGACTGAAATCTCGACGGGATATGCCTTGAGATCATTATCCATTACCGGATTGACGGCCGATACTCTGGCCTCAATTCGCTTGTCTAAGGAGTCCACACCTACAGTCACAGATGAACCCACCCGCAACTTAAGAAGCTCAGATTCAGAAACGTTAACTTTGGCAATAATAGGATTGGTATTCGCTATTGTAGCAACCGCAGATTGTGCACTAACCATTTGCCCTTGGGTTCCTGTTACTACCGATATCGTGCCGGAAATCGGAGCTTTGACTACAGTATCCACTAATTGACTACGAGCTGTGTCTAAACTGGACTTAGCCTGATTGACAGAAGCACGAGCTACGTCAATGCCCGTTTTCTGTTGTGCAAGACGTAATGATTTTTGAGCATTATTATATGTTGTTTGCGCACTTTCCTTAGACGTTTGTGCATTATGAAGTGTGATCTGTGCATTCTCCACCGCAGTTACAGCCCTTCTATGCGCTATTTGAGACTGCTCTAACTCGGATTGAGAAAGAGCACCCGCACTAAACAGCTGTTGGTTGCGATTGAGCGTATTTTGAGCATCACGCACGGAACTCTGAGCATCTACCAGACTGGTCTGAGCTTGAGTGATCGTGTTGTCTTGCTGGACAAGCGCACTTTTGGCTTGATCCACGCTGGATTCTGCCTGCTGCACCGATTGCGCTGCACCTGACTCTGCCTGCTTTAAATTGGCCAGGGCAACCTGGTACGACTCCTGAGATTGCTTAATGGAGTCCCGCAAGTCCTTTTGGTCTATAGTAAACAATGTGTCGCCCTTATTTACTTTTTGCCCCACTGTAAGGTTAATGCTTTGAATTTTGCCACTAATTTTCGGAGACACCTGAGCCGTCTCTTTAGGAGCAAAGCTACCAATGATACCTGTTGAATCGTTAATGCTACCCTTGGTGACTTTTGCCACTTGGACCGGAGTGGCTTGTTGAGCCGTAGTCGATGCGGCAGGGGCCTCCCCCCCACCGCAACCCGCTAATGCAACTGATAAAAGCAAAGTTGTAGCAATCAGAGCACTTTTTTTATTCATTATGTTTCTCCACCTCACCTTATATATGAACACTTTTTTGTAGTTTCGCTTCTTTTTTTAATTCTCTCTTCGCTTGTCTTTTTAACTTCCGATTCTTACGCTTTTGTATCATATTATCCATGATGACGTAGACTACCGGAATAAGAATCAATGTAATAACAGCTGCGAAGGATAACCCGAATACAACAACAACTGCCATCGGTGCTTGTGTTTCGTTACCCTCTCCTGTAGCGAATGCCATTGGGAGCAAAGCTAGTACAGTAGCCAGCGTGGTCATCAAAATCGGACGCAACCGCTCAGACGCTCCATGAATAATAGCTTCATCCCGATCTTGGCCGTCTTTTCGGAGCTGAATTATAAAGTCAATCATAACAATGGCATTGTTGACGACCAAACCGACGAGCATGATGTAACCCGTCAAAGCTGAAACACTGAGACTGGCCCCGGTTACAGCTAAACCGATAAGCACACCAATTACCGTAGGTGGAACGGAAAACATAATAACAAACGGTGTGAGCAACGATTCGAACTGTCCTGCCATAACCATATAAATGAGCACGACAGATAGCAAAATAGCTATCGCTAAGTTCATGAAAGACTCCATCATCTGTTCATTTTGGCCGCCACCCGTATCTGCACTGTAGCCCTCTGGGAAGTGAGTAGTCTTCAAAAGAGCATCTATTTTTTGATTAATAGTAAGAATATCCCCTGTTCCGTCAATATCAGCTGTAATCTGCACTTGACGCGTTTGGTCATCACGAGTAACAGTATCGGGTACAGACCGTTTATCAATACTTACTACGGAAGACAAAGGTACATCAATACCTTGTGAAGTGGTAATCCGCAAGGCTTGTAGATTTGACAAATCATGGCGGTTTTGATCTGGCAACGATATCTTCACATCAATCTGATCTTCACCTGTACGATAGCTTGTGGCGACTGACCCATTAAAAGACGTATTCACTGCAGATAAGATTTGAGTCGCTGATAAGCCATATCGACTCGCAAGCTCCCGATTAACAGTAATCTCATATTCTTCACGAACCGCACTCAAGCTACTTTTCACATTAACGGTACCTGGTATCTTTTTCACGTCCGCAACGAGATTGTCCGAGAGTTCTCTCAGGACGTCAATATCGTCACCTTTTAAGTTAATATTAACAGCCGCTCCGCTTGAAAGGCCTGTTGTAGACGCCATTGTAATCTCTGCATCCGGAATGCTATCAAATTTTTTACGAAGGCCATCAACTATAACATCTGTTGCCTGATGTCCATCCTTCAGTGTTACACTTAGATCTGCTGAGTTGGTTGGAGCTGCCCCTGAATAACCAGAATTGCCACCAGAACCAACAGTCACTGTCATTTTATCTAGATCCGGAACTTTCAAAATTTCTTTTTCTATATCTTGAACAACCTTTTCCGTTTCTTCCAAGACCGTTCCATTAGGAAGTTTCACGTTAATTGTGAATTCCCCAGTATCGGATGCTGGGATAAATTCAGCCTTAACGAATGGAACTAGAGCCCCGCCTGCCACAAACATTAATAAAGTAATAATTAACACAGATTTTCTATGGTTAATTCCCCACTTCAGTATACGGCGATACCCACCCTTAAATTTCTCGAAGCCAATATTAAACCACACAATAGGGTTAACACCCTTATAAGTACCTGAAGAATAAATGGATTCATCTGGCACGGTAGGTAGCCAACGTGATCCCAGCATCGGCACAATCATAAGGGATACAAGCAAGGCTGCAATGTGAGAGAAAATAACGGTTAACGCCAACGGTTTAAATAGAACTCCCGCAATTCCATCAACAAAAACAACTGGTAAAAATACTACGATCTGCGCAAGTGCAGATGCCATAACGGCATTACCCACCTGCTTGGAGCCATCAATAGCCCCTTGTAGCATGCTTTTCCCTTCATGTCGCTGTCTAAAAATATTCTCAATAATAACAACCGCAAAATCGACAAAGGATCCTAACCCCAGAAGCAAACCGCTCAGTGAAATAATATTAATGGTTTGTCCGGTGAAATACATCATCATAAACGTAGCTACGAAGGAAATTGGAATAACGATAGTAGCAATAATGGTAGAACGTATACTATTCAAAAATAACAGCAACACAATAGCTGCGATAATAAGTCCCAATATAGCATGCTCTACTAATGAGTGTACGGAGTCGCTAATGGGTTTGGATGCATCTGTTACCATCTCCAATTGAGTTCCCGGAGGCAATTCCTTCCGTATTGAATCTAAACTTTCCTTCACAGAATTGGCGATGGAAAGGGTATTCCCCCCTGTGGCTTTAGTAACAGAAATATTGATACTTGGCTTTCCGTTATAGGTAGAAATGGTTGTAACATCATCCAAGGAATCTTCAACTGTCGCGATGTCCTTTAGCTTAATGCTTCCCTTCCCTACTGGAATTGGCGTTTCACCCATTTCTGAAACAGCTTTATACTCACCTTGAACCCGAAGTTGAATTTCTGTAGTGCCTCGATAGACCGAACCAGCAGAACCAGCTACGTTATTAGACGATAGCGCCTGGTTAATTTGATCTAGCGTAATGCCATAGCTTTGAAGCTTGGCTTGGTCTACAGTAATCTTCACAAGCCGAGCTTGCCCACCTGACATGTTGGCTGCAGCTACTCCCGCAATTCTTTCAAGCCGCGGCTCAATAATATCTTCAGCAATAGGCTTCAACTTGTTAATATCCTGGTCTCCTGTAAGAGAGAGCGTAATAACCGGCGTTGCGTTGAGATCCACCTTAAGGACACGCGGCGAATTAGCCGCCTTGGGAAGAGACCCTTTAACCCCATCAACTTTATCTCGCATGTCAAGGGTTGCTTGATTGATATCTACTCCCCAGTTAAATTGAATCATGACCATAGATGTTCCTTCTGAAGACTCGGACATGATTTTATCCACGTTCTCAATAGAAGCCAGACTTTTCTCAATAGGTTTAGTAACCAATTCCTCAACTTCTGTAGGCGTTGCATTTGGAATACTAGTCACCACTGCAGCGAATGGCAGCTTCATATCCGGCATTTGCTCTACAGGAAGTCTTAACGCAAAAATACCGCCCCCGATTAGCAAAGCAATAATTAACATAAATACTGTTACAGGACGGCGTATTGAAAACTGAGACATCTCATCACTCCCCACTCACTTCTCTATGTAATATTAAAACACACACATCCTCTACTACGATGAAATAGGCGTAAAGTTTCAGATAAATGTGTAAAAAAAACATATAAAAAAATAATAAACACATTTTGAGATAAAAGCTTAAAAAAAAGCAATTAATTACAGACGTTTAAGCCAAATCCAAAATAAAAAACGTTGTAAGGCTAATCCACAGTTTTTACCTCATTGATATTATGGCATAGGCCCTTAATTCCAGTCAAATAGCTGATTTATAAAAAACATCCCTCTCATGTATATGAAAGGGAATTTCCATTTCGCATGGAGGGATGTTTAATAATTTCAGGTGTTTTGTTGATTAGATTTTAGGAAGCAGCTTTTTATCAGCCATAACTTTAGCCACAATAATTGCTGCATCTCCGCGCAAGGTCAAGGAAGTAGGATTAAACATATATCCTTTTTTCAGATCACTTGCATCCACAGGTGACCCTGTGATAAAGCCTTTCTTGGCGATAGCCAATATAGATGCTTGCGCATAGTAATCAATCTTGTCCGCATCTTTAAAGGTCTTAGACAGGTTCTTCATGATCTTGTCATGATCTGTTTCCAGCTTCAAATTCAATGCCTTGGCAATAATGACTGCTGCATCTTGACGCGTGATTACATCTTCCGGCATAAAGATTCTTGGTTGTGAACCTTTGACAATACCGGCACGCGCAGCTGTTTCAATATAACGATAATCGTATAGAGCATCTGCTGATATCGTATTTGGAATAGACACGTCGTCGAAATGCTTCGCTCCACTGAAATTAAGCGGAATTTGCAGACCTTTGACAATCATAGACGTGAATTCGCCTCTTTTAATGTAGCTGTCAGGTCCAAAGCTATTAATTGGATCCATTGGGTTCATGACACCTTTGGCCAAGATAGCTTCGATGTAATCTCTAGCGTATTTGTGCTTAATGACATCACTATACGTTTCTCCAACCTTAGCAACTACATAGTAGCCAAAACGATCAAACGGTACCTTAATGGTATGTTTTTTCGGATCCACCACACCACCAATGTTCTGCCAATCTTTAAGATCAGAATCGAAATAGAACACTGTCATTTGTTTCCCTGCATCCTGAGCAATACTGCTATCATACGTCAGCGTCAATGTAGCACGCTTGGATGGTACTAACTCGTTAGATGGGTCGCGCCAGTAGAAGTTTTTGATCTTACTACTGTCATTTTGCGACTTGTTAGCCAATTGATAAGGATCAGCACCATAAGTTACTGGATCGTAATCATCCGTTTTAATGTCATCTGCTGTACCTGGATCAATCCAGAATACCGGACTCGACATATTAAAGCGGGCCGGAAAATCTCTGTTGAAGTATCTACTTCCATCTGCAATCAAGCTCTGCATATCGGACAATGCTTTTTCAGTTTCAAATTCATGACGGTCAACCACACCATCTTCGCTATTTGCTATTGCAAAGTACAAATTGTGACCAGAGAAAACCTGGTTTTTGAACTGTTGCGGTTGATCGTAGTCCCGACGAATCAGACTCGTTCCCTTTGCAAAAGCAAGTGTAAGATTACCATCGAACACTTTGTGCGATGTTTTCATCGCTTCCATGTACTGCTCGCCAGGGATATTAGTAGGCACATATTTAACAGTAATGGTCTGTTTCAGTTTTTCTTTGCCTACAGTAACCACTACATCAATTTTATTATCTTTGTTGGCTTTTAGACCTGTAACGATGGCTTTGTAAGTTGATGGATAATCAATGGTGCCATCATAATCAGAGTCGAAACCCTCTTGAACTGCTGTTTCTTTACCTACCGTAACACTATCTGCATTACCTGCATTTACAACAACTTGCACAAAGTTTTGATTCACGATTCTCTTTTCAGGGAGCGGACGCAAAATATCAAAAGATGTGGATTGACCGGATACTTGCAGTCGGAAAGTAGCAAATGGTCCGCTCTTACCGCTATTGTACAAGGTAATATTATAAGCTATTGGTGTTCCATCTTGCGAAATAGTTTGGTTTTTCAACACAAAGCTGAAATACTTTTTGTCCGGATGGTAGTACACAAGCAGGTCTTTTAAATCTTTATTTGTAAATTTGTCTGTAGTAGAACCGGAATTGTATGTTGTCTTAGCATCTTCTGCTGAGAAAAACTCGTTACTCAGTGTCCAGTTGACTTCACTGTCATCCGATCCCTTAATCTCCAAAATATATTGATCTTTATTAGCAATATCACTTAAAGAACCATTTACCTGATCTGCTTTACCCAAATCAGCAATACTGAAAGTACCAAATACATTGATATTTTTCAGAGATGTATTGTAGTTAGTATCATCCACTTTGGTGAAATTAGCATCTTTTGATTTCGGAGCAATTTCGCTATATTTCGGCGTATTGCTCAAGCCGCTAACTGGTGTAAAAGGGATGATTCCTTGTGTGTTGGGAACAGGAATTACTGGAATATTCGTCTGTGTAAAGTTTACTTTTACCGTATTGCTGTACTCAATACCTGGCTTGTATACAAACTTGATTTCATTATTCCCGTTTGCCAAAGCATTGGCTGCGGCTGTGTCCGAGGAAGCAGCAAGTTTGAAGTCCGCTCCTGAACCATCCAAATCAACCAATACATTATTAATATACAGGAATACATTTCGGTTACTTCCAGTGTAATGAATATCTGCTGCATTGCTCACATCAAGCAATTTACCTTTAAAGTAGCCCAGTTGAGTCAATTTATAGGTATTCAAGTTTGAGCTGGATGTATTCAACGGAATTTGTTGCCCATCATAAATCGTATCGTATTTCATGAACGGACCCTGCAACAGATTCACCGTTGCTTTAATTAACTTGGTCGAGTCACCATTCAGATAAAAATTCAGTACATTTTGTCCTTCTTTAGGCAAAGTGTCTACATAAGCAACAATTTTCTTCACTTGCGTTGACTTACCATTGATTGTACGAATCACATCTTGAGGCGATCCTACAATATGAACCGATACTCCAGAAAGCTCACTAATTGAAGAAGGTGCGCCATTAACAACGATAAACTCCATACCTACAGGTACAGATGCAGCATCTGTAGTCTTGTTCTTCATAGAGCTACCTGTTAATTTCATAGCTTCATCTAGGGCAGCTGCCTGATCAGACCCGCTTCCATTAGTTCTATTCAACAATTGAGTATTAAAATCAGGAAGATAGTTAACATCATCAATATACGGCTGAGTGCTGCTGCGCAATGTAAATTGGACAGCCGATGGAGCCGGTGGTGTACTGCTATCCGTATAAGTTATGCCCAGGGATGCTCTGGTCAAATGATCAAGTACAGCTTC
Source organism: Paenibacillus sp. FSL H7-0703 (assembly GCF_038003485.1). Lineage (NCBI taxonomy): Bacteria > Bacillati > Bacillota > Bacilli > Caryophanales > Paenibacillaceae > Paenibacillus > Paenibacillus sp. FSL H7-0703. Next base: position 3,792,202 of record NZ_JBBOPF010000001.1, on the reverse strand, counting down.
CGAAGGTACAGTCACCTGAAATGGATATACTTTATAACCATTTGATGTAACTACATTTGCAGTATCAATTGTGGCATCAACCCCAGTCGCACTACCCACAGCACTACCATTGTTACTCACATCGGTAAAACGTGCATTGATTGTGGCCACTCCTGGATCAGTTGCACCGCCTGGCACCAAAACATTACCTTTTAAAACCACACCACTTGTAGACGATACGGTAAAGTCAGGCGAAGTGGCCAAATCAGCAGAAACATTCCCATCCTTATTCAGGGTCAAATCAGAAAATTCCGGTTTACCCGTATAAATCGTAATTTCACGTGTAACTGTAAGAGCCTGAGTTCCGTTATTCACTTTAATGGTCACTATATTTTTACCCGGACTCAGTACAACACTACCCGTTAGTTTGTAGCCAGTGTAAGAGTTAACTGTATACGTATTACTGCTTTTTGCAGACGTGAGCGTTACACTGTCAGCATTAGGAGCCGTACCTTGAATGACTACTTTCACATCATCCGTACCGCTATTGCGTGCGTCTGTCAGCACCGCTGTCTGATTCTCAAGCAACTGCTCGGTTTCACCATTCAACGTAGCAGATAGATCATAAAGCTTAGGCCCATCCTGATACTCAATGTAAATGGAGTCCTTCATATCAGCCGAATTTTGGCTACTTTGAAATGTAATCCGGTTCAAACCAGGAAACAGTTTAATGTCTGTAACTTTAAGCGTAGAGCCACTGACTGTAATTCCGCCTTTTTGACTCTCGTTCTTATTAACCACGTTAAGGTTTGTTCCATTTTTAGAGAGTTGGAATACACTATAAGATATAGTACTTCCGTTCACTCCGTTAATCGTACCGTTAACTGTAACTCGGTCAGTGTTTACCATTCTAGCCGAATCCACATCATATTTTTCACTTGGAAAAATAAAATAAGTTCCCGTCGCAGCATGAGCCGTACCTACCAGGGCCGCCGGCACCAAGCCAATGATGAGACCAACCGTCAGCAACATGGATAGCAATCGTTTCAAATCATTGTCCTCCTTTGATTCTGTCGCACCTTGGGGTACGTAATCATTCAATACTTTTTTTATCGGTAGTAAACATACAAAAAATTAGTAAATTCTCAAAAAAGGAGGGAGTTTTTTTACAGCAAACATCAAAAAAGCCTTCAAACCCGCGGTATACCGCCAAGCTTGAAGGGTTACTTTTAAATTAAAATTATAATTTCGAACGCGTTTGGGAATCTGGCTTAGCCAGCAAGCGAATCAGTGTGTTTATAACTGGGCGTTTGGTTTTGCCAACAAGACCAATAACCTCTGCACCAATCTGTAGGAAGAACATCATAATACAAATCACGACAAAGGTGACCCAGTTCGCTTCATTAAGCGCAGCAGACGATTGAATCACGGCCAATACACCGAAAAATGCCGCAATACCGTAGATAATCAACACCGTCTGTCTGTGACTGAAACCTAGTTCGCGTAAGCAGTGATGCAAATGACCTTTATCCGGAGAGAAAATCGGTTTTTTCTGCAACTTGCGACGAATGATAGCAAAGAATGTATCTGACAAAGGTACACCGATAATAATCAATGGCGTAATAAAAGATACGATAGCAATTTGCTTGAAACCAAGCATGGATAGCATGGCCAGACAGAAACCTAAAAATAATGACCCTGTATCACCCATAAATATTTTCGCAGGATGAAAGTTGAAAAATAAAAATCCGATAATACTGCCCAGCAGTACAAGACAAAGCATAGCTACCATGTAATTGCCCATCAATACCGACATCACAAAGATAGTCCCAATCGCAATTCCTGAGACACCTGCAGCCAGTCCATCCAGACCGTCAATCAAATTGATGGCATTCGTTACACCTACGATCCAGAAAATCGTAAGCGGAATGGAAATCCAGCTTTCCAAAGATGAGTATGCATCCTGAAAAGGTACATTTACAAAATCTACACGAATATCAAAAGCAAACACGACCATACACGCAACGGCAATTTGAGCCAAAAATTTCAATTTTGCATTGAGATCAAAACGATCATCGAGAGCACCAATCAGTGTAATCAGCGTGCCGCCAATCAGAAAGGCTGCGATAAAGTTAATATCCCGAGAGGACAGCATTCCGTCAGGCACAAAAGGTAACACCGCCAATAAGGACAACAGAAATGCCAAGAAAATCCCCAGTCCGCCAAGACGCGGCATAATTCGGGTATGTACTTTTCGGGCATTCGGTACATCGACGGCTCCAACCTTCACAGCGAATTTCTTGACGAGCGGTGTCAGTAACAGCGCAAGTCCCAGTGCCATGATGAACCCAATAATATAGATCAATAACATTTGATCATTCGACCCCCAATTTTAAAGCAATCCCTTTTCAGATGTAACCGCATTGAATTATACTCTGATCAAAAATAAATACCAAGCTTCATATTCTGGCAAATTAGCGGGTTTTGAAGGCAGATTCAAGCTATTTATCACACTTTTGTGACGTTTTCTTTTTCGCGCATCACTTTCGCGGCGAATTTCGGCAGCGCAAGCATTCTTTTGTATCGGCTTGGCTCTTTGAGGAGTCTATATAACCATTCAGCCCGTAGCTTTTGGAACAATTTAGGTGCGCGTTTGGTTCTGCCTGATATAACATCGAAGCTACCGCCAACCCCCATCATCACCGGTACACCCAGTTGTTCCTTATATTTACCAATCCAGGGTTCCTGTGTGTCCGCTCCACGTGCTACAAACAACAAATCGGGATTTGCTTCACGAATGGCTGCAATCACCGCTTCATCCTCTTTAGGTCCAAAAAAGCCATCACGCTTGCCACAAACCGTAATCCGGGGATAAAGCTCATGTACCCGCTTTGCGGTCGCTTGAATCACCTCAGATGTTGACCCCAGTAAATAAACCTTCCAATGATAGTTTTCTCCAGCTGCAAGTAATTCATGTAACAAGTCAAAGCCCGCTACCCGCTCAGGTACAGGATGTCCTACATAGTTTGCAGCCCAGACCACGCCAGTCCCATCTGGAACAATCAACTCTGCCTGTTTCATCACGTCCATGTACACTGGATCTTCCAATGCAGCCATTACCATAATCGGATTGGCAGTGATCACTTGATGGGGCCGGCGAGACTCCACTGCTTGAATTAATACATTTAATGTATCTTTCATATTAAGCCTTGATACCGGAACACCGAAAATCGGGACGGTAGGCACATTCGTAACCTTATCAACTGTCACTGTATCCATCATCCTTTGCGACACAAGTAATTAACGATATGCTGTGCCGGTAAGCGAGCCTCACTTTTTAACAAAGCAATGGCCGCTCCCTGGCTCTCGATCCATTGACTTCGCTGATCCAGCAACCGCATAGACTCATTAGCCATCTTTTGTCCATCCAGTGCCTCTGTAGTGCCTACAGGCTGGCTACCGACACGGCTGAGGAAATGATCAATCTTGGGATCGTAGGATATCCCCAACGGAGGCACCTGGTGGGATGCTGCATAGATCAAGCTGTGTAATCGCATCCCGATCATCAAACTGCAACGACTGACTTCCAAAAGCATCTGTTGAGGATCGGTGACTTGATCGCACATGCTGACAAGGCTTCCCGTCCCCCTAATATCCCCCAACAAATCCATTACCATCCTTGAAGCCTGCTCGTCATCAGGCAGATGGAAAGGTAAAAAGCGTAAGTGTACACGGCGCTCAGCAGCTAATTTTTTCAAGCCGTCCGCAATAGCCGTTAAATCGCGACGCTCCTTATCCCAGTAACGTACAGATACACCAACGATCGGAAGTTTATCCTTATCCGTTTCAGTTGCTGCTTTATGCAGCTCGGAACCCGAGGGCAATGGAAGCCCCATTACCGGATCAGGAACAACTTCGACAACCGGGTTCTTTAGTTTCATAGTACCCAGTAGTGCGGCAGACTGCTCATCTCTTACAGAAACATATTCACAGCGCTGAAACACAGAACGGATCATAGGATAAAATATCTTCCGTTGTACCGGACCAATGCCCTGAGCATATACAAACGTCGGTTTTCCAGCCCATTGGGCCAGTTTCAGAATCGCCAGATAATACGGAATACTTTTAGGGCTTGTTGCATCCTGGAGCAAACTCCCGCCGCCACTTATTAGCCCATCGCTGTTTTTAATCGCTCTACGAACTTCCCCCAGACTCATCCGTGGTACAGCTTCTACTCCGTACATTTTCTGTGTCCAAGCGGGGTCAGAAGACAGAACAACAGGCTTGATTGTAATCCCCGCCTGACGACTCTCCTCCTCTAAAGCTGTCAAAATCGACTTAAGCACCGCCTCATCTCCACTATTGTTAAAGCCGTAATAACCCGAGATGATTATCGTTTGAGCTGTGGTGACCATTTCTTCCAACACCCTTCCAGCACTTGCCACACGACAATTGCGATGATTCCCAGTACCAGGCCCAAGCCCAATCCTAACAGCCCGCGACTAAGCGACAATGCCGCTGGAGAGTGAATGTGAGCAAAGGTATCCACCATAGAGGCTTGACCAATAGCAGCTATAATCAGCAAATAGATTGCTTTGCGATATTTCAAAGCCAGGAATGCCCCTGCAATAAACAGTGGGTGAGCCATCAAAAATTCCTTATTGCGCGGACGTACACCAAACGCATTTTCAAGGAAGTTCCGGAAGACCAACTCCGTGTTCGACACCGTACCCGCATTTCCGGTACGAGTCAAATAGTAATAACCTGCGGCTGCGATAACAGCCAGTGCGATAACCCACAATACAGTAATCGGCGTACGTAGCAGCTTGGAAATTTCCTCCCGTATAGAAACGCCACGATAAAAGAAAATATATATCGCTGCCAAGAAGATCGGCAGAATGTGAAGCAAGCTTACACCTCTAAATTGATTCAGCACAAGGCTGTAGGCAATACTGTTCAACAGCGCAATAACGAAGGGCACCGCAGCCAGCGACAAAATCGCCGTCTGCACGTACAGTATAAACGTTTGAATCAAACGCTGACCTACAGAAAGTTCAGCACCCTGTTCACGTTTAATTCTAATCGTACGCGCAGCGATGATCATTGCAACCGTAGGTCCGCTAATCGCTGCGAGTAGGGCCAGGCCTTGCTCCATCAAGCTAGAGTTCAAAACATAAAGTCCTGCTGAACCTACCAAGCCAAGTGCAAATGCCAGCAAAGTCAATGCCGGGACGAAATAGGACACCATAATGGAGAAAAATGCCAGTGCACCTAGTACGACAATCATTTTCAGATAGCGCTGAATGGACGAATCGACGACTTGGAACGGTTCAGCCTGTCCGAGTTCAAACCCCTTTTTCTCCATCCGTTGTACAGCGTTACCCGGCTTGTCCAAGCTGTGGATTAGGTTATCTACCGAATCCTTCACCTTGGCTTCAGCAATACTACGGCTAGGCGCGGTATTCAGATACAACATGCGAATATTACGGTCCTTGGTGGCCAATGCAAAACGATCGGCCAACGTTTCAACATCGAGCGTTGAATCTTTATCGCTCAATGAGTATAAACGCACAACGTTATAGTGGATATCGTAAGCGAGCTTATTGAAGCCTGCTTGCGGTTTTTTTAAGTTTTCGATAGCAGCTAGGCCAATATCGTATTTGTTCAGCAATTTAGCAAATGCCGCTAAGCTGTGCTCTTTCTCGTTATCGGTGAAGCCTTTGACTGAATCACCTTCAAACAATATGCGTTTTACACCATTCTGCTGAAAGGAAGCAAGCATTTCTTCCGTCAACTCCTGGTTGTAAGGAAGACTGTCGCTCATCCGTGGAACAATAAAAAACCCTTTGCTCCGAAGCTGCTTCATCGCAATCGGGTCAGGCTGCATGGGCTTGAGATACGCATCCTCTGGAGATGTTTCCACAACTAACCCTTCCTGTCCCTGATAAGTCCAAGGTTTTACATTGATGTCCAGGCTTGTAAACGTACGTAAAATTAACGGCTTTAATGCCTCCGCATTTTCTTTGTCAGCGAAAACAATATACGTAAAATTCTCATTTGCAGGTGAAAGCCGTTTTTCCATATCGGCAACGTTCTGAGTCGTATAGGTTACGACGCGACCCGCTTTACGGAAATCATCCAACGTACTTTCATACATCGCCATGCTGTTCACACCCGCTTGCTGTAAGCGGTCAAGTTGCTCATTCAGATAGTCCTGCGGGTGAGCCTGATACGAGGCTGCCTCTGTCAAATCCCGATAATCGAATACAATCTCTACTTTTTTACTCGAGGATTCTGTCTTCATACGATCGGCGATGACTGGAATGGAAGCCAGCAAGCCGACAGCCACCAAAATCCATAACCATTTTCGAGAAGCCGTATTCCAATACTGCCATTTCTGATACACCAAAGAACCTCCTTAATATTCGGGATTTTGCAAAATTCAATGCTGCCCACCTCGCTATACTCAGCCTTTTGGTAGGTCACTCATTGAATTTTGCAAAATCCTCCGTTGCCGGAATAAGCCTATTTTCCCAAAGCCTCTTCCAGGTTATTCTGCAATACAGAAATGACCTCCACGGCGTACTGCCCTTTGCCGTGAGAGGTCACCGATTACTATATCTTATCCAATTACCTTAACCTATTCTATTATAAAGGGATTTTTCTCAAGCGTCTACGCGAGCCATAACAGCATCGACCAGATGGCTGATTCTTTGCTCCGCGTCTGCCAGCGAGGAACCGCGTACCGCAAAGTATACTTTGATTTTCGGCTCTGTGCCCGAAGGGCGCAGGCAAAACCACGAACCGTCCTCCAGTAAGAATTTGAGTACATTTTCCTGTGGAAGTCCGTTCAGACCTTGTGAGTAGTCCAGTACCTTGTCTACCTTCACGCCTGCAATCTCTTGAGGCGCGTTGCTACGCCAATCGGTCATTTTGCCCTGAATTTGTGCCACTCCATCCTTACCCTTAAGGGTACGAGACTCCAGCTTCTCAAGGAAGTAGCCAAACTGCTCGTACAGCTCTTGTAAAACATCATAGAGCGTCTTACCTTGTGTGCTGTAATAAGCAGCAGCTTCAGCGATCAGCATAGCCGCCAAGACAGCATCCTTATCCCGAGCATAATTCCCTGCCAAATAACCATAGCTCTCTTCATAGCCAAACAGGTAGGTGTACTCGCCAGTTTGGTCAAATTGGTTCATTTTCTCGCCAATATACTTGAAGCCAGTTAGCGTGTTAAACACGGTTGCTCCAAAATGTTCGGCAATGACTGCACCCATTTCACTGGTTACGATGGTTTTGATAACAGCCCCATTATTCGGAAGCTTGCCTGTTTCTTTCAGTTGATTCAACAAGTAGTAAACCATGATCGCGCCAGACTGATTACCGGACAATACCACATATTCGCCATCACGGTTTTTCACAACTGCACCCATACGGTCAGCATCAGGGTCTGTTCCGATCAACAGATCTGCACCAATTTTCTCACCCAGTGCAATTGCCAGCTTAAACGCATCACGTTCTTCTGGGTTTGGCGACTTGACAGTCGAAAATTCAGCATCTGGCAACTCTTGCTCAGGCACAATATGCACCTGTTTAAAACCGATTTTCTCCAGCACACGGCGAACCGGTACATTTCCTGTGCCATGGAGAGGTGTAAACACAACTTTGAAGTTTTTGCCTGGTCCGGCTGCAATCAGCTCACGGTTCACACTTACACTGGCTACCGTATCTACAAACGCTTCATCTTCCTCTTCTCCAAGCCAAACCAACAATCCCTGTGCCTCTGCTTCCTCACGTGTCAGACTGCGAATGTCGGCAAAAGAAGGAACCTCGCGGATATAACCAATTACCTGTTCAGCCTGATCTGGAACAAGCTGACCCCCTTCATCGTTGTATACCTTGTATCCATTATACTCAGGAGGATTGTGACTCGCTGTCACAACAATCCCTCCACTGGCTCCCAAATGACGGACACTAAACGAAAGCTGTGGCGTTGGACGCAAGGAAGGGAACAACTTAGCCACGATACCATTGCCCGCCAGCACCAAAGCTGCATCCAAAGCAAACTCTGGCGAAAAGTGACGCGAATCATGTGCAATAACAACCGAAGGCTTGCCTTCTTTACCAGCATGCTGTTCTAAAATATAGCGAGCCAGCCCTTGAGTCGCACGTCCAATGACGTAACGGTTCATCCGGTTACTTCCTGCCCCGATCACTCCACGCAGACCGCCTGTACCAAATTCCAGCTCTTTGTAAAAGCGATCCTCCAGTTCCTGCTCGTTGCCTTCCAATGCGCGCAACTCCTGTTTGGTCTCTTCATCAATATAAGGGTCTTGCAGCCAGCTCTCAATGCCTTCTAGTGCTTTTTTACTCAACTGCGTCATACGGAATTTCCCCTCTCCATTTTTGGGTTGTCAAAACAGGATTTCTATGTACACATGCACTCGGTTCAGACGTCGTGCTTATGTCGGCAGAGCTTTATTTATTGGGGAGGGTCAGATAAAGCAAACATAATTTCGCCCTCAGCTACTACCGTATCGCCTACTTTAGCCGTAGCTTTCCCTTTGCCAAATGCGCCTTTGGAACGAGTGATTTCCACTTCAAGCGTAAGCGTATCCCCAGGAACCACCTGTCCACGGAAACGGAAACCATCCAACCCTGCCAAGAACCCGATTTTGCCACGATTGCTCTCTAGATGCAGTAATGCGACAGCCCCAACTTGAGCCAGTGCTTCGGTGATCAACACACCAGGCATAACAGGATACCCCGGAAAATGTCCAATGAAATGAGGCTCATTCATCGTTACATTTTTAATGCCTACTGCTCTTTTCCCTTCCTCCAGCTCAATAATACGATCCACCAATAAAAAAGGCGCTCGATGTGGGATAATCTCCTGAATTTGATTAACATCCAATTGCAATTTGTCCATTTACCTTAATAACTCCTCCCGCTTGCAGGTTTGACTCTGTATCAGTCATGAGTTACTGCAAGCATAATATTACCCCGCTTACGCTGCATAAAAACAGCTCATAACGGCAACAATGTTAGATATCCTTCACCTACTGCAGAAGTGGAGGTTGAGATAAGGGGCTTTTTCCGCCGGTTATGCAACCTGAGGCGCGAAGAAGCCCTTTTGCCCGTGCTTGGTTTTACCCCGCAGTGTTATAAACTTCCCCATCATTATACAGTTATCAGATGCAAAAAGAAAATTACGCGGAAGTACCATATTGGGTGCTCCTATTATGGGGTGAAGCGAAGTTTCATTTGAGCCAAGGGGGGAAGGGCTGCACGATTTATTTGATCTTCCGATCGCTGTTGCCCCTAAATTTTCTCATTTTATAAAACCTGCAAGGTTAAAATTTAGGGGCAAAGGCGAACGCTATCGCTTCTCCAGATTCAAATAAATCCCTCCGCCGAGTTACTTTTAGCTCAAAAGGAAAGCCTCGCTTCAATAATGCTCGCTTGCCGTGAAGGGCAGAGAAAACCGAAGGCCTCTGTGATGGCCTTCATTGGCCACAATCCATGCGTGCTACGCTGGAGGCCCCTCCCTTAAAAGCATAACAAAACCCTGCGCCACTGGCACAGGGTTTTGTTATATACTACCCACACAAATTGCGGGTGGTTTATTTTAATAAAAGTGGCCTGATGGCGGGTAGCCAGCGGAGCGGGCAGAATTGTTCTGAAGAAGCGCAGCGTTTGCCTTTATCCCCGGATTCAAACCTCCAATGTTTTAAAACCAAAAGGAATCTGGGGATAACAGCAATCGGAAGAACAATCTGCACGCGGAGCGACCTTTTCCCGCCCCCACTCATTTAAAGTAAACTAAGGCGCAAATATAAGATCAATGACATGCTGCCAGGTTTTCCATTCAAATACGCCTGACAACCCTTGCTTACCTACAATTACATATCCTGCAATTAAGCCGCCTAACAGCGAGAACAGGAGCAGCAACGGAACTACGAAATAACGAGCAGTACGCCAGCGGGACTTCGTCTTTTCAGGCACCGGACGGGAATCAGATTGTTCTTCTTTCATCACCAAATCCTTAAGCCCTCAGATTGTTGGCCAGGTTCATCATCGTATCGCTAGAAGTTAGTGCCCGTGCCGCCATTTGATACATCCGCTGAACTTGCATCATATCCGTCATTTCGCCCGCTAAATCCACATTAGATTCCTCAAGATAACCGGAACGCACAGATACGTCCGCTGGAACAGCACCTGCCACACCTGCTGCTCCGAATACATTTGCCTCTGTTACACCATTCAACAACACGAATAGGTTATCATCCCGCTGTTCCAGTCCTTCTGGACGCTGTACATCCATCAGCTTGATTCTCTGACCAACTGTCGGAGCCCCAATTCCATTAGCACGAATCAGCAATTCGCCATCCGAGTTAATAGCCACCTTGGAACCCGCTGGAGCAGTCACAGGAACATCATTGTTATCCAGCACGGAGTAACCTTCAGCAGTGGTCAACATCATCGTCGCACTATCATTCGGATCAGGAACAAAATGAAAGCTACCGTCACGGGTCCAAGCTTTTTGCCCATTCCCCTGGACTTCAAACATGGCATTACCTTGAATCGCCAGATCGGTAGGAAGTCCCGTCTCCTTGAGCGGACCTTGCTCCATATTTTTCATGATTGCGGCCGTTTTAACTCCGTAGCCCAAATTATAGCCGAGCGGCATGGCTCGTCCATTTTGGAGATACGTAGAAGGCTGTTGCTGCACATTGGCCAATACATCTTCAAAGGAACCCTGTTTACTCTTATAACCAACTGTATTGATATTAGCAATATTATCGGCAATTAAATCCAAACGCTGCTGCACACTGGCCATAGATACCATTGCGCCAATCATGGAGTTGTTCATCACTTACCCCCTGTTATACACGGCCTACTTCATTAACGGCCTTGTCCAAGCTTTTATCATAAAATTGAATTACCTTCTGATTCGCCTCATACGCTCTTAACGCAGCCATCATATCCACCATCGACTGTGAAGCATCTACATTAGATACCTCCAGATAACCTTGACGAACGGATACAGCGTCATTAGCGGTCATCATTCTAGCTGTAGCACCGTCCGTATCATTCAGGCGGAAATTTCCATTGCCCTCACGAACGAGCTGGTACGGACGATCAATGACACTAATACCGAGCGTCGTCCCTAACGTCTGGTTGGACTGGCTATCTACCAATTCGCCCCGCTCATTTACTTTAAGCGCTGAGACAGCCCCCGTCAATTGAATTGGCTTTCCATTCGTATCCAGCACCGCTGAGCCAGTCGATGAAAGCAATGCTCCTGCTCCATTTACTTGAAAATGTCCATCACGTGTATAACGAACGTTACCATTACTGTCCCGCACCGTAAAAAACGCTTCTGGACGGTAGGTGACTTCACCGTTAGCATTGATGAATTTCCCTGCCTGATCAAAAGCCATAGGTTGACCAGTAGCTGTGTCGTTCACATTAATATTGGACTGTATCGCGAAATCCGTCGCTTGTCCACTGTCCTTTAATGCTCCCTGAATGTAAGGGGAGAGGCTTTCCTCAGCAAAAACGCCAGTATTGAGCTTGCCGACCGTACGGTCCGGGTTATCAGGGTTACCACCCGTCATGGAAATAAGCATTTCGGGGAAAGAACGCTGAACACTGTTCTCCTGTTTGTATCCCGTCGTATTCATATTAGCAATATTTTGCGTCACGGTGTCATGGCGTCGTTGTTGTGTCATCAATCCGGCGGCCGCAGTATATAAACCTCTCAACATGTATGGTGCACCCCAATCCTATACTCTGCTAAAATCATATGCTCGCGCGGAGGCAGGCAACCTGTCTGACCGCACACGAGTCTCTTATAGTCACTATCGGCAGATTAGAACTTTTTCTTAACCACATGATCCAAATTATCCAGCATAATTCCTGTACCTTTAACGACACAATGCATCGGATCTTCGGCAACCAGTACCGGAACACGCAACTCTTCAGCAAGCAGCTCGTCCAATCCGCTAAGCAAGGCACCGCCACCAGTCAAAATAACACCACGGTCAATAATATCAGCTGACAGTTCCGGTGGGGTCTGCTCCAATACAAACTTGGCCGCAGCAACAATCGCCGACACAGGATCTCTAAGCGCATCCTGCACTTCATCCGCAGAAATACTTAACGTTTTGGGCAATCCGGATACCATATCCCGTCCACGGATGTCCATTTCTGCACGCCGTCCGCTCGGATGCACGGTTCCGATAGCAATCTTGATATCCTCAGCCGTACGTTCCCCGATCAAAAGCTTGTACTTCGTTTTTACATATTTCATGATGGCTGTATCAAATTTATCCCCTGCCATTTTAATGGAAGAAGCTGTTACGACATCCCCCATAGAGAGGACTGCAACGTCAGTCGTTCCGCCACCAATATCCACTACCATGTTGCCGCTAGGCTCAAAAATATCCATTCCTGCCCCGATGGCAGCCGCTTTTGGTTCTTCCTCCAAAAATACTTCCTTGGCCCCGCTACGCTCCGCCGCTTCACGAATCGCTTTTTGCTCCACTGAGGTAATGTTCGTCGGCGCACAAATTAGAATACGAGGGTGGCTGTACCAGCTTTTTCCCCCTACCCGATTGATAAAATATTTTAACATCGCTTCTGTTACTTCAAAATCGGCGATGACACCATCACGTAATGGACGGATGGCTATGATATTACCAGGAGTACGTCCCACCATACGGCGCGCTTCCTCTCCGACAGCCAGAACTCTTTTTGTATCGCTTTCTATTGCGACAACGGAAGGTTCGTCAAGAACAACCCCCTTCCCTTTGACGTGGATAAGCACGTTGGCCGTACCGAGGTCGATACCGATATCATTACTGAACATATTAAAAAGGCCCCCAAAGTGATATTTTAAAAGCTAAGATTCGACAAGAAGCGGCAAATATATGTATAAACCTACGGTTACATGTCATTTTTCGTCTTGTACCATCTTTTAACATATCATACTTCAGGGGGTTGATTCAATGGCTTTGCCAGCCAATTCACTATATATTTTTAGGACTTGCCGGAAACGAGAATCTCCCTTCGTTTGCCACTCGTTTTTTTGTACTTAATTTTCGTCGCTTCTCCTCCCCTCAGATGGCGGATGGATTTATGGTATTCGAGAATGTGCTTCACCTGATCGGCAAGATCCGGGTTGATTTCAGGCAGCCGTTCGGTCAGATCTTTATGCACCGTGCTCTTGGAGACACCAAATTCCTTGGCAATCGTACGGACCGTATTCCTTGTTTCCACGATACAGCGACCGATTTTGATGGTCCGTTCCTTGATGTAATCGTGCACGCTCCCGCCTCCCTACTGTGGATAGTTTGGTACATTATATGAGGAGCGTGCCTATATATTCGCGGTTTGGCGGGAAGACATGCTTCGGAAGGCCTATTTATTTGGCAAAAGCAGCTTATGTTTACCTTATGCACAAAAACTACACAAGAAAAAAGCAGGGAATATGGATTCCCCGCTTTGCATGCAAAGCCATGACCAAATTTATTTTTTAGGAAGCAGACCTGCTGGATTCACCGGCTTGTCATCCTGATACACTTCAAAATGCAGATGTGTTTTCAAATCCTTTTCAAGCTCGTTACGACCTGCTGAAGCAATCACATCGTTTTGTTTCACTTGATCGCCTTCTTTTACTTTCAGATCACTCAAGCTTTGGTACACCGTTTTGAGATTATTATCATGCGTGATTTCTACGACATTACCTACCAGCGGATGTTGTTCTACACGAGATACTTTGCCACTAAGGGCGGCTCTCACTTCAAACGCCTGATCGTCGGCCCGGGAAAGATCAATTCCAGTGTTAGCGGTAAATGTTTTATCGTACTCTACCATAGCTGCCGCCTGCTCATCAGCGGTCGCGTTCTCATCAAAGAACGGCTTTACAACTTGTACTGCGCCAGCATCTGCCACTGGCCATGCGATATTTTCCGACTGGGCAACTACTTCCACGCTTTCTGGCTGTTGTCCGTTAACATCGGTATTCACTGCACTTGTGCTTTGTACCGATGGACTAGCTGGGTCAGGTTTGAAAGACTTCTGGCTGGCATCCTGATAGACCCACACTAAGGTTAGTATAATGGCTGCTGCGGCAATGTAGGCTGCCGGGTATGCCCACCTTTTGGACAACAGCTTTTTCCACGAAGACGGCCGTGAAGCTCTTCCACCCTGAAAGGTTTTGGGTGTTTCTTCATGGTTTTGGTTCTGGTTTTTATTTTGTTCATTCATTTGCTCATCACCTCAGTAACCAGTGTTACCGGGTGCAACTCTTTTATACTTCAAAGTTTCGAAATATTTACTAACTTAGAATACGAGAGGCTTGCGCAAAAGAAATGCCAGTATAATAGTGAAGGAGAATTTGAGTGGCAGTATGACCTTCCTTGGCCATTCCATTGGCTCCCCACTGACTCATACCAACACCATGACCATAACCATAGGTTGTTATAGCAATCCGATCCCCTTCAGCCTTCCACGTAAACTCAGCCGAACGTAATCCCAGTTTGTTACGGATTTCCGGCCCTGTAAAGATTGAGCCACCAACCTCAATCTTCTTGATGCGATGTCCTTCCGTCTTGGAGAGTATACGAATCTCTGGCATACTTCCTCCTCCAGTAGAGGCCGCAATTGCAGCACGACTCAATCCCAATCTATCGAACACACTCTGACGACTCAGTGTGACGGTTTCTGTATAACGTGGGGCCAACTGCTTGTCCCACGGACTTGACACACTTCGTAAATAGGGCACTGCCTTCGCCCATACATCCTCTGAATTTTCGGTATAGCCATTGCTAGTAGAAAAAAAAGATGCCGTTATGGGCTTCCCCTCATATACCATGATCGTATCCTTGGTGTCTCGTACAGCCTGCTGAATTTTAGCCAGCTCTGCGGATTTACCAGAACGCCCCCATTCTCTAGTAAGTTTGGCTTTGGAGATATAAGCCTGATGTTTAACCGTATCCGTCACATCTGCTCCCGCAGGCGCACCGCTAGTGTCATCAGCCAGCAAACGTCGGGCAATGAAGGTACGCGCGGCAATAGCCTGTGCTTTTAGTGCCTCGCGCTCGAAGCTGGGCGGCATTTCGGCAGCTACTACGCCGACAATGTATTGCTCCAGCGGTAACGTCTCCGTGCGACCGGTAGACGTAACGTACACGCGCACGTCCGGCTCTGCTGCCACCGGCACGCTGCGCGCTGGAGCAGCGGGCACCGCCGGTATCGGCGGGACGCCCGGCAAGCGCGTGACGGGCGTCTCGCCCTTTGCCGTCACGCTAGGCGCAGCTGGTGCTGCCGTGCGACTGCTCGGCGGCAACGGCTGCGCCGTCTGGCGAGGCCACGCCATTAGCGCGGGCACAGCCATGGCAAGCACCAGCACCCCTGCCATGGCAGCGAATGGCAGCCATAGGCGTCTGCTGCCCCAGCGCGGGGTACGCCCGGCGGAAGGACGCAGGTGCGGCAGCGTCACTTGCAGCGGGGTTGCAGCGCGCGTGTCATGGGCCGCTGCTCCAGCGATAGGCAGAGCCGTATCGACGGAGTTCACAGCGGAAGGCACGGCTGTTGTACGCCGATTGGGCTTGACGCCAGTCGGCAATGTACCTCTTGTGTCCGGCTGCTGTTGCATAAGCTTATTTTTCTGTAACGAAGTAGCTATAGAGCCAGAGCGTTCCTCCGCAAGTGAAGCCTGGCAATGTTCCTTAGGATGATGAATGGGTATACGGATGCGAACCTGTGAATCTTTCATAGGCTGAAACCTCCATCAAAGGGCTAAGTATCCGGCTGGAAGTACAGATATACTCCAGCAGATATTTTCAATCATATGAAGTCGTCCACTTTGATAGAACCATTTTAAGAGAACTGAAAGAATGAAAAAGACTGGCTGCAAACAACAAAAAACCAAGCCCTTTCGGACTTGGTTCCTTATTGTTCAAGAATATACTTATGCAACATGAAGCTACATATGTTAAGACTTAGGCGAGGGAAGGCTGGATCTTCTTAAACAGATTCCCCGACGTCTCTTCCGGCATTACGCGCTCTGTACTGGGTGAATGATCCAGTTTGGACTCTTCTACGGTCACTCTGTAAATGTCCGCTCCCAATCCAGTCAGCTTCTCAGCCAAATGAACGTAACCGCGATCGATGTGATGTACGCCGGATACCTCCGTTGTACCTTCCGCAATGAGTCCGGTCAGAATTAACGCAGCACCTGCACGCAAATCTGTAGAGGTTACTTTCGCACCTGTCAGCTTAGCATTACCAGTTACAATGGCGGAACGACCTTCGACCTTAATTTCGGCATTCATGAGATGAAATTCATCCACATGCATGAAACGATTTTCAAACACGGTTTCCGTAATAATGCTCGTTCCTTCAGCGGCAAGTTGAAGTGCCATCATCTGAGACTGCATATCGGTAGGAAAACCAGGATAAGGCAATGTTTTAACATCAACGGCCTTTAACGGCTTATCTGCAATGACACGAATTCCGTTCTCATCAGGTTGAATGGTTACACCCATTTCTTCCATCTTGGAAATAACCGGTCCCAAATGATCGGATATTGCGCCTTCTACATATACGTTCCCGCCTGTGATCGCAGCAGCAACCATATAAGTACCTGCTTCTACCCGGTCGGGAATGACGGTATGTTTTACACCATGCAGCTTCTCGACGCCTTCAATACGAATAACGCCCGTGCCCGCACCGCGTACTTTGGCGCCCATTCCATTCAGGAAATTTGCGAGATCAACAATCTCAGGTTCCTTAGCAGCATTCTCGATGGTAGTTACGCCCTCAGCAAGAGTAGCGGCCATCATAATATTCTCGGTTGCTCCTACGCTGGCTACATCCAAATAAACTTTAGCTCCACGCAGACGCCCGTTACTTTTAGCTTCAATAAAACCTTGGCCCAGGCTAATCTCCGCGCCCAATGCCTCAAAACCCTTTAAATGCTGATCAATTGGTCGCGTTCCGATTGCGCATCCGCCTGGAAGCGAGATTCTTGTACGTCCCAAACGTGTAAGCAGCGGTCCCATAACCAAGAATGATGCGCGCATTTTCCTAACCCACTCGTAAGGGGCTTCACAGGAAATTATCTTCCGCGCGTCAACACGAATGACCTCATCTTGGTATGTAACGCCTGCTCCTAAGGACTCCAGCACTTTGTTAATGGTCATCACATCGTCTAGAGGAGGTGCATCAATAATAACACTTTCTCCTTCTTCTCCTAGCAGAGAAGCGGCGATGATCGGCAGAACTGAGTTTTTGGCTCCGCTGACTTTGACACTCCCGGTCAATCTGTTGCCACCGCGGACGATAAATTTGCTCATCTATGGTTCCCTCCGCGCGTCATTTCCCTTTTCCATTCTGGAAAAAAAGAACATATTCCGCTATTTTCATGCCTTGCTTTTTCATTACATAAAAAAACAAGGTTTTACTAATACCCTAACTGCCATCATACCACTGATTAAAACAAGTATACAAGCGTTTTTTGTACTTGATGACCATTGTACTCTAACTGATTCAGCCAGCTATACATGTATGGTTCTTTTGTTTACCATTGTTAACAATATGACGCGATGTTATTCGACAATTCCCGCAGAGACACAGTCATAAGGTCATATAACCCGCCCACTTCATGTTAAAACAAATTCTAGAGCATCTGACTCCAAGAAATGTAGCTCAACAGGAACCCAGAAACCAACTGTCCCAAGATTATAGCAAGAAACAAGTGCAGCAATCTGCCCTGCGGTCCTTTGGGTTGCCGGATTAACAAATCCAGCTTCAAGCTCTGTAAAGCCCACCAAGCTAACGCTATACAGATAAGCGACACGATCATGGAGATCAGCGCGGTCATACTCGCCGATTGACTTAGCTGTTCAGCCAATTGCTGTTTCCCGTTCAACCATAATTCCTCCCATCTGCGTCACAGACTTCTTTATAATACTCGGCGAACGCCTAATATGCCAGTGCTATTTCTGCTTTTAGGACATTTATTTCGACAAAATGTGATTAATCACTTCTGTTTTGTGAATTTAAAAGGTACTAAATACCTAGCAACCGGGCAAGAAATAGGACTGTACATTTTGGTAATAACAGCTAAAAAAAGGGCCCGATCACAGTGATCGAAGGAAGCAAGGTTCTCCCTCACCTTCTACCGGACATTCTTTGGCAGAAGTTATGAAGTGGTCTCCTTGTCGTTCCATCCGTATACTATGCCGAACCCTTTTAAAATTCCACTTAAAATCCAATATTAATTCTTATTCGTTCTGATGCTTGTAGCATTTAAACGGTTAAGCGCCCGTTGCAGAGCTACTTCCGCCCGATGGTGATCTATCTGCTCCTGTTTGCTCTGGAGCCGCAGTTCTGCCCGCTCCCTTGCCGCACGGGCACGCTCCACATCAATTTCTTCGGAACGTTCCGCACTCTCAGCCAAAATGACCACTTTATCCTTGCGGACTTCAAGAAAGCCCCCATTGACCGCGATCACTTCGGTTTGACCACCGATTTTAATGCGTATCGGTGCAATCTTCAAGGGAGTGACCAAGGGAAGGTGTCCGGGTAAAATCCCAAGATCGCCTTCCGAGCCGCGAACACTGATGCTGTTTACCTGTTCTGTATAGACCAGGCGCTCCGGCGTCACAATCTCTAGTAAATACGTGCTCACTTGAATCCCTCCTGGAAGCTGTCCACAGACAGCTCACTTCGTAAGGCTCGGCTATTCTTTGCCTGTTGTTTACAGCGTTTTAGCTTTCTCAACTGCTTCTTCGATGGCTCCTACAAAAAGGAAAGCCGCTTCTGGAAGATGGTCATACTTGCCTTCCAAAATTTCTTTGAAGCTTCGTACAGTTTCTTTAACCGGCACATATTTACCTGGGAAGCCGTTAAATGCTTCGGCAACGTGGAAAGGTTGAGAAAGGAAACGCTGGATTTTACGTGCACGTGCTACCAACATTTTATCTTCTTCACTCAGCTCGTCCATACCCAGGATCGCAATGATATCCTGAAGCTCATTGTAGCGGGCCAAAATTTGTTTTACCCCTTGAGCTACATTGTAATGCTCTTCACCCACAACGTCTGGAGCCAAAATACGGGAGCTTGATGCGAGTGGATCAACCGCCGGGTAAATACCCATTTCGGAAATTTTACGTTCCAGATTCGTTGTAGCATCCAAATGGGCAAACGTCGTAGCAGGAGCCGGGTCAGTGTAGTCATCCGCAGGCACATAGATCGCCTGAATGGAAGTAACAGAACCTTTTTTAGTAGAAGTAATCCGTTCTTGCAATTGACCCATCTCAGTAGCCAGCGTAGGCTGGTAACCTACTGCTGAAGGCATACGTCCCAACAGAGCCGAAACCTCAGAACCCGCTTGAGTAAAGCGGAAAATGTTATCAATAAAGAGCAACACGTCACGGCCTTCTTGGTCACGGAAGTATTCCGCCATCGTCAGACCTGTGAGAGCTACACGCAAACGTGCACCCGGAGGCTCGTTCATTTGTCCGAACACCATCGCTGTTTTGTTGATAACGCCGGAATCTCTCATTTCATGATACAAGTCATTTCCTTCACGTGTGCGTTCACCTACACCCGCAAATACAGAAATACCACCATGCTCCTGAGCGATATTGTTAATCAATTCTTGAATGGTTACGGTTTTACCTACACCAGCACCACCAAACAATCCGACTTTACCACCTTTGGCATAAGGAGCTAGCAAGTCGATAACTTTAATACCTGTTTCGAGCATCTCTGCTTGAGTTGTCAGCTCATCGAAAGAAGGAGCTTGACGGTGAATCGGATTTCTAGCCGTTTCACTCATATCAGCACCATTATCAATTGGCGTTCCAAGTACGTTAAATACGCGTCCAAGAGTAGCTTCGCCGACAGGTACTGAAATAGGTGCTCCCAGATCTATGGCTTCAGCTCCACGAACCAGACCATCTGTGGAAGACATGGCAATACAACGCACACGGTTGTCACCTAGATGTTTTGAAGCTTCGAGCGTCAGGTCAATTTTGACTCCGCTCTCCAGCACAGTCCCAATATGAATGGCATTCAGGATTTCCGGAAGCTGTCCACGTTCGAACTCAACGTCAACAACCGGACCCATGATGCTCACTACGCGTCCTTTGTTCATCTTTTGGTTTCCCTCCTACAAGCTTGCACAGCCGCAAATCCGAACCACTCTGATTTGTTTTGCGCCCGCAATTTATCATAATAGTGTAGACATGCTATAAAACAGTCGCAACAAGCCTGATTAAGACTGAGCGCTTGCCCCTGCAACGATTTCCGTAATTTCCTGGGTAATAGCCGCTTGACGAGCACGGTTATAGGTCAAGGAAAGCTCACCAATTAACTTGGAAGCATTCTTCGTAGCAGATCCCATCGCCGTCATCTTCGCTCCCAGTTCACTAGCTTTACCATCCAGCAAAGCGCCGTAAATGAGCGTTTCCGCGTAACGCGGCAGCAATACTTCCAGCACTCCTTCTGGTGAAGGCTCATACTCATAGTTAATTGAGGATGAAGCTGTAGCTGAATCCGGTGTTGCCATTGGTAACAGACGGTCAACTGTTGGAATTTGAGTCAATGCGTTGACAAAGCGGTTATAGCATAGATAAAGCTCATCAAATTCTTTAAGTTCAAAGCCTTGTACAGCCTTGCTTGCAATTGTTTTGATATCTGCAAAAGCAGGTGTATCTGACAGATCTGTTACCGATTCAGCGATAGGGAATTCACGACGTCTGAAATAATCCCGTCCTTTTCGCCCAATGATGAAAATCACAAATTCATCCTGTGAACGGTGACGTTCAGCAATCGTCTGCGTAACCTGTCGCAAAATATTGGCGTTATAACCACCAGCCAGACCACGATCAGATGTAATGATAAGATAAGCAGTCTTTTTAACCGGACGCGTTTCCAGCATTGGATGCTTGATGTTATTCGCTCCAGAAGCAATGCTACTCACAACTTCCTTAAGCTTTTCCGAGTAAGGACGAGCAGACTCCGCTTTCTCCTGAGCTTTTCTCAGCTTGGATGCAGCGACCATTTCCATCGCTTTCGTGATCTGCTTCGTACTCTGCACACTTTTAATCTGACGTTTAATCTCGCGCATACCTTTTGCCATGATTTCACCACCTTTAAGCTCTAGCAAAGCCAAAGCTAACTTCGTAAGCAATCCCTTAGCTTAGCTTGGACCAAGTCTAAGCACTTCGTAAGATTCAAATCCAGCCGGACATATGTTAAAGGGCCTGTTATAGAGGGTGAAACATGCCAAGGAAGCCAAAACCCGGAGGGCACGCTTCCTTAGGACATCTTTCATCATAAACAGGCAATTCCAATGTATTAAACCGACGTGGCGAATGATTTTTTGAATTTCTCGATAGCCGCCTTCAAAGCCGCTTCGTTATCAGCCACCAAGTCTTTCGTGTCGCGGATAGATTGAAGCACGTCCTGATGGTCAGACACCATGAAAGACAGGAAGTCTTTTTCAAAACGTTTTACATCCGCTACAGGGATATCATCAAGGAAGCCTTTTACAGCAGTATACAAGCTCACTACTTGTTGCTCTACAGCAAGCGGTTGGTTAACGCCCTGTTTCAGAATTTCCATCATGCGTGCGCCGCGATCCAGACGGGCTTTTGTAGATTTATCCAAGTCGGACCCGAATTGGGAGAACGCTTGAAGCTCACGATATTGAGCAAGATCCAGACGCAGGGAAC
The DNA here is from genome assembly GCF_038003485.1 of Paenibacillus sp. FSL H7-0703. Classification (NCBI taxonomy): domain Bacteria; kingdom Bacillati; phylum Bacillota; class Bacilli; order Caryophanales; family Paenibacillaceae; genus Paenibacillus; species Paenibacillus sp. FSL H7-0703. Next base: position 3,770,468 of record NZ_JBBOPF010000001.1, on the reverse strand, counting down.
CTGCTACCTTTTTCATCGCTTTAATCTGAGCAGAACCACCTACACGAGATACGGAAATACCTACGTTGATCGCTGGACGTTGCCCTGCATAGAACAAGTCAGCTTCCAGGAAGATCTGTCCATCCGTGATGGAAATAACGTTAGTTGGGATATATGCAGAAACGTCGGAAGCCTGTGTCTCGATGAACGGCAATGCGGTAAGTGATCCGCCGCCCAACTCATCATTCAGCTTCGCTGCACGTTCCAGCAAGCGAGAGTGAAGATAGAAAACGTCACCCGGATAAGCTTCACGACCCGGTGGACGACGCAGCAACAGGGACAGTTCCCGGTAAGCTGACGCTTGTTTAGTCAAGTCATCATAAACAACAAGGACATGCTCGCCTTTGTACATGAAATACTCACCCATGGCGCAGCCAGAGTAAGGAGCAATGTACAGCAATGGTGATGGTTCGGAAGCAGATGCCGTAACGACAATCGTGTATTCCAGCGCACCGTGACGACGCAATGTTTCAACAACTTGAGCTACCGTGGATTGTTTTTGACCAATAGCGACATAAATACATTTCATGCCATTGCCTTTTTGGTTCAAAATTGCATCGATTGCGATAGAAGTTTTACCTGTTTGACGGTCACCGATGATCAACTCACGTTGACCACGACCAATCGGAACCATTGCATCAATAGCTTTAATCCCCGTCTGCATAGGCTCATGTACCGATTTACGGGCCATAACACCTGGAGCCTGACTTTCAACCGGACGGAATTCTGTTGTAGCAATCGGCCCTTTACCGTCTACCGGTTGTCCCAGTGGGTTAACTACACGTCCGATCAGCGCTTCCCCTACAGGGACCTGCATGATCTGACCTGTACGTTTTACTTGACCGCCTTCACGAATGTCGGAGAATTGACCCAAAATAACAACACCGACATTGCTTTCTTCCACGTTGAGCGCCAAGCCCAATACGCCAGTGTCGAATTCAACCAATTCACCGGCCATAACTTTTTCCAGTCCGTAGACGCGGGCAATACCGTCGCCGACTTCAACAACAGTGCCGACTTCAACGACCTCGATATCATTTTTATATTGTTCAATCTGACTTTTAATCAATGAACTGATTTCCTCAGGTTTGATACTCAAGTGTGTTCACCCCTATCTTCTATACTCGTCTGTTAAAGGATTTCTCGAGACGATCCAGCTTGCCGGCCAGACTGCCGTCGTACAGTGTATCGCCGATAACCACTTTCAATCCGCCCAGCAGACTCGGGTCTACTATATTTTCCACGCGGATTGTTTTATGTTCACGGGCTCCGAATTGCTCGGCTACCGCTGTTTTTTCCTGATCACTTAAAGCATAAGTCGAATACACCTTTGCATGAGCAAGTCCCAGCTTATATTCCTGAATATCGAGGTATCCGGCAAGGAGAGATTCGAACAAATCTGCTCTACTACGCTGAATCAACAGTTTGATCGTGTTAATTAGCGAGGCAGACAACTTGCCTTCAAAACTGTTAGCTAGAACTTGAAGCTTGACCGTTTCCGTAATGTTAGGAGAATTAATGAATTTACGGATTTCAGCATCCCCCGATACAGCCTCTACAAAAGCACGTAGCTCCTGCTCGGTTTCCATAATGGTCTGTTCTTGCTCTGCCACTTCAAACAAAGCTTTCGCATACCGTTTGGCAACTACCGTATCCCGGCTCATGCTTTGCCTCCTACCTCTTTAAGGTATTGGTCGACAAGCTCTCCTTGGACTTGGTCTTCCTTGATTTCCTTTTGAATCAGTTTGGAAGCAATTTGTACCGAAGCTTTACCCACTTCGCTGCGCAGTTCGGCAACCGCCTTATTACGCTCGCTTGTGATTTCACGAACAGCTTCGTCTTTCAGGCGGACAGCTTCGTCTTTAGCCTGAACAATAATTTGCTCCGCTTGCTTGTTACCTGTTTGTTTTGACTGCTCAATAATGTCGTACGCTTCCTTACGTGCCTGCTGGAGAGCCTGTTTTTGCTCCTCAACATAAGCAGCAGCCTGTTCACGCGTCTGTGCCGCTTCATTCATTTGCTGTAATACAAGCTGACGGCGCTTCTCCATAACGGAAAAGAGAGGGCCGAATGCATAACGCGTCAGTAACCAGTACAAGATCAAAAATGCAATGATTGTGAAAACGATACTTGTCCAATTTAAACTCAATTGAAGTCACTCCTTTCCGGTGAACGTCGGTCCTAGTTATCTCTTAAGCCAAGCAACAAAGAAGGCGCGGATGGCTGTGGCCTTCCCCGCCAAACCTTGCAAGTTTCAAATTATTATGCCTTAGCGTAGAAAATAAACGCCAGAACGACCCCGATGATTGGCAAGGCTTCAACCAGACCTACACCGATAAACATTACCGTTTGCAAAGTTGATTTAGCCTCAGGCTGACGAGCGATACCTTCAACTGTTTTACTTACGATCAGACCGTTACCAATACCTGCGCCGAGCGCACCCAAACCTACTGCGATAGCTGCTGCTATTAATGCCCAAGCTCCCATTTAAAAATCCTCCTTAGAGATGTGTATTTGTGTTGTACATGTATTTGCAGTTAAGAGCGAAGCGTACTCCTGAACTTAACTAAAAACCCGAAACTAAATTTACCTAATGCTCTTCTTCATGCGTGTCAATTGCCTGTGAAATATATACGAACGTCAAAATGGTGAAGACGAACGCCTGAATACTGCCGACAAAAATACTAAACCCTTGCCAGACAACGAGTCCCAATACGGAAGCAATCCAGCCTCCTACACCAAGTGCTGTCAATTTCAGCAGAACACTGATCAAAACTTCGCCGGCAAAAATATTACCGAATAGACGCATACCATGTGTCAACAGTTTTGAGAACTGCTCAATCAAGTTAATTGGCAAAAAGAATGGAAATGGCTGAACGTAATGCTTGAAGTAAGCTTTGGTATTACGGAAGATCCCCAGGAAATGAACCAGGACAAAGATCATCAAAGCCAATCCAATGGATACCCCTGCATCTGCGGTAGGTGATTTCCACCAGCTGATGCCTACATGGGCAACTTCGCCCGGGTGAGACGCCTGTGCTTGTTCTAATGCTTCTTTGACTGGAATGATTTCATGTCCAAATACTTGGGCACTTTGCGCATTATCGAATTCGGTCACAATCCCGAACGGTAAGCCCAGCATATTCCCTACGAAAATGAACATGATCAGCGTCATCCCCAAGGAGAGGAATGGCTTCCCTTTTTTCAAATCCATCGTGCTGGTAATCAGTCCTTGAACGAATTCTACGACCCATTCCATAAAATTTTGCAGCTTGCTTGGATTGTCCACAGACAAATTGCGCGTTGCAGCAAATGCCAGTCCAAATACAATCGCACAAGTCACAATAAGCATAATAATGACGGACAAGTCAATGTTAAACCCGCCCAATTCGATAATCGGTGATTCATGCAACATGTTTTCTCACCCCTTTCTCAGTTGAGCCATCATTTTTCCTGTAGCGCGAATATGATGCCTATAATTAAAAGAAGAAATTGTCCAGTCACCAGGCTTGCCATTACAGCGATCTCATGGAAATAGGCCGGAAATTCTAGCGCCAGCACTACTGCCAAAATAGAGGTCCCTACTCGAACGCCAAAGCCAATGCCCACCTTTTTCTTCTTGCCTTGACCGGCGGCTGCATTCGCAACCTGTCGAATTTTGTAGGCCATATACAGCACATTAAGACAGCTTACTCCCGTTCCCAGAATGATTCCGTGAGCAATGTCACGATGTTGGGGCATGAAGGCGGAGACCAGGAAACACAGAGCCATAATACCAAGCGCTACGATCCATAACATTTTTTGCATACGGGTCATCTCATTCATGGTTATCCCTCAATACCTTTCCGATCACAAGGGCAATACTTAATGCGCCTACAACCAAGCCTGCGAGAACGCTTACGCCAATCCAAATTCCGGAGCCACCAAGTTTGGCATCGAGCCACTTTCCGGCATAGAAGCCACCCAGTGTACATATCGCCAAATCAATGCCGATCGCGCTCACCAATCCAATTGCCTTGAAGGCATTCCCGGTGTTATTTCGGTTGTTGTTTTGCTTGGTAGGTTTGACCACTTTTCCATGTCACCCCTGCAATTCCAGTCCATTTTACTTAAATATTAGATGCTTTGTCAATTGAGATATTTTAGCGCCCTAAAGTATAAAATCGAACGACAAAGCATCTTAAATTGCTGTATCCCTTGGTAACCGTACAGTTTAACTGTATGCTTGCCTTGTAAAGAATAATTATATCGGACGAACACCTTTTGTGAACATTGTGTGAAATTCTTCAGGACGTTCGGATTGAACGCCATAATGGTGCAAAATCGCATTGACAATTCTTACTGATGCTTTTCCATCGCCGTAAGGATTCGCTGCCTGACTCATAGAATCGTACAACGCGGAATCTGTCAAAAGTGCCTTGGTCCGATTGTACACGTTCTCTTCGTTCGTACCCACCAGTTCCAAGGTGCCCGCTTCAATTCCTTCCGGTCTTTCAGTCGTATCACGCAGCACCAGAACAGGTACTCCGAACGAAGGTGCTTCTTCCTGAAGCCCACCGGAATCCGTAAGGATCAGATGTGTATGTGGGTAAAAATTGTGCAGATCCACGACATCCAGCGGATCAATCAGCTTAATACGCGGATGGTTGCCTAAAATCTCAAATGCAGGTTCCTTCACAGCCGGACTCGGATGAACCGGATAAACCATAGCGACATCCTCAAACTCATCCGCAATTCGCTTAACCGCATTAAAAATCTGACGATGCGGTTCCCCTTGGGATTCCCGGCGATGTGCTGTCATAAGAATCAGGCGTTTGCCCTGAGCCCAGTCCAGTACAGGGTGCTCGTAATCCTGGCGAACCGTATACTGAAATACGTCAGTCACTGTATTGCCTGTAACATATATTCGCGATTCAGGCTTATTTTCCTTCCGCAAATTTCCAGCCGATAAAGAAGTAGGCGAGAAATGCAGATCAGACAGCACGCCTGTGAGCTGACGGTTCATTTCTTCAGGATATGGAGAAAGCTTGTTCCACGTCCGCAAACCCGCTTCCACATGCCCTACTTCAATCTGCTGCATAAAGGCTGCATAGCTGGCGAGGAAAGTGGTCAGCGTATCGCCGTGAACCAACACGATATCGGGCTTGGCCTCACGCAATACAGGTTCAAGACCTTGAAGTACCCGCATCGAGATTTCATTTAGTGTCTGGCGATCCTTCATTACATCCAGATCATAGTCAGGGTGAATATTGAAAACTTCCAGAACCTGATCAAGCATCTGGCGATGTTGAGCCGTAACGCATACCACGGACTCGATATGCTCCGGGTGACGCTGAAGCTCCAAAATAAGAGGAGCCATCTTAATCGCTTCCGGACGCACACCAAAAATTGTCATCACTTTGATTTTGGACATTTTCTGTTGAACCCCTTTTCATAATAAATGTCCGCTTCACAGATCTTCCATTATTCAAAATAAAGACCTGTCAAAACGTCCATAGCTTTTGCCGAACCGCCAAAGGCAGTCTACTTGGTTCCGTACAAGCGGTCTCCCGCGTCACCAAGACCCGGAATGATATATCCATGATCATCCAGACGCTCGTCCAGTGCAGCGACATAGATGTCTACATCAGGATGCGCATCCTGCACAGCTTTGACTCCTTCAGGAGCAGCAATCAGATTCATCATTTTAATTTGAGTGCAGCCTCTCTTTTTCAACACATCAATCGCCGCAATTGCAGAGCCACCCGTTGCAAGCATCGGATCAATCACGATCAATTCGCGCTCAGTTACATCTGTAGGCAACTTCGTATAGTATTCTACGGGTTGCAGCGTCTCAGGATCGCGGAACAGTCCCACATGGCCTACCTTTGCTGCAGGCAGTAGCTTTACTACGCCATCCAGCATACCCAAGCCTGCACGCAGAATCGGAATAAGACCCAGCATACGTCCGGAAATCACTTTACCTTCTGTCTCAGCAACCGGTGTCTGCACCGTAATGCTTTCCAGCGGGATATCCCGTGTAATTTCATATGCCATCAAAGTTGCTACTTCATCCACCAGCTCGCGGAAATCCTTGGTGTTGGTCCGCACATCGCGGATAAATGTAAGTTTGTGTTGGATCAAAGGGTGATCGCAAACCACCAGTTTTGCCATAATATATTCCCTCCGTTGCTTCTTCAGATACTGTGTTATTTTTAATTAGTAGCAAGTATCCTTCATAAACCCTAATCATTATATCATTCTAATCGTGCTTTTACACTAAAGGCTGTATATGTAGAAAAATTATAAACTTAAATTAGTATATCATTATATAGGTGCTACTCAATCTACAGCTCAATGAGCAAGAGACTGTCAAGTGACAGTCTCTTGCCAGAGTCTTTATTGATGATAATCATAATATTACCATACCGCTTTCCCACTGCATGTATACGTGCAATTTGAACTACATGAAAAAGTACATGTGGTTGCACAGCCACCTGTACAGGAAAAGCTACATGTTCCACAATAGCCTTGTACATCTTCTCTATTTCCAACATTTCTTTTGGAAAATAAGTTTCTCATATTTTTCACCTCCTTTCAGGTGTAATTGTCTAACCATTAAGCATTTACTTCACTCATCACTAAGTTTATTTCATTAGTATTAAAATCAATGGTCCAATTAGAACTAGGGTGTCTTTTCCATTGATATTTCTTCGAGGTACAAGACCACCAATTCTCCATAGCTACCATAGTCTGACCGAGATCTTTTACAATCCTTTCATATAAATCATCATGAATCATTGCAGCATCATTAAAAGAATTGATTAGTTCTTGTAATGCAGTTTTTCGTTCATACAATTGTAAGATTTCTTCTTTTTCGGATTCCAGTACGACTCCTACCATTTCATTTTTCATAATTTGCACCCCTTAGTTGAATAAAGTTATTAATTAATCAATTGCTTTAACTTTGTTTTATAAAACTTATGAATAGGATCTAAATAATCTACACTGTTTAATCTATTTCTACATTCTACCCCTTCTTTCTCCAGACAATTTTTAATTTGAACCGAACATTCCCTTTCAATATGACTAATGATACATTGAATCTCAGAGGGCACATTGATTTGATTCGTAAGTTTATGATTCAAATATTTACATCTGCTGCAGTGGTATGCATCACATTCATTGCATAATGGTGATTGTTCCAAGCCCACTAATTCATTTGTTATCAGCTTCTTATCTAGCTCAAGATCGCAAATATATTTTTTAGAGTCTTCAAAGTAAAAAGCAGGGCACATATAAACTTTTCCATTAGGTGCAAGTGTGAATGTATTCTCTCCAGCACCACAGTTACACATTTTATCCAGCTCTAAAATATCAGTCAGTACATTAATCTCCAAGGGGCTCCCCTCTTTGTAACTTTCAATTATTATCTTGGAGAGTTTTCTTAACTCTCTTTCATAACTGTCCAAGTTTTCTTTCTTCCAAAGTTCGATATCATCTAAAATAAGATTAATTCTATTAAAGTTAAACTTTAAAACTTTGATAAAACCTTCAATATTGGTTATATTCTCCTTATTTATTTTGAGAATGCATAATTGCTTATCATTTTTATCTATTTGTGTATTTTGAATTTGATATATGTCGTTATCGAAAATTTGTATAAACTTATCACCTTTGTGATAATTAGTTTCACTCATTCGTAGTATTGATGCATCAGCGTAGGGAAAATCTCCTAGTAGAATAGGCGTTAAGTTTTGATTTTCGCAAAACTGCAGCCCAAGCTTATAAGTCCTCTCATCCATATATTCACTTTCTAATCCGATTTTATTTTTGTATGAACAATGCGTTGTTATATGATCCGATTCCAAAAATATTAAATACTTCTCTTTCCCATCCGGCAATGAAACTGATGGCTTTATTCCTGTTCTTTTTTCAAACTTGTTCCAAAAATAATCATTCGCATTACAATTTGCTTTATGCATCTTACAAATAAACGTTGCCCTTTGAAATATGGTATCAGTATATGCCGTATCATAATTATGTCCCACACACCATGCGCATCCAGAAGCAACTTCACAATTGATACACTCTTCTGTACTTTGATTTTGAAGATTAAGTAACATAAAAGGTCTTAAACGGTTTTTATCAATTCCAGTGTGTATATTACCAATGGAGTATCCAGGTCTGTTGCTTAAAGAGTAATCAACGAATCTGACACACGGAAAAAAATCACCTTTATAATCTATAGCAAGCATTTTTCCAACGCCACAAAAATTCTGCTTTAGCTTTTCTTCATCAAGTGGCTTACCTAAGTTTTCTTCAAAGAATCTTACGTTATGATCCTTCCATAGATCGTGATCTAAAATATAATCTGCCAAATCTTTGAGTTGTTCTTCAAAAATCTGGTCATCTCCTTCTTCCCACACATCTTCAAAAATCACATTTGCTGACACATCATTTATTCCTAATTCCCACAAACTAATTATACTATCTTTAAGATGTGGTAAATCATCATGCGAAAAGGTAGCCTTAGTGTGACTATTCGGAAACTGACTTTGCCACAACGTAATATTATTCTTCACAAGATCGTATGAACCACTACCATTAGGAAATACTCTTTGCATATCATGTTTGGTCTTATTTCCGTCTACACTAATTCCAATATTCAACTTACTATGGTTCTTCTTAATAAATTTTTGAACTTTAGGCGTATGGTATAAAAGACCGTTCGACGAGAAATTAAAACGATAATTGTTAAACCAGGGATGATTCAATTGATACATTTGGAATTTTATATAATCACAAATTTTATCAATTAAATCAATTTCTAGAAATGGCTCACCTCCAATAAAGTCCCAAATCACCGCTTTTTCTGGGAAATCTTCCGGATGACTCAGTATATAATCAACCGCCTTTTTGGCAATTTCGAATGTCATTTTATTCTTATGATTTTTACCTACTATATAACAATACTTACAAGCTAAGTTGCAGTCCTCAGTAACACAAAAAGTAATTTGCTTCCCTTCTTCTGCTCTCCACTCTTCTACTGTTTTACCTAACATATAATTCAGTGTACTCATATTTCCCCTCCCATAATTCCTCTTTTTAATAATGAATTTATTTCATCATACCTAAAGTCTCTTTTGCTAATTAGTCTGGCTATATGACCACTTATGAAGGCTGCTGCTATACTGGAACCCGTTAAATACTTATAATTTGGAATATCACCAATTCTCCTAACATCATTAACATTATCGCAAGCATAAAAATATTTATTTTTAAAACAATAATTTTCAGGATTTAAATCAGATAAACCCAAAACTCCAATAACATTCTTTAATCTAGCAGGTAAGGATCTAACTTTATTATTATTAGCAGCAGCTACAACAAAGACTTCATGTTCTCTAGCTTCATACGCCAATTTTTTCAACGGCTTTGCATACCTAAATTTTTTCGTCCCCAAACTCATGTGTATAATATCAGGATTACAATCTATCGCCCTCTTAAAAGCATATAGTAATACTCTACCGTCAGATCTTAGTTGTTCATTTAGTATGTTCATACTTATAAATTCAACGTTCGGCGTGATATGCTTAATGGCCATTGCGACTGCTGTTCCATGATCGTTATTATATGAATACTGTTTTGTCTCCAATACGACACCATTAATATCCAAACTAAAATGTATAGATTCCTTTACATGCTCTACGAGTCCTCCTTTGTCTGTATCTATTCCGCTATCTAAAACAACAACTTTGACAGGTCTAAAAGTATTATTTTGAATCACCTTCTTCCTCCTTATTATTTGATTGACATTTCAGAGCTAAACAGATCTATATAATTTTTATTACTAGTTAAACTAGTATGGATACCACTCTCAATAACCTTTCCCTTATCAAGAATGATAATTTTGTCACAATCAATAACATTAGATAGATGGTGCGCTATAATAACTATTGTATGGTTATGAGAAAGTAAGTTAAGTGTCTTATTAATAAAGTACTGTGACTCATTGTCTACAGAAGAAGTAGGTTCATCCAACAAAATAATCCTAGTATTTCTTAATATCGCCCTTGCAATTGCAAGCCTTTGTTTTTCGCCACCAGATAAATTGGAACCGTTTTCACCAATTATGGTTTCATACCCATTCGGCAAATTAATAATAGTATCATGTATGTAGGCCTGTTTACATGCTTCATAAAGGTCATCAACAGCGGCATCAGGATTAGCGACAAGCAAATTTTCTTTTATTGATCCACCAAAAAAATAAGGTACCTGTTGAACAAGCGTAATATACTTTCTAAGACTAAGTTCATCAATTTCTTGTAAGTTATAATTATCAATATATATATGACCACTTAAAGGTGAATAAAATCTAAGTAATATATTAAAAATTGTTGATTTTCCAGCACCACTTCTTCCTACTATTGCTGTTTTGGAGAAAGGTGATATTTCAAAGCTTACATTATCAAGAATTACACGTTCCGTCTCATAGGATACAGACACATTTGTGAAACTTATTCCTCCAATTAAATTATCCGTTATCTCCACCTTTTCTAATTCCAGGTTGTATTCTTTTCTATCCATAACAGCGAATATTCTTTCAAGTGATACAACTAATCTTTGAAAATCAGTGTTAAATTCTGTAACTTGCATTAGTGAATTAATTAATTGAAATGAATATGTGTTTAAAGCAATAAAAATTTCTATAGATAATGTTTTAGTTTCAACAACAAGATATGCACCTATCAAAATAATAAGGATTTGGATAATAAAGCTAACAATCTGGGCAAGGTTCTGAGAAATAGCCTGTAAATGTACAATTCTAATTTTTTTTGATTTAAGTTCTTCCGTGGCTGTGCCGAAGTTAATTAAATTCTGATCTTGTATATTAAGATTTCTAATTTCCTTAATACCAATAAAAGACTGCTGTACTATGAAATATATATAATCATTAATACTAGAAGCTTCAGTACTTCTAGCTTTAATATGCTTAGAAAATAACCTTATAATCAAATATAAAATTGGATTTAGCGCAACAATTAAGAGAGCTAATTTCCACTCAATGAAAAAAAGAGTTACACCTATAGCCAAAGAAGTTAGTAAATTCACGATAAAGTGTACAGACTTACCCACAATGACGTCGGCAACTATCTCAGTATCATTATGTAACTTAGAAATAAATTCAGACACGCCTATTTTGTCAAAATCATAAATTGATAAGTTCATTATTTTCTTATATAACTTTTGTTTTAAGTTTAAAATAATAGATTCATTTAAAAACGAAAAAAAATGCGCTCTTCCGATATTCACCAGGGTCTGGATTAAAAAGAATATTATAAAATATAATGTGAATTTGTATAGTTCATCTAGGTTTTGATCGTATAAGGAAGTAAGAATTTTTGCCCATAATAAAGGCTGAGCAAGACTTAATATAACTGAAGCTATGATCACACCTAAATTCACTAAAAATTGTACTTTATAAGGACGGATTAACATCCACATACGTCCTAGTAATTTCAGCGTTATTGGATGTTTAATATGATCCATAAACTAGCCCCTCGCCTTGTGACTTTCAAATCTCTTAACATATAATAATACAATTCATTCCATATTAATGTGATTATTCTCTCAAATGAATATTTTTTTGAATAAAAGCAATTTATATACAATAATATGCAAATGAAAAAGCTTATCCGATAAATGAATCGGAAAGCTTTTTCATCTATGCTTATCTATACTTCAAATTGTCCCATGCCCCCTGAAATTGTTGAAGCATTTCGTCCTTCGTGATAACCCCTGCAATATAGGCTTGCATACTACTGCTTAAATCCTGATTTAGCCCTTTCGGGAAGCGTTGAAAGTTCCAACTCCATATCTTGCCTTCCCTCACATGCCGAGATATTTCTGCACCTAGATCACCTGTCGTCTCGTCACTGGACGTGATACTTTTGAAGGCAGGAACAAACTTAAATTCCTTGGTGATATAATGTTTGCCTGTTTCTGATGTGACCAACCAATTGAGGAATTCTTTTGCCTCCTGCTTCACAGGCGAATTTTTGTTGATCACCCAGTTCGAGGCCACTCCCACCGCGAGTCTACCTCCTGTGGAGGAATCATTGTCTATAGGCGCAGGGAGAATACCCAAATTCAAGTTAGGATTAATTCCATCCATTTGCGGTTGCGTCCAGTTCCCCTGGTGCAACATAGCAGCCTTACCTGTCGAAAACAGTGTCACTTGTGTATTGTAATCCGTCGTGAGCGGATTGCGGTTCCCATATTTTATAGTCAGGTCAAGCAACTTCACCCACTGATCGAACACGGGGTTACCGGGGATGCGAGCCGTTCCTTTGTTTAAATCCTCAACATAACTTTCCGGGTTCGGCTGTCTGGCAAACGGGATATTGATAAAATGGTTCCCTAGAACCCACCATTCCGCATACCCGTTAGCAAAAGGTATAATCCCTGCCGCTTTCAGTCGCTTGGCTGCTTCCTCCAGTTCATCTATCGTCTGAGGCAGTTTGGTTATGCCCGCTTTTTTAAATAAATCCTTGTTATAAACAAATCCAAATCCTTCTAGGTTCATAGGCTGTCCATAAATCTTACCGTTAACTGTCATCGGCTTACGAGCGAAATCGTCCAGATCCTTCACCCATGGCTGATCCGACAAATCCTCCAAGTACTCCAACCACGTATCGCGGTCTTGGTAGCCCTCATTTGTAAAAATGTCCGGCTGATCGCCTGATGCGAATTTAGCCTTCAACGAAGCACCATAGTCCGTACCACCACCGACAGATTGGATATCCAGCTTGATGCCAGGATGGGTCTTTTCATATTCAGCCTTCAGCTTGTTTAACGGTTCCGATATCTCTACTTTGAATTGATAAATGTGTATCGTTTTTGTCTCACTCTGTTGAGCCTTCGTATTTCCACAACCTGCAAGTGTACATGCGAGCAGCACCATCAAGGAGATGACAAGTAACGCTGTTTTTTTCATCGATTATCTCTCCCTTCAGCCTTTGACCGCGCCGGCTGCAATGCCAGAAACGATGTATTTTTGCATCACCAGAAAAAACACAACAATTGGCGTGATCCCCAACACCAGTGCTGGCAGCGCCAAGTCCCATTGCTTGGTGTACTGACCAAACAACATATAGGTTGCAATCGGAATGGTGCGCAGCTCAGGATCATTCAAAATGAGCGAAGGCAACAGATAGTCATTCCAGATCCATAAGGTATTCAAGATAAGCACGGTTACGAACATAGGCAGCAGCAGCGGACAAACGATGCGAAAGAACACCCCGTACCGGGATGAACCGTCCACCCTTGCCGCCTGCTCGATCTCAATAGGTACCGTTTTAATAAAGCCATGAAAAAGAAAAACGGATAAAGGCGCTCCAAAACCCAGATAACATAAGATCAGTCCCGGTATACTGTTGTTCAAGCTCAATACGTTGGACACTTCCATAAGCGGCAACATAATCGATTGAAAGGGAACTACCATCGCAGCCACAAGCAAACCGAACAGGAACCGGTTAAAACGAGTGTCATGCCGAACCATCTGGTAAGCGGCCATCGAGCTGATTAGTAGCAAAAGCGCATTACTGACGATCGTGACAATCAGTGAATTCCCCAGTGCTGTGGGAAAATTTATTTTATTCCAGGCGTTAGCATAGTTTTCAAAACGGAAGGTTGTCGGCCACGAAGCGGAATGGGCCAAAATGTCGCCAAAGGATTTAACGGAGTTTACGAGCAAAAAATAAAACGGAACCAGAAAGATTAACCCGATCACAATTAGCAATATTTCAGCAGCCCATGTGCCCAAACGATAGTTTGACGTTTTTCCCATTACATTTCGACCTCCTTTTTCTTCGTGAGACGCACCTGAATGCTGGTAATGATTGCAACGACCACAAAGAAAATCATAGCTTTGGCAGTCCCTAATCCAAGTCGGTTATTTGTAAACGCTTCATTATATATGTCCAACGCTACAGACTCTGTCGACTTGAAAGGCCCCCCCTTTGTGAGAGCCAAATTCAACTCAAATACTTTAAAGGACCAGGATATCGCCAGGAACAAGCAGACGGTCACCGCTGGCATAATAAGTGGCACTACAATATGACGCAGAATCTGTCTTCGGCTCGCACCGTCGATTTGTGCCGATTCAATAAGGGCATGCGGGACATTATTTAACGAGGATATGTAAATAACCATGAGATAACCTGCATATTGCCACACAAACACAATGACAGTTCCCCAAAAAGCAGTTGGCCCATCACCCAGCCACGGCAGTTTAAAAAAAGAAAGCCCTGTTGCCTCACCTACTGCAGAAAAGCCGCGTACAAATATAAATTGCCAGATAAAGCCGAGCAGCAAGCCGCCAATCATATTGGGCATAAAAAATACAGTTCGCAGTGCATTACGGGTACGCAACGGTTTGGTAAGTGCATAGGCTAGGAAAAAGCCAATCAGGTTCGTCAGAATGACACCACATACGGTAAACCGGACCGTAAACCAGAATGCATTACGAAAATCTGGATCATCCCTAAAAATATGAATGTAATTCCCCAGTCCGAGCCATCGGATATTTTCAGATACTCCATCCCAGTTCGTCATAGAATAATACAACCCCAACAGGAACGGAATGACCATAATCAAGACAAAAAACAACGCCATCGGTCCTACAAATACGAGTTGCTGCAAAAATTGCGCGGATTTTCTTTGACTCAATGCAATCACTCCTTTGTCGTAGATCATGAAGGATAGCGCGCATAAACCCTTACTGTAATCGCTTATTACCCAAAAATGTATGTTTCGAGTCGTTCGGAAGCAAAAAAAGACTGTTCTCCTCCGGCTTACGGAAGGAAAACAGCCTATAACATAAAAATTATGAATGTCGATGAATTAGTATTGAGTTCCTGGATAAATCGGGAACTTGTCTGTCAACTCGCCAACCGCTTGGCTTGCTTTGGACAATACAGTATCATCTTTCGGGTTTTTAAGGGTTTCGGCAATGATTTTACCGATTTTGACCATAGCCTCTTCATCCATACCACGAGATGTTGCAGCAGGTGTACCAATACGAATTCCGCTTGTTACGAATGGACTGGTCGGGTCAAAAGGAATCGCATTTTTATTGACCGTGATGCCCACCGAATCCAATACATGCTCTGCTTCTTTACCTGTGATATTCAAATTGCGCGTATCCAACAGCATCAGATGGTTATCCGTACCACCGGATACAATGTTAATCCCTTCAGCCAACAGTGTTTCAGCCAGCACCTGTGCGTTGCGAACTACGTTTTGCGCATAGGTTTTGAACGATGGCTGGAGCGCTTCACCCAAAGCAACCGCTTTGGACGCGATCACATGCATCAGTGGCCCCCCTTGAGTACCAGGGAAAATAGCTTTATCAATCGCTTGCGCCCATGCTTTGCGAGTCAGAATCAGACCCCCGCGCGGACCACGCAGCGTTTTGTGTGTTGTTGTTGTTACAAATTGGGCATGCGGAACTGGACTTGGGTGAATTCCCGCTGCCACGAGACCTGCGATATGTGCCATATCCACCATGAACAGAGCACCTACATCATTGGCAATGGAAGCAAATGCTTCAAAATCAATAGTACGCGGATATGCACTCGCGCCAGCTACAATCAGACGAGGGCGGTGCTTAAAGGCTGCCTTGCGCACTTCATCGTAGTCGATGCGGAAGTTGTCTTCGCGTACACCGTAAGCAGCAAAGTTATACAACAAGCCGGAAGCGTTAACCGGACTTCCGTGTGTTAAATGGCCACCATGCGCCAGATTCATACCCAGTACAGTATCTCCAGGTTTGAGAGCTGCCAGATACACCGCCATGTTGGCTTGTGCTCCAGAGTGAGGCTGCACGTTAGCATGCTCGGCGCCGAACAATTCTTTTGCGCGGTCACGTGCGATGTCTTCAACGATATCTACATGCTCACAGCCACCATAGTAGCGTTTGTTCGGATAACCTTCAGCATATTTATTCGTCAGCACGGAGCCCATGGCTTCCATTACTGCTTCACTGACAATGTTCTCGGATGCGATTAGCTCGATATTGTGGCGTTGTCGTTTCAGTTCAAGTCCCATTGCTTCCATCACTGCCGGGTCACTTTTACGCAGGTGTTCCATCATGATTGATTACTCCCTCTCCATAGTCAATTGTTGGGTATACAAGCAAACGCCTGCTCCTCTGTTGGGTACCTCATCATCAATGCAAAAAAGATTAGTACAAACATGCCGCCATGCCAAATGCTAATCGCAGTTTCCGCCGACTTCTTGCTCCAGACTATACACTGCCCGTTGTCCACCAATAAGTGGAGGACGGGTGAATGCCGCTGTCACACGTGCTTCGCCAATCCAGCGAAGACTTGGGCGAAATGGAACAGCAATGGGTCGCAGATGCATGCCAATCAGCGTTTCGCCGATGTCTATCCCGGCATGGGCCTGCACGTCCGCCGCCAAACACGCGTCACTCATAGAACGATAGGCGACGGTGGCCATAGAGCCTCCTGCTGTACGAACAGGAACAGCTGCAACCTCCGTCAGTCCCAGTCGCTCCAGCACAGCCCGTTCAACGACCAGCGCTCGGTTTAAATGCTCACAGCATTGAAACGCCACATCAAAGCCATACTCCCTGCGAACGGACTCTACTCCAGACAACAGTTGCTGAGCCACATCGAGCGCTCCCGCCGTACCAATCCGACTTCCAGCCACTTCACTTGTGCTAACACCAATAACCAGCAGGCGGCCAGCCTTGAGACTGGCTGCTTCTGCGATTTCCCGCACAACAGAAGTGGTCTGTGCTTCCAGCGAAATCTCATGATCCAATTGTCCCACTATTGGAACCTCCTTTGGTTGAACAGTCTCTCAGAGACTAGGCACGGTCTCATGCCCCAAGTTCAACACACTCTCTCCTGATCACAATCTGACTATATTATAGCCGATGTTTCAGATTTCGAGCAGAAAAAATGGAAGAACCTTTAAAGGAATCAACTCTCAGCTAACAATCTGGCTCAACTTGTATATGAAAAAAAGAGCAGTCCACACCTATGTGGAATTGCTCTTTTGCCCAGGCGACCGGCCGTATATCCGATGCTCCATCGTGGTTAATCCCACTTTTGTCGCCAGTTACATCGGATTCTCATTTTTCCACCTTATCTTAACGGATTAGCCGCCGAAAATCAACAGATTCCGTACAAAACAGATGAGTAATACCAATTTTATTCGGAAGAAGCCTTTAGCTTGTCCAGCAGCTTGTGCAGCGCCGTACGGATTTCTGCAGCTGTGACATCGTAGTCTTCTCGCGAACCGCCAAACGGATCTGAAATATCAAAGCCCGGAATCCGTTGGTGTAATTCAATCATTCGTTCACGCTCCTGCGCCGATAGCTCTTGTCCAAGTGAAGCCATCAACTGCTGTGAAGCATATAAACCATCCAACTCCTGTACATCATTCAACACCGCATCCCGGTTCTCCACATATTCCTTAAGTGTAAATACTTTGCCCGCCGTTTGGGGAAAGCGCTGAATTACGTGCTGTTTATGTCCTTGCGTCAAGGTTAAGATCAGATGCGCCCACCCGGCAAGCCCGTCGCTCAAAGGGGTTGAAGTGATCTGATCGGATATATCGTGATCACGTAGAACCGCCTCTGCATGTCGGGATATCGGCGTGCCTTCCATCGCGGCTACTCCCGCAGAACGCACTTCCAGTTCTAGCCCATGCTCAGCAGCCAACTTACGTAGCATCCCTTCAGCCATTGGACTGCGACAGGTATTCCCTGTGCATACGAATAAGATATTCTTCAACGTTTTCACCCCCCGTATGTTAAAAAAATATATAAACAGAGGATTACTATAATCCTAATCCTTTACGATAACCCTGCACTTATTTTACACTGTCTACGCTAAAATCAAAACATAAACATAAAGCCGAATGCCAACAAAATGGCACCACCCACTGCTTCCCCATAATCTCCTAGATTACGGCTGACCTTGCGACCCAGCAGCAGGCCCAGCATCGCCATTGCTCCCCCGCAAAAACCAAACGCCAGAACGGACAGCACCAGATCACTCTGGAACATACCTAGTGACACTCCTACAGAAAATGAGTCAACGCTCACCCCAAGTGCAAACAGCAAAAGGCCTAAAGGCGAACGATGATCCAATACCTGTACGCCGTCCCCTTTAAAGGAATTATACACCATATGCCCGCCCAAAAGGATGAGTAGACCCCCTGCGAAGTAGGCCGTCACATGACCTAATAAAGAACTCATATAATGGCCTGTGAACATTCCCAGTAATGGCATCAGAATATGAAAAAAGCCAATGACAGTACTGATGCGCAGCACGTCTCGCAGGCGTATCCCCTTCATGCCGATCCCTACGCCCAGCGATAACGCATCCATTCCTAGCGCTACCGCCATGATCAGAATCGTTACAACCTGCCCGGCATGGGCAGAGGCTGCCAGCATACTCCATCCCTCCATTATCCGTCTGTTCTTGTACACGTTATGCGGACAAGGGGCAAATCAGTACAAGCATGTACTGAAAGTACCCAATACCGAGACGAGGAGGGAGGAAAATTTAATATAAGAGGCTCTGATTCGACAGAAGCTACAAGCGGACGATTCGGTGACCTGCCGCTTTAAGCAGGCGGTTCATGACGGCGTCTCCCAATCCCTTCGGCGGACAGGATTCCGCCAAAATGTAGGTGACGCCGTCCTCGTCGCAGCGGCGCAGCACGCCGTACAGGCGCTGCGCTGCCTCATGGAGCGCGTCCAGCTTGCCTAGCGTGTAGACGCGTTCTCCGGCGTAGCCGGCGGCATGCTCGTCGAACGCGAGCACTGCCGTGCGCTCCCCGCGCGCGGAAGCCTCCGCCAGCGCGGCGCGAATCCAGCCCGTCACCTCAACGGACGACGGGCCTTGTACCACGCTCAAGCGGCCTCGCGGCGCGTAGTGCGTGTACTTCATGCCCGGCGAGCGCGGCGCCGGGCTGTCTGCGTCTTCCCCGGGCGTAGCGGCCAACGCCGGGTCCAGCACGACGGCGCGAGCAACCGCAGCGAGCTGCTCGGCCGTCACGCCGCCAGGGCGCAGGATGGTGACGGTTCCGTCGTCACCCGCCTGCACCACCGTGGACTCGAGCCCCACCCCCGTGGGACCTCCGTCCAAAATGCCGCCGATGCGGCCCTCCAGATCCTCTCGCACATGCTGTGCAAGGGTGGGACTGGGCCTTCCCGACCGGTTGGCGCTTGGCGCAGCCAGTGGACAACCCGCTTCAGCGATCAAACGAAGCGCTATCGGATGATCCGGCATGCGCACACCAACCGTGTCCAGCCCGGCTGTCACACGCGATGACAGTGCCTGCGGCACTACCGGCAATACGAGAGTCAGCGGTCCCGGCCAGAACATATTCATCAGCGCTCGGGCTGTATCGTTTATTTCTGCTACCATACCCTCTAATTGATCAGCATCAGAAATATGTACAATGAGCGGGTTATCGGAGGGACGTCCTTTGGCAGCGAATACCGCCTCCACCGCTTTTGTACTACGCGCATCGGCCCCCAGGCCGTACACGGTCTCCGTAGGAAAGGCTACCGTCTCTCCAGTTTGGAGGAGTACGCCGGCCTCCCGTATGCCCTTTTCCGCCGCGATCCGAGTCTGTTCATCCCAAATTTCGTCAGAAACATCCCCGTCAGTGTTGCTCACAGGAACCAAACATCTTACATCCCACCATTGGGTATGGGAAGACTTCAATGCCTGCTTCAGCTCGCGAACCCCCTGTTCATCTAGCTTTTGCTCCGATTTTTCCTTTTGCACAAATTCTCCGCGCAAGTCTTGCATTTGATTCGATTTATCGCTCATATCAGATCATCCCATATCTTATTGTCATATACAGGCCAGTGATTTCGCTTGATCCTATAAGGCTACTTTGAAAGATCAGTTTATTTGGCTCTGCCATGTGTATATCTATCGTAAGCTCCATTATAGCATATCGGAAAACTTACACTCCTCAACGTTTAGGCAAACAAGCCACTCACCCAGCTACACAGTCCCGCAAGTGCATCCCACAGAAAAAAACGTACTTCCGGCTCCTTGTCAGCGGCATTCGTCCGACTTTCTCCGTGATCCGTTTTTGCTGATACCGTTTGTGCCGCTGCTTCCCCACTGCCTGCATCAATAAAGCACAGCGGAGGAAACAGCACGCACCACCAATTTTGCCCTTTTCCTTGCCCCAGCGTAACCCGAAGCGCTTCATAATTCCCTGCTGGGTAGACCAGACCACCGTACATTTTCGTCGGGAAAGGTACGCTCGCCAGTTCCACCTGATGATCATATGCAATGCCGCGACGAGCCAGTTCCGTACCCACCAAACGGTCAATTTCAGGTAAATGAGCACCAATCAATGATCTAGCTTGATCTAAGCTTTGCGGGTTTTCCAGCTCACCCACCCAGGCATTCATCTGCTGTACAATAGCGTCCCGTATTTCGCGTTTAACCAGCTGATCCTCCGGACGATCCGAGTTGGCCAAAATACGCAGTCGAATGGAGTCATGTGGAATCACATTCAGCCCTGTTGTAGCTACTCCTGATGCTAAGGTTCCTCTTGTTCCAGTGGTCATAGCAGCATCCGTCTTTTGACCTTCCCAAGACATCATTAATATCGAAATACAAACTAGTATCATTGCAGCTTGCTTGATCCAGCTTCTCATCTTCGTCTCCCCCAAACCCAAACTCTATCATGTCTATCAGTCTGTCCGGTTTGGGAGAGTCTAAACCTATGAATCTTGTAAAAGATTCAGGAACACTTTACAGATTTTCTTCACACACCCTCAAATCATGCTACACCAAGCTTCTGACCCTCACCGAGGCATATAAAAAAGCCCAGATTTCACAATCTGGACTCTCTCGTTGCACCGTTTCAACCCACACAAATACCAATCAGTTTCAAGCCAAAATCCACCTGCACTAGGCTTTTTTCGCCTTCGTCAAGCTTACTCTGGAAGGCTGCGGCAGATCGTCCTCCAGCTCTTGGCCGTGCACCTTAATACTCATAACCAAGCCGATACTAGCCATGTTAATAAGCAACGAGGTACCACCATAACTTATGAACGGGAGCGTAATCCCCGTAAGCGGCATAATGCCCAGAAACGCACCAATGTTCTCAAAAATCTGGTACAGCAACATGGACACAATCCCGACAATAATATACGGTCCGGCGCGATCCCGGCATTCCAGCGAAATCAGGATCATGCGGTGAATCAAAATAAAATATAACAATAGCAGCACTGAAGAGCCTACAAAGCCAAATTCCTCCGCTACGACCACAAAAATAGAATCCGCGTACGTATAAGGAACACGCCCGGACTGTACCGAGGTTCCTTGCAAAAAGCCCTTGCCCATCATCCCGCCAGAGGCTATCGCCAGCTTGGCATTTTTGGTATGATAAGACGCCTTTGCGGTTGCCTCTTCCGGTACCAACCAAGGGTCCAAACGCTCAACCCAGTGACTACGGCCAATCCCCTTCATAAAGGAGTCAATCTCATCGTGAAACGAAATATAAGCTTTGATCCCGCCACCAACAGCGACTGCAAATACGATGAATCCGATTAACGCATGAGATGCCTTCACATTACCAATCCATAGCATACCGATGACGATGACAATGTAACCGAGCGCATTACCCAAGTCATTTTGTGCCATAACCATGGCAAACGGGACAAAGCTCACCAGAGCGACTGGAAGAACATCCTGAATAAAATACAGCTTGCTCTTGCGCTTTTTGATCAGCATATAAGTCAGAAAAATGATAAGGACCAGCTTGAATACCTCAGCAGGCTGAAGATTCAAGCCACCAATTTTCAAAAAGCCCTGAGAGTTGTTAACCGTCCCGCCAAAAAATCCGAGACCCAATAGGAATATTCCGCCTCCATATACGTACAGGGCTTTTTTAATGAATATCCGAAAATCGACCATCGCTAAACCCAAGATCGCCACAAAACCCAATATATAATACCCGATCATCTTCTGGTAGTCATTGCCGTGCTCTGCCAAGTTCGTAGGGCCCCTACCTGCGCTGTATACCGTTATGATACTAATCGCCATGAGCAAAACCAGAATAAAGATAACCGGACCGTCAATTTTTTTCAATTTCTGAAGCATGATTTCCCCCTGAGCCGTTTCTCGGTCATACCCCTCTTATTCTAAAGGAAAGACTCGCAAAAAGAAAATGCAGCACTACTCCGAGACGCCTAGGACATGTCGTTCGATCCCTGCAAGGTCAGGCACGATTATAATGTCCTTCCAATGACCTGCCTGTTCCAACAGGCCAGCCACGTCTCTGGCCTGTCCCATCCCCAGCTCAAACCCGATTAGCCGGGGCGGAGCCTGAAGGAGTCCGAGCTGCTCCAGCATTGCCCGATACGGGCCGAGCCCGTCAGGACCACCATCCAACGCCATCCGCGGCTCATGGTCGCGTACCTCTGGCTGTAAGCCAGCGATGTCAGCAGCCGGGATGTACGGCGGGTTGGACACGAGAATGTCCACCCTCGTTCCCGCAAATGGCGTCAGCAGATCGCCCTCGCGGAATTCTACGGCTGCGCCGTTCGCAGCGGCGTTATGAGCCGCTACTTTTAACGCGGCAGCCGAAATATCCCCTGCCGCCACGCGCCAGCTCGGTCGCTCGGCCGCCAGCGTCACAGCGATTGCACCGCTGCCCGTACCGATGTCGAGCGCCTGCGGAGCGCCGCTTGGCCACAGCCGATCACCGTGCTGGAGTATCGCCTCGACGAGCAGTTCTGTCTCCGGGCGTGGAATCAGCACCGACGGCGAAACCATGAACGGACGGCCATAAAATTCCTGCCGTCCGATAATATACTGCGCCGGTTCACCCGCAGCTTTACGGGCTATGATCCGTTCCCACGCCTCCTTGGCGGTGGAAGGGAACGGATCACCCAAAGCGGCGTAAAACGCCGTACCTTCCAACCCGAGCACATGCTCCAGCAGCAAACGGGCATTATGCTGCGGCTCCAGAACGCCACAGCTTCCTAAAAAAGAAGAAGCCTCAACTAAGGCTTCTCTGACACTCATGTTCCGTTCCGGCGACATCCGATACACACAATCGCGTTCGTTTCCCAAAACTTAAACCTCTTGTTCCATCAAATCAGCCTGCTCTGCAATCGTGAGCGCCGATACGATTTCTTCGATCTCCCCGTTCATCACCTGGTCCAACTTATGCATAGTTAGTCCAATACGATGATCCGTTACACGGCTTTGTGGGAAGTTGTAGGTACGTATACGCTCACTGCGGTCTCCGGTACCTACTTTGCTCTTACGCTCGCCTGCATATTTGGCTTCCTCTTCCTGACGCAGCATATCCGAAATACGGGCACGCAAAACTTGCAGCGCCTTCTCCTTGTTGGAGTTCTGGGATTTGCCGTCCTGACAGGTTGCCATAATACCTGTTGGCATATGCGTTACACGCACCGCCGACTTGGTCGTATTAACGGACTGTCCGCCCGCACCGCTGGAACAGAATGTATCCACGCGAATATCCTTGTCGGAAATTTCAATATCCACTTCTTCTGCCTCAGGCATAACGGATACCGTAGATGTCGACGTATGAATACGTCCACCTGATTCTGTCGTCGGAATCCGCTGTACGCGGTGTGCACCACTTTCGAATTTCATTTTGCTGTATGCACCACGACCGTTAATCATGAAAATAACCTCTTTAAAGCCCCCGAGGTCATTCATGTTCGCGTCCATCAGCTCTACACGCCAGCCTTGGGTATCGGCATAACGAGTGTACATCCGGTACAGGTCAGCTGCGAACAGTGCCGCTTCGTCACCACCCGCTGCACCACGAATCTCGATAATAACGTTCTTATCATCGTTCGGGTCCTTCGGCAGCAGCAAAATACGGATTTTTTCATCCAACTCCCGCTTGCGAACACTCAGTTCTTCAATCTCCATTTTGACCATTTCACGCATCTCGTCGTCCAGCTTTTCACCCTGCATGGTTTTTGCAGCTTCCAGCTCTTCAACGACATTTTTATATTCGGTATATGCTTCATAAGCAGGCTGTAAATCAGACTGTTCTTTGGAATAATCTCTAAGTTTTTTGCTATCGTTCGCTACATCCGGATCGCAGAGCAGTTCGCTCAGTTTATCGTAGCGGTCCGCCAATGATTGCAATCGGTCCAACAAGCGATTCACCTCTTCAGTTAAATTAATATGAACCAGCTTCAATTTCACTGGCTACAGCTCTTTATTATACCAACTAATTCATGAATTAGCTACAAGAAATACTGACTAATTTAGGATTTTGCAAAAATCCACACAACAGCAATACAATAAAAAAGTCGCCGCCCTAATATAGGCAGCGACCACGTAATCTAGCACTTTTCAGAACACACATACATGAAGTCATCGTCTTTTATATATCCGAATCAGGTATTGTATTCTGGAAATTATATATTAAACATTAAAACGGAAATGCATAACGTCTCCGTCCTGCACTACATATTCCTTACCTTCCAGACGAAGCTGACCACGTTCCTTGGCCCCGTTCATCGAACCAGCAGCGACCAAATCATTGTAGGATACAACCTCGGCACGAATAAATCCGCGTTCAAAATCCGTATGGATTACGCCCGCAGCACCCGGTGCTTTCGTTCCTTTATGAATCGTCCAAGCGCGTACTTCCTGTACACCTGCTGTGAAATACGTATACAGTCCCAACAAGCGGTAAGCCGCTTTAATCAGACGGTTCAATCCGGATTCAGCTAATCCCAGCTCCTCAAGGAACATCGCCTTGTCTTCGCCTTCCAGCTCAGCGATTTCAGATTCTACTTTGGCGCTGATCGGTACCACTTCTGCATTTTCCGCTACGGCAAAATCGCGTACCTGTTGCACATATGGATTGCTGTCGGCTTCCGTTACGCCATCTTCGCTGACATTTGCAGCGTACAGTACAGGCTTCATCGTAAGCAAATGAAGATCGCGTACAATCAACCGTTCTTCATCCGTTAATTCTAAGCTACGCGCAGGTTTATCAGCATACAGCGATTCCTTGATCCGCTCCAGCACTTCTACCTCTTGGGTGTACTGCTTGTTGCCACCCTTCATGTTTTTGCGGGAACGTTCAATACGCTTGTCTACACTTTCGATATCCGCCAGAATCAGTTCCAAATTAATGGTCTGAATGTCGCTGATCGGGTCAATTTTGCCGTCCACATGGGTAATGTTCTCATCTTCAAAGCAACGTACCACATGTACAATCGCATCCACTTCACGAATATGAGCCAGAAATTTGTTACCCAGACCCTCGCCCTTGCTCGCACCGCGCACAAGTCCTGCAATATCAACAAATTCAAATGCCGTTGGCACCGTTTTATTCGGCACAACCAGTTCGGTCAGCTTATCCAGCCGCTCGTCTGGTACTTCAACGACGCCTACATTGGGGTCAATCGTACAAAATGGATAGTTTGCGGATTCCGCACCCGCCTGCGTTATTGCGTTAAAAAGTGTTGATTTGCCCACGTTCGGCAAGCCCACAATCCCCGCTTTTAAAGCCATAATCAGAACAACTCCCGTTTATATAAAATATGCGTTATGCCATCCGTTAGTTTACCAACCCACATTATATATGAGAACCTATACACGCGGCAAGCATACGGTTATGAAATTCAGGATATTGCTATCCCTATTTAGATTTCTTTGCTCATCTGGATATCTGTAATCCGATAGCCCGACTTGCGATATACATGCAAAGCTCGCTCATTATGCCCAAATACATGCAAACCGATGCGGACTGCTCCCAGTCTGCGAGCCTCCTGTTCCAAAGCCCCCATCGCCAGCGTGCCTAGACCCCTCCCCTGATATGAATCGTAGACAAGAATATCCAGTAGGAAAGCTTCTTTTCCTTGCACCCCATCCGTAATATTGAACCAGATGTAGCCAGCTTCCTCCTGACTCTGCCCCCCGGCATCGGAAAACATCAACATATACAGGTGAGCATGAGGTGTGTCTAGTCTCTGTGGCAGGTATCGAGCAAAACTTTCTGCCGCACGTTCTGGTGCTTCTTCTACCGTCCATGTACCTGCTTGGATTTTCTCATCCGCATAGTCGGCAAGCGAGCGTTGTTCAAATCGATCATATTGCTCCGCATTCATCGGAACCAATGTAATAAGTCCGCTCATCCGTTTACCTTCTTTCTTAGTCGAGTCGTATCTTTGAGTCCTTCTATTCCATCTACCCCAATCCCAAACATGACCGTTCGGAGTTCCAGCTCCACCTGCTCCAGGCGTGCTTCCAGCGCTTCGCTGGAGGCAACCGCCGAACCGAGCAAAGAACGCCCGAAGCCTGCCATGTCAGCCCCCAGAGCGAGCGCCTTCGCTGCATCGACACCGTCTCTCAGTCCACCGCTGCCGATCAGAGCACCATGTGGCTGAACGGCTCTGACTTCCACGATACAATCAGCGGTCGAGTTGCCCCAATCCGCAAATGCCTCCGCCGCCGCGCGACGAACAGGATCAGGATTGCGAAATTTCTCCACTTGGCTCCAGCTTGTCCCGCCTGCGCCAGCGACATCTATAAAGGCTGCACCCGCATCATAAAGTCTCGATGCCGTCTCGCCATCTATGCCCCAACCTACTTCCTTCACTCCTACAGGCATTGAAAGCTGACGACACAACTCCTCAATGCGCTTAAGCAAACCGCTAAAATCCAAATTCCCTTCAGGTTGAAAAATCTCCTGCAATCCGTTCAAATGCAGCACCAACATATCTGCTCCGGCAATTTCCACTGCACGGCGACAATCGTCCACGCCAAATCCGTAGTTCAGCTGCACCGCACCCAGATTGGCAAGGATCGGGATACTGGGTGCCAGACGGCGAACCGCAAAGGTTGAAGCCAGTTCTTCCCTTTCCACCGCAGCCCGTACCGAACCGACGCCCAATGCCCAGCCGCGTCTCTCCGCTGTCTCTGCTAATCGCTCATTAATTGCTCCTGTCTCGGCGCTGCCGCCTGTCATGGAGCTAATAAGCAGTGGTGTTCGTACAACTCGTCCTAAAAAAGTAGTATCCAGACGAACCTCGTCAAAATGCAACTCCGGCAGAGCGCAGTGCTTAAAGGCATATCGCTCCAGCCCGCTGGTAATGCCTTGTCCGGCCACATCTTCTTGCAAACAAAGGCGGACGTGCTCAATCTTCCGTTCGCCTGTCCTCGCGGCAGGCAACAAAGAGCCGGATCTATTAAAACCGTCAGGTGCTCCTTTTTCATTTTCTGTACTACTCATCTATGTTCCACCTCATCCAAAGTCACTCTGTTATTGCATCAAGTTCAAGAAGCACAAATAAGACCGTTCCCGAACACGGTAACCGATCTATTTATCGTCTCTTATATCAAATATCGTAGCCCTTAAAGTGGCTATTTTAAGATACTTTCATTGTATCATGGATGGGAAAATATATACACGATCGTGAACATTTTTTCTTACCCCTAGGTCATGTTCAAAATACGCAATATAGCAGTTATTTCGGAAACTCTACAGAAAAGCCGCTCCTAATTGAGCTGCAGCTTTTCTGCAAAATGCCTATTTGAAAGGACGATCCCAATCCCAGCAAGATAAAGGTCATTACAATCTCCTTTATCCCTTCATCGAATCAGGTACAGATGAAATGCTTTCTGCTTGCTCCTTCGTACGCCCATGTCCAAATTTGAATACGAGAATACCACCGATAATGACCAATACACCGATCAACTTATTAAAGGTAAACGGAATCTTTTCTAATCCCAGCCATCCTAACGAATCCCACAACAGGGCGGTCCCTAATTGTGCCGTCAATACAATGGAGATCGCATAGGTCGGCCCAAGTCGCTTCATTCCTTGTACCAGACAGAACACAACACCGACACCAATCATGCCACTGAACCAGTACCACGGCTGCATATGCTGTAAAGCAAATGTATTTTTCCCTTCAAAAATAAGACTCCCGAGTAAGGAAGCCAAGAACCCTGTTCCCAGCACCAATGTTGTTGTGGCCCACGATCCTGTCCGTTCATTCACCTTATTATTGAATATCGTTTGCAGACTGACCAAGGCACCTGCGATAATCGCCAATACAATTCCTAATAACATATGTTAACTCTCCCTTGATGATCCCTGATATTCTTCTGCTTTTATAAAAGCCCATATTACAATGATTCATAAATATTATGTCCTGCCAGTTCGCCCAAACCTTTTCTGTCTCTAATGACAATGTAGCCTTTTGTCCGTTCAACCCATCCATCTTCAATCATTTTGCGAATAACACGGTTGAGATGTCTATAGCTGGTTCCGATCAAATTCGCCACATCTACTAGACTGGATGCACGTAATTCCTCATGAAAAGCCGTATTCGATTCGTCAAAAGAAACCGATAGCAGGTAGCTCGCCAGCCTGACTTCCACCGGATACATGAGATTGAAACTGGAAAAGTCGGAGTCCAGGCAAAACTTTCGCGTGACAATATCCAATAGAAATTGCAGCAAAGGAGCATAGTCTCTGCCATATTTGTTCATCCATTGGTGGTGAATACCGATCACATAGATCGGAGACACTGCCTCTACTGTGTTGATGACGTGACTACTCCGAATATATTCAACATCTCCTATAACCTCGATCGGTGTTTTGAAGCAAAGGATCAGGGTTTTCCCTTCTGTAGAGCTGGTATAAATCTTGACCTTGCCCTGCACCAGTATATATAGATGCTCGATGGGGCCCCCCTGTAAACAGAGCTTTTCCCCTTGCTCCAAACGATGCAACGACAAATAAGGATGTAGTGGCTCGTAGAGTATGGATTCCAACTCATGCAGCTGCAAAAAATATTTTAGCTGCTCTTGATCCTGAATTTCTCTCATTCCTAAGCTCACCTTCAATCTCTTCATTCTAAGCTTTCTTTACAAGTTAAATTTCTATTTTAAAGCTTCAGAATAATTACACCCGCGATCATCATACCAATACCTATAAATTGTGGCAGCTTCATCTTTTGCTTCACTATACCGAACCATCCCTTAATATCTACCAGGAAGGTTAAACACAACTGCGCAATCAACAACGCCGAGATCGTGAACGTAACCCCAATATGTTGGATTGCCGTGACTTCACTAAATATAATAATTGCTGCAAAGGCACCGCCCCAAAGATACATCGGCTTTACCTGTTTCAGTTCAGCCACATTGCCATCCCTTGTAAACATCCAGACTAATGCTGCCAAAATAAAGCCTATTAGCTGAGTAACAGTGGCCGCCTGCCATGTACCGATATCCTGACTAATCCGTGTATTCGCTACCCCCTGTAGCGTAATACACGCTCCTCCCAGAAAAGCAAACAAGATTCCTCTCATAAATCGTTATTCTCCCCATGTAAATGACTTTTCTATATATTAAATTATAGGGCAGACTTCCTATAAAGGACATATGTCCTCAACGAATAGTAAATTATATTCCATTTCATTTCATTTATTATCCGCGTCAATCCTGCACACTTGCGTTAATAACTTGACAGTATCCCATCATAAAACTGCATGTTCCGGCACGATAAAATGGAATGCAGCATTCAATTGAGGAGTTGATCGTCATATGACTACACGTGATCCGCTGCATTCTGTGCCGGAATATCAAAGAAGAACTGAGAAAAAGGGTCGGGCTTTTAAAATCGCCATTCTGGTACTTATCCTCTGGCTGATTGCCGTCATGCTGTATCAGACCCATAAACCATTGCCTCCGTTCGTCTCTTATGAGAGTCAGGAGTATTCGACCCATGAGGTAAACTTCTGGACAGATTTGACCTATCCCACCGGGGATGGAAGCACTGTACAGCATGAAGGTCAAATTTTGAATCGTATGCTCGGGATCATTGATGAAGCCCAACAATTTATTGTCATCGACCTGTTTCTGTTCAATGACTATAAGCATAAAGGTCAACGCTTCCCCCAAGTCAGCGCACAAATGACCGATCATCTTATTGCCAAAAAGAAAGCTCATCCGGATATGCCTATCTTTTTCATTACAGATGAAGTCAATAGCAACTACAATTCTGCCCCCAATCCTTTGTTGGAGAATATGAAGCGAGCAGGGATTCAAGTCGTGCAGACCGATGTAGACCCGTTGCGGGACTCCACGCCCATCTATTCGGCGGTGTGGCGTACCTTTTTCCAATGGTTCGGGCAGCAGGGCACAGGCTGGATTCCCAACCTTATGGCCAGTGACGGACCTGATGTTACGGCTCGCTCCTATCTTAAGCTGTTAAACGTCAAGGCCAATCACCGAAAATTGGTTGCCAACGAACAGACAGCGCTCATTTCTACAGGCAACGTGCACGACGCGAGCGCCTATCACTCCAATGTAGCGCTGGAGGTGAAGGGGCCTATCATCGGAGACATTTTACAAACAGAGCAGGCGGTGTTGGACTTCTCGGGTGGTGGGCAGCTTCCTGCCTATACACCACAGGCCGAACCCAAAGTTCCATCGGGTAAGGACAGCTACCGGATCAAATATCTAACTGAGGGCAAGGTGTACACCTCGGTTCTGGATGGCATCGGGCAGACGAAGAAAGGTGACAGCATTCATATGGGCATGTTTTATTTAGCTGACCGCAAAGTATTGAATAGCCTGCTGGATGCCTCTGCGCGCGGTGTAAACATCCAACTGCTACTGGACCCCAATCAAAACGCGTTTGGTCAGGAAAAAATCGGCATCCCCAATCGTCCGGTTGCCCAGGAGTTGTCCGATAAATCGGGCGGGAACATTCAAATTCGCTGGTATCATACCACCCATGAGCAGTTCCATACCAAACTGATTTATATCGCCAAGGCGCAAGGAGAGCATATCATTTGGGGTGGCTCTACCAATCTGACCCCCCGTAATCTGGATGATTTGAATCTGGAAAATGAGTTGTGGGTGGCCGCTCCGGCGGACAGCAAGCTGACCCGACAGGTTGCGGCCTATTTTGATAAGCTATGGAATAATCAGGGGGCTGAATACAGTTTGGATCTAGCAGCTTACGAGGATCATTCAACATTTTGGAAAGATATTATATACCGTCTACAGGATATTTTAGGCTTTACTACATTTTAACTACGGGATACTGCTGTAGCGAATTCGTTTATGCTTACAGCAGCGGTGAAAGCAGCCGCGCGAGCGATTCCATCAAACGTTTGAACAGACGTTTTTTCATGAATTCTTCACGTACAATCAGACTGGCAGAGTGCAAATCTCGTTCGTAGTCTGTTACCATCTGCTGCACACTGTGCGTTTGAATTAACAGAGCGTTAACTTCAAAATTCAAATGAAAGCTACGCATATCCATATTGGCTGTCCCGATCGTCGCAACTTCCCCGTCAATGATGAGGAGCTTGGAGTGGAGGAACCCCTTCTCATATTCATATACCTTGACTCCAACCTCCAGTAACGACTGGAAGTACGAATGAGACGCGAGGAACGGTAGCCATTTATCCGGTTTAGCGGGAAACAGAATACGCACGTCCAACCCAGACAAGGCAGCCATCCGTAAGGCAGTCAGGATATCTTCATCCGGGATAAAATAAGGAGTGGCAATCCAGACTGATTTTCGGGCGGACGTGATCATGGAGAAAAAGAGATTTTTGAGCACTCTCCGCTCATTATCCGGGCCACTGGCAATAATCTGCACGCCTCCGTCCGTAATTGGTTCAATATTGGGAGACAGATATTCGCTATCGAGCACCGACTCACCCGTCATGTGAAGCCAATCTTGTAGAAATATAAGCTGCAACGTCCGTACAGCTTCGCCCTTCACAATCATATGCGTATCACGCCAAAAGCCGTAGGCTTTGTTGCGGCTGAGATACTCATCTCCCACATTTAGACCGCCAATTAATCCGATATTACCGTCGATGACTACAATTTTACGGTGATTACGATAGTTTACCCGGCTGGAGAAGAACAAGATCCGAGCGCCGCCGTACGCAACGACCTCTACTCCTGCATCTCTCATTTCCTTTAAAAATGACTTCGACAACTGAATACTGCCCACCGCATCGTACATAAACCGAACCTTAACACCCGCTTTAGCCTTTTCGATCAAAATTTTCTGAATGCTGGTACCGATATCATCCGACCGGAAAATGTAATATTCCATATGGATATGATGCTGCGCCTTGCGCAGTTCTTTCAGCAAAGTGGAGAAGGTTTCATCTCCATTGTTCAGAATTTGAGTTTCTGTCGCAAAATAAATCGGGGAGCGGGCCAGTCTGCGGGCCAAACGCATTAACTGTTGCTGCTCATCTGTAAAGCAGGTCAGATCTCGTTTGACTCGCAAAGCATCCTTTTCTATGCGGTCGTAAGCCTGTTGGTCACGCAATGCCTTTTTATCATACTTGCGACGCTTGAATACATTTTGCCCAAACAGAAAATAAAGAGGAAGTCCAACGACTGGCAGCAATGCCAGCAGCAAAATCCAGGACATCGTAGTGGAGGGATTACGATTCTCCGTAAAAATAATCAGACTGATGGAGATCACTGTCAGGGTGGAAAAAATACTGATGACAGTTCCTTCATTTTTGCCGATGTAATTAAACAAGCCAAAATAATAAATAATAAACACCATAGCCGCGATCAATACGGCCAGTAAGCTTCGCCTCATAACTAACCTCACTTCCAGTGGACTGCATTTGACAAGTATTCTTCATTATATTGTACATGAGCCCCTTATTTCTTCCCACTTTTTTATTAAAATGTTGATAAAAAAAATCCAAAGAAAAGCTTTATACAGAACGCAATGATGCTGGGTTGACACTTACTTTTTTTCGTGCAAGAATAAACTAACGAACGTTAGGTAGGTGACAATAATGGGGATGGAAGAGATTCGAAAGGCCGCTCTTTTTCAATTTGCCACCAATGGGTATGAGGGAGCCTCCTTGAGCAGTATTGCCGCTGAGGTTGGTATCCGAAAACCGTCTATATACGCGCATTTCCAAGGCAAGGAGGATCTGTTTCTACAGGTGGCTAGGTACGCTTTTCAAGAGCAGAATTTACGTATTTTCGAATACTTTACGGAACGTAAAGATCAGCCGCTTAAGCATACCCTGCATGACTTCTTGTTTTGGATGGGACAGGAATATGAGAGCAACGACTCAGCCAAGTTTATGCTTCGTTTTTCCTTCTTTCCGCCTGTATCGTTGTATCACGAGGTGCTGGATATTGTTAATCCTTTTCTGGATAAAATGGAGCGAAAATTAACTCGCCGCCTCCGGAATACACGGGATCGGGAACCCTTTGGGCATATGGAGCCCGTGGATGTGGCTTTGGCTTACATGACACTGGTGGACGGGGTCATGGTGGAGCTCCTGTACAGTGGAAGCATCAATTACCACCGGAGACTGAACGCTGCATGGCCTATTTTTTGGCGTGGGATTACGTTAACTTCACCTCATGAAGCGTGAAGCCGTCGAACTTATAAAATTTATTTTTGAGGAGAACATTCATCATGAATCGCAGTTGGATTTACGTTTTTGTTGGAGGTCTGATTGAGGTGGTATGGGTATCGGGTTTGAAGCATGCGGACTCTATACTCGCCTGGATTGTAACGGTGCTGGCCGTGGTGGCCAGCTTTTATTTAATCATTAAGGCTGCGAACCGACTGCCTGTAGGCACAGTGTATGCTGTATTCACCGGACTAGGGACGGGGGGAACAGTCGTAGGCGAAATGCTGCTATTCGGAGAACCGTTTCAATGGTCCAAAACGCTATTAATCACCCTTTTGCTGGCAGGTGTGGTCGGCCTGAAGTTAGTTACCGACCGTGATGTTCAGGAAGGGAGTGGCGCATAATGGCTTGGATTGCATTGGTTATCGCGGGGTGCTCGGAAGTGTTAGGAGTCATCGGTATGAAGGGAGTTACGGTGGGCAAAGGCTGGAAGTCCTTAGTGCTTATGGTCTTATCCTTTGTTCTTAGCTTCTCTCTACTCAGCTATGCCATGAAAAGTTTGCCTATGGGCACCTCCTATGCCGTATGGACAGGCATTGGAACGGTTGGCAGCACGATTACAGGCATGTTCTTGTACGGTGAACAAAAAAGCGTACTGCGCGTTTTATTCATCGCCATGATTCTTGCCGCAGCATTGGGATTAAAGCTGATATCTTAGCATGAGCGAATGGCATCAAATGTTGCAAATTGCTGATCTTAAAGGAGTGATGCCTTGTGATTACCACCGTAACGCTTAACGCGGCTGTGGATAAAATCTACACGGTTGCAGGCTTCGGTTTGAATGCCGTCCACCGCATTGAAGGCGGCCTCACGGTGCCGGGCGGCAAGGGCGTGAATGCCGCTCGCGTCATTCGCACGCTAGGCGAGCCTGTACGAGCGACCGGGTTTGCTGCCGGGCACACCGGACGGCTGCTCATTGACGGGTTGAGCGCAGAAGGCGTAAGTGCCGATTTCATTGAAACGGCACATGGGGAAACCCGTCTCGCCATTACCGTGCTCGACCCGTCCGCGCTCACGCAGACCGAGCTGATCGAGAGCGGACCGACCATTGGGCCGCTTGAATTAGCCGCACTGCGGCGCAAAATCGAGACCCTTGCCGAGGATTCGGCTTGGATCGTATTCTCCGGCAGCCTGCCACCCGGCTGCCCGCCCGATCTGTACGCCGAGCTGTGCACGCTGGCGAAGGCACGCGGCGCGCGGGTGGCGCTGGACGCGAGCGGGGAGGCGCTGCGCTTGGGGCTGCGCGGAAAGCCCGACCTCGTGAAGCCTAACGAGGACGAGGCCGCCCACTTCGCGGGAATCGACGCAACGCGCCCGGATGCCGCTGAAGCGGCGGCAGCAAAGCTGCTGGAAGCCGGAGCGCAGCTGGCCGTCATCTCGCTCGGCGCGCGCGGGGCGCTGGCGGTAACGAGCGATGCGCGCTACTGCGTGAGCCTGCCAGACGCGGACATTGTCAGCGCGCTCGGCAGCGGTGACGCCATGGTCGCCGGGCTGGTCACCGGCGCGGCTACGGGGCTGGATCTCCCTGCCATGCTACGCCAGGGAGCGGCCTGCGGCACAGCGGCAGCTCTGCACGCCATGGCCGGGAAAATCGAGCTCCAGGACGTGAAGCGCCTGGAGCAGAACATTATGGTGACGCTGTTGTAATTCAGCGTCATTTTTTTTATTTCATCCAAGCATTCGCTTATCTTCATTTCACAAATACAGTTATTCCGAATGCTCTATATTCCAAATGTGGGTTTTCGATTTGCTTACAGCAAAACCCTGTTTTCCAGTATATTTTTCATACAAATATGCGACTTCGAAGGCCCCAGCTTAACTAATGAATCCTGAAGCTCTGCAATTTCCTCTACCGACGCGGTTTGTACCTTAATGAGATAATTAAATTCCCCACTGATGCGAAATAAATCGGTAACTTCCTTAGCCTCTCTACAAAATTCAACTAACTCTTGGCAATGTTCTGTCTTTATTAGAATAAATGTAGTCGTTCCTCGATTCAGTTCCCGTAAATTAAATACGGTACTATATCCCGAAATAATCCCTCGTTCTTCAAGCTTGATTATCCTTTCTTTAACAGACGGCTGTGACATCGAAATTTCTTTACTGATTTGGGAAATAGTTATCCGAGCATCATGCTGTAGCAATTTCATGATTTTGTGATCTATATCGTCTATGTGATGCTGCATATCGAGCCCCTCCTGACCTGAATTTTAAAAAATAACATTTTTCACCCAAATTAACTTTTATTTAATAATTAATATAGTATAAAAGCCTTACTTTAAATATGTAAGCACCACATCATTATTTATATAATAAGGCTTACTCACATATAAAGGAGGATTTGAAATGAGTGTAAAGGGACTAGCGCATGTTGCCATACAAGCCCGTGACTATCAAGCGACCATTGCATTTTATACCAAGGTATTGGGATTTAAAAGAGGACATCACTGGAGTCTTCCGTCTTTTCGAATTCAAGAGGCTTCCATGCTGATCTCACCCGATCAGAGAACCTGTCTCGAAATTTTTGATAATGATGCTGTCATTCCTGCCCAAGGAAAAAAAGCTGCATCCGAGCAAGAGATTGCCCACGGGGCTTTATTACACTTGGCATTTTACGTAGACAATGTGGATGAAATATATCAAAAAGCCCTTGCCCACGGAGCAAGAACCTTTGTGGAACCCAATCAGCTTACACTTGGCGAACCTCCTCTAGTTGTAACAAATGCATTAGTCCACAGCCCCAATGGTGAGGTTATCGAATTTATCGAGGATGTTAATTTTGATATGTCCTTATCTAGCAATAAGTAATTCTCATAGCTATTAAAAAGATCCACTTCCCGGTGAAGTAGGATCTTTTTATATTCCATACAGCTCTGTCGTTATCTCTATGGAAGAATTAAACTGTTGCTAAAAAACATCCGATATATTGATTATCGCTTTGTTTAAAGGAGTAGATTATCATCTCAATTGATTTCAATGTGTATTGGTTTCATTTTAGTTCCGATTTACTGATGCCATTGTTCAGCTTGATTGGACTGCTACTCATCTATTTTGGATTCAGAACGATCCGTCGTCATCGTTATCGCAAACGCCACTGGGTCCGTACCAAGGGGAATCGTTGATGCGCATATGGAAGTAGACATTGATGTCGTTCCCTTTGACCGAGATGATCCGGTAGATACTAGCTACACCCGCCGATTAAAAGTGCGCTTCTATACAGCTTCAGGTGAAGCCGTAGAATTCTGGAATCCTTATAGCACCAACCTAAGCCTTAACCGAGTTGGCAGCAAGATCAAGGTATTATACAATCCATCTAACCCTCGAGACGCCCGAATTGCAGGCGGTGTAAATGGTGCAGGCTGTCTGGCCTTTATGCTGTTTTTGATCGGTGTTCCCTTTGCTTTGAGCGGGGTATTCGCCCGTATTGAAATTTTTCTTCTAACCAGGTTTGGATCACATACCAGTAATGAAATTTATCGCCATGTAAATAGCCAAGCCTAAAATAATCAGTGCCGATATTTTGTTGAGCACAGTCCCAAACTTCCCTTCCGAATCCATACGTCCCACGAGACGCCCCGCCGTTGCCAGACCGATAAACCATATCCAAGATACGGACACGGCGGCCAGACCAAAGGCCCAGCGTTCCCCGCCGTCATATTGAAGGGAGCTGGTTCCAATTACGCCAACCGTGTCGAGTATGGCATGTGGATTCAATAGCGATACCGAAGCGGCAAAAATCATCTGGCGTTTCGGCCGCATCGCCTGACTTTCTCCCGAGGAAGCTGCCTTCGATCTCCATAAAGTCCAGGCCATATACAGCAGAAACAAACAGCCCGCCGCATAGAGTACGTTCGTGAGCCATAGAAATTGCTGCAAAATAAGAGACACGCCCCCAACCGCAAGCGTGATCAGGATTGTATCACAGACACCCGCTGTAATGACAGCAGGCAGTGCATTGCGAAATCGCGACTGGGACGCCCCCTGATTAAACACAAATACATTTTGTACCCCCAAAGGCAAAATCAATCCCAATGCCAATAAAACAGCATGGATAATAGCTTCCAGCATGTTATGTACTCCCCTCAAAATCATTACACTTCTTCTCTCTCATCTCCTGTTATTTCCTTCCGTTCTTGATGTGGTTATCGTTCTGGTTTTTCCAGGTTCTGTGCACGTTCGGTACGTTTTTGTATATGCTCCAATTGCTCCACTGTAGTCTGATAATCTTGCGGGTAGTTCATATTAAACACAGCTTGCCGCCACATCTCTAAGCTCGCACCTGGCCAATTGCCCGCTATCTCATAACGAACGTTCAATGAATCTAACCAGTCGATCAAACGAAGACGGTCACTACGCAGACATTGCTCGGCAGACGGCAACACACTTTGATGATATATGCCTAGCAGCGGATGTATACGTCCATCCACAGAGGCGATCACTGCCTGTAATGCTGGTTCTACTGGCTGGGGCGATGAGACTTTTCCCCTCAAGGTTGTATGATCTCCTTGCACTTGTTGCTTTCCTTGTTCACTATTTGTCTCTTGCGCCGCTGCCCAGTTCGTTGCGTGAGTAAGCAAAGCACACAATATCTCTGGCTGCACAAAGGGCATATCGCAGGCAACGACAATGCCCCACTCCGTTCTGGAAGCAGAAAGTCCCGCATGAATGCCGCTCAAAGGCCCTAAGCCGGGATACAGGTCTTTTGTCGTTTCCAGATCAAGCTCCCTATACTGTTGCGTATCCCGGGTCACTACAATAACCCGTTTTGCTACCTGCCCCAACACAGCGGCTATTCTCTCCAGTACCGTAACCCCTCCCAGCTGAAGCAGCGCCTTGTCCTGTCCCATTCTGCTAGAGCGCCCACCTGCCACGATAATTCCAGTCACCTCCACCATCACCAT
The DNA here is from genome assembly GCF_038003485.1 of Paenibacillus sp. FSL H7-0703. Taxonomy (NCBI): domain Bacteria; kingdom Bacillati; phylum Bacillota; class Bacilli; order Caryophanales; family Paenibacillaceae; genus Paenibacillus; species Paenibacillus sp. FSL H7-0703. Next base: position 3,732,020 of record NZ_JBBOPF010000001.1, on the reverse strand, counting down.
CGCACCTCCTTTTTGCTAGACAAACTCTATCATTAACACGAATAAATCTAATAATATCATCTATATAAAGTATAAAAAATGGCGATCCACCTGGATCGCCAAAAAAGAGGGTGCCTATTCGTCTAGTTCGTTACTTTTAATTCGTGAACTTAATAAGTTGCAAAAATCGTTTTATTATGGAAGTAGCCTCCGCCCGGGCCGCCTGCTGTTTGGGCGCAAGCAAGTCGGGAGAGACACCCTTAATTAAGCCTTGCTCTGTAGCCTGCGCCATAGCATCTTGAGCCCAAGGAGAAACAGTAGATGCATCGCTGTAAACCTCTTTATATTTCTCACTAGAAGGACTGGCATTTAGAGTCTGAGCGTAATGTGCAGCCTTTTCAGCAATGACCGCGATCTCCTCACGCGTAATCACCTTTTCTGGCTCAAATGACTGATTCCCATAACCACGAATCAAACCAGCTTCCACCGCAGCTCCAACACTACCAGCATACCAGGCATTTTCTTTCACATCTGTAAAAGGCTCTGTTAACGGCTTCTCCTGCATACCAAGTCCGCGAACAAGCATTGCCACAAATTCAGCTCTTGTTACAGCCCGATTTGGTTCAAAAATATCAGGCTGGACGCCTTTGACAATTAGCCTATTTGCCAGCATCTCGACATCTTTTCGTGCCCAATGATTCTCCAGATCCTTAAACTTTTTGTCTGCTGAGACTACAGCATAAATGCTGTTATGATTTGATTTGATAATTGCCTCTGTTAGTCCATTTACATTCCGAATCAATACGGGAACAGATGACAACACACCTGTCTGAGGATCAAACCATACGGCCGCTACATGCTCAGGATCAACTTCATGATCCACAATCAATTTTCGCTCCACATAGTGCCCAAAAAATTCAGTGATCTCTTGATCTCCAGCCATAAGCTTGAAATCAACCGGGTTTACCACAACATTCGCTAAACCCCTGTCAGCAATAGCCTGCCTTACTTGTGCACTGTTTTCGCCTGTCAACGCTGAAATTTCAACGATTAGGTTGTCTTCAGGATATAATGAGGCCAGTTTGCCAACCAATTCAGCAGAAAGAGTAAACTGAGCTACTGCCGTGTGAATACTAATCGGCACCTTTGTATTTTCTCTCTCATATTCCTTTAAAAAGTCAGAAGGTATACTTACTTTTGCTGCTTTGCTGTATCCCGAGGCATCAACTATCAGTTCTTTCTGGTCAACATTTGTAACATTCAGGGCTTGGCTGGCGTCCCCATCATTCAAACCAATAAGTTGAATAGTGTGGCTCTTATCAGTTACCCTCTTAGCGTCTGTTAATAGGACACCAGTCTTAGTCTCTGTTGGGGAAGCCGCTGACGAGGTATCCTGAGCTGACGTTTCTTTATCCTTAGAACGATGTGAGCGCTCATCTCGTACGCGGAACGCCCATTCCTCTGGAGTATGCATCCCCACATACGGATTCATTGCCAAATCTGTTAGCGCCCCCGAGGTAATTTCCAGATAGTACGACTTTCCTTCTTCCAACCCACCTGATAGCTCAATGTACGCTATATTTTCCTCGCCTTTTAACGTAAAATTCGAATTTCCTGCACCCGATATTCGCAGTTCGCGAACCACTGCCCCACCTGAGGCTTCATGGAGTCTTACATAGCCTTGGTTCCACTTCATGGGCTCGTTGAACTCCAGCATAAAACCGGCATACGTGCCTACTCCACTGAGCTCCAACCCTTCCGGTGATCTCTTTTTCACCAGTTTCGGCGCGGTAGTGTCTGCTGTCTGGAAGGTCCACATGTTCTTGTCCCAAATCGCATTGGTACCTTGACCCGCACGGTCTACAAACATACCCGAGCTGACCTCCACATAGTACTGGGTACTATCCGCCAGTGGATGATCCAGTTCCATCCGCACATGCTGACCACTGATATGTACCGTGCCACCTACGACTGTACCTCCGCTCACGTTAACCCGGCCCGCTTCACTTCCATCCTTCTGGTGCACCACCAGATGGCCTGTGCCTAGTTGGACCTTTTCGCTGAATGCCATTCCCAACTCCGGTGTGAGCGTCCACATATTTCCGTGGGGGGACATATAGGTATAATAGGGTCTCTCATCTTGCACGCGGAACGTCCACTCCTCTGGAATACGCGTACCCACATACGGATTCATTGCCAAATCCGTCAATGCTCCCGAGGTGATTTCCAGATAGTACGACTTTCCTTCTTCTAGCCCACCTGATAGCATAAATTCGACTACATTATCATGTCCTTCTAGCGTATTGTTTAAATTTCCTGCACCGGATACTCGTAGTTCGCGAACCACTGCCCCACCTGAGGCTTCGTGAAGCCTTACGTAGCCTTGGTTCCACTTCATCGGCTCATTGAACTCCAATATAAAGCCTGCATACTGGCCTGCACCACTGAGTTCCAATCCTTCAGGTGTTCTTCTCTTTACCAACTTCGGCGCGGTGGTGTCTGCTGTCTGGAAGTTCCACATGTTCTTGTCCCAAATCGCATTTGACCCCTGACCCGCACGGTCTACAAACATACCCGAGCTGACCTCCACATAATACTGGGTGCTATCTGCCAGTGGATGATCCAGTTCCATGCGCACATGCTGACCACTGATATGTACCGTGCCACCTACGACTGTACCACCGCTCACGTTAATCCGACCCGCTTCACTTCCATCCTTCTGGTGCACCACCAGATGACCTGTGCCCAGTTGCACCTCTTCACTGAATGCCATTCCCAACTCCGGTGTGAGCGTCCACATATTTCCGTGGGGGGACATATAGGTATAATAGGGTCTCTCATCTTGCACGCGGAACGTCCACTCCTCTGGAATACGCGTACCCACATACGGATTCATTGCCAAATCCGTTAGGGCTCCCGAGGTGATTTCCAGATAGTAAGACTTTCCTTCCTCCAGCCCGCCTGATAGCATAAATTCGACTACATTATCATGTCCTTCTAGCGTACTGTTTAAATTCCCTGCACCGGATACTCGCAGTTCACGAACCACTGCCCCACCTGAGGCTTCGTGAAGCCTTACATAGCCTTGGTTCCACTTCATCGGCTCATTGAACTCCAATATAAAGCCTGCATACTGGCCTGCACCACTGAGCTCCAATCCTTCAGGCGTTCTTCTCTTTACCAACTTCGGCGCGGTAGTGTCTGCTGTCTGGAAGTTCCACGTATTCTTATCCCAAATCGCGTTAGTCCCTTGACCCGCGCTATCTACAAACATACCCGAGCTAACTTCTACATAGTACTGGGTGCTGTCCGCCAGCGGGTGGTCCAGTTTCATCACCACATTACGACCACTAAAATGGATATCTCCCCCTGTGATCGCTCCCCCACTTATGTTTATTCTTCCCACTTCACTTCCATCTTTCTGATGCACCATCAGATGGCCTGCGCCCAGTTGCACCTCTTCACTGAATGCCATTCCCAAGTCTGGCGTGACCGTATGCGCATATTCACGGGGGTATGTATAGACATAATGAGGTGGCTCGTCCATTTGCGCCTGCATATAGACTGATGAAACCACGCGGGATGAAGGAGCGTCTTGTATGAACCCGTCTGACACCGACACATTCTCCGTTGTATTGCTGCTTACGCTCTCCGATGCAAACGCTGCTGAAATATAGGGGTTTGCCAGGCTGAGCACCTGTGTTGTCAGCACACCTGCCTTAATCATTCGATTTACATGATTCTTATTTCTTTTATTCTTGCTCATATACGTGCTCCTTTTTATCTAGGTGTGAATGGAACGGTGAAATTCATGAATCTCGTTCTTGATTTCCATATAATCCTGCTGGCATTTCCATATGAAATCTCCGAAGTATAGCAAAATTTGTTCCCCTCTGATCAGAGGATTCCTGCTGCTCTGAATGGCGTCCATTTTACTGTACAAAAACTCATACCGCATACGATGGCGAGGCAGAACATATATTTTGAAAAAACAATTACCTAATAATGAGGCAAATAAGTCGTCAAACTGTCCAAAGGACTCGTTCAGCATATTGGCCTGCTTCAGACTGAGCTTATGTTTGATGCCGAGCAATACATGATGAATCTGCTCCATAATGGCTTGAAAAACCTCTTTTTCCCGCTGAAGCTCTTCAATGCGTGACCTCAGAAACAAGAGATCGTATTCCGAATTACTGCTGGTTTGCAGCCACGTGTCGTCAATAACACCTTTTAACCGTGTCTGGATGATCTCTTCCAAGTTCTGAAAAGATGTTCCCTTAATAACAGCACCTTCACGCGTTGTGTTTATAAATTCGGTTCCCTTCACTGTACTAATGTAAAACTCCATCTCTGTTTTCATTTTGATAAAAGAATGTCGTGTAACCACCTGTTGGCCATGAACGCCTTCTACACGCGGCAAATCCGCACTAGCTGGAACACCTTGGGCATGAGTAATCCCCTCAGCATAATATTGTTCATCCCGATAGGCTAAATTTTGCCCCACCAACACAATAGGGTCTGCTTTCATCTGGATCAGACATTGGAGTGCAATGACCGCTACTGAAGGAGCATCGTTAATAATCGTTGGTTTATTTCCCTCCGGTGTCCGCAATACGTGCTTGGAGAGTTCATCCTGAGAAATGATGATATGCATAAGACGACCTGGATAATGATCGAGTGTGTGTTTACCGACCGTACTGCCGAAAATAAGTGGAATTGAATCAATTCGCTTGTCGATCACCTTTTGAATTACGTTTACGTTGTATTCGTTCGGGTCATAACTGAACGTGCCGTGCGGATAAATGCCATGCTCCACCAGCGTGTTCACTGCCGATCCTACTGTAAACAGATAAGCAAGATTGTGCTCACGAATATGTCGCAGGTGTTCAATTTCGTCGTTAAGCGAAGGGCCAGCAGATATTACTAAGACTGGCTTGTCCCTAATATGCTCTGAGCCCGCGTGCAAAAAATTTGAACTATGTAAAATATAAGGGAAATTATGAATACTGTTTAACGCCCATTTTTTTTCGTACACGTTATTGATAGCCATTTTGTCCTTCTTGTTAGAGACCATTTTGTACAATATTTCATTAAATTTCTTTAATTGCGCAGCAAATAAGGAACGATACGGGAGCCATGGAACAACAAGGACCCCAGATACACGGTCAACCAACCTATGCAGTGTACCGATTGTTTCTCCAGTCATTCCTCCTACCATAACCTCTTCGATCATCTTATCAGCCAGCCAATCGGTTTCATTCAGATGCTGTAAAAAAGTATTCATCACATCAATGTCCGGCTCGACGACGGAGAAGCTGGTATTCGGGTGTCTACGCAGAAATTCACGGACATGATACCCAAGTCCTATACCAAAAAAGATCACGTGCGCTTGAGGTTTAACTTCTTTAAAGCCCGAAATAAATAATTCTGCTTCCCGCCCAGGCTGCTCAAGATCATGCAAATAATATGATTTCCCCTCACGAGTCAGTACTAAATTGGGCTCGTTGGTTTCAGAAGTCACCAACTCACTTCCTTCTCCTGCCTGAAGCAAAAGAAGCCGAGGAAATCGGCGGTACAAGGAATTGTCTCTACGATGCTGTAATGCCATTTTCCATCCCTTTCCACCCGGATATTTCATAAAACCAACTATACAGGCCAGTCGATTAAACCTATATAGTTTCTTATGAAGCATAGTATTCTGATTTTATGTAATATCTGCGACAATGTATTTTATTCAGAAAAAAATAATCCTAAATTCTCCTGATTATGGATTAAGTATCGGTTATTCTATGTATAAACTTTAGGTCTTAAGAACCTATCTATAAATAAAGATTTTGTAACTAACCAAACATTTACTTGGACTAACCATATATAGTCTCCAATGCTGTAGCTCGTCTACATGTCGCCCCTTGGAACAACAAAAACAATAACTAGTAAAATAGCGAAATAATCTTTAAGTTTGCTTAAACCATTATCAAATTAGTATCTTCTAATAATTATTACATAATTGTTAATTTATTGGTTTGTTAACCCTTTCAACACATGATACATTGGAATAAAGAACCTCCCCACAGATCGGCATCGATGCGCAGTTCTCTATCGGGCTAAGAAAGGAATGGCTTGTCTTGCAAAAGAGAGAAATTCAAGAGACTCCTCTATATTCCTTAAAACTGTATAATTTTTTTCTATATGGAGCTATGGTCATTTTCTCCAGCTTCTTCCCGTTGTATCTGCAAGATATCGGCATGGACAAGCTGGAGATCGGGAGTCTGATGGCCATCGGGCCTTTTGTATCCGTATTCGCGAACCCTTTTTGGGGCTATACAAGCGACCGGAGCCGTAACCTCCGACGTATTCTGCTATTTATGATTATAGGTACCTTGTTATTGCTACAAGCTTTGTTTCATGTCCATACGTATATCATGATTTATGTGTCGATGATTGGTTTTTATTTTTTCCAAAGCCCTTTATTTGCGCAAAGCAACAGCCTAATTCTCAGCTATATTGAGGGCACAGACCGGAAATTTGGCGCATTCCGTATATGGGGCTCCTTCGGTTGGGCTGTGACAGCAGCAGTTGCCGGCATAGTTATTGACCAAACGGGGATATCCAGCATATCCACCATCTTTACGGTACTTCTTCTGGCTGCATTGATCTGCACCTTGTCGATTCCACCACTGAAAAGCACTGTGGAGACAGCAACCATTCATTTGCGCGGCTTTGGCAGTGTTTTAATGAACGGATACTTTATATCCTTTATTTTATTGGGCATCCTTGTATCCATCCCGAATTCGATCAACAGCGCCTTTATGTCCCTGTACATCACCGAGCTGGGTGGGTCCAAACAGATGCTCGGTTTTGCTGTTTTTATGTCATCGGTATTCGAAATTATTGTATTTTTGCTGTTTGATCGCTTCTTGAAGAAAAGAATGACCGTGATGGTCGGCTGTTTGGCACTCGTCAGTTTGCTGTTTGCCTTACGTTGGGAACTGATGGCTCTGGCTACAGACCCGATTCAGATTGTGTTCATTCAGGCACTTCATTGCGTCACCTTCGGTGGATACTTCTATGTAGGCACCCAGTTGACCGTCCTATTTACCCCTGCAGCATACCGATCATCCGGACAGGCCGTATATACCTTGACCTGGAGTGGTATATCCGGTATCGTAGCAGGTTTTGCGGGAGGTTGGCTATTCCAGAACTTTGGTGGAGAAATGATGTACCATGCAGGGGTGTTCTTCGCCCTGCTTGGATCTGCGGGATTCGCTATCATGTGGTATATGCTGTACAAGAACGGTTATCAGCCAGGACTGCCAGCGGGCACAAACGAATAGAAGAAGCCCCTTAACAACACTAGAGGAATGAGCTATCCCCTCTTCCCTTCTGGCTTGTTAGCAAAGACAATAGAGTATCGTCAAGTCAATGACCATGTATAAAGAGTGTGCATGCGTAAAATAAAGGAGTCTGCCGACGGCAGACTCCTTTTCAACTTGGTCGCACGAAGCTACCATCTCTTCCACACTTTCCACCAGCCTATTGCTTAGGCAATTGGAAAGAGCTTTTCAACGATACAACACGGTTAAATACAGGCTTACCCGGTTGGGAAAGCTTCGGATCGACACTGAAATAACCATGACGGAAAAATTGGAACTTGTCCTGTGATTGAGCTTCTTTCATGTTCGGCTCGACATAGCCATGAGCAATTTCCAAAGAGTTCGGGTTCAATTGGTCAAGGAATGTTTTTTCCGATGCATCCTCTTCAATCTCTTCCGTGTTCTCTGCGTTAATCAAAGGCTCATACAAACGGAATTCGGCAGGTACAGCCTGAGTAGCCTCTACCCAGTGGATCGTGCCTTTCACTTTACGTCCAGTAAAGCCTGATCCGCTCTTGGTTTCTACATCATAGGTACAGTGGATTTCCGTTACATTTCCGTCTGCGTCCTTAATCACATCGTTACATTTAATGAAGTAAGCATGCTTAAGACGTACTTCATTACCAGGGAACAAACGGAAGTATTTGCTCGGCGGATTTTCCATGAAGTCCTCACGCTCGATATAAATCTCACGGGAAAACGGAATTTGGCGTGTACCGAGTTCCGGATTTTCAGTATTGTTTTCCGCCTCCAGCATTTCAACTTGTCCTTCAGGATAGTTCGTAATGACCACCTTCAGCGGATCTATAACTGCCATCGTACGGGGTGCCTTAAGCTTCAAATCCTCACGTACAAAATGCTCCAGTACCTGCAAATCGATGACTCCGTAGGCTTTGGAAATGCCTGTCTCATATACGAAGTTGCGGATGGCCTCCGGCGTGTAGCCGCGACGACGTAAACCGGAAATCGTCGGCATACGCGGATCATCCCAACCATCTACGTGCTTTTCATCGACCAGAAGCTTGAGCTTACGCTTGCTGGTTACGGTTTGAGCCAGGTTCAGCCGTCCAAATTCGTATTGGTGCGGTACCTTTTCCATCTCACATTCAGCTACAACCCAATCATACAGCGGGCGCTGATCTTCGAATTCCAGCGAACAGAGCGAGTGCGTTACTCCCTCAATCGCATCTTCCAGCGGATGAGCATAGGAGTACATTGGATAGATACACCATGTGTCGCCTGTATTGTGATGTGCTGTGTGTGAAATGCGGTAAATAACCGGATCACGTAAATTAATATTTCCTGAAGCCATATCAATTTTGGCACGCAGCACCTTTTCACCATTTTGGTATTTGCCTGCACGCATCTCTTCAAACAGCTTCAGATTGTCTTCCACACTGCGATCCCGATAAGGGCTATTTTGCCCCGGTTCGGTCAATGTGCCACGAGTTTCACGGATTTGGTCCGCGCTTTGATCATCCACGTAGGCTTTACCCTTTTGGATCAGCAAGATGGCACGCTTGTACATTTCTTCGAAATAATTGGAGGCAAAATGTTTTTCCTCCCATTCATAACCGAGCCACTTCACGTCCTCCTGAATGGAGTTCACGTATTCCGTGTCTTCCTTCGCCGGATTGGTGTCGTCAAAACGCAAATTTGTGCGTCCTCCGAATTCATCTCCCAACGAGAAATTGATCCAGATAGCTTTGGCATGTCCAATATGCAAATATCCGTTTGGTTCAGGCGGAAATCGTGTAACAACCTCCTTTACCTTACCCGTACGTAGATCCTCTTCAATAACATTTTTAATAAAATTGGGGGGAGTGATCGGCTTCTCCACGCTAATCAACCTTTCTTCCGTATAATCTGTGTAAAACCTGTTCCCTTAAATATACCCTTTCACACCGCATAACTCAATAAAATGAAAATCCTTATGCTCTCTTCAGCAAAAAAAGTGACAAGTTATGAAAAAGAGTTAACATTTTCGGCAAATAAATTCGTTATAGTGTATATATCTTTTATTTTGCCCGGAAAAGGAGACCCACCCGTGTTTAAGCTACTCATTGTGATCCTGCTGTCTATGCTTTTGTCCTCTTCCGTCATGACTTCCGGCCATCCTTCATCGGACCCAGTGAACGAAACCGTACAATCTCGTCCGCTAGCCAGCGCTCCAGAAGACTCATCCGTCCGCTTATATGCCGTTAATCCGTCACAGGGATTATTCCAATCAGCTGTACTGGAAATCGGCCAGCAACGCCGCACATTCCGATGGTCAGGCTCGGCGGATATCTCCACTGCACCACAATTATTTTACAGGGATGTGAACGGGGATGGTGTCCGTGAAGCCGTCGTGATCCTCACACGTGCCTCGGGAACGGGTGTCGAATTGCAGGAATTGCATATTGTTAACGCACGCACGATGGAAGAATATGCGGTCGAATCGGCAGTAGATGCTGTGTCCCAGCGCGTACATAGCTCAGTGGAGCTACGTGACCACAACCGCCAGGTTCATATTGCTGTCACGATTGACGGTGTTACACACACGATAAACCCTAAAGCATCCGTATTTTACGATGATCCAGCCCAATTTACAAAGTATCTCGATTTTAGCTCTGTCGTAATGTATGATGCTGAACAGCTTCCTCTGCAAGCCACTTTATCTGGCAGTGTATCCCCAACCGAATTTGTAGGGGATTTGGATCTAAAATATGTATACGAGCATGAACGGTTCCTTGTGGGACCTATTGAATTTGAAGCTTCCTCTCCCTTTTGACGACTCTCGCAGAATAAGGTAGCATGGGATTAAATGCTAGACTGGCTGGTTTAGCGATTTTCCGAGTGAAAGAGGGGATCAATCATGTTTACATATGCGTTGGACGAACGCACAGTCCTTCGGCCGCTCACCAAGGAGCATGTGCAGCCTCTGTTTGAGCTGATCGAAATGTCCCGTGACCGCCTGCGTCAATGGCTTCCATGGGTAGACTCTACCACGGAAATCAGCCACACAGAGCAGTTCGTGCAGGGCGCCTTGAAACAAGCCGCAGAGAACGGTAGTCTGACCGCCGGAATTTGGATAGACAACGAGCTTGCTGGCATCATCAGCTACCATGAGATCAATTGGACTCACCGCTCCGTTAGCATCGGATATTGGCTTGGACACGGGTACGAAGGACAAGGCCTAATGACTAGCGCCTGCCGCGTATTCGTTGAATATGCTTTGATGGAGCTGGACTTGCATCGGGTCGAAATCCGATGCGCAACTACGAACCGCCGTAGCCGCGGCATTCCGGAACGTTTGGGCTTTGTGCTCGAAGGCATTGTACGCGAAGCGGAATTGCTGCCCGACGGCTACATGAACCACGCAGTGTACGGTATGCTCCAAAATGAATGGAAGCAACTTCGGTAATATTGTATTGTACAACAACGCCGCAGACCTGATCAGGTCTGCGGCGTTGTTGGTTTAGGCCGGACATAAAACCGAATATTACTGTCTGTAGCCTCCCGCCTATTTTAAGAAATAGGCCATTAACACATCATCCACGAATTGGCCTGCTATGTAAAACTCCTCATGCAAACGTCCTTCAATCGCGAAACCGCATTTTTCATAAAACATAAGGGCTTCCATGTTACACGAGAGTACCCGCAAACTTAATTTGCGTATGCCCTCGGCAGCTGCAATGTCCTTCATGGAGTTCATGAGCGCCGTCCCAATACCTTTGCGATGATAGGCTGGATGTACAGCTATATTTATTTCGAGTACATGACAATTACTAGCCAACAGCGTTGGAGGACGAAATCCAATATACCCGCAGAGCACTTCCTGTTCGATGGCGACCAGTTGAGAGCCTGGAGGCGTATTGCGCAAAAACTCTCCGCGCGACTTCCAGGACAGCGAAGCGGGAGCCGTGCGTTCATTCCATACCAATTCATCCAGCGCAATCAGATCAGGAGCATCCTTCATCTCCGAATGACGTATCGTCAAGGGTTGACTTGTAAACAATTCCTTTCAATCCTTCCTGTGAAGGCTTTCCTGAAGCAATAACTGCAATCATACGTCACTTATTGTACCATAATCACAGCTCATTACTGAACTTTTATTAGGACTTAAGAACTGGGAACATCAGACTTGGAAGTAGTATCAAAAGTATCCAAATCATGTCGGTAACCGTTCAACCAGCTATGCAGGACGAAAAACAGGATCGACAACACTGCTACGCCCGCTGCCAGCCAAAGTGTAGGCGGTAACCCACCGCCATCATATAACTTCCCCATAATATAAGGTCCCATTACCCGTCCGGCTGCGCCAATGCCCCCCACAAGTCCAATGTAAAAGGGTGCACCCCGACCTCCATGATCAGACAGGAACGCAGGAACCGCAGGTGCAATCAGCATTTCTCCCAGGGTCGCCAGGACCATAGCGAATATCATCCCCGTATAGTTCTGTGTACCCAGCATGACGATATAAGCAGATAAGTAAAATCCGCCGGCCCATGTCATTTGGGCTGAAGCATGCCGGGCATACAGACGTTTTATCCAGAAAATAATCGGCTGTGCGGCAAAAATAAGGATACCATTCAGTGTCCATAGTAATCCATACATCGTTTTAGGCAAGCCCTGCTCAATAATATGGGGAGACACTCCTGTATTCCAGATCGAATTCCCGAACCATAAAAAAAGCGAACCTAACCCCACAAAGAGATACAGTCTGGTATCACGAAACAGCAATCGAGCTGGTATTTCCTCTCTTTTTTTCACGGACTTACTGAGCTGCACTTCTCCCTCTTCCCGATCCACCCTACTGAGATAAGACCAGAAGAATCCGGCAAATACCGCAGAAGTCACCCCATTCATCACAAAGCTGAGCTGATAGGAAAGGTCAGCCAGAACGCCACTCAATCCCGTACCCACTGCAACCCCAATATTGTTAGCGACATAAATAATATTAAACAGCTCACCACGACGGTCAGCGAAACGAAAACCTACAAAGGCCTGAATCGCCGGCACAGATACGACATTAAAAAAGCCGATAAAGCCCATCATGATGACAAACGCTACCCAATGGCCACTGGTAAATGGAAGCGCGAGAAGTCCCAGCGCGTTCATCGCGAGTGAGCCAACAATCAGTTTCTTGGCTCCAATACGGTGATAGAGGGCTCCGCCCAGCACTTGACCAAAAATTCCGCCCAGAGATTGCACTAAAATCGCAATCCCTGCATCTCCCATACTACGGTTTAGCTCGTCAAACACATACATGCTAACCAACGGCCACATCAGGGAACTTCCAGCGGAATTAATCAGACTAGCAACGAGAAACACTTTCACTTCTTTCGGATAAGACTCCAACCATTTCATATCTTTTGTTTCTCCTTTTGCATCTGACGCCATAAAAGGCATTATCTCATTGGCGCTTCACATTCACCACCGTTGAGAAGAAAGTAGCCCCCTGTCCCATATCCGACAGCCGATCAGAGGTTAACACATTGGCACGCTGTCTGCGTCCTTTGCCTTCCCACCATAATCCCTGGCTAATCACTGTACCGGGCAGCATCAGATCGGTGACTTTGGCTTTCAGCTCATACGTCCCCCGATCATTCCATACGGTAACCGGGTCCCCATCCGCGATGTCCCTTGTTTGAGCATCCTCCGGGTGAATTTGTAGCAAGGGCTCCCGCTCCAGTCGCTGATGCTTGGGCAAGTTAGCGAAAGTAGAATTCAGAAAATTATGGTTTGGCGGTGAAATAAACATTAATGGATACCGCTCGTCCGCTTGCGGTCGATGCTCTCCGTCGTACCCTTCAATCAGCGGCACATAAGAAGGCATCGCGGGCAGACCTGCTTGTTTCATTTTTTCCGAATACAACTCAATCTTGCCTGAAGGCGTGGTTAAACGATCCAAATAAGTAGCCTTTGGCGTCATATCGAGCTTTACAAAAGGTGATTTTTTCAAGGCTCCCAAAGTTACACCGTTGAGATAAGGGTTCGTTGGATTATCAAGCGCGCCCACGATCATGTCCTCTTCACTTTCCGTAAAGGCAGCTTCGTCAAAGCCCATAGCCCGTCCGAGCAGGCTAAACAGCTCATAATTGCTTTTGCTTTCCCCGAGTGGAGCAATGACGGGTTCCTGCATCTGGACATAGTGATGCCAGTAGGATTTATATAGGTCTGTACCTTCAAAGGAAGACGCTGCAGGCAGCACAATATCGGCATAACGGGCCGTATCCGTAAGAAACAGGTCATGTACGACTGTGAACAAATCCTCTCGTTCAAATCCTTTAGTCACCCGTTCCGAATCGGGAGCTACAACTACCGGGTTACTGCAGTATACAAATAACGCCTTAATCGGCTGTTCCTTCTGTAGCAGCGCTTCTCCGATCCGGTTCATGTTGATCACCCGGGCATCCGGGTTCTGTCGCAGATCAGGACGCGCCAGATGGGCACCGTTAATTTTGGCGTAAGCGCCATTGGAGCGCGACGCTCCCCCACCGTGCTTCAGCCATTGTCCAGTGAGCGCGGGCAAGCATGTAACCGCGCGTACGTTCATACCGCCATTATCATGATGCTGAAGCCCATTACCGATATTGATATACGCTGCTCGCGCAGTTCCGTACATTTCCGCCAAACGGATAATATCCGCTTCCGGCACGCCAGTAATCCGCGAAACCCGCTCTGGTGTATACGACTTAACATGCTCGCGCAGTTCCTCATGACCTACCGTGTAGCGACGTAAAAATTCGTCGTCCGTCAGTCCCTGATCGAACAGCACATTCATAACACCCAGCGCGAGCGCCGTATCCGTCCCCGGATATAACGGAATGAACCAATCCGCCCATTGCGCCGTCCGGTTGCGATGAACGTCAATAACAACTACCTTAGCACCTTTTTTACGTGCTTTCTCAGCCAATACTACCTGATGCATGTTGGTGCTGATGACATTTCCGCCCCACACAATAATGAGGTCTGCATCCTCTGTGTCCTCCGGGCTGGTGCCGCCCTTAAAACCCATAACGGACGCCCAGCCTTCATTCCCTGCCACGCTACATATCGTCTGATCCAGTTGGCTTGAACCCAGCGCATTAAAAAATCTGCGGTCCATTCCATCCACACTCAATACGCCCATATTGCCATAAAAGCTGTAGGGGAGAATAGATTCCGGTCCGTCCATACGTATCAGCTCCTTGAACCGACCTGTAATGGTATCGACTGCCTCCTCCCAGCTAATACGTTCAAATTTCCCTTCTCCTTTGGGGCCTATACGTTTCAACGGATAGAGCACCCGATCAGGATCATATACCCGCTCCGTCATATTGCGAACTTTGTTACAAATAGCCCCTTTGGTAATAGGATGATCCGGGTTCCCAGTCACCTTGACTATCTTTCCATTTTCCTTGTGAAGCAGGAGCCCACACGTATCCGGGCAATCTAACGGGCATACAGCTGGAAAGATACCGTCCTGCTGCTCCGTCATCCGCTGCCCCATTTGTAAGTCTTGTTGAGGCGTGGCCTCAGGAGGCGCGCTATTACGATGATCCATAGTGTTGATGCTCCTTTCCGTTACCGTTTCCAAAAATTACACTGATCTTATCATATCCACAGCTTTGGCCTATGGCAAGAGAAGGATTTTCCCACACAGCCGCTCTCCAAAATATTAAAAAAATCCGTCTGCTGCATAGAGCAAAACGGATTTTTTTAGAATCATAATTTTTTTCAACATCCTGTTTCATCATATCTTACCGAGGGTAAAAAAAGATCAAGGCATCATGGACGAGAGCACACTCATCCTCCATGCCAAATCATGGACCACTCCCAAAAAAATCCGCCATGACAGGTTTCGTTCCCCCGGGCCTGTCATGGCGGATTTGCTTTGTTCATTGCTGTTTAAAGTACCGTAATTAAGCAGGACCACTCAACGGATTTGATGTGCAACCGAAGAAGTAGTTGGAGATTCATTCGCTGGAAGTGCGTTGGTTTGAGGCTTTTTCAAATAGGCCAACCAGTAGGCTCCAGCCACAAACAGGCTACCTCCTACCAAATTCCCCAGCCAGACCGGAATGAAGTTCATAACATAATCTGCCCACGAAAAGTGGCCTGCAAAAATAGCCGCCGGAATGAGAAACATATTGGCAACAACGTGCTGAAATCCAATAGCGACAAAGGCCATTGTCGGGAACCAAATCCCCATAATTTTGCCACCGATAGAGTCTGTGCTATATGCCAGCCATACAGCCAGTGCTACGAGCCAGTTACATCCTATACCCGATATAAAAGACTGCAAAAAGCTTTCATGTAGCTTATGTCCTGCCATATCCACCACTTTGTCCAGGTAAGGGCCCGTTTCTGTCAAACCCAGCACATGCCCAAAGAAAAATGCAACGAATAACGCACCTGCAAAATTACTGAGCGTAATAATCGCCAAATTACGAAGCATGGCTCCTGTCTTAATCCGTCCTGCCCATCTCGCCAAAGGGACCGCCATCATATTGCCGGTCAGCAATTCTCCGCCGGCGATCAAAACTAATACCAAACCTACGGGGAACACCGCAGCTCCAATAAAGGTGGCAATGCTTCCCCATTCTTTAGGCGCGCTTGCAATAACACGTATATCCAGCAAAAACCCGAGTGCAATAAATGCACCTGCCAAAAATCCCAGTACCACCGCCACAGTCCACGGGTTGTTCGCCTTGGCCACTCCTGTTTCCACCGTCTTTTCAGCAATTTGCCCCGGTTTATAGCTCGCCATATGTCCCCGCTCCTTTAATATCTTTTCACTAAAATATTCTTCTTTCATATTTTATTTAAAATCAGTGATTATGTTTGTGAAAAAAATCACTTTCTCAACTATAAAAAAACAGCCCTTGGAAAAAGGACTGTCTTTCTGTATTATTACATCTACTGCGCTACTACGCGCTTTACATTTAATTGTATTCTTCCTTTTCAACTGCTCTCAAGAACCAAATAACTCCACCGAGGCCTACCAGCGCCACGACTACAAGAAAAAGGATATAAAACAAACCCATAAGCTACTTCCCCCCTGATCCTTATGCTACTCTATATTGTACTATAAGGATTCGTCCGTACGCCTCAGATTGTTGACAAACTTATGAACAATGTCACAGACAAACCGAATTATACAGTAACTGGGTTCCGTTCGGATATTGTAGGCAATGCTTGTAAACCTGCTGCGTTCAGGAAATTCCAAGGCTTGTTATAATGCGGCTGGAAGAAGAAATCGACAAAGGCCAACTGGTCAATGGTCATATGATTTTGAATGGCTACGGATAGCGTGTTAATGGATTGCGTCAAATCCACCTTCGACATAATTTGAGCCCCCAAAATTCTTCGTGTCTCCTGCTCATATACCACTTTCAGTAATACCTTTTCGGAGGTTGGCATAAATTCAGGCCGGTAGCTGTCCTCAATGGTTACAGCTTCTACAGTCATGCCTTCGTCCGTTGCCGCCGCTTCCGTCAAGCCTGTTCCTGCGATATTGTCTTCGTAAATTTTGATACCCGAAGTTCCTTGGGTTCCCATGTAGGCAATCGTTGGTTGTACCAGATTACGTGCTACCAGCGTACCCATACGAACTGCGTTGGTTGCCAAAGGGATATAAGCCGTTTTACCTGTCGGATTATAGCGGATTGCACAACTATCACCTGCTGCAAACACGTCCGGGCAGCTACTTTGCATATAGTTATCCACAATGATCGCACCGTTAGGCAACATATCTACCTGACCTTTGAGCAGATCCGTTTGAGGTCGGAAACCAATGCAGAGAATAACAAGCTCTGTCTCATATTCTCCTTTAGAGGTCACGACTTTACTCACCTTACCGTTCGTACCCTCAAAACGACTCACCGTCTCGCCAAGTACCAGCTTAATGCCATGTTCCTTCAGGGAACTTTCAATCCGGTCTGTATACTCATGGTCCAAATACTTATTCAATATACGATCAGCACTGTCGATCAGCGTTACGTTTTTACCGTTCATTTGAAAAGCTTCTACCAGTTCAACACCAATGTATCCAGCCCCGACGACTGTAATGTTCTGTACGTGCTGAGCTTTCTCAATGATATCATTGGAATGATTATAGTTTTTACAGAGCAAAATATGATCAAGTTCAATGCCCTCCAGCTTTGGAATAATGGGCCATGATCCTGTGGTCACAATTAATTTATCAAATGTGTCTGTAAATTCTTCACCTGTTTGGAGATTACGTGCATGCAGCGTCTTGCCTGCCGTATCCACACTCGTTACCTCATGAAGCATCTTGGTCACTACACCCAAGTCAGACAGTTGATCTGGAGACGAATAAAACAGGCCGTGTGGATCTTTGACGACACCACCTACATACAGCGCAATACCACAAGATAAAAATGAAATATTATCATTACGCTCGTAAACGGTAATTTCTGCATCTGGATAACATTTAGCTGTGTTGACGATAGCTGCCGTGCCTGCGTGTGTACATCCGATAACTGCTACTTTCATGTTAAATTCCTCCTTGGTGTGTGGGCATAAAATGTATAATAATTGTGAATAGTTTCACGTAACCAGCTCGTTTGCGTTTGTGATTTATTTCACTTCATGCGCTTATTATAGTGTGATATTTTTCACATTACAATAGCTTTTCGTGATATTCACAATTTGTCCACATTTAAAAAAGAAAGGATATACAAAATCAACTGTTTGCTGAAATATTTTTTTGCTTCATTCAGTTTTCCCTGTAAGCCCTCTGATTATGCCCTTGGAGTCGACTTTCACATGATGCGACCACCCTTAAATAAATGCACATGTAGAGAACAAAAAAAAGGTCTGTTTCCCGGAGACACGCAGGAAATCAGACCTTTTTAAACATATACTTTGGAGTTAAGGCAAAGCTACTATAGCAATTGCTCAATGGCTGCTTTCATCGCTTCTGGTGACTCCTTCGGTTCAAAACGACCCACAGGTACACCTTCACGATTCACAATGAATTTCGTGAAATTCCACTGAATTGTCCCATCTTCCTGTTCCCCAGGCTGTTGCTTTTTCAAATATTCAAACAGAGGCGCTGTATCCGGTCCGTTGACGTCCACTTTGGCGAATACCGGGAAACTAACCCCGTAATTCAGTTGGCAAAATTCAGCCGCTTCCTCGCTGCTGCCCGGCTCCTGACCGCCAAATTGGTTGCAAGGAAAGCCTAATACAACTAATCCTCGATCCTTATATTCGTCATAAAGCTTTTGCAAATCCCCATATTGCGGAGTAAGTCCACATTTACTGGCGGTATTCGCAATAACCAGCACCTTACCGGTGTAAGTATCCAGAGAAACCTCCTGATTCGCTGGTGTTACGGCATTATGTGAATAGACAGACATACAGCATCCTCCTTCGTGTCGCTTGGTTTAGGTTACATAACCTATTTTAACCAAAACGTGACGGACATGCCAACATCCGCAGATACTTTACCGTGATGCCATCACTTCGAGTCTGCGTTCTCCGCGTTCGGAAGCGGACATTTTTGGGCAAGCATAACAATACCGCTGGCCTCCACCTGTCTTGTAATATTGGCAACAGGACGGTTTCATGTAGGTATTTTCACCGGGGCGGTAAGGATTGTCCAATTCAATGAGACGAACCGTAAACGGATTTCTTTTACGCCCGAATACCTCTCCCTTCAGCTCACGTGTCACATAAATATAATCTTGTTCAAAGCGCTCCACATCCTGAGGATCAGTCAACGATGGCTGTACTCTATCCTTAAAATACAGCAATGTCAACGGAAACTGTCCCCACATTTGCCCAATAGATGCGCTCCCCACTGCAGCTATTGCCTCCAATATGGGCCGCATCTGCAAACTGTAAAAGTCACGTAACACTTGCTGAGCCTGTTTGGAAGAATGGTCATCCCCATTGTTCCGCATATTGTCCAGCTCTGTTAGGTCGATGACCTGGAGGCTAATAGAGGGATATTGACCTTCATAACAAATATGAAATCTGAGATTAGATACGGACAGATCCAAACGGCGTTCACACAGTGACACCATAAAATGCTGTGCAAACACGAGACCACGCAACTGGTTCACAAAATAAACGGCTGCGGTTAAATCGTCTTCAGCACGTAGAAGATCGCCGTAATACTCCATCACAGAGCGGCTCTTCTCTGGTTCAAGCCATTCGGCCACTGGCCCGGAATATACTGCATCCTCCGGCGTGACCCTCACTATTTTCGCTAGTTGCTCAAGTTGATCGTAATCCAGTGGTCTCATGGTATGTCCTCTTTAACCTCTTGCCGCTACTTGTGCTCTAGCATCACGTCGCTCAGCAACAGAACCCACAGGTTGCTTATCTTCCATATTCATTTCTTTTACTGCTTGGCTTACCGCAGGCTGTCCAGCCAAAGCATACGGAAGACAGAGCGGTACACCCGTACGAGGATCTGTTACAATATCCGCCTCGATCCCGAACACCTCACGCAGCACATCAGGGGACATAACCTCAGTTGGAGTTCCTACCGCCTCAGCTTTCCCTTTTTTGATCGCAATCATATGCTGAGCATACCGGGCTGCATGGTTCAAATCATGTACGACCATAACAATGGTGCGCTCCTCCGAAGTATTCAGATACTCTAGCAAATGCAGCACTTCCAGTTGATGTGCCATATCTAAAAATGTCGTCGGCTCATCCAGAAACAAAATATCCGTATCCTGCGCAAGCGCCATAGCAATCCAGGCACGCTGACGCTGACCGCCAGAAAGCTGATCAATCGGACGATCGTGGAACTCGCTCATTCCCGTTACTTGAATGGCCCACTCCACCATTTTGCGATCTTCCGCTTTCATAGAACCAAAACCTTTTTGATAGGGGAAACGTCCGTAAGATACCAGTTCCGTCACGGTTAATCCTTCCGGTGCAGTCGGATTTTGTGGCAAAATAGCCAGCTGTTTAGCTACTTCCCGGGTGGATTGCTTATGAATGGATTTACCGTCAAGCAGAACACTGCCGCCCTTAGGATTCATGATGCGAGCCATCGTCTTCAGAATGGTGGACTTGCCAGAACCATTTGCGCCCACCAAGGCTGTGATTTTCCCTTGCGGTATTTCTACGTTCAGATCTTCTACAATCAATCGATCTTCATAAGCAATATCCAGATTTGCCGTTTTCAGACGAAACATTTGGAATCATCCCTTTCCCTTATCCAATATATATAGTCACGGGCTTAACGCACGACTTTCATCAAAACTTCATTCTATCTTTATATAATAAAGATATTGATAATCATTATCAAGTGTTAACTGGTTTATTTCCTATATCATACAGTGCATATCATCCAATATTCCCTCAAAAAATTCAAAAAAAGATCACAGCTCCTCGAAGCTGTGATCTTTAAAATCCGGCGAATCGCATTATGACTGTATAGAAGACAGTCCAAATGCTTCAGCCATAAGACGTATAGATTTTATTTTGGCATCAAAGTCGTGAATAATGCTCGCAACCATGATCTCCTGTGCATTATAGTCCTTACTTAACTGCTCAATCTGACGCTTCACCTGTTCGGGCGAACCGACCACCATACGTTTGCGATTCTCACGAATCCGCATCCGGTCAAACGGCGTATACGGATACGCCAGTGCCTTTTCGACGGAAGGTGTTCCAGCGGAGCGTATTCCCTGCTCTAATAGAACAAGAGACAAGTCCATACTGGAAGCCAACCGATTCGCCTCCTCTTCGGTATCCGCACAGATCGCAAATACGGCAACAAGCGAACGTGGTTGGTCACTATGCTGGGAAGGCTGGAAGCTTTCCTGGTATTCCTTCATAGCCCCTGTGCCGCCTTCACCATTAATGAACTGCGCAAACGCAAAGCCCACGCCACGCTCGGCTGCCAGACCTGCGCTATCACCACTGGAGCCGAGCAACCATATTTCCGGTACAGTTTCTATAAGCGGCATCGCCTGTAGCGAACCGAAACGGTGATTATTGCCCGTGCTGTCATGTAAATAAGCTAACAGGTCATCCAACTGCTCAGGGTATAGATCTACACCACCTCGCATTTTGCCTTCTTGCAGGGCTCTGGTAGCAATGGGCATTCCTCCGGGCGCTCGTCCCAGACCTAAATCAATGCGTCCCGGATACAATCCCTCCAGCACACGGAAGTTTTCCGCTACTTTATAAGCGCTGTAATGGGGCAGCATCACACCACCCGACCCCACTCGAATGGTTGAGGTACGGGCGGCCAGATGTGAAATCAGTACCTCCGGACTGGAGCCTGCGAGATTTGCGGCAGAATGATGCTCTGATACCCAAAAGCGATGATAACCCAAGCGTTCCGCCTCTATAGCAAGCTCAGCGGTCTTTTGTAATGCCTGCGCATGCGTCATGCCTTCCGATACCGGAGATTGGTCAAGAATGCTGAGTTTTATCATAAAAGTCTGACCTTTCTATTTTGGAATAAGGATAGACATTAATTATAGCACGCAAAGCCACAGTTACCCAAGAGGGGTCAATATCGATTTTATAGTGGAAAAGTTTATTTTTCGTAAAGACTTGTGTTCCCTTTATCCGCCTCATAGAGATGCGAACGCTTTTTAAAGAAACTGTACAGATGTGTAACGATTACTTTCAAGACAGCGTAACCTGGAACCGCCAGTACGATTCCCACCACACCAAACAAATTGCCTGCCGTCAGAATAACAAAGATAATCGTGATCGGATGTACTCGAAGAGATTTGCCCATAATTTGTGGAGAAATAAATTTACCCTCAATGAGCTGTACGACTGTCCACACGATAACCATCTTGAGCAGCATAATCGGTGAGGTGACCAAGGCTACAATTAACGCAGGTGTAATGGCAATGACGGGACCTAAGTAGGGGACAACGCTCGTAAAGGATGCAATGACTGCAAGCGTCAGAGAGTAGTCTAATCCAATGATTAGGTAACCAATATACAACAGCGCCCCAATACAGAAGCTGACAATAATCTGCCCACGAATATAGGAACTGACCTGATGGTTCATTTCGGTCATAATGCGATCTGTTTCTTTACGAAACATAGGCGGGAGCATTTTCAGGATAAACTGTGGCAGCTTGTGTCCATCTTTTAGCAAGTAGAACAGAATAAATGGAACCGTGGCAATCGCAAGTACCGTTTCTGTAACCACGCCCAAGAAGCTGCCCACACCCGTCCATGCATTATTAATAAAGCTAGATAACTTTTCAGAAGCTTTGGAGGCCAGCTCAGATGGATTAATTTGAATGGTGTTCTGGAACTGGTTTACAAAATCGCTGCCGATCAGTTTCTCGAATTGTCGTTGTACTTGCTCGCTATAGGCAGGGAAATTCTGGATAAGCCCCTGTATTTGATCGCGGATTACAGGTACTACCGATGTAACCACAATCGCTATAACCCCTATAATGAGCAAAAACAGTACAATAATGGAGTATATTCGTTTCACCTTATTGCGCTCCAGTACATCAACCAATGGATTGAGCAGATAGTACAAGACGCCGGATAAAATGACAGGGAGAATTATCGTCTTCAGCAGCACCATGACAGGTGTGAATATGTATGAAATTTTGGTAAGCACCAAGATATTCAAGCCGATCAGCAGCAGTACCAGCAGGAATAACACAAACTTGTTGTTCAGAAAAAACTTCTTGAATCGGTCTTTCCATGCCGGAGTTATTTCCACACCACATTCCCCTTCTCTTTACACAAATGAGTATACATTCTTCATAGATACGATATATTTTTGGAACAAAATATACAAGGTTATACCCAAATAAACACAAAAGCAAACAAAGTTGTACGTCATCGTACGAACTTCGCTTGCTTTGAGGGTTATGGAGTATCATTTATCGTGGTTGCAGCATCCACCGTCGTGGTCACAGGTTTGTTCTCCTGTTCAAAAAGATTCTGTATGAAGCGCTTGAGCTTTCTTTCGTCCACACCCAACACCTGCGCACCCTTAATGGTTTCCCCGCGCACCAATTCATTCGGCGGGATTTGCTGCTTCGCTACTGTTGTTGCATCGATATTAAAGCCCAATGAAGCCAATTGCAGCATTTCCGTAGTACTCAGATTCGTTTCAATATAAGGAGAAATGCTATTTAAAATACTCGGCAGTTTAATTAGAGATGAGGTTGACTGAATTTTACCGCCAAGCTCGGTAATGAATTTGCGCTGCCGCTCCGTGCGCGTAAAATCGGAAGTCGCATCATGACGGAAGCGTACATATTGCAAGGCTGTTTTACCGTCCATGTGCTGCATTCCCTTTTTCAAATCAATATCAAACTGGTGTTTATCTGCCTTGGAGGTATAGTGCATATCTTTTTCGACATCCAGGTCAATACCACCCACAGAATCAACCAGCGCAATAAAGCCATTAAAATCAGTATATACATAATATTGAATCGGTATGCCCAGCAGGTCGCTCACGGTCTGTCTGGTCAAATCCGGTCCACCGTAGGAAAAAGCAGCATTCAATCGACTTTGCCCATGACCTGGGATATTGACGTACGTATCACGAAGAATCGACATAAGTGTAGCCTTTTTCGTAACCGGATCAATAGAAGCAACCATAACGGAGTCAGAACGCCCTGAATCCTCTCCACGGGAGTCGCCGCCTAGCAGCAGAATATTCACTCTTTCTGTCCCATCCCATTCCGGTGGGAGCGATACCTCTACAGGTTGTACATTTGTTTGAGTTTGTGCCTGCGGTTTGTATTTCGAATCCTGTCCGGAAGCAACCGAAATTTGATTCGTAAAATGATATATAGAATACGTATAATATCCGCCTACTAAAAGAACCGCAGCAGTCACAGAAATGCCTAACCATTTTAAAAATTTTCGCATATTTTCGGGTAACCTCGCTTTTATTCATCATCGTTCGGCTTTTAAAAGCATACCCTCCCTGCAAGTTATCTGTCAATTCGCATCGTCTGTTCTAGTGGTCGTCCGCATACCATGGATTCAAATGGACAAGCACCTCATAAACCCGCGGTTCCCGCTTCATAACAGCCCCCTTAATCAGTCGGATAATATCGTGTCCCTGCTGAATCGTCAAAGAGGCATCCACTGAAGCGCGGATATCCACAATAATATAATGGCCGTGCTCACGGGCACGGATACGGTCAATACGTTGAACCTCGGCTACACTCAGTGCGGCTGCGGCGTAGCTTTCAATTTCCTCCGTTGCAATCGCTTTTTCCATAAGCACATCTATGGATTCACGGCCCATTTCCCACGCCAATTTCAGAACTAGCAATGCTACTACGAATCCCGCAATAGGGTCGCCGTAAGATAAGATTGAAATGCTCCAGTGCTCCCCAATTAGCCCTAAGCCGATACCCAGTACAGCAGCTCCAGAGGCGTACACATCAGCGAGATGATCTTTTGCCGTTGCAATAAGACCCTGACTATTGGCCGCTCTCCCGATACGAATCGTGTAGATATACAGCCACTGTTTCCAGAGCAAGGAAATAATGGCGGCCACCAATGCCAGTATATGCTCCTGTGGCATCGGTTCGAACAGTGCTGCAATGGAATGATAGCCGATAAATATGCCCGCTCCGAACAATATGACTGCCACCACGCTTGCACCGATCACTTCTGCTTTGCCGTGACCATAAGGATGATCCTCATCCGGCGGCTGGCTGGATATGCGCATCGCTCCCAGTGCCGTTGCAGAGGCAATCACGTCCCCGGCATTATGCACACCATCGGCCACCAGCACCTTGCTGTTGAACATAAGTCCTGTAATAATTTTAATGCCGGTTAATAGGATGTTGCTAATCAGGCTGATCCATGCTGAGACCATGGCGCGCTTGCCCATATCCTGTTCCTGCATGATGTATAACCCCTCCAAATTTATCTTTTGAAAAATGTATCCTAAACGCTAATCGTATATTTCAAGGTAGTTCCGCTACTCATGTCTCATGTCATCTTATGGTGCTGCTCCTTCAGCGGTATGGGTGAAGATTACAATAGCCCCGGAAGATGAGCCTCCCCGGGGCTATTATGATAACCATAGTGGAGCATTCTATGAGAATACTCCTGTTTTAACTATCTGGACCGTCCGCGACGGCCTCCTTGTCCTTGACCACCACGCGGGCCGCCTTTGGCTTGTCCACCGCGGCCACTTTGGCCTCCGCGCGCGGAACCGCCGCTACTGCGGTCATATCCGCCGCGCTCGCTGCTTTGTCCTGCCGAGCGGCCTTGGCCTCCGCGTGCGGAACCGCCGCTGCTGCGGTCATATCCGCCGCGCTCGCTGCTTTGCCCTGCCGAGCGGCCTTGGCCTCCGCGTGCAGAACCACTGCTGCTGCGGTCATATCCGCCGCGCTCGCTGCTTTGTCCTGCCGAGCGGCCTTGGCCTCCGCGTGCAGAACCGCCGCTGCTGCGGTCATATCCGCCGCGCTCGCTACTGCCGCGGCTAGAGCGACGTTCGCCGCCTGTGTCATCACGACGGCCCGCCTGTTCGCGGCCGCTGCCCCGGCGTCCACCGCCGGAGTCGTTGCCGCCGTAGGAACGGCGGTCGTTTCTGCCCGAACGGCGTTCTCGACCTTGCCGATCAGCCGTATCGGAAGCAGGTCTACGCTGTCCGCCGCCCTCACTGCTGGTGAATGTGACACCAGCAACTCTTTGGATGTTCCGAAGCTCTGGAACATCCCTTGGCGTGGCGAGCGTCACCGCCACCCCTTTGCCTCCGGCACGGCCGGTACGCCCGATGCGGTGGATGTAGCTTTCGGCATCCTGCGGCATGTCATAGTTAAAGACATGCGTGACGCCTTCTACATCCAGGCCGCGCGCAGCTACATCAGTCGCTACGAGCAATTGGAGTTTCGCTTCCCGGAACGCCTTCATCACTTGCTCCCGCTTGTTCTGGGACAAATCTCCGTGAAGCTCACCGCTCTCAAAGCCCATCTCTTGCAGCTCTTCGTTCAGTTTGGCAGCCCGGCGCTTCGTACGGCAGAAAATAACAGCCAAGTACGGACGATCCGTATTCAGCATATCCACCAATGCCTGTTGCTTTCCACGGTCTGTTGTTTGCACAACGACCTGACGGATTTGGCTCACCGGAACGGAAGAAGCGGATTTCACTTTGACATCTACGGGTTCGTTCATATAGACACGAGCCAGCTTGCGAATACCGGCTGGCATCGTAGCCGAGAACAGCATCGTCTGTCTCCGGTAAGGAACCTCCTGAAGAATCGTCTCCACATCGTTCAAAAAGCCCATGTGTAACATTTGGTCTGCTTCGTCCAGGACCAGCATTTTAATGCCACCCAGATCCAGCGTGCCACGTCTCAGGTGATCCAGCAGTCGCCCAGGTGTACCAATAATCAGTTGTGCGCCGCCTCTCAGTTTACGAAGCTGACGCTCTACGTCCTGTCCTCCATAAACAGCCAGTAATGACAAGCTTGGCTCTGTAGCGGCCAACGTGTTCGCTGCCTCTGTAATCTGGAGCGCCAGCTCACGCGTCGGTGCAATCACGAGCGCTTGTGGATGACGCTTGTCCAAATTCATTTTTTGCAAAATGGGCAGTAAGAACGCAATCGTCTTCCCGGTTCCCGTATGTGCCTCGGCGATAACATCCTGACCTTCCATCAACAGTGGAATCGACTCCTGCTGTACAGGAGTTGGGGATGAAATTCCCTGTTCTTTCAAGGCTTCTACCCAATGCTGCTCTACACCTAATGCTGCAAAATTCTTCAAGTGGTATTCACTTCCCTTATCTGTATTCAATATGTGTCACGTAAAATAGGTTCATGTGCCATATGACATCTATCGTTCCATAGTTCAGAATTCCCATTTTTGTATCGGTTCTCATTCTACCCTTTTCAGGAAGGGAGCTTATCCGTTATCGTTGAATCTGTTCATGTAACCAACATACGGCCGCAATGCGGCTCAGGCCCGTTCCATCTATGACTTTCCTAGTATACGCGAAGTTGAACTGGTTTCCAAACGATTTTAATGAACAGTACCACAGTCAATGTAAAAGGTGAATTCGATCTTCATGTCATATATTATGGTATAAGAATTGGTAATTCATGAATAAAGGATGGATGCTTGTGGTTAACAACCTGCAAGAGCTGCTCCGCATTGTAACTGATGATGAATTGATTCCGCTGATGCTAGCTATCGAGGCTCCCAGTATCAAATCATCCTATAACAAAGGGACAACGCCGGAAGTGTACATTCTTTTGTCCAATGACCCCATGTGCCAATCTTCTAATCATTGCGGCATGCTCGTTTCAATCCGTCAGGACGTTTATGAAAGTATCGATCAAGCAATCGTCGAAGACGTTATGATAAAGCTGAGCCAGTGGTTAAAGGCAAACAAGCTACTATACAGCTCGCGTAACTTTTATGCTGGCAGTAAAGCACGCGCTATTATGGATATTCTTCCATTTATGCTTGAACAGGATACCCCGGATATGAAGTATGTTTTTCAATCGTGGACTCCGTTCCCTTTACCACACACTTAAACAATCCGTCATACTATTAACCCCAGGAGGCTGCAATTTATGCAAATTCAAGTTCAAAAGGTTGAAAAAAAAGAGAACGAATATCTCATTCATTATCAAGCCGGGGGAGCGTTGCCGTTCGTTCCGCATGATATTGTTCTGATCCATGGCAAACAGTATTTTATAGGCACGATTTTGAAAGTGGAGTCGAAACAGGCCCTTATACGTATCAATCCAGAATATGAAGACCAACTGGCAGGGTCCATCGGACTGGAACTGGCTTTCTCTCCAACCGTTTCTATTCAAGGAGCAGACAGCATTGTCGAGAAGCTCGGCTATTTTCCTCCCTTTCATTATGACCGAATTACAGCTGCTAATATGACGAAAGACCAGATTACGCTGACGATTGAGCTATCCTACGCTAGCGTGCTTGTCCCTAAATCACCGGATCTGGAGCCTTCGGCTGAGGCACCTGTAATCCCTGAAGCTCCAGTAAAAGACGTCCCACGCTATGCAGTGACTTTTACATTTCTGGAAACCAAAGAGCATGTATTAACTCCTGTAGAAACAGAAAACATCATCTTGCAGCTTGATTTCCGCTATGAAGAAGCAGACATGGTCGTTGATATCGATGCCTTGTCGGGGCTGTCAGGTAGCTTTCTGTGCAGAGGTATCCGTGCAGAGATTAAGGAACTGAATGAATAAACAGGAGGCTCGCGAGCTGTTACGTTGTCATTCTTTTGTTCACGATGATCTGGATCATCCCAAAATGCAAAACGGATTTCTAGGGATGCTCCGCCCCTTCCAGGGGGAACTGATTGAGGGTAATTTTCATGAGCTGATGACCATCATTGAAGTTCTGGCAGATGAGTTGGAGAAAACATCCGTAGAACGGGAGCTGATTGCCGCTCTGTGGGGGATTTGCCAATATACACGGGCATGGGCATTGTATCCTGATAGTATGCTGCAGCGAAACAACCTGCTGACCGTAGAGCAGATCAACACCCTCGACGATTGGATGGATACGATCTCCTATGCGGTTATGGTACTGCTGGAGGGTGGCGGACCGGAAGAAGCCTTATCGAGCTACAGACATGACAGTTGATCCGCAGTGATACATATATCTTAGTCAAGGAGGCCGCTTGTGCACTGCTTCGCGCACATAAAAGCATGCCTTTCGCACAACATGCTCTGAAGCAATTATTGCAGCATGAGGAATTCGGTGCATCTGCCAAACGGGAGCTGTCCACATCATCGACAACCAAAGGAGAATCACTCTACTTATGCGTGTAAGAATATTTATATTCATATTGATTATTGGGATTATATGTGTGCCTGCCTATTTTATTATGAGCAGCTTTGGATTATTTCAAAATGAAAAGGTGCTTGTACATTACAAGCTTGCCATTGAGGTAAAGGATAAAAAGTATGATGCCTGGCCTTTAATCAGCAGCTATACCGCTATAGATAAAAAAGGGGACAATCGTCAGCTCTACTATCAGGCGGAGGGCTCAGGCATAGAGTATCTGTTTCAACTAGCCTACGGACACTATGAACTCCGACCCTCCAAGGAAAATCCTTTTCTGGACGGGGGAATCCACTACACCATGGACCATCCTGATTATGTGCGTGAGGAAAAGCAGTATGAGAATGCTAACGACTACACGGAATTAACCCATTATTACAATCAGCAGGAACAGATCATTTATACCTATAATCCCGAAGCCAAGCTCGATAAAACATACGTCCGTTCCATCATCACCGCTGGGATGACTCGCACAACCGGTAGATCAAGCCGTGCGGTAAAGGATGACTATATCAATATCAGTAAGCTGTTTAAGGACAAGCTGGGAGTGAATGTGAAGGTAGATGTGGATGAGAACAACAAAATCGCCACCTTATCCATGACATGATCTCACAAACGATGCCCCACTAGCGATTAATGATGAATTTCTGGATGAAATCAATCATGTCCAGAACGCTTTGTTGATTGGTGCAGATGCGGGCCACAATTTTTACGTTCTAATATGTAATGAATACACCCCGTATGTGTACTACTGGGACCGCACACATCTTCATGCTTATGATGACAAACTGAACTATGATATTGCAGAGCAGGATGAATGTGGACATTTGTATCTGGTGGCAACAGACTTTACAACGTTTTTTAATCAGGTAATTGAACGACTCAACGAGTAGAAAGGGAGGCCTACTGATGACAGAAATACATAACCCTAATTGGGGACCGGCTTATTTAGAAGGTTGGGTTGTACCCGAAAACCCAGAGGCATGGGTCGAGCAGGAGTGGACAGGTACGCTTCGTTCACAGGCAGGACATACGAAATTCCACATTTTTTATTATGGAGAACTTATGGACGAGCTGATCACTGGAACTGAATTTGCCCCCCAACTCATTATTGCAGAAGAGGCAGTCACAGGTGAACAGATCGTGATTTTTGACGGAACCCGCCATGGTTACGATGCTCTGCTATGCGAAGTTTATACCAAGGAACAGCAGAACAATCGTACTCCCCTGCTGCCCTATCTGGACGAAGATGGTGAAGATACTTTCGAGTTAAGCTTGACCACTTTTTATAATGTGGATTGGGATGACGAGTTTGCAGACGATGTGGATGAGAATGGACAGTTAGAGCTGATCAACGGCGAACGATGCGATTTTGAAGATGCGAAGCGGAACGGCTATGATGCGATCAGCATTACGATTACCAACGCTAAAGGTCTAAAAACAGAGATCATTCAGGAAGAGCTGGCCTGACGATGGTGTTCAAAAGAATCAAACATCGGGAAGGCGATATTTTTGTTATCCCCATGCATGACGGCCGATTTGCGGTATGTCAGGTGATCTGCGCACTGTATGGTAGATTCAAAAAAGCGTTGTTAAAAAGGCTCGAATGTATAAGGGAATGGTGTACGATCTGTGCCCAATACCGACTTTACGCGCTCTTCATCCACCAACGCTTCGAAGAGGCTATATAAATCCGGGGCTGCATACCGAAAATTGCCCCATGTGCGTAGATTCAAAGCATAGATTGGGAATTCTCCCCGTTCATCAGGCGATTGAATATCCCAAATCAGCAGGTCATTCCCTTCACTGGAAGCGAAGGGAACCACATGCTCCAAAAGTTCTGGAAAGCCATCTGGCTCCAGCGCCGCTTCTTGTAAAACCTCTTCCGATTCGAGTAAATCATCAAACCAGGCCCGCCAGTCATGATAACGATGAAGCCATGAATCCGGGTGATCGCCAAGAGGAATATGAATGTTCCATAAGCCGCATAGTCGCCCGTAACCAAGAGTTTTGACATAATCTATATAAGAAGGCGGAAAACCCATACCATTTTCAAAACGATGTTCTATTAGAAAAGTCTCGTCATAATAAGCCTGAAACTGAGGACGTTGCAGCCCTGTAAAAATGCTCATGTTCGCCCTCTCCTTTTGCACGTCCTATTCACCTTTTCACCCTTCGGTGCATTGAAAAGGCCATTTTCAAGTGTTAAAATGGGAATAAGATGTATATTCTAAAAAAAGAGTGAAGATGCGTCAACATCCTCACTCTTTGGCAACAGCCGCTTTTAAGGGCGGTAGCCGTGTCAAAGGATGATCATTGAAATAGACCGCTTGCCTTTGTCGAGGGCGGTCTATTTCTTTTTATGGAAGGAAAGAATTAGGATCACCAACGTTGCGAATTGAATCATCAACATTAGGGTGTCTTTAACCTCCACAGGCCTCACCTCCTTTACAGGAGACTAGCCGACCGCCCATCTAAGCCATTCTGTTGTTAAGGAATATTATAACATATGAATCATAAAATGTACGTTTTTACGCTCTTTTCGAAAAGGGGGGAACGAATATGGAACAAAAACGCTTCAAAGATGAACATGGATATAAATATGACTTTAGCGCCGTGATCCGGAGAGGAGAACAAGTAGCTGTTCACTGTCCCCGTTGTCAGGGCCAAGCTTTTATTTCCAGATCCAAAAAAGACTGTTATTACGTTGTTCGATGCTCTCATTGTTACTACACGTATCAGCAGCCAGAATCTTATTCATTCTATGCACGCGGCGTATGCAACCATTGCGAACGGTATTTTAATATCGAAATCCATGATGACCGAACGAAACTCCATAAAAATACGAATATAAACTGTCCGCACTGTGAGACACGCAATCAGGTTTCGGTGCATCGTGTTCAATCACGCGAATGGCATACGGACGTGATCCAAAATGGAAAAGATCCTATTTTCCAGCTCCAGCTGTACTTCCTTGATTACTATCGGGGTAAACCTGTCTGGGCTCTTAACCGGATACACCTGAATTACCTGCTCTCCTATATCTCTGCCGAGTTGCGGGAAAAGCCTACATCCGGTATGATGCGTACGGCTTCCCATTCCATTCCCAAGTACATTAAGGATGCGAAGAATCGCCAGGCCATCTTGAAAATATTACAAAAGCTACAGCATAAGCAAGCCGCTAAGGGAGGAACCCCCCAAACATGAGCATACAAACTTTTGACAGCCTTGAAGCACTAGTTCATGCCGTTGACCAAACAGAAATCAATGAATGGGTATTTGCCAATCTGAAACAGGTTCAAAGTAATCCGCTCAATTCTACCTATTACATCATTCCCGAGGGAGAATTGTGGGAACTGGAGGATGCCGGTCTCACCGTCACCAATCATCGTGATGAAAGTATCCCTGCATCTCTGCCAGACCATCACGTGCAATCCTGGCTGGAGGTGGCGACTGTACAGGATGTCATTGAAGTGTTACGCCACAGCGGAAGCGAGCCGGATATTGAACGCATTGCGCAGGGACTGCGATATTATCATGAATATGATGCTTTTATGGAATAAGCGTCTCCAGCAACTCTTTTACCTCAGGGACAGCCTGCTTCAGGCTGTTTTTTAGTCTCTTCGCGCCACCCCATATACGATAAACAAGCACCTCTTGTTCGTAGTCCTCCAGCTTCTCAAGCTCCTCCACCAGTACCTGTGCCTGCTCTACAGTTTCGATTCCGGATGACTTCAGGGGTTTGGCAGACTCGTTGCTTGCCAGTAGAATCCTCGTCCAAACGGGGATCGTGTCAGGTGTTAGCCCATGCGCTTCGGCAAAAGCAGCCGCGTAACCGTCCTGTACGGACTGATGTTCACTGTCCACCAGCTTCATATAATGATTCACTAATGGGAAATAGTTCGTTCCTTTCAGTCCTAATCCCATTACCGCATAGGTTCCCGGCATCGCCGACTTTTCACCGGGCTCTACATCGTTATACCATTTGAATTCTTCCATCACGGTTTCGGCATATTCAGCCAGCAACGGATGCAGCGACGGATACTCAAGTGCATTGGCGAAGAAACGATGTAACGTAGATTTAGCCAACTTGGGTACAGGCAGGTAGTTTTTCACCTTGCTTTTGAACTTCATCCGATATTCCTTGGTAAAGCCCTTCTTTAAAATATCGCATAAATATACGAGCGCTTCTCTATAGCTTTCTTCTTCCTCTGAACGAATCTGAACCTCCAGCGTTTGCAAAATATCATTGGCTTGGCAGATGACTCGCTCGCTTGTATATAACGCTGGGATGATTCCTGATCCGCTCTCAAGCCACATGGAAGCCTGCTCTGAGCCTAGCTGTGCAGCAATCTCCAAATATTTCTGCCGTGCATCGGCATCGGTCGAACCCACCCGCATCGCGGTAAGCAGGAACATCTCCATGGCTGGCGCGGGAATTTCCGAAGGGAGAATATCGGGCTTCACTTTATAATCCAGCCCATAGCTTTTTTCCCGATCCGCATACTTCAGCAAAAATTCATCTTCAGCCCAATGCTTTAAGCCACTGCTGAGCTGATACCTCCATGCTTCCTCACGCTTGCGGCTGACCTTCACTTTGGCATCCATTATATGGAGCAACTCATCCACCCGCTGGGCATCTATAGCGTACAAATGAGGATCAAGCAAGTGTCTCACTAAGAAGAAATCGTCCTCTTCCTTCGGGATAGCTTTACTGGAGGGGTTGAGCTTCTGCTCCACAAACTGCTGGATAGTGGCTAACAGTTGCTGCCGTTTATCTTCATTTAGGAGTGAGAATGTAAAATGATTGGCCTTATTCTCCAAGACCACTTCCAGATGAAAATCCAGCCGATAACGAAAGAACATGGAACTGAATTCTTCCGAATTAAATAGCGCCTCTATCCGTTCCCTAAACACAGGCATCCATTCGTCCTGAACCTGCTGCAGTGTTACCCCCTCCGTAAAACCAGAAATCTCCATGTCCGGTCTACGATGATCCCAATCAAACGGTTCGTAGGTATCCACCCACAGCCCATCCTTCTTACAGGTAACTTTTAAGTATTCATGAATCCCTTCGTGAAGGACACTTTTGATTTGGAATTCGGCGATGCGCTTTTGCTCAGAAGCGTACGCCTCATCAATCGCCTCAAAAATTGGATCTATGTAGGCTTGTACCCCTGATGTTGTCATAAGATGTGTTCCTCCTTCGTCCCCTCACAAATTGTAGTTCCTATGGAATTAAGATAGACTAATCTATAACTATTTTATTTCCTAATTATAGCATATCTCTCATTTACTTTTGATCTCTATCCCTATAGATAGAGTGCCGGAAAGCAGGTGCATCCCACATGTATTGGGTTTCCACACAACATACGACGGTGGCTGCCGATGAACTGACAACTTTTGAACATACCTATGGATTAGCTTTACCCCCTTCCTATGTAGCATTCCTCACCCGCTACGGGCCGGGCACCTATTGCGGCCTGCTAATGATTGAAAGGCCTGATCCTCAACTATTGCAAGCCTATGCGGATTACGAACTGTGGACGCATGATGATAATTGCCCAATTATAGCGCATCAGCTGGGTGAGTGCGTGGTCATTGGCAGCTCTATAGATGGTGACTTCCTAGCGATTCATCCTCAGGTCGAAGGCTTGCTGTGGCTGCCACGACACTCGGAGATCATTACTACGAAGACTTTAGATGTTCAAGTCCCATTCACAGAAACACTGGAACATATTTTACGGGATGAATTCGGAAAGATGGAACCATTTCCCCGTTATTTCGAACCTGTCAGCCCAGACAAAGCCGCAACATTCCTACTGTTTAATCCCCCGGATACGACCGAGGCCTACAATCCAGCCCATCCGAACGAGCAAGCCCTGGATTTCGCTCCGGCATCCATACAAGCATTGGCTCAGCGGTTTAAACAGCATTTTGCCTCAAACCTATGGATTGAAAATGAGCATATCTGCATGGCTTTTCTTCAGACTCTAGGCGGATACGTGCGTTTTAACTATGCATATGGACGCGAAGTGGCGATCATTTATGAACCGAAAGCGATAGCACTTCGTGTTGAAATTCTAGCATTCTTGCAAAAAGAGCATTGTCGGGTTGTAGAGTAAGAGGAGGACGAATACGAATGACAGTACATTTTGCACAAACCTTAGAAAAACTGGAACAAGTCGTTGATCGTCTGAGACAAAGTGGGATGCCTGATGTGGTATACCAATGGACGGAGGGGATTTCTACAGGTGAACTAACTGAGCTGGAGGAACGGCTGCGGATGCCTTTGCCTGCCTCCCTGTCTGAATTAATACAGCGGTGTGGCAGCTTAAATTTACTATGGTGCCTCCCCCCACACTGTATTGTAGCTGATGGACCGGAGTGTTCATATAAAAACAGCAATGATCTTGAACAAGAGCAGAGTATCCTAGACGATATCACAGGAGAGTTTGGCTGGAATCATGAGTATATTGGCTATTTTACATCCTATGGGGAAGATACCGACTCGGTAGCGGACGAGCAACGATATCTGATCCTTAATTATAATGGTGCGGGTGATCCGATACTGCTTGATATGGCGACATCCACTACAGAGCCAGCGGTGTTCTGCTATCATCACGAGTTGGACCAGTTCACGCTGCTTGCGGAAAATCTACCTGCCTATATAGACACCATGCTCACCTTGCACGGGCTATGGCTATGGGATTGGTTTAAAGTGGCCGATGAGCATGGCATTCAGCTAAACAGCCCACCACTGCAACTCTGGCTACGCTGGTTGAACATGTTTTGCACGATGAAACTGGAGGATGCGCAGTCGTTGGAGACGCTGATCCATTACACCACCATGCATGGCGTAGATCATCCTGCTGTGTTGCAGGCTTTTCAAGCCTATGATCCAAAGGACATTTTTCTTGCCTGGGAGCAGCACTGGCAGAACATTCAGCATAGCCAGGTTCCATTCTCTACTTGGGCCGTTTTAATAGGGGAGACCGCGGGGATGGGGGCTGCTGATTGGGTCCGCTCCTTGTGGGAACCAGAAACCGCGCAAGCATGGACATCTTTAGCTCAAAACAATACCCTACATGCTAAGGGTGCATTTGCGTCCACACGTGCCTATCTGAGCGCCCGTTGCCTACCCGAGCAGGAAGGCTTGGTATGTGTTTGCAATCACCTGCTACAGGATTCGGCTGCAGAAGACAAATTAGAAGGATACACCGCTAATGGGCAGCTACAGCATTTTCGTTCACCCCAGATCATTAACTGGATGCGGGATAAAGTCAATCATCCGGTGGATGGCTGGGCAATACTTTTCGCTCACTCCCGTCCTACAGCTGAGCAGTTGATTGAATGGCTATCCGATAGCGAGCTTCATCAAAAAATTGCAACGGAGGCGCTGGATATCATGATTCACCGGGATCTTCTTCCCGCT
This sequence comes from Paenibacillus sp. FSL H7-0703, assembly GCF_038003485.1. Classification (NCBI taxonomy): domain Bacteria; kingdom Bacillati; phylum Bacillota; class Bacilli; order Caryophanales; family Paenibacillaceae; genus Paenibacillus; species Paenibacillus sp. FSL H7-0703. The sequence goes on along the minus strand of NZ_JBBOPF010000001.1, from coordinate 3,695,483 downwards.
CTGGAAGCAGGCGCTTGGGCCAATATCTCAGATTTGCTTCATGCTTCTTTGCAGCTCGTTATGCTCAAAAAAGATAAACGTCGCATTGAAGCCGTGCTTAAGCAGCTTTCAGACGCGAATTCGCATGTACAGTGATGCGAGGTAAAGAAAGTTAGCCGCTGCATCAGCGGCTTAACCCCCTGAGGAAAGTATCTATAGTAAATGCGATCAATTCATCATTGGATTTTGCCATAGGAAGTTCAAAATTCAGGAGCAAAGAAGTCAATCCGTGCAGCATGCTCCATACGGATCTGGCGATCAGGCGCTCATCTCCTTGCATGATGCAGCCTTCCTCCATAGCGGCTTTGAGCCCAGCTTCAAGCAGCTCAAAGCCTTTAAAACGCCCACTGTCTATAAGGCTGACCAAGCTTACAGATTCCAGATTGCTGATAAACAGGATGTTGTAATATTCCGGGTTAGCCGTTCCAAAACGAACATACGCATCAGATACCGTTTTCAGTGTGTCCAGAGCGTTCAATCCCGCTGCCTGTGCTTCATCCACACGCTGCTGAAGAGCCTGCAGGAACAAGGTATTTCCTTCTACCAGCAGTTCACGGACCACGGCTTCCTTATTGGCAAAATAATGATAAATAGTTGTTGGTGAATATTCGATCTGATCCGCAATTTTGCGCATGGAGACTTCGGCATATCCTTGATTCAGGAAAAGCGACCGGGCGGCCTCAATGATTTTCCGGCGGATCTCACTGCTTTCACGTTCTCGGCGTTTGATATGTTTCATGAGTAGATGTACTTGCCCTTTCTGCCTACCCCAATTTGGCGGCGATACGATCAGCTTCCATTATACCCGAGTTCATAACCCCTTGAAACCCGCCCCCAGGCTGTGTCCAGGCCCCTACCAATGACAGACGATTCACAGCTGATTTGTGCTTCAGTCTTTTTATACCGGACTGCCGGACCGTTTGTGCGTAGCCATAAACGGCCCCGTCTGGATTAGCGGTATAACGCTGCATCGTGCGCGGTGTGCCCAATTCGGCCACCACTACCTTGCTGCGAAAACCCGGATACAGCTGTTCTAGACATCCCAGTATCTGCTGTGTCACAGCTTCTTTTTTGGCTTTATATTCGGGACGTGCGGCAGGCCAGTTCTCCAATCTGTCCAAAAATGTAATTGCAATGACACCCTTTCCCGGTTCATTAAGCTTAGGGTCCATGGCGTTATAATTCGTGAGCATCCAGTTGCCTTTGGTATACTGGCCGCTCATCATAACTTCATAATCTGTTTCCGAATCCGGCTCATTGCACAGGATTAAGTCTTCTTCGGTGATGCCAAGCTCATGAGGCTCACATGATAATCCCAGATATAGCTGGGTGAGAGACGTGCCAGTCTCCAGACTGCTGACAGCTTCCAGCTCACGACGGGCAGCATCATGGTTTTCCAGTAGGCGGCCATACGTATGATGGGGACTGATACCAGACACAATCCAGTTGGCTTTATATACATCGCCTTTTTTCAGACGGACTCCAACTGCTTTACCGCGTTCGAGTATAATCTCAGATACTTGACTGCGCAGGTGAACTTCTCCTCCCGCTGACTTAATAGCGTCAACCAATGCATTGGATAAAGCCTGTGCGCCTCCCTCAATGTAGTACGTCCCCTCCAAATGATAGCCGATCCAGGGAATGAAAAAATACAAGGCCGCAAGCCGTTTTGGAGGCAATCCATAATAGGCCCACAGCGCGGTAAAGAATTCTATGAAGCGGTCAGACAAACCGAACTGGCTTACAGCTTCCCAGGTCGTCATTTGCGTCCAACGGAAGAAGGTTCCTGCTTTGAGCAGGCCAACCGCCTTGCGCCAGGAAGTGAGAGTAGAAAAAGCAGAAAAGCCTGTTTCAAAACGGCGAATGCCCGCGAATAAACTGTCAATGCCTGACACCTCAGCAGGAAACATATTTTTGAGGAGCTGCACATACTCCTGAACATCGGACGGAATATCAATGGTCTGTCCTTCCCAACGAATGGAGTAAGGGTGCTTTTTGCGGAGAGGAACAATTCGCTGGTCCGCATTGCAGTCCTTTAACAGCCGACCGAAGCTGCCCTCCTCGAGTCCGCCGACACCGTGCAAGGAGACATCAAAGGTATATCCCTTTCTTGTAAATTCAGTTGCGAAACCGCCAGCTAAAGTATGGCTTTCAAAAACAGCTGTTCGGTAACCGAGCGCGGAAAGTCTTGCTGCACAGGACAAGCCACCCAGTCCTGCACCGATGACAATAACATCGTATTGGTTCATGATTTCATCCCCTTTTGTTAACATCGTTATATAAGTTAACACTGTTAAGTTAAGGAGATTATATACCACAATATTACCGTTGAAAAGCCCCTATGACTTGGTTTTCCTGCTATAGATGAATACCATGAGTTCGACATATCCACTTCTAATTGCAAGTTGCTTTAAGGATTTTTGTAGAATCCTCCGTAACGAAAGTAAAACTTTTTTTTAAAAAACACCCAAAAATGTAGCGCTTTCACTTGTCAGATTCCAATGAAGGTGTTATCCTTCAAGTGGGATTGTTACTGAAAAGGCAAAACCCGAGTACACACGTGTACCCGGAGTTTGCCTTTTTTGATTTGTATGAATTCCACAGCATACAGTCAATTATCCCGAACATGTAGTAAGCGCTTTAAAAAATGACACCAAAGGAGATTAATCTCATGCAAAGAAGACGTTTTGCCCTTGTTTTATTATCTTTCGTGTTCCTGCTAACGATCTTTTTCCCATCCTCCAGCTCTGCCGCAGCAGCCGATGTCCCAGCGCCACAGGCTACCCTGCTTACTCAGGTACAGCCTTTGGGTGAAGTCGTTTCTGCTGTCGTACTGAAATACAGCACCAATATTGACGGGGCATCCTTATCCACGTCCAGCTTTCAGGTTCAATCTGTACTCAATGATGTATATACAGACAGAACCGTGACCAGTGTATATACCAATGATACTGGAGCCATCACCAACCGCAGTACTCATGGCAAATATGTCGTGATTGAGCTGGATACGCAAGATAAAAATGCAAGTACCCTTACTTACGATGCAACAAGCGCAGTTAACCGCATCAACACGTTGAATTATACGATTAGTCAAAAGAAAGATATTGCAACTTCAAAGAAAACAGTCATCCCAGCCTCTACACAGACTGTAAAAGCAACGGATAAAATTACACCAATCGTGGACGACTTCCAAAAAAATACCTTTGAAAATAAAGAAGGCTTCAAGCTGAACTACTTTACATTTGAGCCTAAAGTAGAACCAGGCAAAACCTACCCGTTGGTTGTATTCCTGCACGGAAACGGCGAACGCGGTGATGGAAACGGAGTCAACCTGTTAGCGAATGCTGGTGCTGTCACTTGGGCTTCTCCTGAGCAGCAAGCCAAACACCCATCCTTCGTAATCGCTCCACAAAGCCCGATTGACCTGGAGCATAAATTCATTTGGGCAGATGAGCCACGCAACAGCGCTGTAGCCGATCTGGTACGTGATGCGGCGTTAAAATACCCGATCGATACCAACCGAATCTATATTGTTGGTATTTCTCAAGGAGCCATGGGAACGTGGAGATTGTTGGAAAAAAATCTGGACTTGTTCGCCGCAGGTGTGCCGATTGCCGGTTTGACCAACTATGAAAAAGCCGTTAACATGTATGCGCCTGTTGAACCTACACACGTCGAGGCATTGAAAAACGTTCCTATTTGGGCCTTCCATGCTGCAGACGATACCACAGTAAGTCCTAAAAACTCGCAAGAAATGGTCGCTGCCATTAAAGCACAAAACGGAAACCTCATTCACTTCACTGAATACGAAGCAGGGATTATCAAACCTACGGGACACTTCTCCTGGGTTCCGGCTCTGCAAAATCAGGATATGATTGAATGGCTGTTTGCACAAAAGAAATAAATGTAGCTTTTGTATTAAAACCGAACTTAAAAGTTTCATATTGTGCCACTACGCAGTCGGATAGTGCTTCCCATCGCCATCGCCCCCGGTTTTCTTGAACAAAGCCTTTTATAGAGTAGTAATCCGGGGAGGTGATGCTTCCGAAGCGCGCTTTCCTACGGAAAGCTTTTAAAGCGATCGCTTCGCTTGTACAGCACTATTCCGTCTACTCCGTTTTTATGTTCATTTTAAGTTTGGTTTTTTTATATCTCCAAATAATGCGCCAGAACGGTTCGATACCCGCCTGGCGCTTTTTTATTATTCAAAAAAAGACACCTACTTTCCTGTGTACCACCATCAGGAAGGCAGGTGCAATATCAAAACGAGGAGACTGAAAAATTTGACACTGGTATTGCCATTTGCAGTTAACTTGGAACCTGCTACTTCGCGCGTTTCGCAGCTTTGATCGTTCTCAAAGCTCGTCTGCGGGTTACCTTGTTCGGACTCCGAAGCTGTCTTCTGGCAGTTGCCACATCTGCTTTAGCCATGTGTACATCACCATCCTATTCACTTAGGCTCATATTGGGAGCATGCACCTAAAGACTGTTATTAATGATTATGATTCTCATTATCATTTAAAATTATATAATGAAATCTACTAGCATGCAAGAGCTTTTGGTGAAGTATGTATCTTTATTACGGCAGTGTCCATTTCACCCTTTTACGCTTCTGTGTTACATTATATAAGTAAAACGAGAACAAAAATTCGAATCAGAATTTACGTTCGCCATTTTTCATAGTCCTTTATTCCGAACTAAGTCAAAGTCTATATCTTCCCGACATGTGTTCCATAACAGTTCATCTGTAAGAAAACTTAATGCATCCATGTTGCGCAATCGTTCGACCAACTCAGTAATCACATCTATGTCTTCACGTTGTACATGTCTTGCAAGAGTGATTCCTCCCGTGTCACCATCAACATATAGATGCGAATAATGCCTTTCCTTTTTTACATGTCGAAGAGTAAGTACGCTATTGTCGATCATCATGACGTATCGATCCTTGATCAGATAGCCTTCAAAAAGCTCATACATATGCGGAAGATCACAGGGACCAAGAATGACACTTACTTTTTCAAAATTACTTTTGTTCATTTAGATTTAGCTCCCTCTTATGATTTTAATTATTCAAAGCAAGAAAACTAACAACTATTCACTCGAAAAAGCGGAATTCAAACCACAAGTTTTACTTCTGTAGTTCTATTTTATTACTTCTATAGTAAAACTTCAATAGATTTTATGATTTTCTTGTACTATGAAACAAAAGGAGAATCTAAATTATGGAGATTCAAAATAGATATCATTTTAAACTTGGCGATATTTTAGAAGAACTTGATATTTCCCGAAATAAACTGGCCGTAGAAGCAAAAATACGTCCGGCAACTGTAATAGATATGGTAAATGGCAAAACCAAAAGACTTGAATTAGAAACACTTGTCCATATCCTTGATGCTTTGAATAGATTCGCCCGCCAGCGTAGATTTACAAGGACTATTACTCTTGCTGATATTGTAGAGTACATTCCCGAAGATGGAATTGAGGGACATTGAGACTACCAAGGCATGACCTCGATTATTTTTGTAATTCGTTAGAACATGGGGGGCTGTTCAACATGAAAATGTCAAACGCACAGGGAATTGCTTTCAAACTTGAAGAATTGCTTCGAGAAATCGGGATTACTAAAAATGCCCTCGCTCGTGAGGCTAAAATCAGACCCAATACTATCTACGAAATGTGTAACAATACATCCAAGCGGATCGAGTTTTAAAACGTTTAATACAGTGATGGAAACGTTAATTCGCCTTTCTGGTCGCCCGTTAACCCTGCACGATGTTCTCGAGTACATACCTGAAGATGAGGTCCATGAATATTAATTCTGCGTAGAGTGTGGCGTTATTTTCAATAATCCTATACAAAGCAAAAAGACCCATTTTTTTAGAAATTCGGGTCTTTTTGCTTTAAAGGAATCCATTATGCAAATATATAGATTTACAGCACTCAGAACTTAATTACATTCCAAAATGATCATATAAACGTATCAAACACTCTTTACTCACCCCAGATTAATCCACTTTGCCGCCCTCTACGACCAGTTGATCTGTAAAGCCTTCTCCGTAAACAGAGGTCAATGTGTCCTTGTAGGCTTGATGCACAAAGTTTTCCTTGCCTAATGTAGCCAACTCATTGTTGATCCAGTCTAATAACTCCTTATTTCCCTTTGCTACTGCGGGTGCAATCGTATCTTGACCACCAAAGGCCGGGATGGTTACGGTAAAGCCAGGGTTGGCCTTTGCCCAGGCGATCAGCTCTGTATTATCGTTGGCAATGGCGGCGCCGCGTTTGTCTTTGAGGGCTGAGAAAATTTCTGTATATTGATCGAATTTAAGCAGCTTGATATCAGGGTAATTTTTCGTGAAATAGGTTTCAGCCGTTGTTCCCTTTGCGACAATCAGCTTCTGATCCGAATTCTTCAATTGGTCAATCGTGGTGATTGGAGCGCTATCAGGCGACACAATGCCAAAGGATAATTTCATATACGGGTTGGCAAAATCGACTTTTTCCTTACGCTCATCCGTCACCGTAAAGTTAGCCATGATGATATCTACCTTGTTGGATTCCAAATAGGCGACCCGGCTGGCAGCATCCACCAGAACAAATTCCACCTTGGACTCGTCACCCAAGAGATCTTTGGCAAACCGCTTCGCAATATAGACGTCAAAGCCTTGATTCTTCCCTTCCGAATCCACGTAGCCAAAAGGCGGCTTATCTGCAAATACACCTATACGAATCTTGCCATTCTTTTTAATGTCCTCAATCGAAGCAAATTTAGCCGAGCCTGAACTACCGTTGGTATTTCCGCCTCCTGCACATCCCGCCAAACCAACAATCAGCAAGCTCAAAGCCAGTAATAACGTCGTGAACTTCATTCCTTTTCTCATCTGTATTCATCCCCCTGTTTATATCGTTTCGTACTGAAATATATCCAGAAAGTGCTGGGCACGCTCTGTTTCCGGTTGGGTAAAAAATTGCTGTGGCGTAGTCATTTCGCATATCTGTCCTTGATCCATAAAAACGATACGATCCCCTACCGACTTGGCAAATCCCATTTCATGCGTCACGATAATCATGGTCATGCCCTGCTGTGCCAGCTCTCGCATGACATCCAGTACCTCTCTGACCATTTCCGGGTCCAAGGATGCGGTGACTTCATCAAAGAGCATAATTTCTGGGTTCATACACAGGGCGCGCACAATTGCAATCCGTTGCTTTTGCCCACCTGATAATTGCCTCGGATACGCATCTTTGCGATCCAGCAGACCCACTCGCTCCAATAGCTGCTCCGCTTGCTCAAGTGCCTCCTGCTTATTTCTCCGCTGAACTTTAAGCGGGCCGAGTAATATATTTTCTAAGACCGTCATATGTGGAAACAGCTCGTAGTTCTGGAACACCATTCCGATATGCTGCCGCACCTCACGCCAATTCACTTTCTTATCCGTCAGGTCCTGCCCTCTATAACGGATATCTCCACTCTGGACCGGCTCCAGACCATTGAGACATCGGAGGAGCGTGCTTTTTCCACATCCCGAAGGACCGAGAACGACCACGACTTCCCCTTTCGTTACGTCCAGATTAATCTGTTGCAGTACTTTTCGGTCTTCGAAGCTTTTGTGCAGCCCTCGAATTTCGAGTAAAACCTCCACAGCCTCTCCCATGACATCCACCCCATCCTGCTAATTTTGCCATCTGCGTTCAAATCTTTTGGAAAGTCTGGATAACGGATAGCATACGAGAAAATACAATATGAAAATAAAGCCGTACACCCAGAAAGATGCCGAGGGCGCCTTGATTACACCAAGCTCAATAATCTGCTGCCCGACCTTGACCACTTCCACTACACCGATCAGCACCACTAATGAAGTGGTTTTGATCATCCGTGTCGCCAGATTAATAGAACCGGGAAGCATTCGGCGCACCGCCTGGGGAATGAGCACATGGCGATATAACTGTCCATATGTCAGTCCCAATGCCTGCCCGGATTCCACCTGATGCTTGGGCAGTGATTCCAATGCACCACGAACGATGTCACCAATCTCGGCCGCTCCCCACAGGCTGAATACGATAATTGCTGTCAATTCCCCGCTGATATTCACATTCAACAAAGGAGTAAATCCAAAATATACGACATACAACCATACCAGAATTGGAATAATGCGGAATGTCTCCAAATATAATTTCAGCACAAACCGAATCGGTCTTGATTTTAAGGTGCGCAGCAACCCCATCAAAATGCCTAGTAGAGTACCGATAATAATGGAAAGTAACGCAATCTCCAGCGTAACGAGTAATCCCCCTAATAGACGCTCGAAATTGGAACCTTCAAAGAGCACATTAATCCCCGAATTCAGCATATCTCACCTTCCTTTCCACCCATGTCAGCAGTATCGACAAAGGTAAAAGCAGAACGAGATATGCCAATACCAGCAGAATTAGCGATTCTGTTGTTTTGTAGTACATGCCGATCAGGTCTTTTGCCACATTCATCAGATCTAATAAAGCAATGGCGCCAACAATGGAAGTCTCCTTGAGCAAAAAAATCGCATTCGCTCCCAGAGACGGAACACTGATGGCAAAAGCCTGTGGCAAAATAACATATCTCGCCAGTTGTATCTTGGACAGTCCGAGACTCAGCCCGGATTCCGTCTGGGTTTTACTCACTGCTTCCATTCCCCCACGGAACGCCTCAGCCATATAACCCCCGCCCAAAAAGGTCATGCCCACAATGGCACACGTCATTTCGCTCATATGCAGACCTATTTTCGTAAACCCGTAATACAGAAAATATAACTGTACAAGCAGCGGCGTATTTCGGGAAAGCTCAATATAGGCAACAACGATGCCGCTAATTCCCCTTACCTTGTAATACAGTACTGTGCTGCACAGCAAACCGACGACTAATGAAAATAGAATAGCAAAGAAGGCGATCTTCAACGTCAACCACATAGCTTCTCCATATAACGGCAAGCTCTCTACAATAAACTCCCAGTCTAAGTTCATATGTGTATACCTTTCGATTTTCAATTATTCCTATGTATTTGCTCTACTTAATAACAATGATTGTATTCCTGCCCAATTATTACGTCAATACTTTGATGAAAATTTGTCATATTTATCTATGATTCAGGAAGAAAAGTGTTGTTTTATTTCAGAAATAAATAAAAAAAGCTTGAAATGAATAAATTTCATTTTAAGCTTTGATTTATGCTATACCATTCATCATACGAGCGGCTCGGTAACAAGAGGGCCGCCGAGCTTCTCTACAATTAAACGGCTCTCCTCATTTAATCCCCGCAGGGTGATGGATTTGCCGGATTTCGTATACTTTTGCAACACCTTGCCGATGGCAGTAACTGCGGAGTGATCCCAAATATGAGAATGACTGAAGTCCACCACGACACGTTCTGGATCATCCGAAGGTTCGAAATGATCGACAAAATGAGTCGTTGAAGCAAAAAACATCGGACCCCTGACATGGTACACCTTTTCGTCGTTGTTCTCCGTTGCGCTGATGCGAATTTTAGCCATTTTCCAGCCAAAATGCAGAGCACTCAGCAGTACGCCTACGATCACGCCCTTGGACAAATCATGCGTAGCCACCACAATGATCACCGTGACCACCATAATAAACGTGTCCGCCTTAGGTACCTTGGCAATGTTTCGGAGCGATTTCCAGTCTACGGTTCCGATACACACCATAAACATGACTCCTACCAATGCACCCATTGGCACTTCCTTTACAACCCCGCCAAGCACGAGCAGCAGAAAGGCCAAGAATACCCCAGCCGTAAAAGTGGACAAACGCCCTCTTCCACCTGAGCTGACATTAATGACGGATTGTCCGATCATGGCACAACCACCCATACCACCAAAAAAGCCATTTACAAAGTTGGCAATCCCTTGCCCGCGGGCTTCCCGGTTTTTATTGCTCTTCGTTTCAGTCATTTCATCCAAAATACTGGCTGTCAGCAGCGATTCCAGCAATCCAACCAGTGCCATCGTAAAGGAATACGGCAACAAAATCCGCAAAGTATGCCACGACCACTCAATTTGCGGCAAATGGAATGAAGGCAGCGAGCTGGTTAGCGTACCGATATCTCCTACCGTTTTCACATTCAATCCAAATACATACGTAATGATCGTCATGATGATGATTGCCGTCAATGGAGCAGGAATGCTTTTCACAAATCTCGGTAAAATATACACAATGAGTAGCGTCCCCGCTACCATCGCGTACATGATCCAATTAGCTCCATGAAAGTGGGTGAGTTGCGCCATAAAGACGAGGATCGCCAGCGCATTCACAAATCCGGTCATAACTGGCTGCGAAATAAAGCTGATAAAGCGACCTATTTTCAAAACACCCAGCAGCACTTGAATGATTCCTGCCAAAATGGTAGCTGCAAACAGATACTCCACGCCATGATTCTTCACTAGGCCAACGACCAGTACAGCTACGGCCCCGGTCGCTGCCGAGATCATCGCCGGACGTCCACCTGCAAAAGAGATGACAATTGCCATCGATATGGAGGCGTACAGTCCGACCATGGGATTGACCCCCGCAATGATCGAGAAGGCAATCGCCTCGGGAATTAGTGCTAGCGCCACGGTCATGCCCGCAAGTATATCGGCCCGGATATTACCGAACCATTGTTGTCTAAGATTCATACTGTCTCGTTCCAGCCTCCTATATTTACGGAGAGTAGCGTGTTGACTCGCACCCCGTGTGTTTCGGGTCTCCGTCCAGCGACCAATCGCCAAGGCTCTCCTATCATACAGTTCGTCTCTCTCAAACGAACCCGGTCCGTTACATTCAGTCCATCATTATAACGTAAGGAATTCGCAGAGACGAATGAGTTAAAAGGCTGTTTACAGAAAGAAATCATCTATTTCCTTGAAATATCGATCATTATCTTCATCTTATTCGTTTTCTTATAATTAAAATTTTCGCAATTTCTAAGATTCTAACCTGCTAAAGTTTATCACCTTAACTTCATACTCAGACTCCGCGAACTGTAGATCTTGATCCGCCGTAACCAGTACCAATTGGTTTATAATAGCTGTCGCAAGAATCAATGCATCTGGAGTCTTGAGCTTTCTTGCAAACTTATCTTTTTGTTCTCTTCTGATACGCCCCGCTTTAACTGCGATATCTGAATTAACTGCAATAAATTCCCCGCCAAGAAAAGGTATTGAATCTAAGGCAGTATCAGTGGGCAACCCGGCTATAAACTCGGACTGAGTTATAACAGAAAAGAAAATATTCTCTTTGTCTTTCTCAGCTTGTCGTATTACTCTATCCAAAGATGAGTCAAGTCTATGAAGGGCAATAGCTGCATTCGTATCAAATAAATACCCCATCTAATCCCAATCCTCTCTGGATTGTTTAACACTCTCTTCGATCTCAAGTAATTGCTCCTTACTTAGGCTGCCTCGGGAATTTAAAACAGCTTGCAACCCTTTCGGTAACGGGGACTCTAAATCAATAACCTCAGTTTCCCCCTGTTTATTTTCTATAGTAACTTTTGATGGTTCAAACCCAATATCACGAAGGAGATTTAAGAGACGTATTCGATGTATATCAGTTAATTTTTTTGCCACTAAAATCACTCCTTAGCAAAAGATTAGTTTGCTGTCATAGCTCATTTGATTCGTTTTCTTATAATTAAAATTTTCGCAATTTCTGTACAAGCTCCGATAGGGATTCCGCAATCTCCGAGTCCGCATGCTGCTGGAGTAAGCTTTCAAAGTCAGGTAGTGCTTGCTTCAATAACCGATAACTATAGTCATAATAACTCCAAAAAGCTACCGGATCATAACCGCGTGCTTCTTCCTCTTCCCACTCCAGTTCATCTTCTTCTGGATCGCTGTCTGCTGGCCATAGATATTTTTCGTCCAGCAGCATGGTTAGAGATTCCACAGACTTCTGTGAATCCTCTTGTGCATTTTCCATGTCCAATGCTCCAACAACCGCATGGTACAGTTCCAACTCACTCCGCGTGATATCATCCGAATTTCTCATATGCATATTACGCAATAAGAAAAGTAACACCCATGGCGTAACCTGCCACAATGTGCCTTGATGCTCTATCAGATCAGCAATTGCTGCGTACTCCCCGTTGGATATCAATTGTGGCAACTTCGTGCCCCTACCATAAGGAGTAGTCAGGCGGTGCCATGGCACATCTGCAATTTGGAGATTATTCATCTTATGTGTATCCATAAGTTTTCCTTTCTGGTCAGTATCTAGAATCTTCCCGATTTAAAAATGGAATATAGTAAAAAGGCAACCATTAAGAGAGCGACAACAAAGCCGATTTCAATGGCAGGTACATTCCACAGCATGGTCGCCTGATGATTCAGCGATGAACCGATAATCAGTCCGACCATAATAATGCTGAACGCTAACAGCACGATACTGAATGACAGACGGTTGCTGATCTGATCCAGCCTGCGCAGAAGCATTTCCAGCTCCGGCACAGTAACCTCCAGCTTAAGCTTGCCCTTGCTGATAATCGAGGCCAAGTGCCTCGCATGTCCTGGCAGTTCCATCAGCGTCTCCACCAGCTCAGTCGCACCACCCAGCAGCTTGCCTCGGATACGACGACCGCTGAAGCGTTCCTTCAACAGCTTGTTACCAAAGGGCTCAGCCAAAGCGATAATACTAAGATCGGGGTCCAGATGCTCCACGACCCCCTCCAGTGTCAGCAACGCCTTGCCTAGCAACAGGACGTCCGACGGCAAACCAATCCGATGGCGCTGCGCTGCGCCAAATAGGTCGTTCAAAGCATCACCAATACTAACCTGTGAGAAAGGAACGTCTGAGTAATCTTCGCGTATCTTGTCCAGATCGGCACGCAGCGCATTCAGGTCGGTGTCCGGTTCGACCAGACCCAACCGTTCGATAGACCGAACCATGGCATCGGTATTTTTGCGCATCAGGGCAATAATGAGGGAAGCGAGATGATTCTTCATCTCTTCGCTCAGCCTTCCCGTCATGCCAAAGTCCAAATAAGCGAGACTGCCATTTTTCAGAACGAGTAAATTCCCCGGATGGGGATCGGCATGAAAAAAACCCTCTATAAAAATTTGATGCAGCATGCTGTTCACCAGCCGCTGCGCTAGTTCTTTCAAGTTATATCCACGGCGTAATAGCTCTTCACGACTACCCAAGTGAGTTCCGTCTAGAAACTCCATAGTCAGTATACGGGAAGAGGTATGATCCCAGTATATTTTCGGAATATAGATATGTGGGTCCTGCTCAAATTGGAGCGCAATCTTCTCTGTGTTACGGGCTTCATGGTTGTAATCCAGCTCCTGAATGAGCGATCTCCCCAGCTCCTCTACCATCTGGCGAAGCTGATACCGCTCTACCCACTCCCAGCGCTTGGCTGCCATAGCGGTCAGTTCCCGCAAAATGTCCAAATCTCGCCGAATGATGCGATTAACGCCAGGACGCTGGATTTTAATGGCGACCATTTCGCCGCTGTGCAGCTTGCCCAGATGCACTTGCCCAATCGAAGCAGCGGCCAGCGGAACATCGTCAAAACGAACCAGTATGTCCTCTAATGACGTGTCCAGCTCTTGCTCCAGAATGCCACGCGCCGTTTCAGATGAAAACGGCGGTACCTGATCCTGAAGCTTAACCAGCTCACGGATAATAGGCTCCGGCAGCAGGTCAGCACGTGTGCTTGCCAACTGTCCAAGCTTGATGAATGCAGGCCCCAGATCCTCCAGCACAAGTCGAATCCGTTCACCTAGCGTTTTGGACTCGGGAGTTTCTCTCGTCAGCCACTTGCGAGGCAATGACAGCAGCTGGAACAGTCCCATTTCTTCCACCATATAGCCAAAGCCATGACGCGCCAGCGCCATGGCAATTTCCCGGTAACGACCGGCGTGCTTCATACGAACCGCCATTTTAATCCAGCCGGTTCGCTTCTTCAGCGTCGCTCGAACCCGTAAGCGCCGCCTTTTCTTTTTCCAGCTCCGCTACCTGTTTTTCCAACAATGCCACACGCTGCTCCAAACTTGTAACATCATTTTCGGTAGGTACTTCCAGCTCCTGCAAAATGCGGCTAACCTGTTCGCGGATCACTGTTTTGAATTGTCCCTGTTCCTCTGCCCCTCGTTCGATCAGACGATCGACCAGCGCTTTGGATTCCGAGGGCGCAAGTTCTCCCCGGTTTACAAGATCCTCGACGGCTTTCTCCACCTTTTCTTTGCTGACAACGGTGAGGCCCCACCCCAATGAGATGGCTTTTTTGAACAAATCGCTCATAATATATCCTCCCCTACCTGTGATTACCTATAGTATAACCTGAAAAGGGGAGCCGCATAAAGCTCGCAGCTCCCCTTCCCCAGTGAATGGAATGACATATGTTTAACCTGGAAAGCGTCCAGCCCACTTGGCAGCCTGAAGCAGCAGCTTGCGGTATCCCTCGTGCTGGAAGCTTGGCTGATTATGCCCAGGCATCAAATAGACGACCCGACCCAAGCCATAGGACAGTGACCATGCCGCCGGCCACCACTGGCCTTCGTGTTCATATTCCATCAGTAGTGTTTTTTCAGTGAATGGATCAAAATCAAAACGATACGGCTCCTCTTGCATCTCGAACGGCTCGATTCCTTCCATAATCGGATGATCCGGCTCCGTTACTTTGAAGGAAAGTGGACCCGCAGCCGGGTGTCGCAAGAAACGTGCCCCCATTAACTGTGCAATTTCATACCGTCCTTGCAATGTGATTCCGTTATGCAGCACAAGCAATCCACCCCCGCCGCTAACATAAGACAGCAATCCTGCTGTTTGTTGAGGTGACAGAACCTCCTTGCGGCTATCGCAGTACGAGATACATAGATCAAATGAGGTTAGATTTTCCTTGAGCAGCATTTTACGATTCTCACTGCACTGTACCGTCATCCAATCCTGTAAAATATGGCTAATCTCTTCGTCCACCCCTTGCAGCGGGTGAAACTCCGGATACGAATAATCTCCTAACAACAATGCTTTTCTTTTTTCCATGATAAATCCTCCTTGCCTGACTTGTATATAAGGACTTTAAAGGCGGGGCCCGTGTCATTTATTCTTGTTTGTGGGGTCAAAACGCTCAGAAAATTCCGTTTGGCCCTTATCGATTTCCCATAACACCGCCATCATTGTCCGAGCTACGGCATATATAAATAATTCTACAGACGGCCTATTAAATCCTTTAGCAGACGATTATAGCATATATGTTCGCTCGGAATAAACTTATTAAAACTTATTCAAACTTATTCAAAATTTATAAATCTGAACGATGGCGATTCGGCCTGTTTATGGTATACTCGTAAGAAAAAAAGTGCGTCCATGCTTGGTTAACAATGAAGGGCCGCTTTTTGTAAGAATTTATGCTTGCGGTTATAGAATTGATAAGAATTGCCTCAAACCTTATACATTCTATAAATCTTAAAAAAACGGGGAGGTTGCATGAATGAAAAGGACTGGAATGACCCGGCCCTTGGACAGCTTGGGGCGAATTGTGCTTCCTAAAGAGTTGCGCATGACGATGGAGATTGACATCGGCGATCCATTAGAGTTTTTTATTGAAGACCAGACACTCATGCTCCGTAAGTACAAATCAACCAACTGTATATTTTGCGGTGCGGTTGATACCAACACCTACTTTAAAGATCAGTTTATCTGCGATGAATGTGCAGCCTCGATGAAAACGGAAGATTTAGTTCCGGTCACAGCGACTGAAACCCATTCACCCCCACTTAAGCAAAATATGCATATGAAAAAAATTTATCAGCGCACAGATGTTATTTTGGAGAAAATGAGAGAGCTTATGGAAGAACATCCAGCATCTTCACAAAAACAACTCGCCTCCATGCTTGGCGTGAGTCAGGGAAGGATTTCCCAGCTGAAAAAGCTCATGTAAGCGAATCACCAAAAAAGTAATGTATACGCTTCCATACTATGTAAGGTTTAAATCTATTGAAATTTAGAAAAGCCGGACCCTTTAGGGGACTCGGCTTTTTTTCGTTTATATGAAGTAGTGGACTCGTTTGCAAAACTATTGACCGTAAGCCCGGCATTGTTCCACCCAGCGCGCTGCCGCCTTGGGGAGAGAAGCGAGATGAACATGCGTATAGGCTGCCAAAAGATTCCCTTTCGCATAGCCCTCGCTCTGGAGACCGCGCATCCCCTTGGTTTGATAGGCGTAGGAGTAGGGGGCGGATGATTCATCATAGTGCATGATAGAATAATGAAATTCATGTCCCCGAATCGTCTCTCCAGCCTCCAGCAGCAAGCAATCCTGCAAAGCGGTTGCTTCCCGGTATCCCAGTGCAGCCCGTTTCTCCTGCATGCGGACGTCCGACGGAATAACCCCGGCCATGTGATGGGCATGACCCTCACGATCCGTTAGTGTTCGAGCCAGCACCATATAACCGCCGCATTCGGCGAATACTGGCATATCCCGGCTCACCGCGTTGCGGATATCTTCCAAAAAGCCCGTATTTGCAGCGATATCTGCGGCAAACTCTTCGGGGAAACCGCCGCCCAGGTATAGGCCGCTTGCCTGCTCAGGTACGCGTTCTCCCGCCAGAGGACTGAAATAGACAATCTCTGCTCCCGCCTGACGCAGCAAATCCATATTTTCCGGGTAGTAAAAATTGAACGCCGCATCTCTGGCGACGGCAATCACGGGACGTTCCCCAGTATCAGCTTCATGCACTGCTGATGGAAGCCAATCCGGGGGAAACAACGGTTGTGCGGGCAGAGACAACGGCGGAGCCGAATCCGCCAATGCCCGCAGTGCATCCAGATCCGTACCCGCGCGGATCAGCTCTGCCGCCCGTTGGAATAGCGGCTCCAGCTCGCCGCGTTCCACAGCGGGTATTAAACCCAGATGACGCTCGGGAATATCCAGCCCGTCATCACGCTTTAACCAGCCGAGCACGGGGATGCCGCACTCCTGCTCAATCGCCTTTTTGACGATGCCATAGTGCCCTTGGCTACCGCAGCGATTCACAATTACGCCCACAATGCGCAGCTTGGGCTCCAAGCGCTGAAAGCCGAGCACAATAGCGGCGGCGCTTCGTGCCATACTGCGCACGTCGACCACCAGCAATACAGGGCTGTCCGTCAGCATGGCGATCTCAGCGGTCGAGCCGGTGTTGCTGAGCGGATCCTTGCCGTCATACAGCCCCATGACGCCTTCAATCACGGAAATATCCGCGCCTTCGGAAGCACGGATAAAGGTTTCACGCACCGTATCCGGTGAGGTCATCCATGAATCCAGATTACGGGAAGAGGTCCCGGTCGCGGCAGCATGATAGGTCGGATCGATATAATCCGGCCCGCATTTAAAACCCTGCACTCGCAGGCCGCTGTCGGCGAACGCCTTCATCAGCCCGAGGGTAACCGTCGTTTTGCCAGCGCCGCTGCCTGTTCCGGCAACAACAATACGGCTTCTGCGCGTAGCGGCAGACGGATCAGACTGTACAGCCTGCTTCATGATGTCAGTCATAGGAAACCCGCGCTACAGAAAGCGTCATATTGCCGCTTTTTTTCTTCTCCAGCAGCCAATGGTCTGCACCAGAAGACAACAAGGCTGAAGGTTCACTGACCCCATATGCGCCAGTGTATTTGAAGACGGTTTCCGATGGATTGGGAAGCTGCACCGTATTCAGCTCTGACGGAGTATACGTCACCAGTTCCCAACCGTATTTGGCGCAAAGGGCAAGTAAGCCCTCTTCGTCCTTTTTCAGATCAATGGTGGCAATATTCCGTACGCTTTTCACGGACAAACGCAGCTCTTGCAAGGTGTCCAGCACACCCGCCTCCAGTTCCTCCAATGCAGTCCCACGGTTGCAGCCAATGCCGAGCACCAAGCTTTTCGGACGGTACAGCACGCCATTAGAAAGAAGCTGCTCCTCTTCCTCCGGCTCCAATAAACGGTCACTCACGACCAATGCGGCGTTAAACGGTTCTTGCAATGCTTCTGCCGTCGAAGCATATACCTTGATATGTCCAGGTAAAGGCTTGTCATAACGCCACCAGTTCCGTTCGCCTGTCTCTTGTATGAGCGCAACAGGCTCCTCGTTCACAACAGCAGCGCTCACAGGAGTGGCCTTGTCGAAGCTATCGACCACCCAACCCAATTCCCGACCAAACATGTCCACCGGGATCGTGCCCTGCACGTCCGATGCAGTCGTGATTACAGCACGTGCGCCTAGTACAGCCGCTACATGGCGGGTCAATTCATTGGCGCCACCCAAATGGCCAGACAATACGCTAATGACATGCTCGCCACGATCATCAATGACAACTACCGCTGGGTCTACCTTTTTATCCACCAAAATTGGTGCAATCATACGAACCACTGCACCGAGAGATATAAATAAAATAATACCGTTATATTGTTTAAATAAATCCGGCAAAATCAGCTTGACCGAGCCTTCGAACAACTGAATACCACGCTCCTGCTCGTCGCCACGCTCAAATTTGGACATGTAATACACATCCGTACCCGGAAAGCTGGCTCCCAAATTGCGAACCATTTCCACTCCATGCTTCGTGATTGCCACAGCGGCAAATGGATTACTCACCGGGCTTCACTCCCTTCCGGTAGCCATGGGTGAATGACTTGTCATACAGCTTGGAACGATGCGCGTCCTTGTCCACCAGTCCCGGATCGAGCGCCCAGCCTGCCAAAATCATGGCATGCATCGTTATGCCTGCAGCACGCAAATCGGCGGGTAATTGAGCAAGCGTCGTGCGCACGATCTTTTGATCCGGCCAGGTCGCGCGCTGCACAACCGCTACAGGCGTGTCCTCACTCCAGCCTGCTGCCAAAAACTCAACGACCACCTTCTTTGCCAGCGTTGCGCTGAGGAACAGTGCCACTGTACAGTGATGGGATGCCAAGTCACGCAGCTTTTCCCGATCCGGTACAGGTGTACGGCCTTCGGCACGCGTCAGAATGACCGTCTGCGTCAGGTCAGGCACAGTTAGCTCTGCACCCAGCACGGCCGCAGAAGCAAAGACCGAGCTGACGCCTGGTACGATTTCGTATGCTACTCCCCGCTGCTTCAGCAACACCATCTGCTCCAAAATGGCTCCGTACACTGCCGGATCGCCTGTATGTACGCGAGCTACACTGCGTCCAGCCTGCACAGCCTCGCTCATAATCTCGACCTGCCGCTCCAAATCCATGCCTGAGCTTTGCAGTACCTGCGCCTCTGGCTTGGCCGTGGCAATCAGCTCGTCGTTCACGAGTGAATCCGTGTACAATACCACATCGGCCGTGCGTAGAATCCGGGAGCCTTTGACAGTAATCAGCTCCGGGTCGCCGGGACCTGCTCCTACGATATACACTTTGGGCTCCAACGTCATTTGCTCACCACCATTAAACTCAAATATTCAAGCTCCTGTCCGCGCAGCTCACGTGCGTCGCGCCATACCATTTCATAAGGAGAAGTGACCTTGGTAATGACTGATGCACGGTCCCCAAGATGGAGTTCATCCAGCACATCCAAAATCAAATCCAGCACCTTGGCAACCTTGATAAACACGACCGTATCGTGATTCTCAATCGCCCGCTTCATCGCTTCCCGATCATCCGTAGCCGGAATAATACCGACCTGCTGATCTCCGTCTGCCAAAGGCAATTCCAGCGCTGCCGCCGCTCCCAACACAGACGAAATGCCCGGAATAGATACAATCGGCACCTCAGGATGGAGATCCTTCATGAGCCGTGCCAAATGAATAAAGGTACTGTACAGATTAGGGTCTCCCTCTGTGACAAAGGCTACATCCTTGCCTTGGCTCAGTGCCTCCCAGCAAGCAACCACCGTTTTGTTCCACTCACGCTCCAGTACAACCGGGTCCTTGGTCATTGGAAAAATGAGTCCCAGCATCTCCTTTTCCTCCGGGTTGACGTACAACTCCACGATTTCGTGAGCATACGACTTACCTCCCCGTCGTTTCTTCGGATAAGCCACAACTGCACATTCCTGAATCATGCGATACGCCTTGACCGTAATCAGCTCGGGATCACCCGGCCCCACACCTACGCCGTAAAGTGTTCCTGTTGCCGCCGTATTCATGCTGTCTCTCTCCCCCTCTTGAATTACCAGCTTACTCCCCTGCTACTTCGTCAGCCACGTCCACCGACGGCTGCCCTGTAATAACATATATCGGATTGAGTCCGTCAAAACGAGTCATATTCAAAATCGGCTTGCTGCGTGCTGTTTGCAGTAACGTCACTGAAGTATCGAGTCCTGCTGCTTGCATCGCCTTCATCCCATCATGCAGCGTCTCAATCGTTGCAGCATTCACTACAATTCGTCCATCGTTACGCAGACGGGAAGCGCACAGACGAATCAGCTCGGCCAATTCTCCCCCGCTCCCACCGATAAACACCGCATCCGGGTCTGGCAGATCTTCCAGTCCGGCAGGCGCTTTGGCATGAATAACCGGGAAATCGGTGCGGAATTTGATTTTGTTCGCTTCCACATTAGCCAGATCGCCTTCGTTCTTCTCAATGGCAAATACTTGCCCATACTTGGCTAGCCGCGCACATTCCACCGCTACAGAGCCGGAACCTGCGCCGATATCCCATACGATGCTTCGTTCGGTCAGACGCAGCTCGGACAAGCTGAATACGCGTACTTCACGCTTCGTGATCAGTCCTTTTTCCGGCTTGCGCTGGTGAAATTCCGCATCCTCGAAGCCAAATCCCCGACGAATTGCAGGCACGTCTTCTCCCTTACGGCGGCGCAAAATCACCACATTCAGTGGTTGGAACGTTCTCTGCGCCATCTCATCCAACGTATAATGCTGATACGCCTCATCCGGTCCGCCCAAATGCTCGCCGACAAAGGCATCATATTCCGTCATGCCATAATGCAGTAGATAGGCAGCGACTGCGGCGGGATGATTGCGGTCGTCCGTCAGCAGCGCGACCTTGTTCTGTCCATCGATCCGCTGCGCCAATCCGGTCATCGGACGGCCATGTACGCTTTCCAGCACCGCATCCTGCCAGCTTTCACCGAGACGCGCAAACGCCAGCTGAACCGAGCTGAGATGCGGCAAAATATCCAAATGTTCAGCCCCCAGCTTGGCGGACAAATAACCTGCAATTCCAAAAAAAAGCGGATCGCCTGACGCAAGCACGACAATATCCTTGTCCTTGCGCAACCGTCCCAATTCTTCTACCACGGCAGATAAGCCGCTCTTTAATGTTCGTTTTTCCCCTGCGAATGCCTTGAAAAAGGCTAGCTGGCGTTCTCCACCAACCAGCAGGTCGGCACTCTCAATGTGCTCCAGCGTCTCCTGCGACAGACCTGCCGCTCCATTTTCACCGATACCAATGACACGAATCACTCTACTCACCGACTCTCGCCCTCCCCAGCACGTTCCCTTTCATCGTTACCAGTACCATTTCCACGACAATTCCACCACCTGCATGGTCCAGACAATGCTGACATCCATAGGTACACAACTTTTCAAAAAAGCTCAGCGCATTCGCTTCGGTCATCATATCTGCCACCTGCGTAGCTGTATTCGCCTCTGCCACTGCCGCTGCAAGCGACTCATCCACACCTGCTTCACGCGCGACCTCAGCCAAAAAGCCAAAGTCCACCGGAGCGCTCTTGGAGTGAACCATCATGACACCTTGAGCTACCTTCGACAGCTTGCCAGGCATACCGACGAGAATAATCTTTTTCATTCCCAGCCGTTTCCCATGCTTAATGGCAAAGCCGACAAAGTCCCCCATCTGAATAAAGGCTTCTTCCGTCAGCTGATCGTACATTTGCATGGCATATTTTTCACTGCTGCCGCCTGTGGTCAGGACTATTTCCTGGCAGTTCATCGCTTGTGCAACCGATATGGCCTGCACGACGCTGGCTTTATAAGCTGACGTGGAAAACGGAACGACCACACCACGCGTGCCTAGTATGGAAATACCTCCAAGAATGCCAAGCCGTCCGTTCAGCGTTTTCTTGGCGATTTCTTCGCCGTCCGGTACGCTGATGACGACACGGACACCTTTGGCCGATCCGTGCTCTTCAAGCACGCCTGTCACAGCCTCCATAATCATCCGTCGCGGCACCGGATTAATCGCTGCTTCCCCGACAGGCACAGGCAGACCGGGCTTCGTTACCCGCCCTACGCCGATGCCGCCATCCAGCTCAATACCCGGCTCCTCGCGCCAGCTAACAGAGGCGATAATTTTCGCCTGATGCGTGGCGTCTGGGTCATCGCCACCGTCCTTGATCGTCGTGCAGGAAGCTTCGTCCGCGTCCAACACAGGCTCGATCAGCTCAAACGCATGATCGAATCCCGCGGGCAGCGATATCACTGCTTCCTTCGGTGGAATGCCCGTGATGAGCAGTTGTACCGCTCCTTTGGCCACTGCAGCCGCACAAGCTCCAGTCGTAAAGCCTGACCGCATTGGCTTGTCCGGTGCGGGAGCTTCACCGCTTTTCATCCGTTTGGGCCTGTTGGCGGACGCCGCTTCCTTTTCCATGCCAATTCCTCCTTAACCTCTTCTGCTGATCATGTTCCAATTCATTTCATGATACAGCAAACGGACAACCGCATCTAGCGGACAGCCATTAAGGAGATTGCATTCAATGCTGCTACGACAATTGTGCTGCCACCCTTGCGTCCAATATTCGTAATGAACGGAATATCCAGCTTGCGCAGCTCGTCCTTGGATTCTGCTGCCGATACGAAACCGACGGGCATGCCAATCACCAGTCCGGGCTTAGCCGCTCCTTCTTTTACCAGACGGATCAACTCCAGCAACGCTGTCGGCGCATTACCAATGGCATAAATGCCACCTTCGCCCGCCTGAATCGCTTTGCGCATCGAAATAATGGCGCGTGTCGTATTCAGCCTTTTCGCTTCTTCCATGACGTCAGGGTCAGATATGTACACATGCACATCCCCGCCAAATTGACGGATACGATCCTTGCTCAGCCCCGCTTGAATCATTTGCACGTCCGCCACTACCTGCTGTCCTGCGCGAATAGCTGCAACCCCGGCTTCAATCGCCTTTGGATGAAACACCATGCTGCGGCCCAGCTCAAAATCAGCAGATGCATGAATGACACGCTGTACAACGGGATATTGCTCTGCTGTAAAAGGATGCTCTCCCAATTCTTCTGTGATCATCTCGAAGCTTTTGCCCTCAATTTCCTGCGGCTGCACCGTTAGCGGTTTGAATTCTGTTTTAAAATCCATCGTATCGACCACTCCCTTATGGAAAATTAGAAAATAGTTTATAAAAATGACAATTCATTGCTACAAAATCATAGATACCTCTAAAAAACACCTGTTTTAAGATGATTATATTTTAAATACATGCCAGAAGTCGTTCCTGTTTAACTGGACTCGCAAGGGCAAGACTCAACTCAAATTGAAGTTTTCTCTTTTGCTGTGCGCAGTGCGTTAATGACTCCGTCGAAATGATCAAATACTGTGCCAAATTCCACTTCCGGCCTGGAAATCAAAAGTACGTGAATCCCCAGCTCCAATGCAGCTTGAACCTTTTCATCCACTGCTCCCGTGCGTCCGCTTTCCTTGGTGACCATCACGGTCGTGCCATAGTGCTTGTACAATGCTTCATTCATCTCGCGGGAAAAGGGGCCCTGCATGGCAATAATATTCTTTTGCTCCATGCCCAGTTCGCCGCATTTCTCCATATTGTCTAGGCGCGGCAGCATGCGTGCAACCAGACGAATCTCCGGGTCTCCGAGTAAATGCTTGGTGAACGTGCCGAGCGTCTTACTGCCTGTCGTAAGCATTACAGAGCCTTTGAGTTGCTTCGCTTCTAATGCGGCCTCTTCATAGGAAGACACGATGTGGAGCAATGGATGATTGTCATACACCAGTCCCGCCCGCTCGTAGCGAATATAAGGAACTCCGGATTCGCGAGCGGCTGTCATTGCATTCGCATGTGCTTCTTCTGCAAAAGGATGACTGGCATCAACAACCGCCTGTATTCCCTGCTCCCGAATCATTGCACTCATTTCATCGGCTGTCATTCGGCCTGTACGTACGTCTAGTCCCGCTTCGGACAAACTGGCCGCCGCGCTTTCGGTTACGACCGAGGTCAATACGTTGAAGCCATTGTCACGGATTTGCAGCGCCAATTCCCGAGCATCGCTCGTTCCACATAGCATGAATATCATGAGCCCTTCACCTGCCCGCTTCCATTCACTACAGATGGCGTATGTGAATGCTCGTGATGGTGATCATGGTCATCATGGCTGTGAGCATGGACATGCTCATGAGTGTGATCGTGGCTGTGTGTATGGTGATCATGATGATCGTGCTCATGTGCATGATGATGGTGATGATGCTCATGATCGTGATGGTGGTCATGGTCATGGTCGTGGTCGTGGTGATGATGGTGGTGCTCCTGCGCCTCCAGACGGAACTGGCAGTTATCACAATTGGCCGTAACCTTGCCGAACAAACCTTCCTTAGCTCGCTCCAGCACCAGTTCAATCAATTGGGGATGGAAACCAAAATATCCGCCCATCTCCACTTGTAATGTAGGGTGAGCCTCGGCAAATTCCTGGGTCATTTCTCCGATGCGCTTAATCAGCACACCCGTGAACAGAAAATAGGGAAGCACGATAATCTTTTTGGCCCCCAGTCGTACACAACGCTCCAATCCATCGGGAAAAGAAGGCTGCGTCACACCGATAAAGCTGCTCTCTACCCATGTATAAGAAAGCTGCTCCCACAGCATACGGGTGATTTTGAAAAAGTCACTGTTCGCATCTGGATCGCTACTTCCGCGTCCTAACACAAGTACCGCCGTTTCTTCGTCGGATACCTCGGCAAATGCCTCTACAGCGCTATTCATTCCCGCTGGAATTGCAACCGGACGGGCCTCTTTCAAGCGGCTTTGCAGAATGCTGACGATTTTCTCGTGAACACCAATCGGGCGTCCGTATACAAATTCCACCTGCGGATATTTTGCTTTTGCCCGATCAATAGCCATCGGAATATCAATTTTGGCATGTACCGCTGCGAACAAGATAATCGGAATGAGAATGACACGCGTCGCCCCTTTCTCCACACATGTTTGCATCCCATCAGCAATGCTGGGACGTGCCAACTCCAAGAAACAGGTTTCCACGCACATATCCGGTACCCGGTCTGCCACTGCCTGTGCAAATTCCAGCAGTTCCTGGTTCCCCTCCGGGTCCCGACTTCCATGTCCAACCAACAATATTGCATCCACTGCTGTTTTTTCCTCCTCTTTAATAGGGATAGCGCCTGCATGACGCCCTATTTTATATATATATGCTTGTATCCAGTTCATCAGGCCTTCAGTCCATTAATCACCACAAACCGCATTCACTTCTACCGTTGCTGGTGCATCTTCATGCCGGAAACCCGCAACGACACCTACACGTTTAAAAAATTTATGAAAACGCTCATTCGGATGCCCTTTTTCCTTATATTCAGCGATGACGTTCTCCACGATGTCAGTAATTTGATCACCCGGAATCCCTTCCGCTACGGGCTGAGCGGCATGAGCATTGCGACCGAATTTTTTGCCACCAAGGAAGAGGTCGTATCCTCCCTTGCGATAGACGATTCCGATATCCTCCAGCACCGCTCCATAGCAGGCCATACCGCATCCGTTCAAAGCAATGCTCGTTTCCTTGGGTGCCTGTAATCCGCCAAGTACAACCTGTAAATGCTCAGCCACAGGCACAGCGTCATCCTTCTCCATATTGCAGAAGTCGCACGCCTTCACCTTAAACACATCGCCAATCGGCATGACAATGAATCGTTCATCCCGCAGCCGTCCGACCAGTTCCTCGGGGTCTGCACACGGCACGCGCAGCACGATCTGATGATCTGGCGAGTATTCCAGCTCGCCGTCATCACCCGCTACCTCGGCGAGCAGCGCCATCTGGCGAGCGGTGAACTTCTTGTTTCCCACACCCGGGGAAACACCCACCTCAAATAGCGCAGGCTTGCCAAAGCCGCCTGTCGCCATCCCGGACGCGGCCCCTGCTCCGGCCACCGCTGACGTTCTGGCGGTGCTCTCGGCGGTAGGCGCTTGCCCGCTCCAGCGAGCGTTGGCTTCGCCAGGCAGCTTGCCGCCGACAGCGAGGCGGCTTAGTGCCTCTGCCGCCAGCGATGCCGGGGCTGCGCCGGTTTGCGCAGCGGCCGTTGCCTGCACCGCAGCCATCGCTTGCGGGCGTGCCTGCGTCGCAACCGCAGCGCCGCTCGCGGAGGGACCAGCGGGCGTAGTCGGGGCTGCGCCTGCCTGCGGTGTATCCACTTGCGCGCCCAGCGACCACGGCTCTGCTTCCGTACGGAGACGCTGATGTGGCTTGAGCGCTTGCTCGGTCGCATCTAATGTGTATTTGCGCTGATATCCGCGCGGAGTCACGATCAAGCCGTCATACACCGTTGTCGAGGAATTGCCGATGATTACAGTCGTCAGCATCCCGATGTCATGATTCAGCATATCTTCCAGCGTCGTTACAATAACTTGCTGACGTTCACGATAAGCACTTTTCACCAACCCAACTGGAGTTTGCGGATCGCGGTAACGCAGCAAAATGGACTGCGTCTCCACAATCTGGCGGGTACGCCGACCACTGCGCGGGTTGTATAATGCAATCACAAAATCGGCCGAAGCCGCTGCTTCTACACGCTTCACAATCGTTTCCCATGGGGTCAGATGATCACTCAGACTGATCGTGCAAGCATCATGCATAACTGGCGCGCCCAACAGTGAAGCACAAGACTGAATAGCCGAGATCCCCGGCACGACTTCTACATCAACCCCATCCTCGCGTCGCCAGCCTTTTTGCATCAGCACCTCATACACCAGCCCTGCCATACCATAGACTCCCGCATCTCCACTGGAAATGACAGCTACCTTCTTGCCCATCTCTGCTTGGCGAACCGCCTCCTGCGCACGGCTCACTTCCTCTGTCATTCCTGTGCGTACAATCTCCTGTCCGTTCAACAACGGACGGATCAAATCAACGTAGGTATTGTAGCCGATAATGACCTCACTTTCGGCCAGCGCATCCAGCGCCCGTTTTGTGATATGTTCCATATCTCCTGGTCCAAATCCAATCACCAGCAATTTTCCTAATGGGCTCATCGTGCTCCTCCTATTCATCCTTTTCAGGGCAGCTATCCTATCTATTTCAATGATTTATGGACATCCTGTAACTCAAAAAACCCCATCCTGCCCGGATGGGGTTTCTATGTACGTATCTCTCATCAGACGAACAAACAGCGTAAGAAGACACTATTTGTCTTCCTCCAGCCTGCCGTTGTTTTCCACCTGTCTGTTTACGCTTCAAACGCTGCTGCACGTTCATATCCACGCAAACCTCTAACCAACATGGAAAAAGCAACGTGTGCCTGATTTCCTGATTTCGTACACCCATCCTCTCCGCGAAGGTTAACGGTGCATACAGATCAAGGTAGGTCTCCTGGCTTGGCATCAACAGATTCTTTTGTCTTCCCCGTTTTTCACGAGTGACCATTTAAAAAAATCCTCTTCCTTACAGTGGCGGGACCGCTCGGGATTTGCACCCGATTCCCTGTTACCCTTTGCTCAACCGCAAAGGCACCTTGTCTGTCCGCTATTTGATTATGGGTCTTATCATAACCTTGCCTCAATCAGTTGTGCAAGCACGAAAAACGCTTTATTTCAAGTTCTCTGCTTTATTTTTTAACATATGTAGCAATTCGTCCGGGTCCGCAGAGATACTTAATAACGCTGGATGCTCAGCCCCGGTAAACCCTTCTTGCACGCTATGACGCACCATTTCTGCTAACGGGTCAAAATATCCATTCACATTCAGCAGCCCAATCGGCTTGCGATGAATGCCGATTTGCGCCCAGCACAATACCTCGAACAGCTCCTCAAAGGTTCCCAAGCCACCCGGAAGGGCAATAAACGCATCGGCCATCTCGCTCATTGCCGCTTTACGCTCATGCATGCTTGCTACCTCAATGAACTCGGTAACTCCCCGATGAATGATCTCTGCATCAAATAACAAGGTGGGCATAATGCCAGTGACCTGACCGTCACCCGCCAGCATTCCGTCCGCCACCTCTCCCATCAGCCCCCTACTGGAGCCACCATAGATCAAACGGATATGATGGCGAGCCATGGCTTCTCCCAGCTTGCCTGCCGCTTCAACATATACCGATGAATGTCCAGGTCTGGACCCGGCAAATACACAAATAGAATTCATTTACGTCTCAGCTCCTGTCCTAAGTCAGCATTTAGCATAATTCGATTCCCAACGCTCATAAGTACAATATATAGACGAACTAAAGCGCTTCGATCTATATATTGCTTATTTGAAAACGCTCTTGGGATTTATGCAAAATGCTCAAGTATCATGCATCGAAACTTATTCATTATATTAGCTAAATATTTTCGCTATAACAAAAATCTTTGTCGATGCATGTCCAATAAAAAAAGATAAAGACCTCGCAGGCCCTTATCTTTATTTTACGCTTTATCCAAAAATATAAGTTCATTTTTAGCATACTATATTTATAATTTTGATCTCATTTCAATGACCATTCACGATTTTCAGACCACAGCCATGTACCGAATCGTTATGTTCAAAATATTTTCCCAGCTCCACCATCATCGCGCCCATGCGCTCTTCGGTTGGAAACACGACTCGATCAATCCCCTCTTCCACAATGGACTGTGCAGTCACCTTCCCTACTGATACAGCAATCACATCCTCACGAAAAGCTTCCAGTAAATCCTCGATTCGATTTTGCTCTCTCGCATATTGGGCTAAAAATCGAATTTGCGGGCCACTCGTGAACGTAACGGCATCAACATTACGATGGATAACATCCTCCAGTAACGCCTGCAATTTTGCTTCCTCAGGTGGAATATGCTTATAAGGAAGTACCTGGCGGGTCACAGCCCCCTGCTCGTCCAGCCACTTTACCAACCGTGGGGCTGGATCGCCATGCAGTTGCAACAGTACTTCCTTCCCCTTCAGATCGTATGGGGCGAAAGCTCCAGTCAATCCGATCAAACTTCCGTCCTCGTCTCGTACTGCTGGCGTAAAGCCACGCTTTTTGAGTCCATTGACCGTCTTGTAGCCCCGCGCTGCAATGTTGGAAGATTGTAGAAGATCCATAATCTGCTCAGCCACGCCCATATCCTCTGCCATATCGAACAGGGCATCCAGCCCCATACCTGTCGTGAAGATGTACCAGTCCGGAGGGTGCTTCACCCACGATACAACAGCGTTGCGCAGCTCGATATCGTCCAGAAAAACGGTACCCTGGGCCGGGCGCTGTACTGGCTCACCCCCCATCTTCACAACTAGCAGCGCCATTTCTTCTGCTTTACGAGGACCAGCAAGAGCGACTCTCTTACCTGCCATGCGTTGTGCCATTCTGTTGCCTCCCTTGTAGATGTCGTATTTCTTTCTACCAAGTATACAATCAGAGGGGTAAAAGACAAATAAGAATTACTTTTCCGATGAATACAGTAATCTTATAGGTGGCCGTGTCCTGTTCTGCCTTCATGCTGGCTTTCTTTCTGACTACCGCTATCCCGCTCTCCGTTAGATGCCCTATCATCTCCGCCTTTCCCTTTAGATTTGGGTCGGAGCAACATCCATAGCAACAAAGGCATGATAACAAAAAAAATGATCATCACCGCGGTCCACTCCCGGGTGAAATCATAAATTTGCACAATGTTGGAGAACAGCATAAACGAACATACGTAACCTAACAAACCTACGGGCCAAACCATCAGACTCCCCCAGGCTTGGGCAAACATACGCTTTACCGCCAAACTGGTAACGTACAGATCAACCCCAATCTTCGTAAGAAAGGTCGGTACGGTCAGTGCTGCCACGAACAAATCGAACCGATCCAGAAAGTCCGTTAGCTGCAATTGACGCACCAGTTCATACGATGGATAAAACAGCCGTGACAAGATAGGAACACCAATAACCAACTCGGACAGCAGCACCAGGATAATCAGAAAAGCGGTTCCGAGCAAATGCCCAAACCACGCACTACGCCCATTATAGCTCTTCCCAGAAATCACAAAGGGAACTATCATGATATCGGCCATATAACCCAGCATGCGCCAACTCCCCTTGATCACTCCCTCTACTTCTGGATGTAAGTAGGGTCTCAGCATCGAAAAATCCATATTACGCCCAAAAAAAAGCGGCATGGTTAACAGCGTCACAATCAACATCGGCAAAAAAATCTCGGTCATATTCACGATGGTGCTTATTCCGCCTTTAGCCATAAATACCAGAGTCAACAGCACAATAAGAGAAGTGACCACAATCGGAGTCAGTGGCAAAAGCACCACTTCCACCAGATCCGTAATAATCCTCAAATCCCGCGCAAAGATGATCAGGAATAAAATAAGGTAGAATGCAAGCAGCACACGGCCCAGCACAGGGTGAGAGCTCACCATCGCCTGCATCAGATCCTGATCAGGGAACCGGCGTTTGAGTTTCAACATCGCCCAGATCGGCAAGCATAGCACGATAGCCGCAATTATACAGGTCCAGTAAGCATGCTGATTCGCGTGATCCGCTGCCTGCGCCGGAGCATGTATAAGGGTAATACCGACCTCCATCAATACACCAAGCAGCACAATTTGTCTGGTTGTGAACTGTTTCATGCAGGTACATCCTCCTTTTGCCCGCAGGCATCCATTACACGATTTACAACGTAGAGGGGAGCCACATGTCAATGAAAGTGGTAAGCCATGTAGCCACATAAACGGTGCTCTTCGTTGATGTTCCGTAAATCCAGATACCAATGCTAATAACATACAGTACGCGGGAGACCCAGCGATTGATGGCCGGTGCATTGTTAATATTTTTACGGTCCATCAGATACATGAAGAGCATAGCCAGCACCAAAGGTAACAGAAATATTTTATTCATTCTGGATTTGCTCCTTTTTGACCCCGAATGGTTTGGTGACCGCACCGATATTCTCAATATGCACGACCGGATTTATGGTGATCTTCACCTTGGGATATAGTTGTTCCCATTGGGGTTTAATCCGTTTCCATTCATCCGGGTGACTCGTAATAATAGCCCGGCCCAAACCAAGTACGTCTGAACGATACTTTTGCTGAATCACCTGAACAGCCTCTCCCAGCTCCCTCTTGATTTCCTCAACTGTCTGCTGCTCCAGCCACTTCAAATTTTCCTCGTTGGAAATATCGAAACTCGTCTCATTTTCCTTCACATTCCCATTGCAGTTCATATGAATGGTCATTCGAATCTCATCCCCTTGAATATGGGGCTTAATTTGGACTTTATTTTCGATGAGGTGTACAGATATGTAACCTCTACCTTTGGGAGGGGGAATAAATATTTCTGTCTCCTTGGCTTGCTCCATACCCAAAAGCAGAAACCGACTGAGGTGGTTATCAATAATTCCTGTTAACCTGTCTTTACGAAACACAGCCAGTCCATCGACCTGAATATTCGTCTTCTTGTCTTTAAGGTTAGAAGGCCCATTCTTCACCAGAGACATTACTGGTACCACCGGGTCAATGCCTTCCAGCAGGACGGAATTCATCAGCAGCTTAACGGAACGAGGTTTTTTCATATAGGAAATATTGAGCTCACGCACCATTTCTGCTGGATATTGCTCTATCGGAGCATCTGCCTGAAGCACTTCCATCGCTGAACCCTTCGTAATAACAACTAAGGACGACAGACGGTTTTGCGGAACACGTGCCAGTACATCCATCATTTTGCTAATCCCTTCTCGTGCCAGCGCCTCGCCGAACAGCAGCACCCTCCGATGGGAGTAATTTAGTGTTCGCGAAACTCCGCGCTGTTCCTCGGTACTTGCTCCTCGAAAGCTTGGACCTGTTTTGGACTCCAGATAGTAGGATTTCGTACCACTGGTACCTCCCCCTCCTCCTGTACTGCCCGAAGATCCGAGTTGTCCGGGTAGAGCGATTTGCATCGTTACCCGGTATTGATCGCCTTCCTTGTCCAGCCCGGTACCCATCACAAAGGCCACATCGTTCACTTCACGGCGATCCCAGCATCCTCCCAAGAGAACAGAGCACAGCAGCAGACAACAGAGCACAGCCGCTTTACGCATTTGTTGTGCATTCGATTTGGGCTTCATCACCACCCCTCCTCGCTTTTAGGCGTTCCATTCATCTTTTCCTTCGCTCGTTTGTTGTTGTCTTTACCAATCCATGAAGGACGTTTGGTCATTTTCCACCAAGGCGCGCGGACGACGATATCCTTTTGATCCATATGGTTGTACGGGCTATATCCACTCATATAAGGGACACCAAACGATGTTAGCTTGGTTAGATGCGTAGCAATCAGCGTTGTCGCAATAATGATCCCAAACAATCCGAATAAACCCGCCATCAGCATGATGGGAAATCGCAGCAGACGAACCGTGATGGCAAAGTTAAAACGCGGTATGGTAAACGACGCAATACCTGTGAGCGACACAACAATGACTATGGGCGCCGATACGATTCCTGCCTGTACTGCGGACTGCCCAATTACGAGCGCGCCAAGAATACTGACGGCCTGACCGACCGTTTTGGGGAGACGAATCCCTGCTTCCCGTAATGCCTCAAAGGAAATCTCCATCATCAATGCTTCCACCAGTGCTGGAAAAGGGATGGATTCGCGAGCCGCCGCAATACTCAAGATGAGCGTCGTCGGCAGCATATCATGATGATAGGTCGTCACCGCTACATATAATGCGGGCAGAAAGAGAGCCATTACGAGAAAAAGAAAACGAATCCAGCGCACCATATTACTGATGAAAAAGCGCTCGTAATAATCTTCGCTCGCTTGCATCATCTGCCACATCGTGACTGGCCCAATCAGGGCAAAAGGCGTTCCGTCTACAAAAATGGCAAAACGTCCTTCCAGTAACTGCGCAGTGACGGTATCCGGACGTTCAGTGTATTCCATTTGCGGAAACGGTGAAAACGGATGATCCTCAATCAGTTCCTCAATATACCCCGTCTCCAGAACACCATCAATTTTAATATCGCTGAGCCGTTTTTTTACATCCTCCACCAGCTTCGAATCTATGATCCCTTCAATATAGGTAAGGACGACGCTCGTTTGAGTTTCTGTTCCGATGGTCATGCTGTACATCTTGAGCTTGGAGGTCTTCAGCTTGAAGCGTAACAGTGCCGTATTAACGCGAAGAGTCTCAGTGAAGCCCTCACGCGGTCCGCGAATAACCGCTTCTGTCTGTGGTTCCTCTACGCCACGGCGAACGCCCCCCTTGGCGCTAAAAATATACGCACGAGGCGTGCCATCTACGAACAAGGCGGCATTGCCGTCCAGTATCGCTGCCGATACCATCTTCCATTCGTCCATCGTTTTGGTCTGAGACATGGAGATACGAGTTTCATCCAGCGGCTCTAATTTGCCGTTCACTTCAGGGTCCTTGAGCATCATGCCCAGAATGACAGGCCGCAGGATATGATCCTGCAAATCCTCCGATTTTACCGTACCTTCAAAATAAGCCAACAACCCTTTGCGTTCAGGGGAAATCATGAGCTCTCGATAGACGATATCAGAGCAATCCTTGAAAATATCACGCAAAGCAATCATATTGTCTTCCACACTGCTACGTAGCGGCTGTTCCAGCCACGAAGACTCAGGCAGTCCTTTAGGCACATTGGAATTTCGTGTCTTGCGGTCTGCGGCTGGAATCGCTCTCCGGCTCCACGGTGGCTTCGGCAACTTGGGAAAGCGCCCTTTCTTCATCGTTATTCCCCCTTTACGAATGAGCCGAACAGATAATATGACATATAGAATGTACCAGCCTGCAAAGGATTATGTATCCAATGAACTCAACATGTTGAACGGATAACAAAAAGACCCTGCAATGATGCAGAGCCTTCGAAAATCCATTATATATCTGAAAATTTATGATAAAGGAATGATTAATCGCCCCAATACTCCTCGGGATGGTATTCAATCTCAGAACCAGCTTCGAGCGTAAGCTTATCTGTCTGATCATGATATTCCACGCTTTCCGGGGTGACGTAATACCAATGCTTCACCACGGGTCCGTCGTCTACCGGCGTTACAAAACGAAATACGTTCAACTCCCCGCTATAACGCACAATCGCCTCCGCCGTCTCCTGCGGCAGTCCTTGAAGCGTAAAGCGAAACACGCCGTCCGCCGATTCCAAATGACAATCGAAACTCTGCTTGCGGCTGTCAGCAAAGCTACGTCCCGTGACGGCATGCTTGATCAGCCATGTTTCCTGCTGCGCCATTGTGCGCACCTCCTTTTAGGGCAAATCAATCAACATATAAAAAACAGAACCTTCTGCTTTCAGTGAGAGCTTCGGCTCCTGCTCAATACGAGCGGAATCGCGTCCTTGCAGAATATGTTCACCGTTCACACGCAGCGAGCCTTCGATGACGAATAGGAACACGCGCCGACCCTCGGCCTGTGTGAATTCTACTTGTTCTCCAGGCTGAAGCTTGCTTAAATAAATCGTTAAATCCTGGTTGATTGCAGCTATTTCACCCTCTGTGCCTGGTACACGCTTTCCGGCAACGACAGGCAGAAGCTGACCTTGAAGACGCTCAGGATTGAATGCTGTAGCCTCATATGACGGTTTCAGTCCTCTCGTATGCGGGCTAAACCACAATTGCAGCAGACTGACATCCTCCGTTTGTGAAGCGTTGTGCTCCGTATGAATGATGCCGTGGCCCGCTGACATTCGCTGAATGCCTCCAAAACCGGTCACCGCTACATGTCCACGGTTGTCTTCATGACGTAGTTCCCCATACAGCACAATCGAAACAATCTCCATATCACTGTGCGGATGCGCCCCAAATCCCCGTCCCGGTGCGATGACATCGTCATTACAGACACGCATAGGACCAAACGCTGTATTGCTCTCATCCTGATACTCCGCGAATGAAAAGCTGTGACTCCCCCGCAGCCAGCCCTTATCGAAGCTGAATCGGGAAGCCGCTGGATATATTGTAAACATAATAGCCCTCCTTCAGGAAGAAAAATGAGATCAAATCCCTCTCATTGTAACCGAGCCCAAGCGATAATGCTACGCCTCTGTCTGAGTAATAATCTCATCTATAAAAGACTGCAAAGTACTGGTAACAAAGGCTTCCTTACGCCGGATAAACACCGTTGTTACTTCATTGTACGGCTCAGGCATCGCATGACCGCATACAAGGCCTTGAGCCACCAGCCCGCTAATCGACGATTCGGGAAAAACAGTCATTCCAATACCGGCCGCCACACTGCCGATAATTGTCTCAAATGTCCCAAACTCCATAATCTGCTTGGGAATAATCCCCTCCATCTTGAGCCAGGTTTCCAGCCGTCCCCGGTAGCCGCAACCTTTTTTATACAGCAGGAGTGGACGGGTTGTAAGATCCTCGACAGAAAAGTCATCTCCTTGGGATACGAGGACCAGTTTTTCCTGAAACACATCAAACTGTTCAATCAGCGGATGCTTGACCGGCCCGGTCACAAAAGCTCCATCCAGCCGCATTTCTGCAACCTCCTGCACCAGAGACTCTGTAACCCCGGCCTTGAGGGACAACTCGACATCCGGGTACTTGCTATAGTAAGCATGTAAAATGGCCGGGAGGGCAATGACAGTCTCCACAATGCCAATCTCCAGCACCCCCGAAGGTGTAGAGGTATTCTGAAACGCATGTTTCATTTCCTCAAATTGCGATAAAATGCTTTTCGTATATTGCAGCAGACGCTTGCCCTCGGCATTGAGGATCATGCCCCGCTTATGTCTATTAAATAAAGGCGTTTGCAGTTCCTTTTCGAGCAGCTTGATTCTGGCCGTTACATTGGACTGGACATAGCTAAGCTCGGCTGCAGCCTTGCTGACACTGCCATGCGCAGCCACCGTCTGGAAAATGTTTAAATCGTTCAGATCCACTACTGCTCCCCCTTATTGTGAAGGACAAGGGGCCATCAAAATTGACGCGCCTTGTCACTTATTATCATTTTAAATGATCATAATGTTTATTTTCAATCATTTTACCAACAGCTTCCTATCCTTTATGATGTGTCCATAAGATATGTCCGCTGAGATCGGCAAGGAGGAGCTTTTGTACATCATGAACAGACAAATCATGACCGGATCTTTATTATGCCTAATCGCCAGTATGTCCTGGGGGGCGATGTTTCCGGTTTCGCACATTGCATTACAACATATCAATCCACTGTACTTTTCATTTTTGCGCTATTTATCGGTTACACTCATTTTAGTCGTGCTATTGTGGCTCAAAGAGGGACGGACGGCATTTCGCTTTGAGGGCAAGGGCAAGACGTTGTTATTCTTTGGGACCATGGGATTCACCATTTATAATATGGCCGTTTTCCAGGGACAGCACGCGATGGGGGCAGCAGGTACTCTGGTAGCTTCTATAATGGAAGTGCTAATGCCGATGATTTCCATTGCGATGGTGTGGATCATGACCCGTAAAATGCCTCCGAAATATACATTAATCAGCATGGTGATTGCGCTGGCTGGGGCTTTACTTGTGATCACGAACGGAAAATGGACCTTTTTCACACTTGCCGGACAACATTTACTGCCGCTGCTGCTTATTTTCGTAGGCGTCGTCGGATGGGTCGTATATTCCATGGGAGGCAGCCACTTTGCAGGATGGTCTACTCTTCGGTATTCAACCCTAACCTGCCTGCTGGGAACTCTCGTCTCCTTCGTAGTCGTCACATTTGCCTCTGCTTTCAACTGGATTGTGGTGCCGGACTGGCAGGCTGTGTGGTCAGTTAAATACGAAATGAGCTTTATGATCCTGCTTCCAGGGCTAGCTGCCCTGCTTAGCTGGAATGCCGGAATCCGAAAGCTGTCTCCACTGAACGGAATTCTATTTATTAACTTTGTACCGATTACCACGCTGGTACTCATGTACTTCCAAGGTTATGTCATTAGCCGTTTTGAACTATATGGGACAGTGCTAGTCATTTTCGCACTGATTCTGAACAATATGTTTCAGAGAAGTTCGCTGCGTCCTTCCGACAGCTCACGGGATGTCCGTTTCCGCCTGGATCGCCGCAAGTCCTTCCAACGTTAACTTCTAACCCTGCAAACCAGAAATTATGCTAAACACATTAAAAAAAGCGCCTGGATACAGAGTGCAATCTCCTGTATCCGGGCGCTTTTTATCATTTTAGGATTTTCCTTCAACCTGAAAACGTCCAACCAGTTCGCGCAATTCCTCTGCCATTTGGCTCAGGTCCGCTGTAGATGAAGCAATTTCCTCAATAGAAGCGAGCTGTTGCTCAGCCGCTGCTGAGATCGACTCGGTGTTGCTCGCTGCCTCGTCCGAAATGTGGGCAATATCGCTCATAATATCTACGACACCTACAGTCCCCCGTGCCATTTCCTGAGTCACTCCGGTAATGTCATTGATATGTACCATAGCTCGTTCCACGGCCTGGCTGATCTCCGCAAAGGATTGCTCAGACGTGGTTACCGAATCAATGCCTTCCGTCACCCGTGTCCGCGCTTGATGCATAGCGCCCAGAGCATGATTCATATCCACCTGCATCGCTTCAATGCGCTCCGAGATCAAAGTAGCCGATTTCGCTGATTCCTCAGCTAGCTTACGTACCTCCGTAGCGACCACGGCAAATCCCTTACCATGATCCCCCGCACGTGCGGCCTCAATGGACGCATTCAGAGCTAACAGATTGGTCTGTTTGGCAATACCGGATATAACGCTGATAATATTCACGATTTCACCGGAGCGCTCATTGAGAGAGTCCATGGCCTGTCCGAGATCGTTAACGGTCTCATCGATGTCATGCATCTTCTGGACAGCCTGCGTAGCAGCCTTGCTGCCCTCCTGAGCCGACTCGGCGTTCATCTTCACATGTTCAGATACGCCCACCATACGCTCGGATACGTTCGCTGCTTGCTGAGCAAGCTCCTCCATATTTACGGAGCCGTGCTTGACGCTCTCCACCTGACGTTCGCTGCCCACAGCTACTTCCTGGATAGCAATGGTGACATGCTCAATCGCTTGGGTTGTCTGATCTGCACCCGCAGCCAGTTCCTCCGCTGAAGAACTTACCCGATCTGTCGTTTCGTGTACGCTTCGAATCATCGTGCGCAAACTGTCGACCATAGTTTGGAAGTGAGCAGACAATTCGCCTACCTCATCCGTTTTTCCAGTTTCCAAATCGCCCGTCAAATCTCCTTCACTGATTCGTTCTGCTGATTTTTGCAGCTTACGAATCGGTACCAGAACAGAACGGGTGATCAGGAAAATCGCGATAAGCGCAATCACCAGTGAGGCAGCCAGCACGAAAATGGTTACATAACGCATGGCAGCGGTGGCATCGCTAATCTCGGATTGATAGAAGGTGCCTGCAATTTTCCAGCCGGTATCTGTATTCGTTACATAGGTCAAATATTTCTCGCGGCCTTCATGCATATAGTTGAAGTTCCCACTCGGCGCAGTATACAACGTATCAAGCGAATTCTCCTGAGGAGATGAGCCCGCTTTAGCCGTAGGATGGACTACGAATTTCTTCGTATGATCCAAAATGATGATATACCCCTCCTGGCCCACTTTGATGGAGGCCAGTTTACGTACACTTTCCAGATTTAGAGAAATGCCGATAACCCCAGACTTGTCCGAAAGCGTCTGAGATACTACGACAACAGGAATACCCGATGAATTGATAATAACAGGCGTAATTGCAACCTTACCGGGCTGCTTCATCGCTTCGATGTACCATGGGCGTGTGCGAGGATCAAATGTCCCTTCATCCTCCTTGGGCACCCCCCGAATCATCAGCCCCTCCGGTGTTCCAACAAAAATATCCGTGGCATCTTCATGCAAACCCTTGTATTGGATCAGCTTCGGCTGAATCAAAGGGCTGTTTCGACCATCTATCATCGAGCCGTCCAGACGCTCCGCCAAATAACTCGCATCTTTAATTTTACTGGCGATTGCGTATTCAATAATTGAGTTAGCTGTCGCTACCCCCTGATTCGCACTCCCGTGGAGCTGTTTCTCCATAGCATTATATGATGATTTATAGGTCGCAATGGAAATACTTAAGCTCGGAATCAGCAAAACAAGTAAAAAGCCTAAACTTAGCTTGTTCCTGAGTGTCCATATCGTTTTTCTCTTTCGCGTTGTTCCCATGTTTTTTCCCCTTTGCTCATAAAACAATATATTTGAATTACATTCCGTGTTAGTTATATCGGTTGAAAGTAGCAAATGATTTACAATAAAATTTCACAAAGGAGAAAAACAAAAACCGCGCCCTATAAGACTAAGGACGCGGTTATATGAACATTTAGACCTGTACGTTACTGTTTTCAGTCTTTTTGCGGCCAAATAACTGATCCACTGCCAGAAAACGTCCACCGACAAGCGCTTGCTGAAGGCTGGTGAACAGAATCAGCAGATCAAATTCAATCGAGCCAAAAGGCTGTCCTTTTTTAGCGGTTAGCAATACACCAATCATAACAATGGTCAATGCCGCTCCAGCCAGTCGTGTTCCGATACCCAGAACCAGTGCAATTCCTCCAACCAGCTCAACCGTAGCGACCACAGGGGCCATCCAACCAGGGAGTCCGATACTTTGGAAGAAGCCGGAGGTTCCGTCTAATCCCTGAAACTTTTGTGCACCGTGAACGATAAAAATAACCCCTGTAAAGATTCGTACCAACAATAATCCAATATTCATAAGCGTTTGATTCATTTGCTCATCTCCTTTTAAGTTGTATAAAAATCATGCAACAAACTACATAGTGTAGTGTGTTACACATCGAGAATCGGGAGCGCGAAAAGCGCCACCCGCAGGAAACATTTCTTGTCCAACTAGATTAGCGCCAGTGCGAACATAAGTGTCAGCATCACTAGCACATAGCTGGAAAACATAATCGAACGCCAAGGCATTTGAATGACAGGTTCTTGCTGAGGGTCTAAAATACGAGAGATACGATAATTAATGGACGTTTCTGCAAACGAGGAACAAGCGGCGGAGTTTACCAGGCGAGTATTGGCAGGCGTCATACTCAGAAGCTTGAGCAATGCGCTCCCAATCCCAACTGGTGAACCAGCTCGATGAATCGCTTCGTTATCGGCCAAAATTTCACGGGCCGTCTTATAATGATGGGTAATGTGACGCAGCACCGGCAAGTAAAACAGCTGTTTAGCACACACTTGCAGCAACCAGGTCTTCAACGGATCATAGTGTTTCATATGATAGGCTTCGTGGTATACGACAGCCTCTTCCTCGTGCTTGTCCAGTACGGACAATAGTGCAGAGGACAATACAATGCGTGGCTTCCATAATCCCATGGTAAAGGCGGCTGGCTTGGCATAATCAATGACCCATATCCGATCGGCCCCGAGTTCATGATATCGCTCACCCAGTGCTTCGGTCAGCGGCAGGTCACGCATTCGGTGCAGTCT
The DNA here is from genome assembly GCF_038003485.1 of Paenibacillus sp. FSL H7-0703. NCBI lineage: Bacteria > Bacillati > Bacillota > Bacilli > Caryophanales > Paenibacillaceae > Paenibacillus > Paenibacillus sp. FSL H7-0703. The sequence goes on along the minus strand of NZ_JBBOPF010000001.1, from coordinate 3,654,959 downwards.
GCGAAAAGCAGCCCTGGTAGCCATACACTGTCTGACTGCTTCTCCTCCGGCGATAGCGAAGGTAACGAAAACCAGCCCGCTGAGCGCATCCACCATGTAGCCAATTCCGTAGTGCTGCAACAAACTTCTGCAAATTTGAAACACGTTATAATTCAATTTCCAGCCGAAAACATGCTGCCCGGCGTACATACCCATCTGTATAAGGGCGAAACCCGAAATCAAGGCGCCTGCTGTAAACAGTAATTTAGAACGTGTTTTCCACATCGCTACATATCCTTTTTCCATTGTTTAATTTTTTGTTCCAGACGTTCGATCAACTTCGGATCGGCCACCTCCAGAGCATCAATCATATGATTGACAGCAAGCGGACCAAATTCATCCACCAATTCGTGACTGAGTCCCTTGGATTGCTCATCCATGAACTCTTCCCTACTTAAAACTGGACGATATAAAGACGTTCTCCCACGTATACTCTTACTCAGTATCCCCTTGTCCACTAAACGGTTCATCACGGTCATTACCGTATTGAAGTTAAAGTCCCGATCCCCCTCCAACGCGGTCTGCACTTCTTTGATACTCCGATCCGAAGTGGACCATAAAATATCCATAATCTTGGCTTCCAGAGGCCCGAAAAATCGGTTAAGCCCGGTTTCGCCAGCTTTAAAATTCAGTCGTTTCATAAGAAGCACCTCACACTACCGATTGTAGTGTATATATCCGGCTAAAGTCAACCGTCACACCTAATGTCAGTTTCTTCATGGAATCCTATACAAACCGCCGAATGTCTCCATCCGGCGGAAATTCATCGGTATTCATAACTTTCAGGTCAATCTGCCAATCTGTATCCTACACCTCTTACGGTTGCAATATATTCAGGTTCCGCAGGTCGATCATCTAGCTTCTTACGCAAACTTTTGACATGCACATCTACAACGTTACTACCGCCTACAAAATCCGTCTCCCAGATATCGTGCATCATTTGCTCGCGAGAGATCACTTTGCCTTGAGCATCAATCAGCTTCAGCAACAAATCGTATTCTGTTTTAGTCAGATTCAGTTGACTCTCTTCTTTATATACCAGCATTTTATCTCGGTCAATCCAGATGTCCTTGAACACCGTACGACGGCTGGCTTGCGCTGCCTGACGGGAAACGGCAGGATGGCGTACAATCATCCGTTCAATGTCATGCACCATATGATTGGAAGCCAGCGGCCACACCAGTACCTCTTCTGAAGGAAGCAGCTCATTCGCATGTACAGACACCCGATCCTGAACCACGTACATAACCGGTGTGTCTTTCATGTCTTCTACCTCCAGACGATTGCGGATATCCAGTAATTCACTCTGTGGTTCGGTGGCGGTCAAATCGTAAATCAACAGATCGCTTCCCAGATGACGCTGCACTTCAGGCTCCCAGCGATGAAAAACCATCACATCAAAACACGCATCTGACAACGTACGCACCAACCCGTGAACTATACCCGGTACCGAACTGATTAGAATGATACGACGTGTAGTCGGACAATACAAAGGCTCATTGGAGGGAACGGTCTGCACCGTAGGTGTAGAGGGAGCTGCTAACATCGATGTCCAACTGCCCTTCACCCTTCTAGGCATGTCAGCCACTTTGAAACGATTCGTTATCTGATTCGCTTGCTTTGACATTCCTTACACACTCCTCCGAATACGACATGGGCATGGGCAATATTATACCCCGTTTCATGCGCAACCGTGTCAATCCAATCATGTGGGACTTCACTCATCACTTCATCTACCCGGCCGCAAACCTGACAAATAATATGCTGATGATCGTCCATCCGTCCGTCATAACGACTAGCAGCTTCCCCCAGCTTCAATTCACGGATTAATTCCTTATCCGTCAAATAACGCAGTGAATTATATACCGTTCCATAGGCCAGATTATATCCGCGCTCCATCAACCGATTCATAACATCGGCCGCAGTAGGATGATCGTGGGCTTCACGAACCACATCATATACCGCTTGGCGCTGCGAAGTTAAATTTAAAGTTCTCATGCCGCATCTCCCTTAACCAACGCAGATTATATTAATTACAAACTTACAATCATAATAAAGATCAATTTAGAATAAGTATAAATCTTAATTTATTTCAAGTCAATGGGATCGGATAAATTGAACGGCTTTGCAACACAATGTATACATGGTACATGCTCAGCTCATACACATCGGAGGAATATTTTATGAAAATACTGTGGATATTTACACTCTTTATGATACTTATGCTCGGCACCATTCTGCTAGTGAACTGGCTATTCGGTACTCATACCCCGTGGGAGCCCATGGTATTGGCTTTTAGCACTATGCGTCCATCCGAATATATCGTCTTGGCAGGAATGCTCCTTTTGCTCTTTGTAAACGCGGGCAAAAAGCAAATAGGAAACGCATTTCGCTTCCTTTTCTCACGATGGTCACGTTTTCTGAGAGTTCCCTCTTCTAACTCTGCTTCTTCGCACCAGAGTAATCAGAAAAAACAGAACGGGGAAAAGGTAAACAAATAATGGATGAATATAGATTAGGAACTATCGCCCAAATTCAAAATGCTCACTCAGGCTTGCCCCCCCCCTATCTGGGACCATAGTAAAACAAGGATACCGCAAGAGAGCAGCGTCTTTCGATAGGGTAAACCAAATATATCGGATATCCCCACCGCGGCCGCATAAAAAACAAAGCCACTTTAAAAAAGTCTCCAATGATAACGGACATCAGTATAATGACATCTGGACGCTGCACGTATTCCGAAAGCTGTACATTCGCAAATGTACTTAAGTAATGGAAAAATAGAGCGCTCTGTTATAGCCGTACCCAGCACGGTTACATTTAATATTGCGACTTCAATTAAAACGATACCCCCAGCTAAAATGCCCTCATAACCTGCTCTGGTCATCTTGTGAAGGCTTATGTACACAAGGGATAAACATCATAAAGCAAATCATTTCACCGTATGGAAAAGCCAGACGTTCCCTGGTCACTGAACTGAGTATGGGCTTAAGGCCCTGACTCATTACGGGCATCAGCTCTTCCAGACGAATGCTGCCCGATAAGATTAATAATGTATTTCCCAAGATAATAACGATGTATTCCGTTCATATTCGTTATCCAAATTAATAATGACTGAGTTTCCCAGAATAAAATGAAACATGAGAATGTGCATTTGCCCGGTACTGATATATGTTTTGTTGGCAAGACGTTGACTCATGGCGCATTCTCCTCTCCTTTTTTAATCCGGGTCTTTTTCAGCCATGACACGATAAGCAGCAAGAAAGGAAAAAACACGGCAAATATCGGAAACAGCCATTTCAGCACAAACTCGCCTATTACAAGATGGTGTTGGTAGCCCAGAGCCATCAATATGCAAGAAACGAGCATGATCAGCCCAAATGGCAGGATCAGTTTACGGTAAGATATTCTTAATACATCCTCCGCAGCCTTAACCGTCGCATAATAGAAGATGAAGATTTTGAAAAAATCAAAAATAATAACGGTCATGACTCCAATTACATCGATCCTGTCGATTAAATCGGATATTTCTACCTTGCTGATCATCGAGAGCAGCGGGTAAGTCGCCCGTTTGAACACGTTCTCTCCCAGTGCAAGCACATTGGACAATGTAACAACAGACAGGAGCAGCCCCCCCAGCAATATAGCGGAGAGCCCTACCCCATTGGCACGGTAGCCCTTTTTTAATGTGGGGAGGATCATAGCAAACGTAACCATCTCTCCGTACGGGAGCATCACGGCTTGCGAATAAACAACTTGCCATATCGGCTGCCAGCCATGCTCGGCTATGGGCAATATATTGCCCATATCCACAATGCCTGCCAACAAAATCAATATATTCGTAACCAAGCCCAGCAGCAGCAGCAAAATCAACATGATGATGGCTGTCCGGCCTGCAACCTCGATTCCCAGATGCATCACATACATGACAAGTCCAATCATCAAGGCACAGATGATTGTCAACGGCGTATGCTGAAGTGTTCGGTCGGCAATCAGGATCCCCGTGTCCCGAAGATCCCGTGCTCCGCCGTAAAGAAAAAACACGATATATAAAAAAGCAAGCGCACTCCCTGCTTTCTTGCCCAAAAGGGTTCTGCAGTACTGTGTCATGAGCAAGTCGGGAAAGCGTCGGTGAAGGCTGCCATAGCATACAAAAAGCATTGCCCCAAAAACCATGGAAATGAGGATGGCGATCCATGCATCCTTACCCGCATTCCTTCCGGGAATAGACATCATGGATGTGCCCATCTCAAACAGCACCATAAGAGAGATCATCTCTTTTGCATCTATCCGTATCTTTTTTTTCACGGCCTTCCCTCCTTGTTCTATTTTCACTATTCTGATTCTCCCTTGGAATACGGGTTAGTCCGCGACTGCGTGTGTTTCAGTACAGAAGTCACTTGAATACGGACGGTGCTTTCCGCAAAAAAACGGCTCCATTCGGAAGAGAGTTTTTTCCATTTTTTAGGATGACTCCTCTCCAGCGCAAGGCCGAAGCCTATTACATCGCTGCGGGTACGCTGAATCTCCCTGACTGTTGAAGTGATCACTTTTTTCGTCTCCTCTGTCCATTGCTCCTGCAATCCTTTCATCGCCTCCGAACTTTGCAAGTTAATCGGGCACTCGGCTTCCTGTACCGCCCCGGTCTGTTTTAAGTTAATCACAAAAACAGGCTCCCCTTGCTCCATCTGAGTGTGTATATTGGTTGCAGAGAACAAGGTTTCGATGCCAATAGTTTCCCCATTCTTACCGCAGTTCAATGTTGTTTGGGCACTTTTTACCTTGTTGTTGATCATAGACAGTCCAATGGCCTGGTCATCGTCCAACCAGCGGACAAGCCGGTCCTTTTGAAATACCCCCATTCCGTTAATATGAACAATTGCTTTCGGTAAAATATTGTCCACATTGTTCTTGGTTGGGGCCTGCTCCAAATTTCCATCGACCTCAATGCCCGTCAGCACAGGACCGCCACCCTTATTGAACATGCTACGAATGACATCGTCGATAGTCACCGCGTAATCCCCGGCATACAAACGCTCCGATGTTTCCAACTTTCCTGAAATATCATTGGCGGGAATACGGCCGATCGCGGTCATGATTGCCAGCACATCCTTCCCAGTATTACCACGTGCCACCATCATTTTCACCGGCAGCCGGATTTCTGTAGACCTTTCCAGAAAATCCATCGTATCGCCGATTCCAGCCCGTGCCAGCTTTTCTCCAATAACGACCAGTCTGGTATGCGCCAGAGAAATGATCCGCGAAACCCTCTGTGAAGCTCTACGGATCGCTTGAAACAGATTCTTGCCCTTTTCCTGAAACAAGACGACAGGGGTAGCTCCTCTCGCTCTAGCTCCGGCTATTTCATCTGCCACGACTACCTGCAGGGAAACCGTATAGCCCGACTCCCCATCCGCATCAATACCTATAGCCGCGACTACTGCCCGCTGGTTCAGCTCCACTGAATCCCAGCAGCCAGATAGGAGTGGCATCAATACAAGCCCTACCAAACTCAGCATCCATATTCTCCATTTGAAGGTTACTGTGCCTCGGTTACTCCCCTTTTCCAGATGCACCCTGAGCGCCCCCCTCCCGCATCGGTGAAGTTTTATCGGAAGGGGAAATCCCGCTTCCATCCTTCATTCGTGTCTGATTCGTTGATGTAATACTTTTAGGACGTTTCCGCATCATCCAAAATGGCATTCGCAATACCGCATCCTTTTGACTCTCCAGCACAAAAGGACTGAAAGGGGCCATGTAGGGCACCCCAAAAGAGCGAAGGCTGTTCATATGGGCGATCAGCGCAATCAACCCCAATGTAATGCCATACAGCCCCATAAATGCAGCCAGCACCATAAAAACAAACCGGAACAGTCTCCCGGCTACCGCCATGTTATATGTCGGAATCGCGTAGCTGGCAATCCCCGTCAGCGCTACTACAATCGTGAGCAGCGGGGTGACGATTCCAGCCTCTACAGCCGCTTGTCCCAATACAAGCGCACCGATAACGGATACCGTTTGTCCGCCCACACGGGGCATTCGAATCCCTGCTTCTCGCAAAATTTCAAAGGTGATTTCCAGAATAAACGCCTCCAGAAATGCTGGAAAAGGGACAGATTCACGCTGCGCTAGTATACTGATGAGCAGTGGGGTTGGTATCATTTCATAATGATAAGTGGTTAAAGCGATGTAGAGAGAAGGCCCTAAAATCAGAATAATAAAGCTGATATACCGGATGAGTCGGACGACAGTCGCCATGTCATAACGTTCTGAATAATCGGAAGAACTTTGAAAAAATTGAGCAAATACAGTAGGCATCACCAGTACAAATGGATTTCCATCGACGATGAGTGCAACCCGCCCCTCCATAATGTTGCTGCTAATCGTATCCGGTCTTTCTGAGTTATAGATCGTTGGAAATGGTGTGAGATTTTGGTCCTGTATCATCTCTTCTACCATGCCGGATTCAAATATGGCGTCAATATTGATGGCTTTTACCCGTTTGCGAACTTCATCTACGACACTTGAATCTGCAATATTTTTCATATACAGTATGGCCACATTCGTGAGGGACGTACTTCCCACTTTGAACATCTCCATCGTAAGATCGGAGCTTTTAATCCGCCGACGTACAAGAGAGACGTTCGTGAACAGGGATTCCACAAATCCATCCTTCGGCCCCTGAACGACAGACTGTGTGGAGGGCTCGTTAACCGCCCGCGTCTCTCCTCCGCGTGTGCCGCATGCGATGGTTTTTTTACAGCCTTCCAGCAGAATGATCGTATCTCCCATCAAGAGTTGTTCCATCATGGAATTCCAATCATCGCAATCCTTCACTTCACCCAGTTCCAGCGCATGAGCCTGTATCCGATTGTAAAGCTCTTCTGCACTTTCTACCTCAGCAGCCACCTCGGCAGATGGCCGGCTAAGCAATGATTTCATGACGAGCTCATTCACCGTATCCGTCTTGACCATACTATCTAGAAATACAATGGCGGCAGGAACATCCGCCTTTAGTCCGACATTAAAACGGCGAATCAAGAAGTCTGGGCTGTTTGACGTCGATTCCTTAATTTGCTGCAAGTTGGTTTCCAAATGCGCCTCAATCTTTAAAGAACGTGAAGAATTTTCATTATTCTTGTCCGCACCCGACTTTTTATTATGTTTGCGATAGGGATAGCGAATCATGAGCAACCTCATCTCCAGTAAGGCAGCAATAGATACCGCCCATTTTTCCTTATTCTTGTATCTTTGGAGTATGCTCAATCTATTCCCAGTTATGCACCAAACACGTGAACGAAACGTCATAAGCGCACCAGCGTAATAAATTTCAATAAATTCTTCATTTGCAAGCTTAATGTCAGTTTTTTTGATAAAATGAAGGAATATGCCTCTCGGGAGGGTTAGCATCTTGTTCAGTACGTTTTTTGTAAATACCTGTATCCTTGTCACCTTTTTGTACATAACCGGCCTTATATCACAAAGATATAAAATCCGGCTGCACACCTTGAAGCGTAAGATACATTGGATTGGAGGCGCCCTTTTTGGGTGCTACGGCATTGTCATGATGTACTATTCAATTCCAGTAGGATTTAATACGATTGCCGATCTTCGTCATTTGGCCATCGTAGCTACCGCAACGTATATCGGCGCCCCAGCAGCACTCATGGCTACCCTGTTTATATGTGTAGGTAGATTATTACTATTTGGTATTAACACTCAAGCCATCGTAGGCGCTATTTTTATGATGCTCGCTGGGCTGGGGTGCGCTTTATTTTCACATCTGTCCTGGTCACGTTTACCCAAGCTGATGATTATGAACGTTTTTGCTTTGGGCATTATATTCTGTCCCCTTATGATTAATTTGAAAAATCTTGATGATGTTCTGCACGTGTATCCGCTCCAATTCTTCATTTCCATGGTCGGCGGATGTCTTCTGTACCTCATTGCTGAATCTATCAACACATCCAATGAGCTGTTACTTCGACTGGAGCATACCTCCTACACAGACCATCTCACTAATTTAAGCAACAGAAGACAGCTTGAGTTTTCATTGGAAGAGAAGCTCCCTCAAGCTCGCCAACGTCATGAGCACTTATCTGTACTGGTGTTGGATATTGATCACTTCAAGGAAGTCAACGATACCTACGGACATGCGGCAGGAGATGCAGTGCTGCGCCAGCTTGGGCAGATTTTAATGGAAAAATGTCGTCCTAATGATGTAGTCACCCGCAGCGGGGGGGAAGAATTCACCGTGCTTTTGCCGAATTGTGCTTTTCGACAAGCGCTGCGCATAGCTAATCAGATTCTAAGTGGAGTAAATCAGCACGAGTTTATTTTAGCGGACGATCTTGTTCTTAAAGTCACGGTGTCCATCGGCGTGACGACCTTTCCTGGTACCGGGGAAGATATGTCCGGGGCAGCCCTGCTGGAGCAGGCAGATAAAGCACTATACGAAGCTAAAAATGCAGGACGTAACCGGGTTTGCTCATATGAAATATAATTTGGGGCATGACCATTTCATAGAAATAGCCGATACAACCCTCTCTTGAGAGTCGTATCGGCTATTATCATTTTGAATCTTCATTATGATTGCATTTCCCCACCACGAGTGATGTACGATTGGCAAGCGAAGCCAGCGTATGGGACCCCCATACTTCTAGCATACGTTGTTCGCTCTCGGCTAAAATTTCGGATACGGCTATCGCCAACTCCTCACAAAAAGGATTGGTTTCCGGTTCATGCATCATACCCGGGAAAATCGGATCACATATTTCAATGGCGTGGTATATATCGGCAAGTGTAATATGGTTGGCCGAGCGGGTAAGCACATAGCCTCCCTCACGACCTTCTCGTGCTGCAATCAAATCTGCCTGTACAAGTCGCGTCAGCACCCTGCGCACCAAAGTGACTTCGCAGTCAATGGAACGAGCAATAGAACCGCTGGCACAGAGTTCTCCGTGCTTTTCCAAATAGACAAGCGCCTTTACCGCCACCCCAAGCCATTTGGGCGTTGCGGTGCGTAGTCGTTTTTCACTATTCAAATGAGATGACACCCCTAAGCTGTAGAAACTTCGTTGAATGCATTGTACGTGATGTCAGAAGTAAGTTCAAGCCTGAAAGCCGGAATCCTCTGTAGCATTAGCGCCCAAAGTAAAATGAGCTAGCCGCACTTCCCCGCTCAATAACAGGTATACATCACGTGTGCCAGAGACTGAATGTACCGCTTCCGCGAGCGTAGTCCATGCTTGTGCCCCTCCTGTATTGCCCACGTTCACACGTGCCACAATTTCCCTATCCGGCGCATCCAAACGCAGCTCAATTGTGGCATCGCTGCTGTTGCCTGATACGCGGCACTGAAGCTCGACCACACTCACCGTATCCATGTCTACGCCATGAAAGGCAATCCAACCGGAACGTTGAGGTGTCCGCGGACGTACACAAGCCTCCCTTTGCTCCTTGCTTTCATCCAGTACGATGTCGGAGCAATCATCAAAGTTTTCAGCGCGGATACTTTGTCCGGCTTGGCGTGGCGGAATAACTTCGCCACGAACGTACACAGGGTGCTCCAATCGGATATCCGCTGAGGAAGCGCCCGCCAGCAGTGTATATTCACCCGATTCAACGCAATAGCAATCCCGTGTGACATCCCAAATCGCCCAATCCTTCACCCGAATCGTAAAGGAAACCGTTCGCCTCTCACCTGGCTCTAGGCGAATGCGTTGAAATCCGCACAATGTCTTCAACGGTCGCTTTACTCGTGAGGCTCCGGGCCGTACATAGAGTTGTACAACCTCTTCACCAGCAGCTACGCCCCGATTCGTCACCTCTACCCACACCTGGAGCGTATCCACGGCATCCAGTGTAGCAATAGACTTTACGCTATCCTTTGGGGCATCCGTACGCAGGTCATTATATTCAAAAGGCGAATACGTCAATCCATGACCAAACGGATATAAAGGTTCACCTTCAAAATATTGATAAGTACGACCGCCGCGAATAATATCGTAATCTTTAATGTCGCCCAATTGATCCTCGCTCTGAACCCAGGTCATGTTCAAACGCCCCGCTGGCGCGTAATCTCCAAATAACACATCAGCTATTGCTGTACCATGCTCTTGTCCCGCATGAGACGTGTATACGATCGCTGGAATATGCTCCTGAACCCAAGGGATGGCAAATGGATAGCTGCCCGTCAGAACCACAATCGTATTCGGATTGACGCGATACACTTCCTCGATAAGCCGTTGCTGGGAAGCTGCAAGTTCCAAGCCTGGGCGGTCATTCTCTTCCTTTCCATTGATGAGCGGGTGATTTCCAACAAATACAATTGCTGTATCTGCCGCTTGCGCAGCGGCTATCGCTTCCGCTAAACCATCTGATACCGTCTCTACCTGGAATGTTGTATGGCTCTGTCCTGAAAATGTCGAGGCTGTCGAGGCGTTACTCCCTACAGCGTTAGGTGCGGAGCTTTCAGCTACTTTTAATGAGCCCTCCGTTCCCGCAATCACTGGTTTGCCATTCCATGTTGTCCACAGATGCTCTCCTTGTTCAACAGGAGTCAGCCCAAAGACCTCTTTGACATACCAGCCGTACGCTTCATCAGCTGTCACACGGAGCGTCTCCTCATCACTCGTCACGTAAGTACCCAGATGCTCATCATGTAACGTCACACTGCCATAGCCCCAATCCGTCATGGTCAATACCGTTGGGTCTCCATCCTGGGACAGGCGCATCTCACCGGAAGAATCGACTGTGAGCTTCGCCCCGTCATTCGCCGCCGTCAAGGTCACGCGATTTTTGGCATCACGGTACACGACGCGTTCCTTCTCGTCCTCGTTTTGCAGCTTGGCACGAATCGCCTCCAGCGGTGTAACCCGGTAGGGCAGCGTACCGGAATACCAGTCGCGGTACACCTCATTGCCATGCGTACCAATGACCGCTACTTTGCCGCACCGGACAGGGTTCAAAGGCAAGAGTTCATGCTCATTTTTAAGCAATACGATCTGCTCCCTCGCCGCACGCAACGACAATTCACGGGCTTGCTCTGTCAGGAGAGCTTCCTCTCCGATTGAGGCATAAGGATTGTCTGCCGCCAGATCAAATTCCCCCAAACGAAAACGGACACGGAACGTATGGAACAATGCCCGATCCAAGTCTTCTTCTTGTAGCGTTCCTTGCGCCAAGGCTTCACGAATTGCCTGTTTGGAGAGCTCTGCATCATCTGTAATGCTGTCAATTCCCGCCCGAATAGATTCGGCCACACCTGGCGTGTGGGAATCGTAATACTGATGATCGTTGACAATCCCCATGACATCACCCGCATCACTTACGACAAAGCCGTCCATCCCCCATTCGTCCCTGACAATCTCGTTAACCCCATGATATAACGTAGCAGGTGTTCCATTAATCAGATTGTAAGAAGTCATCATCGACTGGGCGCCGCCTTCCGTAAAAGGCTTCTCAAAGGCTCTTAGGTAATATTCTCGCAGGTTTCGTGGATCTATACTGGAGGAGCCACTTCCCCGATCCACTTCATTATTGTTACCCAGAAAATGTTTTAAAGTGGCAACCGCTTTCAAATATACCGGATGATCCCCCTGTATCCCCTTGACTAACTCCTTTGACAGCTCTCCCGTCAAATATGGATCTTCGCCGTAAGCTTCCTCATTGCGTCCCCACCTCGGGTCACGCTCCATATCCACTGTAGGTGCCCACAGGGTCAGACCGTTTAATTTGGGATCACGACGATAGTAAACACGCGCCTCATCTGCGATAACAGAGCCGATGAGGCGCATTAATTCCGTATCCCAAGTACATGCCAATCCTACAGGCTGAGGAAATGAAGTCGCCTCACCCAACCATGCTATCCCGTGTGCCGCTTCCGTACCGTGCTTATAAGCTGCGACTCCCAATCGGTCAATGGCCGGCTGGTATTGCAACATGGATTCAACCTTTTCCTCCAAGGTTAGTCGCGACACAAGATCCCGTACACGCTCATCCAGATGAATCTTCGGATCTTGAAATAAATATTCGATACCCGTTGTTTCATGACTCATATCCGTCATCTCCTTAGCTTAATTAAGATGATAAAAAGTTCATTTATGAAAGCGTTTTAATATATCATAGCTAAAAAGGGGTACCCCGGCAACAAACCGAAAGCATCCTATACTGGTTGAAAGAGAGACCGCAGCATAAAGACAAAAAAAGTTGTATTTTACCTTCAATATACAAAGCTAAAAATAATATTTTTTGGTATAATCAGGATATATCACTGAAGGAGGAAGCGCTAATGAAAAATACCGGAATGACAAGGCCTCTGGATCAATTGGGGCGGATTGTACTCCCTAAGGAAATGCGCACCACAATGGACATCAATATCGGTGATTCACTTGAATTTTTCGTAGATGAAGAAGGGTTTGTACTAAGAAAATACACCGGTGTCTCCTGCAAATTTTGCGGCGCGGTGGATCATTTAACTTATTTTCGCGACAGCTTTATTTGCGCAGAGTGCATCCAGGTATTAAAGACCGATGAAAATGTGCATGCCACAAGCACCGATGCTATCCAGGCTCAAGAACATTCCAAGCCGACCCGAACCAACACAACCTGGCAGCCCAAGCAATCTAGAGTGCAGCAAGGTGAAATGGTAAAAAAGCTACGCAAGCTGATTCAGGAACACCCGAACCTGCCACAAAAAGTGTATGCCGAAATGCTAGATATTTCCCAAGGTCGGGTGTCCCAGTTGAAAAAGCTACTCTAAACCTTCTCAAAACAATATCCCAAGATCCTATACTATGTACTCGCAAGCCTATCATTTTCATCGCAACTACGATGGCCAGATATAGAGTAAGGTGCATATCCGCGGATGTGTCCCTTACTCTGTATCTGGCTTTTTTATGCTGCCCGCTCCTACCAATGTGACAATAGTCACATACTCTCAATGTATACGTATATACAATATATAGATCGAAACAATTGGTTAACACAAGATATCATCAATATGTTGTTTTTGTGAAAAATATATATATTTTACTATATGGAGGGTTTTACGATGAAGGTGCTGGAGGAACATCAATTATACGACATCGGCGAGCGGGTCATTGGGGCACAAGATCTGGACATGCTGCGGGAGAATGCAAATTTGAATGGAGAATCGTTCAGCGGCAAAATGAGCAAGCTTGGGTCCGAGTATGCCAAATGGTATGCGCGCCTGCGGGTACTTCCGCCTGAACTGACGAACGCGATTGACCACGGGTATGTATATGTTCACGATTTGGACCAATATGCACTCGGAACTACAAATTGTATCTTTATCCCTTTTGGTCGTTTACTGCGAGACGGCTTCAATACAGGCAACGGCTCTGTGCGCACACCGCAAACGATTATGTCTGCTATGGCACTAGTCGCCATCATATTCCAGTCTCAGCAAAACAGCCAATTCGGAGGTGTCTCTGCCAATAAAATCGATTGGGACCTTGCCCCATACGTTGCCCGGTCCTTCCGCAAGCATCTGCGCAAGGGACTGCGGTTGTTCGAGGAAAAGATAGAATCCAGTCTGTCTGACGACGAACTACATATGGCCAATCCCCATTTGCAAGAAGTCTGCCCTCGTTCCTACGCATTCGCACGCGAAGAAACGGAAACGGAAACCCGGCAGGCTGCTGAATCGCTCATTCATAACCTGAACACCATGAGCAGTCGGGCGGGGGGACAGATTCCATTCACTTCACTGAATTACGGAATGTGCACGTCTGCTGAGGGACGGCTTGTTACTCAATCGCTGCTAGAGGCCACTATTCGCGGCTTGGGCAGCGGGGAAACTCCTATTTTTCCACAACATATTTTCCAATGTAAAGAGGGAATCAACCAGGCAGAAGGCGACATCAATTATGATTTGTTCTTACGGGCGGTAGAATGCTCTAGCAGACGGATGTATCCCAATTTTGTGAATGTGGATGCTACCTTTAACTTGCCTTTTTACCGTGCTGATGATCCAGATACCATTATAGCGACAATGGGTTGCCGTACCCGCACCATTTCTGACCGTTTCGGTAGAAACCGGCAGAGTGGCAAGGGGAATCTCTCCTTCAATACCATTAATCTGGTGCGACTTGGCATTGAGTATGGTATTTGCACAGGCAAACGCCTAACACCTGACCGTGATCGCTTTGATGCGAGACTAGAAGAAGTTATGCGCATTGCGGTAGATGGCCTAATCCATCGCTATCAAATCCAGACCAACCAGCCGGCCAAAGCTTCGGACTTTATGATGCGCGAAGGGGTATGGGAAGGTGGAGAACAACTGGCGCCAGATGATAAGGTGGGAAGCGTACTAAAACACGGTACGCTTTCGATCGGGTTCATCGGGCTGGCTGAGTGCATGAAGGCACTATACGGGAAACACCACGGAGAGGATGATTTCGTATACCGCGAGGCACAGCGAATCATCACTTCCATGCGCGTGTATTGCGATCGAATGAGTGAATATCACAATCTAAATATTACATTATTTGCTACGCCTGCCGAAGGTCTGTCGGGCAAGTTCACATTGCTGGATCAACGTGATTTCGGGATTATTCCTGAGGTAAATGATCGAGAATATTACACGAATTCTTTTCATATTCCCGTGTATTACACGCTCCCGGCTGCTCGTAAAATCAGCTTGGAAGCTCCGTTCCATAACCTATGCAACGCTGGTGCGATTTCATACATCGAGCTGGACGGTAATGCGCGGAATAACCCGGATGCGTTTCTTAAAATTGTTCAGTACGCGCTGCATCAGAACATCGGCTATTTCTCCATCAACCATCCGGTGGATCGTTGTACGGAATGTGGTTATGAAGGGATTATCGGGACAAGCTGCCCCCAATGTGGCACAGATGAGGAGCACACACACTTTCAGCGCTTACGTCGGGTAACCGGATATCTGACAGGAGATTATACCGTTCGCTTTAATGCTGCAAAACAGGCAGAAGTTCGAGACCGGGTGAAACATAAGTGAATTTGTGTGGCTACATTCCGGAATCTCTGAACGAAGGATACGGCTTGCGCACCGTTGTGTTCATTAGCGGTTGCCGTCATGCCTGTCCTGGATGCTTTAATCCAGCGTCGTGGAGCTTCCGTGCAGGCGAGCCATTCACCCCCCAACGACAACAGGAGGTCATTCGTGACATCATGGAAAATCCGTTGTTGGATGGACTGACTCTCTGCGGGGGAGACCCGTTTTTCTCAGCAGCAGAATGCTCGCAATTTGTGCGTGACTTCCGCGAGGCCTGTCCCGACCGAACCGTGTGGGCTTACACTGGCTTTGTCTATGAAGATCTACTCACAGATCAGGAGCGACAGGAACTGGCGCTTTTGTGCGATGTGATTGTGGATGGTCGTTTTGTAGAACAGCAAAAGGACCTGACCCTTCCCTTCCGGGGCAGTCGCAACCAGCGTCTGGTAGATGTAAAAGCCAGCATTCAGGCAGGTTATACCGTTTCATTGACATAAGGCGATGCTTACCCAGCAAGCAAAATGCTATATCTAATCTAAGACAAGCCCCCATCATGGGTAAGGCTTGTCTTTTTTTCATATAGCTAACAGATTCCATTGGAGTTTCTATTGCGCATCCTGTAAGTTTCACTTATGATGGTGAACAAGTATACGAGTGCATAATTATTCGTCATACCTTAACCGCATAGCTTGGAGATAGGTGTCTGTTCTATTCAGATCAGGCTTAAAAGGGAAGCCGGTGCAAATCCGGCACGGTCCCGCCACTGTAAACGGGGAACTTTCAGCTGTTCATATATCCACTGGTCCACAGACTGGGAAGGAATGCTGAGCGTCATGATCCGTAAGTCAGGAGACCTGCCTATTTTAACAACATCGCAAGTACCTACGGAAGATAGGGAGGTGTTAAGAGCAGTCGCCGTATTTTTGATTTTTTAATCACGGAGGCATTCTTTCCCCTACTTATTTTTAATCTTGGGGGGAAGAATGCCTTTTTTGGTACGTAAAAATAAAACAGCTACCCGCTAGGAGGAAAGTACATGTCCATTATCGAACGGCCTGAATTGTCCGGCTTAATTAGCAGTAATCTGGGATATCCGCGTATCGGCGAAAATCGGGAATGGAAGAAAGCACTGGAACGCTTCTGGAACGGCAGCATTAACGAAAGCGAACTGCAGACGGAGATGAAAAGATTACGGTTGGAGCATCTGAGCAAGCAGCGCGACAAGGGGATTGATCGCATTCCTGTCGGAGACTTCTCCTATTACGATCACATGCTGGATATATCTGTGATGTTCGGTCTGGTTCCCGAACGGTTCAACTATCGTCCCGCGGGTCCGGTTCCTCTGTCCGTGTATTTCGGGATCGCTCGCGGTCAGAAGGGAGCAACCGCCAGTGAAATGACCAAATGGATGAATACCAATTATCACTACATCGTTCCCGAATTGGCAAATGCAGTCCCGGTATTCACTGAAAATAAACCCTTACAGGCTTATCGTGAAGCAAAACAGGAACTAGGCATTGATGGGAAACCGGTCCTCATCGGCCCCTATTCATTCGTCACCCTTTCCAAAGGCTATGATCGTAAGGAGCTTGCCTCTATTATAAGAACCTTCCTGCCTTTATACACCCGTGTCCTGTCTGAACTAGCAGCAGAAGGTGTTCAGTGGGTCCAAATCGATGAACCTGTCCTGACCACCTCATTCCCAGTAGAGGATCTGGACATTATTCAGGAAGTCTATGAAGCTTTGACCCAAGCTGCGCCCTCCTTAAATATAATGCTGCAAACCTACTTTGGCAGCCTAGATCATTATGAGCGTCTGTCCGCACTTCCGGTACAGGGGCTGGGTCTTGATTTTGTGTATGATGATGGCGAAAATCTTCAGCATATATTGCAGCATGGCTTCCCTAAAGGAAAAACGCTGGGCGCTGGTGTCATTGACGGACGCAATATATGGCGCAGCGACCTGAACGCTGTAGCAGCTCTGCTGGGTCAGTTAGCAGAACAGACCACTGCCGAGCAGCTTATCGTACAGCCATCATGCAGTCTGCTACATGTGCCAGTCAGCCTGGAGGCAGAGCACAAGCTGGACAAGGAGCTGGTGCAAGCGCTGGCCTTTGCTGATGAAAAGCTAGAGGAAATCGCCATTCTGACGGCTGCACTTGGCAAACACGATCCATCCGCACTCACCAAGCTTGGACAAAGTGCAGATGCGGTAGCCCGTTTCAACAGTTCAGCGGCACGTGTACAGACAACTGCCGATCTGGCCGACCTGTTGGCCAAAGAGCCTCTATCACGCAGCGTTCCTTTCGCCGAGCGTCGTGAGATTCAGCAAAATAAGCTGAAGTTGCCTCCACTGCCTACGACGACCATTGGTAGCTTCCCGCAAACCGCCGAGATCCGCAAGGCCCGCCTGCACTATCGCAAAGGAGAATGGTCTGCCGAGCAATACCGAACGTTCATCCAACAGCAAATTAAGGAATGGATTGATATTCAGGAGGACATTGGCATTGACGTGCTTGTACATGGGGAATTTGAGCGGACCGACATGGTTGAATTTTTTGGCGAAAAGCTGAACGGCTTTGCTTTTACGCAAAACGGATGGGTGCAGTCCTACGGCTCCCGCTGTGTCAAACCGCCGATTATATACGGAGACGTTTCCTTCGATCAGCCCATGACCGTGGAAGAAACGGCATTCGCCCAATCGTTAACCTCCAAGCCTGTTAAGGGAATGCTTACAGGTCCTGTGACCATTTTGAACTGGTCTTTCGAACGTAATGATATTCCTCGTAGTCAAGTTGCTTTGCAATTGGCTCTGGCATTACGGGCAGAGGTAGAGGCACTGGAACAAGCGGGCATACGCATGATTCAAGTCGATGAGCCTGCAATTCGTGAAGGGCTTCCGCTGAAAAAAGAACAGCAGCAAGCCTATCTGGATTGGGCGGTTCAAGCCTTCCTTGTGACCACGGCCACCGTTGAGCCAGCGACCCAAATCCATACGCATATGTGCTATTCCGAATTTCAGCATATGATTCAGTCCATCTCCGATATGGATGCCGACGTTATATCTATTGAAACCTCGCGAAGCCACGGAGAACTGATTGTCAGCTTTGAAGAGCAGGTATACGACAAAGGCATCGGTCTGGGCGTGTACGATATCCACAGCCCGCGCATCCCCGATGTATCTGAAATGCTAAGCATGATCCAGCGTGCCCTGCGCGTACTGCCATCAGATTTGTTCTGGGTTAATCCGGACTGTGGTCTGAAAACCCGCACCAAGGAGGAATCTGTCGCCGCCTTGCGGCAAATGGTACAAGCGGCTCAAGCAGCCCGGGCTGCATTGGCTGTATCCAATTAATTTTTTTTATCGTATCCAATCGCGCCATCATTTTCGCTTATCGTATTCCCCTTTCCGGCCCTTATTGCTAAAAGCCAGGAAGGGGGATTTATTCTAGATCATATAATGTATATACGCCTTGAATATGCTCCATTTTCATCTGCTTCATATGTACGCCTAAGCCATGTTCCCGATCCCAGGAGCAACTAAAATTCAAATACAGTTCATCCTTTGCCGATGAGTCGGAAATCAGTATAGACATAAGCTGTATTCGATCCAACAATTGTTCCGGCCGCTCCACATAAGGCGCATATTCATCTGGGTCCTCTCCCCATGTACTGTAAGCATTACGGTACTTTTCCACTATGCCAGCATAATGATGGTGTATGGACTCCAATACTTGAGGATGAATAGCTGACGAATATTCCATATACTGCTCCCATGTCTTTTTTTGCAACTGTGTAGGTTCTTCTATAGTCTGTGCCTGTTCTTCGGAGTCGGCTCCCACGATAAATTCGACTTCTACTTCCGAGGGCTGCCCGCAAAAATTAACATTTACTACACCACGCAGAACAATCTCCTCAGATACATCCCAAGACTCATCATCCTGTTCCAGTTCCATATACCAGTGTTTCCAGTCCATCCTTTTACCCACCTCTTCATAAAAAGTAATCTTTAACCCTATTGAATACTTTACAATCTATCATTTTAATGAATGAAATTAAAGTAGCATCCTATTTGAGCTTACAGCCATATTTCGAGGAATTTCCAAATAAAAATACTTTTTTCTACAACATTCGCTATTCAATAAAGCCTTCAAGAAAGAAAATCTGCCCATTTCGGCACAAATATTTTATTATTAAAAATTTAGTACCTTGCATTAATCAGTACATGATGTTAAATTATACCTGACTACTGTTCTATAATTAGTACCCGTGATAAATTATGCACAAACACACGTTTCTTCCCCTTATTCCGAACGACACCTATGATCATTGATAACATCCAGGAAGGGAGCACCGCTCGTGAATGTGAACATCCAATTCAAAAAAGGGGTACTGGAACTGTGCGTTCTAGTTCTAATTGGACGCAGAGACCGTTATGGCTACGAGTTGGCTCAAGCCGTCTCCCGTCATATTGAAGTAGCTGAGGGAGCCCTATATCCACTGCTTCGCCGTCTGGTATCAGAAGGATACTGCACAACGTATTTACAGGAATCGACCGAGGGGCCTCCCCGCAAATATTATCGGCTGACTGATACTGGAAGCCATTATACAAAAATACTTACGCGGGAATGGAATGATTTTGTCCATCATGTCGCAAGCCTACTGGAGGAAGGAAATTCCGATGAATAGAAAACAGTTTCTTACAGAGGTGGAGCAGCGTCTTTCTCCTCTCCCTGCAGAGGTACGCAATGAGCTGCTTAGTGATTTGAGCCAGCATTTTGACTACGGGTTGGTCAATGGAAAAAGCGAAAGTGAGATTGCCCATGAGCTGGGTAACCCAGAGGATATTGCCCGAGAAGCGTTGGATGATCCCAATGCAGCCTGGAACGCTTCTCCTCCGCCTCGCCAGGGAAGCTTCGCACGCAATCTTTTTACTTTCTTAGGGCTGCTGTTTCTCAACTTGCTGATCTCCATCCCGATTATCGCTACCCTATGGGTAGTATGGGTTTCATTGACCGTGGTAGCGGTCAGCTTCATTGCAGCCCCCCTTCTCGCCGTTACTGATTATGCGCTAAACAGCACCTTTTACCCGGCCAAATTCTTTTTCTCTATCACGTTGACGGGTATAGGTCTATTGCTGCTGCCTGGAGTACGTTATCTCTTACTCCTTATGGTCAAAGGCACAGTACGATACTGGAAATGGAATCAGACTACCCTGAGGGGAGCTTACTAACAACATGAATAAAAAGTGGTTTATTGCAGCAGGTCTGTGCATTGTGATCGGTGCAGCCGGAATGGTGGCTTACGGTGCCCCATGGAGTCAACAAGTCATGAAGGAAACAACTGCAATTAATAAAAAATGGACGTTCACACGTGGTCAGCTACAGAAGCTGAAAGTGGACAGTTCTGATGATGTCTCTATTTTGTTTACTCCTGGCTCTGGCGACCAAGGTACGATACGCATTAGTGGAGAAGTTCAGACAAAGGTAGCCGACCAAATTCATAATGCCCGAATTGAGAACGGTAAGCTTACGATTCAATCGGAGCCGGCCGCTTCCTTGTCATTCCTTTCGATCACCCCTGATGTGGATCAAACGATTACCGTAGAGATGCCCTCCGGCGAAACACTAACTGACCTACAGGTAGATGCACATTCAGGGAATGTAAAACTTCAAGATGCCTCCGTGCAGAATACTTCCATCACTGCTACTTCAGGCACTGCCGAGATTACAAACCTCCAAAGTACCCACCTGATCGCAAATTTAACATCCGGCAATTTTACAGCCAGTCAGCTTGCATCAGATATGGAGTTGAAGCTTACTTCAGGCGATGTTACCATTCGCGATTATAGCGGTAATGGCCTTATTTCCCTAACCTCAGGGGAGACAAATATTACGCAACGTGCCGTAGCCAACTTGGAAGTGAATGCTGATTCTGGTGACGTGAAGATTAAACAAGCTCCCGATTTTAAAGGTGTTTATAATGTCCACTCTGACTCTGGGAGTATAGATACTCCCGAATCTGTTCCCGGTAGTGTGAACGTGATAAAGGTAGAAACCACCTCAGGGGATATTAATATTTCCAAATAGGAGACCTCTAGATGAATACCTCATCAGAGGCGAAGTTTGGTTCAATGAGTTTAACCTTGTATAATGTAACCATGTGCTCACATGCACAACCACGTTATGGAGTGAAAAGGAGGAGACTGGATGGAACTTAAGAATAAAACAGCCATTATTACAGGAGCCAGCAAAGGAATCGGTAAAGCAATTGCCGAAACTTTAGCCAAGGAAGGCGTTAACCTGGGATTAATCTCACGAACATTGACTGACCTGCAAAAGCTGCAGGATTCGCTGGGGAGTACATACGGTGTGAAAGTGGTGAGTGCTGTTGCAGATATATCGGATCGTGCACAGGCCGCTGCCGCTGTAGCTTCACTGGAACACGAATTGGGCGCTGTCGATATTTTGATCAATAATGCAGGCATTGCTACCTTTGGCACAGTCGCAGATATGGACCCCGAAGAGTGGGAACGTATTATTCGCGTAAACCTGATGGGAACCTATTATGTTACACATGCTGCTCTTCCAAGCATGCTGGCACAAAAGAGCGGAAACATTATTAATATCTCCTCGACGGCAGGAGAACGAGGTTTTGCAACAGGCTCGGCATATTGCGCATCCAAATTTGCTTTGATGGGCTTCACGGAAGCACTGATGCAGGAAGTTCGCAAATCCAATATTCGCGTCACCGCGCTGACTCCAAGCACTGTCAATACAGAACTGGCAGCAAACGCAGGATTGCCTATTGGTGATGAGGATCGCATGCTTCAACCACAGGATTTGGCCGATCTGACATTAGCCGCATTGAAACTGCCTCCACGGGTTCAATTAAAAGTAGCCGGTATTTGGACAACCAACCCACAGTAATTCGACATGACATCTTAGATTCATTGGCTGCACAATGCTCCGGCAGACGTAATTGTTCGTCATGCCGGAGCTTTTTTTCAGCATAGCTATACCAAAACAAACTGTAATATAAGCGCTTTGTACTTCCAGCATATATACATACAATTCCTACAACTATAAGCGCATTTCAGGAAAGGGGAAAAATGATGAAGAACACAGGAATGACACGGCCATTAGACCATTTGGGCCGCATTGTGCTGCCCAAGGAGCTGCGCAATTCTATGAATATTAATATTGGAGATGCCCTCGATTTTTTTATTACCCCAGAGGGACTGATGATTCGCAAGTATACGGGGGTTTCTTGCTATTTTTGTGGTGCCGTAGATCATTTGAGCTATTTTAGGGATCATCTGATATGTAAAAGTTGTATTGAAAATCTGAAGAGCGATAATCCTTCCAGTCATTTGAATGAATCCCGTCCTGCCCAGCCCAAGAAAAGAAGGAGTTACAGAAATCAGAATGATCTCCTGAATAAACTAAAACAGCTCATGCAGGAGCATCCTAATGTATCTCAAAAAGAATTAGCCGAAATGCTCGAACTATCCCAGGGACGCGTGTCGCAGCTTAAAAAGCTACTTCTTTAAATCATCCGACCCGATCTCGTCTGTTCTAATCAACAAAAAAAGAGCCTGACGGCTCTTGGATCATCATCGTTACGCAATGTCGGACTGCTCTATAACCGGGACCCGATAGGCCAGCAAGGACTCGTCTATTACGGCAGAAATAAACGTTGCTTCTATTTCAGGCACCAGTCTAAGCGCATAATTCCATGCGTTTTCTTCAATTTGCAGCGCAAGTCGTTGCCGGGTCCCTATCCCGTTCTCTTGCTCCAACGCATCGGAGAGGTCCACTAATTCCGTATCGGCGGCGTGCCCGATCTCATGTGCAAGCACAACCGTAAAATACTCCTCAACTCGATCAACGCTGCCGAACATCTGTACACACTGTGTTTCGATAACGTCCGTATACATGGTAATGGCGTGAGCATTTATAGCATATTTGCCCCCAATCAGCCTTCCACCAGGAAAACGTTTCTCCAGCTTGACTGTCACACCTATAGCAGCCCGTTCCAACAGCTCAGCGACAATGCGCTCTGCCTGATTTCTTTCCAACTTAGCTTCGCTCCTCAAACCAGGATATATAAAGTTATATTTACTTTAAACTTATGAAATCATGGATGTGTTCATACCATATACAGTAGGATATTATACCTTTTTACAAAGGAGAATACCATGTCAGAAGATTATTATATAGGTTGGGGAACGCTTGCCCTGATTAATGCCGGCTTGGCACAATCCAAAAATCGGAGCGCGCTAAATTGGTTTCTGCTCTCCCTATTAATAGGGCCACTGGCTACCCTTTTTATCGTTGCATGGGATAAGCTGGAGTCCTAATCCAGCCATTAGGTCATTCCCATCGTTAACCGGAATGAAAAGGGCAGCCTTGGCGCTTCTGCGGAAGCACTGTGTCTGTTGCTGTACTAGTAGCCTGTCTCGACGTATACGGCTTGTCTTGAACTCCAAAATTCGGCTTCACAAGCCGATTATCATAGGAGCTATGAAAAATATGCGTTGTCGCCGGGGATAGCGGGGGGATCAGCCATGTCCAATTGCCTGTCAGCGCGCGCCCAGCCTTGGCTTCTCGTTCCTCAAACAGCTTGAATTGTGCCGCTGCGGTATGGTGGTCGACAATGCTGACTCCCGCTTTTTTAAAAGAATGCAGCACAGCAATATTCAATTCCACCAGCGCCCGATCACGCCAAAGCGTTGTTTCACTCGTCGTATCGAGTCCCATCAGCTTAGCAACCTGTGGCAACATATTATAGCGGAAGGTATCCGCAAAATTACGGGCGCCGATTTCTGTTCCCATATACCAGCCGTTAAAGGGAGCCGCTGTATAGATGATACCGCCAATCTCCAGCGTCATGTCCGAAATCATAGGCACGGCATACCATCGTAGTCCAAGGGAGGCTATACTTGAGAGTTCTGGATGCTCAATGGGCACCTCCATTACCAAATGTTTGGGAATATCAAAGAGCTGGGGAGGCTGCCCACCGGCTTCCACAACCAGTGGCAAAATATCAAAAGGAGTCATCGCCCCTTGCCAGCCCATGTCTTTACAAGCATTGGTAAAATCCACCGAGATCGGGTCCCCGATGATCCCTTGATCGGTTTCATATCCAGCGTAACGAATGAGTTGATGGTTCCAGATGCGGATATTCGGCTGCCCCGGCTTGGAGGCACGAAATACAGTAAGCGTTGGCTTAATTTTACCGCCATTCGTTCCTATGCGTATATGCTCCAGTAGCTCGCTGACCACCTCCGTCGCATCTGATGCGCCCCGCGCATCCCTGACCAAAAGCTTGTCCCAAAATAAGCGCCCGATGCAACGATTGCTATTGCGCCAAGCCATGAGCGCTCCGTGTTCCAGCTCTTCGTAAGTATGATCATACGTTCCCGTAGCCTCTATGTCGTAACGAATATTAAGAAGCCGGGCTTCCGCTTCATCGCGGCTTCGGCCCAGCTCCTCATAACATGTATATATAAACTGCTCCGCTTCATGCAAAAGCTGTTGTTTTACTTCCATAACATACACCCCATCCCGGCAGCTCCATGACTTTAGAGCCCGTGGTCTTCCACGCCTTCTCGTCATTATACTCCAGTGGCAGACTGGAACCAACGGGATGTGTATCTTGTTCACCTGATCTCCATATACATGGAAATATACACCAATTAATTATCCCAAATACGCACTCAGCATCCAGATATGTTTATCCATTGCTTCTCTCAAGCCGTTAAGAAGATCCTCTGTCGCTTTATCCTGTGCTGCTTCCGCTGCTTCCATCCCATTAGCCAGTTCAACAGTGATGGTTTTAAAATCAGCAACAACGGACTTCACCATATCGTCAGCTGTCTGCTCACCTGCGGACTCCTGAATAGCTGAAAGTTGCAAATGCTCCTTCAAGGTCGCAGCCGGACGGCCACCAATAGCTAACAAACGTTCAGCAATCGTATCTAAATTAGCTGTTGCTTCATTGTAAAGCTCTTCAAATTTAGCATGCAGTGTGAAGAATTTAGGTCCTTTCACATACCAGTGGAAATAATGCAGTTTCGTATACAATACAGACCAGGTAGCTACCTGACGATTCAATGCCTTGTGCAATTCTTGAATAGCCTCTTGTGTAGGTGCGTTCGTATGATTTAATGTACTCATGTTAAAATCCCCTCTCGTTTTCATTCAAAATATAGTTGGTTTAAAGCTTGGATACTCGTTAACAGTAGTGTCTGATTTTCTTCAAAATCCCATGCGTGAATCCAATAAATATTTATTAATTAATTTAGACTTAATCTAAATCCTGTTTTAATTATAACACTATGTCGATGTTTTTCAAGTCTTAATTCGGTTTAAATCATGAAGATTACGTGAATTGATTGTAAATCGAACTCTATATGCAATAGGATATCCAGAATCAAGACTTATTTATCTTTTATACATAGGTTACATCAATAGAAGTGTAGAAGATGTTAATTTTGTCTGTTAAAGCTTCTATATTGAAGACAAAATCCATAACCTACTTCATACCTAACCACGACAAAAAAAGAGCCGACCCGTAAGAGGGTCGGCTCTTTTTTATTCTTGCATCTCTGAAGGTTCCACGATTAAGGATACAACCTTGCCTGCATTTACATCAATCAGGCCGTGATCGGTAATTTTCAAGGCCGGGCTGACCGGCAAAGAATGCGTACTCAGCGACATGATTGGATTGTAATGGCGGTAGCCCAGCGACAGCAAGGCTGAACGAAGCTCCTTCACATGGGCCGCAACCATTTCCAGCGGTCCTTCTGTTAAAATCCCGCCTACGGTTAACGGCAAATGGGACAGCACCTTGCCATTTTCAACTACGCAAAAGCCACCTTGGCTGGATAAAACCGTATTCGCAGCCAGTATCATATCTTGCTTGTTATGCCCTACGACCAGCAAGTTATGGTTATCGTGCGAATAGGTGGTTGCCACTGCCCCACGTTTAATCGTATCTCCCCCGATCAAACCGTAAGCACGGTTGCCATTCTTTCCATACCGTTCAAACGTAGCGATGAGTCCATGTTCACCATGTTCCCATACCAGTTCACCCTGCTCCACATGTGCAGGTGCAATCCGTTCGCTCGTAAAAGTTGAGCCATCCTTGACCATCATAATACGACATTGATGTGTGCCATCAGCTACATCCATCTTTACCGTAAAATCCTGCTCCGTAAGCGGATCAAGCTTCACACTTTGATAAAAATGGGCGGGGAAGCGGCTTTTTATCGGTGCTTGATGGTATTCCTCGAACTTATCGAACACCTTGAGTCCGTCCTTATAGACTTGCTCCACATCAAATTGACCAAGATCGGACAACAGTACAAAGTCAGCTATTTTTCCCGGTGCAATTGTTCCGCGGTCATGCATTCGCATCCGTGCAGCAGGAGTAAACGTAGCTGCATAAATGGCATCCTCAGGCTTCATGCCCATTCCGATTGCTTTACTTACAATATGGTTCAGATGCCCTCGCTCTACGAAAGAGTCTGGCATCACATCATCCGTTACGAAGCAAAAATGCTGTGCCACATCTTCCTGAATAAGATAGTCCATCACTTCAGGGGTCATGGATTTTTCCTGGATTTCAATAAACATCCCGGCAGCCATCCGCGCCTTCATACCTTCAATACTCTGGTGAGTATGGTCCGAGCCTATTCCCGCATAGATCAACTGATGCAGATCCAGATCAAGCAGCTGCGGCGTATGGCCTTCAATGATTAGCTCCGGGTAGTGCTCACGAACATGGCGTAAGATGCGATTCGTCTTGCTCTCCGGATCACGAATGACATCCACATAGTTCATAATTTCACCCAGGCAGATCATTTCGCCGGTTTGCAGTAGCGCATCAATCTCGGGAATACCAATCTCGCCCCCTGAGGTTTCGAGCGGCGTTGCCGGGACAGAGCTTGGAATGCCGTAGAACATATCAGCCACGCAATCTTTGCTGGCTTCCATCATTTCCTGAATGCCTTCCAATCCGAAAACATTCGCCATTTCGTGCGGTTCCGGTACAATCGTCGTTACCCCATTGCGAATCAGCCCATAGGAAAAGGTTGCCGGTGTCACCATGGTACTTTCGATATGCAAATGAATGTCGATCAGGCCGGGAATCATATATTTCCCATGCCCTTCGACAATTTCAGCCACCTCGAAAGACTCCAGACCACGCTGACCGATATACATAAACTTGCCATTAAGTATAGCTACATTACCTTCTTCGAACGTCTTGTAGTAACTGTTATACACCTTAACTTGTAAAATCATTTTGTCTGCACGCATGATGTATCTCCTTCATCGAACCCGCTGATTATTGGACCAGCACCATTTTATCTGCCGGAAAATGCAGGGTAACCCGCTGACCACTCAGGTAAGGCGTATCCATTTCCTGATTAGCCGTAAAGTTGCCTTTCGCCGTTTCTACCACGTACTGATAGCTACGCCCCAGGTAAGTACTTACTTTAATAATACCGGGAAGCTCATTTTCCCCTGTCTCGTTGCCTTCTGTTCGAATGACCAAATCATCCGGGCGAATAGCGCCCTGACGAGCACCCGGTTGGTTAGTACCCTGATTACGCGCTACGCCGAATGAAAGATCGCCTGTATTCAGTCGAATACGATCCCCTTCTTCAGTACGCTCGTCAAAACTTAGAAAATTATTAAACCCAATAAAACGGGCGACAAATTCGGTCGTCGGATATTTAAAAATGGTCGATGGAGCATCTAATTGTTCGATGTTCCCCTTATTCATAATCGCAACCTGGTCAGAAATCGAAAAACATTCCTCCTGATCATGCGATACATACACAGTAGTGATGCCCAGTTCCTGTTGAATACGGCGGATTTCCACACGCATATTTACACGCAGGTTAGCATCCAAGTTACTCAGAGGTTCATCAAACAACAGCAGATCGGGTTCAATCACAAGCGCTCGCGCAATCGCAACACGTTGACGCTGTCCGCCTGACAATTCACCGGGGAAACGTTTTTCAAATCCCCCCAGGCTAACCGTATCCAGCATGGCCATAACGCGGCGTTTCACATCATCTTCCTTTACCTTACGTAACCGCAGACCAAAGGCAACATTATCAAAAACGGACAAATGCGGGAAGAGTGCATAACTTTGGAATACAAAGCCGAAGTTCCGTTTATTCACCGGAACCCGAGTATAATCCTTATCGCCAAACAAAAATGTTCCTTGTTTAGCTTCGAGAAATCCTGCAATGAGACGAAGTGTGGTCGTTTTGCCACAACCACTCGGTCCCAGCAACGAGAGCAATTGCCCCCGCTCGAGCTGCAAATCGAAATCCTGCAAGATCAGTTGGTTGTCATAAGCGACCGATACGCGATCCAGAGTAAGCAGTGCCATAAGGTTGAAGCCTCCATTACCTTTTAGTGAAGTAAGACAATCCCATCAGTCGTTCAATCAAGAACATCAGGATACCGGTTAAAATCATCAGCATAACCGAAATCGCTGCAATCGTCGGGTCAAAATAATTTTCGACGTAAGTCAGCATTTGAATGGGCAGGGTGCTGAAGCCCGGTCCTGTCATGAAGACGGAGATGTCGACATTGTTGAATGATTCCAGAAAGGCAATCAGGATAGCCGCAATAATACCTGAGCGGATGTTGGGCAGAACTACCTTGAAAAAGGTTTCCAGCCGTCCAGCCCCTAAACTAAGCGCTGCTTCCTCAATCGCAAAATCAAAGTTAGACAAACTGGATGCAATGACTCTAATAATGAACGGCAACATAATCACCGTATGTCCGATCAATAGTCCAGCATATACTGGTAAATGGTAAACAATGATCAAATAGCGCAGCAGTGTAAAACCAAGAACGATACCCGGTATAAGCAACGGGGAAAGGAACAAAGCATTCAGCGCATCCTTCCCGCGAAACGAAAAGCGACTAAGTGCATAGGCGGCAGGCATACCGATCAGCAGTGCCAAGATGTTGCCTAGCAGAGAGACGACAATGGACGTTTTGAACGTGGACATAAACAAATCCACTTCAAAAATATTTTCATACCAGCGCAAAGAAAAGCCCTGCGGAGGAAATTTTAATACCGTGCCCGGCTCGAAAGAAGTGACCGATATGATCAACAGCGGACCGAGCAGAAAGATGAAGACCAGCAGGCTAAAGAAGCCTAGTCCGTAATGTTTCTCCCGCATATCCACCTACCCCTTCGGATTGAGTTTATGGGCCGCCTTATTTAAGAGACCGACCACGATAAATGTAATAACAATCATAATTGTTGCAATAACAGAAGCTAAAAACCAGTCGTTTAGCGTCATCGCGTTTTGATACAAAAATGTAGCGATAACCCGCTGTTTTCCTCCAAGTAGTGCTGGTGTCGTATATGCAGTCAGGCTGCCTACGAAAACGAGAATGCTTCCAATGATCAGGCCCGGCACAGACAGCGGAAATACGATTTTACGAAATGCGCTGAATCTGGAAGCCCCGAGGCTCTGAGCAGCATGAACAAGATCACCGTCGATATTTTCGAGCACACCAA
Organism: Paenibacillus sp. FSL H7-0703; assembly: GCF_038003485.1. NCBI lineage: Bacteria > Bacillati > Bacillota > Bacilli > Caryophanales > Paenibacillaceae > Paenibacillus > Paenibacillus sp. FSL H7-0703. The sequence continues at coordinate 3,625,357 of NZ_JBBOPF010000001.1, read as the reverse complement.
TCAGTGAAATAATCATCAGCGGTAAAAACAAATGAACCAGACCAATAATCATCGCTGCTGGGGTGTACAAAATATTCAGCGGCTCATCTACAAGTCCTAAACCGATGAGCACGTTATTTAGCAGCCCCTTGCGACCCAGAATGACCATCCAGCTGAATGACCGCACCACCGGACTCGTCAATAAGGGAAAGATAGCCAGCGCAAGCAAAATCCCTTTACGACGCGGGGCCTTTTGCGAAATATAATAAGCCGTCGGGAAGCCGAGTAATACGCACACGAGTGTCGTTACGACACTGACTTCCAGCGTAGTCAGCAATATTTTCAGAAAATAAGGGTCCTTGAAGAAATGGAGATAGCCTTCTAGGGTGAATGAGCTGTTCTGTACGAAGGTCGAACCGATCGTCAACACAATCGGAATGACCATGAACACCGCCAGAAAGAGCAGACCTGGCAGCAGCAGCCAATACAAGTATGTTTTCTTCATGGGTAGCTCCTTGCGGTTATCAAAATGTTATTCCTTATTCAGCACCTGGATAAACAGCTCCAGAAAAGCTTCGCTGTCCACCTGTTCGCACACATTCATATTGGGGCTATGATTGAGGCGGTTCTGCACATCGCCCACCGTTTGTCCGTCACATATACGACTGGAGGTTTCCACGTCGACATACAACGATGAGGTATCTACTAACCTCGAATTCAATGCGACACCTACGGCAAGCGGGTCATGAAGCGCACAGGCTTTTACCCCGTTGCGTTCTTCATAACGCTTGGTATAAACAGCCGTACTTTCAGCTACATAATTACGAATTGCAGGATGGGACAGACGAGCAATATGATCGGCAGTCAGCAGAGCCTTCCGTGTTACATCCAGTCCCACCTGTATCAACCGACCAAATCCTGCATGAAATACGATCCGTGCGGCTTCAGGGTCAGCATACATGTTGTACTCCGCTACAGGTGTAATATTGCCGCACCCGTGAATAACACCGCCCATAAAAATGACCTCATCGACGTGATCCGTCAGTTCGGGACACTTCAGCAGCGCCAGTGCCAAATTGGTGAGCGGCCCGGTGCAAATGAGCGTCACTTCCCCCCGGTGAGCCATCACGGTATCAATGATGATATCCGGCGCAAAACCTTCGGATGCAGACATCGCTGGGATTACTCCACTCAATGCACCTCCAATGCCGTCTTCTCCATGGACACGGTGCTCGTGCAGACCTTTACGTATTAAGGGAGCCTCCGCCCCCCGATAAACCGGAATATCCGGTCTATCCAAAAGGTCGAGGATTTTGCATGTGTTCAATGTTGCTTGTTTAAGTGAGACATTACCGCATACTGTAGTAATCGCTTGGATATCCAACTGACCACTTTTGGCGGCCAGTAAAATACCCAACGCATCATCAATGCCCGTATCTACATCTAATATGACCTTTTTCATTATTGTGCTACTTCCCGGTTCCAGCGATCTGTCCATGCCTTGATATGATCGTTAACGAACTTCATATCCAGCTTGGTCAACTTGTTCACTACATCTGTACCGTACGTAATTCCTTCTGTATCCGCACCGGACAGTACCACCTGCGTGTTCACCGGAGAATCAACCTTCGCCTTGGCGGATTTTTCTTGAACTTCCTTGCTCAGCTGCCAGTTGATAAATTCCTCAGCCAGCTCCTTCTGGTCGGAGCCCTTCACTACATTAATCGTGTTCATGACTGCGTAAGCACCTTCACTAGGAGCTACAAATTTCGCTCCTGGCACAGCCGCCTGCAAATCTTTGAAGTACATTTCCATGATCGGACCGCCCGCAATTTCTTGTTGACTAAACATGTTCACGAACTCGGACGTTTTGCTATAAAACTTAACGATATTCGGACTCAGCTCTTTCAGTTTTCCGAAGGCTTGGTCTTCATTAAACTCCTTACTCCCCGCTACCTTGGAGGCTGCATCTACCATCATCGGTCCAGCAGTCGCCGTAATATTCGGCAGAGTCACGTTTCCTTTGAATTCAGGGCCCCACAGGTCGGCCCAGGAGGTCACATCTTTTTTCACCAGTTCCGGATTATAGGCAATACCAAGGCGTCCAACTGTATAAGCAGGACCATATTCCTCACCCAGCGGTGCTTTGGCAATATCATAAATTTGGTTCAAGTTTGGCACTTTACTGCGATCCAACTTCTCGAATAGCCCCTGTTGAATTCCCTGTTGGGCATAATAATCAGACAGATAAATCAGATCGACGTCTGTGCTGCCTTGACTGATTTTGTTCAACCGTTCAGCGTTATTTCCAATTTCGACCACGATATCAACGTTATGTTCTTTTTCAAAAGGCTCGTACACTTCTTTGTTAAAAAAGTCCTCGGAAAAGCCCCATGTGGAAATAACTAGTTTCTTTTTTCCATCAGCTGAACCATCTTTTCCATCTGTCTGACCGCCAGTAGCATTGCTGCCGCAACCTGCCAGTACCACGGATGCCAAGGTCACAGCCATAAAACCTTTAAACCATTTTTTCATATGAAACTCCCCCTATTTTTTTATTATGCACACCTTATGACACAAAAAAGAAAAGTACTCTTGTAAAACAAGAATACTTTTCTTCGTAAACAAAGAATAAGTTGATCCCGCTGCGCGTTATAACAGGTTCTCCCCTCAGATAGATCCGAAGCGAAAAGCCGAATATCCAATTTTATTAGGATTCTTTCAGTATGATGTTCGTAATTGCCCACTGCGTTGCTGAATCATAATCACGCAGTAAAGCTTCTATATCGAGCTCCATATCCTCAATCAGCTTCTCGCGAAGTCTCTTCTTGTACAGCATGGACATTCGGAAATCCACTTCCAGCTTCAAGCCGGGGGCTTCCACTTCCAATGCCGCCGAGCGTGGAGAACGCCGGTGCTTCGCCACAAAGGTAACAATGTTGTTCTCAACGGTGGCCCGCAGCAGCGTGGTCCCGAAGCCGAACAGTTCCTTTGAAACTTCATTGTAAATCTGGCACATCCGCTTCTTGCTTTCGTTACTGTCGAGCAGCGTCATGAACCCACCCTCATCAGCATATTACGTACAATCAATCTTTCAACACGATAGATTATACATAAATATACGATAAATAGCAAACAAAAATCCCTAATCTAATAACATATGATGCGAAAAAGCGAACAATATGTCGAACTTTGTAGCTTTTCAACATTTTGACACTTTTTCATCTAACTCTTAAGTTTTCGAACACTGCTATATTCCCCGCAGGAAAATTAAAGTAGACTACAAAGTCGTTATCGTCACCACTCTGGGAGAATATTTTTTTCTACTACTATATATGTAGTTTTTATTTAAACGCATTTAACCGTACCCCGCGGGAGTCCCCTAGCGATTGTACGGTTTTTTTATGTTATGTAGCTGACTGGCCAGATGGGAACCCCTTCAAGAAAAAGCCGATTGAATCCACGAGGACACTACAAGAGTAGCTGGCCACAGCAGCATAAAGTTAGCTATGATATACGCCTTCTTAAAAGCATAACGATGATAAAAATACCAACAGCTCCATGAAATAAATACTCCTATCGGGTAGCTCATTATGACATAGGCAAAAATATAACTGATGAGATAATCTCCAGCTGTTGGTGCATCGAAAGAAAATACGACCACCATCAGCATGGCCGGATAGGCAAATAGCGTTAAGCCATAAACGATATTCAATATAAGTAAAATGACAAATGCATTTTGATCTTTCATGATGTTCTCCTAACTATTGCAGTCTGCCTGTATCACCATTGTGCAGCCCGTTTACGTCTCTCCTCACGCCGATCAGCTTCTTCCATTTTCCGAATATAACGTTTCAACTGCTCTTTATGATCGTCCAATTCCTGTATTCGTACAGTTGTACCTTGGAGAAACGTCTCCATTTTACGTGTTAATTCAGCAGCCGATTCGCCCCTCCAGTCTTGCAGACGACCATATATATTCCTCATCTGCTGCTCCTGATGCTGAAGTCTTTGCTTTAGCTGCTCGCATTGCTGAACAGCCCTACGCAGATCCCCCAGGCTCAAAGATATTCTGCTCATCTCTTTTGCCTCCCGTTGTGTTCTTCCAGCTGCTCTTTTTTATTGATCCACCATCGTAAATTCCTGGCCCTTGCGATCTATATACTCTGCTATCTCTGTAATCGATTCCTGATACCAGCGATTGATCCGATCCAATGTTGCCGTTGCACTATGCGCAATTGGGGTCAAAGACTGACTTTCACTTGTCCCGATATGAGCCTGAAATAACTGGATGGATGCTCGGGTATCGCTAGAAAATCCATGCAGGCTGGAACGCATCTGGTTAGCCGCATGCTTTAGCTCCTCAGGTGTTAATTGAATTGTGCCTGCATTCTTGTTGCCCACAAAATATGCCCCACCATTAACGCGACCATCTTGTTGTCCTGCTCCCATCAAATTCACACCCAGTGCATTAGCAGCAAACTGCCCGAAGGCACCTAATTGTCCACCGTAACGTTCAACCAGATCGCCCACGACTTGCTTGAGCTCTGTCTGCGCGGCCAGCATTTGCTCGTACGCCTGCACCCGCGGATTACCTTCTACCAATTGTCCATCCATGGTGTACAGTGGATTGCTGATATTACCGGTACGATCGTCAAATGTAAAGTGCGCCATTCTATGAGTATGTTCTCCCCCTATTAAAGAATTATAGAACTTGGTGAATGCATCTTGCTGCATCATAGGCAATGTAATCGGAACATAAACAATAGGAGTCCATTTGGGGCCAAGAATAAGTCTTTCCAATTCGTTTTTTCTTTCCATGGGAATTGAAACAGGAATAGTAAACTTGGCTGCATTGGCAGTCTTATAATCACTCCCAATATGATACGTTTCTCCTACATGTTGATTAGCTTTAGTAGCTCCCCCGCCAACGGTATCTCCGGGATGGGCAAAAGCCACATTTGTTTTCTTAAACTCTCCTGCTTCTACCCTCTTTTGAAGATCCTCAGGTAGTAAGTGTACAATACCGGGAGCATTAAAACTCACGGATGATAATCCGTTCCGTACCGCAACGTACTCTGCTTCGGCTCCTCCAAGAGAATGGCCTGTTGTAGAGATTTCAGCAGATGGATACTTTTTCTTCACTTCATCGTACAAGTTTTGGGCATGCGTAAATTGATTATTTTGATACTGTGTCTCATATTGTTTAAATGAACTTTGCACCTGTGGAGGGAAGGTTTTTACCTCTTCCGGATTATTTACATAATAATCATGAATTTGATTCAGAGTTTTCACCCGTCCACCTACGACATCGTTGATATCCGTTTCCCAGTCCATTGCTACACTCCACTTGGGGCGATCCGGCGGCTCTGTTCCTCTATAACCGATAATCACCTGATTGGTTTTTTCATTATGGAATACAGTCGCATCGAATCCAGAACCGTTCGTGTCATGTAATAGTTTCTCATCAAGTTTTGCTACTTCCCAGCCTGGAGGGGTTTGATCCTTGTAACCCTTTGGATGAGGTTCCCTTTCGTAAGCTTGGTCGGCAAGCTGCCAATATATCTTGTCTTCAATAAATGTCAATGTATATTCCCACCTTGTTTACTAAGTAAATATATTATAAAGTTACATAATAGAGGTAAAATAATCAAAAAGGAGCTCATCAAATTGTATAGAAATTTAAGGATTGCTCTTACAATTATTCTAGTCACCATCCTTATAGGAGGTTGCTCAAGCATGTCCAGTAAGGAAAAGGAAGAAACCGTAAAAGCGGCCACAGCTAGCGGCGTAAAATATATTAAATCCCACTATAATTCCGACTTCACTTTAAAAAAGTATGAAATAGAGGAAAATACCGTTCATGCAAGAATTCATCTTTATGGCTATATAAAAGGAAACAATAAAGATACCATCATTATTTCATATGATTTAGACTCGAAAGAAGTTGTCAATGTTACGGGACCGGATTGGTTTATTGATAGTAGAATTATAGACAAGAATGCACCTTTCTCCTAAAGAAAGCGAGACGTATCTGTTACATAAAATAAGATTCGCTTTATTCAGTAATCAAGTTCACTCTTCCATTCTCAGGAAGTAGTATCATTATAATGTATTATGTTTATTTCGAGTATCAATCGGAATACAAATGAGAACAAAGTCGGAGAGGATTGCATTATTGATCATAATTCATACCTAATAACGATTAGGACTTTGTAACTGTATGTTAGAAGAAATTTGCATATATGAACATAATTTTTAGAGGTTGTATTGAGCTAATCCTTATATTGGCTATAATGATCTATTCTATTATTAACAAACAAAGCAATAAGGTTCCTGGGTATATAATAAGGAGATAATAAGGAGAAGAATACAACTTGAAGAAGAAAAAGGTTCGGGGAAGCATCCTTATATTACTTTCAATCCTTGTCGGAATCTTTTGTTACACGCAATATACAGCAAATACAGAAAAAGAAGCATACGTTCAATCTGGCATACCCATCGGAAAAGAATACATTAAGAAGTATTATAATGCCGATTTTGTTTACCAAAATAACGAGTTTATTGGCAGTTACGTTAACTCTACCGTTTATCTCCGTGGCTATATAAAAGGGCATGAAGGCCAAATCATATCTATTGCTTATGATTATAAAACCAAAGAAGTGATCGACGTCTCTGGACCTGCTTGGTTCATCGATAGTAGAAATCCTAAAAAGAATTAGAATATTGAACCATGATTGCAGAAAAGGCTCCCTAGGAGCCTATTTCAGTCGTCGTTAGTCATATTTAACGCTATTCACCTTTGGGCGCTATGCTTAGTTACATGAATAAAAGGATATTCACCTTTGCTTATTTTACGTTTCCACTCTTGTATCATGTCTTCTTGGGTAGGCGGTTTCTCATTCACGATTGCTCCTGTAGTTACTTTAGCCATGGTTACCCTCTCTTGGTGGTTTTAGTTATTGAGTCTTTATCTTTTCTCCAGTCATTTTGATGTTACCATCCATTTCTACCAAACTCGTTTTACATTTTAAACCGATAGCATCCTTCGCGGTGACCTGTATTGTGTTACCCGCATTGAACACCAGGTTCCCGTCGGCTTTTACACGAATATCCTTTTTGCTTCGTAGTTCAATTCCATGGTCATCCAGTAGTCGAATCACCACTTCATCGTCGTTCCCCGTAATTAAAATTTCATTTTTCTCAAATATAATGGCTTTGCGGTACTTGGTCATAAAGATTTTCGTCGACGGGTCCTTAATAAAGTCACCGCCTTTGGATCTCTTTCGGATCGAGTGAGTTACAATGGCGTCTTTTTCTGTAGAGGTCGGAAAGTAGATATCTACAAAGTCAAACAACTCTGGCATGCAGTACCATCCCGTATTCCCTTCCGATGTATAAAATGTAGCCGTTGGAAAAGCGTAGGTTTCCTTGACGTTAGGCTTGACCTTCTCCATTTCATAAAAGAAAACCTTCACATGATCCTGTTCAATTCCAATAACCTTGGACTTCAGCGAGATGCCACGAATGCTCTCATTTACAATCAAATCCTGTTTCATTCCATCCGATGTGGTCAGCACATATTCATGCCACAAGACACTATGCCGTATAAACGCAACAGACTGCAGGACGTATAAAGTTTTCCCTTTGAATTTGACCTCTGCGCCAATATGCAGTAGAACATCTTTGGCCCCTGTCGTTTGTATTTTGTAATACAAAAGATTGTCGTCCTTGCTGGCCCCTGGCTTGGTTTTTCTGGTCATCGAGTAGTTATACTGTTTGAGCTCACCTTGATTGACACCATCCGGTAATCCAAAATAAAACTGAGGTTTGTCTCCAATCGGATCAGGTATCAGTCCCCAACCAAGCCGAGACGCTATACGTTTCAGAAACGACCAGTCCGTTTCGTCGAATTGCATCGTAAATTCCTGTAAAAGCTGATCTTTTAAGCGGCTCGTACAATTGGCTTTGGGATATGATTTGAGTACATGTTCAAGCAATGCCTGCACCTTCATCTTCACATTTTGAAAAGATTGTCTATGAAGCACTTCATCCAACTGACTTGTATAGGATAGGGCTTCGACGACCAAATAGGCTACATTGGACACCAACTTGATTCTGAACTGCGTGACTAATCCCCTAAATAATACAATCTGCTTTTGATCATCATTCATATAGGAAACAACTAACTTCGCCCCTGCTTCCATATGATCTGTATACTCTTCCATTTGAGCACCCGTTAACACACCTGTCAAAAGGACCTTCACATGCTCATTCATTTTCTGTATAACTTTAACTTTTGGATTTTTAAGAGATAAAACTGTTCCATTATACTTGATGATTGGATATCCCATGTTACCGCTCCTCTATGTCGGTTATTTTACGTTTATCCGTTGTTTGCTTACGTATTGAATGACATCTTTAATGGTTTGATTATGCCCCTGATCGTTAAGAGCCTCATCTAATGCAGGAATTGTGGTAAAAGTTCTATTTTTTTTCTGAAAATAAATGTCCGCTATAGGGAATTCATCAACTCTACCAGGTCCATGAATCCCGTTGTCAACATCGGCAATGATGATAACATCCTTCAATCCATCCTTATTCACATCCTTGAAGGCCACTGCTTCTACTCCTCCGTAACGTGCAACCCACTCACGGTTCCCGTAGAAATCGGGGAATGGATAAAGAATATGTCCTTGGTCATCCAATAGGAAGAAAAAGAATTTACGAAAACCTTCCGGATACCCATATGTGGATACAAACCTTACTTCTCCAAAACCTTCGAGAGTAGTTTGAAAAGACTGCGACTCTTCAATTTCATATTGGTTGGTATCCAATTTTTCACCGCCAACTGTGGAAACAGACTGATCCTCAACAGAACTTAGCTCACTCCATAGTTCCTCATTCCGCCTAATATTCTCTGGAATTTGTAAAAAACGAATCTCATACTCCGCATGGTCCCCTACTACATGAGCCATAGGTACACTCATCCCCAACGAATCATTTGTGAGATAACTAAACGATTCCATTTCTACTTCCGCAAGCGAACCTTTGGTTACATCCGCGTTTGCTAACAATTGAATCAAATCATCTTTTGTGAAATCACCGATTAACCCTTGTTGCTCTGGCTGAACAGCTGTAATCTTCCCGCTTTTTATAAGCTCAATAAAAGGTTTCTCGACCTTTACCAGGTCCCTCAATCTTATTCTTGAAGCCTGCTTCATATCCAGATTCGTCGTATAAAACATATGACTAGGATAGGCTGCGTCCTTCACATAACGAATACCCGTATATTGAACGCTCAAGAATCGTTCACTTTGTCGTTTGATCTCATAATCAATTTCAACATGGACTCCAGAATTGGAATCCGCATAGTTTTGTAATCCTTCTAAAGCATCAGTCTTAAGAATTTGGTTTAAATATTTTTGCTTTGCAATATCCTTGAGTTTTGTAATTTGAGGGTATTTAATCACGATCCCATGTTCTGAATATTTCTCTTGAATGAGTTCATAGCTTTGCTGTTCACTAGTATTCGAGGCGGTGCTATACTCAGAATCAATACGGACTTCTCCACTGGTGGAGAACTCAATGATAAAGTTTTGTTCAGAATCATCACTGTTTATGAAGAAACCATCGCCGTGGTCTAAAACTTCGATACTCATGCTATCATGCTGCCGATTCTCTAAAACAAACTCATCTATATCCTCGTTCAATTCCCACGCATCCGGAAGCTTTATCTTATCTGTTACTATTTCTTTCTGTGTCCATTTTTCCCCGGAGAATTCCCACAACGCAACAAATACGGGGTCTGGATGATATATTGAAACATATCCCCCTAACAACAGCTGTATTCCCTGGTCTGAATCCCGAACCATAAAATCTGTAGCTAATTCTGGCCCGTCTTCCTCAAGCATCTGGGCGTGTACAAGTTGCTTCGAACTCCACCACTGAATAAATGTGTATTTATCTCCGATCGTACCTGTCACCGTTTTAGGTGCTCTATAATTCATAACCCTAACGTTTAGCTGCCCGCTTTTTAACGGAAACGATTTTGTTAAGATAGTGAGATTATTCTCGAACTTTTCTACTAATTCTTCATCCTTCATCTCTACACTTTCAGGCTCGTTTAACAACGAATTAAGTTCCTGTATGAACTCCTCAAGCTTATTTTGTCTGGTATCAGAATCCTTATTTTCATCGTTGACTATACGAAGTTTTTGAACTAATGCATCCAACATTTCCGAATAAGAAATCGTTTTAACGTCATTTTGAAGAGAAAGCGTATGATTAGTTTCTGCTTTTGAAGAATCATTCTCTTTCGTACATCCGTTCATTACTACACAGGAAATTAGTAGTAACAGGACGCAACATATACGACCGCCCTTTAAATGATTCATGCTGGATATCACGCTCTCTACAATTTATCATTTATCTCTATACTCATAATCTTCCATTTATCTGACTGTTTTTCTAACGTAAACGTAATTTCCTTTTTCGCTCTTTCTTCTAATGAATTATCTTTTACCAAAAATATTTTTCGGTTATCATTGCTACTAACCTCATTAATACTCAGTTCCAACACCGGGTAAGATAAATATGCTAAACCGGAAAGATCGACAGCATCCTCAAAATCATACGTTTGCCTTGCTGCCGGATCGGCAAGCTGGTCCATTTCAGGAAAAGGTAAATCAAACCACTTCATAAGATAATCAACTTCCAAGTAGTTCAATATCACAGCCTTAGGATCGCTTGGATATGCAAACTTTTTACTTTTATTTTTATACAAAATCTCCTTTTTTTCAGGTCCTGTTCCATCATATTTTTGATAGACCACGATGGTATGCTCCTGAGTGTCGCTAAACTCGTAATAATCGACACTTTCAAATACACCATCATGGTCGGTATCTTTTAACGTTCGAATTCCTTGTCCAGTAGCATTAGGAAAATCAGAATTTATACTCTTGATATGATTATTTTCCAAGGTGTATATGGAGAATCCCTCTGAATAAGCCCCTCCGTCGCCTATAGAGTATACAACGATAAATTTTTGATCTGTTTGGTCCAGCTTCATGATTTTCACATCTGTATTTATATGCACAACTATAACCGGGTCCTCTAGTTTATCAATGATGAGATACCCATCATCATCCTCCCGGACTACAAATATGTTTTAAATCTCCTCTTTTTCTAATCCAAAAGCAAGCACATATTCCGGCTTTCCATCACGGTCTAAATCTTCTTTTATTATTTTTTGAAGATGCTCATCCTTGGGTTGAATTTTCTTTATAAACTGATCTAATGTGTCAGAATCTTGCACAGTATTTTTTCCAGTATCATCCACAGTAACTTCACTAGAACCTTCCGTTATGTCAGGACTATCAACAGTTGGTGTAGATGATTTAGGAGCGATACTTTTTACCTCGGCCTCTTTGTTCACACCACAACCACTAAGAATTAAAATAACTAACACAAGTACAAACAACTTCTTATTACTCACACTTTCCCTTCTTTCAAAATCCCTATTTTATAATAACTTGATTACCTTGATGAAGCCTGTGTAGGTTCAGGGCAAGCAGCTGCAGGCATATTCTTATATACGGGGCTCCACTTCTGCTAAAAAGCTGAATGCCCAGCCTGCATCATAGATTCCATAACAAGGTTGAGGATCAAAGAACCAATTTTTATCATAGGCTTCGACGACATAGTTATAGTTACGGTCCATCAGATACGTGCGCCTCATAGAATAAGTAATGTATCCGATCCTCGTCTTGGCCACTTCTGCAGAATGGGCTTGCAGGCAGATCGATTGAAAGGATTGAATAAAAGAAGATATGAGCTCTTCTTTTCTTTGTTCATACAAAGACGCTGCTTGATGTAATTTCTGGTTCAACGCATCTTCTGCATAGGTCTTAAGGAAGTGTTGTAGGGCTTCCTGTCTATTCATAATTCCACCTCTGAACCTATTATATAGAATATTTACATGATATTACTGGTTCTATCCTCCTATTTTATTACACAATTTTCATATCATGAGATTACATATGAATTTATGAAAATAGAATGAAAATAATCATACATTTTCGTGAATGTGTAATAATACAAACAAAAACCTTCCCAGAAAGGCTAGCATTAGACCTAAAAAATGAAGGTTTGCGCAAGCGAATAGGTAAATGGAAGTAGAAAGATCGGTTTATAATGAAATAATCATGTATAATTAATGATACGCTCCAAAAACACATTCAGAGGATCGGGAATGGGATACACAAACTGCTAAAGTTTTTGGATAACCACCACTTTGCATCAGGATTGGAGATACATGACTACTTCACCTACAGGTTTTTATAATAGTATTCAAGAGGCTACCGCGCATGTCATTGATGTGTTGAGTGATATTTTGCATGTAAATACCATTTTCATTGCCGCTAATGATGGGATTACGAATGTAATCGTTGATTCATTTAACCGGGAAGAGATACTCGTTAAGAAAGGGGATGTGCTCCCTTTTGAGCTTAGCTATTGCAGTCTGGTGTTGGACCATCCTGCAGATCACCTCACGATTTCAGAAACGACTATTCACCCGCACACATGCGATTTAGATGTGACTAAAACCATGGGAAACCACTCATTTACAGGAATCCCTATTCGCATGAAAAATGGTCAGGCTTACGGAACCATTTGTATCTTGGACGCGCCATCTGTACATTTGACAGAATCCGAATTGAAGGCCCTACAGGCTATGGCTGTATTTCTGGGTTATGTGGTGGAACTGGAGAAAGAAAAGATAGATGCTGAGATCTCTGCCCTGAGCAAGCTGGATTTGATCTCTTCCCTGAGTAATAAAATTCGGTTTTCGCTAACCGAAATATGGGGAGCCACCGACCTCATGCTGACGACGGAGTTAACAGAGGAACAACAGCAATATATGAGCATCATGGAGTCGAGCAGTCGCTCGCTTATGACGTTGTTGAGTAATATTTTGGATTACAGCAATATAGAGTCCAGGCAGATCGATGATATTGAAGATCCGTTTGATCTGAGAACGATGATGGAAAATGTATTGAGTCTGTATACAGAGGTAGCTGCGCGACGAAATCTAGAGTTGAAGCTCGACTGGAATCTCACCAGCTCGCCTATTTTTATCGGGGATGAGGCTAAAATTCGCCGTATGCTGATTAATTTGGTAGATAATGCAGTGAAGTTTACAAGCACAGGAGCCGTCACTTTATCTGCAACCACCCGATCTGTGACCGATGCACCTGAGGTTGAACTGGAATTAAAGGTGAAGGATACTGGAATCGGTATATCTCCGAATAAATTGAAATTGTGGCTTGAACATGACCGTGGGTACTCCCCCTCATATGGCAATCCAGGATTGGGTTGGCAGATTACCAAACATCTATTAAAACGAATGAAGGGTAAGATGACAGGGAGCAGTGAACCTGGTAGCGGGACGGAGATAACGCTCCAGTTCACTCTGAAAATATACCAGGAGTCTGCCTGAAACAGAGATTAGCTTGTCATATATAGAGCACATCATGTAATAGAAGCCCGTGACGCATAACGTCATGGGCTTTATGTTATGAGTACGTGTCACTAGGCAGTATTATCACCCTATGCCGCACGTTTGTGCATAGTCAGACTTAGTAACGTTTGGGAGCAGCTAGCTTGGCCAAATCGGCCATATACGTAAAAAAGGCTTCTGGATCTGTATCGTATACCAGGTTCACAGGACGTCCCTCTGCCTGTTCCACCGTTCTGCCCTGACTTGGACCTTCTGCGATAACGCTGCAATGCACCGTCTTTTTCTTGACAATGTCCGGGCGTCCTACGGATGCAGTGGTCAGTACATCCCACAAGTAGTAGGTTGAGTTCGTTTCGCTATAGACGAGCGGCGGACATCCAGCATAGCAATTACCCAAGAAATCCACGCCTTCATATCGGCGCTCGGCCGCCCAACGATTGCGTACTGCTGGAGTTAATGGCACTTTGCTTGTGCTTTCCAGCGCTACCAGATCAATCGTGATGCCGCTTTGCCACACCCGATATGCCGCTTCTGGGTCCCAGAACACATTCCACTCTGCTGTGCCGTCATGCTCCGGCTCCTCCACATTCCCTTTTTCAAAGGTGCCACCCATCCATACCAGCTTTTCAATCTTTGCTTCAATATCCGGTGCTTCATCCAGCGCCCGCGCCAAATCGGTTAGCGGTCCAGTGAATAGCAACAGCGTCTTACCTTCAGCTCCGCGTACCTTTTCGATCAGATGCTGATGAGCTGGCAGGGATGAAAGCGGTGCTTCCATTCGCCCCGATTCATTCAGTACCGGTAATGCATCCACATAGAAGGAATGTAAACGCCAAGCAGCAGGAAACGGATTTTTACCGCGTGAATTAGACTTTGCGACTTCCACAGGCCCTTTATTTTGTCCAAAACGATCAATAATTTTACGGCTGGCATCCGTCGCAGGCTCCAGGTAACCATCTGCTGGAATCACCGATACTCCGGTCAAATGAACCTGCTCCATCTGAAGCAGCATAAAAAGGGATACTAGATCATCCACTCCACCATCATGATTAAAATAAACGTTTGTCTGACTCATCTGTCTCTTCCTTCCTTTATCCCCGTAAAACAGGCTTGTTCTTATCGGCAACCACCCTTCATTATGCCTGATCGCTTCACAGGAGTAAATGTGGGATAGTGCGTGAATCAGGGATTTTTTGCTTACTCCCTGCTTAAGATAGGTAGAAATGTGTGTAATAACAGGGTAGAATCATGGGTCCTAATCGGAAGCGTATGAAGGAGAGATGCATATGACAGCCCGAACAATAGAAGAGTTGGAGCAGATCCGTAAAGAATGTAAATCCATGGTGACGAAAAGGGCTGCGGCTTCGGGTGGAGCGGTATTGGTTCCAGTTCCAGGGGCTGACGTTCTTGCTGATGTTGGCATTTTGATGCAGCTGCTGCCTGCCATTAACGGAAAATTCGGATTATCTGAGAAGCAGCTGGAAGGTCTGGACGCAGAAACAAAATCCATGGTGTATGGTTTTATCACCTCGATTGGCAGCAAGCTGATCGGGCGACTCATTACCCGTGAAGTCATCGTGCAGATTTTGCAAAAAATGGGCATTCGGATCGCTACCAAGCAGGTTAGCAAGTTTGTCCCCCTTCTGGGGCAAGGGCTAGCCGCGGCAATTGGCTTCACTGCCATGCGAACCATTGGTAATCGGCATGTCGATCAATGTTATGAAGTAGCCAAACGCTTGCTGGAGCAGCGAACTGCCGCGGATACCGCGCGCAACTGGACAGTTCCACAGCAGCCTCTAGAGCCTGTGGGAGTTGATCATTTGCCAAACCGGGACCCGGGAGCAGCGATTCCACTACTGCCGGCACCCCCTAAAGATTAAGTTCTTCACATTCGAGTCAACCATCCATTTCACCGCACGGGGTACCGCAGATCGAGACGGGTCCTGTATCCCGTGCTTTTTAGCCTTCCACCTTGGCTCCATAGGAGCGGGCCACCGCTACTGCCTGCTCGATATCCAACTTGGCTCCGGTGATGTCCAGATCTTTAAAATTCACGCCATCCATCTTCGCACCGCGCAGGTCTGTTCCTTGAAGATGGGCTTTGTGCAGTCTTATCCGGGTAAGATCCGCCTCCCGCAAATCTGCTTTTTCCAAATTGCATTCGGATAAGTCGGCTTCCTTGAATCGTATTTTTCGCAAATCTTGTTTTCTTAAATCTGCATGACGCAAATTCGTATAAGACCAGTCTCCGCCCGTAATTGTGATACCATCCATATTCGCCCCCGCAAAATCTGAACCTACCAGCTTGCAGTTTTCAAACCGGACTACAAACAAATTGGCGCTGGTGAACAAACAATTGGTAAAAGCCGACTCCTTGTAGTGAGATGCATTCAGAATGGCTCCGGTAAAATCACAGTCCACAAAAGTACAGCCTTCTACAAGCGACTCATTCATCTCCACACCCCGAAAGCGACATCGGGTAAACTCACAATTTCTCCACTCGCCTTCTCTGGCATTCATTGAGCCAAAATCACGGGCTTCATAGACCTCATCTGTATAAAAGAACATGTTCTCTCTCCTATTCCTTACTCCCTATATTAGGAACTCAGCATTTCGGCAAGGACCGCTCAAAACCGCCCTTCATTTTTCCCAGTAAACCCTTCATCATCTTATGGTCCTGTGGCGTAAACTCAGACATACACGACCGAATCAACTTCGTATAATAAGGGACTATCTTACTTAACAGCTCTTGTCCTGCCTCTTTTAATCCGACAGTCACCATCCGTCCGTCACTCTCATGAGCCACACGTTCAATCATGCCATCTCGCTCTAATCCGTCGATCAGCCCCGTCATGGTTCCACGCGTCACATCAGCTTTTTCCGCCAACTCTGATGGTGTCATGCGATGCGGCGAGTGGCAATGCAACAGGCTAAGAACAATAATCCGCCCCTGAGAAGCCCCCAACTTGCTAAGATCCGTATCCATTTCTCTGAAAATACCATTAGCCAAGCGCGCAAATGTCACAAAAGTCTCTATATTATCCACTTCGGCATCTTCATGTCCAAAGCTACGCAGCACCCCGCGTATGGAGTCATTATGAAAATTAAAGTTCATAGTCTATCCATTCCTTCCTTAATCCCGCTTGTTCCGTCAGACGGTAGCTTTTCCATTCGTCAGGCAGCAAAGAAGCATATGGTTCCTTGGCAAAACGATCATCTACCAGGACCAGCAATCCTTCGTCGTGCTCTGTGCGAATCAGTCTGCCACCTGCCTGAAGAACCTTGTTCATTCCCGGATATACATACGCATAGTTGAAACCATTCCGTCCCTGTTCCGAAAAATAATCCCGCAGCACATCCCGCTCTGCTCCAACTTGCGGCAAGCCGACGCCGACGACCACTACCCCATTTAAGCGATCCCCAGGTAAATCGACACCTTCAGCAAACACACCACCCAATACGGCAAAGCCAAGCAAGGTGTGCTCTTGCCCAGGCTGGAAGGCCTCTAGGAATTGATCCCGCTCTGGTTCGGTCATCCCCGGGCTTTGTACCAACGTATTTGCGGACACGTCCCGAAGCATGAATTCCTCATACACCTCACGCAGATATGGATAGGACGGGAAAAATACAAGGATATTTCCTTTCCGTTCCACAACCAATGCAGCCAGCATATCCGCAATCGCCCCTTTGGAACGCTCACGATCCCGATAACGGATGGAGAGCGGCAGCAGACGTACATCCCACTGCTCCTGATGGAAGGGCGAAGGAACCTGTAACGTATAATCTTCCTCGTTTGCTCCGAGCATGTCCCGGTAATAAGCAAGCGGTGTCAACGTTGCGGAAAAATAAATGGCTGAGCGGTAGCCCTTAATAGCTTGTCCCAGCAAGTGAGAAGGATCGAGGCAGAACAGCTTGACCCTCACTTCACTGCGCCCTGCTTCCACATAAGTAACGTACCGTTCATCATATAAAGCAGCAATGCGCAGCATATTCTGAGCGGTAAAATACGTATCTAGAAGCAATGCATAAGCCGTACCCTCACCGCTTGCGTGGCTTGTACTGCCCCCCGTCACCAGTTCACGTTCAGCTGCTTCTACAAAAGGCACCAACAGCTCCAGTACCTCTTGCGGTGCTGCTGTCTCCACTGCTTTTCCTGTATCTGCATATTGCTTGCGCAGCGTAATCATATGTGCGTTCACTGCACTCGCAGCTGCAGCAATCTCTGGGCTTAGCAACTTAAATTCTCGTTTCAGTTCCAAAAAAGAAGATTTCAAAATTTCCGCCGAAAACATGTCCCGGCCGCGTTCTACCAGATTATGCGCCTCATCCACCAGTACAACACCTTTTCGCTTGTGCTCCTCCAGCAATCTTTTCAAAGAAATCCGTGGATCGAAAACATAATTATAATCACTGATTATACCATCCGAGGCATACGCCACATCCAGCGAAAATTCAAAGGGACATACCTTATGCTTGCGCGCATAATGCTCAATCACCGCCCGGGTCATTAACGTCTCGTTCGCCAAAATATCGGAAACCGCACCGTTGATCCGGTCGTAATAGCCCTCGCACATGCTGCATGATCCAGCATCACAATCATTTTCATCCTTGAAGCAAATTTTATCCTTCGCAGTCAAAGTCACCACATGCATGTGCAGCCCTTGAACCTGCATTTTGGCATAAGCCTCTTCTGCTGCTGCCCGAGTGGTGGTACGAGCCGTCACATAATATACTCGTCTCACCAACCCTTCGCCGATCGCCTTAATCGCAGGAAACAAGGTGGATACCGTTTTACCAATACCTGTAGGTGCTTTGGCAAACAGGTTAACCCCTTCGGCAATCGTCTTGAACACGGAGCCCGCGAGCGTTCGCTGACCCGAACGATACGTGTCAAAGGGAAAGTTCAACATAGCAATGCTGGCATCCCGCTTTTCCGCATGTGCTCTCAGCAGGAATGCATACGGTGCATAACCAGCAATCATCTCCTTTGCGAAAGCTTCCAGCTCAGTAAAGGATAGTTCTCGTCTGAATCGGCGAATGTCTTCACTGTGTGCCTGTACATAAGTAAGCTGGACCTGCATCGAATGATGTTGTTCCTCACGAGCAATCATATAGGCATACAGAAATGCTTGTGCCCAGTGTACAGGTTGGCCGTCACCCTGAATATCTTCGAGTGGCAAAGAGGTCGATTTAATTTCATCGACCGTCCATACGCCATCCAGCTCAATCAGTCCGTCACAGCGGCCTTCAATGATAAACAATTCATCCTTATACGGAATTTCTGTACGTAAATGTACCTCTTTGCGGTCATGCTCCTTGTAACCTTTCTGGATAACCTGATGCACGCGAGTTCCTTCGAGCATACTGCTATTCGATCGAAAGCCGCTATGAATGCTGCCGCTCCGATGCACATATTCCACAAGTGGACGCACCGATATGTGAATTGGTTCCTTCATACGATCACCCGTTCCGGTCATAGTCCTTTCACTGTACCACGTAGATAAACGAAACGTAAGGGACATAAGAATCGTTTGTATTCAATTGGTATTCACTCATGCCTACTTTTTACCGAAATATAGAAACGAGGCCTTTTGCTTTATTCCCCACGATACTACAACTCTCATTTCAGCATAAAGGATAGGGATATGTTAAAAGAATTAATTAACAATTTTGCGTTATTAACAAGCTTCTTATTCTTTGGAAATTTATTTTTCCGGAAATATGAACGTTACCTAAAAAAACATATATTCATTTATCGGGTAATGAACGGTTTAATGCTGGGTCTGTTTGGCATTCTGTTAATGATGACCGGTTTATGGGTCCGTGGGCACTTTGTGGTCGATCTGCGCCAATTGGCGATTATCATATCTGTTTATATGGGAGGATCGGTATCCGGTCTGCTGACCACCTTGATCATAAGCCTGTACCGTATTTACATCACAGGTGGTTGGACAGATGTTTCTCTGACTGCTGCCGTCAATTGTTTCATGACACTGGGCATTTCACTTATCTTTATTCGAGAAAAAAGCCTAACACTCCGCAAGTGGATGTCGGCCGTACTTGGAGCTGCTGTAGTGTCGCTGTTATCTACTTTCTTTGTAGTTAACCCTCCTGATAATGAATCTATGATAATAATCACAACTATTAAGTTGCTTGGCGGCCTGTTCACTTATTTTATGATGTCCTATATCAAAAAAACAGAACGGGCTGTTCATCTACTGGAAGAAGCTGCAAATCGGGATCATTTAACCGGACTCTACAGTCCACGTGCTTTCGATGCGCTATTCGATGAGGTCTTTCATACTTCCAAGACTACAAAACAACCCTTTGGACTCGTGATGCTGGATATTGACCACTTTAAAAATATTAATGATACGTATGGTCATTTGAACGGAGATACCGTCTTAAGCCAATTGGGAATGCTGTTAACCCGGGAATCTACAACGAGGGCGTACCCCTCCCGTAAGGGCGGAGAGGAATTTGCCATTCTGATTGGAAATTGTGATAGTCAGAAAGCAGCAAGCTTTGCCGAAAAAATTCGGAAAGCTGTGGAAAATGAACGTTTTCTTTTGAATGACGGAACCTCAATCTCGCTAACCGTATCCATCGGAGCAGGCAGTTCACCTGTCATTGCATCGAGGCACTTACTGGAAAAGTCAGATGAGGCATTATATGAAGCTAAGCGTTCAGGACGCAATCAGGTGAAACTGGCAAAACCATAGATATTAGTCGCTAAATGTCAGGAAAGCTGGATTATTGTTAATAAAAAGTGGTAAAATGGAAATAACATCGTTATCAAAAAAAACTTCTGCCGCTAGTGGAGACATGCCTTACAATCGACATGGGGGGTGGGCTTTGTGAACCTCGAACAATTGGAAAAACTCATGGAAAAAGAACGCCGTGAACTGAATCGCATGGCTGACTTACACGGATTAAAAGATGAACGTGTATTGGACAAATCCTCCAGACTTGACCGTATTATGGACAAGTACCTTCACACCAAGCGTGCAATAAACCAAACACACTCATAGAAGCAAGCTACATCGCTGCCCCTCAGGGCAGCTTTTTTTATGATGTAAGCAGTATTCGTCCTCCTTCGGTACACATCTGCATCGTACTCACCTTCTCGCGGACTGACTACTTCCCGCCATATTCCGTCCGCAACAATTGCTGTGTGAACGATATCCATTCTCTGGCTGCAAAGGACAGATAACGATCGTTCCGCCAGATCATCCCCAAATGCCAAGGAATGACGGGGTCCACCAATGGAAGAACACGCAAACGCTCGGAATCCAGATCTCGGCATATAGCCTCCGGCAACAGCGCTACTCCCAGGTTTGCAGCAACCATTTCGCTAATCAGATCCCATTGTGAGCTTTCGTAGACTACACGCGGTTGAAAGCCAGCACGAACACATTCCGCAATGATACGGTCATGCAGCGTAAAATCCTCACGAAACAGTACAAACGCCTCCTCCGCCAGCGCAGATAACGGTACCTCCTTGCACTCTGCCAATGCATGCGTAGGATGAACGAGCAAATTCAGCTTTTCCTCCACAAACAGAAATGTCTCAAACATATCTCCAACCGCAGGCAGCACAATCACCCCGATATCCAATGCCCCGGCTTCTACGTCCCGTTCCACTTTCTTCGCCCCGTCCTCAAATAATTGAATGGTCACATCAGGATATGCCTTATGGAATTCTCCAATGACACGCGGAAAAAAGCTCGATCCGACCATAGGGGGCAGGCCAATACGGATATGTCCCTTTTTCAGGTTCATCAAATCACTCAGCTCCGAGGACAGGCTCTGAAAGGACTTTACAATCGCTTGTGCTTGAAGCTCAATTACCTTGCCCGCGTCCGTCAGTTCGATTCTTTTGCCAATTCGGTCGAACAAAGCGACCCCCAGTTCATCTTCCAGACTTTTAATCGTCTTACTGATCGTCGGCTGGGTAATAAACATGCTCTGGGCTGCCTTTGTAAAGCTACGCAACCGCGCGACTTCCAAAAAATATTGTAAATGTCGGATATCCAAACCTACACCTTCTCCCATAGACAAACGGAATAGATTACATTCTTTATATGCATTTTACTCATGAAAGCTTGTGATGTAAAATTTCATTACAGTTTGAAAATAACCGATCTCAAAGATAGGAGCCATTATATATGAAAAGCTTCATACGCGGTGTCCTCCAGATCGCCGTCCTGATGGCCTTTTCGCTCATCCTGAACGCGGTAGTCTCCTGGCTCCACCTGCCTGTACCCGGTAGTATCATTGGTATGCTGATCCTTTTTATTCTGCTGCAAACCGGCTTGGTCCGGCTAAGCTGGATTGAAGTTGGCGCAAACTGGTTGCTTGCCGAGCTGCTATTATTCTTTATTCCCTCTGCTGTCGGCGTTATGAATTATTGGCCGATGCTAGAACACGATGGTATGAGTATCATGCTGGTCGTGCTGCTCGGCACCTTTCTGGTGATGGCCTGCACAGGTATGGTCGCCAGTCTGCTTGGTAAACGAAAGGAGCATAAATCATCATGACCGGTCTTCTATGTATTGTATTGACACTCGCTATTTACTGGATGGCCAAACGCATGTACCGCACACTGCCCAAGGTGTATTTGTCTCCATTGCTCATTACACCTATTGTTATCATTTTGATTTTGACGCTGACGGGTGTGAACTACCGTTCTTATAATTCGGGCGCTCACTTGCTGTCCATGCTGCTACAGCCAGCTACGATTGCATTTGCTGTCCCTTTGTACCGATATTTCCCTGTGTTAAAAAAACACGCGACTCAAATCGTGCTTAGCGTGCTGTCTGGGTCTGTTGTAGCCGTGTTGTCCTCCATGGCGCTTGCCAAGTGGATGCATCTGAATTCTTCGCTGCTGAGCAGCCTGATTCCTCGCTCCATTACGACACCCATTGCGATGAATGTATCGCAAACGATTGGCGGCAATCCGACGGTCACGGCTGTATTCGTTATTCTGACCGGATTGAGCGGTCTTATTATCGGTCCGATGATTGTAAAACTGTTCCGTATCGAAAATGAAGTCTCACGTGGGGTGCTGCTCGGTACCGGTGCTCATGGTACTGGCACTTCCAAAGCCTTCGAGTTCAGTTCGCTGACGGGGACGATATCCAGCATCTCGATGGTGCTCGCCGCTCTCTTTACCTTGGCAGCCGCCCCGTTCCTGTTCCACTTGATGCTGTAAACAATCTGTATACAAAGAAGCAGCGATTCTCTTGTTATGAAGAATCGCTGCTTTTGTTTTGTAGGCCCCTTTTCCGCATAAAGCAGTGGCGAGAACGAAACGATTGTAGAGAAGCGGAGCGGTAAAGGGTACGCATCCTCGTTCCTATTAGATGGCTTTAACGTCACCGGGTTTCACCTCTGCCTCTACAGGCGTTACAGCTTCATACAGGTAAGCATCCAGCTCAGCCGTATATTGTCGTTCTTGCGCGGCGCTCCAGCCTGCATGTTCAGACATCCATGCGATGGCGGGCTGTTTCCAACGCTTCACCTCGTCAATCTGGAAGAACAGCGCACCAGTGCGACGTATGAAAAAATCAGACGGTGTCACCGTCATTTCCTTTTCCATCGCATACAGGAGCGGGACACGCACTTCCACAGGCAGCGCGGTTTCCTTCTCGCTAGCCTCCTTCATGCTCCGTGCTGCTATCGCAAACAACCACTCTGTGTTGGAGCCATAGCGAGTAGCCCATGCTCTAGCCGTTTCCGGCGACAGGCCAAGCGCAACACCTGCTGCGGTTTGCTTACCTACGTACGCGTCCCAGCCCGCCGAGCCGCCTACGCTGCCACCCGAAATCGGGATGTGTCTGGTGCGGCATGCCCGGAAGCTCTGCCCATGCAAGCGCCCCAGCTTCCGCACCGCACGATCCACGACGAGTTCGGACATTTTCCGGTAGCCCGTCAGCTTGCCGCCTGCAATCGTGATCAGACCTGAGCGGGATTCCCAAATTTCGTCCTTACGTGAAATTTCTGAAGGGCTTTTACCGTCTTCATAAATGAGCGGCCGTACCCCTGCCCAACTGGATTCTACATCCGTAACAGTCAGCTTCACATCTGGGAACATTCCGTTGATCGCTTGAAGCACATATGCCCGATCTTCGGCGGTCATCCGGGGATGCGCCGTATCCCCCTCATACACCGTGTCGGTCGTACCTGCATAGGTTTTTCCATCACGCGGGATGGCAAATACCATACGTCCATCCGGTGTATCGAAGTACACTGCCTGTTTGAGCGGAAAGCGCTCAACATCGAACACCAAGTGAATACCCTTCGTCAGGCGTAGTACCTTACCCTCCTTGGAGCGATCCATTTCCCGCAACGTGTCTACCCATGGTCCAGCTGCATTAATAACCAGCGAAGCTCGAATTTCGTATGGTTTTCCCGTTACCCGGTCCGTTACGATTGCACCGCTTATTCGTCCTTCGTCATACAGCAGCTTGTCAGCCTTGGCATAGTTCACCGCCAGCGCCCCTCGTGTAACAGCTTCCTTCATGACCTCAATCGTCAGGCGAGCGTCATCTGTACGGTACTCCACATAGCTACCGCTTCCCTTCAGTCCATCACGCTTCAACAAAGGCTCGCGCTCTAGCGTAGCCTGGATGTCCAGCATCCGACGGCGCTCACTACGCTTAACACCAGCAAGGAAATCATATACTAGCAGCCCGACAGAGGTGGTGAATGCGTTAAACGTGCCGCCCTTGTGAAAAGGAAGCAGCATACGCTCCGGTATGGTCACATGTGGGCCATTTTCGAATACGATGGCCCGCTCCTTCCCAACCTCGGCTACCATCTTAACTTCAAACTGCTTCAAATAACGAAGACCACCATGCACTAGCTTGGTCGAGCGGCTGGACGTACCTGCTGCGAAATCCTGCATCTCCACCAGTGCTGTCTTCAAACCACGATCCGCCGCATCCAGCGCAATCCCCGCCCCTGTAATGCCGCCGCCAATAATTAAAATATCAAAATGCTCATCTCCCATACGTTCCAAAACAGCGGTTCTCTCCTGCGCAGCAAATCCCTGTTCTCCCATCATGTATCCCTCCAGCTTTGTATATATTCACGATGCAATCTGCCAACCGAATCATCATAAGGTACAAAAAAAGACCACGAACATCGCTGCGGCGGATGCCGAGCGGTTCATGGTCTCTCCAAGTCTCCTGACGAGTATTAACTTATCTATATCGTAGCACACACAGTACGCTATGAAAAGGGAAATCTGCCTGTTGCCAGATGGCTGCCTTCTACCTAAAACTATCTCTACTTGAACGCCATTGCGGCATGAACTGCCTTTTTCCAGCCACCATAAAGCTCAGTCCGCACGTCCTCACTCATGGACGGAGTAAAGGTATGATCACTCTGAGCATATCCCCGGACTTCATCCAGACTGCTCCAAAACCCAACTGCCAGTCCCGCTAAATACGCCGCACCGAGTGCAGTTGTCTCGTTCACAGCAGGTCGTTCTACGGGCAAATCGAGAATATCGCTCTGGAACTGCATCAGGAACTCGTTCATCACAGCACCTCCATCTACACGCAATGAACGCACAGGTACACCCGAATCGCTCGCCATGGCAGTTAGGACATCTTTAGTCTGGTAGGCCAGCGATTCCAGTGCCGCTCGTATAAAGTGCTCCTTGGTCGTTCCCCGCGTCAAACCAAATGTCGCGCCGCGCACGTCACTGTCCCAATACGGGCTGCCCAGCCCCACAAAGGCCGGGACAAAATATACCCCCTCCGTCGAGGTCACACGCGCCGCATACGCTTCACTATCTTTGGCTTCACGGAACATACGCAACCCGTCACGCAACCACTGAATAGCAGACCCAGCTACAAAAATGCTGCCCTCCAGCGCATACTTTACATGACCGTTCAGCCCCCATGCAATGGTCGTAATCAGTCCATGTTCCGAGTCACAGGGTTCATCTCCCGTGTTCATCAGCATAAAGCATCCCGTACCGTAAGTATTTTTAATCATGCCCTTGTCAAAGCATCCCTGACCGAACAGAGCTGCTTGCTGATCACCCGCCGCTCCGGCAATAGGAATTTCCTGCCCAAAAAAGTGATAATCCACCGTATGCGCATATATCTCAGAAGATGATTTCACCTCTGGTAGCATAGACGCAGGAACGCCGAGAATATCCAGCAGCTCCTCATCCCATTTTAGCTCATATATGTTGTACATGAGTGTGCGGGCCGCATTGGAGTAGTCCGTTACATGTGCTTTACCACCGGACAATCTCCAGATTAGCCAGGTATCAATCGTACCAAACAGCAAATCCCCACGCTCCGCTTGAGCTCGTGCCCCTTCGACGTTGTCGAGTATCCATTTGACCTTGGTGCCAGAAAAGTAGGGATCAATGAGTAGCCCCGTTTTGCTATGAAAAATATGATCAAATCCACGGCTTTTCAATTCCTCGCAGATCCCGGCTGTTTGCCGTGACTGCCATACCAGTGCATGATATACAGGCAGACCCGTATGTTTATCCCACACCACTACGGTTTCCCGTTGATTCGTAATACCAATCCCGGCAATTTGGCTGGCTTTCACACCTGATTCCGACAAGCAGGAGGCGATGACGGCCAAAATAGAGCTCCATATCTCATTTGCGTTTTGCTCTACCCACCCCGGCTGGGGAAAATACTGTGGGAACTCCCGTTGTGCCTTGTATACCACTTTTCCCTGCCGATCAAACAAGATGGCCCGCGAACTGGTTGTGCCCTGATCCAAGGCAAGAATGTATTGCTCCATCGTTTTCCAGCCTCCTTGCATATTTATGTATGGTTGCCCACTTGATTTAAATAAAAGCTATTGCTTATAATGCTCGAACAGTTGTTTATTGGAGGTCGTAACTGCTGTGGCTCCCGCAGCCAACGCCGCTTCCACATCCTCAGGGGTGCGAATAAGTCCGCCCGCCAAAATAGGAATGCCCGTGCGTTCGCTAACTTCCTTAATCATCGGTGGAACAACACCGGGCAGCACCTCAATATAATCAGGTCGTGTTTTTTCCACCAGCGCGTAGCTTTTTTCCAGCGCAATCGTATCGAGCAGGAACACCCGCTGTACAGCAAGAATCCCCTTCTTTTTAGCGGTTGCAATCACCCCGGATCGGGTCGAAATAATCCCAAACGGCTTAATTTCCTGACACAAATATTCAGCCGCATACTCGTCATTCTTCAAGCCTTGCACCAGGTCGGCATGCAGAAGCATTTGCTTGTTGCGACTTCTAGCCATCTGGTACAGGTTGCGCAGCTGCGCTACATGCGTATCCAGAAAAACCGCATATTCATAAGAACTGTCCAAAATACCCTCCAGCTGCTTCATATGCTTAGCTGCAGGTAGAATGCGTTGCCCCTGAAATGGCATGAATATCCCCCTTAGGCTGAATGTCAGTCAAACTCGTTCAAATTTTATATTATCACTCTGTTCGACGAACGTGAAGCGGTTTCATTGCAGATATGTATAAAGGCTGCCTTCCCTGCAATAGATGTCAGCAGGAAGAAGACAGCCTAATCGTTCAAAGAACTGGATCAAATCACACGACGGCACCCTTAAAACGCTCTATAGTGTACTAGCCCTCAAACCCTTGGCGCAGCCATGAGGTAGCGAGCGTGATCGCACCGCGCTTGGCCGCGGTTTCCGACAATGGGTTCAGCATCACAAAGTCGTGGATGATGCCCTGAAAGCGTGCAGCGGTTACCTCTACCCCTGCTTCACGCAGCTTGTTCGCATAGGCCTCACCTTCATCGCGCAGCACATCGGCCTCGCCTGTAATGACCAGCGCACGCGGTAGCCCTTTGAGCTGTTCTCTGGTGGCACGTAATGGGGAAGCCGTGATCTGCGCTCGTTCATTGGGATCTGTCGTATATTGATCCCAAAACCATTGCATTCCTTCGCGGCTCAGGAAATATCCTGTGGCGAACTCCTGGTAGGATTCCGTGTCAAAGGAAGCGTCCGTCACCGGATAAAATAACAACTGCTGCCGGATGGAAGGACCACTGCGTTCTTTGGCCAGCAGCGTTACGGCCGCGGTCATGTTACCGCCGACACTGTCTCCGGCTATCGTCAGCGTATCGGGCTTCAGTCCATGCTCGCGCCCATGCTGTGCCACCCATTGAACGACCGCGTAAATTTCCTCAATCGCCGTCGGATATTTAGCTTCAGGTGACAAGCTGTATTCCGGGAATACAACGGCTGCCTGTGAGCCGACTGCCAATTCACGAATCAGACGATCATGCGTGTGGGCATTACCGAATACCCAGCCTGCTCCGTGAATATATACAATGACCGGCAGATCGCTTGTCACTTGTTGTGGACGAACAATTCTGACCTTTACCTCACCGCCAGGCCCACCTGGAATAGTTAAATCTTCTACATCTGCGGCAGGTTTGTCTGCTGGACCGGATTGAACCTCATTGACCGTTTCACGTCCTTTTTCAGGACCCAAATCATATAGAAACGGAGGCTTGGCATTATCGTCTGCAAATTTCTGTGCTGCGGGTTCAAGCTGTACTTTTTTACTCATATCGGTTCACTCTTCCTTTCTTATCTGTGGTCTACATATATCCAATATGGCTTAAGTTTGCTCATTCAGTTTCACCTTATATATTTAAACGAGTTCCTCTCTTTCCAATCGGAGGACTTTAGTTTGCCCAACAGAAGAGCTTGACTTTTATTTTATATTGTAACTATAATAGTTACATATTAAAGTTCGTAAATGCACTGGGTACACTTACGATCAAACGAATGAATCATCCATCATCCACATCATATTTATAGGAGGCTATCTATTATGAAAATTGCAGTTATTGGTGCAACCGGTAAAGCAGGAAGTAATATCGTAAAAGAAGCATTAGACAGAGGGCATGAAGTAACCGCCATCGTCCGTGACTCGGCTAAAGTTACAGAAAATCGTGCTACTGTAGTACAAAAAGACGTTTTTGATCTGAAAACAGATGATCTGAAAGGCTTTGACGTAGTCGTTAATGCATTTGCCGCTCCACTCGGACAAGAGCATCTGCATGTCGATGCAGGTAACGTACTAATTGAAGGTCTGCGTAATGTATCCGGTACTCGCCTGATTGTCGTAGGTGGTGCAGGCAGCTTGTTCACTGACGAATCCCAAACACTTTTGGTAAAAGATGCTCCCGGCTTCCCTGATTTCGTATATCCAACAGCAAATAACCAAGGAAAAAACCTGGAAATTTTGCGTGGTACCAGCGACCTGAACTGGACTTTCATTAGTCCTTCTGCGGAATTTGCTCTGGGTAAACGCACAGGCTCTTACCAAGTGGGAAAAGACACGCTGTTGGTTAATTCCAAAGGTGCAAGCTATGTCAGCTACGAAGATTATGCAGTTGCCGTAGTGGACGAAATCGAAAAACCACAACATCTGAACCAACGTTTCACTGTCGTATCTGAGTCCTAATTACTGTATTCTCGCAGCACATTTAGCATAAAAAAGACCCTTCGCCCATTTTCTCATGCTGCATGGAAAGTCCGCTTTACTCTAAATCAGACTTTCCATGCACGCTATGAGAAGCTGTACCCGAAGGGTCTTTTTGTTATGACCTGTTGAAGCTCTCGTTATGACTTGTCAATGCTGGCCTTCTTTTCTGTATCGTGAGCGGAAGTCTCCCTCTTATCGCTAAAACACAGCTTGAGGATCGGAGGCGAAGCCAAGGTCGTCAGAATGATGGCAATGATCACCGATGTAAAATATTGCTGTGCCAACAGACCCGACTGTAGACCGGTAGCTGCGATAATAAGTGCAACCTCGCCGCGAGATATCATCCCGGAGCCGATCGCGAGGGCAGAACGGTTATCGAAGCCCGTCAGCCGCGCCCCGAGTCCTCCCCCGATTAGCTTTGTCACCAGCGCAATCAGTGTCAAAACAACAACAAATCCGAGCTGCTGTCCTACTCCCTCAAAGGAAACATTTAATCCGATGCTGACAAAAAATACAGGAACAAAGATGGAATAAGCGATGGGCTCCACCTTTTCTTCTACGACGTGCTTAAAGCTGGTTTGTGCAATGGCAATCCCGGCCGCAAAGGCTCCGATAATCCCTGCCATCCCCAACATATCCGCAAAATACGCAAACCCAAAGCAAATAATCAAAGCAGTCGTGATGACTGCTTCAGTCACCTTGAGTGGAGCAAGTATTTTCATAAGCCATGGAACAACGAACCAGCCCCCTAGAATAGCTACGACGAAGAAAACTAGCTTTTTGCCAACAAGAAGCCCCAGCGAAGTTTCTCCACCCATACCGAATATACTCATTACTACCGCTAGCAGCACCACGACAAGCACATCATCCAGCACTGCCGCACCCAAAATGGTCGAGCCTTCCCGGGTATTCAGCTTATTCATATCCTTGAGTACCTGTACCGTAATGCTTACCGAGGTAGCACTCAGAATAATTCCTAGAAACCAGCCTTCATGCACCGAGAATCCAAAGGCTTCCCCTACACCAAAACCGCAAATTAGCGGTAAAATAATACCTCCAACCGCCACAGCTACCGCAGGCTTCCAGTTACGTCGAAGTTGATCCAGGTCCGTCTCCAGTCCAGCAATGAACATCAGCAGCAGCACGCCGATTTCAGACATATTATGTATCAGCGAATCATTCTGAAGCCATCCTAATACGGCTGGACCCAGGACAATTCCTGCGATCAGCTTTCCCAACACCGCTGGTTGACCGAGCTTGACAGACAAATGACCCGCGACTTTTGTGAACAGTAGAATCAGCAGAAGATATAGTATAAATTGCATAGGCTGATAACCTCCTTTTATTTAATCCTTGAACTCATCTGCGCATAACCCACAATATTGAAGAAAACTGATAATCATAAAATGCTAAACAAACGTGCAAAATATGTGTCCGACCTTAAACAAACTGCTCGCAAAATAAAAAGGGAAACCCGAAATACAGCACAGGTTCCCCTAAAAAAGACATAAAGGAGCCTTGGTGACAGGCTCCTCCGGTAAGTTCATATATTCATTTGATGTTGTCGATCATACTTGCGCAAACAAGCAATTTTATCTTTTAATTATATCTCTTCTGCAAACCCGTGTAAACGTGTTGAATCAATTTTCTGCTTTTTTCACATAGCGGTCACGGTATTCGTGGTCCAGCATACTCATCAGAATCGAATCATGGTATTCATAATTGTAGAATAAAGCATCCCGCTGCACACCTTCGCGCTGAAAGCCTACTTTCTCATAGCAACGAATGGCGCGTTCATTAAAATCAAATACATTCAGCTCAATCCGATGCAGATTACAGATACCGAATCCGTAACCCAGCATGAGTACAAGCGCTTCGGTACCGTAGCCTTTCCCCTGATTTCCCTGCTCATTGATCGCAATACGGATGTTGGCACTGCGGTTCAGGCTGTCCATATCCTGCAGGGCTATATCCCCAATGACACGATCATCTTCGCGAAGCGCAATCAACAGCAGCAAGCTTGAGGCATCCTGTCCTTTAGCTTCAATATAACGCGCAATTTGATCCTTGGTAAAGCTGCGTTGTGTGCCTGTCAACCTCCGCACATCCTGATGGAACAATGTATTATAGTATAGCTCGGTGTCCTCTACGTTAACGGGACGCAAGTACACCCGTGATCCTTCAAGTAACCGTGCCACAGACTCTGAGGCTGAAGTTTGTTGAGTCATCATGATCTCTCCCATGCTAAAAATATAAATGACGAAAATCAAAGCAAATTATTGCGCAAGTTCGACTACGCAAGGTCTGCATTTTGCTCCGTAGTCAGGCTAGAATCAGCGAGGGACTCGCGCCAAATTACGGATTGAAGCAGCAGGCCTGCCAAACCCAAGATTCCAACAGTCATCCCGATCCAGACAAAAGCCGTTCCCGCCCCTGCTATTCGGATCAATACTCCCCCCGCAAGCGGGGAAACGACCATGATTGCTCCAATCACGGTACTTTGGATACCAAAGACGCGCCCCACCATATCAGCAGGGGTTTTGGCTTGTAATATATAATTTTGGGTGATAATGTACAGGCCGTTGCCCACGCCCAGCACGGCCCCGATCATAAGCAGTACGGGCAATCCTGTTCCGGGTTGTGCCCAGCCTAAAGCAGCAATAGCTCCGCCAACCAGCACATATCCACCACCGAGCCCCCAGCCTGCGCTTATGCGATTCAAGCGATTAAGCACAAGCATGCAGCCGACGGCGCCAGCACCAATGGCTGAAACCAGCCAGCCAAGCAGTGATTCATTACCCGGAGCGAGCACTCGCAGCAATGTAGGGAACTGGTAGTCGATCATGAGAATGGCGATCAAGCCGAAAAGTCCGAATATAAGCGTATGCAAAAGCATTCGACTGCGCCATAAGAACGCCCAGCCCTCACGCCATTGGTTGAAAAAACGAGATGCGCGGACATGCTCCTCCTGCATTTTGTCTTCATCAGCCTCAGGCGCTGTATGCGCAGCCGACTTTCCTTGCTGCCCGGCTGCAACAGCTTGTTGGTCTGTGCTGACCAGCGTGGGACCGATTCCCCGCAACGGCCACAGCAGCAGGCCGGAACAGAGAC
The DNA here is from genome assembly GCF_038003485.1 of Paenibacillus sp. FSL H7-0703. NCBI lineage: Bacteria > Bacillati > Bacillota > Bacilli > Caryophanales > Paenibacillaceae > Paenibacillus > Paenibacillus sp. FSL H7-0703. The sequence continues at coordinate 3,593,264 of NZ_JBBOPF010000001.1, read as the reverse complement.
GCAGCAATGCATTGAGAATAATGCATGCCTGAGGGGACAACACAGTCAAGGTCATAGCGCCCAGTAATGGCCCCGCCACTTTGGAGGCCTGATTGACCAGCCCATTCAGCGAGGTCGCCCGAAACAGGTCGTCGCTGGCGACTACCGCACGGGTTAAGCCTTGCTGTGAAGGCATTTGGAATACGCCAGCCGCCGCGCGCAGACCGAGCAAAGGCAGCAGCCACGCCGGGCCCGGGACGGCGAGGATCGCCAGCGTCAATAAGGCGATAGCTGCATCGCAGACGATCATCAGCCGGGCCTTGTGTACCCGGTCGGCTAACGTGCCCGCGATGGAACCCAGCAGCAGACCCGGTAGGGCCATCACTACCGGAATCAGCGCAATCATCATAGGGTCGGCTTCCCAGCGATAGGCAACAAGCACCTGAATGGCGATAGCATCAAACCAATCGCCAAAGGAGGCAGCCGTGTGCGCCGCAAACATCCGCCGAAAACGGCCATTGCGCCAAATGCTAGGCGTGGATTGCAGTTCTTTCTTTTCCTTCATTATCTACTCACCCTGCTCTCATTTTCAGCTTCTTTAGCAATAAGAACATTCTAGCGGGTCTATATCAGAGGAAAATCAGACAGCTAAAAACATCAGACGACAGAAAGTGTTTGCTCCAACCAGTGCCTTAGCGCCTGACGATGCAGTGTTAAACTGTTGTCCCGGTCAAGCCGATCATATTGAGCCGCATATTTCTCTTCCAGCGTGGGATAGGTGCCACAGAGCTTCAAAAAACCGCGGATTTGGCAGACCGCCTTGATTTTTAGCAATTCCTGTTTAGCCATATCAAGGGTGTCCAGCCCTTCATCCATGAGCCGCTCGGCGTTGTTCACATCTCCAGTACGTAAAAGCATAAGTCCGCGCATCATGCGATAACGGCCCAATTCACGCAAATACGGAGCCTCCGACAGCAAGCCTTCCAGACGATCAGACAGTTCCGCAGCCTTTTCCATATGATCGGAAACCAGATGCATGTACATCTCCATCAGTGCAACAGGCATCACAAATTTATCGAGATTATCCCGTTCCATTACCCTCAAGGTTAGTGGTAGACCTTCCTGTGCGCGTTCAGGTTCTCCATTTTCCACATAAGCCTCCAAGATGTTGAGAATGCGTAATTCCCGTTCCTGTTCACTGGACAGCAGCCTGCTGGAAAGCGCACACTCACATAGAGCAATCCCCTCGTCCGTTACCCCTGCTGTGCCCGTAAATAGCAGCAACATCCAATACAATCGGTCTACGGGGGCAAAGTCCTCCCGCTTCAAGAACCAAGCCACATCCGCCTGTACAAAATGGGTATACATTTGATAAAAGGCGGACATTTGAAAACCCATCTGCTCCTGCTGGGCAGCCAGCGCTACGATGGAATTTCCCTGCCCCAATAGCTGGTATTTCCGGAATAGTCCATGTACAGCGTCCTGCACCTCCTGATCGTGCAAGGACGGATGATTCTGTGGCTGCACGTCAGTCAAGGTCAAGCTGTAGCCATACCCTCTAACCGTATGAATACGGAGCCCATCCCATGACTTAAGTTTTTTGCGCAATCTGTAGATATGATCATCCACCGTACGTTCCACCGGATACTCCAGCGGCCACACACGATCCAGCAGTTGTTCCCGGGTGAACACCTGATTCCGGTTATCGTACAGAAAGCGCAACAGCGCAAATTCTTTAGCCAACAACATAACACGATCTGCATTACAGACCACACTGTAGCCATCTGCATCAAATTGTAGCCTGATCATCCACCTCGCCTCCGACATATCGTTTCTTGGCTGCACCCAGCCCTATAAACATAAGCAACACACTCAGACACAAGAGCAGCAGCAGCGGGATTGTCCAGCCTTGCGTCGCATCATGCAGATAACCGAACAGCGTCGGTCCTGTTGCTGCTAACAGATAACCAAAAGATTGCGCCATACCAGACAGCTCTGCTGCCTGCTGCGGTGTCCGCGTCCGCAAATTAAAGAACATCATCACTAACGGGAAAGCAAAACCACCCGCTATACCGATACAAATAACCCAAATCACACTCCACTGTGTAGCTCCAAGCAAAAATCCACCCAGACCGATAAAATACAGGGCAGCCATAATCAGAACCAACACCCGTTGATCCTTCACCCGTGCCGCCCAAATAGGCACAATAAAGGTAAATGGCATTTGCGAAAACTGCAGCACGGACAGCATCCATCCCGCAGTCTCTGAATCCATTCCCTGTCCGCTCATCATTTCGGGAAACCAAGCGGCAGGAACATAGAACAAGGCAGATTGCAGCCCCATAAACAGCGTCACCTTCCAAGCCAAAGACGATGTATATACATTCACGGTTCGGGCAGACACTCCCGCTTTATTGGCTGTTTTGCGCGCCTTAAGGAGCTGGGGCACCCAGAGTAAAATACCTACGACACCCACAATCGCCCATATTCCCAAAGCACCTCGCCAGCCCATACCTCCATTCAAAGCCAGCGGTATACTCAGCCCGGATGCTGTTGCAGCGACCACGTTCATAGATACTGAGTATACGCCGGTCATCAGTCCGCTGTTGCGAGGAAACTCCTCTTTGATCAGACTGGGCAGCAACACATTACACACGGCAATAGCCAGTCCCAGCATGGCGGTCCCGACAAATAATGCGGTCACCCCCAGCGTTGAGCGCACCACAATACCTGCGGTCAATAGCAGCAAGGCTGCAAAAATAATAAGAGACGACCCGAAGCGGCGCGACAGTTTGGCTACAAAAGGCGACAACAGGGCAAAAGCCAGCAGCGGCAATGTCGTTAATAGGCCACTCAGTGTATTCGAAATATGCAAAGAATCCTTAATCAAACCGATAAGAGGTCCTACCGAGGTAATCGAGGCGCGCAGATTGGCACCTACCAAAATGATCCCTACGGCAAGCACCCAAGGACCGGCATGCCACAAAGATTTGTATACCAAAGCTCGTTGGTGTTGCTGTGAACTCATCTCTCCATTCTCCAATCTATCTGTGTTATGCTCAAAGGCTCCAACCAAGTGTACGGCTGGAGCCTAGCAATTTTTATCTCATTAAATTATAAAGGCATTCGTGCCATATGCATAGGACGGATCGAAACAGCGCTCCAAGTCTTCAAGTTCAGCATATAGCTTCATTAAAAAAAAAGCTGCCTGAAAGGATAGTTTCCTTTTGAGGCAGCTTTCAGTTCATAAACTTCGATGCGACCAGCGCTGCTTAACGTACCAGCCAGCCGCCGTCCACCGCCAAGATATGACCGTTCATGTAGTCGGAACCCTGACTGGCGAGGAAAACCACAACTCCCATCAAATCAGACGGATCGCCCCAACGACCCGCAGGAATACGCGACAAGATTTCTTGATTGCGACTTTCATCCGCACGGATTGGAGCTGTATTTGCCGTAGCAATATAACCCGGTGCAATCGCATTAATCTGAACGTTATGAACTGCCAGCTCGTTCGCAAATGCCTTGGTCAAACCAGCTACCGCATGCTTGCTCGCTGTATACGGTGGAACGAACTTGCCACCCTGAAAAGCAAGCATAGAAGCGACATTGATAATCTTCCCGCTTTTTTGCTCTACCATCACCTTTGCCACTTCCTGGCTCAGGTGATATACGGCATTCAGGTTAATCTCCATGACAGCGTCCCAATCCTCATCTTTATACTCCAGCAGAGGGGCGCGACGAATCGTACCTGCATTGTTTACAAGGATATCAATTTTACCGAATTCATTGACGCATTCTTCTACAATTTTTTTAATGGATTCTTTCTCTGTCAGATCAGCCTGATAAAAGGCAACCTTCACACCCGTCGGCTCCAGCAAACGTCTTGTTTCTTCATATTCATCATTGTTAGCTACAATGAACAGATTTGCACCTGCTTTGGCCAAAGCTACGGAATATCCTTGACCCAAACCAGTGTTGCCTCCTGTTACAATCGCCGTTTTACCTTTTAGACTGAAAAAATCCAATGAAAAATTGTCCAGACCCATGCCTACGCCTCCATCACAAATTAGTATAAAAACCTATAATTCCTGAAGCCTATAGCGCTGCGCGTACTTCCTTATATTTAGCTACATAACGTGCTGCATTTTCTGTGATCAAGTCGTAGCGACCTTCCTTGGCTGGAGCCGTCAAATTACCCCCAATTCCCACGGCTACACATCCGTTACGCAGCCAGGTTTCCATATTGTCCAGATCAACGCCACCAGTTGGCATAATCTGTACATGAGGCATTGGACCTCTGACAGCCTTCACAAAGTCCGCCCCCATTGCACTGCCTGGGAACAACTTCACGACATCGCTACCCAATTTCATGGCTTCCTTGATCTCATTCAGCGTCATACAGCCGGGCATATAAGGAATCGCGTACAAATTGCATAGCTTCGCTGTTTCTTCTTCAAAAGAAGGACTCACGACAAACTCTGCTCCGGCTAGAATAGCAATTCTTGCCGTCAGTGACTCCAGTACCGTTCCTGCACCAATCACTGCCCGATCCTTAAATTCGTCTCTCAATCTTCGAATGACCTGATCCGCATCCGGCGTCGTAAACGTAAGCTCAATATTATCCAAGCCGCCTTCAATGCAGGCTTTAGACATTAGATATGCTTCCTCCGCCGTGTTTCCCCGAATGACTGCGACGACACCTACTGAAGTGATATGTTCCAAAACTTTCTTTTTCGTCATGTTCCTGATCCTTTCCACGAATGGGATGACCATGTACCCTCAGCCACTTGCAGGTTCACGCCCCAATACACTAATTGGATTAACGCAACTCGCTCATGGCAACCTGGTCCATGTCTTTGTATGTTTTATTTTCACCGGCCATGCCCCAAATGAAGGTATAGCTACCCGTAGCCGCACCGCAGTGGATAGACCAAGGTGGAGAAATAACGGCTTCATCATTTTTCATCACCAGATGGCGCGTTTCGTTCGGTTCACCCATCAGGTGGAACATTCTCGCATTCTCATCCAGTTCAAAGTAGAAATACACTTCCATACGACGGTCATGAACATGTGTCGGCATGGAGTTCCACACACTGCCGTTCTCCAACGTCGTCATCCCCATAACCAATTGGCAACTTTGAATGCCTTCATCATGGATAAAGCGACGCAACGTACGGTTGTTGGCTGTTTCCTGCGAACCCAGACTTTCAGACGGTACATCGGCAAAAGACTGCTTCGTCGTCGGATACGTGGTATGAGCCAGGGCCGAAACGATATAAAATTTCGCAGGCTTTTCACTGGAATCGCTTTCAAAGATCAACTCCTTGCCCCCTCTGCCTACATAGAGACAGTCTTTTGTGGCCAGCTCGTAAGTTTCACCGTCCACCTTGACCGTACCGCTGCCGCCGACATTAAAAATGCCCAGTTCGCGGCGCTCCAGGAAAGTTTCTGCTTTGATTTGATCGTTACCTTCCAGCGCAACAGATTTATTCACGGGATAAATGCCCCCGATAATGACACGATCTTCATGCGTATAGACCAGCTTTACCTCCTCAGGTACAAACAGTTCCTGGATCAAATAGTGCTGACGCAACTCTTCAGTCGTAAAATGCTTGGCATGTTCGGGATGAGTTGAATAACGCATTTCCATAAAAACATTCCTCCTGTTTAGATAAACTTTTTTATCGACGGAATTGTTATAAAAGCGGTTTCTAACTCTACTTCTTAGCTAGAATTGTAATAATTATCTAAGAGGGTGTCAACCCAAAACTTCACTATTCCTAGAAAAACCCTTAGTACATACGAAGTTTTACACACTTTTTACCTTTTGATAAACAAAACCACATTTTTTTATCTATATTACCTAAAAAGTTTTTAGCCAATATATCAACTTCATCATTGTGAAAAACCGATTTATGTGATAATTTCAATTTATTAAGTTGGTGCATGCGCTTACAGATTAAGTTTACTAAACATAAGGAGGAATACAAATGACCGCAACATTGGATGCTGTTACCTTCGGAGAACCGATGGCCATGTTTTATGCCAATGAAGCAGGCTCTCTGGATGAGGTGCGTTCATTCACCAAAGCGTTGGCCGGGGCAGAGACGAATGTTTCAGCCGGTTTGGCGCGTTTGGGTCTACGGGCGGGACTCGTGACTAAACTCGGCGAGGATACGTTCGGCAAATTCATTGCCAGTGCGCTACGTCAGGAAGGGATCGACACACAGAACGTCATGTTTACCAAAGACCACTCTACCGGGATGCTGATTAAATCCAAAGTTACAATTGGGGACCCCGAGGTGGAATATTTCCGCAAACATTCCGCCGCTTCTACATTAAGCATCGCTGATTTTAACGAGGCTTACTTTTCCGGAGCTCGCCATCTGCATTTTACAGGTATTTCTGTCGCCCTCTCCTCTGAGTGCCGTGATTTCGCACGTCATGCGCGGCAATTTATGAAAAAGGCTGGCAAAACCGTATCCTTTGATCCGAACCTCAGACCTAAGTTATGGCCTGACACGAAAACGATGGTGGAGGCGATTAATGAGGCATCTGAGGGGTGCGACTGGCTTCTACCCGGGATTCATGAAGGTAAAATATTAACAGGCTACACCTCACCGGAGGATATAGCTTCGTTCTACCTCGATCGCGGCACCTCGCTGGTCATCATCAAGCTGGGAACCGAAGGCGCATATTACAAATCCGCAGATGCTGAGGGATACGTCAAACGCTTCCGCGTAGAGCATGTCGTGGATACCGTCGGTGCCGGTGACGGATTTGCCGCAGGCGTTATCAGCGCGCTGCTGGAGGGCTTGCCCCTGGCAGAAGCAGTCAAACGCGGGAATGCCCTCGGCGCACTGGCCGTCATGTCAGCCGGAGATATGGACGGCTATCCGACACGAGCCGAGCTGGAATCCTTTTTGCTCAGTGCCAGCACGAATTAGTCCGGGTTTATTCCCCGCATAACCTTCACCGCTATAAGCGCAAGCTCAACAAGGCGAATCCAAAGTCAGCCTTAACTTCCAATAGCCCGTATTCGCGTTTGTACGATCTGAGCAGCATACGCATACTCAGATCGTACAAAGGAATACGGGCTATTTTTCTAATATATGACACATTGCTCGTTACAGCGTTTTGACGGATTCTCCCCGATTGATATCCGGCACAAATCGGTAAATAATCGGAACCGATTCGCCGCCTTCCTCAATGCTGGACAGCAGTGTTTTTGCCGCCTGCTTCCCCATATCCGCAATGGGTTGTGTAATGGTCGTAATCGGCGGATTGTAAATATGGGCAAACTCCGCATCGTCAATCCCGATAATGGACAGCTCTGCCGGAATACGTATACGGCGGGCATTCACATACTTCAACACCTCAGCCAACACGATATCATTCCCGGCCAACAGCGCAGTCGGCGGCTCCGGCAGTTGGAACAGCTCCTTCAGCGTCTGCTGGATTTCTTCTCTCGGCACACTGTGCATATATTCTTCACGAGATGGCAAGCCATGCTCCTCCAGCGCCTTTTTGTATCCGCTGAGCCGCTCCACTCGTGGAGTAATCCGATTCAGGCCCAGGGGCAAGGTAATCAGCGCAATTCGCTCATGCTTGTGAGCCACAAGTTCCTGAATCGCCAGCTTAATCGCCATTTCGTTATCCAGTAGCAGGCTGCGCGTATTTACCCCATCTACCAAACGGTCCAAAAATACTAACGGATACTTTTCACGAATGAGTTGGTTGTAAATATCTGCATGCTTGCCTGTCGGGAAGATGATCAGGCCGTCCACCTGCCGAGCCTTGAGCATCTCAATATACTGGCTCTCCTTGTCTGGATTTTCATCGGCGTTGCAAATGATCACCTGAATGCCAAAACGCTGCAATTCCTCCTCAATCGCACGGATAGACTGGATCGAAAGGGTATAGTCAATGTTGGCTACAATGACCCCCACCATAAACGTCCGGTTTTGCTTCAAGCTGCGGGCCAGCCCGTTAGGCTGATAGTTCAGCTCTTGAATAACCTCGGCAATCCGGTCTCTGGTCTGGTCGCTCATATATTTATATCGTTTGTTCAGAAATTGCGAGACAGTGCTTTTAGACACTCCTGCTTTCTGGGCAACATCTTCAATCGTCGGCTTCTTCATCGGTACACTCCTTGTCTTTCATGTACTGCGTTAGTGCAACAAAAGTATATCTTTTTTTTAGTAAATTTACCATACTTCTATTTATGAATGCCATTATGATATAAGTCGAACTTCAAAGTTGCCTATCGTGCCCCCGTGTAGAAGTATGGTTCTTCAGCAGCAAAAAGAGGCAGTTCAAGATGTTCTCTTGAACTGCCTCCGCGTACACAACTCTATCGAAAAGCTAGGCTCCAGCTGGCCCTAAATGCTGCTCGACATCAATGTGCCGGAACGGGCGTTGCAGACTGATCTGGTGTATCGTGCTCGACCAGCGCATGCTTTTCCCATAACCGGCTCTTCCAGCGGGCATACATGATGACAGCACGAGTCCATTCATCAGCAGCAATCGCCAGCCACACGCCGGCGAGCCCCATGTCCAGCTTGAACACAAGCAGATAACCAAGCGGCAAGCTCATGCAAACCATGGAGATCAGACCCATAAAGACCGGGAACTTTGCATCTCCAGCAGCACGCAACGAGTTAATAATGACGATATTCGTGGTCCGACCAGTTTCTAGCAGAATGCTAAGTAAAATGACCTGCGCTCCCAAACGAATAATTTCAGGGTTTTCCGTGAACAAACCAAGCAAGGGAACACGGAAAAAGATGACCACCGCATCAATAATCACGGTCACGAGCAACGCCCATTTCACACTGGTCAGTACACGTTTATAGGCAGTATCCTTCTGTCTGGCTCCCACGAGTCTTCCTACCACAATAGCCGTACCCATACCGACTGCCATACTGAACAAGTAAATATAGCTTGAAATATTATTCGCATATTGACGTGTCGCCATTGCTTCTGCGCCCAGATAAGTCACGTACAGTGTGAAGATGAGCTGACACGACTGATACATAATGGACTCCAGCGCGGATGGTACACCAATGCGCAATATTTTAGAGATGAACTTTTTGGACAATTGGACGTAATATTTCCACTCAACACGAACCTCAGTGACCCGGTACATCAGCCAGAAGAAGATCAGGAGACAAATAAAGCGGCTACCTACTGTAGAAATAGCAGCACCCTCTACTCCAAGTGCAGGCATTCCCCAATGCCCAAAAATCAAAACATAGTTGCCGACCACGTGGATCACGTTCATAAAAACCGATACATACATTGTTTCTTTGGTAAAACCATGTGTACGAATAGTCGCCGCCAGCGCATTAATCAATGCTTGAAGAAAAATGGCACCCCCGACGATGCTCATATAAGACTCCGCGTAAGCCAGAATCTCACCCTGGACATTCAGCCATTGCAACATGTGCGTACCAAATACGAGAAAAATTACGCTAAGCAAAAGACCTACCATCAAATTCAACGTAATGGCCGTACCTGTAACCTGGGCCGCTTCGACTAGTTTCTTAGAACCGATATATTGAGCTACGACGATAGCAGCGCCGTTGCCGATAACCTCCAGTACAAGGATAGCAATTGAAATAATTTGATTGGACGCGCCCACACCCGACACCGCATTATCAGATACAGAACTGATCATGAATGTGTCGACGCTCCCCATTAGCATAAACAGAAACAATTCAAGGAAAATAGGCCATGTTAGACGGAACAAATTCAGTTCCTTAGCTTCGGACAATACCGAACCATTTTTTAGTGCTCTGGTTGTCATTCATTCACCTTTCTTCATAGATTTATTTAACGATCAAAAGGTATGTTAGCACAGTCATTCTGAAAATACATCCCGTTTACGTAAAATGATTTGCAAAATGCGTAAGAATTCATTTATCACCCTCTTTATAATTGATTATCGAACTTTATTGAAACAGGATATTGCAAGAATATATCAGTAGTCTGGTCTTTTCGACGCAATTATGAACTAAAGAGTATAATAGAATACGAGCCTGTGAGCATTGCCGCTGACAGGTTGTGAAGATTGTTGTATGCTTCCTAAGCATAATTTGTGAAGTAAAGATGGAATATATAGGACATTCATAGGGTTAAAAGGTAATAAAGGAGGCTTTTACAGATGACTCAATCATTTCAAGCTCTTGTCGTCGATCAGACACAGGACGGTGAAGTTCAAGCAGAGGTACGTTCTCTGGAAGCTAGCAGTTTACCTGCTGGAGAAGTATTGATTCGTGTCGCTTATTCCAGCATCAATTATAAAGATGGGCTTGCTGCCCGCAAGGATGGCAATATTGTCAAAGCCTATCCGTTCGTACCAGGCATAGATTGCTCGGGAACCGTCGTCTCTTCGGAGGATAGCCGCTTTAGCGAAGGACAAGCGGTGCTCGTTACCGGATATGGGCTGGGTGTGTCTCAATTCGGGGGATTCAGCCAATATGCACGTGTGCCTGCGGGCTGGGTGGTTCCACTTCCGAACGGACTCACGCCGAGAGAGGCAATGATTTTCGGGACAGCCGGATTCACCGCAGCCCTGTCGTTATATCGACTGGAACAAAACGGCGTTACTCCCGAGCAGGGCAAGGTACTCGTCACCGGAGCGACGGGCGGCGTAGGCGGGGCAGCCATTGCCTTGCTGAACAAGAGAGGCTACCATGTCGTAGCCAGCAGTGGCAAGGCCGATGCGCTCGATTACCTCAAGGCGCTCGGAGCAGCCGAGGTTATTTCCCGCGAGGAGGTCTACGACGGTGCGGAGAGCATCCGCCCGCTGGGCAAGCAGCTTTGGCAAGCGGCTGTTGATCCTGTAGGCGGAAAGCCGCTCGCTTCGCTGCTCAGCCAGATCGCCTACAACGGCTCCGTTGCCGTGAGCGGCCTGACGGCAGGCACCAAGCTGCCTACGACGGTGCTGCCGTTTATTTTGCGCGGCGTAAGTCTGCTGGGCATAGACTCTGTCTTCTGCCCATACGACACTCGCGTAGCAATCTGGAAGCGGCTCGGCAGCGAATGGAAGCCGGAACAGCTGGAGCAGCTCGTTGAGCGCGAAGTCGGATTGGCTGACCTGCCAAGCGCGCTCGAAGACATCCTTGCAGCCCGCTCGCAAGGAAGAACGCTAGTACGGCTGGTTGACTAAGCGGCGTAAGTCCGCAAGCTATCCATTGACGTGTTTTCGCGTGAAGAAGTGTCATCCCTTAGGGTCTAGCTTAGGAACATGTAAGAAGCCTGTAAATCTGCAGTTTTGAGATTTACAGGCTTCTTTTTTTGTGTGGTACATTTGAAGCAGACGGTTTACTTTTCGCAACCAAATGAACCTTTTGAGAACCTCAGTTGTTATATAGATAAACTGCACGAGAAAGGAGAGCACATCATTGGAGAGCAATCGAGAGTTGTTTGATTTGTATCAACGAGATGTATACCGAACCTGCTACTACATGGTACATAATGCATCGGATGCAGAGGATTTAACGCAGGAAGTGTTTATCATCCTGTTTCGCAGCAATCGTGAACAGATCGAACAACTAAAAGCTTGGATTATGAAGATTACGGTCAATCATTGTCTGAATTACCTTAAACGCCAGAAAAGCCTGCATTTGAAGGTATCGGCTAATCCCTATCTATTTAGCGGGGCGGAAGGTAAACCTGTAGACAGGCTGGTGGAAGAACGCGAATCGGCAGAGGAATGGGCCGTTTATATGAATCGCCTTCCGGCCAAAATCCGCGCTGTGCTGACACTCCGCTATATGCATGATTTCACGCTGGCGGAAATATCCAAACTGCTGGAAATTCCGCTGGGAACCGTCAAATCGAGGACTCACAAAGGACTAAAGTTATTGGAGCAAATATTGCGGGATGCAGGGGTACAAATTCCCGAGATGGAAGGAGAGAACTATGAACAACATAGAAAAGGCATTGAAGCGCAAGTTAAATGATGATTCGGAAATGGCCTATCCTGACTTCGATGAGATGTGGAACCGGATGGAACAGACAGGGCATACTGCCCCTACGCTAACCGACACTTCCAATTCATTCACTCCCCACCGACACAGAAATTGGCGCAAAATAGCTATCGCCGCCTCTCTGAGTGCACTTCTCGTTGCCGTTCCCGTCTATGCCGCCATCCACTATAATTGGGGCGATCTGCTGCACGGAAGAAGCGGCATTCAGACGGCACTAAATCAAGACCTTGGACAGCCCTTGGAGCAATCCGTAACCAGAGACGGAGTGAAGCTGACGCTACATACCGCTATTGTCGATGAGAACCGGACCGTGATTCTGTACAGCTTGGAGGTCGGAAAACGAGCAGAGAACGAGTTTTGGAATGTCAAAGGCGTATCGCTAAAAAGTGCTGCGGGGGAAAGCAGTGCAGGGGAATATAACTTTCAGCAATGGGACCCGAAAAATCAACGGTACAACGGGTACTTTGAAAGTGACTGGACACCGCAGCAAGAAACAGAGAACGTGCGGCTGAACGTAGATCATATTGAGCTCACCAGCGTTCAAGAACTGGAATTGCCGCTCGATATCACATCGTCTCAGATGCAGACGTTCAAGCTGGATCGTAACGGCTTACAAGATATGAAAGTGCAGGTATTTGAACAAGGGAAGGATAAGCTGATGCTGTCCTCGGCAATTACCTTCGATTCGTCGATACCCAAGAGATGGGATAATCCGCAAATTGTTGCTTACAGAGGCGGCGAGCCAGTGATGTCGCAGCCTGGAGGGGCTTTTGGCAAACCCGGAGATAACGGGGAGTATACCGCACAACAATATTTTACTAAAGCAGATATACCGGAAGGACAGACTGCTTTCAAACTGCAATATGCACAAACTGAGAAAAGTATACATGAACCCATAAACTTTGATCTGCAGCTAAGCAAGAAGAAAATGGAAAGTGGGACGATTAAAAGCGTGCTGAACACTCCATTGGAGAACGGCAATCCGAATTTTACGCTAGAACAAATGATTGTCACACCTACGCAAATCCGTGTCACGATCAGAAGCAAGGAGAAATTCGCCATGTTACCTTATCAAAAGTACTTACTTTCTGTGAACGGCACAACGTTAGAGGGTAGTCGTTGGTCATCACCTGATCAGGAACACGATCTGAACACAATCCGTTTTGAACGGCCGTCCAATCTTGTGATTACCAAGGATAGTCCTATTACTTTTACAGGCAAATACAAGGTTACGACCCATTCGGACGACAAAACGCCACAGCGTTTAACTGATATTTCTGAGCAAAAGCAGACGCTAACGACGCAAATCGGTGGCTATCCTGTGAAGTGGACCTACTACAAACAGGGATCAGACTTATTCGTAGAAACCGAAAGCGAGGACGCTCACTTTGGAGGGATTAACCAGACGCATATTGGCCTGGGTAAAGAACGGATTATCGGCAAGCCGATCACAGCCAATTTTGCCGGAGACGGCAATAACAAGGCAGTGGATGTCTACAAGAACTTCAAAGGGAAGGAAGCTTCTATCTATATGTTCTACTATACAACGGACGACCCGAAAGCAGAGACAACCGTCCCTTTACAGCCTCCGACAAGCAACAGCGAAGCATCCAAATAGCAATGCTATAAAAAGAGGGTCCTTCTATACCTGTGTGAACCGTGGTATAGGGGACCCCTTTATATTTTCCTATGAAGGCACAGTCTGCCTGGAACGATTGACTCCCGTCCTACTTCACAGAGCCTTGCGTAACGCCGTTGATGATCCATTTTTGTGCCAGCAGATAAACGATAATCATCGGCAGCAAGGCCATTAGATACGAGGCAAAGGCCAGATTAAAGTCGGTATTGAACTGCCCCTGAAATACATACTGGACGAGCGGTAGCGTATATTGCTCCGCATCGCTAATAATAATGAGCGGCAGCAGGAAGTCGTTATATGTGGACAGACAAGTGAGAATTCCCACCGTAGCACTAATCGGCGCCATCAGCGGGAATATAATGCGCCAAAAAGTACCCCATGTCGTCGCACCATCTACCGTGGCCGCCTCTTCCAATGCCACCGGAATGGAGCGAATATAACCAACATACACGAAAACATTAAACGCCAAACCATACACCGTATGCAGCATAATGAGACCCAACAGATTAGTCATATGAAGGCCCGAGGCCAGTTTTACAATCGGCAGCATGATGATCGGGAACGGTATAAACATGGCGCTCACAAAGTAAAAATATAATCCCTTAAAAAAGCGTCGCTGCATATTACGGGCAATCGCATAAGCGACCATCGAATTGGTTAGCAAAGTCAATATGACCGTCGATGTCGTGACCATCACACTGTTCTGAAAAGCGCTGAAGAAGTTGGTCATTTCTACTGCACGACTAAAATTTTCCCAATGCAGCTCGGTCGGAAAGGCAAAGGCGGAATGCGCCATCTGTTCGGGATTTTTAAGTGCTATCGTTACCGTCATATAGAGGGGAAACAGGATAAATATTGCCCCCAACGCTACCAGAAGCAGCACAGGCCAGTTGGTACGTCTGCTTGTTTTCATCAGTTATCCATCTCCCTTCTCTGGAGGAATCGCAGCTGTAAGATGGAAATGATCGCGATCACAATAAAGTAAATAACAGAGTTAGCCGACTGATAAGCAAATTCTCCGCCTCTAAATCCCCCGGTGTATATCAGGTGGGAAATCGACTGGGTGGCTCGTCCCGGCCCGCCATTCGTCAAAGCCACGATCTGATCGAACACCATCAGGGAATTTTTCATCGCCAATACCATATTAATCGTAAAAAACGGTGCAATTAACGGAAAGGTAATGCTCCAGAATTCGCGCCATTTACCCGCACCGTCCAGGTTGGACGCCTCATACAGACTTGTCGGAATGGTTTGCAGCCCGGCCAGATAGAGAATCGTATTAAAGGCAATCCCCTGCCATACAGCTACGATGACAACCCCCACCCAAGCCAGTTGTTCGCTGCCCAAAATGTTCGTCGACAATGAGGTAATACCTAAATTTTGCCCCCAAATCGTAAACACGTTCGAGAATAAGTAATTGAATATGTAACCCACGATTAGCACGCTCAAAATATTAGGCAAAAAATAAATACCGCGGAAAAAGTTACGAAACCGTATTTTAGCATTCAGCCCTAGCGCAATCAGCAAACTAAGGATATTAGTCGCAATGGTAACCACAATCGCAAATTTGAAAGTAAACCAGTATGCGTTCCCCACATTGTCGTCCTGAAACAAATTAATATAGTTCTTAAACCCGACAAAGTGATACTGATGACCAAAGCCATTCCAGTTCGTAAGCGAATAATAAAAGCCCTGCAAGGCAGGCAAGGTCAAAAACACAAAAAACAATAGCACCGCCGGCACCGTCATCCAGTAAAAAGTCGTTAGTCGCTTATTCATGTCTCCTCCTCCTCTCCTATCGGCGGTTAGCTACCTTATCCCATTCTCGGTCCAGCTTGGCCAGATAAGCGTCGATGTCTCTGTTTTGCAGGAAGGCCTGCACAATCGAATTCAATTGGACCGCCTTGGGAATATAGTGATCGGCAAAATCAACGACGCGACCCGATTTAAAATACGGCAACAGCTCTGCCACACTCGGATCATCCTGCGTGACTCCCTTCACCGTCGAAAACAGCGTTTGCTCTGTAATGTATTGCTTGCTGTTCTCCGGCTTCAACAAGAAGGCAATGAACTCCTCGGCTTCCTTTTTATGCGGAGTGCTCTCCGATACGGCTAATAGCGTATCTATACCGGACACCAGTTTGACCGCCTTTTCGTCATTCCCTGTTGGTAATGGGAAAAAACCAAGCTCCACTTTCGGGTTAGCTTTGCGAATTTCAGATATGGCCCACGAGCCCTGAATGTACATCAATCCCTGCCCGTTAGCGAAGGCACGATTACCGTCGGCATAGTTTTTGCCAAAATTATCGCCATGTCCGTATTTCAATAGCTCCAGCTGCTTTTCAGCAACCTCGCGGTACTTGTCCTGAAAGGTGACCTGATTTTCACGCCGTTGCAGGAAAAAATCAATGCCCACCAGATTCGGACCCAGCGCATTAAAGGGGAGGTTCGTTTGCCAATCATCTTTATATGTAAAATAGAACGGGATTTTTCCAGCAGCTTTGATTTTTTGCGCCGTTGCAATCAGCTCATCCCACGTTTTGGGTACCCGTAATCCCATTTCCTTGAAAAGCGTTTTGTTATACATCACACCGTTCGCATTCGCAGCATAAGGAATTCCATACACAGGATCGACCCCGGTTACATCCTTAAGCATTTTGAGGTAAATAGGATCAATCGTACGTGGCAATTCTGTATTCGCCAGGTCCGTAAAAATACCACTTTGTGCCAAAATGGAGTAGGTATCGGTGGCCCCAAGCCCTACAATGTCAGGTACATCGTTTTTGACAACCCGGGTCAATAACACAGTCTCTGCCTCTGGCGGGTTGACCTGTGTCACTTCAATACCGGGATGTTCCTGATTGAATTGAGAGATTAGCTTATCGAATGAACCCTTGGCCTCCGGCTTGTTTTGAAAAAACTCAATTTTCACCTTACCCGAAGCATCGCCCTCGTTGCATGCGCTTACAAAAAAAGCCAATAAAAGGATCGCCGCCAGTGTAGACAGCTTTTTGACCCAACCCCACATGCTCATACCTCCTTTTCCCCTATGTCAATCTATGCGGGACTAGACAATTAATACCCGTCCCTTATGGAAAAGAAACGATACTGCTACAGCATGAACCATTATCTTTTATTTTCCGTCCATATGTACGCCAACTTACAACTACAACAGTGGCAGGTCATGAAGCAGTCCCAAGAAAAAGGCATCGGCTATCTGGGCTCAAAGACTGCTCCGGTATACTGAGAAATAATATCAGGAGGAATTAATGTTAAAAAAGATCCTAATGACCACAAGAGTCGATTGGATCTTTTTCGCTTTTATAATGTTCAGGCTAGATAAAAAACGTGGTATATCTCAGTGAATCAGAAAAGCAGCATCCCAATCTGGATTTTTATTTCCAATTAAGGAAGCTAACGCGAGAGCTACTCCCGCACTTCCATTCAGAAGACCAGCCTCATCCACTTCTGCCAGCTTTCCATCCAATAGGCTATGATCATAGAAGCCAAACAACGAATTAGTATCGAACATATCTAATACATCTTCCAGTAATCTGTCCCGCATCATCCCTAACTGCTCGTGGGCAGTATCTGAGTACATGCGTTGAACCAGATGCAATAATCCCCCAATACCATGACACAATGTAGGAGAAGATAATCCACCTTTGCGGTAAAGCCTTTTTTCAATATCCAAATATGCGCGTAGCCCCGTTTCGATCCATTCTTCATTGCGAGCAGCTTGTCCTGCCAGCCAGATAGAACGTGCAATACCTGGTACACCGTAACACCAGGAATCACGATGATTTTGAGTACTGCCTGGAGATGGTTGGTCTTCCAGCCACTCCTCAAAAGAAACTCGACCAGGCCAAATCATACCCTCCACATCCTGAACACGCCAATGATGTATAAACTTTGCCAGTCTATGTATATCGTTTATTAAAAGAGGAGAGTCCACACCATGAAGGGCAGACAAACTCAGGAAACATAAGGGACCTGAAATACCATGCGAAAGCCCTAAATTAAAATTCCCCTGAGGATATTGTAGCTTTTCATTCTCCTGAAACTGATATTCCGAGGAAATGTGCCAAGAGGGTACAGTGTGACCATTTATATTTTTCTCACCGCACATGACATGGAACAAATCCATTGTCTTTTCCCATACCATTCGCATAGCTGGACGGTTTGGGAACAGCATAGCAATACGCCCGACCCCCGTAAAGCCAGAGATGGTGTCATATTGACTCATCTGTAACTGCCCCTTTTCCCATTCCACTTGATGTAGGGATAGACTATGTAAAGCAGCTTCTTCAAACCATGAAGCAAGCGTATCCAGCATGCCTTGATAACGTGTGCCATTCCTAGATAAGGAGTAAATGGCCAACAAAATACCTGCTAATCCACTATACAGGGATAAGTCGTGAACACCTCTTTGCTCCACCATCATACGAATTCGCTCTAAATATTGATGTCCTACAAGATCCCAACCATCCTCGGGATACAGATAATCCAGCTGACCCATAAGTAAACATATTCCCGTAAATCCACTGCCCAAACTTTCATCTGACCAACGTTCTATCTTCATTCCGTCGGTTTCTATTGGAGGTATCTTTTTCATCCATAAACGCACCTGATCCGGGTCTCTATAGCGTTCAGTAATTTCCTGCAATACTGCGGATATCTTATCCTTCATTTCTCCCTTGACGGGTATCCATTTGTCGCATGTATATGAAGTCGTCGTCATCCTGATACTCTCCCTCCGGTTTGGACCAAAGCTTCTTCTTCATTGAATGAACTAGCTTGAATGTTGTACATCTCTGCATATAATCCATCTAGTAGCATCAGCTCCCTATGGGTTCCCTGCTCAACAATTGTCCCATTATCCATGACTACGATTTTATGCGCCAAACGTGCCGAAGAGGTTCGATGTGTTATAAAAATTCCGATGCTACCCTTCATTAACTCTAGAAATAACTCCAGCAAATCCCTTTCTGCTACTGGGTCCAAGAAGGAACTCGGCTCATCCAAAATATATACATCTGCCTGGCGCAAGAAAGCCCGAGCAATTGCGATTCTCTGCCATTGTCCTCCCGAAAGCTGGAAGCCACCCTCGAACCATTTTCCGAGTTGCGTGTCTAATCCTTCCGGAAGCTCGGTTATAATTTGGTCTATAGCCGCATATTGAGCCGCACGGATGAGCTCCTTGTCCTCCTCCAAACGCTCTAGCGATCCAAACCCGATATTATGACGTGCTGACATTTCATAATGCATAAAGTCCTGGAACACGACTCCTATTTTATCCTGAACTTGCTGCAGATCATAACCCTGAACCGGAAGGCCATTAATCTTAAACACACCTTCATAATTAGAGTAAAGCTGCATCAGTACTTTCATAAGCGTTGATTTACCTGAACCGTTCTTTCCTACAATGGCTATGGTTTGTCCTTTACTCATGGTTAAATGAATATCACGTATAGAGGGAACCGTTTTACCCGAGTAAGTAAAAGAAACACCTTCTATAGATATTTGCTCAATACACAAATTTCCGTTTCTATCTCGAGCAGTCGGTAGCGCTTGTTCCTTTTGCTGCCGAACCGGGTCTGATGTGGGGAGCTGTAAAAATAAAAATAGCTGCTCCATATACAAATTATTTTGAGAAAATTGTACAATTCCCTGAATCAATGCCTGCATCTGGCTTTGCGTCAGCATAATTGCTTGAATATAGCCATATAAGCTACCTATTAAAATTTTCTTCTCAAAGGTCTCCCTAATAGCCACCCATACTACTCCCAACAACACAGCAAGCTCCAACAGACTGTACATAAAAGTAATTGTGACCCGTTTACCTAGAATTCGTCGGTCCTCTACAAAAAATCTCTGCAGCAAATCCCCATATCTCTTGAGCAAATAAGAACTCATATTAAAAATTTTGACCTCCTTGACTGCACGATCATTGGTCAACAGGTAGGTCATATACCAAGATTCTCGATATAACGGAGTTCGATTCATGTAGATTTCAAATTGTTCTTTGTTTAGCTTAAAAATAGAGTATACAGACACCAGAGAGATCACAAATAGAATGATGACCACCCACCATTTCCACAGAAAAATCAAGGTTGCGGAAGACACCATGGTGACCAAGCTGGATAAAATGCCCGCCATTTGCGTATACAGTTGATACGGCCGATAAGAGGCCTCCTGGGAGGCGCGCTTTAATTGATCGTTAATTTCCGAATTTTCATAATCGGCTAATCCTAGAGAGCTCGATTTTTCCCCGATCATCATATTCAAGGACTTGGACAGCACCGCTTCCAGTGTGCCTTCAACAAACGTTTGGCTCATGGTAACTACACTTTTCAGTACGTGAATCGCTATGAACAGACCAAACTGTAACATAATCAGGGAGATGCCTTGAGTGCCAGAGGAAACAATGCTGTTAAGTAGGTTTTGCATAATTATCAGTGTCAAAACAGGCATCAAGCCCTGAACAATATGCAAAAAAATGCTGGATACCATATACGTCTTATTCATACCAAATACCAACGAAAACAGCTTTAATCCCTGTCGTACAGACCTCCAGATAGAAGACTCAAGATTGGTATTCGCTTGAACATCGGTCATTGTCGATTCCCCCGATATTGAACTAAACTGTTCAAAGCATGTCTGGCCATAATCATGATCTTCCGTTCTCGATCCCTGTCTATCCCGAGCAGTCGGTTCAAATGCATATGAATCACACTTAATACAATATCTTCTCTCGTGTTAGTGGATAACCCTTCCACTTCATGCTCATAGAGTACATGGATATACTGCTCTACTGCTCCTTTTCTTATGTTGAAAATACTCTCTATAGCCTGGAGGTTGGATTGTATGGAGTCTGAAGTTTCCAGATCAGATGCCATCCATTGTAAAAAAAACTTCCTTTCTTTGCGAAAATCCTCCAAATACTCTTTGACATCGAAATATCGATTTAGTAATTTAAACGCAGCTTTCTCATGGTAACCAAACTGATAAAGGAGATTGATAACACTTAAAGTGGCTATAATATCCGCTTCTAAGGAAACTTGGTTAAATCGGATGAGGTGTACAAGCTTAGCTGTTACCTCACTGTCGCAAGAAAACATTCTTTCCGCCCAGATCATGAGTTTACTCCCACCGTATCGCTCTATTTCGGGCTCATACGTGTCGATGATCACTCTGGCTATCATCCCTTCATGCAGGAGCATCTCTGTCCATTTATGAAACGTAGAGAGAAACTCATCTGCTGTCCTATTCTTCGAAAGCTCAAATCGGACACGCAGATGCTTGTCCGGATCGGCATATCGTATAAAATATGCCTGAAGGATGGTACCACTGTCTTGATGCTCCCGCACAAATTCTTCCCAATACCCACCTATAAACTCATTTTGTCGGCTGTTCATACCGTATAGCTTCGCGTAGAACCAAGATTCTCCCGGCAGATAAGCATGGACTGTGTTTGTCAGTTGTTGCTCACTCTCTCTTGCAACCAATTCAAGAGAAGCTGCAGTCTCTTCCATAAAACGTTGCGTATCCACAGTCTGATTTCGAACAAGCGGACAAACAAATTCAGCCGTTAAATGTCCTTTTCCACAGGAGACAGGTGAATTGTCAAGACCACCAATGTGCTCTATCAAGGTAACCTTTCCTTTAGACTGGAGATCCCTGCATATTTGTTCGATATGCAGTGGATGGTTCATATCCAGTAAAATACGATTATCTGATTCAATCATATAAACATAGCGTGGTATGTTCCATTTCTCCTGAAATGAACGTATCTCCTTGACGAAGTCCACCATGTTCTTCGACGGGCTACTTGCTGTATCACTTGCAATTCTCCACGTTCCCGGATAGAGAATGATATGCTTGTACCTGAGGCGTGGAGTAAAAGGGGCGTGAGCCACAAATCCCCACTCCAAAGGTGACCAATGGCGATAGCCATTATCGCTAACCTCCACGAGAAAACGGTATATATTGGGGGTCAGCTCCGCATTAAGCATGTGTCCCGGACTAGCAATGACCTCTCGATTGCGGCTCTTTGATTTCAAATAAAAGTGATCGTTCCGCACACCAACGACTAGATCGGAAATATGAATTTGTCGATCTTCCGGCATTGTATGATTAGTCCCTATTGCGATCTCATAAGGTCGGGTTTGTTTCGTTAACACTACATTTGCCGATCTTCCCGAGCTCGGCAAATAAGATATGCCAGCCAGCAGCTTTTCGGGTTGCAAACGCTGCTCTTCCAACTGGATACTAGAGAAGATATCGTTAAAAGGCTCCCCGAACAGGTCCAAAAATCTACCAAACGTCTTTCCTGCTGCGTCAGACCCCTGATTAGGTGCTAGGAGCAGTGTATATTGGCCTTGGTCCAAAGCCTGCTGGTCGGAAGCGATTAGCTGAAAAAATAATTCCATAGAAGGTGCTGCTAGCCATTCCTCCGCTTCCTGACCCTTTATCAATTCGTCTACCATGCCATCTGTCAATACAATTTCATACTTTCCTTCATGAATAGCAGATACAAACCATTGAAACAAAAGCTTCTCCTGATGCGATCTCGACTTGGATGGAGACATGTTCTGTAACCGTACTCGACGGCTCGTGGGGTGTTTATAGCCTGCCGGAGTCCCTAGCCCTGTGTCCTCATCCAGCAAATCCAGCAAAGGTACTTCCCGATATGGTCCGTATTTCTCCAAAAATTCCACACAAAACTCATTCAAAGGTCTGTTCTCACGCGTTGAAAGTTTGGTCAATAATTCAGCAACACACTCAATATCCTTACGTATGGAGTTCGGAAGAATGATACCTCGATCTTCCAGAGAGAGGTCGATTTGCAAGCTTGATTTCGCACTGAACATTTTGTTCATTTTTTGTCTTAAACTCTCTAACAACTGTCCTCCTTGACCTATAGGAAGAAGATTATATTTAGCAGAAGTATCTGCGATGTTATCAAGATCTTCTTTTAATTCTTCAATACCTGTTACTGGGTTCAGAACAGATCGTATATGATTTAGCGGTTCAGTAATCGTCGTAGGTGGAATAAGTTCGGAAATCAGAAATTCTTGCTCGAAAAGTTGCCACACATAACGTTCAATTACCTCAATATTAGCACCCTCAAATGTTTTTTTAAGATGATCGACTAAATCTAGATATGGTATGAAGGTTGAGCTTGCATCCATCACACAATCAAATACCTGAGTTATACGAACAGACACACTCTGATCTTCGCCATCAACCATACTGCCATGCCTTGTCGTATAAGGAATTTTAGCTCGGTTACCCTGACGATAAATTAATGTATTACTCCGAATCCGCAGCTGACGCACAATCTCTCTACGGCTTTCGACCATCTCAACTGCTTTCATTAGCCATTCCATGTCGGGTCTTGCACGCTTTTTAAACGTGTTCGTTTCTTGTAAAAAAAGATGCGATTGTTCCCCGAATCGCCCATATGTGATACCAGATAGTAAACCAAACGGTGTTGGCCGTGTAATCATTCTAATGATATAACGCATAAATGCTTTGATTACTTGTCCTTGTTTGCGCTGATTGTCTTGATTACTGATATGTACTAAAGATTCAAGCAAAGTGGGACTGGAAGCCGCTAGCGCTTCACGAATGAACGGATCGCGGGACAATTCCAATAGACGCTCTAATGCAATCTCCCTGGCATCTTCCCCCTCTTTAATACTGACGGGAAAGCATTTAGAAAACTCTTGGATGGGTAATACAGGAGTACGAAGCATGAAAAAATCTAACGTTTTGTACAGATTTTCTGTTGTCTTCATGAGGAACCTCCGTTCTAAAACAAACTTTTAAATTATTTTTTTTTGCCAACGTACAAAGCTGATAACTGAGCCGATCAATGTGATAGCGATTAAGCACATCCAAAAATTAAAGGAACCTTCCACCCTTAAAGCAAGCACAATTTGTTGAAAGGGATCCATTAGCAAGACAAGCGGTCTAACCACCTGATAAAGAGCGGCGGATAAAACAAAAATAGCAATAAAAGCAAACAAGGGTCTTGAAATAAACAAGCATACGGCACTACTCAACAACAACTTTGCCACACAGGCCAGTGTTAAAACTAAATAGAATGCAAGTGTATATGGGATTGCATCCGATGAGGGAGACGCTGTTCCTGAACCATATTTAAAAAAGGTGGAAGTATGAGGAAAAAGCAACCAGCCAGCTACTATACCTATCACTAGGGCCGTCCCTGTAAAGACGACTGTTGTAACCGATAAAGCGAGTAGCTTGCCAAGCCAGAATTGAAAACGACGATACGGTCTCAATACATATAGCCGATATGCTCCGGTATGAAGATCGCCACTTAACTGATCGACATACAGAATAGGCAACATGGCTAAGATTAAAAATAGAGAAATCTCGCTCATCATAAGCCAAGGCAGATTCAAATTATTAACAATTACCGTCCCTTCACCAAACCGAAATCGCATTGTACCATTCGTCTTGAGACTCCATATATTCACAAAAACAATAAGAAGCATTGCTATATATAATAAAAAAGTAGATTTACGATTCCAAATTCGCTCTAATTCACTCAACCAGATTCCAGACATACAGATCCTCCTAATACAAATAATCATCAGCTGTAAAACGACGGTAAGCCCACCCTGTAAAAAAAATCAGGTGGAACAAGACGGCAATCACAATCGCACCATTGACGGACCAATTCCATATCAGCGATTGATCCAGCCCCTTGTATTGTAAATATGGAATTAATAAAAAAGTAACCAGATTCTTTAAGAGTGGAATAGAAGAGAATACAGCAGCCAACTTCAAGTACAACGGATCAAATAACAAAACACCCAGATTGTACGTCATACAAATACCAATTGCATACGTTACACTTTTACTGCACATAGCAATAAAAGAATAGAGGGAACTGATAGCTAATAAAGAGGCAAATGCCCACCCATAGTATTCAAACGCTTGGAGCCATATTTGCCCGAAAATACCCATACCGTTTATATTATGTGAGAACCTCCAAACAACAACGATTATTTGCGAGGATATAGCATATACGATCAGAAGAAGTAAAATAGAAGTGTTCACAACTAATAGCTTACTCCAGAAAATCTGACCACGGGTAAAACGACGCATAAATAACAATCTCAGCTGTCCGCTCCTAAACTCCTCCGTAAATACAGCAGCCACCAAGGTAGCCACAGCAAAATTGCATATTAAATATAGATTTTCACGCAAGCCTGCAACAATGAAATTTCTGGATAAAACCTCCACAGGAACCCTTAACGTATGCAATATATATATTCCTGTCGAATAGACCAATACAGGGGTACATATAATTAGTAACCAGAACCATTTTCTTTTCCACAATCTCTCAAACTCGCTATAAATAAGTGTCTTCATAGTCCCATCAGCCCCATAAAAGCATCCTCTAACCGTTGACCCTCCTTGACAAGTTGATCGGCGCCTCCCTTCCAAATAAGCGTCCCTTCTTTGATGACAATCAGTTCGTCACACATTTGCTGCAATTCATCTAACAGATGGCTGGAGACAAAAAAGGCATAATTGTCTGAATCACGCAAACGAAGAATTATATCTCTTAGCTCACGCATCCCCATAGGATCGAGACCATTGGAAGGCTCATCAAGCAACAATAGCTCAGGGTTACCCAACATAGATTGGGCTATACCAAGCCGTTGTTTCATCCCCAGCGAATAGGTTTTGACCTTATCATCCCCACGATTTTCCAGCCCCACCCGTTCCAACAATTCTTTAATATGGCTTTCTCGATCAGAGGATACAACTCCCGAGTGCAATCGGGACAAATTACGCAGCACCTGTCTGCCTGTCATATAATCAAAAAAGACCGGAGATTCAATGATAGCGCCCACTTTGGACAGCGCCTTTTCCCGATCCGTCTGTACATCATATGAAGCTATCCTTACAGAACCACTAGTGGGCTGCATCAGCCCCGTCATGATTCGCATCATCGTCGTTTTCCCAGCTCCGTTCGGGCCAATGAATCCATAAATCTTCCCTTTTTCAAGCTCAAAGGAAATATTATTTAACAAGCTTCTTTTGCCCACATTTTTGTTTACCTGCTTTACTTCTAATAAGAAATCGGTCATACTTTTCCCTCCATTACCAAACACAATATCCAAATATCTTTAAATATTTTATAGTTAAAAAATAAATACTTATCAAACAAGAAGAAGGGACTTTAAGGTCCCTCCTTCTTGTTTTTCTTTTATGGAGTACAATAAAAATCATTATTTAAAAAAGCAACAATCGGGATTAGCAGAGTGAACCAACGTTTGTAAAACATCTGTTGCCACAGGTTTCAACACAACTGGCAGCAGTTTTGCCGCTACCACATCCACTAGAACATGCCACAATGCTCAGAACCTGAGGCTCTACAGAACCTTGAGATTTGTTTACTTGAACGTCCAGATCAAATAAGTTTTCAGCCATTGCATTCCCCCCCTTTCGTTTAGATACACCATCAGCCTTCAACGAGATTCATGTCCCGTCGAAATACTCCCCTTCTCCAGTAGGATAGAAGGATTTATATGAACAAAATCCCGACCAGATCGTCATCCATTCGAAATATTGTCATATATGACCATGTGGGAAATCTTATGTATAATCTTCGTTGACAATACAAACTTCCTCTAACAGTGATTAGTGTCGCCCTTACAAATGAAATAATATCACGTGTTGCAAAATGTAAATCTATTACTTTATATGTAAAACTAAATGATAAGAAATCATTATAATGTATTAATTTTAATATATGGTTATTATATTCCCACTTCCATTCTCATTAACAAAATAAAATAGCCCTTCAGTAAACGTTCTACCTCAGGGCTACCCTCTATATAGAATAAGCTGTTTTCTATCCAGTAACTACTAGCCTGTACCTACTCCAGTTCAACCCACTCGCCGAGCAACGTGTCCAGCTCGGCTTGCAGCCGCTCACGCGCATCCCACAGCTCCGCCATGTGGATCGTGTCGCCGTTTGTGCCGAGCAGCTCCAGCTCGGCATCCGCTGTCGCCAATTCTGCTTCTTTGGCCGCGATGGCCCGCTCCAACCGCTCGCTGGATGCAGCGGGCGTACGTGATGGCTTCGCGGCCTTCGCTCCGCGTGCCCCAGACCCGGCAGCGGGCGAGCCCAAGCGACCTGAGCGTGCACGGCTCGCATCGTCTTCCGTAGTCGCTCCCGCATGCGCAGCCGCCCCCATGCCATTGCTCGCTGCACTGGAATGTACAGCTGTGCCCGAGCCAGAGCCGCCACCCGATGCGGCTCTGCTTGCAGATGTCGGGCGTGTCCCGGTATCCCCGTCGCTCTGTAGACGAGCGTTCTCCAGCTCCCGTTTCTTCGCTCGGTACTCGTCAAAGCTGCCTAGATAAAAGGTCAGCTTTCCAGCCTCCAGCTCCCACACGCGCCCTGCCAGCTTATTCACAAAATAGCGGTCATGTGAAATCGCCAGTACCGTTCCCGTGTAGGTGTCTAACGCTTCCTCCAGCGCCTCGCGTGAGTCAATGTCCAGATGGTTCGTCGGCTCATCCAGCACCAACAAATTTGGCTTTTTCATGACCAGCAACGCTAGCCGCAAGCGGGACCATTCGCCACCGGACAGCATGCTCACGGGCTTAAACACATCGGCACCGTAAAACAAATACTTCGCTAGCAACCCGCGTGCCTCGCCTTCTTCCACCCCTGCTTCCTCCTTGAAGTAAGCAAGCACAGTCGCCCGGCTATTCCGTTCTCTCTCCTGCTGCGCCAAATATCCGTACTCCACGCGCGCACCCCACTGGACCGTGCCTGCATCCGCGCTTTCCTGACCAAGCAGCAGCTTGAGCAGCGTCGTTTTGCCTGAACCGTTATCACCCAGCAAGGCCACCTTTTCACCGAATTCCAGGCTGCCCGTTGCCCCGTTTAATATCTGACGCTCTCCATAGGCTTTTACTATTTCTTCAAACTGTAGCACCCGGCGACCGGAACGATCCTCCAGCTTTAAGTGAAATTCCGCCCCCTGCGGGTCCAATACAGGCCGCTTCACCAGCTCCATACGCTCCAACGCCTTACGAATGGAGGCTGCCTTTTTGAAAAACTTTTCGTTGTCGCCATTGCGCCCCCACTCTTCAAAACGCCGAATGGCCTCTTTCATCTTTTTGATCCGCTTTTGCTGTTCCTTATAATCTTCAAATTGCAGTAGCAATCGTTCTTCCTTTTCCTTAACATAGCCGCTGTAGTTCGTATAATACGTAAACGCCTCGCCATCCTCAAGCTCAATCATTTTAACGGCGACCCGATCCAGAAAATAACGATCATGGGATACAACCACACACGCTCCTGTGTAGCCCTGCAAAAATTGCTCCAGCCATTCCAGCCCCTTCAAATCCAGATGATTGGTCGGCTCATCCAGCAGCAACAAATCCGGCCATCCGATGAGCTGTGATGCCAGCGCTATTTTTGTTTTCTCTCCACCCGACAGCGAGCCGAAGCTGCGCGTATACATACCTTTGGGAATACGCAGCCCATCCGCTACCTGGTCAATGTTTGCATCCATTTCATAGCCGCCATTGCGTTCAAACCGTTCCTGCAAGGCAGCATACGATTGCAGTAGCTTCTCCAGAAGGCTCGCATCCGCTGCCACAACCGGATCTGACATTTCCCGTTCCAGTGTGGTCATCTGATTGCGGCAATCCTTCAGCTCACGATAGGCGTAAGCCAGCGTTTCGTACACGGTGAAGCTCTCAAACTCCGCCGGAATTTGCGGTAAATAGCCGATTTTCGTATCCTTGGCGATGACGAGCTGCCCTTCATCCGGGCGGGACAAACGTGCGATTAGGCGTAATAGGGTGGTTTTACCGCTTCCGTTGCGGCCGATGAGCCCCACCTTTTCTCCCGTATGGATATCAAACGATGCACCATCCAAAATCAGATTGGCAGCGTGGTATTTTTTCAATTGTTGACCGTTTACTATATACATGTTCAGGCTCTCCTTTATTTAGGAAGACCCTTACCCAGGTAACACAAAAAAGAGCCGCAGGAGCAACCCCGCGACTCTTCGGAAGATACAGAAATCCGTTCGAGTTAAGGTAGGCGTCTTCTCGCGATGTTTACAACCGTATGATTAAAATTGGACAGACTTCTCCCGTTGGATGGAAAAGCATGAACAATGCCAGCCATAGCAATCGGCAGCTGGCTAATACGGTTGTTCAGCATCTCGTGATTCACCTACCTCACCTCCTTCTTCATAATTGTGTGTTAGTATAACATGTTTGCTCGTATTATGAAAGAGGACGATGGTCCAGCGAATTATGAAACAGAGTGGTGTCCTCTGACAGCCTGCGAAGTCCCGGCTCTGGTAATCGAAAATACGCCGCAGACAAAAGCAACAATCACAAATGCCCCACCTACCCAAGCGTTCGTGGCAACAGATTCACTATTCTCAATCACTACTCCTCCCAAGGCAGAACCGAGAGCGATCCCGACCTGGAGCGCGGAGAAATTAAAGCTTTGCTGAATACTACCCGATTCGGGTGCATGTTCAATAAGATAACTTTGCATCGGGGGCGACAAGGCCCAACTCAGTATGCCCCAGATAATCAGTAGTGGCGCAAATACATAAATCGAGTGAATTGAGAATGGCAGCAAGAACATCACGGCGATAAACACGCCTACGACGACTAGAATACT
Source organism: Paenibacillus sp. FSL H7-0703 (assembly GCF_038003485.1). Taxonomy (NCBI): domain Bacteria; kingdom Bacillati; phylum Bacillota; class Bacilli; order Caryophanales; family Paenibacillaceae; genus Paenibacillus; species Paenibacillus sp. FSL H7-0703. The sequence goes on along the minus strand of NZ_JBBOPF010000001.1, from coordinate 3,563,935 downwards.
TTTCGCTGTGCCGAACCGATCTGCCAAAGAGCCGCCAATAAAACCACCGCTCACTGCCGCCATCCCAAAGACAAAATAGGCCACACTAACCCAAGAAGCGTTCAAGCCCATCATATTTTCTAAAAACGGAGTGAAATACGCATATAACGTGTAATGGCCCGCCAGTGTCAGCGTGGTTACCAAATGAGCACTGATGACTTTAACATTTTTTAAGGATTTCAACTGATCACGCATAGGTACAACATGTTCTGTCGGAATCCGCTCCATAAACAAGTTGATAACGATCATAGCAACGACCGTCAACAAAGCAATGATCAGGAAAAGCACCCGCCAGCCAAACGCATTTCCAATCAGCACCCCGGCTGGAATACCTAGAACGATGGAGGAGCTAACCCCCATGGAGATGACACCAAGGACACGGGCCTGATAAGCCTTGGACACCACTTTGACTGCAATGGTCAGTGACAATGTCACGATCAGCGACCCGCTTGCAGCGGTAATGATACGAGATACAAACAAGACTGCATAATTCGGACTCCAGAAGGCCAGCAGACTTCCCAGAATAAAGATAAACATCGACCACAGGTACAGTCGTTTTCGTTCAATTTTGGCTGTCAACGCCAACAAAGTTGGCCCAGCAATAGCATACACGAGCGCATAGATCATGATAAGCTGTCCTGCCGTGCTTACGGAGACATTCAAATCCTGTGCAATTTGGGGTAGCACGCCACCGATAATCAGCTCCACCAGCCCCACCGTAAAGGTCGCAATCGTTAAAATAACTACTTTGAAGTTCATACATTAGCTCCTTTGCTGTCATGTAAATTCCCTCGTATTACGCAAAAAAATCCTGACCACAAGAAATGTACAAGACGTACACTTTTTGTAATCAGGATTTATCGGTTCCTGGTAGAGACCCTCAAACCATATTATTGAGGTTATACAAATGGGGCATTCATTTATTACGCATTCACGAAGGTTATAGCTATTACTATAAAGGAGCCTGTGGCTAAGTTCAACCCCCTACAGCCGCAAAAATTCGCTCATAGCACGATCCGACAGATAAGGTAGGTACTCATGACCGTATTCGTGATACAGGAGTATTTCCTTGTCTGATACGATTTTATTGTACACCGCAAACTGCGTGGAAGGCGGACAGATGATGTCCGACAGTCCTGTCACAAACAACACACGACCACGAATACGATCTGCCAAATGTTGAATATCGATGTAGCCTAGTCGGTGAAAGAGCTCCTCCTCGCGCAGATGGTTCGGATCAAACCAACGAAAATAATAAACCAGTTCTTCATATGCAGATGTAGTGGCATCCAGCATCCAGGCTCTTTTATAGTCCGACAGAAACGGATATACCGGAACTGCCATACGGACACGCGGCTCCAATGCAGCGCAGGCAACCGTCAGGGCCCCTCCCTGGGAGCAGCCAAATGCGCCGATCCGTTCAGGGTCGACCTGCTCCATAGACATCAGAATGCGCACCGTCTGCACGGTATCCAAAAATACATTGCGGTAATACAACCGATCCGGGTCCGGGTCGTCAATCCCTCGGATGATATGGCCGCGTACCGTCGTTCCCTGAACCTGCAAATTGTCCTCGGACAGCCCACCTTGCCCCCGGCAATCCATGGCCAGCACAGTGAATCCGTGTGCCGCATAGCTTACCTTGTCGAACCAGTCGCCACTGTCGCAGGAATATCCATGAAACAAGGCCAAAGCTGGCCCTTGTTCCGTAAGGTGCTTGGGACGAGCCAGCTTCCCATGAACCTTTGCTCCGCCCACTCCAGTAAAATATAGATGGTAACACTCCACCATCGGAGAGACAAAATCAGCAGGCTCCAGTGTATAATCAAGCGGCTGCCGCTCCATCTCCTGTAATGCCCGTTCCCAGTATGCGTCAAAATCCGGCGGCTTCGGGTTACTCCCCATATACGACTGCAATTGCTGTAAAGACATATCCTCCGGCATTCAAGTTCCTCCTACATCCGACCTGACTCACGGTCGTCTGCGACCACTTCATCCGTTGCGATGACATACTTCATAATGTCAGACACTGTCGTGTATGCAATACCTACATACGTGTCAGCGGCTCCATAATAAATCGCAATCCGCCCGGTGTCCGCATCATGCAGCGTAGCACACGGGAACACCACATTCGGCACAAAACCCCGTTCTTCGTACCATTCCTCCGGGGTCAGCACGAAATTCGAGGAACGATATTTAACTTTAGACGGATCATCCAGGTCAAGAACGGCTACGCCCATACTGTATACCAGCCCATTGCACGTGCCTGTCACCCCGTGGTAGAACATCAGCCAGCCCTCTGTCGTCTCAATCGGAGCCGGTCCGCCGCCAATCTTTACCGATTGCCACCAGCCCTGTCCGCCCTTGCTCATGACATGACGGTGCTTGCCCCAATAGACCAAGTCAGGACTTTCACTCAGAAAAATGTCGCCAAACGGTGTATGTCCGCTGTCGCTCGGACGGGATAGCAACATAAAGTTTCCGTTTAGCTTGCGGGGCAACAGCACACCATTGCGATTAAACGGCAGGAACGGATTTTCCAATCGTACAAAGCTTTTAAAATCCTTCGTTTGTGCTATTCCCAACGCTGCACCGTAAAAATCTGTGCACCAGATGATATAATACGTATCCTCCACGCGGACCAGACGCGGATCGTAAGCATAATTAGGCTGGTAATCGCTTCCTTCCTCATCGACCAAATGCAGACGTTCTGTCTCAATGTCCCAAGCCAACCCGTCGTCACTCCAGCCTAGATGCAAATGCGGACGTCCATTAATCGTTTCAGCCCGGAATACCCCTACAAACCGTCCCTCATACGGAGCTACTGCACTGTTGAAAATACGGGCAATGCCCGGCACCGGATTCCGCCCAATGACCGGATTCTCACTATGCCTCCACACCGGAGCCTCGCTACCTTCCGGCTTATCCTGCCACGGCATTTTCGACAGACTTTCTCCCACAATTCGTACGTTACCTACATCCAAATCCACATTCAATTTACTCATACGTATATTCTCCTCTCACCGAGATACTTGATCTCATCATTTTTCTATTTCGCCGTTATTCTATTTCACCGAACCCTGCGCGAATCCGTTATAGATATATTTTTGTAATGATAAAAACGCAATCAGCGTCGGAATAATGGCAATGATAATGCCCGCGCTAATGACTTCCCATTGCGAGCCATATGGCCCTTTAAACTTGAATAGCGCCGTCGATATGACCTGAAGGCTTGTTTTGGGCATATACAGGAACGGGGTGTAAAAGTCGTTGTAAATATTAACGCCCTTGATAATGATCACCGTCACAATGGCAGGCTTCAGCAGGGGCAAGATAATGCGCCAGTAGATCGTCAGATAGGAGGCCCCGTCCAGCATGGCTGATTCATCCAGCGCCACCGCAATGGAATCCAGAAATTGCAGAAAAATATACACCGCAATAATATCCGTTCCCAAATACAGCAAGATCGCCGCCCAAGGCGTGTTAAACAACTCCAGCTTGTTGATAATTTGGAATGTCGATACCTGTGTCGTCACCCCCGGAATGAGCGTGGCGAGCAAGAACGCACCCAGCATGAGACTTTTGCCCTTAAATTTAAAACGGTTCAAAATATACGCGATCATGGAACCGGTCAACGTAGCTCCGATGATCGAAATCAACAGGATAAAAGCTGTGTTCACAAATCCGGTCAGCATATTTCCGTTAATAAAGGCTTTGGTATAGTTAGCCCAATTCAGCCAGTTTACGGGGGGAGTCAGAGGACTGGTTGCCGCATATTCAGCCTTCGTCTTCAAAGATGCAAACAAAATTACGACAATCGGCAGCAGTGCAATGAACGCACCTAGTAGAAGCGCGGCATACTTGATGCTGCTACCCAGTATTCTTTTCAGCTTATACATGATTAGTCCTCCTCTCCCCGAATTAGCAACCGTTGAAGCAGTGTGACAGCAATCACGATCAGCAGCAGAACGACCGCCATCGCTGAGGCCAAACCGACCTTGCTGTATTTGAATGCCACATCAAGCGTCTGAATGACGAATGTTTCACTGCCGTTGGAGCCACCGGTCATAATATACGGGATGTCGAACGCACTGATCGCCCCGCTAATCGCCAAGATGAGATTCAATTGCAAAATCCGCTTGATACTCGGCAAAATAATAGAGCGGAATTGATGCCAGCGGTTAGCCCCGTCTATATCAGACGCTTCATACAGATCACTGGATATGGAGGAAATCGCACCGAGAAACACGATAAAGTTAAAGCCCATGTATCTCCAGATCGACGTGCCAGCCAGCGAAATATTGATAATCTCCGGGTTGCCCAGCCACAGCTTGACATACGAACCCAGCCCCATCGCCTGAAGCAGTGTATCAAGGGTACCGTCTGGCTTAAAAAAGAATAGAAAAATAAAACCAATAGCTACCCCGTTCATCAGGGAAGGAAAAAACAAAACGCCTTTAAAGAAATTTTTAAACCAGGTTTGAAAGCTGAGAATGGTTGCAAAATAAAGGGCCAGCCCCATCTGTACAAACGTGGCTACAAAGTAATACAGACTGACTTTAAACACCGAGAAATACTCGGGGTCGGTAAAGATTTTGATATAGTTTTCAAAGCCCACATATTCCAGACGCTTACTATAGCCATTCCAGTCCGAAAAGCTGTACTTAAACATATTGATCACTGGCAAGTACGCAAAAGTGATCAGCAGCGCTAGCGGAATAATTGAAAAGGCAACAATAATCGCCAATCTTTGTTTAGAGTAGCTGAGATTCGAAAATTTTAACATGCTGCACCTCCTGGCTATCCGTCCATCGACTGCTACGTCGATCCTTTCTTTTCGTCAGTTCAGATGGTTATTTTGCTTCCTTTGCAGCCACTTCAGCACGCGCCTTCACCCATGCATCGTTCAGATCCTTCATAATGGCATCATACGATTCCGGGCGGTTACCGACCGCTGCCTCAATAATGCGTTTTTTGAAGTCAGGCTGCCACAAGCCGATTTCTCCCTTTTTGTCGATTTTATCGACAATCCCTTCCTGTCCTTTTGGAGACGGAGTGAGCGTTTCAAAAACGACTCCCTGATCTTCGTATTGCTTCAAAATGCTAGGCATTGGGGCACCCTTCAGCGGACTAATGCTACCTGCCTGCTCTACGGCATAGTTGGACTTTTCGGTAAACCAATCCACCCAGGCATGGGCCGCCGGTTTATTTTCACTGTTTACGTTAATACCGAGGTTAAAATCACCAGCCAGAGGCACAAGTACCTTGGAGGCATTCGTCGGGAAAGGCATAAAACCGATATCATCCTTGTTAGAAGCTGTGCTTTTGATCTGGTCAATCGCCCAAGAGCCAAGCACCATCGTACCGATTTTGCCTTGAGCGAGATCCGCCTTGGAGGTCTCCCAATCTGTAGTCGTTGGATCTTTTTCAATCAGGCCTTTTTTAGCCGCATCGTACAGGACCTTATACAGTTCATAGTGGGGCTGGCCCTTCGTGAAATTGTCATCTGTATTCGGTTGTGTGACATTCACATATTCCTTCGTACCCGCCAATGTTGCCAGACTAGACTCCCACTGGGTCAGTGCCCAACCAGAGGCATAGTTCGTAAACAGCGGCACTGCCTTGGTTTTGTCCTTAATCTGCTGTAACGCTGTCAGGAATTGGTCCGGTGTTTTGGGAAGCTGCGTGATTCCTGCGTCCTTGAACACCTTTTTGTTATAAATCACACCAGAGTAAACCATCGCAATTGGAATACCGTAGCTGTTATGATCCACCGTACGTTCTTCAAGGCCGGTATACTTGTTTTTCATCTCCTCATAAGTACCCAGCGGCTCGAAAAAGTTGGGCAGCTCTTCAACTGGAATACTGCCAGGAATCAGCAAAACATCTCCATAATCCCTGGTCCCCATACGGATTTTAATTTGACCCTCATAATCGGCCAATGCCTGAAAATTGACCTTCACGTTCGGATAAAGTTTGTTAAATTCCTTGGCGTAATCCTGAAATACGGTATCCACAATATCAGTCCGCTGTGTGATAACCGTAATTTCACCTTCCACACCCTTCGGATCAGAGCTGGCAGCTGGCTCATCCTTCTTTGAGGTACAGCCAGTAAACAGCCCCGCTAACAAAACCACGGATAGTAATGACATCAAAACCTTGGACAACTTCATGAGACGACTCCTCCTGTTGTTTTCGAATAAGGTTATCGTTAAAGTAACAAAATCATTTTATTATGTTAGCGCTTACTATGTCAATTGCAATATTCTTTTTGTAAAGTGGAATGGGTCACATCTTATAAAAAAACACCAATTTAGCATGGTTGACAGTTTACAAACAGCTAGATATGATAATCCTGTAAAGTTAACGATAACCTAATAATTCATTTTCCGAAGGAGGCTTTGTCTCTTGGAAACATTACTGGACGAAATTAGACAGGAATGGAAGGAGCACATACTCCCATTCTGGCTTGGACTGAAGGATGAGACACACGGTGGGTTTTACGGCGAGGTGGACGTGGATCTGCACATTCATAACCAAGCTAACAAAGGCGGGATTGCCACTGCACGGCTACTCTGGTCATTCTCGGCGGCTGCCCGTGTAACAGGGGAAGATACCTATGCAGAAGCCGCACGACATGCATTCACATTCCTGCGGGATCACCTGCTTGATCCATTACATGGAGGAATGTACTGGATGGTGGACTACACCGGGCAACCCGTGGACACGTGCAAGCATGTATACGCGCAGGCATTTGCGATCTATGCGATAGCAGAGTATGCACGTGCCACAGACGACCCGAATGCATTACCACTAGCTATGGAGCTGTTCCACCTGCTGGAGCAAAAAGGATATGATCCCACCCGGCAGGCATACGGCGAACAATATGACCGATCGTGGAACACGCAGCCTAATGAGCTACTCAGCGAAAATGGGGTTACCGCGCATATCACCATGAATACGCATATTCATGTTTTGGAGGCGTACACCCAATTGCTGCGCGTCTGGCCAAATGAAGAGGTTCGAGATGCACTGACGAACGTACTGGATATTTTATATCATCGTGTTTACGATGCTTCTGCCCGACGACTGGGGGTATTTTTCGACCATGAATGGCGCTCTCTGCTTGACCTGACCTCATATGGTCACGACATCGAAGCCAGCTGGTTGATTGAGGACGCTATGAGTGTGTTGGGTTATTACCTGTCAGAATACGTGGATATGGTGATAGATATTGCCAATGCGGTAGCAGAGCGCGCTGTTCAGCCAGACGGATCGCTCATCAATGAGCGGGAAGGAGAGCGGGTAGACACCTCACGTATCTGGTGGGTACAGGCCGAGGGGATGGTTGGTTTTTATAATGCGTTTCAACGTACAAAAGACGAACGATTTTTGCAAATTGTGAAAAATCTATGGTCCTATACCCGGCAACATATCATAGATCCGCGCCCCGGAGGCGAATGGTTCTGGTCAGTTCAAGCGGACGGTAAGCCTGATGCGAGAGAGATTGCAGGACCCTGGAAGTGCCCTTATCACAACAGCCGATTTTGCATAGAAATGCTAGAAAGGATGGAAAACCAATGATCCATAGCAAATACAATGAGCTGCGGTTGCAGCAAGAGGAACTGATTACACGCCCCAATGAGGTTAAAACTACCTTTTATAATGGTATCTACGAACGCTACATCTACCCAGTGCTCACACGCCATCATGTTCCACTTCACTGGCGGTTTGATCTGGATGCGCAAACCAATCCCTTTTTCATGGAGCGGCTGGGTGTAAATGCGGCATTGAATCCAGGGGCGATCTATCATGAAGGAAAATACATTCTTGTTTCGCGCACAGAGGGACTGGATCGAAAGTCATTTTTTGCTTTGGCAGAGAGCGATAACGGCATTGATCAATTTCGATTCATTGACGCTCCCCTCGTATGGGAGGATATCGACCCGGAAGAAACAAATATGTACGATATGCGATTGGTAAAGCATGAGGACGGCTGGATTTACGGTATTTATTGCTCGGAAAAAAAGGACCCTGACGCACCACCCCACGATACCTCCAGTGCTGTCGCTCAGGCCGGACTGGTCCGCACTCGTGATCTTCGTACATGGACCCGGCTTCCCAACATCACTACCCAGTCCCCACAACAACGCAACGTTGTCCTGCACCCTGAATTTGTGGACGGTCAATATGCCTTCTATACTCGTCCCCAGGACGGGTTTATTTCCACCGGTTCAGGCGGAGGCATCGCCTTCGGCCTGTGCAAAGATATTACACAACCCGTGATTGAACACGAAACCGTCATTGATGAGCGCTGTTATCATACGGTGTACGAAGCCAAGAACGGTCAGGGGCCTGCCCCGATCAAAACCAGTCGCGGCTGGATTCATATTGCTCACGGGGTACGCAATACGGCCGCCGGGCTGCGGTATGTGCTGTATACCTTTGCCACCAGTCTAGAAGACCCTACGCGCGTCATCGCCAAGCCCGGCGGGCACTTTCTGGCTCCTTATGATGAGGAACGCGTGGGCGACGTTTCGAATGTTATTTTTTGCAACGGGGCTGTTGTTAACGAGCAAGATGAAGTCTTTATTTACTACGCATCCAGTGATACCCGTATTCACGTAGCGACGACCACCATCGCTAGACTGGAGGACTACACCTTCAATACATCATCTGATCCCTTGCGTTCTCTCGGCAGCGCCGCTGTTCGCCGTGAGCTAATTCATCACAATGAAGCGCTATTGCAAGCACACTCCTGTCCTTCCCAGCGGACATAAGCCGCAGGCTTTATCCTGCTTGCGGAACCATGTATACTATCCATAGAACAACTGTTACCCGCAGGCTAATAGTTGTTCTATGGACAGCAACCCTGCTAAGTTTTTTGGATTTTACAGGCGGCTAAGCTACTGATATATTCCCCAGCATTTTGCATCCATTCTCTGGATTAGGCAAAATGCTTATCTTTTTAAAATTGGAAGGCGGAACAGGAATGAAGAGCAACGTTACGATGCGGGATATTGCAGATAAGCTGGGAGTAAGCAGCGTGACCGTGTCGAAGGCGCTCAATGACAAGGATGGGGTTAGCGAGGAGCTAAAAGAGCGTATTAAGACGCTCGCGGGCGAAATGGGTTATCGTTTCAATACCGTTGCCAAGTCCATGAAGGAGGGCCTCACCTATAACATAGGTGTTGTCATTCCTGAACGTTTTACCGGCCCCGGCCAATCGTTTTATCTGCACATCTACCAGCAAATTTCACGGGCACTGGAGCCATACGGCTACTATGGCATCCTTCACATCCTTCATCGCGAAGACGAAGAACAGCTTAATCTGCCACGTATCTATTACGACCGCAAGGTGGACGGCTTCATTCTCCTGGGTCAAGTGAGCAAGCCATATATCGAGCTGGTACAAACCATGGATCTACCCAAAATGTTTCTCGATTTTTATGATGAACATGCCGATATCGACTCCGTGGTGACGGATAATTTCTACGGAGCATATGAGCTGACCAACTATTTGATCGCCCAGGGGCATCGTGATATTGCATATGTAGGCAATATCTATTCCACCAGTAGTATTCAGGATCGTTTCCTCGGCTACTATAAATCCTTGCTGGAGCACAGACTGCCCCTCCGTAACGAGTGGGTGCTCAGTGACCGGGACGACGAAGGTACTTATGTTGAAATGGAGCTTCCTCAGCCGCTACCGACTGCCTTCGTATGTAACTGCGATCAGGTCGCTCACAATCTGGTACACAAGCTCATTGCTCTGGGATACCGCGTACCTGAAGACTGCTCTGTGGTCGGCTTTGACAACGATGTATACGCCACTCTTATTGTTCCGCAACTGACCACGGTCGGAGTAGACATCGAGCAGATGGCACGTACCGCGATTGATTCAATGATGAAAAAAATAAGTCATCCCGGCAGCCGCTTTGGTCGAGTCCTGGTGCAGGGACATATTGTATATCGTGATTCCGTGCAGCCCATCCAGAGACCATGATCAATGCATATCTTACTTTGGGGAGAAGTCATCGCTATTCTCAATTTTCCACAACCAAAAGCCGCTCAGCATGTCGCTGGAGCGGCTTTTGACGTTCATAAATTCTGCAGTGTGATCATCGTACTCACATTCAATTGTAGATTTTGCGAAATCCTGGATTAGGAGCGCTGGGCGACAAAGGAATTGCCCGCCCGATTGAGAATCGGCAGCATCCGCATTTCTTGCCCCATCGAGGCTTGGCAAAATGGACAAGCTGGCTCGTTCAAAAAGGTGAAATCCGTTCGCATCCAACCGTTGCAACCCTCGTTTGTACACGACCAAATAGCCGTATTTTCCTCTGGAATGATTTCCGGGGCCTGGCGTCTGTACATCTATATCCCCCCTCGGTTTTTATAGGGTAATATCCCCTGTCGTATTACTGTTAATTTCCACCTGTGCCAGGTTTTTCGAATTTTGATTCCAGTCGTTCCGAAGGCAAGATATAGACGAACTAAACCATTTCGATCTATATCTTGTTCAATGGAAGTCGCTATTGGATTTTTGAAAAATTCACCTGTGCGGGTATTAATATGCTCCAAGCTCCGAAAAATATGCGCATTTTACCAAAATGTTTATTTACGGATAGCCTTGGTCCAGAAACCGCCATGAAATTGCTTCGGCTCTACTGTAATGACAAAAGCCTTAGGATCCAGCTCTAGAATGGACTGATACAGCTTATTCTGGTTTTTCCGTTTAGCCAAAATTTCCATCACCAGGCGCTCTCCATCACGCCCACTGCCCAGCCAGGCTGTAACGCCGTATCCCTTGTCCCGCAGCGCATTGGCAATTCCTCCATTGATCTCATTGCTGATCACCTTAACGGTGACATAACCGAGCGCTATTTTTTCCTCAATCCATGCTCCAATAAGAATGCCCAATGCATAGCCAATGGCGTATACTGCAAGACTTGCCACTTGATCCAGGTACTTAAGCACAACATTCAAGCCCAACACATAGACCGTAACTTCCACGGTGCTAATGAGCGCAGCAATGTACTTCTGTCCTTTCAGCGTCAGAATCATGCGCAGTGTATACGCCGATACGTAAATAATTTGAATAACGAGAATAAACAATAAAATTTTGAGCATGCGCTCACTCCCCACTTCACGTTCTGATTTAATCCGTATCCAACATTATACCCCCGTCTGTGATATACAGCCTCTGGTTTCGTATTACCCTCGCTCGGGTAATGACTAACTACAGCATGCTGAATGAAAGTTCGATCACATAAGGAGGGCTATAACATGAAGGATAACGGAACTAGCGATAAAATCAAAGGTAATGTGAACAAAGCCAAAGGTGAAATCAAGGACCAAATCGGGAACGCTACCGATAATAAGTCCCTTCAAGCCGAAGGCAAACTGGATAAGGCCAAAGGCCATCTTCAGGAAACAGCAGGCAAACTGAAGGACGGCAAATAATCCTGAATGGATAACCTCGACGCACTGTTTTACCAACAAGTCACGCTGTCTTGTGCAGCGGGCTTGTTTTGTGTTGTTCGGATACTTTTGGAAAAACTTTTGCGCAAACAGGGCAACTTTTACGGTTGCTGTTGCGTCTAACCAATATAAGCACAACCCATAATGACTCTCCAAGCTGTTGGATTTTGTAGGCATTAATGTTACTCTAGTCTATGAACCAGGCTATAATTCTTAAATAAAGGGGTAGACCAACGAATGAAATCACTGAAATCTATCAAAAAACCTGTCATCATCACTGCCGTATCCGCCTTGGCCATATCCGGGGCTCTTTTCAGCCAATCCACATATGCCGCACAAGTGACTAAGCCGATCCAAGCAGTATATAACAATATTAAAATTATCTACAACGGAACCGAGGTTCCTGCTGATGCTAAAACAGAACCATTTCTGCTGGATGGCGTGACGTATATCCCGCTGAAGCTGGCAGGTACAGCTTTGGATAAAAAGGTAACATGGGATGGTACAAACAAACGCGTAGTCATTGCCGACAACGGCGTTCCGATTGATCAGTCTACAGTGACGGCGTTGAACAACCAGATTACGACGCTGACTCAAGAGCTCAACACAGCGAAAGCAGCGAACACGACGAAGGACGCTACCATTGCTCAATTGCAGAAAGACAACCAGACGCTAAAAGATGAAGCAAGCAAAAATAGCTCTAGCTCCTTGAAGGATCTTCAAAAGAAGCTGAACGATGATCACAGCGATGCCTATAGCACCAACTCTGATATCACGTTGGATGGTAACAAAAGTGATATTACGGTGACCATCGAAATGACAAAATCCAGATGGGATGATCTATCCGACAGCAGAAAGGAAAGCTACCTCGAAGACATCGTTGAAGATATTTTGAAAGAGTATAAAGATGCTGATATTGAAGGCACAGTGAAAAACTCCAGTAATAGAGATAAACTGGCGACCTTTTCAACCAACAGCAGAGGCGATGTGACGATTAAAAAGGTAGCTTCTTCTCTGGATACAAGTACGATCCAACGTAACTTGTCCGATAGATATGGCACCTATAATGGGGTCGGCTTTGATTTCACAGTAAGAGGCGACAGCAGTGAAGCTATCGTCGAAGTTTATGTAAATTCGGATGACTGGAATAAAATGTCAAACAATCAAAAAAACAACCTGACAGACGGCGTTATTAATTATCTTAAAGACAGAGAGTCTGTATCCAAAGTCGTGGGATACGTACGCAATAAAGGAAACAGCAGTCAAATCATTACCTTCTAAGATTAATCTTTCAAAAAAAGCGACAAAGGCCCTTAAGCCTTTGTCGCTTTTTTATGATGTACAAGCAACATACATTCCACTACTTAATTAATCTGCCAACAGAAGTAATATATTTTATATAGTCTTTATCCGCATCGATTGTATCGATATTTCTCGTATAAACCAGATTACCGGGACTGGTTATTTTAACTTTGTAAAACATACTGGGTTTAGAATAAGGATTTACACTATAGGTCCCTTTGCTATACACAATCAGAGGATTAAAGTCGATTTGCCTGGAAGCAGGTGATAAGCTGCTCTCGTACATAGCATGAATATTTAATAACCCTTTTTTTCGATCCCAATCAAAGGAAGTAAGATCAAATGCATTCGCATCAATGACTTGGGCCAAGTCTTGTCCCTTAAACCTCATAAGAACTGGACTTTCTGTAAAGCTATCATGCTTTAGTTTCAATAAGCCAAGCTTGGGATCCCACTCCATCTTCGCATCTGTATCTTTCAACAGGATGGATACTGGCAAAAACATTGCATTACTTAGCATGATAGGGACTGTATCCATTGTCATCGGTTCGCCGTTAACCGATATTTCGGGTGATCCAATCGTTGCCGTTACATTACGGTCTAACAGATCAATCGAAGCGGTCTTGTTCGCTGCATTGTAAGTTACTTTGCCGCCCAGTATATCCTCAGCCGCTTGGAGCGGTATAAGCAGCCTTCCCTTCTTATCCACAAAGGGTGATGCAGGGTAGGTGTATAAAACGTAATGATCATTGACCTTCAGGTGTATGGGGGTTTGAGCTTGAGCTGATGTCGAATTCGAGTGTGCACCAGCAAAACTTAGTAGAATCATAAGGCAGACCAACAGTCTGATTTTCATAATGCTCTCCTTTGTTAGCGTTTAGGCTAAAACCAAAATTATTTTAAACAACCGTTCTTATTAGCCTTTTCTTAACTAGATTACCCTCACAAAATCACAACGTCAACCATAATTTATAATTTTTACCTAATAGACAAGTGATTCATAAATACATTAATAATACTTATAAATATAAAGGTATTTAGCGATGAAAGCAGAATATATCACTGTATTCCAATTCAGAAAGGGGCAAATGTGTATGATGAGAAGTTTTGTTAAACGTAAAGTCAGGAAAAGCATTGCAATAACACTAACATTATTATTAGCAGTCGCAAGCGTACCATTAGGTGCAAGTGCAATAGACGCGGCGGCAACGCTGCCAGACCAGAACAATAAGCAGGATGCGCCAACCTTCTCTAATGTATCGGTTCATGACCCTTCCATTGTCAAAGACGGTGACACTTATTATGTATTTGGGTCACACATCTCTGCGGCGAAGTCAAAAGATCTTACAAACTGGACTTCTTTTGCAAACGGTTACACTACGCCTGGGAACACACTTTACGGGGACTTATCGAAGAATCTAGCTGGATCTTTCGCTTGGGCGGGTGAGAATGATGCGGATAGTAAGGGAGGATTCTCAGTATGGGCGCCCGATGTATTTTGGAATGAGCATTATGTCAATGAGGATGGGACAAAAGGGGCATATATGATTTATTATAGTGCATCTTCCACCTACATTCGTTCCGCGATCGGCATTGCAGTTGCACCCAAAATCGAGGGTCCATATCAATATGTGGATACCATTATACACACTGGTTTTACGAAGGATACTGCTTTCGATAAAGATAGCAAGGTAGATAAAAAATGGACAAATACGCCGATTCAACAACTTATTAAGGAAGGCAAGCTTGAGGGGCCCAGACCGGGATGGTTTAATACCGATGGTTCTTATGCGAATCGGATGTTCCCAAATGCAATCGATGCAAGCGTTTTTTACGATGCAAACGGTCGCTTGTGGATGACGTATGGATCATGGTCCGGGGGAATATTTTTACTGGAGCTGGATAAAGCAACTGGCAAACCCATGTATCCAGGTCAAGATGGAACTACGGAGGACGGCCGTCTGATTGATCGTTATTTTGGCACCAAGATCGCAGGTGGATACGGTGAGTCCGGGGAAGGTCCGTATATTGAATACCACCCAAAAACGGGTTATTACTATTTGTATGTAACCTACGGCGGTCTTGCAGCCGACGGAGGGTATAACATGAGGTTATTCCGTTCTAAGAAACCGACAGGACCTTATAAAGATGCCAAAGGACAGAATGCTGTTTTGCCGGCAAACACCAAAAATACAACTTATGGCAACAAGTTGATAGGTAATTTCTTATTCGATAGTAAAATAGGCGATCCCGGTACAGGCACTGGCTACGGCTATGTTTCCCCTGGACACAATTCTGTATACACCAATCCTACTACTGGACAAATGTTTGTCGTCTTTCATGCCCGATTCCCTCAGCAGGGGGAGACACATGAGCTGCGTGTACACCAAATGTTTATGAATCAGGATGACTGGCCTGTCGTAGCTCCTTACCGTTACGGTGGCGAGACGCTTACAAAGCTGGATGAGAAACAATTCATTGGCGATTATCAATATGTTAATCATGGCAGTGATTCTTCGGCTACGATCAAGAATACACAATTCATTCAGCTTAGAGCAGATCATACCATCGAAGGCGATGTCCAAGGAACATGGCGCAAGTCGGGAGAGGCGAATATCCAATTAACACTGGATGGTGCTGTATTGGATGGGGTATTCTTAAGACAATGGGATCAGGTTACGAATCAATACATCCTGGTGTTTACAGTTTTATCGAATAAAGGTGAAATGGCTTGGGGCAGTAAGCTCCCTGATATGACCGATACGACAGTAGTGGACAGTGTATATCGTGAGTTAGATCTTGGCGATACAAGTCGGGTGACGGCTAGCCTGAATCTTCCGAAGGAAGGCAGTCGGCAAACCCGGATTACCTGGAAAACTTCAGACCAAAGCGTCATTACGGATACAGGTGAAATCAAGCGTCCAGGAATCGGAGAAAAGGCTGCATCTGCCACTTTGACGGCTACCATTACCAAAGGAGAACGTAGTCGGGACAAAGTTTTTAACATCACGGTATCCCCTTATGAGAAAGCAACATTGACTGCGTCATACACATTTGAAAATAATCTGGAGGATCAGCAAGATGTTTTTGCTAATGGAGAAGTTATCGGTGACCGAATCGATCGCCAGGGAGGAAGTGTATCCTACGCTGAAGGCGTAAAGGGCCAAGCTATAGTCCTTGATGGAAAGTCAGGCATTGCTCTACCTGAAGGACTCATATCCAGCTCAGCATATTCCGTGTCACTGTGGGTAAAACCAAGCGATTTAACTCTGCATACACCAACTTTCTTTGGAGCTATGGATAGTAACCACTGGATTAGCCTTCTGCCCAGAGGACCCGAGAAGGATAATACAATGGTCTGGTCCGGCAGCTCACTTTGGTATACCGGCAGTACTGGCCTAAAGATCAAAACAAATGAATGGACCCATCTCGCCTTCACTGTAGAACGTGGGGTGTTAGCCGTGTATGTGAATGGCGAGCTTCAATTTATCGGTTCAGAATTCCCAGATGTCTTTACCTCCAAATCTGGAACATTCAGCTTAGGTGTCAACTGGTGGGACCCTGCGTTCAAAGGATCTATTGATGATCTGAGTATATTTGAAGGTGCGCTCCCCCCTGTACAGGTGGCAGAGTTAGCGAAGATGAAGTGAATTAAGACTAATGAATCGTAAGCAACTCTAGTGTCGAAAAGAAAAGCTACAAAAAAAGAGAGCGCTGAATAGCGCTCTCTTCCAATGAAACATATAAAATATAAAGAATATTAATAGGCCAATGCAAAAAGTCCTTTGATGTGGGACAAGTAACGGATGTTACTGCCTTCCTTCATCAAAGTGGCTACAGCGCCTTTCAGTTGGGTGCCATTCGCGCCTACAGTACCGATCGCGTCTGTTCTTCCCAAGCTGCCCAGTGTACCGGAGAACACTGGCGTAAAGCGTTCCATTTTCGCTCCGTTGAAATAAGCGAAGATGTTGTAACCAACTAATTCGCCCATTTGCCAAGCCAACTGTGCAGTTGGAGGGTATGGACGCTCGCCTTCACCCGGGAACACCACTGCGCTGTCGCCAGCGAGGAAGATGTCTTCGTGAGAAGTCGATTGCAGTGCACCATTCACAGTTGCGCGACCACGGTTTACTTCGATACCAGATGCGCCAACCAGTGCATTACCTTGTACGCCGCCTGTCCAGATCAGTGTGTTCGTTTTGATCGAACGTCCGTCTTTCAAGAGAACTTCGTCAGCTTTCATTTCTGTAATCGGAACACCCGCTACGATTTGAACGCCACGTTTTTCAAGGCTTGTTACTGCACGATCAACCAGTGGTTGAGGGAAGCCTGCCAAAATAGATGGTCCAGCTTCTACGCAATACAAGTTGATATCTTCGTAGTTAATACCTTTTTCGCGACAAATTACAGGCAATTTGTCAGCATATTCGCCCACCAGCTCAACGCCTGTCAGACCGCCACCACCGATAACGATTGTAGCGTCTGCTTGGTTACCGGATTGCTTGTAAGCATCCAGACGAGCTTCCACATGTGCGCGAATGCGATTGGCTTCTGCCACTGATTTCAGCGTGAAGCTATGCTCTTGCAGTCCTGGAATACCGAAGTAAGCCGTTTCGCTGCCCAGGGAAATAACGAGAGCGTCATAGCTCAACGTAGCGCCACTGGCCAAGGTTACTTTTTTATCATCAGGCTTGATTTCGGAAACAGTATCCACTTTCAGGATAATTTCTTTGTTACGCAGCAGTTTTTCCAAAGGAAGCGCAACAGCTTTTTCGGCAATTGTACCTGCCGCCAAACGGTGCAGTTCCGTAATAATTTGGTGCGACGCAAAGCGGTTAACCACTGTAATGGTGGCTTGGCTAGCGTCCATATGCTGGCGTGCTGTAAGAGCGGCCAGCAATCCGCCGTATCCGCCGCCCAAGATCAAAATTTGCTTCGACATGTCCATCCTCCGTTCTCGATCAGGTAATTATTTGCTTTCGCGTTGGCGCTCATTCAGAATATCCAGGAAAGCCTGGCTGAAACGCAGCGTTTTTTGTACATTCGGATCTTTAAGCATTTTGAGCAGGCCAAACAGACCTACACTGCCGTCCGTAGTTTGTACACGGTCATTTGCTTCAATTGCAGCAGAAGCCAATCCTTTAGCCGAATCTGTAACAGGCTTCACAAACTCTCCCATGGAGCTTTTCATATCTCCGATAAAGACAGGGTCAGTCGCCAGACTGCGAGCTACATCATAAGCGTCGGTCATCAAAGTAACCATCTCAGTCAACTTGGGCAGATTTTCTACCAGCACGGTCAGCGATTGCTGAACCTCCGGTTTCATCAATTGGTCCAATACATCCCGAGACTCTTTGGTAGCTTCCTGTGTTACTGCCACCTCTTGTTGGTTTTCAGACATGCGTGAACGTCCTCCTTTACTGTGAAAATAGAAGTCCATTCCTTTCTCGTAACCTGTATCCATAAACTCTAGCAATAAAACGTTCATCGAATTCACGCCCTTAAACATGCAAGAAGCACAGCTAAAACCGGCCTATACCCTACAGGGCAAGACTGATTTATCGCAGATGCCAATTGTATATTGCTCAGACGGTATTCTGTTGTTACTGCTGCGGAATATTCCACGAAGCGCTCCTTCGTGACTACAACAGGCCGAAACGGAACCCTATACCTCTATATTACACCTTTCACGACACAATCGTCGAAGAAATTTTAAATTTGCACAAATTTCTGCAAAATTTTTATTGTTATTTTAGATAAAAATTAGAATAAGCTCGATTTTTGTCCAAGTTTCCCTTAAAAGAAGGGTCATCTTATGCTAGAGGAGGGTAATAAAGAGAGTGCGTTTTAGTTCGATAATATAAAAATAACACAAAATATATTCATACGGAGGTTTTAAATGATGGCTAAAACATTTGGAGATATGGTTCAAGAAGCGAGGCAGCACGTTCAGGGCATTGATTCACAGGAGGCACGTCAGCGAATGGAGGCAAATCCAGATACATTTGTTATCGATGTACAGGACTCCCATGATGCAGGCGCTTGCGGTCTGATTCGCGGAAGCGCCAATATTTCATTGGGCATGCTGCCCATCCGCGCTGACTTGGAGGTTCCACAGGATTTGCGTGACGAACGTCTACGTGACCGCAACCGCCCGATTATCACCACTTGTGGGGCAGGCGGACAAGCTGCATTGGCAGCTTATACACTCCAGCAGATGGGCTTTACCAATGTAGCTTTTATCGAAGGCGGAACAACAGCCTGGAAGGAATCCGGCTTTGAAGTAGAACTGTACTAAGGGATCTACGCTCCAAGAGTCGCCCTACGTATGTAGGGTGCCTTCAGAAGCGTCAGGATTATCAGGTGCCTCGAAATCATCAGGAGACGGCTGCGGTACACCAGACTCAATGAACTCATCTACATCGCGGGCAGCCTTAACTTGATTGCATTCATTGCAAGCACATACACAATTGACCGGCGTTGTGTGCCCCCCTTTTGCCCGAGGCAGTAAATGATCAATCGTGTCACCGTAGCCCCCGCAAAAAAAGCAAGTATAACGGTCACGCTTAAGCACATATTGACGAAATTCCTTGTTGCTATACAGTCTGCGCACGGTGTATGGATTAACAATCACCGCCATACGCTCTCTGACCAGGGTCATGGCCAGATCAAGCTCAATCTCTTGATGCCAGCGTCTCCCCTGGTCGGTTTTGCCTCTTAGCCGAATCATGCCATTGCGATTGAGCCGCAACGCCCGGGTATCCGCAGGCTTCAGCCTGCTAAGCAGATGCCGAACCCGTTGCTGGTGGCACTCACGCGCTTTGTCCGTGACCGGCTTCCTGCGGGGGCGTTGTGCCTCCATAGGTAGCGACGCCTCTAGGCTGTGCGCAGCCGTATTTGCTTCAAGGCTATGCTGCATCACGGGAGCAGCCGAGGGATTTGTTTCCTCGCCGGAAGGAGCGGACGTAGCCGCACGTTCTTGCGGGGCCAACCCCCGGCAGGAACGGCAAGGACCACGTCGGGAATAAGGACCAGCCCGGCGACCCGTTCTGCGCTGAAAGTCCGTTAAAGGTTTCATCTCCTGACAATACGTACATTTCTTTATCAGCGGTTTGCTCGCTTCATCCTTGTTCTGCTGTGGTTCTGTCACGTCCACTCCTCCTTTCCTCTGTTTCTCACGCTTCACAGTTTGCCCAAAACCCGAACTATTGTTAAGTTAGATTCATTTTACCGTTTTCACGTTCCCTTTTCTAGCTACCCGAGTCGTTGGGAACACTTAGGTATAACAAATTTTAATGATTTAGCATACGTTATACAGCGATCCTCGTTCTTCATTCAGCATCATATTGACCGTCTGACGTTTAGCCCCCCTCACTTGGTGGGTAACTTGTTAT
Organism: Paenibacillus sp. FSL H7-0703; assembly: GCF_038003485.1. NCBI lineage: Bacteria > Bacillati > Bacillota > Bacilli > Caryophanales > Paenibacillaceae > Paenibacillus > Paenibacillus sp. FSL H7-0703. The sequence continues at coordinate 3,543,716 of NZ_JBBOPF010000001.1, read as the reverse complement.
ATATGAAGGAGGGACGCACATGAAAAGGAACCATACGATGATGCAATTTTTCGAGTGGAATGTCGAAGCTGACGGTTCTCACTGGAAAAAGCTTACCCGCCTGGCTCCGGAACTGAAGGCCAAAGGAATTGACGCGATATGGATTCCACCTGTCACCAAAGGCCAATCGCCCGAGGATACGGGATACGGCGTCTATGACCTTTACGATCTGGGCGAATTTGACCAAAAAGGTGCGGTGCGCACCAAATACGGAACCAGGGAAGACCTGCTGGAGGCTGTTGCCGCCTGTGTTCGCCACGGCGTGGCCGTCTATGTCGATCTGGTCATGAATCATAAGGCCGGCGCGGATGAAACTGAAGTATTCAAGGTCGTCGAGGTTAACCCGGATAACCGCAATGAAGTCATTTCCGAGCCCTTTGATATCGAAGGCTGGACTAAATTTACGTTCCCCGGCCGTCAAGGTCAGTATTCCACATTTCAATGGAACTTTGAACATTTTAACGGAACCGATTACGATGCTAGCCAGGACCGGACAGGAATCTATCGTATTTTAGGTAAAAATAAAAGCTGGAGCGAAAATGTAGATGATGAATTCGGCAATTATGATTATTTAATGTTCGCCAATATTGACTATAATCATCAGGATGTGCGCAAAGAGATGATCCGTTGGGGAAAATGGCTGGTAGATACTCTGCAATGCAACGGATTCCGTCTGGATGCAATCAAGCATATTAATCATGAATTTGTACGAGAGTTTGCTACAGAAATGATTAAAAAACGCGGGCAGGATTTTTATATGGTAGGCGAGTTTTGGAAACCGGATCTGGAATCGTGTCAAAAGTTCCTGGATACCATTGATTATAAAATCGACCTATTTGACGTATCCCTCCACTACAAACTACATAGCGCTTCCTTGGGTGGCAAGGATTTCGATTTAAGCACCATTTTCGAGGATACGCTTGTTCATACCCATCCCCTCAACTCGGTTACTTTTGTCGATAATCATGATTCCCAGCCGCATGAAGCGCTCGAATCCTGGGTGGAGGACTGGTTCAAGCCCAGCGCCTATGCACTCATCTTGCTGCGCAAGGACGGTTATCCCTGTGTGTTCTACGGCGATTACTACGGTATCCAGGGGCAAACGCCCGTCAAAGGCAAGCAGGCTGAGCTAGACCCGCTTCTATATGCCCGGTACCATAAAGCTTATGGTGAGCAAAAAGATTATTTCGATGATCCCCATACGATTGGATGGGTTCGTCAAGGCGTGCCTGAACTGGAAGGCTCCGGATGTGCTGTGGTGATCACCAACGCAAATGACGGAGAAAAGCGCATGTTCGTAGGCAAACAACGTGCAGGGGAAGAATGGATGGATTTGACCGGACATCACGATCATACCGTAAAAATTGAGCAGGATGGCTACGGCATATTTCCCGTTCGTGCCGGCAGTGTATCGGTGTGGGCACTTCCCGCAGAGGAAGACAGCCAGGAAACAGAAGAAGAAGCGAACGCTTAATCTATACCCAACACAAAGAGGACAGGATGCGAGGAAGCGCCCTGTCCTCTTTGTGTATGGAAAGTCACTCCGTTACCTTGCTTTGGTTGGCCACGGCCTGCTTCTTAGCCTCTACATGACTCGGATCACCGAGATAAAAACGCCGGATGGGATCTATATGCTCATCCAGCTCGTACACCAGTGGAATGCCTGTCGGAATATTCAAATCCAGCAATGCGGTTTCGTCCAGATTCTCCATATACTTGATTAAGGCCCGCAAAGTGTTACCATGTGCAGAAATGATTACTCGATCCTTTTTGAGAATCAAAGGTACAATCCGCTGCTTCCAAAACTCACCGACCCGATGCACGGTGTCCTCCAGGCTTTCCCCAAGCGGTAGCTCTTCTGGCTTAATATTACGATAACGCTCTTCCCGATGCGGACTCCGCTCGTCCTGCTCATCCAGCATGGGGGGCCGCACCGTCAGACTACGCCGCCAGATATGAACCTGCTCCTCGCCGTATTGCACGGCGGAATCCAGCTTGCTAAGCCCCTGAAGAGCACCGTAATGGCGTTCATTCAGCTTCCATGATTTCTGCACAGGTATCCAGAGATGATCCAGCTCATCCAAGATGTGATACAGCGTGCGGATAGATCGTTTTAGCACAGAGGCGAATGCCAAATCAAACGTATAACCAGCCTCCTTGAGAATACGTCCCGCCTCAATGGCCTCATGAGTCCCTTGTTCAGTCAGGTCCACGTCCGTCCAGCCCGTAAACAGGTTTTGTCGGTTATACACGCTTTCTCCATGCCTAACCAGCACCACTTGATACATACACTCACTCCTCTCCTGTCTTCTTTATGTTTTACCCAACTTCTATGTATTTAACGTAAAATGCAATTTTTAAACCGTCTATTTAATACAAAAAAGGACGGCATTCAGCCATCCTTTTCTTCTTACCCTGCACTTAGTCCCTCTTACTGAATTTGGCCAACAGATCCAGAATCCGTACATACAGCCAGACTAGAGTCACCAGTAATGCAAAAGCACCATACCATTCCATATATTTGGGTGCACCTTGATCTGCTTGCTCTTCAATAAAATTGAAATCAACCAGCAGATTCAAAGCCGCAATGATCACGATAAATAAACTAATGCCAATTCCCAGCCAACCTGTTTCATGGATATAGGGAACATTCATACCGAAAAAGTTCAAGATAAAATCAACCAGCGTCACCAGAAAAATCGCCATCGTACACAGGACCACGAATGAGATAAAGCCGCGTGTCACCTTGATGATTCGCTGTGTGTACATAAAGAGCATCAAGAACAAGATACCCACGGTCAGCAAAATGGCATTGGCTACAATTCCAGGGTACTCATACTCCATAAAAGCTGAAACGCCACCCAAAGCAAAACCACTCAGAATCGCATATACAGGAGAGAGTAATGGAGCCGTTTTGGGAAAAAAGGATATCGCAAGTGCTACGCCTGCCATACCAATAAAGCCTGCCGTCAGCAAGGATAGCACCTCTACGGTTCCTTCGTAGGTCATGTACCAGGTAATACTTCCAGAGACGATGAGCAGAACCAGCAGAAGCAACGTTTTGTTCACCGTTCCTCCGATGGTCATGCGTTGTTCACTAGCTTCTCTTTCATCTTCGCGCAAAAAGATGTCATCACGTAAAACCGGATTGCTAAAGCTCATACAGGGTACTCCTTTTCGATGTTGTTGTTTGCTATGCTATATGTATATATCGGCACAACATGAAAAAAGTTTCAGAAAATTCCAACAAAAAAACTCTAACCTTGCCATACGGCAAAGCTAGAGTTAGAGGATCAGGTCGTTACAGGTTAAAAATCAGCTGTCGCAATCTGGATCGTACCCGTAGCTGCTCCAGCTGCGGTAGTCTGCAGAGCAGCTACCAGCAGTAAAGCAACCTCTAACGTGAGGCTGTTAGTTGGGGGGATAACATAAGTGATCACAGGTGCATTGACACGAGTTACGACAAGATTGATCGGTGCCGGACCGTTATTATTAACGGTAATTGTAGCATTCGCGCCACCGTTCAAGTTTTCAAAGTATGATTTACCAATATTAGCTGCGAGAGAATAGAATTGCTGAGGTAATAGAATCGCCATAGGATTCACCTCCCTTGCGCTTGATAGTGTATTCTATGCTTCCAATCTACGAGCGTAACGTTAAGTGACTCAGTAATAAGACACAATTTGAAAGACTCATAGATTAACGTACCCTAACCTATGCTAAAAAGGAGTTGCCCTCTCAGATCCTTTGCAGAATCTGCGGACAACTCCTTCTGGGAATCATGGATAACCACTTACGATATATAACCGCCTGTATAATGCCTTTGCTTCCTTATTGCACGTCAATGCTCAATTCCTGCGAACCGAAACGAGAAGGCGCGGAAACTTTCACGCGGATATTGCCAGCCTCACCCTTTGTACGAATCCAGAATGCAATGCGTCCACCAATTAGGGATAAGCTTGAAGGACCGATCAATTCACCCACTCCCTCGACCTCCACCGAAACAGGATCTGCATAGAACGGCAGGGCATTGCCGTATTCGTCCAGAGCATCCACTACTACTCGGGTTACGTCCCAATCGCCAGCTTCCAGCACCATATCATCTGCAGCTACCCGTAGCTCTGTCAGCACCGGATTACGTGAATAGTATTTGCGGATCACTTCTTGCCCGTCTACGTACCCAATGAATACAGCGTGTTCCCACTTCATGCCCCAGTGGCCTGTCAGCTCGTCGATCACGACAGGGGGGTGAGGAAGCGCCGGGTACTTTTCTCGGTTCGGACGATAAACACCTTTGCGCTCATGACCGTAGATGAACTCCACCTCATCGCAATTGGTGAACACGACCAGCGGCACGATGCCTCCGATATTCCGCTCGCCACGAGACCAGTAAGTGACCGGCTCCATAATGATTTCCTGTTCGACGTTCTTCTGGCTCCGGTACACGCTCGCTGCAAATTTAGGTAGGCGGAACATATCCATGACACCGTGGTAGCAAATTTTATCACCGGAACCAAAATCAGCATGCGTGTTATAGTCAAAAGCACACCAGCCAATCGCTCCGGCAATGCCCTCATCGGCATAGGAAGCATTTTGGACCCGCGTATGGCGCAGTGCATGCTCCATTACCCGTTCCTCCTGGTCAAAACGCTTGGTCGGGTACATATGCCCGTTATATTCCGTTACCAGATAAGGGACCGGATGATCCAGCTTTGTAACGAGAGACGGCTGGCGCAAGCCTGTCGTTTCGCCATCTACGCCTTCTGTATCGTCATACGTATCAAAATTGCGGATTTCCTTCGCCAAATATTTTTTGTGCCCACCATCATGAACAAAATCATTTATCGTATATACGTCTTCCAGCAGCTCACTGCCTACAATATAACGCACACCACCCGTAGCACGGGTCGGATCTAGCTTTCGTGCCAGCTCATTGGTACGCGTGTACAGATCATGGTCATCCTGCGACTCATTAATTCGTACCCCCCAGATTACAATGGAGGGATGATTACGATCACGGATAATCATGTCCTCTACGTCCCTCACTGCCTGCTCCTTCCACGCTTCACCGCCAATATGCTGCCAACCCGGTATCTCTTCGAAAACGAGCAATCCAATCTCATCACAGCGGTCTAGAAAATGACGGGACTGAGGGTAGTGGGATGTCCGTACCATATTCAGCCCCAGCTCCTCCTTGAGCACATCTGCATCACGACGCTGCGCTCTTTTGGGCATAGCATAACCAACGTACGGATAGGACTGGTGACGGTTCAGGCCGAGCAGCTTGATCTTCCGCCCGTTCAAGTAAAAACCGTCCGGCTGAAATTCAGCCTGGCGGAAGCCAAAGCGCACGGTCACCTGATCCAACTCTTCTCCGCCTCGTAGCAGCGTCAGCTTCGCTTCATACAGCTTGGGATCATCTATAGCCCAAAGCCGCAGGCCGCCCAGCTCTTTCAGCTCCAGCGTTACTTCCGCCGCCGTCACCGCTGCCAGCTCGATCTCCGCCTTCACGCTCGCTCCGTCCAGCAATTGCAGCGCGACCGTCAAGTCGTCCTGCTGATCGCCGATGCCCTCCAGCTCCACGACCACGCGCACCGCCTTATTTGCCGCAAGCGGCTCCGGTGTCTGAATGAATATCGTTCCAAGGTGTACAGGCTCCACTATTCGCAGCTGCACTTCGCGGTAAATACCGCCGTAGGTCAGATAGTCAATGACTGCCCCAAAGGGAGGGATGTCGTCCCGTTCCGTGGAATCGACAATGACTGTGAGCACATTGGAGCCGCCATACTCGGCAAGTTCGGTCAATTCAACGCTGAACGGTGTATATCCACCTTTATGCTCCCCCGCTTTTACCCCGTTTAGATATACCTGGGCATAGGTCATGACTCCTTCAAAATCAACATACACTCGCTTACCTTTTGCATCTGCCGGAATGTTCAGCTCTCTTTTATACGTAGAAATAAACTGAAATGCCTTGTCGTCAAAATAATTATACGGAAGCTCTACATTGGTGTGCGGCAGCTGAATTGGCTCATACCGACTTGCATCAATGCCTGCGCTTACTTCGCTCTCGACATATTCAGGAAGGTAAAACCATTGGTCATTCAACGGCAAAATGGTACGCATGGGCAGTCACCTCAACCTTTTATTTTCCACTCTTATACCATAGTAAAATATTTAAGTAAAAATTACGAGTAAAACTTAGTAAAATAAATATATGTTCAATGTAAGCATTTCCAAGACAATTGTCAATCCATTTTTGTATCTTTTTATAATCAAAAAACAGCCCCGGAAGGCGGGGCTGTCCAAATCCATAGCGTCGATTTTATTTGGCATCGGTATGCAGCGGCGCACTGCTGTTGCGAATCATTAGCTCGGTCGGAATGATGACCTTGCGCCCCACCTCGTTTGCACCGTTGCGTACTGTATGCAGCAAGAGCTGAACGCCCGTTTCTCCCATCAGTTCGGTATGCGTTTTGACTGTTGACAGAGATGGGGTCAAATATTCCGCTGTCGGAATATCGTTGAAGCCAACAATTGAGATACGTTCCGGCACCGCAAGCTGATGCTGCTCCAGCGCCTTCAACACCCCAATAGCCACCGAATCGCTCGCGACAAAGAAGGCTGTAGGCAGGTTTTCTGGTCCTGCCAGAATAGCCGCTTCCATCGCACGGAAGCCGTCTGCCGCCGTTCCTCCGCACACATGAATATCATCCGACGTGCATAGCCTGTGCTGTTCCTGATACCGCAAAAACGTCTCATAGCGGGCATCTAGCTCGACTCGTTCGGAATCATGGGACTGCTCATCCTTGCCCATACCTACATATCCGATGTGACGATGGCCTGCGCCCATCAAATAATCCAGTGCATCAGCCGCAGCGTGAGCAAGGTCAATGACCACATAGTCTGCCCCTGTACGCTCTACCGGATGATCCAGAAAGACGCAAGGAATGGGCAGTTCCAGCATACGTTCTACCTCTTCGCTGCTAAAATGCCCCAGCACGATTAGTCCATGTAGCCCTTCGGATGACGTCTTCAGCGCAGTCAGGTCCTCTCTTCTGAAAATACGCTCCAGCTGCGCCCCGCTTTGGCGGCACTCTTTTTCCACGCCAAACCGGATAGACAGATAATAAGGGTCTTCCAGTTCCTCGTACGCGCTAAACCAGTGCACCATACCCAACCGGATGGGTCCCTCTGCCTTCTTGCGGGGCTGACGACCAATACCGCCATTTTTACGCTTAACCGTCGTATATTTCATGCGCTCGGCAACCTCAAAAATTTTACGCCGCGTTTCCTCTGATACAGACAGTGTTTCATCATAATTCAGCACTCGGGAGACCGTGGATATCGAAACCTCTGCCTCCTGGGCGATATCTTTTAACGTAGGCATTGCAGACTCCTTTAATTGTTTTACTCTATTTTTACTTTTATTTTACTATTATCTTACTCGTCTCCCCTGTGCAACACAACCCGTCATTCCTAAAAGGGTCAACCATTTTTTTCATATTATAAGCCTAATCATGATAAAATACGTACCATAATAGAAATGACACTAAGGAGGATACACACATGAAACAGGAACTGATTGACCGCCTGACTACATATGTTCAGGTAGATACCCAATCTGATGAAAGTAGCCACACTTGCCCCACTACACCCGGACAGCTCACATTGGGCAACCTCTTGGTGGGCGAATTGAAAGCCATTGGTATGACAGACGTAACTATTGATGATCATGGTTATGTGATGGCGACCCTTCCTTCCAATACGGATAAAGAGGTTCCCGTCATCGGTTTTCTCGCCCACCTCGATACGGCTACCGAGCTGACTGGCGCAGGGGTAAAGCCGCAATTGACGGAAAACTATGATGGGGGCGATATCACGCTGAATGCTTCGCTTGGTGTGGTTCTTTCTCCACGTGAGTTTCCCGAACTGACTCAATATAAAGGCCACACCCTGATCACAACAGATGGTACCACCCTGCTCGGTGCAGACAACAAAGCCGGGATCGCAGAAATCATGACAGCTATCCACTACCTGATTGACCATCCAGAAATTCAACATGGCAAAATTCGCGTTGCCTTTACACCGGACGAAGAGATTGGAAGAGGACCGGAACGCTTTGATGTAGCCGCTTTTGGCGCTGAATATGCCTATACGGTAGACGGCGGACCGCTCGGAGAACTGGAGTATGAGAGCTTTAACGCCGCAGCCGCCCATATTACCATTCACGGTGTGAATGTGCATCCCGGTACGGCTAAAAACAAAATGATCCACGCTGCCAAAATCGCTATGGAGCTGCACAGTCGGTTACCTGCAAACGAAGCCCCGGAATATACAGACGGATATGATGGCTTCTATCATCTCTTGGAGTCTACAGGCACGGCAGAACAAGCTAAACTATACTATATTATCCGTGATTTTGACCGCGAGAGCTTTGAAAACCGGAAAGCTTATTTAACAAATGTAGTCAAAGAGCTGCAGGCCGCATATGGAGAAAACCGTATTGCGCTGGAATTGAGAGATCAGTATTACAACATGAAAGAGAAAATAGAGCCAGTCAAGCATATCGTCGATGTCGCTTATGAAGCAATGACAAAGCTGAATATCGAACCCATTATTAAGCCGATTCGTGGCGGTACAGACGGTTCACAGCTATCCTACATGGGACTGCCTACACCGAATATTTTTACAGGTGGGGAGAACTACCACGGTAAGTTTGAATACGTGTCGGTGGACAACATGGTACTTGCTACCAAGGTTATTGTGGAAATCGCACAACTGTTCGAGCAACGCGGCAAGTGAACTACCTATACACAACACTGACATGTTAAGGTTAAATAGAAGGCATATCGTTCCGTAATGGAAACGGTATGCCTTTTTTTTCTGAAGCTTTCATTTCCCTTTAAATTTTCAATATCTTTATAACTATCCGTCTTTAGACCGACAACTATATACGAGACTATAAAAAATATATCTAGTAAAGAAAGGTAGGTTATCTATTTGAATACAATAGATGCATTAATTGCAGCCATTCCCTACATACAACAGATTATGCGTGAGAAAGTGACCCTTGCTCTCTTCGACCGCACTCATGTCCTTATGTATACCCAATCTGAGGGTATGGACCTCGGCTTTGAAACGGGTTCGGAGCTGCTCGAAGACTATAAAGATTTTGCCATGCTTAAAAATGGACGTGAGCCCAGCCTGACCCACATCCCTGCTGAAATTCTAGGGTTTCCTCTTGATATGATCAGTATTCCTGTATTTGACGAGAAAGGTGAAGTCATCGCAGCGTTTGCGGCCTCTTATAATTTGACTAACAAAAATCAACTGGATCAAATCGTATCTGAGAACCTCTCCATCACTGAGCAGCTCATTGATATGGTACAGCATGTGGCGGCTCATTCCGAGGAGCTTCAGGCAACCAGTGAACAGATTTTGAAAAACACCCAAATCGCCGTACAAAACTCAGGTAAAATCAATCAGGTAGCTGTGTTCATCAAGGAAATTTCTGACCAAACCAACCTACTTGGATTGAATGCAGCGATCGAGGCCGCGCGTGTCGGAGAAGCAGGAGCAGGCTTTGGTATCGTCGCTCAAGAGGTGCGCAAGCTATCCGTAGAATCCAAAAAGGCGACGGTCGATATTGAAGGAGCCCTTAAGGATGTACAGAACTCCATTCGTCAAATGGAGCAGGAAATTGAGCAAATTGTTTCTTCTTCTCAAGAGCAGGCGACTCTGGTAGGCTCTTTCACTGAAGTGATGGAGCGTATGCAAAAGGCGAGTGAAACGATGCAACATCTGGCCAATGACCTGACTTCGTATGTCGTAAAATAAATCTTGCCATAAAAAAGGGGAGCACACTGATCGCAAAATGCGTAAAAGTGTGCTCCTTTTATGTACAAAAGCCCTATCGGGCTTGAAGGTCTAAATCTGAAACTCAAGCAGTATAAGAAAAAACACCATGATTTGAAGGAATCACAGGGTCTAACCCTCCCAAAATATTTCCCAACGGAAGAGCAATACTAAGAAACGCCAAGACCATAGTTACCGAGATTAATGCCTTTTTCATTATGAAGCCCCCTTAATAAAATGGTTTGGTATTGCTCTTGCTGTGATGGTGTTGCCAAATCTCGATAAGTCTCAAACAGAGCAACCAGTGTCCTGAAATCGGCATCCGCTTCTACACTGGCAGAGAATTGCAGAGAATCAAGGACATAATTTAAGGCAACGGAGTACTGCTTCTTCTTGAAATGGTAAATGGCCAATTGGTTGACCAGTTTTAAATAATATACGCGGTTTGCTCTATCTTCATAACCTTCAAATATCTTAATATCATCGGCAAAATCGTTCAGCAGGTCGTCTATATTCCAATTATTCAGGTTAGCTGCTTCGGCAATACCAACCAATCCTGGAAGTAGCTCCTCGTCATTGTCGTGAAGAAATTGAACGTACTCAGGCAAAAGTTCCCTTCTCCCCGAAAGTAATTCAATCGTAAATAAATTGGCCTTGGCGAGGAAACGGAATCTCTCTACTTCTTCGTGACCGCTCTGATCCAGCCCCATAAACCAACCCATTTCGCTATACTTCATAATATAGTTTCTGGCTTCCTCATACTTGCCCATATTCTGATAGTAAATAGATTTCGCCAAATAACTGTAAGCATAATAAAACACTAGCGGGTGTTTGGTGTCCAATGTCTCATACTTGCCGTCTGCAGCATTTCTCAGTTGGGTGTGATACAGGTTTTCAGCCAACGTATGCAGATAGTCTGCTACTTTGTTTGCTTCATCCCAATCATTATGTGTGTAGCTGATTCTAAACAACTCACAAGCTTTATCGAGTTCGTGGCTGTCCGACAACAAATAAATGGCTTCCCTTTGGTTCAGGACCTCTTCCACTAAAACCCGCCTCCCTATCCTGAAAATTGCGATTACCCCTTAGCACAGCGGCTACTCTTCAGGGTAGTTATACTCTTAGCCTCCATTTTTTGCATACCATTATATTACAAATATAGTCAAAACCTAACTTGAAGTCAATTCAATCATCGCTACCTTCTTTTTTTGCAACCTTACATTGCTGTGTACGGTTATCGGTTATGAATAGTTGACTCCCCTTATAGAAATAATGCTAAAAGAAAACAAAATGTAGGCTCTCTCATGGATGGTTTTTATGATGCTATAGTATCGTGGGGGTAACTACGTTACGAATTAGTGCGTACTTTTCAACCGGGTAGCTGGGCCTTACAATCAAACCTGTGCATGAAACTAAAGTATAGATTGATACTCAACAGAGCATGTACCTGTTCATCAAAATATAAATTCACTTAAGGAGTGAAGTTAATAACATGGAACTTCAATTGGCTTTAGACTTAGTAGATATCCCGCAAGGGATTGCATTGGTAAAAGAAGTAGAGTCGTATATTGATATCGTAGAAATCGGTACGCCGATTGTCATCAATGAAGGGCTTCATGCAGTAAAAGCAATGAAAGAAGCATTCCCTAATCTGAAAGTGCTGGCTGACCTGAAGGTTATGGATGCAGGGGGCTATGAAGTGCTAAAAGCTTCCGAGGCTGGTGCGGATATCGTTACGATTTTGGCTGTAGCTGAAGATGCAACAATCAAAGGCGCAGTAGAAGAAGCGAAAAAACAAGGCGGCAAAAAAATCCTGGTGGATATGATCGGTGTTAAAAACCTGGAGCAACGTGCGAAGGAAATCGACGCTCTGGGCGTTGACTACATCTGTGTGCATACAGGCTACGATCTGCAAGCTGAAGGACAAAGCCCGTTCGAAGCACTGCAAACCGTCAAAAAAGTCGTGAAAAACTCCAAAACTGCCGTGGCTGGCGGTATTAAGCTGAGCACATTGGCTGAGGTCGTGAAGGCTCAACCGGATCTGGTTATCGTCGGCGGTGGTATCACTGGCGAGGACGACAAAAAGGCTGTAGCTTCCCAAATGCAACAGCTTATCAAACAAGGTTAACCCCAATGGAAACCTCTCAATATTTATCTGAGGTACTCAAGGAGCTACAATTGGTTCCACAATTGATCAGTGATACGGAATCGGAACAGCTGATCCATTCCATCGCCGTTGCCAATAAGGTATTCGTGGCAGGTGCGGGCCGCTCAGGGTTCATGATTCGCTCGCTGGCAATGCGGCTGATGCATATGGGAATTCAAGCTTACGTAGTCGGGGAAACCGTAACTCCCGGTTTGGGCGAGGGTGACCTGCTCATTATCGGTTCAGGCTCTGGTGAAACCAAAAGCCTGATCTCCATGGCAGAAAAAGCAAAGAAACTCGGAGCCTCTCTGGCGCTACTAACCACTTCTCCCGGTTCCACCATTGGCAAACTGGCCGATGTCATCGTCAAGCTGCCTGGTGCGGCCAAGGACCCGTCCAACAAGGACTACCAGACGATTCAGCCCATGGGCTCATTGTTTGAGCAGACCCTGCTGTTGTACGGTGACGCATTGGTACTCAGAACGATGGATCTGCGCAAGCTGACCTCCAAATCTATGTTTGGTCAACACGCCAATTTGGAATAAAACTGCAATTCCTTTACGATAACAAAGCAGGCTGTCCTTTACATGTCACATGTGAAGGACAGCCTGCTTTTATGCTTGTATAAGGCGACGTTCGATACAGCATAAAATAAGGCAAAACAAGCCCGCCATGTATTAAAACCATTTATTCGTTATTCCCTGCTGGCAACGGCGGAACTTTGGACGGATCAGCAAGTGCCCAATAGGCATATTTGGCCTTTAACCGTTCGTCGAATAGTAGCGGCTTATCCAACCGGGCTATCGGAAACGTGCTGAGCCACGTATTTCCATCATCCGTACCCCAAATCGTCACATTGCTGATATGATCCTGCTGCCTTGAAAACATATCGAACAACGCCCGATAACGGTGAGCCTGCCGGATCAGCATAGATTCTGGAATCGTTTCATAGCGATCTGTGTCATTGGAATAAAGGCCCATATCCAGCTCGGTAATCTGATTATCCAGACCAAGCGAAGCAAACTTTTCTATGGACTGCTCAATCTCGCTAATAGCGGGAAACTCCAGGCGGATATGCGATTGGTGGCCTACCCCGTCAATCGGTACACCTTTAGCGAGCAGATCACGTACCAAATTGTACAGAAAATCCCGTTTCTTCGGCTCATGCGTGTTGTAATCGTTAATGAATAGCCGTGCGTTCGGGCCCGTCACTTCCCTCGTGACACGGAATGCTTTTTCAATATAATCAGTACCGGTAATCTGATACCACTTACTACGGCGCATGCCATCCGGCTGATCAGGATCAATGACCTCATTCACCACATCCCAATCGGTGATGACATTTTTATACCGGGCTGCAACAGCGCGAATATGCGTCTCCAGCCGATCCAGCAAAAGCTTTTTATTCTCAGCAGTCGGCGTCATCGGCTGTCCATTCTTATCCTTGAACATCCAATCCCCAGTTTGGTTATGCCACACCAAAGTATGGAAGCGAATTTCCAATCCATGCTGTCTAGCAAACTGCACAATTTGGTCTGCTTCCTCCCAATGGAACTGTCCCTCGGACGGTTGTAAGGAGATTGGCTTCATCGCATTCCCTGCAACGACGCTGTTAAAATGCTTCTGTACCAACTCTCCGTAAGCCCCTTCGGTCTGGAAAGCTTCAATCGCCGTGCCAATGCTAAACTGTCCCCCATATAATCCATGCAAAGAAGGAATGTCCTTTTCAATAGCCAGCGGAGGTACAAGTGACAGTTCGAAATCATCCATATAAAAGGAAGACGTTCCTTCCACCGTTTCCAAATACATGGAAACGGTGTCTGCATCGTGCGCAAGCGTATACGTACCAGACAAATGCATCCATCCCCCTGTCGTAGTAGCCGTGTCGCCTACAACAGTTTCATACGCACTATCCCCTTGATGATCACGCTGTACGCTGAGCCTCACCTTGGCAGGCTGCTCACCCGGCGCCAGCTTCACCCAGGCACTGACCGTATATCGGCTGCCCTTTTGCATCGTAGCAGTCACATCCAGCTTGGGTCCGGCATATGTCTTTTGTCTGCCTGTTGTCAGCAGACTGTATGAGCCGCTTCGTGCATCGGCGTCCGAAACCTGTACGGTCTCGGTACCCATACGGGACACCCATCCTTGAGCCGTACCATCTTCAAACCCGGATACGATACCATTGGCCGGCTCCGTTGGCGTCTTCGATACCTGTGTTATTTCTACCTCATCCACATAGTAGGCCTGCGCGGGATTCGAGCTTTCCACATACAGCTTCAATGCATCCATCCCCCCGGTAAAAGTATATTTCCCCTGAAGTTTGATCCATGATGTATCCGCCGTCTCTGTCTGCGCTACCGTCTTCCATGTCGTAGTCCCGCCTGTCGGCTGCTGCTCCACTGTAAGTTTAACCATGCTCGGACTCGCAGAATGACCATCCAGCTTCACATAGCCACTAATTTCATACTCCACATCCGGCTGCAACAGCGACTTCACATCCAGCTCCGCCCCGTTCCAAGCCGCTGTACGAGCGGTTGCCTTCAGACTGTGCGTGCCGCCATATGCTGCTTCCGTGACGGATGCAATTTGGGTATAAGTTCCTCGGGGCTTCCAGCCGTCGCTGTTTCCTTGCTCAAATCCATACGTTCCAATGGTCTTATGGATACTACCCGCCGATAGCACCATATCCGAAACGGGCGGGGAATGTTCTATAGACGGAGCTGCCTTTGCCACAGACTCTCCCCACCAACCAACAGGCGATAACAACAGCGCTCCCGCCAGTACCAGACAAAAAGGCTTAACCCAACATGACCGCAAAGCAATCCCTCCCGTACTCCAATTTTTTGGAATTGGTATTTGGCACCATTGGTTTTCATTTACTATCCTTTGACACCGCCCAAGGTCATACCCTTCACAAAGTATTTTTGCAAAAAGGGATAAACTAAAATAATAGGCACTGAAGCGACAATCGTCATCGTGGCCCGAATCGAGGTAGGCGTGACCGACTTCGCCAGATTTTCCGAACCAGCGAATTGGCTCGCATAATCCTGAGCGTTAACAGACGTATTGGAATTTTGCAGTATTTTCATCAGCTCATATTGAAGAGTGCTCCATTGCTCATATGACGAATTGTACAAAAACACATCGAACCAGGAATTCCATTGCGCGACCGCTGTAAAAAGCGACACCGTCGCCAGTACGGGAACACACAGCGGCAAAACGATGCGCATAAAAGTGGCAAACTCCCCAGCCCCGTCAATACGCGCCGACTCCAAAATCCCTTCCGGCAATCCCTCAATAAAGGAGCGAATGACAATCACATTAAACACCCCAATCAATCCCGGCACGACATACACCCAGAAAGTCCCCAGCATCCCAAGCTCACGAATCAGGAGAAAGTTCGGAATCAATCCACCGCTAAAATACATCGTTAAAATAAAAGCAATCGAAACAAATTTGCGCAGCACATATTCCGGCCGGCTGATCGTGTACGCCACCATCGCGCAGCAAAACACCGAAGTCACTGTGCCCACAACTGTACGTAATACAGAAATCAGCGTAGCATGGAAAATCGTCGCTTCCTTGAACACAAATTCATAATTACTCCAAGTGAATTCACGTGGCCACAAATAGATCCCGCCCCGAATCGAATCATTCGCTTCATTTAACGAAACCGCCAGCGTATTTAAAAACGGATACAGCGTGAACACCATCAGGCAGAGCATAAACACGATATTGCACGCATCAAAAATTCGATCTGAGGGGGCCCGAAATCGCCCGTGTACGGCCTTCCCTTTGCCCATGACTTCCGCTCCTTTCTAAAAAATAGTTTAGGCATTTGGATCGCGCACCCTAATTCAACTAATTGTTATTGGAGCTTGTTGGTGCTGTTACTTGGAACTGTTATTTTGAGTGGTTATATTAGTAGCAATTGGAGTTAACCTTGGTGAAATATTATTGGTACTATAAGAAGTCATGTTTTAGTTCGTTTGATAAGGTTTTGATGAGGTCAGCGAAGCGGCCTGCTAAAAATCCACTGACTTGCACCTGTAGTATGCATGAGCATGCACCTTCTGTTACCACCACCACTAGCACAATCCTAAAAACAAGCGATAGCGAAGCTGAGCCAACCATGATGGCACATTTACCCAAGGAAGCGCGAGTCACGCGCCTTCCATAAACTCTCCCCTTGCCACTACCCTCAGTTCTCAAAAAAAGTGACTTTACGGCGGGTAGCAGCGGAGCGGGCGGAATTGTTCTGAAGAAGCGGAGCGTTCGCCTTTATCCCCGGATTTTAACCTATGATCTTTATTCCAATAAGAAAATACGGGGATAACAGCGATCGGAAGAACAATCCGCACGCGGAGCGGCTTTCTCCCCCCATAACTCCCTTTATTCTAGAACAGCCTCTCCTCCCCTAACCGCTTCGCAATATGATTGGCGCTAAACAGTAAGATGAAGCTGACCACCGTTTTGAACATCCCAGCAGCAATGGAAAGCGAGAAATTACCCATCTGAATACCATATTTCAGCACGAAAATATCCAGATTCTCCGAGTAATCCACGTTCATGCCGTTGCCCAGTAAGTATTGCGGTTCAAAGCCGGATTCCAGTAAATTGCCGATGTTCATAATGAGCAGGATGATAAATACAGGCTTCAACCCCGGTAATGTCACATGCCAAATCCGCTGAAAACGCCCGGCTCCGTCCATCTCGGCTGCCTCATACTGCGAGGGATCAATCATCGTCATCGCGGCCAAATAAATGATGGTGTTCCAGCCGACATTTTTCCATACCTCCGATGCACCGAGAATGCCCCAAAAATAGCTTCCCTCGCCCAGCCATAGAATAGGCTCCTTAATCAACCCCAGCCACATCAGCACCTCATTGATGATGCCGCCATCCGCAGACAGCGCCGTACTGATGATGCTAGCCGCGACCACCCACGAAATAAAATGTGGCAGATAGCTGACCGTCTGCACGACCCGCTTGAACATGATCTGACGAAGCTCATTCAGCAAAATCGCTAATGTTATAGCGGTGACAAAGCCCAGCACCAGATTAATAAAGCTCATCGCCAGCGTATTGCGCATGACCCGCAGAAAGTGTTCATCCTGAAATAGAAAATGGAAATGTTTTAATCCGACCCATTGCTGATCGAGCAACTTGCGGGCAGGCTTAAAATCCTGAAAGGCAATCGTCCAGCCCCAGATGGGCAAATACTTGAAGATGAACAGCCAGATTAAAAAAGGGACGGACATCCATACCAGTGCCCGTTGCTGATTCAGCTTGTGCATAAATCCCCTAAAGCCGGTTCGCCGCGAGGGCGGCAAATGATCCGAGGAGATCGTGACAGGTGGTGGTGACGAGTGGCCCATAGCTGCTTCCTCCTTTACTTTTTACCGGGATTTTCGATTTTTTTGGCAACCTCCTTCGTGATCAGCTCCTCATACGCCTTTACATCCAGCTTGTTGAATTCAGTGGTGTATTCATTCCAAATCGCATCAAACTGCTCCGGTGCAGACAGCACCAAACGCGGGAAATATTTGCGCTGTAGGTCCCCCTTCTTTTGCTGGAAGAGCTGCGCAGTTGAGCCTTGAGCAATCGGAATACTCCAGGCCGGATACCATGGGCGCTCGTCAGGTGCGGAAAACATTTGCGAGAAGGACTCTACACCATAGACTTTTAGTAGCTTTTTATCTCCCTCGGTGTAGGACATACGCGCAACCTCAGGCTGCCGTCCGGGGCCAACCGAGTTGCCGTCAGGCAGGGTAGAACCGCTACCGTATCGCGGCCAACTGTATTCAAAATATTTGAACCCGAATGATTCGCGGAACGCGTCCTGACCAGTCTGCTTAATTTGCTCCTCAGTCCGGTAAAAGCGTCCTTTTTTATCTACATCATAGGTTTCTCCCTTGATTCCCCAGTTGGATAATATCTGGTTTTCGTCCGTCAGCAGGTTGTCAAAAAATTTGATGATACGCACCGGGTCCTTGGCACTGACCGTAATTCCTATGCCTCGGTTATTAACGAATGACGAAGGATCAATGTACTGATCCTTTATATTCTGGTCGTATACAACAGGCAGCCCTATATACTCCATATCATCATTGCCCGATTGCTTGGAAGCCTCCTGCAGATTATTCAGGGCCTGCCCCGCCTGCCAGCGGTAGTCGAAAAAGCCCAGCACCTTACCCGAGGTCAGCTTTGCCAAATATTGATCGTAATTGTCCACAAAGGACGATTTATCAAATAGGCCCTCTACATTGAGCTGATTTAGCTCTTTCAGATACCGCTTTGTGATTTCCATATCTCCATAATCCGTGGCCCGGTGTGTTTTCATATCAATAATCGTGCCGCCATCATTCGGATAGCCTGCCAGATGCATCGGCGCGTTCGTAAGAGCATAAAACCTATCCTGCGTGGTTAACGCCAGGTACCCAGTCAATCCCTCATCTGCATGCTTTTTCGCATAGTTACGAATCAGGGCTAAATACTCGTCAAGTGTTTTGATTTTTGGATATCCCGCTTCTTTTAATACCCTGCGTTGCACCCAAAAGGCTCCTTGCTCTAAGTTAGGTGCAGGTAAATAATCGCCTACCACCGCACTGAGCGGCAGAAAGTAAATGTTCCCATCCTCCGCTTTCATCAAGTTGTAGTACGGTCCATATACACGCTTAATATTGGGTCCATATTTGTCGATCAAATCATTCAGGGGAATAAAAGCCCCGGCATCCAGCAGCTTATCGATCGTGCCATCCGGTACTATCACATCCGGGTAATCGTTACTGGCAATAAATGTACCAATCTTCGTATTGGAATCACCCACCAAATGCTCCAGCTTCCAGTTTACCCCCGTCTGATCCTCCAGGATTTTGCCGATCCGCGTTTCATTGGTATTAGTGTCCCTCCCCGCAGTGGCATTAAAATACGTGAATGTGACCTTCTCCTTGCTATCTCCTGACGCCGGCTCCTTGCCCGAGCTCCCTGAGCAAGCAGCGATCATAGACGCCATCATAACCATTACCAGAGTGATGATTCCGAACCTTTTGCTTGTCATGCCAGACCCTCCCCTTTCGCCCTCTTTTGTCGATTGTGTGTGAATATCGTGCGCATGTACCTCAAGTGCTGAGAATCCCGCACGCCCTAAATTGTAAGCACTTTCATTTTATAAAATGCTGTTCATTTCGTTCACCTGTCAATCTAAAGGTGTTACTTAGAAAACTATAGGTAAAGGTCCTTCAAAGCAAAATAGGTACTGCTCTCCACCTCACTCCCGATCCGCAGGAATCCTAATTCGAATCTCCGTACCTTCGCCGGGTGCGCTGCGAATGGCAAACTCAAAGCGGCTCCCGTAGTAAATCTTAAGACGATAGATGACATTTTGCAGACCTATACGCTCACCCATTTCTTCCTGCCTTTGCATGTAACCATACAAGCGTTGTACCTGTTCCTCAGACATGCCCACCCCATCATCCCGAACCGTTAGAATCAGTTGTCCTTCCTCATGCTCAAAATGAATCTCAATGCGTCCTCCATGCTTTAGCGGCTCAATGCCGTGGATACTTGCATTTTCAACCAGTGTCAGCGCGACCATTTTGGGAAGCAGATTGTCCAAGTCTTCAGAGCGAGCCTGCACTTCGTACTGTATTCGCTCACCAAAGCGATATTGCTGAATTTCCAGAAAACAACGGATCAGCTCCAGCTCCTCCCGCAAAGTAACCCGATCCTTGTTCCACACCAGCGAATTGCGGAAAATCCGTGCCATGTTATGAATAATGCGCGCTGTCTCATCCTCATGCTTCATCAAGCTCCGCATGCGAATCGTCTCCAGTGCATTGAACAGAAAATGTGGGTTGATCTGACTGTGAAGTGCATTCAACTGGGCATGTCTGCGCTGAATTTCCAGATTTTTTCGCTGTATATCGGCCATATAGACATCGTTAATCAGTCGCTTTATTTTCAGCGTCATCCGATTAAACTCCCCTGTTAATTGCCCGATCTCATCTCGCGACTCTGTGCCGCGAATCAGCTCAAAATGCTGGTTTTTCACCTTTTTCATGTGCTTTAAAATACGATGAATCCTCACGTTCAACGAACGTGTAATCCAAATAATGATTAATGTAGGCAGCAGCATATTTACACAGGTTAACAAGAGCACAAAATTGCGGGATTCCTGCATTTCATACAGCACTGCATCTCTCGATACCGCAGCCACAATGCTCCAGCCATTCAGATTGCTCGTAAGCACATAATTTGTCTTGAACTCCATCGTGTCCTCGGGCAGCTTGAGAGTGTTATAGGCCACATTTTTGTGGTTTATATCCACTTTGGGGTCCGTTGTATATTCGATTCCCCCTCGTTCGTTCAGCAGAAAGAGACTTCCCTGCAAATTCAGGTTATTGAAAATCTCCCGAATGGACGACATTCGCAGTTCTATTTTCAGTATTTTTTCACGACCATTTTGGGAATAAAAGTAGTTCATCCGCCGAATCAGGCTAAAAGGGTACGTCTGTTCACCTGTACTGTCATCGGTACGTACAAATATAGGCTTGGACTGGCGTCCAGGCGAGATTTTGGTATACCATGGCAAACTTCTGACTCCCTCATCTATAAAGCTGATTCCCCCGGAATTCAGCAGCGTTGAATTATTGGTGTAGATCGTAATTCCACCTACGGAATGGTATGCAGGACTGTAAGTGTTGTTCAAGATATGACGTAAATAAGAGTCATAAGCGGCGATATAGTCAGCAGGGTGGGGATATGTTTCTTCCAATACCTCATTGAGCTGATGATCCGTATAAAAGATAGACGAGATTTCCATCGCATCTTCAAATTCACGGTAAAATTCAATTTTAATCTGTTCCAGTGCGCGCGAAATATCCTGCATACGCTGTTCCTTCACGTTTTGCGAGGTGACATGGTAAAAAATCAGATTGGTCAGCACTACAGGCGTAAAAACACAGAGAAAATAAAGCAGCAGCATTTTATCTCGCAGTCGTACATGATCAAGAGTCATTCTCAGCATCTTCATTCGCCGGCCCTCTCTGACTCGTTGCCAACAATCAGGCTGTTGCGGTATTCGCTTGGTGTGGCATGCGCCATCTTTTCAAACTGGGTAACAAAGTAGTCTGAACTGCCGAAGCCCACGCGCTCAGCAATTTCATAAATCCGCAGATCCGTCTGCCGCAACAAGCGTTTCGCCTCCTGAACGCGCAATTTCAGCAGAAATTCGTTAAAGTACACACCATACGTTTTTCTGAACAATTGACCGAGGTATACCGGGTTCATGTAAAAGCGAGCCGCAATACTTTTCAGGCTTATATTCTCGGCGGCATGCTGCTCAATGTAAGCACGGATGTGCTGGATGCCTCCTTGCTGACAATCCTTGCGCAGAACCCCGATATACCTTCCACTTTCCTCGGCAAAAGCTGTAAACAATCGCTGTAGTTCACCCAGGGACAGGTTCATGTCCTGCCAGTTCATCATCGGTTCTAGTGACTGAAGTGAGCGCTCATCTCCCTGCATGTTTTGAATGACCCGAACGATACTAAGTACGCACTGATGCAGACTCATTTTCATAGCCTCAGGAGCATAACACTCCTCCCGAAAGCTGCTAAATAAATAATCCACGGCCACACGCAGCTCATCCAACCGCAGTTCCTCAACTTGTTCCGTCAAGCGATCCAGTACGTCCTGAGGGATGGTCTTATAGTGAAGTGGTGGCATTTCCTCCTGTAGATATACAACAATACCGCCATGGTCATAAATGTATTTATGGAGCACTGCCTCCTTCGCACAGGCATAGGACTGCTGGATATCCTGCAACCGATTCACAGGCTTTCCTGCATAGATGAAAACTCGACTTCCCAGCTGATCTTTTAGTGTCTTCATCCCCTCTATCTCGCGTTGTAGCGCTTTCATAAGAACTTCGACCTTGCCTTCAAAACACTCCAAAAGGAAGTCCGGTACGATAAGACCAATCCGGTTACGATGCTCATGAACATAGAGAGGGTACTTGCCATCCATTAACCGATGAAGCGCTTGCTCTATAAGCTCCCTGAATTGGAAAAGCGATAGCATGATATTATTGTCACCGGAGCGCCAGGGATGTTGGTCATTCAGCTCGACGAGTACATAGTACATATAAGTGGCTTCCCCAAGCCGTAGCTGCTGCTCCCACTGTGTCACCACTACATCATCCACTGGGTTCATCATCACAGTCTCTAACAGCCCACCTGCATGGTGATTCTGATATCGTTGCGCATTCTGCTGTTCACGATGCAGTCTTTCACTCAGCTTGCGCAATGTAGCCGAAAAGTCACCCTCATCAATCGGCTTAAGCATAAAATCATGAACCCCATAGCGGATTGCCTGCTGCGCATAAGCAAAATCACTATAGCCGCTTAAGATAATAAACGCGGGATGTTCTGTACTCTGTTCGAGCACAGACCTAATCAGCTCTAACCCGTCCAGCACAGGCATACGAATATCGGTAATGACCAGGTCCGGGTGAATACGGCTGATTAGCTCCAGCGCATCCTCACCGTTATCAGCTTCTCCTACGACTTCAAAACCACAGGCTTGCCAATCCATGAGTTGAAGCAGCCCTTTACGAGTAAAGGTTTCATCATCCACCACAATGGCTCGATGCAGCTTCATAACACGCTTCCTCCTTTTGAAGTATGCCTATTTTATTATTTTGGTTAACTATTCCAATGGTCTCAGTCACTATGGTAATGTAAAACATCAGGAATTGGAAATTTTCGTTACGCGTATTATATGACGAACAGAGGGGTGCAAAGCATGCGCACGCCAGCGGCCAAACCAAAGCAGCAAATATACAAAAAGGAGACGAATCCCTGAATAGGGGTTCGTCTCCTTTTTTTCGTATTGCGTAAAAAGCTTTATTCTCTTATTCGTGAATTCAGGCTATCGCTCAGCGATGATGCTGACTGCTTGCAGATGGTCGGCGTACTTTACAAACTGCTTGCGCATACCCATAACCCTTGTCCGGGCAGCATGGTTACGCATAAGGTTAAAGGCAATTTTCCCAAATCTCAACCAGCCCTCGTCCTGAATGATACGTGGCAAATGCAATAAGTGCATGGGAACCGTATAGATTTTAACGACCTTAAAGCCTTCCTCTTTCAGTAACTGTTCCCACTCTGACACCGTCAACGGTGTCGCATTAACTCTCATGGATACAGCCAAATCCTTGTAAATTTGTTTTCTGAGCGCAGGCTCAATATGGTTAGAAGCAAGGCACATCTCATGAATAGCATACTTCCCACCTGCTTTCAAAAGCCGCCTGGCTTCCGAAATAATCTGCGCCTTCTTGGCCCTTGTGTGCATCGTCAGCATGGCTTCCCCATATACCACCGTCGCAGAGGCATCCGGCAACGGAACCTGTTCAGCATCGGCAATAATGACTTCCCGATTTGCTCCGCTTGCATACGTTTTTACGATAGAAGCCGCCTTCTCATTCTGTTCAATCGCAATATAACGACGGGGATTAAGCCGCAGTGTGATTTGGGCAGTTATACCCAATCCGGGGGCAAACTCAATAACCTCATCCTGCCCGGTTACGTCAAGTCCCTCTATCATCCAACGTGTCGTTTTTAACCCTCCGGGCCTAAGCACGCGCTTACCGAGACTTGCTAATATCCAGTGCCCTGGCACCTGTTTGTAATCTACTGTCTGCATTGGCTATTAACACCTCTTCTTAAAATTTGATAATGATATTCATTATCAATACGAGTGTAAAAAAAATAACCTTTTTCTTTTTTTTATATGAGCATGTTGCTGCTGTGTCCTCTTTTATATGTTCTGCGCATAGCTTTCACTTGGCGTTTGGGTCAACACTACATGCAGACTGGAATTTGCCTCTGCACCGCCACGATAGGAAAAGTGCTCATCTCCCGTAACATGAATGATATCCCCTTGGACAACTTCCGTTGCTTCGCCGTTCACAGTTACAATACCGCTGCCTTCAAGAACAAGCAAATATACATTCGCTCCTGGGTGATTATGTGTTGGCAACTCAGCATTAGGAGTAAAGTTGAGAATAAAAATTACATTGTCGGCTTCCTTATGCACAATTCGTTTTGTAAACGCAGCTTCCTTATATTCCTGAAATTGAATGAGATTTGATTTTTTCATATTGGTTCACGCTCCTGTTTGAAATTAAATTTGCTTAAGATGGATTAATACCTTTATTGTATTGGATTATTTCGCTCGACTTGTGATTGCAATCACAAAACTAAATTTAAGTGAAAATACTTTTAAAATATTTAAAAATTTGATTTCAATCATCTTTTTCATCGACACATCCAACTAGAATCGGATTATGCAAGATGCTAAAACAATAACAAGCAGGAGGTTATTCCTATGAAGCCCGGATTCAAGCTGGCAAAGGATATTTATTGGGTAGGAAAAATTGATAATCGTGAGGTTCCCTTTCATCGTCTTTTACTATCAAAGGGTACAACTTATAATGCATATCTATTAAAAACCGGAAAGCCAACCATTGTGGATACCGTGGATATGGCGTTCGGTAGAGAATTTGCCGAAGCTGTAACCGAATTGATCGATCCATTGGATATTCAATATATCATCGTCAATCACACGGAACCAGATCACTCGGGCGGATTGGCTGCACTTGCTTCCAAGGCAACGAACGCTACGATTGTCTGCACTGAGATTGCCGTTCCGGAAATTCAACAAATGTACAAGCTTCAGCATCGCAACTTCCTCGTAATCAAGGATGGAGATCAACTGGACATTGGAGGCAAAACGCTGCTGTTCAAAGAAACTCCTTATCTGCATACAGAAGAAACCATGATTACGTATTGTATAGAAGATAAAATCTTGTTCCCTTGCGATATTTTCAGTACACACGTGGCTGTAGAGCATCTATTTGCCGATGAGGCTGGTTTTGATATCACCGAGGACTTTATCGGATACTATCAGGCTATTATTCATCCACATCGCAGATATGTGCGTACATTAATCGAAGCTGTTGCCGATCTGGATATTGAGATGATTGCACCTTCCCACGGCTTCGCAATCCGGCATGATATTGCCAAGTTTATTGATTTGTACGCCTCTATGAGTACCGAAACCAAGGAGGATAAAAAAGTAGCGATTGTCTATGCCACCCTAAAAAATAATACTAAAAAAATGGCAAACATCCTGAAGGACTGCTTTTTGGAGAACCAAATCAAGGTGGAGCTATGGGACGTGGATAAAGCGGATGAAACGGAAATATTGAATAGTATTGCCTCAGCAGATGCTGTGTTCGTTGGTAGCTCTACTAAATATGCCGATATGACGGGCAAATTGGAAGACCTATTGCAACAAATGCAAAAGATGAATCTGGAAGGCAAGCTGGCTGCTGCCTTTGGTTCCTACGGCTGGAGCGGGGAAGCCATTGAAGTTGTACAGGATTACTTGAACGGTACTAATATGAAGGTCCAAAGCACTTCAGATGTAATCAAATCAACGGGTATGACCCATGTGGAATTCCCGGTACGTATTCGTTTCTCTCCTACAGAAGTTGAAAAAGTGAAAAAAATTAAAAATGCCGCTGAATTTGTCTCAGATCTACTGCTTAGTGTTATTTAAAACACAGTAGCGTATAGCGAATAGGAGAGATACTGAATGGGTAACCAACATTACGTTATTATCGGAGGCAGTGTCGCCGCCGTCAACGCGGCAAAAGCGATTAGAGATCATGATGAGCTGGCCGAAATTTCTATTTACGGGGAGGAAGCATCCTTTCCGTATAACAGAGTCAAACTTTCCAAGGGACTATTTACTGATTTGCACAGTGACAAAATCCTGATCAAAAAGGAAAAATGGTTTGCCAATCAACGAATTCATGTGTATTCCGGCATCAAGATAACCGAGATACATCCAAAGGATTGTACTATCAAAACAATAGATGGACAAACCATTGCTTATGACAAGCTGCTGCTGTGTACAGGAGCTCACAACCGTAAGCTTGTGCTGGATGGGGCTTCTCTAAGGAACGTTCACAATATCCGTTTTCGACAAGATGCAGATAGCCTTAAAGCAGAATTGCGACAGGGAGACCGGATATGTATCATCGGCGGCGGTATTCAAGGCGTGGAAACCGCCTGGTCCTTCCAGCAAGCAGGGTATGCTGTAACCATACTGGAAGCTTCGCATCGGCTTATGCCCCGCCAGCTAGATGAAAAGGCCTCCGCTATTTTGACCGATCAAATGACCGAACGGGGTACTCAGATCAACCTTGGGCAAGGCGTAAAACGTATTAAAGGCACAGATCACGTAGAAGGTGTGGAACTACAGGACGGCTCTGTTATCCCTTGCGAGCATGTCGTGTACTCTATCGGAATTGTACCGAATACGGAGCTTGCTCGCCAAATCGGCCTTGATATTGGACAAGGCATTCTGGTGAATGCGCAGATGGAGACCAGCTCCGCCAATATCTATGCAGCAGGTGATGCAGCCGAATTTCAGAGTAGAGTAGATGGGTTATGGGAAAGCGCAATGGAGCAGGGAAAAATAGCAGGCGCTAATATGGCGGGCGCATCCGTCAGCTATCAGCGTCCCCTCCCTGTAACCCTTTCGAACTGCTATGAATCTCCTCTCTTTTCCATCGGTCTGGTAGATGAACAATTCTGCGACACCAGCCTGATTATTAAAAATCGAGCTTCTTATACACGTATGTTCATACAAAACGGCTCTATCTGCGGCGTGATTGGCTTTGGAGATGCCCTTGCTTCACTACCATACAAAACAGCCATCATGCAGGGACTCAAACCGGACGCACCAGAGCTTACAAAAATTTTGAATGACAAGGAGAACTAGAGATGAAAAAATATGTTTGTCAGCCCTGTGGATACATTTATGATCCTGCTATCGGTGACCCCGATGAAGACGTTATGCCTGGTACAGCGTTTGAGGATCTTCCAGAAGACTGGGTTTGTCCCGTCTGCGGTGAGGATCAAAGTCATTTTGCCCCAATAGATGATACAGAATAACAACCATGCGCTATAACCTGTAGTTTCCGGTTTATGAATGGAGTGAATGAATGTGAATGAGATGTCCTGTCCCTGCCAGTGCGAAAAGGAGCCCTGTGCCCGCAAAGTGCCTATCTTTTCCTCTTTGTCCTGCGAAGATTTGTGTAAGGTCAGCTCCATGATCCGACACCGAAAATATCAGAAGGGTGAAGCCCTGATTATCGAGGAACAAGCATCCGATACGCTGTACATTATTAAAAGCGGGCATGTCAAGCTGCTGAAGATGACGCCTCAGGGCAAGGAGCAAATTCTGCACATTCTGACAACTGGCGATTTTTTTGGCGAGTTGAACATATTTAACAGCGATGAGCTGAGTAACTTTAGTGCGTATGCCTTAAAAGATACTGATATTTGTATGCTCACCAAGGATGATATGGAGCAGTTGATCCGCAACAATCCCGATATCTCTTTGAAGCTGCTCAAAACCATTACTAAACGCTTGGCACATACCGAAAACCTGGCTCAAAGCCTAGCTACCAAAGACCCGGAAATCCGCATCGCCTATATGATTCTTGAGCTTGGACATAAATACGGCAAGCCGGATGGTTCCTACATTAAAATAAACCTCCCCCTTTCACGCGAGGAAATGGCTAATTATGTGGGTGTCACCCGCGAAACCATCAGTCGCAAATTCGGAAAATTTGAACAGCTGGGGATTATTCATAGCAGGGGTACAAGAGAGATTACCATCTGCGATGTACAGAAACTGAACGAATATATGGATTGAGACACATAGATACAATGTTACTCTAACATGAGGACAACAAAAAACCGCTTCTTTAACTTATGGATTGCAGTTGATCTATCAACCACTTTCATTTCGTTAAAAGGCGGTTTTTTAGCATATTTTATACTCCACTAACTATCAATTGTCGTGTTCACACCTTGGGAAGACGCTCCCCATGCAGGCTGCGCTGAAGGAAGTTCTGGCGAAACTCTGTCTGTAGAAGGAGCAGTCTCAATCGTGGTCGATTTGGAGCAATCCCACACTACTTTGACCAAATACCCAAACAACAACACATTCAACAATGATGTCACACACAAAATAATACCGTATTGATCCCGAGAGTTGGAGCTATAGAAAATATCAAAGGTGTTCAGGAAAATCGTAAGACTGAATCCACCCGCAAGCCACAAAAATCTGTGGTCTCGTAAATACAGATACGCCAGTACAGCTAACGCGGCCGCAGGGAACAAGTACCGTTCATGCATGCTGGAAGCGAAGGTAAATACACCTGCAATGAGCACCAGCGCAGCTGCTGCTGCAAATTGTGGTTTGCGACTGCGGATATACATCCACCATGTAAATAAAGTCACCAGCACAATGCAGATCATACCCCATGTATGGTAACTGAACAGGAACAATGTTGTAGTGTCCTGCGTATAATTGCCACCGATCAATGCAAAAAAGTTATACGCGTTCACCGAAGCATACGGATACTCGCCGACCGTTCCCTTGTATAGGTCAAGTAGCCATAACGGCTCTTGCCCCCACGAAAATGGCAATATGACCAGAATGGTCGTCACAACGGCACCGCCAATGGACAACAGCCAAGGCTGTATTTTTCGTTGTCTCAGCAGCTCAAAAAACAGAACAGGGCCATAAATAATTCCCTGCGGCTTCATCAATACGGCTACCGTAAACAATACGGCGGACCAGCCGACCCGGTTTTCCACAAGCAGCACAATCATGCCCACAATCAGCATAGTAAAGAAAGAATCTACCTGCCCCCAGAAGGTCGAATTGATAAACACCGCCGGGTTAAACACGTAGAATATAGCCAATCCAAGGCTTATTCCATAGCCGACCCGTTTGCTCGCCAACCGGTACAGCATGTACGCTGTCACGATATCGGCTAATATATTGGGAAGCCGCAGCAGCACGGACATATAGGGACTGAAAGCATCCGTAGAGCCGATTTGACCGATCACATATAAAATATAAATATAGAACGGCGGATAATCACTTGATCCGTTCGTGTAAAAGCCCGATAAGCTATCCGCTGCTGTCGTAGCCCAGTTCCGGAATAGCATTAAATCCATGTGACCCGAAATCCATGGGGCGATCGCCATTCTTAAAAAGAAACCCACACCCAGCACAGTCCACAGCATCAGTCCTCGATTACGTTCCCCGAGCTTCCATTCACGAGCCCGAAACCGGTACGCAATAAACACGAACGTACCGAAGAACAAAGCGGCGAAAATCGCCAGCGGAGTAGCATAAGCAGATGAGGAGTTCCCACTTCTTCCACCACCCATACCACCGCCAGGACCGCCCATGCCATATCCGTTACCAGACATGCCACCGGGGCCTCTGTGCTGTCCGTCTCTGGCAACACCACTGCCGCTCGATACAGACGTATCATTCCCGGTCGTTGTACCTTTGTCACCCGATGTCGATGTCCCCTCAGTGGAGGAGTTGGTAGGTTGGTCTGTCGTCCCCTGATTCTTGCTGTCAGCGCTATTCGCCGAATCCGGCCCCCTCATACCTCCGCCAGGTCCGCCCCCTCCCCCAAACCCGCCGGATGGGCCCTGCCTAACAGCCGCAGACTGGGACGCGGAGCTACCTGAATAACTCCATAACGAAACGACACTAGCGACAGCACACAATATGAGACTACATAGAAGTATATATTTCAGACCGTTCGCTTTCCAAACGTTCAAATCCGATGCACCTCTCTCTGTTTCTATTTTCCCATATTGTATCTGCCTTAGCTTAGGACTTTGTGAGTTCTGGCTGAATGTTGGCTGAATACCGAATCATCATACTGAAGATTGTCGTTCCATCTCCATAATCGCCCTTTCCAGCTGAGATTGCGGATGCTTCAGCATGTTGCCGTGACCGACAGCTAATAAAGATGGATTGAAACTCGCCAGCTTTTTGGCGCTTTTCAGCGAAATTCCCTTGTTCCAGGTAGCCAGTGCCGGAAAAGGAAACAGCGGCTTAAGCCTTCCCGATACCGCTATACCACCTCGGGTCTGAAAGGCGTCGCCTGCAATTAGCGCTCGGGTGCGAGTATCCAAAAATGCCATCGAGCCCGGCGTATGTCCTGGTGCACTGATCGCCAACAGCGAACCTACATGATCCCCATCCTCCAGTAAAACGTCAGGCTGGGTAAGGATATGCTTCGGTACATCGCCTCGAATAGGAGTATCCGGTTCTCCTGTCTCCAACGATACATCGCCCTGTAGCAGCGGTGCGTCCCGCCTGGAAATGAACACTTGCGCGTCAGGATACCTTGCCTTGAGCTTATCCAACGCACCCACATGATCCCCATGGGCATGGGTAAGTGCAATTCGAATAATCGGCTGCCCGATCCGCGCCGCAGCCTGCGCTATACCACGGGTACTGTATGGCAATCCGGCATCTACCAAGGTGAGCCCCTCTTTCTCCTCCACCAAATAACAGTTCACCGGGAACAGCCGGGGCATAAACGTCAATTGATACACATGCTGCACCTGAACAATACGCATTTATCTCATCTCCTTGACTT
The DNA here is from genome assembly GCF_038003485.1 of Paenibacillus sp. FSL H7-0703. Taxonomy (NCBI): domain Bacteria; kingdom Bacillati; phylum Bacillota; class Bacilli; order Caryophanales; family Paenibacillaceae; genus Paenibacillus; species Paenibacillus sp. FSL H7-0703. Next base: position 3,513,108 of record NZ_JBBOPF010000001.1, on the reverse strand, counting down.
AATTATAAACTAATTATATTAGTATTATAAATAATATAATTAGTTTTAAGCAAATACTTTTGCTGCTATTCAGCTGGAGTTGGAGCTTGGAACTGCTACGGGGACGGCCGTACTGAGAAAACAGCAAAAAGCATCCCCGGGACTCTGCCCCCGGGGATGCCTCTCAAAACAAGAATTCATCTTTTCCTCCTGTTATTAATAACGAAGCCTTCTTGGCTATTTCCTCTTTATCAAACGGAGTAATTCCAGATGACCATAAAGCGAGAAGATGACCATTGTGCCCGTCTTCTCGCTTTATGGTCATTTATAAGCGTCCTCTGCAACAACTTCATCCGTAATTACAGCCGGATTGCCTCAGCAATAGGCGTACTGCCAGACACCAGATTAATTGCACGTTGATACGTCTGCTGTTCCTCCAGCGCTGCTACCACCGCTGCCGCCACATCTTCACGAGAAATGGTGTGGCTGGTGAGCTCCTCACCGGTAGCAACTTTGCCGGTGCCCACATCATCCGTCAGACCACCCGGACGAAGAATCGTGTAGTCCAGGTTGCTCGCTTCCAACAGGCGGTCAGCGTAATGCTTCGCCACATAATACGGTTTAATGGATTCAGGCCACTGCTCCCGATTCTCCGCATGTAGGGCGCTGACCATAACGAAGCGCTGGATACCCGCTTGTTCGGCGGCTTCCATCGCCTTGACCGCTCCATCCAGGTCGATAAGCAGTGTTTTATCCGCTCCTGTTTTTCCACCGGAGCCTGCTGTGAATACGACAGCATCGCTGCCCTTTATAGCTGCGGCAATATCACCAACCGTCCCTTCGAGGTCAGCTACCACCGTTTCTGCTCCCAAACGTTCAAGCGCTTCGGCCTGATCCGAATGGCGGATCAACGCCTTTACGCGATGCGATTTATTCTGCCCCAGTAGGCGAACAAGATGTCTGCCTACTTTTCCATTTGCGCCAATCACCAGTACGTTCACTCATACCCCTCCTGTATTCGCAGTCTCTCATCTACATTATACAGATGTATTTTACCCTTCGGGTCTGCGACGCAATCATGTTAGCTGCATCAGGTTGAAATCAGACTTCTTTGGTAAGCTCGACATCTCTCTTTTGCCGCACACGCAGACCTGCCAAAAAGGTAGCCATCATCACCTCAATGCTCCGATCCACTTCCACAGGTAAACCAAAGCCGCCCTTTTGTTCAAGCGAGGCAAATCCATGAAGCAGACTACGGAATCCCCTCGCTGCATGAATGCAATCTTCTTCCTTAAAGCCATAACCACTGGACAGGACGGTAATGACCAGCTCGGCCACGCGATCCGCAGCCTGCCTCATTTCGGTATCATTTCGATCAGTTGCATACAGCATCGCTTCATACAAACCTGGTCGCTCGCGAGCATACCGCATATACGCCTTCCCCATAGCGGTCAGTGCATCTTCGCCCGCTCTACCAACCGCTGCGCTCATCAAAGTTTCCTCCAACTGTTCGAGACTGTGCAATGCCAGTACTTGGCGCAGTCCGTTCAATCCGTTCACGTGGTTATACAAGGACGGAGGGCGAATGTGCAGCTTTTGCGCCAGCGTGGTGAGCGTGACATCCCCCATCCCTTGTTCATTGGCAATGTCCTCGGCAGCCCGCAGGATATCTTGCAGTTTTACTCCGTTTCTAGGCGACATCATCCTGTCCCCTTCCATCGAATTTCTATGTAATCCAGTTCCTTATACATATACAGAGTCGATCCAGATTCTATTTTAACTAATCCTGTTAGTTTATACAAAGAAAATGCCGTTTACAACAGCCAACCTGCATCGAACCTTTATAGAAGAGCATAGCAGTCATTACTGATATAATAAAAAATAAGATCATAAAACGGATCTAATCCCTTTCCCGATCCCCTACAAAGGAGCTAGCTATATTTATGGAACTCAATCCATTTCCAGCTATTGAATTCAATCACATTATCAAATATTTCGCCGGGTCTGGACAGCAACGTGCTGTTCTGAACGGGATTACGGCAAAAGTTTCCCCCGGCAAAATCACCACGTTGGTCGGTCCATCAGGGGCTGGTAAAAGCACGTTGCTTTCACTGTGCAACCTCCTAATGACACCAGATGAAGGGGATATCCGTGTCCTCGGCAAACCTATATCGGAGTGGGAGATCCCTGAACTGAGACGGAAAGTAGCATTGGTTTTTCAGGATGCCCCCATGCTTCAGGGAACGGTCCTATACAATCTCCAAACCGTAGAACGGCTGCACGGTACGGTGCTGGATGATCCTGCCGGCCTGTTGGAACGCGTAGGACTTACTCGCGACCTGTTGGAGCAGAAGGCGCAGGAACTGTCCGGCGGACAAAGACAGCGCTTGGCCTTGGCGCGGACACTCGCGAACCGCCCGGATATTTTACTGCTGGATGAGATTACTTCTGCACTGGACCCTGCCTCGGTCAAAGAGGTTGAGGAACTGCTGCTGCAAATGAACAAAAAAGAGGGAACAACGATGATCTGGATTACGCATCATATGGAACAAGCCCGCAGGGTAGGCCACGAAACATGGCTGATGATCGACGGAAGACTGGTAGAACAAGCGGATACGGAGACGTTTTTTAATGCTCCGCAGCATAGTGAGACCCGCAGGTTTGTAGCAGGAGAATGGGTATGACGATTGTTGCCTTGATTCTCTCTCTCGGTTTTGTATTTATCGCTATCGTCATGTCCAAATCCTTCAAACTCGGTCTGGACCGAGACATGATCATCGCCACGATCAGAGCGTCGGTCCAACTGCTGGCGATTGGATATGTATTGCATTTGATTTTTGGGATGCAAAGCTACGGATTTATCGTATTATTCATTCTGCTCATGATTACCGTAGCCTCACAAAATGTTGCGCGCAAAGGACGATTTATCCCCGGTCTCATGTGGAAGTCATTCCTGACACTGCTGTGTGTGGAAATCGTTACACAAACATTTCTCATTGGCCTGCATATCATTCCTGCGACAGCCCGATATATGATTCCGATTAGCGGCATGATCATTGGCAGCTCCATGATTTTGTCCAGCCTGCTGGTGTCCCGGCTCAAGTCGGAAGTCCTGCTGCGCAAGCCTGAAATCATGCTCATTCTGGCGCTAGGCGGCACGCCTAGACAAGCCATCTTCCCTATACTCAAGGATTGCATACGTTCCAGTATGATTCCAACCATCGAGGGGCAAAAAACGTTAGGGCTGGTCCAGCTTCCCGGCATGATGACCGGACAAATCATCGCAGGTGCCAATCCGATTGCCGCCGTGCGTTTGCAATTGCTAATTGTATTCACTACCATGACCTCTGCTATTTTGACCAGCGTGCTGCTCAGCCTGTTCATTTATCCGGCATTATTTAACCGCCAGCAACAACTGCACACAGAAGCATGGGAACGCTGACCGAGGCGGATATATCCAGTTATTTACCATTTTCTATAAAAAAAATAGAATGTTTAATTCCTGACATGACGGTTAATAGATACACGTACCCGCTTTACTAAAATTCGATGAGGAGTGATTGAACATGGCTAACAACAACCAAAATGGCAAACTGAGTCGCGAAGAGGCAGGACGTTTAGGTGGAGAGGCTACTGCTAAAAATCACGACAAAGAATTTTATCAGGAGATTGGCGAAAAAGGTGGCGAAGCTACTGCCAAAAACCATGACAAGGAATTCTATCAAGAAATCGGACGCAAGGGCGGCGAAGCCCGTGGCAATTCAGACCAAAGTGATAGCGACGGGAAAATGAGCAGGGAAGAAGCAGGCCGCAAAGGCGGCGAGGCCCGCGCCCGTCAGCGTAGAAATAACTGACAATAGGGAGTATGTGGTCAGTGCAATTGCAATGTAGAGGCACAGACTGCATATAAACATGAAGTATAGTGGACGTTTATGTTATAAAAGCCTATCTGCCGGAACAACGGCAGATAGGCTTTTTGTGTGAAAGTTACTTTCGTCAACCGATCATACACCTTACAATATACATAAACAGGTTAAATAACCAATCATACATATTTTATTACAAATGAAAGAATCGATTATGGGAGGTTTGCGCGAATGTTGATTACAAAGAATAAAACGGCTGCAACTATTTTAAGAATTATATTTTTTTCACTGATTTTCAGCTGGATTTATTATTATTCAGATCATCACTCAGCAGAAACCGCTAAATTAGTTAAAACTACAGATGATTACTTGGTCATACAGAGAGATGCTTCTAGCGGAGGTGAATATAAAGAATTATATATTTCCTCAAAGTCTGTGATCCCTCCTCTGGTTATAGGCAAACCATATTATTTCGTATCTGATCAAAGGTACTTTCAACGCCCATATATCCGTTATGTAGAGGAGTAAAATAGAACAAGACAACAAGGACTAACATAGCCCTTGACTAAAGCTTCATGAATAATACAAAAGAGTGCATGCAACTCAAGTCAAATATTTCTGTATTCCGGCTGTTAAGATGGAGTCGAAAGGAGGGAACCCTCGTGTACGAATGGAACGAAATGGTTCAGCTCATGATCGATTGGATTGATAATAATCTTACTTCAGCACCTTCGTTGTTGAGAATGTCCGATCAGTTAGGCTACTCCCCTTACTACTGTACAAAACAGTTTCATTCTCTTACAGGAATGACGTTAAGGGATTATGTGTGGATGCGCCGGATTAGCCGTGCTGCACTGGAACTCCGGGATAGCAATGTCCGCATCCTCGATGTTGCAGTAAAGTATGGGTTTTCTTCACAGGAGGCTTTTACACGGGCATTTGTAAAAGCGTTTGAGGTAACTCCGGCTGTATACCAGAAGGAGCCCCGACCTATTCCGTTGGCCATTCGTGTTGAGGTATTCTCTCCTTATCATTACCATTTGAAGGAGCGGGATAAGATGGTTAAGGATCATTTGCAAGAAGCTGAAGTCAAAATCGAGCATATACCAGCACACAAATTTATTGGAATCTGGGATACTTCTTCTCGAAACTACGGTGATTTCTGGAGAAACGGACACAATTGTGATGAAATTTGCGGGACATTGGAAAGCATGTCTCATCTCAAGCTTCCCAAACAATTGGGCCAAACTGCGGGCTGGTTCTATCAGGATGGTCAGAAGGGATATCTCTATGGAATACCGGTTGCCGCTGACTACAATGGAGAGATTCCCGCAGGAATGAAGTGTCGGGACATCCCCGAATCAGATTACCTGGCGTTTTTCCACCCACTCTTCAATTATTTAAAAAACAATGGAGACGTTATGAGAATGGTGGAGGAGAAGGCTTGGAACTTTGACCCTAGCAGCCTGGGGTATGAATGGGATGAGGAAACAAAGCAGGATTATCAGCGGCATTTCCCAGAAGGATACGGATACGCAGTGTTACGTCCAGTGAAAAAAGTGTAGGGAAAAAACCCCAATAAGCCTCTACGATCAGGATGCCGTTCATCGTCTTGCTAAAGTTTGTTAAAAAATAGTAACAGTCTATTACTAACGGGTTCCGTTTTGAGGTGCAATACACATTGAATTGGCATTGTGGACACAATACGATGTAAATACAGAATAAACCGATCACTGAATTATACAGTTGTTGGTTTATTCTTGACCAGTATTTTTATTTTGCAAGTAAAAATCAATGATTTTAACCCAATCCGGTAACAACGCCACATGGTGTTTTATCGTTTCACTATCTGATTCCAATACAATCACGCCATCTGAGCTGCTGTTGTCAATGACAATTAAATGATCGATAAGTTTAAGATGTAAGAGAAGATTGTCCAGTGAGGTCTGATGCCGTCTTATAATATCAGCGGTATCAATGTGGTGACCCCCATTTCGAACTCGTGCAGCAACTCGCTCGATATTAAGACGATAATCACCAAGGCCCACATAAAACATGATAACTTCAAAGCCTTTTTCTTTTGCCACTCGCATTTGTCGAATCACATTGCCACCAGCAAGTGTCGTCTCTACGGTAAAATCTCGTTTATTTCTTATACAATCCCGCGCTAGCTTAATCGCTTCCTTTCCTGCCGATACTTTGTGTCGATCAGGGTTTTCACGATCAATCCCTCGCGCTAACGCATCTGGATCGATATTAACACTTACACCCAGTCTATCAACGATTAGATTGCGAATTGTAGTCTTACCACTTCCGTTGTTTCCTGCGAATACAAACATAGTAGCAAACGGCTCATTCATGATAAAATATCCTGTTCTTTAATTCGTTCGACTTGACCATTACTGTACTCTTTAACAAATTGACCATCCGGTGTTTTGTAGACGATATATGTGCCATTTGCTTTAGCGTCCAGTTTTGCTCTATCTCCAGTTAGTTTGATTAACTTGCCTAGGTCGTGTGTACGATTCATTCAGCCATCACCATCCCATCCAAATCATATATCGAGAGTATATCATAAATCGAAAAGTCTGAAAGAATCCAGCGTCACTCAAATCCATACGAATACCGCACGACTAAAAGTCGTGACAAGTAAATAGGATCGAAATATCGTTCTTTTTAATACATTTTAATAAATAAATTTGGAATAAATGCTACCTTCAGCTTTTTTTATTCGTCTATAACAACAAATACAATTGCGGAGGTATAGGCAATGAAATCTTTTCGTTTTTGGCTAGTCCTAATCTCATGTCTAGTTATTACTGTAAATATTACGGGGGACGACGACTATAATATACTATTGGCTATCATTAGCCCGCTAGTTTGGATGTATGAATCATTTCGATTTGTGCGAGAGGCAGACATCCCCATAACTATTGTTTACTTCACTACACTAATTTTCTGGTATCTCATTGGATACGCTTTGGACCGTGGGATTAGAAAATTGAAAAATTAAAATCACTTGAAATTACCTTCTAAATTGTCATCTACCTTCTCAGGCTCGTACTCGACCGTTCTGTAGTCAGGTGATGAAGGAATCATATTGATCACAACATTTCTCATTTGTAGCTTGTACTTTCCTTCCTCAAAAGCAAGAATATGCTTAATGGAAGGTAACTCCATATCCTCATACTTCGTTATCGACGAAACAACAATCTTGGAAGGGTTAGAATCATCCACAGACACGATACGATAATCAATCGGCGTTCCCTGGGCTTTTAGAAAATCAAGCCGTGCCCGTTCTGTTTTAAAGCGATAATCATCAGACAGTGAAATCATCTTATCATAATCGCGACTCATAGAAGCGTTCATATATTCTGAAAATGTCGAGACAGCAGCCTCTTTGGGCTATCGGGAAGTTTATAAGATTCCTTACCTCCTCCAAAACCTGTAGCAATTACGGTCAAAATCCCTCCTAGGACAACCAAGCAAGCCAACTTATTACGCGATACAATCCTCAATAAATAAAACCCCCTTTGTTGTAAATTTTACCACCTATTTTCAACGTATCTCAACTTAAAAAGGCACTGTAAAACGCAGCATAACTTCTTGTAAAATCCCATTCATTTAAATCCAAGGCCATTCTTTTAATATAATTTTATTTTAACGCAAATACTCACTGAATACCTTTGTTACCTTATGTAATGTCGTCTTCCCATCCTGTAAACTAAGTTCCATCAAGCGGTAACCGCTGGATCATAGAGAGGATGAGATATTTATGGGTTTGGATAATAGAGTTTTTGCGATACAAGCTGGTCTGGACGGACGTGTAAATGCAGTTATAGATCAAACCCTTGCCGAGAAGCGCCTGGTCGGCGCAGTCGTCATGATATATATGGACGGTTCACCCGTGTATGTCCGAGCGGCGGGGCTGGCTGATCGAGAAGAACAACGTCCTATGCATGAGGATGCTTTATTTCGGCTTTCTTCTGTATCCAAACCGATTGTATCTACTGCGGCTTTGGTTTTGGCAGCCCAAGGATTGATTAAGCTCGATGAATCTATTGAACGCTGGTTGCCCGATTTTCGCCCCCGATTAATCAGTGGTGAGCAGCCCTCCATTACAGTACGCCAATTGCTGACACATACTGCCGGGTTGACCTATGGCTTTTTAGAGGAAGAAGGCGGCGGTCCCTATCATCGTGCAGGCGTATCAGATGGCATGGATTTCTCAAATCTTACGCTGGAAGAGAACTTGCAACGTTTGGCTTCTGTGCCACTGTTATATGCACCGGGTAAAGCGTGGGGATATTCGATTGCTACTGATGTGCTCGGCGCGATCATTAGCCGTGTATGTGGCACAACCCTTGATGCTGCTGTTAAAAAGCTCGTTACAGAACCTCTCGGTATGCACGACACCAGTTTCGCGGTCGCCGATGCCGGACGGCTTGCGGCTCCTTATGTCAACGATATATCAGAACCCCGGCGGATGCGTGAGCTTGAGGTTGCGCAGGTTTTTGAAGGCACCGCAGGACTTCGTTTTCAGCCTGCACGAGCCTTTGGTCCCACGGCTTTCCACTCTGGTGGCTCGGGTATGATTGGCAGCGCAAAAGATTTCATGCGGCTGCTGGAAACCCTGCGAAACGGCGGCAATCCGTTACTTTCAGAGGAATGGGTCCGTGAAATGGGCACCATCCAGACCGAGAACCTCCCCTTGGCTGGCTGGCCGGGGCGGGGCTTTGGACTAGGATTCACCGTACTCCAAAATCCCGACGAAAGCGGAACAGCAGAATCACCCGGAACGTGGCGTCTCGGAGGAGCTTACGGTCATTCGTGGTTCGTTGATCCCGCACTAAGACTTAGTGTGGTCGCCTTTACCAATACAGCATTCGAAGGGATGTCAGGTCCGTTTACAACCGAGCTTTGCCAAGCCATTTACGGTAGCTCAAATAGGGTCCAATAAAGTGGGGGTTACATGTTTATGGTCTACCGGCGAGGACAGGACAATTAACGTGGTAGAGTGCCCGTGCTTTCCACACTCATCCCCGAACTGCTCCAGCTTGAGCATAGACTCAACCATGACTTTCAGTAAGTAATTTTGCTCGCCGCTAATTCTATGGCACTCAATGACTTCAGGTGCAGATTGGCAAAACTCAACAAATGAATTGCATTGATTCGTGTGCACGAGCACGTGAGCCATGATCGGTTTTCCAACTTTCTCATGTGAAACTATGGCACGATACCCGGTGATAATACCTTTATCCTCCATGCGCCGCACTCTTTCCGTTACGGCAGGCTGGGAAAGCCCAACCTCCTTACCCAACTCGGTCATGGAGATACGCGCCTGGTTTTGTAGACACAACAAAATTTTATGATCCACTTGATCCATCAAATCTGCCTCCTTAAGTCCAAGGCAATATTACAAAAACACAATTATTATTATGTATTATTTCGAATATTGCCTTATTATTTTATGATTTAATGAAATATTAGCATGCAAAATTAAGGACGTAAAGCAGGAAGGCGTGGAGAGGGAATGAAACTAATGAAATATAGTAAGCCCCTGCTTTTTATTGCGCTTGGCCTATTCGGTGTATACACGATTGAGTTCGGTGTGGTTGGCATTTTGCCGGTCATCATTGAACGTTTTCATATTACGGCAGCTCAGGCCGGGTTTCTTGTCAGTTCATTTGCATTGATCATCGCGCTGTTCGGTCCCTTCATGGTGCTATTGATGTCCAGGTTTAACCGCAAGCGAATCATGACAATGTCGTTGTTTGTTTTTGCCATAACAAGCTTGCTGTCAGCCTATACATCCAACTTTTATCTACTAGTAATTTTACGTATCATTCCGGCTCTGTTTCACCCGGTGTATTTCTCGCTTGCCTTTGTCGCTGCCACTGCGTTATATCCCCCGGAAAAAGCAACGCAAGCTTCCGCCAAGGCCTTTCTCGGCACGAGCATGGGAATGGTACTCGGTATTCCAATTACAGCCTATATCGCCAATCAATTTTCATACGAGGCCTCCTTCTGGTTTACTGCGGTAGCGAATGGGATTGCAGGGATCGGTATTTTATTTATGCTGCCGGATACACCACAAGCCGAAATGTTCTCCTATCGGAAGCAGCTTGGCATTTTGCGTAAAGTATCACTGTGGCTCAATATCGGGGCGGCTACTTTTATTTTTGCAGCCATGTTCTCGGTGTATAGCTATTCTGCCGAATATTTGGGGCAAAATACAGGGATGAGCAGCAAGGTTATCAGTTTTCTGCTTATTATTTTCGGCATCGGCGGAATGCTCGGCAATCTGTTGGCTGGCAAGCTCATGGGCTTGCATAAGGTACGGACCGCTCTTTTTCATCCAGTAGTCTTGGGGGGCACCTATTTGCTGTTGTACGGGATCAGTTCTTCATTTATCCCTACGCTCTTCATCATTATCGTGTGGGGGGGCGTTCATACCAGCGGACTGATTGTCGCCCAGATTTGGGTGATTGATGAGGCCAAAGAAGCTCCTGCGTTTGCCAACAGTCTTTATATCTCGTTTATTAACCTAGGGGTCTCACTCGGCTCGCTGGCAGGGGGGTGGTTTATTGCCAGAGCGGGAATCCATGGGACGCTGTGGAGCGGTTTGCTGTTCGCCATGCTGGCGATGGTATGCATCGGGTCTAAGTTGATTTATCCACGTATTTTGCGAAAATATAAAGGATTAGATGTGCAAAGCTAAAAAGTTGCAAGAGGGCCAAGCCTGTTTTCATAAAAAATCGGTTCAACACTTTGTATGGTGTTGAACCGGTTTTTGTTTAAAGATTGATTCCTGCCTGTCGGATTAGATCATGCCCAGCGATCACGATGCTTGCCCCTTGCTTTGCTGCTTCTATGGCTGTTGCCAGCCCTATACCTGCACTGCCGCCAATCACGACGACACGTTGATTATGTAAATTCATATTATTCTCAGCTCCTTTATAAGGATTATATCATAACTATTTTTAAGACATACTCATTTTTATTCGTATGGGCTTTCCTGTACCGTGCTTTTGCGATAGGATGTCGGCGATTGGCCCGACCAGCGCTTGAACTGTCTGCTAAAATGCGCAATATCCCCATAGCCGAGCATATCGGCAATTTGTTGCACCGACCATTGCGGATCAGCCAACAGCAACTTGGCCTCATGCAGCACAAGCCCGGATAGATATACACGGGGAGATACGCCGAAAACGCTACGGAATACACGATTACAATGGGACACGCTAATACCTAGCTCGGATGAAATCCCCTCGATCCCATCCTGTTTTTCGACCGAGCCAGCCTGTCCATAAGGCTGATTCACTCTGCCCTGAAGACGACTGGCAATCTGATGGGCAAGCTCTGCCTGCACATATCCACGCCCTGTCAGATGGGCCGCTTCACTGGATACAGCCTCCCACAACGTTGCGAACAGTTCAAACACAGCAGATTGAATCCGCATACGCTTTGCCACCGAATCACTACCTACTCCTATGTCTTCTGGCGTTGAAAGATCGAGCAGCTTGCCCAGCGCTGGTCCCATCTGCCCTGCCACTGTTCCTTCAGCTGGAAACACCACCTGCTCCAGACGACTCAGGAGCGAGAGAAACAGCTTATCATCAATGTCGAAATGCATACAAAAATACGTAAATCCTTCTCCGTTACTATGGCTCGAATGGACAATGCCCGGGCGCAGCAGCACCAGATCACCCTGTTGCTGGGTATAGCTGCGACCATCCACAACCATGATCTGTTCTCCCGCAAGCACGATGTTAATTTCATATTGAGGATGCTCGTGTGGCGGATAGCTCCACTCTCTTCCGACACTTCGTGTATGAATGGCAAACAAATTGACCGTGGTCCGTACATCGGGAAAAAAGAATTCCTCTCCGGCAGCTGTAAGATCTGGATGATGGGGACGCTTCGGTAAACGTGGTGACGACATGTTTTCCCTCCTGGCTTACTTACATGGATATACTCCAGTATATCGCTTTCAGCGTGATTTGGATAAATAGTTGCGCGATTTGACAATGGTTCCCCGTCATTTGACATGCTAGGCTCTAAGTGAAGTTAGTCAAAGTTAAACCTTACTATGAAAGGGGTTTCATTATATGTCGAAAAATATATTTTATAACACGCAGCATGCACCGATCGGTTCTTTTTCCAGCTTTACGCTTGGGTTTAAGGGCAATCGCGGCGGACTCGGTTTGGAGCTGGGCAAGCCTGCCGATGAAAATGTATATATTGGGCTGCAATCCAAAGATGGCGGATCATACGAGGCGCTTCCCTTTTTTGCATCCACACAGGATGAAAGTGCCCGCTACGACGTGGAGAAAAAGGGTAACCGAACGGAACCACAGCTTATGGCCTTTGCCGATTCAGACATTACCCGTGAGCTAAAAGCAGGAACGGATACATGGCAGGCTGGTGATTTGACGTTCCGGCTGTACTCTCCTGTTCGCCCGGTGCCCGAGCCGGGAACCGCGGGTATGGATGAGCTGCGAGCAGCGTTGGTTCCGGCGGTATTCGCTGAGCTAACCGTCGATAACACGCAAGGAACTGCAGCACGAAAAGCTTTTTTCGGCTATCAGGGCAGTGATCCGTATAGCGGCATACGCATTATTGGAGAAGATCCGCGCAGGGACGCTACGGATTCTACCCCATTGGAGGGAAGACTCACAGGCATCGGCCAAGGGCGCAGCACAGCCATTGTGACCAACAGCAGCGAAGCAGTACCTGCCAGCGGATTTGCAATGGAGAAGCTGCTTGGGGAGACCATGGCCGAGAATTTATCCTTTGGCCTGGGCGTGACGGGTGCGCTTCTGATGGACGTTCCCGCAGGTGAGAAGCGCACGTATACCTTCGCCATATGCTTCTATCGCGGCGGCATCGTAACGACAGGCATCGAGGCATCGTATTACTATACCCGGCTGTTCAAGGATATTGAAGACGTGGGGAGCTATGCATTGAAGCATTTTACAGACCTCACCGCAGCCTGTGTTCAGGCTAATCGCTGGATGGAGTCGGCCGACTTGAGCCCGGACCAGGAATTTATGCTCGCTCAGGCGATCCACAGCTACTATGGCAGCACCCAACTGCTTAGTCACCAAGCGGATGGAGAACCGATCTGGGTTGTGAACGAAGGCGAGTATCGGATGATGAATACACTCGATTTGACGGCAGATCAGCTCTACTATGAATTGATTTTAAATCCATGGACGGTACGCAACGAGCTGGAGTGGTTTGTCCAAAGGTACAGCTATCGGGATGAGGTACGCTTTCCGGGAGAGGAACAGACCTATCCGGGTGGTATCACGTTTACGCATGATATGGGCGTGGCCAACGTGTTCTCCCGGCAGGGATACTCCTGTTATGAGCTGGCAGGGATTGACGACTGCTTCTCTTACATGAGCCATGAGGAGCTGGTGAACTGGCTTTGCTGCGCCACGGTATATATCGAGCAGACACAGGATCAGTCATTTACAACACGTATGCTGCCTGTCTTGTGTGACTGCTTCGAAAGCATGCTGCGGCGGGATCACCCCGACCCGGCACAACGAAACGGCTTGATGGGCTTGGACAGCTCTAGAACCCGGGGAGGCGCGGAAATTACGACCTACGACAGTCTGGACGTATCTCTGGGTCAGTCCCGCAACAACATTTATCTAGGCAGCAAATGCTGGGCGGTATATGTTGCACTGGAAAAAATATTTGCCTCAAAAGGGCTTAACTCCCTCTCACAGGAGGCTGGCTTACAGGCGGACAAATGCGCAGCCGCAATCACAGCACATATGACAGACAAGGGCTATATTCCTGCAGTTATTAAGGAAGGCAATGACTCGCAGATTATTCCTGCCATTGAGGGGCTGATCTTCCCTTACTTTACAGGATGTGAGGCTGCGCTTAAGCCTGATGGACGGTTCGGTGGATATATCCAAGCACTGCGGCGCCATTTGGAAACTGTACTGGTACCGGGAGTTTGTCTGTTTGAAGACGGAGGCTGGAAGCTGTCCTCGACCAGTAACAACTCCTGGATGAGCAAAATCTATCTGTCACAGTTTATTGCCCGTGAGCTGCTGGAACTGCCTTGGGAAGAAGCTGGGCAGGCCGCAGACGCTGCCCACGTCTCATGGCTCCTTCACCCTGAAGAATCCTATTGGTGCTGGAGTGATCAGATACTGTCCGGTATTGCTCACGGCAGCAAATACTATCCACGCGGAGTTACCGCCATTTTGTGGCTGTATGAAGGCAACGGCAACCGTCTGACTCTCCCTGAACATATGAGTCAGGATCAGGAACAGCATGTCTGAGGATCATCTTCACCTGCCCAAAAGGAGGCTCCAATATGAGCAAGCTTATGGATATGCCAAAAGAGAGCGGCTATGCGGCTTGGCTGCATTACAGCCGCAATAGTAAGGTAGAAAAGCTGCCCGCTTGGTGCAGGTTCATCGTGGTCCATGAGACAGATGAAGTGCTTGAATCGGCTGCGAGTGAGCTTCAGCACGGATTGACCTCCATGTTTGGACAGCAGCCGAAGATCAGCGCCGTTCCTGTGAATGCGCCATTCATTGCGCTGGGTACGTTCCCAGCACATCCTTTGGTCGCAGAACGATTCAGCGCAGAGGAACAGGCAGAAGTGGGTGCAGAAGGCTACCGAATTCGCGGGATAGAGATGCCAGATCCGGCATATTCAGCTTCGCATGGTAACGATGAGTTCAAAGGACAATACGTTACAGTCGCAGGGCAGACCTCCAAAGGCGTATTGTACGGAGTCTTTCATCTGCTGCGCTACCTGCAGGGAGGACTAGATGGGAAGTTGAAGCCCACCACCGAATCATTGCACGCCCCCATTCTAGACCAATTATCCAACCCTGTTAATCCCATCCGCATGATCAACCACTGGGATAACATGGATGGTAGTGTTGAACGTGGATATGCGGGCGGATCTATTTTCTACGACAATAATGCCTTTACTACAAATATGGAGCGCCTGCGTGACTATGCCCGTCTGCTCGCTTCTGTAGGCATTCAAGCACTATCCATCAACAATGTGAATGTCCATCAGGTAGAGACTGAGCTGATTGCAGATAAATTCCTACCGGATGTGGCTAAAGTAGCTGCGGTGTTTCGCGCCTATGGCATACAGATCTACTTGAGCATTAACTATGCCAGTCCTATTCAGCTCGGCGGGTTAACCACGGCCGATCCCTTAGAATCAGCTGTAGCTGAATGGTGGCAGACCAAAGCCCAGGAAGTTTACGCCGCCGTTCCTGATCTGGGTGGTTTTGTGGTCAAAGCCGATTCCGAAAATCGGCCTGGACCGTTCAGCTACGGACGCCATCACGCCGATGGAGCCAATATGCTGGCAGATGCATTGCAGCCCTATGGCGGACGCGTGATTTGGCGCTGCTTTGTCTACAACTGCAAGCAGGACTGGCGCGATCGCAAGACGGATCGGGCCCGCGCAGCCTTTGACCATTTTAAACCGCTGGATGGACTGTTTCGAGAAAATGTCATTTTACAGATCAAAAATGGCCCCATGGATTTTCAGGTGCGGGAGCCTGTCTCTCCCCTGTTCGGTGCGCTGGAATCCACTCAGGTACTGCTGGAATTTCAAATTGCGCAAGAGTACACCGGCCAACAGAAACATCTATGTTACCTTGTTCCGCAATGGAAGGAGGTATTGGATTTTGACACCTACGCCCGAGGAAAAGGCTCCACCATCAAGCGTATCGTGAGTGGCGCTCTGCATTCTTCCAAGCATACCAACTATGGAATAGCCGCTGTATCCAATATTGGTGCAGACACCAATTGGACCGGACATTTGCTCGCCCAGTCCAATCTTTATGGCTATGGCCGGTTGGCATGGGACCCGGACCTGTCCGCAGACGAAATCGCTGACGAGTGGGTTCGGCTGACGTTTGGCAGACAAGGGAATAGCGACGGCGACACAGATTTGATTTCTACCCTTAAGCAGATGCTGCTCGATTCATGGAATATCTACGAATCCTACACCGCCCCTCTCGGGGTCGGCTGGATGGTCAGTCCCGATCACCACTATGGGCCGGATGTAGACGGGTACGAATATTCTATGTGGGGCACCTACCATTTTGCTGATTGCCGGGGGATCGGGGTAGATCGCACGTCCGCAACCGGAACGGGCTATGCAGGACAATATTTTTCTCCCAATACTAATATCTACGAATCTACGGACACCTGCCCGGATGAGCTGCTTTTATTCTTTCACCATGTTCCTTATACACACTTGCTCCACTCCGGCCAAACTGTCATACAGCACATTTATGATACCCATTTTGAAGGTGCAGAACGTGCGGCCCATCTCCGAGACACATGGGTTAGTCTACGAGGGCAACTGAATGATGCCATGTATGAACAGGTGCTGAAGCGGCTGGAGCATCAGACTGAGCATGCCAAAGAATGGCGGGATCGGATCAATACGTATTTCTACCGTAAAAGTGGCATTCCGGACCAGAAGAATCGCCCTATTTATTAAGCAAGCTGCCTCGGCAATACTTTCATACAGACTGGAACAGGGCTTCTCTACGCCTAGGTTCGCTTTCTCCTATACTGGCATTGTCTATCCGCACATCATTAAAAGGCATGCGTCTTTCTCAGACCTATGCCTTATTTTTTTGCCTGGAAGCTTTTAAGCACACGGTTGCTTACGTAAAATGTCATATTTGTCCACTCTGAGTGTGCAATAAATTCTTCTCTTTATGCAACCGCTTGCTTTATACTATTTTTGTAGACGTTTACAAAATGTTGTCGAATTAGACTATGCTTTGGGGAGGATGATCGGTTTGACCTTGTATCGAAGTCTATGGAAAAAAGGGTGTATGCTTCTACTAAGCCTTGTGCTCTCTCTGACCGCCTTCATTGGCTCACCCTCTAATACGGCGAGCGCTGCGGTTGCAGATGATTTTCAGGCTTCCGTTATGGGACCGCTGGCGAAAATTAATGACTGGGGTTCCTTTAAAAAGCAACTGCAAACGTTGAAAAACAATGGCGTGTATGCCATCACTACCGACGTCTGGTGGGGCTATGTGGAGAGCGCAGGAGATAACCAGTTCGATTGGAGCTACTACAAGACCTATGCAGATGCCGTGAAAGAAGCGGGACTGAAGTGGGTTCCTATCATCTCAACGCATAAGTGTGGAGGAAATGTGGGAGATGACTGCAACATCCCACTGCCAAGCTGGCTGTCGAGCAAGGGCAGTGCAGATGAAATGCAGTTCAAGGACGAAAACGGTTTTGCCAATAACGAAGCCCTCTCTCCATTATGGAGCGGGACTGGTAAACAATATGACGAGCTATATGCCTCATTTGCTCAAACCTTTGCTAGCTACAAAAGCATCATTCCCAAAATTTATTTAAGCGGTGGGCCCTCTGGAGAATTGCGATATCCTTCATACTATCCGGCAGCGGGATGGAGTTATCCTGCACGGGGCAAATTCCAAGCCTACACTGAAACAGCCAAAAGTGCGTTCCGCACGGCCATGAATGAAAAGTATGGATCAATGGACAAGATTAATGCAGCATGGGGTACCAAGCTGAGCAGCCTTAGCCAAATCAATCCGCCGACTGACGGGGACGGATTTTATACGAACGGCGGGTATAATTCCACGTATGGGAAGGATTTTCTGTCGTGGTACCAAAGCGTGCTTGAGAAGCATCTGGGCGTCATCGGAGCTGCTGCACACAAAAACTTCGATTCTGTGTTCGGTGTCCGAATCGGAGCCAAGATTTCCGGTCTGCACTGGCAGATGAACAATCCTGCCATGCCTCACAGCACAGAACAAGCGGGTGGATATTATGATTACAACCGTCTCATTCAGAAATTCAAGGATGCCGATCTAGACTTGACATTTACTTGCCTGGAGATGAGTGACAGTGGCACAGCACCGAATTATTCGTTGCCGTCCACCCTGGTTGATACCGTCTCCTCCATCGCGAATGCCAAGGGTGTTCGCCTGAATGGTGAAAATGCACTCCCGACAGGCGGCAGCGGCTTCCAAAAAATCGAGGAGAAAATCACGAAGTTCGGTTATCACGGGTTTACGTTATTGCGCATCAACAATCTCGTCAACAATGATGGCTCACCAACCGGTGAGTTGAGTGGATTCAAACAATATATCATCAGCAAAGCCAAGCCTGACAATAATGGCGGTACAGGCAACAAAGTAACGATATACTATAAAAAAGGCTTCAACTCGCCTTACATTCACTACCGTCCTGCTGGTGGTAGCTGGACTGCTGCACCGGGTGTGAAAATGCAGGATGCCGAAATTAGCGGCTATGCTAAAATTACCGTCGATATCGGTTCTGCCTCCCAATTGGAAGCTGCTTTTAATGACGGCAATAACAACTGGGACAGCAACAATACTAAAAATTACCTTTTCAGCACTGGAACTTCTACCTACACACCCGGCTTGAACGGAGCTGCAGGATCTATCCGAACGGGGGCACCTTCAGGAAGTGCCGTCAGCGTAGTGACTTCCACCTACACAACCGACCTCAACGAAGTGGCAGGGCCTATCCAAACAGAAAAACTTTCGGGTGTATCCTTAAACGTAAGCACTTCTACCTACACACCCAATGTTAACGGAGTTGAAGTAACTGCTCAAACGGAGGCGCTTTCGAGCGCCTTCACCTCTATAGATCCGGGTACCCTCTCCAAGCCCACTCCCCTTGGCACAGACTGGAGCAAACAGAGCATTTATTTTATCATGACAGACCGATTTAGCAACGGAGATCCATCCAACGATAATTACGGTGGTTTCAATTCCAACAACAGCGATCAGCGCAAGTGGCACGGTGGCGATTTTCAAGGTATTATTAACCAACTCGACTACATTAAAAATATGGGGTTTACCGCCATCTGGATTACTCCAGTAACGATGCAAAAGAGCGAATACGCTTACCACGGCTATCATACGTATGATTTTTATGCGGTAGACGGACATCTCGGTACCATGGACAAGTTCAAAGAGCTGGTTGGTAAGGCACACGACAAAAATATCGCTGTTATGCTGGACGTAGTTCCCAATCACACCGGCGATTTTCAACCTGGGAACGGCATCGCCAAGGCTCCCTTCGACAAAGCAGATTGGTATCATCACAATGGCGACATCACAGGAGCAGACTACAGCTCCAACAACCAATCGAAAATCGAAAACGGTGATGTGGCTGGATTAGATGACCTGAATCAGGACAACCCTGCAACAGCAAATGAGCTCAAAAACTGGATCAAATGGCTGTTGAACGAGTCGGGGGTCGACGGACTGCGGGTGGACACTGTGAAGCATGTACCCAAAGGGTTCCTGAAGGATTTTGATCAAGCCGCCAATACCTTCACCATGGGTGAAATTTTCCATGGCGACCCTGCCTATGTAGGGGATTACACCCGATATCTCGATGCCGCATTAGATTTTCCGATGTATTATACAATCAAGGATGTGTTCGGACACGATCAATCCATGAGAAAAATCAAGGAGCGCTACTCCGATGATCGTTACTATCGCGATGCCCAGACCAACGGTGTATTTATCGACAATCATGATGTAAAACGTTTCCTGAATGACGCCTCTGGCAAGCCGGGTGCTAACTATGACAAATGGCCTCAGCTCAAAGCTGCCTTGGGCTTTACTTTGACCTCACGCGGGATTCCTATCATCTATCAAGGCACCGAGCAAGGCTTTAGTGGCGGAGATGATCCTGCCAACCGGGAAAACGTTGTGTTTAACGCCAATCATGACCTGTATCAGTACATCGCTAAGCTGAACTCTGTGCGCAACAACCACCCTGCTCTGCAAAACGGCAACCAAAAGGAAAAATGGGTGGACGACTCCTTTTACAGTTTTCAGCGCTCTAAAAATGGCGACGAGGCCATCGTCTTTATCAACAACTCCTGGAATAGCCAAACCCGCACGATTGGCAACTTCGATAATCTGTCCAACGGAACCCGCCTGACCAACCAGCTAAGCAACGACTCCGTTCAGATTAACAACGGCTCGATCACCGTGACTCTCGCTCCAAAGGAAGTTAAAATTTTCACCAAGTAAACAGCGGCATTCAGTTATATTGGTTATTCAGATATGCTAAAAATAAATGATAGAAGGATATACTAAAAAAGAGCAAGGATGCTGGTAACATCCCTACTCTTGGCAGCTGCCGCTTTGAAGAGCGGTCGGCTGAAAAGGGCTATCTATTAGAAATAGACCGTGTTCCCTCTCCAGGGCGGTCTATTTCTTTTTGTTATACTCTACTTATTTTTCTATACGAACATAACTTCGCAATGCTAAAAAAAGTCCCAGCACAAAAATGAAGCAAATACTGATGAATCCTCCAGGAACATACGTAAATGTTCTGCCCATGTCGCCATGGGTAGAAAACAATAACGGCACTGTCCATGGATAAAAGGTATTCCCCGGTATATTAATTAAAACAAAATTTAAACACATGACCGTACACATTCCCATAATAGCAGGCACAAATTTTTTCCAACGAATAGCGAAGAACGTGATGATCGGGATGAGCATAGCGTGCATAAGAATCATTTTAGCAAATACCCCAAGCTGATACATAACGATTTCAAAGGTTAGCGGTCTGGCCGTAATAAACATACCCAATATCGCAGATAGCACAAATGCTAACAGCAGGCTAACAGCGATGTACATATAGATAACGAGCAGCTTGCTGAAGTAAATCCGAGTTCGGCGAACTGGGTTTGTAAACAGTGCAATATGAGTGTTCTCCTGGTATTCTCTCGCATAGATATAGCAGGTCAAAATGTAATAGCTCATATATCCAGTTATTAAATTAATGGAGGATACCAAATCCATAAAGTATTCATTCCATCCATCACGATCCAAGGAAAGTTTAGGATTTATGGCGTAAGTACTAAAAGTCAAAAATACGGTTGCTATTAAAATAAACACACTTAGAAAAAGAATTTTAGTTCCTTTCAGCTTCAAGCACTCTGCTCTAAACAGGTCAAACATAGTAGCCCTCCTTTCAAAAAATCTTCATTTAGGCTCTTCTCTGATATGTCCATATGGATAAAAACAATCCAAGAAGAAAGATCACGGATAAGCTGAGCCATGCTATTGAAACATTGGTAGGTATAGTCGCATTTCTTTCATTAGGAGATAAGAGATAGGGCACAATCCAAGGGTACCATTCACTTTTGTATATAAAATTCAAAAATATTGCAGTACAAACTACGAGTACAACCACCATGATGCTCTTCCAGCGTATAGCAAAAAAAGAGGCGATTGGAATTAACATCGCATGCATCACACACATTTTAGCAAACACTTGGATTTGGTATACCCAGATAGCCATCGTTAAAGGTCGATCTGTAATGGACATGCCTAATAAGGCAGACAAAAACAGAACGAGAAATAAGGATACAATAATAAATCCATAAATAATGATCAATTTACTAAAATAAAATTTAACCCTGGTGACAGGCGTGGTAAACATAAACAGATGCGTGTTTTCCTGATACTCTCTTGCAAAAATATGACCCGTTAAAATGTAATAGCTGATAAATCCGGCTGCAATATTGACCAAGGAAACAATATTTGTAAAATAGTAGTCCCAACCCAGATTATCAATTGAATATCTGTAAAAAATAGCGCTCAATCCAAACATCAACAGTACAACAGCCAGTAATATAATATAGCTCAACAAGAAGGCTTTAGAGCCTTTAAGCTTAATAAGTTCTGCTCTAATCATGCCGCTCACCCTCTTCTGAAATGAGTGTTAGAAAGTACTCCTCCAGTGTCTGCTTTGTGGTGTGTATCTCATAGACTGAAAACTGATGATCTATTAACTGCTTATTTAACGCAGCTGTATTCTCAATCTGACTATGAATTCTTAGTTGTTGTGGGGATATTACATTAGATTGAAGCTGCTTCATGTGCTCTTGCAGAAATATTTGCACTGCTTCTGCATCATCTACCTTTACATCTGTATATTGCTCAAAGCCTTCCTCTAACCGGCTCAAACGATCTTCCGCTAACAGTTTTCCATTATGTATAATCCCGATGTGTGTAGCTAACTGCTGAATTTCGCTCAAGATATGACTGGAAATAAGAATCGTTTTTCCTTCTTCCTCGTACAACCGCTTCAATAGCTGACGAATTTCCTTAATTCCAGATGGGTCCAGTCCGTTCGTCGGCTCATCTAATATAAGCAACTCAGGGTCATGAACAAGCGCCCTCGCAATCCCTAATCTTTGCTTCATCCCTAGGGAAAAATCCTTAAACTTTTTTTTGCCGGTATGCTCTAATCCCACCGTAGTTAGGGTACGTTCTATCCTTCCATCGTCCTGCACCCCCATATACATACAGCAAATTCTTAGATTGTCGCGTGCGCTCAAATTTTCATATAAACCAGGCGTTTCGATAATTGTACCTATTTTCGAGAAAATAGAAGGATAGTTTTTCTCCAGCCGCTCGCCAAATAAAAAAACCTCCCCACTTGTAGGCTCAATTAGCCTCATTAGCATGCGGATAGTGGTTGTCTTACCAGCTCCATTTTCACCGAGGAAACCGTAGATACTGCCACGCTCCACATGTAAGGATATGTCGTCTACAGCTACAGCCCCCCCAAACTGTTTGCGGAGCTTTTTCGTTTCGATAATATATTCCACTTTCAAACCTCCTAATCACTAAATAATACAAGTATA
Organism: Paenibacillus sp. FSL H7-0703; assembly: GCF_038003485.1. Taxonomy (NCBI): domain Bacteria; kingdom Bacillati; phylum Bacillota; class Bacilli; order Caryophanales; family Paenibacillaceae; genus Paenibacillus; species Paenibacillus sp. FSL H7-0703. Next base: position 3,490,548 of record NZ_JBBOPF010000001.1, on the reverse strand, counting down.
CAAAATATAACCACTACTACGTGTAAGATTGCTTACACTGTACCATCTGTCCATAAAACAAAACAGGCACCTGACGAAGCGTACACTTCGTTGCAGGTGCCTTGTTTATATATAAACAACGTGGGATTACTTAGGCCTCAGTAGCCACGTTGATATTGTTCAGGTATGGAAGGCTCCTCGCCGCGCAGCGTCACTGCTGCATGAATCGCCCAATATGGATCGCGCAACAATCCGCGTCCCACAGCGACCAGATCAGCATCCTCGTTGCCGATAACGGACTGCGCCAAGGCTGGGTCATCCAACGAGCCTACAGCAATCACCGGGATGTTCAGTGCCTCGCGAATTTGGCGTGCGAACGGCACTTGATAGCCCGGATAGTTGCCCGGCTTTCTGGCGCCAGCAGGGCCTTCCCCGCCCGAGCTAACATGGATCACGTCTACGCCTGCCGCCTGATATGCACGGCTCAGCTCAATGGCATGATCCACATCGTACCCACCATCTACGTATTCCACCGCGCTGATGCGTAAGATTAACGGCATACCCGCAGGCATTTGCTTGCGTACAGCCTGAATAACTTCAACACCGAAACGGGATAAATCCTTACCGTACTCGTCGTCCCGCTTGTTTGTAACTGGCGAATGGAATTGGTGAATCAGGTAACCGTGTGCACCGTGAAGCTCAATCGTATCCACGCCTGCTTGAACCGCCCGACGGGCGGCGTCTCCGAATTTTTGCACCATGCCACGCACTTCCTCCGTGGTCAATGCGCGCGGCTGTTTATAATTTGCATCCGGGTAGGCGATTGCCGAGGGAGCCACCGGCTCTGCTGCATCCTCAGCTTTACGGCCCGCATGAGCAATCTGGATGCCTACCTTGGACCCGTGCGTATGAATGCCATCAACCAGCTTCTTATAAGCCGGGATATGCTCATCTGACCAAAGGCCCAGATCAAAATCTGTAATCCGTCCATCCGGCTCTACGTCCGTCATTTCTATAATAATTAGGCCCGTGCCTCCAATAGCTCGGCTTAGGTAGTGAACATGATGCCAGTCATTCGGAATCCCGTCCTTGGCTGTCACCGAGTATTGGCACATTGGGGCCATGACCACCCGGTTTTTCAATTCTAAATTCTTCAGGGTGTACGGTGTAAACAACGAATTCGTCAAAGCGTTCATCTCCTTTTTATCTCTATCACACAAATGAAAATGCGTTCCAAATTACACGGTCTATTATAAGCACAATCGGCACAGTCCAAACGAAACAAAGAGATTCCCCAACTGGGGTATCCCTCGTATTTGCACCGTGCAGTCATTATGTATACGTAATGTTGTAGATATATTGCACACAACCTATTATCCACAACTCAATAACTTTTTGCAAGTAAATATTTAAATATTATTAAATATTTTTTTGTCTACATCCTCTTTACCCCTAGCTATAACACAAAAAGACGCCCTTACGGACGTCTCTGCGGAACTAATCTTATTGTGCTGAACCTAATTGCACCCATGCCTTCTCAATCTCTGCAACCGCCTGATCCTTGTTCATGTTACCACTGATATATGCCTGCATCAGCTCGCCAAATTTTTGGTGGAACGTATCCAGCGAGTAGTTAACAGACAGATCACCGGACTTCGACGTTTTCAAAATGCTTTCCATTTCCTTAGGCATTTCCAGATCAGGAAGCGGTGCATCCTTAATTGGAGGAATCACCTTCGCTACCTGGGAGAACCAGTTCTTACCGTATTCCGAAGTGTACAGCCAGTTGAAAAATTCAATCGTTTCCTTCGATACTTCAGAATCCTTGTTGATACGCAGCGCCTGATCTGCACCGGTAATGATGACTGATTGATCAGCTTTGTCACTCACCGGATATCCCATGATGCCGATCTTGAGATCAGGATTAATTTTCTTGATCGCTTCCTCATCCCACGCACCTTTACCCGTCATAAACGCAGCTTTTCCAGATGCAAAATCACTTACTCCCGCATTGCTGTCCCGTTCCAGCGGCTTATCTGTGCCATGTTTCACCGTTAAATCGATGAAGCTAAAGAAGTTGTTGTACAGCACTGGGTAGTCCTTGATTTTTGCTTTACCTGCGATAAAATCATTAACGAGCTGCTTCGGCTCTACGCCAGCATCCTGCGCGGCAGCATCTACATAGTGCATGAAGATATGCTTCCATACCCACCACTCTTTATATGCGTTGGCAAATGGAGTAATGCCCTTCGCCTCTAGTTTGGTAACAGCATCCTGCATCTCCGCAATTGTCTTCGGCGGGGAGGTTATCCCAGCCTTGGTAAGCAAATCTTTGTTGTAAATCAACGCAAACAGGTTCCCCTTCACCGGGAGTCCCAGCACTTTGCCGTCACTGGAACTCATATTCGCTCGAACGGCATCCGTCATGGCTGCTGCCAGCGGCTCATTGGTCAGATCGGCGCTATAATCTGCATACGTGTCGATGTCGCCTCCTGCCGTCGTTTGGAATACATCCGGTGTACTACCTGAGGCTATTTTCGACTTCAGAATCGTGTTGTAGTCTGCCTGCATGATCTCCAGATTGATCTTCACGTTAGGTTTGACCTTCTTATACTCCTCGATATACGCGTTAAAAGCATCGGTATACTCTGGTGAAGCTGTGAACATGTTTACTGTAACCGTTTTCAAATCTTCTTTGCCGCCAGCACTTTCTTTCGACGCATCCGTGCCGCCGCTGCTTCCACATCCGCTCAACAAACCGACCGTCAAAAGCAAACTGCCGGATAACGCCATCATCTTCTTTAACATGGATACTCCCCCATTTGTTTGTGATCAACGTCCATGCGCTCATTCTAAAAAATATACTGCAATTTAAAAAGGCAGATTAGTGAAGCGTTAAGGGTAAAAAAGTGGTTTATTGCAGGCTCACGCGATACTCAGACGGTGACACCTGATAATAATTACGAAAAGCCTTACTGAAATAATTTTTATCTTTGTAGCCGAGCATATCCGAGATTTCCTGTATTTTCAGGCTAGAATCACCCAGCAGCTCCTTCGCCTTGTCCATTCTAACCTTCTGTACATATTCGTGAATACCGTAACCAAACTGCTGCTTGAACAGCTTCATCAGGTATTCCCGACTCAAAAAATAGGTTTCGGCAAAAAAAGAAATTTTGATATCCTCAAAATAATAACGGTCGATGTGCCTTTTGATGTCCGTTATGTCAAAGGGCTGGTTCCCCGCTTGAGCATGTTGGACCCCAGCAATGTAAAGCTCCAGCATCCGATTCAATCTCTGACCGTAGTGGACAAAGCTCGTAAAATCAGCAGACAGATCGCTTTCCCCCACTTGCTCCAGTTCTTCCAAAGCTCCATCTTGATTCAACACTGACGTAGACGCACCTAACTCAACCGCAGCTTCTCTCAGTAAAAAATGGAACTCGTTCATCATTCGATCCGCATCCTGTAAACGGAAAATAGGGCCTGATGCCAATTGTTTCAGCAGATCGCCCAGCAGTACCTTTGCCCGGTTCGCCTGACCTGTCTGAGCATCCTTTTGGATCGACAACAGTCGCTCCGTCCATGACATTTCCTCTAACGTACCCATTTGCCGTGGCACTGTATGAAGAATGGATTCCCCTTCCATCTTCAACACATCCGTGCTGTGAATGAGCGTCTTGGCATCCATATAAGCAGACGCTAGCTCCAATACATCTGTGCAGAGCTTACCCAATCCGGCAACTACCACCATGCTGAACAGCCCATGCAGGTTCACCACCGCCTTCTGTGTCACTTGTGCCAATAGTAAGGCCATATGTTCTTCTTGTCCTGGGGCCAAGGTACAGATCGAAACGATCTCACGCTCCCGTCGCGGATGGGAGAAGCTAAAACAACTCAACCGTTCATCTGATGTCTGAGCTAACACATTGGTCACGGCAAAATCCATCAGATCGGCATCGCCATGAAAACGCGTCCTGCGAATCTCATCCCTGTTCAGCAGCCGCAGCACGATCACCCCAAAGCGATTCCCCGGCTGATCCGCTCCGATCAATGGGAGCAACGTCGTATTGGCCTGCCTTTTAAAGCTACCGTCCAAAATGGACAAATATAGCTTCTCTTTCAGCTTCGGCAGTGACATATTCAGCGTAATGTTCTGGCTAATGAACTTGTTTTTGCTTTGCTCTCGACTTTCCAGAATGTCCACTGCTTTGCGCAGTGCCTGGTTCAGATCCTGACGATTGATAGGTTTGAGCAGATAGTCCACCACCCGGGATTGAATCGCCTGCCGTGTAAATTCAAAGTCATTGTAGCCACTAATGACAATCGTCAGCAGGTGGGGATATGCCTTTTCGATAGCACGAAGAAATTCGATACCGTTCAGCTCAGGCATTTTCATATCGACCATCACCACATCTATATGGTGCTGACCCAACAGCTCCAGTCCCAACCTTCCATTCGTCGCCTCATAAATATGTTCGATGCCCAGACCGTCCCAGTCCCCGATAATACGAATGGCTTCGCGCAATGGCTCCTCATCGTCAATAATCAATACGTTATACATGACTACTTCCTCCCCGGGGAATTTGCATTCTCATTTCCGTTCCCGTTCCCGTTTCATCCGTAAGTATGAATAATCCTGCCTGATCTCCATACAAAAGCTTCAACCGTGTGTTCAGATTTTTCAAACCAATATGCTCGCTCTCCCGTTCTTCCCATTTTTCATGGAATGAATCCAGCACCATTTTCAGCTTGTCCTCTGAAATTCCAGGTCCGTTGTCCCTGACTGTAATTGTGGCATTTGTAGAACTCGATTCGGCTGAAATGACGATCAGAATATCGCTTGATACTTTTTCCAACGCATGCTTGATAGCGTTTTCCACCAACGTCTGCACAGATAATCTCGGAATCGGCAGCTCCATCAGCGTTTCTTCCCATACCACTTCGACCCGCAGTCTCGCTCCGAACCTTGCTTTTTGCAGACCTATATACCGTTCAATGTGCTTGAGCTCTTCGCGGGCAACTACGATATCCTTGCCGTTGATGGAATACCGCAACGTTTGGGCCAACGCATCCACCATATCCGCCATGTCGAACATCTCCCGCTTTAATGCCTGCGTGGATATGGCTTGCAGGGCATTGTACAGAAAATGAGGATTAATTTCAGCCTCCAACGCCTTGAGTATGGCGTTCTTTTCGACCAGCTTCATGCGATAGCGCTCATTAATAAGTTCTTCGGTTCTTTGGACCATTTCGTTAAAATGCAGCGACAAATATGCAATCTCGTCATGTCCCTTCACAGGAGCTGCTGCTCCAAAATCTCCGGTGCTAAACCGCTGCATCTGGGTGGACAGCTTATGTAAAGGTCGGGTAATGGCGTTCGAGGTCAGTGTCACTAATATAATAGACACACCTAAAAATAAAGCCCCGATGGCATAGCTCCAATTCCGTGTTGTCGTAGCTGCTTCATAAATCTGGCGGTATGGGATGGGCTTAATGAGCTGCCACCCATCTTTTTCGCCAGTATCATAGACGACCAAATACTCCTGATTGCCACTGCTATCTGACCACGTTACTCGCCCGCTTCCTCCCTTGCCGATCTGTGCCAACACTCCGGAATCACGCATCCGCTCATATAGCGGAAAGCTGTTCACATAAAAGGGAACCCCTTTAGGGCTCATTAGCATCAATTGGTCTCCTTTGCCCAGTGGAATGTTCTGCATGATTTCGTCCACGGCGCTCGTATTGTAATAAAAGGACAGCACCGCCTGCGGATGGCGGGATGCAATCGACCTCAGCACTCGATGGTATGCCATAAAGCTGGCTTGTGGCGCCACATAACCCATATCAGAGCGGGACCCCACAAAGGATTGAAATGATTCGTTCGTGGTACTAGCCATCGCCTCTTTATACCAAGGAAGCTTGGGAATATCTGTGTTTATTCCTTTGCGCACCGTAATGTTGTACGTCTCCCTGGTAACCACATAGTATTGATGTCGGTCCGCCACATACAGATAGATCGCTTCCAGATCATTACGTGAATAAAACATGCTGCGCAAGTAATTTTCAATGACCATTCTCGAAGCATAGTCCCGGTTCTCATTGGCAATGGCGTTCATGATATCGTTATAACGAAGCTGCGGAAGGGCCAACTGCTGCATTCCCTCCAAGTAATCCTCCAAATTCTGATTGACCAGCAACAGATTATTGGTCGTGCTGGCGATGCTATGGTTAACCGACTCCTTTTCAATCATCTGATAGGAAATAATTGTGAGTGAGCCCACCACCAGAATAATCACCGAGGTAAAAAGTAGAATGAGCTTGTTCACTAATTTTTGCGTGATCCTCCTCCACATAGAGCGAAGAAACGTTCCTACACGCTCTGACATCATGATAACCGCCCCTTTTGAAAGCGTACACATTTTTACCCTCAACTGTTTTCTTAAATCCATTGGTCCGGCCCTAGGGGCTATCCTATACTTTCATTATATCTTAAACAGCTTGGAGCGAAAGAGCGGAAAATGTTGAGAAAAAGAGGTGCGTTATGCTGAAAAAAAGGGGAACTTGGGGCGACAAGGGCAGTAAACTGGAATTCGGTTTATTCACACTGCCCGTAATCCTGTGCATTACGATTGCATTTTATATTCCGTTTTTGATGACGATACGCTATTCCCTGACCAAGTGGAACGGCATATCCAAACATCCGAAATTTGTAGGTCTGGATAACTTCAAGCAAATCCTGCTTGGGGACGCCAATTTTGCACATGCAGCCTGGTTTACCGTCAAGTATGCCATTCTTTACATTGTATTGGTGAATGTGCTGGCCATTTTGCTGGCGCTCGTTCTCGATATGAAGCTGAAAAGCTCGGCTTGGCTGCGGGCGGCTTTCTTTATCCCGTATATCCTCAGTCTCGTGATTGTCGGCTTTATATGGAAATTCATCTTCATGCAAGGCTTTGAGTCACTGGGACACAGTACAGGCTGGGGCATCTTCCAGCTAAGCTGGCTGGGTGAGGAAGGGCTCGCGTTTATTTCCATTTTGGCGGTATCGATCTGGCAATCCATTGGCTTTTACATGGTCATTTATATTGCAGGTTTGCAATCTGTGCCAGAGGATTTAAAAGAAGCTGCCATTGTCGATGGCGCGGGGCCGATTCGGAGATTTTTCAGTATTATTCTACCGATGCTCGCACCTTCCATTACGATCTCAGTCTTCATGGCACTGACCAACTCGATCAAAGTGTTCGACGTCATTTTATCTCTGACCGGCGGCGGGCCAGGTGGTACGACATACAGTATTGCGTATGATATTTACCGGGACACGTTCCAAAACAATCTGTATGGCTACGGAACAGCCAAAGCATTGATTTTATTCGTTGCAGTCCTGGTCATTACGATTATTCAATTGTCTATTTTCAAACGCAGGGAGGTTGAAGCCTGATGCAACGCAGCCGTACGGGACGTATTTTGCTAGAAGCGGGCATGATTGTATTATCACTGTTATTTTTGTACCCGCTGTTTCTCGCCATTAACAATTCGTTCAAAAGCTTCGCTGAGGTCATGACCGACGTTATTGCGCTGCCCAAGCAGCTTTCGCTGGATAACTATGTATATGTATGGAAATTCATTGACTATCCACGCTTATTTCTGAATAACACCATTATTACCGTGGTCGGCCTGGCAGGTATCGTGCTGATATCTTCCATCGCCGCCTACAAACTGGCAAGAACCAAAAGCAAATGGAGTTCCGTGATTTACATGCTGTGCATTATGCCGATGCTGATCCCATTTCAGTCCATCATGCTCACTGTCTTGCGACTGGCGAAAGACTTGAATTTGGCAGACAGCACTTGGGGACTTGGCTTGCTGTACTGGGGCTTCGGCGCACCGCTGGCAGTGTTTATCTATCATGGTTTCGTTAAAGGTATTCCTGCCGAGATTGACGAAAGCGCCAAGATCGACGGAGCCTCGGGCTTCCGGCTTTTCTTTTCCGTGATTTTTCCCTTGCTGAAATCGGTCACCGCCACCATTGTTATTATCGACGTGATGTGGATTTGGAACGATTTTCTGCTTCCGCTACTTATGGTTAATGGCTCACCCAGCACCAAAACGCTTACGCTGGCCGCCTACACCTTTGTCGGACAGTATACGTCAGACTGGCAATACGCCATGACCGCGATGGTAATGGCTGTGCTGCCTTCGATCATCGTATTTATTTTTCTGCAAAAATACATTGTTAAAGGCGTCGTCGCTGGAGCCGTCAAAGGCTGAGTCAAATATTCGAAGTTTATAAAATAAAAAGCGCCTTAAGTGAGGAATTCCCCCCTCTTAGGCGCTCTTATATTATTTATGCTTAACCCATTGTGCGCTATCCACCGGCCAAAAAATCACATCCGCACGGCCAACAATATCTTTAATAGAGACAAAGCCAATAGCACGACTATCCCTACTATTATTGCGGTGGTCACCCATCACAAAAATATACCCCTCAGGTACCTTGGAATCGGTTATGGTTCCATTTGGAAAATCAACATTGTTATATAGTTCTCCCTTGGCGTGCGCATCCTGAATAGCTCCCTGAATGTATGACTCCTCTACTTTCTTACCGTTCACATAAAGATTGTCGCCTTGATACTGAATCGTATCTCCAGCCACTCCAATAACACGCTTAATAAAGTCTCTTTGTTCCTTTCTCACATGGAATACAACAACCTCACTCGGCTTGGGATCACGAAAATCGTAAATCACCTTGTTCACGACCACTCGTTCATCTGTCTTGAAATTCGGTTCCATGGATGCTCCCTCAACAATAAATGGCGCAAATAATAGCCAACGTATAATGAACACGAGCACAATGGCTACAATAATGGCCTTAAGCCAATCGATCATCTCATTTTTCACTCGTGGCTGCTTTTTCTGCAATTGTTCGACAGTTGAATCCGTCAAATGATTTCCACTCTCCATGCACTAAACCCACCCTTTCTCACAGTTTTCATTCCTATTATATGTATAATGTTTAAGTATAATCAAATTTTCCCAGTCTGGCAAAATTGCATTTTTAGTTGAAACAAAAGTGTGAACTTTTTTTCACAATATCAAAAAAACAGTAAAAAACTGTTGATGCAAACGTTAACATATATTACACTGTGCATATACTTCTTAGAGCGTTTTGGACTAATAGTAGATCAATCTGTTCCCCCAGGAGGTGTCCTGTTTTTAGTGGAAAGACAGCATGAGTCACTTTTATAGATGCTATCTTCTTTTAAAATATGAGCTCAAATAAGGAGGAAATTACATGTATAAACGAAATGATCGTCCAAAAACCGGCTTTAACGCTCTAAGACTCGGTGTTTCTTTTGTTTTTGCTTCTTCTTGCCTTATTGGAACCGCTTACGCAGATACGTTATCCAACGACATCCCTTCTTCCGCACTCACAGAAGAGGCAGTTAGTACAACCGACTCAACCACCGTCTCCACAACTTTAGCGGCAGGTGATTTGTATGTAGCGCCAAATGGTAACGTGTCCAATCCGGGTACAATATCCAGTCCTACCACGCTCGAAGCAGCACTTACACAAATTGCTCCTGGTAAAACCATTTACCTGCGCGGTGGTAACTACACCTACTCCTCAACGGTTACAATTCAGCGTGAAAATAGCGGCAATAACGGCTCACTCAAAGGGTTGGTCGCTTACGGTAGTGAAAAGCCGGTACTTGATTTCTCTGCTCAAGCCTTTGGTTCAGCGAATCGTGGACTTCAGCTTAACGGAGACTTTTGGCTGGTAAAGGGCCTTGAAGTAAAGGGTGCCGGAGATAATGGTATCTATATCGGCGGCAGCAATAACCGAATCGAAAATGTGGAAACCCACCACAACCGGGATACTGGACTTCAGCTTGGACGTTACTCCCCTAACGCTTCCACTAGTGAGTGGCCATCGAACAATTTGATTTTGAATTCTTACTCTCACGATAACGCTGATCCCGATAATGGTGAGGATGCCGATGGCTTCGCTGCCAAATTGACTGTGGGATCAGGCAATGTGTTTGATAACTGCTTGGCTGCGTACAACGTAGACGATGGCTGGGATTTGTATAGCAAAACCGAAACGGGTCCCATCGGTGAAGTAACCATTTTGAACAGTGTGGCCCACCACAACGGGCAGACCGCAGATGGAACGTCTACCGCGAACAGCGACGGCAACGGATTTAAGCTGGGTGGAGACAAAATCAAAGTCAACCATATCGTGAAAAACAGTATTGCTTTCCAGAACAAAAAACACGGCTTCACCTACAATAGCAACCCCGGCAGCATTACGTTGACCAATAATACCTCGTGGGACAATGGACAAAGTAATTTTGCTTTTGACAAGGGTGATCACGTGTTCATTAACAATCTTTCCTTTGAGGGAAGCGCCAGTGACAAAACAAGCGGTACAGATCAAGACAACTCTAGCGTTTGGTGGAAAAACAAAAAATCGACGAATGCCAAAGGTCTGGTAGTCAGTGCAGACGACTTTGTTAGTCTCACGCCTTCTATCACTCGAAGTGCAGACGGTTCCATCCAGCTAGGTGATTTCCTTAAGCTGGCCAAAGGAAGCGATCTGATCGGCTCGGGAACACCGAGCGGCACTAATATAGGGGCACGCTAAACGCCCCTTCCAACTCAGGACGCCCTGGCCCATCTACCAACTTAGACAATTCTGCATAATATAGCGACCGGTGATTGTCCTCATAACCAGACAAAATATGAGGTGAACAGATCATGGAACGAAGAATCACACTGAAACATACACTCGCCTATGGAAGCGGTAACATGCTGGGAAGTGGCGCACTTGCTATTAGCGGTGCGTGGTTAATGTACTTTTATACAACCTTTTGCGGACTGTCTCCCGTTCAGGCCGCGGCCATTTTCTCTGTTGCCAGCATCATAGATGCGGTCAGCAATCCGGTCATGGGCTTTATCAGCGATAACTTTCACCGGACCCGCTTGGGCCGTAAATTCGGCAGACGTCGCTTTTTCATCATGATGGGTATCCCGCTGATGCTCGTGTATCCGATGCTTTGGGTAGATGGGTTGGGCTTCTGGTATTACCTGAGTACGTATGTGCTGTTTGAACTGGTGTATACCTCTGTCATGGTGCCGTATGAAGCACTAGCGTCGGAGATGACCCGGGACTTCGGCGCACGCTCCAGATTGACCGGATGGAAGGCCATGTTTGGCAAAATTGCCAATTTTGCCGCCGCTTTTATACCTGGTCGCTTTATTGCTGAGTATGGCAAAGACTCTCCATTGCCTTTCTTTTATACCGGTCTCGTTTTTGCAGCTATTCTGCTGATTGCGATGGCATTCTTGTACAAAAACTCCTGGGAACGTCCAAGTGAGGAACTGCAAAAGGAACTGGAAGGTGAAGCTCCGCTTTCCTTTATAGATTCGATGAAAAAGTTGTTTGTCGACATTTCCTCTACCTTCCGAGTCAAGACGTTCCGTCATCATCTCGGGATGTACCTGGGCGGCTTTTCAGCTGAGTGGCTGTTTACTTCTGCTTTTACGTACTTTATTGTCTTCTCCTTGTTCCAAAGCTCGGAGATGGTATCCAATTTGAACAGCTTTAACTCTGTCATTCAATTGATTTCTACCTATTTCTTCATCCAATTCTGTGTGCGTAAAGGGTTCCGTATGCCTTTCATCGCCGCACTCGTTGTCGTTTGCTTTAGCGTAGCAGGTTATGGCCTGCTCTATATAACGGGAGCCTCGAATACGATGGTATGGCTATATGTCATCACACTGTTCATGGGGCTTGGTACTGGGGGCGTCTACTACATACCTTGGAATCAATACACGTTCCTTGCCGATGTGGATGAAGCGTTGACCGGCCGTCGCCGGGAAGGTATTTATGCAGGTATGATGACTTTTGCCGGAAAAATGGTGCGGGCCGTTGTTGTCTTCATTCTCGGCTGGGTGTTACAGCATTTTGGCTTTGTATCCGGGGCTGATAGTCAGCCAGTCGCTGCTCAGCACGCCATCTTTTATGTACTCGTAGTCGGTACCATCGTTCTCGCGATCATCGGTATGATTGCTTCTGTCGTGATGAAGCTGGATATTGACAGCCACAAGAAGCTGATCGCCGAAATTGACCGTCTTAAAAATGGCGGCTCCATGAAATCAGCCAAACCGGAAGCACGAAAGGTATTCGAGGAACTGACAGGTTTCCATTACGATCGGTGCTGGGGCAACAATAATGTGGGCTTTAAGAACAAACCTGTTGACCCTAAAACGCACACTCCGTCTATGTAATAACAATAACAAATGCAGATTAAACATTTACTAAAGAGGTGACTGTATCATGGCAAATCCAACATCACAACCGACAACCAGTCCTACAAAAACAGATTCTTGGGCTGTACGTATGAGCGATTCCGTTCTGCAACGGAGTCCGGAATTTTATGAAAAATGGGAATATGACCACGGTGTCATTTACAGAGGTCTGGAATGGGTTGGCGAACTGACAGGCGATCCCAAGTACATGGAATTTATAAAAAAACATATGGATCATTTTGTTGACGAAAATGGCGTTATTCAGCGCTATAAAGTAGATGAGTACAATATTGACCATGTGAATAACGGTAAGCTGCTCTTCTCTCTGTATCGTGCTACAGGAGATGAACGATATAAAAAGGCAGCCTACCAATTACGCAGTCAGCTGGAAAAACACCCACGCACAAGCGAGGGTGCATTCTGGCACAAGCAAATTTATCCGTATCAAATTTGGCTCGACGGCTTGTACATGGGTGCCCCGTTCTATGCTGAATTTATCCGCGAATTCGGAGATCCGTCAGAGTTTGACGATGTTACCTTGCAATTCAAGCTCTGCTACGAACATACGCGTGATCCTGAAACAGGCCTGCTCTACCACGCTTGGGATGAGAAGCTTGAACAGCCTTGGTGCAACCCGCAAACAGGCTGCTCCAAGAACTTTTGGGGACGCTCTATGGGCTGGTTCGTTATGGCACTCGTTGACGTGCTGGACTATATTCCAGAAGATCATGCAGATCGCCCTGCCTTGCTCGATATGCTGACGGAAACACTGGAAGCCCTGCTGAAAGTACGTGATAAAGAAAGTGGAGTCTTTTATCAAGTGCTCAACCTGGGCCATGTGAAAGGCAACTATCTGGAAGCCTCTGCTTCCTGCATGATTCTTTATGCTATTGCCAAGGGCGTTCGCAAAGGCTATCTGCCAGAGCAATATCGTCAAGAGGCAGAAATCATCCGTAAGGGAATTATCGATGAATTTATCACGATCACTGAAGAAGGACTCGTGAATCTGAACAAAACGGTGCAAGTAAGCGGTTTGGGTGGTAAAGATCGTCGGGATGGTACCTTCGCTTACTATATCAGTGAGCCGATTATAACCAACGACCCCAAAGGTATCGGAGCTTTCATTCAGGCGATGGGTGAAGCAGAGCGCATCTAAAACACGCGAACGATATACCTTAATAACAAAAAGGACGGTGGTCATCAGCCCCGTCCTTTTCTTATATATAAACATATCTCTTATTTCATAACCTTAAACTCATATCCCTGTTTTTTTAGATATTCTATAATTTGCGGCAAAGCTTTTGCAGTTTCTTCTTTACCATAGGTGTCATGCATGAGTATGATGGCTTTTTCTCGACCTTTCACTGATCTCTTAAATTGGTTGATTAGTCCAGGGGCTTTCTTGGATGCTCCCTCTGCATCCTTCGTTAATACATTCCAATCTACCTGGTGATAGTCCTTTTGCAGTAAGACTTTATCCAAAGCAGCCATCCCCTGTGGATCTCTTCTATTCCATGTCATGTGGCCCCCCGGAAACCGGATCATTCTTGTGGTGAATTCTGGCCCCAGAATACTTTTTAATACCTTATTGTTCCTCTCAATATCCTGCATAACATGGTCCGTGCTTACCCGCCTGTTAGGATATAAATACTTATAATTATGAGAGTACGTGTGGTTTCCTATCGCATGACCCTCTTTAACAATTCTTTTGATAATGTTCCTGGTATGTTCATTTTCATCGGCTTCTTTTCCTACGATAAAAAAGGTTGCCTTGACCTTCTGTTTTTTCAGAATGTCCAATATTTTAGGTGTTACCGTCACGGATGGACCATCATCAAAGGATAAGTAGGCCACTTTTTTACCATCGGCTCCATCGGGCATCTGCCCTAGCATTTGCTGCTTTAAATATTTTTCGACAAAGGCACCATCTTCTACTTCGGGGTCGCTTTTTGGAGAGACCGCTTTACCTTTTGATGAGTCCTTGGATACGGAATCTGTTTTTTTAGCAATCTCCTGTGTTGGCGCATGTGTTTTGTTATCTGAGACCTTTATTGCAATGAAAGTAATACAACCTGCCACAAATAATAAAATAGCAATCCAAATGAGTCTTTTTCTGTTCCTCTTCAAGCGGTGCTCCATTGTCCTACTATGTGAATAGCCCTTTTCCATTAGCTTATGTACCTCCATACTAAAATAAGAAAAACCACCGGATCAGGGTTGATGTACACACCTTAGAATAGACATTGGAAAAACCCTTAGGTTTAGCCGATGAAAATTTAGGGATGTGCTTCAACCAGAGGACAACCTACTCCCGGTGGCTTTCTTGTCTTGCATTTACATAATTTATGAGTATCATTGCAGTTTATTACGATTGCTTCGTTAAGGCCTGAGCCAACAAGGACGCATAAGCTTTAGCACCTTTAGGTTTTAAATGTACTCCGTCATGCTCGAAATATGAATTTTTACCAGAACTGGCTGCATACCAGTCAATCATTGTAATTCGCGAATCCTGGGACGCTGCTTCGGCAAGATGCTTGTTCACAATGCTCTCCCATGGCCGAGGTACACGGGTATTCACGAGTATAATACGCTTCGCATCCTTCAGGCTAGCCAACAGATCGGATAACTGGTCCTTGGTGAAAGCGCCGTTCGTGCCCAGCTCAATAATAACCGTCTTACCCAACTGTCCGTTCTGTCTTAGCTGCTCCAGTACGGCAGGCGCCTCCGCCATCTGACGGCCGATCCGCCCATCTACAACAGCTCCCGGGAAGGATTCCTGAATGTACGACTGTACATCCAACATGACAGAGTCTCCAATGGCGGTAACACTCGAGCCATCACCTGTCATAGGCGTAGCTTCTTTGGGTTTGTCCGAAGGTTCCGACGGTTTCGTAACATCGTCCGTAGTACCAGCCTGGACCGCCGTATTCTTAGGCGTCTGGGTTTGAGACGGGACTGGGGTCTGCGCCTTGCTGCTCTCGGCCCCTTGCAGCTTGATGGCTTGGGGCTCCTTGGAAGCCACGGATACCGTTCCGTGAAGTGGCGGCATCGCCTTTGCCTTTGCGACTGGATTCTCATCGCTTGATGCCGCCTGAATAGTTGCATCAGGAGAAGCCACGTACAGGTGGACGGCACCCACGAGAATACCTACAAACAGCACAGCCGCTGTAGTTGTAGGCATCCATCTCCACCGCGCCTGTCTACGAACCGCAGAACGGATTCCTATGATCCAGTGGCGGAATCCTCCATGGCGGATCGGCTCCTCGATATATTTAAACGAGAGAGACGCCAGCAATACGGTAGCTAGCAATTGTAAAATGATGCGCAGCACATGCACGCCATCGGTATCTACCTGAGGCGTCGTTAGCGTGATAACCGGAACATGCCACAGATACAGTCCGTAGGAACGAGCTCCAATCCAACGTAGCGGCTTGATTCCAAGCAGACGACCAAGGTGGCTTACCGGATGTGCCAACGCTGCGACCACAATAGCAGTGACTAAAGCTATGCCCAGCAGGCCGCCCCGGTACAGAGATGGGTCATATTCATTCGAGGCCCACGCCCAGTGGCAAAGCAACAGCAAGCTTATTGCACCGATGCTGTCCAGAAGCATACGCGCCTTAGCAGAAGCTTGCTCTTTCAGCTTGCCGCTTGGCCACACCAAGGCCAGTGCCGCACCAATTAGTAAAGCAAATCCACGCGTATCCGTGCCGTAATACACCCGGCTCGGGTCGCTTCCCGGTACGTAAATCACGGCCATCAGGAGCGCAGATATTAATGCCAGACAAGTTACCCAGCCTGCGAGCACAATACGCTTGGGCATGAATTTTAGCCCGAGCGCCAGCAGTAAGGGCCACAGGATATAAAACTGCTCCTCCACCGCCAGCGACCACAGATGCCCAAGCGGAGAAGGTGGGCCGAAACTTTCAAAATACGAAACCTGATGGAAAATAAACCACCAATTGCTCATATACACCAATGCGGCAGGTACATCTCCGCGCAAGGCCGTTAGCCGTGACGGATCGAAAAGCAACGAGCACAGGACAATGACAGCCACAACCGTCAACATGGCAGGCAGCAACCTTCTGGCACGACGCAACCAGAAATCTTTCATTTTAAAACTATGATATGTATCCCACTGACTCACCAAAATATCTGTAATCAGATACCCCGACAAAGTAAAAAACACGCCCACACCCAACAAACCACCCGGCAACCAATCCGGATTCAGATGATACGCAATGACTGCGATAACTGCCAGCGCTCTTAAACCATCCAAACCTGGCATATAACGACGTTGTGACGACAACCGATTAGACTTCATTTCAGCCGCCGTCCTTCTTGCAAATTCAAGCTCCCTGTCTGTTTCAATGCTCTTCTGCCCTTTCCCTCTCCTGCACATCGTCTGCGATGCCCTGTAGCCTTTTCATTCATTATATAAAACTTCATAATCGTAATGATTTCAATGAAGTTAAAATTAATGACAATGTTTTTATTATATCATTCCTTTCCACAGTTAGGTAACCACTGATAGATATACAAAAAAAGGCATCTCTTCCCTTAGGAAGAAAATGCCTTTTTATTAGTATTCTATTCTCTTAAAATTTGATGATACCTGAGGTATGAAGGAAGACCAACAACATCAGGATCGGTGCAACATACCGAAGACCGAATAACCATACGTTGAACCAGAAGGGTTTGATGTTCGCATGCTCAGCCGCAGTCTTCCAGTAATAACCTGTGAATATAACAATCAACAAACCGCCTAACGGTAAGAAGATGTTGGATGCGGTAAAGTCTACGAAATCAAAGAATGATTTATCCCCTACTTTCAGTTCAGGCACCAGCCCCATGGACAATGCAGAAGGGACGCCCAGCATCAAGCACAGGACCGATACGACGAGAACGGAGCGAACCCGGCTCCAACGCATACGCTCCATGACATAGGCTACTGGAACTTCCAGCAAGGATACCATAGAACCTAATGCAGCAACCGCCAGCAGTACGAAGAACAAACCGCCGAAGAATGCACCAAAAGGCATTGCCGAGAAAGCAGCCGGTAAAGCAATGAAAACCAGCGATGGTCCTTGAGCCGGATTAATTCCGAAGGAGAAGGTTGTAGGGAAAATAATCATACCTGCGATAAACGCATAGATTAAATCTCCGCCACCAACGGCCAGCATGGCTCCACCCAGCGATTGACGGCGATCTACGTACGCACCGTACGTGATCATAATTCCCATCCCCAGTGAGAGTGAGAAGAAGGCATGTCCCAAAGCAACCAATGCAGACTCTATACTTAGCTTAGAGAAGTCGGGATTCAGAAAGAAGGATACGCCCGCACCAGAGCCTGGCAGCATAAGAGCGTTAATCATCAACACAAGCAACAGGATGACCTTGGCAGGAATCAAAATTTTATTGAACTTTTCAATCCCGTTCGATACCCCAAGAGTTACCACGACTGCTGTAAATGCAAAAACAACTAACAGCCAAACCAACGGCGCATAGCCGGAGGAAAAAGAAGCGAACTGTCCAGCAAAATCATTATTCGAAAACAGATTTCCGCTAAATGCCTCAACGGCATAATGCAGTGTCCAGCCTCCTACAATGGCATAGAACGACAAGATAACAAACGGCACGATAACAAACATGATGCTCATCTTGCCCCAAATCGGATGACCGCCTACTTTTACCATTGCAGAAGCAGCACTTCCTCGACCTGCACGACCAAGCGCAAGCTCCGCTAAAAGTACAGGCAAACCAACAAGCAACAGGCAGACAATAAACAATAAGAAAAATGCAGCTCCGCCATATTGTCCTGTAATATACGGAAATTTCCATATGTTACCTAGTCCTGCCGCACTCCCGATCGCCGCCAATATGAATCCAGCAGACGAGAAGCGTTCATTTTTATCAGACAGGCTATTCTGCCCCTTGCTCAAATTCATTATATCCCCCTCATTCTCTCTACTTACGCATAAACATGAGCATGCGTACATAAATAATTTTTACTCATTATAGCGTAAGTAGGATGTAAGGTCATGCATAATTTTTCACTATTACCGGATTTATTTTCATAATGTTCCGTATCTACAAAATACAACAGAAAACTACATATTTTCTTCAACATCCTTCTTTATTATGGTCTCTCCCATGCGATTAGATACTTTTTGATAAATATACGAAATCGCCAACAGTACAACACCAAAAGAGAAGTAGGCTACAATCGTGCTTCCTGTCGTTAACAGATGTAGATCATACAACAGCAGCTTACCTGTCGACAGCAAGGTCAAGCCCAATCCAAATCTGCGAATGTAGACCACTCGCTTGAGGAAGCCGTATACAATATACAAAATGGCCAGCAGCAAATACACCAGACTGAACACAAGACCAGCATCCCCCAGACGGAACTGAACTCCGAGAAAGGCGGTTATGATGCCCAGCAAATATACACCCATAATGACCGGATACAACTCATTACTTCTATAATGTCGGGTCATCAGTGCATTCAGGAAATCCCTGCTGCTGACGAATACCAGCACATTAAAGGCTGCGAGTACCACCAATGCCACATAATCAGCAGCCGTATTTTGCGCATAATTTTCATGCAAGGTTGGAACCGTTACGGTGACCACCAGTGCCAGCGCGTAGCCTATGACGTACAACGCCAAGCTGTAGTATTTAATCACCCGATCATACAGCAACCTCACCTTAGGCAGGAAATAAGCCAACACCAGCGATACGCAGGTATACAACAATACTTTGTACAAGGTGTAATGAGCAAACTCGTCGGATAAGACGATGTTATACCAATGCCCTGCTTCATACAAAAGGTAGAAATACACGTTCACCAAAGCTACATATTTGAATCCTTGCATGATATGCATTTCGTACAACCGATTGTTTTTGAAAGCATTCGGACGGCTAAATTCAATCGCATAGAAGACGGTAACGATTAACATTCCCAGTGTAATGAGCGTATATTTGAGTCCAAAATAATCCGTCTCAAATCCTGACAACAGATATATAGGGAAATCGACGAAAAAGAATGCGCCCAGACACAGTAATAAAATGCCCCAGCCAGCTCGTTCCAATTCCTTCAACCGGTAACGGTGTCCATATAATGTAAGAAGAACCGCTTCGATCAGCCAGCCCATGGATAACCATCTAACTCCAAACTGGAACGGAACCATAAGGATGGCAAAGGTCAACGAAGTCGCATAAAATAATATTTTGGTTTGTTTCTCCTCTGGAATATATCGACGGACCCATTGTCCCAGACCCCCGTACACCAAGCAAAAGACGAGAGCCAGCAAGCCTTTATAATCATCCAGGCCTGCATCGCCGAACAGAGAATACAGAACGGAACAGCTCACGACTGTATTCAGAGCCAATAGGGAGAAATCCAGCCATGACAGTTTTGTTTTTAAACGGAACGGCACCCACAGCGTCATCCCGAGGTACATCGCAAATGTAATGACTGCATACATCATGCTCGCTACGGCGCTTTCCGATAACCACGCCAGCACAATCATCAAGGGCGTATTAAGCAAAAAGCTGATATATTGCACGACGACCCACCGTTTGCGGAAGGATACAAGCAGAATCAGCAAGTTTAACAGGAACAAATAGCCCATGGCGATATACACAGCGTTCCCTTCCAGCCCATTCGCTGCCATATAGGAAAACAGTGGGAAATATCCCCCTACTAAACCGAAAGAGCATATCGTTCGGGATTCATACCTTAATGACAGTAGCACAGCGGTCACCGTAACGAGTACGGATAAGCCTATGCCTGTATACATTCCTATGATTTCTAACAAAAAGTAGCTGTAAAAAATCGATCCATACAACACAGAAATACCGCCGCCCAAAATACCGAGCGCAAAGGTCTGCTTCTGCTTGCGGTACAGCCATTCCCCGCCGCCCAGCATCAACGCTCCTAGCAGAAAGAAGGCCACGCCCTTCATATTTCCTGTAAACCAGTTCGAGTATGAGTATTTAAAAGCAGCTCCCACACCCAATATAATGAGCAAAATCCCCAGCTTGTTGATCCAGTTCAAGCCTAGCTTCATTTCAAACTGATTTTGCTTCATGCGCTTCTGCATCGTTTCTTCGCTGATCTCTTCTTCTCCGAACTGCTGGAACTCGCTTGCCGTCTGATGAAGCAATTTACGCTCGGCCTCCTGAAACCGCCTGCGTTGCTCCATAATTCGGTCTCGAATCTCCTCTGAGAACAGTCGTAATCTGGCGACGATCTCGTCCTGATCTTCTTTAAGCTCATGCGTAGTTTGCTGAATAAGCTGGTCCACTCGGTTTTTAGCCCCATATTCAAAGGCTGTCAGCCGATTTTCCCCTTCTGTAGTTCTGGAAGCAAAATAGGTCTCCAGCTTTTCACGCGAAATGCGGATCATATTCGCCTTTTCACTCAGCATTTGCTCCGTCAGCGCAGTGCGCAGCTTTCCATTTTCCTGCTCAATATGTCGTACTCGCTCTTCCAAGTGAATGCAGCGAGCCTGATAATCCTCGAACTTTTTTCGCAGAACCTCATTCTCCAGAATGATATCTGAGGCTTCATAGTCCGCGATTAATGTTTGATACTCCTTGAGCAGCTTGTTCTGTTCTTGGCGGATCGTATGTAAACGATCTTTAAAATCCTCCATGTTCTCCTCCATCGCTGTCCATTTTGGTAATCATTACATTTTACATGAAATTAAAAAGTCATTATAGAGACTATAGCCCATTTTGAACGTTAAATTGGGGCTTTTACTTAAATATTCTTCCAGTTTTATGAGCGCAGATGAAGTAGAATGGATATACATATGAAATAAAGCCTACCTTTCCCCTTCGCAAACATGAAATCCGCATGGATGTGTTGCAGAGTCATGCCCTTGATTAACCTGCCGAAAATCCGTATACTTACAAAAAAGCAAACGATATTATGCCTATGAAGAGCATCCAACTCGGAGGCGTTTACGCCAAGGACCATACGTTAGCGTAGGATATGGCGATATGTACCTAAGTAAACCGGAGCCGCCCGTTACAGCGGAGCAAAGTGGATTGGAGAGTTATGACATCTGTCATGCTGTCTGGTCAATTTGGGTGGCACCGCGAGATCAAAGCGCTCCTCGTCCCATGTGGATGAGGGCGCTTTTTGTATTTTTATCCGAAAAGGAGTGCGGTGTCATGTTGGATATCAAATGGATCAGAGAGCATCAAGAACGGGTTCAGACAGCAGCAGACGGCAAAGGAATACAGGTATCGGTCGCAGAGCTGTTGACCCTGGATGATCGGAGAAAACAGCTACTTCAGGAAGTGGAACAGCTTCGACAGAAGCGTAATCAGTGTAGTCAGGATATTGGTGCGCTAATCCATGCCGGCAAGAGTGAACAGGCAGAAGGGGCGAAGCGGCAGGTCAAAGAAATTAACGGACAGCTAGATCTTCTGGAAGCCCCGCAACAGGAAGTAGAGGAACAGTTTCAACAGCTTTTGCTTCTGATGCCTAATATCGTATCGCCAGATACGCCACGGGGAAGATCGGATGAGGATAATGTAGAACTGGAGCGGGTCGGGTCGGTTCCGAACTTCGGATTTGAACCAAAGGATCATATGGCGCTCGGTGAGCTTCACAAGCTTATCGACGTCCCTCGTGGTGTCAAAACAGCCGGTACCCGTAACTACTATCTGACGGGAGCAGGGGTTGCATTGCATCGGGCTGTGCAGCAGCTTGCGGTGGATTTGCTGACTGCACGCGGATTCCAGTTGTTGGACGTTCCACTGATGGTACGTGCAGAGGCGATGCGCAGCACTGGTTTTTTTCCGCTCGGACTGGATCAGACGTACCGCATCACAGGAGAGGATCAGTGGCTTGTAGGCACTTCGGAAGTGCCGCTGGTCTCGTATTACAGCGGTGAGATCGTGGATGTTGCGGACCCGATTCGGCTGGCAGCCGTGTCCGTATGCTTTCGCAATGAAGTCGGCTCAGCCGGAAGGGATGTACACGGACTGTATCGTGTCCACCAGTTTGCCAAGGTTGAGCAGGTCGTCATCTGCGAAGCTAGCCTGGACGCTTCGGAACAGATGTTTCAGGAGATTACGCGCAATGCGGAAGACCTGCTTCAACTGCTGGAGCTGCCCTACCGCAAGATGGCTGTCTGTACAGGCGACATGGCGCAAAAAACCTACAAGCAGGTGGACATTGAGACATGGATGCCCAGTCGCCAAGCTTACGGCGAGACACATTCGTCGTCCCAGCTGCTTGATTTCCAGGCGCGCCGTTCCAACATCCGGTACCGCAATGCGGATGGCAAGCTGCAATATTGCTACACGCTCAACAACACAGCAGTTGCTTCGCCCCGGATTTTGATCCCGTTGCTGGAGCATCACCAGCAAGAGGACGGTTCGATCCGTATTCCGGAGGCTTTACGCCCATATATGCCGCGAGGTATGGAATTTTTGCGTACTCCCTTGTTATGAAAACAGGAGCGCACTTTGAAAAGTAGTACCCAATGAGCAGGATTTCCGATTGTAATCATCGAAAAAAAGACGAAGGATAAATATCCTTCGTCTTTTTTGATGTCTCATTGTGTCATTGTGCTTCTGCTTCCCATGCGCTGGCAGGGCCAAAGAATTCATAGTGGATATCTGAAGCCGGGATATTCCACTCCTTCAAAAGGCCGTATACCGATTGCATGAATCCCTCAGGGCCACAAAAGTAATATTGTGCGTTACGTTCTGGTATCACGGATTGCAACCAGGCCAGATCCAAACGGCCTTCCTTGTGAAAAGCCTGTGCCAGCCGATCCTGCTCCGTTGGTCTGCTGTAACACCAACGAACTGCAGCCTGTGCATGTGTGGCGACCAGCTTTTCTACCTCATTACGCAAAGCATGGTTATCCCCATTGACTGCTGCGTGGACAAAGGTGATAGGTCGATGCGGAGCAGATTTCACTAAGGAAGCCAACATACTAACCATCGGGGTTAGCCCGACCCCGCCGCTGATCAGCACAACAGGTCTGCGATCTGCCCGATCCAGCGTAAAATCACCCGCCGGTGCAGATACTTGGAGCACATCGCCCTCTTGCACCTGCTCATGCAGATACACGGATACTTTACCTGCCGGACGGGACTCTGCGGCATCCTCGCGCTTTACAGATATCCGGTAGTGAGGTTTGCCCGGTGCATCTGAAAGACTGTATTGACGGATGTGGGTATTATGTTCGCCCGGAATTTCCATCTTTAAGCTGATATATTGCCCAGGCTCGAATTCAGGCAGCACCTGTCCATCCTGCGGCACCAGATAAAAAGACGTAATTTGGTCGCTTTCCTTAACCTTTTTCTGCACAACAAAGCTTTTAAAGTCTGACCAGCCTCCCTGCTGCTGTCCAGCCTCCTTGTACATTTCAGCTTCCACGTCTATAAATACATTAGCGATCACACCGTAGGCCTCGGCCCATGCGGCAATGATCTCGTCTGTAGCCGCATCTCCCAGTACGTCCTTGATCGCAGCGAGCAGATATTTTCCAACGATAGGGTAATGTTCTGGCTTAATTCCCAAACTGCGATGCTTATGTGCAATCTGGCGTACCACCGGAAGAATTTCCTCCAGGCGGTCAATGTGCTGTGCAGCCGCATATACAGCATTGGCCAGCGCTCCCTGTTGACGTCCTTGCTTCTGATTCGCGTGATTGAATATATTGAGAAGCTCGGGATGGGCTTCAAACATCATCTGGTAAAAACGCTTGGTGATTGTAGTTCCGTGTACCTCCAAAACAGGTACAGTCGATTTGATTGTTGCAATGGTTTGCTCACTTAGCATCTTTGTATCCCTCTTCTCTCCAAAATAAGATAACAAAGGGTATTTCAACATATGTCCCATTTGTTAATCCTCAATTTAAAACCCAGTATACCCACATAAAGTAACCGTTTATGTGATTCCAGTCACTTTAAATTTGAAATAATGTGAACGTGTCAATGACAAAACGCACAATCACAAACACTTCCCACATAACTGACGAGCTTTCCCCAAAGTTTCAAATATCTATATACCTATTTTGTATGTAATGATCAGATTTGTCCTTTCTCCTAACAACAGTTTCACCATGCTAAAGACTTCAATTTATTCCACTTGTAGACGCTTCCAATTAGGATAAAATCGAAGATGAGGTGCCGGACAAGCCGTTTCGGCCCATCCTATCCGTGTTAAAGGAGGCAGACGATATCGTGAAGTGGATCAACAGCAGCAAATGGTTAGCCGCATGGATTTGTATCCTATTCGCAGTGGCCAGTGCGAGTTTTCAACCCTGTGCAGCACATGCCAATACAACAGGCGTTACGCAAGCAACCTACGGGACCGAGGTGAACCAAGCGCTGAATGGCTTGGACGTCGCCAATGCCGAACTATCCCTGAGCGCAACAGCAAGCACAGCCATTACGAACGGAACGGATTGGAAAGACACCGCAGGTAACCCGATTCAGGCGAACAGCGGTAATATTCTAAAAGTAGGTTCTACTTATTATTGGTACGGCGAGCACGCCGAAAACTGGAAATTTGAAAAAGTGAACGTATATACCTCAACCGATTTGAAAAATTGGTCCTTCCGCAGCAGTATTCTCACCAAAGATTCTGCCCCTGAGCTGAATTCCAGCAAAATCGAGCGCCCCAAAGTCATCTACAACAAAACCACCGGAAAATATGTACTATGGGCGCACTATGAAAATGGCACGGACTACTCACTAGGTCGTGTAGCCGTCGCTACCAGCGATACACCCGACGGAAATTTTGCCTACCAAGGCAGCTTCCGCCCACTGAATTACGAGTCTCGTGATATGACGGTGTTCACGGATACTGACGGTAGCGGCTACCTTATTACAGCTTCCCGTAAAAATGGCGGCGCCAATGATACGATGGCGATCTTCAGGCTGACAGCCGATTATACAGGTGTGCAGGCGTTCGTTGGCTGGATTTTTGAAAATGGCTATCGCGAAGCTCCTGCTGTTGTGAAAAAGAACAATACCTACTACCTGTTCACCTCGCAGGCATCTGGCTGGTATCCGAATCAGGGCGCTTACGCAACCGCCAGCTCCATGACTGGAAGCTGGTCTGCTCTGTCACCCTTCGGTGATCCGGCGGCTTACGGCTCGCAAATCCATTCCATCGCCACGATTACGGGTAGCGCAGGAACCAGCTACATCTATATGGGCGACCGCTGGAATCCGCTCAACCTGAGCGACCACAAATTCATCTGGTTGCCACTAACTCTGAATGACTCCAACAAAACAGCAACCCTGAACTGGTACAGTAGCTGGGATCTGGATGCTGCGACAGGCACAGTAATCCTACCATCCCTTGTGAATCACGCACAGGGCAAAACAGCGACTGCTAGCTCAGCCGCATCCAGTTCTCCAGCTTCACTGGCGAACGATGGCAACGCCCAAACCTCGTGGAAGGCTGCTTCCGCATCCTGGCCCGCTTGGTGGCAGGTCGATTTAGGCAGTACCAAGACCATCAGCGAAGTGGATATTTCATGGTTTATGTACAAAGGATCTGAAGCGTATTACAAATATAAAATTGAATACAGCATGGATGGAATTAACTACTCCACGATTGATCGCACAGGTAATACCACGTATGGTTTTACCAGTGACAAAGTCAATTTTCAAGCTCGCTACGTGCGAATTAACCTTGTAAATGCAGTGCTATTCAATAATCCAAACAACTGGTATACCCCGACGGTGCATGAAGTAAGATTGCTTGGCAATTAACTTTCACACTTGGAATATTGCCTTAATCCTTAAAAAAATATCGCACAGCTCTTGCGCAATGTTGTACCCATTTGCAGGAGCTGTGCGATTTGTGTTGAACCGCTATGTTCGAGTGCCTCTCTTAGACTCCTGAAGTATCACATGCCGGGCAGTGATAGTGAGTCGCAGATAATCAGATATCAAGCGCTGCATGATATCCTTGATATATTGCAGTCGTGATGGTAGATGCCTTAACGCAATCTCCGATTTGTGCGACATAAGGTGCACAATCAATTAACTCATCTACTACGTTTCTTCTTGGCCGTTGTCCAAGCGCACAAATGACTGAAGTACCTGGAACAAGATGTTCTTCACCATTTTGATCAGCGCAAACAACACCTTCTTGTGTAACACTCAGCCCTTTAAATCCTAAATGAACTTGAATGTTATTCTTTTCGATTTCTTTTAGCATAATCGGACGATGTCTAATATTAGCATCCGGAGCCAGCTCTGCTCTCATCTCTACCAGATGAACAGTCTTACCTTCCTGAGCAAGGTGAATGGCTGCTTCACAGCCTGCCAGACCTCCTCCCAATACGACTACGCTATCGCTGACCCTGTCCTGCTCCAGGTAGTAGTTATTAACAATGACTACGTTATCACCATTCAATCCAGGAATTGGAGGAACAATTGCTGCGGAACCAGCTGCTATAATTAACGCATCAACATTTTCTTTCTCTGCATACTCTTTAGTAACAGGTGTATTCAAACGGATCTCAACGCCAGCGTCTTTAGCCAGCTTTCCGAGAGTAACACCTAATTCATACATCTCATATTTAAAAGGAATCGCCTGCTCTCCCCTCAAAATACCGCCTACCTCGTCAGCCTTCTCACATAGAATAACTTTATGTCCGCGTTTGGCTGCAGTAAGAGCTGCATAAAGCCCGCCTGGGCCTCCACCGGCTACTAAAACCTTGCGTGGATTAGGGGAAGGGTAAATTTCTGTTCCATCCATCTCGCGACCAATTAATGGGTTAACCGTACAGCGTCTTGTGGATGTTTCTGCACGTTCTGCCATACAGGTGAAGCATCTCAGACATTTAATAATGTCCTCGTCGCGGTTGCTCATCACCTTTCTTGGAAGCTCTGGATCAGCAAGCAGTGCGCGAGCCATTTCAACAACATCCGCCTGACCGCTAGCAATGATTTCTTCCATTTGAGCCGGGTCATTTAATCCGCCGACCGTTGCAACCGGAACACTTACATGCTTCTTAATCTCTGCTGCAAGATAAACGTTACTTCCATGAGGCAAGAACATCGAAGGATGTGTGATACCAAAGCCTGTCTGATAAGTTCCAGCAGATACATGGAGTAAATCGACTCTTGATTCGATTAATTTAGCAATTTCTATACCTTCTGTCAGGTCATAGCCGCCTTCAAATAACTCCGAACCACTCATTCTAAACTCGATTGGGAAGCCAGAACCCACCGCTTCACGGACACTGTCCAGAACCTCCTGTGCAAAACGCACCCTGTTTTCCAAAGTTCCGCCATACTTGTCTGTTCTGCGGTTGAAATAAGGAGAAAAAAACTGATTAATCAACCATCCATGTCCGCCATGAACCATAATCATTTCATAACCTGCTCTCTTGGCCAGTCCAGCACATCTACCATAAGCTGCTACGATATCATCAATTAGTTCTTGCGAAAGTTCCTTTACTTCTCTGCCATCCGGGCGTACTCCGGGGCTGGGTCCCCACTGAGCAAGTCCTTGTTTCTTATTTTTGTCAGTCAGATAAGTTCCTGCATACTGTCCAGAATGAGACAATTCCACACTGGCAATTGCCCCGTGACGGCGAATAGCGTCTGCAGTATAGGTAAAACTAGCAAGAGAATCTACTGTCCCCAGATCCAGATGGTACATATGGGAAGCTTCCGTCTCAGGATGAACCACGACTTCGCTGACCGTAACTGACGCAGCACCGCCTTTTGCTCTTAATTCATAAAAAGCTGTAGATTTCGGTCCAATAGTGCAGTCAGCTGTAATATCTGTACCTCCCATAGGAGAGCCAAACATTCTATTTCTGAAAGTCACATTTCCAATTGTAATTGGTTTACATAGATTGGGATATTTTCTTTGCATGATCTCATGCTCCTTATCTGTATTTATTGCTATGGGTTAATTGATAGCTTTCTGATTCATATCCACAGCCATCTTCTGATTTTTTCGGGTAGTGAACTTATATACAAATGTTAGAACAAGTCCGGTTATGCCAAGTACGGCCGCAATGACAAAGGCTCTCTGATAGCTACTGTCTGTGCTGTAAACATGACTCATAATCGATGGGCCAAAGTATCCTGCTGTTGCAAATCCAATAAACATAATTCCATAATTCACACTATTATTTCTCACACCAAACTGATCGGCAGTAAATCCAGGAAATACCCCCATCAGTGCACCAAAACATAAACCAATAACTGAAATACCAATATAGAATGTCAACACACTACCTTCGCCTGAAAAATAAAGCAATGTGAGTCCTATGACCGAAAAGACAGAAGAAAAAGCCAGGGTATTGATTCGACCGATTTTGTCCGAAATATAGCCTGCAACGATTCGTCCGCCCGTGTTAAACAATGCCAATACGGAAACAACTGTCGTAGCGGCTGCCGCAGACATACCAATCATTTTCTGAGCTATAGGAGAAGCTTGTGATGTACACATGAGTCCGGCAAAAGCACCACACATTAATAACAAGATCATGATATAAAACAGAGGGCTTGAGAGCATGCCTTTCCAGTCTTTGTCGTTCTGAATAGAACGGCCAACATTTACAGTCTTGGGTGTCCATCCTGCAGGAACAAAGTCAGATGGACATTTCTCAATGAAGAAAGAAGCAGCACATACAATAATAAGAAATGCTATACCGATGATAATGAATGCTGATGTCACACCAGACCTACTGATTAAACTATTGGCAATAGGAGGTATAATAACTGAGCTTATTCCATAAGCAGCCGTTGTTATACCGCCAACTAATCCTCTTTTGTCAGGGAAAAACTTAATAGAGTTGCTAATTGTGCATCCGTAAACCATTCCCGTTCCTAGGCCGAGTACGATACCGTAAGCCAATACCAGGTAACCTACAGATGTTGCAAATCCTGATAAAATCATACCGCCTCCAAATAGCAAGCCCCCTACAAAGATCACTTTCTTGGGCCCGAATCGATCATTAATCCAGCCACCTGAAATCATCGTGATAGGACCTACCGAATTTGTAATCGTAAATGCAATAGCCAAATTCCCCGGTGTTAAACTAAGTCCTGTGACGCTGCTCAAATATTCTGCCATTGGGGCAGAAAATACACTCCACGCGTAAATTGATCCAATACACAGATTAATAAAACAGCTTGCAATCAGAATAATCCATCTCTTTTTTGTAAGTTCCACTGAGATCTTCTTCTCCCTCGTCGTTGTATTGTGAAATCATTCACATATTTCGAAATAATATTAACACGCGCTTTGCAATATATCAACAGAAACATGTATGTAGTTATATGTTTTATTAAATATGTTTTCAATAATATATCAATCTTATTGTGGACTCGCTAAATATGTTATACTTAACCAATAAACGACGAAAATGTTAGGAAGAATGCCTTATGAGAACTTTAAAATATGCCATTCTGGGCTTGTTAAATAAAGAACCTATGACTGGTTATGATATAGGTAAAGAATTCAGTAAAGATTTAGGCGAATTTTGGACTGCAAAGCATAGTCAGATCTATCCAGAATTAAAAAAACTGCTTAATGAGGGACTTATCGTCTACGAGATCCAAATTAGCGGAGAAATTTTAGAAAAAAAATTGTATTCGATTACGGAGAAAGGCAAAGAAGATTTTTTACAATGGCTAAGAAAAGCAGAGCCTATTGAACCCACTCCCAAAGATGTGTTTAGGCTGAGAATGTATTTTTCTAATCATCTGGATATAACAACCCGATTAAATTTGTTGGAACATCAGCTGCTTCAACATCAAGATAGGCTGGAACATTTACGCAAAAATAAAGAACGTTATGAAACTATTCCTCCTCTTGATAGTGATAATTTTGGCGATTATCTTGTATTAGATGGTGCTATTTTACGCGAAACTATAACCATACAATGGATAGAAAGTTTTATTGCTTATTGTAAAAAATAAAGCATCTCATTTTCCCTTAAACTTATTGTAAACACAAAAAAGCACAAGGATTCGAGAATATGTAGCTCGAACCCTTATGCTTATTTTTTTACTAATCAACGCATTCGATTCACTGTGGTAAACACAAATTTATCGTACCGATGCCGCGAGAACGAGTATTCAAATGGTATACCTGTATCCAGATAACCCACCTGCTCAATTTCCAAGATTGGATCATCCGCTGCGCAGTCCAAATGCTCCCGATCCAGTTCCGTCGACTTGGATGCCCGGATGGTACGGTGTGAACCGACAATATTAAGTCCCAACTCCTCCTTAATGTGTTTGTACACCGAGCCATACAGCACCTCCTCTGTAATACCGCTGATCAGCTTCGTAGGCATGTATGTGCGCTCGATAACATAGGGCTCACCCTCCACGACACGCAGACGAATCACATGATATACAGGAGAATTGGCATCAATAAATAGATGGGTCGCTACCTCTTCGGATGGAAATTGAACGTCAAAGGCGACGATTTTATTTTTGATTTCTTTCCCGCGCAATACGTTGGTTAACCCCAGCATTTCATTTACGACGACGTTAACAGGGCCATTGTGAACCGATTTGACGATAAATGTTCCATGTCCTCTTTTACGATTTAGCAACCCGTCCATCACCAATGTGTCCAATGCCCGCTTAATCGTCATCCGACTTACACGAAACTCTTTTGCCAGTGAGATCTCATCGGGAATCGGATCATCACTGCTATAGGTCTTATTCATAATCCGCTCTTTGACCTCTTGTGCAATCCGCTCGTATTTGTTCATCTGTCTACCACCTGTACTAAAAATTATTTTATGTCAGCATTTTACCAAAACATCGGTAGCGCTGGTTCTTTTTTGTTCTGCAGGCGGGACGTTAAGGTATTACGGTATAAGTAAGTATACCGAACATTATACTTTCTCACCAGCGGCGTACAGCACAGTTCTATGACGATGATGAAGAAAAAAAGGCGGTCCAGAGGACCACCTTAGAATCCGTTATTCTCGATCACCTGTTTGAACCAGTGCCCACTCTGTTTAACGGATCTCTTGCCACCGTTCTGAAGATCGACAGACACAAAACCATAGCGATTCTTATAAGCATTCGTCCAGGACCAGTTGTCCATAAACGTCCATAAGTGATAGCCCTTCACATTGGAGCCCTCTGAGATGGCCCGTTGGACCCATTTAAGATGCTCACGGATAAAATCAATGCGATAGTCATCGCGAATCATACCCTGTTCATCTCTGAACTTTTCTTCACCTTGAACACCCATTCCGTTTTCTGAAATGAAGCATTCAATGTTGCCATAATTTTCTCTGACATTGGTCAGAATGTCGTAAATGCCTTTCTCATAAATCTCCCAGCCCCGCATCTCATTCATCTTGCGGCCAGGCATGACGTAATAATCGAAGAAACGTTCCGGCACAAAAGGAGCATCCGGGTTCGGCAGACTTTCACGAGCCTTGACTCTGCGCGGCTGATAATAGTTAATCCCCAGCAGGTCCACAGTGCCCTGGCGTATAATCTCCCGATCTCCGTCTTCCATGCTTGGTACATATCCCTCTTGGCGTAACAGCTCCACGAGCAAAGGATTGAATTCTCCCGTCACAGATGGGTCTAAAAAGGAACGGTTAAAGAACGCATCGCATATTTCAGCAGCCTGCACGTCTGCCGGATGCTGACTACGCGGATAAGTCGGCGTCAGGTTCAAAATAATTCCGATTTTGCCCTTATAACCGCCCTCTCTGTAAGCCTTAATGACACTCGCGCTCGATAACAGAGTATGATATCCCACCTGTACAGCTTTACCGAAATCCACTTCATTCGGATAGTGGAAATCGTATAGATAGCCGCCTTCCACCGGGACAATCGGCTCGTTATGCGTAAACCATTTGGCTACACGATCCCCGAATAGCTCAAAGCAAGTGTTAGCGTAATCCACGTAAGCTTCGACCGTCTCCCGGTTCACCCAGCCTCCATTTTCCTGTAAAGCCATCGGCAAATCAAAATGATACAGATTCACAAACGGCTCAATACCCGCCTGCTGCAACTCCTCAATGACGGAAGTATAGAATTGAACCGCCTGCTGGTTTATTGCACCTTTCCCTGCCGGAAACAGGCGTGACCAGGAAATAGAGAACCGGAAAGAGTTGTGGCCAAGCTCTTTCATGAGTGCAATATCCTCTTTGTAACGGGTATAGAAACGGGACGTATCGGCAGGGCCAACCCCATCATAGAAACGGTTCGGCTCCTGCTCAAACCAATAATCCCAAATGTTCGGTCCTTTGCCGTCTCCCTCCACGGTTCCTTCTGTTTGGGTAGCCGAAGCGGAGGAACCCCACCAGAAGTCGGATGGAAAACGGTATTGAATGGTTTGCTGCTCTATATCTTTCATTTCGGTATGATTCACAGCTCTACTCCTCTCTCTTTTGCATGAATAAGCTGCTAATCTAGCAGCTTATTCACATTACATTCCAACAGTTTGATCCTTACCTGCAATGGCTGCTTGGCTAAGCTCCTCTTCCTGCTCTTTACGAACGTTCATCCGATCAATAATTTTCAGAAACGGGAACCAGATGACAAAGACGACAGCCATATTAAACAACTGCAGCACGCCACCCATCAGGGAGCCCGTAGCCATCATTCCACTAAAGAACAACGGCATCGTCCAAGGAACCTGTATTCCGTTTGGCGGCGGCACAATCCCGGTGGTCATGGCAAAGTAAGTAATCAGCGTAACGATCATTGGAGAAATAACCCATGGAACAAAAATAAGCGGATTCATCACAATCGGCAGACCGAATATGACGGGTTCGTTGACATTAAACAGACCCGGTCCAAGGGCCAGCTTACTGACCTGCTTCAATTGCTTACTCTTCAGGAAGATCAGAATCGAAAGCACGACAGCCAGTGTCATACCTGTACCACCGATACCTACGGTGTAAATATCCACAAACTGCTTAGTGATGATATGCGGTAGTTCTGCTCCTTTGGAGTACGCTTCATAGTTTTCAAGTGCCAGCGTATTCCAGATTGGGTCCATAACCGAGTTAATAATAATTTGACCATGAAGCCCAAAGAACCATAAAAGCTGAACAAAGAAAATAGCAATCAATGTAGGTATAATGCCACTGCCCAAATGCACCAGAGGTGCCTGTACAGCATGATAAATCAGGTCATGCAGGTTATTATGAAGGGTCAGTGTAACTACAACATTAATGATCAAAAATATGCCCAATGTAATACATGCCGGAAGCAAAGCAGCAAACGATTTGGCAACTGCCGGCGGAACGCCTGGAGGCATTTTAATGACAAAATTTCGCTGCGTCACCTTTCGGTATATCTCAGCCGCGATAAAAGCGACGATCATACCAAGGAACATGCCTTTGGCACCGATCCGATCAACCGGAATGACACCAGCAATCGTGGCACCGCTTTCTTGTGTCAGCACAAACGGGGTGAGCATCAAGAAACTGGCCAACGCAATCATCCCGCCGAATATGGGCTCGACCTTATAACTTCGAGATAAATAATACCCAATCCCGACGATTACAAATAAGGTCATGATATTCAGTGTGGCATTAGGCGCAATGTTCAGCAGACTGCTAAAAGTCGCATAATTGCCGTCGCCCATCCACCCTTTTAGAAACGGCAGATTGATAATAACGACGATAATGGAGCCAAAAACAGTTAATGGAAATGACAGCATAAATGCATCACGCAGTACAGTAAGATAGCGGTTGTTGTTCAGTTTACCGGCAATAGGTATCAGTATCCGGCTTAATTTTTCAAACAAAGCCTATTCCTCCCCGCGAAGTGACTTGCATCAATAGGGTTGCAAGCTTTTCATGTCCCAAATTTCACAAACTTACATGTTCCGTTATAAATTTCTGGATTTGAACAGCTCCAGCAATTCTAGAACCAGATCCTTCATGGTAACCGTGGACATCAGATGATCCTCGGCATGCATTAGAAGGAGCGAGAAAGGAGTTTGGGTACCTCCCGCTTCCTTCTTAACCATTTGAAAATGGATATCATGCGCAGCACGTAAATCCTGCTTGGCTTGTTTGAGCAGTTCGTCCGCACCTTCTACATTCTCATTTCGGTATTCGGTCAGCGCCTGAATCACTTTACTGCGAGCGCTTCCACTATGAAGAATAAGTTGGAAACTAATTTGCTCTTCCGTCAGTTCGGCTATATTGACTTTATCCATTTTTGCGTTCCACCAGCTTCACGGCCTGTTCGTAGGCTTTCTTACCGTCAACCATCCCGTATGCCATCATGTCAATCACTTCTACATGAATACCATATTGGGCTGCTTCCTTTTCCAGCTGTCCTTTAAGAAAACTCATTTGCGGGCCAATCAATACTGCGTCAGCCTTAGCCATGTCTTCTGCCGCCTGATCTTGACCTACTGCCCAAATTTCAGCCTCGTCCCCAATGGACTTAGCATAATCCTGCATCTTAGTAACCAGCAAACTTGTAGACATACCTGAGCTGCACGCCAGCAAAATTTTCTTCATGATTGTTCCTTCCCTTCAAGGTCTGATTGGATGTTAACTACTAGAAAACGTTTACAGCGTAATTATAAATCCAGTCTTTTGATTTGTCTATACATTTAATATATATGTATAGACTTTTTTTAAAATGACACTGTTTCTTCACTTTTTTTCTTGAAAATGAACGTGATCTCTTATCTTTAATCTCTCAATAGTAATCGGTTTTCACTATAAGAGGTTCTGCCAAATGATATGTTATTCGATTCTGTAAAATGTTAACATGAGCTTACGGAGTAAACTTGATAGCCCCCCTCCGTAGCCAAAGAATAGCTGAGGTGAGAAGAGATGAGTAGAGATGAGAAGAGTCAAAGTAAAACCAAGCAAGAGTTAGACCGGGTCGTGTTCATCGGCCGCACGACCACAAGATTGATGATCTGAAACGCAAAGGCCTATTGGATATTGAGCATGCAATGGAAACGCTAGAACGTGCAAAAGATAATTATGTTTGGAGCTGTTATGGAGATGTGCAAGGGCTTAGCGAGCAGCGCCATCAAGCACTCCAGGATTGCACGCAGGATATGAGGAAGCACCCAGAACGCTACGTTGCTGCGGTACTGCCGGAGCTTCCCTTTGAAGATGAACAGTTTAATATCGTGCTGTCTGCCCATTTTCTGTTTATGTATAGTGATCGACTCGACTATGAGTTTCATAAGAATACGGTACACGAACTGCTGCGAGTGGCTTCAGAGGAAGTTCGCATTTTTCCTCTGACCGATTTAACGGGAACTCGTTACGATCTGCTAGATCGTTTGATTCTTGAGCTGGAGGCAGAAGGCTTACGGGTGACAGAGGCCAAGGTTCCGTATGAGTTTATGCGTAACGGCAACTCTCTGTTAAGCATCCAAAAGATATAGGGCAGGTTTAGGTGTAAAGGGAGCAAGCGATTAGCTTGCTCCCTTTCTGGTTATTGAGATGAAAATTAGAAAATTTTAGAATATCAAGAAACATTCCTACATTTTTATCGTCTATATTATGGAAGACCTTACGTATGAGGATAAGATTTCCCGAAGCCTGAAGTTAAAAAATCAACTCACAAAGGAGCTTATGCATGTTAAAAAAGTTAGGATTAGCTGCATTGATTCTGGTTACTAGCCTCTCTGTTATTGGAACAGGCTGGGCCGCATCCAGCACAACAACCATTGAAGTTTCTAAAACTGCTCTGGATTACAACGTTGCTCGTCCGCTGAGCGATGGTGCTTTTCATGATGGATTATTAGCCGCTGAAACATCTGCTGGAAACCTCGTGTATTACAATTCCAAAGGAGAGAAAGCTTTCTCACTTCCCGCCGAGCTTAAACCCATTGGTGATTTTCATGAGCAGCGAGCTGTCGTGAAAAATACAAAAACCAATCACTATGGATACATTAACACCAAAGGGGCACTGGTCATCCCTTGCCAATATACCGAAGCCAATTTCTTTTCTGAAGGAAAAGCCAAGGTTACCATAGCAGACACTAAAGAAAATGCAATTATAGATCGAACGGGAAAAATCCTTTCTCATTTTAAAGAAAATGTGGAGTCAGAATATGTATTTACAGACGGTCTGGCCCTCGCCTACGCCCCTAACACTGGCAAGATCGGTTTTGTGAATGCCTCTGGTCAACTAGCGATTCCTTATAAATACAAATACAGTCGTGGTTTCTCGGATAGCTTGGCTATTGTTCAGAATAGCAAGGGGCTATACGGGTATATCAATACAGCAGGGAAAGAAGTCATTCCTCCTCAATATAAATCCGGTGGAGACTTCTCGGAAGGATTGGCCCCTGTGCAAAATACCAAGGGAAAATGGGGATTCATCAATAAACAGGGAAAAGTCGCGATTCCCTTTAAATTTACGGATGCCCAGGATTTTAGTGAAGGCCTGGCGAGTGTGAAAAATGCAAAAAACGAAGTCGGATTTATTGATAAAAACGGAACGCTGGTCATTAAATATCAACAAAAATATGATGTTGCCTCTCCGTTCAAAGAAGGCTTTGCTTTAGTCGGTAAACAAACACAATCATCCGTCTCAGACGGCAAATTCGGTTACATCAATCGTCAAGGACAACTGCTGACTAAACTTGAGTACAGAGCCGAATCCTCCTCCTTCTCTAATGGCTATGCTGTTGCTTTTATCAAGCCAGGCAAAGCTTTCATTGTATCTAAACATTCCGTTTCAAAATAAAAAAGACGACCCCGGAAACAGATCGAGTGGATCTGCTTCCGGGGTCATTAAATTTCCAATATATCGAATATAATTAGTCGTGTGTGTAGAATTTCACTCCAGGTAGATCTGCTGCCACCCACGAGTAGTTGATGGTATTACTGTTATAATTTTTGGTCCCCGCCTGAGCAACCTGTACCTCTTTCAAAATCGTAATCGATGAACCCTTCGGTCTGACAACGACTACATGACCATGACCATCTTCTTTCTTGATCCCGATCGTAGGATACCCGAGATTGGCTCTTTTTTGTGCATCCTGAAAGGTTACAGAGTACCAGCCCGGCGCCCTTTTATTCAGTAAGGCATCAGCCATTTGATTGGCTAAGCCACTTGGTAAGTCAGCCGACATCGCGGACATCACATCTTGAGCAAAAATATTACACTTCGTTCCACCTACTGGCGAATACTTTTTGTTCGTTTCTACCTTAAAACTGTCAATTACAGATGCATAAGTACTTGCACTTCTAGCCATTGAAATTCCCCCTGAATATAAGTTGTAGAGGAAATGAACGGAGTCGCTTGAACATCTGAATGGCTCCACATTCAATTGATGTTGGCCTCCATTCCCTCTCAACTATTAGGGTGATTTCCGGCTTACTTTAACAACGTAATACTACAAAAAATTAACTTCATTCTCATAACTGAAGGCTTTCTTCACTGATTACGGTTGGAACGATAAGCTCAGGAGTAGTCGTAGGCTTCGTTTGTGTTAAATAGTCTGCTGCCCCCACCATCAGAGCGATGCCTATAAATAGCACGATCCAATTACGATTCTTTTTCATCATTTGTACCTCTCATTCTTCACTGCGCCCGTTCAGCCACTTGAACCAATGGAGCAGATGACTGAATCGATATTCATGCTGCAAAGCATACGTCCATACTTCAGGCTCTTCACCAGGCTCCTTCCAGACGAGCATGGAAAAGTGACCTTCTTCCTCGCTCGCAACCGACAGCAGCGAAAGACGATCATCCCCGAATCGGTATGGAGCCGATTCCACCCAGTAATTCCGCATATCGCTGATCCAGCTGCGGAACTGCTCTGTACCTGCGATCCGCAGGACTTCATCAGGTAGGAGCAGATGCTCGTCGATATCCTTCCAATCCCCCGCATATCGGTACCGCGCTGCCAGCATTGGACTGAGTGGTCGGATTTTACCGGGAGCCAACGTAGGCATATAGGCGACGGGAACGACCGGACCGATACTCTGGATAGCATAAGACCGAGCTTCCTCCTCACTCATTCCGTAAGACATAGCCTCCACGAGAAAATCGTTCCGTCTTACACCAAACTGATGCTGATACTGTGACATTTCATCCTGTAGCTCCAGTACCATACCCTGTGCCGTTTCTGTTCCGATCATTCCCAAACACCTCTCATTCCAAAATATAGTCGTGCAATTCCCGTTGCGCTCGATACTTTGCCCAATTGAATTCAGGCCAAGCCGATTCTTCTCTCGTCATGCTCGTCAAACGGGCTTGTAAAAACTCATCTAGTGATCCATGTTCCTTACGGCTAAAGTCAATCAGCAGCGGAATCGCGTCCGCCGATAGCTCACTCAAATATTCCTTATCTATCACCGATGTCGTGCGATACCGTTCGAGATTATTTTCAGCTATCCGTATATCAATGCCCACATAGTTCACGACGACATAGGCGACCAGAGCGAGTACAATATAATATTTCGCCAACGGCAGTTGACGGAAATGAATGCGCATTGCTGCAATAAGCAGTAGCAAGCCCAGAAAAATCATAAACGCGTGTACCAAATAGCGGGTGTACGTATAGCCGTATGCTTCTTCGTACATAACCAGCCGGGTATATCCCGAATACAGCATCACACCCGAACAACCCACGAGTATGTACAGCAGGCCGCTGTTCATTTTTTGCACTATACCTGATCCAAATTCAGTCCACTTCAATACACTGATCATCAGCACAAAGTTAATACCTGTTACCATAACCAGCTCCCCGAATCCTCTCCTCGCATATTCGGCATACGAGGTTCCTTCGGGCAGAGCACCTTCCCATGCCCCAAACAAATATCCAAACTGCAACACGACGAACACAACATACACCAGATTCATGACAATCAGCACCGTAGCGGTAATGACAGGGTCAAATTTAATCGCGACCGGATCGTGGTAAGGCACCGTTGGTCGGTCAATCATCACTGAAGAGTGACCATCATACTCGGTGGTTTGGCCATTCGTGCGCTCATTTAACCCGTGCCATGATTGGGTCTCTCTCTGCGTATTACGCGGAGCAGGCTGTACAAATCCCCACAAATAACAGAAGAAACAGAAGGTGAAAAAGCAGGTCCAGATCAGCCGCAGCATGCCATTCCCAAAGGACAGCGTTCCGATCCATTCGGGTACTCCAGCTAACAACTTTTCGAACATCCCATCCGCCGAAGCCAGCAAAGATATGATAATGAACAGTAGCGGCAAGGCAATAAGTAAACCAATCATCACTTTGCCCAATACACGCTTACGCTCATCCTTTACATTCCGAAGGGCTACTGTCTTGACCATCCGAAAGGGGGTCACGATATGACGAAAGTTTTGATAAAACCAATGGCTTAACGCCTGACCAATAATACCGGGTTCTGACCAGCCATGCCTTTTCTCCCCAAACAGCAGCACCATATGTACGCTAATCAGAGCAGGTATCGCCAGCACATTTAACACGTACAGGACCGGATTATTAAACAGCGCGTATGTCAATGCCAGCATGAAAATGATCACAAACAGCAAACGCCCTATCCATGACCCGGGCTGGAAACGATCTCGGTTAAAGGCATACATATAGGCGTAAAACCCAATAACAAAAATTGGAATGGACACGCCCAGCCCATGTCCGTAAAACAGATATTGATGAACCAGCGCCAACACAATTGCGCCAGCAAAGGCGGACAGAAACGACGTTTTCGGCAAAGACGTTCCATTCATCTTGTCATGCATGGTAAATACCTCCACAAATATGCTTTATAACCCTTATTGTAGATGATAAAATAAGAAGATAAAGAGAAATTAATTCAAACAAAATTTCCTATTTTATAAAAGTGACTACGCTTTTAATCAAATATAGGGGAAACGGAGCAACCTTGAATGAAACTCCATGCCCAATTTTTACGGCTTCACTCACACGCAGCTGACAACAAGGACGAAAACCATACCATAGAGACGACGCTGGATGAGCTTGCGGCTATTTTTGACTGTACTCACCGCAACGCCTTGATGATCATTCAGAAAATGGAGCAGCACGACTGGATACAATGGACTCCTCGCCGAGGCAGAGGTCGTCGCTCCAGTCTGCGCTTCCTCATTCAACCGGAAGACATTGCCGTGCAATCCATGATGCAAGCCATAGACCGCCATGATATCAAACGCGCGCTGGATGAAATTCGAGTTCATTCACGCTCCTCCACCATGCAGGAGCATTTGCAAGGCTGGTTACTGAATTATTTTGGGCATCACGCGGAGGTGCGCAGTGATCAGCAGCAGATCGACACGCTGCGTCTGCCTATTCGCCAGCAGCTCTATACGCTGGACCCGTTGTATTTGAACTGGCTCGCCGAGTCCTTCGTATCCAGCCACGTCTTTGATGGTCTGGCCCGCCGGGCGAACGAAAGCGGCGAGATTTTGCCGGGATTGGCGCACGCTTGGGAGGTGGACACCACTCGTACACAGTGGACCTTTTTCCTGCGTAAAGAAGTGTTGTTTCATAACGGAAAAATACTGACCGCTGAAGACGTCGTCTATACCTTTGAGCGACTGAGTCGGGCGCCGGGAAGGAGACTTTATCATTTTATCGTCCGGCAAATTCAGCACGTCCAGGCGCTAAGTCCAACGATAGTACGCTTCGTACTAAAGGAGCCGAACGAGCTATTTCTATCCTTCCTGTGTACCAGCCGGGCTGCGATTGTGCCGCGTGAGCTTAATCAGGTGGGTGAGGCCGCCTTTGGCATCCGTCCTATCGGTACAGGGGCATTCAAAGTCACGGAAATGAACGAAAGCCTGTGTACACTGGAGGCTTTCGCACCTTATTTTCAAGGCCGGGCTCATCTGGACCGAGTGGAAATTGTCCAACTCCCGTGGGCGACTAAGCTGGAATCGTCGGATACAGAAGACACCGCTTCTTCTTTTCACATTATCCATAATCCCCTATCGGCGGGAGATACGGATACCGCATGGAGCCAGATTCACTCGGCGGCTTCGGTTCGCAAATTTATCACATGTAATACTCACAAGGATGGACCACTACGCAATCCAGAAATACGTGCCCGCATTGTAGCATGTCTGGATCATCGCCCCCTTCCTCCAGCAGTGGATTCATCTAACGATTCGTATGAACCACTGGCGGCGCTGCAAATTGCTACCATTCCCGAGTATAAAGCGGACGCAGACCGGGTTGCCGCTCAGCTTGAATCCTATGGGTATACTTGTAACATCGTGGCCGCATCTATGAACGAATTCAAAAGCTCATCTATCCGTATGGAGTCAGACTTAATCATCTTTTCTCTCTTTCGTGACCGTGATGAGCAATTACGCCTGTTTGACTTGTATCTCAATGTATCTGGGCATGTGGAGCCTCATAGCCGTGTGGATATCGAAAGACTGCTGCGTGAAATTGCACGGGAGGCCGATCATACTGTTAGGGCGCAGCAATTCGAACATATCGAAACTCGGCTCATGGATGAGCACCAGCTGCATATTTTATATGAAAAGCCCGTTCAGACGGCCTATCTCCCTTCTGTGCGTGGCGTATCTTTTAACAGTCAGGGCTGGGTGGATCTGCGTCATGTCTGGTTTCCACCTGCTCAACTTCCAGCTCCCCACTCTTGACGGCAAAAATGCTCCTTCAAATGCACTTCCACATCAAAAAAAGGCATCCTCTTTTCACAAGAGGATACCTTTTGGGTTACGACAATCCAGATCTTTTCAAGTAGATGTATCAAGGGATGAAAATGCCCATCCCCCCAACCCATGACTGTGGACATCGCTAGGATCTTCCATAGGAGGGGTAACGGGTGAAAAATTCAATAGGATAAAAACATTAAATGCGAGCAGAGAAAAAACGATCTTTTTTATCATGGATGTACTCTACCTCTCCAAGTAAGTTTTTATATTCCTCTTTGTCCTGAGAAGTGGCAGTATGTCGATACTTTTCAAATAATCCTACACATTTGATTGTGACAGGATTACCATTCAGCACGACGGAATAAGAAAGGCTCTCAAGCAAGAATTTCATACCTTTGGTATAACGATGTTTGTTGAGATCATAACAAGCCATCTCTGCCAAAAATCGTGCATAGAGATCTGCTGACATTTGCTCCGTATAAGTGCCAACCTTGACATGCTGATCTGCAAATGCCTCAATTTGTTTTTCAAAACGTTGCAGTACATGGTCTACATTAAAATCATAACGGTTGGCCGCTACCATAATTTTATGTAACCCCACGAGAATTTCGCCTTCGTTTTTTTCCAAATAATCTACATACTGTGGAATCACATCCAGACTGCCGGACATCAACTGATATAAATACCCGTTGGCCTCAGCCCAGTTGCTACAAAGGGCCTTTAAACGCCGAGCTTCTTCCGTATCCTCTTGCACCCAGCTCAAATCAGAGTATAGGGATACAAATTCCAGTGCCTTCTGATAATCCCCGCGCTCATCCCACACCCCGGCACGCAGCACGTAAGAATATACAATATACATAAACAAAGGACCCTTAGGTTCCTTGCCACGCTCCGGTCTTCTGGTATTTCCGTATTTTTGCTCGTATTGTACCTTGGCTTTTTGAGCCATTTTTTCAGCAAACCATTCTACTTTATCCCAACGCCGCAAGGAGGCATAGGTATTAGCCAAGTCCCTTAAGGCATCCAGTTGGTCTGCTTCACCCAATCGCTCCACAAAGCTTTCAAAGTGTGTGGCTGCCCATAAGTTTTCGTCCTGGTCATCGCCAACGGCAATCGTAAATAAACGGTATTGGCAGAGCGCCAGACGCTCTGAATGTTGGTACTTCTCACTTTCCGAAACATTTCTATAAATAATTGCCGCAGCCTCGAACTTACCTTCATTGAATAATTCTTCTGCTGTCTCAAACAAAGCTGGGGCGTATATGAGATAGTCCATCATAAACTCCACGACTTGCTTAATACAATCCAGTTTGTTCAGCTCTGCACAGCGATGCAAAAAGGGACGAACCCGTCGCCAATTCGGTGCCGTATTCCGTATAAATTCATCAATGTATAACTCATAGAGGCTCCCTTCTTCAAGCCCCATGCCTGCACCAATCCGATCCAACAGCAGCATCGCAATCGGACGATTACCGTTAATAATGGCACTGATCGTTCCTGCATTAATACCTGTGTTCTCCCCAAACTTACTAATCGTAATTCCTTCTCGTCTGATGTACTGCTCCAGCTCTGCGCGAATTGTGGTTGTTTCCTTCAAATCAGGCACCCCCAGGGATTACTTGCATGATTACAATACAAAAAAAGAAAATTCCCGTGAATATTCCCTTAATTATACAAAAGAAAGCCCACTTAGCCAACCGCTCAAGTAAATTTATATCAAAAAATTCAATAATTCTCCGAATTGCCGTATACTACGGGGAGGTGAGCCGAACAGCTACACCCAATCGGTACGCAGGAAAGGATGCGACAAATGGACAACACCCCTACAACAGAACAAGAGATTGCACAATGGATGGTCGCGCAGATCCGTGAAGTGGGCACCCTGAAACAAGAAGATGCAATTGCATATGTACGCTCTGAGTATGGAGAGCAGTATGTGTTTATAAGTGAGCATGGTCATGTATCTCTGGAAAAAGAAATCAAAAAAGCATTCCGCAAGCTTCATGGTGGCAGAATTGCCTGGGATCGTGACGGATTTCTCTGGGCCTGGACTTAACAAGCAAAGCATCTGCCCTAGGCAGGTGTTTTTTTAATCATTTATCCATATATCCTCTGGAGTCGGTTAATTTCTTCCTTCACAAACTGTCGGAGTGTTGCAGGCTCCACAACTTCAACCCTACCGATCCAATCCATAGCATCGCGACAAGCCGCTTCATAACTATACATGTTGACCGTTAGAATGAAATGATTGCCTTCCTGTACAGACTGGATGATTTCCATTCTTTTCGCTATAATTCCCGCTTGCTTCTTATTCGTTCGGATCAAAACGGGATAGTATTCT
This sequence comes from Paenibacillus sp. FSL H7-0703, assembly GCF_038003485.1. Taxonomy (NCBI): domain Bacteria; kingdom Bacillati; phylum Bacillota; class Bacilli; order Caryophanales; family Paenibacillaceae; genus Paenibacillus; species Paenibacillus sp. FSL H7-0703. Next base: position 3,446,327 of record NZ_JBBOPF010000001.1, on the reverse strand, counting down.
TTCTCTGTACAAAGCTGCTTAAACGCGGTTTCTTGCCTCATCCAATGATGTTCCAGCGAAAAATCCACCGGAACCTCAAAGACTTCCGCAGACGGCAGAACCTCCTTGATTCGCTCACATTTAAAGGTCCGAATCTCCTGCCCAACTTCACAGAAGGCAATGAGATACCAATCTCCTTTTTTCACCACAAGTCCATAGGGATGCACATGACGGGAAGAACAGATTCCGTCAGCTTTCTCATATTGAATGGTTATTTTATGTGATCCCCACACTGCAGTTCTCACGGCCTCAAGACAAGGAATTGCTATACGTTCCGTCCACCACGGCGTATCATCAAAATAAAACCGCGCTTTGGCTTTCTTAATATCGGACTGATACGGGTCTGGCATCGTCTGTTCCAGTTTGAGCAGAGCATTCTTTAACTTCAAACCCGATTCCGTAAGCCCGCCTGTATAAATGCCCATCCCTGTTAAATACAACTGAATAACATCCCCGCCATTCAACTGTTTCAGGTTTTCCGTATAACCCTCCATTAAATAAATTCCGCCCTTCGGGCCGGATGCGGTAACAATCGGAACGCCGGCTTCAGCCAGGAGATCGATGTCCCTGTAAATAGAGCGCACAGAGGTTTCCAGTGCCAACGCCAATTCTTTGGCCTTCATTCTCCCTCTAGATTCGATACATAATAAAATCGCGATTAAACGATGCAGTCTCACAATCATACCTCCACAATAGATGGTTAACCCGAATTGAAAAGATGATGCAACGATTGTTGACACCCTGTTGGCAGTAATAGGTGTGTATCATAGAAGTAAAGGGGTGTAATGGATGATGAATATTGGAATATTGGGGACGGGATTCGGCGCGTATCATGCCTCACTGTTAAACAACCATCCCAAAGTAAACAGAATCATGGTATTTGGAAGGAACGAAACCAAGCTGCAAAAGCTGAAAGAGGAGCTAAACGTAGAAGTCACACAAAATATAGAGGATATTCTGCTGGATCCAGACGTGGATATCGTCGATCTATGCCTGCCCTCCCAGCTGCATAGGTCCTATGCCGTGGATGCGCTGAAGCACGGTAAGCATGTATTTTGTGAAACACCGGTTTGCTTTGATCTCGAAGACGCTCTTCTTATGCAACAAGCTGAGAAGCAATATGGCAAAAAGATTCTGGTCAACCAGTTCATTAAGTTTGATCCCGCCTATACCTATCTGTATGAGGCATACCGCCAACAGAAATACGGGAAGCTCATCTCCTTATCTTTGAAAAGAGAAACGCCTCCTCTGTGGGGGGATCTTGGACTAAGCTCCATTCCTACTCAGTTCATGATTCATGAACTGGATTTATTGACCTGGCTATTAGGCCCCTGTGATCCATATACAGTCTGGGGTACAGAAGTTACCCATCCTGAACAAGCACAGGTTCGGGCTCACTTTCAGCATCGGGATACATTCACAGAAGTCATCGCCTCATCCCACATGCCGGGAAGCTACCCCTTCACAGTGGCCTATGAGGCTTATTTTGAAAAGGCCAAGCTGGTATTTCATGAAAGCGACGAAAACGATCTTATACCTACCGCATTATATGAGTATACCGCATCAGGACAGCAAAAAATCAACCTCGAATCTGCCAATCCATATGAAAAAAGTTTGGATCATGCACTTGAATGCTTTGGCGGACATTCGGAAAGCCTGATTCCACTGGAATCGGCTGTACAAGCGCTGAAAGTGGCTGTTGAGATTAAAAGCAGACTGGGGCAAGCCCAGCGTTAACCCCGTATTTTTTCTTATGCCTGTTCTTATCTACGGAAATCAGCTTCCTATAAGGAAGCTGTATCCGCAGGCAAGGAAACTTCGTCCGCGTAGTTCGTTGCCATAATCTTGGCTACCCCTGCCGGGTCGGTCGTCTGCCCCAACGCCCACATCATTTTCGTCACCAGCGCTTCCGTTGTCATGTCATACCCCGGAATAACGCCCTTCTCCAGTACCTTTTGCCCCACTTCGTAAATCGTCAAATCCCCGCCCTCATAAGGACATTGAGTAGTCACGACAATACTCATACCGTCCTTCATCAGCTCCTCGATTTTGCTGATCAGGCTTCTTTCTTTAAAAGGAACGCCACCCATACCAAAGCCCTCAATGACGATACCTTTATAGCCCAAGCCCTGAATGGCATCGAAAATCGCCGGATTCGTACCCGGAATCAGCCTGAGCAGAAATACCTCCGAAGCATACCCGTCGTTGTATGGGTGACGAGCGGTACCGCGATTTGCAAATACGCCCTCCGTATAGACCACCTTACCGTTCTCCACGAGTCCGATATACGGATAGTTAATACTCTCAAAAGCATTATAGCTGCGTGTTCTGATCTTCGAGCTGCGGCTGCCGTTAATAATTTTGCCGTTAAACACGACAAAAACCCCGGCCACCTTGCCACATGCGGTCAGGAATGAGTCAATTACATTTTTTTTGGAATCGCTGTGCTCCGCCAAAATGGAAACCTGCGAACCTGTCACGACGACGGGTTTGTCTACGGTTCCCAGCATGAAGCTCAAGGCTGAAGCCGTATAAGCCATCGTATCCGTGCCGTGTGCAATGACAATACCGTCGTATTGATCGAGCGAACGATGTACCATCCGGGCGATAGAAGCCCAATCCTCAGGTTGTGTATTTGTGCTATCAATGCTCATCAGATTATGGGCATCAATCTCGCAAATCTCCTTCAGCTCCGGAATTTCCGCCAAAATATTTTCAGCCGATTGGGTCGGTGTCAGGCCGTTTTCCTGATAGGAGGAAGAAATGGTCCCTCCGGTATTAATGAACAAAACCTTTTTCATATGCCAATGTTCCTTCCCGATTACATCTTCACTGTATTGTTCTTAGAATTTATCATGAATAAGTGTGATAAGCTACTTTGCAATGGAAAAGAATTGGTGATATGGGGGCCAAAAAAGCACGACAAACAAGCGCGGGCTTTCCTTCCTCCTGCGACTTGTCTAACGTGCTTTTTACTATAGGTGCAATACTCTACAGCGCTGCACATACCTATAACCCATCTACGTACTTCTTATGGGGATACAGGCTGCTCCTGTGGCGCTCTCTGTACCAACGCTTTGCCCAGAAACTGCCGTGTCCGTTCTTCCTTCGGATTGGTGAAAAACTGCTCCACGGGTCCCTGCTCCACAATCACGCCATGCTCCATCAGCACAACCCGATCCGCTACATCTCTCGCAAAACCAAGCTCATGCGTGACAATAATCATCGTATTGCCTTCACTCGCCACCTTTTGAATCACGGACAGCACTTCATCCACCAGTTCAGGATCAAGTGAGGATGTCGGTTCATCGAACAACAACACCTGTGGATTTAGTGCTAAAGCACGGGCAATCGCAACTCGCTGCTGCTGTCCACCCGAAAGCTGGGCAGGATAATAGGTCATACGATCCTTTAACCCGACCTTTTCCAGAATGCCTTCACTGATCTCTCTCGCCTGCTTACGATCCAGCTTTTTCACACTGGTCAGGCCAATCATCACATTGTGGAGTGCATTCAAATTTTTAAACAACTGATATTGCTGAAATACCATTGCCGTTGCCATCCGTAGTCCGAGAATGTCCTTTTTTCCCGCCTTGGCGGCATCGACCTTTACACCGTCAATTTCAATAACACCACTGGTCGGCTGTTCCAAAAAATTAATGCTGCGCAGCAGCGTGGACTTCCCCGATCCGCTTGGGCCCAGGATCACTACGACTTCTCCCTTGCCTACCGTCAGGTCTATGCCCTTCAACACGTGATGCTGTCCAAAATGCTTATGAATTTGATGAAGTTGAATCATACCCTTACTCACTTCTTTCGTAAATTCGAATACGCTTCTCCAGCACGACAAGCCCGCGCTCAATAATAATGCACACCAACCAGTAAATCAGAGACACCGCAACATATACCTCAAAAAAAGCCAACGCTCGCGCGCCCATAATTTTAGCCTGTCCCATCATATCGACGACACCGATCATAAAAATAAAAGACGTATCCTTCACCGTACTGATCAGCGTGTTTCCCAAATTGGGCAAAGCGACCGTCAACGCCTGTGGCAATACAATTTTGAGCATAATTTGTGTTTGGCTCATACCGATGGAATTAGCAGCCTCAAATTGTCCCCGGTCGACTGAATGAATCGCCGCCCGGAACGTCTCCGACAAATATCCCCCGAGGTTCAATGAAAATGAGAGCAACGCAAACAGCTCGGGCGGAATGACATAGACATTGAATTGCTGTAAAAATCCATATTCGCTCTGGAAATAATACAGAAACTTGGGTATTCCGTAATATACGAGAAACAGCTGCACAATGAGCGGTGTTCCCCGAATGTACGAGACATACAACGTAGACAATGGCGCCAAGACAGGCACCTTGTATATCCGGATTAAGGCCGTAGCTAACCCTATGATCCCCCCCAGCAGCATGGACACAAACGCAATCCATAAGGTCACGGGGAGATACTCGACGATCTGGGGAAGGCTTTTCAGCATATAATCAAGATCAAACAGCTTTTCCATAGGAACCCCACTTTACCCTTTACATTGTTATTACTGAGGAATAAATTCTCCACCTGTCCACTGTTCAGACAATTTTTTCAGTGTTCCGTCCGCTTTCAGCTCTTTAATAATCGGGTCGATTTTAGCTTTCAGCTCTTCGCCCTGCTTATCCTTTTTGAACACCAGGTTGATGTTATCGCTTTGCACCGGCTCACCCACAGCTTCCACCTGCAAGCCTTCCTTCTTGATTGTTGCCGCCGCCATAACCGGATCATTCACATAAGCGTCCACTCGGCCATTTTGCACGTCTTGAAGGTTATCGGACGAAGTACCTGTATCATTGTATTTCAAAATAATTTTATTTCCGTTCTCCGCATTATACTGTTCCAACAACTGTGTGTAGGAGTCGCCTACCGAGGCCGCTACCTTCTTGCCCTCCAAATCCTTGAGGGAATGAATATCCGTTCTACCCTTTTTCACAATAATAACCGACTGAGCCGAGAAATAGGACTCATCCGAGAACAAATACTTCTTCTCACGTTCAGGATTTTTGGCAACTTCATCGGCGATCATCTGAACTTTATTTGAATCTAGTGCAAGGAATATCGCATCCCAGCCCGAAGGTACAAATTCAATCTTATAGCCGTCCAGCTTCTTGTCGATCTCCTTGACTACTTCCACATCGTATCCAGTCAGCTCGTTTTTATCATTCGTAAAAGCAAACGGTGGGTAGTCATTTTGTGTGCCGACATAGATTACCTTATCCCCCGATGCCGCATCCTTCGAGGAACATCCACTCAAGGCACCCGTTAATAACACAAGAGATAGGCCAATCGCTGCTACCAAAGCAGATTTCTTCATATTATGACATCCCCTTTTTAATATCCAAGTAATTTACTATGATTTTATATTATAACGGGTTATTCAAATAATACAACAAGTAAATTTCATATTGATTATTTAGCTATATGTTGCACAAAAAAAGGACCCTTGCGGGTCCAATGTCATCCATGAAGCGGAAAACGCTCTGCTGGATGTTCCGGCAAAATGGACGAGATCAACCGTCGTACAGCCGGATGAGCAGATTCAAAAATCTGATCCTTCTCATCACAGCGCTCGATCAGTCTCCCCTGTTCCATCACAGCAATGCCATCGCAGACAGCATAAGCTGCCCGAATATCATGCGTGATGAACAGATATGACAATCCAAACGAAGATTTCAGTTCTCCCAGCAGGGATAAAATATGCATCTGGTGAACCATATCGAGGCTGCTGACGGACTCATCCAGCACGATGAGCTTTGGTTTGAGCGCAATCGCCCGTGCAATATTGATCCGCTGCAATTGTCCGCCACTGAACTGATGCGGATATTTAATCCGATCCTCCGGCTTGAGGCCGACCCGTTCCAGTAGGCTTTCGACCGTTCTTTTTTGTTCCTGCACCGATAACCGTTCGTAATTGTCCAATGGCTCCCCAATAATCTGCCCGGCGGTCATTCGGGGGTTTACAGCAGAGTAGCAGTCCTGAAATACGACCTGCATATCCCGTCGCATTCCCCTGCGGACTTGGGGGCTCGCATTATAAATGTCCTGTCCCTGGAACAGCACCTGACCCTCCTGCGGCTTCTCCAGCCCCAGAATAACCTTGCCCAGCGTGCTTTTACCGGCTCCACTGGTTCCAAGTAAGCCCAGGCAAAACCCACTCTCTATAGTAAGTGAAACGTTAGCCAACACAGGGGGGCGTGGTTCAGAACGGCCCAGCCATTTGCGCCTTCCATAGCTATGAGTTACCTTCTTCACTTGTAGCATACGCATTCGCTCCCCTTTTGAAAGTGTAACTGTCGAACAGGCGACTAACCACCTACCTGATTTATGCCCCGGAGGGACAACTTGGGTCTGACATTCAGCAGCATTTTCGTATATTCATCCTGCGGGTGATCGAATAACTGATGGACCTCGGCCTGCTCAACAATACGACCCTGCTGCATAACAGCCACCTCATCCGCCAATTGGGAAATGACGCCCAGATCATGCGAGATCAGCAAAATGGACGTATTGTATTCCGTACGCAAGCGATCCAGCTCTCTTAGCACCTGTAGCTGATTGACCACATCGAGCGCCGTCGTTGGTTCATCCGCAATAACTACTGCTGGCCGCAGGCACATGGAAATGGCGATCATGACCCGTTGCAGCATCCCGCCGCTCAACTGAAACGAATACCGCTTCATCAGCTTGGCTGGATCGGGCAGATTCATATTTTCCAGAGCCGTTATGGCAAGTTCATGGGCCTGTCGTTTGGTTAATCCGGTGTGCGTGCGGACCGTTTCCATAAACTGAGCTCCGATCGTATACACTGGCGTAAAGGCACTCATCGGATTTTGCATAATAAATGCGATTTCCTTGCCCCTAATTCGCCGCATTTCCTCGGCCGCCATTCCGTTCAGTTCACGCCCGTTCAGACGGACACTACCTTCCACATCCATCGTCTGGCGATCCAGCAATTGGAGCAACGCTTTACAAGTCACCGTTTTGCCGCTTCCACTCTCACCGACAAGACCCAGAACTTGTCCCCTTTTCAGCTCAAAATGAGTTGGCTCCAGCAGAGATACCGCCCCGGCATTGGTTTTGAGCTTCACCTGTAAGCCGCTGACCTCCAGCACCTTCGCCCTGTCGTCCATCGTTGTAACTCACTCCTGTTTTACTGACGTTTGGCAATTCCGTATCGGTCGGACAGCGCCTCCCCCAATATATTGAAGGCCATCACCACCACCAGAATCATAACCCCCGGATAGATCATTAATTCCGGGTGACTGCGGATGTATCCCGTTCCCTCATGAATCATCGCTCCCCATTCGGGAGTCGGCGGCTGAATGCCTAGACCAAGGAACGACAACGCGGAAATATCCATGATCGCCCAGCCCATTTCCAGCGTACCAATGACCACAATTGGCCGTAGCACATTCGGAATAATATGCCGGCGGATAATGGCCCCTGAGGAGGACCCACTAATCCTTGCAGCAGCTATAAAATTCCGTTCTTTCAGACTGACGACCATATTGCGGCACATTCTGGCATAATACACCCACTGCACCATCATTAAGGCAAGCATCACCTGCATGAGGCCCGGCCCAAAAATACCGACAATGCCCAGCACAAGCACCAAATTCGGAAACGCCATAATACCTTCGCAAAACCGCATCAACACACTATCGGCCCAGCCACCCACATAACCTGCTAGCGACCCGACCACAACGCCGATGCTAAGCGAGGACAGGAAAATTAATGTCGCAAAGCCGAGGGAAATCCGCGCTCCATACAGCAACCGGGATAAATTGCACCGACCCAAATGATCGGTCCCCAGCCAGTATACTTTTGAAGGTCCCTCCAGCTTGTGCAGTAAATTCACTTTAACCGGATCATGGGGAGCCAGCCAAGGAGCTAGCGCCATAATGATAAAAAGAGCAGCCAGTACGACAGAGCAGACCACGATTACCTTTTGACCTTTGAACATTGTACGCAACCTTATCATCACTGCTCTGCTCGTCCCTTCGATGAAATTCGGGGGTCCATATACAAATGCACCAGATCAACGAGCAAATTGCATACGATGAACAGGCATGCCGCCAAAAACACATAGCATTGTATGACGGGAATATCCCGGTTAAAAATCGCTTCCACAAAATAACGGCCAAACCCGGGCCATGAAAACACCTGCTCCACAATAATTGTTCCAGTCAGAAGCTTGCCCAGATTCATACCCATACTTGTAATCAGTGGAGCGATGGCAATTTTCAGTACATGCTTGAGCATGATCACCCGCTCACGGATTCCTCTAGTTCTGGCATACTGCACATACGTTTCCTGAAGCTGCTCCAACACACTGGAACGCAGCAGACGCGTATATAAAGCAATCAGAACCAGCGACAGGGTTAACGTGGGCAACACCAAATGCTGCCACGTTCCTCGCCCCTCTACAGGGAGCCAATCCAATCGGACAGAGAAAAAGAAGATTAACAAATATCCCAGCCAGAACTGGGGTATAGACGCGCCAAAATATGAAATTCCTCGACTAAGCATGTCGATCCAGCCATTTTTACGCATCGCCGCCAGCACGCCCAGCGGAATACTCACCACAATAGATAGCACCATACTGCTCACAGCCAATTCAAAAGTGGCGGGCAGCCGAACCTTGACCTCATCCCACACTGGCTTGTTGGTCAGATACGAAGTACCAAAGTCCAATTGACTGATTCTTTGAAGTGTATGCATATACTGCGTCAGCAAAGGCTGATCCAGCCCGAACTCATGTCTTTTCTGCTCCAGAATCTCTGGAGTAGGATAAATATGAGCAGCCGTCAAATAAGCCTCGGCCGGATCAACTGGTGAAATATGAATCAGTGCAAAGGTAACGAGGGTGGCAAAGAGAACAATAGGAATGACCGCTACCATTCGCTTCCCGATATAGCTGATCATGAGTTGTCCTCCTATCCTGTAAACTACCGTTACCTACCGGCTTCAGCTACTTTCCGATTTCAATTCCCTCAAACGGATTTTCATCCCGATTAGCCGGGAATACAAAGTTTGTAATCTTTTTCTGGTACACTGCCGTTTTCTTAATATACGAAATAGGCACAATGGCAGATTGCTCCTGAAGCGTCTTCAGAATCGAAGCATACAGCTCTTGGCGCTTGGTTTCATCTGTCGATGAGAGCGCTTCGTGTACTTGCTGATCCAGGTCTTTCTTCATCGGAAGGGCACTCAGCACCTCGGAAATTCCGAAGCTCTTCTTGGCAATGACATTAATAAAGGAATGCGGATCATAAGGCGCACCATAGTTGTACCAGAAGTACAGATCAAACTGGTTGGATCTAAGGCGCTTAATTTGAACCGTCAGTTCCAGTCCGGTCAGGTTCACTTTGACACCCAGTTCTCCCCATTCAGCCTGAATGGTTTCAGCCATCGCCTTTTGGATCGGATCGGTTTTATCAAAAATCAGCTCAAAATCCAGCTGTTGTCCGTCTTTTTCCCGTACTGTACCGCCTGCGGGCAGCTTCCAGCCAGCCTCATCCAGCAACGATTTGGATTTTTCCACATCATAGCCAACAGGCTGTAAGTTTACATTCGTATACGGATAGTTTTTGGATAAAACCGTATCCGCTGTTTCCTCCAGACCTGAGGTTACACCTTCCACCATTGCCTGCTTGTTAAAGCCATGTTGGAGTGCCAGACGTACCCGAAGGTCTGCCAGCTTGGGATTGGATGAGTTGAGTAACAGGCTTCTTGTACCGACAGGCTCGGACAGCGTGGTAACATACTGATTCGTGTCGCGAAGCTGTTTGAAAGCATCCAAACTAATGACACCCTCTCCATAAATCAGATCCAAGTCGCCTTTTTCAAAGGCCATTACACGGGTTTCGCCATCGGGAATGATTTTTACCGTAATTTTATCCACCTTTGGTGCAGTGCCCCAATAATTTGGATTACGCTTAAAGGTTGCATATTCATCTTGCTTGTATTCATCCAGCATCCAAGGTCCTGTACCTACAGGTTTCTTGATTCCTTTGGACGTATCTCCATCATCCGGGAACCCCGCTTCACCCAGAAAACGGAACGGGCGAACGACAGACAAATCCTGAAGCACTGGGTAGTATGGTTCTTTGAGTGTCATTCGGAAGGTGCTGTCATCTACAGCTTCAGTTTTGTCGAGAACGCCTACTATACCAAGCCAGCTGTGCGTCTTCTCATTTTTCATAATAGCGTCAAAGTTCTTTTTGACAATGGCTGCATTAAATAGCGTTCCATCCGAAAATTTCACACCTTTGCGCAGCTTAAACGTATATATCTTGCCGTCCTTGGAAATAGTCCAGGATTCAGCCAAAGCAGGCTCCAGCTTGCCTCCTTGCTTGTAGCTGACTAACGGCTCATAAACCATGGATTGTGCAAAAAGTTGGGAAGGATTGTATACGTGAGGATTCATCGTACCAATGTCACGCGGCCACGATAGCGTGATCGACTTTCCATTGGCAGCTCCGTCAGTAGAGGTGGATGCAGGTGTGTTCTCCTGCTTCGCGCAGCCCAAAACAACGGATAATAAGAGGAGCGCCACCAACATAAGGGTGGCAGTCTTGCGGTGTCGAACGGACATCAATGTATTTCCCCTTTTCTATATATGTGATAATGATTATCATAATCATATTTAGAATAGGTACCACGTTCTATTTTGTCAACAACATTCGACAAGCCGTCCTCTTATTTATTTTTAAATTTGTAGAATGACGATTTTGCAAAAATCCAATAAGCGACTTCCAATGAACAAGATATAGATCGAAATGGCCTAGTTCGTCTAGATATTGCACTTTGGAGCGCTGGAATCGAATTTTGCAAAATCCTGATAATATTAAATTTATGGATTAATTCGCCAACGTTTGAAACAGAGCACGCGTGTACTCATGCTGTAACAAGTCTTTATCCCATTCCTTAAATATTTCCACGATCTCCCCCTGAACCATAACAGCAACGCGGTCACAAAACTGACGAGTAGATTGGAGATCGTGAGTGATGAATAGGTAGGACAACTCACGCTCCATCTGCATTCTTTTGAGCATGTCCAGTACAGAAGACTGCGTTGTCGTATCCAGATTGGCGATCGATTCATCGAACAAGATAATATCCGGCTCCACCGCCAACGCTCGGGCAATACATACCCGCTGTTTTTGCCCGCCACTCAGCTGTGCTGGGTATTTTTCCAGACTGTCAGCCTCCAATCCTACTGATTCCAATAGAGACAGACAAATATCCAGCGCCTGCGCTTTTCGCTCAGGAAAATAGTTGTGGATCGGCTCCATTAAAATATCTCGTATGGTCATGCGAGGATGGAGCGAGGACGACGAATCCTGTGCGACCAGTTGGATTCGTTTGTACAGATGGATATCCTTCATCCTTCCGGTGTGAATGGGCTGGTCATCCAGCCAAATCTCTCCTGAGGTCAACGACTCCAGCCCTAGAATACATTGTGCCAGCGTGCTTTTGCCACTTCCACTTTCTCCAACCAGTCCGAGACATTCCCCCTGTTGTAACTCCAGACTCACCTTTTTCACGGCCTGCTCGCTATCTTGCGTGCTGAACCAACCTTTTCTCCGTTTGCGGATAGGGTATGCTTTGGTCACATTCTTCAATTCCAGCATCACTGGTGCATCCTTCCTTCCGGGCTCATCTCCAACACTCGATCTGCTATGCGGCTCATCCCCTGGCGATCATGTGAAATAAACAATATGGTGAGATCAAAGTCTTCTCTCAATTGTTGCAACAATGCCAGAACCTTGTCGCGGTTGATAACATCCAACGCCGTAGTAGGCTCGTCGGCAATAAAGAGGCTCGGACCGGAGCTTAACATTGCAGCCAGCAGCACCCTTTGACACATGCCTCCGCTTAGTTCAAAAGGATATGACGACAAAATATGCTCAGGATTTGCAAATCCAACCTTGCGGAGCAGAGAGCGCAAATAGGCCTCCCGTACTGGAGTAGCGTCTCCTCTGGCTATCTCCGTGGCACGGCTCAGCATCTGCCGTATCCGTGGCAGCACGCCCAGCGGGTGGACTTGCTGCGATGCAGTGTGGGATGGGTCAGCATCAGCGTGCCCCGGCTCCAACTGGTCGTGCGGCATCCGACGCCGCCCGTGCAGTCTAAGCGTATCCATCAGCTGGGCGCGGACGGTCCGGATCGGATTCAACCCGCTCAGCGATTGTTGAATGAGCAGGGCAATATCCTCTCGGCGCAGCCTTTGCCAGCGCCGTTCCTGGAACGGGAGAATGTCTTCCCCGTTATAGTAGATACGCCCTTGCGTAACACCGATACCTGACTCCAGCATCCCTGCGATTGCGTGTGCGGTCAGGCTCTTGCCGCATCCGCTCGGTCCGGTCAGGGCCACAATCTCCCCTGAATATATGGAAAAGCTCACATCACGCAGCAGTGGTTTGCTCCTGCTTCCGCTTGCTCCTACGCCTGTACGGCAGATTTCCAAATGTTCCACGTGTAACAACGGTTTTCGCTCTGCCACTTGCTCTATCGTATCCTTGCACCCAAGGGCTGTTTGATCCTCCACTATTTGGCCGCCCCCTTTTCCGAAAAGCGGTCGCCCAAAAGCTGGCAGGCAAGTACGAACAGCATAATCGCCAAGCCCGGGAAAATCATGACATGCGGAGCCACCTGAAAATACGAGGTTGCATCATGCAGCATCACGCCCCACTCTGGCTTGGGCGGCTGTACACCCAGTCCAAGAAAGGACAGCCCAGCGATCATCAGCACCACGCGTCCGATATCCCATACCGCATAAACCAACAACTGCGGCAACGCTTGTGGCAATACATAACGTCTCAGTATACGTACGTGTGAATTGCCGGATAAACGGGCATATCGAACGTAGTCCTCCTGACAGGCTTTTTGAACCAGACTACGGACATACCGGACATAGCCCGCCCACCGTACCGCAATAATAGCAAGGGTCATGTTAACAAAACCTGGACCCAAAATGCCCACAATTGCCACCGTTAAAATAATATCAGGAAAAGCCAGTACGCCGTCGATTCCACGCATAACCAGCTGATCCACGCGTCCGCGCACATAACCAATGAGCAACCCTATAGGCAGACTGAAGCACAACGTAGCTACAGTAATTGCACATGCGATTAGCACGCTCATCCGAATCCCGTAAATTAGCCTTGACAGCACATCCCGACCCAGATGATCCGTACCGAAAGGATATTTCCGACTGGGTGGTGCCAGACGGTTCAAAAGATCCACTTGAAGAGGATCATGAGGAGCGACCCATGGAGCCAATAACCCAAGCAGCACGATCAGACCAAACAGTACGCCTCCTGCCAGCAAGCTCCCTTGAAAGGAAAGCCGTATCTTTTTCATTTTCAGCTTCCCCCTTAACGCAAACGTAGCCTCGGATCTATCGCCGTCTGGACCACATCCACCAAACACTGAACTCCTACAATTAAAAATACGGCAAAAATAACATACCCCTGAATCACCGGATAATCTCGCTGTGTAATTGCATCTATAAAATACTTGCCCAACCCCGGCCATGAAAAAATGGTCTCTACGATGACATTACCTGCCAGCATAAATGATAGATTGGTACCTAGCAGTGTAATTATAGGCAGAACCGCATGCTTAAATATCTCAAAAAACAGGATATGCATTCGGGAAAAGCCTCGAGCCTTCGCTGCTTTCACAAAATTCCGGTCACCCAGCTCTAGCATTTGAGCGCGTAGTACACGGGCTTGCACAGCTCCCAAACCTGCACCAAGAGTCAGCGCAGGGAGCACTAAATGTGTCCAATCCTCCCTTCCCATGGATGGGAGCCAGCCCAAGCGAACGGAGAATAGATAGATCAACAGAAACCCAAGCCAAAAAGAGGGGATCGACGATCCCAGCAGGGCAAACAGCCTACCCAGGCGATCCAGTGGACCGCTGATTTTTAGCGAGGCAGCCAGCCCCAACCCCAGCGTAAGCACCGTCATGACGGCAAAGCCCGCAGCAGCTAGCTCCACAGTAGCAGGCAGTCTGTTCCACAGTTCGGCTAGCACGGATTCCTTGGATACATACGAGGTGCCCCAATGCCCTGTGAACACATCCCGCAGCCAGTTCACATATTGAATATGAAACGGTTCGTTTAAGCCCAGTTCCTGCCGTAGCGTCGTCAACGCCTCCTCAGAGGCAGGGACATTATGCGCGGTGAGCAAAATGGTAGCAGGGTCTCCAGGAGCCAGGCGCATCAGTACAAAAGTCAGCGTGGATACAACGAATACAATGATGAGCAGCTGCGCCACACGTTCCAGTATAAAACGAATCATAGGATACGCCGCTCGTTATTCCGCAATATCGGATTGCGCTGTAATGTAGTAATACTCGATCGGATGGGGTGTAAAACCCTCTACCCCTTTTTTCACACCAAACACATTGTCAGGATGCACAATGAACGACTGTGGCAAATCCGTATTGATGATATCCAGCGCTTGTAGTGTCACGGCATTACGCTGCGCTGTATCCTTCGCCAGCTTCAAGCTGTTAAGAATACTCTCTAGCGGTTTGGAACTATAACGGCTTACATTGGCTTCGCTTTTCGAAGAATAAAACATGTCCATAAAATATTGCGGCTCTCCTGTATGAGCAGTAAGCATACTGTACATAGCAAAATCCCAATCGTTTTTGGTCAACGCCTCGTCGATATTTTCCACCTTGCGAATCTTGACCTGGATTCCCTCTTTTAGCAATTGGCTTTGGATGACCTCAGCCATAACAGAGAGTTCCGGACGCTGAGGAAAAGTCAGCAGCGTAACCTCGAACGGCTTGCCTTGCTTAGTCCATGTCCCTTGGGCGTCCTTCTGCCAGCCATCCTTCGTTAACAGCTGATCCGCCGTTCCGTCCAGCGCTTTACGCTCAACTTTACCGAAGGGAAGAATGCTCGGGAACGGACTGCTTGCTTCCGTACCGAAGCCCCTCATGACGGCGCTCACAATCGATGTGCGTGGAATCAGGCTGTCCACCACCTTACGGTTCGCCGCATCCTTGAATACTGGGGATTCCATATTGTACACGAGCATATGGGTGCGCAAGGAGGGAGCCGACAGCACTTGTAGCCTGTCGTTCTTTTTCAGTACCTCTGCGTTATCAACCGGAATATCCGTCGCTACGTCCACCTCGCCGGATTGCAGCGCCATCAGGCGCGAATTCCCGTCCGTAATGAACTTCATTGTCGCCTCAGCCAATCGGGCCTTCTCGCCCCAGTATCCGTCATAACGCTCTACGACCAAGGATTGGTCCTTGCTGAACGCTTTAATTTTAAAGGCGCCTGTCATCGCTGGGTAACTCTGCTCATCTTTCATCGATGCCACATCCAGTACAGTCGTCGATGGATCAGCTAGATTGGACACCAACGCCGCATTCGGCTGGTTTGTCGTGATCTTTAAGGCCAGCGGGCCGCTTACATCAATGGACTTCACATTCAGTAAATCCTTCGCCAGATGGCTTTTCTCGATAGAGCGTAGCAAAGATGCTTTTACACTTGCTGCATCCATACTTTTTCCATTATGAAAAGTGACTTTATCCTGCAAGCTGAACGTCCAAACTGTAGGACTATCCTGCTTCCACTCCTTTGCCAGCCAAGCCACAGGCTCCAGCTTTTCATTCAAACGTACCAGTGTCTCACCTGCACCGGATCGCATCACATCCCAGCTATTATCTCCGTGCGGGTCAACACCTGACGGTTTCCATGTATACGCCATTACCAGCTTTTTACCTGTCGCTGTTTGTTGTGCTGACGCGTTCTCATCTTTGCCGGAGCTATTCGACGTCTTATTGCTAGTACATCCCGAAAGAGCCATAACTGCCAGTAACAGCATCACCCCTGTACATATCAACCATGAGCGCCTGCTATGATTGCTAATCATTCGATGAATCCCCCTCTATCTTGTAAAATCATATAAACCTAACGCAAAACGCGAAAAAAGCATTCCGGACCACTTGATCAGCAGTCAGAAATGCTTTCATTATAAAATGTCAAAACACACCTCGAAGCCAACTCCAAAAACATAGAAGGGATCAGATCGGTTTCAGACATTCCGTATGCAGCACGCCTAACCACCTCCCCAGCATCCCGTGGGTCTGACAGTGATGTCAAAACAGGCAGGTCTCCTGACTCCAGGCGTATCTTTCAGGCCTTCCCGGTTCTTCACAGTTCCAGTGGCTGTTCTGAAAGCTCCAGCAGTATCCTGCTGATGCCTGTATACAGTGGCGGGCCCGTGTCGGAATCAACCGAACTTCCCTTTTAAGTGAACACGCTCAACAACTATCCACATGGTCTTAACAAAACCCCGTACATAGAGTCGTCCGGCTCACACCTGTTTTCTTCCTTTATTTCTTTCCATTACGATCTTATTTTGTTGTCACGGGCTTGTCAATAAATGCTGCACAATAGTTTAAATTTGAACGATAAGGAAGAAACAAGACATAACCTTCAATTGCGTGCACGCAATTGAAGTGTTAAAATTAGGTATAGAGTAAACCACCGTGTCCGTATACTAAAAAGAGTCTTCGCCGCGCCAACGGCAAAGACTCTTAGGACTTGAAAGGCTGTGGATCACCCACGGCGCGCTGCATAACTAATGGTTAATGCAAACGAAACCCACCGTTAGGCGCCTAACCTAATTACGCGGTGGGTTTTCGCTTGTTCCGAAATTTTCGACGTAGCCAGCGATAAAGTTTACGAATACTAAACACCAGGCTTAGTAACGTAACCATCCAACGCAACACATCGTAGCACGACACAAGGTTGACCATCGGCTTCACCCCCTTTCGGGAAGCTGCACCGTGGTCCGAAAACATCCACCACTATTCAAAATCCATAATTTAGATTATACCATGCCCCTTCCTACCACTCTAGCAAATTCTTCTAGCGCATAAACTGGAAAACGCACCAAATTAGAGCTACCTATTTCATCCCGCAGCTTTATCTATATGTCCCCAGACGGCAAGGGTATCTACTATCTGGATAACTCCATGCCAAAAAGCCGGAAAAGAGGCATACGTCCTCTCTCCGGCTATCTTTATTTATTCCTAATCATCAAACCTTCTGTGGAACCTCCTGAACCGTCACGCTTTTGACCGATTCCCCTTGTTTTCTCGTCAAAACAATGTTCAAGACAATCGCTGTAATCGAACCCGAAACGATACCATTTTGCAGCAGCATTTTAGCAAAGCTCGGCAGCTGGTCGAACATTTGTGGCAGAACGGCAGAGCCTAGGCCCACGGCAATACTGCATGCTGCGATCAGCAGATTGCTTTCCTTCCGCAGATCCACTTCTGACAAAATAGACATGCCTGATGCAGCGACCGAGCCGAACATGACGATCATCGCCCCGCCCAGCACAGCGTTAGGAATCACTGTCGTTAAGGCAGCCAGCTTAGGCAGCAAACCAAGAACAACCATGATCCCGCCCGCAGCAAAAATAACGTTCCGCGATTTGACGCGTGTGAGTGAGATCAGACCCACATTTTGCGAGAAAGCTGTATAAGGAAACGCATTAAAAATCCCCCCGAGCATAATCGCAAGTCCTTCGGAACGCAGACCATTGACGATCTGCTTCTGCTCCACCTTCTGATCAATCGCCTTGCCTACTGCCAGATACACGCCTGTAGACTCAACCATACTGACAATATTGACGATAATCATCGTACAAACTGCCATCATGCTAAACTCTGGCTTACCAAAATAAAACGGCTGCGCAACACTCACCCATGAGGCCTCCGCCACAGGGGCAAAATGCACCATTCCCATTGCATAAGCGACTACAGTACCCGCGAACAGACCAATAAGCACGGAAATCGAGCGCAAGAAGCCTTTTGCCAACCGATTCACAAGCAGGATAACCAGTAATGTAACTAACGCCAACAGCAAATTACGTGGCTGTCCAAAGTCCGAACTGCCCTGGCCCCCTGCTACATTGTTCATCGCCACCGGAATAAGAGATAGACCGATAATCGTAACAACCGAACCTGTAACCACCGTCGGGAAAAAGCGTAGCAGCTTGCCATACAACGGTGCCGCTAACACCACAAATATACCAGACAAAATAATGGCACCATACGCTGTCGCTAAATTTGAGGTCGAAGCAATCGCGATGATGGGCCCTACTGCCGTAAACGTACAACCTAAAATGACAGGCAGTCTACTACCGAAAAAGCGTGTGCCCATAATCTGTAATAACGTAGCAATCCCGCAAGTGAACAGATCGGCAGCCACCAAATAAGCCATCTGGGCTGGCGTCAGGTGCAATGCTCCCCCTACAATTAGAGGTACAGCAATGGCTCCAGCGTACATCGCCATGACATGCTGGAAGCCCAGCGCGAATAACTTTTGTTTACTTAGCATCCCACATTCTCCTTAACGGGAGGAATCACCGCGCCAGCTTCCTCTATAAAATGAACCTCGCCTGGTGCCATGGAAGCGATACGCGCAAGAGAACGGACGGCAATGCCTCTTTGCTCCAACAGTCCACGGCCTTCCTGGAAGCTCTTCTCAATTACACAGCCAACCCCGGCCAGCTCCGCTCCTGCTTCCTTCACAATATCCGTAAGTCCAACCAAGGCTGCGCCAGTAGCCAGAAAATCATCTACGATCAGCACATGGTCGCTGGCATTGAGATATTTTTGAGAAATGCTCACCTGATAGGTTTCCTGCCGAGTGAACGAATGAACCTCTGCGAAGTATACCTGCTCATTCAGCGTGATGGCCTTCTTTTTCTTCGCATAAATGAACGGGACCCCCAAGGCAATAGCAGTAGCCATAGCAAATTGAATACCACTAGCTTCAATTGTAAGCACCTTGGTGATCGGAGCACTGCCGAAAAGGCGTGCAAACTCCTTACCAATCTCCAAAGCTAATGCTGTATCTACCTGATGATTCAAAAATGAATCTACCTTTAATACGGTGTCAGATAAAATTTGTCCTTCTTGACGAATACGTTCCTCCAAAGCTTTCATTATGCGAGTATCGCTCCTTCTGTACTTTAAAATAGTATAAAACCTGCCAAAACCAAAAAAGGACAGGCTCCCTTGAGTTGTTTCTCAAGTGAAGCCTGTCCTTGGGGTTGTCATCCCTGACGGATTGGCGCACAAATAAATGCCCGCATTCATCCAAAGCCGATGCGCTATCACTCATAGTCGGACGATTACAGTGGTCATCCGGTAGAAACTTTTGGGCCATATCCCCAATATTATACGAGTCATATGAAATTGATATCTTGTATACTACACCCTCTGGCGGGCGGTTTCAAGACTATTTTTCATACAGACAGCGGCATTTGGAGAACCTTCCACAATTGGAATATCGTAAAATCAAATCGACCTTTGTTCAAGGTATATATATTGTGAGGACTTTGCATTATCCTGATTGTAGAAAACAGATAAAAAAAAACAAAAATACACACAAAACAACATTTAATTTTAATTATAATTTTAAAAAACAAAAATAAAACCACAAATTATACTTCCGTTTTTGTTGACCACAAAGAAAAACGGAAGTAGTATGGAGTTAGTTAAGAAAACAAAAGGCGGACTTTCAGGCTGCCCGTATTTTATCCATGCAAGGAGATTGGATATGAATAATTATCTTGCTGTTGATATTGGAGCTTCAAGCGGAAGGCTCATAAGTGCAACTCTGCAAGGTGACCAGCTACACTTGCAAGAGCTTCACCGTTTCAACAACTCCTTTACCGAAAAGGACGGACACGATTACTGGAATATCGACGAACTATTGAATGAGATTATTCAGGGCTTGCAAAAAGCTAAACAAAAAGGGATTCATTCCTGTACGCTCGGCATTGATACATGGGCTGTAGATTACGTGCTGCTTGATCAGAAAGGTAACCGCATTCATGAGGTATACGCTTACCGGGATGCACGTACCCTCCATGCACCAGACAGGCTGCACCAGCTCATCAGTCGAGAGGCTGTGTATGAGAAAACAGGCATTCAGGAACTAAACTTTAATACCCTGTATCAACTGTTCGTCCATGATCGGGAACAGCTTGCCCAGGCGGATAAAATATTGATGGTCCCCGATTATCTGTACTATCGCCTGACAGGCATCATGATCAATGAAATGACGAATGCGTCCACGATGCAGCTTCTCAACGTGAACTCCCAAGAGTTTGATGAAGACCTGCTCTCCCTGCTCCAACTGCGACGCAATCAGTTTTCAGAGCTTGCCGAGCCTGGACGGGTTCTGGGTTCTCTTTTGCCGGAGCTTGTTCAAAAATACGATCTTCCAGACTGTCAGATCATTCTTGCGCCGACTCACGATACTGCATCGGCTGTTGCAGGTGTTCCGTCACAGCGGGAAGAACCTTGGGCTTATATTAGCAGTGGAACGTGGTCACTACTGGGAATGGAACGATCCGAAGCCTTGAATACCAAGGCAGCCATGCAGGCGAACTACACGAATGAGTGGGGCGCTTACGGTACGTACCGTTTTCTAAAAAATATTATGGGATTATGGATGATTCAGGAGGTTAGGAGAGAGGGCGGTTCCGCACATAGCTTTGCCGAATTGGCCGAACTGGCTTCAGCAGAGGCACCGTTTGTCAGTCTCGTCCTCTGTAACCAGTCATCCTTTTTAAACCCGGATAGTATGACCATTGAAATCCAGCGATTCTGTGAAGAAACAGGCCAGCCCATCCCCAGGACGCCGGGTTCACTCGCCCGCTGTATTTTTGACAGTCTGGCCTTAAGCTACCGCGATGCCTTACACGAACTGCAATGTTTAACAGACGAAACGATTACCAGATTGCACATTGTCGGCGGAGGCGCTAACAACGAATTACTATGTCAGCTAACCGCCGATCTCTTGGGAATTGAGGTTCAGGCAGGTCCTTCCGAATCTACGGCCATCGGCAATATTGTCGTGCAATTAATTAGCTCTGGTGTTCTTGAGGATCTCAAAGCTGCTGGCCGAACCATCGCCCGCTCCTTTCCGACTCGGCTATATGAGCCACAAGCGGTGGAAGGCATGCAAGAACTTTTGGATCGCTGGGAGCACCTTAAGATACAAGCAACATCCTCTATTCACATATCTCAATAAAGGAGTAAAGCCATGAACGAAGCTATTGAAGCCAGTTATAACGAAGCGAAAAAGCTTTATACCCGCCACGGTATTCAAGTTGACGATATTTTACAGAAGCTTTCACAAATCAAAATATCACTGCACTGCTGGCAGGGTGATGATGTTCAGGGATTTCTGTTCAAAGACAAACAGCTTAGCGGGGGGATTGCCGTAACGGGCAGCTACCCGGGCAGAGCAGGCACGCCGCATGAGTTGCGTCAGGATTTAGAAAAAGCTCTATCACTCATTCCGGGTAAACACAAGGTCAATTTGCACGCAATCTATGCGGACACCACAGAACAAGTGGATCTGGATCAACTGGAGCCACGCCATTTTCAGAACTGGGTAGACTGGGCTAAGCAGCAAGGGCTTGGGCTTGATTTTAATCCAACGCTGTTCTCCCATCCCAAAGCGGAAGACGGCTTCACACTGAGCCATAAGGATTCGGAAATCCGTGATTTCTGGATCACACACTGCAAAAAATCACGCAGGATTGCAGAGCATTTTGGCAAAGAACTCGGTCAGCCCTGTGTTACAAACCACTGGATGCCGGATGGTTACAAGGATACCCCTGTTGATCGGTTGGCTCCAAGAGAACGGCTGCGTGATGCTTTGGACGAAATTTTCAGCGAGAAAATCAGTGAAGAATACAACATCGATGCGGTTGAAAGCAAGCTGTTTGGCATTGGCTCGGAAAGCTATGTCGTGGGCTCCCATGAATTCTATATGGGTTACGCCCTGACACGCGGTAAATCTATCTGTCTCGACGCTGGTCACTTCCATCCAACCGAAGTCATTTCGAACAAACTGTCCTCTGTGCTGATGTTCACCGATCAATTATTGCTCCATGTCAGCAGACCGGTTCGCTGGGACAGTGATCATGTCGTGACGATGGACGACGAATTGCTAGACATTGCCCGTGAGCTGGTTCGCGGTGAATTGCTTTCCCGAACCCATATCGGTCTTGATTTCTTTGATGGAAGTATTAACCATGTGGCAGCATGGGTCATCGGAACACGCAACACGATCAAAGCGCTGCTTCGCGCTATGCTTGAACCAATTCAAGCATTAAAGCAGGCGGAAGAGGAACGGGACTTCACCACTCGTCTTGCTCTGGTCGAAGAGTTTAAATCGTATCCATTTGGTGCCATATGGGATTACTATTGCGCTCAAAACGGTGTTCCTGTTCGTGAGGAATGGCTGGCCGAAGTTAAAAATTATGAACAACAGGTACTGCTGAAACGTTAACTACTGTACTGATAATGCTTATATTCATATCATCCAAAAGGGAGAGATTATCCATGACTACTGTACTGGAGAATCAAAAAGAACGAAAATCGGGACTGGATATCCCATTTGTTCGCGAGATGGCGGAAATTACACAAAACATGTGGAAATTCGGCTGGGATGAACGCAATGGAGGTAATGTAAGCTATATTCTGGATGAAGCTGAGGTTGCAAAATATATAGATATTCATCAGGTCATTCGGACGATTAAACCTGCTTTCCCAGTGAATGAACTGGCTGGTAAATATTTTATCGTCACCGGATCAGGGAAATATTTTAAAAACGTAATTGCAGATCCAGAAGCTAACTTAGGAGTCCTTCGTGTCTCCCAGGATGGCGAGCAATTGGAAGTCTTGTGGGGCCTCAAACACGGCGCAGTGCCTACCAGTGAGTTGCCTTCCCATTTTATGAGCCACATTGAGCGCTTGAAGGTCGATCCTAACCATCGTGTTGTGATTCATAATCATGCCACCCATGTTATTGCCATGACCTTCATTCATAGTCTGGACGAAAACCAATTCACCAAAACGCTGTGGGAAATGTGTACTGAATGTATTGTCGTCTTCCCAGACGGTATCGGTGTAATCCCTTGGATGGTACCAGGTTCCAGCGAAATCGGCCGCGAAACGGCAAAAAAAATGAAGGATCATCACGCTGTATTATGGCCTCATCATGGCATTTTCGGAACGGGCAGCTCCATTGATGAAGCATTTGGCCTGATTGAAACGATTGAAAAAGCAGCGCAAATTTATATGCTCATTGCTCACCATGATATTCAGCAACGGATTACAGATCAGGAATTGGCCGATCTGGCCAAAGCCTTCAACGTTACTCCAAAAGAAGGAATCCTGAACGTATAAATATAGGCTAATCTCCATCTCATAATATAGAATTTAAAAGGCTCCATGGATCGTCTAAAACCGGCCATGGAGCCTTTGGCATACCTCGTTTTAATTATATAACCCTTAATTCCAATGAATTAACTTGTAATTATGCTTTCCTTTATATACAATAAAATCAAAATTCCCTTATCTCCACCAAAGGAGAGGTGACAAGTTATGAAAAGAGCAAAAAATGAAGATCACTTCGACATCGTGGAAGACCATTATTTCACAGCCACCGAACTGGAAAAGTCCAGCGCCGTTTGGCCTGTCAGACTAGGTATGGATATTTCGAAAACAAGCTGCCATGTCGGTCCCAAGGCTGTTCCTTATTTTTATTTGATTTTTGTACTTGAAGGTCAGGCTGAGTTTGTTTATAAGCAACAAAAGTACCGCGTCCAAAAGTCTGATTTATTCTGTTTTTTTCCGTATCTTGCCCATGAATATTACACCGATCAGGAGCACCCGTTGCAAAAGGTATGGATTGCCTTTGAGGGACCCAAGTCCCTCGCATTGCTGGAGCGGATCGGAATTAATCCCAGTACGCCATTTATGGCTAACGCAGTGAGCGAGGAAATCCTCGGACTTATCTCCAACCTGTTTTCCATCGTACACGACAACAGCAGACAGGGCAGCGATCTGGCCCGCTTGATTACACTGCACCAGATCTTCGAGGAATTGTCCCGCAACACATCTGACGTGCTGCGCAACTTTGTATGCTCTGATTATTGGCTCCAGCAGGGGAAAGACTACATTGAGATGCATTATTGTGACCGTGTTACGATTGAACAAATTGCCGAGCATGTAGGTGTGGATCGTGCGCATTTTTCACGTAAATTCCATTCCACCTTCCTCATCTCTCCCGCCAAGTATTTGCAAAACCTCAAGATTAACGAAGCCAAAAGATTACTGGAGCAGACGACTTACAATTTGTCGATCATAGCCCAGTCCATCGGCTATACCGATATGTCCACCTTTTCCAAGGCATTTAAGAAAACAGCAGGGATTCCACCGCGTGAGTATCGCTTCCGACATCAGTCCCTCTTTTTATGACCTGATCCTAATTTCCACTTGGTTCTGAACCCTTTCAACGCTATAATAGGCTTCAAACCAACAGGAAAGGCACGTGAAATCCATGCTGCGATTCAATGCGATACGTACGGGCTATCTGCTGGGCATCTCACTGATACTGGCCGCAATTATTTATTTTTTCGCCTCCAATTGGGGTGGACTGGATCGGACATTCAAGATTGTACTTGCTGCTGCGCTTATTGTTCTGTTCTACGGCTTGTCTTTTGTATTTGCACGGATACGTGCTGTTCCCGGTCAACAAGCTTTTCTGTCTAATATGTTTTTGGTGGCTGGCTGTATAGCCTTTGGCGTTTCCGTGGCATTGCTCGGTCAAATTTACAATTCCCATGCGGACAGCTACGGATTGTTTTTCATTTGGTCGGTGCCGGCTCTACTGCTTAGCTGGATTACTCGCTACAATCCTTTTTATATGCTGTCTTATGTACTAATTCATCTTGGTTTGTGGCTTTATTTTTACCCTACGATGCAAAGTGTGCCTTATAGCGAGCTGGAATCGTTGTCCATTGCCGGAATGTTCGCAATAGTCAATCTGCTGCTATTTTTATTGACGTTCCTCCATCGTATACATTCTGCTCCACTACAATATATGAGCTTTACGGTTTTCCATATAGCTATGTTAGCGATGACCAATTCCTTTGCATTTGATGAGTATGGCATGGTCATGAATGTACCACATATTGCTGTGATTGCTTTAGGATTTTATATATTTATCAAGGTGCGGCTGAATAAAACGCTACTGACCTTGAATGCATTGGCACTTTCGGCGTTTGCTGTCTTTAAATTCATAGAGCTGGCTGAGGCGTACTCCTCATCTCTATTTTTTGTTTTTGGTTTGATTTTTGTGGCGTTGCTGCTGACGGGTAACGTGTGGTTTTTCCGCTATTTGAATCGTTTGGGGAAAACACCGCCGGAAGCAGGGACAACGGACACTAGTACATCAAAGACTGAGACGACCGTCCAAGAGGAACATGGCAGTGAATGGATTAGCAAAACCGTATCCCGTGTGATCAAAGTAGTTGGAGTGCTGATCGGCAGTATATCTCTCATCGGATTGATTATGATTAGCACGAATGTAAACCACACCGAATATGTACTGTTGGTTGTGTCGTTGCTGCTTATGATTTTGATGATTGTCATACCGGAATCCAAGCTGGATTCGGTAATACGTTATACACTGCTGACCATCAGCTATATTACAGGCTTGGCGGCCATTCTATGGTCAGATCAGTCGCTGCTTTCGGTATTATTTCTGATCGTTTCCATCGCTGGATGGATTCGTTCCAAGGGGAAAAGGCAGTTGTTTTTTGCCTACACCTTTGTAAACCTGAATCTGGCGACCATTTTATTTCAGCAGTATCAGGAGTGGGATGGTTGGAACTGGACCTATAAGTTCATCATCTTCTCTCTTTTCATCGTCAATGCCGTGTTATATGGGGTAAGTTACTTTATATTCAAAACGGAGTTAAAAGAACATCTGCGGAATAGCTCATTATTTTTCAGCTTGTTGTTCCTGTTTTGGGCGACGTTTTTCGAGGATGTCGTTCCACACTCTTATATGTTCATTAACACTTTTTATTTTGTTATCGTTACCGGAATGGTCTTTGCCTTTGCCCGTCTGAAACAAAAATCGGAGACCATCATGAGCGTTGTCTTCTGGTTTATTTTTATCGGCTTCAAATACTATGATTTATTGTGGACGCTACTGTATAAATCTTTTACGTTGGCGCTACTGGGGGTCATTGCGCTCGGAATTACCTGGTGGGCGGATCGGCGAATGGCCCATAGCGGCAAAGCAGCATTCGATGCCGATCACCGCAGCTTTAGCTTTATGCGCTTAAGCCCGTTACTCATTGCCATTGTCATCGTGCTACAGCTGGGAATCATCGGCTATCAGACGGCGAGAAGTGAAACCCTGCTCGCCACAGGGGCTTCCATTAAGCTCAAACTAGCTCCTGTAGACCCGCGCTCCCTGCTGCAAGGCGATTATGTGTCACTGAATTACGACATATCTACCCCGCCTTCCAAGCCCCCTCTTCAGGAGGAGGAATGGAGCCGAGGCAAGGTCAAAGTCGTTCTCACACCAGATAGCCAAGGAGTATACGTTGCGGATCGCCTATATCAAGATGGTGAAAAACTTGCCAGTCATGAGGTCATTCTAAATGGACAATGGTATGGTTCTCGTATTCTGTACGGTATTGAGAATTATTTCATCCCTGAGGGAACCGGACGTACTGTAGAACAGAACGCACATTTTGCCCATATTCGGGTGAGCCGTAATGGGGACGCGCTGCTGGAACGTTTGGCAGAAAGCTGACCGGATCGGCGCAGGTAGTAAACAAAGCAGGCTGAACCAAGCCCCTCCGTTACTGGAGCACAACTTGGTTCAGCCTGCTTGTTTTTTTTCGGACCATCGTTTATCTCCGTTTATACATCTCTCGTCCATGATGCTATTTCCTCAATATCCAGCGGCTGAGTCCGGCAACAACCGCCAATCAGACGAGCTCCCGCTTCATACCATTGGCGGGCACTTTGTCCGAATGTCTCTGTACAAGTGCTGCCATGCCATGTCTTGGTGACCGGGTCATATTCCTCCCCCAGATTGGGATATACCACCACCGGCTTATCCGTGTGGCTGCGTATTTCGTGAATAAGCGATGGAACGAATTTCGGCAAAGTGCAATTGATTCCTACAGCAGCCACTTGCTCATGCCCATTCAGCCACTCAGCACATGCAGCGGCAGACTCACCATTGCTGATATGCTGTCCATCCTTTGCGCTAAAGCTGATCCAGGCGTACGTGCCAGGAAATTCCTTCAGCAATCGGGCGATGGCCTTGGCTTCAACCAGACAGGGTATCGTTTCACAGGCTAAAATATCTGCTCCCGCCTCGATCAGAGCTTTCATACGTGGCCTGTGAAACTCCACTAGCTGTTCCTCGCTCAGCTTGTAATCGCCGCGATACTCTGACCCATCTGCCAAAAACGCCCCGTAAGGGCCAACAGAGGCCGCGACTAGCGGCTTGGGACGATGTCGCTGACTAGCAGTAGCCGTCACGTCAGCCCAAAACTCATCACGTGCCTGCACAGCAATCCGCACCGATGATTGAATCAGCTCCAGCGCATCATTTTCGCTTAGGCCTCGTTTAACATAGCCTTCAACGGTAGCCTGATAGCTCGCAGTAATCGCACAGTCTGCCCCAGCTTCAAAATAATCTCTATGTACGCGCTTGATCGACTCCGGATGCTCATGGAGGATTTTAGCTGACCATAAGCTATCGTTCAGATCATGTCCATGACGCTCCAGCTCGGTCGCCATTGCGCCGTCCAGCACGATCAGCTGAATTTCGTCCAGTATATGTTGTATCGGATTCATGCGGCCCCTCCTGCTCGTCTTTTCTATTTAACCCACTAATCAAGTGGGTTTTAATGATTTACATTATAGCACGAATGTTGATGAGCACTCACAAAGCCAAGAAATAATCATTCCGTGAAGACGTCCCCCCTCGTTTCATTTACCATCTGATGTAACGTATAAATTTTTTAAATTAGTTTCATAAGTTAAATTAATTAGATATTGTTCTTTTTTTCACAAAGTCATTTTACTATAAAAGTGCAAACCCACACTTTGGCCAAAAGATCAGGGAATTGCATCGTCACATTCTGCATCGTCATTTATGTGAAAAAAGGTACAAGAGAGGGTTTTATCTATGTCTTTACTAGAAATGATTACAGCGACCTTAACAGATAACAAAATTGTCAGTTCTATCGCTTCCACCGTTTTTATTATCCTTCTTGGTTTCTTTTGCCGCAAGAAGGGGATTTTTAACGCAGCAGTAGGAAAGATGTTATCCAAGGTTGTTCTAACCGTGGCTCTACCAGCACTAGCCTTTAATTCTTTCATGCAGGATATTAATCCTACAATGTTAAAACAAGGAATTAATGTTTTAATATGGGGAGTTCTAATTTATATTATTCTCATCTTTATTTCTAAACCGTTCTTCCTGAGCTATAACAAGGATAAACAGGATGTTTTGCGGGTGTTAACCATTTTCGGTTCTACGACTTTTTTCGGAATTCCAATTGTGGGAGCCATTTACGGTCCTACCGGAGTGATGTACAGTTCCATTTTTAACATAGGGTACCGCATTTTCTTATATTCCTACGGCTATATCAAAATGAGCGGCTTAAAAATGGAGCTTAAAAATCTCAAAACCATGTTTTTAAATCCAATCGTTATCGCCACGTTTCTAGGCCTGTTTGTTTGGTTGTTTCAAGGTTATTTGCCACAGATGAGTGTAGCTACAGAGGATGGGGCCATCCAGCAGTTCGCCTTTCTAAGAATTGATCAAACTGCTGTCTGGCTGTTCAAGCCCATGACCTACCTTGCTGGACTAGCTTCTCCGTTAGCCTGGTTATCGATTGGCTCGACATTAGGGGAGATCAGCTTCAAGTCGGCAGCTACGGATAAGACCTCTTGGTATTACAGTATAGTTAAGGTTTGGCTTGTTCCTATTGTTAACATCGTCTTGCTGGCTTTGTTGACTGTATCTCATATTCTGTCAGTCGATTCTGTCGCTTTAGCTACTATTGTCATCATGATGGCTACTCCTACAGCTACCGTAGCCGCAGCCTATGCCATCAGTTTTGATAAGGAAGCCATATTGACCTCCAATGCATCGCTTCTATCAACTGTTACTTCTGTCGTCATGATTCCAGTGTGGATCGTTACGCTCAATGTTATTGATAAAATTGGAATTTTCTAAATCAGGGGGAAAACAACATGTTAAAAATCATTTGCTATGGTGTCCGTTCTTATGAGAAACCCTATTTTCAGGATCTCAATAAATATAACTTTCAACTAACGCTGGTAGAAGAGTTGTTAACCACCAGCAATGCAGAATTGGCACAGCATCACGATGCCGTTTTGCTAAGAGGAAACTGTGCTGCCAATCGGGAAAATATCACAAAATTTAATGAATACGGCATTCAATATGTCTTCACCAGAACAGTCGGAATCAACCACATTGATTTGGATGCTTGCAGCGAATTCGGAATGAAGGTGGCACGCGTGCCATCCTACTCTCCGAATGCCATCGCCGAGCTCTCCTTAACCTTAGCAATGATGCTGTTCCGACACACCGCTTATATGACTACCAAAAGCTCGTTCAAAAATTTTATTGTAGATGAGCATACATTCAGCAAAGAGATCCATAACTGTAAAGTTGGGATTATCGGGGTTGGTCGCATTGGTCTGACGGAGGCCAAATTGTTTAAAGGATTGGGAGCCTCTGTTATCGGCTATGATGTGTACCCATCGGACGCGGCCAAGGAAGTCATTCCATTCACAACCTTGGATGAATTACTGGCAGAGAGTGATGTCGTTAGTGTGCATGTTCCTTATCTGCCGGGACAGAACGACAAAATGATTAACGCCAGCTTTTTAGCCAAAATGAAAAAGGGATCTATTCTCATCAATACATCACGTGGAGAATTACAAGATAACCAAGCCATTTTGGACGCTTTGCTCAGTAACCATCTGGAAGGCTTCGCTACGGATGTCTTCCCTAAAGAAGATGAATTATTCTTTAAAGCCTTTGAACCATGGCAAATGCTCCCGGACCCCACGATCCAGAAGCTTGTGGAGCTGTATCCAAGAGTTTTGGTAACGCCTCATGCTGGCTCGAATACCGTTACGGCGTTATCCAACATGATTGAAACTAGCTACGACAACTTCCATGATATCGTTACAACTCATTCTTCGGATAACCTAGTCCCACTTCCTGTTCTCTCTATGAAATGATGTAAGAAGCTTGGACGCTCGTTGGATAAAAAAGAACCGCTATTTCCAGATTACAATGGAAATAGCGGTTCTTTTATATCAGGATTCAACTGATAGAGCATTAGCGGCCTGCCAACCTTGTGGTATTCTATCGATTCAACCAGGAAGCCATCGTCCACCAGGAACTGAATATATTTTTTTACCGTGATACGGGACAAGTCCACTTCTCTGGCTAACGTTTCAACCGAGAATGGTCCGTCCAGCTCTTGAATACTCTTCAGTATCGTGGTCATGGTCAGTTTGGACAAATTTTTAGACAGGTTTTTCGGTAGATTATGCGATGGATGTTCAACAGGTTTCTTCTTTTCCACACCCGTATGCTCTTCTTTATTAAAATAATGGTCAATAACAGCCTGGTTAATTCCGTTCCCTTCCTCCATCACCGTGGCCAGACGCTGGATTTTCTCAACAGCCAGTCTAAAGCGTTCGAATGTAAAGGGTTTAATTAAATAGTCTGCAACACCATAAAAGACAGCTTCCTTCACCGTCTGAATATCTTTTGCAGCCGTAATTAAAATAACTGAAGCATGATACTGATGCTCCTGCATATGTGATAATAAAGTTAATCCGCTTTTCCCAGGTAAATAAACGTCCAGTAATACCAGATCCGGTGACCATTTTTGAAGGCAGTCCTGTGCTTTCTTGACGGTATCTGCCTTACATACAACGTCCAAATTGTCCATGCGCTCGATAAACTGTTGATTGAGCTCAGCAACCATCGGATCATCCTCAACAATTAGAACTTTCATTCATTTGTCACCTCCAATGTACAGGGCAACTCTACATATATACTTGTTCCGAGACCCGGCTGGCTATCAAGCTCAATGATTCCTTGATGATTTTCCACCATGGTTTTAACCAGATTCAAGCCGTAGCCTCTGTCTTCTCCTTTGGTTGAAAAGCCATGCTCGAATATTCTTTTTTGCATCTCAAAATCAATCCCCAACCCATTATCTTTCACTTTCAAAATAAATACATTTCCCTCACACTCATAGTTCAATTTCAGCTCAATTTTGCCGGGTTCTTTTTTTTGTAAGATGGAATCTATGGCGTTGTCAAAAAAATTGCCCAGGATGTGTATGACATCATGAACGATATCCTGCATCTCCACATTAGAGACATCCGAGCTTTCTGCAAGAAGAACCGAAATATTCTGTTCGCGTGCTTCGTTGATTTTACCCATAATAAAACCTGCTAATGCCGGAACTTTAATTCTCTCAGTCAGAAATCCTACCTCATCTTGATACCGGTGATTTAGCTGCTGAATATATTGACTGACCTCCGCATATTTCCTCATTTCAATCAGCCCGGATATTACGTGCATTTTGTTCATAAATTCATGGGTCTGTCCGCGAAGGGAGTTAATATAATATTTTGTACCACTTAACTGGTTACTAAGATGGATCATCTCGGATTGGTCGCGTAACGTTGCAACCGCCCCAAAAAACTCATTTTCAATATATATAGGGGTTACTGTCGCAATGACTTCTATACCATTCACATAAAATGAGCGATCCTTGATCTTCTTCTTATCATCAAACACTCTCTTGAAGAGCACGTTATAAAAGTTGGTATCTAGCTGCTCGCCAATCGGGGCTTTCATCTCTTGGTTTGCCAGTTGATACTTGGCCTGAGCTTCTTTGTTCATGAGCATAATTTTCTTGTCAGCCGAAATGGCTATAATTCCTTCAGCGACCTCATTTTCAATAATTTCTTTTTCGCGCAATCGTGTTGCTATCTCTTGCGGCTCAAGCCCAAATAAAATCGTTTTGATTTTCTGAGCCAGAATGATCGCGCCCAAAACTCCACTAAAGAGTCCCAGCATCAGCCCCCCAAAAATGGTATACTGCGCCTGCATCAAATCATGATTTAGGGTCCTCATGGTCAGCCCTACACATACAACGCCAATGACCTCATGCTGTTGATTAAATATCGGCGTAAAATATCGGTAACCTTTGCCCAAAATACCTATATTCTCAGAAAAATGTCCCTGACCGGATAGCGCTCTTCTGGCATCATTCAAATCAGAGAACGGTTTGCCAACCATCGTTGCATTCGGATGAGATAGCCGAATTAAATCGTGGTTCAAAATGACAACAAAATCCACATTAACGTTATGCATGACTCCAAGCGAGTAGTCTTGGATCTGCTTCACAGGAGTTCCCTGCTCGACATTACGAATAACATCGTTGTCACTCGCAACCATCTTGGCAATACCCGAAAGTTTTTCCTTCGTATTATCAAAATGTTGGTTAATTACGAAATTACGAATGAGAAGCAAGGATATAATTAAGGAAATAATAATAACTAAAACAACCAAAATAATAATCATGAATTGTAGCGAAACCTTGAATTGTCGTCTCGGCTTCGACTTACCTATTAACTGCAACCCCATCACCCAGCTTCTTTGTCAAGCTCTCCATTAGGAAAAAGAGCCTATCTCTTTCCCTATAATCCCTTGTTATTCGACATCGTTTGACAATTTCCTTCTTATTTTGCAAGCTCTGCGCGCTCCACCGACAACAAACGTAGCCTTTATCTGAAATAAAACGATATGCTGAATAAGGAAAGATCAATTCTCCATAATAAGGACGTATACCTAATGAAATGGAGGATATCGGATGATTGACAATCTCGAAAGCAATTACAACTGCGCTAATGCAGGACAAGACCTTCATCAGCTCA
The DNA here is from genome assembly GCF_038003485.1 of Paenibacillus sp. FSL H7-0703. Taxonomy (NCBI): domain Bacteria; kingdom Bacillati; phylum Bacillota; class Bacilli; order Caryophanales; family Paenibacillaceae; genus Paenibacillus; species Paenibacillus sp. FSL H7-0703. The sequence goes on along the minus strand of NZ_JBBOPF010000001.1, from coordinate 3,413,341 downwards.
AGCAGGAACTCGCTGCGCTTCAGGAACAAGGTGCGAACGACCAGGCGTCCGAGGAAGCCATTCATCGGCTGGAAAATCAAATTTCGTTCATCTTGAACAAGTGCGATATTAACCATTAGTCGAGTTTGGCTGTTGAGTCAAATAAAAAAGATAACTTTTAGCTACGACCTTTTCCTGGTACTCTGCCGAGAAAAGGTCGTTAATTTTTTCAGGAATCGCTCCTGGTTAAACAGTAAACTGCAAGATCGTCATCAAGTGTCCAGTTTAAAATTGATCTGACATAAACAATATCTTCTTTCTGTAAATAATGTATTGAATACATCTTAATCCATACAGTAAACTCTAAGTTAAAAGCTTGTTAAATCCACCATTAGACTAGGGTATCCCCTTAATAATCAGCTATTAATGCCAGTAATATGGAAATGAATGAAGGATAAAGGTTAGAGTTTACTTTGATGACTGGAGGAGAAAGTGATGTCCACGATTAAAGAAATTTCGGAGAAAACTGGAATTACCCCATATACTCTTCGGTTTTATGAACGGGAAGGAATTCTACCATGCGTCAAGCGCGATTCGAGTGGCAATCGATTGTATGACGAAGAGAGTATGGACTGGTTGAATTTTGTGTTGGCGCTGCGGGCGACGGGCATGCCACTTGCCGAGATCAGGAAATATGTAGATTTATACCAAAAAGGCGAGAACACGCTTAAAATACGTAAACAAATGATGCTTATGCACAAGGAAAAAGTGGAGAAGGACCTCTCGGAAACTATTAAATATTTGGAGCAAATCAATTACAAGCTGGCATTATATGACATGCAGGAAAAAGGATTGGCCAAGATGCTGCCCTAGATCGTCTTTTTGCAACATTTCACTCTAAGTGGAGCGCGTTCCCCGGATGGAGAACGCGTCTTTTTTAGCGCATATATTAGAGTAAACTCTAATATATTTCATGTAGTTGTTTTCCGTTTTTTCCTATTTATTATTCTTCATTATCTAAAAAACCACGGATTTGTGGGGATTTTGCCTGTGCGAATTATTAAATCATTGAAGCTTGACTTATATTAAACTCTAATTGATAACCTGGAATCAAGCCAACGATTACTGGCTAATATAAGAACAAAGGGGAAGTACACATGAATACAAAAGTAGCAATCATCACAGGTGCAAGCAGCGGAATGGGAGCGGCAACGGCTAAACTTCTCGCTCAACACAACATTAAAGTCATGCTTGCTGCTCGCCGGGAAAACCGATTACAGCAACTTCAAGAAGAAATCCGTAACGCTGGAGGTGAAGCCAGCTACAAGGTGACTGACGTCACCTCGTTTGCCGACGTGGAAGCATTGGTAGATGAAACCATTAAAGTCTATGGACAAATCGACATTTTGATCAATAATGCTGGGATAATGCCACTTTCGTTCTTCAAAAATTTGAAAGTTGACGAATGGGAGAGAATGATCGATGTGAACATTAAGGGCGTCCTCTATGGGATGGCGGCAGTGTACAAACATATGGAAGAACGTAATGAGGGACATATCATTAATTTCTCGTCCATTGCGGGACATATCATCTTCCCTTCAAGCTCTATTTATAGTGCGACTAAGCATGCCGTACGGATTTTAACAGAAGGTATGCGAACCGAATTAGGACCCATGCAAAATATTCGGACGACTCTCATCTCCCCTGGCGCGGTGGAGACCGAGCTGTACGATACCATCACCGACAACTCGATTTATCCGGCATTGGAGAAATTGGGCAGCCAGGAATGGAGTCAACTTGACCCTAGCGACATTGCGAGAACCATACTGTTTGCGATCCAGCAGCCGACTAACGTAACGATTAACGAACTGATTGTCCGCCCCACGTCTCAAAGCTTATAAAGCTGTCGCTACAGCCGTAGCGGTTCCAATCTTCTCCTCTAAAAGATAGAGAAATTACAAGTAATTCCTCTGAGGAAGGCCAGTTTGTACTGATGTTGTCCCGACACTTGTCGAGGACAAGAACATGGTACCGTTGAAAGTCGCTATTAGGTCATATTCCTGTAAAGTAACAGGGCTAAAAGACACTTTTGAGCAGCATCCGTTTCTCGGTATTCAACCGGGGAACGGTTGTTCATTTTCCTGGAATCCACTTTGGTTATACAATGAGATATATTCATATACCTGTTGTTCTGCCTCGGCTAAGGTTTCAGGTTTGCTTATCTGTGCAGGCATTGTCCAGACAGTTTCCTCACCTGGAATGGCATTCGAGGATTCCGAGCTTTTCCCTCTCCAGATTTACATCCTTACTTAGTGTGTCTAGTGTTTCGTTAACGAGGAAGATTGTTTCGTTGTGAAGGACGCCAAGCGACGATTTGCTTCTAAAATCTCAGAGTACTGACGAAAGGCTTGTCTTTTTTGTCCATGAAGAAACCCCTCCGTTCAACAAGATTAAATCCATCTATCTTACCAGATGTCTTTTTTCTCTTGTCTACTTAAAGGGGATAATACCAGTTTTGTATGCTTTTGTTTATGCATAAGCAGATACCAAATTACAAAATTCCTCGTATCTCATCCAATGACTGCACCTTTTCCAGCTGCATCCATTGTTCAAGGCCATGTACCAGCTCAGCCCCTGCATGTAAATGAACAAAATTGTACGTTCCCACCTGAATGGCAGCGGCCCCTGCCATGGTGAATTCAATAATATCCTCCACCGAGCTAATCCCACCCATCCCGATCACCGGAATCGACACCGCCTGTGCCACCTGGTGAACCATGCGCAAGGCAATCGGTTTAATTGCCGGGCCGGAAAGACCTGCATACGTGTTGGCGAAGACACTGCGACGCTGGCGTATATCTATTTTCATTGCAGAAAATGTATTGATCAGCGAAACTCCGTCTGCGCCTTCTTCCTCGCACATAACCGCCATCTGCGTGATGTTCTCAGCATTGGGAGACAGCTTGACAACCAACGGAAGCGCCGTCACATTGCGCACCTGACGCACAACCTCCCGCGCTACCTCCGTCTGGATACCAAATTGCATTCCACCCTGCTTCACATTGGGACATGAAATGTTCAATTCCAGCATATCAACGCCTCTGCGGTTCATCGTGCGACGCTTTTGTGCGTTTTCCGTAATCATCGCTACGGCCTGAACATATTCCTCCAGATTGGAGCCGCCCACATTGGCAATAACAGCCGTGTTCCAGCGTGTCATGTCATCCAGCTCATCCTTCAAAAAAGCGGCAACACCCGGATTCTCCAGCCCCACACTATTGAGCATGCCGGATGCTGTCTCATGTATTCGTGATCCTGTATTACCAGCCTTCGGATGCAGGGTCAGTCCCTTGCCGACGATACCACCCAATAATTCAGGAGAATAAAATTCCGCATATTCACGTCCGAATCCAAACGTACCGGAAGCCATGATGATCGGGTTCTTGAACGGTACACCCGCAATATTACACGCCATGGAGATCATCAAACTCCACCTCCTCCACCGGGAATACAGGCCCTTCTTTACATACCCTACGATTGCCTCCACGGGTACGCATCGTACAGCCCAAACATGCGCCAATACCACAGGCCATGTGTCTTTCAGTTGAAATATATAAGCGGGATGACGTATCCACCGTTTTCATGGCGAGTGCTTGCAACATCGGAGTTGGCCCGCAGGAGAACATATTTGCATAAAGCGTCGGATCGACCTGTTCGACGATGCTTCCCCCTACCTTGACCTGTACAGATGCCGCCACAGCTTCGAACGCTTCAACCCCGAAGGCTTGCTGTGCAAACCCCAGATAAACATGCGCATGCGGGTAATACTTTGCAGCCAACAGCAACGGAGCTGTACCCATGCCACCGCCGATCAAAGCCAAACTACCCTCTACCTGCGGAAAACCGTTTCCGAAAGGTCCTTCTAACTGAATGTCCTGACCAGGCTGTAATTGGGAAAACAAATTGGTCCCCTCTCCAACAACCCGATACAAAAAGGAAATACTCTCTTCCCCGATATCATAAATGCTGATGGGTCTGGGCAGCAGTGGGTAACCTGTCCCGCTGCGCAGCATGTAAAACTGCCCCATGTTCCCTTTAAACTTTCCCTCTATTTTCATCACATAAATGCCCGGAACGAGCGCCACATTCGAAATTACGTTAGCCATATAACCCCTCCACTAACCACTCACTATAACGTAAAAGCAGCAACTATTACGTGACTATTTTCACATTTTCGGGTAACGTTTCGCCCTGCGGCTCGCGATATAAAAAAGCGTACTCCTGTTAGAGAGTACGCTTGTGTATTTAACTAATGGCTTCGCGCTCCGTATTGCGGCTACCCTTGGCATCCTTGCGGATTTGCTTGCTGCGTAGCTGTCCGCAAGCTGCGTCAATATCGACTCCATGCTCCAGCCGAACACTACAGCTAATGCCTTGTTTTTTCAGCACATCATAGAAGCCCGTAATCGACTCCGACTCACTCCGCTGGTATTGGCTATGCTCATCCACCGGATTGTACGGAATCAGGTTTACATTGGCCAGATTACGACGATGGCCCACCAGCTCAGCCAGTTCGAGTGCATGCTCCTTACCGTCATTAACATCCTTCAGCAAGATGTACTCCAGCGTAATCCGACGATTTGTTTTGTCCAAATAATAATCAATCGCCTGCATGAGTTTCTCAATCGGAATCGCCCGGTTGATCTTCATAATGCGAGTACGAATCTCATTATTCGGAGCGTGGAGGGAGATCGCCAGATTGACATGCAGGTCGGAATCTGCAAATTCAATGATTTTATCAGCCAGTCCACTTGTGGAAACGGTAATATGCCGCGGCCCAATCGCTAGCCCTTTGTGATCCTTAATGACCCGAATGAAATCGGACAGGTTCACGAAGTTATCAAACGGTTCGCCAATTCCCATCACAACAACATGACTGACCTGATCGCCCGGGCGTTCCTGATCCAGATACAGCTGGACCTTCATAATTTGCTCTACAATTTCACCGCTGGACAGGTCACGGCTCTTTTTCAACAATCCGCTCGCACAGAAGCTGCACCCAATGTTACATCCTACCTGCGTAGTCACACATACAGATAAGCCAAACTTATGCCGCATCATTACTGTCTCAATCAAATTACCATCCTGAAGACGGAACAAGAACTTGACCGTCCCGTCTGCTGACTGTTGCTTCACGTGCTCTTCAAGTGTTTCAATGGAAAAATGCTCGGCCAACAGGCGAGTACAATCCTCATGAACCTCTGCCATCGCTGCAAAATCAGTAACCCGCTTCCGGTACAATGCGTCCCATACCTGCAATGCCCGGGATTTCTTATGTCCATGCTCGATGAGCCATACTGTCAATTGATCTAGCGTTAATCCATAAATGGATTCTTTTTTCATGTTCGATCCTCTTTTCAAAACATTCAAATTCGTCTTCCTCTATATAAAACTAAGCACGCACCATTCGTCTCAACCATCATTGCATCATAGCATGTTTAAGCAATCTGCGCTATTTAAACGCCTCTTCCATTGTCCCAAATTTTAATTATGAACACAAGGGGGCAGGCACATGGTTTCTCCAAAATTTTAGCGTGAAATTATGTCTTGAAACAAAGTACAAGCCACATTAAACTAGGCGCAGAACCTGTTCAACAAGAGCACGCAAAGACAGGATTACAGATACTTCTAATGATATGATTACAACCAAGGAAGGTGATGCGGTTGGAATGGTTGCTTCGGATCAAGAACGCACTGGATCTGATGGAAGAGAGAATGCAGCAGCCACTCGATATCGATGAAATTGCAAAGGCAGCCTATTCGTCTCCTTTCCATTTTCAGCGTATGTTTCATATGCTAACCGGCGTCACGGTTGCAGAATATGTGCGCAAACGTCGATTGACCTTGGCTGCTCAGGAATTGAGTCTTTCTTCCGCCAAGGTGCTGAATGTAGCGTTCAAATACGGATATGATTCCCCCGAATCTTTTTCTAAAGCGTTCCGAAAGGTACACGGTATTTCTCCCTCTGAGGCCAGAAGCCCTGGGGTAAACCTGAAAGCCTTTCCACGCATCACCTTCCATCTATCGTTGAAGGGAGATCAGGAAATGGATTACAAAATTATAGAGAAGGCGGCCTTTACGGTCATTGGCAAGTCCATTCAAGTCACCACTAAGAACGGCGATAATCTTCGAGAAATCCCAAAATTCTGGAACGAACTGAATGCGGATGGTACATCGGATCAGATTCATGCCTTGGGAACAGGCGACGATATCCTCGGTATTTGTTTGGACTTCAAACATGGAGAAGAGAAATTCACGTACCTGATTGCTGCAGAAGGCAGCGAAGACGTAGCGACCGCGAATGGGCTGGAATCCAGAACCATTCCGGCTTCAACCTGGGCAGTATTTACATCCATCGGCCCTATGCCTCACTCGATCCAAAAGGTATGGCAAAGAATTTTTCAGGAATGGTTCCCTGCCAGTAATTATGAGCATTCAGGCGGCCCGGAACTGGAAGTGTATACTATGGGCGATTCACATGCTGAAGACTACCGAAGTGAAGTTTGGATTCCGATTAAGAAAAAGTAAACAACGAACCGACTGCCTATTGCAGTCGGTTTTATACCGTACTGCATTTACATCATAAGGTGGCAGAAAACACAACTCCCTGCATACTTGCTACTCTAGCTTAATGCTCCTAGGCAACTCCCCAAGCTCCTGCTTCAACAGAGAGTATAGCCTTGAACCTGCCGGCTTTAGCGGATAGTCTGTTGCTTTGCAAAGAAGGCCGAAGGTCATATCGATCAGGCTGCCACTTAACTCCCTCACCGCTGTTCCTGTCGGGACAGAACTGACCAGAATTTGTGGCACAAGTGCAATACCTAAATCGCTCTCCACATAAAATTTCAGAGCCGTCATGCTGCCAATTTCCATCGTGTTTAATATGGTTATTCCATATTCCTTCATGACCATTTCAAGTTTGCGACGATATGGACAGGTGGCCGACGTAATAAGCAACCGCTGCCCCTGTAAATCCTCCGGCCCAATGTTTTCTTTTTCCGCAAGCAGGTGATTTTCAGGCATTAAAACTACAAATTTCTCCCTAAATAAAGGTTCAAAATATAGCTCTGTGCCCAAATCCGGTGCGGAACACAGCGCTAAATCAATATCCCCCTTGAGAACACGCTCGCTTAGAGTAGGGGTATTCCCAAACTCAATAGAAACTCGAATGTTCGGATAATGGATTAAGAATCGTTTTAAAATTTCTGGTAGTCGGTAACTGGCAGTCGGTTCGGTCACTCCTATACGAAGGTCGCCTGCGGTTCCTCTTTGCAGATTGTCCATATTTTCCTGCAATTGCTCCATATTCTTTACAATATGTAGACTTTGCTCGTAAAACATCCTGCCCGCTTCAGTTAATTTTATTTTCTTGCCCCGTTCGATCAGTTGAATTCCCATATCGGACTCCAGCTTCTGTATTTGCATCGTCACGGTAGATTGTGCATAATTCAACTCTTCCGCTGCACGCATAAAACTCCCGTAATTCACAATCATTTGAAATGTTTTGAGCGTTTTAATGTCCATTTCCAGTCTCCTATATGCACAATTAATTCAATTTTATTGAATCGTAAATTCAGTTAATTCAATTATACAGAACAAAATACATCCTCTACAATGATACATATCAGATCATATTATTTTCAGACGCAAAATGAACTGGTTGGAGAAGGAGCGAATATATATGGATTTACATCAAAAAGTAGCACTGGTTACAGGTGGAGGTACAGGAATTGGGAGAGCCGCATGTATGGCCTTGGCAGATCGAAAAGCTACGGTTGTCGTAAACTATTCCCGCTCTAAAAACGATGCTGAGGAAACTGTACGTATGATCCTTGAAAAGGGTGGACGTGCTATCGCATTACAGGCAGATGTTTCCCGAGATCAGGAAGTTCGAATTATGGTTGACCAGATTGTCCAGCAATTCGGTACGATTGATATACTTGTGAATAACGCTAGCATTACGTATCACATTCCTATGGATGATCTGGAGGCAGCCACGGAAGAGATATGGGATGATCTATTTAATGTAAATGTAAAAGGCATGTTTTACTGTGCCAGAGCCGTAGCTCCTTTTATGAAGCGTAGTAAGCAAGGAGCTATCGTCAATCTTGGAAGTATAGCAGGACAAACAGGGCTAGGTTCCTCGCTTCCCTATGCGGTATCCAAAGCGGCCGTTCACGGGCTGACCAAATCTTTAGCACGAGCACTGGCACCGGATATTCGCGTCAATTGCATCGTGCCGGGAGCCGTAGCAACAAGATGGTGGGCAGGCCGGGAAGAACAAATGAAGCAACTGTTTCCTCATTTGCTCCTACAGCGCATTTCCACGCCCGAAGATATCGCCAGCATGATCTGCTCTGCTTTGGAACAGGAAGCCATGACAGGCCAGATCATTACGGTGGACAGCGGACAAACGCTGTAAAGATACTGGGACTTCTGCGTAAAAACAAGCCGCCTTCTCAGACAAAAGGCGGCTTTTGAGCTATCGTATACCGTCGTTGACTACGTTTTAGTTTAAAGATACCGCAATTCGTGTTCCTTTCACGAATTTAGCAAATAAGTACCGAACAAGCGGCCCTACAATTAAAAGCTGCAGAGGGAAAGCAAAAATAAAATTCTTAAAAACTAAAGATAAGTAATTTTTAAATAATGAATCTCCCGAAAGACCATTAAAAAAGTAAGCTGTCCCCAATCCATAAAGTGACATACAAAAAACCATTCCAATGACCATACTGCATGAAAGGGACAGAATCACAAATACCTTTTTAGATTTGTCGTATGGTAATGAGAAGGCTATTTTCTTTGCTAGTGGACCGACAATAAATAATTCCAATACGAAAGCAATGATAAAACATAAAATAAATTGAAGAAACATTACTTTTAGAGATATTGTGCCAATCAAGTCATTTGTATATAGATTATAAAATGTCATGAATACGACCATCCCCAAGCACATCATTAAACCAAAATAAAAATCTTCTTTCTTCGTTGTTGGCAATTCCATCATCCCTTCTGTGTACCTTGGTAATTATATAAATAGTCAAAACCTCTACATAAGTGAACTTTCTGTGAACTTTATAGTAAGCGCTCCCTTTTTTGTATATAAGAAATAGGCATCGTTCATCTCAACGATACCTTGGAATACTGCGTCATGTCCCTCAATGATCTGCTTTTAAATCTAAGCCAAATCTCTTCAGCTCAATAAAAACACCTTCCAGTCGCTTCCCTTTTTCCGTTAACGAATATTCAACACGCGGGGGAACCTCGGCATATACCTTTCTTTCTAACAGGCCGTTATCTTCAAGTTCCTTCAGGCGTAGGGAAAGCGTTTTGGGACTAATCCCTTTCATGGATTTCTGAAGTTGGCTGAATCTCAGTGTTCCTTCGATAAGCAGGTCACGGATGATTAAAAAAGTCCATTTCGTTCCGATCAAATCAAGTGTTTGGGCAATAGGACACGGCTTGCCTGGTATTCCTTTGGTCAATTCAATAGGTTCTTGGGCGTGCATAGGAACTCCTCCAAAAAAATATCTGTTAAACCCAATGGTATCACAATAGTTCCTTTTAAGAAACTATATGAATTAAATATCACTACTTCCCTAAATGAACTTACTACATATACAATATCGCTGTAGCAACTAACGTTTTCTCTAATACGAGGAGGTGAAGAGATGAAAAATATACTAATCATTAACGGTCATCAAAAATATGATTCGTCTGAAGGGAAATTGAACCAAACATTGATGGACAATATGGTGCGTCTCTTAAGTGAAAAGAACAAAATCAAAACAACGTCTGTTCAAGATGGCTATACCGTCAGCGAAGAACAAGAAAAATTTTTATGGGCGGATATAGTCATTTACCAAACCCCCATCTATTGGTTCAGCGTTCCTGGATTATTAAAGACTTATATGGATGAAGTCTATGCTTACGGTGTATTCTTCACGGGCGCTCATGAATATGGGAGCGGAGGTTTATTAACCGACAAGAAATATATGTTCTCCACGACTTGGAATGCTCCGGAAAAAGCATTTAATGATCCAACTCAATTTTTTAATGGCGCTAGTCTAGAAGCCGCACTCAGGCATTTCCATTCTGCACATACATTTCTCAGTATGGAGCCTTTGAAAAGCTTTGCATGCTACGATGTTATTAAAAATCCAAATATACCTAAATTTATTGCTGATCTCGATATACATCTACAAGCCGTATTACATGATTAACAATCCAGATGAACACTAGGAGGGGATCCATTTGCAAAACCAAAAGATTGTCATTATTGGTGGAAGCTCAGGTATCGGTTTAGAAACAGCTAAGCAAGTCATTTCGCTTGGAGCGGAAGTGGTAATCGCCAGCCGCTCGGAGGATAAATTGCACAAGGCCAAAGAAATGCTGGGCCCTCGTGCTGCAATATATGTGCTGGACACGTCAGATGAGCAGCAGGTAAAATTTTTCTTCGAAAAAGTCGGTTCCTATGACCATCTTATCGTTAGCGCGGCAGAAACATCAGGTGGGTCATTCCTTCAGTTGGAGACGGATCAAGCCCGCAAGCTATTCGAAAACAAATTTTGGGGCCAGTATTATGCAGCTAAATACGGAGCTTCCCAACTTTCAACCGAGGGTTCCATTACCTTATTCTCAGGAGTGGTGGCATATAAGCCGATGATTGGCTCCTCTGCGCTCGGTGCTGTGAATGCAGCGGTTTCGAATCTTGGTCAAACCTTGGCGTTAGAGCTTGCTCCCATCCGCGTGAATGTCGTCTCACCCGGCATTATTGATACACCTTCACGCAGCAAAATGCCTGAAAATATGCGCAATCAATTCTATGATACGGTCGCGCATAAGCTTCCTGTAAAGCGAGTTGGACTTGCGGAGGATGTTGCACGAGGTGTACTTTACTTGATTCAAAATCAGTTTGTGACCGGAACCGTCCTTCATGTGGATGGCGGACATATTTTAACATAAAAGCTTCGTCTTAAATCCGTCAGTCATTTAACAAAAAAAACGGAGAACGCTCCCGCATCTTTGCTTGGGCGTTCTCCTCCTTTTCTTATCAATGAATGATTTCAAAAACTTTATCCTAGTGATGAATACGACGTTTGTTTCTCAAAATGTTGCGAATCATCTTGTGATTGGGGAGCTGCCTGAACAACATATGTCCGGGATGCGGATTGGCCTCGATAATCCAGATTTGACCGCTCTTTTCAATAGCAAGATCGATGCCCAACTCGCGAACCGGATGATTTTTATCTATCGTGTCGGCAATGATTCTAGAAAGCTCGGTGATCTGGTCCAGAATCTCTTTCATTTTTATTCTGTCATTTTTAAAGACCCTTAAAAGCACTTTGGACAACGGCGCCGCATGTCCTCCCTTCCGATAGTTGGTAACGACTTTTCGAGGTGCAGCGACACGACCGGTTATTCCTGAAATGACCCATTCCGATTCCGGCTTCTGCATATACACTCTGGCATCAAAAATCGAACCTTTGTACTTGGCTAACTTAAGTCCTTGCTGTACCAAATAACGACGATGAGGTCTCCGATAGGTTCTAACTGCTCTTCTTACGGCGTGGGATCTAACGACTCTGCGACTGGAGCCACAACGAACCTCATATTTCCTCCCCAGCTTTTTCGCACGTATGATGCCAGTTCCTCCACTCCCATAATTAGGCTTGATGAAGACTGTGCGATAGGTATCCAGCATCCGTAAAGTCCTTGCATTACTGATCCAGCGGGTTTCGGGCAAGTGAGAACGTAAAATGGGATGTTGTCGCATTTCCTTGTATTGAATCATCTTTCCAATGGGCACGAATATCCCTCGATTCTGTTGGGTTTTTGCACACATTACATGAATATGCATCTATATTCTATCTTGGTAACGGCGAATGCCACAGTTTGCTATGAAAGAGGCAAATCTCCTACTTTCTTTAAGGCGAGTCTTCTTTGATTTCAAGAGAGAAATGGACAATGCGTTCTTTGCATGACGAAGTTATTGTAAATACCTATAAAGTTGATTCCAATAATATATTAGACCAATAAAAATTCTGGTTATATGATGTATTAAAAAATAACGTGAGGAGGAACGTTAATATGTCTATTTATGATTTTCAGGCAACCTCAATTAACGGGAAACCGATTGAATTCTCAGACTACAGAGGAAAGGTTCTCCTCATTGTAAACACAGCCAGCAAGTGTAGCTTCTCCAGTCAATTCGCTGATCTGCAGAGGCTCTACGAAAAACGGAGGGAACAAGGCTTTGAAATCCTCGCGTTTCCTTGTAACCAATTCAATGAAAAAGAGCCAGGTAGCCATTCGGAGGTTCAGGGATTCTGTCAAATTAACCATGGAGTAACCTTTCCGCTCTTTGAGAAGACGGATGTAAGAGGCTCATCTCCTCATCCCTTATTTCAATATCTGACCCAACAGGCACCGTTTCAAGGCTTCGATACCCAAACCAAAGACGGTCAATGGATGGAGGATTTCCTGCGGGATAAGTATCCGGAAATATACGCTGGCGACGGTATCAAGTGGAATTTTTCTAAATTCTTGGTCGATCGCGATGGCCAGGTAAAAGGAAGGTTTGAAGTAACAACGGAACCCTGCGCCATTGATCCTGTCATCGAATCGCTATTGTAATTTTTCCGTTCACTTCTTTGGATTCTTAAAAAAAGAGTGTCAAATGACAAAAATGAATATTTGTCATTTGACACTCTTTGTGTTATCCTGACTTCAAGGAGGTGACTCACACGGCACTTGACCGTGTCCCTATGGAAAAATCCTCAGATGTGCTAACCAAGGAACAGATTCTCATCGCTACAGAAGACACACTTAGACGTTTTGGTGTAGCCAAAACCTCCGTGACCGATGTTGCCAAAGTACTGGGAGTAAGTCATGGCACCATTTACCGACACTTTAAAAGTAAAGCCGAGCTTCTAGAAGGCGTGACCGAAAAATGGCTGAATGAAAAGATTATTGGCCCGTTAACGGAGGTCTGTCAGAATTCATCTATACTGGGAGCGCCACATTTAAAACGATATATACAGACCTTGGTCGAACTTAAGCAGCATTATGCCCGCGACGACGAGGAAATGTTTGAGATGTATACGAGGGTCACCGAGCAAGCCGCTGATTTAATCGACCTGCATATCACACACATTGTGGATCAGCTCGCTGATATTATTGCACGCGGGGACATCACATCGGATCAGCCAGCCCAACTGGCGCGTACCCTCTTCTATGCCACAGCCCGTTTTCATCATCCCGCTCATGCTTACGAATGGAAGAGTCCCGTGATTAATCAGGAGTTTTCGGATGTGTGGATGCTTTTAGAAAAAGGAATCACTTAAAATAGATATGGAAAGAAGGACAAAACACATATGAAGCATTTGGACGGAAAAACAGCAATTGTCACCGGGTCCTCCAGAGGGATTGGACGTGCCATTGCCGAGCAACTGGCTGGTCTGGGCGCTAATGTAGTCATCAATTATGCCAGCAGTCCGGACAAAGCCCAAGAAGTCGTGGAGAGCATTCTTCAAAAAGGCGGAAAAGCCATAGCACTTCACGCTGATCTGGGCAAAATGAGTGATATTGAAGCATTATTTACAAATACGATTGCTGAATTCGGTAAAGTGGATATTCTGGTTAACAACGCTGGGCTGATGATCACCCAACCTCTGGCTGAGGTAACCGAAGCAGATTTTGACAAACAATTCGCACTCAATGTAAAGGGCACTTTCTTTGCATGTCAGCAAGCCATGAAATATATGGAGAACTACGGAAGAATCGTGAACCTGTCTACATCCGTGATCGGACAAATGTTCCCGGCCTATAGCGTATATGCAGGTACCAAGGGCGCAGTGGAGCAATTTACCCGTCAGCTAGCCAAGGAGTTTGGAAGCAAGCAAATTACGATCAACGCCGTGGCTCCCGGTCCTGTGAACACCGAGCTTTTCCAAGCAGGAAAAACCGAGCAGCAAATCGAAGGCATGAAAAAAATGAATGCTATGGGTCGGCTCGGCGAACCGGAAGATATCGCTGATGTGATTGAGTTCCTGGTCAGCGCCAAATCACAGTGGGTTACCGGGCAGACGATCCGCGTCAATGGCGGGTTCATCTAAAAGCTGGAATACATGGAATGGAGGCTGTTTACGTTCATGATATTACACAAAGGCGAGACCTTATTTCGACAAGGAGAATCCGGCCCTTTATATCACTTAAAGAGCGGCTTGTTAAAAATTGTCCGAGTCCATGAAGACGGCTCGCAAATTTTAGTTAATGTGATTGTGCCCGATGAAATCATCCCGCACCACTCCCTGATCAGCCCCAACCCTTATTATGGTACAGCGGTGGCGTTGGTAACCTCTGAGGTTGAGGTTTTGTCGCAAAAAGAATGGTATCAGGCGCTGGAGCAAGACCCAACTCAATGTCGGGCTATCGCTTTGCAGCTACAGGACAAGTTGCGCATGATGCAGCAACGAATTGACCAGCTCACCGAGGTGTCACCTGCCGAGAAGCTTCGGAAGCTTCAACGCTGGTTCCACTCCTACATCGCACCCGCCACGTTAACGGAAGTGCTGACGCAGGAGGAAATCGGCCAGTTTATAGGGCTGCGTCGGGAGACGATTAATCGGCTATTGCGTGCTTCAAGCGCTCCTTCTGCAAGAGATGATGACGATAATGCATCTCGATGAGCGAAAACCACTCTCCAGCATTCAGCGCGCCGAATCTGGGATGACAGACGGTAGACGGCCCTGTTGATTTCCGAACGGTTGGCTCAATCTCTCTCATCTTGCGGATCACGACGTTTAATCCCTCCACAATTTCTTCTTTGCTAGTGGGCTGTGGGGGAGTGTACTGCGGGGATGGTGGAACTTGGATACGCATTGGCGGAAAGCTCCCCAGATTAAAAATGGCCGTGCCTGCCTCCGTTTTAACTCCTGTCTCCCCATTAGGCTGTAGACAAAGGTCAATGTTCTTAAGATGCATATACAGTGCAGATTTCACCAAATGAAGATACATTTGTCCAAGCGACCATTGATCCTCCTGAGGTGTGTATTGCAGTTCCTCCAAGCTAAAGCTGTCCAATTCAAGAAGATAGTGTTGTGCCGTTTCTTCGAAACGCTGCAATGTTTCACTTGTATTCATATATTGTAATTGCTCCTCTCTATCAAAGTAGCTTTACTATACAAAAATGCTACTGACAGCATTATGTCAGTAGCATTTCAACATTTTTTCCACTTCCACACGTATCCGCTCCCTGAGCGACTCAGGCTCCAGCACAACCACATCCGCGCCCCATCCAAGTACCCATTGCAGTAATTCCTCCGGCTGTCTGACGCGGAAGAGTATATGCAGTCCATCTGCACGCTCCTCTATGGCCTCCATATAAAAGTTGTTCGCTTCCTTCACCTTATCTGCGATATCCGAACGTGCTAGTATGCGAACAGTTACATGACGGTCATCGGTTTGCTTGTAATCTTGCAAATGAAAATCGACAGGCAACTGAAACCTGTCCTCCAGCACGATAAGCTCGTCCATACGTGACAGACGGAAATGGCGAAGTTGCTGCCTCAATTCACATTGCCCAATTAACACCCAAGAACCACGGAGCAGGACAAGACCATAAGGAGCGACCACACGCACACTTTGACGATTCCCGTCAGCCTCTGGCATTCTTTTGGAGTAGCCAAACTGTACTTTCCGTTTTTCCAATACAGCGAGACGCAGCGTTTCCAAATAGGTTTTCTCTCTATTGTTTGCTCCTTCACCCACCGCGAGCAGTCTGATGGTCGTACGCACCCGGGAGACTTCCCTGCGGACGCTCTCCGGTAAAATGGCTTCAATCTTCCTGCGGGAGGTTTGCGCCTTGATGCCGTAGTCTGTATCAAATTTTTGTTCGACAAAATCCGTTCCGATTAGCAACGCCACAGCCTCTTCTGCGGTAAAGCTCAAGGGGGGCAGGAAGTACCCCTCCATCAAGGAATATCCAATGCCCGGTGCTCCTACAATCGGTACGCCCGATTCACTTAGAGCCTGAACATCCCGATAGATGGTCCTCACACTCGTTTCGAATATGGCTGCCAAATCCTCGGCTCGTACAATATCCTTACGCTGCAACTCTAGCAAGATCGCTAGCATACGATCTGTTTTATTCATGCCACGGCCCCTCTCTGGAAGGATCAAAAATGCAGAAATACAAAAAAGCAATAAGGACAGTACAGTCACTGCGACTTATTGCTCTTTTTTCATATGGAAGTTACTCCATTACTTAAAAAATACTTTTTCGACGTTATATTTAGCCTTTTGTGAATTGATGATGTAGGTTTCATAAATTTCTCGCTCTACAGCATCTTCCACAATACAAACCTCAATAATCGCTACTTCGTTCCGCTTGTCCTTGATCGGCGATACGGTATCTTCAAAATGCTTTTTGATTCTTTGTCTCAGCTTTCTTGCTTTACCAACGAACAGCAATTCCTCCTGTGTGTTGTAGAACATAAAGATACCAGCCTTATCTCTAGGGATCAGGTGAAAGTCGGTAAATCCGTAAATATGGCTGAGCTCAGGGTTAACCTGTTTGGTAATCGTGATATCCGGAGTTGGAATTGTTATATTAATCACTATGTCACTTCCTCATTCTATATAGGTGTAAATATTATCACAAATCCCGTGGTAACACCATTTAATAATCCTTACCCATCCCCTAAGCAAAGATACTCGAGGATTGAAATAAAACCCATTCCAACCCAAAACAAGATGGTAGAAATTTTATGAATTACCTACTATGCGTGTACGTCGGTTTCCGTTACAATATGTCAGTGTGATTCTGGCATCGGCAGATTGACGCGTACTTGAACATTATTGGAGGCTTCTATTTTTTCATGCAAAATGAATCTCATTCTAACGTAAAAATCATAACGGCCGATCCGAGTGCGATTGGCCTGTTTGGCTTGGCTATTGTAACGCTTGTGGCTTCATCCCAAAAGCTTGGTCTCACTGACGGCTTAAGCTTCATCATCCCTTGGGCTATATTTCTCGGTGCTTTTGCGCAGCTGTTTGCCTCCATTCAGGATGCGAAACACAACAACACCTTTGGCATGACGGCATTTGGTGCTTACGCCTTCTTCTGGTTAGCCGTAGCTAGTAGCTGGATGATTAAAATGGGCGTATTCGGCTCAGAGCTGGCATCCGCTGTAGATGGCAAACAGCTCGGCTTTGCCTTTGCGGGCTATCTCATCTTTACGCTCTTCATGACTATTGGAGCGATGGAGACGCATAAGGTTCTATTCTTTATTTTTGTGTTGATTGATTTTCTGTTCCTCGGTCTTAGCTTCGATGCATTCGGCGTTGCACCAGAGATATTCCATACCATCGCCGCTTATGCTGAAATGGGCATTGGTCTACTCTCACTGTATGGTACAGGAGCTGCCGTTCTGAATGCTCATTTTGGCCGTACATTCCTGCCTGTCGGACGTCCTTTCGGCATTTTCAAGCCACGTCCTTAGCTGTATATGTAAACCTACAAAGCCGCCTTTCGCGCCGATCCGCGTTAAGGACGGTTTTGTTTCTTTTCCATCACTCCCTCCGTATCAAAAAAATACTAAAGAGAGTCGTTTAGTGAATATAAAAGCCCACAATGATAACAATATACATAAATTGTAATCAAAGGGGTATTTGTAAAAATGACACAAGGCGAATCTCGTACCACATTTCCGCAATTTCCCGAATCATATTGGTTAGCTTCAACTGACATCCCCAACTTTCCCAAGCTTAGTGAAGATATTCAGGTGGATGTTGCCATTGTAGGTGCGGGGATTACTGGTATTACCACTGCTTATTTACTTTCTAAAAAAGGACTAAACGTCGCAGTCGTCGACGCAGGGCGGATACTTCATGGAACAACGGGCCATACGACCGCCAAAATTACCGCACAACATGATTTGATCTACAGCGAGTTTCTTTCACATTTTGGCAAGGAAAAAACCCGGCTCTATTACGAAGCCAACCGTGATGCTCTTCAATTTATCAAGCAAACGGTAGAAGAGTTTAATATCGATTGTCAATTTACAGAAGAAGATGCCTACGTTTATACATGTGCGGATACGCATGTGGAAAAAATCAACGACGAATATAAAGCTTACAAGGAACTTGGCATCCCGGGAAGTTATGTCGAACAAACGCCTCTGCCCTTTTCAACTAAAGCAGCTATTATGATGGAAAACCAAGCTCAGTTTAATCCGATTCCTTTCTTAAGGTATCTAGCCAATCAAGTCATCCGGCAAGGCGGGAAGATTTATGAGCAGACCACCGTTGTGGGTGTGGATAAGGGAATCCCCTCCATTATTAATACAAGCGACGGGCACAAAATCACCTGCAACTATGTCGTATCCTCCTCGCATTTTCCGTTCAATGATCCAAACAGTCTTTATTTTGCGCGATTGCATGCCGAGCGGTCTTATGTACTAGCGGTCAAGACGGACAAAACCTATCCGGGTGGTATGTACCTAAGTGCGGAAACCCCCAAACGTTCGCTTCGCTCCGTAATGGTTAACGGAGAACCGATGGTTATCGTCGGTGGGGAAGGCCACAAAACGGGACAAGGAATCTGTACTTTCCAGTACTATGAAGCTTTAAAAAAGTTCGCAGAGCAAACATTTGGATTAAAGGAAATTGTTTATCGCTGGTCGGCTCAAGACTTGTATACGCTAGACAAACTCCCTTATATTGGGCAGGAACTATCTAACACTTCTAACATCCTCGTTGCTACGGGGTATAGAAAATGGGGGATGACCACAAGTGTAGCGGCAGCTTTATTAAATACGAATCTGATTACCAGAGAGGAAAGCCCGTATCAGGATCTTTTCTCCCCTTCAAGATTTCATATGGACCCCGACATTAAAACATTTGTGACTCAAAATGCGAATGTGGCTAAACATTTGATTGCTGGGAAATTGGGGATCAACTACAAAAAAGCCGAAGAACTGCAGCACGACGAAGGGGCGGTCATTCGGGTGAACGGCAAAAGAGCGGGCGCATACCGAGACCCACAAGGAGCATTACACCTAGTGGACACAACATGCACCCATATGGGTTGCGAAGTCGAGTGGAATGAGGCGGAAAGAACATGGGATTGCCCTTGTCATGGCTCACGCTTTTCATATCAAGGCGAAGTCATTGAAGGTCCGGCCAAAAAATCGCTTGGCAAGGTTGAAGGGGAATAGCACCAACCTTTGTATGCTTAAGGAGACTCAAGAGCACAGGCCTTACTGGAATCGCTCGCTGTTCTTCCAAAAGAGTCCCCCTCGTTCGGTAACCCAACCTTTTCATAGCTCTGAATAAACATAGTTACGCTGGACAACATACCTTTGAGAATCATAAAAGAAAGGTGATCCTATGATAAGCCAACAGTCTGCATTAGCGGCGCATGAGTCCCTAGAGATCCACGAAGCGCTTAATTTTAAAACGTTATGCTTAGCTAAGTCCAAATTAATGCAGGGCTTGGTATTCGATCAAGAGCTAAAGGATTTAATGGAAAAAGATGTTCAGCAATCTATACAAGCTATTGCCGATTTGCAAGCATTGTATGTTAAAGCACCGTTTCAGGCACCTGTTCCAGAATTCCGACCAACACCAATTTTAAATTGAGGTGAAATGATGTGACATTAAATCAGACCCAGTCCGCAAGAATGGATTATGTGGATCCAAAAAACTCATTAAATATGCCGGAAATGGCAGACATGACATTTGCGATGGACTTTCTGATTCGCGTCAAGGAAGGGGTTCGGAACACAGCCGTAGCCCTGACAGAAACCGTCTCTCCAGATGCCAGAACCCTGTTGCGCTATCAACTGCATCAAGGCATCGCACTTCATCAGGAAATTACCGATCTTATGGTACGAAAAAAATGGTTTCATCCCTATGATCTGCAAAAGCAGTATCAATTGGATCAACTATCAGCCAACAAGACGGTGGACATTAGCAAAATGGAACTGTTCCCAGACGATACCACCCGCAAAGGTATGTTTGATCGCACGCCGGACGAACATATGGGAGGAAACCAGGCATGAAAGCAGTGACCTACCAAGGTATCAAAAACGTGGTGGTTAAAGATGTTCCGGACCCGAGTATTCAAAAAGCCGACGATGCGATTGTCAGACTGACGACAACCGCTATTTGTGGTTCAGATCTGCATCTCATTCACGGAATGATTCCGAACTTACAAGAAAATTATGTAATCGGTCATGAACCGATGGGGGTTGTAGAGGAAGTCGGCAGCGGCGTAACCAACTTGAAAAAGGGAGACCGCGTGATCATTCCGTTCAACATAGCGTGCGGTGAATGCTTTTATTGTAAAAACCAATTGGAAAGCCAATGTGATCATTCTAATGAGCACGGAGAAATGGGCGGTTTTTTCGGCTATTCAGGAACAACTGGTGGATATCCGGGTGGACAAGCTGAATATTTACGTGTGCCTTTTGCCAACTTCACTCACTTCAAAATTCCGGAGAGTTGTGAACATCCTGACGAAAAGCTCTGCTTGATCTCTGATGCCATGACCACTGCGTTCTGGAGCGTCGATAATGCAGGGGTGACGGACGGGGATACTGTCATTGTTATTGGCTGTGGGCCGGTAGGTTTGTTAGCGCAAAAGTTCGCCTGGTTCAAAGGGGCAAAACGAGTCATTGCGGCAGACTATCTGGATTATCGTCTGCAACATGCGAAGCGTACAAATCATGTGGAGATTGTTAATGTGGAGTCGCAAGAAAACATCGGCAACTACCTGAAGGAGATGACGAAGGGAGGCGCGGATGTAGTTATTGATTGCTCCGGCATGAGCGGTAAAATGTCTCCGCTGGAATCCTTGGCTTCTGGTCTCAAACTTCACGGTGGAGCTTTAGGAGGATTGGTCATAGCCACACAGGCTGTCCGCAAAGGCGGGACCATTCAAGTTACAGGTGTATACGGCGGACGATATAACGGTTTTCCTTTGGGAGACATTTTTCAGCGAAATGTTAATTTACGTACGGGACAGGCTCCCGTTATTCACTATATGCCATATATGTATGAGCTGATTGATACGGGAAAGGTGGACCCCGGAGACGTTGTTACACACGTCATTCCGTTAAGCGACGCCAAACGTGGATACGAAATTTTCGATACCAGACAAGACAATTGCATCAAAGTGGTACTTAAACCTTAACTATATATTTAGAATGGAGGTAAACGTCATATGGTGTATGGCCTGCATGAAACCCTTGAAGTCCATGAACTGTCAGCGTTCAAGGCAGTATGTCTTACCAAGTCCAAAACAATGCAAGCATTAATCTCTGATCCGACTCTCAAAGCTATATTACAGCAGGATGTTGACTTATCAACCCGCCAATTACAAGAACTCGGCACCCTCTTAGATCAAGCCATTTCACAGGAGGTTAAGCCATGAATACACTGTTGGAGCATTTGACCGGACTGCATACCTTAACGGACCAAGTCATTGCAGCTGATTTTCTGAACGCGGCCAAAAGCGGTGTGAGAAATTACGCTATGGCCGTAACAGAAGCGGGAACTCCAGAAATTAAGGCGATTCTTACAAAGCAGCTGGATGAAGCTATTGATACGCATGAGCAAATTTCCACGTACATGATTGAACGCGGCTGGTATCACCCTTGGAACGTAAAAGAGCAGCTTTCGGTGGATTTGCAAAATATCAATACTGCATTGCAAGCTCCCGTTTTGTAAAAAGAAAAAGTACGTTCTTGCTTATCTATGAACCCAAAAGCCTTCTTTCACGCCGATCCGCGTGAAAGAAGGCTTTTGGGTTTATCTCATTATCTTCATTATTCAGCTTGCCAATTCGGCATCCGCTCTGCAGGATAGCGAAGGCCTGCTGCCATTCCTTTGGGGATGATTGCGTTAATAGTCTCCATTTCTTCTGCGGACAAAACCACATCGACGGCTCCTGCATTTTCCTCTAGATACGTAACCCGCTTGGTTCCTGGAATCGGTACAATTCCCTCTTGCGCAAGCAGCCATGCCAACGCCAGTTGAGAAGGTTTGACCCCTTTTTGGGCAGCAAGGTCCTTAACATGCTGCACGAGATCCAGATTTTTCTGGAAATTCTCAGGTTGAAAACGTGGCACCGAGCGACGGAAATCATCTTCTGCAAAATCATCAAACTTCTGAATTTGCCCGCTCAAAAAGCCGCGTCCAAGTGGACTGTAGGCCACAAATTCGATGCCCAGTTCCTTACACGTCGGTATAACTTCATCTTCCGCTTCCCGGCTCCATAAAGAGTATTCCGTTTGCAGGGCTGTAATCGGATGTACCTTGTGAGCGCGTCGAATGAGCCCAGGAGAAGCTTCGGACAGCCCCAAATAGCGGACTTTTCCCGCCTGAACCAGGTCACTCATCGCACCCACCGTTTCCTCGATAGGTACATTCGGATCGACACGGTGCTGGTAGTACAAATCAATCACATCTACTCCTAGTCTTTGCAGGCTGCGGTCACATGCCTCTTTTACATATTCGGGACGACCGCTTACCCCCATAAATGCGCCATCTTCCCCACGCATAATGGAAAATTTAGTAGCTAACACCACTTCGTCACGGCGGCTCCGTAAAACTTGGCTAATCAGTTTTTCATTTTTCCCCACACCGTAGACATCGGCAGTATCCCAGAAGTTTATCCCTAGCTCCAGCGCACGATGAAGCGTTTTGATCGACTCCTGATCATTTAACTCACCGTAATATTCGGACATACCCATGCAGCCCAGACCCAGTGCAGATACTTGAAGGTCACTGTTACCCAGTTGTTTCTTTTTCAATTTGTATCACTCCTCAATTGTCAGAATAGTCATCGCATTTCCTAATCACTACGTCACATTCCGTATGTTACTACTTAAAGTTAACTTGAAGTCAAGCTTTGTCTGGTTTTGAAAGGGGAATTATTATGTATGAACAGAAGCGCTTCAGTAGCTTCTGGACGGTAGGGGAATTCATTTACAAAGCTAAGGCTTCTTCCGTAATCTTTTTGATATCAATGGATGAGGGCGTTTCTTCCTTGACCATATCGGGCAGGATATTTTCCAAAAAATAATTAACGCAGTGTAATTGAATATTCTTGATTTTCACAAGTGCATTACGGTACATGACTATAAATTCCTTTTCCGTATTTCCCCGCTGAAGCTCAGCAAATGCCTCGTACACCTGATCCATTTTGTCCGCAACTTCAAGGATTAACCCTTCTACAGAATCATCTTTACCTTCCCTTAGCTGTTTGCGAAAAATGGCTTTAAAATCCTCGGGAATATTCTCTTCAATAAAATACTCAACCATACCTTCTTCGACCTGCTGGATTAATAATCGTAGTTCCTTAGAGGAATGCTTAACTGGCGTTTTGATGTCCCCAATAAAAATTTCCCCGTAATCGTGACTGCTCGTAATCTCGTATAGCTTTTTCCAGTCAATACGGACACCATTTCTTTCTTCAATATCAGCCAGCGTTTTGGCATATTGCACCACTTTCCAGGAATGAGCCGATACGCTGTGTTCCTCAAATTTAAACTTACCTGGACAACGGATGATTCTTTCCAGCTCATTTAGCGACCGAAAATACGTGTGAATTCCCATCTTTGCATCCATCCTTTAAAATATATGAGATAGTCAATATAAACCCACTATAAACCTCAACTATTAACAGTAGATTATCGCTATATCAAGTTGAGTCCACCATGTAGCACATACACAATTTTTGCTATACACTTTATAAAAGAGGAGTTTGCAAAATCCAATAAGCGACTGGAATCGAATTTTCCAAAAACCAAAAAAAAGTAAAAAGTGGTGAAATCGTTGTTCAAAATCTTACTAATTGAAGATGATGAAACTTTGTTCCATGAAATGAAGGATCGGTTAACTCAATGGAACTATGATGTGTATGGCATCCAGGACTTTAATAAAGTCATTCAGGAATTCACAACGATAAAGCCTGATCTGGTCGTGATAGATATTCAATTGCCGAAATTTGATGGGTTTCATTGGTGTCGAATGATTCGATCCCACTCTAACGTCCCAATCCTTTTCTTATCGTCACGGGATCATCCTACGGATATGGTGATGTCGATGCAGCTTGGAGCGGATGATTTTATCCAAAAACCGTTTCATTTTGATGTACTCATTGCAAAATTACAGGCGACACTCCGCCGCGTATATAATTACAATACAGAACCCGTCTCCCTGAAAACATGGTGTGGAGCGACGGTCGATTATGAAAAAAATGTAGTAGCCAATGAGACTGGCTCCATCGAATTAACCAAGAACGAGATTTTTATTTTGAAGTTGCTAATCGAACAAAAAAATAAAATTGTCGCACGAGAGGAATTAATTAAAAGCCTCTGGGATGATGAACGTTTTGTCAGCGACAATACCCTGACCGTCAACTTGAACCGCCTGCGTAAAAAATTAGACGAGCTGGATTTGGGCCGTTTCATTGAAACGAAAGTCGGGCAAGGCTACATGGCTACAGAAGAGGCACCTTCCTATGATTAAAAAATATCTTATAGAGAGGCGGAGCTGGATTCTACTGTTTGTATGCCAGCAATTTCTGATCCTGTTCATTGCTTATGTGGATGCAGCAATTCCGTTAATGCCCATCCTTTATATCGTCTTCTTATCCATGATGATTTTCTTGGTTTTTTTAATCATTCGCTATCCCAAGGAAACCAAATTCTATATAACACTAGAAGAATGGAGGAGCCCTCTTGAACTAACGGGTATAGGCGAACCGGAGAGTCCGTTTGAGCAAATCATTGAACAAAAAATCACTGACCAGACCGAACGGTTACAACAGATCATCTCGCAAAATCAATTGACACTTGAACATGAAAAAGATGAACTATTATCCTGGATTCATGAGGTAAAAACGCCTTTGACCACCATGCATTTGATGATTGAGCGGTTGGACGATAAGCCCCTAAAAGCTCAGTTAACCTATGAATGGCTACGAATCCACTTACTGCTGGATCAGCAGCTCCATCACAAACGCATATCCTTTATTGAAAATGATCTGTATGTCGAGCAAGTGAATTTAAAATCTCTGGTTTTTAATGAAATCAAAGCATTACAGTCATGGTGCATCCAAAAAGGGATCGGTTTTGACATCCAATTGGAGCACATGGAAGTGCTGAGTGATGCCAAATGGTTGGCCTTTATCATCAGACAGCTCTTAACTAATGCCATCAAATATAGCGATGCCAGTGATATTATCATTCACAGCTATGAACAGAGGGATCGAATACAGCTTGAGATCCAAGACTTTGGGCGCGGTATTGATCCGAAGGATATACCCCGTATTTTTGAGAAAGGTTTTACCTCCACAACCCAACATTCTGATCATACTTCAACGGGCATGGGGTTATATTTAACGAAAAAGGCAGCCCAGTCCTTGCTCATACATATAGATGTGCACTCCAAACCGAACGTGGGTACAACCTTCACTTTAATTTTTCCCAAACGAAATGATTTCGTGAGCATGGTGAGCATGTGACAGAGATGTCACATGCTTTTATGCATTGTTCGCCCAATCAAAGGAAAAACATCGGCTCTATTTTTATAATAAGGCTACAAGAACAATAAGGAGTGCATCGAAGTGAATATTTTAGAAGCCCATAAAATTCATAAAAGCTACGGTAATAAGTTAAATATGCAGGAGGTTTTGAAGGGAATTGATATCGTCATTGAAGAAGGGGAATTTGTCAGTATTATGGGAGCCTCCGGCTCAGGTAAAACCACACTGCTGAATGTTCTTTCCTCTATTGATAAAGTGAGCCAAGGGTCCATTAAAATCAATGATATCGAAATGACGAAAATGAAAGAAAAGCAACTGGCTGAATTTCGCAAACAGCATTTGGGCTTTATTTTTCAAGAGTATAATCTGCTGGATACGCTAACCGTGAAGGAGAACATCCTCTTGCCCTTATCCATCACCAAAACGCCTAAAAAAGAGGCCAACCGAAAATTTCAGGAAGTAGCTACAGAACTGGGAATTTATGAGCTCAAGGACAAATACCCCAATGAAATCTCGGGTGGACAGAAACAGCGTACATCTGCGGCCAGAGCATTTATTCATGAGCCCAGTATTATTTTTGCCGATGAACCTACGGGTGCGCTGGATTCCAAGTCTGCTTCCGATTTATTAAATAAGCTGGGCCAGTTGAACCAAAAACGCAAGGCGACCATTATTATGGTCACGCATGATCCTGTCGCAGCCAGCCATTGCAGTCGGGTCATTTTTATTAAGGATGGGCAGATGTATACGCAGCTTCATAAAGGCGAGCAGGAAAGACAAAGCTTCTTCCAGGATATCATGAAAACCCAAGGGGTCTTAGGCGGGGTCCAATATGAACATTAATCTGCTCATTCTAAAGAATTTGAAAAAAAACCTGAAAAATTATTACCTTTATGTTTTTGCTCTCATTTTTAGTGTTGCGCTCTATTTCGCTTTCGTCACATTACAATACGATCCTTCCATGGACGAAGTGAAGGGTTCTGTTAAAGGTGCAGCTTCCATAAGGGCAGCTTCCGTTTTACTGGTCGCCATTGTCTGCATCTTCCTTTTATATGCTAATAATATCTTTATAAAAAGGCGCAGTAAAGAAATTGGCCTATTTCAATTGATCGGAATGACCAAAAATAAAATTTTTCGCATCCTGAGTGCTGAAAACTTAATTCTATACTTCAGTTCCCTGTTTATTGGAATCGGAGTTGGATTTTCCTTTTCCAAATTAGTGATCATGATCTTATTTAAAACGACGGGCGTCGAAGCCATTGCCACTCTATATTTCTCTAACCAAGCACTTATTCAAACACTCATCGTTTTTTGCATCATCTACCTGTTGATCATGCTCATGAATTATTCCTTTATCAAAAGACAAAGTATTTTGTCTTTGTTCAGAGTGAACTCAACCACCGAAGGGAAAATCAAGAAAATAACGATCTATGAGATGATCATCGGGATCATTGGCATCTCTCTCATCGCTTTAGGTTACTATGTTTCCTCCAAATTATTTGGCGGAGACTTTACATCCATGAATGAATTGTTTATGGCTATGGTGTTTATTTTGGGCACTGTCATCATCGGAACACTACTTTTTTATAAAGGATCTATCCGCTTTATTTCCAATATCATCAGAAAAAGTAAAGGCGGCTATTTGAACATTAATGAGGTGCTATCTCTCTCATCCATTATGTTCCGCATGAAATCCAATGCTTTGTTGTTGACCATTATTACAACAGTATCGGCACTTGCCATCGGTTTACTTTCCTTAAGCTATATCGCCTATTATTCTGCGGATCAATCAGCTGAGGACAATGTACCTTCCCATTTTGCAATGACGAATGAACCGGATGCTGAGAAATTCAAAACGTTACTTCAGGAGCATGATATAAAGTATCGTGAAAAGAAAATTGAAGTGATTCAAGTCAGTGTGAAGACAGCGCAAATTATGGAGACTCCTCTGGAACAATTAAATGAGGGTACGGATTCCATGACACTGCCTGTCGTAAGCGACCAATCTGTGGAGGGTACGGATGTATCTCCAGGCCAAGCGGTTTTAACGGGCTATAATGATATGTTACAGAAATTCATGTCCTTGAAAGACTTTGGACCCTTAGATTTGAAAGGGAAAACAGAAGTCATACCTCAACAATATTTGGGTCTAAAAAAGGAGTATGTGATTCCCTACTATTTTACAGCCGGGGGACTACCCACTGCCATTGTAGACGAAACCATATTTGAGCGGTTAAAGAAAGATGTAAATCCTGAGATTCAAAAGAAATCATCCTTATATATTGGAATTGATATGATAAATGCAGAACAGATTGAAGAAGCGAATCGTCTCTTTGCAGCTGCGGATTTTAATGATCAACAAACATCACGCCTTGAAATGAGCAGCAATCAGAAGCGGAACATGGGAGTGATCATGTTTGTAGTTGGATTTTTAGGACTCACCTTTCTCATTACATCAGGCTGTATCCTTTATTTTAAGCAAATGGATGAGAGCGAAGACGAAAAAGCCAATTACACCGTGTTAAGAAAGTTAGGGTTCACTCAAAGTGACCTGCTTAGAGGCATTAAAATAAAACAACTCTTTAACTTCGGCATCCCATTAGTGATTGGCCTTTCACATAGCTATTTCGCCGTCCAATCCGGCTGGTTCTTGTTTGGAACTGAAATTTGGATGCCTATGATCATCGTTATGGTGCTGTACACCGCCTTATATTCCATTTTTGGGATACTATCCATCCTGTATTATAAAAAGGTCATTAAATCAGCATTGTAATTGGTAAAAAGCAAAAAAGTCCCAGGCGAAAGTGCTGGGGCTTTTTCAAATATTTGAGCATTTTCGTTCCTACATGTACAATAAAATAACTATCATCGTAACCCCAAAGGGGGAGAGCTTATTTTATTATTAATCATCAATGGCATCGGCATCTTAGCCAATATCATACTTGGTTCCTCTGTAGGCGTGGCTATTTTTATGGGAATCGTTTTTTTCCTGATTGGCTTGCCTGAGTTTAAAAAATCGCCCAAGCTCACCAGAGAGGCTAAAAAGGATATCACCTATATTATGTCCACATTGTTAACCCTTGTTGTATTCATGGTTATCGTTTTCTGGAATATCCGTGCCTCAGGTGATTTGATGCTAGCAGGTCCGCTAACACCGCAAATGAAGTTTCACTGGGGACAAAAGGTGTTGATGCTAGGGTTACTGGAGGGCTTATGGTCTGTCATCACCCTAAAATGGCTATTACCCATCTTTTTTGATCCGCTGGATCTCAGTAAGAAGCAAATCCTTGTTTTAGTAAGCGGGATTGTATTTAGTGTGGGTTCAGGTATTTATGCCATGCTTGAAGCAAGTTAAAAATGCTTAACGCAAAGGTTCAAAACCCTCTGCTTGCTTCAGAATTCGCTCAATTACCGCGCATGTCTCCGGTTGCAGCGTCACTTCGACTGCTTTCACATTCTCTTCAATTTGTGCCGGTTTAGTAGCCCCAATAAGTGCAGCGCTGATACCCGGTTCTCTCAGAATCCAAGCAAGCGCGAGCTGTGACAGGGTAACACCCAAGTTCTTCGCCAGCTTATCCAGCTCCTGGACACAGTTCAGAACGGTATCGTTCATGTAACTGCTAATGACATTATTGACAGAGGCATCAGCCCCGCGGCTACCCGCCGGTAAAGGTTGTCCAGGCTTGTATTTCCCCGTGAGGATCCCTTGGGCCAGAGGCGAAAATACAATTTGGCCGATGCCTACCTGCCCGGATACCGGAAGTACTTCATGCTCGATATAACGCTCGAACATATTATAGATCGGCTGATTGGCAATCAGCGGGCGCAGATTCAGCCTTTTTCCAATCCCATAAGCATCCATGAGCTGGGCAGCACTCCATTCACTGACAGCAGCGTACAGAATCTTACCCTGAGCCTGAAGGTCATCGAGCGCTCGCAGCGTCTCTTCCAAAGGAGTATCCGAATCATAACGATGACAGAAGTACATGTCGATATAATCCGTACCAAGACGCTTCAGACTCGCTTCGCATTGCTCCATAATGTGCTTGCGTGACAGTCCCCTGTCATTGGGACCGGAATCCATAGGAAAGTACACCTTGGTAGATAATACATAGCTATCTCTTCGATAAGGCTTCAAGGCAGCTCCCATAGCCTTCTCGCCTTCTCCCCGGTTATACGCGTTCGCGGTATCAAAGAAATTAATCCCGAGTTCAAAGGCTTTGGCAATACAGGTATGAGCTGCTTCCTGCTCGGCGGCTGTACCGTACGTCAACCAGCTCCCCAGACCGATTTCACTAATTTTAAGACCACTGTTGCCTACATTTCTATATTTCATATCTACTCCTTCTTTCATAAGAAGATCATATTTTTATATTTTAACATGTAAACCCTTTCATTAAAATCATTAATGAAGGATTCTTGGAGTTATATGAAGGATATCTACCACCCTGACTGTTAGGGTGGTAGATGCTTTAGTCTCACAATCTCAAATCATGTCTACTTGCTTCCTACAGGAAAAAGCGCATCATATGCAGGACAAGGCAGTTTATCGAGGAACTCCTGAAGCTGCTTCGGTTTATTTTTGTAAATATCCTTTAGGGATGTTCCATTATAAATATTGCCGATGACCACAGGATGGCATAGCTCACAGATCAGGATGTCCCCGTTCCCGTGAAGATGGAGCTGTTTTTTACCATCAACACAATTGGAAAAATAAACACCCGGCTGCTCCTGGAAGCCCAGCGCTTCTGCAAAACGATCCATGCAGGTAAAATACAATACAGTATCATCTTTTTTATGTGCAATCAGGTCATGAACGGAACGAACGAGCGCTTCCTTGGTAGAAATAGCGTTCCAGTTGGTATGATCCATCACAATGCTGTTTTGGATTTCATGAATGCGCACACCGAGTTCATATACCTTTTCGCTGATAGCTGGCATGTTGTTCTGCGTCTCCGCAAACAGCAACGTCTCCAGCACCGTTTCCAGCTTGGCCTCGGTACATAACCGGATATTTTGGACGATTTTCTCATACATGCGAGGATGAACATGATAATAGGCTGCATATTTATCGGCATCCGTGAAGTTGAAGGAGATATGAATGTTGGAAAGACCTGCATCACGCAGTTTCTCAATTCGTTCAGGGCTGAGCAAGCTGGCATTGGTATTGAGCTGGGTAGCGATTCCTTTGCTCGAACAGTGAGCCACAATGTCCAGACAATCCTCATACTTCAAGGTCACTTCTCCCCCGGACAGTCGCACACGTTTTAACGTTGGAATGTCATCGATAATATCAATGACTTCTTTGCTGCTAATGCATTGCCCATCGTTCCGCTGATACGCGCAGCAGTAATCACACTTGAAGTTGCAATTAGAGGTGACCCCGACTTCCAGTCCCTCCAGCTCGTAGATGCCCGGCTTTTCCAGTTCAAGTGCTTTATATTTGTTCTCTATACTCACTTTCTCATGATCCTCCCAATCTCAGGCTTAAGTCTTGAATCCCCTTGAGATTATACAGAATAGGAGCGGTTTGTAGATATGACATTGGTAACGGCGGGGCCAAACAGATACAACAGCGATAGCGACCTTGGAATCCGCCTATCAGAGCTAAAAAAATTAATTTGACAAGCACTGCCGAACTTTAGTAAATTCATATTAGTTAAGCACTTAACTACATTTATGGTGGTGATCGTTTGAAAGATCTACAGGATTACGTACTTGATTTGCCGCTGCATTCTCTGGTTTTCTTTTCACTGGTGGAAACGACAGCTGGATTAGTTGATGTCTCAGAAAAATACTGGCATTCGAAGGGAACCAATGGAGCCAGAATTCGAATTCTGGTTGAAATCATGAAGGAAGGAGGCACAATTCTCCCATCTGTGCTCGCCCAAAGGATCGGTGTCACCAAATCAAATATTAGCCTGCTGCTCACCCCGCTCGAAAACGAAGGGTTCATTCGCCGGGAAGGCCATCCCATGGACGGCAGAAAATCAGTAATTTCTATCACAATCGAAGGGCAAAGCCTCCTGTTGCGTAATTTACCCGAAAACCGGCAGAGGATTGAGGAAAAAATGCAGGTGTTGAATGATCAGGAATTGAAGCAGCTCCTTTCCCTGCTCAACAAATTAAAGAGGACGTAATACAGCTTTTTTACTCAATTTGTTAAGCCGTTAACTAAAATCTCATTTGTATAAAAGGAATGATATTCCATGTCGATCGTTATTACTGGAGCCAATGGTCAATTGGGGAGCTTAATCATACAACAGCTCCTGCAAAAAGTCTCACCTCATGAAATTACCGCTTGTGTTCGCCACCTTGAAACCGGAAAACACTATGAGGCACAGGGAATTACAGTACGCTTGGGTGACTACGATCAACCTGATTCACTTGAGCAAGCATTCGCGGATGCTTCCCAACTGTTGTTGATTTCAAGTTCACATCCCGACGATACGATTCGTATTCGTCAACATACCCATATCATAGAAGCAGCTAAAAAATGTGAAGTAGAACACATTTTATACACCAGCTTTGCCTTTTCTGAAGCCAGCTCCATCCCCCTCTCCAATCTGCATTTGGCTACAGAACACGCCATTTGTACTACCGGAATTCCTTACACTTTTCTACGGAACGCTTTGTATACCGATTTTGTCAAAACTCTCGATCTAAACACCGCCATAGCGAAGGGCGCACTCGATATCTACCCTGGGGACTGGAAGTTTAACACTGTCACGCGTTGGGATCTTGCCAGAGGGATTGCAGCAGTGCTATCCGATCCAGACCACCATAAGAACAAGAAATATGAATTGACCTCTTCCAGTCCCTGGGCCTTTTCAGATTTGACAGCAGCTTTGACCGAGCTTACAGGCATATCCGTCTCCCTCTGTCATAACCCCCAAATCAAAAATTGGATATTTGGGTTTTTAGGCAAAATAGATACGCGCTCCACGTCGGATGATTTGGAACAGTTGATCGGTGGTCCGCTCACTTCACTGAAAGAAAGCATCCGGCCCTTTATCTCCATATGAAAAGCAACGCTAATTTTCTTGCCAACACCCACTCCATAAATTGTGATCAATATGTGAACTGGGCATAGTTCTCATTCCGAAATCCATACTGAATATATCTGTTGGTAATGGAGGCGGGAATTGTGGATAAAAGGATGAATCTGCTTATGTTCAGCGGCGATTATGATAAGGCAATGGCTGGACTGATCTTGGCGAATACAGCTCGGGAGCTGGATGTGGATGTGACGATGTTTTTTGCGTTCTGGGGATTATCACTGGTTCGTGATCCCGAGAAGATGACGCTTGAGGATAAGACGATTTACGAGAAAATCATGGGCTGGATGACTCCAAAAGGACCTGAAGAGCTGCCATTATCCAAAATGAATTTTAGCGGCCTTGGCAAGCTGATGCTGACGGAAATGATCGAAGATAATGAAGCCCCGAAGCTCATTCATTTCTTGAAAGGAGCGCGAAAGAAAAATGTAAAATTTTATGCCTGTAAGCTATCAGTCGAAATTATGGGTTTTAAACCGGAAGAATTTATACCTGAACTGGAAATTATCGAGGCCAAAACGTATCTAAAAGATGCGCTCGAATCCGATATGCAGTTGTTTATATAGGATAGACTTGCGCCTTATCCGGCTATTGGATGAGGCTTTTATTGTGACTAAATGATGACACTCGCCTATTTTTTTTAACCCATTCGGACCTACCTACGTACCCTAAGAAGACAGAACGACTTGGGAGGCGCCGTATGCTCATGGCTCGAATTGGAAGCAGTAATTGTAGGTATCAGCCTTCTAACGAGGCTTATTTCCAAAGGTATCGCGAAAGTACAATCGGATATCACCAGACCTTTGAATCTCCATATGGGCAAAAAAAGCTGATTTATGCGGATTGGGCAGCCAGTGGCCGTCTGTATGGACCCATCGAGTCGAAAATAGCAAAAGAATTAGGCCCTTTTGTGGCGAATACGCATACGGAGTCTAATTTGACAGGAACTCTGATGACCCAAGCCTATGAAGAAGCGAAACAAATCATTAAGGGCCACGTTCATGCCAATGAACATGATATCATCCTGTTCGCCGGGTCAGGTATGACAGGTGCAGTGAATAAGCTTCAGCGGCTGTTAGGATTGAAAATACATGAAAAATTAAAGCCCCTCTACCCCATTGCCGAAAAAGATCGCCCCGTTATTTTCGTTACACATATGGAGCATCATTCCAATCATATTTCCTGGGCAGAAACCATTGGAGACGTTGTGTGTCTTCCTCCAGGTCCCGGCGGAATTGTCGATCCAACTCATCTCGAACGACTGCTGCTTCAATTCCGGCATCGCCCTATCAAAATCGGCGCCTTTACCGCTTGCTCCAATGTTACAGGGTTCGAGGTACCGATTTACCAGCTAGCCCGCAAAATGCACGAACATGGTGGCGTTTGTTTCGTTGATTTTTCGGCAAGCGCACCTTACGCCGAGATCAACATGCACCCCACAGATCCGCTTGAGAAACTGGACGGGATTGTATTTTCACCCCACAAATTTCTTGGGGGTCCCGGTACAAGCGGCGTTTTAATTATGGATTCGAGGCTGTGCCTCCATTGTGCTCCAGATCAGCCCGGAGGGGGCACAGTTAGCTGGACCAATCCTTGGGGTGGATACGAGTATAAAGATAATGCTGAAGCCCGTGAGGATGGAGGGACGCCTGCCTTTCTACAAGCCACTCGAACCGCGCTCTGCATTCGGCTAAAAGAACAGATGGGACAGAAGCGTCTGTTGGAGCGCAAAAAGGAACTGACATCATTATTACTAAAGAGCTTGAGTACCATACCAGGGCTACACATTTTAGGAGGAAGCAGCCAAGAACGAATGGGAATCGTTTCTTTCGTTGTCGGCCATATTCACTATAACCTGATTGTAAAACTATTGAATGATCGGTTTGGCATTCAGGTCCGGGGCGGTTGCTCTTGTGCCGGCCCCTACGGACATTATTTGCTGGGCATCGACCCACAAACATCTAAACAAATGACAGACCTAATCCATGCGGGAGACTTATCTCGAAAACCGGGCTGGGTGCGTCTGTCGCTCCATCCCATGATGACGAATCAGGAGGTCTCCTATATCGCCTCTTCCATACGAGCAATCGTGGAAAACATCACGACCTGGCAAAAAGATTATATCTATCAACCAGATACGAATGAATGGCAATCTATGAATGAACATCACAAAATAGACATCAGCAAATGGTTCAATTTTAGCGATTAAGAGACTCCTGTCCATTCCCTTCTTTCAAAACTCTCATAGGATACACTGTAAATTACTATATGAGGAAAGAAGTGACGACAATGGGTCTCAATTTTCGCAACAGTACTAATGCGGCTATCTTTGTAGTCTTTGCCTACCCGGACTTCAGCTGTACTCCTGTTAACTACTCTAAAACAGGCTGGTACCGCGTTAACCCCGGACAGACTGTTCAGTTGTGGAGCGGCTACGCAGGAGGCAATACATTCTTTTATTACGCAGAAGATGATTTTGGACGCGAATGGAGGGGGACATACTTCACTCAAGTTCCTGAGAATGCCTTCAATTGGTGCTGGGATACAGGCTGTACCACTTGTAGAAGCGTGGGACTGCGGAGAATCGCAGTTAGCCCGTTCGTCTTCGACTATACTATCAACTTTGTAACGAGCAGCAGTCAAAGAAAACCTGCATCTTCCACACTCCGCATGACATTGCCTTCCAAAGCAACCCAAGAGAAACCTATTTTGCGCAGAGTTCCTGCAACACCTAAGAGACTAAAACAAGGCAAGCCTCAATTACAGAAACGCATCACGCATAAAAAACGGACAAAATAAAAAACGATCTATCAGCTCACATATAGTTTTTTAGAACCCAAAAAAGGAGCGACCTCACCCCCATGGCCTGCTCCTTTCTCTTTTATCTATGAGGTAACCCGCTTATTTACTCTCGGATTCCCACTTGGATATCTCTTCACGCACCCGTGGTGCTACCTCTGTTCCCAATAGCTCAATAGCTCTCATGACATCATCATGCGGCATCGTCCCGACGGGTACGTGGAGCAGAAAACGTGTAATGCCTACCTGTTTACGCAGATGGATGATTTTCTTGGCAACCGTGTCGGAATCGCCTACATACAACGCTCCTTCAAAGCTGCGTGCGGCATCGAAGCTGGAGCGAGTGTAAGGACCCCAACCCCGTTCACGCCCAAGCACATTCATGCTCTGTTGGGTGGAAGGGAAGAACTTATCCGCTGCCAGCTCAGTCGTCTCTGCGATAAAACCATGTGAGTGTGATGCAACCGGAAGCAGCGATGCATCATGACCAGCATGCCTAGCGGCTTTTTTATACAGTTCCACCAACGGGGCAAACTGTACAGGACTACCCCCAATAATCGCCAGAACCAGCGGCAATCCGAGCAAGCCTGCACGAACCACAGATTCCTGATTGCCCCCACTTCCAATCCATACGGGCAACGGATTTTGAACTGGACGCGGATACACGCCCAAATTGTTGATTGCCGGCCGATGTCCGCCTTTCCAGGTAACTTTCTCGGATTCCCGTATTTTCAATAATAGCTCCAGCTTTTCATCGAATAACTCATCGTAGTTATCCAAATCATACCCAAATAACGGGAACGATTCGATAAAAGAACCCCGGCCTGCCATAATCTCAGCTCGTCCATTCGAAATGCCGTCCAGTGTAGCAAAATCCTGAAACACACGTACGGGATCATCCGATGAAAGCACCGTAACTGCACTGGTTAACCGAATTCGTTGGGTCTGCGCAGCAGCAGCAGCGAGGATAACAGCCGGAGCAGATGCTGCATAATCTTTACGATGATGCTCCCCCACGCCGTACACATCCAGCCCTACCTGATCTGCAAGCACAATCTCCTCGACAACTTCACGTATTCGTTGTGCATGACTGATGACCTCACCCGTTTGGGGATCCGGCGTTGTTTCTACAAACGTGCTTATCCCTATCTCCACTTGTTCTACCCCCTATTTTCATGCCCTACTCTCATACGGCTGCTTTCGAAGCCAATCATTTTAAAAACCGATATCTTTATATTGAACCTTTTTTGCATCTTTTTCAAGCTCTCTTTTTCTGAGTCTGAAAACCAGCCAAGGGAAGTGTCTAGATTCGCCGCAGGAAAAGAAGTCTCTTTGTCGAATATTGTATGGAATAAAGAAGATTCCCATCCCACAACATGAATACAACAAGGAGGCACATACATTTATGGCTTTTGTCATTAACAATTTAAAGGATAACAGCAATGTTGCCATCACTGACCAATTAGGCGGATTTACGGTACTGGAATACATAACAGATTTGAGTTCTACCTCGGTGGAGGCTGCGAAAAACAATTACTATATGAGCAAAAGTAATATGCGCCGCAAACAGCTCATGATCGAAATCAACAATAGTGAGATTATGATGAAGGCGGGAGCCATGCAATATACTGTGGGTAGCATGGAAATGACTACCGGTGTAAAAGGCGTTGGAGGCTTAATGCGAAACTTGGTGTCCGGTGCTGTAACCGGGACAGGTGCCATTAAACCACACTATAAAGGCACGGGTACCATCATGCTGGAGCCTACCTACCAATATATTTGGCTTATTGATGTGGACAATGATGATATTGCCATCGAAGACGGCTTGTTTTTGGCTTGTGACACGACGCTAGACATATCCGTCGTTGCACGTAGTAATCTTTCCTCTGCTGCACTGGGTGGAGAAGGGTTATTTAATTTAAGCGCCCGCGGAAAAGGAGTGCTGGCACTTCAAGCGCCGATCCCTTCCGAAGAAGCGGTCGTTATAGAATTGCAAAATGATGTGCTGAAGGTGGATGGTAACTTCGCCCTCATGTGGTCCAATACCTTACAGTTCACCGTCGAAAAATCCGGGAAAACCAAAATGGGCTCGGCTGCTTCCGGCGAAGGGCTAGTAAATGTGTACAGGGGAACAGGAACCGTATGGTTAGCACCATTATAAACATAAGAAAGGAGAAGCCCTCGGCTTCTCCTTTCTTGCATTTTAATTCTTTTTTACAAACTCCGATTTTAGCTTCATTGCTCCAAAACCATCAATTTTGCAGTCAATATCGTGATCGCCATCCACCAGACGGATGTTTTTTACTTTGGTACCGATTTTCAAGACGGATGAGCTTCCCTTCACTTTAAGGTCTTTAATGACCGTTACAGAGTCACCATCCTGCAGAATGTTACCATTCGCATCTTTGACGACCTTTACGTCTTCACTACTTGCTTCTGACTCGGTAGACCACTCATGAGCGCATTCCGGGCAAATGAAAAGACTGCGATCCTCATAAGTGTACTCTGAATTACATTCAGGACAATTTGGTAAATTAGACATGGTATTATGTACTCCATTCATTTTCAAATTCTACTGCTATGCTAAACTTCCTTGATAGACCAAGCCTGCTCCAAGTCTCCCTTGGAGTTCCCTACAAGTATATTGGATAAACAGTCACGATTCCACTCATGGATAAAATTAATCTGAGTTTTGTACCGATACATAAGCGCCCTGCCTCTGAAAATACCCCGAGGGTGAACATGTAACTAAAACGGATGCTGACCTCTCTAGGCAGCATCCGTTTTAGTCATAAGCAGTATCATATGTTGAAATTGTACTCTACGGTACGTTTATTATGCTTGGGTTTGCTTGATCAGTTCACTCATTCCTTGGCTAAGCGGCGTAAGGGGGCGTTTCAACAGCTTCTCGAAATCGTCGCTTACGACATCCAAGGCTCCTTCACGAATCGCTTGTTGAATACC
Organism: Paenibacillus sp. FSL H7-0703; assembly: GCF_038003485.1. Lineage (NCBI taxonomy): Bacteria > Bacillati > Bacillota > Bacilli > Caryophanales > Paenibacillaceae > Paenibacillus > Paenibacillus sp. FSL H7-0703. The sequence continues at coordinate 3,374,923 of NZ_JBBOPF010000001.1, read as the reverse complement.
GACCACAATAGGGATTGCACCTTCCGGGACTCCCGCACCGAGCATAACCTCGGCATACGTAGCATCATCCACCTGCTGTACAGGAACGTCTTTGCCCAGAACCTCAGCAAGTACCGCTGCAAACTCTTCTTGGGTAATCGGCTTACCGGAGAGCTCGTATATTGTATTCTGATGCCCTTCGCCAGACAAAACGGTTGCAGCTGCTTGCGCATAATCTGCGCGGGTAGCCCAACCTACTTTACCGGTCCCTGCCGAGGTTAGCCAAGGAGCCCCCGCGAGTACGGATTGGATCGTGCCTGCCTCATTCTCCAGATACCAATTATTACGCAAGAAGGAGTAAGGAATACCTGACTCGCGAATGAACTCCTCCGTGATGCGATGTACGGGCGCAAGGAATAGAGTGCTGTCAGCGGCATTGGCAGCGCTAGTATAGGCGATGAAGCCTACTCCAGCACGTACAGCAGCATCAACAGCCGCTTTATGCTGACGGATTCTAGTATCATTATCCCCGTCTGCGGATATAATCAGCAATCGGTCTACTCCAGCAAACGCCTGATCCAGCGTCTCCGGTTTATCAAAATCGCCATGACGAACGTCAACACCACGAGACCGTAAGTTCTCTGCTTTTTCTGGATTTCTTACGCTAACAATAAGGTCGTTTGCGGGGACGGATGTAAGCAACGTATCTACCACGATGGAACCCAGTTGCCCCGTTGCTCCTGTTAATGCGATTTTCATATGAAATCCTCCATTCAAATTGTATTCACTTTTATATAGTAACTAAAAATATAACACATGTCTAATTTAGAGTCTAAAGGTCTGCTTTTCGGGTAAGAGTGGGTAACCCAAACTTTCCCCAGAGAAAGGAACCTGTATATGAAGAAAGCTATGATCATTGTAAATCCCTCTTCTGGCAAAGAGGAATCCCTCCAACATGTCAGAAGCGTAGAAGAAATTCTACGTGATCAAGGATACGTTGTTACGGTTAAAGAGACGGCAAAGGAACTGGACGCCACCCGTTTTTGCGTTAATGCGTGTGAGGAAGCTTGTGACCTAGTCGTTTCCATCGGTGGGGATGGCACACTTCACGAAACCATCAACGGCTTCATTGATCAAGACCACCGTCCAAGGCTGGGTGTCATCCCCCTTGGGACAGTCAATGATTTTGCCCGTGCCTTACAAATTCCGCTAAGTCCTGAGCTGGCGATCCGTACACTGACTTCTGCCCGCGTGAAAAACGTAGATATGGGCCTCTTAAACGGCCGAATGTTTGCCAATGTGGTTGCCACAGGTTCGCTTGCTGAATCGCTCTCAGCTGTATCATCAGACGATAAATCCATGTTTGGCACGTTTGCCTACTTCAAAGAAGGCATGAAAGAGCTTATCAGCCATCCTGCCCACTCACTTATCGTCCGCTATGATGACAAGAGCTGGGAAGGGAAATCTCCACTCCTTTTGGCTACGTTAACCAACTCAGTTGGCGGATTCGAGAAACTGGCGCCCGATGCGGCTGTTGACGATGGTCTGCTTCACTGCTTTATTTTCAAAAACCTCAATATATTGAACACCGTGACGGCCAGCATATCCTTATTTTTAGGCAACCTGAAGGATCATAGTGATATCGTTTACTTTACCGCAAAGCATGTAAGTGTCAGCTCCGCAGAACCGGTCAGTACGAATGTAGATGGTGAGGAAGGGCCGTCTTTGCCTATCGAGCTTGGTATTTTACCGCGTCATATCGAGGTAATTGTGCCGGAAGAGGTTTAAGTAATGCGGTGCTGGTCCTCAAGCTTGAGGATCATACTCGCTCAATTTTCCCTCGTAGATCAAATGGAATCGACCACTTTGACGAAAATCATCTGGCGTAACAAGAGCGGGCAGTTTGTTCCATATTTTTATGCCGGATCGCTGTAAAATTTCCGCAACGAATTGGGAACAAAAATAAGAATTGCTGAACTCGACTGGTTCTTTGAGTGCAATACCAATCAAACCCAGTAAGTTATACATATATTTTTGGCGACTTCGGATAAATACATGTAAAACTCGCTTCATTTTTTCAACTTCACGGTCGGTTACCTGAAGCTCGTAGATAACACATGTTGTATTCGGAAATCTGCTGTATGTACCTGTCTTAATATCCTCTTTCACGAAACCACCATCCAGAGGGTTATTCGGGGTCTTTCTCCCGAAGCTGTATAACTCCGAAAGTTCCCGGTTGAAGGAAATGGAGGCGTGATTGTATGGCGCTCTCGTATAGCTTTTAATGACTCTCGTAAGAAACGTTCCCGTATTCGTAAGCAAGATAAAGACGGATTGATCTGCTACCATTTACGAAATTTCCCCTTATCAAGTTTGAATTATTCCTTCATAATAACATAGGAACCCTAATGGAACCCTATTTCGCGATAAGTTGGTGAGTGGTAATGGACAGTTCGCTATTTACGTTAATCCTTATTTTTACAGCCTTATTGGTCATCCATCTGATTTACATAGTAGTAGTCAAAACACAGCCAGACAAAGACTATACAGCTATTGGGCTTCGCATCAAGACATGGTGGGGTATGTTCTTTATCTTTTGCTTGGCAACTCTTTTCAATCCGATTGTTTCACTGCTTTCCCTGATGGCACTCACCTTTTTTGCGCTAAAAGAATACTTTTCCATGATTAGATCCAGAAAAGCTGATCGCAGATTGTTTCTATGGGCATACTTGGCGATTCCCGTACAATTTTATTGGATTTATATCGGGTGGTACGGAATGTTTATTGTCTTTATCCCTATCTATGTATTCTTGCTGCTACCGCTTCCGCGATTGATCAACAAAGGAACGGTTGGTTTTTGCGCAGTGTCAGCTCGACCCAATGGGGACTCATGCTGATGGTTTTCGGGTTGAGTCATCTGGCCTATTTTCAGTTTGCTACTCCGCAATACGGAGCAAAACTTGTACTTTTTCTAGTGGTACTGACGCAGCTCAATGATGTCGTACACTATCTAGCATCACTCTATTTCGGAAAGCGGAAAATCGTCCCGACATCCAATCCCAATATAACTTGGGAAGGCTTTGCACTCGCTTTTCCCGTAACTATAGCGGCTTCCTATTTCATCTATCCCTACCTGACGCCGTTTGACCTGAAATTTGGAATTATTTTCGGTATGCTGATCAGCTTGAGCGGTTTCTTCGGCAGCTTAACGGTTTCCGTACTGAAGCGGGATTTATTAATCGGTGATGATGATAAGTTCGATGCTTTGAAAAAAAGCTATTTAAGCCGGGTGGATAGCTTGACCTACACCTCGCCCGTCTTTTTTCATGTAATCCGTTATTTTTTTGACTTTATGTAGGATTACATGGCTCAAACCTCGTATGAACAGTGATCATGGAACACGATATCTTGTTATGAAAAGGGCAGCCTATCCTCACCTAAGGATAGGCTGCTTTTGAGTGTACTACCGTAGCAGGGCATTCCTAATCCTGCTAACCCCTTCACGAATTTCATTTTCCTTTAGATGCCCGTAGCCCATTAGCAGTCGATTCCCTTCGAGCTGTGCCGCAAATACATTTTCGCTACGGAGATGTTCTAGCAAATTCTCTCGGAGTGGGAACTGAAACTCTGCTACCAAATGTAAACCAGCCGATCGGCCACATATCCGGTATTGCCCTGTAAAATGCTGTTCCAGGCTATCAAGCAGGACCTGACGACGCTTGGCGTACACTTTTTTCATCTTATGTACATGCTTATGAAGGAGTCGCTTCCTGATATACCGACTCAACACAATTTGTTCCAGGCTCGCTGTCTGGTAATCCGCCAGTTGCTTTAAACGGATAAAATCAGCGACTCGTGACGAGGGAAGAACAATATAGCCGATCCGCAGCGCAGGGAACAATATTTTGCTAAACGTCCCGACATATAGCACCCGTTCTGGGTCCAGACTCTGCAAGGAGTGGACGGGCGCCCCGTCATACCGGAACTCACTGTCATAATCATCTTCGAGCAGAAGACATCCTGTCCGGGCTGCATACTGAATAAGCTCGATCCGCCTTTGGATCGGCAAGATACCCCCCAGCGGGAACTGGTGCGAGGGTGTCAGATATGCCAGTTTGGGGTGTCTCTTTTGCGGCAGATCGGCTGTTATAACTCCCGAATCATCAACAGGCATACTCCGCAATGTGGCTCCTGTGGCCGCCAGAATGCTTTTTAAATCTTCATTTGTCGGTTCCTCTACCAGGGCTTCGTCTCCAGCTGACAGTAACAGACGGGTGACAAGCTGAATCGCTTGTACTGCTCCGCTAGTGATTACAATATGTTCCGGGCTGGCTTTCACTCCTCTGGTGTGAACCAAATAGTCGGCCAGCTCCCTGCGTAACTCAGGCTCTCCAGCAGGATCGCCATAACCTAGTGCCAGATCAGGAGCCTCTTTGCATACGCTCTGAAGCAAGTCAGCCCATGATTTGCGCGGAAATAATTCCAATGCAGGAAGGCCTGTCCGGAAGGAAATTACCGACATCTCATTTGAATATGCAGATTCCACTGCAGACGCAGACGCCTCGATAGGCGGTGCGGATACATAACCTGGAAGGACGGCCCCTTCCGCTACATAGGTACCTGAACCCGAGCGCGCAATGGCTAAGCCTTCGGCTAGCAGCATTTCATAAGCTTCGAGGATAACATTCCGGGAAACATTCAACTGTAAGGCCAGCACCCGAGTCGAAGGAAGTTTATATCCTGCATGCAGTTCTCCGGCTAAAATACGGTCCCGTATCGCTTGATACACCTGACGCAGCATCGGAACTGTCACATTCTTATCGATAGATAACCACATAGGTCGCCCCCTCAAGCGGTACTGTCAAAAACCTCTTCAACTGGATCTACAAGTGCCCCGTTTCTATTGCTACAGTATATATCAATATCTGTACAAGAGGTGAGATAAAATGAACAAACCAACCTTTTCGACTTACATGGAATTAGTGATCGCAACCTCCATTGTTGGCAGTTCTGTGGTAGTCGGTAAACTGGTCGTGATGCGGCTGCCTGTTTTTTTATCGCAATCTGCCAGTCTGGCCGTTGCCCTTCTGTTCTTGGTACCCATTGTATTCATTAAGAAATATTCACTAAGGATCGGCAAACGGGATGCCTTAATCCTGTTCATTCAGGCCCTGATCGGCATGTTTCTCTTCCGCGTCCTAATGCTGTACGGGCTGACCTACGCCTCTGCTTCCGAAAGCGGAATTTTAACTAGCTTAACCCCAGCTATCGTTGCACTTCTTTCGTATGTGCTGCTGAGAGAAAAGATTACGCTCCGCCCCGGTCTCGGGATTGCCTGTTCTCTGATCGGTGTTTTGTCGTTGCAAGTGCCTCACATATCGGCGCTCTGGTTCAATGCTCCCAACGCAACCTCGTTCATTGGCATGTTGCTTGTTCTGTCTGCTGTGTTCGGAGAAGCGGCACTGACAGTGTTACGCAAGATGCTATCCAGCCATGTCTCTTCCCTGCTTGGAACCATGTATATAACACTCTTTTCATTCTTCATGTTCCTGGCTTGTTCATTTGTGGAGGCCCAACAGTTCAACTTTAACCACGTTGGTGTAGGAGAGATGGGGCTAGTCTTATATTATGGTATCTTTGTCACCGCATTAGGCTACGTATTATGGTTTCGGGGTGTATCAAGAGTACCGGCTAGTACAGCAGCTGTATACACGGGTTGTATTCCCGTCAGTACATTGCTGCTGTCCTATATCATCCTCCGTGAATCCTTCTCATTTGCTCATCTGGCTGGTGCAGGCTTTGTGTTTCTGGGCATCATGCTCATGTCACGCGGTGAACGCCGCTGACTTACGCAAAGACCTTCTCAAAAAAGAGGCTCCCGGCTAAAACTTCGGGAGCCTCTTTTTTTTGATTCAAGATCTTATCGCATGAATTAATGCACCTGATCCAGCAATTGATATGCTTCTTCCTTCGTTTTAACCGCCAGGAGCGCTTCTCTGAAATGATCATCCATCAGCTTACGCGATAACATTTGCAATACTTTCAGATGCGCATTTTCCTTGCTGTTGCGCGGTACGGCAATCATGAAGATCAGTTTTGCTTCACTTCCGTCTGCACTATTCCAGTCAACACCGCCCTGCTTGATGCCGAAGACCACGCTTGGCTTCAGGACCGCTTCCGATTTGCCATGAGGAATGGCAATATTCATTCCAATGCCTGTGGAGCCTTCTTCCTCTCTGGCTAATATCGCCTGTTTGAAATCACTGGCAGAGCTTACGGCTCCATTTCTCTCAAGTGCTCCGATCATTTCATCAACCACAGCATCTCGTGTCGTTCCTTCCAGATCCAAATTAATCAGATCCATTGTTACAATATCCGTCAGTTTCTCAATGTGAATGGCTTGCGAAGATACGGCTGGCCCGTTATTTGTGACAGTTGTTGATGCAGATGACTCCGCAGCGGCCGTTGTAGTAATCGCAGATTGTCCAGCTTCCCCAGCAACATCTGGAGTTACAGTTACTGCAATATCTTTTTTCAGCAGGCTCACCAGGACAACCGATACAGCTACGCCGACAATAACGGCGATGAAGAACATAAGCACATGGTCCACTGCACCAAGTACAGCTACAATCGGTCCACCGTGAGCTACCTTGTCACCTACATTCCCCAACATCGCAATGACTGAACCGACCATGGATCCTACCATGATACTAGGAATAACACGCAGTGGATCTTGCGCCGCGAATGGAATTGCACCTTCGGTAATACCGAACAACCCCATTGTGAATGTTGCCTTCCCAGCCTCGCGTTCCGCAGGTGCAAATTTACGTTTGTTGATCATCGCTGCAAGTCCCATCCCAATCGGCGGAATACAAATCGCAACGGCAATTGGCCCCATAATTTCATAATTTCCTTCGCCGATCATGGCCGAACCGAATAAGAAAGCGACTTTGTTCACAGGGCCGCCCATATCAAAGGAGATCATCGCACCTAGAATCAATGCCAGTAGAATTGAGCTTGTACCTTGCATACCTGCAAGCCAACCTGTTAAAGCTTCAAACAATTGTGCGACTGGAGCACCGATTACAAAGACAAAGATTAATCCAACAATTAACGATGCCAATACAGGGATAATAATTATAGGCATGATCGGCTGTAATGCTCGGCCAACCTTGATTTTCCGAATCCCAAGTGCAACATAACCGGCCAGGAAACCGGCGATAATGCCGCCGATAAATCCAGCCCCCGCCTCACTTCCATAAAAGCTGCCGTTCGCAGCAATGAATCCGCCAATCATACCCGGTGCAAGCCCCGGTCTATCTGCAATGCTCATCGCGATAAATCCGGCGAGGATCGGTATCATAAAGGTAAACGAAGCCGAACCGATATCCTGAACCGTCTTCCAGAATGAACCGTCCGGTATAACCAGACCGCCTGGTGTCTTCTCACCGCCAATCGTCAACGCAATGGCAATGAGCAATCCCCCAATGACGATGAAGGGTACCATATAGGATACACCGTTCATCAAGTGGCGGTAGATGGGATTTTGTTTCGGTTTGTTCTCCTGTGAGCTACCTTCGGCAGAACGTGACTCTGCTTGGTACACAGGTACATTACCCTTCATCACCCGCTGGATCAATTCTTCTGGACGGCAAATGCCATCCTGTACGCCAACGACCAGTAGTTTCTTACCGACGAAGCGGTCTTTAACCACCGTTTTATCCGCTGCAATAATAATGCCATCTGCCTCACGGATCTCCTGCTCGGTCAGTTGATTTTCGACTCCAATGGAGCCTTGTGTCTCGACCTTCATCTCGACGCCCAGTTTTGCTGCTGCCTTTTGCAGATTCTCAGCTGCCATATACGTATGTGCAATTCCGTTAGGACATGAGGTAATCGCCAGTATCTTCATAGTCATTCCCCTTCTCTCTGTTGTTTCCGCTTACATTGATAGTATAAACGCCTATCTTGCTGTTATCGGACGAACTTTTTACCGGAACTTTCGGAAAAAAGGAATTATACCGGCAAAAAACAGGACTTATCTATAAGTCCTGTTCCAGAGCACAGCTTTTTAGTTTATCCCTTCATTCTCCCTAATAATCTCATCGCATTGGTCTCTTTAGATAAGGCATGAACCAAAGCAGGTTGCTCACTGATCAGGGACAATTCCTTAAATAACTGGCGCATTTCTTCCCGCCCATCCTGTTTGATCGCAAGCAAGAACACAAGCTCTACTTTCTCGGTTCCCCAGGTAAGCGGCTGCTTCAAAGTAGCGATTACAATAGAGGACTGCCTTATCCACTCAGAACCGCCATGCGGGATGGCTATGCCTCCCCCAATCGTCGTGGCCGACATTTTTTCTCGCTCCAGTACGCTGTCCACATAACCAGGCTCCACATATCCTTTGTCCTCCAGTATTTGCGCCAGCTTGGAGATCAATTGTTCCGGATGCTGCACTTCCTGCTGGGGAAAGACCAAAAAAGGTGTTGTATATTTAAAAAATACCGATTCTTCTGCTGCCCTATGTTCCGGCTCATCCAGTCGTCGGATCACTTGCTCCAGTCGACGTTCGTCCTTGGCATCCAGCAAGGGAGAGACGAGAATGTGCGGAATGTTCATCTCTGGGAGATCTACAGTGGTAATGACGAGATCCACCTCCTGGGCTGCCAGATAGTCCTGCACTTCTGCTTTGGAAAGGGTTGTCTCCACATGTACAGCCGGAAATTTACGTTCCACCTTGGTGCGTAGCAGTTGGGACATACCGATGCCCATGTGACACACGATGATGGCTCTCTGGGGATGACTCTCTTTCTGGTGCAATCGCTCCACAGAAGCCTGAAAATGCAGCGTTAAATACGCCGCTTCCTCCTCGGGGAAGGATAGCCGGGTCCATTTCCCCACCTCTTCCAGTGTAATAATAACTCGGTCGAACATGTAGGGGTACATCTTCTTGATCTCGGCCAGCATAGGATTGGACACGGTCAACCCATATTGAAGACGGTTCAGGGTCGTATATAAATGGACATTCAACCCTTTCAACAACATCTTGTCCTTGGAAAAGGCAATCATATTCAGCTCGGACATCCGCCGGACTAACTGCTCAATCAACTCAGGTAAAAGCGGGTGGCTATCTACCAGCTCACCTTGTTTTCCCGTTCTTTCCTCTTGCTGGTAACGGAACTTCCCGCTAAGCAGGTGCAGAGTTAAATACGCCGTCTCTTCCTTGGAAAAAGGCACAGCAAACAACTTTTGCAACTGATGCAAAAAAGACGTAGCCCATGTAAATTCGCGTCTCTCCTGCAAAAAGGCAATGTCCTGCTTGGAGAGCGAAATGGGTTGTCCCATCTTGGTTCGTTTGACCATTAAGAGGATATGCAGCATTAGAGCTTCGAAAGCTTCGTCAGTAAAGCTGAGCTCATAGCGTTTTTGAAATGCTTTTAATTCATGATTTATGGTTGTAATCTCGTGCGATTCAAACTGTTTGCGCATCATCTGTCCTGTTAACTCAGGACTGTCAATCAGCTGGTTCATCCGCGCCAAAGCGATTCGCTTATTTTTCTCAGAGCCTTGAATGGTCAATCCAACGCGCTGCTTGGTAATCAAGGCCAGATCAAAGCTGTGCAGTCAGCCATCGATCTTCTCCATATCTCTACGGATCACCGTCTTGTTCACATAATACTGTGAAGCTAGATCCTGGATGGTCACAGGCTTGGCATTCATCAAGAGCCGATAGGCGAGATGCAGCACCCTTTCCTCATCCGACTCATGTTGGGCTGTACTCTCGTCCGCATACAGTCGATGGAACAATTCATTCTGATCCGCTTCACCCATCTCCAGATAAATGCCGCGTCCCGGCCTTCTCACCAGATTGGCATCAGAATGCTTAACGATATAATCTTCAATTACTTTCAGATCGTTGCGGATCGTCTTTTCAGAGCAGTCGGTCAGATCCGCCAGATCCTGCGCTAACCACAACCGGTCCGGTTCAGTTAACAACATGCGTAAAATTTCCATTTGCCTTTTATTCATTCCATTCTCCCATCTTCCAAAATAAAGAATGTCCAGGGCATTTCGAGCTATATTTTTGCTGGTTTTGTGTTGACTTTAAGTATACTCCAAGTAGTACATTTAAAGCATGGTGGCCGCCAAATTTAAGAATAATGAAAAGAGGAATCGCTCATGACCATTGGGAAAACAGCTCTTATTACTGGGGCCAACAAAGGCATCGGGTATGAAACAGCCAGACAATTGGGGGGTATGGGTCTTACAATCCTGATTGGCTCACGGAATGAGCAGAGCGGCCGGGAAGCGGTGGCTAAGTTGGCTAATGAGGGAGTAGAAGCCCGATTGATTTTGTTAGACGTGACGAATCAAAGTACGATTGATTCCGCAGTCCAACAGATCAAACAAGAATTCGGTTCCCTTGATGTACTCATCAACAATGCCGGCATATCTTTGGGAGGAGCCAATCCTCCAAGTCAGTTCTCTTTGGACGATTTAAGAGAAACGTATGAAACAAACTTTTTCGGTTTGGTCGCGGTGACGCAAGCTATGCTGCCTTTATTGCAAAAATCTCCTTGTGGTAGAATCGTTAATTTGTCGAGTGGCCTTGGTTCGTTAACCTATAATAGCGATCCTGAGCATGAGCATGCACAATTTAATTTGCTTGCCTACAATAGCAGCAAAGCAGCGGTTAATATGTTCACCGTCACCCTTGCCAAAGAATTCAAAGACTCACCTCTCAAAATTAATTCGGCTGACCCTGGCTTTACCGCTACTGACTTAAATAGCTTTACAGGACCAGGTTCGGTACAACAAGCTGCTGCTGTCGTTGTTCGTTTAGCTACTTTAAATAGTGACGGGCCGTCAGGAGGGTTTTTCGACTCGAATGGAGAAGTGCCTTGGTAATCGTTACAATTAAGGAGTGGGATACTTTGCAGGAAATTCCGGAGACCATAACCTCTATTAGTCAAGCTGCAGAACTAACAGGTTTAACAGAAGATACTATACGCTATTATGAGCGAATTGGCTTACTGCCTTGTGCTGAACGAAAGGCTAACGGACACAGGTTCTACAGTAGAGATCAGATTCTGGGGATTATCTTTTTAACCCGATTAAAAGCCACTGGAATGACTATAGAGGAAATGAAGCATTATCGAGAACTTTCGATGCAAGGCAACAGCACCATTCCGATCAGACACTCCTTACTTGAGAAACATAATCAGAAGATTCAACAAGAAATTTCCAGACTGATGGAAACCCAAAAAATTATTGAATATAAGCTCAACCATTATCGTGACCTCTCTACCAATCCTGATCTTAGCGACACGAATTGCAACCCTACAACACACAGCACCAATCCCCTTTTTTAAGGGGTTTTTTTATTTCAGCAGGAGATTGATGGAGCTCCCTTAATTCCCTATAATCCAAATATAGTATGAATTTCTAGGGGGAATAACGGTGATCACCTATGTGAGATGCAATGACGTCAGTATGGAACACATTTTTCAAGCATTTTCGCTTGGGTTCTCGGATTATTCCATTCGCCTGACCATGGATCAGGACGATTTCGCAGCACGTTTTTTTGGTCCAGAGGGTAATACACGGAATCACTCTTTCCTTGCCATGGATGAGGATCAACCGATCGGCTTAATTCTCGGCGGTGTCCGGCAGTTCGACGGGTACAAGACCATGCGTTGCGGCACGCTATGCATCGCTCCGGCTTACCGCGGTCAAGGGATTAGCAACAAGTTGCTGGAATTACATAAACAAACAGCCATCTCCGCGGACTGCCAGCAGCTATGGCTCGAAGTCATCAAGGATAATCATCTGGCCGTTAAATTATATGAAAAGCAAGGCTATCAGCCACGCTATACGCTGAAATACTACAACGGCACTCTGCCCTCCGCCCCACCCGCTGCCCTCTCATCTTCGTATATTCTTAAGGAAGTTACATTTGATGACATCGCAGCTTTTCGTAAGACCCTCACCGACTGCCACATCCATTGGCAAAGCGACACACCTTATTACGCCACCAGTACACAGGAAGCTTTTCTCGGCATCTACGAAGTGAATCAAACGTGCCTCGGCATGGTGAGCATGAGTGCTAAGGGTAAAATCAACTTTCTTTGGGTCGATCCTAAGCATCGCAACCAAGGATTAGGATGCGCCCTCCTTCATAGAGCAGCAGAGACCCAAAAGATTGAGAAGGTGTACATCTGTCTGTCTGACAATGACTCTCTTGAAGGCTTTATCCAAAAAATAGGTCTCTCGAAAGACCCCATTGAGCAATATGAAATGGGTATGCCGCTGAAGGTCGATCATGTTGTACAATGATCAACCTTCTTCCTATCCATGCTCCCCTGATTGATTCACCTACATCTATCATTTCTGAGAACGATTGATATACTCTGATTTGACCAATGCGCACATGTAAAGATCATCATATTTCCCTAACGTAAATTCATATTGGGAGAGGAGCCCTTCTTGCCGAAAGCCTGCTTTTTCAAGCAACCGCAAGGATTGGGCATTCTCTGGCTCTACTAGCGCCTGAATGCGGTTCAATGAGAGGGTATTAAACCCATAGTCGATTACAGCTGCAAGTACCTCCGGCATTAGCCCTTGGCCCCAATAGGCTCTGGACAATTCATAGCCCATTTCTGCCCGGCGATGACGTTGATCCCAGTTATGAAATCCGCAAGAACCGATGATTTTACCTTCATTTGTTTGAATAGCCCAGCGGATTCCCTGATCTGTCTCAAAAATCTGATCATACCAACTAATCTCATCCAGCGCATCCTGTTCAGACTCAAACGGGCTCAGTCCATAAAACTTCATAACCTGCTCATCTGAAAAGTATTCCAACATGTCCTTGCTGTCCGTCGCTACCATTTTTCGTAATATGAGACGTTCAGTCGTTATAACCGGAAACTCACCTTTCACATTCTCACCTCTTGCTGCCTTATTCGCTTTTGCCAGTTCTTCTTGCATACCCATGCCTCCTGAGTTCAATATTCGCTTATCGTTACTTTCTTCTTCCAATTATAGAGTAAATGGGAGGAAGGGATATTTATAATAATTTCTTTGTTTATAGAATGTTTTCCTAAACATGGATTATAAAATGACCGTTAATATAAGGAGTGTGTTTTTAATTATTAAGAAGAGGTGTATTTTTTGGACGAACAGCACATATCACACAATCCGCAGGAAACTTCAAGACAGACGTACATTCAGCATGGTCAAAACTATGGGGTAGATCCAAACAGGATGGCGGCGTTATCAAAAACATACGGGAATTCTACGCTGTTTAGACGGTGGGGAGCAACGGTTTTTGACTGCATATTCTTTGTAATCGGATATATTTGTTTTTTTATTTCTGTCATTCAAATAACGGACAAGTGGTTTTTGCCTTTAGCGATTGCAACTCGTTGTATTCTGCTTATTGCTTTCTTCAGCTATTATTTACTTTTGGAAGGTTACACAGGCTATACGCTGGGTAAGTTCGTCTTTCGTATTAAGGTGGTTAACGGGGAAGGAAGGCCTCCCGGTTTTCTTAAATCACTCATTCGTACGCTGCTCAGGCTAATAGACACCAATCCATTGCTAATGGGTGGGATACCTGCTGGTATCAGTGTGTTAGTAACTGCATCAAGACAACGAATTGGTGATTTAGCTGCAGGTACATATGTTGTAAAGGTACGGGATTTAGAGCCCATTAGCAAAAAGACAATGAAACGTTCGCTCTTTATATTTTTTACCACAATGGTGATCTTGGGAGCCTCGTTTGTAAATGCTATTTTTATACTTGCAGACAGTTACGTACCTCCTAAAGTTCCGGTGAGCAAGAAAGAGCAAAGCTATGTAAGTAAAGATGGACGGTTTCAAATCACGGCCCCGCTGGACTGGTCAACAGACCCGGACCGTGAAGGAAAGGCAGAGATTGCAATATTCAATCCGTACATTCAAAAATCCGTTGTGGTACTATCCCACTCAAAAAAGCAATTGGGCAATATAACTCTCCAACAATATGGTAAGAAAGCTGAAAATAACTTAACCAAAGAGTGGAACCTGTCCAGTGTAGGACCTGTCTCTAACATAACCATTCATGGATATCCTGCCCTCGAGTTCGTGATTAAAGGCAAGAAAGATGTGGACAAATATGTCACCCATGTAGCGATTATTGAGACCGAAAGTAATTACTACCAGGTGCTTGGATATGCACCAGCGTCTAAAGATGCCCGTTTAAAGAAAGAACTACACGACATTACCTATAGCTTCCGCGAGGTTCGTCATTAGACAGCGTGGCTAGCAATAAAAAGGATAGACACAAAAAGCAGGTGCTCCTTAGAGCCCTGTTTTTTGACACTTGTTACCTGATATATAAACTAAACTTTAAAAATCACATGGGAAACTGAGCAGGTGGGATAAGTACTGAATGAGGTTGCCATTTTACTTAAAATTAAAATTAAATATTGGTAATCCCTGCGTATAATCAACTTCTATAGATACACTTTCAAAATCGACTATATATTTCGAATCTTTTTTTAAGGTTTCTTGTGTTGGGCGTTCTAATTCTAATGCATAGGAAAAAAGCTCTAAAAAATCTGCATCTAAACCATGACCGTTCGATTTATATTTTATATGATCTACATCTTCCTTTTTAACAAGTATAAAATCTGAATTATTGATAGTTTCTACAATACGTTTTTTTTCTACATGGTTAACTAAATTATCCTCATCTCCTTGAAAAGATAAAACCTGCGTATTTCCATTAAAATCTTTATAAAGCGTCTCTAAGTTTAAGTCTTGCTTATTTTGCACTATTTTCTTCGCAAAATAGTCAAATTCATAAGCAAACGTTGAATTTCCCATAGTCTGATATAGAAATCTACTACTGGATAAATATATCGGTTCTATCCAGGCTGAGTTATCTATCAAATATGAAAATAAAGTAGGTGCTAACCTATTGCTTAAATGTAATAAATACGCTCCATGAGAGTGTCCGTATCCAATAATTCTATTAGAATTAAATAGTAAATCATTTCCACTCAGTATGATTTTAACCGACTCTACAGCGCTGATAATATCTATTGCCTGCATATAACTCATATCATTAAACTCTTCTATACTTTCATCTATATTAGCAATCACAGGAATCAGGATGTTTTTTTCAGACAATATATTTAGTAAAATAGAAGAGTCTCTATTTATTCTCTCCAATTCATCTACCGTAAGAATAGTTTGTAAAATTTGAGGATCTTTAAACTTGAAATGATTAGCTGATGATTGCATATATGAACTACCAAAATAATTACACTGAATCGTTACCATATTGTATTTGTCAGCAAATAGTTCCCTCATTTTTATGTAAACTTTAGAATCAATATTACCGCCGAACCCAGGGACGAAAATAATCAATCCTGTGTTTTCATTAACTCCATTTTGTGGGATAGAAAAGTCAATTCGTAGTTCTCGATTAGACTTACCTGTGTATATATTATGATGTGCCGGAATATTAATACTATGTTGTTCTGACATACTTATTTTTTCCCCCATATAAATATTAAAAGCCCATTTCATCAAATAATTTCGACCAATAGGTACATCAGCATATCAAGACAAAGATTTTCTGATTAAATCCCCATATCGTATTCTTTTAATATTCTGATTAAAACATAAAAGGCCCACAAGCGGGTCATCTTTTTTTTCAAAATGTCCTTTTTGTGGGCACGGTTATACTTTTGCGTTGCAATTTCACATCTATGATAAAATTGACTGACATATTCGGTAATCCGCCTTATCATATTGTTCAGATGCACAATGAATTGAAAACCCTTTCATTAAGTTGGTACATTAAAATACGCTATATCACTATAGATAAAGGAGGAATCCGGATTTTGTTTCAGCTCTCCGAAAAACAAGCCCAAGACATCGTAGACAAAATGATGAAGGATATTCCATACAATATCAATATAATGAATGAACGAGGCATCATCATTGGCAGCGGCGAGAGTGAACGAATCGGAACTATTCACCAAGGCGCTGTTCAGGCGCTCGAAACCGGGAAAATGATTGAAGTGTGGCAGGACGGCCACTATGAGAAAAAGGGAACCAATGAACCGATTGTCATTCATCATGAGTTAGTTGGTGTCATTGGTATTTCAGGCAATCCCGATGAAGTGCGTCCTTTCTGCAATATTGTTAAAACTACGGTGTCTCTCCTGATTGAACAGCGCATCTCGTTGGAGCATCTGGCCCACGAAGCCAACCGCAAAAAGTCTGTGCTGGAAATGTTGTTAAATCATCAGGGAGCTTACACGCAAAAAATAAAAAAAGAAGCAGCTCAATATCACATTGATTTGCTTCTAAAAACTTCGGCTGTATATGTAAAATATCTGCCTACTGATCCAGCTCATTTAGCCGATTTGTCCAATATATTCATGCAGCATCCATCCTTTCGCATGGAAGAAGACTGCTATCTCATTCTAATACAAAATCAGGAGCCGACAGACAAACTGCTAGAGCCACTTGTGCGCAGTCATCCCGATGTGCTGATTACGGTCAGCAGACAAGAGCACAACATTGCGGATGTTTATATGCAAGCCAAGTCAGCTATGAATGTTTTACTGGCTTTGCGCCCGCCTGTGCAAAAAATTTCTTTTGCGGAAGTCGAATTTCTGGTCAAATTGAGTCAAACGAACCTGACGAACACGATCTATCTGGTTAGCAAGCTGGAAGATACTGTGGATTTGCTGGATACGCTGCGAAGCTTTATTAACCATAACGGCAGTGTCTCCTTTACCGCAGATGAATTAAATATTCACCGAAATACGCTGCAATACCGCCTGAAGCGCATCCATACCTTAACCGGTAAAGATCCCCGTAATCTCCTTCAGCTTTTTGAGCTTACGCACGGCTTATTGGCACTGTATCAATGAACTGCTGTATCACGCCAGACCATGCGCCAGTAATATCATATTTCCGCTCGCCGTCACTCCCAAATTTCTCAGTCAATCCGGCTTTGGCTAAGTTCGGGATTACAGGCGAGCGCTCGTATTATTCGGTTCATTTCTCGCTGAATTGAAGTACTCTTGCGATATTCTCGCACGTACGCTCTACGTTTTGTGGCCCTTCGGCCAGCAGCTTACCGAGCTCCGAGGCTCCCGGCACGATGCCAAATACCGCATCTATCCCTTCCTTGTACAACGTGTCGATCCCTTCCCCGATATAACCTGCGACGGCAATGACCTTTTTACCAGACTGTTTTGCCGCCTGAGCTACTCCATAAGGAGTTTTACCGAATTTGGTCTGAAAATCAATACCGCCTTCCCCCGTCAAAACGATATCGGCAGTGGCGAGCTTTTGTTTTAAACCGGTGTATTCAATCACAATTTCAATGCCTTTTTGCAGCGCTGCCTGAGTGAAAATTAATAGGCCCGCACCCAATCCACCTGCTGCGCCTGCGCCTGGGAAATCGCGCACATCCTTGCCCAGCTGCTGCTTCACCACATCGGCGTAATGGGCAAGATTGGCATCCAATTGCTGCACCATCTCCGGGGTTGCCCCTTTTTGTGGCCCGAATACTTGAGATGCCCCATGCTCTCCACACAGCGGATTTGTCACATCACAGGCTACAATCAGTTGTACCTGCTGCAAGCGGTCATCCAGTGATGAAATATCAACACTGGCCAGCTCGCCCAGACTACCGCCGCCGCGCGGAAGAGTATTGCCTGTTGCATCCAGAAATCTGGCGCCCAGCGCTTCCGCCATTCCTGTACCGCCATCATTCGTCGCGCTTCCGCCAATGCCGATGATAATTTTTCGAATTCCCTGATTCAGACATTCACGGATTAACTCCCCTGTGCCGTAGGTTGTTGTCTTTAACGGGTTTTTGTTATCCTTGTTGACCAGATGGATTCCACTAGCAGATGCCATCTCGATTGCCGCCGTGGTGCCGTCTCCCAGCAAGCCGTATGCAGCAGTTACAGGTTCTCCAAGCGGTCCTGTCACCTCGATATAACGAATCTGCCCGCCTGTCGCATCCACCAGTGACTGCACCGTTCCTTCACCACCGTCCGCCATCGGTACGTGGACATAATTCGCCGCCGGATAGACCTTGCGCAGTCCTTTCTCCATCGCGATACACACTTCTTTAGCCGTCATGCTTTCTTTAAAAGAATCTGGTGCCAGCACAAATGTTTTCTCTCTCATCTTCTCACCCCATCGTGAATATTAAAGTAAAAATCCATACATGATTGTCGCTACAATTGCCATCGTTCCACCCACAATAGCTTCGTAAGGAATCAATCCCATCCGTTGTTTAATGCTCATTTTCATGCTGTCTGCCGTGACGTGAAAATAGTTGCCCTGCGGCAAGGAATCAATGACTGTAGCTCCTGTATGCACCATCACAGCTGCAGCGAGTGGGGCCGTTCCCATGTTCAGAATGGCTTCCCCAAACGAGCCTGTCGCCAAAATAACTCCAGTCGAGGTGGACGCCGTAGCAGCTGCCATCAGAATACCTGCAAGCGGTGCCAAAAATGTACCGGAAACTCCCGAAGCTTCAATCAGGCCAACCACCTGAGCAGACAAGTTGGAGGCAGAGATCAGACCCGCAATCCCTCCTGCACCGATCAAAATCAGCACGGTCGCCGTCATTTTATTCAAACCGGAGGCCGAATACTTCAGGATATTGCGCCCTTGTCCCATGGCCAGCATACCCACAATCCCAGCGATCGGCAAAATGTACATCGCATCCACCTTGAAATTCGAAAGTGCTTCAATACCAGAGATGGAACCAATCGGGTTAATCATCAGCAAAATAACAGCTACCAAAGGGGCTACAATCGCCCGTCCCAACGCCGGGTATTTCGATGTATCGACATCACTGTCCATGATATCCTGGTCGGACACCTTCACACCTTTGGTTTTCAGCATAGATGCCACCAAAACAGTCATGATTAAACCGCATATCGCAGGAACCACACCCGCCAACATCACGTGGCTTAAATCCAGATTAAATCCGCGCGCCGCCGCAATCGTATTAGGATTGGGAGAGATGATGTTCCCCGCTTTTCCGCCTCCAGATAAAGCCAACAAGAGCGCCAGCTTGGAAATCCCCATTTTGTTACCGACCGACAATGCAATAGGTGCCACAATCAACACGGCAACGGGAATAAATACACCTACCGCCGTAATAATCATCGTCGCCAAGGCTAGTGCGAGAATCGCTTTACTGCCGCCGAACTTCTTTACAATAGCCTGCGCAATCGTCTCCGCTGCCCCGGATTCCATCATTACACCTGCCAATACACCTGCGGCAAGCACACGAATGACCGTCCCCATCACACTTTGCGTACCGCTTATTAACACGCTGATCGTCTGTTCCAAATTGGCTCCGCCCAATAAAGCGCCTACAATAGCTCCCAAAAATAAAGCGTAAACCGGATTCAGCTTTCTTAATATCAGAATAATTGCAATAGCCAGCCCTGCCAGAGCTCCTATCCAACTGATCGTCAATCCTTCCATCTGTCTAACCCCCCGGGCAATTTTTGATTACGCTTTCATTATATCGATTGCCGCACGTTAAAAATATTGAAGAACAGACGAAATTGATTGTGCATTTGAACAAAAAATCCGAACAGGATCTATGTCTTATTATGCAATTTTCATTTTATGTATCGAGGCGTTACAAAACAAATTTAATGTATACGCTTGCAAATTTAAAATTTCAGATTATAATACCTGTATACAAGTATACTTGATTAATTGAGAAGGTGAAATGATGGTCGAATCAGAATTCCTATATCCCTCCAAATGGCTTTTAAAAGCCTCTGCTGGTGATCGCGTAACATCCGAGCTTAGAATGCGCATTATTTCTGGCGGGATTGAAAGCGGTACCATATTATCTGAAAATAAACTAGCTGCTGATTTCACTGTAAGTCGCTCACCCATTCGTGAAGCGTTAAAAATACTGGCATCCGAAAATATCATTCGATTAGAAAGAATGGGAGCCGTTGTTATTGGTTTATCAGAAAAAGAAATAGAAGAAATTTATGATGTCCGTCTGCTCATAGAATCCTTCGTATTTGAACGTCTTGTAAAGATGGACACTAATGATTTGGCGAAGGAACTTAGTAAAATTCTCGAAATGATGAAAGTCGCCGTCAAATATAGTGATGCTGATGAGTTTTCATATCAAGATGTCTTGTTCCATGAAACGATTATTCGTGCAGCCAATCATTCGCATATTCTGATGATCTGGAATAATTTAAAGCCTGTTATGGAAAGTCTCATTCTTTTGTCGATGCGTATGCGTTTCACAGAAAAGTATGAAGATTTTACACGGATTATAAACAATCACGAACTTTATATTGAAGCAATCAAAGCAAAAGATAGAGACCTCATGATCAAGTCTTTACATGAAAACTTTGATGATGTTCAAGGTAAAGTAGAAGACCTATGGATGTCACAACAAATGCTATCTAAAGGAGTCGTGCAACAAAATGACTAACTATATGTTAGGTATAGATATCGGAACCACAAGTACGAAAGCCGTTCTATTTAGCGAAAAAGGCGAAGTCATCCAACAAGAGAATATTGGATACCCGCTTTATACACCGGATATAGCGACAGCTGAACAAAACCCAGAAGAGATTTTTCAGGCTGTCCTGCAAGCCACTTCGAATATAATGAAACATCACTCACAAAAAAAGCTATCGTTTATTTCATTTAGCAGTGCCATGCATAGTGTCATTGCGATGGATGAAAATGACCGCCCACTGACGTCTTGTATCACTTGGGCAGATAATCGAAGTGAAGCATGGGCACATAAAATAAAAGATGAGCTGAATGGCCATGAAGTCTATAAACGAACAGGAACACCTATTCACCCCATGTCACCCTTAACAAAAATAGCTTGGATTGTGAATGACCTTCCTGAAACCGCTGTCAAGGTTAAAAAGTATATCGGAATTAAAGAATATATTTTTAAAAAGTTCTTTGATCAATATGTAGTGGATTATTCCCTAGCTTCTGCCATGGGTATGATGAATCTAGAAAAATTAGATTGGGATGAAGAGGCATTAAAAATTGCTGGTATAACCCCTTCTCAATTATCTGAGCTTGTGCCAACAACCAGGATATTTACCAACTGTAATTCAGATTTAGCAAAAAAGATGGGGATCGATCCACAAACATCGTTTGTCATTGGAGCTAGCGATGGAGTCCTTTCTAATCTAGGTGTAAATGCGATACGAAAAGGCGAAGTTGCCGTCACAATCGGGACAAGCGGTGCCATTCGAACCATTATAGACAAGCCTCAAACAGACGAAAAGGGAAGAATATTTTGTTATGCCTTAACAGAAAAGCACTGGGTTATTGGGGGGCCGGTGAACAATGGCGGGATGGTCCTTCGCTGGATCCGTGACGAACTTGCCTCATCAGAAGTAGAAACAGCGAAAAGACTAGGAATTGATCCATATGATGTACTAACCAAGATTGCTGAACGTGTAAGACCAGGATCTGACGGATTGTTATTCCATCCATACCTGGCTGGTGAACGTGCGCCATTATGGAACCCAGACGTACGTGGCTCATTCTTCGGTTTAACGATGTCACATAAGAAAGAACATATGATTCGCGCAGCCCTAGAAGGAGTCATTTACAATTTGTACACCGTATTTTTAGCATTAACCGAATGTATGGACGGTCCTGTGACCCGAATTCAAGCTACTGGAGGCTTCGCAAGATCAGATGTTTGGCGGCAAATGATGTCTGACATATTCTCATCTGAAGTCGTCGTTCCAGAAAGCTACGAAAGTTCTTGTCTAGGAGCTTGTATTTTAGGCTTGTATGCCACCGGACAAATCCAGTCCTTTGAAGTCGTTTCTGAAATGATTGGCAGTACCAACAAACATACACCAAAAGAAGAAGCGACCAAGGAATATAGGAAATTGCTGCCGATTTTCATTAATCTATCCAGAGTATTAGAAGACGATTATACACGGATTTCCAATTATCAAAGAAGCTTAATTAAACACTAAAAAGATAAAAAGCAGGGGGTAATTACAATGCCATTAGTTATCGTAGCGATTGGAATTTTAGCATTATTAGTTTTAATAATGGGCTTCAAATTGAACACCTTTATTTCATTAATCATTGTATCGTTCGGCGTCGCTTTAGCACTTGGAATGCCATTAGAGGAAATTGTCAAAACCATCGAAGCCGGATTAGGCGGAACCCTTGGTCACTTAGCGTTAATCTTTGGACTTGGAGCGATGTTGGGTAAGTTGATCGCCGATTCTGGTGGTGCTCAACGAATTGCCATGACCCTCGTAGACAAATTTGGTGAAAAAAATATCCAATGGGCAGTCGTAGCTGCTTCATTCATTATCGGTGTGGCGTTATTTTTTGAAGTAGGATTAGTATTGTTAATTCCAATCATATTTGCCATTTCAAAAGAATTAAAAGTTTCTATTTTATATCTCGGGATTCCGATGGTTGCAGCTTTATCCGTAACACATGGTTTCTTACCTCCACACCCAGGACCGACAGTTATTGCTGGTGAATATGGTGCGAACCTTGGTGAGGTTTTACTGTACGGTTTCATTATTGCCATTCCAACCGTTATTTTAGCTGGACCTGTGTTTACTAAGCTTGCCAAAAAACTCGTACCTGCATCATTTACGAAAACGGGTAATATTGCCTCTTTAGGTGAACAAAAAGTATTTAAATCCGAGGAAACTCCGGGATTTGGTATCAGTGTATTTACTGCAATGCTTCCTGTTATTTTAATGTCTATTGCTACGGTTATTACTTTGCTTCAAAAAACAATGGGATTTGAAGATAGTAGTTTACTAGCAGCGATCCGTTTTATTGGTGATGCATCAACTTCCATGTTAATTTCCTTACTGGTAGCTGTCTATACCATGGGAATAGCAAGAAAAATTCCAATCAAAAATGTAATGGCATCTTGTACAACGGCTATTACTCATATTGGAATGATGCTCTTAATCATTGGGGGTGGCGGAGCCTTCAAACAAGTACTGATTAATGGCGGCGTAGGTGACTATGTAGCTGAATTATTCAATGGAACTACATTATCACCCATCTTACTTGCCTGGATTATCGCTGCAATATTACGAATTTCCTTAGGTTCTGCAACTGTTGCAGCTTTAACAACCGCTGGTTTAGTTATTCCGATGTTAGGACAATCCGACGTTAATCTTGCTTTAGTTGTGCTTGCAACGGGAGCGGGTAGTTTAATAGCTTCACATGTTAACGATGCTGGTTTCTGGATGTTTAAAGAATATTTTGGTTTAAGCATGAAAGAAACATTTGCAACATGGACATTACTTGAGACCATCATTTCTGTAGCTGGATTAGGATTTATTTTAGTACTAAGTTTATTCGTATAAACCATGATTCCCGGGCGGTAGATCCCCCACTTATTTTTCTTAGAATCTTCTAAGCCTATAAGTGAGGATCTACGGCCTATTCATTTCAAATAAAAGGAGTAGAAAAAATGTCCAACACAATTGGTGTCATTGGTTTAGGGGTAATGGGCTGTAATATCGCTTTAAACATGGCTGGTAAGGGTGAGCAAGTCGCTGTCTATAATTATACGAGGGATTTAACGGATGATCTTGTTAAAAAAAGTGAAGGTCACTCCATTCATCCCTACTACGAAATTCAAAATTTTGTTTACTCCTTAAAAACTCCAAGGAAAATCTTCCTTATGGTAACAGCGGGCAAACCGGTCGATTCGGTAATAGGTACATTAGTACCCTTCCTTGAAGCAGGCGATGTGATCATGGACGGTGGTAATTCCCATTACAAAGATACGGAACGTAGATATGATGAATTGAAGTCAAAAGGAATCGGTTATTTAGGAATCGGTATTTCCGGCGGCGAAGTCGGGGCTTTAAATGGACCTTCGATCATGCCTGGTGGAGATAAAAACGTATATGAAAAAACAGCTCCTACTCTAACAAAAATAGCAGCCCAAGTGGACGGAGACCCTTGCTGTGTTTATATGGGTCCAAAAGGGTCCGGTCACTTTGTAAAAATGGTACATAACGGAATCGAGTATGCAGATATGCAATTAATCGCAGAAACCTATACATTTTTAAGAAAAAGGTTACGTTTATCTGTGAATGAAATTGCTGATATCTTTGAAATATGGAATCAAGGGGAACTGAAAAGTTATTTAATCCAAATCACAGCAGAGATTTTACGGAAAAAGGATGATGTAACAGGCTTACCACTAATCGATGTGATTCTTGATAAAACAGGGCAAAAGGGCACAGGTAAATGGACAAGCATTCAAGCAATTGACAATGGGATCCCATCATCCATTATTACAGAGTCATTGTTTGCCCGTTACATCTCCTCTTTAAAAGAAGAACGAGTTTATGCAGAAAATATTTTAACAGGACCAGGGATTGATCAGCGAAGTTTAGATAAAGATGTGTGGATTGAGTACATTAGACAAGCTTTTTATATGGGTAAGATTTGTGCCTACGCGCAAGGATTTATACAATATAAAATGACTTCTGAACTTTACGGATGGAATTTACCTTTAAAGGATATAGCCCTTATTTTCCGTGGTGGTTGCATCATTCGTGCTGAATTCTTAAACGTAATAAGCGAAACATATCAAGAACAGCCGAATTTGGCTAATCTATTAATCGCCCCGTATTTTGCTGAAAAAGTTAAAGAGTATCAAAAAGGATTACGAAAAGTTGTCTGTGAGGGTATTAATTCTGGCACTTCGTTTCCATGTTTAAGTGCTTCACTTACTTATTATGATAGTTACCGGACAGGCATTTCGAATGCTAACCTTTTGCAAGCACAAAGGGATTATTTTGGTGCCCATACTTATGAACGAAGTGATGCAGCAGGGTCCTTTCACACAAACTGGCAGTGATCGATAGTGGTAGTAAATCTCCAGTGCCCTAATGAAGTGGTTTTTCCCTTCATTAGGGCACTCCTTTGGAATACATTTTCTCTACGATGTTCTTGTGTCTATACTATTTCATCTCATTTTTGAACGATTGAACTCGTTGCTTCTGTTGTTCCTTTTGCCTCACCATGTCCTGCACCAAATAGGTTCAGTACCACCACGCCAATAACAATTAAAGCAATACCTGCGATACTTCCTGTATTAATTTTTTCTTTCCAAATCAATACTGAAATAAGCGTTGTAGCAACGGCTCCTACACCTGACCAGATGGCATAAGTCATATTTAAGGGGAGCGTCTTAAGGGATAAGGAGATAAAGAAGAAAGAGATCACGAACGCCACAATTGTGAATAGAGTCGGATACAGTCTGGTGAAACCTTCTGAAGCTTTAAGCATTGAAGTTCCAACAAGTTCACCAACAATAGAGATTGCCAAGAAAAGATAAGCCATTGTAAGCTTAATTGAGTTGGATTAGGTTTTGATACGTTAGGTTTAAGCTAAATAAAAAGAAGCCTTGGGCGTATAACATTTCAGCCAAGACTTCGTCAAATAAACATCTACCCAGCCCAGACATTTGGCAAAAGTTCGCATCTATTGGGTTTTAAGTGCCACCTATAGTTTAACTCTGCACATATTGTCTCAGCCATTGGAGCGCGGGACGTTCCGTGCCGTTAGAATTCAGCAGATGTGTGTTCGGCTTCCAAGTTTGTCCCTGGATATACCCCCAGAGCGTAACTCCCTTCACCGCAGAATGCTTCCATAATACCGGAAATTTCTCCTTGTATCTGGCAAGCTGGGTGTTGTCGTCACCAGTTATATCCAGTTCCGACACATAGATTGGCAATCCTGTTGCCGCCAGCTTGTTCAGTACAGTGTTCATCGTGTTAACTGAAACAGTGTCCATGCTAAACTGGTGGCATTGAATACCAATTCCGTCAATCAGGCCTCTGCTCTTGAGCTGATTAATAATATTGACATATTGGTCGGTTAACGAGGGATCGTTGATAATTCCATATTCATTAATCATCAGCTTGGCATTGGGAAAAGCTTGTCTTGCCTGTTGGAACGACCATATGACCCAATCCCATCCGGTCGATCCGTCACCGCCTATGGCATTGCGGAAGGATGGCTTCTGATGCAGGGGCTCATTCACCACATCTATAAACTCCGCATTCGGATAGCGTTGACCTGCTGCTTTAATCCACTGGGTTACTTCCGCCTTCTGATCAGCAGCCGACAGTCCGCTAATCCAACCTGGCTCCTGAGCACCCCATACCAATGTATGGAACTTGAACGGGAAGCCATTGTTACGGGCATAATTGTAGGCGGTATCCGCCTGCGACCAGTTCATGTTGTTACGGCTGCCTTCAACTGACCCCCATTTGGTCGAATTCTCTGGCGTCACCTGGTTCCAGTATGTTCCAAAACTTGCAGGGACACTTCCAGCAATGATATTCCCGAGGAATTTACCACCGTTCGCCATACTGGCACTAGCCGGGTTTATCAGAACTGATGATAACAACACACCCGCCAACGCCAAGCTGCTGACCAACTTGCCCACTTTAAATTTCGACATACAATCTCCTCCTCATACATATAGTTTTTAATATTCCTACCTCTAAATAAATCGCTTACATTTCCAATTATAAGAATGAAAGGTTATTGTCCGCTACATGTAAAAGTAAAGATTTTACCCGAAAAACTTTACATCATTGCGGGGCGACTGAACACCTCGTGCTCCTTTAACACATCGTTTCGATTAGAATCTAGTCTCGTATCAAACGACAAAAAGATTACTGCAAAAAGTGATATACTCCCCTTACAGTAGCAAGTTTTATTATTTAACCTGTCTACTTTTTTGGAAGCATATCACTTTGGAGACTGCCTATTGAATAGTTTAAGGATTAAGGGCTCTTGCAATTGCGTCTACATAACTTTGGCTAGCACGTTGGCTTACTTCTGCTTGCGGAACCATCCCCTCAAAGTTGTGGAATGTGCCGGGATACAGATGGAATTCGACGTCCACCCCCGCTTGGGCAAGGCGTGCTACATATTCGATCGTCTCATCTCGGAACAGATCGAGCTGGCCTATGCACGTATAGGTCGGCGGTAGCCCAGCCAAGCATTCCGCTCTCGACGGCACAGCGTATAGGGACACCTCGGTGTCTTCAGTACGATCCCCCAAGTACATGTTCCAGGCCGCCAAGTTGTTCTTCCGGTTCCATGGTGCGTTATCGGCCGTAATTTCATGACTTGACGCCGTAATACTGCGGTCATCGATCATCGGATACAGCGGCATTTGGAAAATGAGGGCTGGCCCGCCTTTGTCACGGGCCATTAAAGCAAGTGCTGCAGTCAGACCGCCGCCCCCACTTGCTCCGGCAATTGCGACCCGGTCTAAGTCGATGCCCAGTAGCTCAGCTTCGTCGGTCATCCACGTCAAAGCGGCATAACAGTCATCGATGGCAGCTGGGTAGGGATGCTCGGGAGCAAGTCGGTAATCGACCGATACGACGACGCATTTAGCAGCCTGCACGAAGCGTTCGCACAAAGCATCGTCCATATCAGGATGCCCCATCACATAGCCTCCCCCGTGAATCCACAGCATGGCCGGAAGCTTAACGTCAGTTCGCTGGGCAGGTTCGTAGATTTTGACTAATATCTCGCCTGCTACGCTCGGAATCATCCGGCTTGTTGTGCGTATGTGCTTCGACTGCTCAATGGGAGGACTCGACAAATAGCTTCTACTCAGTTCTAAATTTTCTTCCAGTTGAAAGCCAGGAAATTGTTCTAATATCGGCCTTAATTCTGGTAATAACCGACTTTCAAAATCCATTCAAATCACTCCTATAATTGAATTATGATCTTTTTTCCGTTTCAGCTTCCCACTTGGTTATTTCCTTCCGAACTCGGGGTGCTACCTCTGTTCCTAGCAGCTCAATGGCTCTCATCACCTCGGCATGCGGCATCGTGCTTAACGGAACATACAGCATAAAGCGTGTAACACCTACATGTTTGCGAAGGTGAATGATCTTCTGGGCAACAGTCTCAGGATCGCCAACATACAGCGCACCTTCAAAGCTGCGCGCGGCATCGTAGCTAGAACGATCATAATGCGCCCAGCCCCGCTCCCTGCCTAATCTATTCATACCTGCCATCGTAGAAGGGAAATATGTATCTGCAGCTCGTTCATTATTCTCTCCGACAAATCCTATCGAGTGCGATCCAACCTTAAGCTGTGATTCGTCATGACCAGCGTGCGCTGCTGCTTTCTTATAAAGCTGCACGAGCGGTGCAAAATTCATCGGATTTCCACCAATGATCGCCAGCATCAAGGGCAGTCCTAACAGACCTGCACGGATAGCAGAATCCTGCCTGCCCCCGCTGCCAACCCATATCGGTAAAGGATTCTGAACCGGCCGTGGATACACACCCAAATGGTTAATCGCTGGCCGATGCCCGCCCTTCCAGGTTACTTTTTCGGACTCCCGTATTTTAAGGAGCAATTCCAAATGTTGTTCAAACAGCTCATCATAGTCTTCCAAGTCATAGCCAAACAGAGGGAAAGATTCAATAAAGGAACCTCGGCCTGCCATAATCTCCGCACGTCCATTCGAAATACCATCCAGCGTAGCAAAATCCTGAAAAACGCGAACGGGATCAGCTGAAGAAAGCACTGTCACTGCACTGGTCAGCCGAATCCGTTTCGTCTGCGCTGCAGCCGCTGACAGCACAACTGCTGGTGAAGATGCCGAATAATCCTGCCGATGATGCTCACCTACCCCAAACACATCAAGTCCCACTTGATCAGCAAGAATAATTTCCTCGACAACTTCGCGCAATCGCTGTGCGTGACTTATCACTTCACCTGTCTGAACGTCAGGCTTTGTTTCTACAAACGAAGTAATACCTATCTCCATGGTCCATCTCTCCTATTCTAATAGCCTTCTTTGTATGACAATCAAATACCGATAAAATATCATACTGATCGGTAAAATATTTTTCCCAGTAAATATAACTCATCAAAAAGAATACTGTCAATAAATATAGTAAAAATTCTTTGATTCATCATCATACTGATATCTCCTTGGTGCGATAAACCAACCTGCATTTGACAATCTAACGGGCAAATTATAAGATAATAACATACTAATTGGTACGCAAATAAAGACTCCTGTCAATTATGATCAGAGCTATTGAGTTAAGAATAAAATTACGAGCAATGAGAGGTATTGATTATGGGACGAATCCGCGAATTTGACGAAGATAAAGTATTAGATGCAGCTATGCAAATATTTTGGGAAAAGGGATATGAAGCTACTTCATTGAGTGATTTAACTTCCAGAATGGAAATTCAACGACCTAGTATATATTCCACTTTTGGGGGCAAAAAAGAATTGTTCGAAGCTGCGCTGCGCAAATACATGATGTCCCGCGCTTCTCTGATCCGAACCAAACTTCAAAGCATTCCATCTGTAAAAGAAGCATTTCGTACTTTTTTTGAGGATGTAGTTGAAGAGGAATATGCGGAAAACCCTAGAAAAGGATGCTTTTGTATCAATACAATGGTTGAACTTGCGCCCCATGATGAGAAATTTGAAATTCTTACAAGGGAACATCAAATGTACCTATCAGTTATATTTCAGGAAACCATTGAACGAGGTATACAATCAGGTGAACTTGAAATCGGGCTCGATGCGAAGGCTGTATCTCAGGCGCTAGTCGTATCGTTAATTGGACTGACCGTAATGATAAAGTCTCGTCCAGAACGATCATTTATTGATAACACGATAGAGGTGACACTTACACTTCTTAAGTAATTCGGAGTAATTCATTTTTAACGAATGGGTGTATCTCGACGCACATGTCCCTCAGCGCAACAAAGGCTGCCGGATACATTTTCTCGG
This sequence comes from Paenibacillus sp. FSL H7-0703, assembly GCF_038003485.1. Classification (NCBI taxonomy): domain Bacteria; kingdom Bacillati; phylum Bacillota; class Bacilli; order Caryophanales; family Paenibacillaceae; genus Paenibacillus; species Paenibacillus sp. FSL H7-0703. Next base: position 3,345,074 of record NZ_JBBOPF010000001.1, on the reverse strand, counting down.
CAGCCCTTGTTGCGCTCATATTACATACTTCTTCGCATTTGCATGAGTTCAAACGATTCCTTCACTGATCTTAGTATTGCATATATATACTTAATGATGTATATTAATTCAAAACTAATGAAAAGGGAGTACATCTAATGTCATTTTTAATAAGAAACGCTAAGCCTGATGATTTAAGCAGTTTGACCGAGTTAATGTATGAATACATCGTTGGTTTTTATCAAAACCCTAGGCCACCTATCGAAAAAATTCATAATTTGATTCAAACCCTTTTTGAGCAGCAAAACGGTATACAATTTGTGGCGGAACAAAATGGAGAATTAATCGGCTTTGCTACATTATTCTTTACCTTTAGCACGATGAAAGCAGACAAAATCATAGTTATGAACGACCTATTTGTAATGGAGCCCTTTAGAGATACAGAAGTAGAATCACAGCTTTTTTTAGAATGTCAAAAGTACTCACAAAATCATGGATATGCTCATATGACCTGGATAACTTCTACTGAGAATAAACGCGCTCAAATTTTCTTTAAAAAGATGGATGCTGTCCAAGGGAGAGACTGGGTTCACTTTTCATCGTAACAATACTTTTGATACGGTTCTCCGCGCTAACGACAGTTTAAAGGGCACCCAATCGGGTGCCCTTTGTGCGTAACACATGTTTTCACATATGCTGATATAAAACATGCGTAACAATTGTGGATAAGGATGGAGGTTTTATTAATGCCCGCGATGTTTTTCTTTCGCTTTTTTCTCCTTTAATTCCCTTATCCGTGCCTTCATGGATTCTCTTTGCTGTTTAGAGTAAGCATGTTTCTCCAGCTTGCGCTTCTCATACTCTAACTTTAGGGCCTCTTGTGCATAGGAGGAGACCCCCTTCTGTCTTAATTCATACGCTGCCTGCCTTGCTAGCCGCTTCGGATTGACCTTCTTCGTTTCAGACCACTTTATAGCCACCTCTTGTGAGAGCCGACCAACAAGTTCCCACATTTCCTCACGGATAAAATGGAGAATTTCCTCGTCCTTAGGCTCTGTACCAAAGATATGCCTAGCTGCCTTCAATTTCCCTTGGTCCTGCTCTTCCACGACTCCAACCCAATACTGTCCATCATGATAAACTGTAAGCTTCATTTTAAACCCCCTCATTTTAAATCGAAACGATGGACATCCCGAGGGGGGAAGGTTACTGACATGGTACTCTTGGAATCTGAGAGTCATTCATGCGTCTGGACTACCAACCAGACTGTGTTTTTTCGTCCCAGAAAAAGTATAGTTGCCTTACTGGAAAACAGCAAGATGAAAAGATTAATTCTGTATGATATTGTAAACCGCTGATATGTATTAGAGTGAACCTGGATATAGAGTATACTATATGAGTATAAGTTCGATACACGATGACATTATATATGTAATGGTATTCAAATACAGCGCAGAAGAGGTTGAAAATGAGTCAGAAGCATTTTACAGATTACGCATTAAGTGAAGAAATTGTAAGAGCGCTGAGTAGCTTGGGCTATGAGACGCCAACAGAGATTCAGACGGAAGTCATTCCAGTTGCGCTTGAGAAGAAGGACCTTGTCGCCAAATCGCAAACAGGTAGCGGCAAAACAGCGGCATACGGTATTCCACTTTGTGAGCTAGTAGATTGGAATGAGAATAAGCCCCAAGCTTTAATTCTGACGCCAACCCGTGAACTCGCGTTACAGGTCACCGAAGACATCACGAATATTGGACGCTTTAAGCGGATAAAAGCAACGCCCCTTTATGGAAAACATCCTTTTCATATCCAAAAGGCCGAGTTAAAACAAAGAACACATATGGCTGTAGGTACGCCAGGACGTGTACTGGACCATATTGAACGAGGCACGCTATCGTTAGATCGAATGGCCTACCTCGTGATTGATGAAGCTGACGAGATGCTGAATATGGGCTTTATCGAGCAAGTTCAGTCAATCATTCAGGCCCTGCCTAGTGACCGGGTTACCATGTTATTCTCCGCTACTTTTCCTGAGGATGTAGCCAGACTGTCACACAAGTATATGAAGGATCCTGTTGAAATTGAAATAAAAGCAACCGGTATAACGACCGCTACAATTGATCACTCTCTTATTCAGGTAAAGGAGTCAGACAAGCTGGCACTACTGCAAGATTTGCTCATTGTTGAGAATCCTGACAGCTGCATTATTTTCTGTCGTACGCAGGAGAATGTAGATACATTATTCAGAGCATTGGCTGATCTTGAATATCCATGTGATCGCATTCATGGTGGCATGGAGCAAGACGAGCGATTTGAGGTAATGAATGCATTTAGAAGGGGTCAATTCCGTTACTTGATCGCGACAGATGTTGCCGCCAGAGGGATTGATATCACGAATATCACCCATGTCATTAACTACGATATTCCCCTTGAGAAGGAAAGCTATGTTCACCGCACAGGACGTACGGGACGTGCTGGCAAAACGGGTAAAGCCATTTCCCTCATCACTCCTAAGGATGGCCGAAGATTAGCTGATATTGAAGCATATATTGGGTTCGCGATTCCACAGGTAAAGGCTCCCTCAGAAGAGGCTGTTGACCTCCGTAGAGAAGATTTTGAGCAGAAACTGCATGTAAAAACCGCACTCAAAAATGATAAGCGCGAGCAACTAAACCAACAGATTATGAAGCTGAACTTTAACGGCGGTAAGAAGAAACAACTTAGAGCTGTCGACTTCGTGGGGACCATCGCTAAGCTTGACGGGGTCACCGCAGATGATATCGGGATCATTACGATTCTGGATTATGCGACAGATGTTGAGATTCTGAATGGTAAAGGTCCCCTGGTGCTTGAGATTATGAAGAATACAACCGTAAAGGGTAAGCTGTTAAAGGTACGCAAAGGGAATAAGTAGAAGATACGCTGCACTAAAGAGGGTGAGGCAATCCCGCCCAGCATAGCCGATGGTTTTCGTTAGCTATACGGGCGGGATTGCCGAGTTTATCTCTTGATCGTTTAATTCATCTTTCCATTTATCGATATCATAAATGACTTTAAATTTTTCTTTCAACTGAGTATCATCTTCAATTGGCACAAAGCTGTCCAATTTCATATGGAAGTCCAAAACATCTTTTTTATGGTCATACATCTCTTCTAGAATCTCAATGATTGTGGAAAGTCTAGATTTAAATGATAACTTACAATCCTCTTTGTCCTCGAATATATATATATTTTCTACCTCTCTAAAAAAAGAGTTTCCTTCGAAATATAGCTTGTTACAGGTCATATGGATCTGCATCAGTGGTTCGCATATTTGCCAATCTGCTTTCAGCATAGCGTTTTTGAGCGATATATGTGCTCCACTAATATAATAATAATCTCGATAAAAACACTTTGTACAAGAGGCTTTCATTATTTTAATTTTAGAATCTACAGCAGGATACCCTAATACAAATCCTTCAGCTAATAATTTCTTGGAAAAGTAATCTAACGATTTGATAAATAATTGATATCCAAGTTCCTTTCCTTCCTCATCATCTTTATGACAACAATAATGAATAATATCTTCATCCACTTGTTTATTTTCGTATTTATATCCCATTCCAGCCTGAATATGATCAATATGAATTTCGACTCCTGCAAATAGGTCATTTAAACTTGTTATTCTAGAATGATTGCCTTTCAAATGAATATTCAAGTCAGCAGTATATTCTCTGTAGAGTATACAGGTGTCTTTGATATTCAATTTAATGTGTTGTCTTTCCATAAAATCAATGATTCTCTTAAGATGCAAGTAATCATTCCCTATTAAAATTATTTTCTTATATTCAATTGATCTATCATCAGCCTGATTCAAATGAAGAGCAATACAAACATCCTGATCGTATTTTATTAATGCTTCAATACTTTCAATAATCCTATTTCGTAACGCAGTTTGTTGAGGAAAAGGCATTGTTAATCCCATGTATTTTGATTCTAAGTTAGGTAGTAACTCCATTTGATCATTAAGATAACGTATCATATTATCAAAATTATATTTCTTAGTACTTTCATTCATAAGAAACTGTATCCTCTCATATTTTTTTACGAGCTGGCCACTCTTCTTGGAATATCTCCTTCATATTTTCTATTTCTCGATGAGTAACTTCCGTGCGATTTTGAAAAAACACTCCCGAATCGTTTCAGAGATTACTTACTATTGCGACGTCTAAACTTATTAAAAATGTAATGTCTAAATAGAACAATTAAAATTTCACGGGTAGTAATACAGTAAATATGTATAACAATATAATGAATGGTAATGACGAAATGAAAGTTTCAGCGCCCTGGTCTGTTTTCACACGTTCAACTAGCAGCCACCACATAGGTACGGATATAATCCACATCAAGACATTAGAGATGATTACATAAAAAGTATTTTTCCATAACAGGATATAAAAGTGCAACCACCATCTGGACTCCCCTATTATCATAAAACCCCATTTCCCATCTCCTTTTTTCTTTACAATCTATTATCACTTTTTTGATAGGTATATTTTATCATTCTATTTATTTCCACAATAAAAATCCAAGCTCTATGAAATCAACAACGTTGGTGATAATTGTTCTGCTTTATCGTATTCTCTTAGAGGGTTGATTTAATACTTAAAAAATTTTAGAAAAGATGTCCCTTTGGTTCATCTTCATTTGTTATACAGATATAGTTTTCTTTTTAATCAGAGGGGGTGCCTAAATCCTTGAATGAGGAAATCGAATATAGAATTAAACGGGTCCAAGCTGGCGAGATCCAGGATTACGCCTACATTGTAAAGGAGTATCAGCGTCAGATTTTTGTGTACTGCTGGCGACTATTAGGCAGTGAGCAGGAAGCGGAAGAGGCTGTACAGGATATTTTCGTTAGTGCTTTCGAGAAAATCAGTATGTACAAACCCACAGTGGGCTTCTCCTCCTGGCTGTATAAAATGGCTTATCATCACTGCCTGAACCTGATTCGCAGGAAAAGTCTACAGCGCAAATTTAAAATTACCCTGTTCAACTCAACTAACATGACTTCAGACAGCGCTGCGCAGGTTATGGAACGTCAGCTTTTCAGTGAACCGCTAAGCCTGGCATTGGGCCAACTGAATGCAGAAGAACGAAACCTGCTGGTGCTGCGCATTTTTGAAGAAAAATCGTTTGGAGAAATCGGGGAGATTATGAACAAAAGCGAGGAAGCTATCAAGAAAAAATACGGCAGAACAAAAACAAAGCTCAAAAAAATGATGGAGCCCATAAAGGAGGACCCAAAATGCGTGAATTACAAGACAGAACTCAGGAACAAGGTCTGAAATACACCGATCTGAAAGACAGGGGCTTAAAAAATATGGATATGCTGACGGAGCCAGAGAACGTCTTAAAAATCCAAGTCTTTGACGTCTCGGACAAAGTGATGGAACAGGTCTACCAAAAGTCGAAACCCAAAAAGGGGTTCATTGTAAAAATGCGTCTTCGGCCGCGCATCACCGCTCCTATCATGATCTTGCTCTTTGTATTGGGCGCCTCTGTGACTGGATACGCCGCTTCGCAATATCTGGAATTCCGTAACAGTAAAGGCGATGTCGTATTAAATACCGCCAAAACACCTGCCGAAACTGACGCTTCCCAAACATATACCTCCACCTATACACAGTGGAACGAGAAGGTGATAGACCGTTTACAGCCCGGAGAGTATGCCGCCTATTACGTCAAGGACGACTCTATGATTCAAAGAAACTCGTCTAATCCCGTCCTGTTTGCCTACAAACCGACTGAACTTTCTAGCTTCAGCAGTCTGCAGGATGAAATCAAGCGGACAGAAGCTCCGTTATTCCACAATCCCACTCATCTGCCGAACAACTACCGATTTGATTTCGGATACGTCTATCCAGTCGCTGCATATCCTGGGATGATGAACAAAGAGGAATATAGAGCTTTAACGGATAAACTGACGCAACAGGCCAAAGCTGCACCGGAAGGTGAAAATCTGTTTATTCAAAAGCTGAGCTGGGACAAGTCAGACTTCACCTTTGCCCGGTATACAAGAGGAAATGACTATGTAAACATCACCGTCACCAAATACGCTCCTGAGGTCACAAAGACGACCGTGATGCAAAATGAACAGGATTCGGCTGAGGAACTGATGATTAAAGGAACCAAGGCCTATTACATCAGAGCAAGCGAAACAAGCAAGCCCTTGGAGGTAGGAAAAAACCGACTGGGATGGCTCGATGAAAAAAGACGTTTACACTACAACATATCTGATAACCAGGACAGCCCGCTGAGCAAAGAAGACCTGGTAAAAATAGCCGAAGATTTGCTTAACGGTTCACCGCAATAGCTATAAAGGAAAAGCTTTGAAGAGAGACCACCCTTAAAAAAGGATGGTCTCTTTTTGAAGAATAGTCCGTATACCTTTTCCTCACAAACTATTACGGCATGTTCCACAATCTTTTTACCTCAACTAATTCCTGATCATTGAATTCCATTCTGTATACGTCTGGTTTGGATGTGTGTAGTAAAAAATTCAAATCGTACTGCTTGTCATAATACCCCATCATTAAAGTCATTACAGCTCCATGAGTGCCTAATGCGACTTTCCGTCCTCGGTAGATTTTTAACAATTCCTTTAAGACCGTTATACTTCGGTTCTGACAAACTGCATTAGACTCTCCTCCCGTTAAAGCAAAGTTGGGATCAGAAAATGACTTATCTAACAAAGGGAATAATTCATCATCGGGCATTCGGTTGTCTTCACTAGAAAAAATTCTTTCTTTACCTTTTGCTAGGGTGGTTTTCTCTTGTTTCTTATTGCATAAATTTTTCTTGAAGGTGACGTTACGTCATTTGCTATACTGACTGAGAACGACATGCTAGAGCAATCAATTGGATGTGAGCAATGGATGGACAAAGAGAACTGTCTGACGACAGGACAGCTTGCCAAACGTACAGGGATAACGGTCAGGACATTGCGATATTACGATCAAATTGGACTTCTGAGTCCAGGAGGTCACCGCACTGGATCCATAAGACTGTACAACATGAAAGATATGGAAAGATTACAGCGAATTCAGATGTTGAAGTATCTAGGGTTATCGCTTCAAAAAATAATGGACATTTTAGATGCAGAATCGCCATCCAACGGAGAGATCAGACATTCGTTGCAAGCACAACTCGATGTTTTACAAAAGAAAATTGCCCATACGGAGCACGTAGTGCATGCAATACGTGATGCTATGGAAATGTCGGCCTATGGCTCCGATTGGAACCATTTGGCGGATGTTATCCAAACCGTGCAGAGTGAGCAAAATTGGGGGGAGCAATATCGGACGGCGAACCGTCTGCAAACGCGGATACATCTTTACGACAAGTACAGTACAAATCCCCAAGGCTGGCATCGTTGGATCTTTGAACAACTGGAGGTGCAACCGGGAGCCCATATTCTCGAGTTGGGCTGCGGCGACGGCACCTTTTGGATAAGAAACGCCGAGCGAATTCCAAGCAGCTGGCGTATCACGCTTACCGATATGTCAAGCGGAATGGTGGAAGAAGCACGTTGCCGCTTGGGAAGCAACAATTCGCAGTTTAAGTTTTTATCTGTTGACGCGCAACAGATCCCCTTCCATGAAGAGCAATTCGATATGGTTATCGCTAACAACATGCTGTACCACGTGCCGGACATCCCTAGAGCAATCCGCGAGATGCACCGTATCTTAAAGCAAGGAGGTATAGTATGCGCCTCTACAATGAGCACTCAACACCTACAAGAGGTCGAACACTTGGCGGTTTCGTTCGATCCTGAGCTTCATGTGTTGGATCATGCTATTAAACGGTTCCACCTGGATAACGGAGGGGACTTGCTGTCTTCTTGCTTTTCCGATCTTCGGTTGCTTCGATACGAGGACTGTCTGTTGGTCGACGAGGCGGAACCCCTGATCGAATATATAATTTCGACTCCGATGAACGCAAGAGAGCGACTTGTCGGATCGGCGATTGACAAGTTTCGAGACCACGTCAATCGGCTTCTGCAGCAGAACGGAACTCTCGAAATGACTAAAGAGAACGGAATCTTTCTAGGGAGGAAATGAGATGAAGGCACAACAGTATCACCCAAGAGTACGGATCGTAAAAGAGGAGCTTCTATCGGATAACTGGTACATCTTAAATAAGGTCACATTCGAGTTTGAAAAAAATAATGGACAATGGGAGACACAATCCCGTGAAGTGTACGATCGTGGCAACGGCGCAACGATCCTGCTCTATAATCAGCACAAACAAGCCGTTGTACTGACCAGACAGTTCCGAATGCCTACTTATCGGAACGGTAATGAAACTGGAATGCTTATCGAAACCTGTGCAGGATTACTCGATAAAGAAACACCGGAAGAAGGTATACTTCGGGAGACGGAGGAGGAGACGGGATACCGTATCGACCGTGTGCAGAAAGTTGGCGAGGCCTATATGTCACCGGGCTCCGTTACCGAAATCTTGCACTTCTATGTAGCCGAGTATAGTGAAGATATGACAACGGGTGGCGGTGGTGGCCTTGAGGAGGAGCAGGAAAACATTGAAGTGATAGAACTTCCGTTTGCTCGAGCGCTAGACATGGTCGAAAGCGGCGAGATTCGTGACGCCAAGACGATAATGCTGCTCCAATACGCTCAGATCCAGGGCCTCTTGAAAGTGAAATCGAAACCGCTTCATATCCTTATCGCAGGCCCTTATCGATCTGGAACGAATGATGATCATGTATTAATCGAAAAGAACGTCAACTACATGAATGAAATTGCTCTTCAAGTTTACGAGGCTGGTCACATGCCGGTGCTGGGAGAGTGGTATGCTTTGCCCCTTATCGCGACAGCCGGTTCCACTGCTCTGGGAGATGAGACCTTTAACAAAATCTTTCACCCGTCTTCCATTCGCCTGCTTGATTACTGTAACGCCGTGCTTCGGGTTGGAGGACCCTCTCAGGGTGCCGATGAAATGGTAAGGGTGGCGAAAGAGAAAGGATTGTTGATTTACGAACGGCTCGACGAACTTCCGTTGGTGTGATATATCCTCTTTGAGCAGACCCAAGACAACTTGCCTCTGGGAATTCCCCACGGATCACCCGAAGAATCTCTCAATCAACTGAGACACTAAGGGAATTGCGCAAATGTTTAACATCACTCATCGGTGGACGCCCAAACATGCGTCCATATTCCCGGCTGAACTGCGAAGGGCTCTCATAGCCAACGCGAAAGCCTGCATTGGCGGCTTCCAATCCCTCCGAGAGCAGCAAGCGGCGTGCAGTCTGCAGTCGAATGGCCTTCTGATACTGCAGAGGACTTATAGCCGTTACCTTTTTAAAATGCTTGTGTAAGGAAGAAGGGCTCATGTTTACTTCCTTCGCCAATTCCTCAATCACAAGAGGCTTAGAGTAATCGCGGGTTATCAGATGGATCGCTTGGGAGATGCTATGTGCATAGCTACCAACTACGGCAAATTGCCTGATTAAAGCCCCCTGCTCACCTTGTAATACACGATAAAGGATCTCGTGCGTGATAAGCGGCGCAAGAAATTGAATATCCGCAGGCGTATCCGAAAGTCTGACAAGCCGAAGCAGCGCATCAAGCAGCAGAGGGTCAAATTGGCTCACTAGTATGCCGCGTCCAGTCTTTACGGTACATCGAGGAGGACTCTTCTTGATAATGTCCAGAATGACGTCTGGGCTAATGGATAATTGAAGACTTAGATAAGGAAGCTCCGACGAGGCCTGAGTTATTTTACCAATTACAGGAAGTTGAACTGATGTGACCATGTAGGTTGTTGGATCGTACACATAGTTTTCTCCAGCCAGCATTGCTGTCTTTGAGCCTTGTGCAACCACGTACAGGGAGGGCATATGGACCGTATGATTCAGCTCGGACACATGGCTTGCACGTCTGAAATAAAGTCCTGGCACAGACGAGACAAACGTCCCATCCGAAGACGCATGTTGATGAATTAGATGAATCAGTTCTTGTAGATTCGTAGAAATATCAAAGGGGGGAAGAGACGAAATCATTCATGCTTCACCTTCCTTTCCGTTGAACGCTAATATTGATGTGCTAATTATATGCGCGCCGAATAGGATTAGGCAAGAATTGGACTTGATCGGTCTACCTGTCTCAATCGAATTCTACTTAAAATTTACTTGCAAGGCCAACAGAGGGCCTAAGGCAAATAGATTAAAGGAAGAAGGATTGGGCTATGCATTTGGAAGGAAGAATAGAGAACAAAGTCGTCGTGATTACAGGTGCAAGCAGCGGAATTGGAGAAGCAACAGCACTGTTGCTTGCCGAGCGTGGAGCAAAAGTCGTGCTTGGAGCGCGCGGAGCGGAGCGCCTTGAAGCGCTGGCGACACGCATTTCCAATCGAGGTGGCGAAGCTGTTTATGCACGCACTGACGTGAGACGGCGCGAGGATCTGTGCAATCTCGTTAATTTGGCTTGCGAACGGTACGGGAAGCTGGATGTTCTCGTCAGCAACGCTGGCGTTATGCCTATTTCCCCTCTCGAAGATCTGTGTGTCGAGGACTGGGAGGACATGATTGATGTCAACATTAAAGGCGTTTTGTACGGTATAGCCGCAGCGTTGCCTATCTTTCGCAAGCAGGGTTCCGGACATTTCGTGAACATCGCTTCTGTAGCAGGACATAAGACTGTGCCGAACCAGTCGGTCTACTCTGGTACGAAGTTCGCCGTGCGCGCCATCTCAGAGGGATTGCGCCAGGAGGCTGGCGACAAGCTGCGCGTGACCATCATTTCGCCTGGTATTGTGCAGACGAATTTCACGGAGGGTATGACCAATCCAGCATTGAGAGATCAACTCGCTGCCATTCGGGATAAACTAGCCATGACACCTGACGCGGTAGCCCGTGCAATTGGATTCGCAATTGAACAACCGGCCGATATTGATGTGAACGAAATCGTAATCCGTCCAACCGCACAAATGTAATATAAATAGATAGGGGCACCTCCTCTTGTGAGTGCGCCCCTATCTATTTATGCACAAAGCTTTACCACGGAAGCTGATCATCCATGTAATAGAATCCGCCCGTTGGACCATCCTCCGGCGGGTCGCTAGTCGGACCGCCGTTTTCACTCCATCCTCCACTGACAGCTCTGCCTTTTCCCCGCCCATCTGCGTTTGGACCAAGCCGGGGTAGCAATCCGCTGCACCCGTTCATTGGACAACTGGAACTGAATAGAGTCTATAGGGCGCTACATAATTACTATGATCACTGTGCAGACACAGAAAATGTAGAAGGATTGCAAAATTTTGTATTGTTGCTTATTCGACTTTAAAATATATCGTAAGATTACTGTACATATTATTAAAAAGTAGTGGGATGATCCAGTTACCAGCCATGCAAAAATTAACGATGAAGCGGTTCTTTTTCGCCCAGACCCAGCACCTCCGTTGTGGAATTGTAAATTTCTTGGTAAAGCTCTGGGTTTTCCGCTAGTGACACCCCATAAGAAGGAATCATCTCTTTGATTTTTGGTTCCCACTCTTCCATATGTTGTGGGAAGCATTTTTCCAATACTTCCAGCATAACGTGAACAGCAGTAGAAGCACCCGGAGAAGCGCCGAGCAGTGCAGCTACCGAACCATCAGCGGCACTAACCACTTCCGTACCAAATTGAAGTGTTCCTTTTCCACCCTCCGTATCTTTGATCACCTGCACACGTTGGCCTGCTACCACGATCCCCCAGTCCTCGATTTTGGCGTTCGGAATAAACTCGCGTAATTCTTCCAGACGCTTTTCATTCGATAACATCACTTGCTGGATCAGATATTTGGTCAATGCCATCTCTTTTGCGCCTGCGGCCAACATCGTAATGAGATTATTGGGTTTTACAGAACCGATCAAATCCAAATTTGAGCCCGTTTTCAAGAACTTCGGTGAGAAGCCGGCAAACGGTCCAAATAGCAGTGCTTTTTGGTTACCGATATATCTTGTATCCAGATGCGGAACAGACATGGGAGGAGCACCAACCTTAGCTTTACCATATACTTTTGCATGATGCTGGGCGACAACCTTAGGATTGTTACATACCATAAATAGTCCACTTACCGGGAATCCCCCGATATATTTGGACTCAGGAATACCTGTTCTTTGTAGCAAAGGTAGACTTCCACCCCCACCACCGATAAAGACAAATTTGGCATTATGGTATTCGATTTTACCGTTATCCAGATTATGGACTTTGACCTTCCACGAGCCGTCGCTCGCACGTTTAATATCCTTTACACTATGTTTGTAATTAATCTCGACGTTTTTACTTTTTAAATGCTCAAACAACATGCGTGTTAAAGCACCAAAGTTGACATCTGTTCCAGAGTCGATTTTGGTTGCCGCGATGGGTTCATTCAATGTACGGCCTTCCATAATCAGCGGAATCCATTCCTTCAGCTTTTCAGGGTCGTCGGAAAATTCCATGCCTTGAAACAGAGAAATAGTTGAAAGCGCTTTAAACCTTTTTTTCAAAAAAGATACATTTTTCTCTCCTGTTACCAAACTCATATGAGGTATTGGTTTGATAAAGTCCTGTGGATTACGAATCAAATTGCTGTTTACAAGAAAAGACCAAAACTGTCTTGAAAGCTGAAACTGCTCATTAATGTCTACAGCTTTACGAATATCTATAGATCCGTCAGCTTTCTCGGATGTATAGTTCAGTTCGCACAGTGCAGCATGGCCTGTACCTGCATTATTCCATTCGTTAGAGCTTTCTTCTCCCGCGTTTGCGAGTTTCTCAAACACTTGAATTTCCCACTCCGGTGCTAACTCTTTCAGCAATGATCCCAGAGTCGCGCTCATGACTCCGGCACCAATTAAGATAATGTCTGTTTTTTTCTGAATGCTATTCATAAAAACCTTCCTTATCTCTTATATTTGCAAAAAAGAGCAGGCCCTCCTGCTTAGGTGATACAAGAAGCAAGGCTCCACTCAGGAACATATATTTTCTGTCTCTATTATAACTAAAATATAATCTTTTAAAAATTATATTGTCTATTATCTGATAATTATAAATCATTTCTGCTAAAAAGTGAGAATTTTCTTTGCAGAAATAATAAGAATGGATCTCAACACGCTGTATTATTTGGGCTTCACTTACTAGCAGTAATAACAGACACCAAAAACGCGTTTAGAAGCAAATGATGTAGAGTAACAAATTTCCAATGATTGAATCAACAGTCCATGTATATGAATAACTCGGTAAAATATGTCTTTACGGGATAGGCCCTTATAAATACTTCATTATGATATTCGAAACGGTCTGTTGTTGATTCCCCCAATCATAATCGGAGTTATCCATAATAAACGATTGAAAAGGAAGTTGCTCAATAATTTGTAATTCTAGCTCTCGTCGATGTTCAAGGAACTGAATATATCCCTCATACCCGTAAAGCCCCTTGTTCTTTCCATAATCTTGCTCCGTATGGTACCAAATCGCGAAATCTAACCATTCTTGAGATCTCATTGTTTTAACTCGCTCAATCGTCTCATGCACATTCGGTTGCTTCAAATAGAACAAAATTGGATTTAACTCCTGAATTTGCTCCGCAATCTGTAATACATGCTGAATAAAACGATCCTCTCCAGCGTTATGTCGGGCGAGTAGTGAACACCCCGGGTTCTGTAAAAAACAGCATTCGAGTATTATCAACTTTTCTTTTTCTCGCTGATCTTTAACAAAAGACTTCCAACGTTGAATCATCAACTCGCAGTGCTTTTCTACGGGTACTCCATCGTAAATTTCATAACGCCGAATTTCCTCATACAAACTAGAAGGGATTCCATTTGGAGCTGATTGCTGCGCAAGTGCATATGCGATTAAAGAGTCATTGCCATTCACAGATACAAACGGATCAATGTAATGAAACACCTCAGAATAGATAGATCGGAGCCGATCAAGTTCTTCGTTCGGCATACATGCAACCGATTCATAATCAGCGGGATGTCGTAAGTTGCCTTCTAAAAATAGTTCCGATTCTATTTGATGTGTGTTTAACATGTCATGTATGTGTCTAGATAATGTGGATTTGCCAGAGCCAGGTATGCCTTCAACGATAACCAGTTTCGTTTTCGTAGCTGGTACATTCGCCATAGTATCACATCCTTATAAATTAAATGATTACCTTAAGGAGAAACCAATTATCCCGTTATAATGCCAGATAGCATAGGAAGCTTCCCATATCTATACATTCTTAGAAAACTAATAAAAAGCACTGGGTCCTGAGGACTGACCCAATGCTTTTAGTAGATGACTATCTTCTAGTTACTTAATAATTACGTATTCCAGGTTAACCAGTTTTGCATAAGTAACAATTTGGTCTGTGGTTAGATTCAAGGAAACCACGGTATGGTGACCGCCGCCGTTCTCAATCCATGCTTTAACCCCATCTTGGAAGTTTGGCTTCACATTCCACAGTACACGGGCCACTGGAAGATTTGGAGCAGGAACTGTCGGTTCAAATGCAGTAACCTCATTGATCAACAGTTTATAATGCGTGCCAAAGTCAGCCATGGAAACAACTACACCGTCTCCTGCCTTGCCGTCAAACACCAGACGAGCTGGATCTTCACGATCGCCGATACCTAACGGAGAAACGATGATTTTAGGCTTGTTGCTTGCCAACGTTGGGTCAACTTCAAGCATATGGGATTGAAGGATCGATTCCTGACCAGCCGCTAATTCATAGGTGTAGTCTTCCATAAAGCCAGTGGATTGGTTATGGCTCATGACTTTAAGCAGACGATCGAGCGCTGCAGTCTTCCAATCTCCTTCACCGGCGAAGCCGTATCCTTGTGCCATCAAACGTTGAACGGCAAGACCAGGAAGCTGTTTCATACCATAGAGGTCTTCGAAGTTCGTAGTGAAGGCAGTATAGCCGCCATGATCCAGGAATCGTTTAAGGGCAATTTCATAGCTCGCTTGCACTCTTACGCTGGCTTCCCAAGCTTCCTTGCTGTAAGTACCATAATCAAATTCATAGAGTTCGGAGTATTCCGCGAACAAAGCATCAATCTCTTCTTCTTTCACAGCATTGACGTACTGAACAAGGTCGCCAATTCCGAAGTAGTCAACGGTCCATCCAAATTGAATTTGAGCTTCCACCTTATCGCCTTCCGTGACGCCAACGTTACGCATGTTGTCGCCAAAGCGGGCAACTTTGATATTGAAGCTTTCGTTATAAGCAACCGCTACATCCATCCACTCTGCGATTTGCTTCTGCACTTCCGCACGTTCCCAGTACCCTACAACCACTTTATTTTGTTTCTTCAGACGGGCATTGATGAATCCATATTCACGGTCACCATGAGCTGCCTGATTGAGGTTCATGAAGTCCATGTCAATCGTAGCCCAAGGAATGCTTTCATTGAACTGTGTAGCCAGATGAAGCAGTGGTTTCTGCAGCAATTTAGTACCGCGAATCCACATTTTTGCAGGCGAGAAGGTATGCATCCAAGTGATGACACCAGCAACCTCGTCACGATAGTTGACTTCTTTCATGAGATTGGTGATTTTGTCTGCACTAACCGCCAGATCCTGCAATACAAGCGGATAAGGCAGAACGCCACTCTTATTTAAGGCATCGGTCATTTCTTGTGCGTGTGCTTTAACTTCTGCTAATGCTTCTTCCCCATACAGATGCTGTGAACCTACGACAAACCAGAACTGTTTTGTACCTACTGTTGACATCATTCATCCTCTTTTCTTCATTTTTTAGTTTATATTACTTTTGCCCGTAGTACGCGTCTTTCCCATGTTTGCGTAAATAGTGTTTATCTAGAATGCGCTGCGGCAATTCTTCAGCAAAATGATTCAATTCTCGTGCGAATAAATTCATTTTCGAAACTTCTTCCAACACGACACTATTCATGACTGCCGATTTTGCATCTTTGCCCCAAGTGAAGGGAGCATGACCCTTAAGCAGAACACCCGGCACTGCTAAAATATCCAGCCCGCGCTGCTCAAAAGTTTCGATGATGACACGGCCGGTTTCCGCTTCGTAACCACGATCAATCTCCTCTTGTGTCAAGAAACGGGCACAAGGAACAGAACCATAGAAGGTGTCTGCGTGAGTAGTCCCCATTACAGGTACATCCAGGCCTGCTTGAGCCCAAATCGTTGCCCAAGTCGAATGCGTGTGTACAATACCGCCGATCTCTGCGTAATGCTTATAAAGTACGGCGTGAGTCGGTGTATCTGATGAAGGTCTCATTTCTCCTTCAACAACATTGCCATTAAAATCAACAACCACCATATCGCTAGGTTTCATCGTGTCATAACTAACACCACTAGGTTTGATAACGAATAAGCGGCTCTCACGATCAACAGCGCTTACGTTACCCCAGGTGTATTTCACGAGTCCATGTTTAGGCAAATCCAGATTGGCTTGATATACTTCTTCTTTCAGTTGCTCTAACACGTCAATTCCTCCAGTTTTCCACTAGATTATCTACAGCAGCCTGTTCAATCGCCAGGCCTTGTGTGTAGCGTTCCATGAATGCTTCAAATCCCTTAACGTCGGAACTGTCGGGAGAAATTTCTTGCCCCTCAGCATCTCTAAATACTTTTTGGTCGAGGAAGTCTTCCAGACTTTCTTGTTGATCCTTGTTCATCATGTAAGAAGCCAGAATAGCAATACCCCACGCCCCACCTTCTCCAGCTGTTGACATCACTGATACCGGGACATTCATGGCAGCCGCAACAATTTTTTGTCCGACGATAGGGGTTTTAAATAAACCACCGTGAGCCAGAATGCTGTCAATTGCGACATTTTCTTTCTTTGTCAAAATATCCATTCCGATTTTCAAAGCAGCAAACGCAGTGAAAAGATGAGTCCGCATGAAATTGGCCAAATTGAAACGGCTTTCAGGAGAGCGGACAAACAATGGCCGGCCTTTCTCTATTCCGGTGATATTCTCCCCTGACAAATAGCCATAGCTGAGTAAACCGCCGCCATCTGGATCTGCTTCCAAAGCCTTGTTCAGCAGCACACTGAACAATTGATTCGGATCCGCCTTTTGCCCCATTGCCTCAGAGAATTCACGGAACAATCCCAGCCAAGCATTGATATCACTTGAACAGTTGTTGGCATGAACCATTCCGACCGGATTACCATTGGGTGTAGTCACCAGATCAATTTCCGGATATACCGCTGAAAGATCCTTCTCTAATACAAGCATGGCAAAAACCGAGGTTCCCACAGAGACGTTGCCAGTCCGTTTTCTCACACTATTCGTAGCGACCATCCCTGTTCCCGCATCACCTTCTGGAGGACAAAGCGGAATACCTGGTTGTAAATCTTCGGATTTATCTAAGATTTTAGCTCCCGCGGCGGTTAGTACACCTGCCTGCTCGCCTGAAATATAAACTTTAGGGAGAATTCCTTCTAGCTTCCAATCGTAACCTTTGGCTGCAATGAGTTCATCGAACTGCTTAACCATCGATTCGTTATAATCATGTGTAGTCTCATCAATTGGGAATATGCCCGAAGCATCCCCGACACCAATAGCCTTATTGCCAGTCAGCAGCCAGTGAATATATCCAGCTAACGTCGTCATAAAATCAATCTGAGGGACATGTTGCTCTTCGTTCAATATAGCTTGATACAGGTGAGCAATACTCCATCGCTCAGGGATGTTGAATTGGAATTTATCAGTTAAAACTTTTGCTGCGGCACTGGTTGTCGCATTCCGCCAAGTCCGGAACGGAACAAGCAACTCACCCTTGCTGTCAAAAGCCATATAGCCGTGCATCATTGCAGAGAATCCTATAGAACCAACGGTACGAAGGGTAATCCCATATTTTTGTTCAACCTCTTGCTTCATTTCACTATAAGCCTCTTGCAGACCCGTAATAATACTCTCTAAGTTATACGTCCAATAACCGTCCACCAAGAGATTTTCCCACTCATAGCTTCCAGATGCGATGGTTTCAAAATGATGATCAATCAGCACTGCCTTGATACGTGTGGATCCAAATTCGATACCAAGTGAGGTTTCTCCCTTAGTAATCGCTTGTTTAATGTCTTGATCCATGCTCACGTTACTCCTCTCTCTGAACAACTGTTATAATCGCAATAATTGAAAGAAGGCGCTTTCTTTTGTTTACAGCCTTAGTATATTTTTTGTTCGTACATTTGTCAACACGAATACATAGTTATACCTACAAATATTCTTATGAACCGAGTGTTTCTCTATTTTCCCTTTAGTATTAATGCATGTTGGGCAATGGATTATAATAAACTCATAATTATGCTAAAATATGTACATACAAATATTATGGATGCATCAATTAGTCTTAGAACAACTTGGAAAGAAGGAATAAAGTGAAACCAAAGTATCAGGTCATCCTTGAGGATATAAAGAGCAACATTCTATCAGGAGCATACAGCGTAGGAGAACAAATTCCAACGGAGTCGGCTTTGCAGGATATATATCAAGTTAGTCGCCAGACGGTTCGAAAGGCTATTTTAGAACTATCCAACGAAGGTTTTTTAAGAAGTGAAAAAGGATCTGGCACCTATGTCAGCAACCAATTCCGATCAAAAACCGGTGGGAATTCCAGTAATAAAACCATTGGAGTCATCACGACCTACATCTCTGATTACATCTTCCCTTCCATTATTCGCGGGATTGAAGCCAGATTAAATGAAGATAATTATTCATTACTATTAGCGAGCACCAATAATGATGTCGCACAGGAAAAGAAAGCTTTGGAGATGATGTTGTCCTTTGGTGTCGATGGTTTGATCATTGAGCCTACAAAGAGCAATCTATATAATCCCAATATTGCTTACTACCTGACGTTCAAGGAACAGGATGTTCCATTCATCATGATTAATGCTTATTATGAAGAGTTGGAGGTTCCCTTCTTTTGCCTCGATGACGTACAATCCAGCTATCTGGCAACCAAAGAATTGATCGCTAACGGACACACACAGATTGGCATCATTGCCAAAATGGACGATTTACAAGGAAAGTATCGAATGAAAGGCTATATCAAAGCACTTGGAGAAGCCAAATTACGGTTTCACCCCGAGCAAGTGCTCTCATTCTATACAGAGACAAAGCAGGACCTGTCCACCAACTTGAAGAAATTTCTGACCGAACAAAGAGACGGGTTAACCGCAATTGTCTGCTATAACGACGAGGTAGGATTAGAAGTTGTACATGTATGCAGACAACTTGGTATATCTGTTCCCGAAGATTTGTCCATTATTGGTCAAGATAATTCCTATATTTCCAAAAATGCGAACATCAAACTCACGACATTGACACACCCACAGGAACAAATGGGACGTGATGCCGCCGATTGGGTTATTAAGAAACTGCAAGGGAAAAAGGATCTACGCAACCACACCTATTATCAACCTGTATTAATTGAAGGGGAAACGGTAAAGAAGAGGCTGCAGTGAAAGGGGTTCAATATTCTTTGTAAGAAGCCTAATTGTCATATGACACTTTGGAGTGACTTGGTAATGGTGGGTGATGAAATGTAACTTGTTGGTATGACAAGTCCTTTGCCATACTTGGTTTTGCCAGACGCTATAAGGCAAAAATACATTTCAAGGAGAAACCATTCATGGAAAAAATGATTTACACCATTCTCGCGGTTCTACTATTATCTACTACGATAACTACCGCATGTATGGCACCCAACGGCGCGTCAGTTGCCGCACCCGTAAACGTACCAGTTGCATCTGAAAAGGCTAGCTTGGAGGGACCGCGAGATCCCCAGGAACTAGAAGCTTTTGCAGATGGTGTTTTTGCGGACAAGATGAAGAAGTTTAATACAGTTGGTTCTAATTTTGTGGTCGTCGCAGGTGGGAAAGTGATGCTAAGCAAAGGTTACGGTTATGCCGACAAGGGCAAAAAAATTCCTGTTGATAAAAATACCGTTTTTCAAATCGGCTCTGTTACAAAGTCATTCACTGCATTGGCAGCTATGCAGTTGGTCGATAAGGGGAAAATGGACTTAAAACACGATATCCAAGAGTATTTAGGAGGAATAAAGGTTCCGAATAAAACAGGAAAAAAACTGACGATGTTTGATCTACTTACATATTCAAGTGGATTTGATGAACCAGATATTCTCATGGAAATGCATCCAGAATACGCGGACAAATATTTTCCAATGAAGAAGTACATTGCATCAAATATGCCAACTGTTGTCAGGCCTCCAGGAGAAGCGTACACTTATGACAATTTTGGTTTCATGCTAGCGGGATATGCAGTAGCAAACGTAACGGGCATGTCATATTCCAAATATATGGAAAAGAATATTTTCAAACCGTTAGGCATGAATTCGACGAGTGTGAGGTTTACCCCCCAATTGTTAAACAGAATGGCTGCTCACTATGGGCCAACAGGTGAACTGATACCCTTGGATGGGTTTAAACCAACGGAAAAACCTGAAGGCGGTATCGTTTCAACAGCAGATGACATGGCGAAGTACCTCATGATGCACCTGAACAAAGGCAAGTACAAAGGTAAAGAAATGGTGAGTCCAAAGAGCATAGAGCAAATGCACACATACCAATTATTCCCCGACAAGGAGTTCCCGGTTACAACAATTGGATTCGAGGGCTACTTCAAAGAGAAGATGAATAATCAGCATGTGATTCTAAAAGGAGGAAATGTTACAGGGCATTCTTCCTTGATTGTTATTCTGCCTGAGAAGAATACAGCGATGTACATGTCCTACAATAACGACTCCATGATGAGTCTTGACGTGTATGAAGAATTTATGAATCATTATTATCCGAGAAAAGCAGAAGTTCCAAAGTCAACCTACGCGACAATAAGTGAACAGCAGGCCCAAGACTACGTGGGATTATACCAAAACACGCGTATCGCTGCCTTAAGGACGAAGGTTTCGTATTCGGACGGGAAATTAATAATGGAGACAGGAACATCAGGCAAACATACACTAAAAATGATCCACCCTTTATTATTTGAAGATGAATCAGGTAATAAACTGACGTTTAATAAAAATGAAGCAGGCCATATTGCATATTTGTATTACATGCAGCTCCCAGACCTCGTTGCTTATGCGCAAAAAATAAACATTGATTCACCATTTTCTGATGTACCTGCGGATAGTAAATATATCCCATATATAAACAACCTTAATGCTTTGAAAGTCATGAGCGGAAAGTCAGCCAACCTCTTTGATCCGAAAGGAACGATGACTCAGGGAGAATTCTCAGAAGTGCTGCTGCGCGCTCACGGGTGGTATAAACAACCTTTCATGATTGAACTGAATAAGAAGCAGATGATGGCCGGACTACGTAATTATCAGCCTAATTCTCCTATCACTAGACAAATGGCGGCGGTAATGATCCAGAACCTGAAACAGGTTGAGCCTGGAATTAAGGTTAAATTGAGTGGCGAAACGGATGCTTGGGCAGTTAAAGCAGTCACAGCTCTGGTTTCCCAAGGTATCATGGACCCGAATACCAAGATCAATTTAGACGGCTCCATAGACTTCCGCTCCAAACAGCTTTTGAAGCGTCAAGAAGCCAGTGCCTTATTAGATCAATCATTTAATTACTATACGTTGCCAATCAGTCACTAATTCAAAAGGTTAACCAGAAAAAGTAACATAATGATACTTTATATAAGGTTTCCTGAACCTCCGATCAAACTGGGGGTTTCTTGTACAATAAGAAACAAGCGGCTGCTGATGCTGCCGCTTGTTTTTAGTTTTTTCCATATCCAACGGAAATCCTCATCGAGCCGTAAGTTTATTCTAGAAGCCCTGCCTCCCGGGCTTTTTGCACCGCTTCCTCCCGGTTGCGAACCCCCAGCTTCAGATAGACCGATGACGCATAGTTTCTAACCGTACCATCAGATAAATACAATTTGGAGGCAATGGTTTTATATCGCAGTCCTTTCGACACGGACTGTAAAATTTCAAGCTCCCGTGGAGTTAAATCATAGGTCGCGGCCACTTGCGTTGTCGACGGATCTTCCCCGCTCTTGGCGGCTTCCAGCTGTGCAAACAATTTGTGCGACATCTCCTGATCGATCAGCGTGCCTCCGCGATAGACCGTGCGTATTGTTTCGGCGAGCTCTACCGGCTTCATCGACTTCAATAAGTATCCGTCCGCTCCGCTTCGCAGCGCTTCCAGAGCCTGTCCAGTATCTTCGAACGTGGTGAGAATCAAGATGCGGATGTGGGGCCACGTTTGTTTTATGGTACGGGATGCGGAGATTCCGTCCAGGTTCGGCATGTCCAAATCCATGAGCACCAGCTGAGGCTGAACCTGCCTGCACAGCTCGATGGCTTGCTCGCCATCTTCTGCCACCCCTACGACTTGCAAATCTTGCTGCTCCTCGAGAAGAGTCCGCAGACTTTCACGGATAAAAGGCTGGTCATCGACGACCAACAGACGGATGACATCATCCTTAAGCTCCGTTTGTCGTGGCAGGGTGCAGGTAACGAGGGTGCCTTCGCCCGGTTGGGTATAGACGCCAACATGACCTTGCAGATTCATCGCTCGCTCTTTCATGGCGTTCAAGCCGAAGCCATCCTGTCCATGTTCCATCCCGCGGCCGTTATCTTGAATTTCCAGCCTCGTCTGCTGAGGCTCGAATTGCACCAAAACCGTAACCTCCGTCGAGTGTCCATGACGCACGGCATTCGTCAATGATTCTTGCAAGCAGCGATACAGAGCTATCTTCGCTTGCTTCGTTACAGGGTATTCCTCTCCGAAGGCCTGGAAACGAACCGACACCTTAGCATGCTCCTGAAACTCCTCTACCAGCTTCCGCAAAGACTGAAGCAGTGGGAGTTCTTCATGCGGCGATTCGATTTGATGCACATAGCCTCTCACTTCATCCATATTCTTCCGGGCCAGGTTCAATAGGGAATCGAGCCGTTTCGTTCCTGTATCCGTCTCTAGCTCAGGGCGCAAGGTTTCCAATCCCATAATGAGGGAAGTGTAGGCATGACCGACAGTATCATGAAGCTCTTTGGAGAGCCGATTCCGTTCTTCGGCCAGCGTGATGCGCTCGATTTGGGACAAGTACTGCTCCAGCACCGCATTTTGCTCGCGTATAATTTCGCTTTGACGATGATTGACCATCAATAAATGGAAGGAAAATCCGAATGCATAAGCCGTCCCGAATTGAATGGTCATAACCCAAAAATCAGTCTGCTCTACAAGCAGCTTAATTATAGCGGGTAGGAGCAATACCGATAAAGGACCTGACCAAAGATATGTTCTTTGTTTGCTGTTAGCGGCAATTAAAAATGGATACAACAGGAATGTAAGGTAGGCTTCCGGAAAAAACGAAGCTAAATACAAGCACAGCCCGCCCGGGATCACAATCTCGGTAAGCAGGTAGTATCTATAATTGAGCTGCAAGCACAGCCAGGGAACGGAAAAAGCAATAAGCTGCCAAAACACAAGAACCCAAAGCGGCAGCGTGAAATGAGCTTGCCGCTCTATGATAGTGAGCAGGAGAGAAGTACTGCAAATCAGGCGGATCATAAGCATGAACCAGTCGTACCAGAACCACTGCTTTACCATATCGAACAAAACCATCAACCCCTAAGAACTATCAGTATGACATTACGTAACTATTATAGAGCAGACCATCATTTAACAATACTTTTAAATCCAGACCGGGACATTCCGGTTAACGGTTCACACTCTTGATCATAAGACGGGTGTAGCCTCCTAGCATGCGCGTCAAGCTGTTCGCAAGCCTGTAGCTCACCATAGTGAATATGACTCCTGAGGCCGAAACCAGTATGGATTTTATCGCAGTATCTACAAGAAAACCCATAAAATAATAATTAAAAAACGGAAAGAGGAGCGGGGTCGCAATCATTGCGAGTGGAGTTATATAAAGCAAGGCCGCACTAATGAGGCTTAAAATCCCCACCGGAAGCTTCAGCATCAGCCAGCCGATAGCAATCCAGTTGCGCCGATTTAGCAGCTCCTTCCTTGCTTGAATCCAGATAGAGGCATCGGTGTTTATTGGTTTAACGTAAAGCTCTGTGGTAATATCCGTATAGATCTTGGTCTGTGTGCGTTCAAATTGCAGGAAGGCGTATGTAGTTCGCAAAATGCGAGTAATCAGAGGAACGCCCGCGACGGTAAACGAAAGACTCAAGCCTAATGTAAGAGCGACCAGATAAAAGCAAAAGTAAAACAATCCGGTAGCGAAAGTAAGCAGTAGGAAATAGCCATTTTGAATAAAGCTGACGACGGTTCTTGTCATCAAAGAGCCCACATCCTTTACAAGTAGTAGTCGTATCCTACGGCTCTTGATGTCAAATCTACCAGTGCCATAATGTCATATGACACAAAGCGAAAGCGGTCTGCAAACCTAATGAGGAAAAACAACTGGTTCTTCGCCATTTTTTAAATATCGCATAGTAATGGTAATCGTCTTTGCAGAGTCAAGCAGCTTTTGATCCAATCCCACTGCGATGCATGAGAAGACACAAAGCATGGTTTCCGGTAAGGAGAGCTGATTTCTGCCTAAAAGTTTTATTTTTGAGAATCAAGAATAAACATAGATGCATCTTGTGCCATGAATATTTTACTTCCATTATAAAAAGTTTTGGATTGAATATCTCTATACCCTATTTTAGTCATAACGTCAGTCAGCTCTTCTTGATTAAATCCGTTATGAACTATATCTGAAACTACTTTTTCATTTTTATTAAAATCTACGATTAGTAAATGTCCTCCTTCATTTAGAACATCAAATAGCCTTGATAAAACGAATTCAACATCATGAATATGGAGTAGAACCTGAGCCATAAAAATATAGTCAGCATGTAAATCCGTTAGACCTTCCTTTTCAAAATCAAAACATAATGTATCTGCATTCTGAATATGAAGATCAGTAATTTTTTGCTTTATTTGATTAATCATGTTTTGTGAAGTAGCCAGAAAAAGCATAGAATTAAAATCATTTAACAAGCTCATTCCGACAAGACCCGTTCCACACCCAAAATCAATAGCATTCTTACTATTAGCGTCAACCACATATTCACGAATGGCATCAGATGATACCTTTGCAATGTGAATTCTCTCAGAAGTGTCATATATATTAGCTATCTTTTCAAACTTATCCGTATTTCCCATGATTACCTCTCCAATCCGCCTTAATAAAATCCTGAATACAACAATATAGAATGATATTCTATCGAAGCATTAGCATTTAGTCCACATTCTTATTAGTAAGCTCTTAGTCTTGGTTCGTTTCTGTACAATTTTGCTTCAAAATTTTCGCCCTTATTTGTGATACGGTTCACCACTCTACCTGTAACGGCAAGTTTAAAGACCACCCCGCTAAAAGGATGGCCTTGAGGATCGCTAATCTATTCTAATTGCCTCGATATAAAGCTCGATTCTCACTTCATTTCCGACAACAACCCCACCTTTTTCCAGAGGAGAGTTGAATGTCAAGCCAAATTCATTGCGTTCGATACTGGCTGTTGAATGAAGTCCTACACGTTCCCGGCCGCGAGGGTCTTTGTTTAGTCCTTCAAAAACGGTATGAAAATTGATGGGTTTGGTTACTCCATGCAGAGTTAGATTGCCCGTAAGCTCATATTGCCTTTCGCCAGCAAGGGCGCAGCTGGTGCTTTGAAACGTAATGGTTGGATACTTGGCTGCATGAAGGAAGTCGTCACTCTTCAGGTGTTCATCTCGTTGCGATTGGCGAGTTGTGATACTATTTGCATCTATGGAAGCCTGAATACCCATGGTTGTTAAATCGTTGGGGTCAAAACTCAAGATCGCTTGGAAATGCTCGAATACTCCTTTAATTCTACTAATCATTAAATGCGTCACCGAAAACTCGACGGAACTGTGGTCCGGATCAACTTCCCAATTGATATTGCTCATAAATAAATTCCACCTCTATGATAAGATTTTGAGAAAGGTCGCCCCATCTCCAAACACTGCGCTATTCGCATACTCCTAATGTACAAAAAAGCTACTGACAACGGGATGTCAGTAGCTTTTTTTCATTTTTTTGGTTTCCTCGTAAATCCGATTTCGGAATGTTCAGGCTCCGCCACGTCAAAATTAAATCGATTCAAGTACACCTTCCTCACAATTCGTCTTTATCGAAATAATCATCTGGCAAATGCAGTTCTCGCAAACAACCGATAAATTTTTCTCTGAAATTCGGATTGCTTTTGTATTCCGGCCATACCGCCTTATAGTAAGGCAGCAACTTCTCATGTGGAATAATGCCCCAGTATAAAATCGAGTTACTCAGAACCTGCGGGCCGCCCCCCATCAACATCTGTTCAATGATCTCCCAGCTTCCCAGCTTGTTTTCGCAGCTGCGCGCGGCATAGATGGCAGTGGTTTGCATTTTCGGGTCGGCGTGACACAAGAAAGGCGCAAAGTTCTGGAGAGTAATCGCACCGTAATCCTCCAAGATATACCCTGCATAACGCAACGTTTCCGGGTCGTGAATCCTGTCAAGCCTTTGCAAGATCACTGGAATAAACTCCGTTAAATTCGCAGTTTTACTGGAAGTATGTAGAATCTGTAAAGCTTGCAGAAAACCCTCATGCCCATCCGATTGCAACAGCTCCAGAAGATATTTTCTACCCGCGTCAAAAGAAGTTTTGCAGATGAGCCAAATGGCTATGGTCCGATTCTTTGGGCTTTGCTCCGCAATATTCTTCAAAAAACCAAGGGTTGGCTGAGAGACTTTCTTAAACTTGAACATTCCATTAAGCGCTTTGGCTTGGATTTCTTCATTTGGAGCGCTCTGATAAATCTGGATCAGCGCATTCTCATCACCTGGCATTCGACTACCAAACCACCCGATATCATAATCTAGAATAATTTCATCCAGCCAGCGCTCGTACCAGTCCAGAAAGCTGTCTTCATAGACAAAGAAAAAAGGATGATCGGGATGAAAATCGGAGGTGTACACAATTCTCCCCCTGTATTTTCCTTCAAGTACGAGATACATGTCGTATTCGCAGCCTTGTGTGCCTATGCACAACATGCCGCCCAGCACCTTATTACAGGTGGCGTCGTATTCCTCATCGGGAATGTCCTCGTCCTTGGTCAGGGGCTCAATCAGATGGTTCCATTCCTCTTTGGTCATCCCGGGATGCAGAACGGATTTTGCAAGGAGTGCCTGGCGCTCGGTGTAGGAAGTTGCCTTTCCAATTGAATAGATTCCATAATAGGGTCCGGCGCCTCCGTTGCCGACTTTCGTTAAAAACAGCGCGTAAGGCTCAGGAAGTGTAACCTGATTGTGGGCTTGCCAGTCCGCCAGCTCTTTTGCTGTAAGCTTCTCTTTAACCCTATATTGATGTGAGGATGCTCCAAACACTGAGAAATCCGCGTCTTTGTGCATAGCTTGACTCAGTTTGTTTTTTATTCGATCCAGTTGCGTTTCTTTCTTCCTAAACCACATATTTGAACCCTCCTGTTGACCATAGCCAGGTTTCCTTTGTTTGCTTATCCAGCAATTTTATTATTTTTTCTATGGGTCGTACCTCTTTAAAATGATATGTATCTAGAGTACCACAGGAAAAATCCATATGAATGAAACCTATATGTGGATTAGACTATAATCACCTTGTTATTCATGTAGCCACTCCTCATTTCATGGAAATTAACGACATAATTACTTAATTAAACTCCTTAAATGCAGTTCATTTTAAACAACATATAGTGAGGGAGAAAGTAATGAAAAGCCAATTAAGAAATATTACGGTCGACGGTTATACCTTCGTTTATTGGTACTCAGGCGGGTCTCGCTTCATCCTAAACCTATCTCCCAAAGAGAATAAAAACATCAAAATCACGCTGATCTTTCAGGCCAATCCTCCTGAAGAAGAACCTCATACTTTTTGGTCCTTTTATGACATTTCAGCCCAAAATAATGAAATAGAAACTGTCATCCATCTGGGTAAACCCAAGCATATTGCTGAAATCATCTCTTACTTGATGGCAAAACGACAAGAACTTTGGGTCCAGGGGAAGCCTCACGTTCTGGATAATGCCTGGGATTTACTAAAGGAAATGGGCTATTCCGAGTTAAAACCGATTTGGATTAGACAGTGGTAGTGATAATGGTTTGTGGACTAGCCCCCTTTGACCACTCAAAGGGAGCTTAAAGTTCACAGATATACGATTATTCGTTATCCGGCGTAGCCGGACTGGCCGGGGGCATCAAGCCTTTAACGGCGCCGAGAAACGGGCGAATGGACTTGATCATGCCGTAGCCCATCTTCACGACCGGGACAAATTTCTGGATCATGCCGAACAGCCGCAGGCCGCCGCCGAGCATACCGCCAAGCCCTCCTGCGCCCGCAGTGGAGCCGCCCAGGCCGCCTAACAGCGAGCCCATCATCGGCAGGAATGCCGACACCTTGGCGTCCGGCTTGCGGGAGCGCGAACGGCCAGACGGCTTGCGCGCGCCGCTTTTTCGGTTGCCGATACGGACGCCCGGGGCATGCGCACCAGCTCTGCGTTTGAAAGATCGGGAGCCTTGCTTCCCGGAAGAAGCGCGTGGAGGAGCTCCAGCACTGGCAAGTACCAACCCGCCGTAATTAACGTCGGTGATGTAGCCGACGTAAGTCTCTCCGCTGTGCAGGGTGACACAGACCGGACTGCCCTGAAACTTCTTAGCCCGTGCACGCATCTCTTTCGATTGTGCCATGGAAGTTCACCTCGCTCACTGATTATAATTCAGTTTACGCCAGGGGCGGGCTGCCTGCTTGTGCTAATAGGACATATGCACGCCAAAAATCGCCTGATGATCTCGCCGCCATCGGGGGTTTAGCCTGCTCAAAACGTTGGAAGCAACACTAGCCGTTACAGGTAGTTCGACTGCTTATTGTGTTCTTCTCCCCATTCATGCAACACTTCAAATATCGAACTCAGTGTCATTCTATATTCCGTATTTTATAACAGACTTTAGGCGGTATTTCTGAATATACCGTTCGTTCAACGAGACTGTCAGTAACAAATTCTTTCAACGCTTCTGACAGCACCTTATCCAGACGTGCAATACAATACACTCCTTATCTTCATGCTTTTTAAACACAAAATGCATATCATTATTTAAATCGTTAATTTGAGTTGTAAATGATTCTACAAAAATCTATTTATTTCATCAATTTTTAGTTGTTTATTAAACAGTGGAGTTAAATGACCAACAATTTCACGAATTTGGGTTATATTTAGATAACTCTTGTTATCTCTTAAAGATACAACTAAACATCTAAGGGCAGTATCTACAATAAAAAACGAGTATACACCATCTTTAATAGTAGGAATATGTGAGGCTATATCCAACAGTATCCCATCTAATGTTGTTCCAGTTGCAAATCTCAAATTCCCTCTTATATAGTAATATTCATCTATAGGTGTATGTTTCAAGCAAATAACAATTGATTGGTATAAAGATACTAACTCTTTTGCTGTCAACCAGCCGCTTTGAGATCCCCTAGTATGATAAAAATACTGCATATTGTTTACTAATTCTAATAAACCCTTAATGGATAAAACATCTGAAAGGTTAACTTTCTTTCTAACCTTATAGTCAATGAAATAATCTTTAATTTTAAAAGTTTGTTTAAAATCCTCAAAATCGTTTCTTTTAAATGCAGTAGACAATGGGTTTCTTTTTTTTAACTTATTGTAATATATGACATACGGAATTAATTCATTAGTAAACCAACTATATGATTTCTCAGCATTCCATAGATACCGATCATTAAAATTTGTTAGTGACTTTTCGTTCCCAAAATCATTTAGAGGCTTCCATACAATTGAAACCTCGTCATCTGAAAGCTTAAATGAAGAATAAGATTCATTTGGTACTTGTTTTGGATAAAGAATTACATGATGCCCTGCATCATATCTTTCATCTGATTTTTTGCTATATAATTTAATCATCGTGGAATTTGAATCAAAAATATGCCAACTTGTGTCGCCTTTTTCATAATCATGCTCTTGTACAAACTCCATTATTTTATTATATAGTCCACGCTTAATCTTTAAAATTGGAATTCCTTCTTCGATATCTAAAGACTTTTCAAAGGAAAAAGTACCAAAACAATCTTCTATGTTTCTTAAAGCATCTAAATATACTTCTGAAAAATCATCTATTATTTCACATAATTGTGAAACTTCCATTTCATTTAAGGGGAACCGATTATTTCCTAATTGCACATAATATATATGTTTTTCTTTGTTAATGGCTACAATAAACTGTCGTAATTCATAGACTGCCTCAGTGTATAACCCTTGAAATAAATCGCGCAATATGTCTTTATAATTAAAAGTGATCATTATATCCGGAAAACGGTTAAATGTTATTAGGCAACTCCCCATAGTGTCAGGATATGTGGGTAAAAAAGCCTGCAAACTTACTTTTTCTTTTGTAAAAAGGTATGTACCCTCCGTCTCCTTTTTTTCCGTCTTAAAATTCTTTTGTTCTATATTTACCTGAGTTGAAGTTAACTGTGTAATTATGTCCTCAAAGTTATTAGCAAAACGATGATATACCGTAACTAAAACCGAGTTCTCTAACTCCTGAATTTTGGGTTCAACAAAACCAGATTTCTTCAATTCTTTATATATAGTGTTAAACCCATCACCAATATCATGGTTGTACATTTCGGGTAATTGATCAAGTAATCTTTCAATTATGGGATTTCTCGATGAACGTCCAACTAATAGGTTACCTGTTGTCATATTCCCATGCAATCTTCCTGGGCTTTCAAACTCTAACCTATCATTAAAAATTCTAATATGTATATCATCATTAATACTGTAGTCCCTGTGGATTATCGCATTTACAATAATTTCATGGAGCGCTACCCATGGATAACTATAATTCACATATTTGTTTCCTATCTCAATCATACTCTTTTGAAGATATCCTGCTATAACCTCCTTTGAATCAATAATTTGAAGTTCTATTGGTCCTCGAATACTTCTAGGTTGTTCTTCTAAAAAATCTCTATCATATTCAACTTGTGAAGTCTTTAGTCTATATACTTTAATCCCACATTTAGTGTTAAGGCCAAATTGAGGATCATCACTAAAAAAAAGTAGGCAACTAACCGTTGGGGCAAATTTTTCCCCATCTCGTTGTATAAGCTTTAATTTTTCAAGAAAACTGAGCGGTTTTTGGGAACTTTTTATTCTATTTAAGTAATCATTTAAATAAACTCCGTTTATAATCTCATCTACAGTAACATGCTTTTTTATCACAGTCTCATATGAATATACCCCTTTTGAAAAAGCAAGTTCAGTTATTTTCGCTCCTTTTATTTCTTTAGTACTAGCGTTTCTTCTTATGTAGCATCTATAATCAGAAGAATAATGAACCCGTGGGCTTTTAGGAATTGTTACATGCAGTACATATCCCTTTTCACAAAAGTCAATAAATTCAACAGAATAATCAATTAGTGGAGGGTCTGTTTTTTCTGCAAATGTATTTATTATTTCATTAGCTTCCTCTTTTGTTCGAAAACCGACTAATCTTTCCCCAATACTTCTTTCATCCTCTATTCCAATATAAATTTCACCACCATCTGTATTAGCAAATGCTACAAAGTGTATATGTAATTTATTGGGCTTTATTCTACAGCTTTTTACATCACAAAAATGGCCTTCTTCAAGGTTTAAAAGTTTGGTTTCTTCGTTTTTAATTGGTTTACGAGTGCTTATCATATATCCAATACCTCCTATATACCTAAGTTTGATTTTACAACTTTTTATTTAACAATACTCCCAATATAGGTATTTCATCTAGCTTTAACTATCCGTTGCACACTATATTCAATCTGCTTTATATAAAGATCTCAGAATATTTTGAAACTAGTTCAGCGCCAGTAAAATAGTTATAACTCTTATATCTAGCAGGTTGAAATTAGAATTAGAGTTAGATATACGATTAATATCAAAGAACTTCAATGAAGCATATTATATCACGTCTGTTGAATAACATAGGAAAAAGACCGCCTTTTCTATAGAATCGGTTGTACCACAAAGCGATTCAGAAAGAGGGCGATCTCATGAAGAGCCCTAACATTTTTTACATCTATCCCTCAATCTACCTTGACTTACGAAGAAGTATAAATGATGACTGAAGAGGTAGAGTATGAAGACAAAACTCGCAAATTAACCATGACCCGCTACTTCGATATTGGTGTGTTTCCGTTTTGGAGAACGGAACAGTTATACGCCCCGGCCTAGATTTCGCAGTTTCTAATGGCTTGCCTGTCGTTCATTATTCACGGCTTTCTACCAAAGCAGCGGAAATCCCCTTTGCTATATTTAAAGAACCTTTTCATTGCGTCATTCATAAGTGTAGCCGAGAAACATGCCGAAAATGGATGCCCCGTTTAAGTGATCAAAATATTGGGCTCTAAGCATGACAGTCCTACATGTGAAGCGCTGGCTCAACCGGACTACATTTTGGTGATGGAGCGTGCTTATGGGAAACTGGAGCGTCTGGACGACTTCAAAATCCAGAAGCAATCCTTTGTCATTCGGCTTCGCGACAACATCCCAAGGGTTCCCATGCTAAATCAAGAGAATTGCCAAAAACCTGCTACTGGATGTTGTATCTCAGTCGTCCCCACGTTGGCGAATATATATAGTGACCCAAAACCAAAAGGATAATTGTAATCCTCTTGAAGCAACGTTTCAGGATAACCATCTTCATCTACCTGAAATAAAAAAGAGAATGACTCCTCCTTGAGCTTCGTAAAATAATAGTCTTCATTTTGAATAAGTCTCGGGTTTCCGCCCACTTTGATCAAAAAAGGCTGATCCATCGATTTTTCGTCATGGCTTGGTTTCCCTTCTGAAATTGCATGCTTTACAAGCCCTGGGTTAGTAAACATATCTTTGGCGCTTTCAGTTGAAGTGGGATGCTCAATCACCTTGACCGAGCAATTAGGATAAATGTTGTTTTCTAAATACTCCTCATAGTCTTCAGGGATGAAAATCGAAATCATGCTCTCCGGTTTAAAGGGATGGACGAGGCTCAAGTAAAAAACATATTTTTGGTTACCTTCGTGAATGAGATCTGATTGATCATCAAAGAAGTCGGGTGCATTCCCGCCGATCCAGCCTGCACTATGTTCGTTCGATAGGGCCGATCCCGCATAATAAAGAATACAATCTGTTCTCTCAACTAAGATATTCGTTTGATTTTCATTAGGCATTTTACAACTCTCCCTCAAGAAACGCGAATGCCCTTACTCCGCTGCTTCCACCAGCCATGCTTGCATAGCCGGAGACTCCGCCCGATTCAAACGTAGGGCGATTTCGGTATTGATCTCATCCGGCGGCATGACCTCGACAAGGACGCATACAGCCTCTCGCGGTTGATTCAAGGCAAACACGCCTTCATCATCGAGCATTTGCATCGCCAGCTCCATGGCCTTCAGCCTCGAATCAAATTCACGATTCCATTCGTCAGCTTCAAGCTCCGCAATAGAAGGACGCCTCATAAACAATTGTTTAACATCATCGAAGTCCTCATCCCTGAAACAACAATAGGGTGAATCGGCATAGGACCATTTGATGAGTTCCGCAATCGTTGACCCCGGCATGTCACTTTCTTCTCCTTGCCTGGCCGCTTCCCTCTCCAAGGCCTCCCATGACCAGGCGGAGATGCTTGGCGCATGTCCCTCTCCAGTAGTAAATAGCGTGCAGTAATAGTAACGTTCGCCATTTTCAAAAAGAGTGCGAAAGGACGTCCTAGCCACATCGGCAATCTCTGCCGCCAGCGCCTCTATTCCTTGCGTCGGTTTCATGACATTCGCCCCTTAGCCCTATAAAATATACATCTTATTTCCATTACAAGGATTGTCCGTCCTAAATCTACCTAATTCTCACCTGAATCCTGGAAATATGGGCGATTAAGGTTCTAATTCAAGGTGCATCTTGGCTTCCGCCTCATCCCATGGCACCGAGTAACCCGCCCCCTTGGCGCAAAAGATGGAGGAGGATGTATACAGTGGGTCTGCCCCTTTGCGGTAGCCCATCCGCTCTATGACTTCCTCCGTATTATGGCAGCGATCGTAGCCGCTGAACACGCAGCGGATACTGCCTCGTCCATGCGTAAAGGATGCAAATTCGGCACTGTAGTTCATGAAAGTCGACACGGGCACCCTGCCCGTGACCACCGCTTGCGTTCCGGTTGTCTGCGGCGGATTAAAAATACCTGAAGCACGCTGAATATCGGACAGTACCCTGCCCATTTCATCGATAGCGACCTTGATTTTGAAATCGTAATAGGGCTCCAGCAGCACGTTGTCCGCCTTCTCCAGACCCTGCCGTAGTGCTCGAAAGGCAGCCTCACGAAAATCGCCGCCATGGGTATGTTCTTTATGCGCGCGGCCCCTCAGTAGCGTAATGTTCACGTCGGTGACCGGCATACCGGTCAGCAGTCCGTGATGCTCCCGCTCGTAGAGATGATTCCGAATCAGATTCTGATAGCTAACATTCAGATCATCGGCATGACATCTGCTATCGAACAGGATGCCGTTGCCCCTTGCTCCCGGTTCAATCAGCAGATGCACTTCCGCATAATGCCTGAGCGGTTTGAAGTGGCCGTACCCTTTCACAGCCGATTGAATCGTTTCCTTATACAAGATTTCCGGTTGTCCAAAAGAGATAGCAAAGCCAAACCGCTCTCTAACAAGCTGCTCCAGCACTTCCAGTTGAATCAATCCCATGACGCGGATAGAAATCTCCTGCAATTTCTCATCCCAAACGACGTTCAGAGACGGCTCCTCTGCCTCCAGCGTGCGAAAAGCACCGAGCACCTTCTGTACATGTATCGAATTGTCGAATAATACCTTCGATTGTAACGTCGGCTCCGAGTCGTAAGCTAACTTGTCTGATATCGACCCAAGGCCTTGTCCAGCTTCGGCGGCGGACAAGCCGGCAACCGCAAACAAATCGCCGGCTTCCACCTGTTCCACCGGGTGCGATTTAAGGCCGTTAAACAAGAAGATCCGCGTAATTTTTTCGTCATATTGAACCCCGCCGCTCTCGTAACTAAGCTGTTCTCTCACCTTCAGCCGACCACCCAGCGCCTTAATGAACGTGAGTCTCGCTCCGCCTGCATCGTGCCGAATTTTATAAACCCGCCCCTGGAACGAAGCATTCTCGTCATAAGTGGTTGTCGTCAGCAGATGCAGCTGATCCAGAAATTCAATGACGCCTGTATCTTGAAGCGCAGAGCCGTAAGCACAAGGGAAGAGAAGACCCGCCGCTATCATCCTCTGCAAGGCCTCCAGCCAGAAGCCGGAATCCTCTCTCCCCTCCAGGAATGCTTCCAGCAAGGCTTCGTCCCGCTCCGCCATGGCCTCCCGCAGCGGCTCACCGACTATGCCGTCAGCGAAGCTCTGTGTAATGCAGCATACTTCCCCCGTCAACTGCTGACGGATATCCGCCTCGGTTCTGCCTGCATCCGCACCGATCCGATCCGTCTTGTTGATAAAGAGGAACGTCGGAATCCGATGCTTGCGCAGCAGCTGCCACACCGTCTCCGTATGGCCCTGGACACCTTCAACTGCGCTTACAATCAGGATGGCATAATCAATGACCTGAATCGCACGCTCCATCTCCGGGGAGAAATCGACGTGTCCGGGCGTGTCTATTAAATAATAGCTGTCTCCTTTATATTCTATTAACGCCTGATCTGCGAACACCGTAATACCCCTTGCCCGCTCGATGTCGTGGCTGTCTAGAAACGCATCCTGATGATCCACCCGCCCCCGCGACCGGATACTGTTCGTATGGTACAGCAGCTGTTCCGCAAAAGTTGTCTTACCTGCATCCACATGGGCGAACAGGCCAATCGTTAATCGCTTCATAGAATCCCACTTTCAACGCTTCTTGTTGATACTGCTCATTTTATTAAAGCATAGAAATCGGGAGAGTGGGTAGGAGTTGGTTTTGAGAGAGGGTCTTTTGTCATAGATAGAAGATAAAGGCAACGAGTTACATTTATGTTGAGTGATTTCTCCAGATTAAAATATAATTAATATACTATTGCTTGAACGGAACCTTGAAACTGATTTACCGCTGAAGAAGACTTCCCTTCAAATCTACTTTCAATCTGCATTAGTAATGTAAAAGAAAGACGGCAGTCAACGAAAAAGTCGAAGACTGCCGCTTTTTATAGTCCTGATAAATTTCGCAATTTCAAGTTTCCCCCTACTTATGGTACGGTTCCCCCCGATTAATCTTCACCGCCCGATAAATCTGTTCCACCAGCACCAATCGCATCAGCTGATGCGGCAAAGTCATCCTTCCGAAGCTCAGCTTCTGCTGGGCGCGACGGAGGACTTCGTCAGAAAGACCGTGGCTACCGCCAATGACGAAGACAACATGGCTTGTGCCGTAGGTGCCGAGCTTGTCCAATTCCTCTGCGAGTTCTTCCGAGCTCCACAGTTTGCCGTCGATGGCGAGTACAATGACGTGTGCTTCGCTTTTCACATGAGCAAGGATGCGCTCTCCCTCTCGCTCCTTGACCTGTCGAACCTCCGCCTCGCTCAGTGTATCGGGAGCCTTTTCATCGGCTACTTCGATCATTTGAAACTTAATGTACGGGCCCAGCCGTTTAGCGTATTCCTGAATGCCCATGACCAAATACTTCTCTTTTAACTTCCCCACACCTATAAGCTGAATAAACAAATTCCATACCCCTATCTATGTCGAATGATAATGTAAAATCGCCTTTACGATCCCAAACATGAAAGATACCTTTAACATAGTTATTTTAGCACCTGAAACGTCTCTTACCTATCTATTTCCTCTCCGCTACGAGCCTATTCCCTGTTCAGGTCATAGCGGATTATCCATTACGCTCTTCACAATGAAATGCCTATCCGTTTCGTATTCATCAAGACTCTGCATTAGCATCTGTCGGTATTGGCTGATTTGTTCCGCTGTCGCTGACTCCCGTAATGATTCAAACAATGCCGTACATTTCTTGAAATTACGATCATTACCCGACTGATCGGCTAGTTGCATCGCCTGCACAGTAAGTCCCACTGCATCCTGTAATCTGCCGCACTTCCGATAGTACAAAGCCAAGTGATAGCAGTAGCTATAATAGTAAGATATGTTCTCTGCGTCTTCATAACTCCGAATTCATCAATCTGCTCTGCAAACGTATGTAAAATATCTCCTACATCCAAATGATACATAAGCGCTGCCTGTAATACGGTATTCAGTCCCGGTAATATTTCCTCTAGATTATCCTGCAAAAAGCCTACGTATTCCTCGACCAGCTCTATATTTCCAGACAAAATATCTACTGCATATAAATTAGTTTTGGCTAAAAACCTGAACTCCTCGACAACCTGAATGTCTTCTTCCTTTAGATCCTCCATCCACCCCAGCTCAGCATACTTATAGATACACTCCCTTGCCTGCTCATATGTACCCTGGTTCTGGTGAGCCATTCCACACATCAGGTGACTGAGCCCAAAATAATATACCAATGGACGTTCTAAATTGACATGCGGAATGGGTAATTCCATTGCTTTATGATACTGCCGTTCTTCGTAGATGCGCTGTACACATTGGTACAAAATATCCGCCGTCTCCATTACCTTTTTCCAATTTTCAAAAGCCCCAGCCATCTCTAACATTTCAACAATGATGTCCGGTTTGAGTGATTTCAGGATAGAAGTTCTCAAGAGTAGCCCCTCCTTATATTTCCATTCATAACCAATTGTATAGAAAGTGAAAAAGGAGGTCAATATAAAAAGTACTTAAGAGTACAGTTTTATATTTATTTATTTTGTATAAGATGGTCTGTAACGATATTCTCTCCTCTTCTAACCTTAAGTGGAGGTGATTACATGAGTTTACCAGAAAGTGTCGGAAACCGAATACGAGAACTAAGAAAAGCTAAAGGATGGACACAGGAACAACTGGCAGAAGCAGCAGGACTTCATTACAGTTATATTGGCGGAGTTGAACGTGGAGATCGAAATATTTCATTGGAGACGTTGGA
This sequence comes from Paenibacillus sp. FSL H7-0703, assembly GCF_038003485.1. Classification (NCBI taxonomy): domain Bacteria; kingdom Bacillati; phylum Bacillota; class Bacilli; order Caryophanales; family Paenibacillaceae; genus Paenibacillus; species Paenibacillus sp. FSL H7-0703. The sequence continues at coordinate 3,307,024 of NZ_JBBOPF010000001.1, read as the reverse complement.
AAAAATAATTTTAGCATTAAAAGTTCCAGCTTTTGAACTTTTTCAGTTCGATGAATCTACGGATCGAAAACAAATCATAAATGAACTTATGTTACTCATAAATTCAAGAGAAACAACTGAGCTCGAAATTCTTACTACTATAACTAAAAATATTGTTGGTTTAGTTGAGTTACAACAAAAAAGAAATGAATAATTGTCTTATACCTGACTTTTACACTTCATGTTCCATAAGCTTGTTATGAGGTGGTTAATATGACAAAATTACGGAATTCGATTGGAGAAAGAATTAGAGCAATTCGGAAGGCTAAAGGATTAACACAGCAACAACTTGCGGAACTTTCAGGATTAGATGATGCATATATCGGATCACTAGAGCGTGGCGAAAGAAACTTTTCGATTGATACCTTGGAGAAAGTGTTAACTGCCTTAAACGTGTCTATCAGTGAATTGATGTTTTCCAAAGAACATATGACTACAGACGAAACTATTCGACAAGAGGCAATAGATGAGTTTGTTGCGTTGACCAGCAGATTGAATGAAGAACAAATCGGCATTCTCAGACGAGTTAGTAAAGAAGTTTCACGCGCGTTCGAGTAAGCCATTCCACCCTAAAAAAGCCTTGAATAAAACCAAAAAAGAGCACCGCACAGGTGCCCTCCGTAAATCTTCACAAACATACTCAAGCGTACAACATAAAAAAGCTCACTTCATGTCCCAGTTGCTTCAGATAATTATAAATCTGCGAACGATGATGGAACACATGGGTCACAGTCTCAATCTGCCATTGAACCTGTAGATGTCCGTGTTCCATATAAAAGGCCTTCGTCGAACGGTTCAGATAATCGTCTTCGCTAAGCGAAAGAATGTAAGCCTTATAGGCTTCAAAATTCTGCCTGAAAGTCGCTGCCAAGCGCTCGGGATCTTCCACCCCGGATAGGCTGGTTTCAATGCTTCCCACTTCACCCTCAGACTTCTCCTGCATAATCGCAAGATCCGAAGCAGGAATAAGCACAAAGTGATGTACTAACTCCAGTAGTGAGCGGAAATTGTCCTGTGGGCGAAAGTTCCAATCCTCTGGACGTATTTTACGGATCAAGGCTTCCCCCGTCCGTACTCCCGTCTCCAGCTCATTCAGCAAATGATCTCGAACTTGCAGCGTTCCACCCATATTCACATCTCTCCTTTGCCATTCTTCTTTATATTTTGAGTATAGTCGATGCCTCTAGGCGTGTATTGTAAAAATCGGACAACTTCCGTAAATCCTTAGCGGCAGTAAGCGGAGAATCGCCATAAAACCTGCGAAAATCACGGATTAAATGCGCTTGGTCGAAAAAGCTGTGCTTCAATGCCAGCTCCGTCCAATCCAGACCCCCGCCGCTTTGGATACTATGCAGAACACTCTGGAAGCGGACGACTTCACTGAACTTTTTGGGGCTGATTCCGATCCATTGTCCGAACTTGCGGTTAAGCTGTCTTTCACTGATCGCCTCGCACTCCGCAAGCTCCTTAACCCCCACACTCCCAGCGCTCACAAAGATGCGATGCAGCAAGTTTTTCATCAGGTCACAACCGTTCGTGCGTTGGCGCAGCAGAAGCTGGTTAAGATACTCATCCATTATGCGCACCCGTTCATTAAAGTCTCGTGCCTCAAAAACACGTTCACTCATGATCCCAATGCTCTCAGGCCATATATCTTCCAAGCGATAATTACCGCCTGTAAACAAATGAGTCGGCATGCCGTGAAAATAATGTGCCCCACCGGGAAAAAATCGCACCGCAAAAATGCGTGTCTCGGACCCTGCTTGTCTGGCAGACACAAACGGTTGCGTAAATGTCCCACAGTACGAGAGTTCCTGACGCTTACTCACCGGATCGTATTCTAATAGAATATCCGTACAGCCGTCAGGTAATACCCGCTCCATGGTTTCTTCATGCGGCAGGCTTAACGAAGCAGTGTCTTCGCACGAAGCTGCTAGATTCTCTTCTACTACCCTATTAGCCGGACCGGACTCCCAATAACAGGCCACGTAAGCTTTCAGCGCAGCAGACGGCTTTTGTTCGATATAATACGTGGACAGATCACTTCCATTGACTTGAAGCGGACGAAATAGTGAATGCAGCAAAGGGTCCATCTATCGTTCACTCCTGTCTCAGTACGTGGTGGGAATAAATATAGCTCTATGTATGGGGTATTTTTGCAATAAATCCTGGTATACAAAAAGGACGTTTCTGCCCGAAACGCCCGTGCTTGTTTTTTAGACGACCAAAAACTCTGCTTTCTTCTCACATTCCTTGCACTTCACTGGAGGGTCCCAATCCGAAAATTTCGTTTCCTTAAGATCGACGACATCCGGTGCATCCTCGTATTCATCGACGAACATATCAATTGCCAGTTCCACATGCTCTTTACATACCACGTACATTCCAGTTGCATCCCTTTCCGTTTGAAGCTCTTCCTGTTGTAGGTGTGTCAAAACTGCCTTCTTTTGTTCTACCACACTTGACGGGGAAAGGAAAGGGCTTGCTTTTTACCCCAGGCGTCTGGTTGTAAAAATAAGAAAATTACTGACATTCAGGTCCTCGTGAAAATGGGGATATTTCTCCAACATTTCGGCAGACGGCTTGGGTTCGATCATCCCTTCCAACAGCAAACCCGCCTCAATAATGGTCTGTACATAGCTGCCCAGCGTACGGTGAAAGTACAAAAACTTTTCTTCCTGATCATAAGGGATCGCTTGCTCCAATGGGCCTTCGTTGAAATATTGATCCACTTTCCAATACAGCTTTTTGCCTGTCTCATCCTTCACCCAACCACTCTGCGGCGTCTGAAAGCATGGATGCAGAATAGAAAAAATAAAGCGGCCCCCTGGAACTAATAATCGCTGCATTTCGGCAATCGCCTGCTCATAATGGCCCAAGTCCTGTATGACCATATTGGACACGATCAGATCAAAGCTCTGGTCCCCGAACATCTCAAGCTTTTCCAGATTGCCATGGTGATATGTAATTCCCAACGCTGACGGCGTCCGCTCTTTGGCTAGCCTCAGCATCTCTGTCGAGTAATCGACAGCCTCTACCAACGCACCCGCCCTGGCCATTTTACGGCTTAGATAGCCTTCGCCACAGCCGGCATCCAGCACTTTTTTGCCCCCGAGAGGTCCCATACAGGCTTGCAATGCCGGGTTTAGCAGTACTTCGCGAGATCGATCTCCTTCCTCCGTGTACTTGGCAGTAAAGTTTCCTGCATGCATATCCCAGCGTCGAATGGCCTCTTCCGTGTCCCACTTATTCATATTCATCTCCTTCTTTCTTTTGTATTTACAGATCCGATGCTATACTACAATCCACGTAGGGCCATAGATTCTACACTCATTTCTGTATTTTTTCAATAATAACGCTTACAAAATTAAAATATCTAATTAACACATGATTTTTACATGAATTATACAGGTATTCCATATTCAAATAGTATGGTAGTGTTTTATAGGAAAGCGCTTTCAAAAATAACTTTGTAAAGGGGCCTGTTATGTTAAAACGAAGACCCGTTTCATTGCTGTCGTTGACGCTTGCCATCACCTTATTGTTATCTACGTTCGCATCCGTTGCCGCTGCTGCCGAATCTGACGGACAAGCACCACAAGCTGCGGCTGTGAGCAGCATGCAATCGTATGTAGAAGCCATGCAGCCCGGATGGAATTTAGGAAATTCTCTGGATGCTGTCGGCGCGGATGAAACAGCCTGGGGTAATCCGCGCATTACCCAGGCGTTGATCCAGCAAATTGCCGCCCAAGGGTACAAAAGCATACGCATCCCCGTCACCTGGGATAAGCACATTGGAGCAGCACCAAACTATACCGTTGAGTCTGCCTACATGAACCGTGTGGAAGAGGTTGTTCGCTGGGCACTGGATGCTAATCTGTACGTCATGATCAATGTCCATCATGATTCATGGACGTGGGTAAGCAGTATGGAGCCCAAACATGATGAGGTGCTGGCTCGCTATAACGCATTATGGACACAAATTGCCCCACGCTTTAAAGACCAGCCTAACAAGCTGATGTTCGAAAGTATTAACGAACCCCGTTTCTCCGAAGGAGGGACTACGGATGAAGCGAAAATGAATCAGATGCTCCAAGAACTGAATGTATCCTTCCACAAAATTGTCCGCGCCTCTGGCGGTAAAAATGCCACTCGTCCCCTTGTTCTGCCTGGCTTGGACACCTCACCTGCTCAGGCCAAAATCAACGAGCTGTACAACACGATAACCAAGCTGAATGATCCCAATCTGATTGCCACCGTCCACTATTATGGTTATTGGCCTTTCAGTGTAAATATTGCGGGCCATACTACTTTTGATAAAGATACTAAAAACGATATCATCCAAACTTTTGATAACGTCTATAACACCTTTGTAGCCAAAGGTATTCCGGTTATTGTAGGTGAATTCGGTCTACTCGGCTTCGATAAAAATACAGGCGTTATTGAACAGGGCGAAAAGCTGAAATTCTTCGAGTATTTAACCTATTACATGAAAGAGAAGAAAATAACAGGCATACTCTGGGATAACGGCCAGCATTTTAACCGCACAACGTACAAATGGTCTGATCCTGAGCTCTTTAATGTTATTAAAGCCAGTCTAAAAGGGCGTTCCTCCAATGCGGCCAGTGACCTCATTCACTTGAAGAAGGGCACTCCTGCTCAGGATGCCAAGGTCACCTTAAACCTGAATGGCAATCAGCTGAAAACACTCAGTGTCAACAACAGGCAACTGACACAGGGCACCGACTATACGCTGAGCGGAGATACATTAACCTTAAAAGCCAGCTTGCTCACCAGCCTGACCACTTCCGGTAAATATGGCGAGAATGCAGTCATTACGGCTAAGTTCAACAAAGGGGCGGATTGGAATTTTAGAGTCGTCGTGTATGATACACCGAAATTTAGTGCTGTCGAAGGGACTACGCAAGCCTTTACCATTCCAACGGACTTCCGCGGTAGCCAGCTTGCCACGATGGAAGCCGTTTATACCAATGGTGGCAATGCCGGTCCACAGGATTGGACACCTTATAAGGAGTTTGGCAATACCTTTGCCCCTGCCTATGATGCCAATGGCATCAAGCTATTGCCTGAATTTTTTAATAGTGTAAAAGATGGTGACGTCACGCTGAAGTTCCATTTTTGGAGCGGCGATGTGGTGACATACAAAATCACCAAGAGCGGAACCCGTGTAACAGGAACGACATCTTAAACTAAGGCCCAGCAGAAGACCGAAAAAGGCGTTCCCGGAAATGAGCCGGAGAACGCCTTTTTATAGTTAAGCCTATAATCATACCTTAGCCTTCCGGCTTATCTGTTAATTTTAACATCACCGATTCTTCCTTGCCTGCCCGGTAAAAAGTAACTTTCAGCTCATCGCCAATCTTCTTGTTATCGTACAAGTAGCGACGTAAATCAAGCGTTGAGTTAATCGGTTCGCTATCAAACGCTGTAATGACATCGTTCAGCTTCAAGCCACCCTCCTTGGCAGGACCGTGGGCTTCCAGAACGACTGCCCCATTTTTCACGCTGTCCGGCAACTTGAGCTCCTTGCGCTGAGTTTCATCCAGCGGTGCATATTCATTATTGAGGTCCACCGTGTATACCCCCAGATAAGGGCGAGTGATCTTGCCGTCCTCAACCAGTTCATTCACCGTCTTCATTACCTCATTGGCAGGAATGGCGAAGCCAAGTCCCTCAACACCAGTATCAGCGATTTTCATCGTATTGATGCCAATCACACGTCCGTCCAGATCGACCAGCGCGCCGCCACTGTTTCCCTCATTAATCGCCGCATCGGTCTGGATGACATGTTGCTCCCAGTCATATACGCCATCCTGATTAATGGAAATCGGAATGATGCGATTCGTATAGCTCACAATACCGGAGGTAAGCGTGTCTCCCAAGCCGAGCGGGTTGCCAATAGCAATGACCGTCTCACCCAGACGAAGTTTGCTGGAATCGCCGATATCCGCTACCGTGCTAATGCCTTTATCGTCCACCGCGAGTACAGCGATATCACTAATGCGATCCTTTCCGATCAGCTTTGCCTCTTTTCTGACGCCGTCTACCGTTACAATATCCAGATCATCTGATCCTTCGATCACATGATTATTCGTCATAATGAAGGCTTTGCCCGAACTCACCCGGAAAATGACACCCGATCCAAGCGCGGATTGTTCCGTGCTTTTACCATCTTCCTCTTTCAGATTCACGATGCTGACGACGGCTGGGCGGACCTTGGCTGCCGCCTGCACAATCCGATCATACGGATCACCCGCTGCTTGCCGCAAGGGATAGTGACTGGCTCCGGTTACCGCTGTAGTGGAGGGCAGACCTGTAATAAAGCTGAACAACAGCACAGCAACCACTGCACTGACTGCACCGCTAATGACAGCAGCTTGCACCGGACTAACTCCACGCTTCCTGTGTGGCCAACGTCCCCGTCCTCCACGGCGCGCCTTAAATGCCATTTTTTTAGCCGCGCGTGTGGATACCTTTGTTGAATAAAAATCGTCCTCAAACAAGCCCATGCTAATCCTCTCCCCTTCGTTGTCATGCACCGACACTCACTAAAAAATTAGGGCTATTCGGGCTTGCGCCAACCTATGCTACAGAGAACCTGCTCCGTTGAACATCTCAAATGGATTGAATATCCCTTATCATCGGAATCCAGCAACCAATCGTTCCGGCCTACTTATTAATCACCACAAATGATGCCTTCCTAAGCAACCGAATCTCATAAATTAGCATACACGCCGAATCTGGCTCCGAATAGAGGAAAAAAGAGGAATGATTTCCAAACCAATGGACTACAATAGTAACAAGTCTTCTATTCTATTACAAAATGATCGTCTCATAGAGACGTTCTGGCCTGTTCCCGTCCGCTTAAAGCCGCCTATACTTTCGATGAGAGCCTTCCTTCAGAAAGCTTTCCGTTGTTAGCTTTATTGTATCACAGCACCCAACAAAACCACAGGCAGAACCAAGCTCATTGCACGCCATTTCTAAAATATTTTTACAGGAGGAATATATGATGAATTCACATCGTTCGGCTATGGATGAAGTTCGCATGGCTGCCAAGCTTGCGGATTTGAAAGACGAGCATTACCGCAATACACTGGCGCTAAGTACATTGATTGAACTACTGGTGGACAAAGGCGTAGTGACCCGTGAAGAGGTAGAACGCAAAGCCGCCGAGCTGGACAGCTTTATGGCTCACTTACCTTATCCCAAGGTGTAGGACGATCATAGTACGTATCGCACAATCGAAATTCACTGTCCTTGTAAAAACAGCCGCGGTCTTCCATCGCCCCACGTACAGTCAACTTCGCAAGTTCCATCATATTGTGGTCGCGGCTCAAATGTGCCAAATACGTTCGCTTCGTACGACCTGTCAGCAGCTCGCTAAGAATCGCACCCGCCATCTCATTGGATAAATGACCGATATCACTGAGAATACGGCGCTTGATGTTCCACGGATAACGACCCATACGCAGCATTTCCACATCATGATTAGACTCCAGCACCAATACATCCGCGTCTGATATCGCCTGTTTCACTTTGTCGCTGACATAGCCAAGATCGGTCGCTACACTGAGCTTCTCTGCCCCATCATAAAAGCTATATCCTACAGGCTCAGCCGCATCATGGGATATGCCAAAAGACTCCACGCGTAATGACTCAAATTCCCGCGTTGCGCCTGTCTCCAATATTCTGCGGTTATCGTCTGCAATTTGCCCAACAGCATTGCTGATGGCAAACCATGTCTTCTCGTTAGCATATATAGGTAAATTATATTTACGCGCCATGGCGCCTAGTCCTTTAACATGATCGGAATGCTCATGCGTGACCAAAATACCATCCAACTCTTCTCCGCTCAGATCGCGTTCTTTCAGCAATTCGTCAATACGCTTCGCGCTGAGACCTGCGTCGATGAGCAATGTCGTGTCTTCGTTCCGCACAACGGTAGCGTTGCCGGTCGAACCGCTCGACAGCACGGTAAATGAAATCCCCATATCTGTTCAAGACCCTTCTGTATGTTCTGTCTTTGGACTAATGACATCTCCGTTCATCTGCACATAATACACACCTTTCCCGTTGTCCAGCATAAACCGCCACACGGGGGCAGCCACCTGGCTATCGGAGTTAAAGGTCTGTCCGTAATAACCGAGCCGGATATCCTTCACAATCGTATCACGCGGCAAATAACCGTCGATCAGCCTTGCCAGTGCTTTGGACGCAGGCAGCATTTTTTTTGCCTCATCCGAAGGCTGGAGATCGACCTTAATTTTGCGATACCCTGTAATCTTCTGATTGCTGTAAAACAGAGCCAACTTCACATTAAATAGCGGCCATTTGCCCTGAACCAGCGGATGAAGTACAAAAGCATCTGCTTGTCCGGATGCCAATTCCTCCTGAACATCCAGCGGATCGTACTGAAAGTTATCGATATCCTTGATTTGTGGCTCCAATGCCTCAACTAGCGCGTCATGGGTGAATACCAGTTTGCTGTCCACCGGCTTCACCAGCTGCACACGATCATCCTTTTCTCCACTATGAACATATGTGTAAGAAAGTTTAGGCAGTTGCGGGGTATCCCCGGGAATCGGAGCCAGCACCTGAATGCTTTTCTCTTCCATTAAACGCTGCGTATTTTCATCCAATGAAGTAAAATCCAGATTTGGCCCTGCCGTTTCCTGCGCATCATGCCACAATTGGTAACCCAATACCACATTGAGCAGCAAAAATGTACAAATCAATACGTTCTTGGCGCGGCTCCAATCCATTCCCGTTCCCCCTTCCTGTCACCTCTTTGTCTCCCGGTCTGGCTTCGTTTGTGTTGTGTTGGATGCTGTCGTTACAGGAACAGCATGAATTTCTGCAACAGAACCGTCACTGAGCGTAACGCGCCACTCAGGAGCAAGCTTCAATCCATCATTGGTCAGCTCCGGCTGATATACGGGAGTCAGATCACGAATCGTCTTCCCTTTTGCTACACTCTCCAGTTGCTTCTTCAAGGGCTCGCCACCCGGCAGCATAACCTTCTTCGAGGATTGCTCTCCTCCCTTGAGATACAGTAGCGAACGTTCATAGACAGAAGCCGTTTCTTGCTGGATTTGCAGCGAAATTGTACCAAAGCGGAACGATGGTGTGTCCAGCACCGGATAAGCACCATAATACTGCTGAAACAACACAGTCGTTCGATTTTCATCGCTGCTTCTTAATTTCATTTGGTACGAAGCATCCCAACCGCCATGCTGATTCACAAAATCAACTGCGGCCAGCACATCCCTAATTGGACTGCTTCCACTTGCCCCTGGCGCACTGGGATCGGTATAGCTCATCCATCGTTGCTCCTGCTTGATTTGCAGACTACGCTTGCTGTCCGTGTAAATTTGTGAGCCGTCCTTCTCCTGAATATTGCGCGTAATCCCCGGATCGAAGAACAAGTTCCGCTGCATTTGCTCTGTCGTAAACAACCCGGCATACACCACAGGCTGCACAGTTTCCAGGTCATTCACGGGAATGTAGTACTGATTATCCACCAGCTCGTACAACGGGGCATTTTCACCGAAATTCACATGCTGCCGAATGTCCTCTACCGTCATGTCGAACTGGTTCGCCTCATACACCACATCGCCTCTAGCACTGAAAAAAAGCGCGTGTGGCTTGGCATTTTTTTCGTCTATATAGATCCAAATGCGGTTAATCGTCTCTCCCTGAAACACCGAATCCGGCGTCAGACGCATGACCCGTTCCAGTAATGAAACCGGGACTCCGCCTGAAAAGGATAATTCGAGGCCTTCATTTTCGCTGCGAATCTGCGCCCAGTCCGCCGATTGGATACTTCGACGTTGGAAGTTGTTAAAGCTCCGGCTTTCCAGCCGTGTATAAATTAAATCGTAAAAAGTAACACCCGGATAAAAAACGGTATGCTTCTTCTCACCTTGGTGAATGAGCATTTTATCAGGAAACACAAGGTTCTCAATCTTTTTCTCCTGCCCCATGCTTTCGGTTTTGACATAGTTCGTTTCTGAAGTGAGTACAGAATCACTGCCTGGAAGGCGGTAAATCAAAAAATAAGTCTGTACCAGGCTGGAAGCAACCAGCAAAATAAGCGTCCAGGACTTCAAACGTTCCTTCACTGTGCTTCCCTCCCTTCACTCGACATGGGTAGCGTAAAGGTCGTGCAGGTTCCCTGACCGTATTCCGACTCCAGAAAAATCTGGCCCCCATGCGCCTTTACAATTTCCCGGGCAATCGACAGCCCCAGTCCCGTGCCACCCATATTGCGCGATCTCGCCTTGTCTACACGATAAAACCGTTCAAAAATCCGGTCCAAATCTTTTTTGGGAATACCAATTCCGGTGTCTTGTACCGAAATGGACAGCATTCCCTCACTGTTGCGGCGAGCTTCAATCCGAATACTCCCGCCATCTGGCGTATATTTCAACGCATTGGACATCAGGTTATCCAGCACCTGCTCAATTTGGTCCCGGTCGATCACGACTTTACCGATTCCCTGCTCTACGAACATCCCTGAGCGAATGTGCTTTTGCTTCATTTGAAAAGAAAACCGATCTGCGACCTCGTCCAGCATCTCCATCACATCGGCAGGCTGCATCCGCAAAGGTGCCTCATTGGAATCGAGCCGTGACAGATGCAGCAAATCCGTAACCAACCGGATCATACGCTCTGTCTCGTTGCGGATCACGCCTACAAAGCGCTCCGCGAGCTGCGGTTCAGCCATCGCGCCGTCATCCAGCGCCTCAGCATAGCTGCGGATGGTCGTCAACGGAGTGCGCAGCTCATGTGATACATTCGCTACGAATTCCCGGCGTGTCGTCTCCATCTCCTCCTGCTCCGTCACGTCCTGGAGCACGGCAATCGTTCCCGTAATGCCAAATTCCCGCCGATGAATCGGCGTGAATGTCACACGGATGACGATGGGTTCATCCTGACCGGCTGGCTCCAGCTGCAAGAGCGTGGAGGCCGAAGATCCGCTATACAGGGCCTCGGTTTCTTCCGGGTCGATCCCCAGCAGTACCGCGATATGCCTGCCGGTCATTTCGTTTTCGTTCACGCCCAGCATGGCGCTGGCCCGGCGGTTGACCAGAATGACCCGGCCATTGTCATCAGTAGCGACCACACCGTCGCTCATATTGGTCAAGATGGAGGAGAGCTTCTCCTTCTCCTCTTCATTTTGAGACAGTGCCTCACGCAGACGGCCTGTCATATAGTTAAAGGCCACGCTGAGCCTGCCGATCTCATCATCCCCAAATACAGGCATCTGCTGATCGAATTTGCCTTCGGCAACCTCTGTTGCATGACGTGTCATCACCTTAATCGGATGCGTAATCGTGTGGGCCAATACCACGCCCAGCACAGCCGTTAGCGCCAGCGCAATGAGCATACCTGAGAGAAACACATTGTTAATGCGTTTCATCGTATCGTAGAGCTCGGTCATCGAAGCGGCGATGTACACCGCGCCGACAATCTTGCCTTGGCTGATAACAGGCTTGGCGACGACCTTCTTGCGGACATTATCCTCGTCCACCATGTATTCCTCGTTATCACGGATACCTTGGAGTGCGCGGCTGACCACTGTCTGCGTATTTTTGCGTCCGACATAATCGGCGTGTGAGCCTTGGGAAGTAATCAACACTTTGCCGCTGGCATCCAGCACCTGAATTTCCGCACCGCTGAAATCAAACAAATTATTCACGCGTGCGCGCAGGCTTTCCACGCTGTCTTCTTCCATTTTGCCATCACTGCCACTCAGATCCTGCTCCGCCAGCACGGACAGCATTTCCGCCCGTGCTTGCAGATCCTGCGTAAAATTACTCGTGAGAGAGTTCTTCATCGAGCTGACAAAATAGACCCCAATCAGCTGCATAGCCACCAAGATTAGTAACACATAGATAATAATCAGCTTTGCATGAATGGTACGAAAGAAAGACAGCCATCTCATGCCCGCAGGCCACCTTTGCCCCCGCTCACGATATATCCAAGACCACGGCGCGTCAGGATGGTCTCCGGCTTGCTCGGGTTCTCCTCAATCTTCTCGCGCAACCTCCGAATGGTCACATCTACTGTCCGCACATCCCCGTAGTATTCGAAGCCCCATACCGCCTGGAGCAAATGTTCCCGCGTCATGACCTTTCCGGCATTCTTCGCCATGTAGTGCAATAGCTCATATTCGCGGTGCGTCAGGTCAAGCGGTGTTCCGTTTTTGTAAGCTGTATACATATCCGTATCAAAAAAGAGGTCGCCCACGCGCAGCCCCTGCTTATCCTCCTGCGGTCGGCTTTCCGACGCATCTGCCCTGCCGCGTTGCTGTCTGCGCATCTGTGCCTTCACCCGTGCCAGCAATTCCCGTGTGCTGAACGGCTTTGTCACATAATCGTCCGCGCCCAGCTCCAGCCCCAGCACTTTGTCGATTTCGCCGTCCTTGGCGGTCAGCATAATAATCGGCGTCTGGAGCTGATGCCCACGCACCTCGCGGCATACGTCCATGCCATCCATGCCCGGCAGCATCAGGTCCAGCAGAATCAGGTCAGGCTGCTGCTTGACCGCGATATCCACCGCGCTGATTCCATCGAAGGCGCAAATCACCTGGTAGCCCTCTTTTTCCAAGTTAAATTTTAAAATATCAGCGATGGGCTGTTCATCATCCACTACCAGAATCGTTCCCTGCATATAGCGTTCACCTCTCTTCATGGATCATAATCTATAATTAACTTTCGTTTGTCAGTACCTATAAGATGTTTATTCTATTCTATCATACCCGTGCACCATTCCATTACTTCTCCAGACCCTTTTATTTACGCAGAAAAAAACCATGCCTGCACCTACTGTTAAGCATGCAGAAAAACATGGCCTTTCCCCTTGATCCTCATAAATCATGTAACTCTCGATATAAACATCCAGCCTATCTTAAATACGTCATTGGATTGCGTGGCGTATTATCTTTACGAATTTCAAAATGCAGATGCGTTCCAGTCGAGCGTCCCGTGTTCCCCATGACCCCGATCGATTCGCCTTGCTGAACCACCTGTCCTACATGAACGCCAATGCTGCTCAAATGCCCGTACACGGTTTGGTAGCCGTTGCCATGATCGATCATAATGACATTACCGTATCCATTCTGCTGACCTGCAAATGTTACCACGCCTTCATCTGATGCGCGAATGTCAGCACTACCGACCAAATCGACACCCTCATGCATACGTCCCCAGCGTGCGCCAAAGCTACTTGACATCGATGCGCCGGACACCGGCCAAGCGAACTGTCCTGAGCCTTCTCCCACGACCTTCGTTCCTCTAAGAACCACCTCAGTAACAGACGGCTGCAGCACCTTTTGACCGAGCCATTCCTCTTGCACGACCTCACCGTTCTCCTTGGTCAAACGATAGTCCATCTCTTTAAGACCTGCTTGTCCCGGTCTGACCACTTTGGTAACTCCTGCCTTCAGTTCATCGCTCTGGCGAATCTCAACCTCAGGCTCGATGGCAATCTGTTCGACGACCTTCTCTACTGTTCGCACCGTAACCGGAGCCTTCGGAGCAGTAAGCTTCAATTCGTCTCCAATTTGCAAATACAGCTCACGCGAGCCGGGATTGTTCTGCTTAATCTCCCAAGCGGTCATATTAAATTTAGTTGCAATCGACGACAAAGAATCGCCTTCTTGCACTGTATACGTGATAGGAGCCTCACGCCCCTCAGTCAACACTTTGACTGCTTCAGCCTCGGTCAGCACCTTGTTCGGGTCTGCTTTCACAGGCTCATAAGCGATTTTCTCACGGATACTGGCAGACTCCAGCCATGCCTTAGGGGTTTTAGTACTAGCACTCGCATGACTACTGCCCACAGATGTTTTGCGAACCAGCCCCTTGATGCCTGTAGATGTACCCTCACCCACAGGTGTGTACTTCTTCTGTACTTGCTTTAAAGCCGCCTGTGCAGTCGCTTTATCCTTTACAATGCCAACCGTCTGACCGTTGACCTTCACTTCTACCCCTTTGGCATACGCTGTCAACATACCATCCAGCTTCTTCAGCGTAGCTGCGCTGTCGATATCCGCTTTATATGCCTTCTCAATGTCTGTCGTTACCGTGCTCGTATTGAGCACCATATCGACGCCGGGATACTTATCCTTATACTGTTTGCTCTTCGTTGCGTATAGCTGTTTAAGTTGTTGCTCATTCAAGATATTTCCGACCTCGACGCCTTTTACATACACTTTATAATAAGGAACTGTGTTAGCCCCGACATACTGATTACTCGCAAAAATAAGACTGCCTGCAATCACCACACCGCCTGCCGTCCAGCTCAGCCATTTTCTCCGACCGCTCAACCACTTTGCTATTTTCCCCGCTTCCACAGCAGACTTATCTGCAACGTTTGAAGCTGCATTCCTGCTGTCTGGTGAATCCTGCTCCTTCAAAACCTTCATGACTCTCTCCTTTTCAGCATATCTTATCTCTATATAAATGCGTTCATTATTGGTCTTTCACACTATGAATCTAGCCTGTATTCACAAGTATCTATGATATTAGTCGCTATCTACCATTGCATAGTTGCGTAAAAGGTTTCAAAAATTTAACCTTTTCACAACACTGTTTACTTTAACATAGCCTTTACAAAGAATTCAACTACACCCCAATTACTTCCTGACACGCAAAAAAATCCGCGCATGGCGCGGATTCTACAGTCCTATTTGGAGCATAAGCATTGCCCCTGAATTCATCGTTATTTATTCAGGATTTTGCAAAATACTCATTTAAGCAAATCCATCAGCTTGTTATATTCCTCTTTGGTCAAATACTTCGCAAGCACCTGCTGAATATCCTGAAGCTCCTGCTCGGTGAGACCGCCTTCCATCGCAGCTGATATCTTCTGCATCTCCTCCGGCGGCAGCTTATTCATCAGAATCGCAAAAATCTCCTGCTTCTGTGCCGCTGGTAAATTGTTCTTCTTCTCCGTCAAATGGTCGGGCGTAATAACCAAATCATGGCCTTCAATACTTGTTTCAGGTGTAGCTGTTGTACCTTCTGCCTGCTTCCGAGACTCATTGCCTGATGTTCCCGCCGACGTGGCACCCTCCTGAGATGCCTTGCCATTGGCTGCGCCACCAGCCTCACTTCCGCTTTCTTCTAAGCCCTGTCCCATGACAGGCAACGCATCATCAGGCGGTGTTACACTTCCCGAGCCACTTCCTGTCGTCTTGTTCTTCCCCGTGTCTGTGCTTTGGTCAGTGCCAGCGCTGCCTTTTAGCCAACCCAATCCCCATATGGGCTGATGATCAAGCTGAATGTTAAACTGCCGCAGCAGCGATTGAACATAAGCATTAACGACTACACCTGTCACTGCCAGCGTTAGTGCGCTAACCAACACGACCGTCATTCCTTTTTTGAGCAGCCATCCAAACCACCTCATATCCCGTTACCTCCTTATACGCATCCTGCCATGTGTGTATCATCATGAAGTGCATATAGATCAGTATTGACGAGATATGACGATTTTTAACCCATGGAATATGTAAAACTAGCACAATTCAATAGGAGATGCCACCTTCTGATTGAATCAGCGCGTACGACGCACCCAGAAACGGAAAATGTCACTGCGGACATAATCCAGAGAATACAGCACCTGCCTGTTCATTTCATCATAGTGAAGCTGCTTCAATAGTAATACCGTAGCCTGCGGATGCTTCAGCAGACGTGTCATATGTGCGTCGTCATAGTTGGGAACGGTAAGCTCGGAATACGCTCCGACGATTCGCACCCCCGCCTTGAACTCAAGACTCTGAAAAAGCGAGCCTGAAAAAGAGTCACCTTCCAGAATGGGACCGGCTAATTTCTCTGGCATCCAGTTTATAGAGTGGGCTACAGCCTCTCCGTTGGCAGTGCGTGTACGCTCTAGAGCAATCATGGGCTCATTCTCGGAAAATCTCATCTGTTCGGCAATATCAGGAGGACAAACCGAAATTCTCTGAATGGATTCCAGCTGCTCGTCTTCCCGTAGCCCTGCCGAACGAATCATGTCCCCGATGCTGTACAGGCGGTCCAGCGAGCTTGGAATACTCGGCAGCGGGCAAGTCGCAAACGTGCCACTCCCGTGTTTTACTAGTAGCTTACCTTCCGATTCCAGTTGGCGAATAGCTCCCCGTAGCGTCGTACGCGAGACACGAAACGATTGGGAAAGTGCAGTTTCCGACGGCAGACGATCCCCCGGACCCATTTGATTAACCTTCATATATTCTTCTATACGCTGCTTTATGTTCTCTTGTTTTGTTGACACCGTCCGAAGCCCAGCCTTTCTATTGTGTTAATCCATATAAATCGGATTCGTAAAAGCAATCATCATCACGCAGTCTTCCATGCAGCCGTAAAGCTCGGCTCGTATCCAGCCCTTTCCTAGCGGATCTTGCAATGACAGCGTATATTCTCCAGTTTGAGCAGGGATCTGAATCTCGGAGCATATTCCAAGACTACTTGTCAGCAGAAGACGAAGATTCTGAGGCTTGAGGTTGTAATGGGCTGCTCTTGCTTCCACATCCAATTGAACCGTCACCGATAGTGAATCCTCTACAGTCAGCTCTATACATTCGCCGATGTGATAACGATGTTCTCTGCCCTTAATCTGTGCCCACATCGTCAGTAACGGTCCCATCGTAACTGACACTGAACCTTGGCGAATCGCCTCAACTGACCGGCCTGCTAAACCTTCTCGCTCTTCTGCTTCATCATGAACCCCCAGATACGTAACAGCCGGAAGTGCATCATCCGGTTTAGACACATGCCAGTCCCGACCGCTTACCGCAGTGATGCGATACCCTTGATTCAACAAATCGGTCCACATGGCAAACGCCCGCTGGCTATCTCGCTTAATAGGTGGCATCAGCGTTGACCAGACCTCTATATAATCCACCTCATGCCAATCCTGAATCGTGTACTCCCAAAAGCACCCCGTACAGATCGGACTTCCGATCCTGAACGGATGGGCAATCCCTGCAATGCCTCCCTGCTCATGCACCTGCCGAATCCCCTCATGAATGTCATCTGGCCCCAGCACACGCCAGTCGATAAAGCGATCAACCCCAAGCGTCAGCATATGCCCGTAAAAGGTCGTCCACTCCATCCCTGGAATGATCGGGAGACCGAACTGCCGCTGAACCCTTTCCTGATCCGCAAGTGCCGATTGCGTGTTGTGATCTGTCATAGCGATGCATTCAAGCCCCAGATTCACTGCGCTTTGAACAAGCTCCTCCAACGTTTGCTTTCCGTCGCTGTGAAGCGTATGGGTGTGAAGCTCAGCTGGAATCCACTTAAGCATATGTCGCTTCCTCCCCCAATACATGAATTTGGTAGGCAAGCGTCTCGGTCACAACGGCATGCAGACTGACCGTAATCCGCCACATGCCCGCCGGATGATCTCCTGCGAGGAATCCCGGCGAGGCCGCAGACGAACCGAGCCAATGCTCCTGCTGCATCTCGGGACGGTGTGCATTTCCCCGGTGACGGAGAGGATCATCGACAGACAGCGTTAATAAATTTTGCAGCGGTACATACTTCTTCCATAGATCGGATGAATGCCCCGGCTCGTCGTATCCGTACTTGCTCATGCTTTCCTCAATGATTTCTCGTGCTTGCTCTTGATCTTTCAATAACTTGGGCGTGTAAGAGAAGTGAATACGGATCGTTTCCGTCGGCTGTGGAATATGGAAAGAGTACGTAATATGGCTCTGGGTGCAGGTTCTGTCGACCGTTCCCTCCACATACAGCAGCCTGCTCATGACTGCTCATCCTGGCTGGACGGTTCATCCACAACTTGCTTCACCATATCATTCAAAGGATGTTCTTCATCACCCGACACGTCCTTGTCGGCTGTCCATAAAACACCCACGGGTTGAAGCCGCGTCAGCTCAATTACCCGGTCTGTACGAATACCCGGAAACTGCGGCAGATTATCCTCGTTTAACGTAAAAGCACACAGTCCGGCCACTTCCATGCTGTCCGCACCGCCTTCCAGCAATACGGCTCTGATTTCAGCTATATCCTCAAGCACAGCCTCTCCAGATAGCTTGATCGTGGTAGAAAAATGTGACTCTGCCCCCTCATAAGCGGCTCTAAATTCCCCGAGTCTCAGATCATGATGGCAGGATGAATACCACTGCTCCGAGCCGTGAAGGCGAAGCTGAACATCGACACAGGCATCTTCCTCACGCCGATTGAAGCCAGGCTTGAACCCTGGAGACAATTCTCTGTCCGAATCCCGCAAGGGACGTTTGGAAGTCTGGATAAACACATAGCTACGCTGGTGTGCAAGTGTAATGGAAGACGCTTGTGATGGCATTTCCAGCTCCTGCTGACGTTCCATCTCCCACCCAGTGACCTGATAGGCAAAAGGAAAACGGCTCATGACCGCCTCACGTGGCTCTTCCTCTGGTTTCCACTGGAAAGCAGGCGGCAACATAAAACGATAGTCCGATGTGATGTCATCCTTAAAGTTTCCGTTAGTTGTTGCGGATTGGAGAACAGGATGCCCACCCAGATCATAATTGCCATTAAACGCAGTCGTAATATGATGTGCCCCTTGGAAAACAGCTTCCAGAACATTGCCCCCTGCATCCAGCTCGACGCGGTACATCCATTCGATATCGGTGGTTCTTCCCCATTTGCTCATAAGCAGCGGCGCGGGCGTTCCCTCATCTTCATGGCTGAACATCATCTGGTATTCGATGACCGTCTTCCCCTCGTTCACTTCTATGGAATAGAACAAAACAAGCGGTGTATCCGTAAAGCGATTCTCATAGGGATGTGACAGATTGCGGCCATATAAAAGCGGGGTATGGCGGTAAATCAGCGATCTTGGAGAGGAATCAGCCACGCAGCGCAGTTCAACCCCGTCGATCCATGCTCGAGATACAAGCGGAGCCGATTCCAGTTCGCGAAATTCAGCATAGACCTCGTAATCGCCTTCTTTTAGATATCCCAACAAACGGGTATATACTCCCTGATTGCTGCCATAGTACAAAATGACATCTTGATTATAGGCTTCATTCAGGTAGAGGCGTACGAAGGCAGATTCTCGATCTGTCGCAGCCCAGTCACTGTCTGATCTGGCGAACAGATCAAGCTCCGCGTATCCGTCTTCTGGCATGGAGAACCTAAACCGGAACCCGTTTCCCGGACTGAGCTCAACCTCCGCCTTGTGTAAGGCAATCCGATAACCGCAATCCAGCAGATCCTTTTCCCACACTCGCCCACTAAACCCGGTAATTTGCACCTCTGCTTGGCTGTTCATCCCTGTAACCTCCTTAGTTATAACGGCGGTCTAGCTGGCATCCGCATCCTTCACCATTGTCCGAATATAAAAGTAGCCCATAAAAGAACACAGTAAAAACATAAACACCGCCATTGCGCTGGCCGTATGCGTCTCCTGATAGCTGGAAAACACCTGCTGCATCGCAACACCCAGCACTTGTGGTGAGTTGGCACCGATCAGGAAGGGAGCCGTAAAGCTTCCCATGATTCCCATGAAAATGAAGGTCACCGCAACCCACATCGTTTTGTAGGAAAGGGGTAAAATAAAGCGACCAAACAGCTGCATCGTGCTGGCTCCGGCATCTCTGGCACTTTCGACGACAGCGTTTGGAATACTGGCAAGTGCCGAGCTCAGCAGCATGGTTGCGAACGGAATGTTGAACCACAAATTAGCCAGCACCAGCCCTTTGTAGTCATAAATAATCCTCGGAATCGTCTCAATGCCGAGCGGCAGCAAAAGACGTGCGGCCCAACCGTGATTGCCATACATTGTAATGATCGCATACGTTGCAATTACACCGGGAACAAACATCGGAATAAAATACAAGCGGCCTATCCACTTCACGACAACTCCTTTGCCGAATCTCAGATAAATCGCCAAAGCATAGCTGATGACCAGAGTAAGGGCCGTCGAGACTAACGTGACATTAATGGTATACATGATATTTCTACGCATGGCAGGTTCCGTGAACAGCCGAATATAATTGGCCAGACCGTAGCCCGTTCCATATTGATCAATCAAGCTTTCCTTCACGGCATAGAGAATCGGAATAATAACGACGACCAGCAAAATGAGAAAAGACGGGATGACCAGGGCAAGCCCCAGCATCCCCCTTTTAGACAATGAACTCATGATCAACCGCCCGCTACTTCACTTTGCCAGCGTTTGTAGATTTCCTGCTGAAGCTCTCCGCTGTTAAAGCTGCGGTATCCAGAAGATACACTGTTGAATTTCTCTTGCAGCTCCGTTGGCATCAGATTCCACTTAATCCCTGGATAGCCATACATTTTATTAATAACCACCGTTTGCGCTTCAGGCGTCAGTATATAATTCAAGAATTCCTGGGTTGCTTCTTTTTTGGAGGAAAGTGAAGGAACCATCAGATAAGAAGGTCCACCTGTAAAGGCAGGGTCAATTTGTGTCAGCTTCACCGTGTCTGGAAGCAGCCCTTTAGCCAGTTGTTCGAGCGCCATATCAGACCAGGCTGGGACCATGTCTACCTCTCCACTTGCTAAAATATCAAGCGTGCCTTGGTTCTTCTTAGGATAGACTCCTTTTTGGTACATTGAAGGGCCCAGTTCCTTGAGCAGTGAGAAACCTTGATCCCATTTTTTCATATTTGCCGGATCATCACTGTTCATCGCCTCTGGCGGAAGGAAATTATAGATAACCGTGTTCACAAACGAGCTGCCTGACCCACCCGTGGACGGATCGTTATAGGCAAACTTGCCCGGATGCTGGCGAATCCACGTGTACAACTCGTCGGCTGTTTTCGGAGGTGTTGCTACTTTTGCACTATTATAGGCAAGGACAACCGAAGAGGCACGGTATGGAATGGCCTGATTGTTGACTTGCTTGAGATACGTTTCATCCACATTCTTCAAATTTGGAACTTTGGCAGCGTCCACCGTTTCCCACAGTTTCTCGCCTACCCCTTTAGTGATGTCATCCAGACTGCCTTCGTACAGGTCGATATCTGTATCGGTTTGTCCGCTTTTCTTGGCTGCGATCAGACGGTCCAGTGTAGATGCACCTCCGGTTCCTGCTGGCAAATACACCAGTTTGACCTTAACGTGATCATTTTTAGCTTCAAAGTCCTTGATTAACGTTTCCCACAGCTCTTTAACGTTCAGAGACCCTCCAGTGTACAAGGAAATTTCCGTTGTTCCCGTAGCGGCTCCCGCTTTGGTAGACTTGGCTTCCCCTGTAGCCGTGGCGGCATTACCGCCGTTTCCACAGCCAGCCAACAACGATAAACTAAGTACCCCTGCCAAAACCAGACCCATATTCTTTTTCCCAAACACGTTGTTGCCTCCTTTAGATAGTTGCACAAGTTCGCAGCATCACCAGATGATGCGTTCGTGATGGACATTGATGCGATATAGAGGTTGATCGTGAATCTTCACTGTGCTGCTGGAAAAGTAACAATTTTACTGAAGCTGAATCTGATGTGCTCTCCACTGCGCAGCTCGGTCGCTCGTTCACGCGGCACAAACATTTTCAGATGATGGGTACCGCTATCCAGCGAAACTTCCGCATAATGCCCGAGAATCATCACTTGTCTGATCGTTCCGGCTAGAGAACCTTTTTCTTCCGTCGTCAGAACAATATCCTCTGGCCTTACACCAACCATGGATTCACCCGTGTATTCATACTCTTGTGCAAACGGTATTCCGCTCACAGAGACACTGCGACCTGTACTCACCCCCTTTAATAAATTGATCCGGCCAATAAAACCTGCTACAAAAAGTGACTGTGGCTTGTCATAGATCTCCTGCGGTGAAGAAAGCTGCTCAATCCGGCCCGCATTCATAACGACGATGCGGTCGGAAATGGACAGCGCCTCCTCCTGATCATGGGTGACGAACACCATCGTCATCCCCGTCTGGGTCTGGATATCGCGCAGCTCCTCTCTCATCTCCATACGCAATTTGGCATCAAGCGCGGAAAAGGGCTCGTCCAGCAGCAATACATCAGGCTTTAGCAGCAAAGCCCGAGCGAGTGCTACCCGCTGCTGCTGACCTCCCGAGAGCTGTCCCGGCGTTTTACGCTCTGCGCTCTCTAGCCGAACCAGCGCTAGCGCTTCCTTCACCTGACGGTCAATCTCTGTCTTCTTCACCTTTCGAATCTTCAACCCGAAAGCCAGGTTGTCATACACGGTCATATGCGGCCACAAATTATAGCTTTGGAACACCATAGCCGTCGGACGCTTTTCGGGCGGCAGCTTGAGTACGCTTTTACCCTGAATCTGAATGTCGCCACTGTCCGGGTCCAAAAAGCCGCCAATGGAGCGAAGCACGGTTGTTTTACCACAGCCGGAAGGTCCCAGCAGTGTCACCAGCTCTCCCTTCATCACGTCAAGTGAAATGCCTTTGACTCCGTCTCCTGTCTTGAAGCGCTTGGTTAACTCTTGAATGGATAATTGAATGGGCATTAGCTTAGGCTCCTTTTTCAGGATTTTACAAACTCCTCTTTTGACCAATTACGTTATTTCACCTGAAATCCGCCTGCCAGTACATCGGCACTTACAAAACGCTTGGCTGCCAATAGCAGAATGATCGTTGGTAGGGTAAGAATGACTGAGAAAACAGCGCCTGTTGTGCTCGGATAATCAGCAATGATGGAATACATGATGACCGGCATTGTTTTATAGTCCGGCGTTCCGACAAGGAGTGTCCCCTGTGCTTCATCCAGTGAAGCAAGAAAGGTAAAAATGGAGGCGACCACAATGCCGGGCAGCGCCATAGGAAAGGTGATTTTCCAAAACACCCGAAATGGTCCGGCTCCGGCATCCCGCGCTGACTCCTCCTGTGCACGATGTACGCTGCGGAAGGCAGAGGAAGGAATCCAGGTCATATACATGAGCGTGTTTACCATATGGATAAGCACAATGCCTGCAAAGGTGTTCATCAACCCGAATTGGTAGAATAGTACGGCAATAGACACATACAAACCCATTTTCGGAAAAGCATGCGTAAGTAGGAATGAGAAAAGGAACCACTTACTGAACGGGAAAGAAATTCGTGCAAAGGCATAAGCAGCAGGAATACATACGATAATGGAGCAGACCGTAACGGTAATCGCAATCAGGAAGGATAGAGAAATCGAGCTGAGTACATCATCCTGGGTAAGTACAAACTCCCACCATTCCAGTGACAAGCTCTGCGGGAGCGGTGCAGGATACTGCCATTTTCCCGAAACCGCCAAAAGGAGAAGATTGGTCAGAGGCCCCAGAAAAAAAATGACGAAAATGACAAGCACGATGAACTCCACAATTTTGCGTGTGCCGAGTGAGCGAAGATACCAGTTCATAATTCATCCCTCTCAAGACGTCTAGACGTCCGAATCACTTTTCTATTTGGATTATAGAGAGGGTTTGTTATCACAAATCGACAAGGAAGATAAGATTATGTAAAGGGGGAGTAACCATTTAACACTTCACAGAATAAAAAAAGAGAGAGGCTGCTAACAGCCTCTCTCTTTGAACGTGTATCAATAGCTATATCATTCTTGTCCTACAAATAAATCGGAAGCACCTGATTCGTTTGATCGCGATTACGCCCAACCGAGAAAATAGCGATTGGGATACCCGTCAGATCAGACACGCGTTGTACGTAATTGCGTGTAGTCTCAGGCAGTTCCTCCAGCGTTTTCACGCCAGTGATGTCTTCGCTCCAACCTGGCATTTCTTCATATACCGCTTCGCATTCCGCCAGCATTTTCAGGCTAGCCGGATAATGCGTAATCACCTCGCCGCGGTACTTGTAACCTGTGCAAATTTTCACCGTTTTCAGGCCAGTCAATACGTCCAGCGAGTTCAGGGAAAGACCCGTTAACCCACTGACACGACGGGCATGACGCACAACGACGCTGTCAAACCAGCCAACACGACGAGCACGACCTGTAACCGTACCGTACTCATGACCTGTTTCACGAATGTAATCGCCGACTTCATCGTTCAGCTCAGTTGGGAAGGGTCCATCACCTACACGAGTTGTGTACGATTTAGCTACACCGATGACTTGTTGAATCTTGGATGGTCCCACACCGGAACCAATACATACGCCGCCAGCCGACGGGTTAGAGGACGTAACGTATGGATACGTACCTTGGTCGATATCGAGCATAACGCCTTGCGCACCTTCAAACAGTACCTTTTGATTTGCGTCAATCGCATCATTCAACACGACAGACGTATCGCCTACATAAGGACGGATAAATTCAGCATATTCCAGATACTGTTTCAGTATTGCTTCTACATCCAATGGCTCGCCGCCATATACTTGTTCAATCACTTGATTTTTTTCTTTCGTTTGATGGCGCAGCTTCTTTTCGAATTCCTCTGCATCCAGCAAATCAGCAATACGAATACCGTTACGTGCAGCTTTATCCATATAAGCAGGGCCAATCCCTTTACGGGTAGTACCAATTTTGTTAGGACCTTTGCGGTCTTCTTCCAGCACATCCAGCGTCATATGGTACGGCATAATCACATGTGCACGGTCACTAATGACCAGATTTTTCGTGGAAAAGCCATTATCATGAATGTAAGTAATTTCTTCAATAAGAGCGGCTGGATTTACTACCATGCCGTTGCCAATAACACACTTTTTATCTTCATAAAAAACGCCGGATGGAATCAGGCTCAGCTTGTACTTTTTACCGTCAATGAGAATCGTATGACCAGCATTGTTTCCGCCTTGGTAACGGGCCACCACTTCAGCGCTTTCCGCCAGATAGTCCGTGATTTTACCTTTGCCTTCGTCTCCCCATTGTGTTCCCACAACGACTACAGTTGACATGTTTCATTCCTCCGTGGAGTGCCCACAGACACTCTGATTTTGAGCTGACACACTACGCATATCAGACTTCAACCGCCTGAGCGAGCAGATATGGAGCGTTCTCGGACAGCAGGAAAAAACGTCCGTCGCAGACATTCCGTAGGTTCGGAAAGTCCCGGGCGTAATGATCTCCCCACTGCGTTGAAGCAGCACTATAAGTGTAACAGCACCATTTTTTAAAGTCAAATAAAAAGCGAACATTATATTACATGAAAATAGTATTGTTCGTAATTGAGAGTTTCATTCCTTATATGAAAATACGTGAATTCTATAAAAAAAGACCCTTTCGAGATCGCGAAATCCGCGTCGAAAGAGCCTTTTCTAATGATACTAATATGTTATCCGGCGAACGCATCCGAATGGGCACGCTCGTAATTAGCGAATTTATTATAATTTTTGAGAAAGACCAACTCTACCGTACCGACCGGGCCGTTACGCTGCTTGGCAATGATAATCTCAATAATATTCTTCTTTTCTGTTTCCTGATTATAGTAATCATCCCGGTACAGAAACGCCACGATATCAGCATCCTGCTCGATAGAACCCGATTCCCGCAAGTCACTCATCATCGGCCGCTTGTCTTGACGCTGCTCCACACCCCGACTCAGCTGGGAGAGGGCAATTACAGGCACTTCAAGCTCACGAGCGATTTGTTTCAATGTCCGTGAAATTTCCGATACCTCCTGCTGCCGGTTCTCGCCTGCTTTGCCTCGTCCGTGAATAAGCTGCAAGTAGTCGATTACGATCATACCCAGTCCCTTTTCCGCCTTGAGACGGCGGCATTTGGCACGGATATCAGCCACAGTGATGCCGGGTGTATCATCGATATAGATTTCCGCCTCTGACAAGGCTGCAATGCCCATCGTCAACTTCGCCCAATCGTCGTCGCCTTTAAATTCACCTGTCCGCATGACGTTCGCGTCCAGATTGGCCTCGGCGCAAATCATCCGCTGCACGAGCTGAGCGGCCGACATCTCCAGACTGAAGATGGCTACTGTCTCTTTTGCCCGAACTGCAACGTTTTGCGCAATATTCAGAGCGAACGCTGTTTTACCTACGGATGGGCGGGCGGCCACAATGATCAAGTCATTGCGCTGGAAACCCGCCGTCATCTTGTCCAAATCAACAAATCCAGACGGAATTCCGGTCGTATTGCCCTTGTTCTGATGCAGCAATTCAACGCGGTCAAACACTTCCATCACGACATCGCGGATGGCAATAAAGCCACTACCTGAGCGCCCGTTGGATATCTCCATAATCTTGCGCTCAGCATCGCTCAGCATACCAGCGACATCCTCGCCACTGCTATAGCCTTCGCTCACAATCTGCGTAGCTGCACGAATCAAGCGACGAAGCATCGCTTTTTCTTCAATGATCTGGGCATAGTAATCCACGTTAGCCGCTGTTGGCACCCCGTGAGCCAGCTTCGCCAGATAACTGACACCGCCGATATCCTCTAGCTGTCCCTTGTCCTGAATTTTCGAGGTCAGCGTAACCAAGTCAATCGGCTGTCCGGATTCACCCAGCTCAATCATTGCTTCGTAAATCATCTGATGAGCCTTATCATAAAAGTCCTCGGTCTGCACCCGCTCCATTGCGGTAATCAGTGCTTCAGACTGGAGCAAAATAGACCCGATAACCGCCTGTTCAGCCTCCAGATTTTGCGGAGGAATCCGATCAAAAAATTCGCCGCCCATAATTATTCTTCAGTCACCTGTACTTTCAGCGTAGCTTTGACCTCAGGATGAAGCTTAACGGTCATTTGAGTCACGCCCAACGTACGAATCGGTTCTTCCAGCTCAATTTTGCGTTTGTCCAACTTGATGCCAGTTTTAGCTACTGCCTCCGCGATTTGCTTGCTTGTAATCGCGCCGAACAGCCGTCCACCTTCACCAGCTTTCGCCTTGAGCTGAACCGTTGTCTCTTCCAGCTTTTTGCCGAGCGCCTGCGCCTCTTCCTTTTCCTCTTGCTTGCGTTTTTCCTCAGCAGCATTCTGATTTTCCAGCGTCTTCATATTTCCTTCTGTCGCTGGGCGGGCAACACCACGCGGCAACAGGAAATTCGCTGCATAACCGTCCGAAACTTCCTTAATTTGCCCCTTCTTGCCTTGGCCCTTCATATCTTTAATGAATATCACTTTCATTCAAATAACCCCTCTTCCCCATCAATTTCGGCCAGCACGTCGACCACTCTGCGCTTAGCTTCCTCCAGCGGGCAATCCAGCTGAACCGCCGCATTCGTCAGATGTCCTCCGCCGCCTAGCCGTTCCATGACGACCTGTACGTTCATGCGTCCGAGTGAACGGGCGCTGATCCCCACCAGGCCGTCAGGACGTTCACTGACCACAAAGGAGGCCAGTACATCCGTCATATTGAGTAATGAATCCGCCACCTGAGCAATCAGGAGCTGCGGTATTTTCTGTCCGGGCTCAGTTACCGCAATTGCGATATGCCCATATATCATTTTAGCATGCTTAATAATTTCCGCCTTAGCAATATATTCATCCAGGTCCTCTTTTAACATGCGCTGGATCATAACTGTATCTGCCCCGCTACGCCGTAAAAAGCCTGCTGCCTCAAATGTACGCGAGCCTGTATGCAGGGAAAAATGCTTAGTATCCACCGTAATCCCTGCCAACAGTGATGTTGCCTCCAGCGGTGTCAGTTGGACCTTCTCATGGATATATTGCAGCAGCTCGGTCACCAGCTCACAGGCCGATGACGCATAGGGCTCCAAGTAGATCAGAACCGAATCGTTAATAAATTCCTCGCCCCGACGATGATGGTCGACAACCACCACCCGACTGGCCGTCTGCACTAGACGCGGCTCAATCGTCATGGAGGCCTTGTGCGTGTCCACCACGACCAGCAGACTGTGCTCAGTCATTAGCTGGAGCGACTGCTCTGGCGTCAGGAGCGCTTGCGATAACTTCTCATCCTTGTTTACCTGCTCCATCATTCGGTCGATAGACGGATTAGATTTATCCAGTACGATATGTGCCTCTACATTGTAAAGCGCCGCAGCCTTCCACACACCGATGGCCGCTCCCACTGCATCCATGTCCGGTATTTTGTGTCCCATGATCAGCACGCGGTCGCTCTCCTGCATCAGATCACGCAACGCATGTGCAATGACTCGGGCACGCACTCTGGTACGCTTCTCGACAGCATTGGACTTGCCTCCGTAAAAGGACAGGCGTTGTCCCGCCTTCACTGCTGCCTGATCGCCTCCACGCCCAAGCGCCATATCTAGACTGGATTGGGCCAGCTCCCCTAGCTCCTTGATGCTCTCTGCACCAAAGGATAAGCCAATACTCAGTGTCATCGGTACTTTCAAATCCGCTGTCATTTCCCTTACGGTATCCAGAATGACGAATCGACTTTGCTCCAGCTCCTGAAGCGCTTTATGATTTAGCATAATGAGATAACGCTCAGAAGATAATCGACGCAAATAAATATTGTACTGATTAGCCCAGGATGTAATCTCGCTTGACACCTTCGCAATAAGCGCGGTACGCTGCTGATCGTCCATCCCCTGAGCAGCCTCGTCCATATTATCGAGCATGACGATACCGAGCGCCAATCGCTCGTTTTCATACTGCTTGCGTAGCACCGCCAACTCCGTGACTTCATACAAATATATCAGACGCTCATCGGGCACAATCAGAAACTGATAATGACGCTCATCATGCTGTAGCTCCACCTTCAGCTCACGAGCAGGCTCCTTTGTTTCCTTCTTGGTGCTTAGAGCACCTGCGAGTTGAGGAAACAAATCTTGAAGAGATTCACCAATCAGTGATTGCTCCTCGAACATCTCCCCGGCAAACCGATTGTGCCATTCTACCGTTCGATTTTCACTGTATAAAATGATGCCGAACGGCAATGCACTAATCGCTTCCCCTTCCACCCGCTTGATCCGGAAGGAAAGACCGCTGATATATTGATTCAGTTCCCGACGAAAATCCAATTCCGTCTTCAGCATCAGCCCGCCGAGCAAGAACGACAGCAGCAGTCCTATCACACCCAGTTCCCAGTTGTACATGGAAATACATATGACAAGCACCAGCAGCAGTAAAAACGCCCAGACCGTCTGATAGCCGTGCCAGCGTTTTTGTAGAAATTTAGGCATGACTGTTCACCCTATTTCTTTGATCTTGTAATAGCTTCACGCAGCGGAAAGGCCAAATCAATAATACCTATAATGCGGAGCGGCTGGAACACCAGAACGACGAGCGACAGCAGCAACGCAATCACCGGGCTCATTTTACGGCTATGCGTCCAGAAGTATACAAAACCAATTGTCTGGATAATAAAACATGCATGGATCAGCGGCAGCATACTAATGGAAACCATTTGAATCCAGCTGCTATCAGAAGACCCTGCTATCCATTCAATTACAATTGCCAGCAGATAATACCAGATCAGCGCGCGTGGTAGCCTCCACTCGCGGGCAGGCTTCATTTTGCGTACCGGTACGTCGAGACTGCTCAATGCCGGACGTGCCAAAGCATGCGTAATCACCGCCAATATGAACGAGGTCACGATCAGCACATACGGAATTTTTCCAATCAGCATTGTGCCGAGTTTCTGCGTATCCTCTGCCGTCCAATTCATGTTTGAAAACATCGGATTAGCACTCAAAACCTGCTGTACAATACTTGCCGATATCGCAGCCTGATCACGAAGGTACTGCGAAAGATCAAATCCAAAGGAATACGTAGCGATAAACAGAACAACCAACAACTCGGCTAAAATAACGCCCATCCCGGTCATCAACGCTTGAAAAGCAGGTCCTCCCTTTTTATAAATCCGTCCCATCATTATTGAAGGAATCAGAAAATAAATGGCAGGGAGCAGCGAATACACATCGAGTAGCGCTATAATTAACAGCACCGGTATGACGTGGACCAGAAATCCTTTGAAAGGCAGCGATGAAAACAATACAGCGCCAGGCACAATCAGCAAAAATACGGTAATGATTCTTAATGGTGTCAATAGAGTCAGCAGCAGAAGCAAATAAATGACGCTCCATGCTACAGTTGCCAAGCGGAATTTCAACGTTTTCACCTCTTACGCATATGTTCTTCCAGTGCGGAAATGTCCTGATACCAATCCTCCAGCTGGTGTCCTTCTTTTCTGTGCTTTCTTAGCTTGTCGATGAGTAGATCATCCAATTCACGGTAAGACACTCCAAGGCGCCTCCCCAAAATATAACTGCTCATCACCAAACTCGCCAAACAATCACCGATGCGGGCTGTACTGCCTTCCCACATCGCCTTAAACAGACGGGAGACTTGGTCAAGCACCTCTGTTTTAAGCCATTCAATAACCTTGGCCCGTTTAACTACATCCATTTCTTTAGGCATATGATGAAGAGTCACACCCCTCTGAAAAAGCTTTATTCTCCATTATAGCATATCCTATTCTGAAAATAAGTGTTACCCCGTAGGGTAAATCGTTATTTTCGGACCAGCTTTGCTGCTTATTTTAGCTTGAAGTATTAAGCGATTCCCTGGACACAAATTTTTCACAATACTCAATAATCTGGCTGCGACGTACAATGCCAATAAACCGTTCCATATCATCTACAACGGGCACAAAGTTCTGCACCTTCGCCAAATTAATTAAATCCTCCATGTTCGCGTCAATGGATACGGGCTTCATCGTAACCCGCAACGGAACGTCCTTAAGCATGAACTTAGAAGCGTTTTCAAAGGTGATTTTCCCCTCGGACTCTTTCATATGCCACAACAGATCACCTTCTGTAACCGTACCTGTATATCTACCTTCTTTATCCAAAATAGGAACCGCTGTAAAACGGTGATATTCCATCCGTTCCAACGTTTGCCGTAAAGTAGCATCTGCCGTTACACAAGCAACTTCCTGTTTGGGAAGCAAGAAAAAAGCGATATTCATGAGAAACGAATCCCCCTCAAAATCAAATATAAATCCATTGATTACTCACTGAATGTCCTGCTTGTCGGGAAGCCTCAGCGTCTGCGGGGTTGTATCAGAATCAAGCCAGTTCGCAATGATGAGTCTGGCATATTCAAGTTCCTGTTCATTAGCCCGGTCATAATACAGGCCCTTCTTCTTGAACCCTTCCCCCGTAATCGTAAAACTTGAAATTTGTGGATTCCCCTGCGAAATAGCTTGCTTGCCAAGTCCAGTAATAAAAGTAGGTTCCATATCGGTTTTAAAATTGGCTCCCATAATATCGAGCAGCTCCGGGATCTTGGTAATTCCGTTGATATTCAGCAGCTTATCCGCCATAGCGTTTAAAAATATTTGCTGCCGTTTTGTGCGGTTGAAGTCGCTATCTTCCCGATATCTAACATAATACATCGCTTCCTCACCATTATAAAGCGGCTTGCCCGCCTCAATACGGAACTTGATATGCAGCGGGTTCTTATTCTCAATGGGCTTGTCGATGGGAAGCACAACTCCACCCACTGCATTCACCGCCTCCTGAATACCCTGGAAATTAATCGTAGCATAATAATCGGCCTTATGCTCCATCAACTTCTCTACTGTAGCCATGGACATATCTGCGCCTCCGAACGCATAAGCATGCCCCAACTTATCAAAATCATCCTCGCCATCGCGATTCGGATCATGTCCGACAATCTGTACGTACGTATCCCTTGGAATGGAAATCAAAAGCAGACGCGATTCTGCGGGCCGTACTACTGCATACATAACCGTATCCGAACGACCACGCGCCTTTTCATTTGGCCTTTCATCTGTACCCAGTAACAGCACCGAAAAGGGCTCCTTACGGTAAGCTACTGTCTCTTGCTGCTGCTGTTCACCGGATTGTCGCGGCTGATAGGATTTCTCCAGCTTGCTCTCCAACGTCGGTGATACAAACCAATCAAAAGCCACCAGTGTCAGCTGTTTGCGGAATAGGTAGCCTCCCACTGCAATCAAAAATAAAACAATACATGAAATATATAGAGCGGTAAACCTCTTTTTCTTTTTGGGCTTTCCACTGGTCCTTCTCTTATGTCTTCTCTCCATAACAGGTACCTTCCTTCTTTCCGTCACAAATCCCATCTCTTCATTAAACCGAATTGGTCCCACATGAAGCGAAAACTTCCCCTCAAAGCATAAAAGGTCTGCTACCCTGTTGTCAAAAGTATCATGGCGTGGTCAGCTTCTCAAATTCATGCCAAAAAAGGCTTCGACCTCACGGTCAAAGCCCCAATTCATGTTTATATCCGTATCCTATGTAGCTTTCAAAGTCATTTTTCGCCTTAATGTGGAGCCAGTTTCACCAAATTTTGCAGTCTCACCGGGAAAGAAGTCGACAGGGAAAAACCATAATCGAACAACTTCCGTGTCTGCTCAAAACGCTCTTCCTTGCTCGGTGCACCCAGCACCACAGCAACTAGCCGTCTTCCATGCTGCTCAGCTGTGCCCGTGAAGCAGTATCCAGCATCGCTTGTGTACCCTGCTTTCAGTCCGTCCGTTCCCGCGTAAGAGTACGGTCCAGCCAAGGAAGGCAGCATCCAGTTCGTATTACTAATGTAGATGCCTTTATCCTTCAACTCCATTTGCGTACGACTGGACGTTCTCAAAATCTCCGGGTGTGACGTAATCAAATAGGAGGCCAACTTTGCCGTGTCGCTTGCTGTCATTTTCGTTTCTCCCTGAATATCCTCAGGGTGATTCGGCCCCAGTTCACTCTGACCTGCCCCAGACGCATTGCTAAAGCGACTATCGGATGACAACCCAATTTGGGCAGCTTTTCCATTCATACGCTTCACAAAAGCTGATTCATTCCCTGCTGAACGCTCCGCTAACGCGACAGCGGCATCATTCGCTGAATACACAACCATACTCTGGAACAATTCGGATACGGTCATCCTTTCACCATACCGGAGGGAGAGATTTACACCGCCCACCGTACTCGCGTAACGGCTAATTCGCACTTCATCATTCCAGCCTAACCGTCCGGCCCGAATATCCTCCAGCACCAATAGCTCGGTCATGAGCTTGGACATATTTGCGGAAGGCATAGGCGTATCGCCGTTCACATCCATCAGTAATTCCCCAGTATGCATGTCCATCAGCACCGCAGCCTCTGCATCCACATTCGGCTTTCCGATCAACAGGCGGGGCCCAAGCGTAATAAAAATCAATATAATAAGTACCGGGACGACAATAGCCCAACGTAACCAATGTTTTTTCATCATCGTAATAACCTCCATACTTTATTAGACGATGAAAAATCCATTTTGTCTGCAATTTTTCGAAAAAAAGATACAATTTTTTTACCTTTTTTATTCCACGCCAAAATATCCGTCAATTCTGCTTTCAGAATGACGGATATTTTGCTTCCTAATTATTATATTTTAGGCAAAGTGACAGGCTACAAAATGCTGATCGCCCGCATCGCGGTATACCGGAGTCTCTGTTTTACAACGTGCTTCTGCCATAGGACAACGTGTATGAAACTTGCATCCTGAAGGCGGATTGGCCGGAGATGGGATGTCTCCTTTCAACACAATCCGTTGTCTCTTGATCGTGGGATCGGGAATCGGTACTGCCGATAGCAGCGCCTTCGTGTACGGATGAAGCGGATTACTGAACAGTTCCTCCTTAGAGGAAAGCTCTACCATTGAACCCAGATACATCACGCCAATCCGGCTACACAGATGCTCGACTACACTTAGATCATGCGAGATGAACAGATAGGTCAATTGGCGTTCCTGCTGCAAATCACTTAACAAGTTAATGATCTGGGCCTGAATAGACACATCCAGAGCAGATACCGGCTCGTCAGCCACAATAAAATCAGGATTCAAAATCAAAGCCCGTGCAATCCCGATCCGCTGGCGCTGACCGCCAGAGAACTCATGCGGATACCGATCATAATGATACGAGGACAGCCCGCAAATGTTCAGCGTTTCATTGACCTTCTTCCGCAGCTCACTACGATCAATCAACCCGTGATCCAGCAATGCCTCTCCAATGGCTTCACCGACCTTAATTCTCGGATTCAGTGAGCTAAAAGGGTCCTGAAAGACGATTTGCAACTTCGGACGAAGCGCACGGATCTGCTCTTTGTTTAACGCGTGCAAATCCTCGCCTTTATATCGTACCGATCCCTCTGTCTTATCCATCAATCTGAGAATCGTACGTCCAATCGTACTTTTGCCGCAACCCGATTCTCCTACCAGACCGAAGGATTCACCCTTATGAATGTTAAAGGATACGTCATCGACTGCTTTCACATGTCCGACAGTACGCTGAAAAATTCCGCCTGTGATCGGGAAATACTTTTTCAGCCCTTCCACTTGAATCAAAGGCTCGCTCATATCCGTTGCCCTCCTTCTTTCTCATATAGCCAGCAGGCAACCTTATGACCATTCTCCTTTTCATTCAAGGGAGGAGCCTGATCCTTGCAAATTTGCATACAATGGGCGCACCGATCATGAAAATTACAATTTTCTCCTAGCTCAATCGGGTTTGGAACCTGTCCTGGGATGGAATAGAGTCGATCCATTTTCTGATTAATGACGGGCTTCGCCTTTAATAAGCCTTGAGTATATGGATGTTGCGGATTTTTAAACAGCTCAATGACAGGCGCCTCTTCAATGACGTTTCCAGCATACATAACAACTACATAATCAGCCATTTCTGCCACGACGCCCAAGTCGTGCGTGATGAGCATAATGGACGTTTTAAGCTTATCCTTCAAATCCCGCATTAAATCCAGAATCTGTGCCTGAATCGTAACATCCAGTGCCGTTGTTGGTTCATCCGCAATCAATAGCTTCGGATTACAGCTTAATGCGATGGCAATCATGATCCGCTGGCGCATACCGCCACTCAATTCATGAGGATAGGAATGAAATATTTCCTCTGAACGTGAAATCCCCACCAAATTAATCAGCTCAATTGCCCGAGCATGTGCTTCTTTTTTACTCATTAATGTGTGCATCAGCAATGGCTCCGTGATCTGTTCCCCAATCGTAAGCACGGGATTCAGAGAAGACATGGGCTCCTGAAAAATAATCGAGATGTCATTGCCGCGAATCTGCTGCATTTGACCTTTATTGAGTTTTAGAAGGTCCTTGCCCTCAAACCAGATTTGTCCGTCTGAGGTGTGGGGAGAATCAATCAACCGCATCATCGTCATCGCTGTTACACTCTTACCGCAGCCTGATTCTCCTACCACACAGAGCGTTTCACCCTCACGAATTTTAAAACTGACGTCATTGACCGCTTTGACAGTTCCGTTAGAGGTATGAAAGTGGGTTTTCAGGTTACGAAATTCAATCAAAGCATTTTCCATAAACGTTCGTCTCCTACTTCTTCATTTTAGGGTCCAGTGCGTCACGCAAACCGTCACCAATCAGGTTAATCGCTACAACTGTAATGAGAATACACATTCCCGGTGGAACCCATATCCAAGGCCGTTTGCGGAAGTCAATTAGGTTATTCGCAGCCGATATCATGTTTCCCCACGAAGGTGTGGGCGGCACAACGCCAATCCCCAAGTAACTGAGCGCAGATTCTGTAATAATTGCACCCGCTACTCCAAGCGTAGCCGTAACAATAATGGTAGGAATCGTGTTCGGCAGCAAATGTCGGAATATTTTGCGACGGTCTCTCAAGCCTAGCGCTTCCGTCGCCTGCATAAACTCCTGTTCACGCAGCGTAAGAATCTGCCCTCTGACCAGACGGGACAAGCTCGTCCAGCTCAGAATCCCGATAATGAGCATCAGAAAATAAATGCGATTCGACGGATCGACCTTCAAATCCGACAGAACAGCACCTAAAATAATAAGCAGCGGTAATGTAGGGAGTGCCATGAAAATATCGGCAATCCGCATAATAACCGTATCCACGCCTTTACGATAAAATCCTGCCAACGCACCCAGCGTCGCCCCGATCATGACCGAAATAAACGTGGCAACTAGCCCCACCGTCAAGGAAATACGGCCGGCCAGCATCGTACGCAGCAAAATATCTCTACCAAACTTATCCGTCCCAAGCCAGTACTTAGCATTAGGCGATAAATTTTTGTCAGCTAGCTTGTAATCGTCTAAATGATAAGGTGAAATCATCGGTCCAAATATACAAATGGTAACCATCAGAATTAATATAACGAGACCAGCCAAAGCCAGACGGTTTTGGTTAAAACGGCGAACGGCGATTCTCCATGGAGACGCTTCAGGACGGATCGCCGCCTTTTGATTCTTTTCAATCGTGACTGTTTCTGCGGACAATAGTATCCCTCCTACTTCAAGCGAATTCTTGGATCTGCCATGCCATACAATACATCAGAGAGCAAATTACCGATAAGCGTAAGTACCGCTAGGAAAATCGTGAAGCCCAACATAAACGGATAATCCCGCATACTGATCGACTCCAGATAGACCTGACCCACACCCGGCCACACAAATACCTTCTCCAGAATCATCGCCCCACCAAATAAGGCCGGAAGCTCGAAGCCGAGTAGTGTGATGGCTGGAATCAGTGCATTGCGCAGTGCGTGCTTGAAAATAACCGTACGTTCCTTCAGACCTTTGGCGCGTGCGGTACGAATATAATCCTGACGAATGACCTCCAACATGCCTGTACGGAAATACCGGGTCAGACTTCCTGTGCTCAGCATCGTAAGTACGAGTGTCGGCAGGAACATATGCTTGAGAACATCTACAATATAAGCCCATGAGCCTGGCTCCATCCCTGCTGTGGTCATGCCCCCAACCGGGAGAACCCCCCACTCCAGGGCAAATATTTTGATGACCAATAGACCAATAAAAAATGAAGGCAGCGACATACATAAGAAAATGAATAATGTGACAAACTTATCGAATAACGAATATTGGAACTTGGCTGAAAATACCCCTGCAATAACCGCAATCAACCAGCTAAAAATAAGACTAAAAAAAGCGATAATAAATGAGTTCCATACATAATTGCCAATGACCTTCGTTACCGGCTGCTTATGCTGTAATGAATCCCCCATATTCCCCTTTAACATATTACCGGCCCATATAAAATAGCGTTGGTATTCCGGTTTATCCAGCCCGTAGATATGTCGTAGCTGCTGCGCCTTTTCGGCCGTCATATTCGGGTTCTGCTTGGCTGTAATATAATCACCCGGCACCATGGCTGAAATCGCAAATACGATAATGGATATGCCAATAAGTGTGGGGATGAGTTGCAGCAGTCTTCGAATAATGTACTGCTTCATATTCATTCCTCCAGACGAATAAAGTGATATGCCCAGCTCGTGAGAGCTGAGCATACGATTGGCAACCCTTATTGAGCGATCTGAGCGTTATGCAGAGTGA
The DNA here is from genome assembly GCF_038003485.1 of Paenibacillus sp. FSL H7-0703. Taxonomy (NCBI): domain Bacteria; kingdom Bacillati; phylum Bacillota; class Bacilli; order Caryophanales; family Paenibacillaceae; genus Paenibacillus; species Paenibacillus sp. FSL H7-0703. Next base: position 3,269,782 of record NZ_JBBOPF010000001.1, on the reverse strand, counting down.
ACTCAAAATCTTTGTATGGTGTAATTTCCAAGCCGGTTACACGTCCATTAACTGGCCACATATCTCTGCGTTGGTACATAAAGATAGTTGGCAGATCTTTGTTTAGCTCTTGATAGAGCTGTTTGTAAATCTGTTTGCGTTTCTCTTGATCCAGCTCATGCTTACCAGCAAGCGTTAGTTCATCGACCTTCTTATTGGAATAGCCGATATCATTTTGTGCACCATTCGTAATAAAAGTCGTTGTATCCGGGTCTGGAGTTAAGCCCCAAGCCGCGAAGAACATATCAAACTTGCCTGTGTCCTTTTTATCCATAATGGCGTTAAAATCTAAAGTTTCGGAAGTCAGCTTGATGCCTAGCTCCTTATAGTTATTGGACATGATCGGTAGCAAGGCCTCTACTACTGGATTATCAGCAGTCGCAGAGAAGTTAATGGTCAGCTTTTCTCCGCCCTTTTCGCGGATTCCGTCAGCACCAACCTTCCAGCCTGCCTCATCCAGCAAAGCCTTCGCCTTAGCTGTATCAAATTCGTATTTGTTGATGCCTTCATCCGTATAAGACCAAGATTCTGTAGATTGTGGAATGTTAATAACATTCGCATATGGACCATACACGCCCTGCACAATCTCCTTGCGGTTTAACCCAATAGTTAAAGCCTGACGTACTTTAGGGTCCTGAAATTTCTTTTCCTTGTGATTAAACGCAATGTATCCATAGCCGTTCGTTGGCATAATATTCACGTCTAAGAAGCCCAATGCCTTTAATTCCTCTACATTGTCTTCCGTAACTGTGATGTTGTCCATGTCCGTTTCGCCCGTTTGCAGCATAGACAGGTTCGTTTCTTCTGTTGTTGTTTTAAAAATAACTGATTTCACCTTTGGTGCGCCTTTAAAGTAGTTTGGATTCGCATCCAATACGACTTGTTGACCTGGGGAGAAGCTCTTCAGTACGTACTGACCAGAGCCGATCGGCTTATTATTAAGCGCCTTGATGCTGTCCAGGTTACCTTTTTTAAATCCTTTTCCGTAATAAGCTTCTGGCATAAAGTATTGCTCACCCAGAAAATCCTTCGTATACGCTGTTGCTTCTGTAACGGTGACCTCTACTGTATTATCATCAATGACCTTGATCCCCGAGATATCATTTGCTTTGCCATCGTGATATTCTTTACCGCCTTTAATTTTAAAAGACAATACATCGGTTTCTCCATCATAATTCGGATCATGCAGCACTTTGAGTACAAAAGCATAATCCTTCACGGTTACTGGAGTGCCGTCACTATACTTCACACCTGGTTTCAGATGGAATGTGTATTTTAGACCATCCGGCGATACATCAACCTTTTCAGCCAAACTATTTTCATATGTACCATCCGCCTTAACCTGTAAGAAGGAATCAAATACTGTTCTGACTACATATAAATCGTAAGTCGTTTGCCAGAATAGCGGGTTGAATACCCCTTTTGGTGATGTCATACCTACTACAATATTATCTTTCCGATTAGTCGCTCCCGGAGGGTTTTGCGACAGATCAGTTGCTTTAATAACGCCCTCCGTAACAGGTGCACTTGCTTCATTTCCCTCTGTTTTATTGCCCGCATTGCCTTGCTGTGGCTGTGCCTCATTGGCACCTCCGCTACATCCTGCAAACAGAACACCAACGATCGTAAGCATCATAAGCAAAGAAACCCATTTCTTCGTCTGCATCATCCTGTTAATCCCCCTTAGTCGGTTCTTTATTTAACAGCCTGTCTCATTCCTGCGGTGATTCGTTAAAGCTTGAGGTTTGAAAATGAAGTTTGCACATCCTCCTTACTATCTTTAATAGCGTAAACACGTGTTTTAGACCTCTGGTCAATTTTGTGCGTTAACAACCATTACATTTTTATTAAGGTTTATCTTAAGTGTAAAATAATATCACGTCAATATCTTTTTTTATGTAATATAAAAATGCAAAATATCCATTTATGTAAACTTTATGAATTTTACTTGTGGAAAATGACAAAAAACAAGATTACATGTAATATAAAATAACATTCCGGGAGGCTAAATTGTTTACTCTGGCGAGTTGAGGAGCTTGTAATTTCACAAGCCATTAAAAGGTATACTATGGTTTATGGGTAAACATGGATTGTATTATTAGTAAGTTACAATAGATGGCACTTGTTGTCAATATAAAAGATCACAAAAAAAGACATTCCCGGGATCGGGAACGTCTCTTTTTTCCACCCACTACTATTCAGTAGTGTAAGGAAGCAATGCGATTTGACGGGAACGTTTAACAGCGATTGTCAACATACGTTGATATTTCGCGCTTGTTCCAGTCACACGACGAGGAAGAATTTTTCCACGTTCGCTGATGAATTTTTTAAGCAGGTCTGTATCTTTATAGTCAATGTGAGTAATTTTGTTCACAGTGAAGAAACATACTTTACGACGTTTGTTGCGACCACCACGACGAGCTGGTCTTTTGTTATCGTCTCCGCCTTCTCTTTGTCTGAAGCCCATTCTTTGTCAGTCCTTTCCCAATTAAAATGGTAAATCATCATCCGAAATATCGATCGGTTTTCCGTCATCGGAAAAAGGATCCTGATTGTTTCGCGAGTTATTATTCCCGCGTCCACTATTGCTGTTACCGCCTCCGAAAGGAGACTCCTCACGCGCAGCTCCACCGCTATTGCCGCCACCGTTACCGCCATCGCGGTTAGATTCCAAGAAACGCACATTATCAGCTACAATTTCAGTCACGTATACACGTTTTCCTTCATTGTTCTCATAATTACGCACCTGAACACGGCCTTCAACAGCCGTTAAACGACCTTTGCGAAGATAGTTAGCGCATGTTTCAGCAAGCTGACGCCAGGTTACGATCGGCAAGAAATCCGCTTCCCGTTCGCCGCCTTGACTCGTAAACGGACGGTCTACAGCCAGGGTGAACTGGGTTACTGCTACACCAGACGGTGTATAGCGCAGCTCTGGATCTTTGGTCAAACGACCGATCAAAATGACACGGTTCAACAATCCAATCCCCTCCTTTGAGCGTTGTTCATTACATAATCACGTACAATAATTAAGCTACGTCGTTCGTAATGAGATAACGAATTACTTCGTCAGAAATTTTCATGATACGCTCAAGCTCAGTAACAACAGCAGGTTCTGCTGTGAAGTTTACCAGAACGAAAGAACCATCACGGAATTTCTTGATCTCATACGCAAGACGGCGTTTAGTTACATCGTGACTCGTAATTTCGCCACCGCCGTTAGAGATGATACCTTGGAATTTATCGACTGTCGCTTGAACAGCTTCTTGTTCAATGTCAGGACGAATAATATACATCGCTTCATATTTGCGCATTCTTTACACCTCCTTATGGACATAAGGCCCTCAATCTCAGTTGAGAGCAAGGAACGAGCCTAAGCTCGCACTAAAACAGTTTACCAAATCGAGCAACTGAATGCAACCTACAAATTCAATACACAAGCCTAATACGGCTAAATACACTGCATATCATTAGCTTTATACAATTTTATATAACATCAAAAATTTCGCATATATAAAGGAAATCATTTGATTCACTGAGTATCTGTATACCCGGTTTCGCATGTTTCTGTTCAAGACAGCGCACAATAACCGTTGCAGTTCAAATTCATTTATCTAAGGAGGTAACACCGTATGGGTGAAAAGACTGAGTTCGAACCAGGGGATAAGGTCCCAAACGACGGCGTATACATGGAGGTCGGAGAAAAGAGCTTCCATACTGAAATCCAAAATCCGCAGCAGGTAACGCTGGAAAGAGGCGATTCTTTTCCGGAGACCGCCAACCATAATCGCAAATGGAAGAAAAAAACGAAAGCTCGTGTCCACTAATGTATATTTTCTCGGAATCCTGGCCATATTATGATTAGGCGATACAACAGAGAGGTGTGGTTCCGTTGGACGACGTAGCCGGACAAACTGTTAGGAGATCCATTCCGGGCATTAGAAGCGTTAGGTTTGTGTAAAAGGACACTGTCTTTTCAACACGGTATTGCTGGTCAGTACACCGAGTTTCATGATGTGATTGGACAGATCGTATCCTGTTAAAAATGTATCGCCTACGATGGAGGACCTTTGTGGTCCTCCTTTGTTGCATTATCGGACTTTTTGCATATCCTGGTAAAATGCAGATTAATTCAGCTCCTTCTGCTAGAATATATCCAAGTACAAAGACCTACTATCTACGGAGGTTTAAAGATGAGCTATTCTCGAATATTAAAGTGGATATCAGGTATATTCGAATTGGTGCTTGCCGTACCGATTGTGGGGGGAGCTATTGTCATGGGGACCGGCTACTCGGCTCTGGGATTTATGCTTGTCCTGCATGCAGTAACACTTATCCTGTCGTTACGCAATCAGGAGGCGATCTACGGCTCCGTATGGGGAGTACTCACTTCTTTGCTGGCCTGGATACCCTTTGTAGGCTGGGCTCTCCATTTGATTGCAGCGATCCTTCTGATGATCTCTGGCTCAAAAAAAACAAAACGCTATCATTACCCGCCTAACCAGCTATAACAAAAGAGTGCTCCTAACGGCAATAATTTCCCCGCTGTCAGGAGCATTTTTTTGCTATAACGCCTTATTCATCCCAATAGATTTGTAATTGTTTCTTCCTTTACTCTCATGGTTTATCTTAGTGCTTTTCACTTTATCACAGTCTGTTGACCTTTTATTCCACAAACAAAAAATCCCCTACGTCACAGACGTAAGAGATTGGTTTATTTAATGAAGTTAGTGGCGGAAAGAGTGGGAGTCGAACCCACGCACGCCTTGCGACGCCTAACTGATTTCGAGTCAGCCCCCTTAGACCTCTTGGGTACCTTTCCGCAGCAAGGATAATTATATCATCATTGCAACTGTGACGCAAGCTGATTCTGGTTCATCACCATTCATCTTTCTTGGCTCAATTTGCTTCTGTGTTTTGCTCGTCGGCATTAGCCTTTGATCGCAGCACTTTCTTCATATTCTTTTCGAACTTGGCACGCGGAATCAGCACACTATGCTGGCAACCCACACATTTGATTCGAATATCCATCCCCATGCGGATAATTTCCATTTCATTCGTTCCACACGGATGAGGCTTCTTCATCTGTACAATGTCCCCTAGTTCAAATGACTTACGCTCCACCCTTCTCTCCCCCTTTTCTTCCTTGTTCATCTTCTTTTTCTAGGGTTATCGCTGTCTCCAAGGCTGCCTGACGATGTTCCTCATCCTCTAGGGCCTTCTTGATGTTATTCTGAATATCACGCTCTACCACGGCCCCTGTATTCGGCATACATTCTGCCACAACACGCACAATATACTCTGAGGTAGTCATGGACTGAACCCCTAACACATCCGGTATATTAAGTATCTGTACATTGGACTCTTCAATACCTTGGATTGCCTGTTTTACCAAACCAACTGCTTCCTCCAGGCTACGCTCGGCCTTCATTGGCACATCCACTACCGCTAACGCGTTGGACATAGAGAAGTTCGTTACCGTTGTAATTGAGCCGTTTGGTAAAATGTACACCTCACCTTTCCAGCTCACCAGTCTGGTTGTGCGCAGCCCGATCATTTCCACCGTACCCTTGAAAGTACCTGTCTGAATGACATCTCCTACGGCAAATTGATCTTCAAAAATAATAAAGAATCCGGTAATTACATCCTTAACCAAACTCTGTGCCCCAAAACCAACAGCCAATCCAAGCACTCCAGCTCCAGCAATCAGAGGGCCGAGATTAATGCCCATTTGCGATAGCACCAGCATAATCAAAATGAAATTAAATACAATATTGGTTACATTTTTCAGTAGTTCCCCAACAGTCGTTAACCGCCTTGTATTCAATCGAAACCTGCCGTTATCTCCCTTTTGTTGCATCGACTTATCTATAATTTTATTAATAACTCGAATAAAGATACGTGTGATGATAAAAATAATCGCGATTTTCAAAATTACAAACAAAAAGGTCGACCACATCGCACTATCAGTAAGCCATTTCCATACAGCATCCTTCCAGTGAATCGCATCTTTCACTACGTCATCCGTACCTACATTACCGGCTAACCAATGTATAAAGGTCATGCTGTACTCCTCCTTAAACAAGGGAACTACTCTTCCTGCTTCCCGAATTCTATTTCCTACTATATAAGCTTATCTACTGACTTCAAACATATGGCTATGAATAATCTACTTCCTTCGAGTATAAAAGCACAAGTTTATCCATATACTAGCTACTATCTTGAGCATAAATGTTACCCACAGGCTAATTGTTATTCTCCAAGGTACAGCGAGCATAACCCGCACACTCCATTACAGAACGAAAGGAAGATTCCATGACTCATCCATCTGACTTCATTCCGGGGCAAGAACCCCTAAGCCTAAAAATATCACACACAGACCCCGGGATCCAATCAGCCATCATCCATCGTCTGCTGTTCCATCTGCACCAGGCGCCGAGTCTGCAAAATATCGTCATTATTTGCATCGGCACCGACCGTTCTACTGGAGATTGTCTGGGCCCGCTCGTAGGTACGCATTTATCACGTTACAAAAGCCCTCTGTTTAACCTATACGGTACATTAGAGGAGCCTGTACATGCCATGAACCTGCAAACGACGCTGAACGGCATACAAGACCGATATGAACAGCCTTATATCATTGGCATAGATGCATGTCTTGGACAAACCTCCAGTGTTGGATGCATTCAGGTTTCAGAAGGCCCTCTCAAGCCGGGAGCAGGTGTAAATAAAGAATTACCGCCGGTCGGCGATATCCATTTGACTGGTATCGTTAACGTCGGCGGCTTCATGGAATACTTCGTGCTGCAAAACACGAGACTAAATTTGGTAATGAAATTATCAGATATTATTGCTGGCAGCCTATACTCCGCGATTAAGGAGTGGCATTACCGTTCTGTCCTGCTTGCTGCGCAAGAGTAACGGCTTCTTTTTCTTCAGGTGATAAGGAATAGGTGGATTGTCCCGCCTCCAGAGGCTTGGCATACACATATGAACCATCTCGGTTATAAATGCCGGTTAATACCATACCATCCTGATTGTCGTCTACAATAGCCAGAGAAAAGCTTAAATCGCTTCCTCTCTCACCAAAGGCATTATAGCGTTTAATGCCTATATGTCCCTTCAAGCCAGTCAGTTTGCTGCGTAGTGATTTCATACTTGCACGATGGGTTTCCTGCTCATCCTCAATCGTATCCATCTGTACCTTCAAATCAATCAGCAGCGTTTCCAAATTCTCGACACCGCTGCCTGCCATCATGGTTTCATACTTTCGCCGCATCTTCTTCAGCTTTGCACCCTGCACGATAATAACAATCAACAGGATGAGCAAAATAAGCACGATCCCTGCAACGATTCCGGCAAGCTGTTCCATGATTAGTCCATTCAATTCAGCCATATGCTTGCTTCTACTCCTCTACCTCAAAAATCATGTACCTGCATACTTATATTTTATATGTTTGAGAACAGCGAAACAAATAACACAAGGCTATTAGTTTATCCATCAAAACCATTCTAAATTCCTGCAATTCCAGACAAAGCAAAGACATATCTCACTTTCCATTTTGCTCAAGGAGACATGTCCATATTTCAACAAACTACTGTAATAGCTCCAGTAATCTTTCCAAATCCTGCTGGCTGTAATAATTCAATTCAATTTTGCCTTTATCCTTATTGTGCTTGATCTTTACAGTTGTTTTAAAGCGTTCACGCAGGGACTCTTCCATATGGTCAATATAGGGGTCCTTTTTTCGTACCTTTATTTTGGCTTTCGCCTCACCAGGCTTATGATCCAACTGCTGTACAGCTTCCTCCAGTTCGCGAACACTCCACTGCTGTTCAATACATTGCTGTGCTAACTGTTTCACCATGTCTGGATCTTTGAGCCCAACAATAGCTCTAGCGTGTCCCATAGACAATGTTCCACGTGAAACATGATCTTTAACTTCTTCAGGCAATGCCAGCAAACGAAGGAAATTGGCAATATGAGAACGTGATTTTCCCACTTTCATGGACAACTCTTCCTGAGTTAAAGAAAATTGATCCATCAATCCCTGATAAGCTACTGCCACTTCCATTGCATTCAAATTCTCACGCTGCAAATTCTCAATCAGGGCAATCTCCATCACCTGCTGATCCGTAAAATTGCGAACAACCACAGGTATAGTCGGATTCCCACAAAATTGAGACGCCCGAAACCGCCTTTCCCCGGCTATGATTTCATATCCTCGCAATACACTACGTGCAATAATAGGTTGGATAACACCGTGCTGACGAATGGACTCGGCTAATTCCTTAATGGACTCTTCATCAAACGTTTTTCGAGGCTGGTACGGGTTCGCACGCAACTGGCTGAGCGGAATGTCAACAACCTTATCCTCTTCATTGACCATAAGGGAGGGAATGAGTGCATCAAGTCCTTTTCCCAACCGTTTACTCATAAGATACCACTTCCTTTGCCAACTCAATATATACCTCTGCCCCACGGGAACGGGGATCATACGTAATAATGGACTGGCCATGTGATGGTGCTTCGCTGAGTCTCACATTGCGTGGAATAATCGTCTGATAAACCTTGCTTTGAAAATACTTTTTCACTTCTTCAATCACCTGAATACCCAAGTTCGTGCGGGCATCAAACATGGTTAACAACACACCTTCAATTTGCAGTGAGGTGTTCAGATGTTTTTGCACTAATCGCACGGTATTCAACAATTGACTTAATCCTTCTAATGCGTAATATTCACACTGGATTGGAATAATGACTGAATCGGAAGCCGTCAATGAATTAAGCGTCAAAATACCCAGCGATGGCGGGCAATCAATTAATATATAATCATAATTATGCTTAACGAGTTGAAGCGATCTTTTTAATCTCAATTCGCGAGAAATGGTCGGCACCAGTTCAATTTCCGCGCCTGCTAACTGAATGGTTGCCGGAATAATATCTAATCCCTCAACCTGTGTACTCATAATAGCTTCGCTAGGATCAACCTCGTTAATGAGTACATCATAAATGCAATTTGCCACGTCCGCCTTATTGATACCCACACCGCTGGTTGTATTACCTTGCGGGTCGATATCCACGAGCAATACCCTTTTGCCGAGGGAAGCAAGTCCGGCGCCCAAATTAACGGAAGTAGTTGTTTTGCCTACTCCGCCCTTTTGATTGGCTACGGCTATTATTTTTGACACTTCATTCACCTCATAATTTAATCGGAATCCTGCTACACTCCATAACTACAAAACGCTCTATGGAGACGTTACTTAGTCCTTAACTTACGGATAACGGCAATTTCAGAATAGAATTGAGTATGCTGCGGTTTTATTCGGCGTTAGACAGAAAAAGCGGCAATTGCTGCCGCCTGTACGCTTCATCCCTTACTTACGTTTGGGAATTTGAATGACAATCTCATAGTGATCCTCATGATCAGATTCCTTGGTTTTGATATCCAAGCCTGAGCCAGACACCATATCAATGGATTGACGAATCGTATTCAGCGCAAGCCGGACATCCTTGGTAAAGGAAATCCGCTTCGATTTCTTATTGGTGGATACTTGTTTATAAAAGGCAACTCTTGCCTCTGTCTGCTTCACATTGAGTTCCTTGGCAATCACTTCATCTAAAACCTTGTACTGTAGTTCTTCGGTCTCTAATGACAATAATGCACGAGCATGACGCTCGGACACCTTCCGTTCCATTAGAGCCTCTTTCACTCTCTCCGGCAGATGAAGCAGCCGTATCTTGTTAGCAATAGTGGATTGGCTTTTGCCAAGTCGTTGAGCGAGGCTTTCCTGGGTGAGCTGGTGTAGATCAATCAGCTTTTGGTAAGCTACAGCCTCTTCAATCGCAGTTAACCCTTCCCGTTGAAGATTCTCAATCAACGCGATGGATGCAGCTTGTGAATCATTAAACTCACGAACAATGGCTGGAATAGTTTCCATACCCAGCTTGGTGACAGCTCTCCAACGACGTTCCCCTGCTATAATCTCATATTGTCCATTACGGAAACGAACGACAATCGGTTGAATTACACCATGCGTCTTAATGGTCTGGCATAGCTCATCAATCTTCTCATCGTCAAATATGGTACGGGGCTGATAAGGACTGCTGACAATATCCCGAACTGGAATTTGTTTTATTTCGTCCCCAGTAGATCGCTCCGTCAAACCAAATAGCTTGGAAAATTGTTCTTTCATTCCGTATAATACCACCTAATTTCATAATAGCACCATACTAACAGCGCTTCGTGAAAAACAGTTCCTTACGCGGATCGTAGACCCTTTTATATGAAACAGCGCCGTAAGCGGGTACACTCCACGTACACCCCTGACATTTGTTGTCCCACTGCCCTATATGTATATCTGAATTCATGGGTACGGGAGCAGTCAACTTACATTAAAACGATTATCTCTATTCTATCACTTTTCCAGCCATAATCCTATCGTCTCTATCAGCTTTTCGGAAGGATCAGATAATAAATTATGCATCCTCTTTGACAACTATCTATCCATATTCTTCCCTCATGAAAACAAGAACGCATGTTAGCAAAGTGTCTTTTATGTAAAGAGTCTGTCAGCCATAAAAAAAGTGAATGTTTCACGTGAAACATTCACTTTCTTTCAAACAATTACACTAACGGCGTCTTCAAAGGAGTACCCGGCTTACGTGGATATTTCCGTGGTGTCGCCGCTATTTTTTCAATAATAATCATATGTCTGGCTGCATCTTCAACAGGTAGCTGGAAAGCCTGAACATGTTTGATTTTTCCTTTTAGCTCCTTCAAGCTGTAGGAAGCTTCCTTGATTTCCTCCGTAGGATCACTACCCTTCATCGCGGCAAAGTGTCCCCCTTCACGGACAAACGGCAAACAAAATTCATTCAATACGGCGAGACGAGCAACCGCTCTGGCTGTCACTAGATCATAGCTATCGCGGTATCCTGGTTTACGCCCCAATTCCTCTGCCCTGCTGTGAACCAGTTCAACATTTTCCAAACCCAACTGCTCTACTACATGGGCCAAGAATTGTATACGTTTGTTCAATGAATCTACAATAGTCAACTGAATCTGCGGAAAGCATATTTTCAAAGGAATGCCTGGAAAACCTGCACCTGATCCAATATCAGCCAAGCTTCCCACATCATTTAATGGAACATAAAAGGCCAGGGAAAGAGAATCATAAAAATGCTTGGTGTACACTGCATCGCGCTCAGTAATACCCGTCAGGTTCATTTTTTCATTCCACTCAACCAGCACACGGTAATATGTTTCAAACTGATCTAACTGACTGTCATTAATCACAATACTATGCTCTGCCAGCCGCTGCTTAAATTGCTGTTGTATCGCGTCCATTATGATCCCCTTGCTGCCGTTACGCGGTTATAATGCTCCAGATAAACCAGCAAAATGGAAATATCCGCAGGAGTTACACCCGAAATACGGGATGCTTGACCAATCGACATCGGACGGATCTTTTCAAGCTTCTGCTTGGCTTCAATGGCCAGTCCTTGAACTTCATTGTATACAATATCCTCTGGGAGCTTCTTCTTCTCCATCTTTTGCAGACGCTCCACATGCATCAATTGCTTTTCAATGTAGCCCGCATACTTAATCTGGATTTCCACCTGCTCCTGTTCTTCCTCAGTAAGAGCTATAGGTGAAGGTGAGATTTGTGCTACTTGCGCATAACTGATCTCTGGTCGACGTAGCACCGTTAACAAATTACTGCCATCCTGTATTGGTGCAGATCCGCCTTGCTCCAGCATCTCATTTATATCAACCGGACGAACCTTCGCCAAGCGCAAACGCTCAATCTCTTGCTCTACCTTTTGCTTTTTATCCAAAAAGCGCTCGTATCGTTCATCCGTAATTAGGCCAATATCATGCCCGATCGGAGTCAATCGCAGGTCCGCGTTATCATGACGCAATAACAGACGGTATTCTGCACGCGACGTCAGCAGACGATAAGGCTCATTCGTCCCCTTCGTCACCAAATCATCGATCAGAACCCCAATGTAGCCTTGCGAACGGTCCAATACGACGGGCTCTTTGCCCTGCACCTTACGAGCTGCGTTAATCCCTGCCATAATTCCTTGGCCCGCAGCTTCTTCATAACCAGAGGTACCGTTAATCTGACCTGCTGTGAACAAGCCAGGAACTTTCTTCGTTTCCAAAGTAGGCCATAACTGCGTAGGTACCATTGCATCATATTCAATAGCATAGCCATTGCGCATCATCTCTACCTTTTCCATCCCCGGAATTGAACGCAGCACAGCTAATTGCACATCCTCTGGTAAGCTGGTCGACAAGCCCTGAACATAGTATTCAGATGTGTTTTTACCTTCAGGCTCCAAAAAGATTTGGTGCTTAGGCTTATCACTGAAACGTACCACTTTATCTTCAATAGATGGGCAATAACGCGGTCCCGTTCCTTCAATCAGACCAGAGAACATGGGCGCACGGTGCAAATTATCATTAATAATCTGATGTGTTTCTACTGAAGTATATGTCAGCCAGCAAGGAAGCTGTTCATTATCCGAAGACTTCGTTTCATAGGAAAAGAACTTCGGTTGATCATCACCCGGTTGTATTTCCGTTTTGCTAAAATCAATCGTGTCCTTGTGCACACGTGGTGGCGTTCCTGTCTTAAATCGAACCAGATCAAAACCCAGTTCTCTCAAATGCTCAGACAATCTCAACGAAGGCTGTTGATTGTTCGGACCACTCTCATACATCAGCTCGCCCATAATGATTTTTCCGCGCAGATAAGTGCCTGTGGTCAGGACAACTGCTTTACTTCGATACTCTGTGCCCGTCTTCGTAATTACACCTACGCAATGACCGTCTTCCATAATCAGCTCTTCCACCATACCTTGGCGTAAGGTTAGATTCGGTTCCTTTTCCATCGTTTCCTTCATCGCATGCTGATAAGAAAACTTGTCTGCTTGTGCACGCAATGCATGAACCGCCGGACCCTTACCAGTATTTAACATTCTCATTTGGATAAATGTCTTATCAATATTCCGACCCATTTCGCCGCCCAGTGCATCAATTTCTCGCACTACATGCCCTTTTGCAGGACCGCCAATAGACGGGTTGCAGGGCATGAACGCGACCATATCCAGGTTAATTGTAATCATCAACGTGCGGCAGCCCATCCGTGCTGCTGCCAAGGCTGATTCTACGCCCGCATGGCCCGCGCCTACGACAATTACGTCATAGTCGCCTCCTTGGTAACCCATACCTTTCTTACCTCCTTATACATTCCGGTCTTCACACCGAATATGCTCTTGTATATCTATAACGATAGCAGGCTTATACCAGCCATACTTGAATGTTCTATTTGCCCAGACAAAATTGTGAAAATATTTGATCTATTAGCGCATCATGCGCAGTATCGCCTACAATCTCGCCCAAATGCTCCCATGCCAGCCTTACATCAATCTGGATCATGTCGATCGGAACAAATTGATCAGCGGCTTCATAGGCATCTACCAGCGATTGGTGCGCCTTCTTCAACAAAGCAATATGCCGTACGTTGCTGACATATGTCATATCCGCTGATTCCAGCTTGCCACTAAAGAATAACTTGGATATCGCCTGCTCCAGTCGGTCCGCTCCCTCATTTTCCTTCACAGACATCGGTACGATAAGCTCTTCGGGAACATAACGCAGCAACAAATCCCGGTCTACTTGGGCCGGTAAGTCCATTTTATTCATAATCACAATCGCTTGTCTACCGCGGATTTGTTCCATTAATGCCATTTCATCCTCATGCAGTGGTTCGTTGGCGTTAATGACGATGAGCAGCAGATCTGCTTCACTAACCGCCGTTCTCGAACGTTCTACTCCGATCCGTTCCACTACATCCATCGTTTCACGAATCCCTGCTGTATCCAGCAACTTGAGCGGAATACTATTAATCGTCACATATTCCTCAATAACGTCACGAGTTGTGCCCGGAATATCGGTCACAATGGCCCGCTCGCCCTGAGCCAATGTGTTCAGCAGTGACGATTTGCCCACATTTGGCCTTCCAACAATCGCTGTAGTCAGCCCTTCGCGCAAAATCTTTCCCTGCTCCGCCGTATGCAGCAGCCGATCAATTTCCGTCATAACCTGACTGCTTTTATCCTTGATTAAGTCAGATGTAAAAGATTCGACATCATGCTCAGGATAATCAATGTTCACTTCAATATGAGCAAGTGTCTCCACCAAGACATGACGCAGACGACGAATATTCTGGGACAGTTGTCCATCTACCTGCTTCAAAGCCACCGAAAAAGCTTTATCTGATTTGGAGCGGATTAAGTCAATGACACCCTCTGCCTGACTCAGATCAATACGACCATTCAGAAAAGCACGTTTCGTAAATTCACCTGGCTCAGCCAGACGTATATTTTGCAGTAATAGTAAATCCATCACCCGTTTGACGGCTACGACCCCGCCATGAGTGCTGATTTCTACGACATCTTCTGTCGTAAAAGAGCGTGGCGCCCGCATCACTGTAACTAAAACTTCCTCCACCTTTTCCTGGCTTTGAGGATCTATAATATGTCCATAATGTACTGTGTGAGTTGGAGCCTTGCTTAGAGGTGTTTTACTACGGAACAAAGCCTCCACTTCTGTGACCGCTTCTGGACCGCTGACTCGTACAACCGCAATGCCGCCCTCGCCGACAGCCGTTGCAATGGCAGCTATAGTATCACTCAGCATAAAGTTTCTACCTCCTATCAAGTAGAAACGACATTGCCGTCCTTCATCAAGGACGGCAGCCGTTTCAGCGAGAAATATAAGAAAAAAAGCAATGGCTTCTGCATCTTGCAGAGAGCCATTGCGTCGGATTATTTTTTAGCAATGATGACGCGCCGATTGGGCTCGTCCCCCTTGCTGTATGTTCTAACCAGCGCATGCTGTTGGAGCTTGGCATGAATCAGCTTCCGCTCCTGTGACGGCATTGGCTCCAGTACCACTTCCTTGCCATAACGAATAGCCTGGTTCGCCAACCGATCTGCCAAATCCTCCAGCGTTTTTTGCCGACGTGCACGAAATTGCTCGGCATCCAGCACAATTCGGATGAACTTGTCAGAATGACGGTTGGCAACGATATTCGTTAGGTACTGCAATGCATCCAACGTCTGTCCTCTGCGGCCGATCAACATACCGAGCGACGGTCCGGAGATATCCAGTGTACTTTCATCCTTGCGGTGGCGGACATCGACTTTAACGTCCAGTCCCATTCCTGCTGCTGTTTCACGGATGAAACGCACCGCCTCTTCATAAGCATCTATATGTCCCGAGGGTGCTTCCATGTTCATCTGTGCTTCCTGTGCAACAGGCCCAGTTTCTTTTGATAAAGCCTGTCCCACGCTAGAAGGTGCTTGAGCCGATACATGAAGTTCAGCCGCGTGTGTGGTTTCAGGAGACGGCTCAGAGAGCAGCGTAAGCTCCACCTTCGCCTTCTTGACCCCGAGCCACCCCAGGAATCCTTTTGACGGCTGTTCCAACACGCTTACGGTTACCCGTTCACGGCTTACTCCCAGCTGGGAGAGTCCTTGTCTTACAGCATCTTCAACGGTTTTTCCTGATGTCACGACTTTGGTCATCTCGACTTTTTAGCCCCCTTCGTGTTTTTACCACCTTTTTTCTTACTATTGGAGGAACCTGTTTTCGCGAGACTGGCTGTTTTCACATTCGCCAGTGCTGCTTCTTTATCCTTATTCCGATAAAGGAAATAGTTTTGAATGATCGTGTAAATATTACTGTAGAACCAGTACAACGGC
This sequence comes from Paenibacillus sp. FSL H7-0703, assembly GCF_038003485.1. Classification (NCBI taxonomy): domain Bacteria; kingdom Bacillati; phylum Bacillota; class Bacilli; order Caryophanales; family Paenibacillaceae; genus Paenibacillus; species Paenibacillus sp. FSL H7-0703. The sequence continues at coordinate 3,253,962 of NZ_JBBOPF010000001.1, read as the reverse complement.
AAAGCGGATGGGAAGTTGTACGACATGAACAGAATCAGCACCGGGTAGACATACAGCAAAAATTGCATCGGTCCCTGCTGCGGCGTCGGATTCATTTTCATCATCATCCAAGTTTGGACAAATGTCGTAATCGCTGCCAAAATCGGCAGGATAAACAAGTGATCCGGTTTACCTAACTGGAGCCACAAGAAGTCATGATCCCGCAATGCCGAGTTATAATAAATGGCATTATAAAGCGCGATGAAAATGGGCATCTGTACTACCAAAGGAAGACAGCCAGCCATCGGGTTGACTTTATTTTCCTGGAACAACTTCATCGTCTCTTGCTGGACTTTTTCAGGCGTATCCTTGTACTTCGCTTGGATTTCTTTTAATTGCGGCTGAATGGCCTGCATAGCTTTGGAACTACGTACTTGCTTGAGTGTAAGCGGCAAAATAATGGTTCGCACGATAATCACCAAAATCAGTACGGCCAGGCCATACTCTCCAGAGAACCATTGGGCAAATGTATCTAGCGCATACGAAAACCAGTAAACGACATATCTTTGCCAAAACGATCCATTGGCCAAGTCTGCCGTCGTGTAAGAATTGTGGGCCGTCTGGGCACATCCGGACAGCACAGCAACAAGTGCCAATAAGGCAATCAGGAGGAACCATTTTCCCCGTTGAGTCTTCAAACGCGACACTTCATAACCCCTTTCTTAACCAATCCATTCCAACGTAAATCATACCATATCCTGTAGGACAAAGATACTGACTATCGGCGTGAAGACTTGAGCAGCGAGGCTTTGCGTAGAACGTGCAGCACGCTTTTCTCCAGCTCTTGATACGACATTGTAACCGCACCTTTACGAACGATAAAAATCAGGTCAATCTGCTCCACCAATTCATGCTCATGATGGCGCACAATTTCCTTAACGATTCTACGCATCCGGTTGCGAACTACTGCATTGCCGATCTTCTTGCTGGCCGAAATTCCGACGCGGAACTGCTCTACCTCTCTGCGGCGGAACCAGTACACCACAAACTGATGGTTGGCAAAAGATTTGCCATGGCGGTATACGCGCCCAAAGTCCGCCCGGTTTCGTAGACGCAATTTTTTTTGCACGGCGCTTCTCCTTGCTCATCTCTTTTACACATGTCGGTAAGCTTACCTTTACCTTTTATATAGTAAGAAGTATGGACAACATTCCAACATGGTAATCTCGCTTATTTTATATCCGTTTTCAAAAGCTTCATCTAATATAGGACAGGATGCTGGACTTCTCCCTCTACTTTCGCTACATTTTTACAACAATAGAAGAAGGGGGCCGATCCCTGAATACCTCAATTATGAAAAAAAAGACCACCGTAGTGGTCTTTATGCACGCATTACGCACTCAATACTTTTCTACCTTTTTGGCGACGAGCTGCCAAAACTTTACGGCCATTCTTCGTGCTCATTCTTTTACGGAAGCCGTGAACTTTTTTACGTTTGCTGACATTCGGTCTGAAAGTCGGTCTCATTGTGCTGCACCTCCTTACAAGGAATACGTTTTATATGGAATATACCTAACGTAGCAATCTCCACAAAAAACACCTTTGTACATTTAACCACAAATAGCGGCCAAAGTCAATGTACTTGTGAATCCTCTCCCTCTTTTTCGAATCAGGAAGCCTCCTCCCCTTCCCCCGCTCACTCACTTCACTCTTTTATTGCCTTATTTCATAAAATTTCTTTCGCCTCTCCTCCATCATCAGCATTCTATTGGTAGTTTTCACTCCTCCAAAAACTGCTCTTTTTACATTCCTTCATTCTGTGACTTGAATCCATCCTATTTTCAAATCGACGTTATCCGGTTCGTTCAAAAATAATGTCGGAAACGTTACCGGAAATTTTCAACAGAAAAATAAGCCTCTGTAACCAAAAGGCAACGGCTGTTATACACAGATCCACAAAAAGAACTGAATTGTGATTTAAATGGTCATAACCTGTGCATAACATTTTAGAGTAAAAAAGAGTTATTGTCGAAAACTGAACAAATTATAAACAATATCTTGTGTTGTGAATAAAAATTGTACACAACAGATTGAATTTGTGGATAAATAACCACCAGTCATTGAAATACAAGGCTTCTTTTGCTATGATGATATTACTTTTGAATGTGAATATGTTGTTTTACCCTCCATATTATCAACACCCTGTGGATAAAGTTGTGAACAAGTTCAATTTATCCATCTTTTTATTTTTGTGCGGATTTGGGATTCTGGGGATATATTCTACATTTTTCATTTGATTTCGACATATTGCAGTCCCGTTTTGGCCTGCGGGATCAAGAGAACGGATCGTGCCGCACATTCCCTCCTGAGAAATATCGCCTCTCTTCTGCTGATCAGCAGCGGAATTTCCATTAGCTATTTTTCAGGGTCATTTTGTGCTGCGTTCTCTCACCACACTGCCGCATGATTTAGGCGGCGGTATGTCTTTTTATGGCCTTCAACAACATTTTTGGGATTTTAGGCGTTTTGCCGAAGCGCCGAGAGCAGCTCTCTGCAGCTTAATTCGGTAAAATGTCAGGATTTAAAAGGAGTGACGTCTGTGGACAGCCATACCTCTGAACTATGGCAGCAAATTCTATCCATTATACAAACCAAGCTGAGTAAGCCGAGTTACGACACTTGGTTTAAGGCTACCAAGGCAGCGAAACTAAATGACCACTCCATTGTGATTTCTGCACCGACAACTTTTGCCGTGGAATGGCTTGAAAGCCGCTATACCAAGCTAGTCGGAGCAACGGTTTATGAAATTTTGGGCAAACAGCTAGAGGTCAAGTTCGTTATTGAAGAGAACAAACCCGCCGAGGTCGACCTTCAGCAACAACCTCAGCAGCAGCCGGTCGTTCATGAAGAAGCTGTGTCCCATATGCTGAATCCCAAGTATACATTCGATACATTCGTCATCGGATCGGGGAACCGTTTTGCCCATGCGGCATCGCTGGCCGTCGCCGAGGCGCCGGCCAAAGCTTACAATCCGCTGTTTTTATACGGTGGTGTGGGGCTGGGAAAAACGCATCTGATGCACGCTATCGGGCACTATATTTTGGAGCACAATCCGACCAGCAAGGTCGTTTATTTATCGTCGGAGAAGTTTACGAATGAATTCATTAATGCCATCCGGGACAATCGCGGGGAAAGTTTCCGGAATAAATATCGCAACATTGATATTTTGCTCATTGATGATATTCAATTCATTGCGGGCAAGGAATCGACGCAGGAGGAATTTTTTCACACGTTCAACGCGCTTCATGAGGAACGCAAGCAGATTATAATCTCAAGCGATCGGCCGCCTAAAGAAATTCCAACGCTGGAAGAACGGCTGCGCTCTCGCTTCGAGTGGGGACTTATTACGGATATTCAGCCGCCGGATCTGGAGACGAGAATTGCTATTCTTCGGAAAAAGGCACGTGCGGAAAACCTGGATATTCCCAATGAGGCCATGATGTATATCGCTAATCAAATTGATACGAACATCCGTGAGCTGGAAGGGGCGCTAATACGCGTTGTCGCCTATTCTTCCTTAACAAATCAGGATGTAACAAGTCATCTTGCGGCTGAAGCGTTGAAGGACATTATCCCGTCCAGCCGTCCAAAAATGATCACGATTCAGGATATACAGCATCAAGTCGGGGAATTTTACAATCTACGGCTGGAAGATTTTAAAGCGCGTAAGCGGACGAAGGCTGTAGCTTTTCCACGACAAATTGCCATGTACCTGTCTCGTGAGCTAACCGACTATTCTTTGCCGAAAATCGGCGAAGCTTTCGGTGGGCGTGATCATACGACTGTCATTCATGCGCACGAAAAAATCTCCAAATCCATTCAAGTGGATCAGGATCTGTTTAAAGTTATCAACAACCTAATAGAAAAAATCAAAAATCCAACCTGAACAAGTTCAGAGCCTATACACAATTTATACACATGTGGATAGGCTTGATTTTATTAGGGTTACAGTGACTTATCCACATATTCAGTGCGCCTATTACTATTACTAATATATTTTAAAGATATACATCACCTAAATAAGGCCCGCGTCAACGCGTGCTTGAAGGATTAAAACCCGTAGGAGGAACTTATGAAGATCAGCATTCTGAAAAACGTTTTGAACGAGGCTATACAACATGTATCCAAAGCGATATCAAGTCGGACTACGATTCCAATTCTGAGCGGTATCAAGCTGGATGTGAATCACCAGGGAGTAACGCTGACCGCCAGCGATACAGACATCTCCATTCAATCCTTTATTCCGATGGAGGATGGTGACCAAACTGTCGTTCAGGTCGAACAACCCGGTAGTGTTGTACTGCCAGCCAAATTCTTTGTCGAAATTATCAAAAAGTTGCCGTCTCAGGAGATCCGTATGGAGGTAAAAGACCAATTCCAAACCTTTATCTCGTCCGGTGCAACTGAAATTCAGATTGTTGGCTTGGACCCTGAAGAATTCCCGGTGCTTCCCAACATTGAAGAAAATCAAGTCATCTCTGTGCCAGGAGATCTACTTAAAAATATGATTAAACAGACGGTGTTCTCCATTTCCACCCACGAAACGACACCGATTTTAACCGGCGTGTTGTGGAATCTGGCTGAGGGGGAACTGAAGTTTGTGGCAACGGACCGCCACCGCCTTGCCACCCGCAGCGCTCATTTGGAGACGTCTGAAGGCTTGCGCTTTAGCAATGTTGTCATTGCGGGCAAAACGCTGAATGAGCTGAGCAGAATTATTCCAGACCAAAATATGCTTGTGGATATCGTAGTAGCGGACAATCAGGTATTATTCAAAGTAGATCGGGTGCTATTTTATTCCCGCATCTTGGACGGCACCTATCCTGATACTTCTAGAATTATTCCGACCTCCTACAAAACAGAACTGATTGTGGATACAAAAAGTTTAAGTGAGTCAATTGACCGTGCTTATTTGCTGTCCCGTGAGGAAAAAACGAATATTGTAAAAATGCAGTCGCTGGAAAATGGCGGATTGGAAATTTCCTCTAGTTCCTCTGAGCTTGGCAAAGTGCGTGAGGAAGTAACTGTGTCCAAATTTGAGGGAGAGCCGCTCAAAATTTCGTTCAACTCCAAATACATGCTCGACGTGCTCAAGGTGATTGACAGCGAGCAGCTGACGATTGCTTTTACCGGCATTATGAGTCCCATTATTTTAAAACCGGCAGATTCCAGCAATGCGCTGTATATCATCCTGCCATATCGCACAACCAACTGACGTTTAGCTTTAACCCACCCGAGGACAAGCGAAAGGATGAACAAGCCTTGAAACAGATATCTATACAGACCGAATACATCAAGCTCGATCAATTTTTAAAATTAGCCGATTGTGTATCCACAGGAGGCATGGCTAAAGCCCTGCTGCAAGAGGGACAAGTCCGTGTGAATGGTGAACCGGAAGAACGTCGTGGAAGAAAACTGTACCCGGGTGATACCGTAGAAGTAGAGGACAACGGAAGTTTCGAAGTTACAGCAGGAGCATGATCGCCTGGGTGGCAAGGACTCCTTTTAGGTACGGAGTAACAAGGGGGACCCTATGTGTTTGTGAACAACATTGTTTTGCAGCAGTACCGGAACTATGAACAGCTGGAGCTGAATGAATTTGGTCCCGTTAATTTGCTAATCGGACAAAATGCGCAGGGCAAAACGAATCTGGTAGAGGCGATTTTTGTACTGGCTTTAACCAAAAGTCATCGAACGTCCCGCGATAAAGAGTTAATCTCTTTCGGGGCTACTTCCACTCACCTAGCTGCGGATGTGGATAAAAAATACGGGAAAATCAGACTGGATCTCGCGTTATCCACACAAGGCAAAAAAGCAAAGATCAACGGACTGGAGCAGCGAAAACTGAGCGATTTTATTGGTTCGTTAAATGTGGTCATGTTTGCACCTGAGGATCTCGAAATCGTCAAAGGAACACCGGGGGTTCGCCGCCGGTTTCTTGACATGGAAATTGGACAGGTTGCGCCAGGATATCTGTATCATTTGCAGCAATACCAGAAAGTATTGGTGCAGCGAAATAACCTGCTCAAGCAAGCTTGGGGTAAGGATATGGCTTCAGTACAGCTGATGCTGGAGGTATGGAATGAGCAACTTGTTGAGCATGGTGTTAAAATTGTTAAAAAGCGGAAACAATTTATAACAAAGCTACAAAAGTGGGCTCAGGCCATTCATGAAGGGATTGCAGGTGGGACAGAAGAGTTAAAATTAACCTATGTTCCCTCCTTCAGTGAGCCAGAGGAAGAAGATGAAGCTGTCTTATTGGAGCGATTTATGATAAAGTTATCCCAAATGAGGGAACAGGAAATCCGCCGTGGCATGACTTTGGCGGGACCCCATCGTGATGATTTGGCCTTTGCCATTAACGGCAGAGAAGTGCATACGTATGGCTCGCAGGGGCAGCAGCGGACGACGGCCCTGTCCTTGAAGCTGGCCGAAATAGAGTTAATTCATGAAGAAATTGGTGAATATCCTGTCCTGCTGCTGGATGATGTTTTGTCCGAGCTGGACCCCTATCGTCAGACTCAGCTGATCGAGACTTTCCAAAGCAAGGTACAGACCTTTATCACGGCAACCGGGGTTGAGACTTTGAACGCAGAACGACTCAAGGATGCCAATATTTATCACGTCCACGACGGGCATGTGGAACACTAAGGAGTGAGTGACCGCTATGTATATTCATCTGGGTGGAGAAAAAATCATCCGCTCTTCAGAGCTTGTGGCTATTTTCGATATCTCGATTGAAAAATCCTCTAAAATCTCCAAGCAATACGTGAACCACGCCCAACAGCAAAAGCATGTCGAGATGATTGGCGAAGAGGAAGCCAAGTCCATCGTAGTGACTCAGAATACGGTGTATTATTCCCCCATCTCCTCAACAACACTCAAAAAGCGGGCAAACCAGTTTGTTGCCAATGCTTAACCATAGAATCTATAGAAGTAGGTGAAAGGCATGTCTATGAATCAACCGTCTTATGATGCGGGCGAGATTCAGGTCCTTGAGGGCCTGGAAGCGGTTCGGAAACGTCCCGGGATGTATATTGGCTCCACGAGCGCCAAAGGTCTCCATCATTTGGTCTGGGAAGTTGTGGACAACAGCATTGACGAAGCGCTGGCGGGTTACTGTGACAGCATTCAAGTTGTCGTTCACGAAGACAATAGCATTACCGTTACAGATAACGGTCGCGGTATTCCAGTAAGTGAACACGCCAAAATGAAAAAATCTGCGCTGGAAGTCGTTATGACCGTGCTTCACGCAGGTGGTAAATTTGGAGGCGGAGGGTACAAGGTATCCGGTGGTCTGCACGGGGTTGGTGTATCCGTAGTAAATGCCCTCTCCAGTAAAATGATCGTTCATGTTAAACGGGACGGACATCTGTATGAGCAGGAATATCATCGTGGTGCTCCGCAGTATGATGTCAGAGTCATCGGTGACACAGACGAGACGGGTACCCAAACGACTTTTTATCCTGACGATCAAATCTTTACAGAAACGACCGTATATGACTATGATACGCTCCAGACGCGGATTCGTGAGTTGGCTTTCCTGAACAAAGGTATTGCAATCAGCTTGACTGATGAACGGACGGGCGCCAGCGATACATTTCACTACGAGGGCGGAATCAGTGAATATGTGCAATTTTTGAATCAAAAAAGAGAAGCGCTGCATGAACAGCCGATTTATGTCGAAGGCTCGCGTGATATGATTCAAGTCGAAGTGGCATTGCAATATAACGACAGCTATACCGAGAATATTTATTCTTTTGCCAACAACATCAACACCCATGAGGGCGGAACTCACGAATCAGGTTTCAAGAGTGCATTAACCCGGATCATTAACGATTATGCACGTAAAAATGGCTTGATTAAGGACAACAATGCCAACTTGACCGGTGACGATGTGCGTGAAGGATTGACGGCGATTATCTCCGTCAAAATTCCAGAACCACAGTTTGAGGGTCAGACCAAGACAAAGCTTGGTAACAGTGAGGTGCGAGGGATTGTCGAATCCCTATTCGCAGAGAAACTCCAGGAATTCCTAGAGGAAAATCCGTCTGTTTCCCGCCGGGTAGTTGATAAATCCTTACAAGCAGCACGTGCCCGGGAAGCAGCGCGTAAAGCGCGTGAGCTTACACGTCGTAAAAGTGCGCTGGAAATCAGTTCGCTCCCAGGCAAACTGGCGGATTGCTCCTCTAAGGATGCTTCGATTAGTGAACTGTACATCGTCGAAGGTGACTCAGCAGGAGGATCGGCCAAGCAGGGTCGTGATCGTCACTTTCAAGCTATTTTGCCGATTCGCGGTAAAATCCTGAATGTTGAAAAGGCACGCTTGGACCGTATTTTGTCCAGTGATGAAATCCGGTCGATGGTAACAGCAATGGGTACAGGGATCGGAGACGACTTTGACATCGCCAAAGCCCGTTATCACAAGGTCATTATCATGACAGATGCGGATGTCGATGGTGCCCATATTCGTACGTTGTTGCTAACGTTCTTCTATCGGTACATGCGTAAAATCATTGATGCAGGCTATATTTATATTGCTCAGCCACCACTATTCAAAGTGGAGCGTAACAAAGTTGTACGTTATGCGAACTCTGAGGCGGAACGTGATGAGATCATCAGGGAATTTGGAGAAAACGCGAAATACAATGTACAGCGCTATAAAGGTTTGGGTGAGATGAATGCGACCCAACTTTGGGAAACTACGATGGACCCTGAGAGTCGTACTATGCTTCAGGTAACTGTCAGTGACGCGATGTTGGCTGATACACTGTTCAATACCTTGATGGGTGATAATGTAGAACCCCGTCGTGACTTTATCCAAGAACATGCGAAGTACGTGAAAAATCTTGATTTTTAATGTGTGATGTTCCTTCCTAGTGGCTGTTTTACGTGCTCATTAGGTAGTATTTTGTAGGAGTTCACAAGGGGCGCCCAAATGGGCGTCCCTTTTCTTCTCATTAACCAGCCCGGGTGTATTTGAATATTTAGTCTCATTGTTTTAGGCTTTTTTCTTAGAGCGTACGGGTTTACCCGTGGATGAAGAGTACCGGCCGTAGCCTACTGCATATCTGAATATTTTATGATAGAGGCTTTTGTTTGGAAGGGAAGAGAACACCTTAATTGCTGGTCTCGTATTAACCTCCAGAATCCACGGATAATTTTGCTGATCCAGTCCCACATCTAATCCAATTTCCCTTAAACGTGGGTATCTTTTTTGCAACTGCCAGGCTACCCGTTCGCCCATTTTTGATAATTTTTGCTCCAGTCGTACAGCTTCCTTTACATCCATGTATGGAGCGACCAGCTCATTGAAAAAGCGCGTTGTCCCACCGCTGTGATGATTGGTGACGACTTTGTCAGGAGCAGCTACGCGTCCTACAATAAGCGTTGTTTCCCATTGGTGTCTCAAATTCATCTGGGTTAATACCCTCAGATCGAAAGGGCGTGCTTCATGCTGAAGAAGTGGAATTCCACGCTGGATCAGATATGGACGTTTTCGTATGCGGGAAGAAACCACTTTATGCAGATCTTCTAGACTTTCGAAGGTGAAGGTATCTACTTCATAGCGAAGCACATACCAAGTTCTCTCTTCGATAATTCCTTCTTCTGTCGGTGGAAGCGGCTCTGTCAGCCTCTCTGCCCGCATAACCCCTTTTCCATAAGTACCGTTATCCGGCTTAATATAGACAGTACCATACACGGCCAACATTTCGTTCAAGTGATCAAATGTGTACAACCGTGTTTCTGGTACATAAGCCGCCAATGTCGGATTGGGGAGAATGGCATTTGTTTTGGTCCACTTACTGGATACTCGCTGAATAGACAAGTAATCTCATCCCTTTCTTTTCGAAATATGAGTCATGTACTTGGAATCCGCAACACTTTGACAAAACAAGGGAAACTAAAGGACAAGCGCGTAAAACAATGATATAATAGAGAAATACGGCGTTTTTCGGAATTTTGCTAAGTGAACCCTGACCGTATACGTATTGTATGTGGAAAAGGCCCTTAGGGTGGGGGCTAATCCCCAGCTCTGGGGAATTTGTTATAATCAGGGCTTGTGAGTTGTACAAGAGATAGCAATCTGCTACACGCAGAAAGAGAATGACGAGGGATTTACGCTGTAAAGAGGACAGATGCGTTTAATTGTGCTCTTTTTGTGAAAGTAATATAATTACACAGATGAGGATTTCAGCCAAAATCCTGCGCAGAGAGCGGAGTGTATAGGCAGTATCTTGTTAGGCTTTTCACATAGAGAGCATTGTATTGAAGGATAAGAAGGAGGACCAGCATGGCGGATCAAAATAACTCGCAAATCATCAATAGGGATATCGGAGTGGAAATGCGCGAATCCTTTATGGATTATGCCATGAGTATTATTGTTAGCCGTGCCTTGCCTGATGTGCGGGACGGACTGAAGCCGGTACACCGTCGTATTCTGTATGCGATGTCCGAGCTAGGCATGTCGCCAGATAAGCCTTACAAAAAATCGGCAAGAATCGTCGGCGAAGTTATCGGTAAATATCACCCTCATGGTGATACGGCTGTATATGATACGATGGTGCGGATGGCGCAGGATTTTTCCTTGCGTTATATGTTGGTGGATGGACACGGTAACTTTGGCTCCGTGGATGGAGATATGGCGGCTGCGATGCGTTACACCGAAGCACGGTTGTCCAAGATTGCCATGGAAATGCTACGTGATTTGAACAAAGAGACCGTTGATTTTATGCCGAACTACGATGGTGAAGAGAGCGAGCCCGTCGTATTACCTGCACGTTATCCTAACTTGCTGGTGAATGGCGTCGGCGGAATTGCAGTCGGGATGGCTACCAATATTCCTCCGCATAACTTGGGAGAGGTTATCGATGGTGTACAAGCACTGATCGAAAACCCTGACATTACGCCGATGGAACTTATGGATTATATTCAAGGGCCCGATTTCCCGACAGCAGGTTATATTTTAGGACGCTCTGGTATTCGTCAGGCGTACCAGACTGGCCGCGGATCTGTGACCATGCGTGCGAAGACCACCATAGAAGAGATTGGCAATAAAGCACGAATTATCGTGCATGAGCTGCCTTACCAAGTGAATAAGGCTCGTCTGGTCGAGAAAATTGCCGAATTAGTACGTGACAAACGTATTGAAGGCATTACGGATCTTCGGGATGAATCGGACCGTACGGGTATGCGTGTCGTTATCGAGTTGCGTAGAGACGTGAACCCGAATGTCGTTCTGAATAATTTGTTTAAACATACGGCCATGCAGTCGAATTTTGGTATTAATATGCTTGCCATTGTAAACAACGAACCGAAGATTTTGAACCTGAAGGATGTCTTGTATCATTATCTCAAACATCAGGTCGAAGTTATTCGTCGCCGGACAGAATTCGACCTGAAAAAAGCCGAAGCTAGAGCACACATTCTGGAAGGCTTGCGCATTGCTCTTGACCATCTGGACGAAGTTATTGCCTTGATTCGTTCTTCCCAAACTGCAGAAGCAGCTCGTGAAGGACTGATTGAGCGTTTCTCGCTCACTCTTGAGCAGTCTCAGGCTATTCTAGATATGCGTCTGCAGCGCTTAACTGGTTTGGAACGTGAGAAGATCGAGAACGAATATAACGAGCTAATACAAAAGATTGCGGAATACCGTGAGATTTTGGCGAATGAGCATCTGGTACTCAACATCATTAGTGAAGAGCTGAATGAGCTTAAGGAACGTTTCGCTGATGACCGTCGCACTGAAATTACAGTGGGTGAAGAGAGTATTCTGGATGAGGACCTCATTCCGCGTGAAGATGTTATTATTACTGTAACCCATACAGGATATATCAAACGCCTTCCTGTTACTACCTATCGCAGTCAAAAACGCGGTGGTCGTGGTGTAGTAGGTATGGATACCAAAGATGAGGATTTCGTAGAGCATCTGTTCATAACGAATTCACATCATCATTTGTTATTCTTTACCGACAAGGGCAAGGTATATCGGATTAAGGCCTATGAGATTCCTGACCTTAGCCGGACAGCCCGGGGGACACCGATTATTAACCTGATTCAGATTGAACAGGGTGAGTCGATTAATGCGGTAATTCCAATCGAGGAATTTGTGGAGGATAGCTATCTATTCTTTGCAACCCAGCATGGAATCATTAAAAAGACACCACTTGACGACTATGCAAATATCCGCAAAGGTGGCTTGATTGCCATTAACTTGCGTGAAGATGACGCCCTGATCGAAGTGAAGCTGACGGACGGACAGCAGGAAATGATTATTGGTACAGCGCAAGGCATGTCTATCCGTTTCCCTGAAAGTGATGTACGGTCTATGGGCCGTAGCGCTACAGGGGTTAAAGGGATCAACCTTGATGAGAGTGATGCTGTAATTGGTATGGACATCGTAGATACCAGCCTGGATATCCTGATTGTAACGGCCAAAGGTTATGGCAAGCGTACCCCTGTTGTGGATTATCGTATCCAAAGCCGTGGAGGTAAGGGGATCAAGACGATTAATGTTACGGATAAAAATGGTCCGGTTGTCGGTCTCAAGGTTGTAAAAACCGAAGAGGATCTGATGATCATTACAGCTAGTGGCACCTTGATTCGGACTAGCATGGGGGAAATCTCCACGATGGGTCGGAATACACAAGGGGTAAGGCTGATTAATATTCGCGATGATGATTCGGTTGCAACTGTTTGTCGAGCGAACAAGAATGAGGAGCAGGATGAACTGCTTGAAGAATTATTAGAGGATGGGGAAGCTGGAGAGGGCTCATCTCTATCATCTGTTGAACCAACTCTCGAAACGAATACAGAAGATACGGAAGGTAACGACCCAGAATCTTCTGAGGGTGAATAATAGCCTGAATATGAAAACAACAATAGTTATTAAATTTTAGATGGAGGAGACTCTCTGACTATTTGGTCAGGGAGTCTTTTTTTTTTCTGGCTAACCAATTCAGACAAGTATGCTTTAAATGGCATAAAATGAATGTACAGGATCATTTCCAAGTAATATAATGACATCATAACTGGCAGCTGGAGCAGCTGTTGTGAGAACAGAGAGGTTGACCATGACAACTGTACCCGTATCCGAATTAAAAGCAGGACTTAGATTGCAAAGCGATGTATTTACAGAAATGGGCAGCTTGCTGCTACCGAAAGGGCGCATTCTACTACCGCGTGACTTGGAGATTTTACAGGCGTTCCTGATCCAGCAAGTTGAGGTAGGGACGGATGATCTTGCAAAATCCAGTAGCGAGTCTACGACTGTTCGATCTGGAATATCTGAAACGCAAGGACCTTCGTTAGATGGGCGAGATGAATCTGAACAATTCCAGGATGAGTATGACAAAATGGTGATGCTTGTTAAGAACGCATTTCAATCGGTACTCGTCTCTAATTTATCTATATATGAACTGCGAGGACAATTGGAGTCCTTACTGGTGCACATTCAGCGCTATAATGTAATGACCTATACTCCGCCCGCCATGATCGAAGTGGACTATATTTTTCACAACGCCGTGCTAACCTCCCTTACTTCCTACTCCATTGCACAATGGATCGGATTACCTCAAAAGGATTGGATGCAGGTGGCTTTTGCTGGGTTGCTTCATGACATAGGGAACGCTAAAATGGACCCGGCCATTCTGTACAAGCCCTCCAAACTAACGTGGGAAGAGCAAGAAGAAATACGTAGTCATACATCACTAGGATACCAGCTGCTTAAAAATGTGAAAGCTATTAACGAAGGTGTGCGTTTGGCAGCTCTTCAGCATCATGAGAAAGTGGACGGTACTGGATATCCACTGCGTCTTAAAGGGGAACAAATCCACATCTACGCTAAAATCGTTGGAGTGGCTGATGTATTCCATGCTATGACTCTAGAGAAAACATACCGGCCTGCCCAATCACCGTATCTGGTTCTAGAGCAAATCAAGTCAGAATCATTTGGAAAGCTGGACCCAAGTGTCGTACAAGTTTTTATTCATAAGTTAACCCAATTCAATAATGGAACCAAGGTGCGCCTCAATGATAACCGTACAGGGGAAATTATATTTGCTGATCGAGATCATCCGACTCGTCCGTTGATTCAAGTAGATGGGGAAATCATTAACTTAATGCTGCAAAGAGAGCTTTATATCGAGTGTATTGTTACTTAACTAAGTATTTTTAAAAAACAGTTGCACAATATAAAGAAAGTATGATATATTATTTCTTGTCGCTTCAAGTGTTATCAAAAAGAGTGAAAAACACTTTTTTAAAAAAGTGTTGACATAAATCTAGGAAATATGATACACTATAAAAGTTGCTGAGGGGTTGAAAGAAACGCCGAGGCGGACAATGAATGTTTGATCTTTGAAAACTGAACAACGAGTGAGTAAAACGATTTTGTTCGCAAAATCAAACAAGAGATATTTTTATCTCGTCAGTTTCAAAATGAGCTTATCGCTCTTTCTATAAACCAACTTCGGTTGGTCTTTAATGGAGAGTTTGATCCTGGCTCAGGACGAACGCTGGCGGCGTGCCTAATACATGCAAGTCGAGCGGGGTTGTTTAGAAGCTTGCTTCTACACAACCTAGCGGCGGACGGGTGAGTAACACGTAGGCAACCTGCCCACAAGACAGGGATAACTACCGGAAACGGTAGCTAATACCCGATATATCCTTTTCCTGCATGGGAGAAGGAGGAAAGACGGAGCAATCTGTCACTTGTGGATGGGCCTGCGGCGCATTAGCTAGTTGGTGGGGTAAAGGCCTACCAAGGCGACGATGCGTAGCCGACCTGAGAGGGTGATCGGCCACACTGGGACTGAGACACGGCCCAGACTCCTACGGGAGGCAGCAGTAGGGAATCTTCCGCAATGGGCGAAAGCCTGACGGAGCAACGCCGCGTGAGTGATGAAGGTTTTCGGATCGTAAAGCTCTGTTGCCAGGGAAGAACGTCTTGTAGAGTAACTGCTACAAGAGTGACGGTACCTGAGAAGAAAGCCCCGGCTAACTACGTGCCAGCAGCCGCGGTAATACGTAGGGGGCAAGCGTTGTCCGGAATTATTGGGCGTAAAGCGCGCGCAGGCGGCTCTTTAAGTCTGGTGTTTAATCCCGAGGCTCAACTTCGGGTCGCACTGGAAACTGGGGAGCTTGAGTGCAGAAGAGGAGAGTGGAATTCCACGTGTAGCGGTGAAATGCGTAGAGATGTGGAGGAACACCAGTGGCGAAGGCGACTCTCTGGGCTGTAACTGACGCTGAGGCGCGAAAGCGTGGGGAGCAAACAGGATTAGATACCCTGGTAGTCCACGCCGTAAACGATGAATGCTAGGTGTTAGGGGTTTCGATACCCTTGGTGCCGAAGTTAACACATTAAGCATTCCGCCTGGGGAGTACGGTCGCAAGACTGAAACTCAAAGGAATTGACGGGGACCCGCACAAGCAGTGGAGTATGTGGTTTAATTCGAAGCAACGCGAAGAACCTTACCAGGTCTTGACATCCCTCTGACCGGTCTAGAGATAGACCTTTCCTTCGGGACAGAGGAGACAGGTGGTGCATGGTTGTCGTCAGCTCGTGTCGTGAGATGTTGGGTTAAGTCCCGCAACGAGCGCAACCCTTATGCTTAGTTGCCAGCAGGTCAAGCTGGGCACTCTAAGCAGACTGCCGGTGACAAACCGGAGGAAGGTGGGGATGACGTCAAATCATCATGCCCCTTATGACCTGGGCTACACACGTACTACAATGGCCGGTACAACGGGAAGCGAAATCGCGAGGTGGAGCCAATCCTAGAAAAGCCGGTCTCAGTTCGGATTGTAGGCTGCAACTCGCCTACATGAAGTCGGAATTGCTAGTAATCGCGGATCAGCATGCCGCGGTGAATACGTTCCCGGGTCTTGTACACACCGCCCGTCACACCACGAGAGTTTACAACACCCGAAGTCGGTGGGGTAACCCGCAAGGGAGCCAGCCGCCGAAGGTGGGGTAGATGATTGGGGTGAAGTCGTAACAAGGTAGCCGTATCGGAAGGTGCGGCTGGATCACCTCCTTTCTATGGAGAATCGTTTCCTGCAACGGAAACATTCAAATATGAAGCGTATGCTTCAAAAACTACTCACTCGTTGCTCAGTTTTGAGAGCTCAAACTCTCAAAAAGGCTGGTTTTTTTACAGCTTTGCACCTTGAAAACTGGATACCGAAACGAAATTGCGTTTTAGAATATTCCTTTAAGCTGATCTTGTGTAAACAAGTGAAATAAAGGTAGCTGCCTTGAATTTCATTCACACGTAAGTGTTGAACCGAAATTCAAAGCAAATCGTATTTACGATGTAAATACTAGGTTAAGCTACAAAGAGCACACGGAGGATGCCTAGGCGCCAGGAGCCGACGAAGGACGTGGCGAACAACGATAAGGCCTCGGGGAGCTGTAAGCAAGCTTTGATCCGGGGATGTCCGAATGGGGAAACCCGGCTGTCTTCATCGACAGTCACTTTCTGCTGAATACATAGGCAGAATAGAGGCAGACCAGGGGAACTGAAACATCTAAGTACCCTGAGGAAGAGAAAACAATAGTGATTCCGTCAGTAGCGGCGAGCGAACGCGGATTAGCCCAAACCAAGGAGCTTGCTCCTTGGGGTTGTGGGACGTCTCACATGGAGTTACAAAGGAACCGGTTAGATGAAGAGGCCTGGAAAGGCCCGCCAGAGAAGGTAAAAGCCCTGTAGTTCAAAACTTGTTCCCTCCGAGACGGATCCCGAGTAGTGCGGGGCACGTGAAACCCCGTATGAATCCGGCAGGACCATCTGCCAAGGCTAAATACTCCCTGGCGACCGATAGTGAAGCAGTACCGTGAGGGAAAGGTGAAAAGCACCCCGGAAGGGGAGTGAAATAGATCCTGAAACCGTGTGCTTACAAGAAGTCAGAGCCCGATCTATGGGTGATGGCGTGCCTTTTGTAGAATGAACCGGCGAGTTACGTTCCCGTGCAAGGTTAAGGTGAAGAGCTGAAGCCGCAGCGAAAGCGAGTCTGAATAGGGCGACTTGAGTACGTGGACGTAGACCCGAAACCGGGTGATCTACCCCTGTCCAGGGTGAAGGTGCGGTAACACGCACTGGAGGCCCGAACCCACGCATGTTGAAAAATGCGGGGATGAGGTGGGGGTAGCGGAGAAATTCCAATCGAACCCGGAGATAGCTGGTTCTCCCCGAAATAGCTTTAGGGCTAGCCTCGGAAAAAAGAATCGTGGAGGTAGAGCACTGATTGGGTGCGGGGCCCGCAAGGGTTACCAAGCTCAGTCAAACTCCGAATGCCATAGATTTAGTTCCGGGAGTCAGACAGTGAGTGCTAAGATCCATTGTCGAAAGGGAAACAGCCCAGACCATCAGCTAAGGTCCCCAAGTGTGTGTTAAGTGGGAAAGGATGTGGAGTTGCACAGACAACCAGGATGTTGGCTTAGAAGCAGCCACCATTGAAAGAGTGCGTAATAGCTCACTGGTCGAGTGACTCTGCGCCGAAAATGTAACGGGGCTAAACACACCACCGAAGCTATGGCTTGATGCTTGCATCAGGGGTAGGGGAGCGTTGAATGCGGGTTGAAGGTGTACCGTAAGGAGCGCTGGACTGCATTCAAGTGAGAATGCCGGTATGAGTAACGAAAAGATCTGTGAGAATCAGATCCGCCGAAAGCCTAAGGGTTCCTGAGGAAGGTTCGTCCGCTCAGGGTAAGTCGGGACCTAAGGCGAGGCCGATAGGCGTAGTCGAAGGACAACAGGTCGAAATTCCTGTACCACCGTAATCCGTTATGAGCGATGGGGTGACGCAGTAGGGTAGTGACGCGGACTGATGGATGTCCGTCTAAGCAGTGAGGCTGATGTGTAGGCAAATCCGCACATCGTTAAGGCTGGGCTGTGATGGGGAGCGAAAATTGTAGTAGCGAAGGTCATGATCTCAGACTGCCAAGAAAAGCCTCTAGCCAGGAGAAGGTGCCCGTACCGCAAACCGACACAGGTAGGCGAGAAGAGAATTCTAAGGCGCGCGGAAGAACTCTCGTTAAGGAACTCGGCAAAATGACCCCGTAACTTCGGGAGAAGGGGTGCCTCGGTAGGGTGAATAGCCCGAGGGGGCCGCAGTGAAAAGGCCCAAGCGACTGTTTAGCAAAAACACAGGTCTGTGCGAAGCCGCAAGGCGAAGTATACGGGCTGACGCCTGCCCGGTGCTGGAAGGTTAAGGGGAGTGGTAAGCCCTTCGGGGCGAAGCTATGAACCGAAGCCCCAGTAAACGGCGGCCGTAACTATAACGGTCCTAAGGTAGCGAAATTCCTTGTCAGGTAAATTCTGACCCGCACGAATGGCGTAACGACTTGGGCGCTGTCTCAACGAGAGATCCGGTGAAATTTTAATACCTGTGAAGATGCAGGTTACCCGCGACAAGACGGAAAGACCCCATGGAGCTTTACTGCAGCTTGATATTGAATTTGGGTACGATCTGTACAGGATAGGTGGGAGCCGTTGAATCTTGAGCGCCAGCTTGAGAGGAGGCATCCTTGGGATACCACCCTGATCGTATCTAGGTTCTAACTTGGTACCGTGATCCGGTGCGAGGACAGTGTCAGGTGGGCAGTTTGACTGGGGCGGTCGCCTCCTAAAGAGTAACGGAGGCGCCCCAAGGTTCCCTCAGAATGGTTGGAAATCATTCGAAGAGTGCAAAGGCAGAAGGGAGCTTGACTGCGAGACCTACAAGTCGAGCAGGGACGAAAGTCGGGCTTAGTGATCCGGTGGTACCGCATGGAAGGGCCATCGCTCAACGGATAAAAGCTACCCTGGGGATAACAGGCTTATCTCCCCCAAGAGTCCACATCGACGGGGAGGTTTGGCACCTCGATGTCGGCTCATCGCATCCTGGGGCTGAAGTAGGTCCCAAGGGTTGGGCTGTTCGCCCATTAAAGCGGTACGCGAGCTGGGTTCAGAACGTCGTGAGACAGTTCGGTCCCTATCTGTCGTGGGCGTAGGAAATTTGAGAGGAGCTGTCCTTAGTACGAGAGGACCGGGATGGACGTACCGCTGGTGTACCAGTTGTTCCGCCAGGAGCACCGCTGGGTAGCTATGTACGGAAGGGATAAGCGCTGAAAGCATCTAAGCGTGAAGCCCCCCTCAAGATGAGATTTCCCAATTAGTAAGACCCCTTGAAGACGACGAGGTAGATAGGTTGGGGGTGGAAGTGCAGTAATGCATGGAGCTGACCAATACTAATCGGTCGAGGGCTTATCCTAAAAATAAAACGCAATGAGTTTCGGATCCAGTTTTCAGGGTGTAAGTTTTGTATTGTATAAGCTCAAGTGACTTATATAAAACAAGCGAACACACAGCATTTGACGATGCTGATTCCTGAAAAAGAATTTACGATGTAAATTCATGTTTGGTGGCGATAGCGGAGGGGTTCCACACGTACCCATCCCGAACACGACCGTTAAGCCCTCCAGCGCCGATGGTACTTGGACCGCAGGGTCCTGGGAGAGTAGGACGTCGCCAAGCAACAAGTAAAAAGAACCATGATCTCGTTGAGATTATGGTTCTTTTTTTGCATATACGTATATTTTAGAAATATCCTTACAAAAGGAAGGTAACATTTTTGTTACGGAATGTAGGAGTAAACCCTGTATAATATAGGTATTGAATCCCATACACACACGCTGCATTATTGCAGATTTATGCAAACTCCATCATAGGATTTTGTATAGTCAATCAGGCTGGTAAGGAGGGAAGATCATGCGGCGAAATAAATGGCTTGCTCTATTGGTGCTATTCAGTGTCGCTGTCGCGATTCTTACCGGGTGCGTGGAAGAGGAGCCTTCTTGGACATCGTTTGAGGGTGCTGCTAACGAGAAGACGTTTCCGGTTCCTAAAGAAGCTAGTAAAACCGATCGGGCCAGCAGTAATTCGGACATGGACTATGTTCGCTATGCACTGCCAGCGTTGAAGGAAAGTGATAGTCTACCTGCTCCTTATCTGGAGGAGATTGCAGCTTGGGGCTGGACTGAGGAACCGAATTTATCCACCTCGAATCAGAAGGTGTTTCAGAAAAATAAACACATGGTGCATTTGTCTGTGCATGATGGTTCTTTTACTGTATTGGTTCCAAAAGACAGAAAGGCTGTTGTGAAGAGCAAAAGCGTGGATCTTAATTAGGGCACGGTTTTCAACCGAGTAAGCAGCATAGTATTTATTGTAGATCATATTTATAGTAAACTCATAGCGTATTGTATGCTGTGCATAATGATGAATGAAGAGATCGAATATGGGGAAGCACTCAGAACTGCTGTTGAGTAGGGAGTGGCTTCCTTTTATATATTTGCATGTTGATCAAATGCTCTACATGAATAACAAGGATAAAGATGAGGAAAAGTTTACTTGATAAGAGAATAAAACGATTATAGTTGTTAAGTCACAAAAAAAGGAGTAACCGGTTGGGGTTGCTCCTTTTTTATTGCTTCGGTCTATATGGTCATAGGTTAGTTCAGACCTGAATTTTCTATCTGTACGGATAATGAGTGGTTAGATTTACTGTTGATAATATGAGGCATCTTCATCGGTGAACTTCAACATGCCATCTTTTCTCTCGCCGGTAAGCCGACTGAGGATGTATAGACGCGGTGCAATAAGCCAAAGATGCCAGAAGAGTAAGGATACAGTAAAGGCTGGTGGAGACCAGAGAATGAATACGGCTGATAAGCAGATACCGATCCAGAGGGTATGTATGTGCACACGACGAAAGATGCTATAGCCTATGTACTGGTCTGTCATATAGCCTAGCCAAGGTAATTTACGGTGGAATGCCCAGCGTTTGCGGAAGGATGTTCCGCCACCGATGTATAGGACAGATCGTGAGATTACGAAGTGTACCCATAAGGTTAGGAAAAAGGCAAGAGCAAACAAAAACACGCTAGTCCAGGAAAAGGCAAGGAGCAGAAAGAGAAGCATAATAACAGGCAGTGTGATATGACTCCATATTAGTTGACGCGGTATACTGATTTTTTTAATGAGCTTGTAGTGATAGTAGGTAGCTTTGGTTCCGGTTTCCTCTGTCATGCGAACAGTCCTTTCATTAATCTACTGCATCACAAGTGGCTTCCCGTCCACAGCCGGAAAAAGGGACGGTACTTCGCTCATGCCGCTTTAAATAAGCATTTAATCGTTTTTGTAGAAATACAGAATGATCGACATCCAGTGTTAGCTAGCCTACTCTATAATTACTGGAAAAGCTATCACTGATGAAGTGTTCAAGGGCTCCGATGAAAGGGTATCCATACATAAGAGCTTTTCTTATTATATCGGCATAGACGGCTGTTTTTTAAACATACGGGGTACAAACACCATAATGGCCCAGCTGGAATATATATAGAGTATATCGTCGAACTGGGCTATGAAAAGGTTTAAAATAGTAGAAAGTGCCCCATACTAATAGTAAAAGAAACAAGGTGGGATGGATATGCATGATCAAGGCGGCCACCGCTGTATTATATGCGGGCAGCACAAGCATGAAGGCATTTTTATCGTTTCCGAGTTTATCTGTGATACGTGTGAAGCTGAAATGGTGCACACGGATGCAACTGATGCCAAATATCATTTTTTTATTGATCAACTAAAGCAAATCTGGGTACAGAAAAATGCATAATATCCTTTGCTAATTAGTCTTTGAAGGATTGGCATTCCAAGGTCTGTCGATACGGGCCTTTTTTTCTGTGAGTAAAAGTAGGATTCCGCTTGATTTTACGATAAAATAAGGTAGATATAAAGCTTTGTTTGGAAGGATTGCAGAATGATGGGGAAAAAGGCGGTACATGCACCATTAATGGAAGCTCTAATACGTTACCGGACTCAGGGAAATGCTTCTTTCCATGTACCCGGTCATAAAAATGGACAAGTATATGAGCATGAAAATATTGCATCTCTGTTGCAAGAAGTGATGTCTATTGATGCGACAGAAATTACTGGACTGGATGATTTGCATCACCCAGAAGATGTGATTCGTGAAGGGCAAGAGCTGGCTGCAAAGTGCTTTGGTGCTGAAGAGAGCTTTTGGCTAATTGGAGGAAGCACGGTCGGTAATTTGGCTATGATTTTAACTGTATGTACGGAGCCGGGAGATCTACTGCTGGTACAGAGAAATGTACACAAATCTGTCCTGAACGGTCTCATGCTGTCAGGGGCTAATGCGGTATTCCTAGATCCGGAAATAGATACACTAAGCGGGCTGGCGGTTGCCCCAACGACGGATACAATAAAAGCTGCACTGAAGGCCTATCCTTCGGCTAAAGGGGTGTTACTTACACTACCTAATTACTATGGGATGGGGCATGACCTGAAGGCAACGGCTAAGGCCTGTCATGCAGCCCATGTGCCGCTATTGATAGATGAGGCACACGGTGCCCATTATGGGCTGCATCCTCGTTTGCCAGCCTCTGCGCTATCCTGCGGGGCTGATGTAGTCGTCCAGTCGACACATAAAATGCTTCCAGCCATGACCATGGGGGCCATGTTACATGTGCAGGGAGAGAGAATCCATCGGGAACTGCTTCGTCAGCGTTTGGCGATGGTGCAAAGCTCTAGCCCTTCTTATCCGTTAATGGCTTCACTGGATTTGGCAAGATGGTATATAGAGGTGTATGGAACAGATGCTTTTACAGTGGGCTTAGCGGCGGCAGATGCTTTTAGAAAGGGCCTGGAGCAGCTCCCACGCTTTCGCTTGCTAGAACCTACACAGCAGGCACTAGAAGGAGAATACGCTCACAGGGGAATCTCTGAAGTCCTAGAAAGGGCTGATGAGGGAATAAGCGGATATTCAACCCAGGATCCTTTTAAATTGGTGCTGTATGATACATGGGGTATACTGGATGGGTTTGGACTCAAGCATGAGTTGGAGACTTACGGATGCGTTCCAGAGATGAGCGACGAAAAACATGTTGTTTTATTGTTTACGTTAGGCTCTACGGCTAAGGATGCGAGTCACCTGTTGCAGGCTCTTGTGCATATAGATAATGATATAAGATTTAAGGAGACGGCTGGTGAGCCGGGGTCAACGGAAAAAGAGCAGCAAAGACTCGAATTAGATTTTTCCACGTGGAACAATGATAGAATGAAGGGATACTCTAGTCCGGTGCCGTTTGGGCTTCGACCGATTAGCCCGGATCAGATGGAGACCGTGCCTGTAGACGAATCCGCTGGCAGGGTAGCGGCTGAAATGATTATCCCGTATCCTCCAGGTATTCCACTGCTATATGCAGGAGAAACGATCACAGAAGCGATTGCATTGCGGATGAGTCGTCTACGTGAGCTGGGAGCCAAGTGGCACGGGGTAGCAGATGAAAGTATGCTTACAATTCGGGTATTCCGTTTACAATAAAGATTAGATACTAGAGACTTAACAAATACAGAAGACTGAATAAAAGAAGCATACGTAGCCTATGGGTGACTTTTATTTTTCAGGCAGGAAAGCAGGGAATAACATGAATCGCAAAGGCATTTTTATCACACTGGAGGGGGGAGACGGCTCCGGTAAAACAACTATGATTCAACGGCTGGCGAAGTTTATGGAGAGAGAAGGCTATCCAGTTATCACGACGAGGGAGCCGGGTGGCATCGAAATTTCCGAAAAGATTCGTTCTATCATTTTGGACCCTGCTCATACCAGTATGGATGCTCGAACAGAGGCACTTTTATACGCGGCGGCGCGGCGTCAGCATTTGGTGGAGAAGGTAAAGCCGGCTATTGAACAGGGATCTATCGTATTATGTGATCGTTTTGTGGATAGTAGCTTGGTCTATCAAGGATTTGCAAGAGGGATCGGAATTGAAGAGGTAGCTTCAATTAATCGCTTTGCGGTGGATGATTGGGAGCCGGATGCCACATTTTATCTGGATATTGAGCCTGAATTGGGATTGGCAAGAATTAATGCGTCACGAGGAGCAGAAATGGACCGCCTCGACATGGAGAGTATATCGTTTCACCATAAGGTGCGAGAGGCATATTTGGAGTTGGCTCGCAAATTTCCGGAGCGAATTACAATTGTTGATGCATCTCCGGCGCCAGAGCAGGTGGAGCAAGTATTGAAGGATTTGCTGAAAAAGCGGTTTGTTCAGAATTTTAGCATATAATTGTCGAAGGATATACGGTAAAATTGAGCTAGGGACAAGGTTGTCTCTAATATGACTTGAAGGAGGAATACAGGATGAAGCTGATTATTGCGATTGTACAGGATAAGGACAGTAACAGATTATCCAGCGGACTGGTGAAAGCTAATTTCCGTGCTACTAAATTGGCGAGCACAGGAGGATTTCTGCGTGCTGGTAATACGACATTTATGATCGGTGTCGATGACAATCAGGTGGACTCATTAATGAACGTCATTCGCAGCAGTTGCAAGGTTCGTGAACAGCTGGTCACACCCGTTACCCCTATGAGCGGGACGACGGATTCCTATTTACCGTTGCCTGTTGAAGTCCAGGTGGGTGGAGCGACGGTATTCGTGATGCCTGTAGACCGTTTCGAGCATTTCTGAATCTACACAATAGGGCCTATTCTGCCGATATGATAGGGGAATCGCCTGTATCTTCTCACATGATGAGAGTGAGGGCAGATCCACTAAAACGGCAGCGCTACAGTGCAGTTCCCGGAAAGCCGAAGAAACCCTGAGTTCTAGATTGAACTGTTCATGAAGGGGGAAAGTGGAAGCATCCGGGGAGAAAGCAGGTTTATATGAAAATAAATCCGGGCTATCGCCCTTTACAAAGTACATTGTCTACAAATGAAATGAGTGCAAAGCCAATTCAGCCCAAGAGCTTCTCCGACGTTATGCAGCAAAATGGGGAGCAAGCTTCGCAGGAGGAATTGAATCGGCGCTTTAAGGAAATACAAATGCAGGGAGATCGTCTTGCACGTTCAATGACGATTCGTGAGCTGAAGGCCTATAAGATGTTGGTTAAACGGTTTTTGGAAGATACCGTTCGGCGAGGCGTGTCCATGAAGGACACGAAGGGCTGGGATCGCCGGGGACGCAGCAAACGTTATAAGCTGATTGATGAAGTGGATGAGCTGTTGCTCAAAATGGCGGATGAGCTGCTCGAAACCGAGCAAGGCAAGATTGAGCTTTTGCAAGGGGTCGGTGAGATCAGAGGATTGCTAATTAATCTCTCGTTTTAATGCAGACTTATGTTATAAATGAATACAGACGGGCTGTTGCCACGAAGAAATAATCTGCTTGCTGATCATGCTGGCAGATTATTTTTGACTATGTACATGCCTGGAAGAACAACGATTTGTTGAGGGATCACAGTTGTTTTCAGTGGAGAAAGTGAGGAAATATGTCTTTTCAACATATAATGGGCCAGGATGTAGCCAAAAAAATGCTGCAAAGTGCACTACGGAATCATACGGTCAACCATGCCTATGTTTTTAGCGGGCCGCCGGGAAGCGGGCAGATGAACATGGCGCAGATCTTTGCTAAGGCTTTATTTTGTGAGCGACAGACGGATGATGCATGCGGGGAGTGTTTGTCATGCCGCAAGGTAGAGCACGGGAATCATCCAGATTTGCATATTGTAGAGCCGGATGGAGCTACGATTAAAATTGATCAGATTCGTGGGCTTCAACGTATATTTTCTTACAAATCTGAAAGCTCCAATCCGAAGGTATATATCATTCGGCAGGCGGATACCATGACAGTGCAAGCTGCTAATAGCCTACTTAAATTTCTGGAGGAGCCCCAGATTCCAGTGGTCGGCATACTCATTTCTGAAAATGGACAGGCGTTGCTGCCTACGATTCAATCACGGACGCAGCAGGTTCCTTTCCACGCTTTACAGCCGGAGGTGATGATGCAGGCATTAATTGGGGAAGGCTATACGGCAGGGCTTGTCCGGTCGGTCGTTCATATTGCTTCAGGACTGGAATCATGTAGAGAAATTCTCCAGCAGAATTGGTTTGCAGAAATTAGAAACGTAGTGTTACAATTAGTGAAGGAGTCCATGAGTCGGGGGAGCTCGTCTATTATTCTGGCTCAACAGAAGATTTTTAAAACTGGACTTTCTGAACACCTGGATATTCTGTTTCATCTGTTTCATTTGTGGTTTAAGGATATGCTTCATTTCCGTTACGGAAGGCACGAAAGCATTGTTTTCATAGATCATTTGGAGTCCGTCTCCAAATTGGCAATCACCCGCAGCACGGAACAATGGGTCTCTTATATGGATTTGGCCGCGAATTGCAGGAAGAAGCTCCGTTTTCACGTCAACGGGCAATTATGCGTGGAGCAGCTTCTGATTGGGTTGTCCGATACAAGCGGTTCTATCACCGGCTAACAGGAAGGCGCGCTTGTTCCACTCTGCACAATCCGCGACGCCAGGTTCCCGGTTTGTGCGACAGTGAGACTTCAATTGCGGCCATTCGTACAATGTCGGCTTCAAATGAGGTTTAGTGGCATACAAGGGGGTTAATTTTTGTATAGTGTAGTGGGTGTCCGTTTCAAGAAGGCGGGCAAGACTTATTATTTTGATCCGCTGGACCTTCCAGTGGAGAAAGAAAACTGCGTCATTGTAGAGACCGCGCGCGGTATTGAATATGGCAAGGTTGTAGTGGGCAAAAAAGAGGTAAATGATTCGGATGTTGTCCTGCCCTTAAAAAAAGTCATTCGTATTGCAGGGGATGATGACGCTCTTGTTGTAGAAGAGAATAAATTGGCGGCCAAGGATGCATTCGGCACGTGTTTAAATAAAATTAAAGACCATGGCCTTAAAATGAAGCTGGTAGATGTAGAATTTACATTTGACCGCAATAAGATCATTTTTTATTTTACGGCAGAGGGTCGGGTGGATTTTCGAGAGCTTGTAAAGGACTTGGCCAGTATTTTTCGTACACGGATCGAGCTACGGCAGATCGGCGTACGGGATGAGGCTAAAATGCTTGGCGGAATCGGACCTTGTGGACGTATTCTGTGTTGCTCCTCATGGCTGGGGGATTTTGAGCCGGTATCTATTAAGATGGCGAAGGATCAGAGTTTGTCGCTGAATCCGACGAAGATTTCCGGGTTGTGCGGGAGATTGATGTGCTGTCTCAAGTTTGAACATGATAACTACGAAAGCATGCGAGAAGAGCTACCTCAGGTGGGTAAGATGGTTATCACCTCTTTGGGAGAAGGTAAAGTCGTAGGTGTGAATGCAGGTCATCGCACGGTGCATGTTCAACTGTTTGAGATCAGTAAGGTCAAGGAACTTCCAATGGACGATGTAGTCGTCAAGTAAACCATTAGGTTGCTTCGGGGTGGAAACTTGGATAAATTAAATGTTTTTGCGCGTATTCACGAAATGGAAACCCAAATGGGACAGTTGCATAGCGATCTGGGTGAATTGAAACTGGCAGTAAAAGAGCTGCTGGAGGAAAATCAACGACTAACGATTGAAAACGAACAGGTGCGCAAGATGCTCAAACGTGAAACCTCTGGAGAAGAAAAGACGGCAAACAAGCCGAAGCTTCCTCCTCCGATCGTCATTAAGGATGAAGGGCAAACGGGTGAGGTCGTGGGCGAAGGCTACGACAATCTAGCAAGGCTGTATCATGAAGGATTTCATATATGCAACGTGTATTACGGACATTTGCGAACGGAAGGCGATTGCCTCTTCTGTCTGTCATTTTTGAATAAATAAAAACAAGCCGTAGGAGCAAGATGCCTACGGCTTTTTTGTAAGGAAGTATGAGTGAAAAGCGATTTTGGTTATAAAAGATGGGAGAGCACTATGTACGAAAATGAAAAGAAGTCTGAACGAATTGATGATCTGCTTTCACATAATTTGCGCATTATCCAAAGTGATGAAGTATTCAGCTTCTCGATGGACGCGGTCTTGCTGGCACGTTTTGCCGGTATTCCGCAGCGTGGGAAGATTCTGGATTTGTGTACTGGCAATGGGGTTGTCCCGCTGTTGCTAACGACACGAACAAAAGCGTCTATTGAAGGAATTGAGATTCAACCACGTTTGGCAGATATGGCTAGACGTAGTGTCAGCTTGAATGGATTAGAAGCAGCAATTCAGATTCGGGAAGGGGACCTACGTGAGCTGGTTCACACCACGGGGCATGGTGTTTATGATGCGATTACTGTGAATCCCCCCTATATGCCGCTAAATGGTAGCGATATCAAGCTGAATCCTCACCAGGCAATTGCCCGTCATGAAGTGAACTGCACACTCGAAGAAGTCATTCAGGCATCCACCCGGCTTGTACGTAATGGGGGAAAGGTATCTATGGTTCATCGCCCGCAGCGGCTGGGTGAGATTATAACCTTGATGCGTAAACATAGTTTGGAACCCAAACGAATACGTTTTGTTCACCCAAGAGTTCATATGGAAGCCAATATGGTACTAGTTGAAGCATTACGTGACGGCAAACCGGAGGTTCGTTTGTTGCCTCCGCTCATTGTATATCAGGAAAATGGGAATTATACTCAGGAAATAAGAGATATCTATGGAGAAGTAAGCAAGGGGGATTCTGTGTGAAAGCAGCTGTACAAAAAAGCTTTAGTAACAGCGAAGAAGAACGGGGAAAGTTGTATCTTGTTGCGACACCTATTGGAAATCTGGACGATATGACCTTTAGGGCGATTAACACCTTAAAATCATGTAGTATTATCGCTGCTGAAGATACACGGCAGACACGCAAACTGCTCACTCATTTCGAAATTACACCGGATATGCTCTTCAGTTATCATGAACATAATAAGGCTGCTAGTGGGCCTGAACTGATACGTTATATAATAGAAGGAAAAAATTTGGCACTGGTTAGCGATGCAGGTCTACCGGCCATTTCTGACCCTGGTTCGGATCTGGTCAAACTGGCACTGGAAGCGGAAATTAGCGTCATTCCTATCCCAGGAGCAAATGCGGCACTATCGGCTTTAATTGCCTCAGGACTGGATACAGAAAGGTTTACCTTCGCTGGCTTTCCACCACGGGAGAAAAAGGACCTAGAGAAGCTGTTGCTATCGTTTCAGGTATCTCACGGCACAATTATTTTTTATGAATCGCCTCATCGTATTGTGAAGACATTGATGGTGTTGAAGGAAACATTAGGTTCACGCAAAGTGGTGCTTGCGCGTGAGCTGACCAAGCTGCATGAGGAATGGGTGCGGGGAACCGTGGAGCAATGCCTTGCTAAACTAGAGGAGAATCCGCCGATTGGTGAATATTGTCTGGTGGTTGAAGGGAAAGACGAAGAGGAAGAGGAACAGGAGCGTCAGGCATGGTGGCAGTCTTTATCTTTGGAGTCCCACGTCGCACATTATGAGGCAGAGGGACTCACACGCAAGGATGCAATGAAGCGTACAGCCACAGATCGTTCAATCTCCAAGAGAGATGTTTACAATGCACTCTTATGAATATCTGCCTAAACAAAAAAGGGCCTTCCAACGGTTGGGTTCAAACCGTGGAAGGCAACAAGGAGTATATATGAAAAAGGTTAGAATTAACAATATCTGATAAGTCTATTATATACTAAAATTCTCAGTTTGTCACAGGTGTTGGGATTTCAGAAATGCAATCTTGGCAAACAATTTTTCCTTTGAAGTAAATTACGTTCTCAGCATTGCCGCAGAAGATACAAGCTGGCTCGTATTTTTTAAGCATGATGCGTTCGCCATCAACATAAATTTCCAAAGCGTCTTTCTCTCCGATTCCCAGGGTACGGCGCAATTCGATTGGAATAACAACACGTCCGAGCTCGTCAACTTTTCTTACAATACCAGTGGATTTCATCATAATAAATCAGGCTCCTCTCGCCGTTTAAAATAATATAAGTGTCATGATTCGACAAAATTTTCTCTTTTCTGATATTTACTATACCAACGATTCCCAAAACAGTCAACCTTAAAAATGTAGTAACAGTCTGATTATGCAAAAGTATTTAGATTAAAGAGCTTTACTTGTGTGTATTGCCTTATCTTATTGATGATTTATTCAGTTTGTCGATTTGGAAATGTCGAAAAACTATAATTCGACATATTACGACAAATAATGTCGAATGAGGGAAACCATTTAGGATTTTATTGTATTTTAATCCATTATTCCGAATATTAAAGGAGCTGATATCTTGCACCAGCCACTCAGTGAAGAAAAAGTTTTTAAAGACCCGGTACATAATTACATCCATGTTCAGGATACTGTGATATGGCGGTTGATCAACACGCCGGAGTTCCAACGTTTACGGCGCATACGGCAGTTAGGCACGTCGTATCTTACGTTTCATGGAGCGGAGCATAGCCGGTTTTCACACTCATTGGGCGTATATGAGATTACGAGAAGTATTATTTCTCAATTTGAACGTGGAGATTTCCCGGATTGGCCGAAGGAGGAAAGGCTGGTTGCTCTGTGTGCAGCTCTATTGCATGATGTGGGGCACGGCCCATTTTCTCATTCAATTGAGGAAGCCTTTCATATGAACCATGAGGATTGGACATGCCGCATTGTACTGGGAGACACGAAGATCAACGCTGTGCTACGGCAAGTCGACGAGAAGCTTCCACAAAAGGTGGCTGCGGTTATAGCCAAAACGTATGATAAACCGATTGTTGTCAACCTGGTAACCAGTCCGCTAGATGCGGATCGTATGGATTATTTGTTGCGGGATGCTCACTCGACAGGCGTCAACTATGGCACGATTGATTTGGATCGTATTTTACGACTGCTGCGTCCTCATAATGGGAGAATTGTTGTGAAGGAATCAGGTATGCATGCAGTAGAAGATTATTTAATGTCACGCTACCAGATGTATTGGCAAATTTATTTTCATCCTGTAACACGCAGCTCGGAAATCCTTTTACGTAAAATTTTCAAGCGAGCAAAGGAATTGTTTAAAAACGGATATGAGTTTGGATTTCTGCTGGACCCGTTGCCGGATCTGTTGAAAGGAGATCTTACAGTAGAGCAATATCTGATGCTCGACGAGTCATTAATCCAGACCGTATTTAGCCAGTGGAAACGAGAAAAGGACGAGATTTTAAGTGATTTGAGCAGCCGGTTTATGGACCGTAGATTGTATAAATATGTAGAGATTGAAAATATGGATACAGATACCATTGACAGTATTCGAGAAGCTTTGAAAGAGGCTGGTTTGCACCCTGAATATGATTTTGAAATTGATTTTCCGACAGATCTTCCTTATGATGTGTTTCGGCAGGGTGGCTCGACGGACAACCAGATTTTACTGCTTGGACGTCAGGGCGAGGTGAGTGAAATATCCGAAGTTTCGGAAATTGTGCGCTCAATAAGTGGTATTCACCGAGGGAAATATCATATGTATTTTCCCCAGAATAAATTGAACGCGGTAAAAGACAGGCTTCCTGCCGAAATAAGGAATTATTTTGTCAAAGAATAGACAACTATATAGAAATGTAAGTAAAAAAAGGAGATGTAAACCTTGGATTTATTCGACACTCATACTCACTTGGATGCGCCACAATTTGACGAAGATCGTGAAGAAGTTATAGCACGTGCTGTCGAATCAGGAGTAACGCGGATGATCAATATCGGATTTAATCGTGAGACCATTCCATCCACCATGAAATTGGCCGAGACGTATGATTTTATTTATGCGGCAGTTGGATGGCACCCACAGGATGCTATTACAATGCAGGAGGGCGATCTAGAATGGATTGCATCGTTATGCAGTCATAAAAAGGTTGTAGCCATCGGAGAGATCGGTCTGGATTATTATTGGGATACATCACCGAAGGATGTGCAGCATCGGGTGTTTCGAAATCAAATTGGTCTGGCTCGTGAGCTCAAGATGCCCATTGTTATTCATAACCGGGATGCCCATGAAGATATTGTTAAGATTTTGCGCGAGGAAAAAGCGAGTGAGATTGGTGGAGTCATGCACTCCTTTTCGGGTAGCTGGGAGACAGCCAAAATGGTGCTGGATATGGGATTTCACCTTTCCTTCGGTGGTCCAATAACGTTCAAAAATGCCAAGCAGCCAAAAGAGGTGCTCGCACAGGTGCCGCTGGACCGTCTGCTCATTGAAACTGATGCTCCCTATCTGACGCCTCATCCGTTTCGTGGGAAGCGAAATGAGTCTGCACATGTGAGACTGGTAGCAGAGGCTGCAGCCCAAATCAAAGGGATTACAGTGGAGGAATTAGTGTCAATAACGACCCGAAATGCCCTGGAACGATTTGACATTCAGTGAAAAAGTGAAGAAATCGATCAAAATAAAGAGATAGACGAAGCTAATCATGAATTTGTTGCAGGAAACTCGAGAATATTACAATATTTTAACCGAATATTTTAAAAAATGTACTTGAAACCTGCTTTACAACATGCATAGAAACAGGATATCATCTTTTCAGTGAATTGTTGTTTGAATGTAAACATCAACAAGTCATTTCATGAACCAGTCTCGCTGAGTCCCTTTTACAGGGAACGGGGGAACCGATATGGCTTACAGTACGTCCGGCGTATGTGCAAGAAGGGAACGTCTCTTCCGCCAGCCGGCTCGACCTAAATTCTTTTCCCGGTAGGGATTGAACAGGTGGAGGAGCCGTATTTCGATTTCTTTCTGGGTCTTTGGGGTGAATGTGAAGGCGACCGCCATGAGCGGTTGACCCAAGCTAGGGCGACTCTCTACGTCCGAACCCGACAGCTAACCCCGTAAGCGTAACAAGAGAGAAGCCATCTCGTGCATGAGTTTTCCCGCATATTCACACATGCCGGAAGCCACGAAAGAGCTCTCTAGTCTCTTTCTCTGGCTTTTTTTGTTGTGAATAAAAGAAAATCTGTCATCATACTGTGGTTAAACAGGGGAGGACAGCATGCCGCGAAGACGGGTACATGGTGCAGGACAGTCGTAGTTTGGGCTTGTCTTGTAGAAAATCTGTTATAGTCACGTCAAATCTCAACTATGTCTTACTCCAGACGGCGGGCTATGTAAGGAGGACGGAGGAAATGGGCATTTTCCAAAAAAAGGATACCCATGAGTCACGCTCATCCAGCATGTCTTACGTATTGCGTTGGAAGCAAGAGAATGTGCGCCAGGCTGCTTTGGTTGCTATTTTTCTAATCGCGCTAACGATTATGATTTCAATTCTGATGTACACGCAATCTAAAAAACAAGTCTTTTTTGTCATCGATGGCAAGGCGTCTGCGGTAGAAACCCGGGAATCCAAGCTTCAAGATTTGCTGAGCGAGCATTCCATTTCACTTCAGCCGCATGATACAGTTTCCATGCCGCTAAATGGAGCAATACAGGATGGCGATCGCGTAGTCATTAAACGTGCCAATCAAGTCAAAGTATCTTCAGGCAATGAGACGAAAAAGCTGTACACAACAGAAAATACAGTAGAAGGTGCCATTCGTACCTCGGGCTATAAATTATCATCAACGGATAAAGTTTATCCTGCGTTGGATGCCTCTGTTTCGTCTAACATGGACATAAAAATCGTCCGTGTGAAGAAACAGCAGGTCGAACAGAAAAAACAGGTGCCTTATCAGGTCATCAAAACGGCCGATCCGAGTCTTTATAAAGGCGATAATCGGGTCATTCAAAGCGGCAAATCGGGTGTGGTCGTCCAGCACGTTCAAAAGGTATATCATGATGGAAAGTTGGTATCCAAACAGCTGGTTAACAAGGAAGTTGCACAGAACCGTGTGGATAAGGTCATTGCGGTAGGAACGAAGAAAAAACCGGTCGTTCTTGCTGCTTCCGTCGGTCCCAATGATGCGGTTGAGGCAACAACGGTTAGTTCGGGCAGTGCTGTCCGTAAAGCAGGCGTAAATTTTAAATATAGCAAAGTTTTACAAAATGTCTCCATGACGGCGTATTCCTCACAGGAGCCAGGTATCGGTACACGTACTGCATCCGGCGCACGTGTCACGGAAGGACGCACCATCGCGGTCGATCCGAGTGTAATTCCAATCGGCTGGTGGGTGTATATCGAAGGGGTGGGCTTCCGTCGTGCGGAGGATACCGGTGGCGCGATTAAAGGCCACAAAATCGATGTGTATTATGAGAGTTTGAGCCGAGCCAACCAATTTGGTCGTAAGCACGGTAAAACCGTATATGTTATCGGACCGGTAAAGCCTGAAATCAACTAAAACAGGTTGTGTATGTTGAGGGCAATGCGATAGTATTAACAACATAGTTATGCCATGCTAAGAAGAGGATATCCTCTTCTTATTTTGTTTTCAAAAGCAGGGAAAGATAAATATAGCTTGCTGTGTAGCAGTGGAGGGAAACGCAAATGATCAAGGAAGTGATCGTGGTAGAGGGCCGGGATGATACGGTGGCCATTCGCCGCGCTGTTGAAGCGGATACGATAGAAACTGGCGGCTCCGCCATTAATAAAATGACGCTGCGTAAAATTGCATTGGCGCAGGAGCGGCGGGGGGTCATCATTTTAACCGATCCCGATCATGCAGGGGAGCGCATCCGTAAGATTATCGCTTCCAAGGTACCCGGCTGCAAGCAGGCCTTTATACCCGAGGCAGAAGCGACGCGTAAAGGAGATATTGGCGTGGAGAATGCCTCACCAGAAGCGATCAGACACGCTCTTGCACGGGTCCATACGACAGTGGAAGGCGCCGACCCGCTGATTGAGTGGGCGGACCTGATTGATGCTGGACTCATCACCCATCCCAATGCTGCTGCACGCCGTATGGCCTTAGGGAATGTGCTGGGTATTGGTTATTGTAACGGAAAGCAGCTACATAAACGGCTCTCTGTATTTCAGATCAGCCGCGAGGAATTTGCCGGGGCGCTGGCACAAATTGAAAGTGAAGGATTGTGATGTCCGTATGACAGGGATTCAAGATATAGCAACACCGCGGCGTACGAAGGAAATTATTCAACGGCACGGTTTTTCGTTCAAAAAGAGTTTGGGACAAAATTTCCTGATTGATCAAAATATTCTCAATAAGATTGTAAATGCTGCCGGATTGGATGAGACGAAGGGTGCACTTGAGATCGGTCCTGGGATTGGCGCTTTGACCGAGAAGCTGGCGCAATCGGCTAAGGCAGTTACCGCTGTCGAGATTGACCAGCGGCTGCTGCCAATTCTCGGAGAGGTGTTGGCCCCTTACGAGCATGTGAAGGTACGTCATGGAGACGTGCTGAAGCTGGATTTGCGAGAGGTGTTCGCAGCCGATTTTGCAGACGTGAGTAAAGTAAGTGTCGTGGCTAATCTACCGTACTATGTTACTACACCGATTCTGATGAGGCTGCTGGAGGACAAGCTCCCTCTGGAGAATATCGTCGTTATGATCCAAAAAGAAGTGGCTGAGCGCATGGCTGCGTCTCCTGGAACGAAGGATTACGGCAGTCTGAGCATTGCGGTGCAATATTACAGCGAACCTGAATTAGTCTGTACTGTGCCGAATACAGTATTTATTCCCCAGCCGAATGTGGAGTCTGCAGTCATCCGGCTGCGTGTACGGGAAGCCCCTCCGGTGGAAGTGGTGGATGAGAAGCACTTCTTTGAAGTGGTTCATGCTGCTTTTGCCCAGCGTCGTAAAACCATCTCCAATAATTTAAAAAGCCGTTTCTTCACCAAAGAGAACAGGGACACGCTGGAGCCGCTGTTGCAACAAGCTGGTATTGAACCCTCCCGTCGAGGAGAAACGTTAAGTATTGAGGAATTTGCGCGTCTCAGCGCTGTGCTATTGGAGGCAGGTATATCCTAAGCTGGAACCAAACTGTGCATTCACCCATACGATATAGGAGGGGTGATACAGTGTGATGAGTTTAGGAGACTTGGTCGTTCGGAAATCGTACGGCGGGGATGTCACGTTTCGCGTTGAGGACATCCAGCGGGATAAAGCGATCATTAAGGGAATAGAATTTCGGCTGCTGGCCGATTCTCCGGTGAACGATCTGGTCAGAGTGCCTGCAGACCAGATTAGTGGTAAGGCTCAGCAGGCCCACATTAAGGCTGGTGAGTCTCTTAATCTGTTGCAACGGGCACGCCAGCAGCAAGCTGCTCGTAGTCAGGCAGCTCTGGTAGGGGACTGGAGTGATCCGGTTGAGTCAACGTATTTTGAAATGCCGGGAAAGGTTCTTCACCTGGATGGAGATCCCAGCTATCTGAAAAAATGTCTCAGTTTATATGAACAGCTCCGTGTTCCTGCAGAGGGACATCACGTTCACGAATCGGCAATGGCAGACACGTTGTACCGACTGCTTCCTCGTATCCGTCCGGATATCGTAGTCATTACCGGACATGACGGTGTGCTGAAGCAGCCACAGCCTTACGATTTGTACAGCTTGAAAAGTTATAAAAATTCGCAAAATTTTGTGGCGGCGATTCAGGTAGCAAGACAATATGAACGTCATCTGGATTCGCTGACGATTGTAGCGGGAGCGTGCCAGTCCCATTTTGAGGCGCTGCTACGTGCGGGAGCGAACTTCGCCAGCTCACCAGGGCGTATCCTGATTCACGCGCTGGACCCCGTTTACGTGGCTGCCAAGGCGGCCTTTACTTCGATCCGTGATACGGTCAACATGGGGGACCTGTTTCACCAGACAATCAGTGGCAGTCGTGGAGTGGGTGGAATTGAAACTAGGGGAAGCTATCGCATCGGCCTGCCGAAGCTTGAAAATTTATCAACGCTTAAAGTAACGCCTTCCGCAATCTAGGATTCAAATGTGCCAATAGGATTAACCTGAGCAAAAAGCCTCTGCTTTCAGAGGCTTTTTGTCATTTTTTATATAAATTATTCCTGTTCGCAAAAAATTAAATTGACAACTTATTTTTCGTGTTGTTATAATATTTAGCTTGATTTGACAATCCCTCTAAAATTCGTTATAATGGACAAGGAAAGAGGTGGTCGTTAGGCAATGGCTAAAAATACGCTGTTGGAAATCAAACGCAGTCTCGACGCACATGTAGGGCAAAAAATTTTGCTGCGGGCTAACGGCGGACGCCGTAAGACCGTCGAACGAACTGGTGTCTTGGAAGAAACGTACCCTTCTGTTTTTATCGTCAAGCTGGATCAGGAGCAACAGACGTTTAAACGTGTCTCCTACAGCTATGCTGACATTCTTACCGAGTCGGTAGAAGTCAGCGTATATGATCCCGACTCCCATACAAGTGTAGTCGAATATTTTGAAACACCTTAATTGATTTCGTGATTTATACCAGCTTTGCAGGTTTAACGACGGCTTCGTCATTTCAAATGACGGGGCCGTTTTGTATATACAGAGCAGGATGAAGCATGACATCTCTGCACATACTAAGCCGGGAATGATCTTCCTTATTCCATTGCCGAAGGAGGCGTATGTATGAGCCGAAGAAGACGGAGTGTCATGTCGGAGGAGCTAAAGTACGAGCTGGCCAAAGATCTTGGATTTTACGACACGGTCAAGGAAGAAGGCTGGGGAGGCATTAAAGCCAAGGATGCGGGCAATATGGTCAAGCGGGCTATCCAACTTGCCGAGCAGGCAGCTTCCCGCAAATCGTAGCTATCGGTGGTGCTGATGAAAAGCGGGGATATCCGGATTAGACCGGGTCATCTCCGCTTTTTTGAACCTCATGACTTGACACGCTGAGTCTGATATAATATGTTAAGCTGTCTTGAGGGAAAAGTTGAAGGTGGGTGAACGCCTTGAAAATATATGAAAAAGCACCGGCGAAAATCAATTTAATGCTTGATGTTCTACGTAAGCGGGACGATGGTTATCACGAGGTCGAAATGATTATGACCATGGTCGATCTGTCTGACCGATTGACGATGTCTGAGTTACCGCGTGATACCATTATTATTTCAAGTCAAGCCGGGTACATACCATTGGATGAAAAAAACTTGGCTTTTCAGGCTGCGCGTCTGATCAAGGAACGTTATAACGTGTCTACGGGCGTCCATATCCATCTGGATAAGCATATCCCGGTGGCGGCAGGCTTGGCGGGCGGAAGCAGTGATGCCGCCGCAGCGCTGCGTGGACTGAACAAGCTGTGGAAGCTTGGCATCTCGGATGCAGAATTAAGGGTGCTGGGTGCGGAGCTGGGCTCAGACGTACCTTTCTGTATTACAGGGGGTACAGCTTTAGCGAGCGGACGCGGAGAACTGCTCAAGCCACTTCCGAATCCGCCACAATGCTGGGTGATCCTTGCGAAGCCGCCGATTAATGTATCGACGGCTGAAGTGTATGGTCGTGTCAAAGCGGATCAGATTACGCACCACCCGTCTGCCCGCCAGATGGAGCATGCGATCCGTAACGCTTCTTTTACCGATGTATGCAACGCGCTGGGGAATGTACTGGAGGATGTAACACTAAAGCTGTATCCAGAGGTAGAGCATCTTAAAAACTCCATGATCCGCTTAGGAGCAGACGGTGTGCTGATGTCAGGTAGTGGACCTACAGTGTTCGGACTGGTATCGAAAGAAGCCAAAGTGCCACGGATTTACAATGGACTAAGAGGGTTTTGTAAAGATGTGTACGCAGTACGACTTTTGACCTGATTTTAGATATTTTTTTCTTATTATAGTGGTAATTGTTGTACAAATACGTACAAAGATGATATATTTACTATTAAATATTCGGATTTTACTATATCACTTACATTCCGCCAGCAACCGGCCAGTCCGCCGGTGCTTTACTGTACAAAGCGGGCGGCAGGAGAATAGATCGCGAGGAATTGTTGTGAAAAAACTTAAAAGAAGCTCACGTTTGGTGGAAATGACGCAATTTTTGTTGTCACGGCCGCATACGCTGGTGCCTCTTACTCATTTTGCGGATCGCTACGGGGCAGCTAAGTCCTCCATAAGCGAGGATCTGGCCATCATCAAGGAAGTATTTGAGGATGAGGGCACTGGCGAGCTTCTGACGCTGGCGGGAGCGGCAGGGGGCGTTAAACTGATCCCAAGGCTTTCCAAGCAGCATGCGCTTGCGTTTGCGAACGACCTGTGTGCACAACTGGAGCAGCCTGACCGCATATTACCGGGAGGATACCTGTATTTGTCCGATTTGCTGGGCCAACCTGCGATGATGAACGAAGCTGGTAAAATATTCGCGACCGCTTTTGCCAATCGTCAGATTGATGTGGTTATGACGGTGGAGACCAAGGGTATTCCACTTGCCTATGCAACCGGAGCACAGCTGAATTTGCCAGTCGTTCTCGTACGGCGTGATCATCAGGTGACAGAAGGCTCGGCTGTAAGTATTAATTATGTTTCAGGATCACAAAAGAGCCTGCATACAATGTCTTTATCCAGACGTGCGATGCGTGAGAAATCGCGTGTGCTCATCGTAGATGATTTTATGAAGGCCGGTGGCACGATTCAGGGGATGGTCGACTTGCTGGCTGAGTTTGATGCTGAGGTGGCCGGTGTAGGTGTGCTGGTAGAATCGGGCGAGGTGGAGAACGAAGAGCGCCTGCTGCACGATTATATTTCACTGGCGAATCTGACCGCAGTCGATTCTCGAAGCAAGCAAATTACGGTCAAGTTGGGCAATTATTTTGATGAGTGAACAGGGCAGTAAATTGTCACAATCCATCATAAAATACCTAAATATGTCGAAAAGAAATCTTTTCAAAAAAATTACCTGAATTTAGGATACGAATTACCGAAAAAAAGAAGGATTTCGAACTGCTGTGTGGAATGTATACACCAAGTCCTATTTGGAAAAAGGTGGTGAAACACACATGCAGATTACGGATGTTAGACTCCGCCGAGTGAACTCAGAAGGAAGAATGAAGGCGATTGCATCCATTACGATTGATAACGAGTTTGTTGTTCATGACATCCGAGTTATCGACGGTAATAACGGGATGTTCGTAGCTATGCCAAGCAAACGAACTCCAGACGGAGAGTTTCGCGATATCGCTCATCCGATATCTTCAGGAACCCGTGAGAAGATCCAAGCTGCTGTATTGACTGAGTACGAACGTGCAGCTGTGGATGAAGAAGTTGCTATTGAAGAAGGCGCTTAATTCGCCTAAAGCAGGATTGGGGTACAAAAGAAAAAGAGAGCCACTAACTGTGGCTCTCTTTTCTTTTTGTCTGGAATGAGATATATTCTTTAGTGAGTTAACAGTCAGTTTTAAGGCAACTTGGAGCCATCCGGGCTGCCGAAGCGGCTTTTTCATAAGACAGGGACTAGGCAGCGATGCGTCCCGGGGATGAATGTCCAGCACAAGCTGGCCTGAAAAAATAGCCATTAACCAAAGGTTCGCCGTTATTTTTCAGGAGGATTGTGAAAAGTTAAGCAAAATCTGATCTGGGAATTAACGTTTTAGCCAAGGGGTAACTGTTATTTTCAGGATAGGAGGTTGGACTTGTTGGAAAGGTTGGCAGTCATTCTTGCCGCAGGGCAGGGAAAACGTATGAAATCCAAATTATATAAAGTTCTGCATCCGGTGTGCGGAAAACCGATGGTCGGGCATGTGCTCGACACGGTTCGTGAAATCGGTGTGTCCCGAAGCGTAGTCGTCGTGGGTCATGGAGCAGAGGCGGTACAGTCTTATTTGGGACCGTCGGCAGAATATGCGCTTCAGGCTGAGCAGTTGGGAACGGGCCATGCTGTCAAGCAAGCCAAGGACTTGCTCGGTCAGGAAAAAGGTACAACCATTGTCATTTGTGGGGATACTCCTTTGATCACAGCGGAAACGCTGGAGGGCTTGGTGCAACTGCACGAGAGCCGTGGGGCAGCTGCGACGATTCTGACCGCTGAGTTGGACGACCCGAAAGGATATGGACGAGTTATTCGTGATGCTTCCGAGGCCGTGCTCAAGATCGTGGAACAGAAAGATTGTTCACCTGAGGAAGATGCTGTCCGGGAGATCAATACGGGAACGTACTGCTTTGACAATGCCAAGCTGTTTGCAGCGCTGGACAAGGTAACGAACACCAATGCACAGCAGGAATATTACCTGACAGATGTCATTGGTATTTTGCATGGTGAAGGTGAGCAGGTTGAGGCATATTTGACAGATGATGTGTCTGAATCCATCGGTGTTAACGACAGAGTGGCTTTGTCGATAGCTGAGGGCTATATGCGTGAGCGCATTGTTCGCAAGCATATGCTGAATGGTGTCACTGTCATTGATCCGTCTTCTACCTATATCGGGAGCGAGGTTGTTATTGGTTCCGATACGGTACTGTACCCGAACACATGGCTGCATGGTCAAACACAAATCGGAGAAGAATGTGTGATTGGTCCACAGGCTGAGATTCAGAATACGATTATCCATTCAGGCGCAACGGTAAAACATTCGGTGTTGAACGAAGCGGAAGTGGGAAGCAGTACATCTGTGGGGCCGTTTGCTTATCTGCGTCCAGGCGCGAAGCTTGGCGAACATGTGAAAATTGGTGATTTTGTTGAGGTGAAAAATGCGACCATTGGAGATCATTCCAAGGTGTCTCATTTGAGCTATGTCGGTGATGCCAAGGTGGGTACAAACGTAAATATTGGCTGCGGGGCAATAACGGTCAATTATGATGGATATAATAAATCCATTACAGAAATTGAAGACGATGCCTTTATTGGCAGCAACGTGAATCTGATCGCCCCGATTAAGATTGGAAAAGGTGCTTATGTTGTAGCAGGCTCGACTGTAACACATGCTGTCCCTGATAACGATCTGGCCATTGCCAGACCACGTCAAGAGAACAAAGCCGGATATGCGGACAAAATCCGCGCACGTGCCAAAGCGAAGAAGAAAAGATCGGAATGACCTTAATCAGCAAGCTGTTGAATCTGTAATGAATGAACCAGCACGGAGGGTTTCTATTAATGACTTATTGCGATTCCAAACTCAAAATATTTACTTGTAACTCCAATCCGAAGTTAGCCCACCAGATTGCGGACTACATCGGCATCCCAATGGGGGAATCCCATACCACATCGTTTAGTGACGGTGAAATCCAGGTTAAGCTGTCGGAAAGCGTACGCGGCTGCCATGTGTATATTGTGCAGTCAACTTGTCTGCCGGTTAACGACAACTTGATGGAGTTATTGGTTATGATTGATGCACTTAAACGCGCTTCTGCCAAAAGTATCAATGTCGTTATGCCATATTACGGTTACGCTCGTCAGGATCGTAAAGCTCGTTCACGCGATCCGATTACAGCGAAGCTTGTCGCTAACTTGATTGAAAAAGCGGGAGCTCACCGCGTAATCAGCATGGATTTGCATGCGATGCAGATTCAGGGATTCTTTGATATTCCAGTAGATCATATGTTGGGAGCGCCAATTCTGGCCCAATATTTCCGTTCCAAGCAAATTGAGAACCCGATTGTCGTTTCACCCGATCATGGCGGGGTTGTTCGTGCGCGTAAGCTGGCAGACTTCCTGAGTGCGCCGCTCGCTATTATTGATAAGCGTCGTCCAGAGCCAAATGTCAGTGAAGTGATGAACATCATCGGGAACATTGAGGGTAAAACGGCTATTTTAATTGATGATATCATTGATACAGCCGGAACGATTGTATTAGGTGCAAATGCGCTTAAAGAAGGCGGCGTAAAAGATGTGTATGCGTGTTGTACACATGCTGTGCTGTCCGGTCCTGCTATGGAAAGACTGGAGAATTCGCCATTAAAAGAGGTGGTTGTGACGGATACAATCCCGATCGTTCACCCGAATCCGACAAGCAAGCTGAAGGTATTGTCTGTGGCTCCATTAATGGGAGAAGCTATCATCCGTGTGCATGAAGAATTGTCGATCAGCAAACTGTTTGAAATCGAATAAGCGCTGGCTCATTAAAAAAGGGGTTGCCTTTTCCATATGGAAAAGGTAACCCCTATCAGCATGTCAGGCTAAAAGCCTGGGCGAGATATGAATGTGAAACGTTGACGATTGTATAGTGTGTCCTCTATTTCGACGAAATGCTCATTAAAACGCGCAACGATGCCAATCTGAATATGTACATTCCCGTCATAGATCTGGACAGGAACGGAATGTTTTAAATGATATAGAAAATGGCTGTCATATAAGAGGATATCACCTTGATTGAGCATACCGGCACGCACCTTCCTATTCAATACAACTATTTTACCAAAAAATCAAGACTGCGAAAGAGGGTGTCAAAGTTATGAAGTGGATTGTAGGATTGGGCAACCCCGGTCCCCAATACGAGAAAACGAGACATAATGTCGGATTTATGGCATTGGATGCTCTTGCCTCGCGTCATAACATCCAGATTAACCAAAGCAAATGCAAGGCGTTAATTGGAGAGGGTCACATTGGTGGCGTAAAAACCGTACTGATTAAGCCAATGACCTATATGAATCTATCAGGCGAGTCTTTACGTGCTTATATGGACTATTATAAGGCCGATATGGAAGATCTGATTGTCGTGTACGATGATCTGGATACAGAAGTCGGTAAAATAAGATTGCGTTATCAAGGTAGCGCAGGCGGTCATAACGGCATTAAATCGATCATTCAGCATACCGGCACGCAGTCCTTCAATCGGATTCGTATGGGCATTTCCCGCCCGGAGCCTGGACATGCTATTGTTGATTATGTTCTGGGTACCTTTCCCAAGAAGGAAAAAGAATTACTGGCCGGAATGATCGAGGACACGTGCAACGCCTTAGAACACAGCTTGAGTCATCCGTTTGAACGGACGATGGCTGAATTCAACAAGTAAGTTCAGACGTAGGGAGACGGGCTTAAATGGAAGATTGTTGGACATACTGAAAGGTATAGAAAACTTTCAGGAGGCATATACATTACATGATTGTTAATTATGTATGCAGACATTGTCGAACTTTCTTGGGACGAATTGATTCCGCGGCAATAACCGAAGAAAGGTTGGGCTTCCATTCCTTGACCCCTGCCGAACGTAGAGATATAATAGCGTATAATTCGGGTGGTGAAGTGACCGTCAAAGTCATTTGCGAGCATTGCAGTCAGGCATTGGAGAATAATCCAGAGCTGAGTCTGCTCGTTAATCCGCTCCAATAACAGGTATTCAACTGGTAGGATGTACCAGCTTGAGAGGTGAAGCGGCAATTCCGCTTATGGAGCCTTGGCAGCATTGCTGAGGCTTCTTTTTCGGTTTACATGTAACTATTTATAAGCATAAAGGGGTGCCTTTTTTGTTACAAGCACTTATTCAGGCTTTTACGAAGGATGCTGATTATGCATCCATTGCAGCAGGTATTTCATCAGGGATGAAGGAACAACTGATATCAGGTTTATCAGGCTCTTCCCGACAGGTACTGATGGCCGCGCTTGCCGAAGATACCGGACGACCGTTAATGGTCATGACGCACAATATGTTTGCCGCTCAAAAAATAGCAGATGACTTACAGGAAGCGCTTTCTCCTGATCAGGTTTTATTGTATCCTGCTAATGAGCTGGTAGCTGCTGAAGCTGCAATATCCAGTCCAGAGACATTGTCCCAACGAATTGATGTATTGATACGCTGCGCCCAGGGTTTTCGTGGGATTGTTGTCGTGCCGTTTTCTGGTGTCCGACGTTTACTGCCAATCCCGGAAACATGGCGTGAGGCTCGTATTGAGCTGAAAGAAGGCGAGACGCTTCAGCTGGAAGCGTTTTTGCTACATATGGTCGAGATGGGCTACCAGCGTGTAGAGCGTGTGGAATCACGTGGAGAGATGAGCGTACGCGGAGGAATTATTGATTTTTATCCAATGACAACCCGTTGGGGTTATCGTGTGGAGCTGTTTGACGATGAAATTGATTCGATCCGTAAGTTTGATCCGCAAGATCAGCGTTCGGTGGAAAAGGTTCAGAACGTTACCGTAACACCGTGTAAGGAAGTTATTGCGAATAACCAGCGTATGGACCAGGCGGCGGATGCCGCTGCGATTTTGTTGGAGGAGCAGCTGGGCAAAATGACGGATCGTCAAGCTAAGCAGCACCTGAAAGAAGAGATCCATC
The DNA here is from genome assembly GCF_038003485.1 of Paenibacillus sp. FSL H7-0703. NCBI lineage: Bacteria > Bacillati > Bacillota > Bacilli > Caryophanales > Paenibacillaceae > Paenibacillus > Paenibacillus sp. FSL H7-0703. The sequence goes on along the minus strand of NZ_JBBOPF010000001.1, from coordinate 3,209,062 downwards.
GTGAAATTGAGTTGCTGCGAGAGCATGTGTATTTTGACGAAATCTATAAATATATCTCCCTGCTGTATCCTGAACGTAAAACCCTAGCAGACTATATGCCGGAAGATACGATTCTGATTATTGACGAACCGGCACGTATGCTGGAAACAGCCAAGCAACTGGAACGGGATGAGTCAGAATGGAACCTGCATTTGCTTCAAAACGGTAAAACGTTACCGCAGCTAGAACTGTCAGATGACGCGGACAATCTCCTGTACAACCGGAGATTTCAGACGTTGTTTCTGTCGATTTTCCTCCGTCAGGTTCCTCATACCCAGCCACAAAATATTTTGAATTTCATCTGCCGAGGAATGCAGGATTTCCATGGCCAAATGAATGTGCTCAAGGCGGAGATGGATCGTTGGCGCAAAGCCGGCACGCAGGTTATGATGCTGGCAAGTGGAGATGAACGTCTGGACCGGATGCGCCGAGTGCTTGAAGATTACGGTATTGATGAGCCGACGATGGCTATCGGCAATCTGCAAAGCGGTTTTGAAATGCCATCTATTCATCTGGCAGTCATTACCGAGGGCGAGATGTTTTCCCAGAAGCAGCGGAAAGCTCGTAAGCAGGGCCGGCATGTGGACAATGCAGAACGGATTAAGAGCTATAGCGAGCTGAAGGTGGGCGACTACGTCGTACACCAAAATCATGGGATCGGGAAGTACATGGGGATCGGCACGCTGGAGGTTGGCGGTATCCATAAGGATTACATGCATGTCCTCTACGCGGGTGGAGATAAGCTGTCTGTGCCGATTGAACAAATTGATCTGATTCAGAAATATGTCGGCTCAGAGGACAAGGAACCCAAGATTTATAAACTGGGTGGCAATGAGTGGACACGGGTTAAAAGTAAGGTGCGCAGCTCGGTTCAGGATATTGCGGATGACTTGATTAAGCTATATGCAGAACGACAGTCGGCACCAGGGTTTGCTTTTGAAAAGGATTCACCGGAGCAACAAGAGTTTGAGGATATGTTCCCGTATGATGAGACACGTGACCAGATTCGGGCCATCGAAGAGATTAAGAAGGACATGGAGCAGAGCCGCCCGATGGATCGTTTGCTATGCGGTGATGTAGGTTACGGCAAAACTGAAGTTGCCATTCGTGCTGCTTTTAAGTCTGCTATCGAAGGCAAACAAGTAGCGGTGCTGGTACCGACGACGATTTTGGCACAACAACACTATGAGACGTTCCGTGAACGTTTTTCAGGGTATCCGTTCAATATTCAGGTATTGAGCCGTTTCCGCTCGCGCAAAGAGCAGAATGAGACGATTAAAGGAGTTCGGCAAGGCACAGTCGATATTGTCATTGGTACCCATCGTCTGTTGTCGCAGGATCTGGTGTTTAAGGACTTGGGAATGCTGATTGTCGATGAAGAACAGCGATTTGGCGTAACCCACAAGGAAAAGCTGAAGAAGCTGAAAACGAACGTAGATGTGCTGACGTTAACGGCAACACCTATTCCGCGTACGTTGCATATGTCCATGCTGGGTGTACGTGACTTGTCAGTCATTGAGACGCCACCGGAAAACCGTTTTCCAGTGCAAACCTATGTGGTTGAGCACAGCCAGACTTTAGTTCGTGAGGCCATTGAACGCGAGATGGCACGCGGTGGACAGGTGTACTATCTGTATAATCGCGTGCAGGGCATTCAGGAGATGGCTGCAGAGATCAATGCGCTCGTACCGGAGGCCAAGGTGGGCGTGGGCCACGGACAGATGTCCGAAACCGAACTGGAGAAAACTATTTTGGACTTCCTGGATGGCGAATATGATGTGCTGGTCAGCACGAGCATTATTGAAACCGGAGTAGATATCCCAAATGTGAATACACTCATTGTGCATGATGCCGATAAAATGGGGCTTTCCCAGCTTTACCAGCTGCGTGGGCGTGTAGGTCGTTCCAATCGGATTGCCTATGCTTATTTCACGTACCAGCGGGATAAGGTGCTCACGGAAGTGGCGGAGAAGCGCCTTCAGTCGATTAAAGAATTTACGGAGCTGGGCTCCGGCTTTAAGATTGCAATGCGCGATTTGTCCATCCGCGGCGCGGGTAACTTGCTTGGCGCTGAGCAGCATGGATTCATCGCATCCGTCGGCTTTGATCTTTACTCGCAGATGCTGGCTGAGGAAATTAATAAACGTAAAGTCAGCGTACTTGGAGAAGAGGATCAGTCCAATCGGAATTGGAGTACGTCGATTGATTTAGGCGTCGATGCTTACTTGCCGGGTGACTATATTTATGACAGTATCCAGAAGATTGAGATCTATAAAAAGGTTGCAGCGGTCAGTACCTTTGACGAGGCTTCTGAACTGGAGGATGAACTGGTCGACCGATTTGGCGATCTGCCAGAGGCGGTGCGTCATTTGCTAGCCGTGGCCCGTCTCAAGGTATATGGGCGCATGTATGGCATCGAGTCCATGGTACAACGGGATGACAATATCGTGTTGAAATTCCATGAAGGGCGCCAGCAGGCGGTACAGACCGCCAAACTTGCCGAGATTGGTAATCGCTTTGAAAGACGTGTACAATTTGAACAGGGCACTTCTATGAGCGCACGCATAAAGGGCAAAGGTCTAAGTGATCCACAGTTGCTAGAACTGCTGGAACAATTTTTGAGTGCATTGAAAGAAGCATTCACATTGAAGGAGGAACTGCAAAATGCCACAACTAAATAAAAGAAAACCTTGGAGAATGCTCTCCTTGGGAATGGCAGCGCTGCTAGCTATATCCGTGCTGGCAGCATGTACGAAGCAAGCGGATGAGAACAAGGTCAAGGATGAACCGAAGGACAACAGCAAGGTTGTCGTGACCTATAAGGGTGGAACGATTACCGAAAATGAGTTCAACCAAGAAATCAGCATGATGAAATTCCTTTACCCGGAATATGAGGCTGCGTTAGCTTCGGATCAGGTACGGGAGCAAATTGTAAAGCAGGAAGTGGTGTACAAGCTTCTGGCGGCCAAAGCGGACGACAAAGCCAAGGAGCAGGGTGCCAAAGAAGGGAACGAACAGCTGGAGCAGTATAAAAAGTCAGTCGGAGAAGATAAGTTCAAGACATTTCTGAGTGATAAAAAACTGACCGAACAAGGTGTGAAAGATTACTTCACGCGTGTAATGACGGTAATCAACAGCGAAACCAACAAAGTAACAGATGATCAGCTAAAACAGGAATTTGAGAAAAATAAAGATCAATTCACGACAGCAACCGTGCGCCATGTATTGATTAACTTCGAAGATCCTAAAACGAAGAAACAGCGCAAAAAAGAGGATACCCTCAAGCTGGCCAAAGAAGTGAAGGCGAAGCTGGACGGAGGAGCCGATTTTGCGACGATTGCCAAGAAATATTCAGAAGACCCAGGTTCAGCGTCTAACGGAGGTCTGTATGAGAATGCATCCGTAGCGCAATGGGTACCTGCTTTTAAAGAGGCCGCTGAGACTCAACCGATTAACAAAATCGGGGAGCCAGTGGAAACGGAATACGGATATCACGTGATCAAAGTGGAGTCCCGCAATGAGCCAACGTTTGATAAATTGAAAGACAACGAAAAGGCAGCCCTGAAAAATAAATTGGCCGGGGAAAGTATCCAAAACTTTACCGAAAATGATTTGACGAAGCTTGATTTGAAAATCAATCTGCCGAAGGTACCAGCTACGCAAGAGAAAAGCGGTGCAACTTCCGGTGCCGGTAGCACAACTACACCGGGCGCAACAACAAACGGTACGGGCGATACCAATGCAGGAACAGCCAAAGATGGAGCTACAAACGAAGGTAAATAACTGAACATGCATAAGGAATTGGGAACAGATGAATACTATGGTCAGATATCACCATAAACACCATGACCGTGACGTTCTTCGTGACCGCTTCTGGGGGAGTGGAAGCGTCTTTCGATACCGTCAGTAGTTTACTAAATTCTTCTTGAGAAAGTGGGGCAACATGTGAAATGAAAGCTACTGGTATAGTTCGCCGTATTGATGACCTTGGGCGGGTAGTTATTCCAAAGGAAATTCGCCGCACCTTGAGAATTCGTGAAGGAGATCCGCTTGAGATTTTTGTGGATCGTGACGGAGAAGTCATTTTGAAAAAGTATTCACCTATTGGTGAACTTGGTGATTTCGCCAAAGAATATGCTGAGTCCCTGTTTGAAAGCACGGGCCATATTACAATGATTACCGATCGGGACACCATTATTACGGTGGCTGGAGGCTCTAAAAAAGAGTTTCTGGACAAGCCAATCGGTAGCATTATCGAAGGTAGTATGGATAATCGCAAAACTGTGCTGGAGACAGCCAGCGGCTCCTATGAGCTAACGCGAGACCACGAAGAAACACTCTCGTCCTTTGTGGCGGCTCCCATTGTTTCCGGTGGTGATCCCATTGGTTCCGTTGTATTGTTGAACAAGGACGAAAATGTAAAAATGTCCGAAATGGAGATCAAAATGGCTGAAACAGCCGCTGGCTTCCTGGGCAAACAAATGGAACAGTAACATCCCGTTTCACCCCTGTATGACGTACAGAATGGCGAAAGCCGTCCTACGTTGTACAGGGTTTTTTTCTTTCCGGGAGAAGAGGCGGTATAATAGGACTCGTGAAAGATGCATATTTCAGGTGGGAGTGAAGACGGAGAATGCAGGAAAATCGCGCCGCTTCGCGGCTGCTACGGGGTGCTGTCATTTTGACACTGGCAGCGGTAGTGAGCAAGCTGATCGGCACAGTGCAAAAAATCCCGCTGCAGAATATCGGCGGCGACGGCGTGTTTGGCATTTATAATACGGTTTATCCTTTTTATACGCTGTTCATTACCATTGCAGCTGCTGGATTTCCGGCTGCAATATCCAAATTTGTAGCTGAATTTGAGGCAGTGGGAAACCGGGCAGCGGGGCAACGTGTTGCTCGGCTATCTTCGCTTGTCTTGGGAGTGTTTGGATTGATCCTGGGCGTGCTGATGTATACGTGTGCGCCGCTCATTGGTCAATGGATCGACAATGCTCACGTCATTCCGTCGGTGAGGGCGGCGGCGTTTGCCTTTTTGTTCGTGCCGGTTATGGCGGGATTGAGAGGATATTTTCAAGGTTTGCAAGATATGCTTCCGACTGCTATCTCCCAAGTGACGGAGCAGGCGATACGGGTAAGCGTGATGATTATGCTGTTGCTGCTCATGCTGTCACAAGGAGCGGGGGCGGATATGATTGCCGCCGGAGCAGTGTTTGGTTCAGCAGCAGGCGGAGCAGCGGGCTTGGTCGTCATGTTGCTATATTGGCGAAATCACAGGAAGAGGCTTAGAAGGCAAGGGACGGTCATGGCGACAGTGCAAGCACAAACTGGAGAGCTACACCCAGCGGAAAGCAACGGTGCCTTACTAAAGGCGCTGCTGCGTTATGCCTTGCCTATTTGCCTTGGAGCGCTAGCCGTTCCGTTAATTAGTCTGGTAGACACATTTACCGTACCTCGATTGTTAAAGCAGGAGGGTTTGGACGATACTGCGGTTATGGTGGCCTTTGGCGTGTATAACCGAGGTCTGCCGCTGGTACAGCTAGTCATGATGTTTGCCACCACCCTGTCGGCATTATTCATTCCATCGCTGGCTGAGGCCCGGATAACCGGCGGTACGGAGCTGGCACGTCGCCAGTGCGAGCAATCGCTGCGCTGGTTTTGGTTGCTGGGACTAGCCGCTGCGACAGGCTTGATCGTGCTGGCTGTGCCCGTCAATGTGATGCTGTATGCGGACGACACCGGCAGCGGGGTCATGCGCTGGATGGCGCTAACCGCCGTAGGCGGCACGCTCAGCATCATCTCGGCTGCGCTGCTGCAAGGGCTTGGCGCGGTTCGCGCGCCGGCTCTGGCGATGCTCGCGGCCGCAGTAGCCAAGGCGCTGCTAAACTGGCTGCTCGTGCCGCAGCTAGGCACGGCTGGAGCCGCCATTGCGGGGGCTGTCGCCTATCTGCTGGCGGCGGTGATCAACATCGTGCTGCTGGCTCGCTTGGTAGGCCTGCGTGGGAGCTGGTCCGCCAGCGTGCTCAAGCCGGCGGCACTGCTTATCGCCCTGGCTGGTGCGGCCGGGGCGGCGATGTGGGGCACCAGCGCTGTGCTGGGTGCCTTGGGGTGGGTTGCCGGAGGTCGTGCCACGGCAGCCGCGGAGAGCCTGCTGGGCGTAGCCGCAGGCGCCGTAGTGTTCGTGATCGGCCTCGCACGCTTGAGGCTGATCACGGAAGCCGAGCTTGTGGCGGTGCCCAAGCTCGGACGCCCGCTGGCAGCCGTGCTGCGCAGGCTGCGTGTACTGACTTAGCCCAGGCATAGGGCTTAGGGCATGAAAGCGGCACAGCCATTTTATGAGCGTATACAACTTTGTGGTATAGTAAATGCCAAAGCAAAGGAAGCGGAAGCGGGTTAGGCCGTGTATTTTTTCGAGCATGAACCTTGTTTCTGCGAAACGGAGGATTGAATATGAGCGTAACATTAACGGTCGTAGGTCTGGGCTCGGGAGATCCGGATCAGCTTACGATAGGGATATTGAACAAAATGCGGGGCGCTTCAGCGCTCTATCTGCGGACCAAGGAGCATCCTGCGGTTCAAGTGCTGAATGAGTTTGCAGTGGCTTTTGAGTCGTTTGACAAGGTATATGAGACAAAGGAGTCCTTTCCAGAGGTATACGAGGAAATTACCAGCCAATTAATTACGACGGCTGTTAAGGCGGCAGACGGAAGCGAAATCGTCTATGCGGTTCCCGGTCACCCGATGGTGGCAGAAGCAGCGGTGCAGTTGCTTAAGGAGCGTTGTCCTGCGCAAGGGATTGAACTGAACATTCTGGGCGGCGAAAGTTTCCTGGATGAAGCTTTTGTGCGTCTTGGTTTTGATCCGATTGAGGGTTTCCAGCTGTTGGACGCAGGTACACTGGATGCCAGCTGGCTCCAGCCTCAGCTGCATACGCTGATCGGACAGGTGTATGACACCTTCACGGCATCTGATGTGAAGCTGTGCCTGATGGAGCGGTATCCTGACGATTATGAGGTGTATGTCGGTCACGCTCTTGGGGTGGAAGCTGAGGAAGCGGTGCACAAGGTGCCGCTGTACGAGCTGGATCGAGTAGAGGGGTACGGGAACCTATCCTTGGTATACATACCTCGCAGTGAAGATGAGGCGCTGAAACGGCGTTCTTTTGACCGTCTACACGAGATTGTCGATATTTTACGCAGCCCGGAGGGCTGTCCATGGGATCGTGAACAGACACATCAGTCGATTCGCAAAAATCTGATCGAAGAAACGTATGAAGTCATCGAAACGATAGATGAGGACGACCCTGAGCATATGAAGGAAGAACTGGGCGATCTGTTGTTGCAAATTTTGCTGCATGCCCAAATGGAAGAGGAAGTCGGAACCTTTAATGTGTATGATGTTATCCAGGGGCTGAATGATAAGCTTATTTTCCGTCATCCACATGTATTTGGTGACAATCAAGCGAATGATGCGGAAGAGGCACTGCAAAACTGGGAGCAGATGAAGGCTGAGGAAAAACGGCTTAAAGGCACGACGGCAGCAGACCCTTCCGTACTGGATGGGGTTCCACGTGATCTGCCTGCTCTTATGAAATCGTACAAGCTCCAGAAGAAAGCAGCTAAAGTAGGCTTTAACTGGGATAGCATTGAGGGCGTATTTGATAAATTAGACGAAGAAGTGGCTGAGCTGAAGGAAGCGGTTCGTGAAGGGCATGCCGTGGAAGCCCAGTTGCTGGAGTTAGGCGATGTGTTATTTGTTGCCGTGAATGCAGCCCGGTTCATGGGAGTAGATCCAGAAGAGGCATTGTCCGCCACTAATCGCAAATTTGTCGACCGTTTCCAGTATATTGAGCAGAAATTACGCGAGCAGGGGCGTCGTCCCGAAGAAAGCAGCGTAGATGAAATGGAAACTTACTGGCAGGAAGCGAAAAAGCTCCTTGGCAAAGCGTGATTCCACACATTCGCTTTTGGCTGCACAGACCAGTAAAATGAGACATATGCAGGGTTGAAAGAAGACCCAGTTTGAGAAGACTTGCCAATGGACAGAGTTTTGTAGTAGGATGTTGGCTTAACTGGGGTCGAATAAAAAAACGCCTGTCATTGCAGGATTTTTACGGACAAGCCAGAATAACTTGTAGTAATTCTGAAAATAACTGTAGCTTATAGTTAAGCGTGTTACAGTGACATTCAGGAGGGCTTCGGCCACAGTTGGACCTCACGTCTGCTCCATAAATGGACATGCAGCGTGATGATTATTTTTTGACATTTGGGAGGCTTTTATCTTATGAACAAGACAGATCTGATCAACAATATTTCCAGCAAAAGCGGTTTGAGCAAACGTGACGTTGAAGCTGTATTGAATGGCGTTCTTGGTGAAATTACAGATGCACTCGCTGGCGGTGACAAAGTGCAACTGATCGGCTTTGGTACTTTCGAAACACGCAAGCGTTCCAGCCGTACAGGCCGCAATCCACAAACCGGTAACACGATTGAAATTCCAGAATCGACCGTTCCTGCTTTTAAAGCCGGTAATAAGCTTAAAGAAGCCGTTAACTAATGCGTCTTGATAAATTCTTGAAAGTCTCGCGGCTGATTAAGCGGCGTACGGTAGCCAAGGACGTCTCCGAACAAGGGAGAGTGCTGGTGAACGGACGCGAAGCCAAGCCGAGCAGTGCGGTCAAAGTAGGCGATGAAATTACCGTCCAGTTTGGCCAGAAGCTGGTGACCGTGCGAGTGGAACGGCTCGCCGACACTACACGCAAGGACGAGGCTGCAAGTATGTACACTTTGGTAAAGGAAGAGCCTATTGCCAGGGACAATGGTTTGAACTGGTAAGCAGACATCTGATTTTCTCATAACTGTACATGAAAGCATTCCTTCATTATTTTATGAAGGAGTGCTTTTTTTCTTTAGATGACGAGTTTTCGTCCATCATATGCTGATTAACAGCAAAAGCGGTTCTAAATCATACGGCCCCCTTCATAAGCTAAGAACAGAAGGAGGGGTACATGCCATGATTGAACAAGGGAAGTCCAAGCATCATGATCTGCGCATGCAAAGCCGCAAGCAACTCGATATTTCAGGCGTCAGCAATGTGGAGAGCTTTGACAGTGAAGAATTTTTGCTTCAGACCGAGCTGGGCCATCTCACCATTCGCGGACAACATTTACATATCAAAAACCTCAGTCTAGAAGAGGGGCTGTTGTCCATTGAAGGTCTGATTACTTCCCTCGTCTACCTGGAGCCCGGGGCCCCGGCCAAAAACGGAAAAAGCCTATTCGGCAAGATCTTCAAATGAACCCTTACACGCAATGGCTGACGTTGACGTGGATGCTGTTGTCGGGCATAGCCATGGGAGTGGTGTTTGACAGCTACCGGGTGCTGTCCATCCGCTTTCATTTTGCCCGCTGGAGCGTTCATATGTTGGACGTGCTGTACTGGGTGGCCTCGGCTTTGTTTATTTTCCGTGTGCTATACGCGAGTAATCGCGGTGAGCTGCGGTTTTATGTCTTTTTAGGACTACTTTTGGGGGTTTGGCTCTATTTTTGGGCCTTTAGTGTTACAACCCAACGTTTTGTGGTAATGTTATTAGAGATAGTTCGCAGACTGACGTTGATCGTGAACAGCATACTGCGCATCCTGATTGTTCTTCCGGTGTTAGCGCTGTATCGGCTGTTACGCAAGCTGGTCGGATGGACATGGGCACTAATTGTGTTCCTGGGAAGGATGCTGATATACATCCTGATGCCGGTTTGGAAGCCGATCCTATGGCTGATCGGTCCGCTTAAAGCGCGCTGGAAGACTCCAGAGTTGCTCGTAAAGCTGGGTATCAGACTGAAAAACACAGCGAAAAGATGGTTTGGAAGGAGGTAGTATCATGCGTAATTCGTCTGTAGATCGCCATTCATCTTCTACGTCCAAGTCCAACGCGGGCGGGCGCAGGCGAATCATGATTTGGTTGCTATCGCTTGCCGCCTTTGTTAGTTGGGCAATTTTTACCTTTTTTTCTCAAGGCATGATTATGGCCGATCGAAGTGAACAGCTCACCCAGAAGGAAAAGCAGAAGCAAGCTGCTACACAAACGGAACAACAGCTTCAAACCGAAGTGAATCGTCTCAAGGACCCTGAGTACATTGGCGAGATTGCCAGAAGCAAGTACGGTCTTTACAAACCGGAAGAGACGCCAATCATCGGAGATCAGAAATAGGAACATTATCGGGCCAATGCTTAGTTGACCTTGGTTCCGCCATTTTGTATAATCAAATCACCACAGCGGGATTTTTTTGCAAAAAAATCGGTTGTATATTTTAAGGGAGGATCATTTTATTCTATGGCAATTGAAGTGGGCACCAAGTTAGAGGGCAAAGTGACAGGCATCACGCATTTTGGAGCATTTGTGGATTTGTCTGGAGGTGTCACGGGTCTCGTTCACATCTCGGAAATCGCCGATAACTATGTTAAGGATGTTAACGACCACCTGAAGATTAATGATGTTGTGACGGTGAAAGTCATTAATGTTGACAAAGATGGCAAAATCGGGCTTTCCATTAAGCAAACGATTGACAAGCCGGCAAGTGAAGCCCGTCCCCCAAGAGCTCCAAGACCGGAGCGTACAGGAGGACCAGGCGGAGGCGACCGTTTCGGCGGTGGAGGTTCAGGTCCAAGTCAAGGACGCGGTGGTGGTGGCGGTGGTTTCAATCGCGATCGTGGAGGCCGTTCTTTCAAGCCTGCACCGGGTAAACCTTCATTTGAGGATAAAATGTCACGCTTCCTGAAAGATAGTGAGGAACGCATTTCGTCGCTGAAAAAGAACACCGAAGGTAAACGCGGAGGACGCGGCGCGAAGCGTGTTTAATTCACTTTGACAACCGTATCAATCATACACGGAAAACCGTACAGTCGAGAGACTGATACGGTTTTTTTGCGTTCTACCGACAACAGATGCGAAAAGCAGTGGCTGTGGGCGCTGAATCCAGTGGTTAGTCGTACGGGCATTTATGAGATTCGCAATTTTGATGAAGAAGAAAAGAGCTTCGATGCTGGAAAGCGGATGTTTTTTTTGTCGTGAGGACATAATCGTCCGACAAACTCCAACGGTTTTCCGTCTATCTTCTGTGCAAATCGCTAGATTGGACATCAGGATGAACGACATCGAGAGGTCATGTAAGGAGTAGCGGGCGCTTCTTCCATCGGCTTCCATACGGGCGTAGCTTGATGTTCAGAGTGATGCTCTGTCCTTTCGCGCAGAACGTTTTTTTGTCGGAAATTTCTTGGAATAAGACGTGGGGTTCTGACAAACTTTCTCAGTCGTTCCGGTTTAAGATAGGAACATCAAATTGATGAATGGGGTGCCTGACGCATGATGGAGAAATGGAACGTGGTACATTTTCCGGGGTTAAAATCTAGAAAGTCCAAATCCAAAGAGCGTACGGAAGGTTGGTCTTCCAGACTCAAGAAACGGCTGGATTCACATAAAGTGGTGCAATGGGTAACGGCGCAAAGATGGATGCTGCTATTGTCAGCTATGGGAGTTCTACTGGGACGCGCCACTATTTTGGACGAGCTTTCTCCGTTTGCCCTCGCTTATTTTGCGGTCATAACGTTTCTTCGGCGTGATCTGATGCTGCCTGTAGCTGTATCCGTTGTGTTAGGCAGCCTGTTAGCTCCTTACCCATCGTTATTTATGATTGGTGGCGAGCTACTGGTATTTTATCTCCTGTATCGCGGACTACGAACCTTCGACCGTCTGGAATTATCCTATGCCCCGCTTATGGTTTTCTTGTCGGTGTTTATGGTCAATTTATTTAACGCCGTGATGGCTCCAACTTTCACATGGTATGAGCTTATCATTGTGGGAACGGATGCGGTTCTCAGTTTTATGCTTACGCTGGTGTTCACGCAGGCCATACCGTTGTTTACGTACCGCAAGAAGACAAGCCAGCTCAAAAATGAGGAAATTTTATGTCTTATTATTTTATTAGCCTCTGTGATGACGGGAGCAGTAGGCTGGACTGTTCATTCATTGTCTGTCGATCATGTACTGTCGCGATATTTGGTCTTGGTGTTTGCTTTGGTGGGAGGTGCTTCGCTGGGTGCATCGGTCGGTGTAATTACCGGTTTAATTTTAAGCTTGGCCAATATGTCTGCAATTGTGCAGATGAGTTTACTCGCTTTTGCAGGTTTGCTGGCAGGAATGCTGCGTGAAGGGAAAAAGGGTGCTGTTGCACTTGGAATGCTGCTAGGCTCCTCAATTCTGACAATCTATTTGGACGGGACCGGAGACGTGCTGACGTCAACCTGGGAGAGCTGTGCGGCGATTCTATTATTCTTAATGACCCCCAAAAGTTTCTTTAAAGCGGTTTCTACCTATGTTCCCGGTACGCAAGACCACGCCAAATCTCAGCATGAATATGCCAAAAGGGTCCGCGATCTCACCGCAGAGCGGGTAACGAAGTTTTCCCGTGTATTCAGTCAGCTATCCCGCAGCTTTCACCAGATATCTGCGAGTGAGAGCACGAAGTCGGACGGAGAAATCGAACACTTTATGAATGCGGTGGCAGAAGGGACATGTGCCTCCTGCTTCAAGTGTGAGCAGTGCTGGGACGGCAAGTTTATGCAAACCCATCAGTATATGACGGAAATGATGAGCGCCATTGAGGATAACCCGGATTTGGAGCCGGAGCAGATCCCCCCGCAATGGAGCAAGGCATGTGCTAAAACGGGCGCTGTCCTGCAAGTGATGAAGCAGCAGTATAGCCTCTACCAACATAATATGCAGTGGAAGCGCCAAGTATACGATAGTCGTCAGCTTGTTGCTGACCAGCTATCGGGTGTTTCACAAATCATGGAGGATTTAGCGCGAGAAATTCAGCGGGAAGGGCAGACCATGCATCGGCAGGAGGAGCAAATACGAGAGGCTCTTGATAGACTGGGCTTGTCCATTCAATCCATCGAGATTATTAACCTGGATGCAGGTCAGGTAGAAATTGAGATTGTCCATGCCTATACAAGGGGATTTGATGAATGTCGGAAAATCATTGCTCCACTTCTGTCGGACATACTGGACGAGCATATAGCTGTGATGCGCGAAACGGAGGCAGATCGCCGCCAAGGCTTGGCTACAGTCATGTTCGGCTCTGCTAAAACGTATGAGATTGCTACAGGGGTAGCTAGTGCCGCCAAAGGAGGCGATTTTTTCTCAGGTGACAGCTACAGCATGATGGAGCTAGGGAACGGGACTTTTGCAGTCTCATTAAGTGATGGTATGGGGAACGGAGAGCGCGCGCAGCAAGAAAGCAGCGCAGCACTTAACATTTTGGAGGAATTACTGCAATCGGGTATGGACGAAAAGTTGGCGATCAAGTCGGTTAACTCTGTCCTGATGCTGCGATCACCTGAGGAAATGTACGCTACGGTCGATATGGCGCTGATTGATCAGTACACGGCCCAGACAACTTTTATGAAGATTGGGTCTACGCCGAGCTTTATTAAAAGAGGGGAGGAGGTCATCCCTGTATCTGCCAGCAACTTGCCGATTGGCATTATACAGGATATTGAAATTGATTTGGTATCACTGCAGCTCCAGCCAGGCGATATTCTCATTATGATTACAGACGGTATATACGACTCACCGGGTTACGCGGTTAATAAGGAAATATGGATGAAACGCATGATTCAGGAAATTGAAAGCGAAGATCCTCAGCAGTTGGCCGACTGTTTGCTAGAACGGGTTATTCGATACCAACAAAATCAAATCTATGATGATATGACTGTAGTTGTTAGTAAAATCGACCACTTCCGCCCAGAGTGGGCAACTCTCCATGTACCTGGCATGAGGTGGTTGGAACGTCCACGGACGGTGAGCTAAGCCGACATTGCCCGGGAAATTCCTTACCCATTTTTAAAAATCCGCATCCTTCGTTTGAATCGTTCCGGATTAGGCAAAGATAGAATCTATCGGGATAGATTAAGAGGAAGCGGAGGTCAAAAAACGATGAAGCAAATTTTGATCATTACAGACGGATGCTCGAATGTAGGTGTTAGTCCAGTCATGGCGGCTGCCCAGGCTTTACGGGAAGGTATTACAGTGAACGTCGCCGGAGTCATAGATTATGGAACTATTGGCGAGCTTGGCAGTGCGGAGATTCAAGAAATTGCTAAAGCAGGGGGAGGGTTTAGCCAAATCGTAGGGACAAAACAGTTGGCGCAGACCATGCAGATGATGACGCGCAAAACGGTGGTTCAAACCATTCAGCAGGCGGTTAATAGAGAGTTAACGCACATTCTGGGTAGGGGTGGCGCCAAACATATCGGTGAACTTCCTCCGGCCAAACGAGCCCAAGTGGTTGAGGTGATGGATGAACTGACAGAAACAAGCACCCTGGAGATTGCTTTGCTCATTGATGCAAGTGCGAGCATGAAGCCCAAGCTACCTGCTGTAGAGGACAGCATCCGCGATTTGCTGCTCAGTTTACAGTCCAGAAGCGGACACAGCCGTATATCTGTATTTCATTTTCCGGGCGGCAAAATGGGAGAAGACGCAGTCATGGATATCGGTTGGACCTCTGAGCTTAACCAGATCAAATCGATATTTGGACGCTTGCGGATGAAAGGGGCAACACCGACAGGTCCTGCCATTTTACAAGTGATTGATTATTACCGATATGTTACACTAGGAGAACAGAAAGATCTGGAAGAATCCTATGGCAAAGGAGAAGGGATGCTCGGTGACTACGTCGTCTGATCCCGTTCTTGCACCCGGAACGGTCATCAAGGGCAAGTGGAAGCGGAGCAGCTATGTCATCCAGCGCTTGCTGGGCCGGGGAGCGAACGGAACTGTATATTTGGTAAAAGAAGCACAGGCCGATCGGCAATTTGCTCTGAAAATGGGAAAGAACACGCTTGATCTGCAATCAGAGATTAATGTGCTGACCACATTGCAGTCTCAGGGGACTCAGGCCGCCCTTCAGCGAAATGGAAATCCTTCCTTTTTGTTTGAGGTGGATGATGTAGTGTTACGCAGCGGAGAAATCCCCTTTTATGTTATGCGATATGTTAAGGGTGATCCGCTTCATCGTTTTGTGGCAGCCAAAGGGCCGGAATGGTATGGTGTGGCTGGAACCGGTATACTGAATCGTCTGGCGGATCTCCATCAGGCAGGATGGGTGTTTGGCGACCTGAAGCCGCAGAATATTTTGGTCAATGCCTATGGAGAGGCTGAATTAATTGACTACGGTGGGGTGTCTCTTGCTGGTCGGAGTGTTAAACAATTCACAGAGTGGTATGATAGGGGATTCTGGAATGCTGGTAGCCGAAATGCCGATTCCCAGTATGACCTGTTTGCCTTCGCTCTTCTAACGATTCATATATTGGAGAGCGAATCGTTAAAGGCGGCTGCGAGCAGGCTGCCACAGTTGCGTAATACGGCAGAATTGACGGTCATCATTCGCCGTAGCCGTGTATTACGCCCCTATGCCGAATGGCTACTGGGTGCAGTGCGTGGAGAATATTCCGATACTCGTGCAGCGGCCCGATCTTGGTCACGTTTGGCTTCCGCACATGTCAGGCAATCGTCGGTCAAAAAAGGGAACCCACGCTGGCTGGGATATGCTTTCACGGTATCGCTTTTGCTGCTTGCCGGAGCGCTCTGGATTGCGTTAAGGTAGCAGCAGACTTACATAAGATAACAGATGATCATCATTTTTACGGTCGGGAGAAAAGAGGGTCGTAAATGGGAACAACAAAACCGACCGGTGTTGTACAGGAAGTGCTCGCCTTGGCGCGAGATCATTCACTGTGGAGCCCCGGAGACCGCATTGTGGTTGCTGTATCCGGTGGGCCGGATTCGGTGGCCCTTTTGCACATTTTACATGAAATATCCGTTATACATATGCCTTTACAACTCGTCTGCGCTCACGTTCATCATGGCTTCAGACCAGAGGAATCGGATGCGGAGGCTGAAGAGGTACGCAATATTGCCCGAAAGCTCGAACTACCATTTGAAATGACTCGGGTGGATGTACCCGCTTATATGAAGGAGAGCGGGAAGGGACCACAGGAAGCAGCCCGCGAGCTGCGCTACAGCTTTTTACATGATATGGCTACAAAGTGGGAAGCACAGCATATTGCAATGGCTCACCACGGCGACGATCAAGCCGAAACGGTTCTCTTGCACTTGCTGCGTGGTAGCGGCCCAGCAGGTTTGGCAGGTATGCGTTTGGCGCGCAGGGAAAAAAATGTGCAACTCATTCGCCCGCTGCTACGTATGTACAAGGCTGACCTGATTGAGTTTTGTAACTTTTATGATCTTTCCTATGTGATAGACAGCACTAATTTATCATCCAAATACCGTCGTAACGCCATTCGCATGGATGTGCTTCCTTTTTTGGGGCAATATAATGAGCGACTGACACCGTCCCTAAACCGGCTGGCCGAAACGATGGCTGACGAAAATGACTTTATGGAGGCATCCACGCTGTCGGCATACGAGAAAATGGTGCGCTTGGATAATGGCAGGTACATGTTTCCCATCGCTTCATACCGTAAGCTATCCGTTGCTTTACAACGGAGGTTGATTAAACTAATATTAAATTATCTGCCTTCGGACAGTGAAAATTTTGATTTTCGTAAAATTGAGACCGTTCGACTAAGACTTCTCCAAGAGGCATCGTCTACATGGAGTTTGGATTTGGGAGGCGGTGCGGTTGGAGTCCGCGAATATGACCAGGCGGTTTTGTTTGACCGTACGCAAGTCGTTATGGGCGAATGGTGCTATGGACTAAGTGTATTGCCTTTTTCCGGTGAGCTAGAGTTGCCTGAGGCAGGTGGTATACTTCGGTGGCGAAGGGCTTCCTATTCGGATGCGGACCATCCGGCGAATAAGGAGGAAGCGTGGTTCGACGCAGATCAATTGAGTCTGCCTTTGACTGTACGCTCGCGATTACCTGGAGATACCATGTATGTAATGGGATTAAACGGAAGAAAAAAGGTTAAAGATATTTTTATTGATGAAAAAATACCTCCTTCAATGCGTTCCGTTACTCCCATCGTCTGCGACCACGCTGGAGCTATTCTCTGGATTCCTGGCGTACGACGTTCTGTACATGCCGCAGTGCAAAAGCACACGTCTTCGGTTATATATATGTCATGGCAAAGACGAGAGAGTCCGGGGCACCGGTAATTGCGCAGGAACGGCTTTCATAGTATAAACTTAGGAGGTTTACACCGTTGCAAAATGATATTCAGGAAATATTGATCAGCGAAGAAGAAATTCAGAGTAAAATTAAGGAATTGGGTGCACAGCTCAGCGTGAAATATGAAGGTAAAAATCCATTGGTGATTTGCGTACTGAAAGGTGCGTTTATCTTTATGGCTGATTTGGTTAAAACCATTACAGTGCCGTTGGAGCTTGATTTCATGGCTGTATCAAGTTACGGAGCATCCACAAAATCCTCAGGTATCATCAAAATCATTAAGGATTTGGACGCATCTGTAGAAGGACGCGACGTTCTGATTGTCGAAGATATTATCGACAGCGGCCTGACGCTGACCCATTTGATTGAATTGCTTAAAAACCGTAATGCCAATTCGGTATGTGTCGTAACCTTGTTCGACAAGCCTGCACGCCGGACAGTTAATCTTGAAGCAGATTATACTGGATTTACGCTTCCAGATGCGTTTGTTGTCGGCTATGGTCTGGACTATGCCGAGCACTACCGGAACCTCCCATACATAGGGATCTTAAAGCCGGAAATCTACACCAGCTAATCTCAGCCTCCAGTCCTAGGACTAAATAAGGCCCTTTGTTGAGAAGGACTTACAGGCTATGGTAAAATAACTTAAGTGTCTCGAGAGGAGGTAGGGGATGAATCGGTTCATCCGGAATTCTGGTTTTTATTTGATTCTTTTTTTAGTTGTGGTGGGTATCGTTCAGTTTGTTAGCAACAGTAACGAAGCCTCCGATCTCCCTAGATATGACCAATTACGGCAAGAGGTTAAAGCTAATAACATCTCTAAAGTAACGGTCCAATTTGACGGTTACGCCTATCTTGTAACCGGTGCATATAAGAAGCAGCCGGCTAATGCTAAATCGACCAATTTTTCCGTATATGTTCCACCAACGGATCAAGCACTAAGTGAACTGGTGAATGCCAGCGAAACGAACGGGTTTGAATACGTGCAGAAGAAAATGGAAGGCGAAAGCATTTGGCTGACGTTTTTGACTTCTATCATTCCTTTGGTGATCATGTTCCTGTTGTTCTTCTTCCTGTTTAATCAGGCACAGGGCGGTGGCGGCAAAGTTATGAACTTCGGCAAGAGCAAAGCCCGTCTGTATAACGAAGAGAAGAAGAAGGTTACGTTCGAGGACGTGGCAGGGGCTGACGAAGAGAAGCAAGAGCTTGTCGAAGTTGTAGAATTCTTGAAGGACCCACGCAAGTTTGCAGCTGTGGGCGCTCGTATTCCAAAAGGTGTTCTGTTAGTGGGCCCTCCAGGTACGGGTAAAACACTCTTGGCGAGAGCTGTTGCAGGCGAGGCCGGAGTACCGTTTTTCAGCATCTCGGGTTCTGATTTTGTAGAAATGTTCGTCGGGGTCGGGGCTTCCCGTGTTCGTGATTTGTTCGAGAACGCGAAGAAGAACGCACCTTGTATCATTTTCATTGATGAGATTGATGCCGTTGGACGTCAACGTGGCGCCGGATTGGGTGGCGGACATGATGAACGTGAGCAGACGCTCAACCAATTGCTCGTAGAGATGGATGGATTCGGCGCAAACGAAGGTATCATCATCGTAGCGGCTACAAACCGTCCGGATATCTTAGACCCGGCGTTGCTTCGTCCAGGACGTTTTGACCGTCAAATTACGGTTGACCGTCCAGATGTTAAAGGCCGTGAAGCAGTATTGTATGTACATGCTCGCAACAAGCCATTAACGAAGGATGTTAAACTGGACGTAATTGCGAAACGTACAACAGGCTTTACGGGCGCTGATCTGGAAAATCTGTTGAACGAAGCTGCCTTGTTGGCGGCTCGTCGTAACCGCAGAGATATTTCGATGCGAGAAGTAGATGAAGCTATCGACCGTGTTATCGTAGGTACAGAAAAACGCAGCCGCGTAATCAGTGACCGCGAAAAACGAATTGTTGCTTATCATGAAGCAGGCCATACGATTATTGGTTTCTTCTTGGAAAATGCCGACATGGTTCACAAGGTAACGATTATTCCACGTGGACGTGCAGGCGGATATGTCATCATGCTTCCGAAGGAAGACCGCATGCTGACTACCAAGCAAGAATTGCTGGACAAAATCACTGGATTGTTGGGTGGACGCGTATCCGAAGAACTGTTCATTGGTGAGATCGGAACGGGAGCCTATAGCGACTTCCAGCAAGCGACAAGCATTGCACGCAGCATGATCGTAGAATACGGTATGAGTGATAAGCTTGGTCCGATGCAGTTCGGTACTTCACAAGGCCAAGTATTCCTTGGACGCGATATCGGTCATGAGCAGAACTACAGTGATCAGATCGCTTATCAGATTGACCAGGAGATGAATCGCTTCATCACTGAGTCTTATGAGCGTGCTAGAGAACTCCTGACCAAGTATTCCAAAGAGGTTCATTTGATTGCTCAAACCTTGCTGGTAGAAGAAACTCTGGAACTTGAACAAATCAAACGTTTGATCGAGACAGGTTCTTTGGATGGTGGCACGACTGAGGGAGAAGGAACACCGGAAAACGGTGAGCCTGTGATCGACAACATTGGAGACGTCCGTGTACGTATTCAAGGTAAGGATGACGAGCCTAAGAATACAACGGATCAACCGAATGATATCCCTAATCTGAAAAAGCCAGAGGATGATAACAATTCGGGCAACTCCGGTGGTACTCCACCGACAACAACCTAATCATCCGATGGATAGTTGAATAAGCGTATAGGTAAGCTCCGGGGAACCAGGTATTATTGGTTTTCCGGAGCTTTTTAAATGGAAGATTATTGCTAACGTGATTTGACAGACATCGGAACGTTGTGTACATTTATTGTTAAATAAACGGCTGTCGTCTTCTTAGCGTATAAAAGCCAACAGTCGCTGCAATCGACTCTCTATCATTTTGAACATATACGTGAGCGCATACTGTAGAACTTATGGTGTGCGCTATTCTTCTGTGAAATCAGGTGAAGGCATGATTCCAAGATATCTAGTTGATTTTGATGTAGCGGACTTGACCCGATTGGAGGCCGACGTGTTAATTATCGGCTCGGGGATTGCGGGCTTATATACGGCGATTAAGGCTGCGGAGAATCGGAAAGTGTTGCTGATTACCAAGAAGACTTTGATGGAAAGCAACACGCGTTATGCTCAAGGCGGCATTGCTGCTGTCACATCGGACGAGGATACACCTGCTTATCATATGGAAGATACTCTGATTGCTGGTGCAGGTCTGTGTGAATCTGAGGCGGTCAGTACCCTTGTTCATGAAGGTCCAGTTGGTATTCAAGAGTTAATACGTATGGGAACGGCTTTTGACCGTGTGGATGGTGAACTAGCGTTGACACGGGAAGGAGCGCATAGTCACCGGCGTATTTTGCATGCGAATGGAGATGCTACCGGTTATGAAATTGTACGTGCCTTATCAGACCAGGTTGCTGCCCATCCCGGTATCGAAGTGTGGGAAGAATGCATGGTAATTGATCTGCTGACGGAGCATGGTGAGTGTATTGGAGCCCTCGTCCAAAAGCCAGGTGGGGAAAGGTCGTATATCACTGCTAATGCAACGATTTTGTGCTCAGGAGGTAGCGGGCAATTATACCGTTATACGACCAACCCGGATATTGCAACCGGGGATGGTATCGCTATGGCATATCGTGCGGGGGCGATTGTACGGGATATGGAATTCATACAGTTTCATCCTACGGCGTTGTGTCATCCGGGCGCTCCAAGGTTTCTAATTTCCGAAGCTGTACGGGGAGAAGGAGCCGTATTACGCAATATTCACGGAGAACGCTTCATGGACAAGTATGATTCCCGGCAGGAGCTTGCACCCAGAGATATCGTAGCTCGTGCTATCATTCATGAAATGGAACGCATCCAAGCTGCGTTTGTATACCTGGATATTACGCATGAGCCACCTGAGCGGGTGAAGCAACGTTTTCCAACCATTTATCGGACATGTCTGTCATTTGGTTTGGATATGACGACAGACTGGATCCCCATTGCGCCTGCTGCCCATTATATGATGGGTGGTGTTCAGACTAATCTACACGGGGAAAGCTCCATTGCGCGTTTGTTCGCATGCGGGGAAACCTCTTCTACAGGTGTTCACGGAGCTAATCGTCTGGCGAGCAATTCGTTATCTGAAGCTATTGTATTCGCCAGCAGGATTATTGAGCGACTGCATTCATTGCCACCGCTAGTCGGCCATACGTTGATATCTTATAGCGATAACCGTACAGAGTTCCCGGCTTCATCCGTCGCGGAGCAGCGGCATAGGCTGCAAGAAGCAATGGTTCGTTATGCTGGAGTTCGTCGGCACGGCGAAGGGCTGCAAGCAGCATTAGATGAGTTGCAAGGGCTAATGCCTATTTTTGAGGCTGCGATCGCTAGCCGGGAAGAGATCGAATTTGCCAATTTGCTCACCTGTGCTTTATTAGTAACAGATGGTGCGCTGCTGCGTGAGGAGAGCCGGGGAGCGCATTATCGCGAGGATTTCCCTGAGACAGATGATAGCGTCTGGCGAAAGCATGTTCAGCAGCGACGTGAGCAAGGGATAACGGAGGAGTACGTTCATGACATCTAACAGCGAGCTTTATGGAGAGTTTAGTGGATATCAGGAAGAACTGACGGCACAAATTCGCAGCTGGCTGCGAGAAGATACGGGCTCTGGCGATGTGACCACGCGCTGGACGATTGAGCAGGGCCACCAATCCAAGGCTGTCATTCATGCCAAGGAGAGCGGCGTGGTTGCGGGGTTACCCGTGGCTGCCCTTGTATTTCAGGTAGTGGACCCTTCCTTGTCGTTCACTCCGCTGGTAGTCGATGGACAGTGGATTGAAAAGGGGAGCGTTTTGGCAGAAGTAACGGGGAGTACCCATGCAATCCTGACCGGGGAGCGATTGGCGTTAAATCTGCTCCAACGGATGTCTGGTATTGCCACGCGGACTCGGGCTTTTATAGATCAATTGCATGGTCTGTCCACTCGCTTGGTGGATACACGTAAAACAACACCGGGACATCGGCTGCTGGAGAAGTATGCTGTGCGTGTAGGCGGTGGCTCGAATCATCGCTTTGGCCTGTACGATGCTGTTATGATTAAGGATAATCATATTAAGGGTGCAGGTGGAATTGAACAGGCTGTAAGTCGAGCGCGCGCGAATATACCGCATACGATGACCATTGAAGTAGAGACGGAAAACATGAAACAAGTTCAGGAAGCCCTGGAAGCTGGGGCGGATATCATTATGCTGGATAACATGTCTGCCCAAGATATGAAGGAAGCCGTTCGGTTCATTCGGGAACGGGCACCACATGTCAAAACAGAAGCCTCGGGCAATGTATCGCTGGATACAGTGCGTGAGATGGCTGAGAGTGGCGTAGATGTGATTTCTGTAGGCAGGCTGACATACTCTTTTCATAACCTGGATATCAGTCTTGACCTTAACGCAAAGAAAGATAGGTGACACCCATTGATTCTTGTAGTGGATGTAGGTAATACCAATATTGTTCTGGGGATATACGAAGGGCGGGAGCTGTTGCACCATTACCGGATCAGTACCTCCAGACAGGCAACCGCAGATGAATACGGCGTACTCATACATAATCTTTTTAGTATGGGTGGCGTATTAAAGGATGACATCCAGGGAGTGATTATTTCCTCTGTCGTTCCGCCATTGGTCCGTGTATTAGAAGAAATGTGCGATAAATACATAGGCAAAACGCCGTTAATTGTCGGGCCGGGAATCAAGACTGGTCTTAACCTGCGTTATGAGAATCCTCGTGAAGTAGGTGCGGATCGGATCGTGAACGCTGTTGCGGCTGTCGAACGATTCGGCGGGCCGCTGGTTGTGGTGGATTTTGGAACAGCGACGACGTTTGATTGTATTGACGATAAGGGAAACTACTTGGGCGGTGTCATTGTGCCGGGGATCGGGATTTCGACGGAGGCACTGTATCAACGGGCTTCCAAGCTGCCCCGCATCGAGTTGGAGAAGCCCAAAAAGGTTATTGGTCGTAATACGGTTCATGCCATGCAAGCTGGGATTATCTTCGGTTATGCGGGGCAAGTGGATGGCATTGTGAGGCGCATTAAGGAAGAAATGCAGGTGGAGCCTACGGTTATTGCTACCGGAGGTCTTGCAGAGCTAATCGCATCAGAGACAGAGAGCATTCAGAAAGTGTTGCCGATGTTGACGCTCGAAGGATTACGCATCATTTACCAACGTAACGCTGAATAAAAAAAGTGGATATAAGCTGCCGCTGAGTCCAACCGATGATCTTATCGGTTTGGATTAGCGGCGTTTTTCGTCTATACTGAAATATGTTACGTTTTTGAACAATTCGCGTGATCTGTCGATGCAGGTTGTTTATATAATAGGAAATTATGCTTCAATGATGAGCCATACTAACGAAAATAAGCAGCATAGCTGTCCTGGAGAATAGGGGAGGATATCAATATGGAAAATAAGCAGGATCGACTTATTCGTGGCACAGCCATGGATGGAAGGGTTAGAGCTTTTGCTGTTCGGACAACTCAATTGGTAGAGGAATTGCGGAGAAGGCATGATACTCATCCTACGGCAACCGCTGCTTTGGGGCGAACCCTCACAGCAGGTGCTATTATGGGTTCTATGCTAAAAGGCAAAGAGCGATTGACCATTCAAGTTAAAGGTGATGGACCGATTGGGCAAATCGTCGTTGATGCCAATGCTGTAGGGGAAGTGCGAGGTTATGTTACTGAACCGCATGTGCATTTGCCGAGCAATAGTATGGGCAAACTGGATGTAGCGGGTGCCGTAGGTACAGAGGGTTTCATTCATATCATCAAGGATTTGGGGTTAAAAGAACCGTATCGCGGCAGTACTCCGATTATTTCCGGTGAACTGGGTGAGGACTTTACCTATTATTTTGCCAAATCGGAACAGACCCCGTCAGCGGTGGGCTTGGGTGTGTTGGTAGATACGGATAACTCGGTTATTGTGGCAGGTGGATTTATTATTCAGTTGCTTCCAGGCTTGAATGATGATGAGATTACTGCGATCGAAAATGCAGTCAGCTCCATTCCACCCGTTACTGCTTTGCTGGATCAAGGGTTGGAACTTGATGAAATGCTGCGCTGGATGCTGCCGGACGTTCGGATTCTCGATGAATTGGATATTCATTTTCAATGTGAGTGTTCACGTGAGCGCGTGGAAAAAACATTGATCAGTTTGGGAGAAAGCGAATTAGAGCAGTTAATTGAGGAAGAAGGACAGGCTGAGGTCGTATGCCACTTTTGTAATGAGGCTTATCAGTTTAATAAAGATGAATTGCAAAATCTGTTAGATCAAGCCAAAGCCTAACCGGATGGGCGGTGCAAGCGATGACTACACGGGAAAAAGGATTATGGACAGCTGTCATTATTCTGACCGTTAGCGTCGCCGCCTTGGGTGGTCTTATCATGCTTCGGGGGCTGTCAAAGCCGGGTGATGTAAGCAAGGATGACGGCGATCATACTGTGGCGGAGATGGGTCAGGAAGGCATATCGGAGGAACAGTGGGTAGCGGAACTGAAAAAGCGATATGGAACCAATACGCTGTTGCAAATGTTGAATCGTAAAGCCGTGCAGGCTGAAACCAAGCGTCTCGGTATCAAGATCACCCAAGAGGATCTACAGCAGGTGCTGGAGCAGGATAGTAAAGGGTATGACTCAGATCATGCCTATTTTGATGAAATGCAGCGACAGTTTGGCTTAGGTCCGGTTGATTTGCGGAATGAAGCGGAGTACCGGATTGGATTAGAGAAAATAGCTACTCAGGGTATTCAGATTCAGGAAGCGGAGATTGACGAGTATTGGGAGCAGCATCCTGAGGAATTTGCCGTCGGTAAGCAGATCCAATTGGCAGCTCTTTATGTGGATAATGCGGAGGAAGCAGAAGCGTTGCTAGATCGGGTTAAGCAGGGGGAGAGCTTCGATGTGCTGATTCAAGAGCATGCAGGTAAGCCTTTCGACAAAGATAGCAGTGGACAGCTGGGATGGGTGGATGAATATGATCCATTGCAACCGGAGGCGATCATGAAGGCGGCGAGAGAGCTAAGCTCTGGGGATGTTGCAGGTCCGATCTCTGTTAACGATGGCTATGCTGTCATTTATGTACAGGATGTTCGGTTGAAGAATTCTCCGGATAAGCAGCAGATCCGGCAGCAAATTCGCCGATCTCTTGCGCTTGCACAAGCCGCTCCTTTGGAAGAGGTCGAGAAGGGTCTGCGTGATAAATATGGAGCGCGTATTTTATCTGGAAAAAATGCATCCTAAGCTTCTCTGTAACGTAGTGAAAGAATATTGGTTTGAAGGAAGCACGATGCTGATAACGCGGGTTGACAGCATCGCGGCTTATTCACTCGTATTGACATTGGAATTGAAGATTGTTATGATTAGCGTATAAAACCAACTATTTTTATCGGAAATTAATGAACGGCACAAAATGAAAGTAATTGACTAAGAATCATCTACAATATGATTTTGCAATTTTTAATATATCATCTACAGTCAGGGAGGAATTATCATGGCTAAAGTTGTTAATAACATTACCGAACTTATCGGAGAAACACCCCTCGTTCGCCTCAACCGGATCGTACCGGAAGATAGCGCCGAAATCTATTTGAAACTGGAATATCAGAACCCAGGCTCCAGTGTAAAAGATCGTATTGCGATTAGCATGGTAGAAGAAGCTGAACGTGAAGGTCTGCTTAAGCCAGGCGGTACCATTATTGAAGCAACAAGCGGTAATACAGGAATCGGCTTGGCTATGGTAGCTGCTGCGAAGGGCTATAAGGCAGTCATCGTTATGCCAGAAACGATGAGCATAGAGCGTCGTAATTTGTTGCGTGCTTATGGAGCCGAGCTTGTGTTAACACCAGGATCAGAAGGCATGAATGGGTCCGTTAAGAAAATGGAAGAATTGCTGAGTGAAAATCCGGATTATTTTGCTGCTGAGCAGTTCAAGAACAAAGCTAATATCAAAATTCACCGTGAAACGACCGGTCCTGAGATTGTGGAAGCCATTCGTTCCATTGGCGGAACTCTGGATGCTTTTATAGCGGGAATAGGCACTGGCGGAACCATTTCTGGTGCCGGAGAAGTGCTTAAGAAAGAATTCCCTGATATTAAAGTTGTGGCTGTAGAGCCTGCCTCTTCCCCGCTGTTAGCAGGCGGTAAGCCAGGACCCCACAAGATCCAAGGACTGGGTGCCAACTTTATTCCTGAAATTTTAAACCGTGATATCTATGATGAAATTATTCATGTAGAAAACGATGAAGCTTTCGAGGTAGCACGTAGAGTGGCCAAGGAAGAGGGCATTTTGTCCGGTATTTCATCTGGCGCGGCTGTTCATGCGGCTTTGAAACTTGCTAAGCAATTGGGCAAGGGTAAACGGATCGTTGTCATTGTTCCAAGTAATGGAGAACGTTACCTGAGTACGCCACTATACAATTTCGAGCTGTAATTATGTCGTAATTGTGTATACTATACGTAAGGATTCCCTCATTTCCCTGTTGCAGGGGGGTGGGGGTTTCTTTTTAAGGAGAGAATGTAGACTTTTTGAAAAGTAGGGAAGGGGAAGCACACACGGATGAAATCGACAGCTAGAGTGACGGAGGCGCAGTGGCAGGTTTGGCAGGAGGAAGGCTGGAGCATACTTCCCTATATCGCTGAGTACCCATTACCTGTGGGAGGGCTACCGTCATCGTGGCGGAAGGCTTGGGAGGATTCGTCGCCATATGCCTTTTTGCTGGAGAGCGCTAAAGGTGGGCGGTACACCTATCTGGCCTTAAATCCGGTTGCTATATTGGAAGGCAAGGGAGAACATGCAGTTTGGACTGATTTGCAAAGTGGGAAACATGGAGATATACATGGTCAACCTTTGAAAGTCATGAACAACTGGATCGCTCCTTACCGTGCACCGCGTGTACCTGGCATGCCTTTTTTCTCTGGGGGATTTGCGGGTTATCTTGGCTACGATGTAGCTCGCTCGTTGGAGCGTTTGCCATCTCAAGCTGCAGACGATACGGGCATACCTGATTATGTATGGATGAGGGTGAATGAGCTATGGATTTATGATCACGAAAAATCCTGCATATATTGTGCTGTTCATATGCCTGCTCCTGCGCATTCCGATAAAGTCAGCCGTGATACCGATTTGACCAATCCCGTTATACGGGATGGGCCAAATCCCATACTTTGCGAGCATTATGCGGAAGCTGCCCAACGTGCAGAACGTATGCTGATTCAGTGGAATAACATCATAAATGCAGGAGAGATTGATCCTGCGTACCCTCGTCGTTGTGCTAGGCTTGCCGAAGAGGGGTTAGAGGCTGCTCATCAAGAATCTGATGGTTGGACAGCGGCATTCAACCAACAAGATTTTGAACATGCCGTAAGACGTGTGCAGGAATACATTGCCCAAGGGGATGTATTCCAGGTTAACTTGTCGATTCGTCAGCAACGTGCCCTTACAGCCCTCCCTGAAAATATATATGAATGGCTTCGTCTGCTGAATCCTTCCCCTTATATGGGTATGCTGCGTATGCCAGATTTACGGATCGTCAGTGGCTCGCCAGAATTGTTGGTGAAGCTGGAGGATGGACGTGTGAGCGCCCGACCTATTGCAGGTACGAGAAGAAGGGGGCTAACACCGGATGAAGATGCCGCTATGGCAGCAGAGCTTCTATCAAGCGAAAAAGAACGCGCCGAGCATATTATGCTCGTCGATCTGGAGCGTAACGATATCGGACGGATTGCTGAATACGGATCGGTGCATGTGCCTGAACTGCTGACTGTCGAATACTATTCGCACGTTATGCATCTGGTATCTCAGGTTGAGGGAAAATTAGCCCAGGGTCGTACAGCTATAGATGTAATTGCTGCTACCTTTCCAGGCGGAACCATTACCGGGGCACCCAAGGTGCGTACCATGGAAATTATTGAAGAATTAGAGCCCGTTCGCCGGGGTCCTTATACAGGGTCTCTTGGATGGATTGACTATAACGGCAATATGGAATTAAATATTATAATAAGAACACTAGCTGTTAAAGGCAGCACTGCCTATTTACAGACAGGTGCGGGGATCGTCATTGATTCAGACCCGTACAGGGAATATCGGGAATGTCGGAACAAGGCCAGAGCTGTCATGAAGGCGGTACAATGTGGTGAAGAAGAAGCTGCTTTGAGCAGAAGCGGTATCACAGGAGGGTGAGTCGTATGATTTTGGTGATTGATAATTATGATTCGTTTACGTACAATCTTGTTCAATATTTGGGTGAACTTGGCGAAGAAGTAACCGTAAAACGGAACGATGAGATTGATGTGAAGGGCATAGAAGAACTGGCACCAGAGCATGTTTTGATCTCGCCGGGTCCATGCACGCCGAATGAGGCGGGGATATCATTGGATGTGATCAGCCATTTTAAAGGTCGCATTCCGATTTTTGGCGTTTGCCTCGGCCACCAGGCCATCGGACAGGCTTTTGGCGGTAAGGTTATCCGGGCTGAACGACTCATGCACGGTAAAACATCACCGATTCTTCATCACAATACATCGGTATTTGAAGGCTTGCCTTCTCCGTTCACAGCAACCCGGTATCACTCATTGCTGGTGGAGCGCGAGAGTCTGCCTGAGTGTCTAGAGATTACCGCAGAAACCGCAGAAGGTGAAATTATGGGTTTGCGGCATAAAGAATTTGCCGTAGAAGGAGTTCAGTTCCATCCAGAATCCATTATTACGGATTACGGGCATCAACTATTACGCAATTTCCTAAAACGCAAGGTAGGCGTCTGATTCATGAAATATATCGGAGTCAACGGCGTCCTCACGGAAGCCGCAAAAGCCGTGATTCACGTAAGTGATCACGGCTTTTTATACGGAATGGGCTTGTTTGAAACATTCCGCACCTACAAGGGTGTCCCATTCTTGCTGGATCGGCATCTGCATCGACTGCAGGAAGGTTGCCGAATGCTCGGCATTCCTTTTCAACCGGATGAGGAGCAGCTTACGAGACACATCCAACATCTGATGGTGGCGAATGGACTGGATGAAGCCTATGTTCGTTACACCGTATCAGCGGGCGAAGAGGTGCTAGGATTGCCGACGGGGGACTATACGCGCCCCAACCATATTTTGTTTGCGAAACCGTTGCCCTCTACCAATACACAAACCGGGCAATCCATTTCCACATCGGCGCTTCAGTTGTTGCGAACCTCCAGAAACACTCCAGAGGGTGAGGTTCGTTTAAAGTCGCTCCATTATATGAATAATATTCTTGCGAAGCGGGAACTTCAGCAGTATGCCGAGGCTGTCCGTTATAAGGCTGAAGGAATGATGCTTACGGCCAATGGTTTTCTGGCGGAGGGAATGGTCAGCAATCTGTTTTTTGTGCGGAATAATACGCTGTATACCCCTGACTTGTCTACAGGGATTCTGCCAGGCATTACGCGTGAGTTCATTTTGGAGCTGGCGCATTTGCGAGACATTCCTTGTGAGCAAGGCCTGTACCGCTGGAACGAGCTTAAACAGGCTGATGAAATTTTTATGACCAATTCTATACAAGAAATACGGCCCGTGGATTTATTGTTGGAGCCGGGAGGAGCAACGAACCATGTATCGGTTCCCTTGACGCAGCCCAGGTCCATAACAGCTTTGCTGTTGCACGATTATAGACAGAAAGCAGGGATCAAGTGAACATACCGACCCTTTATCAACGTAGTTACCGAATGGGGGATGCCGAGCTTACGCTCGGACATTCCACACAGATCATGGGTATACTGAATGTGACCCCGGATTCATTTTCCGATGGAGGATTACATTATAGTCCCGAGATTGCTGTTTTACATGCATTGAAGCTGGTGGAAGATGGAGCCGATATCATTGACATTGGTGGGGAGTCTACCCGTCCGGGTCATGACCCAGTAGGTGTGGAAGAGGAACTGGCACGGGTCATTCCGGTCGTCCAAGCCATCCATCGTATTGCACCGCACATTCCGTTATCTGTAGATACTTACAAAGCCGAAGTAGCCAGGCAGGCGCTTGAAGCTGGTGCACATATCATTAATGATGTCTGGGGGTTTAAGGCAGACCCCGATATGGCACGTGTAGCTTCCGAATTCGATTGCCCGGTCATTTTGATGCATAATCGTCATGATCGTAATTATAGTGATTTGGTTTCTGATATGCTGTCTGATTTAAAAGAGAGTATCCGATTAGCGCTGGATGCGGGGGTACGTGAGGAACAGATCATTTTAGACCCAGGTATCGGTTTTGCCAAGGATTATGATGAAAATATCCATGCCATGACTTCTCTCGATACATTGAGTCAGCTAGGCTTCCCACTGTTATTGGCTACGTCACGCAAAAGATTTATTCGTACAGCACTCGATTTGCCTGTGAATGATGTGGTGGAGGGCACGGCGGCTACTGTTGCTTTTGGCATTGCTCAAGGGTGCCAGATTGTGCGTGTACATGATGTGGCACAAATCAAGCGCACCGTACGTATGTGTGATGCGATGGTGTACGGGTCTAAAAATGCACTGAGTTATGACGGGTAAAGCCCGCTCCACGAATGATTTGATCCTACGATCGCTGCAAAGGCGAACGCTCCGCTACCACCAACATAAAGTCACTTGATTAGAAAAATCTAATAAAAAACAGGGGGTCTACCCACGATGGATAAAATGGTTTTGCATCGTATGGAGTATTACGGATATCATGGCGTTTTTCCAGAGGAGCGCAAGCTGGGACAGCGTTTCTATATTGATTTGGAACTGGAGCTTGATCTGCGTGAAGCGGGTGAGCAGGATGCTTTGGACAAAACGGTTAATTACGCCGAGGTGCATTACACCGTTAAAAATATTGTAGAAAAAGAATCTTACCAATTGATTGAAGCTTTGGGCGAACGTATTGCATCTTCCCTACTGGACACTTATACTAGTGTCAATGCACTGACTGTCAAAGTCACGAAGCCGCATCCGCCGTTTGATATTCATTTTCAAGGCGTGACGGTTGAGCTTTATCGCGCAAGAAAGTAGGAACGATACATGAATGCACATTCGACCTCTGAGGGATCAGAGGCTTATATTGCTTTAGGGGCTAATTTGGGGGAGCGCGAGCATACCCTGTATGAAGCCATTACGGCGCTGGACGAACATCCGGGTATACGGGTGCTGCGGTGCTCCAGCCTGTACGAAACAGAGCCTGTTGGGTATCTGGATCAACCTTCTTTTTTGAACATGACGGTAGCCGTATCTACAACACTTGCTCCAGAGGAGCTTCTGGTATATATGCTGGAGGTGGAGAGTCGTCTGGGGAGAGTAAGACATATTCCTAATGGTCCACGAACCATTGATCTGGACTTGTTATGGATGGGAGCGGCGCAACTGGCTACACCGGATTTGGAGCTTCCTCACCCTCGTATGTTGGAGCGTGCTTTTGTGCTGGTGCCTTTGGCTGACATCGTTCCGAACCAAGATCCGTCCGGTCTGTACAGTATCGTGCATACTGCATTGAATTCTGTGGATGGAAAGGACGGCATACAGCTTTGGAAAACATGCAGCTGGCGCAACGACTCCGCGCCTTTCGGAAGCTAAAAGGGTTCACACAGCAGGAGTTGGCAGAACGTACTGGTATATCTTTGACTGTATTAGGTGCTGTGGAGCGAGGCAATCGTACAGTAGATCCAGACATGCTGAACATCATCGCCCAAACGCTAGAGATTGAAGTCCGGGAATTGACGGATTGACGATAAGTATACGATATAAAAGAAGGAATAAAGGGGTGAACAGATATGTTGAAAATCGGCGATATTGAAATGAAAAACCAAGTCGTCTTGGCACCCATGGCAGGCGTGTGCAATCCTGCTTTTCGCTTGATCGCCAAGGAATTCGGTACAGGCTTGGTATGTGCAGAGATGGTTAGTGATAAGGCCATCATTCACGGCAACAAGCGTACACGTGAGATGCTGTTTGTAGATGAGCGCGAGAAGCCGCTTAGCTTGCAAATTTTTGGAGGCGACCGCAAATCTTTGGTGGAAGCGGCGAAAGTCGTAGACCAGGAGACGAATGCAGATATTATTGACATCAATATGGGCTGCCCGGTTCCCAAAGTGACCAAATGTGATGCAGGCGCTCGTTGGCTGCTTGATCCAAACAAGATTTATGAGATGGTATCGGCGGTAGTGGAATCGGTAAGCAAGCCGGTTACCGTCAAAATGCGTATTGGTTGGGATAGCGAGCATATTTATGCCGTAGAGAACGCTCGCGCTGTTGAACGTGCCGGAGGTCAGGCCGTTAGCGTACATGGCCGTACACGGGAGCAACTGTATACGGGACATGCGAATTGGGATATTATAAAAGAAGTTAAAGAAGCAGTTTCCATTCCTGTAATTGGAAACGGTGATGTGGCATCACCGGAAGATGCCCGCCGTATGCTGGATTTGACCAATTGTGATGGCGTTATGATCGGACGTGGTGCTCTGGGGAATCCGTGGATGCTCTACCGTACGATTGAGTACCTGCAAACGGGCGAGCTGTTGCCCGATCCTTCACCGGAAGAAAAAATTCGTATTGCCATTCTGCATATGGATCGTCTGGTTGCATTGAAGGGTGAAGCAGTAGCTGTCCGTGAAATGCGTAAGCATCTGGCTTGGTACCTCAAAGGGTTTAAAGGTTCGGCACGTATTAAGGATGTTATTATGGAAGAAACAAAGCGCGACGATATGGTACGCATTTTGGATCAATTTGTATCTCAATTGCACATGGTAGATAACGATGAGCCTTCTACAAGCGCTGCTTCTCCTGCTGCTGTTGCGCAATAAGGAAGCTGTTCCGGCCTGTACACGCGATTGACTTTTCCAATTGCTTGCCCTATAATCGTTCAGTATAAAATCTTGATGTATGCTACAAATTGTGTGCAGCTCTCAAGACAACAGCAGGAAATGTTCTCATTCCCTCAGAGTGGCATATTATGTTTTGAAAGCGTGCATTCCGATGCACTTTTAAACTTTTCCCATGACAGGAGAATCGGTTAAGATGAGCGATAAAGAAGTCATTCTGACACAGGAAGGTCTTAGAAAGCTCGAAGATGAGCTTGAGAACTTAAAGTCTGTCAAACGCCGCGAAGTGGCTGAACGGATTAAGGTAGCCATCGGATACGGAGATATTAGTGAAAACTCCGAATATGAGGATGCGAAGAATGAGCAGGCCTTTATTGAAGGCCGTGTAATTACGTTGGAAAAGATGCTACGCAATGCCCGCATTATCAATAGTGATGAAATTGACACCGATGTTGTGGGAGTAGGCGCAACTGTGACCGTTGAAGATTTGGAATTCGGAGATATTACAGAGTATGCTATCGTAGGTTCAGCCGAATCTGATCCGCTACAAAACAAGATTTCGAATGAAAGTCCGGTTGGCAAGGCAATTCTCGGTAAGAAAAAGGGAACTGTTGTGGATGTCACCGTTCCAGCAGGCGTTATTCAATATAAAATCGTGGATATCAAGAAATAAGACACGGACTTTGGAATTTAATGTAAAAGCTTCCTTGTGGAAGCTTTTTTTCTCTACACCCGGACGGACCCCGGCCCGTCTATTCATATTGAAGGAGCTGATTTAGCACCATGTCGGATGAAACTACTAACCAGGAATCACAAGAAAATCGCGAGGAATTAAGTGAACTATTGCAAATTCGCCGTGCCAAATTGGACGAGCTTCGCTCATTGGGCATTGATCCTTTTGGACGCAAATACATACGCACGGCTGAAGCGGGCGTACTACTGAGCAAGTATGACAGTTTGACTAAGGAAGAACTGGAAGAAAAGAATATTGAAGTTAGCATAGCAGGCCGTATTATGGCTAAACGTGTGATGGGGAAAGCCAGCTTTGCTCATATACAGGATCTTAGTGGACGTATTCAAATTTATGTTCGTCAAGACACGGTACCTGAATCCAAATATAAAGCATTTGGTATTTTGGATCTGGGCGATATTGTTGGTGTTAAGGGTGTGCTCTTTAAAACCAAAACAGGCGAAACGACAATCAAAGTGCTGGATATTGAGGTCTTGTCCAAATCCTTGTATCCATTACCAGAGAAATATCATGGCCTGAAGGATGTTGAATTACGTTACCGTCAGCGGTATGTCGATTTGGTTATGAACCCTGAAGTACAAAAAACGTTCATTACACGGTCCCGTATTATTCAATCCATGCGTCGTTATCTCGATTCGCTCGGCTATTTGGAAGTTGAAACTCCAACATTGCATTCTATTGCTGGCGGGGCGGCAGCGAAGCCATTTGTTACGCACCATAATGCATTGGACATGCAGCTTTATATGCGTATTGCTATTGAACTCCATTTGAAACGACTAATTGTCGGCGGAATGGAGAAAGTATATGAGATCGGTCGTGTTTACCGTAATGAAGGTATTTCGACCCGCCATAACCCTGAGTTTACGATGATTGAACTGTATGAAGCGTATGCTGATTATAAAGATATCATGCAATTGACGGAAAACATGGTTGCACATATTGCGCAGGAAGTACTAGGCACACAACACATTCAATATCAAGGCCAGGAAGTGGATCTGACGCCGCAATGGCGCAGAGTCTCCATGGTTGATGCTGTTAAAGAAGTAACAGGCGTAGACTTTAGCGTGCAGATGAGTAATGAAGAAGCTCATCGTCTTGCGAAAGAGCATAAAGTTTCGGTTGAACCGCATATGACATTTGGCCATATCCTGAATGCATTCTTTGAGCAGTTCGTAGAGGAAACGCTTATTCAACCGACCTTTATTACTGGACATCCGGTTGAAATCTCACCGTTGGCCAAGAAAAACGAACAAGATCCGCGGTTTACGGATCGCTTCGAGTTGTTCGTGGTTGCTCGTGAGCATGCGAATGCGTTCACTGAGCTGAATGATCCAATCGATCAGCGCCAACGTTTTGAAGCACAATTGCTGGAACGTGAGCACGGTAACGACGAGGCGCATGAAATGGATGATGACTTTATCCGCGCCTTGGAATACGGGATGCCACCAACAGGTGGACTGGGCATCGGCATCGATCGTTTGGTTATGTTGCTGACAGATGCGCCTTCCATTCGCGATGTGCTGCTTTTCCCGCATATGCGTAACCAACAGTAGAATAACATAACATTATGAATATAGAGGATCAGCCGGGCTTCCCGTGTCTTGTTCCTCTTTTTCATAAGAACGGATGGAGAGAATACTCTAATGAAACGCAGCGTCAAGCTTAGTCGGTTCGCATCGCCTCCTTTTATATTGGTCATCGGATATTTATTGATTATTGCATTGGGTACTTTGCTACTGATGCTTCCTGTTGCCAATCATAGTGGTCATGCTCCGCATTGGATTGATTCGCTTTTTACGTCCGTCTCAGCCGCTTGTGTCACAGGACTGGTCGTTGTTGACGTCGATTCAACGTATACGATGTTTGGCGAAACCGTCATTTTGGTGCTGATGCAGCTAGGCGGTCTGGGGTTTATGACCTTAGCGACCTTGTTTGCGCTGTTGTTGGGGCGACGATTATCGTTAAAGGATCGATTGCTGCTTAAGGAAGCTATTAATGCCGATAGCATGGAAGGGATCGTGCGTATTATTCGCAAGGTGCTGATCTTTTCTTTTACCATTGAGGCGATAGCTGCCGTCGTCTTAGCTTTGCGGTGGATGCGAGAGATGCCTGTCGGACAAGCGATCTATTATGGAATATTCCATTCCGTATCCCTCTTTAATAACGGGGGATTCGATCTGTTTGGGACTAGCTTCCAACAGTACGCTGGAGATTTTGTTTTCAATATGATTGCATCTGTGCTCGTTATATCTGGAGGCTTGGGTTTCCTTGTACTTAGCGATTTGTTCGATTTTCGCCGTACCCGAAGACTGTCTCTACACTCCAAAATGGTGCTTAGCGTGTCGGGAGTGCTCATTGCGATTGGTGCGCTGGTTATATTTATTTTTGAGTTTACCAATGCACGAACCTTGGGCGCGCTGAACTGGGAAGGCAAAGTATATGGAGCTGTCTTTCAATCGGTCTCCACGAGATCATCGGGTACGAGCACAGTCGATATCAGCGGGTTAAGGCAAGCAAGTCAGTTTTTTATTATGTTGCTGATGATTATCGGTGCTTCTCCAGGCTCCACGGGAGGAGGAATCAAAACGACTACGTTTCTGCTTATGGTAGGTGCGCTAATCGCCGTCATGCGAGGACAGAAGGAAATTGTGTTTTTCCGCCATAGGGTCCCCAAAGATATCATGATGCGGGCGCTGACCATTATTGTACTAGCCCTATTTATATTCTCGATTGTGGTTATACTGCTCTTAATGACAGAGGATGCCCCATTTCTCTCCCTTGCATTTGAGGCTGCTTCCGCAATCGGAACGGTAGGCTTGTCCGTAGGAGTAACGCCAGGATTGTCTGATGCAGGCAAGCTGATTATTTGTGTGACCATGTTTATTGGTCGGATTGGTCCTCTTACGATTGCCTATGCCATTCGTCCACGCTCGACCAAGACATTGTACCGTCGTCCCGAAGGGCATATTGTAATTGGATAGTGTATCTGTAGAAAAGATGTACCCGTGCTGATTAGCATAGGTACATCTTTTTTCATTTCAGATCATCATAATTCTTTATGGGTAGCATATCATGTAAAATGCCCATTTTGAGAACAAAACGAAATGTTCTGAACAGATACTGTTTTTCGCAGAAAAAAACGGCTATTTGTTTCCTTTTATGTAATTATAGACAAAATACTAGGAATATTATGTATAATATTGTATGATAGTGGGCATGAAAGGGGGATAGTTTTGGTAAATACCAATTTCTAATTTGAAAGGAATCATCTATTATGTATTTATTTATTATTAGTGCTGAAGTTTTATTTTGGGTTTTTGTTGTTGCAGGCTTGATCGCAAGGTATATGTTTGGCTTGAAGAAGTTAGGCGGTCTTCTTTTACTATTTACCCCCATTATTGATATCCTGTTACTGATTGCGGTGTTCATCACGGTGAAAAGTGGCATGGAGATTACGACTGCTACTGGCTTGGCGGCCTGTTATTTTGGTATTACAGTAGCATTTGGTCATAGGTTAATTAAGTGGGCGGATGTACGGTTCTCCCATTGGTTTGGTAAGGGACCCAAGCCTGAACGCAAGTATGGTGCTGCTCATGCAAAAGAGGAACGGATAGGTTGGTTGCTTCACCTTTTGGGTTGGGCTATAGGTAATGCTTTGTTGCTCGCCATCATTGTGTATGTTGATGATCCTCAGCGTACGATGTCTTTGGAGGGCATTATGCAAACATGGGCAATCGTTCTGGCAATCGACTTTGTTGTCTCCTTTAGCTATACTTTAGCTCCCAAAAAACAAAAGCGTAGTCTATAAAGGTTAAGGCTTACACTTAGATGATATCTGGCTGGTCACTCAGGATGTTCAAATCGGAAGAGTCATTGTTGGTGAAAATGAAGTGGTTACTTCCGGTAGGTGGGTGATTCTGTCATCGGAATGTAAATATTTACAAAAATATACGGATTTTATGTTTAAGTCGCTTTGACAGTCACCTTGTTTTTGCCTCGCTACCTTTTTTCACATACATGTATTCCTTTCGATTTGAACACAGACCAACAGAAGCAACACAACTATTTCTTGTGAGATGACAGACAGCATACACGATATGTTACACAAATTTTAAAATAAATTTTGTGATTTGCCTAAAACGTCGCCTATCCAAGTTTGGCAATTAACGCGATAATATTCCAGGAAAGATTACATATGTCTATAAATGTAGACATACGCAATTAAGTTGTTATTTTGTTTAAAAATGTAAAAAAGAAAGGTGGTTTCTGTGGCAGTACTACTGAGCGGTAAGAACATTTTGATTATGGGCGTGGCTAATAACAGGAGTATTGCCTGGGGGACAGCTCAATCTTTAGCTGCTGAAGGAGCACAGCTCATTTTTACTTACGAAAATGAGAGGGTTGCAGAGCGGGTACTAAAGCTCGTTCAAACCATTCCGGGAGCACTGGTCTGTCCTTGTAATGTACAAAGCAATGAAGAGCTTGATGCATTGGCAGATTTTCTAAAAGAAAAAGTAGGCG
Organism: Paenibacillus sp. FSL H7-0703; assembly: GCF_038003485.1. Classification (NCBI taxonomy): domain Bacteria; kingdom Bacillati; phylum Bacillota; class Bacilli; order Caryophanales; family Paenibacillaceae; genus Paenibacillus; species Paenibacillus sp. FSL H7-0703. Next base: position 3,170,683 of record NZ_JBBOPF010000001.1, on the reverse strand, counting down.
TATTGCATGGTTATTTTCACAGTGTCGCCTATGCTAAGGCTGAGGATTTGGATGGCTTGTTCGTTGACACTTCTCGCGAGGGATTCGCCGTTGCACAAGAAATCAGTGCCTATTCTCTGGCTGCTGTATCCCGTCGAGTATACCCACTGATGACAGAGGGTGGAAGTATCGTCACCATGACGTATATTGGCGCAGAACGAGCGATCAAAAATTACAACGTTATGGGTGTAGCGAAGGCTTCACTGGAAGCCAGCATGCGCTATCTGTCGAATGATCTAGGCACATATGGCATTCGTGTAAATGCGATTTCCGCTGGTCCGATACGGACCTTGGCTGCCTATGGCATTAAAGATTTTAACACAATGCTCAAACATATTGAAGGAACTACGCCCCTACGCAAGACGGTTGATACGTCGGAAGTCGGAGATACGGCGTTATTCCTATTTTCCCATTTATCGAGAGGCATTACGGGTGAAGTTATCCATGTAGATGCTGGATACCATATTACGGGGATGTAAGGAGGGAACGTTGTGCTTATTACGCATACGGATTGCCGTATTATCTCACCTGAAGGAGTTATGACTAGGGAGCGTCTGGAGCGAGACGTTACGATCTTCTCCCGGATGTTGACGCTCAGGGGAATTCCCGAAGACGGTAGAGTGATTCTGAAAGCGGCCAATTCCTATTGGTTTGTTGTGTCTCTGTTCTCCCTGTGCAATATTGCTGTTTCGGTGACTGTGGTGGACGAGCAGACTGTGCTCGATGAGGTGGCCCAAATCTATGATGAAGCGGGTGCCTGTTGCATCCTTACGGATTCCGATTTAGAACTTCCTCATGCTCTCGTTATTCTGATTCAAGATCTGATTCAAGAAGAAGCAGTACACCCGGATTGGGTGGGAGAGCCAAAGCTTGAAGCCCTCGACTTTAGCAAGTGGTGCGAGAGGTCAGATGCGCTCATTCTGTATTCTTCAGGTACGACGGGCAAACCCAAGGGAATCGTGAAAGCTGGTTCAGCTTTTATGGAGAATATCAGGCATTCCATACACGCCATGAACTACCTACCGTCTGACCATATGCTCCCCGTTGTGCCTTTTTCTCATTTTTATGGAATCTCACTTATCTTCTCCTGGTGGTTAACTTCATGTTCTCTCATCATCTGCAATCCAAAAAACCTCTGGAGCGTCATTGCAAGTATTACGAAAGACCGGGCGACGGTCGTAGACGCTAACCCCTCTGCTTTTTACACCTTGTTGCGTATGCTAAACCGAAAACCCGAACAACTGGAAATGGTCAAGGAAGCTCCGGTGCGCATGTGGTGCGTAGGCGGTTCCCCACTTACCCAGGACCTTGAAGAGAAATTTAACAACATATTTGGACAGCCCCTGCTGAATGGTTACGGCCTTTCTGAACTGGGCAACGTTACGCTGGGGACGCTAGAGTGTCCGAAGGGTTGTGGCCTACCATTACCTGGTGTGGATCTGAAAATACTAGATTCTACAGGCAACCAGCAGGCGGACGGTATCGTAGGCGAAGTGTGGATACGCAGTGCTGGATGCATGGAAGGTTATCTAAATCGTCCAGACCTGACGCAATCCGTTCTACAGGACGGCTGGTTCAAGACGGGGGACCTGGGCTATCTGGATGACGGAATGCTGTATGTCATTGGTCGCAGCGGTAAGACGGTCAACCGGATGGGCTACATGGTATCTCCGGTCTATATTGAGGACCGAATTGGTTCGCTAGGCTACCGATCCTGCGTGATTACCTTGGAGGATGAGGCTAAAGGGACATTGCTTGTCGCATTCATCGAAAGTGATTCCTCACAGGTCGTGCCTGTGCTCCGCAAAGAGATGAGTCAGGTACTCCCTTCATACATGTTTCCCGATCTTTTGCTTCCGCTCGATCATTTTCCTTTAAATCGCAATGGAAAAGTAGATCGTCTGGAGATGGAGCGTGTTGCTCTAGAGAAAGCTGCTTCTCGCAAAGCATAACAAGATATATACCAAAACTGCATACAGGAAAGGGAGAATGTGCCATGAGTATAAATCCAGAACTGGCAGAAAACACACTGTTTCTGAAAAGGCATGAATCTATTCTGAAATGCCTCAATTATTTGATTGAAAATCGGCAGGAAGTGATGGATATTCTCACACAATTTTCATCCTATCGGGCTGCCAATGCAGAAATTGACTCCACGATCTTCACACTTCAAGGTGCTCTGCAAGAAGTGCAGACCTATCAGCCAAGCTGGCAACGATCTATGGCTGTATTTATGCCTTCCAACGTCATTTTGTACTCCTATGCATTATACCTCTTGATTCCGTCCCTGTACGTTGAAAATATAGACTTTCGCCCTTCTTCTCACGTAAACGAGTACGTCAACATGCTGCATGAAAAACTTCAGGCTGTACATGGATTACCCATCTATATTCGTAAAGTTAGCCAGAAGGTGTTCATGGAGAATTCCGTTATGCCAGCTGATATTGTGGTGTTCACCGGAAGCTATACCAATGCAGAGAAGATCAAAAAACAGATTCGAAAAGATCAGCTCTACATTTTTTACGGACAAGGGCTAAATCCTTTCATCATCGGACCTGATGCAGACCTGGAGCTGGCGGTTACCGATGTGATTCGAATGAGATTGTTCAACTCTGGACAAGACTGCCTAGGCCCCGACATCATTCTGGTACATCAAGATGTGAGTGAGCATTTCAAAGATCTGCTGATTCAACAGCTTGACCAACTCGTGTTTGGAGCCAACGATGATCCGAACGCAAACTATACCCCTATATTCTATAAAGACACGCTATATTCGGTTTCCGAATATTTTAACACGAACGATAAGTTTATTATTTACGGCGGCGGCATTGATTTCCGCACGAAAAAGATGGAGCCGACGGTTGTATATAGTGAATTGGATCAGAATCTGGAGATTATTGAGTATTTTTCGCCAGTCTTCAATGTAGTTAGCTACCAAGACGACGAGCAATTGATCAAGCGTATTTCCTCCAGTTATTTCAGTGAACGTGCAATGGGTTGCAGCTTATACGGATCGGAGCACTTGACTGACGTTCTACGAAAGAAGCACACATTGACCATTAATCAGACGCTTGAGGATGTGGATCAAGGCAATAAGCCTTTTGGTGGCTACGGAACGATGTCGAACTATATTTTTTACGATTTCAAGCTCATTTCGAAGCCGATCTTGATTTCAGAAATTGTCGCAGAATATTTATCGGAAAAGAGGAGTTTGGTATGACTGCGAGCTTCTCTCCCTGGGATGCCATCATTGGCTACTTAAAATCGGCTGGGGTTCAGCATCTCTTTGGATTACCAAGTGATGATCTCAAAATCGTATCGTCACTCCCCTCATCCGGTATGGATTTTATTTTGTGCAAAGATCAACGTAATGCTGTGTTCATGGCAGCAGGTTATGCGCTCACCACCAACCAGATGTCCGTATGCGTTGTGGGGAAAGGCCCTGCGCTCAGTAATACACTCACAGGGCTGCTGGAAGCCAAGAACTTAGGCGCTCCGCTCCTGCTTCTGGCGCTTGGTACCGGAGGAGACAAGCTGGGTACCCGATCCTTTCAGGAAGCGGATCAAATCTCACTCGTGAAGCCGCTCGTAAAATGGGCTTATCGTGTCGAGCATGTGGACCGGCTTGTATGGGCGATGGAGCGGGCTGCCTTTTTGGCTATCAATGGAGCACCAGGTCCTGTCTATATCGAACTCCCTGAAAACCTGATGGACCAGCCTGTGCCAACAGGGCTTCAGTTTACCCCACCAGAAAAGCTGTCGTGCTCTCCGTCTCGTCGGGAGTTGGATGCATCGTGGGGAATTATTGAGAACGCCCGCAGGCCACTCATTCTAGTCGGAGGCGGAATGAAGTCAGGTACAGGTGATGTGATTGAACTGTTTGCTAACCAACATGGAGCGGCCTTGTTCGCAACCGCCTCGGGACGGGGTGTAGTTGATGAAGACCACGAACTCTTCTGTGGTGTTGCGGGACTCTATACAGATCTTAGTCTAAGACAAATCTGGAAGGAATCTGATGTGGTAATCACACTGGGCAGTCGATTGGAAGAAACGGCTACTTTCGAGTGGGATATTTTGCTACGGGATACACCTTTGATTCAAGTCAATGTAAATCTGGAGGATTTTGCACACGAGTACAGGGGTATCAAGGTGCTTGGTGATGGATATGCAGCGGTGGAGCAGTGGCTTGAACGGCGCGGCCAGGAGCCTGATGGAGTGTGGCTTGAAACGATTAGGAGCTGTAAACAGGAGGCTTTTTCTCACAGGGCTATTTATTTGGAAGAGCTGAAAAAGACCCCTGGAATCCACGTTCCTGAGCTGTTGGACATGATTCAGACGGAGTTTCCTGAAAATTTGGTGCTTCTTCAAGAGAATGGGTTGCAGGATATGTGGTCCTATTTTTATCCATATTTTCGCTTTGCCCAAGGCTCTCTTTCGATTGTTCCTAGTGATCAAACGAGTCTTGGATTCGGTGCGGCTGCTGCTCTGGGAGCAAGCGTGGCAACACAACGTCCAGTAGTAGCACTCGTAGGTGACGGTGCGTTCAATCTCTTCAGTTCGGATTTTATGACGGCGGTGGAGTATCAAATACCGTTAATCTATCTCGTACTCAATAATGGTGGGTATGGTTGGTTACAGAATCAGATGAATTATAAGCATCTCACAGGGCAGTCCCTCCCGTTTGTTTCTGAGGCGGCCAAGACAGGAATTCAAATTCCTCAGTACGAGTTTGTGGAAAGTCTTGCAATTCGGAGTAAGGGAGAGGCACGGGAACAGCTTCAGCTTGCTTGGCAAAAGTATCAGGAGAACAAGCTTGTGATCGTCGAGGTATATGCTGATCTTGCGGATGTGCATGAAAAAATCAGTCATGTGTATGGCGACTTTCCTCTCTACGAGCAACAGGCTTCTAAGAATTAATTTCAACGAAGGACGTGGATACAGTGAGAAGACGTGTTGTAGTGACTGGACAGGGAGTCGTAACGCCGGTCGGGCTTAATCTTACGGATTTCTGGAATTCACTGTTGGAAGGAGAAAGTGGAATCGGACCTGTCACTGCTTTCGATACAGCGGACATTCCGACAAAGATCGGTGCACAGGTTACGGGCTTTGACCCATTGCAATATATGAGCAAGAAGGAAGCTAATAAAGTCGCACAGTTCACTCAGTTTGCTTTGGCGGCTGCCCGGCAGGCAGTGGAGCAATCAAAATTAGTGATTGATGAGCGGAATGCAAGTCGCGTGGGAGTTATTGTCGGCTCTGGAGCAGGCGGCCTCGACGTTATAGAGGAGAACTTTGGGAAATTAACAAAGCTTGGTCCCAAAAGAGTTTCTCCTTATTTTGTTTCCTCGATGATGATTAATTCAGCACCTGGTGAAATCTCCATTGCTATTGGAGCCAAGGGGCCTTCTTTTGCTGTGGTTACGGCTTGTGCCACAGGAAGTAATGCCATTGGTGAGGCATTACGTACGATCCAGTACGGCACGGCTGATGTCGTGGTTGCCGGTGGAGCAGAAGCCAATTTTAGTCAGCTCGATCTGGCATCTTTTGCGAATATCCATGCTCTCTCCAGACGTAATGATGAGCCGCAGAAGGCTAGTCGTCCGTTTGATGTGGATCGCGATGGATTCGTCATCGGTGGAGGAGCAGGAGTCTTGGTGCTGGAGGAGTTGGAGTATGCTTTGAACCGCGGAGCCACCATTCTGGCCGAAGTTGTGGGTTACGGATGCACAACTGATGCGTATCATATCACGGCTCCAGATCCCTCTGGCTCCGGCCCGGCAGAAGCGATCAATATCGCACTGCAGGATGGCGGCTTAACACCGCAGGAAATCGACTACGTCAATGCCCACGGTACGAGTACGCCATTTAATGATCGTATGGAGATTAATGCTATTCAAAAAGTATTCGGGGAGCATGCCCCCCGTTTGGCGATATCGTCTATTAAATCCATGACTGGTCATTTAATGGGCGGTGCAGGGGCAGTCGAATTAATTGCGACTGTGCAGAGCATGATTCACAGCAAAGTACCACCGACACTCAATTGCGATAATCCTGAAGCTCCTGAATTGAATTTTGTGCCGCATGTATATCAGGAACGCGAGGTCCGCGCGGCGATTAGCAATTCATTTGGTTTCGGAGGGCACAACGTCTGCCTTGCTGTTCGCAAGTGGGAAGGGGAATAAGCCTGTGAGCGAAGAGCTAATCCATATCCCGGATGTGCTTCCGCACCGGTACCCATTTCTTCTGTTGGATGGCGTGACCGGGTACGAAACGTCGCAATGGGCGAAGGGATACAAGCTTGTCACCTGGAGTGAGTGGTTCATTACTGACACTAACCCATACATGCCTCCTATGTTGATTGTGGAGTCGCTTGCACAATTAGCGGCATTCGCTGCGATTGATAAAAAAGGCATTTCATACCTGACTAACCTCAATGGAATTCGATTCCACAGCTTGGCCAAACCTGGGGACCGAATTGATCTCTATTTTGAAGTGATCAAGCGTCGGCGGGGCTATATTCTCGGAAGCGGTCGGGCTTCCGTAGGGGATCGATTGGTGGTTGAGGCGGAAGAAATTGTTTCACTGGATCAATGACGGGGTGGAAGCGCACGTTAAACTGTCCTTTTGTCCTCCTGACTGCCAGGTGCAGCGGGAGGATATTCACATCATGGAATAGGAGTGAATGAGATGAATGACATGCAGTTATATGATTTAACAAATGCGCAGAAGCGTATATGGTATACCGAATTACTCTACCCAGATACGTCAGTGTCACAGCTTTCCGGTACAGCTAAGATGAAGGGGCATATCAATATTGCTGCCTTTATGCAGTCCATTAATTTGATTATCAAACAGTATGATGCGTTCCGCATCCGTATTACCTCAGTGGATGGAGTGCCTCAGCAGTACGTCGTTCCTTATGAAGAGAGACAGTTGGAGTGCCTGGATCTTAGTCACTATGAAAGTGTATCTGAGGTGGAAGCCTTACTTGAGCAACACAAAAGAAAACCCTTGCCCCTGCTGGATTCTGAGCTCTTCCAGTTTTTAATTGTGAAGATTAGCGAGGAAGAGTATTGGATTAATATCAAGATGCACCATATTATTTCTGACGGGATCTCAATGGTGGTCTATGGCAATCAGCTGACAGCATTTTACATGGAGTTAATTCAAGGAAATGAACCGGAGCTGGGCGACGATTGCTCGTATATTCAATATATTGCAGATGAGAATGCATACGAACTTTCTGACAGATACCAAAAGGATAAGGCTTACTGGCTAGATAAATTTTCCGATTTGCCTGAGCTTACGGGTTGGAAGTCATATAATCCGTTATCTTTAAGCACCCACGCCGTTCGGGAGCATTTTACCGTACCAGAAGTGCTATATCACGAGCTGCAAGCATTTTGCCAACAGAATAGGATTTCTTTGTTCCAGTTCTTCATGGGTGCGATGTATATCTACATACACAAAATGACGAATCAGCCGGATGTGGTGATTGGCACTTCGTTCGCTAACCGGGGGAACAAAAAAGAGAAGCAAAAGATAGGTATGTTCGTCAGCACCGCTGCTGCCAGAACATACGTCAAAAAGGATATAGATGTGTTGAGCTTCCTGCAGGATGTAGCCAGAGATCAGATGTCAGTCCTGCGGCATCAGAAATATCCATACAATCAGTTAATTCAGGATCTTAGAGAAATGCATGGGAACAAGGATATTCAGCGGCTTTTTGGCGTTTCAATGGAATATCGTCTTATCAATTGGGTTGATTTGGATGATGTGCGTATTTTGACAGATTATGATTTCTGCGGGGACGAAGTGAACGATTTCGTGCTTCATATCGTGGAGATCCTGGATGAAGGCGAACTGGTACTGGATGTCGATTATCGGACAGAGCTGTTTGAACGCAGTGAAGTTAAGGACATGGTTTCCCAGTTGCTTACGATCGCCGAGCAGATCATTCATTCACCTCAGCTTTCTATCGCAGAGGTAAGCTTATTAGGTGAACCAGAAGAGCAATCCATTTTGGCTCTTTCGGAAGGCGCCGCAGTCGATTATCCACGAGAGAAGACCATTCATGGCTTATTCGAGGAACAAGCCGAGCGCACGCCAGATCACGTAGCCGTTCAGATGGACGAGCAGAGCATTACATACCAAGCTCTAAACGAGCAGGCTAACCAGCTTGCGAGATATTTGCGCTCCGAGGGAGTAGGGGCAGATACGCTCGTAGGGATTATGGCTGACCGTTCCTTGGAGATGGTCATCGGGATGTTGGCCATTTTGAAAGCAGGTGGTGCCTATGTACCAATTGACCCCGATTATCCCGAAGAGCGTATCCACTATATGCTGGAGGATTCAGGTGTAAGTCTGTTGCTCACCCAAAGTCATCTATGGGAGAGCACCACTTTTGACGGAAAGCTTGTGAGTCTGGACGAAGCTGCAACGTATACAGGAGATGCTTCCAATCTGGAGAGTATTTCGGGACCAAGCCATCTGGCCTATGTTATCTACACGTCGGGTACGACTGGCAAGCCGAAGGGCACGCTGATTGAACACAAAAATGTAGTTCGACTGCTCTTTAACGATAAAAATTTATTTGACTTCAACTCTCAGGATACGTGGACGCTGTTCCATTCGTTCTGCTTCGATTTCTCCGTTTGGGAGATGTACGGAGCGCTTCTTTACGGAGGGAAATTGGTGATTGTTCCATCTCTCACAGCCAAGAGCCCAGCAGCTTTCCTGGAGTTGTTGAAAGACAACCAAGTCACCATCTTAAATCAGACGCCGACGTATTTTTATCAGGTGCTACAGGAAGAGTTAATGCACTCTTCGACAGAGCTTGGCCTTAGAAAAATCATTTTTGGTGGAGAGGCTTTAAGTCCATCTCTTCTGAGGAACTGGCGGGTCAAGTATCCTGATGTGCAGCTGATTAATATGTACGGAATTACGGAAACAACAGTTCATGTCACCTATAAGGAAATCACGGAACATGAGATTGAAGCGGGGAAAAGCAATATTGGCAGAACGATCCCCACACTTAGCGCTTACATTCTCGATGAGCAAAGACGCCTGCAGCCTGTTGGGGTTCCAGGAGAGCTATACATTGCGGGAGACGGTCTTGCCCGTGGGTATTTGAATCGGCCGGATTTGACGTCTGAGAAATTCGTTGAGCATCCGTATCGGGTGGGAGAGCGGCTGTACCGAACTGGGGATCTTGCTCGTTGGTTGCCTGATGGCAATATTGAATATTTGGGGCGGATCGACCATCAGGTCAAAATTCGCGGCTACCGAATTGAGCTTGGCGAGGTAGAAGCCCAAATTCTCAAGGCTCCAAGCGTACGAGAAACGATTGTTCTCGCACGGGAAGACGAACAGGGCCAAAAATTGCTGTGCGCCTACTATGTAGCCTCCAGTGATCTTTCGCCGGGGGAATTGCGGGCTCAGCTGGCGGCGGAACTCCCCGCTTACATGATTCCTTCTTATTTTGTCCGGCTGGAGCAAATGCCGCTTACACCAAATGGCAAACTGGATCGCCGTGCGTTGCCGGCTCCTGAAAGCAGCGTACAATCCGGTGAGGCTTATTTGGCTCCGAGAACTGCTGTGGAAGCTCAGATGGTACTCATCTGGCAAGATATCTTGGGCGTTGCTCGTGTCGGTGTCAGAGATAATTTCTTTGAAATTGGTGGTCACTCTTTGCGGGCAACAGTGCTCGTTTCACGGATTCACAAAGAATTGGGATGTAGCATTTCGCTGCGTGAGGTGTTTCAGTCACCTACGGTCGAATCCTTGGCGCAACTTGTGAAAAAACACATTCCGACCATGTACGAATCCATCCCACAGGCAACGGAAAGCGAGGCTTACCCAGTGTCCTCAGCGCAAAAGCGGTTATACGTGCTGAGACAGATGGACGGGGGAGAGCTCAGCTACAATATGCCAGGGGTCTTCACAGTGGATGGACCGTTGGATCGCACGCGGCTGGAGTCTGCGTTCCAGGCACTGATCCAGCGTCATGAATCCCTGAGAACTGGCTTTTATATGCAGGATGGAGAGCTTGTTCAGCGTGTGCATAGGAATGTGCCGTTTGCGTTGAACTACACAGAGGCTTTGGTGGAGGAGACGGATACGCTCATTCACAACTTTATTCGTGCCTTTGATCTGAGCCAGGCTCCATTACTGCGTGTTAGCTTGGTGAAGCTCCAGGAGGAGCGTCATCTGTTGCTGTTTGATATGCATCACATCATTTCAGATGGGGTTTCTATTCAAATATTGATAGAGGAACTTACTCATTTGTATCAAGGAGAACAGCTCCCAGAGCTGCACATCCAGTACAAGGATTATGCCGTATGGCAACGGGAACAGTCAGAGAACCAATGGCAAGATCTTGAGGAATATTGGTTGCAATCCTTTGAAGGAGAGTTGCCGGTATTGGATTTGCCTACAGACTTCCAACGACCTTCAGTTCGGAGCTTCGAGGGTAGCCGAATTGATTTTACATTGGATGAGTCTGGCAATAAGGCGATACAAGAGCTTGCATCCCGTACAGGTACTACACTGTATATGGTATTGCTGGCCGCCTATTCGGTACTACTGCACAAATATACAGGACAGGAGGACATCGTCGTAGGTTCTCCAGTAGCCGGAAGACCGCAGGCTGAGCTTGAGGGCATCATCGGGATGTTTGTCAACACACTGGCCTTGCGCAGCTACCCGGCAGGAGATAAAACCTTTCAGGATTATCTTCTGGAAATCAAGGAAACGGCGCTCAAGGCGTTTGAGCATCAGGATTACCCTTTTGAAAAATTGGTCGAAAAGCTGGGCGTAGGACGTGATGTCAGCCGCAATCCGCTCTTTGACACCTTATTGGTATTACAAAATACCGAGCAGGAAGAGCAGGAAATGGACGGAGTGCACTTTACTCCTTACTTGATGGACACCGTCACAGCCAAATTTGACCTGTCCCTCAATGTAGAGGAGAAGGGGTCAAAATTAGCCTTTGGCCTCGAGTATAGTACGGCTTTATATCGGCGTGAAACCGTAGAGCGACTTGCAACGCACTTGCTCCGGGTTCTGCATGCAGTCGCGGCCAATCCTCAGTTGCAACTGGCCGAGATAGAAATGATCACACCGGAGGAGAAAGTACAGATCGTTGAAGTATTTAACGCGACATCGGCTCCTTATCCAAGGGACAAGACCATTCATGAGCTGTTCGTAGAACAAGTCAATCGTACACCAGAGCAGACGGCGCTTGTATTCGGCGATGTCCAGCTAACGTACCTTGAATTGCAAGACAAGGCGAGCCGACTGGCCCAAACACTGCGTCGTTTGGGAACGTTGAGGGAGCAGCCTGTGGCCGTGATGGGCGGACGAAGCATTGAGATGGTCATTGGTATGCTCGCGGTGCTTCAAGCGGGTGGAGCCTATGTGCCGATTGATCCTGATTACCCGGAAGATCGGGTTCGTTATATGCTTAATGATTCCGACGCCAAGCTATTATTGGTGCAAAAGGGCGAGCTTATAAGTGTAGACTACGGTATACCGATTGTCGATCTTAGCAGTGAAGAGGCCTATGCAGCTGAACCTGCCCAGCCGGAGACTGCTCAGGGATCGCAGGGGCTTGCTTATGTCATCTATACATCGGGTACGACGGGTAGACCGAAGGGCGTTATGGTTGAACACCGGAACGTGGTCCGTCTAGTCAAAGAGACCAACTATGTGGAGCTGAATGAATCCACACGAATTTTGCAGACAGGAGCCGTGGCCTTTGATGCTTCTACATTCGAAATATGGGGAGCGTTACTTAACGGTGGGCAGCTCTATTTCGTGGAGAACGACGATATCCTGATTGCCGATAGGCTAAAAGCGTCCATTACCAAGTACGGGATTACAACAATGTGGCTTACTTCACCGCTTTTCAATCAGCTTTCCCTGCAGGATGAGTACCTGTTCAGAGGGCTAAAAACATTGCTGGTCGGCGGAGACGTACTGTCCATATCTCATATGAATCGTGTAATCGAGGCTAATCCTGATCTTGTCCCTATCAATGGCTATGGTCCGACAGAGAATACGACCTTCTCCACCACCTACAAGATTCTGGGTCGTGCCGAAGGGGTCGTGCCGATTGGTCGCCCAATTAGTAATTCTACCGCTTATGTGGTCAACGGATCACTGCAATTACAGCCTATTGGTGCTTGGGGTGAACTCATTGTCGGCGGTGAAGGTGTAGCGCGCGGATATCTCAATCGTCCTGATCTCACAGCAGAGAAATTTGTTCCTAGTCCTGTGAAGGACGGAGAACCCTGCTACAGAACTGGGGATTTGGTACGCTGGCTTCCAGATGGGAATTTGGAGTTTAAAGGAAGAATTGATGAGCAGGTCAAAATACGTGGTTACCGCATCGAACTCCCTGAAATCGAGGCCCAACTGGCCAAGGTGGAGTCAGTAATCGACGCCGTAGTGGTCGTTCGCGCGGATGAGCTGGGCGAGAAGCAGCTTTGCGCTTATTATGTGGCGGATCGTACGCTCACGGCAGGCGAAGTACGTCTTTCCCTATCGCAGGTACTTCCAGGCTATATGATTCCATCCTACTTTATCCAGATGGATCGTATGCCATTAACGTCAAACGGAAAAGTGGACCGCAGGTCTCTGCCGGCTCCTCAAGTAGGCGCGCATACAGGACGGAAGTATACAGCTCCTCGTACACCGGCTGAAGAAGCTTTGGCATCTGTCTGGCAAGGGGTGCTGGGTGCCGAACAGGTGGGTATCCATGACAATTTCTTTGAATTGGGCGGAGACTCCATAAAAGCTATTCAGGTGTCGTCACGGTTACTGCAGGCCGGCTATCGGTTAGAGATGAAGCAGCTGTTCAAATCGCCAACCATTGCCGAGCTAGGCGCGGAAATACAAACGGCTGTGCATATGGCTGAACAGGGAGTTGTGCGTGGAACGACTCGCTTGACTCCAGTCCAACAGTGGTTCTTTGGACGGAAGCAGGCAGAGCCTCATCACTTCAATCAAGCGGTTATGTTGTATCGTGAACAGGGATTTGAGGAAAAGGCCTTGCATCAGGTGCTAAGAAAACTCGCTGAGCATCATGACGCCCTTCGCATGGTTTTCCGTCAGACAGAGCATGGCTACGAAGCTTGGAATCGTGATCTTGAAGAAGGAGAGTTGTATAGCCTATTCACCGCTGATTTACGGAATGAATCCGATCCGACTGTAGCCATTACATCGCTGTCGGATGACATTCAGTGCAGTATCAATCTGGCAGAAGGTCCGCTGCTGAAGTTAGGACTTTTCCATTGTCAGGATGGAGACCACCTTCTGATCGTGATCCACCATTTGGTGGTGGACGGAGTATCCTGGCGGATTTTGTTCGAGGATATTGCAGCAGGTTATGAGCAGGTGATTCAAGGACAAGCGCTGACATTCCCGCAGAAGACGGATTCCTTCCGTGATTGGGGAGACGCCCTTGCTCGTTATTCGGAAGGTCCAGAAATGGAGACTCATCGGGCGTATTGGAGAGAGCTGGAGGATCAGCCACTCGAACAGTTGCCGAAGGATGAGGCTGTGGAAAGCCTTCTTGTACAGGATAGCAAAGTAGTAACAGCACAATGGACTCTAGAAGAAACCGACCAATTATTGAGAAAAGCCCATCGTGCTTATCAAACAGAGACGAATGATCTGCTATTGACTGCTCTGGGCATGGCGGTATCCAAATGGTCTGGCATCGGAAAGGTTGCTGTGAATCTGGAAGGACACGGTCGTGAGCCGATTATACCGAATATCGACATCACCCGTACCGTAGGCTGGTTTACAAGTCAATATCCGGTGATTTTAGACTTGGGGAATAACCCGGAAGTGGCCTCCTTGATCAAGTCTGTGAAAGAAGGGCTGCGCCGAATTCCGAACAAAGGTATTGGCTACGGGTTGCTCAAAACGATGGCAAGTCAGTTGGATGAAGGCAGCTTCAGCTTGCAGCCTGAGATTTCTTTTAACTATCTGGGGCAATTTGATCAGGATTTGCAAGGAAGCTCGTTGCAGATTTCTCCTTATCCGACCGGAAGCGCCCAAAGCTTGTTGGAGGAACCGGCCTATACGCTAGATATCAATGGCATGGTGACGGACGGAGCCCTGACTCTGACGATTACTTATAACGGAAAACAGTATAAGTCATCTACGATGGAACAGCTCGCTGGATATATTGAAGAAAGCCTGCGGGAACTTCTCCAGCATTGCGTAACCCAAGAAAAAACCGTATTGACACCAAGCGACGTGCTAGCGAAGGGTCTGAGCATTGCCGATCTGGAGGAGCTTTCTAAGCAGACGAGTCACATTGGCGATATTGAGAATGTATATAGTCTGACGCCAATGCAGAAGGGCATGCTGTTCCATGATATGTTTGAGCCGCATACAGGTGCTTATTTTGAGCAGGCCGCTTTTGATTTTAAGGGTAGCTTTGATCCGATCGCCTTCGGGCACAGTCTGGATGCAGTAGTGGAGCGTCATGCTATCCTGCGCACGAACTTTTACAGCGGATGGGGCAGCGAGCCTTTGCAGGTTGTATTTCGACACAGAGGCGCTAAATTGGTGTACGAAGACCTGCGTGAGATGAATGCATCGCAGCGCGAAGCTTACCTGAAGACATTTGGTGCTAAGGACAAAGCACAGGGCTTCAACCTAGCTGAAGACGAGCTTCTCCGTGTATCCATTTTACAAACAGATGAAGAGAGCTTCCGCCTCTTATGGAGCTTTCACCACATCGTCATGGATGGGTGGTGTGTTCCGTTAATTACGCAGGAGGTATTTGAACACTATTTTGCCCTCCTGGAAGGAAGAGAGCCGCAGCTGGCAGAGGTCCATCCGTACAGTCGATATATCGAATGGCTGGAACAGCAGGATGAAGCAGTTGCGTCCAACTATTGGAGCCGATATCTGGCCGGTTACGAGCAGCAGACGCTTTTACCTCAAGTCGGTGGAGCAAGTAAGGGAGAAGGCTATATAGCAGAAAAGCTGAATTATCCTCTCAGCAGGGAATTGACTGAGCGCCTTGAAAAGGTGGCCAGGGATGCTCATGTCACGATGAATATATTGCTGCAGTCCCTCTGGGGCATTGCGCTTCAACGCTATAACGGTAGCCGAGATGTCGTGTACGGAAGTGTAGTATCAGGCAGACCAGCAGAAATTCCGGGCATTGATCGGATGATCGGTTTGTTCATCAATACGATTCCCGTTCGTGTGAAGACAGAGGAGAATCTCCCCTTCACCGTTCTGATGAAGCAGCAGCAGGAACAATATATGGCTTCTCATATGTATGACACCTACCCGTTGTTTGAGATTCAGGCTCAGACGGATCAGAAGCAGGATCTAATCTCCCACATTATGGTGTTTGAGAACTATCCTGTGGAGGAGGAGGTAGAGCGTCTGGGTGGTGGCGAGGCTGCCTTTGAGATTGAGGAAGCGGAGCTTCTTGAGCAAACGAATTATGATTTTAATTTAATTGTCCTCCCTGGCGAAGAAATGAGATTGCTGTTCCAGTACAATGCACTTGTTTATGACCCAGTGACAATTGAGCAAATCAAGGGCCATCTGGTTTACCTCATGGAACAAATTGTAGAGAACCCTGCCATTTCCGTGGATGCACTAGAATTAGTCACGCCGCAGGAGAGAGAACAGATTCTGAACGTATGGGGAAATACAAAAGGCATTTACGAGCACTGTAACACGTTCCACGGGCTGTTGGAGGAACAGGCGGGACGAACGCCGGATGCGACTGCCCTTTGGTTCGAGGACGAGAGTCTGACCTATGCCGAGCTCAATGCAAAAGCCAATGGACTGGCGAGAAGGCTCCGTACTCAGGGAATCAAGACGGGAGATCTGGTGGGACTGATTGCTGAACGGTCGCTCGAAATGATCGTTGGGATCTACGGCATTATGAAAGCCGGGGGTGCCTATGTTCCAATCGATCCAGAGTATCCGAAAGAACGAATCAGTTACATGCTTGAAGATTCCGGGGCGAAGCTGATCCTTACACAGGCCCATCTCTTGGAGCATCTCGGATGGACGGAAAATGTTTTGCTGCTGGATGAATCATCGACCTATGATGCCGACACCTCGAATTTGGAGGCTACTGCTGGCCCGGATGATCTGGCTTACGTGATCTACACTTCAGGTACGACGGGTCAGCCTAAGGGCGTATTAGTCGAGCATCGGGGACTACCGAATCTTTCGGACGTATACGGGACACACTTCGAAGTTACACCGCAGGATCGGATCGTTCAGTTTGCAAGTCTGTCGTTTGATGCATCGGTTTCGGAAATTTTAACGGCGCTGAGCCACGGGGCTGTTCTGTGCATCCCTTCTACACAAGATATTTTAGATCATGCCCTGTTCGAGCAGTTCATGAACGATAAGGGGATTACGGTAGCGACTTTGCCACCCGCTTACGCTATCCACCTTGATCCAGAGCGTTTGCCAACACTGCGGTGCCTGCTAACCGCTGGATCGGCCGCATCCGTCGAGTTGATCGAAGAGTGGAGGAAGCATGTACGTTACTCTAATGGCTATGGCCCAACAGAGGACTCCGTATGCACCACAATCTGGTCTGTCCCGGACAGTGAGGAAGCAACGGATATTGTATCTATTGGGCGACCTATTGCTAACCACAGTGTGTACATCTTGGATGACCATTTTAGATTGCAACCTGTCGGTGTAGCTGGAGAGCTATGCATTTCGAGTATCGGGTTAGCACGGGGGTATCATAATCGGCCTGAGTTAATGGATGAGAAGTTCGTGGACAATCCGTTTGCTCCAGGAGAGCGCATGTATCGGACGGGTGACCTGGTTCGCTGGTTACCGAATGGAATCATCGAGTACTTAGGTCGAATAGATCACCAAGTCAAAATCCGCGGTTACCGTATCGAGCTGGGCGAGGTAGAAGCACAAATGCTCAGAGTGCCGTCCGTTCAGGAAGTCGTAGCCATGGCTGTAGAGGGCGATGACGGCTACAAAGATCTAGTCGCTTACTTCGTAGCCGCTCAGAAACTTGAGGTGTCCGAACTTCGGACTGTTCTGTCGGAGATGTTACCTGGATATATGATTCCTTCCCGCTTCATACAACTGGAGGTCATGCCTTTGACGTCGAACGGAAAAATCGACCGAAAAGCGCTGCAGGGCGAGCGTGGATGGGCAGTGGCTTCATCTGAGGCTCCAAGGACACCTGTGGAAATTCAATTAGCTGAAATCTGGCAAGAGGTGCTGGGTGTAGAGAGCGCGGGAGTGAAGGATAATTTCTTCCATTTTGGAGGTCATTCACTGCGTGCAGCCCTGCTAGTCTCACGAATTCGCAAGGAAATGAATCGCGAGATTAGTCTGAGAGCAGTGTTCGAGTCTCCTACTATTGAAGGATTGGCTCGTGCCATTGAGGGCTATACACCGCTGAATTTCGAAGAAATTCCTACAGCGGGAGCGAGAGAGCATTATCCATTGTCCTCGGCTCAAAAACGACTGTTTATTCTAAGTCAGCTGGAAGGTGGAGAGCTGAGCTACAATATGCCGGGTATCCTTACCGTTGAGGGAGCTTTGGATCGGGAACGGCTAGAGCAGGCATTCCGTCGTCTAATTCATCGTCATGGTTCGCTGCGAACTCGTTTTGTGACTGTGAACGGTGAACCTGTACAGCAGCTCCTGACGAATGTTCCGTTTACTGTGGAATATGCGGAGTTGAGCGAGGAAGAGGCAGGAGCTACCCTTCAGCAGTTTGTCCGCCCTTTCGATCTAGGTGTAGCTCCATTGCTGCGGGTTGGCCTTATTCGAATTGCACATGAGCGCCATTTACTATTGTTTGACATGCATCATATTGTCTCAGATGGGGTTTCTATGAATATTCTCATAGAAGAGTTTCTCCGCTTCTACCAAGAGGAGGACGTATTTCCTGAGCTACAGATCCAGTACACAGACTATGCTGTATGGCAGCAAGAGCAGCTCGAAAGCGAGCGTCTTAAGGCCCAGGAAGCTTACTGGCTGGATGCTTTCCGTGGAAGCTTGCCAGTGCTGGATTTGCCAGGAGATGAAGTTCGTCCTGCGGTGCGAAGCTTTGCGGGCGATCGAATCGACTTCCAAATTGATTCTTCTCTGAGTGCTTCACTTCAGGAGCTGGCTACCCGAACGGGTTCCACTCTGTTCATGGTACTGCTGGCAGCCTATACAGCGCTCTTGCACAAGTACACAGGTCAGGAAGATGTCATCGTCGGTTCACCTGTGGCAGGAAGATCCCATGCGACACTCGAAGGCCTCATCGGTATGTTCGTCGGCACAGTGGCACTTCGTACTTATCCAGAAGGAGAGAAGCCTTTCGAGGCTTATCTGCAGGAAGTGAAGGAAACAGCGCTGCGGGCCTATGAAAACCAGAATTACCCGTTCGAGGAGCTGGTAGAAAAGCTGGAGCTTCAGCGTGATTTGAGCCGTAACCCGCTATTTGATACTATGTTTGTCCTGCAAAATATCGAGCAGGGAGAACAAGAAATAGAAGGATTGCGCTTCACTCCTTACGATAATGTACATCCGGCTGCCAAGTTCGATCTTACGCTGACCGTGAGTGAAGCAGACGGGGTATTGAACTGCACGCTTGAGTATGCGACTGCGATCTACAAGCAAGAGACTGCTGAGCGGATGGCAGGCCACTTTGTACAGCTTATTCGGGAAGCCATCGCCAATCCGGCACTGCCGTTGTCATCCCTTGATATCGTGACACCTCAGGAAAAATCAAGGCTGATGAAAGCGCCGGACGAAGCCAAGGCAGATTATCCTCGTGACAAGACGATCCATGCGCTGTTCGAGGAGCAGGCCGCACATACTCCGAATGCAGTGGCAGTCGTATGTGAAGATGCGACCCTGTCCTACAGCGAGCTGAACGAGCGGGCCAATGGACTTGCCCGAACGCTGAGGGAACGTGGTTTGCAACCAGACGGTTTGGCTGGAATTATGGCGGATCGTTCCCTTGAAATGGTGGTCGGAATTTTAGCCATCTTGAAGGCAGGCGGGGCCTATGTCCCTGTAGACCCTGAATATCCAGAGGACCGCATTCGCTTTATGCTTGAGGATTCGGGAGCCAAGCTACTGCTGACACAAGCGCATCTGGAGCAACGTGTCTCCTTCGCCGGGGATATCGTAAGTCTGGACAAAACGGCTTCCTACAAGGAGGATGTCTCAAACCTGCAGCCTGCAGCTGGACCGGAGCATCTTGCCTACGTCATCTACACATCGGGTACGACAGGCAAGCCAAAGGGAACACTGATTGAGCATAAAAATGTAGTTCGCTTGCTCTTTAATGATAAAAATATGTTTGATTTTGGTCCTCAGGATACGTGGACACTGTTCCATTCATTCTGTTTTGACTTCTCTGTATGGGAAATGTACGGAGCATTGCTGAACGGAGGAAGGTTGGTCATCGTTCCATCGCTTACCGCGAAGAGTCCAGATCGTTTCTTGCAATTGCTTAAGGATCAGAAGGTCACCGTTTTGAACCAGACACCGACGTACTTCTATCAGTTGCTACAGGAAGAGCTTGGTCATCAGGCGGCAGAACTGAGCCTCCGTATGATTATCTTCGGTGGAGAGGCATTAGCCCCGGCCCTGCTCAAGGACTGGAGAACGAAGTATCCGCAAGTGCAGCTCATTAACATGTACGGCATTACCGAAACGACCGTGCATGTAACCTACAAGGAAATTACAGAGTTGGAAATTGAACAGGGCCGCAGCAATATCGGCACCACGATTCCGACGCTGCGAGCGTACATTTTGGATGAACAACGCCGTCCACAGCCGATTGGCATTCCAGGTGAACTCTATGTGGCGGGCGTAGGTCTGGCGCGAGGTTATCTGAACCGACCGGAATTGACGGAAGAGAAGTTTGTCGCTCATCCGTTTGAAGCGGGCGAGCGCATGTACCGCTCGGGTGACTTGGCACGCTGGTTGCCGGATGGCAGCATGGAGTATTTGGGACGGATTGACCATCAGGTAAAAATCCGTGGTTACCGTATCGAGCTGGGCGAAGTGGAAGCGAAGCTGCTCCATGCTCCGTCTGTAAGGGAGGCCGTTGTGCTCGCCCGAGAGGATGGAAGTGGACAAAAAGTGCTTGTCGGCTATTTCACTGCCGATCAGATGCTGACGGTAGGCGAGTTGAGAAAAGCCTTGGCTGCCGAACTGCCGACTTATATGATTCCATCTTACTTTATGCAATTGGAACAGATGCCTTTGACGCCAAATGGCAAGCTGGATCGCAAAGCGCTTCCGGCTCCAGAGGCCAATGTGCAGACTGGAGCGGTTTATGAACCGCCAAGGACGAAGGCTGAGGAAGCCTTGGCTTCCGTATGGCAAGGTGTGCTGGGAGCGCAGCAGGTCGGCATCCATGATCATTTCTTTGATCTGGGTGGTGATTCCATCAAGGCGATCCAAGTGTCCTCGAGATTGTTCCAAGCCGGATATAAATTAGAGATGAAGGATCTCTTCAAATATCCGACAATTGCCGAGCTAAGCCCGTATCTTCAGGCAGCCGGACGTACAGCGGAACAGGGCGAAATTAAAGGTGCAGCAGAGTTAATGCCAATTCAGCGTTGGTTCTTTGAACGCCATACAGCGGAGCCGCACCATTATAATCATGCCGTCATGCTCTATCGGAAAGACGGCTTTGATGAAGCTGCACTCCGGTTGACAATGGACCAAATTGCGATCCATCATGATGCGCTGCGTATGGTTTTCCGGTCTACAGAAGCTGGGTATGTAGCTTGGAATCGGGGAACGGACGAAGGCGAGCTCTACACATTGGACATTGCCGATATGCGGCAGGCGGAAGACCAGACAGCTGCGGTTCAGGCCCAAGCCGATGCCATTCAGGCAAGTTTTGACTTGGAAGGTGGCCCACTGTTCAAGCTAGGCCTGTTCCATTGTGACGATGGCGATCATTTGTTGATTGTCATTCATCACCTCTTGGTTGACGGCGTATCCTGGCGCATCCTGTTTGAGGACATTGCAGCGGGGTACGAGCAGGCATTGAATGGACAAGCAATCGTCCTTCCACAAAAGACCGATTCGTATCTTGTATGGTCTGAGCAAGCGACGAAGTATGCAGCAGGGCCTGCTCTGGACAAGGAGCGTGCATACTGGCAGCTGATCGAAGAGGCGATTTTGGCCCCACTGCCGAAGGATGAGGATCAGAAGCCGGGCACCATCCGGGATACTGAATCGGTTACGGTAACGTGGTCTGCGCAGGAAACAGACCTGCTGTTGCGGCAAGCGAACCGGGCGTATCATACGGAGACGAACGACTTGCTCTTGACTGCTCTGGGGGCAGCCATTCAGCGCTGGACAGGCATGGAGCAGATTTTGGTCAATCTTGAAGGGCATGGACGGGAAATGATCGTACCAGACCTGGATATTACCCGTACCGTCGGTTGGTTCACAACCCAGTATCCAGTTCTGCTGAACCTGCAAGGCGGACAGGAAGTATCTGCGCGCATCAAGCGCATCAAGGAGAATTTGCGAGAGGTTCCGCACAAAGGAATCGGCTACGGTCTTCTGAAGTATATGGCACCGGAGAAAAGTGTCGGATTTGGCGTGGAGCCGGAAATTTCCTTCAATTATCTTGGGCAGTTTGATCAGGATCTGGAGGGTAATGCCCTTAGCCTATCCACACATTCAGTTGGTAAGGCGCTCAGCGACCTCACACCACAGCAATATGCTCTGGATGTGAATGGCATGATTACTGAAGGCCGGCTATCACTGACGATTACGTACAGCAGCAGGCAGTATCGTAACGAGACGGTGAGTCATTTTGCTGAATTATTACAGTCAAGCCTTAGTGAGGTCATCCGTCATTGTGTGGCTCAGGAGCGTTCACAGCTTACACCAAGTGATGTTCTGTTCCAAGGATTAACATTGGAGCAGCTTGATCGACTCACGGCGCAGACGGCTCACATCGGAGAGATTGAGGATGTGTACAAGCTGACGCCAATGCAGAAGGGAATGCTGTTTCACAGCCTGCTGGAGCCGGACTCCTCTTCATACTTCGAACAGGCAACGTTTGAGCTGCGTGGTAGCTTCGATGTAGATATCTTCTTCGAGAGCTTCCAGGCTTTGGTGCAACGACATGCCATACTACGTACCGGATTTTACAACAACATTGCTGATGTACCGCTACAGGTTGTCTTTAAGCAACGGTTAATCCCTCTGCACTACGTAGATTTGCGCGACGCATCTACGCAGGAACAAGAAGCCCGAATCAAGGCTTATATTGCTGAAGATATGGTTAAGGGGTTCAGCTTGTCAGAAGATCCGCTGATGCGGGTGACCGTCTTGCAGAAGGATCAAAGCTGTCTTGTATTGTGGAGCTTCCACCATATTGTCATGGATGGCTGGTGTATCCCGATCATTACACAGGAGCTGTTCGATTATTATTCTGCCAAGAAACAGCAAGCACAGCCTGTCCTACCGCCAGCTCAGCCCTATAGCCGTTATATCGAGTGGCTTGATGCGCAGGATGATCAAGAAGCTTCAACATATTGGAGCCAATATCTTGAAGATTATGACGGGAACACCGTATTACCGGAAGGTAAAACGAAATCTCAAGCAAAAGAAGCGGGCTATGTTCTAAAAGAGCATGTTCTCCATCTGGGTGCATCTTTGACAGGTAAAATGGATG
Source organism: Paenibacillus sp. FSL H7-0703 (assembly GCF_038003485.1). Taxonomy (NCBI): domain Bacteria; kingdom Bacillati; phylum Bacillota; class Bacilli; order Caryophanales; family Paenibacillaceae; genus Paenibacillus; species Paenibacillus sp. FSL H7-0703. Next base: position 3,147,954 of record NZ_JBBOPF010000001.1, on the reverse strand, counting down.
TTGTCGCGAAGCGCAATCACGTGACCGTCAACACACTCATGCAGACAGCCTGGGGACTGATTCTTCAACGTTATAATGCCAGCTCGGATGTCGTTTTCGGCGGCGTTGTGTCGGGTAGACCTGCTGAGATTGCAGGGATCGAAAATATGGTGGGTCTGTTCATTAATACAGTACCTATCCGTGTACAGTCATCCAAAGACGAAGCCTTTGTCGAGGTGATGAAACGTACACAGGCACAGTCATTGGCTGGTCGTGCCTACGACACCTATCCATTGTATGAGATTCAGGGGAAAACAACCCAAAAGCAGGACCTGATTTCTCATATTATGATCTTTGAAAATTACCCGCTCGACGAGCAGGTGGAGCAATCGGGTAATCAAACGGAGGACAATCTCGAAGTCGCCAACTTCACCATGTTTGAACAAACCAACTATGACTTTAACCTGGTTGTGATTCCAGGCGAAGACATCAAGGTCTGCATTCGCTATAATGCTTCGGTTTACGAGCAAGAAAGCATTGCACGTATCGGAGGACACTTGTTGCAGATGCTCGATCAGGTGGCTGCTCGTCCGCAGGCGACGATACAGGAACTGGAGATTGTAACATCCGAGGAACGGATGAACCTGCTTGACTGGGGCGGCAAGGCCCATACCTATCCAAGTGATCAGGGTCTGCATACCTTGTTTGAAGAACAGGTTGTCCGTACGCCGGATAAGATTGCGGCTGTAAATGGGGACACTCAGATCACGTATCGGGAGCTGAACGAGCAGGCGAACAGACTAGCTTCCACCTTGATAGACCAAGGACTACGGAGTGAACAAGTGGTAGGTCTGTTGGCAGATCGGTCTGTAGAGCTGCTTGTCGCCATCATGGGTGTGCTCAAAGCGGGTGGAGCCTATGTACCTATTGATCCTGAATATCCGCAGGAGCGGATTCAGTATATTCTGAAGGATTCTGGCGCTGAAATTCTGCTCACACAGAGCCACCTGACGGAGTTGGCCTCTTTTGAGGGAACGGTTATGGAATTGGATTCCCCGCACATCTACGGAACCGAGGTGGATAATCCCAATATTCCTGTTGGAGGAAACGATCTGGTGTACTTAATCTATACCTCGGGTACAACCGGAAATCCGAAGGGAACCATGATTAACCACAAAGGGATCGTGAACTACATCTGGTGGGCCAATAAGGTCTATTGTGCTGGGAAACCAACGGATTTCCCGTTGTATTCATCCATTTCGTTTGACTTGACGATGACATCAATGTTTACTCCGTTAATAAACGGAGGAATAGTACGGATTTATGATGGTATAGATAAGGCAGAGGTCGTTCAGCATATTTTGCGCGAAAATGCGGTCGATATTCTCAAGCTGACGCCGACGCATCTCAGTCTCATAAAAGACATGACCATTCCAGCAGAAAGTCGCATTCAACAGCTCATTGTGGGTGGAGAGAATTTGACCACACATTTGTCCAAAACGATTACCGATCTCTTTGGTGGCAACATCAAAATCTACAATGAATATGGACCAACCGAAACGGTCGTCGGCTGCATGATTCACCTGTACAATCCTGCGAAGGATACGCGTGAATCTGTACCGATTGGGTTGCCAGCAGACAATATATACATCCATATTCTGGATGAACAGCTTCGTCTCGTACCGTTAGGCGTGGAGGGTGAAATGTACATCGCCGGGGACGGGGTAGCCCGTGGATATCTGAACCGTCCTGAGCTTACCGCAGATAAATTCATTAGAAATCCGTTCGCTTCGGAAGGAAATATGTATCGCACTGGGGATTTGGCTCGTCGCCTTCCTAATGGAGACATTGAGTACATTGGACGCATTGACCACCAAGTTAAAATACGGGGCTATCGTATTGAGCTTGGTGAGATTGAGGCCAAGCTGCTGGACATTCCACTTGTCGAGGAAGCTCTCGTTGTTGCGTGGGCAGATGCTCATGGGCAGAAATCGCTGTGTGCTTACTTCGTAGCTAATCGCGAAATGTCTGTCAGCGAGCTGAGAGACGAACTGTCTGCCGGACTGCCTGCATATATGATTCCGTCTTACTTCGTCCAACTGGACGTGATGCCTCTGACACCGAATGGTAAGCTGGATCGCAAGGCACTGCCTGAACCGAACTCGGGTATAAAGGCGGGAGCAGACTTTACCGCTCCGCGCACGGATGTGGAGAACATTTTGGCTTCAATCTGGCAGGGTGTACTCGGCGTGCCGCTTGTCGGCATTCATGATAATTTCTTTGAGCTTGGAGGTGACTCGATCAAATCCATTCAAGTATCCTCAAGGCTTCTCCAAGCAGGCTATAAGCTTGAAATGAAGGATTTGTTCGGTTATCCGACAATTGCAGAGCTGGCACAGCGCGTTAGTGTGGTCAGCCGAATTGCGGACCAAAGCGAGGTACACGGAGCGGTAAGACTGGGACCTGCTCAGCACAGATTCTTCGATGAACAGTCGATGGATCTGCATCACTTTAATCAGTCGGTCATGTTGTACCGACGGGATGGCTTCAATACCGATGCGCTCGCCGAGGTTGTTCGGAAAATTGCAGAGCATCATGATGCTTTACGACTGGTGTTCCGCCAAGGAGAGCAGGGATTGGAGGCCTGGAACCGGAGCATGGATGAGGGTGAGCTCTATAGCCTCCAGATCCACGACCTGCGGGATGAGACAGACCCGGCTTCAGCAATAGAAGCAGGTGCGGAAGCCATTCAGCGCAGCATCTCTCTGGAGGATGGACCTCTCTTTAGACTGGGTCTGTTCCGCTGTGCGGAAGGTGAACATCTGTTGATCGTTATTCATCATCTGGCTGTGGATGGCGTATCCTGGCGTATTCTCTTTGAGGACCTGCAGGATGGCTACGAGCAGGCAGCACGTGGAGAAGCGGTCAAGCTTCCACAGAAGACGGATTCGTACCGTGCATGGGTTGAGGGAATCACACAATTTGCGAATAGTCTGGCGGCTGAACAAGAACGCAGCTATTGGGCAGAGGTAGAGGGAGATGGCTTTGTCCCTCTTCCCAAAGACAAGGTAGACGGCGCTCTTCTCATCAAAGACAGTGAGGCTGTCACGGTGAGATGGTCACCAGAAGAGACAGAGCAGTTCCTGAAAGAAGCGAACCGCACTTACAATACGGAGGTCAACGATCTGCTCCTGACGGCTCTGGGTATGGCTGTTCACGAGTGGACGGGAATCGAACGTGTAGGCATCCTTCTGGAGGGACATGGACGGGAGCCTGTTGTGCCGGAACTGGATATTACTCGCACAATAGGCTGGTTTACAAGTCAATACCCTGTCGCCCTTGAGATGGGAGGGGAATTGGAGATCGGCGCCAGAATCAAGCACGTCAAGGAAGGCTTGCGTCGTATCCCGAACAAAGGTGTCGGATATGGTATTTTGAAATATTTAAGCGACGGTTCCGATATCTCCTCCTTCTCGGCTGAACCGGAGATTACCTTCAACTACTTGGGACAGTTCGACCAGGATCTTGCAGGAGGGATGATGGAAGTATCGCCTTACTCAGTAGGACCTGAGGTCAGTGAGCAGATGGTGCAGCATCAGGCATTGAACATTAATGGACTGATTGCCGAAGGACAGCTTCAACTTTCGGTCAGCTATAACCGTCATCAGCTCGACGGGGAGTCCGTGGCTAAGTTTGTTGGCATTCTGAAGAACCGTCTTAGCGAAGTTATTGGACATTGCGTAAGTAAGGAAAGAACAGAACTTACACCAAGCGATGTACTCCTCAAAGATATCAGCTTGGAAAAGATTGAGGAGTTAGAAGAGCAGACACGGCATATCGGCAGTATTGAAAATATGTATAAACTGACGCCGATGCAAAAAGGAATGTTGTTCCACAGCTTGCTGGAGCCTCATTCGGAAGTCTACTTTGAGCAGGCCAAATTTGAAATTCAGGGAGCATTCTATCCTGAGGATTTCAAACGCAGCGTAAAATATCTGATGAAACGGCATGCCATATTGAGAACGAATTTCCATGCCGGGTGGGGCGATTTCCCTATTCAGATTGTGTTCAAAGAAAGAGCGTGTGACTTCGTATACGAGGATCTGCACGAGCTGGAAGCCGATGAAATTCAAGCGCGTCTTGCAGCTTATACTGCTCAGGACAAAGCAAGAGGCTTTAATCTTGCTGAAGAAGCATTGCTGCGTGTTGCTATTCTACGTACAGCAGAAGAGGCTTACCATCTGCTGTGGAGCTCTCATCACATCATTTTGGATGGCTGGTGTATGCCGCTTGTGCTCCAGGAAGTGTTTGAGACGTATGGGGTTCTGCGTGAGCAAAGGGAGCCTGAGCTTCCTGCAGCTGTATCGTACAGCCAGTATATTCAATGGTTGGAGAAGCAAGGCGAGGAAGAGGCATCCTCTTACTGGAGAGGGTACCTGGAAGGCTACGAGCAGCAGACGAAGCTGCCACAAGCCATCACACAGCCATCAGCAAAAGCAGAAGCCTATGTGTCGGAGAAGCTAGTATTCACGTTGGATGCGGAATTGACCGATCGCCTGGAACAGGTGGCCAAACAGCATCAGGTGACGATGAATACATTGATGCAAGCAGCCTGGGGAATCGTGTTGCAGCGCTACAATAGAAGCCAGGATATCGTCTTCGGAAGTGTAGTATCGGGGAGACCTGCCGAGATTCCGGGTATCGAAAGTATGATCGGTCTCTTTATCAATACAGTTCCGGTTCGGGTTCAGGCCGAGGGAAGCGATTCGTTCTCCCATGTGATGAAAAGACAGCAGGAATTATATTTGGCAGGACATGCTTATGATTCCTATCCGCTCTATGAGATTCAAGCACAGAGCGAACAAAAGCAAGATTTGATTTCTCATATTATGGTGTTCGAAAATTACCCGGTAGAAGAGCATCTGGAAGAGAAAATTGCTAGTGAAGAGGCTGAATACAGAATTACGGATGTTCAGATGTTTGAACAGACGAATTATGATTTTAACCTCATTGTGCTGCCGGGCCGTAATCTGGAGTTCTTGTACCGTTACAATGCCCGCGTCTATGATCGGGAGAGCGTGGAACGCATTCAAGGACACTTGACGAGAATTCTGACAAGCGTTGCTGTTCAACCTACCATCCGTATTGATGAGCTGGAGTTGATCACGCCAGAAGAGAAATCGCAGATTATAGAGGTGTGGGGCGATACAGCAGCTCCTTATCCGCGTGAGCAGACCCTTCACGGTATATTTGAGGAAAAAGCAGCGCTCACACCGGATCGTACAGCACTTATTTACGGTGAAACGGAGCTTACCTATGGAGAACTCGATCAGCAGGCGAACCGTCTCGCACGTACGCTGCGTGCCCAAGGGGTCAGACCGGACCAACCAGTCGGCATCATGGTCGAGCGCTCGCTTGAGATGATCATTGGTATTCATGCCATTCTAAAAGCTGGCGGGGCCTATGTACCGATTGATCCGGAGTTCCCAGAAGATCGTATTCGCCACATGCTGGAGGATTCGGGAGCGAAGCTTCTGCTGACGAAGAACCATCTCCAAGATCGTTTTCCGTTCACTGGCACGATCCTGGCACTTGATGATCCGCAGGCGTATCATGCGGATAGCTCGAAACTGGAGCCAATTGCGGGGCCGGAGCATCTGGCGTATATCATTTACACGTCAGGTTCAACCGGCAAGCCGAAAGGGGTAATGATTGAGCATCGCGCTGCCGTCCATACGCTGAGTCAGTTGGAAGCTGAATATCCGATGTTGGCAGGCGACCGTTTCCTGCTCAAAACGACATTCACCTTTGACTTCTCCGTGCCGGAGCTGTTCTGCTGGTTCTTTGGACAAGGGACTCTCGTGATCCTGCCACAAGGCGTGGACAAAGACCCGATGGCACTGCTAGAGGCCGTGGATACGAACCGTATCACGCATCTCAATTTGGTGCCGTCGATGCTCAGTGTGCTCGTTCAATACTTGAAAGAAAGCGGCAACCAAGGATTCCTTACTCTGAAATACCTGTTTGCCTGCGGCGAGACGCTGCCTGCCAAACTTGTTGAAGAGTATTATAAAGTATCTCCTTACGCAGTACTGGAAAACATCTACGGTCCTACGGAAGCAGCCGTATATGCGACTCGGTATACAACGAGCCTTGAGACTGCGGCTCTAACGCATGTGCCGATCGGCAAACCGTACGCTAACGTCCAAGTATGGATGATGGACAGCGCTTCTCAGGTATCACCTGTGGGGGTACCGGGAGAACTCTGCATTGCGGGCGAAGGGGTAGCGCGGGGGTATTTCAACCAGCCAGACCTGACGGCAGAGAAGTTCATTCCTCACCCGTACAAACCGGGAGCACGAATTTACCGAACGGGCGATTTGGCTCGATGGCTACCAGACGGGAATATTGAGTATTTGGGGCGGATCGATCACCAGGTAAAAATCCGCGGTTACCGCATTGAGCTGGGAGAAGTGGAAGCACAAATTCTGAAGGTTCCATTGGTGCAGGAAGCGGTTGTTCTAGCACTGGCTGACTCCACCGGAAGTACTCAACTTTGTGCATACTTTGTGGCCGAAGAGGGGCTTGCAGCGGGCGTACTACGCGAGGCACTGGCCAGCGAACTGCCAAGCTACATGATTCCGACTGCTTTCGTACAGTTGGCACAAATGCCACTGAATCCAAATGGCAAATTGGATCGCAAAGCGCTACCGGCACCGGAAACACTTCTGCGGAGCACAGCGGAGTATATCGCGCCGCGTACGCAGACAGAAGTAGAGCTCGCTCAGATTTGGTCCGAGGTGCTCGGCGTACAGGAAATCGGGATCAGAGATCATTTCTTCGAACTTGGGGGCCATTCCCTGAAAGTATTGGGCTTGATCCAAAGGATTTCGTCCGGTATGGGCGTCCAGCTACCACTCCAAGTCGTGTTTAATCTGCCGACTGTGGAAGAAATGGCGCATGAAATATCCAAGTTGCAGGCAACAACTGCTGCTAATGAAGAGGAAATGGAAATTATCCGCTTCCCAGGGAAAGGAACACTCAAAGTGTTTTGCTTCCCTCCACGGGTAGGCCACTCTCTGGGGTACTATGAGATGGCCAAGGAGCTGGAAGGGCTTTGCGAGGTGTACGGGATGGAATTTATCGGCGATCGGTACCAGGGTCAAGATATGCTGGATCGATACATTGATGCCATTGTGGATATTCAAGCAGAGGGCCCATATGTATTCCTGGGATACTCACTTGGAGGAAATCTCGCCTTCGAGGTAGCTAAAGCCATGGAAAGCCGAGGTCACCATGTTAGCGACCTTATTATGGTAGATGCTATGAGAAAGATGTCCAAGGATGAATCGACACCGGAGGAGCTTGAAGAGATTGTCGAGATGGTACTGGACAGCATTAGGGACCAGTACAAAGCATTCCTCGCCGATCCAGTGGACAGGGAGCGAGTCATGGACAAAATGTTGGTTTACTCCGTCTACCGCGATGAGCTTATTAACTCAGGTGAAGTTCATGCGAATATCCATGCTCTGATTGCAGAGGATGATAGTATTGGTCCAGATACATCATTAGATAAATTGTTATGGCAACAGGCGACACTTGGTCAATACAAAGAATACGAAGTCATCGGAACGCATGATGTGCTGCTTGATTCCGGTTTTATTGGGGAAAATGCTAAAGTACTGAGACAGATACTTGGCAAGGTCACAGAGGCTTCATCTAAAAACAAGCCCATTTTGTCCTAAGCTCAATCAAGCATAATAAGTGTTAGGCAGCAAAGACGCCCGAATTCCTTTATATAGAAGGAACTCGGGCGTCTTTTGTTTTTTTAAGCTGTCCTTAACATATAAAGTCCCTAATCATCTGTGTATGCTTTAGACGTGGTTGACTGAAAGTGACTGGTGTCGGTGATGAGTTCACGGATAACTTGGATGACAAGCTCCGGTTGATCATGGATGATCATATGCTCGCTCTT
>NZ_JBBOPF010000001.1:3067500-3135000 GCF_038003485.1 Paenibacillus sp. FSL H7-0703 | reverse complement strand
CTGCCAAGAAAAGCCTCTAGCCAGGAGAAGGTGCCCGTACCGCAAACCGACACAGGTAGGCGAGAAGAGAATTCTAAGGCGCGCGGAAGAACTCTCGTTAAGGAACTCGGCAAAATGACCCCGTAACTTCGGGAGAAGGGGTGCCTCGGTAGGGTGAATAGCCCGAGGGGGCCGCAGTGAAAAGGCCCAAGCGACTGTTTAGCAAAAACACAGGTCTGTGCGAAGCCGCAAGGCGAAGTATACGGGCTGACGCCTGCCCGGTGCTGGAAGGTTAAGGGGAGTGGTAAGCCCTTCGGGGCGAAGCTATGAACCGAAGCCCCAGTAAACGGCGGCCGTAACTATAACGGTCCTAAGGTAGCGAAATTCCTTGTCAGGTAAATTCTGACCCGCACGAATGGCGTAACGACTTGGGCGCTGTCTCAACGAGAGATCCGGTGAAATTTTAATACCTGTGAAGATGCAGGTTACCCGCGACAAGACGGAAAGACCCCATGGAGCTTTACTGCAGCTTGATATTGAATTTGGGTACGATCTGTACAGGATAGGTGGGAGCCGTAGAATCTTGAGCGCCAGCTTGAGAGGAGGCATCCTTGGGATACCACCCTGATCGTATCTAGGTTCTAACTTGGTACCGTGATCCGGTGCGAGGACAGTGTCAGGTGGGCAGTTTGACTGGGGCGGTCGCCTCCTAAAGAGTAACGGAGGCGCCCCAAGGTTCCCTCAGAATGGTTGGAAATCATTCGAAGAGTGCAAAGGCAGAAGGGAGCTTGACTGCGAGACCTACAAGTCGAGCAGGGACGAAAGTCGGGCTTAGTGATCCGGTGGTACCGCATGGAAGGGCCATCGCTCAACGGATAAAAGCTACCCTGGGGATAACAGGCTTATCTCCCCCAAGAGTCCACATCGACGGGGAGGTTTGGCACCTCGATGTCGGCTCATCGCATCCTGGGGCTGAAGTAGGTCCCAAGGGTTGGGCTGTTCGCCCATTAAAGCGGTACGCGAGCTGGGTTCAGAACGTCGTGAGACAGTTCGGTCCCTATCTGTCGTGGGCGTAGGAAATTTGAGAGGAGCTGTCCTTAGTACGAGAGGACCGGGATGGACGTACCGCTGGTGTACCAGTTGTTCCGCCAGGAGCACCGCTGGGTAGCTATGTACGGAAGGGATAAGCGCTGAAAGCATCTAAGCGTGAAGCCCCCCTCAAGATGAGATTTCCCAGTATGTAAGACCCCTTGAAGACGACGAGGTAGATAGGTTGGGGGTGGAAGTGCAGTAATGCATGGAGCTGACCAATACTAATCGGTCGAGGGCTTATCCTAAAATAAAACGCAAATGAGTTTCGGATCCAGTTTTCAGGGTGTAACCTTGAATGTAGAATTTGCACAGCAAATTCATGTTTGGTGGCGATAGCGGAGGGGTTCCACACGTACCCATCCCGAACACGACCGTTAAGCCCTCCAGCGCCGATGGTACTTGGACCGCAGGGTCCTGGGAGAGTAGGACGTCGCCAAGCAACAAGTAAAGAGGACCATGATCTCAATGAGATCATGGTCCTCTTTGGTATATTACGGTACAAACCACTTATACAATTGCTTCTATGCTGCGTATTCAAAGAGGAGATATGCTTTTGTGAATAGCTATTACCTTTGGAAACGCTTATTTTTAAAGGTTGTCCTTCGTAGGAGTACAGTTGTTTGTACAGGGAAATACTAAAGGTTAGGGCTATTGATGAAGGCTTGACACCCCTATACCGCTTTGCTAAGATTGCAATAATATATTTTCAGAGAGCCTTGATTTGTCCATGTCGGACAGACAACAAGACCAATACAGACTAAACAATTTGAAGGAGGATCATCTTGGTGTGGGAAGATAAATTCGGTAAGGAAGGCCTTACCTTTGACGATGTTTTGCTGGTACCTCGCAAGTCGGTGGTTCTGCCCAAAGAAGTAAGCGTGGCGACTCGTTTGAGTGATAACGTGAAGCTGAATATTCCTTTGATGAGTGCTGGTATGGATACTGTTACTGAGGCAGTGTTGGCAATTGCGATGGCTCGTGAGGGCGGTATCGGTATTATTCATAAAAATATGTCGATTGAACAGCAAGCAGTAGAGGTGGATCGGGTTAAACGTTCGGAGAGCGGTGTTATCACCAATCCATTCTCATTGACTCCGGATCATTTGGTGTCCGATGCTGAAGCAGTTATGGGTAAATACCGTATTTCTGGTGTACCTGTTGTAAACGAAGAAAACAAACTGGTGGGTATTATTACTAACCGCGATCTTCGCTTTATTCACGATTTTAACCTTAAAATCAGTGAAGTCATGACGAAGGAAGAACTGGTAACTGCACCTGTGGGTACGACTTTACAGGAAGCGGAAGTCATTTTGCAAAAGCATAAAATTGAAAAGCTCCCTTTGGTCGATGATGAAAATTATCTCAAAGGACTTATCACCATTAAAGATATTGAGAAAGCTATTCAATTTCCGAACGCAGCGAAAGATGCACAAGGGCGTCTTCTGGTCGGTGCGGCTGTCGGCATTTCCAAGGATACATTTGATCGGACTGAAGCACTTGTAAAAGCTGGTGTGGATATGATTGTTGTGGACTCTGCTCACGGCCATCATATTAACATTATTGAAGCGGTCCGCAAGCTACGTGAAGCTTATCCTGATCTGACGATTGTAGCAGGTAATGTAGCTACTGGTGACGGAACGCGCGAATTGATTGAAGCAGGAGCATCTGTCGTAAAAGTCGGTATTGGTCCAGGCTCCATCTGTACAACACGCGTAATCGCAGGGATAGGTGTTCCACAAGTAACAGCAATTTATGATTGTGCAACAGTAGCACGTGAATATAATATTCCGATCATTGCAGACGGTGGTATTAAATACTCCGGTGAAATTACAAAGGCCATTGCGGCAGGCGCTTCTGCGGTAATGCTGGGAAGTCTTTTTGCAGGTACGGAAGAAAGCCCAGGTGAATCTGAAATTTATCAAGGACGCCGCTTTAAAGTATATCGTGGTATGGGTTCTATGGCTGCGATGAAGCAGGGTAGTAAAGATCGTTATTTCCAAGATGACGACAAGAAATTGGTACCGGAAGGCATCGAAGGACGCGTTGCTTATAAAGGACCACTTTCCGACACTGTTCATCAGCTGTTGGGCGGTCTTCGTTCCGGTATGGGTTATTGCGGTACAGCTAATATTGAGGAGCTTCGTAACGATACAAGCTTTATCCGTATTACAGGCGCTGGTCTGCGTGAGAGCCATCCGCATGATGTGCAAATTACGAAAGAAGCACCAAACTACTCTCTATAAAGTTCGGCTGTAGTAGACTTGACGACAGGCAGAGCGTATTTCGCTCTGCCTGTCTTTTTTTAGAGATACCCCTGTGATAGAATAGACAAGTGTCCGCCTTTTTGACGAAATTATTGACGAATTAGGACACATAGGTCTTTTGGACGATTCCTACCAGTAAAGAAGATTCGAGCAGAAAATGCTCATGACAGGATACAACTAAGCAAACGAAGTGAAACTGGATTTTATAACACTTAAACATTAATTACATTGGCCAAGTAGAGGCTGTAACCACCGTCTCGTTATTCATAGCGATCGGGTTGAGGTACGAGAGGAGTTTGTATTCATTTGAAAGCGAACATTTTAAAGCAGAATAAAAAACGCAGCATGTTTAAAAAGAGTGTGACTGCAGTCATGGTGCTTAATATGATGTATATGTCGGCATTGCCTGTGGTAGGCAATTTCGATCCGAGCGTGGCTACTTTTGCAGCTGGAGCGGCAACACAGGCAACCAATATTACGGGGACAGGTTCTATTAACCCCCCTAGTCTGGCACTACGTTCCGCCATTTTGATCGAGCCTTCCACTGGGCAAGTGCTGCTGTCTATGAATCCAGATGAGCCACTTCCACCAGCAAGTATGACTAAAATGATGACAGAATACATCGTGGCTGAACAGGTTAAGCAAGGTAAACTCAAGTGGACGGATAAAGTTACGGTTAACGAGAATGCTTCTAAGAGCATTGGATCACGTATTTTTTTGGCTCAAGGGGATCAACATACGGTAGAAGAGCTTTATATTGCAATGGCGGTAGGTTCTGCTAATGATGCAACAGTAGCCCTTGCTGAACGCGTATCTGGAACTGAGCAGGACTTTGTAAAACTAATGAATGAAACAGCTCAGAAAATGGGCATGAAAAATACGTATTTTATCAACTCGACTGGTTTGGACCGTGGTGATATGCCGAAAGGCTTCCAGCCGGATACAGACCGGGAAACTGTGATGACAGCGAGAGATGCAGCGACATTAGCTAGTAACATTATAAAGGATCATCCGGATTATACACGGTTTACCACAATTCAATCTTACAAATTCCGACCGACTGACAAAGCACCAATTATTAACTACAATTGGATGTTAGAAGCAAACAAAAATATTACTAACTTTAGAAAGTTTGCTTATCCCGGCTTGGACGGAATGAAAACGGGCCATACGAGCAATGCTGGAAACTGTTTTACAGGAACCGCTGAGCGCAACGGAATGCGTCTCATCAGTGTAGTCATGGGAGCAGATTCAGAGCCTCATCGTTTTACAGAGACAGCTAAAGTGCTGAACTATGGTTTTGATAATTTTGAAGTGAAGCAGGTTATTGCTCCAAAGACGATGGTTAAGGGTGTTGAGAATGTGCCAGTGACCAAAGGTACGGAAACAGAAGTACCGATCGTCACCAAGGATGCAGTAAGCTTTATCGTACCTAAGGGTGCGAGCAATCCTAAGGTAACCTTTACAACGAACATTACACCAGCAAGCTCTCTGGTGGCACCTTTGAAGCAAGGGGCCAAAGTCGGAACAATTACGTACACGTACAAGACAGACGGTGTGGATAAAGGGCAGACGAAAACCGTGGATCTGGTTACTACGACGGCAGTAGAAGAGGGCGGCTGGTTCCGGATGCTTTTCCGGGCAATCGGTGATTTCTTCGGAGATCTGTTCCAGGGAATTAAGAACCTCTTCTAAAAAAGCGAAGCTAAGCGATCTACCTTGTTTTTCATTACTTATTTTGCAGCTTGAAATGATTGTGTATTTGGCATTCGTGCGGTAAAATATTAAGTTAGAATCTAAACGTAACCCTTATAGGAGGCAACGACATGGAAACGGGAACTTCGCGTGTAAAAAGAGGTATGGCAGAGATGCAAAAAGGTGGCGTAATCATGGATGTCATGAACGCTGAGCAGGCTAAAATTGCAGAGGCAGCAGGAGCTACAGCTGTAATGGCTCTTGAACGGGTGCCTTCGGATATCCGTGCAGCTGGTGGGGTTGCTCGTATGGCTGACCCAACGATTGTGGAAGAAGTTATGAAGGTTGTTTCTATTCCTGTTATGGCTAAGGCTCGTATCGGTCACTATGTAGAGGCAAAGGTATTGGAATCTCTCGGTGTTGACTATCTCGATGAAAGCGAAGTGCTGACACCTGCGGATGAAGTTTTCCATATTGATAAGCGGGAGTTCACCGTTCCATTTGTTTGTGGAGCCAAGGATCTGGGAGAAGCGCTGCGTCGTATTGGTGAGGGTGCATCTATGATCCGTACGAAGGGCGAACCGGGGACTGGGAATATTGTTGAGGCCGTTCGGCATATGCGTTTTATCAATGGTCAAATTCGCAAGGTGCAAAACTTGTCGAAGGACGAGCTGTATGCAGAGGCGAAAAACCTCGGAGTTGCATATGAACTGCTGTTGGAAGTGCATGAGCTTGGCAAACTGCCAGTGGTCAATTTTGCAGCGGGTGGTGTAGCAACACCTGCCGATGCCGCGTTAATGATGCATTTAGGCGCTGATGGCGTCTTTGTAGGTTCTGGTATTTTCAAGTCGGATAGCCCTGAGAAGTTTGCACGTGCAATCGTGGAAGCGACCACTCATTATACGGATTACAAGCTGATTGCAGAAGTCTCCAAGAATTTGGGAACTCCTATGAAAGGCATTGAAATTTCCAAACTGGCACCGCATGAGCGCATGCAGGATCGTGGTTGGTAAGAAAGAAGGGACCGGCATGAAAATAGGTGTATTGTCACTGCAAGGCGCTGTAGCTGAACATATACGTAGCGTTGAACGTGCGGGTGCGGAATGTATAGCGGTGAAGAAGATCGAACAGCTCAATGAGCTGTCCGGTCTTATCATTCCCGGTGGTGAAAGCACCACTATTGGTAAGCTAATGCGCAAGTATGATTTCATAGAGGCTATACGTCAGTTTTCTAATCAAGGCAAGCCTGTATTTGGCACTTGCGCGGGATTGATTGTACTGGCTAAAACGATTCAAGGACAGGAAGAAGCACATTTGGGACTCATGGATATTACAGTATCGCGTAATGCATTTGGTCGCCAAAGAGAGAGCTTTGAAACAGACTTGAACATTAAAGGGATTGAGGAACCGGTTCGTGCTGTATTTATACGCGCGCCATTAATACAGTCTGTTGGAACGGGAGTAGATGTGCTGTCTGAATATAACGGCGAGATCGTGGCAGCCCGTCAGGGTCATTTGCTGGCTTCATCCTTCCATCCGGAGTTAACAGACGATTACCGGTTACATCAATATTTTGTGGATATGGTCCGCGAATAGTGAAAGTCAGGTTTGTAGTGTAGGAGGGATTACCTGTGTTAGATATAAAGATTTTACGTAATGAGCTTGGTCGGGTTGAGAAAGCTTTGCAGAACAGGGGGAAATCTCTGGATCTGATTAATGGTTTTACAGATCTGGATGTAAGCCGTCGTGAGTTACTTCAGGAAAGTGAAGGGCTCAAAAATCGTCGGAACGTGGTATCCGGTGAAGTAGCCAAGTTGAAGAAGAACAAGGAAAATGCGGATGATCTTATTGCAGAAATGCGTCAAGTCTCCGATCGTATCAAAGAATTAGATGAGCAAGTACGCGAACTGGAAGTTCAGATCGATGAATTGGTGATGTCTATTCCGAATATTCCTAATGATACAGTACCTGTAGGTGCATCGGAAGAGGATAATGTAGAAATCCGTCGCTGGTCGGAGCCGCGTGATTTTTCTTTTACACCCAAAGCGCATTGGGAATTGGCTCAGGATCTAGATATCCTTGATTTTGAGGCAGCAGCCAAGGTAACGGGTTCTCGTTTTACGTTCTACAAAGGACTGGGAGCAAGATTAGAGCGTGCGCTGATTAACTTTATGATGGATCTGCACAGCAGTGAGCATGGTTATGAAGAAATGCTTCCTCCATACATTGTAAATCGGGACAGTTTGTACGGAACGGGCCAACTTCCGAAGTTTGAAGAAGATTTGTTCAAGCTGCGTGATACTGAGTATTATCTCATTCCTACGGCTGAAGTTCCGGTAACGAACTACCACCGTGAAGAGATTATGAATGCGGAGCAGCTTCCGAAATATTATGTGGCATACAGCTCTTGCTTTCGCTCGGAGGCAGGATCAGCAGGACGTGATACACGTGGCCTGATCCGTCAGCATCAGTTCAATAAGGTAGAGATGCTTAAGTTGGTTCACCCTGATACCTCTTATGAGGAATTGGAGAAAATGACGAATAACGCTGAGCGTGTTTTACAGCTGCTCGGACTTCCATATCGCGTGCTGGCACTTTGCACTGGAGATATGGGTTTTACGTCTGCCAAAACGTACGATCTGGAAGTATGGTTGCCTGAGAGTGGCATGTACCGTGAGATTTCTTCCTGTTCAAATACGGAAGACTTCCAAGCGCGTCGTGCGAACATCCGGTTTCGTCCAGATTCGAAGGCAAAGCCTGAATTTGTACATACGCTGAACGGTTCAGGATTGGCTGTAGGGCGGACTGTGGCTGCTATTTTGGAGAACTATCAGCAAGAGGACGGAAGCATCGTGATTCCAGAAGTGTTGCGTTCATACATGCGAGGCATTGAGGTTATTGCTCCTAAACAGTAAGTGTTGCATTCTTAGAAGTTCTGTGGTAAAATAATTTTGTTGCGCCTGAGTATGTTTAAAAGGGAAGCAGCTTTATCCATTTACCACCTGGAGAGGTACCGAAGCGGTCATAACGGGGCGGTCTTGAAAACCGTTAGAGTGCAAGCTCACATGGGTTCGAATCCCATCCTCTCCGTCAGTTTAATAATTTCCTTGCTGCATAAGGATTTGTAGCAAGTATGATTGAAACGCACTTTACCGTTGGATAGCGGTGTGGTGCGTTTTTTTTGTGTTCGTGACCGTTGGATAAACATCTGACGGAGGTATAGGATTATGAATACAAACACGGGTGGCAAACTGCGTAAACGCAGGCAGCGGAAGAATAGTTTGGACATTCCCCAGCGGTTTCTCGATCGTCTAAGTCCATCGGTTTTGGAAACGTCTCGGGTGGCGCAGGATGAGAGAGCGAGCGTATCGCCTGAGATTCTGACACTGGAGGGGCTGTTCAAACGCTATTACACCGCATACTCTATTTTTTTCATACATCAGTTTGCAGGCCCATAATCAATTGCAACTAATATCTCGACAGGTCAAATCATTGTATTCCAAATATATCTTGCAGATAGTTATCAAGAATACGAAGGGGCTCGTGTAAAGCTTGGTTTGGAAACTTATGAGTTACCTTATAGCATATTCTTGGAGGCACCGATACCGATAGTTTCTGAAGAACGAAATCTCCCATCCGCATCATATGTGCGCCAATCGAAGCGGGAACTATCGACCATTGTCTGGCGTCCTTCAAAAAAGTAGTGATGAGTCCCGCTGAGTCCAGATGAACACGGGACGGGCAAAGAGGGTCCCACCACTGGTCATGTCTGAATTGAAACTCTCTATTCCAATTTATGAAGACTTCGTCTTGCGCCGCCAATTCTTCCATTTCAACAGTATCTCCGGCCTGCCGCCCCGACACAGCCAGGCGCAACAGCATCATTTCTTCAGTAAAAAACGGTTTAACAGTGACACTAGGCGACACGATTTCTCGCACCACAAACGCCACATCCATCTCGCGCCGCTCAATACTATCAAAAGCTTCCTGAGTATGCTGCGTACGAATTTGCAGTCGGATGGACGGGGTATGCTGATTAAGCATTCTATATACAGGAGGCAAAACAAAGTGACTTATACTTTCGGCAGCGCTTATTGCCAGACTTAACTGCGAACCGCTAGCCTGCAAGATTTGTGTTTCCCTCCAGAGAGCATCCCATCTTTCCGCAATGCTAAAAAAGTTTTCCCCTTTTGGGGTCAGACTGATTTTGGGTGCCCCTTTTCTTCGCTCAACCAAAAGGCCACCCATTTCCTGTTCCAATGTCTTTAACCGATAGCTCACCGTAGCTTGTGACAGGTGCAGCAATTCGGCCGCTTTGCTTATACTCTCGGTCCGTACGATAGCTAAAAACGCTTCAATCCCAGGAAAATACATAGAATACCTCCTCAATATATAGAAATGATTAATGTAGTTCACAAAATATTTGAGTTTTACAACATTATTCTTTATGTTTAAAATTATCGTTAATAAAGACGAGGGGTCAAATGTTTTTTCACTGGAATTAGATTGCTGTTGAAACGGCAAGAACAGCAAAAGTCTTACCCATTGCTCTAAAAGTTGCTTTATTATAGTACATTTTCATATTCCCAGGTATTCATGCCGGTAATATTGGTTGTAAGGTAGCGCAGCGTCTTGGAAACTTTGAGGCATATGGTTCGATCCTGCAGCGGCTAAATGCACCGATCAATGACCTTTCAAGAGGTTGTACTGCCGATGAAGTCTATAATATGGAAATAATCACTTCTTCTTCAAAAGGATAAAATGAAGATCATCAAACGGGTTTTCTTGGAAGAATGGTATAGGTAATGAAAGGTGGTTTAGCAATGAAGATTCTCATAGTTGGCTATTTTAGCGAGACCTCGAAATCAAATATTGTAAGGTATTTTCCTCAAGAATGGAATGTTGTAATTGTCCCGCCCGGAAAAGAAATGCTGCATCATATTGAAGATTGCCAGGTAATCATCCCTGAACATATTAAAGTGGATCACAGCCTGCTTTCTATTGCGAAAAAATTAAGATTGGTACAGACGGGTGCAGGATTTGATAATGTAGATGTCCCTGCCTGTACACAGCTCGGCATTTGGGTGGCCAATGCTGCAGGAGTGAATGCACAGGCAGTGGCCGAGCACGTAATGGCACTGATATTGTCTTATTATAAAAACATACCGTTTCTTGATACTTTCATGAAAAACAGGATGGATGAAAATCAATTGGACTATACAGGGAGTGAATTAAAAGGCAAAACGATGGGGATTATCGGTTTGGGCGCTATCGGAAAAAAAGTAGCTGCATTTTGCAGGGTTTTTGATATGAATGTGCTGGCTTATGCGAGAAATGCTCTTGTACAATCTGACGGTTTTGTGAGAATGACGGATTTCGATACTCTTGTAAGCACATCGGATATAGTCAGTGTACATGTACCCTTGAATCAGCAAACCAAACAACTGATCAACAAAGCGGCATTCAAGAAAATGAAGAATACCGCTCTTTTTATCAATACAGCCCGCGGCGGGATTGTCAACGAAAGAGACTTGATTGATGCATTAAAAAACGGGGATATTTCAGGCGCATGCCTGGATGTGTTTGAATCTGAACCGCTTCCTATTGACAGTGAGCTCCGGAATCTGGGTAATGTGATACTTACTCCCCATACAGCAGGAATGCCTGATGGTCGAAAATTTCATAAAAAAAGATATGATTTCTTTATAAATAATATAAAACGTGTAGAAAATGGTGAAGAGCCTGAAAGCAAGCTCAATCAGTTATTATAGTTTTGGTGCAATAAAAATGAGCTATCGGGGCAGCTCCGTGCACCTGGTTTCCTCCAGATAATGGAAAGGAGGACACGGCAGCGTTGCAGACAGGCCAGCAGTTGTAGCGGTTCTTGCATTAGACTTCACAAACCCAGTCATACCAAGGCTCGGCGGCTTTTCATAGGTAGTAACGGTCTTGAAAACCGTTAGAGTGCAAGCCCACATGGGTTCGAATCCCATCCTCTCCGTCATATTCTAAAATAAACCAAGCCATTCAAATACGACTAGCTGGTACATTAGGTTTTATATACTAATGATCAGGAATCGTGAAGAATGGCTTTTTTGTTGTATAAAAAGCCTGTTTTTTTCACACGTTATCAGATGTGGAGGTGCTGGCATGAATCGAGAAATGACAGTAGATCAGCAAAAGCTGGTAGAGGCCTGGCAGGAACAACTGCCGATTCTTTTGAATTCAGGGGACAAATCACAGGTACAGGCAGATGAAGCTGACAACCGGGCTATACGGATCCATATCGAGGTAGAAGGCCGACAAATGTACTCCTTTGATTTTGCATGTACTTATGTAGACTCCCGGGAAGTACAGGTTACTTTAGTCGATGTAGAACGGGACGGACAGTCTGTGGATGAACGAACAGATATCATTCAGCAGTTAGTGTCCGATTATACTCGGCATATTCACCAATGTGCCCAAACATTACAGTCATTGACGCACTCGTAGGTCATGAAGGAATGAGGAGGAAGACTACATGACAAAAGCCAAAAACGGTCTGGATAAAAACCTGTCTAACATTGTTGATGATTTGGAGCAACGCCCAGTTAATAGTCATCAGGCACAGCAAGTGCAGCAGGATCGTAATGATCGCCGTCATCAGGATTCACTAAATCACGATAAAACGGAAGATCTACACCATCTATAGTCCTATTTTAAATGGTAATAAACGGATTCGTTGATGTACCACAAATATAGACTGAGAATGGAGGATGCATAAATGGGCAAGCCTAAAGCCATTCCTGTCCCCGAAGCACAGGATTCTGGTGGAAGTAACGAAAAGCGGGAGCGTAGTCATCAGCAGGAGCCGTTATCCGGTTCCAAGAAGGTGAAACAGCGGAATCACGTGGATCATCATAACAGAGAAGGCTCATAAGCAGGCAGACCTTTCTCCTAAAATATATTGCATAGTGTAAGACACCCTGGTAAGAGAGCCAGGGTGTCTTTGTGCTTATTGTAAGAAAATTTTCCAATAAGTGTTTCGCCGGTTGAGAATATGAGTTAAAATAGGAGGTGTGTATTTTTTTGTTAGCATAAAAAAGGGGTTAATTACGAGAGGAGAGAATCTACACAATGAGTAAAAAGTTATCCGTCTTGGTACTCACTATGGTGTTGCTTTTGACGGTAGCCCTGGTAGGTTGTAGCAAGAAGTTAGAACCGAAGGAAGCTGTTACGACTGGTACTGCAAATGCAATGAAGTTGAACTCTTATGAATCCAAAAGTCAATTCACGATTAAGGAACTGACCATTACATCCGCTTCTGTTCCAAGTGAGCAAAGTGCAATGGTAACTAGCATGCTGAAAAATGCTGATATTACGCTGGATGGTGTATACCAAAAAGAACCTTTCCAATCTGAAATGACGCTCGGCATTCATTTGAAAGGTGATCTTTCCACCAGCTTCACGATTCCAATGGTAATGACTAAAGATAAACTGTACGTTAAAATTCCTAATATTCCATTTTACCCACTTCCACAGGATGTTGTAGGTAAATTCCTGGTCATTGATCCACAAGAACTGGCTAAACAATCAGGACAAGAATTTAATCCTGCAGCCATGGATCAGGAAAAATCGCAGAAATTTGCGAATGAAGTGATTGCTGCTATTATGAACGAGTATGATCAAGCTACGTACTTCTTTGATATTGATCCTAAAGACGCTAAATTGCCACAAGGCGTTGAAGCTAAACAAGTCGTTCAATTCAAAATTACGAACGACAATGTGAAGCAAGCTACCAATACATTTATCACTAAGGCGCTTCCTAAAGTCCTTGATGTGATGTCTAAAGATGAATATGCTGGCATGCTTCAAGTGAAGAAAGAAGAACTGGCTGAAGCGAAGAAAGAATTGCAATCCAACACCAGCGAAGTTAGCAAAAAGCTGGATGAGTTGAAAAATTACTTGACAGTGAAACAGTTTGACATTAACACAGCTTTGAACAAGGATAACATTCCTGTGTATCAAGACCTGAATGCGAATGTAGAGATGAATGATCCGGCTACAAAAGACAATGTAAAATTGTCCGTAACAGGCTACACGCAATACAGCAAAATCAATGCTAAAGCAGCATTTAAAGTGGGTATTCCAACAGGTGATCAAGTCCTGACTATGGAACAGCTGCAACAAAAAATGCAAACTGTTGCTCCGTAAGTATGGGATGACATGATTGCAAAACATCATTTTTTTCGAATATGATGTAAGAAAACCGCTCGGCATAAGCCGGGCGGTTTTTTGTTTACTGTTAATGTTGTCCCTGTGCAGTCATTTAGCTCTGCCACACGTCATCCTCAGCTAAAAGTCCAAACATCTGGTGATCCTGCCATGCGCCCTGAATCTGTACAAGCTTGCGAGCAATGCCTTCTGG
Source organism: Paenibacillus sp. FSL H7-0703 (assembly GCF_038003485.1). Classification (NCBI taxonomy): domain Bacteria; kingdom Bacillati; phylum Bacillota; class Bacilli; order Caryophanales; family Paenibacillaceae; genus Paenibacillus; species Paenibacillus sp. FSL H7-0703. The sequence continues at coordinate 3,121,563 of NZ_JBBOPF010000001.1, read as the reverse complement.
CTGGAAGCCGCACTTTTTTAATACACGTTGTGAGCGATCATTATGCAAAAGGGTACCCGCTTGGAGACGATGTAGAGATAAGGCACGAAAGGCATATTGTATGATCAACTTTAAGGCTGCGGTCATATGCCCTTTACCCTGTTCATGATGATCCATCATGTAGCCGATATCAGCGAATTGTCCAACTCCACGCACCAGATTGGAAATAGAGATATAACCGATGAGCCGTTCTTCCTTTAAGAGAAAGATACCAAACACGTAACCTTGATCCTCTTCGGCCTGACGCAATTTCTGACGGATATAATCCTGCTGTTTCTCTAATGTGAAAAATGAATCCTCGTAAAGCGGCTCATAAGGCGCATGGGAATCCCTATTACGTTGCCTAAGGGCGAGAAGGGCTTCACTATCCGCTAAGTTAAATGGCCGTAAAAAGATACCTTGAGGCGTATTATACAAGCTCATAGGCATGGGTTGGTCTCCTTCCATGGGGAATTAGCAATGAGATGAAGTGTTTTGGACTTTTCCCCCTCAGGATGAGGATGGGGGAGGAGACAATCTGGCTGCCGCTCTTTTTTGCCGGAGATGCCGAAAAAAGTTCGTTAACAGCGAGGCGCATTCCTCCTGCAGTACACCACTGGTTACTTCTGTACAATGATTGAACCGAGGCTCCTGTAATAAATTCATCAGCGTGCCTGCGCAGCCTGCCTTGGGATCTGTAGTTCCGTATATCAAATGGGGAACCCGTGATTGAACAATGGCTCCGGCGCACATTGGACACGGCTCCAAAGTGACATACAGCCTACAATCCAGCAGGCGCCAAGCACCTAAGTGTTCACTGGCCTGACGAATGGCAACCATCTCTGCATGTGCGGTTGGGTCAGCATCCGTCTCGCGCAAATTGTAGCCGCGACCGATGATTTCATTATCTTTTACGATGACAGCCCCGATGGGGACTTCACCTAACATTTCTGCCTTATACGCTTCCTGAATGGCTTCTTTCATCCAATAGGCGTGATCCATGGTGGTCACTGGGAAAATGCTCCTTTCAAAACGCGGAATTATCCAACGAACAAATATTCCGTTGTTAACATGATGTGAATAAAATTGTGGATAACACGGCACTTGTCCACAGGTTTATCCACAGTTTATAATAAAATCTGTGTATTTGTGGACTACTTGTGGATGATTATCTTCTTATATTGTAGGCAAACCCTTGTCTATTGACAATACTGTACACAAGGTGTGTATTTATGTATATCCGGTAAATGTAAATGCTGGTATCACAGGCGCTATTACGGTATCATTGAGTTAGCAATTGCCAGTAATCGCCAGCATACGGCAAGAGGTGAGAAATCAGTGTGTCGATAAAAATCAGAATAACGATCATTTTGTCGGGGTCCGTCCTGTTTATCCTTTTATTAAACATCGCCCTCAATTATTACACGACCCACGAAAATCTAAGAAGTGACAGTGAAACTAAAATGGTTCTGACGGCTAAAATTATCGGGGGAGCTATCGAACAAACCCAACATAGCTGGGAGGCCGTTGACAAGCAGCTCGGATATAATCTGTGGCTTTCTGCCACGTTGGCTGCTAATCAGCTAGGTCCTGACATTCGAAATATTCAGCAGGAACAGCTTCAAAAGGTGGCCTCACTCCACAGAGATACTAATATTTCTTTGATGATTCGAGATGGGCAGGGGTATAAGGTTGTTAAATCCTCGGATCCAAAAGAAGTAACGCCATCTGATCCATTGACAGGGTATTGGAAAAATGCAGTTGACCAATTATATGAGCACGGACAGGCTGCAATGGCGCAAGGTCAGAAACTGGATCATTTTTGGACCGGATCATTTGACTACACCGGTTCAGGCTCCTCACAGATTAACAAATGGGGATTTTATTATGACCAAAAACGTAACTATTTAATTCGAATTTCCTTTCAGGATACTTCAGTGCAAGATTTCATAACCATCCTGAGCCCAGATGAGATCGTAAAGCAAACCCAACAAGTGGATTATCGCATCATGGAGATTACAGGAATTAACCCTGCAACCTTTGGTGGCGCTTCGATGGACAAGAACGGGAACGATTCGAAATACTATTATATGTACAATAAACCGATCCAATTTGGCACGTATCAACTAACGAGGGTGCAGGAAGATCGTTTGGCCGTGTCCAGAGCTATCCTCTCCGGGGAGAGTATTGTACAAGACTGCTATATCAAAGGCGAACGGGTTCTCGTCAGTTACATACCTTTTTACCCGGCTAACCGCGAAGCCTATGTTATCCGTATTGTTATGAATTATGATACGATTACTTCTGTTATTTCCAAGCAATTGATAAGCTTAATTGCTATTTCTATTGTCCTTTTGGAGGTTGTAATCATTGGAAGCTATGTGCTGGCAAGTCTGTTTGTCCGCCCAATTCAGTCGATTCTGGGGAAAGTGAATGAGATGGCTGATGGTCATTTTGATACACGGCTAGAAATAAAAGGTGGTCATGAGCTTGCACAGTTGGGTGAACGCATCAATGCGATGGCCTACAACCTAGGGATGTACACGAGAAGACTGGAACAGATGTATGAAGAGAACCGTTCTGTAAAGGAGCATCTGGAATCGGTTATTAATCAGACAGCGGATGCGATTCATGTAACCGACGAGGAGGATCGCGTCGTTCGGGTCAATCATGCCTTCGAAGCTTTGTACGGCTGGACCAAGAAGGAATTGGTTGGTCGTAAGCTGGAGTTTGTACCTCCGCAGCAACAGGAGGAGTATGAATTTCAGAAGAAGAGCCTGCTTCAGGGAGAGAGCATCGTATCAAGTGAGACCCTTAGAATGCGTAAGGATGGAAGTACAGTAGAGATCAGTATGAGCACGTCACCTATTCTGGATGAAGAAGGCCAAATTTTGGGGTTTATCTGCGTGTCGCGTGATATTACGGGTCGCAACCGAATGGAGGAGTTGTTGCGCAGATCAGAGAAACTGACAACCGTCGGACAATTGGCGGCAGGCGTAGCGCATGAGATTCGTAATCCGCTAACTACGCTACGAGGCTTTCTCCAACTACAGCAGCAAAATCAAGTGTTGAATATGAAACACAACGATATTATGATGTCTGAGCTGGATCGCATTAATTTGATCGTTAGCGAGTTTTTAATACTGGCGAAGCCACAGGCAGTGCATTTTCAGAAAAAGGATGTTCGCTATATTGTGAGCGACGTGATTTCTTTACTAGATAGTCAGGCGCACCTGCTGGGCATTGTATTCAATCTTCAGGTCACGGACGAGCCTGCCCTGGTATACGCTGAAGAAAATCAGTTAAAACAGGTATTCATTAATTTACTTAAAAATAGCATGGAGGCTATGAGTAAAGGTGGTATCATCACGATTCATTTGTTCTTGGAGGGAGAAAGCGTTAAAATCTCTATACGGGATCAGGGAGCGGGTATTCCCGCAGAAATGCTGTCCAAGCTAGGAGAACCTTTTTTCACAAACAAAGAAACAGGAACAGGACTAGGACTTATGGTCAGTCAGCGTATTATACAGAGTCATAAAGGCACACTGGATATTGAAAGCACAGAGGGAGAGGGAACGACAGCCCTGGTGCAGCTTCCGATTGCCAAGCCGGAGTAACGGGTTGGGCGCAGGAGGAAGTGTGTTAGTAGAAATGGAGGGTACACAGGTTGCGCATTAACAAGTTTATCAGCGAAACCGGTTTTTGCTCGCGCCGCGAGGCGGACAAGCTGGTAGAGAGCGGCCGCGTGACGATTAACGGCGAAGTGGCTGTGCTGGGTAGTCAAGCGGAAGAAGGCGATGATGTTCGCGTGAATGGCAAGCCACTGCGCGAGAAGTCCGATCACGTCTACATTGCATTGAACAAGCCGGTGGGCATTACAAGTACAACCGAGAGCCATATTAGAGGCAATGTTGTTGATTTTGTGGGGCACCCACAGCGGATATTCCCGATTGGACGCCTGGATAAGGATTCGGAAGGTCTCATTTTACTTACCAATGATGGGGACATTGTAAATAAGATTTTACGGGCAGAAGGCAAGCATGAGAAAGAATATATCGTAACGGTGGATCGCCCTGTTATACCGTCTTTTGTGCAGGGCATGTCCAGCGGGGTGAAAATACTCGGCCAGCGGACGCTACCTTGTGAGGTGACGCGTGTATCTGAGTATGTATTCCGTATTATCCTGACTGAAGGCAAAAATCGTCAGATCCGGCGTATGTGTGCTGCCTTCGGTTATGAAGTTAAAAAACTGCAACGGCTGCGAATCATGAATATTCGGTTGGGGTCCCTTCAGAAAGGTGCCTGGCGTGACCTGACAGAGGCTGAGAAGCAGGAGCTTGGCCAGATGCTCGATTATACGCTTAGCTAGTGCCAGAGGGGCTTTGTATAGCCTACAGCGTATGATCCTCGTATATGAAAGTCCAGATTATAGGAAGCACTAAACAAAGAGGCACCAGCTGCATAAAAATGCGGCGGTGCCTTTGTTCATATAACATATGCATAATCAACCTTCATTCGAGCTTGAGGTAGGACTGATGACTTGTGTCCCGTTCTGATATTTGCGGAGAACAGATATTTCAACACGACGGTTTTTGGAGCGTCCTTGGCCATCTTGATTGCTTGCCAATGGACGATACTCGCCATAACCGATGGATACAAACTTGGTTGGATCGAGATCTGGATTGAGCAACAAGATACGCAAGAAATTCAGAGAGCGCTTGGCGCTCAAATCAAAGTTGGACGGGAACTGGCTGTTGGAGATCGGTACATTATCCGTATGACCCGATACGATAACATCATAGCCAGGGAACTGCTGAAGCATACTAGAAATAGACTTGGCCAGCTTTCTTGCTTCCGGCTTTACTTCGGCTTGCCCGGATGAAAACAAGGCATTATCGCTAATGGTGATCATTAGCTGGGATTGGTTTAGCTTGGTATTCAGCAACGGGGTCAGGCCGTTATTTTGAATATATTGATCCATCTGTTTTTTAAGCTTTTTTAAATCTTCTTCTTCCCGCTGGGCAAGCTGTTTTTGCAGTTCAGAGGTAGAAGTAGCCTTCGATTTTAAGGGTTGTGATACTTGTTCTTTATTTTTGCCCATATCCATGGATTGTGACGACGGATTCGCGGCCGAGTGATCCAGCACGCCAGTGCCGCCACTAAAAGCTGAACTCAGGGATTGAGCCATAGTTTCAAATTTTTTGGCGTCGAGCGAGCTCATACCGAATAAGACAATGAAAAGAGCCAACAGAAGGGTCATTAAGTCGGAATATGGCAACAGCCAGCTTTCGTCAGCATGCTCTTCATGCGGTTCATGTCTCTTTTTACTCACTGGAATCGCCATCCTTCTGGGTCATCGTAGCCCGTTCGGTCGGAGTCAGGAAGATCGTCAGTTTCTGACTGATGGCAATTGTCGATATCCCCGATTGAATGGAAAGCAGACCTTCGACCATCATTAATTTAAGCTCCACTTCTTTTTTGGATAACCGTTTCAGCTTGTTGGACATCGGATGCCACAGAACATAACCTGTAAAAATACCGAGCAACGTCGCAATGAAGGCTGCTGCAATGGCGTGAGAGAGCTTTTCCATATCACTAAGGTCAGCCAGAGCGGCGATCAGACCTACAACGGCACCGAGTACCCCGAGCGTTGGAGCGTACATACCGGCTTGGGAGAAGATCAGTGCGCCAGAGCGATGTCGATCCTCGGTAGCATTGATATCCTCCATCAGAACGTCCCGTACGAATTCCTGATCATTGCCGTCAATAATCATTCGCATGCCGCCACGCATAAAGGGATCGTCGATTTCCTCTACCTTAGACTCCAAGGCGAGCAGACCTTCACGACGGGTAATGGATGCCCACTCGGTAAACGTACCGATGAGCTCTTTGCGGTCTAACAGTTTTTGTTCGGTGAAAATAACCTTGAACAGCTTCGGAATCCGTTTGATTTCTGCCATCGGGAAGGCCATAAATATACTCGCTGCCGTTCCGACGAAAATAATCATGTAAGCAGCGGGATTATTGACCAAATTGACGACCGGAGCGCCTTTTAAGATCATCCCGACGACCAGTGACACAATCCCGAGCACAAGTCCGATAATGGTTGAAATTTGCATGATACACCTCATCCATGAGAATAGATTTTGAATCCTTTCATGCCGCCGGGGTCGTCCTTGCCCCAAGCGCGTCATTACAAGACGGATTATAGTATTTATCGACAAAACTCTCTTTTTTGTTAAGTGCGAATTTCCGGTATAATAAGGTGATTATGTATTGAATGGCGGAACCATTGGAGGAAATGGCATGGGAGTAAAGCATGGGCGTGAGTATGAACAAATTTTGAACGATTTTACAGAGGCTGTGGGGCGCATCCCAGATAGCTATGAATTTTTTGAGATGGAAGCAGAAGATTGGGACAGGCTGGACCCGGCGGGACGTCAGGAAGTCAATGAAGCTTTGGCAGAAGACTTATTTTATGCACTGGGTACAGAGCCCACAATCACTGTAGGGAGTAGCGTTGTGATCTATGAGCCGGAGCAGCATCGCATCTATGTACTTATTGGGGACGAGGAGCTGATGTCAGTCCCTTTGATTTGAGGTCCGTCTTATGGATTTATCAACGGGGCCGTGGTAATATGTACACCAATATATCGTAGTTTTGGCCGTATTTAAGCGGTCGAAAGGCTTCCGTATAAACGGGGAGGAGTTCGTAACATGCCTTTTACACAAGAAGAGATTGAAGCACATCTGGAGAAACTGGAGGGCTGGGAACTGGAGGAAGGACGTTGGATCGTTCGAAAATATAATTTTTCCAGTTTTATGAAAGGGATTGCATTCGTGGATGAAGTTGCCGCTATATCTGAAGCATTCAATCATCATCCATTTATTACGATTGATTATAAGACCGTGACTCTGCGTTTGACCTCTTGGGACGACGGCGGTATTATGGCCGTGGATATTAAGGAAGCCCAACAATATAATGAAGCTTTTGAAAAAATGCGCAGCAGTCATTGAGCTTGTAATGATCTGTCGTATGATGATAAAAGCGCCTTCGCTATACAACATCGTGGTTGTATGCCGAAGGCGCTTTTATCATAGAATCTGGGTTGGGTGCTCGGGACGATATACCATACAATAAAATGGTTTTTTGCCATCAGGAGTCTGGCGTTCATAGGTATCTGTAAGCTCAAATCCAGCCGCCTTGTAGGCCCGGATAGCGCGCCCATTCCAAGTGAGCACCTCTAGATCAATTTCATTCTTCGGGTTGCGTCGTTGAGCTTCCTCTGCAATGGCACGGACAAAATCAGAGCCTTTGCCATGTCCGCATCTGTCAGGATGCATTCCAAGACCTAGCCGGGTCACACCGATCATAGGAAAATATTGAGCAAATCCCGTCAGTTTGTTCTCTTTATCCAGTACGGCAACATATTGCTCTTGGCGAAGCGTGGGACTTCCGAATTCGACTTCAAGCGCCTTCATTTGTTCCCAGGGGAGCCAACCGTATATGTTATAAGGTGGATCATAGTGCCACTCACAAATTGCAGCCGCTTGATGCTCGTCCATCGGTACGATCCGATAGTTGGATATTGAGGCCGGCATGTGTTCCATCCTCCTTTTACACAGGTACTTCAATCATTAACAACAGATTGTAGACAAGTTGCAGAGGAATGGCAAGCGTGTTTATTTCATACCTAAGTCGGGTATACATTCAATAAGAAGGAATTACTGCTCATATGCTCCCCCAGCGGTGACGGTAAAACCGACGATGTTCGCTACAATTGAAACCTTTTGAGGTCTCAGTTCGTCAGTAAAGATAATAATTGCTGATGTTGTGGACATAAAAAACCGCAATTCGATTCCGGCCAGAATCAAATTGCGGCTAGGGTTAGCTTGCTGTGCGTTAGTTATTCTACGTTATCGTCATCAGGAATGTCTGAAGCTACAGAATGGTAAGCGTCTGTGCTCATAATTCTTTTTGCACCGACATAGCGGTTAGCGTAATAATTTTCGTTCAGTGAGCTAACTACTACACCACGTGAAGTCGAGGAGTGGGCAAATTTCCCTTCACCTACGAAGATACCTACATGGGAAATGCCTCTTCCTGTGGTGTTGAAGAACACCAGGTCCCCAGGTCTCATTTCATCGCGGGATACAGAAGATCCCATTTTGAATTGTGATCCGGATTGATGCGGAAGTTTAATTCCCAGTTTGTTGTATACGTACATTGTGAAGCCGGAGCAATCGAATCCCTCGAGTGTAGTGCCTCCGCTTCTGTAGTTCGTTCCTTTGGCATCTTGAATGACCTGGTCCATCTTAGAGTCTGCATATGCACTGCCGCCACCGAATGTAAAAGATGTAAAGGCAATGGCAAGACCCATAGCTGCGATCGTTAGCTTCTTCTTCAAAAAAAATATACCCCTTCCAATGCCTGCGAGGTTAGCTTAAGGATTCGGTAGAAGGTTCCCCTATGACCACTCTGTTGCGAGATCAATTCACCCAAACTGGTTCCCCCGCTTCCTAGGTGCCAGGAATTAGGCTTAACTTAAGATGTGCACCTTGGAGAGCAGTATTCACAATAACGTTATTTTTGAGATAAAGGTTACAATAAAGATTACAAAGTTGTTACTATCAGTTCACTGCGATTATTGTAACAAAGACGGCTGGCTTTGGCAAATGTTTCATTGCAAAAAGTTACAAAAAAAATCTGCTCCTAATGTCCCAGGAACAGATCTTGTTAACAGTATTCAGTTATGTGTCGTTTGCGCGAGTATGAATCAAGGTTTTTCGACAGACGGAAATGAAGTAAAAAACATAAAGGCAGGGCTTAGCTTCTACTAGAGATATCGGTATGCCATAGTCTGTACTGCGAACTGATATGCCACAGCCTGACCAGACTAGTAACAAAATGATACGATTGCTGGAGAATGAGCGCCAGCATGCCAGTCCAAATCATCGCCACGGTGCCAAATAGACCGAAGACCAGCAGCACACAAGCACCGAGCAAAAGGGATATACCGACAGCTGGGAGGAGCCGGCGAAAGAAGGCGAGCAGGGACGATAGTATGGCGTGACCACCGACAGTACCCAGTTGCATATACAGGATGCACTGCCGAATGAACCATCCGTATGCCATCCATCCAATGACATAGGGCAATAAATGCAGCAGATAAGAGGAAGATTGAAGTGCTCCTGCTACAATAGGGTAGAGTCTCGGTACTACCCAAAAGGCGGGAAGCAGCAGCAGTCCCAACTCGATGGTGTAATACAACAGCGACGACATGCCATGGCGTTTCATACCCTTGAAAAAGGACAGGCTTTGCGGTTCAGTCGCATCGGTATGCAGACTTTGATATATTCCGGCTCTAATGAAGGGAGTGATCAGTATGCGTAGTACAGTCGCCCCTAGTAGTATCCACAAATACACATGTACTTCCCGGCTGTCCATCAGAGCAATCTGACTCTCCATCCAAAATAAGGTCTGTCCCAGCTCGTTTTGACCCTGATCAGGATAACGGAGCAATAGCGGGATAACGGCAGACTGCACCAGCCGATAGATAAACACCCCCCACAGTAGTCGATACAGAAATAAAATGATAACGATATAGAATCGTATGCGCACCAGCGCCCAGCCCTCTTTTATAACAGTCCGCATCTATAGACACCTCACCATGACAGACTTCCAAGCAGTGTCTCCAACAGCTTGGTTACACTTACACTCCAACGGGTTTGTTGCTTTTCGTCCAATTCGGCTTTTAGGCTATTGTTAATATGCTTGTTCTCCAGTGCAATGGTATATAAGGGATCAAGGGTTACATAGGAAACGGGAGAAGTACTTTTGATCCGAAAAGTTGTGCTTTTGCCCGCGCCGTCCCAAGCCTTGAATATCGTGGTACCATCCTTGAAGGTAAATTGGACAGGGATCTTGGGATAATCCGCCCCTTTTTTGCTGACCGTCACGACTGCTTCATATCCATTCTCCAGCTTGTGGTTTGTGATGTGATCCACTGAAAAGTCCGCCATCTGGCCGTCATATACATACTGTTCAAAATAGTGGCTCCATGAGCGTCCGGTGACTCTCTCCACGATACGTTGAAAATCCATTGAGGACGGATGCTTAAATCGGTACGTCTGGACGTAGGTCCGCATAATGCGATCCATTTTTTTCATACCCACCTGACGTTCAATGCCCCGTAGGACCAGCTTGCCTCGAGAGTAGGCATTTTGCGCGTACTCAGCAGCTGAGCCGTACTTCCATGACTCACGGTTTAGCGGCTGTGGGGAGGCTACCTGTCCCGATTGTAATGGCAAGTTAGGGGTAAGCCCATATTCTTGCTCCATAAGCCGCTCCTCTGCATAGGAGGTGAAGCCTTCATCCAGCCACGGCTCCTCAAATTCATTATTGGCTACCATTCCGTAGAAATATTGATGTCCAATCTCATGAACTAATGTCCGTTCCAGACTATAGCCAGGATTCAGATTACCCGCAGCAGCGGCCGTGATGAGTGTCGGATACTCCATACCGCCGGCTCCATTGCCTGATTTGGGTGGAACCACGATGGATAGGGTGGAATATGGATAAGGCCCGTACCATTTGCTGTAGTACGAAAGGGCGGCCTTCGCTGCGCTCATATAGCGCCCTTTGAGCTCCTTGTGCGACGGGTCAAGGTAGAGCTTGATTTTGACACCAGGGACTTCAGCAGAAGAAAAGGGTTCTTCTACGGTTACAAAGTTGGGTGAAGCGGACCAGGCAAAATCGTGTACATCATCGGCATAAAATTGATATATTTTTTGGCCGTTCTGTCGGACGGCACCACGGGTGGGAAATCCGGTCGCTGCTACGATATGAGTTTCAGGCACCCGAATCCGTACGCTGTAAATTCCAAAATCGGCATAAAACTCGGAGTTACCATGATACTGGTGGAGGTTCCAGCCCTCCTCGGCGCGTCCACGCTGTCCTGCAGTCTCGTAGACGCTGAGCTTCGGGAACCACTGCCCTGCCATTACAAAATCATCTGTCGCACCCATACGAGCGAAGATGGCGGGCAGTTTTACCTCAAACTTCATATATAATGTGATTTCTTCGCCACCTCGTACCGGCTTGGGTAGACGCACCTTCACGAGCGAACGGTCGCCTGCGTTACCGTCATCTGGCTGCACATATTGGATGCGGTGCATGAGAGATAAACCGTCTTCTGTTTTTAGTTCAGTCAGCGTCATGGAGCCAAAGCCGTCTTTGGGCATGGTATCTCCGCGCAGCTTTCCACCGGATTCCTTCATAAAGGTAGTTTCCATGGAAGAGAAAGCATTCGGGTATAGATGAAGATACAGATCATTCACGGTTTTCTTGCCCGGATGCTTCCAGGTCAGTGTCTCAGTGCCTCGCAAAACCTGTCCTTTTTCCAGAGACACATCAATGTGGTACTCTACCACCCGTTTGCTGAGGATTTCTGTAGCGGGCTGTGGAAGGTTCTTGGGCAGGTCAGGCAGGATGTTTGCCCCTAGAGGCTTGCCCATATTTGGGGCAAGCGCAGACTCAGACAGGGAGCCGTATAGTGGTTGGCCTATGGACTGTGGGTCGGATTGCGATTGGGGTTGCCAGGCAAACCATAACGTCCCTGCGAGGAGACCGAGGGCTAGTGTAGACAATAAAACGATTTTAGTGCGTGCTGGGGTCATACAATGGATACCTCCCGTTGACAAGCATCTACAGCATGTATATGTTTGCTTTCAGGAGATTATTAGTTAAAATATTTATAGTGTAGAATGAGTGTGAAGACGGAAAATGGAGGTCTAGTGACGCATGAGTGAAAATCAGCCGGACGGCAAAAAACAGATTGCACTGAACATTGTCAGTGGCAAGAGTAAACATAAGGGTTTCGGCGCAGGCTCAATCGACCTGAACAGCATGTCTCCCGTTATCATTGACCGAGGAGAGGCGAAAATTGATATCGGTGCCATGCATGCCAAAAGTAAAGTAGAACGTGGTATCAAGTTCTCTACGAATAAAGAGGATGTACCGAACGGACGCCAAGTATGGCTCGTATGGGTAGCCGTGGATCGTACGCCCGAAGGGCGTATGTACGGCGGTGCCACCGCCTGCGAGATGCTGATTGACGACGAAGCCAAACGCGGCTGGAAAATCCTCGCCGATCACGTCAATCGTATGGATTATGCGCTCAAGCGTCGTTTCATGCTGGAGGATCTCGGAAGTGAGGATAAGGCAGCACTTAAAAGTCTGCTGATTTCTCATAACGAGGAATGGTGGGACGCTTCGCCTGAGGAATTGAAGCAGGCGCTGGAAGGGTAGGCCCAACCTTAACACAGTAATAATATTGTAAAAAAGCAGCCACATCTGTGGGCTGCTTTTTTTATTGCGAAGGGTGTTAAAGAGTTTTGAACTTACAATGAGTTATACTAAAGGTGCTTTTTCCTATGAGAAGCAACCAAATTAGAACCTCTATTTAAGCTTTGTGTTACCTTTAGTTGTAAGCTTTAAGACCTCATAGAATATGTACCGGACAAGTAAAATAGCAGAGGAAATCAGTAAAATATTTGAAGAAAAAAACTGTATTTACGTTATAAAATGAGCTATACTGAGGTAAGAATAGTAAAGGAGTCGTGCGTCAACACGGCTCCAGCATATAACAACTGCATAAAGAGCAGTCGGCCAGGTAAGATAAGGTCGGATATAGACCGTATTCCTTAGTCAGAGCGGTCTATTTCTTTTTCACGTAGGTAAGCAATGCCAGAATGAACATGCCAAACATGATCATCAAGGAAATCGCGTCTTTAACCTCCAAGGGCATCACCTCCCTTCGGGGAGACTAGCCGACCGCTCTTTTAGCCGTATGTTGTACTAGCAAAGTATACCATAGAACAATCGCTTTTAAGAGTGAAAATACTTAAATGCGTAATTGTGGTAACAAATGACCCGACTAAGATAGACATTATCTTAGCCGGGTTATTTTACGATGGTAGCACCTTGACATCCTGAACAGGCATTCACTATAATTCAGATAGAAATCGCTTCCACTTTTCTTTTTATTTATTTTGTGGAACCGGTTCCTTGAAAAATGTGTAGCTAAGTCCCATTCACTGTTTATGAATGTAATCTCTAAATAAGGTGGCATCGTTATGTTTAAATGGTTGAAAAAGAAGGCGGCTCCTCGTATTGAACAATTCGACATGGTAGCACCAATCAAAGGAAAAGTGGTTTCCCTTGAAGAGGTTCCAGATCCTGCGTTCTCTACGAAGGCTATGGGGGAAGGCATCGCTATTCATCCGACTGAAGGTAAAGTCACTGCTCCTTTTACGGGTAAAGTCGTTCACGTGATGGAGAAAAGTAAGCATGCTCTGATCATTGAGCATGAATCCGGTGTACAGATTTTGATACATGTCGGGATTAACACAGTTTCCCTCAAAGGACAAGGGTTTAACCCTCACGTTCAAACAGGAGATAACATTAAAGCAGGGCAATTACTGATGGAGTTTGATCTAGACGCGATTCAACAGGGTGGCTTGCCTGTAATTACTCCGGTAATCGTTCCAGACGGGCAAGAGATGATCAGTCATGTGGAAATCTTGGAAGGTACATCTGCCTCTCCAGAAGTCCCCGTATTAAGAGTTCACTTAAAAGCTTAGTTCTCATTCAGAAAAGACTAACCAGGAATTCCTGGTTAGTCTTTTCTTTAGATGATTCACTGACTGGTCAAGGATCGGGTATGACCATGTGATCAAAAGCTAGGATTCACATATTTCAGATATCCGCTGATTACAATTGCCTTCGTACAGCCCTCCATGAAAGCAAATCACTTTTTTAATATCATATGGCAGCAGGTTTTTAAGAGATTCTTTGGCCATATTGAAATCCCAGCAGTATTGCGGGTCTGGAGCCAATAATTTGCCGCTTAATACGCGTAGAGCATCTCCTGCAATCAGGGTTTGACTGGATTTATGATAGAAACTTAGGTGTCCTGGTGTATGTCCAGCAGTATCTATAACTACGATCCCCCCACAGAAGGGTAATTCCTCTCCGGCAACGATGGTGGAGTTTACAATAGCCTTTGGGGGATTTTCAAGTGTACGCCGGAATGCGTGTCTCCACTCTACCGGAACGGATTCGGGCATGGCGCTTACAGCTTGATCTATTGCTTCTGGAGTCAGCTTTATAAGCTGTTGTTCTCCCTGTATATAAGGCTTTTCGATAGAACTGGCTAATACTTGAACTGGGGATGAAGAAGCCCGGATTATATCTGCTAAACTGCCGATATGATCAAGATCCTGGTGTGTTATTAATATGAAGGTAAGTTTATGGATTGCTAATCCGGTGCCTAGAATAGCCTCATGCAAAAGTGAGAGTTGCCCGGGGTAAGCCGTATCGACTAAAATCATGTTATCTTCGTCCCACATTAAAGTGGGGTGAATACTCTCTATACTTCCCATAATGTTAGCAGAAACCTGGAGCATGTGTATTCCCTTGTCTAATTGCATCGAATCCCTCCCATAAGAGTTGATGTAATACAAAGGAATCGTATCATGAAATCTAAATATGTAAACCTATATTATATCATAAAAATAATTATTTGTAAATATGTAGAATTTTAAATTTGTGTGACAGTTAGGAGTGATGACGTGAAGAAAATTTATTTTGTCAGACATGCCCAAGCAACAGGACAGGAACCAGATGCCCGACTTACCGATGAGGGTACCCGACAAGCTGAGCAGTTAGTTGATTTTATGGAGAATGTAGGTGTGGAATATATTGTGTCCAGCCCGTGGAAACGGGCCGTGCGAACCATTCAGCCCTTGGCTGAACGGAAACAGTTGCAGGTGTATACTGATGTACGTCTTCAAGAACGGGTACTTAGCCATGAGCATTTGGATCATTGGCTGGACGTGCTGGAACAGACCTATTTGGACGAGGACTTGAAGCTGGAGGGAGGGGAATCATCCCGTGAAGCAGTAGATCGAGGAATCCAGCTTGTTCAGGAGCTTATAGAGCGGGCGGAAAAAACGGTTATCATTGTAACTCATGGAGCTTTACTATCTCTTCTCATTCGACATTACGATCCGCAGTTTGGGTTTGAGGACTGGAAAAAGCTTTCGAATCCCGACGTGTATTTGCTAGAACTGAAAGAAGCAGAAGCCAAGATTCACAGAGTGTGGAATACGGATTGAAATAAATAAAGCACGTTCATTAAGTGCAGAATGGAATCGAAAGGGGAGGCGCATGTTGAATGCAAACCGTTTTTTAGAATTAGAAAAGGCGTTGTTTCGAGCTTGGTCTTTGGAGTCTAGCTCTAAATGGACAGCAAATAATCCTGCGGCTGGACAATGTGGTGTCACAGCGCTTGTCGTTCAGGACAGGCTTGGCGGAGATATTTTGAGGACATGGCTGGATAGTGGCTGGCACTATTACAACCGCATTGGTGAGGATATTATGGATTTTACGAGGTCGCAATTTTCAAGCCTTCCTCAGTATCAGGATGTATACTCCAACCGGGAGGAGGCTTTTTCGGACACCAATGCAGAGCAGTATACAGCTTTAAGTCGGAGATTAAAGGAATTTTTTAACGAAGGAGAATAAGGGGATTTAAATCTGGATGCGTCATAAAGACGTGATTTTTGAACCTGATCCAATGGAAGGTACTTTTTGTTGCCAAATATACATTAAAGAGCTGAGTAATCAGTAAAATTTTTGAAGATAAAAGACGTATTTACGTTATAAAATGAGCTATACTGAGGTAAGAATAGTAAAGGAGTCGTGCGCTAACACGACTCCAGTATACAGCCACTGCTTAAAGAGCAGTCGGCAGTAGGGTCCAACAATAGACCGTTACCTTGGATCGGGGCGGTCTATTTCTTTTTCATGTAGGTAAGCAATGCCAGAATGAACTTGCCGAACATGATCATCAAGGAATTGAGATATTAATTACTTAATTACGTATTTTCTTGGAGAGTACTATAGAATAAACTCTAATGCAGCCAATGACCGGGAATGCTTAGAGAAGGGGGCAGTTTGGTTTTACAATTGCCCTTAGCCGAATTTAATTGCGCCTGTGTAAGAAAGATACTTCCTTCCAGATTAGCCCCACTTAAATCAGCATCTCTAAAATCCGTACCGATCAAGTCTGTCATTCTCAGATCAGCCTCTCGCAGATCAGCAGCAATAAGTAAAACTCCTCTCAGGTTGGTACCTCTAAGATTAGCGCCTCTCAAATTGGCCCCGATAAGGTCTCTACTCCTGATTTTTTTACTATATTTATTGTGCTCCACGTTTTTCTTAACTTTTTCTCGTACTAACTCACTTGTTTGTAAAAGTAAATCATTGACTAACGCCCTATGGGTTGGTACATGAAGATTTATGAGGGATTTTGGATCTTGATCCGTAAGCTGCTCGGTTTTCGCCATAGCTTTTTGTAAGTCTGTATAGATGGGATGAGTTTCTTTTAAGTTAAGGGCTTCATTGAGGTAATAAAGCATTTCATGAAGCTGTTGCATGATGGGAAATATATTGAACATTTCCTCAGCTATTGCCGGATCGTCTCGCCAGCTTTTTCCCTTGTATGTAACTTGGGAAACTTTTTGACCTGCTCCAAAGCAATCATATACCGTACAGCCTCGCAAGCCGTTGTTTCTTAGATTCTTATGAATATCACAACGATAATCCGCATTTAGGTTTTGACAAGGAGTTCCTCCATCCTTATTAAAAGCAAAATCAGCTGATTTTGCATAAGGCAAGGCTACACAGCATAAACCAAAACATTGTTCACAATTTGCACTATACAATAAACACACATCCTTTTACTGGCACCTATTAAACATAATATTACCAAAAAAAGATGAAACATGGTCTATTGTTTTTCTATAGACTTGTAGAGTCTGCTGGATCGTTTAGAGAAGAAATTTAGTCTTTTGCCAAATTCAATTGCCATGAAACACCGTATTTGTCTTCAACCCAGCCAAATTGTTGGCTTACGGGCGAGGCTTCAAGGGGCATTAGAACTCGGCCTTCCTGAGATAGCTGACCAAACACACGATGAATTTCTTCTTCCGATTCACAAGTGACGAATAGCGATAGAGCTGGGGTAAAAGGGTGTTTGTCCTGATGGTTATAGTCTATAGCCATAAAGGTTTGCCCTTTGAGGTTGAATACGGCATGTAACACGGTCCCATCTTCCTGATGAAAAATGCTCATGATACCAGACGGCTTAAATACAGAGGTATAATATTGCATGGCTTCTTCTGCTTGACCGGAGAACATGAAAAATGTTGTGATTTTTGGACTGGAATCATGCATGAGACCAACTCCTAGATTGTATCGTAGATGATAACATCTTTCCTCTTTTTTAATAGAAATATTCAGCATTAGAGAAGTGCTTCATGAAGACGTACACATGTGAAAGGAGAAAGACAGGATAATGGACGCGACAGCAAGACTTATGGATATGTTCGGCTCAGCTAAGAAGCTGGATGCCAGCATCATTTCTGCCTATACGGATGTGGTTGCCCAATATGGGACAGTGGAGGATGCGTGGGAGTTATATAGGCTTTTTGTAGAAGATCCCCATCATTATATCCGGGGGTTGCTCCTTCAGCCGATCATGAGATGCGGGGATGTTACTTTGGCGCAGGATATGTACGAGCGTTACGTCCGAAATCAGGCATCCCCAGAACATATACCTGACGGTGTGCTGTATGCGCTAGGTTATTTGGGTTATGTGGAGGCTGCTGCTGATCTCGTCGCTTTGGTGAACGGACCGTATGGAGCTGTGTCTGTGGATGCCTGTTTGGGACTGGTACATCTTCCATGCGAACCGTATCGTGAGAAACTGGCGGCTGAATTGGAAAAAGCGCTGGATCAGAATTTGTTTAATGAATTCTTACCTCTGTTAAGCTTCAAATGCACGACTGAAGATATGATTCCGCGATTGGTACATTGGGGAGAGCAACATGCTTCCGTAGACTGTAATGCAGGAATTATTGCTGGAATCGCATTGTTTGGAGAAGGGCAGAAGGATACGATTCGATCTATCCTGTGGAATCCGTTTTGGGAGGCTCATGGAACGGCTACAGGCAGTTGTGTGTGGTCTTATTTTGCTATGCAGCACGTAGGGCTAACCTTTAGGGAGCTTGTTCAGGATATAAAAAGCAACGATGCATCCAAAGAAGATGTACAGGCACTGGAATACCGTTTGGACGTGCTATGTGAGATGTTGGAACTCAAGCTAAGCTATACAGCCCGACCGATCCGGTTCGCTCGCAGCAATGAGGAATCATTTGGTCAGCTATATAGCGATTTGTTTAGCTGGTCTAACGAGCATCACGATGACTCTATTGTAGGCTGGATGAACGAACAGTTGGGGGTTGAGCACCGACTGTTGGATCAGTATGATGAGCTAAGGAAAAAAATCGAGATTAAAATGGTGCATGAAATTGAGCTGGAGCATGTTCGGACAGGGAGTTAATCGGGTCGGGATATAAGAGTTTTTGATGTAAAAGGACGAAATGGCGGAGTTTGGCGGCGATATGGGGATTCGCCCAGTCCGCGGGCTGATGTCCCGCATAGGATACATCAGCCTAGAACACAAGGAGTGAAACACATGTCTTTACTGCCACAAGTTCCTTTCGGAACGCAACCGGGTACTCCGGGTCCTTTCACGCCGTCAGGTCCTTCGATTCCACAGTTTCCTGATATGCAGGATTCCTTCCCATCTCCGATAGGTCCGCCACCAGGCCCAGGACCATTTTCGCCACAGCCGTTCTCACCGCCGCCGCAGGGGCCATTCGGTCCGCAAGGTGGGCAGCAAACTCAAGCACCAACTTCCCCACCACCGCAATTTACGCCACCGAAGCCGCTGGTTTCGGCGTATGCGGTTGACCCTGGAGCCATCTTCGGTTGTTTGTTCCGCAACACGTTTGTATGGCTGACGAATGGAGAGCGTTTCTGGATGTACCCTGTCTTTGTAGGCAGGACATCCGTAGCGGGTTTTCGGTGGAGTGGACGTTTTTGGTTTTATTATGGTGTAGACACTAACCGTATTGAGTCGTTTAGCTGTTATTGGTAATAGCGCAGCTTTAGGGAAGAGCGGGGCTTAACGGGATGATGGCTGATGGCACTGTCAAGAGAGGTAAATGGGCACATGAGGTAAGTGAAGCGAAAATTAAAAGACTGAGAGAGCGCTCATCGCGTTCCCCCAGTCTTTTTTTCTATTAATCCATCCACCAACGTTTAAAATTGCCCCACCATGATTTCTTTTCGGCTTGTCGCTCCGCTTGGTCAGTTGGTGTTGATGCCGGTGGGTTATCTTGCCCCGACAGCGTCTCCTTCGGCTCCGTGCCGCTGACAAATACCTCCAGCCGCTTATCCGGGCTGTCCGGTGCAGCCAGTTTGCCGCTGGCCGGATCAATATAAGCGCTGACTACGCCGTCGGGGATAGGAAAGATTTTGGGCGGCACATTCTCCAGCGCTTTCTCCGTATATTGCGCAAAAATCGGAGCCGCCCGTCGGGCATCCTGTGTGCTGATGTCCTTGCCCTTGTCATAGCCAACCCAGACAGCGGTGGATAGTTCGGGGGTAAAGCCGACCATCCACGCATCGGTGTTGGTCGTGCCGCTCTTGCCAGCAACCGGGCGCTTGATCAGCTTCGCGACCCGGTTGCCGGTGCCGCCTTCTTCGAACACGCCTTCCATGAGGCGTGTAAGGACATAGGCGGAGGCGGGCTTCACCACCTGCACGGGCGCGGCTTGGGGCGCTTCGTACAGCGACCGCCCGGCCGCATCGGTGATGCGCAGCACTGCCACCGGAGCCACCTTTTGCCCGCCGCTGCCGATGACCGAGAAGGCGGAGGCCATCTCGAACGGGCTGACGGGCGACACGCCCAGCGCCAGCGAGGGTACGGGCTTGAGCTCGCTTGTAATGCCCATTTTGCTGGCGAGATCCATGACCTTGTCCGTTCCCACCTTCAAAATGGTGCTAACGGCATAAATATTATCGGACGCCGCAATTGCGCGCCGAAGATCTATTTCGCCCAAGTATTTGTCTCCAAAATTTTTGGGCTTATAGGTCTTGCGGTTGTTATCGTAGTGGAACAACGTCGGTCGGCTTTCGAACTTGGACGTACTCGTCAATTCGCCGGAATCCAGCGCGCTCAGATACATAATCGGCTTGAAGGCTGAGCCCGGCTGCCGGGTTGTGGCCAGCGCATGATTATATTGATTTCCGACATAGTTCGTTCCGCCGACCATGGCCTTGACATGTCCGTTGCGCGGGTCCATGGAGATTAACGCGGTTTCCAGTCCGTTGCTGTTCTTCATGCCTTCGTTTACAGCCGCCTCGGCTGCCTGCTGCATGTGCATGTCCAGCGTGGTATAAATGCTCAGGCCGCCATGCTCAAGCACCCCTTCGCTAATCCCAAGTTGATGAGTAGCCAGCTGGCGAACGTAATCGCGGAACCAGGGAGCGGCTTCCACTGTCCGGCGCTGGCTCTCGGGCCGCAGGGCCAGCATTTCCTCATAGGCCTTGGTGGCTTCAGCCGGAGTAATCTTGCCAGTGAGCGCCATCGAGTCCAGTACAATTTTCTGCCGATCCTTTGCATTTTTCATATGATTATACGGTGAATAGTAGGTCGGTCCTTTCGGAATACCTGCTAACAGGGCGCTTTCGGCCAAATCCAGATCTTTTGCGGATTTACCGAAATACATTTGCGAAGCTGCTTCAATGCCATAGGCGCCGTGACCATAGTAAATTTCGTTCAAATACATTTGCAGCAGCTCATTTTTGTTGTACTTCATTTCAAGCTGTGCGGTATAAATGGCCTCCTTGGCTTTGCGCGTCCACGTTTTCTCATGAGATAAGTACAGATTGCGTGCAAGCTGCTGAGTCAGCGTGCTGGCCCCTTGCGACATATCCCAGCGGGTCAGATTAACGATTACCGCCCGGCCCAGACCTTTGAAATCAAAACCAAAATGATCGTAAAACTTCCGATCTTCCACAGCCAGGGTAGCTGCAATCAAATTGGGTGAAATGTGATCAAGCTGGACCGGAATGGATTCCTTGCCTCCGGCAGAGAAAGTGGCGATGACTTGCCCCTGACTATCAAGCAGACGTGAATTCCGATCCGTATCGGCGAGCGGAAGGCTGGTCGTGTACAAATAGGCGAGCAGGATGCAGGCGGCGATGACCGTCAGAATAGTGAGAGACATCATTCCTTGAAAGCATCGAAGCCAAAGCGGTTTACGCTTGGGGGATCGCCCGGTCGTATCGGTCATCATGCCACCTCCTTCCATAGTTGATGTTCTCAGTATAGTCAATCCGAAAGCGTCTATTCATCAGATGCACATACGTATCTACTTTAAACAAGATTAAATCTTCAAATTGCTTTTGCAGTCCATTCAGGTATCACTTATAATGCAAAAAGTGTGAAATTCCAATGTGTTTGGTACAATAAATATAGCAAACTCGGCGTTTGCGTGTTGCTGATATAAGGAAAGTCAACGTTTATGCTACCGGATTGCCGGACACATACTTTGATCAGAAAGAAGGTTGGAATGATGGACTTGTGGTTTACGGAGAAGCAGACTCCCTCTTTCGGCATTACAGCAAAAATCAAACAAACCTATGTCTCTGAGAAAACGGATTTTCAGGATCTGGCTATGATCGAGACAGAGGAATTCGGCAATATGCTTGTTCTGGATGGCATGGTGATGACAACGGTTAAAGATGAATTTGTGTATCACGAAATGGTAGCACATCCGGCCTTGAATACACATCCGAATCCGAAAAAAGTTTTGGTTGTGGGCGGTGGCGATGGCGGCGTTATTCGTGAGGTCATCAAGCACCCTGAAGTAGAAAAGGCGGTATTGGTTGAGATCGACGGTAAGGTGATTGAATATTCCAAAAAATATTTGCCTGAAATCGCAGGGAAGCTGGACGAGCCTAATGTAGAAGTGCTAGTCAATGACGGATATATGCACATTATTGAACACAAAAATGAATACGACGTCATTATGGTCGATTCGACGGAGCCGGTAGGTCCGGCAGCCCCTCTGTTCGAGCGCGGGTTTTACCAAGGTATTTTTGAAGCGTTGAAGGAAGATGGCATTTTCGTTGCGCAAACGGATAATCCTTGGTTCAAGGCAGACCTGATTCAAAAGGTCAACAAGGATGTGAAGGAAATTTTCCCGATTGTGCGTGTATATGGTGCGAACATTCCAACCTATCCGAGTGGTCTATGGACATTCACGTTGGGTAGTAAGAAGTATGATCCGCTCGAAGTAGACGAAACCCGAATTCCAGAGATGGAAACCCGATATTATAGTCCGCGTTTGCACAAAGCGGCGTTTGTACTACCTAAGTTTGTAGAGGATTTAACGAAGTAAACATTTTAAGAAAAAGCGTCTTAGTGGTCTTTATTGCCTGTTTTTGGGTGGAAAGGAGCGCTATAGGCGCTTTTTTGTGTTGAATAAGATTTAAAAATGGCCATGAAAGCATACTGGACACTGAATTTCCTTTTAAGATAAAAGAAGGAAATTTAAGGGTGTGTGTAGAATATACAAAAAACCAGACATTTAACAGATTTGTAATGTCAACAGGGACGGTTTGGTTATGGAAATACATAAATCGGCGATGTACCAAAGAGGGGGAAACTTTTTTGATCAGACGCTCTTTTTATTACCTGTGGGGGTCTCAGACGATCTCCAATGTAGCAGATATCATCTACATGTTGAGTGTAGTGGTATTGGTGTTCAGTTCAAGTAATTCCTTAATGACGACTATTTTAATTCCGTTGTTCCGATTGTCTGCTCAAGTGCTTAGTGGGCTCGTTGCACCAATAGTCCTCGGTCGATTTCGGCTGACACGAGTGTTGCTATTTTCCCAGTTTGGACAGTTTGTCATCTTTACGCTTCTGCTGCTTTATTTGTGGATCGTACCTGAGCAAAGGTCGTTTCTGTTTATTTTTGTGATGGTGTTCGGTATGTCTTTTCTAGATGGCTGGACAAATCCTGCGCGTAATGCGCTTGTACCCCGTTTGGCTACGGGGGAAGGACTAATGCGTGCCAACGGCATGGTAGCGGTCAGTGATCAGGTGGTCAGGTGTGCAGGCTGGGCGTTGAGCGGAATTATTGTGGCTTGGCTGGGTTCCCTGAATACGCTTGTGATTGCATCCTGTTGTTATCTGGTGGCTGTAACTGTCACGTCTTTCATTCGTGATCCGCTGGATCAGAAGGAATTAAGCCTTGAAGCTTCGGATTCCTCGACAAATCTAGTAGAACCTGCAAAGGGAAAGGAAAAAGGCTCTCATTGGAAAGAGCTTGGGGAAGGCTGGAAAATCATTTGGCACAACCGTCGTATTCGTTCTCTGATGATCGTCGATAGCGTGGATAGTATCGGGGGAGTCTCCTGGCTTGGGGTATTTATTTTGGCCTACGTCAGCCAAGTGCTGCATCGGGATGCGAGCTGGTGGGGCTTTATGAATGCGTCCTTTTTCTCGGGCACGATTTTGGGTGGATTGATTGTCGTTGGTTTGGTCAAGCGCTTGCAAAAGAACAGCTTTTTATACATGCTCGGAGCGTTGCTGGTGTATGTACTGATTACAATTGTATTTGCGCTGAATACAATCCCCGTTGCTGCACTTATTCTTTTTGCTGTATCAGGCTTACCTGTTCAAATGGCAGGGATTATTCGCCGCACCTTGCTGCAAACTAGTGCACCGGCAGCCCAGTTGCCCAAAGTGATGGCGGGAATTGATGTGCTTACAAATCTCGCTTTCGGTCTGTCCTTGTTATTTATGGGCTGGTATGCAGACCGTTTCGGTATGGTGCAGGTGTATTTGTTGGCTGCGATTATGACGACCATTGCTATCTTGATCGGCTGGTTGTACCGCAGGGATTTTCAGGAAAGTGAGCAAATGGACCATCCAACCGCTACGGGCGCTGGGATTTAAAATTGGGGTTCTCGTTAGGCGTGACAGCATTCATTGGATGAGTACATAATTAAATGCAGGTGTAAAAGTGAACGTGACGATTAGGTAGAATAAAAGCCTGCAATTCTCCTCAATTTTACAGGAACACCACTGGAATAACGTTGACGGTGGTGTTCCTTTCATATCATATTAAATTAAATGGTATGTCTGTTGAGCGGTATGTACCATTCTAATGTCAGGTCCGTTTGCTCGTGATATATGTTTTGACGGCAGGAGGAGTGTAGTTGGTAAATTGCCGCAGGATTCCTTCCGGAGTAGTGTCCGTAATTACCATCGCACGATATTTTTCCTGCATAAATTGCTCCTCAGCCATACGATCAAACAAGGAAATAAGAGGATCGTAATAATGGTTAATATTTAAAAGACCGCATGGCTTTTCATGCAAGCCTAATTGCGCCCATGTGAAGATTTCAAAGTATTCTTCCATTGTACCTGGGCCACCTGGTAAAACAATGAATCCGTCCGCAATCTCTGCCATTTTAGATTTTCGTTCGTGCATGGAATCAACAATGATTAATTCGCTCAGGCCATTATGTGCAATTTCACGGCTTTGCAAAAAGTGAGGGAGCACACCGATGACGCGACCTCCTGCATGAAGTGCCGCGTCAGCCACTGCACCCATTAAACCAACACTTGCTCCTCCATAAACCAGGCTTATTTCCTCTTCGGCAAGTGCCTTGCCCAGAGCAACAGCATGCTCTCGATAAATCTCAGACGCTCCATTACTGGAACCGCAAAAAACAGCAATGCTTTTCATATGAGATTCTCCTTTATGTATATCTTTTTGCAAGTTTTTGCTGGTGTGCTCGGAATATATCCTCCAAGGTGATGTCATACTTGTTGGCGATCACGATGAGATTACCCAGTACGTCTCCAAGTTCTTCGGTTAAATGTTCCTTGTTCTCCTCGAATGAACCATCGATCTCATCAGGCCGGTCTCTGCCGATCTCCAGGGCGCGAATAGCTCTCGCAACCTCCCCGGTTTCCTCTGCCAAGAAACCAATTCGGACGAAGATATCCAAATCCGACCAGTTTCTCTCCTGATAATATTGCTTGACCCACTTTTGAAATTCATTAATATCCATATTCAGCCTCCCAAGTGAAACCCATGCATAGGTGTTGGCTATACACAAACCATAAGGTTTAGATGGAACAGAAACGTTTGTTCGTGTTTATATTATATAATATGAGAGCGTATTTTTTCAAACCGCTATTCATCGTGGTTTCTATTTGTTTTCTCTAGGTTGTTTTCGTAAACTTTGTTGTTTTTGCGTTATATATAAGAGCATATTCTTGTTGAAATAAATTTGGTATAATTTATCTACGAATAGAAGCAAAGGGGTGGAGCTTTGATGAATTCAGTTGATTTAATGATTTTAAATTTTGAAGAAATTAGATGTAGAAGTATAAAAGTATGGAAATCTATACCTAAAGAAGTGTTAAATTGGAAGCCTGATGAAGATGCTCTTACTTGTGCTGAAATGATCAGACATTTATTACAAGGTGAGTTTCTCTTTCACCAAGTTCTTATAGGGAGAGGTAGTAAAGCACTATCTAATTTGTTTAATCCCTTTGAAGCAAAAAAATTCACATCAGTAGATGATGAACTTGAATTTGCACAGCCTTATCGTGAGGAATTCTTGAGATATGTTAAAACAATTAGTATAAACGACTTAGAAAATATAGAAATAGACCTTTCTGACACAGGTGGTTATGTTAAAACACTTGGGGGAATGTTATTACGCATTGCTTACCACGAATCTGTTCACACAGGTCAGTTGTTAAACTATATGAGAACAATGGGAATAGACCGCCCTAAGATATGGGATTGATATTGACTTTGTTAAAGTCTTGTTTTTATGTAACCCAGAAGCCTTTCGAACTGTTATATGTTTAGATTTTGGTACGCTGAAATAAGCATTTGTTCAACTTGATTTCCAAATATTTAGTTGCCACGCCTTGAAACATCTTTCCACATCCTCGGACACCTCCTTATACCCCACTATGTCAGCCATTTAAAAGTACGATCAACACTAAACGAGTACGCAAGCGAACTAATAAGAGGTACTTCAAAAAAAGGAGCCAAACTTATTATGGCTCCTTTTTTCGTTGTTCAGATATTGGGCAGGATAGTGGAATTGATCAGGAGAGGAACGGTCTGTTTCAAAGGCATTTTTTGCTCGTGTGTAGCCCTCAGGTGCTGAATGATACGTTCAGCCAAATCGCGTTTAAATTCACCTGCGACCGTACCCGATACGCCTGCTAGTCCATAGTGAACTGGCTGTTATAGAGCGAGGCATAATGGCCGCCGCTGGCAAGAAGTCCCTCATGGGTACCACTTTCGACGACATCGCCGTTTTTCATGTATAAAATCAAATCCGCTTCGCGGATGGTCGATAGTCTGTGGGCGATCACAAAGCTGGTGCGTCCGGCAATCATTTTCATAAATGCTTTTTGGATACGCGCTTCTGTCAGGGTGTCTATGCTGCTGGTCGCTTCATCCAGGATCAGCATAGGTGGATCGACCAGGATCACCCTCGCGATGGTAAGCAGCTGTTTTTGGCCTTGCGACAGGCTGTCGCCTGACCCGCTGATGACCGTATCGTAGCCATGAGGCAGTCGCTTGATGAAGCTATGCGCATTGGCAGCTGTTGCAGCCGCGATGACTTCTTCATCCGTGGCCTCTGGCTTCCCGTAAGCGATATTGTCCCGAATGGTCCCGCTGAACAGCCATGTATCTTGAAGCACCATACCAAAGTTAGTCCGTAGGCTGTCTCGGCTCATGTCGTTGATATTCACCCCATCGATGGATATCGAGCCGCTGTCCACATCGTAAAATCGCATGAGCAGATTGACGAGTGTGGTTTTGCCAGCTCCGGTCTGCCCGACAATGGCCACACGAGTGCCTGGCTTTACCTCCAAACTAAAGTTCGTAATGAGCGTACGTTCCGGGTTGTAGGAGAATTTGACATGATCAAAAAGAATCGTGCCTTTGCTGCGCTCCAGCTGTACGGCGTTCGATTTTTCCGGCTGCTCTGGCGGTGAGTCCAAAATAGCAAATATGCGCTGAGCAGAAGCCGTAGCTGCCTGGAACTGGGTCAGCACACCCGTAATTTCATTAAAAGGCTTGGCGAACAAATTGGTATAAATCAGAAAGCTCGACAATCCGCCTATCGAGATCCCACCCAAAATAATGGAGATACAGCCAATCATGGCGGTGACTGAAAAGGTCATGTTGTTCACCAATCGGGTAGAGGGGTTGGACAATGATCCGTAAAACTGCGATTTCACCCCGGCTTGATACAATTGTTCGTTTCTGGCGGAAAATTCCTCAAGTGAGCGGTTTTCATAATGAAAAGCGGTAACTACCCGTTGCCCGCCGATCATTTCTTCCACATAACCGTTCAGGCTTCCTAAAATTTTGGCCTGTTCGCGGAACATACGCTGTGACCTTGTAGTAATGAACCGTGCTACACCGTATGTGATCGGGGCAGATACTAATACGACCAACGTCATGATCGGACTGATATACAGCATGAGTGCAATGGAGCCTATAATCGTAATAATCCCGGTAATCAATGTGGAAAAGCCTTGCAGTAATCCATCCGACACAGCATCCATATCGTTCACAAAACGACTAATGCTGTCTCCTTGTGGATGAGTGTCATGAAAGCTTAACGGAAGGATATTAAAATGATCAAATAACTCCCGCCGCATATCATTTACGGTCTGAAAAGCAATGCGGTTCGTCAAATACGTGAGCAGCCAGCTAAATAGACTGCCTACAACATATACAATGCCTAATCCAGCTAGAATCTGCGCAATACCTTTAAAATCTACTACTCCCTTATCCACCATGTGGTCGATAGCTTGACCAATCATGTAGGGTCCGATCAGACTGGCAAGCACGCTGAGAACCGCACTGACGATGACCCAACATGTTGTTGTTTTATATTGACCCACATAGGTTAACAATCTTCTCCAGGTTTCCTTGCCACTCATTGGTCTACCTCCTGTGTTGAGAGCTGGGAATGATTAATTTCCTGATATACATCTGAGCTGCTCATCAACTGTTCATGTGTGCCGATACCGACAATTCGCCCCTCATCAAACACAATGATTTTATCAGCATGCTGTACGCTGCTTACTCGTTGCGAGACCAACAGGACGGTCATGCTGGTGCTATTTTCCCGTAGCGATTTACGGAGGGCGGCGTCAGTTGCAAAATCAAGTGCGCTTGAGGAGTCATCCAAAATGAGAATTTGCGGATTGCCGACAATAGCTCTGGCAATGGTAAGTCGCTGCTTTTGTCCTCCCGACAGGTTAAGCCCCCCTCGGGTGATCGGAGCATCGAATTTCTCCGGCAAGTTGGAAATGAACTCATCCGCCTGTGCGATCGCTGCGGCTTGAGCGACTTCCTCGTCGGTGGCGTGTTCATGCCCCCAACGGATATTATCCGCTATAGTTCCAGTGAACAGCAGCGCCTTCTGAGGGACAATTCCGATTTTCTGCCGCAATTGCTCGAGCTTATATTGCCGAACGTCGATGCCATCAACCTGCACACGACCCTCTACCGCATCATAGAAGCGGGGAATAAGATTCACAAAGGTGGATTTCCCAGAACCTGTTCCTCCGATGATGCCGACCGTTTCACCGGGATAGATGTTTACCACTACATCGCTCAGTGCCAGTTGTCCTGTCTTATTGTATCCAAAGGAAACATGATCAAAAGAGATGGCTGGTACAGCGCCATGCTCACTTGCTTCCTCCCTGTCTATAGATGTAGAAGTAGCAGCAGTGTCGGAAACCGAAGCTTGCGTGTCTAGGACCTCCTGAATACGCGCTGCTGAAGTGGCAGCTTTGGTGAACAAAATAATTAAATTGGTTACCACAATCAGAGCCAGTAAAATTTGCGTAATGTAATTAATAAAGGCAATAATCTCCCCTTGTGTAAGAGATCCATATTGGATATGGATGCCGCCGATCCACAGGATAGCAATAATAGCTCCGTTCACCACCAACAAGGTGGCGGGGCTTAGCAAAGCAGAAATACGTCCGACACGAATAGCAGTCTGGGTCAGGTCATCTGAGGCGGCATTGAACTTTACTCGTTCAGCTCCTCTTTTGGCAAATGCACGTATGACCCGTACACCTGTAAGATTTTCGCTAAGTACCAGAGCGATTTTATCGAGTTTTTTCTGGTATAGCCGGTACAGTGGAGAAGCCTTCGTAATGACTACATACAGAATCAAAGCCAGAATCGGTGTAGCCGCCAACAGCACCAAAGCAAGGCGGAAGTCCAGAATCATGGACATGATAATCGCCCCGATACAAATAAAAGGAGCACGAATGACCAAACGAATCAACATCGCTACAGCTGTTTGCAGCTGATTGACATCATTCGTAATCCGGTTGATGAGCGAGGGTGTACCGAATTTATCGAGATCAGCATAAGAAAACGAAGAAATATGCTTAAACATCGTATTGCGCAGCGTAGTTCCGAATCCTTGAGAGGCACGAGCTGCGTAAAACTGACACACTAATGAACTGCCAAAGCCCAGTATAGTCATGAGTAACATCAAAAGACCCATCTGCCAAACATAGTGGGTGTCTCCTTTACCTACGCCATGATTGATCATTAAAGCGACCATAGTAGGCAGCAATAGTTCCAAGATGGCCTCAATTAGTTTAAACAGAGGCCCAAGAATCGTTTCCTTTTTATAGGGTTTCAAAAAAACAGCAAATTTCAGCAAATAAACCATCACCTAACCTGAATAATGTATATAGCCTCATGCCGCAATAGCATAACTGAATTTGATTATGGCATATCCGAAACCATATGAATAATATTTAATATATATTAGAGGTATAGGTTTTACATATATCAGTACCGGAGGTCCAAAATGATGGAATTGAGACATCTCAAGTATTTTTTGGCGATCGCAGAGGCCGGACAGATTACAGCGGCAGCCAAAAAGCTGCAAATCGCGCAGCCTCCCTTAAGTCAGCAGCTCATGCAGCTAGAGGAAGAGCTTGGCGTAAAGCTCGTGCATCGAGGCTCACGAAGCATCCAATTGACGGAGGCCGGCATCATTTTACAGAACAGGGCCAAGCAGATATTGGAGCTGACAGATGCCACGACAAGAGAGATAAACGATTTTGCCATGGGGATGAAAGGTACGCTCACCATTGGAACGGTCTCCTCCTCTGGGGCAACGCTGATGAAAGACAGGCTTTCCGAATTTCATAAAACCTATGCGGGTGTAAAATTTGAAATTCATGAGGGAAATACGTTCATGATTCTCGATCTTTTGAACAAAGGAATTGTAGAGGTCGGTATCGTCAGAACCCCTTTTAATACCACCAATTTAGGGTGCAGATATGCGTCCTCCGAGCCGATGATAGCAGTGATGACAGAAGAACATGACTGGGACCCCGAACAGAAGACCATCCCGTTGTCTGATTTGAAAAACAGGCCGCTCATCGTATATCGCCGCTTTGAACAATTGATCCACGATACCTGTATGAAGCATGGCTTTGAGCCAAATTTCTTTTGCAAAAACGATGATGCTCGCACCACGCTTCACTGGGCTAATGAAGGGCTGGGGATCGGTATGATTTCGCGCTCTGCGTTGTCACTCGGAAGCAATAACCAGTTAATCATTAAGGAAATTATGTGTGAAGAATTACATACGCGTGTGGCAGCTGTCTGGCTGAAGGATAAATACATGTCTTCTCTAGCCTCTCGATTCATTGAAAGTTTTAGCCAAGCATCCGATGAAGCTGACTTAAGGTAGCTAAATTTTTTGGATGAAAGCATCTTTTTGTAAAAACTCATTTGAATTGCAATCGGGAACTGGATATAGTAGTACAGTAGGATAGCAATAGAATGGAGTTTGAATACATGCCACATAATGCAAAGGTCCGAATCCGTCTTCATAGTCATCATGACGGAGAAGATGTGGTACAGGAACTTCCCGGAGAAGCGATCGTGCGTGGGAAGCATCTATATATAAGGTACGATGAGCCGCAAGAAAGTCCTGAGGGCGGTACGACACGGAACACAGTCAAAATCGGACCGGATGAGCTAAAGCTGATTCGTCACGGTGAGGTACAATCAGAGCAGTCGTTTGCGCTGGGACGCAGGTTGCCTGGATTTTACCGCTCGCCTTATTTAAACCTGAACATGTCTGCGCATACGCAGAAGCTCGATATTCGGATGGATGGTTTCACCGGACATGTGAGCTGGACCTATGATCTGTACGTATTTGAGGATTTCTCGGGGCATTTTGCCATCAGTTTGCATATACAGGAGGAGCAATAATCATGACAAGCAATCCACTGGAACTTATTAATCAAAAGGTGACTTCAGCAATCGAGGCGGCGGTGCTGGCTACCGGAATCGTGAGCCGCGAAGAGCTGCCGACCATTACGCTGGAGGTGCCAAAGGACAAGTCACACGGTGATTTGGCTACCAACGCTGCGATGCAGCTCACCCGCATTGCGAAGAAGAACCCACGGCAAATCGCTGAAGATTTGATCGCGAATATGGATTTAGCTTCCGCTTCTATTGAAAGTGCGGAAATCGCTGGACCGGGCTTTATTAACTTTCGCCTGAACAAGAGCTACCTGTATGCAGTCATTGGACAAGTGCAGGAGCAGGGGGCAGATTACGGGCGTATACAGGAAGGTGCAGGCAAAAAGGTACAAATCGAGTTTGTCAGCGCCAATCCGACAGGTAGCCTTCACTTAGGTCATGCACGTGGTGCAGCCGTAGGGGATGCTCTCTGCAACGTGCTTGATTTTGCCGGATACAAAGTAACTCGTGAATACTACATTAATGATGCGGGCAACCAGATTTACAACATGAGCCGCTCTATTGAAGCGCGTTATTTGCAGGAGCTGGGACAGCCTGCGGAGATGCCGGAGGATGGTTACCATGGTGAGGATATCATCGGGTTTGCCAAGGAACTGGTGGCCGAAAAGGGCGATTCTCTGTTGTCCATGGAACCGGGAGATCGCGCAGCTTATTTCCGTGACTACGGTCTGGAAAAGGAACTGAACAAGATTAAGCGCGATCTGGAGCTGTTCCGTGTACCTTTTGACTCCTGGTTCAGCGAAACGTCACTGTATGAAAACGGTGAAGTGCTTAAAGCGCTGAATGAGCTGCGTGACCGTGAGGAGATTTACGAGAAGGACGGAGCTACATGGCTGAATACGACCAAGTACGGCGACGATAAAGACCGTGTCTTGATCAAAAATGACGGTACATATACGTACCTGACCCCAGATATCGCTTACCATCGCGATAAATATGCTCGTGGGTATGACACGATCATCAACATCTGGGGAGCGGATCACCACGGCTACATTCCACGGATGAAGGCAGCAATGGAAGCACTGGGCAATGATCCAGATAAGCTTAAAGTGCTGATTGCCCAAATGGTCAGCTTGTTCCAAAATGGGGAAAAAGTAAAAATGTCCAAACGTACCGGCAAGGCCGTGACGATGGAAGATCTGATGGAAGAAGTGGGTGTAGACGCGATCCGTTACTTCTTCACTATGCGCAGCATGGATTCGCATCTGGATTTTGACATGGATTTGGCGATTTCGACCTCCAATGAGAATCCGGTATTCTACGTACAATATGCACACGCACGTGCATGCAGCGTATATCGTCAAGCCGAAGAGCAAGGTATTGCTGTGCTGCCGTTGGCAGAAGTTGACTTGTCCAAGCTGACGGCTGAACATGAATACGATCTGCTCCGCAAAATCGGCGAGCTGCCGGAAGAAGTATCGGTAGCGGCTGCAAACTTTGCACCACACCGTATGATTCGCTATGTCTACGAGCTGGCTTCATTGTTCCACAGCTACTATAAGGCAGAGCGCGTCATCACAGAGGATGCCGCTCAAACGCAGGCACGCTTGGCGTTGTTTGGTGCGGTGCGCACGACCATTGCCAACGTACTGAAGCTGGTGGGCGTGTCTGCACCAGAACGTATGTAAGCAAGCAACTTTAACATCATGATCTTGTAGTCATATAATTAATAATAAAAGGAACCGTTCGTATCACCCTCAACAGGGTGGCGCTTCGGTTCCTTTTTATGTTGGATTAGCTTAGTAGCGTTCCAGTACCAAATTCGTTTTCAGGGAATCGGCGGGAACCAGCCATCCTTTGGATTGCAGCAGGTTCATCAGCTTGGTGCGGTTGCTGGCGGCAACACTGTAATCCGTGGTTTTGAAGGAGATTTCGATAATAGAATCTGTACCTGATCCGTTTGCGCTGCGAATAGGCCATATTTCAACGTCAGTATCCAATCCCTGAAAGCTACCCTCGTATTTACTGACCTGTACAGGACCGCGTACTCTGGAGTCTGCCAAGGTTTGTTTGCCCCAATTGCTATTTTTCCAGTTTTGCAGCTTGCCCGGAAGATTATCCTGCAATTGCTTTAATGCTTGATCTGGGGAAGGCAGAGCCAATCCTTTGGAGGCGTTTGTTTTTTTATCATTGGAAAAGCTTAGTGTTTGCTTGCTGTATCCCCAATCTATCTCAGCCTCATAATTATCATCAGATGCGCTGAACCCTTCTTTATTCGCTTGGGTGAGCGCCGCGTCAATATTTCCATTTGTGACCGTATAGCGCTTTTTGTAGGTTAATTCATAATTTTTTTTGTCCTCTTTTTTGCGAAATCTCACGTTCCAGCCCTCGTCATTTAATTGCAATGAATTTGTATCAAAATACTCGACGCTTAATCTTTGTGCATCGTTGCTAATTTGAAACTCGTTCACGATGCCACTTTTTAATGAGCCATCCGCATTGAGGACCTGAGCCGTATCCAGTAGCAGCTTCACCTCATAGCTTGGTGTGGCATTGGCGGCAGCTTGTACCGGCTCTGCTCCTTTCCATCCTGTTACGAGCAGCACTGCACTTAGAGTTACTACCGACATCAATTTGGTGATACGAAGGCCTGTTTTCATTTCATCCTCTCCTGTTCGTCCGAATAGGTTACACGCTACACTTTACGGGTGTATTGTCAGTCGTATGTCAAAGCAAGAGGGTACTCCGGTTAAAAAATTACATAATTTCTATATGACAGGTAAGATTTAATCTTGGTTCCATGATAAATATTCGGTGAATCTGTGAATGAGCGCCGAGCGATGGCGGTCTTTGTTGCTGACCATATAGATGTACCGCTCAACAGACTGCCCCGGAATAGGTCTTACAACCAGTAAGCCCCGCTCAACCTCTGACTGAACGGCAATGCGAGAGACAAAGGAGATGTGTTCTCCCAGCATAACCGCCTGTTTGATGGCTTCCAGTGAATCCAGCTCCAGATAGGAAGGAAGTCGCCGACTCCCACGCTCCAGCCATTTGTCGGTCACGTGGCGTGTGCTGGATTCCTTGCCATGTAATACGAAGGAGGAAGAAGCGATAAGCTCGGGTGTCAAATCGGTTTCGTTGGCGAGCGGATGAGTGGGTGAGCAGATGAGCATCAATTCATCTTCGCCCAAGGATTCGGAGAGTAGCGTTGGGGATTGAAACGGCTCTGCCGAAATGATGCCAAGGTCAATTTCGTGGCGAGCGAGCATGTCCTTGATCACGGGCGCTGTTTTCACGGACAAGGCGATGTGAATGCCCGGATGCTCACGGGCAAAACGGTGCAGCACAGCAGGAAGCAGGTAGGTAGCGGGTACATAGCTTGCGCCAATACGTATACTTCCCCGCTGGAGCGTATGGAACTCGCGGACGACTCGCTCAGCTTCAGCAGCCAGTGCATTAATTTTGGTGGCATAGTGCAGCAGCGCATTTCCAGCATCCGTCAGGATGATTTTGCCCATACGTGTGTCAAACAGCTTTACTCCGAATTCACGCTCGAGATTTTTCATATGAAAAGTAACGGTGGGTTGCTTTAGGCCAAGAAGCTCGGCTACCGTGGTAATTTTATGATGCTTATTCAGCAGCTCTACAATATGTAACTTTAGAAGACTTAAGTTCACTTAGAATGCCTCGCTTTCAGGTTAATCGAATAATCACCTTATTTCTATGGGTAGCAGCATCAATCCCCTCTATATAGATTAAATCTATGAGTGTTAACACAATTCATTGAAATAATTAATTTTGTTTTAACTTTCCAATAACACAGGTTGCGAATTCAAGTTTTACACTGGGGTCAGTCAGAAGAACAGGCAGGTAATGCGATGAATCAGGATCTATATATTCACGGATTAAGTAAAACCTTCAGCCAAATAACCGCGCTGCATGAGACGAATCTGGTAGTACGACGGGGCAAATTCACAACACTGCTCGGACCGTCCGGCTGTGGGAAAACAACGCTCTTGCGCTTGATTGCTGGTCTGGAGACACCGGATACCGGCACAATCACGATGGGAGAGGAAATTCTTTTTTCGGCAGAACGCAAAAAGGATATTCCCGCCCATCTCCGCCACTTTGGCATGGTCTTTCAGGATTTCGCGTTATGGCCGCATATGACAGTGTTTGAAAATGTGGCCTTCGGCCTGCGTGCGGGCAAGCGAGGGAAAGGGTTCGCCAGCGTACGAGACAAGGAACTGCGGATCGCGGTGCTGGAGGCGCTCGATATGGTCAGATTGTCAGGGATGGAGGATCGGTATCCTCATCAGCTGTCCGGTGGCCAGCAGCAGCGGGTTGCCTTTGCAAGAGCGGTTGCTATCCGGCCTCGACTTGTGTTGTTCGACGAGCCACTCAGTGCGCTGGATGCGGTGCTACGGGAGGAGATGCGCATTGAGATGCTATCGCTTGTGCGCGATCTGGGGCTGACCGCCCTATATGTCACCCATGATCAGATCGAGGCCATGTCCATGTCTGATGAAGTGGTTGTTATGAAAAGTGGGCATATTTTGCAGACCGGAACACCGGAGGTGATCTACGGTTGCCCAGCTCATCCAGAGGTGGCGAGGTTTATTGGAAAATCCAACTGGCTGGAGCCGGAACGGACACTATTTCGTCCTGAACATGTGCGTTGGGAACAGGAGCAAGCGGATCAGCATGCTTTTACAGTAGAGATCCTGCATGTCAGCTATGTCGGCGATCGTTATGAAATTCGTATACTAGCCGAGAACGGCGAGCAATGGACTGCATATCATTCCATCCGCTTGCCCATAGGTCAGCAAATGCACATTTGGGTATCACCGCAACACATCCACCAACTTGAAGCATAGGGAAAAGGGGTATATATAAGATGATGAATAGGCATGTTTTTCGTACAGGATGGAAAAAAGGGACGATGCTCGCATTAACATTGACTTTTGGA
The DNA here is from genome assembly GCF_038003485.1 of Paenibacillus sp. FSL H7-0703. Lineage (NCBI taxonomy): Bacteria > Bacillati > Bacillota > Bacilli > Caryophanales > Paenibacillaceae > Paenibacillus > Paenibacillus sp. FSL H7-0703. The sequence goes on along the minus strand of NZ_JBBOPF010000001.1, from coordinate 3,085,268 downwards.
CTCGCTGTGGCGGGTTGCGGAACAGCAACGCCATCCAAGGATGGGGTGCCAGCTAATGGATCAGCAGGACAAGCTGAGGCGGCATCCACCGATCAGAAGCTGGTGGTCTACAGCGCAGGCCCGGATGGACTGGCGAAAAAGCTGGTAGCAGGGTATGAGGCGCAGAGCGGAGTTAAGGTAGAGTTGTTCCAGGGAACGACAGGAAAAATTTTGGCCCGCATGGAAGCCGAGAAGACGAATCCGGTAGCGGACGTGGTTGTGCTAGCATCTCTTCCGTCTGTACAAGGCTTGAAAAAGGAAGGACTTACGCTGCCTTACCCGGATGCCAAGAACGCAGACAAGCTAAATCCAGACTGGTCCGATAAGGAGGGCAACTACTTCAGTACCAGTGCTTCTGCTCTGGGCATTGCGTATAACACGAAGCTGGTGAAAACACCACCAACCTCATGGGCTGATTTGGCGAAGCCTGAGTACAAGGATCAGGTTAATATTCCCGATCCATCCCTGTCCGGCTCAGCGTTGGATTTTATGACTGGCTATCTGAGCGCCAAGGGCGATGGAGGCTGGACGTTGTTCGAGCAGTACAAGGCTAACGGTGTTGCTATGGCTGGTGCCAATCAGGAAGCGCTGGACCCCGTGATTACCGGAGCTAAAGGTGTAGTCGTCGCTGCGGTCGATTACATGACCTACAAGGCTAAAGCCAAAGGTGAGCCGATTGATATCGTCTATCCGACAGAGGGGACAGTCATCAGCCCACGTCCTGCCGCAATTCTTAAGTCAACGCAGCATGAGCAGAATGCCAAGGCATTTATTGACTATCTGTTGTCGGACGAGGCACAGAAACTAGTAGCTGATGCCTCTTTACTCCCGGGCCGCACGGATATCAAAGCCGACAAGCGTGCCAACCTGGACGAGATCCCATTGCTGAAGACCAATTGGGAATGGATGGGCGAGCACGGATCAGACGTGACAGAGAAGTTCACGCAAATGTTCAAATAAGCCGATGGGAGGCTTATCCGTTAAAAACATCAGAGCGTGGTGTTTGACGCTGGCTCTAATCGCGCTTCTTTTCCTAATTGTGATGCCGTTGCTGCAAATCTTTATCCAAAGTGTATATGTTGATGAAAAATTTCAATGGGATGCACCTTTTCGAACGTTAGCTGCTTCACCATTTGCGGGAGTGCTGTTCAGCTCGATTTGGCTAGGCATCTGTGTGATTGCAGGAACGACGGTACTTGCACTTCCGCTAGCCTGGATCATGTCCAACACTCGTCTTGCACACTGGCGCTGGTTGGATGTTGTTCTTCTGATTCCGTTTATGACCCCGCCCTATATCGGGTCCATGGGCTGGATTTTGTTTATGCAAAAAAACGGATATCTGGAGCAATTGTTCCCGGACCTGCATTTCTTAACGCCGTCCTTCTTTAGTCTTGGTGGCATGGTGATGATTATGAGTCTGCATCTGTTTCCATTCCTGTATCTGCTGCTGCGCGGGGCGCTGGTGAGGATTGGCGGGAGCCTGGAAGAGGCGGGAGCCGTAATGGGCGGCGGCTTTCTGTACAGGTTCCGTCGAATCATTTTACCGCTGCTGCTTTCAGCTTACGGAATGGGTGCGTTGCTCATTTTCGTTAAAACAATTGCCGAGTTTGGCACCCCCGCTACCTTTGGGCGACGTATCGGGTATGAGGTCATGACTTCGGAAATTCACAAATATATTTCCAGCTGGCCCATAGATTTTGGCAAAGCGACGTCAATGGCCTCGGTGCTGTTAACCGCCTGCCTGCTCATGTGGTATGCGCAATCGGTGATCAACCGAAAGTTTACGTACAGGCTGGTAGGTGGTAAAGGTTCGCGTCCGTCCCGTCTTCGTATATCCGGCTGGACTACGGGGCTGAGTGTTGCATTCATTCTATTGTTGCTCATTGCGTCCATTGGCATTCCTTATTTTTCAATTCTTTCAGCCTCGACGATGAAGCTGAGGGGAATTGGGCTTGCCTGGGATAATTTGACGCTCGACTCTTACAAGGAACTGCTGTCTTGGGGATCAGAGAGCATGGAGGCGCTCCTGAACAGCGTGTTTCTCTCTTTGGGCGCATCGACGCTTGCTGTGGCGCTGGGCACTTGGTATGCGCTTGTCATTGGCGGCTCACGCACAAGAATCCAACGGACGGTTGATGCATTTAGCTTGCTTCCGAATACGGTGCCGGGAATTGTTATGGTGGTCGGCCTAATTTTATGGTGGAACTCGCCATGGATGCCGATCCCTTTATATAACACATACGGCATGGTCATTCTGACGTATGTTATCTTGTTTGTTCCTTATACGGTGCAGTATGTCAAAAGCGCCTTTACACAGGTGGACACGGGCCTTTTTCAGGCGGGACAGGTATTTGGCGGCCGACCGTCTTACATATTCCGCCGGATTGTACTGCCGCTGATTGTACCGGGAATGCTCGCTGGTTGGATGATGACATTTACGATCGCTTCACGCGAGCTGGTAGGATCGTTGCTGATTTTGCCGCCATCCGTTCAGACGTCTGCAACCTACATATTTGCACAATTTGAGCAGGGACAGGTGTCACTTGGGATGGCGATGGCCGTCATATCGGTCGGAATGACCACACTGCTGCTGATCTTAATCGAAAGCTTAAACTCGCAAAGAAAGTGGAAATGATCATGACCAAGCTTAGGATTTGGGGAGGAGCGGGCGAACATGGCCGCTCCTGCTATGTTTTTGAAGGAACGCAGCATCGCGTCATGCTGGATTGTGGCGTGAAAAAGGAAGGAACCGGACAATATCCGGTTTTTCCGCCGCAAAATGCGGAGACACTGACCACTGTATTGCTGTCACATGCACATGAGGATCATTCCATGGCGCTCCCCTTACTGTACAAGTATGGATACCAGGGGGAGGTCTGGACGACCAAGGCCACCGCTGAGCAGTTAGGCTCCTATTTTCGCTCCTGGCATACTTATGTTGAATCGAGAGGAGCCGACTTGCCATACGACGAACAGGATATCCAATCCATTGCTTATCGCTATCTAGAAGATGAAGCGCCAGCAGGAGAATGGATTGAGGCTTGTCTGGGTGTGAGAATCATGTGGGGACGCAGTGGACATTTGGCTGGTGCAGTGTGGTATGTGGTAGAAATGGAAGGGAAGCGGTTGTTTTTTTCTGGAGATTACAGCCGCGAATCTGAGCTTCTTGCTGCCGATGCGCCAGACTTGGGTGTTGGGGAGGGGCTGCATGACCTACCTGAATGGAAGTCAGAGCCCAATCTAGCGGACATATCCATTATGGACAATGCCTATGGCATGGATATAGACCCGCAGCCTGTTAAGCTGGAGCGGCTGAGGGTCGAGATGGAGCGGATATTATGGTCTGGAGGTCATGTGTTGTTGCCGGTGCCTGCCTTTGGCAGAGGACAGGACATGATCGTATGGGCTAGCGAGCAATTCCCTGAACAGGCAATGATTGTAGAGCACGACATATGGCAGGGATTGAAACAGTTAAACCGCTGGAAAGAATGGCTGCGTCCAGAAGCCCCGGCGCGAATAAAACATGTGCTAAACAGTGACAGGGTCTTCGTGCCTCGTGATGCTGCGGAACGAGTGAGTCTGCTGGAACAGAACCCAACGGCTATTATCATAACAAGAGACGGCATGATGGATTCCCCACAGGCGCGTTGGTACTATCAGTATCTTTCGGATAACCGCAACATGGGGGAGGGTGAAGATAGCGGAGAAAGCATTAGCAACAGTGTTATATTGACCGGACATGCTCCACAGGGCTCTTTTGGCAAACATCTGTTGGAACGTGCGGATGAAAATAACAACTGTGTAGCTCGGCATTTGATTTATAAGGTGCATCAGGGATTATCAGATGTGCGGCAAATGCTGAAGGAGCTGCCTAGCAAACAGGTTGTACTCGTTCATGCGCCGAAGCTGCAGACCGACCTGGTACGAGATGAGTTGATAAGAGAAGGAAATAGTGGATGTGAAGGTCCTGCCAGAAAAGTTCACTCTCTGGAGCCGGGCGCTACACTAGAGGTTTAGCATCACAATATCATTCACTTTGTGCCCTCCTGCATCAATCGGAAGGCATCGACTTCTCCAAGTTTGGTCGAGATAGAGCTCCGTCCGGCGCTTTTACGCAGACGAAGCGGTGTGGCGGTACGCTTAAGCAACGCCTTGATTTCTCCAGGCCCCAGTTCCGGCCTCAGTGAAAGGAGAAGTGCGATGCTTCCGGTCACATGGGAAGTAGCCATAGAGGTACCGCTCATTTCGTGATGCTTGCCATGGATCCAGGAGGATGTGATCTTTTCGCCAGGTGCGTACACGTCTACAAATTGCCCCCGGTTGCTGAAAGGCGCGATGCGTCTGTATTTGTCGGTAGCCCCCACTGAAATCGTCTGAGAATAGCGGGCTGGATAGTCAATACTTCGGCGCTTGCCCTCATTTCCCGAGGACGCTACAATCACAATGCCGTTATGATATGCTTTATTCACCATATCAAGTAGTGCCTTGCTGCGCGACTTCATACCAAAGCTCATATTGATGATATCGACACGATTTAATACACACCAGTCGATACCAAGGATGATATCGGAGACGTAGGCGGCTCCATTATGATCAAATGCTTTTACGGGATGAATTAAAGCCCGTGGTGCTACGCCGACCATACCTTCGTCATAGTTGGACGCCGCGATAGTTCCAGCAATATGAGTACCATGGCCGTTATCGTCATAGGGTAGCATGGTTCGGTTAAGCAAATTAATACCTCTGGCGAGAGAATGACGAAGATCAGGATGTTGAAAATCCGCTCCTGTGTCGATCACACCGATTCTGACCCGATTCCCTGTCGAGGAAGGCCAAGCCTTGTATGCACGTACCTGTTTGACTCCCCATGGCATGGAAAGGTTCTTTTCTGCTTTTGGTATATGAGCAGTTTCAGCGTGGACCTTCATGCGGGTATCTTCTTCAACGGTGACACCGTTGTGATATTTGCCCAGCCTGTCTCCCCCTGAAAGCGGAGCGATTAAAGCACGGATTAGTCGGGCCGGTTGTACTTGCCGTAATCCCGCAAGCTCGGGTTTCAGCTTCCTGAGATAGGACAGGCATTCCCGGTATTGGTGAGGCTTATCGAACGTGATGATCTGTTTGTTCCGTCCACTGCCGGACGGCTCCGAAATACCCTCATGCAAACGCTGCAAAAAATCCGGATAGTCCATTTGAGACGGTCCCCCTCCGATGAGCCATGCTGAGGTATTGTATGAGCAAGCGTCAACTGCGGCATGGGAAACCTGCCCCTTTTTTATGGAAATAGGCCTGCTTGTCGTGTCAAAGTGGCCGTGGACACATACGATACATGGAGGGCATAAAGCTCTTGTGCAACAACTTTGGGGGGTTCTCCCGGAGCGGGTACAGTCGAAGACGGGGGGAACCCCGTCTTTTTATGTATGCCGTCTTGTTTAGAGGGATATTCCTGGAAATTATGATGATACCCATCTTTAACTTGCAATTTGCTTCCAAATAGGTTTTACTTAGTTTTGATAATGGATATGTTAGTATTGCATGTATCGTGTATGCTCTGAAACATGTTCTTGTGAATTACGTGTGAGAGGAAGTGTCCCTAGGTGAGTACCCCACTCAACTTGAAGATTGACCCGGAGAAAGTCCACGAGACTCCAATGGTGGATTTGGCATTTATGGTATTGAAAGCAGCCAATACTCCGTATTATTACCGTGACCTGATGAAGGAAGTCGCCAAATTGCGTGGCTTTTCCGACGAAGAAATTAATGACGTTATTGCTCAGCTATATACTGAAATCAACATTGACGGGCGTTTTGCCTGTGTCGGTACGAATCTGTGGGGCTTGAAACGTTGGTATCCGGTAGATAAATCCGAAGATGCCCTGACAGGCGCCAAGCGTCCTCGTATTATTAACGACGAAGACGATGACGATGAAGATGACTATCATGAGGAAGAAGAAACATACAACTCTGATGACGACTTCGATGCAGATAGCGAAGACGAGGATGGCGAAGATGAGCTGTTCGACGGAGAAGAAGATGATGATGATAGTGATGAAGACGTGGTTATAGACGATGAAGACCTCAGTGATGAGGAAGATTCAGAAGATGAAAACGACGATGAGTCGACGGAAGACGACGATTCGCTTCGTTAGGAACAGGCTGCAAGGGGAGATGCGTTCTCCCCTTTTTCATGACCGTTTTCTTGAAAACATCTTCTGATTTAAAGCTTTCAGGTGGATTCTCTCCAATCTGGTTCAATGGACAAATTAACACGGATAACTTCCTTGACAGCGGATTGGACACGGGGTAAACTATTGCTTGGGCTTATGATTGATTCACTTATATGTTTGCTTTTTGTATAAAAGTGCCCCGTACTACGGGAGTGCTTTTTTGTTTTTTATAGGGGTGTTTTCACTCATGAAAGAGGGCTAAGGGCGGCGGACATGGAAAATGATTCCGCTGCCTTCTTCATGGATGATAATCCGTGCAAACGGGTTACGATAACATCATAATGTCGCCTGAATTTTGCATCTTATCTAGGAGGGTTTTGAACAGTGACAAAGTATATTTTTGTGACAGGCGGGGTTGTGTCTTCCTTGGGCAAAGGGATTACGGCAGCTTCACTGGGGAGGCTTTTGAAGAACAGGGGACTGAAGGTAACGATTCAAAAATTTGATCCTTACCTGAATGTCGATCCGGGTACGATGAGTCCTTACCAGCACGGTGAAGTGTTTGTAACGGATGATGGTGCGGAAACGGACCTTGACTTGGGACACTATGAGCGCTTTATTGATATTAATCTGTCCAAGAACAGCAATGTCACAACAGGCAAGGTATATTCCAGCGTAATCAGCAAAGAGCGTCGCGGAGAATATTTGGGCGGTACGGTGCAGGTTATCCCTCATATTACGAACGAAATCAAGGAACGCGTGTACCGTGCAGGCCGTGAAGCAGGTTCGGACGTAATTATTACAGAAATCGGCGGTACTGTGGGCGATATTGAAAGCTTGCCATTTTTGGAAGCTATTCGTCAGCTCAAAAGCGAAGTTGGGCGCGAGAATGTGATGTACATTCACGTAACACTCATTCCTTATATTAAAGCTGCTGGTGAGGTTAAAACCAAACCAACTCAGCACAGTGTAAAAGAACTGCGCAGTATCGGTATCCAACCGAATGTCATTGTTTGCCGTACAGAGCATGAACTGTCCTCCGATATGAAGGCTAAAATTGCATTGTTCTGCGATATTGATGCGAATGCAGTGGTAGAATGCCGCGATGCTTCAACCCTCTACGAGGTTCCGTTGAACCTGCGTGAAGAAGGCTTGGACGAAATCGTAGTTAACCACCTCAAGCTGACAACACCTGCACCAGATATGGCCGAATGGGAAGGGTTAGTTGATCGAATCAGCAAGCTGGATAAAAAGGTTGAGATTGCCATTGTTGGTAAATATGTTGCGTTACATGATGCGTACTTAAGTGTGGTTGAATCGCTTTCTCACGCTGGATTTGATGCGAATGCAGACGTGAAAATCCGTTGGGTGAACGCTGAAGAAGTGACGGACGAGAACGTAGCTGACATGCTGGGCGGCATTGGCGGCATTCTCGTACCGGGTGGCTTCGGCGATCGCGGAATTGAAGGCAAAATTAGTACCATTCGTTATGCACGGGAGCAAAAAATTCCGTTCTTCGGCATTTGTCTGGGTATGCAGGTATCTGTCATTGAGGTTGCCCGTTCTCTGGCTGGTCTCGAAGGAGCCAACAGCTCGGAAATTAACCCGGCTACTGATTATCCTGTCATCGATTTGCTTCCTGACCAAAAAGACATCGAAGATTTGGGCGGTACGATGCGTCTTGGCTTGTATCCATGCAAACTGGTGGAAGGTTCCCTGGCTTCGGCTTGCTACAACGACGAGCTGGTGTACGAAAGACACCGTCATCGGTACGAATTCAATAACGAATATCGTGAAGTTATTGAAAAAGCGGGTCTTCGTATTTCCGGTACTTCACCGGATGGACGCTTGGTGGAAATTGTGGAGCTCCCTGAGCATCCGTGGTTCCTGGCGGTACAATTCCATCCAGAATTTACTTCCCGTCCGAATCGTCCACAGCCTTTGTTCCGTGAATTTGTAAAGGCAGCATTGCAGCTTCAAGGTTAATGCTATGGCTTGTAAGACCTCCTCAGGGAGGTCTTTTTTTATCCCATGCTTCCTGATTATGAAAGAATATTCCACAATTATGTATAAGAGCAGGATTTTCTTTTTGCAGGAGCGAATATAGTTTTAGGTATGGGACGGATATTGTACGTCATCGGACGCTGTTATGGCAATAGCTGCATGATCCTCGTTTTAAGATCTTAGGAGGTTAAAACATTGGAAAAGAAGAAAGTATTAATCGTCGATGACCAGAATGGAATACGGATTTTACTGATGGAAGTGTTCGGAAGTGAGGGTTATGAGACCTTTCAGGCGGCGAACGGGAAAATTGCACTTGAAATTGTTGAGAAGGAACCACCTGATCTGGTTCTGCTCGATATGAAAATTCCAGGTATGGACGGACTCGAAATTCTGAAGCATCTAAAAACCATGAATCCTGATATCAAGGTTATTATGATGACAGCATATGGAGAACTGGACATGATTAAAGAGGCGACGGAGCTAGGTGCGCTAATGCATTTTACCAAGCCCTTTGATATTGACGAAATGCGGATCGCTGTGAACAAGCAACTCAGAGGTGATTAGGTGAGTCACTATGGTTGAGAACTCTGTTAACACAACAGGGTTTTTTGTTTGTGATTATGGGAAATACTGAAAGTAAATCCTCTCCTTATACAATTCTATGGAAAAACGGCGTCCTGGGCGTGATTTTTGTATGTGTTGATATGCAAAAGCTTGTTTAGTATTTAACATGGGTTGTGGTATAATAAGCCCGTATGTGATGTCGGCTAAAATATAGACAAACCCAAACACCTTTAGGAGGACTGTAACCATGCCATTGGTATCTATGAAAGACATGTTGAACAAAGCACTCGAAGGAAAATATGCAGTAGGTCAATACAACATTAATAACCTGGAGTGGACTCAAGCTATTTTGGGCGCTGCTGAAGAAGAAAAATCCCCAGTAATCTTGGGCGTTTCTGAAGGCGCAGCACGTCACATGGGCGGATTCTACACTGTTGTTAAAATGGTAGAAGGTCTTATTCATGACATGAAAATCACCGTTCCAGTTGCGATCCATTTGGACCACGGTTCCAGCTTTGAAAAATGTAAAGAAGCTATCGACGCTGGTTTCACATCCGTTATGATTGACGATTCCCACAGCCCGATCGACACAAACATTGCTACAACGAAAAAAGTGGTTGAATATGCTCATTCCAAAGGCGTTTCTGTTGAAGCTGAAGTTGGAATGGTTGGCGGTCAAGAGGATGATGTTGTCGGCGACGTAATGTATGCTAAGCTGGACGACTGTCTGCGTATCGTTAATGAAACAGGTATCGATACACTGGCACCTGCACTGGGTTCCGTACACGGACCTTACAAAGGCGAGCCAAACCTCGGATTTAAAGAAATGGAAGAGATCTGCAATGCAATCAAACTTCCACTCGTTCTGCACGGTGGTACTGGTATCCCAACACATGACATTAAAAAAGCAATCTCTCTGGGAACTTCCAAAATCAATGTAAACACTGAGAACCAAATCGTATTTGCGAAAGTAGTTCGTGAAGTGCTTGCTGAGAAACCGGATGCTTATGACCCACGTACATTCATCGCTCCAGGTCGTGAAGCGATTAAACAAACCGTTATCGGTAAAATTCGTGAGTTCGGTTCCAACAACAAAGCGTAATAATGAATCAAACTGGTCGTGCGTCTGCACGGGCTAGATGTATTTCTTAGTTGTAGCTGTAGTTCTGCTGCACAAAATATTTAAATCTGTACAGTTGAATAGTTTGGTATGGAAAGCACACCGCTTAGCCGGTGTCTTTCCATTTTCACCACTAAAAAAGTTAAAAGTTTATGATTTGAGATTATTGTTTGACCGACTGCAAAACACGTAGGGGGACCCTCAAGCTTATGGAAAAATTGATGATCACCGGTGGACGGCCGCTTCAAGGTACAGTTTCCATCAGCGGTGCCAAAAACAGTGCCATCGCCTTGATTCCCGCAGCCATTCTGGCAGAGTCGGAAGTCATTTTGGACAATTTGCCACTGTTGAGTGATGTGGCGGTGTATTCCGAAATACTGGAGGAACTTGGTGCAACGGTTACCTGGGAAGGTAGCCAGATGAAAATAGATCCATCCTCCATTAAATCCATTCCTATGCCGAATGGGCCTGTTAAGAAATTACGAGCCTCTTATTATATGATGGGAGCCATGCTGGGCAGATTCAAGGAAGCGATCATCGGTTTGCCAGGAGGGTGCAATTTCGAACCCCGGCCCATTGATCAGCATATCAAAGGTTTCGAAGCGCTGGGTGCCACGGTAACGAACGAGCACGGCGCTATTCATTTGCACGCCAAAGAACTGCGCGGAACTAAGATTTATTTGGATGTTAGCAGCGTAGGCGCTACCATTAATATTATGCTGGCGGCTGCACGTGCCAAAGGCGCCACAATTATCGAAAATGCGGCTAAAGAGCCTGAGATTATAGATGTAGCAACTCTTTTAAACTCGATGGGGGCTATTATTAAAGGTGCCGGTACGGAAACGATTCGAATTGAAGGTGTGTCGGAGCTGCATGGCTGCCGTCATTCCATCATACCTGACCGTATACAAGCGGGCACATATATGATTGCTGCTGCGGCAACCCGTGGAAATGTACTGATTGACAATGTAATCCCCAAACATATGGAGGCTCTCACTGCAAAAATGCAGGAAATGGGCATCGGCATCGAGGAATATGATGAAAGTATTCGCGTACTGGGTACACCTTCCTATGAACATGTCGACGTTAAAGCCTTGATATACCCCGGATTCGCTACAGATTTACAATCTCCCATGACCAGCTTGCTTACGCAAGCGCAGGGTGTCAGTGTATTGAGCGATTTTGTGTACAGCAATCGTTTTAAGCACGTCCCTGAGCTGGTGCGTATGGGGGCTAAAATTCGCGTAGAGGGTCGGTCTGCCATTATAGAGGGTGGTCAACTGAATGCAGCTAAAGTAAAAGCGGCAGATCTGCGCGCCGGAGCGGCCCTTGTCATTGCTGGACTTACAGTAAGCGAAGGTGTAACTGAGGTGACGGGTGTCGAGTACATTGACCGTGGTTATGATCACCTTGTTTCCAACCTGCGTCTTTTAGGTGCGGATGTATGGCGGCAGACTGAATAATTAAACCATGCAATTTTTTCGAACTCCCGGAACGAAAGCAATAGAACGGGCAACACCTATGCAGCCGCTGCTTGATACAAGATTGTGGTTCATACCTAACAATCTTTTATCGGAAAACCGGAATAATTCGGTATAATTCAGGCAGATGGCTGCATAACTTTATTTGTTTTGGTTAAAATTATGTTAATGGTGTTTATGATATCATTGTCTATCATTTAGATGTATGAATGGACTTAATAATTGAATAGGTGGTTATTATATGGATCTGCAAATTTCCGATCTGGAAGAAATGAAGCTGACCGACCTGTACAAGCTGGCCAAGCAATACCAGATCCCGTACTACGGAACGCTCAAAAAGAAAGAATTAATATTCGCGATCCTGCGCGCACAAGCTGAGAAAAGCGGATTGATGTTTATGCAGGGGGTTCTGGAAATCCTTCCCGAAGGTTACGGCTTTCTGAGGCCGATCAATTATCTCCCGAGTACCGAAGATATTTACATCTCTGCTTCACAAATCCGCAAGTTTGACTTGAGAACAGGCGATCTTGTTTCCGGTAAATGCCGAACGCCAAAAGAGAATGAACGATATTTTGGATTGCTTCAAGTTAACGCCGTCAATGGAAGAAGTCCTGAGCAAGCTGCTGAGCGGCTACATTTTCCTGCACTGACTCCACTGTATCCGCAAACCAAATTAGTCCTTGAAACTTCCCCCAACCATTTGTCTACGAGAATTATGGATGTACTGGCCCCTGTCGGACTTGGACAGCGCGGACTCATTGTAGCACCTCCCAAAGCTGGGAAGACGCTTCTCCTCAAAGAAATTGCCAATAGCATTTCTACTAACAATCCCGAGATCGAGCTTTTTGTCTTGTTGATTGATGAACGCCCCGAAGAAGTGACTGACATGCAGCGTTCTGTTAAAGGTGAAGTTGTGGCCTCTACATTTGACGAACTTCCTGAAAATCACATTAAAGTGGCAGAACTCGTGTTGGAGCGTGCGCTGCGTCTCGTAGAACATAAAAAGGATGTTGTCATCCTGTTGGATAGCATCACACGTTTGGCTCGTGCGTACAATCTCGTTATCCCTCCTTCTGGTCGTACTTTGAGCGGGGGTATTGATCCGGCGGCATTTCACCGTCCAAAGCGCTTTTTTGGTGCGGCTCGGAATGTGGAGGAAGGCGGTAGCTTGACGATTCTTGCTACAGCGCTGATTGATACGGGATCACGCATGGACGATATCATTTATGAAGAGTTTAAAGGTACAGGCAACATGGAGTTGCATTTGGACCGCAAGCTGGCAGAACGTCGTATCTTTCCTGCGATTGATATTCGTCGTTCCGGCACACGCCGTGAGGAAGTGTTGTTGAACAAGGAAGAATTGGATACCATCTGGGCCATTCGTAAAAACATGACGGAAAGCCATGATTTTGTGGAAGGCTTCCTCAAAAAGCTGCGTAATAGCAAAACTAATGCTGAGTTTTTGGCTTCGTTTGATTTGACGGCACCTTCTTCCAGTAGCTCGCAAAGCAGTTCTGGTGGGCAACAACGGAGAACTGCGCGTTCTACCACAGCGTCAGTCCCGGCCACAACCAACTAAAACCCATTCATGTATTTTATCTGTTCCGTAAGTACACAGTCGTTACCATTCATTTTGTTTTTGTTAATGGCGTAGGCTTAACGGAGCGAAAGGAGCTCCATAATGTATTTGGTGTATGCCGACGAAAAAGGCAATGTATATGATCATGCTTCTTTGTATGGGCTTGCCCGTAGTGCAGACATGATTGTTGAAATCATGGAGGATGAGCTTATTCCGTTACCGGAAGGAGCTACATTGGTAAGCCTGCCCAGCACTCGCCCGGTCGGTATGAACCCTGAAACAGGGGAAATGGTTTCTCTTCCCGGAGATATGCAAGCAGTAGGGGCTTTATTGCCGCAAGGTTTTACGCGCTTGTGCCTGCCGGGATATGTGAAGACCGATAAGGAGTACAAACTTCCCTTGTTCGGTTATTCGGCCGTAGTCTGGAAAGACGGGGCATTTTATGTAACGGCAGAGCAGAGTGACAGTCCATCCAAGTGGAATCCGGAAAACTGTGACCGTCATCAAGTTAAACTGGGTGTTCAGCGGATGACGGAGCAATATCCCGAAAATAGGCTGTACCAACATTTGTCTAACTGTGCGCTGGGCTACGAATGTCTTACTTCCTCGAACACATTCCTGAATCGCTGGGAAGGGGGAGTTCCGGTATCCTATTCGTGTAATGCGGGTTGCTTTGGCTGTATATCTGAACAGCCGGATGACAGTGGCTTTGTATCTCCGCAGACAAGAATGAACTTCCGTCCCCGTGTCGAAGAAATTGTAGAAGTTATGCTGGAACATTTGAAGACACCGGAGTCCATTATCAGTTTTGGCCAGGGTTGCGAAGGTGAGCCTTCCACACAAGCCAAACTGATTATTGATTCGATCAAAGAGGTGCGCTCCATTACCGATATGGGATACATCAATATCAATACGAATGCGGGATTGAGCGATCATATCCGGGGAATCGTGGATGCGGGTCTTGATCTGATGCGCGTTAGTACCATTAGTGCACTGGACGATCACTACAATGCGTATTACAAGCCGCGCGGCTACACGTTGGCTAATGTGGAAAAATCACTTCGTTATGCTTCTGAGCAGGGAGTATATACGTCGATTAACTATTTGATTTTTCCGGGTGTAACAGACCGAGAGGAAGAAATTGAGGCAATGATTGAATTTGCCAAACGTACTAAGCTCAAGCTGATTCAAATGCGTAACTTGAATATCGATCCTGAAAGCTATCTGGAGTTGATTCCGCCTGCTCAAGGTGAGATTCTTGGCATGAAGCAAATGCTTGAGATTTATCGTGAGGAACTGCCTGATGTAGTCATCGGTTCTTACACTCATGTACCGCCACAAGGGCTGGCACGTCCCAAATTTGCCAGGGCCTAAAATGATCAATAGCAACTTGAAACTCACCTATTTTACGCCATCATTGAATGCGGAAAAGAGTTGTTGAAACGCTCATATTCAAGTGCTATAATGTGAACATGTGTTCATACAACTCTGGACTGATAGGACGTTCAGGGCGGAAAGAGGTGAAAGTTCAATGCAACAAGCTATTCAACCAAAATTTAACGTAACTACTGTCACTTGTGCTTGCGGAAATTCGTTTGAAACGGGTTCTGTGAAAGGATCTCTGCGTGTAGAGATTTGTTCCGCCTGCCACCCATTCTTCACAGGCAAGCAGAAATTTATTGATGCTGGTGGACGTGTGGATCGTTTCAAAAAGAAATACGGTATCTAATGGATTACCGCAGGTTATAAAGTTATTAGAGCCCTCTGCAACTTGCAGAGGGCTCTTTTTGTAATAATGTGTATTTGCTTTTTATGCGGCCTTAAGATATACTTATTTTCACCGTGCTAGATGGGGAGGTAGCGGTGCCCTGTAACTCGCAATCCGCTATAGCGAGGTTGAATTCCTGTTAGAGGTGTTGTTGATGTGAGGCTGGTCCCTGCGCACAATGTTGACGGCTGGGTCCTCCGCAATGAGTACTTGTGAACCTGGTCAGGTCCGGAAGGAAGCAGCCATAAGCAAGCCCACTCTTGTGCCGGAGGGTTGCCTAGCCCGAGTTGTTGTTCAGGATTGCCGCTCGGATCACAACGATCAATAACAGGTGCACGGTATATATTAGTAATTAGAACATCTTGGCAATCATTGCGAAGATGTTTTTTTGCGTTTTATAAATTGGAAGGTGTCTGGTTTAGATTCGGACGGGAGTATAGTATAATGAAGTGACCATGAATGGTCATGAAAGTGAATGGGAAAGAGGGTAACGCGCATTGGAACATATAGCGTTGTACCGTGCTTGGCGGCCGCAGGCTTTCAAGGACATGGTAGGACAACAGCATATTATCCAGACATTGCAGAATGCCATCCGCGAAAATCGCACGTCCCATGCCTACCTGTTCAGCGGTCCACGAGGAACAGGTAAGACGAGTGCGGCCAAAATTTTGGCCAAGGCTATCAACTGTGAGCATGGACCTGCGCCGGAACCTTGCAACGAATGCGAAGCCTGTAAACGGATCACGGCCGGAGCGGTCATGGATGTACAGGAGATTGATGCAGCCTCCAACCGGGGCGTTGAAGAGATTCGTGATTTGCGCGATAAAGTCAAATATGCGCCCACAGAAGTGCGGCACAAGGTTTATATCATTGATGAAGTGCACATGCTGACGACGGAAGCGTTCAATGCGCTGCTCAAGACACTAGAAGAGCCGCCGCCACACGTGATGTTCATATTGGCTACGACTGAACCACATCGGATTCCGGCGACAATTATTTCGCGTTGTCAGCGGTTTGACTTCCGGCGGGTATCGCTGGAAGAACAGACGGAGCGGCTTGACCTGATATGTCAACAGGAGAACATACAGGCTGATTCAGATGCACTGCAGTACATTGCGCGTCTTTCAGATGGCGGGATGCGAGATGCAGTTAGCGTTTTGGACCAGATATCCTCGTTTACAGATGGTCGGGTTACTTATCAGCAGGTGCTGGATATGACGGGAGGTATTGCGTCCGAGCAATTCGGTAAGCTTGCCTTGGCATTGCTGAAAGAAGATGTGGGCACGGTGCTCCAAATGATCGAGAACTTTATGCAGGAAGGTAAAAGTGCGGATAAGTGCATGGAGAATCTTCTGTACTATTTCCGAGACCTGCTAATGATCAAGATGGTGCCTCAGGCAACCAAAATGACGGAGCGAGTGCTAGATCCAGAGCGATTTAAGGAAGTGGCAGATGCTTTTACCAAGGAGCAGCTCTTTGCGATGATTGACACCCTTAATCGTTATCAGAGCGAGATGAAGTATGCTGTTCAGCCGCAAACTTTGTTTGAGGTAGCTCTGTTGAAACTATGCAGTATTCCGGGGGAAGCAGGAGCTGTTGTTCAGCCGGCCGCACAGCGCTCTGGTGCTGCAGCTGAGCAGGAAGATGTGGTAATGTTGAAGCGCCAGCTTGCTGAGTTGGAAAAGAAACTGGAGCGCGCGCTGCAAGGTGGATTGGGCGCTGGAGCTGGACAGGAAGCATCGTCGGGCGGCCGTCAGGCTTCGGGGGGTCGTGCCCCTGCTCCGCGGATTTCAGCGCCGGCCAAACTCCCCTCTCAGTTGGATCGCTATATCGCTGAGAAGTCGAGCGAAGCATTTGCAGCAGCGGGGCGTAAGTGGAGTCAGATTTTACAAGGGGTAAAAGAGGCGAAAGTTACGGTTCATGCCTGGTTTATGGACGGTGAGCCAGTTTCTGTGTTAGAGGACAGTGTACTGGTCGCATTTAAGAACAATATTCATCGTGAAACTACCGAAAAGCCTGCCAATAAGCAGGTCATCGAGAAAGTATTGCATGAGCAGTTGGGTCATCCTTATCGTTTAGTAACGATGATGCAAAAGGATTGGAATGCTGCGATTGAAGGAGTTTCCGACCAGCCTGCCGAAGAATTGCAACTGGAGCCGGAGCATGATACGCCGGGAAAGTCCAAGGAGCCCTGGATTGATGAAGCTATTCAACTTTTCGGGGAAGATCTGGTAGTCATTAAAGATTAAATCAAGTGTCTAGATGTATACTTCATTAAAGGAGATGATTGAAATGAACAATATGAACCAAATGATGAAGCAAGTGAAGAAAATGCAGGAACAAATGCTGAAAGCCCAAGAGGAACTTGGCGGAAAAGTAATCGAAGGTACTTCTGGCGGCGGTGTTGTGACGGTGGAGGTAAATGGACATAAAAAAGTGTTGTCCATCACGATCAAACCGGAAGCCGTAGATCCTGATGATGTAGAAATGCTGCAAGATCTTGTGCTGACTGCAGTCAATGATGCTTTGTCCAAAGCAGATGAACTGGCTAATGATGATATGGGTAAATTTACAGGCGGCATGAAAATTCCGGGCTTGTTCTAGTCTGCTGCATAAAGGAGAAACGCGCTATTGTACTATCCGGAGCCGATTGCAAAGCTAATTGATGCTTTTACGCGCCTGCCGGGAGTAGGGCCGAAGACGGCTGCCCGGTTGGCCTTTCACGTACTGAAAATGAAGGAAGATGATGTGATTGACTTTGCGAAAGCGCTGGTCAATGTAAAACGCAATCTGCACTTCTGTTCAGTCTGCGGCAACATTACGGATACGGACCCTTGTCGGATCTGTCAGGATAAGACGAGGGATGCTTCCGTCATTTGTGTTGTTCAGGATTCCAAGGATTTGGTGGCTATGGAGCGTACCAAGGAGTTTAATGGTTTTTACCATGTGCTTCACGGGGCGATATCTCCTATGGAGGGAATTGGCCCTGAGGATATCAAACTCAAGGAATTGCTGAATAGACTCAGTGATGAACGCGTCAAGGAGC